>CAXXXE010000001.1:0-1397500 GCA_963664475.2 Desulfatiglandales bacterium
TTCCCTTACCGGGTTCATTTTTAACCGGGGGTCGGGTTCGCGGCATCCCACACCGGCGGGCGCAACGCCTTCTTCAATACACTTGACGGCAATGACCGCTTCAATGGCGCCCGCCGCCGAGAGACTGTGGCCAAAGGTTCCCTTCACCGACGAAACAAGGGGCCCCTGTTGATCAAACAGACCATTGAAGGCCTTGGCTTCGGCACATCATTATCGATGGTGCCGGTGCCATGAAGTTGACATAATCAATGTCCGATGGGGTCATGCCCGCATCGCCCAGGGCCCCTTCCATGGCGCCCAGTGCGCCCAGGCCCTCGGGGTCCGGAGAGGCGGGATGATAGGCGTCGCACGTAAGGCCCGCCCCCAAAACCTCTATGGCGTCGGGTCGATGATGCGATTTTCCACCGACATGTCCCATCCTTCCAGGAGCAGCATCCCGGCGCCCTCTGAAACGGTGAGTCCCCGCCGGTCCCGGTCCAGGGGGCGGGCCCCCCGGGGATCGATCAATTGCAGGGAGTGAAAGCCAAAATAGGTAAGGCGGCACAAAGATTCGGCCCCCCCCGCAAGTACCCGTTTGAACCGGCCGCTTTTTAACAGGGCCGCGGCGATGGCAATGGCCGCTGCGCCCGATGAACAGGCCGTTGAAACCGTGATCACAGGTCCTTTGCAGTTCAGTTTCAGGGCGAGGTGCTCGGCGACGGACCCGGCGCCATGGTATGAAAACCGCAATGGGTCCGACTGCTTCCCTTTCAACAGGTTTTCGGTTCGACTCATCCCGCCCGTGGTGCTGCCCATGACAATGGCGTCCGGCGGGCCATCACAACCGTCCATGGCCTCGTTTGCCGCAATGAGGGCCATCCGGTGCGTTCTGGGCGGCCCCTCCGGGGGACACCTCAATCCGCTGACTTCTCCCACGGGAAAAGACAAATCCGCCGCTGTGGGAAAGAGGGTGAGATTTCCGATGCCGGTTTCATGCCTCTTCAATGCACCCCAGTTTTGGGCCACACCCATTGCCACGGGGCGTGATCAGCCCCATGCCGGTAATTATGACACGAATGTCCGTCAATCAGGTTCCTGCCGGTCTATTTTCTTGAATATAGGCGGCAAGGGCTTTCACGCTGGCGAAAACACGGGCCCCCAACTCTTTGTTGTCTATTTTCAGACCGTAATCCTTTTCAATCATGATGACCAGTTCCAGCACATCAATGGAATCCAGTCCCAGATCTCCGCCCACCAGTTGATCTTCTTCGCCGATATCTTCCGGTAAAACATCTTCGAGCTTCAGGGTGTCGATTATTTTAATTCGCAGTTCATCAATCAGGTTATGCATAAATTTTTTCCCGTAAAAGGTCCGCCTTTCAGCCCGAAATTAAAAATATGGGATTGCCGCTTTACAGAAGCGGCAAAGTATCGTAAAAAAACTCTTTAAAATATCATGATCCTCTGTTGCGGTCAATGTCAATTTCGAAAACATAATACTGTATGATTTTAATAGGTTAGGAGGATAACCCATTGCCGATTGATGATGTGGAGCGGTTCATTCCCCACCGAAACCGCATGAAGCTCATTGATGAAATCCTTTCCGTGGATGAACGCATGGCCGTTACAGCATCCACCATCACCGAAGCCTGGCCCATGATTGAAAATGGCGCCGTCAATCCCCTTGTTCTGGTGGAACTGGTGGCGCAGACCGCGGGGGTATGCATCGGATGGACGGAACGTCAAAAAAAGGGAAATGACCGGGATGGAACCGGATGGATTGTGGGAATCAAGGAATCGGTTTTCCACTGGGATCATATCCCGGTGAACCATCGCATCATAACGGAGATCAAAAAAGCGTTCCAGCTTGACCATTACAGCGAAATCATGGGAACAACGCGCATGGGAGATAAAATCGTCGCTGAAATAAAGCTGCAGGTGGTGCAATCGGATAACGAATAACCGGGGTTTTAAGTTTTAAGTTTTTCTACCCATAAATTCCTGTCGTTATATTGAAGAGGGTTTGGTGATGGACAAAAATGACAAAGGCGTTGCGGTGGTAACGGGGGGGAGCCGGGGTATCGGACGCGCCATATGCCTCGAACTGGCAGACCAAAAATACGGTGTGGTAATCAATTTTCATTCCAATTTAAAAGCTGCGGAAGAAACCCTTGAAATGGTCGAATCCCGAGGGGGGAAAGGCGAAATCAGCCGATTTGACGTTTCCAGCGCCAAAGAAACCCGGGAAGCCATTCAAGATATTATCCGTCGGCACGGCCGCATTCAGATTCTGGTCAACAATGCCGGCATTACCTCGGACGGACTCTTTGTTTTCATGACGGAGGATGAATGGGACAGCGTCATCAACACCCACCTGAAAGGATTTTACAATGTCACCCGGCCTGTTCTTGAAAATATGGTGGCCCACAAACGGGGCAGCATCGTGAGTATATCGTCCGTGTCGGGAATCGTGGGACACCGGGGACAGGCCAACTATTCAGCGGCCAAGGCCGGGCTCATCGGCGCCAGCCGCGCCATCGCCGCCGAAGTGGCACGCCTGGGTGTCAGGGTCAACGTGGTGGCGCCGGGGTTGATTCAAACGGAAATGATCGAAGATATCCCAAAGGGGCAGATCAAAAATCTGATTCCCATGGCCCGGGTGGGTCGGCCCGAAGAGGTGGCCGCCGTGGTGCGGTTCCTCTGTTCCGAGGATGCATCCTATGTGACCGGCCAGGTAATTTCCGTCAATGGCGGGATGGTTTGATATGGAAAAACATAAGATATGGCCGTTCATACTGGCAGTCTCCTTTTTCATGGCGATTCCCTGGGCCCAGGCCGGGGATTGGGATCAAATCCGGAAGGAAGCGGGCAACATCCAAACCATCAGTGCTCAGTTTGTTCAGGAAAAACACCTTGAAATTTTGATAAGGCCATTGATATCCAAGGGCGCCTTCTATTTTTCGGCGCCCGGGTCTCTTAGATGGGAGTACTTTTCTCCCATCAAGAGCATTCTGTTGATGCATAATGGAAAAATCCGCCGATTCATTGGAACCGAAAACGGGTTTAAGGAAGACGCCGGTCCCGGACTTCAAGCCATGGAAATGGTGCTTGAAGAAATTGCGCTGTGGCTGAAGGGACAATTTTCCGATAACCCCAATTATGTCGCAACGCTTACGGGGAACCATAAAATCGTAATGAGGCCGAAAAACAAGGCGTTTTTAAAAATTATTCAGAAAATTGAAATTCTGCTTTCCAACCGGCCAGGCGTCATCGAATCCGTAACCATATATGAAGGAACAAATTCTTTTACCAAGATCATATTTCAAGATGTCAACATCAATCAAGGCCTGGCGGACATCCTCTTTGAATCCATCCCATAGGAACGTTATGTGAAAACGCCAGCCACAAGAAAAAAAGGCCAAAGCCGGATTTTCCTTTTTATGGGAATCCTGCTTCTGACAGCCTGCGGGGGCATGCCGGAGATCAAGTCCTTGGACGGTTCCCGGGTTGCGGAAACGCTGATGCGTTGCGAAAACGTATTTCCCGGGGGAAAATGGCAGTTCGTCCATGGCATCGAGGCGGAGCTGGGGGGAGGACGGGAGGCGCGGTTGATCGGTGTTACCGAGTTGTCGTCCAATCCGGAACGGATTCATGCCGTTATGATGACCATCGAGGGTCTGGTTCTTTTTGATGGCCTTTATGACGGAACATTAACCATCAATCGGGGCGTTGCGCCCTTTGACTCCCGGGAATTCGCCAAAGGGTTAATGGCAGATATCCGGTTGATATTTTTTAAACCCCATGGCGATTCCATTGGTGTGGGCTTTATCGACGAGGGATGTGACGTGTGCCGCTACCGGGTTTCGGGCAGCGCGATGGTTGACGTAATGGTTCGTCCGGATCACCTGTTTGAAATCCGCCAATACGAAAATGAACGATTGACCCGTACGGTTTCAGCCCCTTTGAACCCCAAGGGCATTGGGAATGCGGGAAAATCTTTTCCGGAAAAATTAACGCTGACGGCACGGGGTCCAGCCCACTATCGCCTGACCCTGCGGTTGATCAGTGCGGAACAGATCCATACCGGCAAAGAATGATCCGCCCTTGACAGGATGTTTTAATGAAATTTACATTGATCTACCCGAAATGGGAAAAACTTGACCAACAAACCGAGTTTCATTTGCCGCCCCACGGACCCGTTGTTTTTGCCGCTGCCCTTCCCGATCATGTGGAAGTTGAATTTATCGATGAAAACCTTGAAGCAATTCCCTTTGACGACCCGGTGGATTTTGTGGGCATCAGCATGATGCTGACCATTCAGGTGAAAAGGGGATGGGAAATTGCCGATACCTACCGTAAAAAAGGCGTTAAAGTCATCTTCGGCGGTATCGCTGCCATGCTGCATGCTGAAGAAACCCGGGTTCACGGGGACGCGGTGTTCCTGGGAGAAGCGGAAGGCCGCATGGAAAAGGTTTTTTTGGACTTTGAACGAAACCGGCTGCAGCCGGTCTATGACTATCTTGATGATCGTCCCCCCATCAACCGGGTGGAACCGCCCGGCGGGATCTCCTGAAACGGGATCTCTACAATTACAAAGGGGTTCAGATGGTGGATCTGGTCCATGCGTCGCGAGGGTGTCGCTTCCATTGCTACCCCTGTGCCGTAGCCTATCTGGGGGGGCGCGCGTTCAGACCCCGCCCCATTGACAAGGCCATCGCCGAAATGGAAAGCATCGACAACAACCGCCTGTTCATTGTGGACAATTCACTGGCCCAGGACACCCAATGGGAGCTGGACCTTTTCCGGGAAATGATCCCCCTCAAAAAGAAATGGTGCAGCCACCCCATCGAGGATAAACCGGAAGTTCTGGATCTGGCGGCGCAAGCCGGCGCCTGGTACGTGTATCAGGCGGTTTTTGACACTTCCGACTACATCAGGGACCGCATCAGGCGGTACCACGATCATGGCATTTTGGTGGAAGGGACCATTCTTCTGGGGCTGGATCATCACACGGAGGATTATATCCGAAAATTGATCGACTTCCTCCTCGAGATTGAGCTGGACCTGGCGGAGTTTACCGTCCTGACCCCTTTTCCCCACACCCGGGCGTTTAATGATCTGAAAAAGCAAAACCGAATTTTTTCTGATAACTGGAATGATTATTCAGCGGATCGGGTGGTCTATCACCCCAAGCACATGTCCGCCGAGAAATTGCAGGAACTGTTCCATTATGCCTGGAATGCTTTTTACCGGGACGAATCCCAACAGATGAAAATGTTTAAACTGCTTCAAACAGTCGTTGAAAGGGAAAAGCAGGATAACACTTTCAGGCTCAGAAAGCGGGCGTTGGCAAAACAGGCCTTTGGCAAAAAATCCCGTTAGAAAAACACGCTTTTTTCTTACCGGAAAGCCGGTTATTTCTTGGGGGCCGACGGTTTTCTGAAAAAATTCGCCCTGACCCAGTTCCAGTTCAGGATTACGTGCAGCACCGCCACGATGGCAAAAACGATACCGCCTCCTTCGTGCATAACTTCGAATACCCTGTGGGGCAACATATGGTGCAAAAGCCCCACAAGGACCTGGTTGATCAGAAGAACCCCGAGTAAAAGGTTGATGATCTTCAGAATGAATTTTTTCATAAATTTCTCCTTCCCATGCGTCATTGATTGAACATCAAACATAAGCATTTATAACTATCATGCCTCATCATGGATGTGAAGTTCAAATGGGGGTCTCAATCAAAACATTTCCTTCAAAAAAAAGTTGACAATAGAATTTTCATTTGATAAAAGCCAATCAAACGTTTGTTGGAATTTTATAAAAATGAGCAAAAAAACTGATAAAATTAAAGAAATTCATAGTGTTGTTACCCGGCTATTTGCCCAAAAGGGGTATCATAATACCTCCATGCGGGAAATCGCCAGGGAACTCGGCATGAACCAATCCTCCCTTTACCATTATTTTGACAGTAAGGAGGATATTCTGTTCACCCTGATCAACGATGCCATGGACGATGCGCTGGGCACACTGGAAGTAATATGCAAAACCGATTTGTCGCCCCACGGGAAACTCGACCAGGTTCTCAGTTTTTACACCCACTACTATACCGGAGATCTGGATCGTCTTGTGTTGCTGGTAAACGAACAGGGCAATCTGGGGAAGGATTACCGCGGGATGCTTATCAAAAAGGAACGACGTTATGTGCATCTTGTTCAATCCATTTTGAAGGCGTTGGCCGATGAGGGCCGAATGAAACCCATTCCCCCGGCAGTGGCAGCCTTTGCCTTTTTCGGCATGGTTCACTACACCATCAAGTGGTATGACAAGGATGGTCCGGTAAAGTCCGGCGAACTGGCGGATTATTTTCTGGAAATTTTTACGAAAGGCATTTTCTTATAAAGGAGCAAACACAATGCTAACTTTTCCTTCACTTGCGGTCCAGGGAGACTTTGGAATTCTCGGTTATGTCGCTGCGTGGGTCATCGCCATTGCGGCCCTGACAATATTTGCCTTCATTATCCGAACCCGTATCCATCTCCTTCTGGTCAGCCAGCAAGATCCTCGCTTTTCAAACTGGAAAGAGCGCTTCCTGGGGCTGATCGATTACGGATTCATTCAAAAACGGCAACCCCGATACCCGTCGGCGGGTGTCATTCACATCATGATATTCTGGGGGTTTATGGTCTTGGGGTTAAGGTCCCTGGACCTGGTAACCGAAGGTTTGGGAATCCCCATTTTTCGGCCCTTCATGCACAGTCCCTTCGGCGCATTTTACAACTCCATGAAGGATATTTTTGAGTTAATCGTTCTGGTTGCCTGCACATGGGCCATTCTTAGACGGGCCATTGTCAAACCCAAGCGATACGAAGGAAGTCACATCGTTGAAGCTTATCTGGTGCTGGGGCTCATCAGTTTTCTCATGATTACGGATATGTTCTTTGAAGGAAGCGGGATTTTGCTCACCGGTGAAGCACGGGGATGGCTTCCGGCGGCATGGTTGGCAACGCTTTTTCTCCCGACCAGTCACCCCGGCGCCCTATCCGTGATCCTTTTCGTCACCTACTGGCTTCATATCATGGCCTTCTTTCTTTTCTTGAACCTGCTCCCCCTGTCCAAACACTTTCACATCATCACGGCCCTTCCCAATGTTTTCTTCAGAAAACTCAAAAAAGGCGAGATCAAACCGGCCAAATACGGTGTGGATGACATCTTTGAACTGGATAGTCTGGGGGTTGAAAAAGTCGAGGATTTCACCTGGAAACACATTCTCGATCTCTACACCTGTACGGAATGCGGCCGCTGTACGGACAACTGTCCGGCCAACGCCATTGGAAGGCCCCTTTCTCCCAAGCAGCTTACCATCAAACTCAGGGACCATGCCTATGAAAAATACCCTATTCTGCCCTTCCTTGGGCAGAGCAAACCTGAAGCGGCGGAAGTGCCCATGGTGGGAGGCATCATCGGACTGGATGAACTATGGTCCTGCACCACCTGCGGCGCCTGCGAGGAAGAATGTCCCGTATTCATCGAATATATCAATAAAATTATCGATATGCGGCGGCATGTGCTGGAGACGTCCCAGAACCCCACCACCTTCAACCAGATTCTCATGTATGTGGAAAAAACGGGCAACCCCTTCGGCAAACCCGCCGCCAAACGGGCTGACTGGATAAAGGAACAGGAAGTCCCCGATGTGAAAATCCTGAAAGAGGGAGACAGCGTGGATATTCTGTACTATGTGGACGGGTACGCCTCCTTCGATCCCCAATCCCAGAAAATCGCCGCCGCCATTTGCAGGGGATTCAATCTTGCGGGCATGGACTTCGGCATTCTCGGAAAACTGGAAAAGGATACGGGTCACCAGGTGCGGCGCATGGGCGAAGAGGGATTGTTTCAGATGCTGGTGGAGGAAAACACGGAGACCCTTTCAAGCATCGATTTCAAGTGGATCGTCACCACGGATCCCCATGCGTACAACGCGCTTAAAAAAGATTATCCCACCAACTATACGGTTTTCCACTATGCGCAGTTTTTTCTGTCCCTGGTGGAAACGGGTCATTTACGGCCCAATAAATCCGTGGATAGCAACGATCTCTATACTTACCATGATCCCTGTTACCTGGGCAGACACAGCGGCATTTACGAAGAACCCAGACGACTGCTCACCTCCATTCCGGGGCTTCGGTTGGTGGAGATGGAACGCAACAGGGACCGCAGTTTCTGTTGCGGCGGCGGCGACGTGATGCTGTGGCACGAAATTGAACAGGAAGAGATGCGCATGGCGGAAAAAAGGATACACATGGCCCTTGAAGCAGGGGCAACGGTGATGGTTACGGCCTGCCCGTTCTGTCTCATTCATTTTGAAGATGCCATCAAAACCGCGGGTCTTGAAGATAAGATCAGAGTGGTGGACTTAATGGAACTTTTCATGTCGGCGTTTTAACCTTAATTATTCATTCCGGCTTGTCCGGGCTAGGAGGTAAATACATGAACATCATTGTTTGCGTTAAACGGGTTCCCCTCACCCAGGAAGTGGATCTGGAAATTGACGGCACCCGAAAAGGGATTAAAAAGGATGCCCTGGCCTACGTTATCAACGATTGGGATAACTACGCCATTGAAGCGGCGGTGCAGCTTCAGGAAGCCCTGGGCGGAGAAGTGACCGCCGTCACCATCGGAGACGAAGATGATGAAGAGGTGCTCAGAAGGGCACTGGCCATGGGGGCGGACCGGGCCATTCGAATCGATCCGGGCGATCTTGTTCCGGATGGTTATCTTAACGCCAAAATTCTGGCCAAAGCCATTTCCGATCTGGATTACGACCTGGTTTTTGCCAGGGTGCAATCGGAAGACCTCAACACGGGCATGGTGGGAATCATGCTGGCGGAACAGTTGGGCCTGGCCCATGCGGCCATTGCCAACGGTATTGAACCGGAAGACGGAACCGTCAAGGTCCGGGTGGAGCTGGAGGGGGGCATAGATGAAGTTTCCCGGATCCAGTTGCCGGCCCTCTTAACCGTTCAGACCGGCATCAACGAACCCAGATATGTGTCCATCATGGGCATTCGAAAGGCCAAAAAGAAAGAACTGAAGGTGGTCCCCTTAAACGATCTGGGATTTTTAGCCGATGACTTGATGCCGCAAACCCTCATCGAAGAGGTTTTTCTGCCCCCTGAAACCGAGGGCGCTGAAATGATCGAGGGAGATTCCGCCACAGTGGCAGAAACCATTATCCGCATTATGGGAGAAAAGGGGGTGACGATTTAAATGGGCGATATATTCGTGATTGCAGAACACCGAAACGGGGAACTCCGGGAAATTACCTTTGAAATGCTGAAAAAAGCGGACGCGCTGGCCCAGGCCATGTCCTGCAACGTAACGGCCGTATTGTTGGCGGGGCCGGGCGAGGATTTTGCGGATGATCTGGCAAAATGGGCCGACCGGGTCCTTGTCTTTGAAGATGAAAAGCTGAAAACCTACAATTCAGATCTTTATGTCGGCATCCTGGCGGCAACGGTGCAGGCGCACCAACCCTTTCTAACCCTCATGGGCCACACCTCCTGGGGTATGGATTACGCCCCGGCGCTTGCCGTGAGGACCGGCTATCCACTGAGCACCGATGCATCCGACATTCTTCTGGAAGAAGCGCGTCCCCAGGTGATTCGCCAGATGTACAGCGGTAAATTGTTTTCGAGGATTTCCTTCAAACCGTCCCCGGGTTATCTGGTGACCGTAAGGCCCGGAGCCTTCAAGGCGGAACCCGCCGGCGACAAAAAGGGCGATGTGGTTCGGGAAAATCTTCCGAGGGCCTTCCGAGTCCCCGCCGGGAATTTCTGGAGTTTGAAGATACGGCTGCCGGTGATGTGGACATTACTCAGGCGGACCTGCTGGTATCGGTGGGTCGGGGGGTCGGTGAAGCGGATAACATAGAGACGGTGCGGGAACTGGCCGACCTTCTGGGCGGGACCCTCTCCTGTTCCAGACCGGTGGTGGACAAGAACTGGCTTCCCAAGTTTCACCAGGTGGGCACCTCCGGGAAAAGCGTCAAACCCAAAGTCTATCTGGCCCTGGGCATCAGCGGCGCCTTTCAGCATGTGGCGGGCATAACGGGCGCCGGCTGCGTGATCGCCGTCAACAAGGACAAAAAAGCCCCCATTTTCAGGGTAGCGGATTACGGCATTGCCGATGATCTGTTTAACGTTGTGAACGCGCTCAAAGAAAAAGCCAAAAGCGCATAATTCAATACATCAATCGTCGCCTGGAACGGACATGCGGTGCGAACCCGTTTCAGGCGCGAATATTTTATATCATCCCCGATGAAATCGGTTTCAGGAGGAAACCCATGGATTTTGGTTTAAATAAAGAACAACAGGACATTGTGACCGCCGCAAAGGAGTTTGCCCGGGGGGAATTTCCGGACCGGGCCCAGGAATTCGACCGGAACGAAACATTTGACCAGGATCTATGGCGAAAAGCCTGCGAATTGGGTTTTGTGGGCGTCTTTATCCCCGAAGAATATGACGGGGCCGGTTACGGGTTTCTGGAACATTGCCTCATCACCGAAGAATTCTGGGCGGCTGATCCAGGCATCGGGCAGGCTATTCTATCATGCACCTTCGGCGCCGAGTTGCTGATACTGTTTGGAACCGAAGCGCAAAAACAGGAGGTGCTGCCGAAGCTGGTGGAAGGCGAAGCGGTGCTGGCCACGGCCATCACCGAACCTGATGCGGGCAGTGATCCGACGGGCGCCGTAACCACGGCGGTCAAGGATGGCGACAGCTGGGTCATTAACGGCAGCAAGATGTTTGCCACCAACGGCGATCTGGCAGACTACATGATGACCTTTTGTATGACGGATCCCGACAACCCTTCCCGGCATCGTCGGCACAGTTTCATCCTTATCCCCACCCACACCAAGGGGTATGAATCCAACAAGCTGCACGGTAAAATGGGGATCCGTGCTTCCGATACGGCCGAATTGAGCCTGAACGACCTTCGGGTTCCTCTTGAAAACCTGGTGGGAAAGGAAGGGGAAGGATTCCATGAACTCATGGCCTTTTTTAACCGAACCCGGCTTCACATCTGCGCGCAGGGCGTGGGCCTGGCCAGGGCCGCCCTTGAAGAAGCCGTTCGCCACACCAAAGAAAGGAATCAGTTCGGCGCCCCTCTGGCCTCCTTTCAGAATACCCAGTTCAAGCTGGCGGAAATGGCCACCTGGACCAAAGCCGCCAGGAACCTCTATTACGAAGCCGCCTGGCAGATGGACCAGGGAAAAATAGACCATGCGCTCATCGCCATGGCCAAGTGGTATTCCGCGGAAAATGCCGTCCGCTGCGCGGACATGGCCCTTCAGATGCATGGGGGGTATGGTTACATAGACGAATACAAGGTGCAGCGGCTTTATCGGGACGCCAAAATCCTGGAGATTTACGAGGGAACCAAAGAGATGGAAAAAACCATTATTGCGGGAACTCTGGTTAGGTGAGAGAGCGGCCTCCATGTTTTACTAAAGAGACACAGAGAACACAGCGGAAAAGCCATTCAATCCCTCACGTTTGCACATTAAAGTCGGTTGAAGTAAGCATATATAATGAAGCTTTCTCTGTGTTCGCTGTGTTTCTAAAGGCATAAAAAAGACCCCCGTCACAGCCTTTTCATTTTTAGTGTTGACAACTTATTATTTTCACAACTATTTTTCCTTATTTCTGCCGTTTGAACCCGCAAAGAGAGAAACTCATGGCCTTCTTCCAGCAAGATGGCGATGTTGTGGTTTCCTTCCCTCCCTTTTTTATTTTTTTGTAGATAAAAGAAGTGTCTCATTCTACATATCCATTGACACCATCCCCCGTTTATGTTACCGAATTTACGCGATTTGGAGTCTTTTTTTGCGATCACTGCCCAGGTTCGAGGCACCATGGCGAGCCACTGAAAGCCGCTTCGCTTCTTTCGCGGTCAATGGGGACGACCCCCCTTGGCGAATCATTCGGCATGAAAATCGTATGATCTCAATCGCCTTTCAGCGACCCAGCGCCGTATGACGGCTCCGAAGATATCGATCACAATTCAGACGAGGGAGATGGGGTACGTTGATTTTGAGGATATTCCGAACACACCTGAATGCCGTTTTTGCACTCGGCATCACCCTCATTTTTTTATGCCTTTCTTTTTCCGGGGTCGGGAATCCGGGCAGGCTGGATCTGGGTCTTTATGATCTGATGATGAATTGGAAACCGGTTCCCCCTGGCAAAAACGATATCGTGCTTGTAGAAATCGATGATCATGCCATAGAGCGTATCGGGCCATGGCCCTGGTCGCGGGCCTTGATCGCCCGGGGTCTCGAAAAAATAGGGTTGGATCACCCCAAGGCTGTCGGGCTTGACTTTGTATTTGAAATGCCGGAGATCAACACGGCATTAAACGAACTCGAGGGTCTGGAGGAATTGTTCAAAAGAGCTTCTCAGAGGAGAAAGGCGTTAAGGAAACCGCATTTCTGGAATCCATAAACCGGGCGAAAAACAAATTGGAGGGGGACCGGAAGCTGGCGGCGGTGATACAGCAGTCAAATACGGTCATTCTACCGGTACTTTTAAGGCCATCGGACCCACTTGAACTTACAGGAAAAAGCACAACAATTCCACGGTCGGAACACGCCCTTAAAAACATCCGCAAAGACAGATTATTGGAAACACGAACCGATCGTGCATCTTTTCCGCAAGCCGCTTTTCTTGGCGCTTCAAAGGGCATAGGGGTCAGAAGCGAAAATAAGGATGACATCCGCAGGCGGGAGATGATCCTTTATTCATATAAAGAGATGGTCTTGCCGTCCTATGCTCTGGCACTGGCAATTCAGTATTTAGGCACTCCCCGGGATCAAATAGAGGATTCAGAAACAGGTCTGCGACTTGCTGAATTTCAGGTTCCGACGGATGGATCGGCGGAAATACTCATCAACTTTAAAGGTCCCAGGGGATCATTTCAAAAATATTCTTTTGTCGATGTTCTTGAGAGAAAGGTGCCCGACGGCATTTTTAAAGATAAGATCGTCTTGATCAACCTTTCTTCACCGATGGACATCCATTCGGTTCAAACGCCGACGGGTTCCATGTTGGAGGGAGAGCTTACAGCCAATGTCTTATGGACCATCACCCAAAAGCAATTTATAGAACAACCCCGGTGGGGTATTTATGCGGAGGCCCTGGCAATAGTAGTGATTGGTGGCGTAATTGCTTTTCTTCTGCCGGGACTTGGAACACCAATTGCCGGAATCGTTTGTGTGATTCTCCTTTTTGTGATTTGGGGGGGGAGCTTCTGGATGTTCAGTTCGAAAGGCCTCTTCATCGCGACCACCTGCCCCTTTTTCCAACTCATCCTGGGATATATGGGCGTGGTGGTCCTCAAGCGCTATCAACCTGAGACCGCGGGGAGAAAGACGACCCAGGATTCTCCGGAAACGAGTCGTCTGCTTGCTGAAACCTTCCACAGGGAAGGAATGCTCGATATGGCATTTGATAAACTGCAACGTATTCCGGCAGATGAGGATGCCAAGAAGCTTCTTTACGACATCGCCTTGGACTATGAGAAGAAAAGTCAGTTCCCCAAAGCGGTCTCCGTTTATGAATACATTGAGGAACACGATCCCGAGTACCGTGACATTCAGCTGAGAAAACGGAATCTGGTGAAGGCCGGTGAAACCATCGTGTTGGGGGATAAATCCGCCGGCAGCGGTTTATCCGATACGAGTTCTTTGCCCCTCCATGGTGATCGTCTGCAAATGCTGGGAAGATATGAAATTATAAAAGAGATCGGCAAAGGAGCCATGGGCAGGGTTTATCTCGGTAAGGATCCCCGTATCAATCGAACCACCGCCATCAAGACATTTCGATTCTCGGATGATTTCGAACCGGAAGAAATTCAGAAGATGAAGGACATGTTTTTCAGGGAGGCAGAAAGCGCCGGAACCCTGTCCCACGCCAATATCGTGACCATCTATGATGCCGGTGAAGAGGAAGGATTGGCCTATATTGCCATGGAGTATTTAGACGGCGTCAATCTCGAAAAATTTATCAAGAAAGGGGATCTACTGCCGATTCGGAAGGCTATCGACTATCTGTTTCACGTCGCCGATGCGTTGGATTACGCGCATCAAAAAGGGATTGTCCATAGAGATATCAAACCAGCCAACATTATGCTGTTAAAAAACGGAACTTTGAAGATCACGGATTTTGGTATCGCCAGAATCTCATCCACATCTCAAACCCAGACAGGGGTTGTGAAGGGTACGCCTTTTTACATGTCGCCCGAGCAGTTTTCCGGAGAAAGAGTCGATGGAAGGTCGGATATTTTCTCTCTTGGGGTAATGATGTTTCAACTGTTGACGGGAACTCTGCCCTTTTCCAGCAGAACGCCCATTGAACTGATGCGGAAAATTATGAAAGAGCCACACCCTGATCCCAAAACCCTGAACCCCAAAATTATTGCTCCTTTAGTAAAAATAATGGATAAAGCACTTGAGAAGGATCGAAAAATGGAGCTCACCCCCAAATCCGACGACGAAGAAGTCCGCGTTGTGGGCAAAGGATTTGCTGTTAATCGAAACCTGGCGGCTTCTCTTCCAAACGGGGAAACCCACTCGTTTGAAGAACAATGGATGATCACCCTCAGTGATGCTCATGCAAAGAGGCAAATTCAATCATTCATAGCGCGTATGGAGAAAGCGATCAACAAGGTCTCCAACCTCAAACCCAAGACCGATGAAACTGCCGATTGTTTTCATGCAAGGGCACAGAAAATTGTGGATAATGCAAAATTGCACGATTTTCTCCATGTTGAAGTCAATGAAGCGATAACCCTCGAGAAAAAATATGTAAACAGAGGTCGACCGGGTCCGAATAGCCCCTTTAAAACTGTTGAGGTCAGGACAATTTCCGTTCAGGTTCACAGAAACGAAGCGGCAATTGAGGAATTCAAAGCTCTTGCCGGCTGGCGCATTTATGTGACCAATGTGCCCGCAGACAGAATGACAGTCAATCAAAGTACGCAGTATTATCGCGATGAATGGCTGGTTGAAAGGGGATTTCACCGCTTCAAGAAGGGTCAGATACCCGCATTACCTCTGTTTCTGCGCATTCCTGAAAGAATAAAAGGCCCTCATGCTCTTACTGACGGTTGCACTGCAGGTGCTGACCCTAATGGAATTTATGGCCCGGCGGGAGTTGGCCAAAAGCAATGAAACCATTTCCGGCCTTGTACCTGGAAATCCTAAAATGAAGACCAATCGTCCTACGGCAGAACGGATGCTCTCCCCAATTTCATAATCTCAATCTTCTGATCCAAGAAGAGCGCAGGACCGTACAAGCTACACTGCTAGGAGGACTAACCATGCTCCAAAAGAGAATATTGTTACTACTGCGCTTGCCCGAAAAAATATATGAACTCTCTTTCTCACAGGCAAAAATCGAGGGGGTCGCTTAAAATGAGCGAAAGCCGAGTGAGAAGGATCGAAAAAAACGCTACCAAAGAGCCTCTCAGATGGCGATGCATTTGCTTGAAATCGGGAAGAGGATCGATGCGGCAGTGGCGGAGTGGAAAGCAAAGCAGAAAGAATCGGCATAGGACCATAATGATCAATTGACACCCAACGTCTCCTTATCAGATCACGAACGATGACGGAAATCGAATCAGCGGGCATTACAGATGTGGGCAAAAAGAGGAAGGGCAACGAAGATGCCCTCTTCCTCAATGACGCAATGGGCCTTTATGTCGTTGCCGACGGAATGGGAGGACACCAGGCCGGTGAAGTGGCAAGCAAGCTGGTGGTGGATACCATTCGGGACTATATGTCAAGATTTACGGAAAATGCCGTTGTAGAAGAATTGGTGGATTCCGATGAAACCCTGTCCAAAGAGGCGAACCGGTTGCTTTCCGGAATCCTTTTGACCAACAGGGGGGTATATAATGTTTCCAGGAGCAACTTGTCCTACCAGGGTATGGGATCAACCGTTTCCGCCCTTTATCTCAAAGACGGAATGCTCGTCGCCGCCAACGTGGGTGATAGCCCTATATTTTTGATTCACAATGATAAAATCGAACTTTTGTCTGTGATTCATACCGTATTCGCGGAGCATGCGGCACTGGATCCCGCCGGCGCGGGAAGGCTGGGCAGGCGGTTCCAGCATATGCTGACCCGGGCCATCGGCATAAACGAAGTCGTGCAACCCGACATTTGT
Organism: Desulfatiglandales bacterium; assembly: GCA_963664475.2. GTDB lineage: Bacteria > Desulfobacterota > DSM-4660 > Desulfatiglandales > Desulfatiglandaceae > NaphS2. The sequence continues at coordinate 16,206 of CAXXXE010000001.1, forward strand.
GAAATCCAGGTCTTTGAAGGTGATCGCCTCGCTATCTGCTCCGATGGGTTGACGGATAAGGTCTCCGCTGAAGAAATTCTTGAGGTCGTCCGGAATGAGCGCCCTGAAAAGGCCTGCCATTTGCTCGTGGAAATGGCCAATGAGCGCGGAGGAGACGATAATATTACCGTGATTGTAATCAAGATAAAATCCCTTAAACGTGAAAAGTCAGGAATTATGGGGATGATTTCGAGAATAATGGAGTGGTTGTTGAAATTCCCTTTGAGAAACAAAACTATTTAAGGGCAGGGGTTTGCGATGCCGACTTTAACCTTGAAATATAAAGACAATGTTATCAAAGCGTACGATTTTCAAAAGGAAAAGCCTTTAACCATCGGACGACATGACAGCAATGACGTCATCATCGATAATCTGGCGGTTTCAGGGTCTCAAGCGAAAATAGACCAGATGGCGGAAGGCTTTTTGCTCACTGATCTAAAAAGTACCAATGGTACTTTTGTGAACGAGGAACTAGTTTCTTCCTGCTGGTTGAAAAACGGGGATGTCATTTTAGTCGGCAAGCATACCCTTGTCTTCGCTTATCGTGAGGGAGAAACCATACCCGAGTCCCCCATGGAAGACATGGACCAGACCATGATTATGGACACGGAAGAATACCGATCCCTCTTGAAGAAAAATATTCCTCAACCCATCATTCAGCCGAAAGCGCCTGAGCCGTCGGGCAGTTTGTCTTTCCTGGCCGGGGGTGAAGGGGAAGTGGAACTTTCAAAAAAATTGACCAAGATAGGTAAAAATCCCACCTGCGACATCGTCATCAGCGGCCTTACCGTGGGAAAAATGGCTGCTACCATCAGCAAAAGGCCGGCTGGGTATTATTTGAGTTATGTGAGCGGAATGGCCAAACCCAAAATTAACGGCAAGACAATCAAAGAGTCCGCCAAACTGAACGAATTTGATGTGATTGAACTCGGCTCCCTCAAGGCTGAGTTCCTTTTTCAGAAATAGATGTTTTCTCTCCCCATTTCCAAACCGGTTCTATGGCTTTGCGGTTCCGTGGAAATATCACACCATTTTGTTTTGTCAGAGGAATAGAAAATGACGGAAGATCGTGCTCAGGCGAGGTTATCCAGCGGCATCGGCAGCATGACGACTGTCGGACGCTACCGGCTTCTCCGCAAGCTTGGGCAGGGGAGTTCCGGGATTGTTTTTCTCGCAAAAGACCCATATATCGAAAGAAATGTGGCCATCAAAATTTCCCAACCGGGCTCTGTTTCCGCCAGAAAACGTTTCTTCATAGAAGCACAATCCGCCGGGAGATTCAGCCATCCCAATATCGTAACCATTTTTGATGCAGGTGAGCACAGGGATTTCTGTTATCTGACCATGGAGTACATTGAAGGGCCGACCCTCAGCAGGTTCTGCCGCGAAGGTTCTCTTTTGCCTGTCTCTGAAGTCATCAGACTCATGTTCAATGTATGCCTCGGTTTGGATTATGCACACAAAAAAGGCGTTATTCACAGGGACATCAAACCCTCCAATATTCTGCTGAGTAAAACCATGTCCCCGAAAATTTCCGACTTTGGTATTGCACGAATCGCGGAACAGAGTGATGCGCTGGGTATTTATGGAACACCCAGCTACATGTCCCCTGAGCAGCTGAGTGAGCAGGGGGTGGGAACTCAGGGCGATATATTTGGGTTGGGATGTGTTTTTTATGAGCTTTTGACGGGCAAGAAGGCCTTCCTGGGTGAAAACAGTTTTGCGACCATCTATAAAATTATCAATGAAGAACCGAAATCCGTGTTAACCCTGCGGCCGAATTTGCCCAAAATTTTGGAAACCATTATACTGAAGGCGTTGCATAAGATGCCCCTTGAACGTTATCAGGGGTGCCTGGAACTGGCCCATGATCTCAGAGAAACATTGATGGGCATGAAGAAATCCAAAAAAACTCCGGGGGAGGGGTTTATCGAATTTCTACGAAACATCCCGTTCTTTCAAAATTTTACGAAGTCGCAGATAGAAGAGCTCCTTCCGACGGCCAGAATCTTTGATGCTCCCGAAGGAAAGGAAATCATTAACGAGGGGGATACGGACACCTGCTTTTACATCATCTTAAGCGGCAAATGCAAAGTGCAGCGCGATAACAGGGAAATTGCTTCACTGGGCAGCGGGGAATGTTTCGGCGAAATTGCACTTTTGGCCAATCAGCCGAGATCCGCGACGGTGGTGGCCAAGAGTAATTGCCTGTTTATTGAAATCAGCGCCACTTTGTTGCAGAAACTGCCGTATTTGACCCAACTCCTTTTTTACAAAAATTTTTCCTGTCGTCTGGCGACACGTCTCGCAAGGAATTCCCAGAAGAGTGCTCAGTCTACACCCTGATCCACCTTCTTTTCCTTTTCACTTACTATTTCTGTAACCTTTTTTGCGCTTTCTGCCAAAAAAAACGCTTATTCCCGGATGATAGTCCGAGACAACTGTTTTTTACGGCACAACATTTAAATTCTGAAGCGTCAATGTACCCCTTGTGGCCCTGGGGGCCTTGATGACGGTTTTTTCTCCATTTTGATTCCTAAATCCGGCATTCCACTGACCGGATAAGATCAAGCATTTGGCAGCATTCAATTCAACTGTTTCTTCATAGGTTCCCCCGGCGATTTTTATGATAACGCCGCCGGCGGCCACATTGACGGCTCCCTGAATGGTGGTGTAGCACGGGCTGTTCCCTCCGCACAACGGGTCGTCTCTGCTTACAAAAAAAACCGGTAATGTGGTGAGAACAGCGTCTTCACCTAGTGCGGGACCGGAACTGTTGTTTGCGGTAATCCGGTAATGGTAAATTGTATTGGGGGTGAGACCGGTAATGACAGCTGACAGGGAAATCGTTGTTGTACCAAAAGTTGTTCTCTGTTCCGTCGTAGATCCGTAATCCGTGCCGGTGCCGTATTCAAAGGTCCAGGTGGTGTTTGCGCCGTTGGGATTGATTTCGGCATTTAACCGGGCGGAAGTGGTGCTTACGGAATCGACTGATCCGGTGGAAACAATGGAGGCACCAATTTCATGCCCTGCCCCCTGGGTAACGGTCATTTCCACAGGCATGGACACATTGCCGTTTTGATCCATGGCGTAAACAGCCACGCCGTAAGTGCCGCTGGTGCCGAATCCGTCATAGGTTCCTTCGTAGCCCCCATCCGCTTTATGAGTCAACACCACGGTGGGGAGATATGCCTCAGGGGTTTCGCACAGACCCGGGCCGTAGCCGGGAGGCGTAATGACGGCCCAGACCTTTTCGATGCTTCCGGTGGTGGTGACATGATCAGCCCGGATGGTGGCGGTGGTTTCACCGGACAATGCCTGAGCAGGGGAAACGGAATTGACAATGGGATTGTCTCCCCCCAGCATGACCCCCATACCGATGGTGTAGTTTTTTGCCAGGTTGCCATCTGCCTTTTCATTGCCGATGCCATTGCCATTATCGTCCAGTTGTGGATTCTGATTTCGACAGGAGGGATTAATGGCATCTTTACTCTGGATAAAGGCATTTCTCACATTGGCCCCGTTTGCCACCTGGCTCCAGAAAAATTTTGAAAAGCTGATATCCCCCTGAGAAAGAAAATAGGCGGATTCAGCATCAGATGTACTAGCGATAACCATCCGCTCTTTTCCGAAAACGGGTGTCAGCAGCGGGACAAGACTTCCTGATCCACAGGCATCGCAAACCACCGTCACCTTCCCGGGGATGCTCTCCTGCAATGAATTCAGCCATGCATTTAACTGCGCTCCTTGAACGATTTCCCCCGTATCCATCTGAAATATCTGATATCCCCCTTTTACCCACCATGTAGAGAACCAGATCGTAGGTATCGGTTTTATAATAATCCAGAGCGAATTGCAGATTACTTACTGTTGATGAAGCATCATGGCCGGTTGAAAAGGCGACAGGGCTCATAAAATATAAATCCTCATTGGTGTACCCCTGAATGGTCAGGGCTTCGTAGGCTGCGCGTGCATTTCTTTCGATTGCGGGCCACAAAGGGTCTGATTCGGGTCCCCCGGCCACGATAATGGCGCGGCGTCTCAAGGGGTTGCCCACGGAAACGTTGGTCAATTTTGGAATACAGGTATGTTTCATGAATGTAACTGGAGGATAGTTAATAATAAATAGGGTGATTGTGATTCTTTTTTTCAATCATGTCAATCCCTGTTTTGTACCGGGGAGCCTCTTGCAAAACACATTTGCGTAGTTCTTTTCTAATTAATTTTCATTTTTAAATCACTGGCGCCTCTAGTCAGAAGGCTGGTTGTGATTTTCGATAAGTTGGGTAGCTATGGGATAACTCAAAAACCAATCAGACAAAAAAAAGAGAGAATCAGCAGTTAAGCCGATTCCCTCTTTATTATATTTCTGGTCGGGACGCGGAGATTTGAACTCCGGGCCCCCTGAACCCCATTCAGGTGCGCTACCAGACTGCGCTACGTCCCGATAAAATTTTATTATTATGTTTTCTCGTTCTGATGTCAAGAAATAAATTCATCGAATCATTCGGCATCGCCAAATTCTTGTCAGGGCCTGGGTTTCAGCCACAGCCGAAATAGATTTCCGAACTTATAGATTCCCTCATGGACCAGGTTGAACCGGCTTTCCCTCATGTCCGTACAGGTTACGGGAATTTCCTGAAGCCTGTGGCCGCCCCGAAAAGCAGCGGCCGCGATGGCAACCACATAGAAGGTATCATCGTCGATATGGTGACAGTATCGCTTGAGCAGATTTTTTCGATATCCCTTTGCCGCGATAGAATAATCATGGAAATCGATTCTAAGCAACCGTCTTGCCAGGCGAATAAAGAGATTACTGGCCATTTTTCGGGACCAGGATCGCTGTTGCTCTCCCGTAATTTTGCTGCCGATGACCATGTCCGCATGATCCAGCAACCGGTAAGCCGCGGGAATAAAATCAAGACTGATGGAAAGATCCATGTCCACGGTGATAATCCGGTCAAAGGCGGCCATCCTGATCCCCTCCCTGAAGGCCCGGCCCACCCCCCTTGAGGACAGGTGAAAAAAACGGACCGAATCATTTTTTCTACACAATTTTTCCGCCAGACGCACGGTGTCGTCAGTGGACCCGTTGCTGCCGATGATCACCTCGTAAGGCGTTTTCAGGACATCCAGGAAAGCCAACAGATGCACGGTATTTTTCACCAACAGGTCTTCCTCGTTGTACACGGGGATAAAAATCGTAACACCTGATTTTGATATCATGGCCTGGCCATCTCCCGTAACCGGTCCTTCGAATACTTCGCCCAGACGCTGCCCGGAAACTGATCAATGGCTTTCCGGAACTGAACACCGGCTTCTTCTATATCACCCTGGTTCAAACAGCACAATCCCATATGATAGATGACCTCCGAAGCCCGGCCCGTCTCCGGATAGGTCTCCAGAAGCCATTTGAGCCAGTGGCGGGTTTGTTGCCAGTCCTTTTCCCGGAAATAACACATGGCATAGTGGTATGCCGCCTGGTCCACGATGAGGGTTTGGGGAAAGTCCACCATCACCTGCTGAAAATAACCCCTGGCCCCATCATAATCCTCTTTTGTAAACGCCTGAATGCCCTGGTTATAGGGAAGCACCGGAAACCTTGGCGACAATCGGACCAGGAAATAAACCGCTGAAATAGCTGTCAGTCCCAGGCCCAGACAAACCGCTTTATAGGCATATCGGTCGAACCCCCGCGAAAATCGGTTTCGGATCATGCCAATCCTGGGATACAGGACCAGAAACACGATGGCCAGGATGGAAAGGCCCGCCCCCACATACTCCGGCCGGCCTCGTCCGTAGGTAAGCCGCACTCGGCTGTTTTGGGGATAGACCAGCATAAAGGCCGGAGAGGCCAGGTAGATCCGGTCGGCGCCTTCCACTTTCCAATTGGGGTGATAGGACACCTTGATCAGCAGGGGGGTTCCGGGCGAGGCATTCTCAATAAGGATCTCCTCTTCTCCAACCACCTCCCGAAGCGCATCGACCCGACCCTCCGGTGTTTTTGGAAACAGAGGCGTCATGGGAAGCGCTCTCACATCAGGGTCCGTCAGGACATGAAACCGGGCACGGTCTTCCGGCGCCACCTTATCCTTGAAAACCAGTGGAACGGAAAGATTCCCCAGGCGAAACCACTGGTAGGATAATTTGCGCCAGTCTTTTGTCGAAACCATTACGGGTCTTTGCAACACGGGTTCCACATATTTGCCGGAATTGCCCACCACCCGGTAAACTTCGTAGGGTCCGGCCCGAAAGGCAAAATCAAACAGGGGGGATTTTGCAGCCGCTCTGATGGTCTCGGGTTCCACCAGAATGACCTCACCCACGTTGAACAGCTTCAGATGCTCATGGGCCTTTTTCAGGTTAAACCGTGAATAGTTGTAATCGGGGATGGGGGTGGAAGGCTGTTGAGAAATCTCCGATTGCAGATAAAAGATAAAAGGAACCGAAAGACTCCCCTGAATATAGACCCCTTCCAGGGTGGACCGGCCTGAAAAAAGCGGCAGGTTTTCAAAGGCTCTCACGGTGCCCGCCCCCTGGTGGCGCATGGAATGTTCATAAACGACCCGTGGATCTTTCTCATCCCCCTTCAAAAAGTGGTTGATGGCCTTAAAAGGCTTCCACAAGGGTTTGGCTTCGAAGCCTGCATAGTTGGATCGCGCCCAGTTTCTGGAAATGGTTTCCCGGCCATCCACCCACAAAAAGGTCAGGACCAGGACCACCAGGGCGCCAAGGATCCTATAAATGCTGGAAATCCTATAAGTTCGGGAAATGGGGACCAGAGCCCCCAAAATGGCGCCTGCAATAACCGAAAAAAATTGAAAAAGGGGGAGGAAACGGATATCCACAAGACCGATCCGGTACCCGATGAAGTACAGGGCCAGGCCGGAAAAGGCGATAAACCAGACATAGGCCCAGGGTTTCGACAACACGCCCCTGCGTGCCCCATTGGACGTGAACATCATCCAAACGGTTCCAATCAGTGCGCAGGCCATAAACGGATAAAGGATGACCGGCAGGACCTCCCGCTGAATTTGATCCCAGCCAAAGAAAATCCACAAAATACTGAACCGGGTGGTATAGGGCAGAAAGGCCAGAAGCGGAATCAACCAGAACCCCATCAGGCAAAACGCCAGGGCATGGATCAACATCAACCGCTTCAGATTCTGTTTAAACCGCGTTCGGGTCATCAGAAAAAAAAGAGAAGCGAAAAGAACGCAAAGCAGGGTGTAACCGTGACACAGGCCCACCAGGGCCAGCACAACGACACACATCCGAATACCGCGCTTTTCCCAGATGGCCCGATACAGCAACCCCAGCCATAAAACCGCCAGAGAAAACCCGAGACTGTAGCAGAAGGTGCCGGCCAGGGTGCTGGGGATATTGCCCCCCCACATGGAATTGCCTTCCATAAACAGGAACGGCAAAGTGAACAGAGCGCCCGTAATGGGGATGGGGAAAGGCTGTTTGAGCAACCGAAAGAAAAAATAGGTACAGGGGGGAAGCAGAAAAATGCCCAGGACCGTTACCAGTTTAAAGGCAATCTGCAAGGGAATCACCCACGACAGCACCGACATGATCAAAAAGGGCAGCGGGAAATAGTTCTGGAGGATGGGAAAACCCGCCAGGCTTCCCTGGCACCATCCTGAAATTTTGCCTTTCGGAAGAAGACTGTCCTTGAGGTACTGGGCCGTGTAATAATGGGAGCCGGTATCCCCGCCGGTGGTGATGGTTTTTGAAAAAAGGAACGCCGGCTCAAAATAGCAAAGAAAAAACACAAAAACAGCGCCCATCATCAGCAGATCAACAATAATGGTTTTGCTGTCGCTGTTTTCTCTCTTTATGATAATTTCCATTATTTCAAACCCATCCACAAGATCTTGGCATTCCCAGTGAAAGTGAACGAAAAAACTCTCCGCCAAAGCGTGAGCGGCAAAAGCCTATCCATGCATACCGCCCATGTCAATAAAAAGGATTGAGATATTGAAAATTCGAATGGCGATTTAAAAAAAAGAGGTTGCGGCAAACCCTCAAAAATAGCTAAACTATCAAATTGTATCCAAAGCCGAGCCTCATTTCGCCATAATCGCCGGAGAAACGTATGAAATCCGATATATTCTTTATCAATGGCCAGGTGGTCAATGTCTACTCTGGAGAAATCCTGCCCCACAACGTGGCGGTGTCAGGTGAAAAAATTTGCTACGTGGGACCCTCAAAAATGCTGATGGGTCCCGAAACCCGGGTGATCGATGTCAAGGGAAGCTTTATCCTTCCCGGATTTTTTGACGCTCACGCCCATGCGGACCTTTTCTACCATCCGTTTTCCTACGCCAACCAGGTACTTCCCAGGGGGACCACCTGTTTTTTTAATGATGGGCATGACCTTGCAAATGCGATAGGCGCAACAGCCTATCTGAAAACCATGACTCAACTCTCTAATGGATTTCTCAGCGCTTACACAGGGATTCCCGCTGCCGCTCCCCCCTACCCTGAAGTGGAGGGGGGAGACCTTTGGTCCGATGCGGATCTTGAAACCGCCATGGCATTCGACAACGTATTGTCTCTCAGTGAAATCACCCCATATCTCCGATTGATCAATGGAGAACCGACCCTGAAAAGACGGATCGCAATGGCGCAACAAAACGGACGGCTGGTGGAAGGACACACCACCGGGGCCAACGTGGAGAAACTCAATATCCTGGCCATGGCAGGGATTACTTCCTGCCATGAATCCCTCAAGACGGACGATGCCCTGCAACGGCTAAGACTGGGATATTATGTCATGCTGCGCCATGGGTCCATCCGGCAGGACCTGCCCTATCTGGCGGAAACGGTTCAGCAATCAAAAAGTTTTGATACCAGCAGAATCATGCTGGTAACGGACGGCATTTTCCCGGACCACCTGATCTCCTGGGGCAATATGGACTGGGTAATTTCCGAGGCCGTGAACCAGGGAATCGATCCCATTCGGGCCATACAGATGGCCACCCTCAACCCGGCCCGCTATTTTCGACTGGATCACCTGCTGGGAGGGATCGCCCCCGGCCGAATCGCGCACCTGCTGCTGGTGGATTCCCTTGAAAAACCGACCCCCAGGCTGGTGGTGTCCAGAGGGGTTATTGCGGCCGAAGACGGCGTTCTAACCGTCGATCCATTCCCCACCCCCAAGGCGGACATGGGAAATCGCCCATTCAATATTGTTCTCTCAGTGCGGAAACCTTTCAAGTGGCATACCGCAAATCCCATGAAAAAGTCCCCGTGATTCGCATTGTCAACCAGACCGTCACGGCTTTGGAAAAAATGCTGATCGGGGAACAGAAGGGCTTTTACCAACCCGAAGGGGACATCCTTGGGGCCACCCTAATCAGCCGGGACGGCGCCTGGCGGGGGCAGGGTTTTGTTCAGGGATTCTGCCCGGTACTGGGGGGCCTGGCGTCCACGGTTTCCCATGAAACCCATGGATTGCTGGTTCTGGGACAACGGGCGTCGGACATGGCCCTCGCTGCCCGGGAGGTACTCCAAATGGGCGGCGGTATTTGCGTGGTTCAGGACGGCGAGGTTCAGGCCCGAATTCCCCTCCCTGTTGGAGGCGTTTGTTCCCGAAAGGAAGTGCCGGATCTGGCCCATGAGATCACAACGCTTCACAGCGTACTGGCAACATCCGGATGCACCTTGACATACCCCCTCTGGACCCTCGGATTTCTCACCTTCACATCGGTATTGAAGGTACGGCTTACCTACCAGGGGGTCTATGACGTTAAAGATGAAAAGATAATTTTCTAATGAAAATTAAGGAGCCTGCTCAATGGAAAATCAAACGTCAAATGCGCAATCGGTTACCTATGACACGAAAGATCATATCGGAACCATTACCCTCAACCGGCCCGAAAAGCGAAACGCCTTGAACACCCATGTGTGGGAGGCCCTGGACCGGGCCATCGGCATGGCGGAAGAGGATCCCGACGCCAGGGTTGTCATGGTTCGGGGCAAGGGAAAATCCTTTTGCGCGGGCCTCGATTTGAGCCCGGAAAACGAACTCTTTTCCGCGTTCAACAAACCGGCCGATGCCGCCCAGAAGGTATGGTTTTTCAAAGAAGTCACCAGAGTTCAAGATGTCCACACCCGGCTGGAAAAGCTTTCAAAGCCCACCATCGCGGTAATTCAGGGCCATTGCCTGGGAGCGGGGCTTGAATTGGCCCTGTGCTGCGACATCCGCCTTTGTGAAAAGGGCACATCCTTTGCCCTGCCCGAATCCAAACTGGGCATCATAACGGATGTGGGAGGTCTTCAGCGCCTGCCGGGGGTCGTGGGAAAGGGACACGCCAGGGAAATCGCATTTCGAGGAAACCGCTTCGACGGCACACGGGCCCAACGCATTCAGCTGGTCAACGATGTTTATGATGACCCCGAGATCCTCAACCAAAAGGCCATGGAAATGGCGGAGGAAATCGCCGGGAATCCGCCGCTGGCCGTCCAGGGGGCCAAAGAGGTCATGTGTTTTGATGAGGAAGCAAGTCTTGCGGAATCCCTTCATTACAACGCGGCCAGATCCAGCATGATCATTCCGTCGCAGGATCTCTTTGAAGCGATTTCAGCTTATATGCAGAAACGTAAAGGGAACTTCAAAGGCGCCTGATCAGAATTTTCATTTTGATTTTTCTCTCATCTTTTTCTATAAGGTATGGGATTTTCTTAGGTGCCGTTGACGTCAAATTTGTTTTTTGAGCGAGGATCATATGAAGCAGATTAATGTTGGGATCATTGGATTTGGGACCGTGGGTGCGGGAACGTTTGAGGTGCTGACCACCAACCGGGAGATTATCGCAAACCGGGTAGGCGCCGAGGTAGTGGTTCGAAAAATCGCGGATCTCGATATCGAGACGGATCGGGGAATTTCCGAAAAGCCGGGAAATCATATTTTAACCACCGATGCCATGGACATCATTCTTGATCCCGAAATCCATATCGTTGTCGAGCTGATGGGGGGCCTGGAAAAAGCCAGGGAGTTCATTCTAAAAGCCATGGCGCAAGGCAAGCATGTGGTCACGGCCAACAAAGCCCTGCTGGCGGAATTTGGTTCCGAAATCTATGGCGCGGCCGAACGTCATGGGGTCAGTCTCGCTTTTGAAGCCAGTGTGGGCGGGGGCATTCCCATTATCGGCGCTTTGAAAACCGGTCTTTCCGGAAACCGGATTCAAACCTGCATGGGAATCCTGAACGGCACCTCAAACTATATCCTCACCAAAATGGCAAGAGAAAACCTTTCCTTTGAACACGCCGTGAAGGAAGCCGTGGATCTGGGCTTTGCGGAAGATCCGCCGACCCTTGACATCGACGGCACCGATGCGGCCCACAAACTGGCCATTATGATCTCAATCGCCTTTGGCAGCGCCATCGATTTCGACCATGTATTTCGAGAGGGAATTACGGCCATAACGCCGGATGATATCCGGTTTGCCCGGGAATTCGGATACCATATTAAGCTCCTGGCCATCGCCAAAGACCTCGGCAGTGAAGTGGAAGCCCGTGTCCACCCGGTGATGATTCCCAAAAATCATATCCTGGCCAATGTTCATGAGGCGTTTAACGCCATTTTCCTTGAAGGGGATTTTGTGGGGCCCACCCTCTATTACGGACTGGGGGCCGGCCGAAGACCCACCGGCAGCGCCGTGGTATCGGACATCATAAGCCTGGCCAGGGATATGGTCATGGAAAAGCAAGGGATGGTGCCGCCCCTGGCCCATGTGAAACCGCCGGAAAAAGCCGTTGTGATTCAACCCATGGATGCATTGATGACGTCCTATTATTTCAGGGTTTCGGCCCTTGACACCCCCGGCGTTTTATCTACCATCTCAGGGATTCTGGCCCAAAACGGCATCAGCATATCCTCGGTCATTCAGAAGGGTCGGGACGAAAAAGGTTCCGTTCCCATTGTCATGCTGACCCATGAAGCACGGGAAAGCCAGGCGCAAAAAGCGATCCAATTGATTGACAATCTCGATGTGGTCACCCATAAGACCGTGATTATTCGTGTGGAAGGAAATGACCTATGACAAACAAGGAAAAAAGCAGGACCAAATATATTCTCCTGGTAGGCGACGGCATGGGGGATTATCCACTGCCCCAGCTGGACGGTAAAACGCCTCTGGAAGCAGCCCGCACCCCCAATATGGACCGCATTGCCGCCTGCGGAATCGGGCTTGCCAATACCATTCCAGACGGTCTGGAACCTGGGAGCGATACGGCCAACCTGTCCCTCATGGGCTACGATCCCGCCACGTACCATACGGGGAGAGGCCCCTTTGAAGCGGCCAGCATGGGCGTGGCACTGGGGGAAAATGAGGTGGCCTTTCGAATGAACCTGGTCACCCTGAACCAAAGATCAGACCGGGAAATCATCATGGTGAGCAACAGTGCCGGGGGCATCACCACCGAAGAAGCCGGCATTCTGGTGGAGGACCTGAAAAAAAGAATGGTCGTGCCGGGGGTACGCCTTTACCCGGGCGTTGCCTACCGACACCTTCTGGTATGGGACGGCGGCGCTGAAGACGCCGAAACCATTCCGCCACACGATGTTCAGGATCAGAACATGGTAAAATACCTGAACCCTGAACGTCAAGATCCCATTGTAGACATTACGCGACTGTCCTGGCCCTTTCTGGAAGGGCACCCCATCAATCTGATTCGCAAAAAGAAAGGGCTGCTTCCGGGCAACTCCATCTGGTTGTGGGGACAGGGAAAGGCCTTGAACGTCCCAAAGTTCAAAGATAAATTCGGTCTTTCGGGCGGGGTCATTTCCGCCGTGGATCTCCTGAAAGGCATCGGCGTTTATGCCGGGCTCAGAACCATTGATGTGGAAGGCGCCACCGGATATCTGGATACCAATTATGCCGGAAAGGCCGAAGAGGCCTTAAGGGCCCTTGACGAGCTGGATTTCATGTTCGTTCACGTGGAAGCGCCTGATGAGGCCAGTCACGAAGGGAATATCCCAGGGAAAATTCAAGCCATCGAAGCCTTCGATGAAAAAGTGGTGGGCGCCATTCTAAAGGGACTGGAAAAATTTGAAGCGTATCGAATCCTCGTGGCAGCCGATCATTTCACCCCCATCTCCAAGAAAACCCATACCAGTGACCCGACCCTGTTTGCATGGGCCAACAAGCAGGAACTGGCGAAAGGAAAGACCGGCATCGGATTCACGGAACATTTTGCCCGGGAATCAGGACTTCATTACAAGAAAGGATATGAACTCATGCCCACATTTCTGGGACAATCTTAACGGTCGTCCGCGAATTCCTTGACAGACACATTGTTTTTAACCTATTTTCGGAAAAAAATAAAATGAAGGAGAAAAAAGCATGAAAATACTGTTTTTCGGACCTAATGGCAGCGGCAAAGGCACTCAGGGCGCCATCGTAAAAGACAAATACGGCATTCCTCACATTGAAACGGGCGTTATCTTCAGGGATAACATCGGCCGGGGAACCGACCTGGGAAAGGAAGCCAAGGGCTACATCGACAGGGGAGAACTGGTCCCCGACAGCATCACCATCCCCATGATCCTGGACCGCCTGAAAGAAGCGGACTGCAAGGACGGTTGGCTTCTGGATGGCTTCCCCCGAAACCTCACCCAGGCCCAGGAATTGGATAAGGCGCTGAAAGAGGCGGGCATTACCCTGGATATCGTCATCGACATGAAACTGGACCGGCAGATCGCCAAAGACCGCATCATGGGCCGAAGGCTTTGCGTCAATGACAACAACCATCCCAACAATATCTTTATCGACGCCATTAAACCCAAAGACGACAAATGCCGGGTTTGCGGCGGAGAGCTGAAAACCCGCGGCGACGACCAGGACGAAGCGGCCATCGATCAGCGTCACAACATCTATTATGACACGAAAACGGGCACCACGGCCGGATTGCTTTTCTATAAAGAGGTTTCGGCGAAAAACAACGGCGTCCCCAGAATTATTGACCTGGAGGGCAAAAACGCTCTGCCGGAAGTATCCGCGGATTTGATGCGTAAACTCGACCAGGCGTAAGCGGATATCTTACATTAAAGCCTGAACTTAAAAAAGGGAACATGGCAATGTCATGTTCCCTTTTTCTTCCATTCGGTGGCAAAACCTTGCCGATCCGTATTCAACCTCCTTATGGTTTACGAGTGTCTTCAACACGTATATGGGGTTTCCCATTTCCATACGACAAAATGGGTTTAATTTGTTCCCATGCGCCAGCTAATAACGACCCTTTTTGTTCCCTACCATCCCGTGGCAATCCACTGTTAGTGGCGCATTCAAAATGCTTAATTACAATATATTATCAAATATTTAACTAGTTTTTACGTCTTAAGCTCCGGCTTTGGCATGGATTCTGCTGAAAGTTTTTTAGGTTAGAGGCCTTCACACAACCTGTGAAACTCCCACATTTCAGATTTTCTTAAGAGAATACACTCAAAACAATATTAATAGAGTTAAAAAGGGGGTGATAGGAAAAAATAAGTTTGGAGGGGACAGGCGGCAAAAAAAAGGACGTCCGGCTTGAAACTGTAAGGAGCAAGGAGAATGAAATCCGTTAAACTTACAATAATGATTGCTTTGGCCTTAACTATCTCCTTAGTCTTGTTTTACGATAATCAGATGGTCCGTTCCGCTGACGGTGAAAATCATTGCTTCACCTGTCATACGAATGCCCAAAAGCTGATAAAGATCACAAGGGAAATCGCAAAAGCCAACAAGGACAAACCAGGGGGCTCCGCCGAAACCGAAGGGGAGGGGTGAGGGGGAGACGTGGAGCCGTTGGCTCCACACGAAAAGTTGTGGGTTGATAGCACAATAGCCGAGGATGAAAACCATGGCGACCTTTGCTGTCATGAATGCCATGGTGGCAATCCCAATGATCCAAATTGGAAAACAGCCCATAAGGGCGTAATTAAAGATCCGTCATATCCAGACGCTTCCGAGACATGTGGATCGTGCCATGATGAGATTGCGGAAAATTATAAGAGCAGTCTTCATGTGACGCTTTCCCCCTTCAAAAAAGTGATAGATATGCGGGCTAATCCAAACAAGGACATACATGCCAAGGTAGATGCTGCCAGAGGGTCCCATTGCAACGCCTGTCACAGCAGTTGCGGTCAGTGTCATATCAGCCGCCCTGAGGCAGTGGGTGGAGGGCTACTGGAGGGTCACCTTTTCCAGAGAAGACCCCCCATGCATACCGTTTGTACGGGATGCCATGGGAGTCGCATCGAAAAAGAGTATTTCGGCAAGAACAAGGGTATTCCTCCTGACATTCATAAACAGAAATATTTTAGATGCACCAAGTGCCACAAGGCTGATGAAATGCACGGAGACGGCAAGGCCTATGCCAACAGGCATGCGGTGGAGAACGGTCCAAAGTGTTTAGACTGCCACGAGGATATCTACCAGCCAGAGGCGAAAAATCCCAAAAGCCACTGGATACACAAGGATCAGGTCAGTTGTCAGGTCTGCCACGCCATGCCGTACAAGAATTGTTATAGTTGTCATGTTGGAAAAGACAAACAGGGCTTTAAATTCTATAAGAACAAGGAGTCTTCCATTGAGTTCAAGGTGGGTCTAAATCCCCTGCAATCGGAGAAAAGACCTGAAAAATTTGTTACACTCCGTCATGTTCCGGTAGATCATGGAACTTTCGATTTCTATGTGAAAAACGGCTTGTCCAACTTCGACAAGTTTCCTAACTGGAAACTGGCCACACCCCATAATATCAGGAGACACACCCCTCAAAACAAGGCCTGTAATAATTGTCACGGCAACACGGCGTTGTTCTTGCTTGAGAAGGATGTTAAACCGGATTACCGGAAGGCCAATAGGAATGTTATTGTACCGCCGGCCCTGGTTCCACGGAAAAGGAGCAATTAGTGCAAAGTTTGCTTGCATGCAAGCTTGGCTTTAAACCCGAAACCCAATTACATAAGGAGAAAAGCCGATGAAAAAACGTTCACTTTTTGTATTTGCTCTGGTATTGATGTTCGTCCTCGCCTTTGCCGTTCCTCAGTCTATGGCAGAAGATATGACTGCCGAGAATTTCGTTTCAGAAGCGAAGAAGGATGTCTGTGAGATCTCAGTCTCTGATGCCAAAGAGATACTGGATAAAGGAGGATGTGTTTTTTTAGATTGCCGGGAACCAAAGGAATTCAAGATGGGGCATGTCCCGGGCGCCGTTAATATCCCCCGCGGGCTGATGGAGTGGAAGGTTTCCAAAAAAATTCCGGATAAGACCGCCAAAATCGTTGTTTACTGCAAGGTAGGGGGCCGGGGTTGTTTATCCGCCTGCACCCTCTGCCGCATGGGTTATAAAAACGTTGTTAACATGGCCGGAGGATGGCAGGCATGGGAAAAGGCGGGATATCCTGTTGAGTAGATTGGCGCATGAACAAACCTGTTCAGGCACAATCTTGAATTATAAGGGAACATGACGATGCCATGTTCCCTTTTTTCTATTCTACCGCAAAACCGTGCGGATCCGTTTTTTCCATTATTTTGTCTGAAGCGGCTCCGGCTCAGGCAGCGGCGCCATTCCCAGTTTTCGCGCAATAGCCTGACCTTTCGGGGAAAAGACAAAATCGATAAAAGCCTTTACCGATCCTTTCGGCGTCCCTTTGGTCACAAAGGAAAACACCTGAACATAAGGATAGTCTTTGTCTTTCGGTAAAAAACCATCGATCTTGATTTTCGTAATTTCCTGCCGCGCGGTTGTGGCCCCCTGGGTAATGAAGGAGATAGCCCCTTTGAGGCATGATACGGAATCCATGACCATTGTGGACCGATAGGTCATCAAATCATATTTTATCTCACGACGTTTCATGACAACCCGCTGAAAATTTTTAAAAGTACCGGTATTTTTATCCGGGATGACGATCACAATGGGCAAATTTTCACCTCCCAATTCCTGCCAATTGGTGATATCCCCACTAAAAATCTCTTCCAGCTGTTTAGATGAAATGTTTTTAACGGAACACCCCTCGTTGACAATCACCGCAAGTGGGTCCTTGCAAAACGGTATTTCCACATAACCCCACTCTTTGTGTCGAGGGTAGAGACGTCGCGTAGTGCTTACGATATCACAGAAATCATTCATCAAACGATTGACTGCCGATGCTGAGGACGTAATATATAAATCCACTGGAATCCCTGTTTCTTTTGTAAACGCATCCAATCGTTCATGTTCAAATGCTTCGTAGACTTGGGCGGAGCAACTATATCGCAATGGTTGCTGGGCGGCCATCGCATTGCTCTCGGAAAACCCCAAGCAGCCCAATAGGCCCACTAACAATGCCAGGAATAACGTAAAATGTTCTTTTTTCATAATGACGCCTCCTTTAGTTTTGTTTTTCCCATAAAAATTAAGATACCCCATTTCATGTTCTTTGAAAAGCAAAACATGTGCCGAAATTTTCCTGAGAAAAAAAGTTCAATATATATATGATAAAATTGATTTTTTTATCAAATAATCAGAGAATGGCAATAATGACCGATGGCCTGGATGTCAAACAATTTTACAACCTGTAAAATGAACCACAACGGTTAACGATCGGTTAGGCCCCACCATTAACAGTTGACAGCCAGGTTACTGACCATATATCCTTTTCGGGTGCCCTGAAACCGCAAACATCCTCAGAAAGGAACGTATAAATGCCTCAAAACCTCATACCGCATATCGACCGGTTGATTCTGCAAAGACCTGCTTCCAAAACCGCACTGATCGCATTTCGTGAACTGGCAAATCTCATGGCACGGGAAACGCCTGACATCAAGCCGATCGAATTTAAGAAGGGAACATGGGACATTCAACAACAAGAGGGATTCCCACTGTTTTCCAAAGAGGATTTGCCCATTGATTTCAGCTGTGCTTCCCGTTTACTGAAAAAATTCCTGGCGCACTTGAGTACGACAAACAGAGATGATGTGAAGGGGATAAAAAAAGCACTTGAACACGCGGAGGCCGACGGCAAATGGGCCGAGAATCTGTTGAAAACTATCCTGAAACAGGATGAAAAGGCGTTATCACTAATTTCAAATGAGATTGACCTGGAAACAAAGACGGTTTTCTTCCTGGGACAAACTGCCTTGAGACCTTCCATTCACGGGCTCCGTGATGCAATGGCTGAAAACATTGACAAAAACGGGTGGAACCATGGCTATTGTCCTCTGTGTGGTTCACAGCCGGACATGGCCTATTTTGAAAAGACCGGCAAGCGATACCTTCATTGTGAACTGTGCGGTGAACAATGGCCTTATTCTCGAATCAAATGCCCTTTCTGCAATACCGAAAAACAGGATAAGCTGGGATATTTTGAGGCTGAAGAAGAGGAGGGATTTCGCGTCTATTTCTGCCGGGAATGTCGGCGATATATCAAAACAATTGATAAAAGGGCATTCGAGGAATTAGCGCCCCTGGAACTGGAAAGTCTGGCTACAATCCATTTGGACATTTTGGCCAACAAGCATGGTTTTCAGTAGAAAACATTTAAGACGACCCGAGACAATTCAAATAGAATTGAATAAGCGAGGCTTGTTCATGATGGTGGTTTCCGCCCTCTTCCCGTATGGTGGAAAGCAGGTTTTCGGATACAATTCTTGCATCACCAACGCGTCCTGCTGCGGTCAGTTTTCGAAAGGTATAATCATATATCCATGAACGAACGGGAAGACGACTCTCCATAAACGTAGAAACGGCCTTATCCCATTGGCCCTTGTCCACCATATGGGCAAGGCTCAAAGATTGGCGGACAACCGGATCACATCGGTTTTCATAGGCAATGGCATAGCCAAGCCCTTTTTCAATGGTTTGCTTGAGCTTAAATGGGCTTTCCGGTGCACAAAAATAGTAGGGTGCAATATAGCCCTCTGATTGGATTCCATACAGATGTTTTGAGTCCGCTCCTTTCTCAATCTCGCGGCACAGCCGGGTACCCCTATATATCCTGCCGCCCACGGTGTATTCGTACCGCCTCAAAAGGCCCGGCCTGTAGGTTTTCATCTGTTCAATGGAATCATTGACGGTCTCATCGGTTTCACCGGGGAGGCCGAAGATCATCGATACAGTGCAGGGCAGCCCGTTTCGTTCACAGATCTCCAGTGTATTCTGAATATCCCGCCGGCGGTATGAAACATAATTTTGCTTCAATACCCTGTCTGAGAAACTATCACAGGTCAGGATGACGGAAAAATTCGCATCAAACAGACGCTTTGCAAAGGCCTCATCAAAAGGCCTGGGCAGGAATTGAGAGGTAAAACCAAACCGCTCATGCAGGCCTTCATGAATAATCCTTTCTATCAACCGGGAACAATAGCTGAGATCGGGGAGGTTAAACTCCGTATCCACAAAAAATATTTTCCTGACATCCTCATGCACTCGGGAAATGGCTCGCAGTTCCTCAATCACCTGGTCCATATCCCTGAAAACAATTGAAGCTCCCTCGATGATCGGCTCTACGCAGTAACTGCATTTCTGATTGCACCCGCGCTTCACCTGCACGGGAAGGCCTGTTGTTTCCAAGGCAAACCGGAATTTTTCTTCCCGTATGATTGGAAACACGCCGTCAGCAAAAGCATACGCCTTCCTGGCATTGGCTTTAAACTCGCCGTCAAAACAGGTAAGACCACTGATCCTTTTTATCTTTTCTCTGTCGGGAAGCGCCTCGATGAACTGTCTGAAAGGTTCCTCACCTTCGCCTGCCACCCCAAATTCGATACCCAGGTATTTCGAGATTGCCTGAGGCGCTATGGTAAATCCACCGCCACCACCGACAATCGGAACTTCAGGGGCATGCATTTTGATTAGATCCACAATTCTTTTGATTTCAGGCAGAAAATAGAAAGTCCTGAAATCACGCCCCACGTAGTCGCCATAGGATTCACAGGACAGACACGTATCCAAATTTCGAATGCCCAGGCCTATCACCCGCGGCCGATTTTCCGCCAAAATATTCAACAGATTCGTTTCCAGATCAGCCTCGGGAAGAAAAGGATATTCAACCGCCACATGATGTCCACGTTTACGGAGATAATTGGCAATGACGTCTAACCCGAAAGGGTAAACCTGTTTGACAAGATAATACGGATCCGTATAGAGGAGCAGGATGCTTGATTGTTTCATGCTGCCTTTCTTCCAAACCAGAATGTTTTGAGGTTTTTATTTTTTAATCCAAGACCTCCTTATTTTCAAGCGATCAATAATGATATGCCATAAAAACCCCATAAATTCAGAAAAAAATTTTATCACCAGCGTCGTCATCTTTCAGAAAAGGAAAGCCTTAAGTCATTCCTGACATATATAGATTATTGAATTTTATAAAAAATTTGTTGACAAAGATAAGCATTTACGTATTGAATGGCCTATCAGTACAGTCATCAACATCACTATTCTAATTGTCATTTTGTTATCAATCATGACCCAGCGAAACTCAAGCTTGTTACCGACAAAGAAGAGGTTCGCACGGATATTCGCTGTTCTTTCCTAGCGTGTTGGCGCCCGGATGTTTCATTCCGGGTTTACGTATCTTCATTTAACCCGAAACCTTAACGGAAAAAAGGAGGAGGTATGGACATTACGCGTCGTGATTTCTTCAAGATCACAGGGGCTTCTGCTGCGGGAGCGGCGATCATGGGTCTGGGCCTTGATTTGAAGCCACTCAAATCCCATGCACAAACCCTAAAACTTCGCTTTGCCAAAGAAACCACCAGTATCTGCTGTTATTGTGCAGTGGGGTGTGGTGTTATCTGCAGCACCGGAGAAGCAGGAGCAGGAAAGATTATCAATATCGAGGGAGACCCCGATCATCCGGTAAATGAAGGTGCTCTTTGCGCCAAAGGAGCGGCGCTGAGTCAATTGGCCAACAATGACAGTCGGTTGACAGCCCCGCTTTATCGGGCGCCTTACAGTTCTGAGTGGCGGAAAGTATCCTGGGACTGGGCACTTGCCAATATTGCGGAGAGGGTCAAGAAAACCAGGGATGCCGACTTTGAACATAAAAACACCAAAGGCCAGGTGGTCAACCGCACCACGGCCATTGCCAGTGTGGGGAGTTCAGCGCTGGACAATGAGGAGTGCTGGCTGATACAGGCCCTCATGAGGTCTCTGGGACTGGTCTACATTGAACATCAGGCCCGTATCTGACACAGCGCCACTGTTGCGGCTCTGGCAGAGTCGTTCGGACGCGGCGCAATGACCAACCACTGGATTGACATTCGAAACAGTGACTGCATTCTGATCATGGGTTCCAATGCGGCTTCGAATCACCCCATCTCCTTTAAATGGGTTACTGAAGCCATGAAGCGTGGCGGCAAGTTAATCAGCGTTGATCCCCGTTTTACCCAGACCTCAGCGAAGGCTGATTTTTACACTGCTTTGAGATCGGGGACGGATATCGCCTTCCTGGGCGGGATGATCAAATATATCCTCGATAACGACAAATACTTCAAAGAGTACGTGTCCGAATATACCAATGCCGCCTTCATTATAGCAGACAGCTATGACTTCAATGACGGCCTCTTCTCCGGTTACGATGCTGAAAAACGTAAATACGACAAGAGCAAGTGGGGTTTTGTAAAGGACGAGAAAGGGATTCCGAAAAAAGATCGCACTCTCCAGGACCCCCGCTGTGTATTCCAACTGATCAAAAAACATTACAGCCGCTATAATCTGGATACGGTTTCAGCCATCACCGGGACCCCGAAAGAGGATCTGGCGACGGTCTATGAGATGTACTCAGCCACGGGCCGACAAGGAAAAGCCGGGACCATCATGTATGCCATGGGCTGGACCCAACACACGGTCGGCGTCCAGAATATCAGAAGCATGGCCATTATCCAGCTGTTATTAGGGAATATGGGTGTGGCCGGCGGCGGCGTCAACGCCCTGAGAGGAGAATCCAATGTTCAGGGCTCTACGGATCATTGCATTCTGTTCCACATCTGGCCGGGCTACTTGAAGACGCCAACAGCTTCCCTGCCTACTTTGGCCGCCTACAACGCAAAATTCACGCCCAAGACCAACGATCCCTTAAGCGCTAACTGGTGGGGAAATTATCCCAAATACAGCGTTAGCCTGCTGAAGTCGTTTTTCGGAGACAAAGCGACCGCGGCCAATGATTTTGGGTACAACTGGCTCCCCAAATTAGATGACGGCGTGACCTATTCATGGCTTGATCTCTTTGACGCCATGTACAGGGGGAAATTCAAAGGCCTTTTTGCCTGGGGCATGAACCCCGCGGCCTCGGGGGCCAATGCCAACAAGAACCGGCAGTCCATGTCAAAATTGGACTGGATGGTCAATGTCAATATCTTTGACAATGAAACCGGTTCCTTCTGGAAAGGTCCGGGCATGGATTCCAAGAAGATAAAGACGGAGGTTTTCATGCTCCCCTGTGCCGTTTCAGTAGAAAAGGAAGGCTCCATCACCAACAGCGGACGCTGGATGCAGTGGCGTTACAAGGCCGCCAATCCTCCTGCCCAGGCATGGTCTGATGGCAATATCCTGGTAAAATTAGGGGAAAAGCTTAAAGATCTCTACAAGGGGGGAGGGGTCTTCTCCGAACCCATCGTCAACTTGAAGTGGGATTACACCCAGCATGGCAAGTTTGACGCCCACGCCATGGCCAAGGAAATCAACGGCTATTTTCTAAAGGACATAACGATAAAAGGAAAGGAATTCAAAAAGGGAGATCTTGTACCGAGCTTCGCATATCTCCAGAGCGATGGTTCCACCAGCAGCGCCAACTGGCTGTACTGTAACTCCTATACCGGCAAGGGCAACTTGTCCGCCAGACGCACGAGGGAAAAATCAGGCATAGGGCTCAATCCTGAGTGGGCCTGGTGTTGGCCGGTCAACCGCCGCATCATTTATAACCGAGCATCCGTTGACAAAACCGGGAAACCCTGGGACAAGGAACACCCGGTGATCGCGTTCAAGGGAGACGTGAAAAACGGCAAGTATGTGTCCAAAAAGTGGGTCGGAGATGTTCCCGACGGGGGCTGGTACCCCATGCAGAATCCGGACGGGTCTGACCGTACGGACACCAAATATCCCTTCATCATGAAACCGGAGGGCCATGCCCATGTGTTTGGACCGGGCCGTGCGGATGGGCCATTTTCAGAGCACTACGAACCGGTGGAAAGCCCTGTTTCAAAACAGCCGTTCTCCAGCCAGCTTGCCAGTCCTGTTGCGGTCACATACGGCACAAACATGGATATCTATGCATCAGACAATCCCAAGTATCCCTATGTGTGCAGCACCTACCGCGTTTGCGAACACTGGCAGACCGGTGTCATGACCCGATGGCAGCCGTGGCTCCTTGAGGCCCAACCGCAGCTTTTTGTGGAGTTGAGCAAGGAACTTGGCGCAGCATTAGGGATCAAAAATGGAGAGAAAGTTGAAGTGGAATCAGCTCGGGGCAAGGTAGAGGCCGTTGCCATGGTAACCATCCGATTCAAACCCTTTACGATCCAGGGGAAAACCATACACCAGGTAGGTCTCCCGTGGCATTTTGGATGGGTCCATCCCAAGGATGGCGGCGATTCAGCCAACCTGCTGACGCCTTCAGCGGGTGATCCTAATACCAGGATTCCCGAAACCAAGGCCTTCATGGTCAATATAAGAAAGGTATAAAGGAGGTGGTCTGATGAAGGGAAAAGCGTTTTTTATCGATACGACAGTGTGTACGGCCTGCCGTGGCTGTCAGATTGCCTGCAAGCAATGGAACCAGCTGCCGGCCACAAAGACCCATCAATGGGGAAGTATGCAGAACCCTAGAGACCTCTCTTTTGATACCTATAAAGTGGTCCGTTTCGAAGAACACATGGGGAGCAACAACAAACCCGTATGGTATTTTTTCCCGGATCAGTGCCGGCATTGCGTGGAGCCCCCCTGCCTGGAAGTATCAGAGAGTGAAGCGCCGGGTGGGATCATCATAGACAGTGAGACGGGTGCTGTCCTCTACACGGATAAACTCAAAAAGATAAAGGCGAAAAGCATCATCGACGCATGCCCTTTCAACATTCCACGGGCGCAGAAGGATACCGGGTATCTATCCAAATGCACCATGTGCGTTGACAGGGTGCACAATGGCCTTCTACCCGCCTGCGTCAAAACCTGTCCCACCGGGGCCATGAATTTTGGGACCCGTGAAAAAATGATTTCTCTGGCGAAAAAGCGGTATGGCGAAGTTAAATCCAGATTCCCCAAAGCCACGCTCACCGGCATTGAAGATCTCAGGGTTTTTTATCTTCTGGCTGACGACCCCAAAGCGTACTATACCTATGCCAAAGTGAATCCCATGCCGAACAGCATGGACAGGAAGATGGCGCTTAGAAAAATTGGGAGATCATTGAAGGACCTTTCCAGAGAATGGCATATGATCAACAAACTGGCCGGTTAATTAAACGGGTTGAACGGTGAAAAGAAAAAGGGGAGCCCGCGAGGGCGCCCCTTTTCCATTTCTAACGCGTCGTTTGTTCTCACAGGTTAATGGAAAAAAGCCTTGACATTGATAGGTTGACATTAAGATAATGTGTTGCCATTAAGTTAAAATGGGAAATTTAGACTAAGCAGGTTTCCATTAACTCACATGAGGAGGCGCCGGATGAAAGAGGCAAAGGAATTCTACGAAAGGTTGGAAAGGAAAGGAATCTCACGAAGGGATTTCATGAAGTACTGTGGGGTGGTCACCGCCACCATGGGGCTGTCATCTTCCTTTATTCCAAAGGTTGCGGAAGTGTTCGCGGCCCCAAAGCAAAGACCGCCGGTAATATGGCTCCACTTTGCTGAATGCACCGGATGTTCGGAGGCTACCCTTCGTTCCATGTATCCCTGGATCGATGAACTGGTTCTGGATATACTTGACATTGCCTACCATGAAACCATTATGGCCGCTTCCGGGTACCAGGCGGAAGATGCGCTTCATGCCGCCGCCAAAAAGTACAAGGGAAAATATATTTGCGTCGTAGAAGGGGCCATTGCCACCAAATACAACGGCGCCTATGGAAAAATCGCAGGACGTACATTTCTTGAAGTGGCCAAGGAGATCGTCCCCAATGCCGTCGCCACCATCTGCATCGGGACCTGCTCCTCCTACGGGGGCATCCAGGCCGCCAAACCCAACCCCGGCGGTTACAAAGGCGTAGGCGATGCCCTGGGCATCAAGACCGTCAATATCCCCGGTTGTCCGCCAAATCCCATCAACCTGGTCGGCACCATCGTCAATTACCTTCTTCTCGGCAAACTGCCCACCCTTGATGATCTGGGCCGCCCCCTCTTTGCTTACGGAAAAACCATACACGATCAATGCCCCAGAAGGTCCCATTACGAAAACGATGAATTCGTGACGGAATTCGGCTCGAAAGAGGCTCAAATGGGATACTGCCTGTTCAAAATGGGTTGCAAGGGGCCGGAGACCTATAACAATTGCGCCACCGCCAAATTCAATGACGGCACCAGCTGGCCCGTGGAAGCCGGTCACCCCTGCATCGGCTGCAGCGAGCCTGAGTTCTGGGATAAAATGACCCCGTTCTTTGAAGAAACCAGGTAATCGGAATCACTGTCGAATTCGCAATCAAATAATACTCTTAAGAAAAGAGAGGAGAAAGTATGGGCAAAAGAATTATTGTTGATCCGATTACCCGCATAGAGGGACATTTGAAAATTGAGGTGGAAGTTTCCGGAGGGAAAGTCGTCAATGCCTGGAGTTCCGCGCAAATGTTCCGGGGCATTGAAATCATATTGCAGGGAAGAGATCCAAGGGATGCGCCCCTGTTTGTCCAACGTTCATGCGGTGTTTGCACCTACACCCATTACCTGTCATCCATGAGGGCCGTTGAAAACGCCGTCGGTGTGACCATTCCCAAGAATGCCCGTATTATTCGAAACCTCCTACATGGCGCACAGTTTCAGCAGGACCATATCACTCACTTTTATCAACTGCATGCTCTGGATTTTGTGGACGTTGTGGATGCCCTCAAAGCCGACCCCCAAAAAACAGCGGCACTATCGGACAACGTGAGCAATGATTCTCATGGTGGAACCGCCTATTTCAAGGAAGTTCAACAGAAAATTAAGACCTTTGTGGACAGCGGGCAGCTGGGCCTTTTTGCCAACGGCTACTGGGGAAGCCCCGCCTACAAACTGCCGCCGGAAGCCAACCTGATGGCAACGGCCCATTATCTGGAAGCCCTTCGCATTCAGGCCAAAATGGTCCGAATGCACGCTATTTTCGGCGCTAAAAATCCCCACCTGCAAGCCCTGGCCGTGGGCGGCGTCACCAGCGTTAAGGACCTGACCCCCGACCGTATTGCCGAATTCCTCTATATCTGGAAAGAGGCTCAGGAATTTGTGCGCAACGTCTATATTCCCGACCTGGTGGCCATTGCGTCTTTTTATAAGGATTGGGGAAGCATCGGCGGCACCTCCAATTTTCTGGCCTGGGGCGACCTGCCCATGTCGAACAAAGAACCCGAAAGCCTTTTCCTGCCTCGCGGGGTCATCATGAAACGGGACCTCAAGGGCGTCAAAATGGCTGATCCCGATAAAGTCACCGAACACATCGATCGATCCTGGTATGAAGGCAATAAGGCCAGACATCCCTACGACGGGGAGACCAAACCCTACCAGGGCGACCCCAAATACGACACCAATGGCCGGTATTCCTGGTCCAAGGCCCCGCGCTACGAAGGCGAAGCCTGTGAAGTAGGTCCCCTGGCGCGAGTCCTGGTGGCCTATGCCTGGGGCAAAAAGGATTTTCAGGATGTGGTTGACAGCACTTTGAAGAAACTCAATATTCCGGTGACAGCCCTTTTCTCCACCCTGGGACGAACGGCGGCCCGCGGCCTTGAGACCCTGGTCATCGGTAATGCCATGGAAGGCTGGGTCATGGAACTGGTGGAAAACCTGAAATCGGGAGATACGGCTACTTGCGCCAAATGGACCATGCCCGACAAAGGCAAAGGGTGCGGATTGAATGATGTGGCCAGAGGCGCTTTGGGACACTGGATTGAAATTGATAACAAAAAAATCAAAAATTACCAGTATGTGGTGCCTTCCACCTGGAACCTGGGGCCAAGATGTGAGAAAGGCAAGCTGGGACCCGTTGAAGAAGCCCTCATCGGAACACCTGTCGCCGATCCCAAAAGACCCCTGGAAATCCTCAGAACCGTCCACTCATTCGATCCCTGCATTGCCTGCGGGGTTCACGTCATAGATCCTGACTCAAACCAGGTCTATAAAATCAGAGTTGTATAATGGTCACAAACTGAAAGCCTTAACCGCCGCTTCAACAGGGCGGCGGTTAAAACTTCTAATGCGGGAGACCCGCAACCCAAAGATAAAGTTGTAAGAGGCAGTTTTCAGTTATCAGTTGTCAGAGCTGGAGGTTATTTTAAAATTTGAGGACTTGGGAGTATGGAAGAGAATTTCACAACGCGATGCTCGTGAGACTCAGCAAATCTCTACTGAAAATAGATCGATATCAATACGCTGTTACTGATAACTGACAACTGACAACTTTGACCCCATATGGCCCAGCACCCCAAAGTATCCGTGCAGGAATCCTGGCTCAAGTTTGTGGTTCACCACCCCTGGTGGGTCATCCTCCCCGTTGTGCTATTAACCCTCCTATTTGCCTGGCAAATACCGCATCTTCGATTTGAAACATCCATATACGATCTAACCATTGAGGATCTGCCCCAAACCATCGAATACAATGCCTTTAAAAAAGCCTTTGGCTGTGAAGAGAT
Organism: Desulfatiglandales bacterium; assembly: GCA_963664475.2. Classification (GTDB taxonomy): domain Bacteria; phylum Desulfobacterota; class DSM-4660; order Desulfatiglandales; family Desulfatiglandaceae; genus NaphS2. The sequence goes on from CAXXXE010000001.1 coordinate 44,018, forward strand.
TGTCCTCGTTGTCGCCAGGACCGAAAACATTTTTGACCCGGAAACATTCAGCAGTCTTGACCGTTTGGCCAAAACCTTCGAAAAAATTAAAGGGGTACGGCGGGTCATCAGCCTTCCCGGCATCAAAAAGGCCATGGACATTACCGGAAAATGGACACTTCCGAATTTCAAAGATAAAATCGCGCCCATTACCCTCCTTGAAAAAAATATTATCTCCAAAGACGGCAAAAGCACTGTAATATCCCTGATACTGGAAGATGCAAAACAAAAAGATCCCATCATTACCGCAATCCAGAACCTGATTGACAAAGAAACAGCCCCTCAATCCATATACCAGATCGGCATGCCCGTGGTAGCCATGGCGTTAACCCAATTTACAGAGCAGGATTTCATGAGGCTTCCGCCCATTACCTTTCTCCTCATTGCGCTGATTCTTTTTTTTCTATTTCGCAATCTCCTCGGCGTATTGATTCCAGCCGGTTCAGTCCTCATTGCGCTCATCTGGACCTTCGGACTTATGGCATGGACAGCCATCCCCCTTTCGCTGCTCATCATGATCGTTCCGATTTTTCTCATTGCCGTAGGCACTGCCTACTGCATGTATATCTTCCCCGAATACGCGTTAGCTCAGCAAACATGTGAAACGCCAAAAGAGGCTTCCTTTCAATGTTTTGAGCGACTCGGGTTCCCCACTTTCCTGGCCGTGTTCACCACCACCATCGGACTGGGATCCCTTCTCATCAACAAAATCAGTGAAATCCGATTCTTTGCCCTTTTTTCATGCTTCGGCATCCTCGCCATGCTGGTCATTTTTCTCACCTTCCTGCCGGCGGTGATGGCCCTTTTGCCTTTCTCCGAAAAATCCCATAAAGCTGAAACATCGGGGAAAGACACGCTGCTGGATCGCCTTCTGTCGGGCATTATCCGGGTGGACCTTCATCACCAGAAAGTTGCCCTGGGGTTGATGGGGGTCATCTCCCTTTTGGGAATCCTCGGAATTTCACGGATTCAGGTTGAAACAAATCCCATGGACTTTTTCAAGGAAAACACTCCCATTGCTCGCCACTTTAAAGACATCTACCGGGATATGGCCGGCAGCTTTCCCATCAATGTCGTCATCGACAGCCATCAGGATGATTTTTTTGAAAAACCGGAACATCTGAAACAAATTGCAAATCTACAGAAATTTTTTGCCACCCTGGAGGGGGTGGATAAAACCATCTCCTTTTGCGATTACCTTAAACTGGTCAATTACGCCACCAACCAGCATCAAGACGAATTCCATGCTTTGCCGGAAGAGGCCTTCGAAGTTCGCATGCTCATCAACAGTTTCAAAACCATGCTGGGCCTTGACATGCTGAAGCGATTCATAAATGAAAATTTTTCAAGGATCAACATTATCTTAAGAACCCATATCTCCAGTTCCAATGATTTTCTGAACACCCAGAAAAAAATCGAAGCCTATCTTAGTAAAAATATGCCGCCTGCATTCTCGTTTCAGGTCACCGGGATCGGCGTCGTCATTTCTCACAGCAGTCGCCTTATCACAGAAGGACAGCTGAAAAGCCTGGGCATGACCCTCGTGCTGGTTTTTGCCATCATGTTTTTGTTGTTCATGTCCTTCAAGGTCGGTATTATCGGCATCCTTCCCAACTGCTTTCCGATTATTGTCACCTTTGGTATCATGGGTTGGGCGAAAATACCCCTATCCATGGCCACAAGCCTCATTGCCGGCGTTGCCGTCGGTCTGGCGGTAGATGACACCATTCATTATCTGGTCAGCTATAACCATGAATTCAAAAAAGATCTGAACAAGGAGCACGCCCTACAAAATACCATTCGACATATGGGAAAACCCATTATCTTCACCACCGTAACCATCAGCCTGGGATTTTCCATCCTCATGTTTTCCAGCTTCAAACCGACGGCCGTTTTTGGCCTTATGATGGTGATTACAATGGTTTCCGCCTTGGTGGCTGACCTCATTCTTCTACCCTCTTTGATGCTGCATGTGGAACTGGTCACCATCTGGGATCTACTCCGGTTGAAGCTGGGCAAGGATCCCCAGGAAGGAATACCGCTATTCAAAGGACTTTCACGCACTCAGGTTCATTATATATTGATGACCGGAAACCTGAAAACCTATGAAGCGGGTCGGGTGGTCATGAGCAAGGGAGAAGTCAGCGATTCCATGTATGCCATCATTTCAGGGAAGTTGGAAGTACTGGGAAACACAGATCAAGATTTAAACGGCATCATCCACTCAAAGAAGGTCATCGCAACACTGGAGACCGGTAACGTGGTGGGTGAAATGGGCATGATCCGATCCTGCGAAAGATCCGCAACCGTCGTGGCTGCAACCCCCGTGGAACTCCTTCAAATCAATGAAAGGATGGTAAAACGACTTCAATGGCTCTACCCTCCAACGGCTCACCGGTTTTTCTTTAATCTGATGACCATTTTATGCGATCGATTGCAGAATCTGACGGAATGTTATCTGAAAGAAACCGACAGTGATACGCATTAAAGCATAAAATTCTTGAATGATCGTCATGATAACGACTATACTGAGCTACTTCAGACTTTGCGCTTACACATGTTATGACCAGAAAGATACAAAAGAAAAAAAGCATTTAAATCCAAACCGAAATCGCGTCAATTTTTGGGTGAACACAATGGAAGAAAAACAGATCATCATCATGGGTGTCGGAAACATCCTTTTTACGGATGAAGGTGTCGGTGTTCGAGTTCTTGAAGCACTGAACAAACAATATGATTTCCCTCCCAATGTAGAGATGGTCGACGGCGGGGTTCTCGGCATGAACCTGCTGGGGACCATTTCGGAAGCGGATTATCTAATTGTGATCGATGCGGTTCGAAATGGCGGAGAACCCGGTACCCTGTACCGTCTTGAAGGAGAAGAAATTCCACAGCGGGTGCTGGCTAAGAATTCCCTCCACCAGGTGGATCTACTTGAAGCCCTTACTTTCTGCCAGGCACTGGATAAACAACCTGAAACCCTCATCATCGGGGTCGAACCCGAGGATATCAAAACCGTGGGTCTGGCGTTGACGACCCCTGTGGCCGAAAAAGTCCAACCCATGATAACGATGGTTCTTTCGGAACTTACGCGGCTTGGGGCTTCCGCTTCCCGGCGTGACCCTTCTAAGCCCTTCATCCAAACCGAAGACAAACTATCTGCCGGCATTCCTTCATCGTAAACCAAAGAGAGAAAAAAAATCATGTGCCTCGCCATACCCGCAAAAGTCATTCACATCAACGACCACATGGGCACGGTCGATATGGACGGTACCCAAAGAGACGTCAGCCTCCTTCTGCTGTCGGACGCACAAATCGGAGACTATGTCATTGTCCATGCCGGTTTTGCCATTCATCGCATCGATGAAGAAGAAGCCCAAGCCTCATTAAAACTGTTGCGCGAACTAGCCGCTTTACCGGAAGCACAATAATAATGATTTCACCGCAATCGATTTAAATTCACCCATTTTCAGAAAGCAAACGGTAAGGGCGCTCTCGGAATCCCTTGACACAAACCATTTCATTCTACTATACTTTTATTGATTTGCTTGGCTTTAATTTTAATTTGAGTCATACATATCAAACCAACATAACTCACACAAGAAAGGAGGTGAAACCCAAATGACCAAAAGGTTCTGCATACTCTTAACCGCGGTATTTACCGGTATGCTCTTTTTTTCCGTTGGCGTCCTGATAGCGGCGGATGTCCCCACAACCGTCACGATTGAAGGGAAAGATTACGCAAAGGACAAGAAGGGCCCGGTAGAGTTCCATCACCAGAAGCATGTAAGCGATTATAAGTTAGCCTGCACCGATTGCCACCATGTGTACAAGGACGGCAAAAACGTGTGGAAAGAAGGCGACAAAGTTCAGAAATGCAGTGAATGCCATGATCCTGCAAAAAAACAGGGAGATGTCATGAAACTGCAAAACGCCTACCACCGGAACTGCAAGAATTGCCATAAGGAAAAGGGAAAAGGTCCTTTCAAAAAATGTAACGATTGCCACGCCAAGAAGTAGGTGCCAAAACCCTTACTTTTTGCATCAGCTTCTTTTTCAGCTCATCGCCGTCTTCCCCGTAAAAAAGGAAGACGGCTTTTTTTGATTTCCCCCGAAAATAAACAGCCATCTAAACCAAAAAAAAGCGCCGCGGTTTGTTGGAAAACATTTCCTTCAAAACCGCGGCGCTTCTTTTAATTGAAAGGAATAATTATTTTAGACTTCGGTTACCGTAATGGCTTCATGCTCACATACTTCAATACAGCTTTCACAGCCCAGGCACTCTTCCGCGTTTACGGGATCCGATTTCCCATCCACCATCTCGTAGACATCGACGGGACAGACCTCAATACACTCTTCGCAACCTTCACATTTGTCTTTATCGACAACCACTTCATAACCCATCTTGACGTAACCTCCTGATTTATGTTGAAACACCTTTGCATATAAAGAAAAATATTAAAACTTACACTAATCGCGGCTTAATTAACAGAGTAGGTTCTTTGTGTCAAGTCTTTTCCCGTCTCCCAACATTTCTTACTAACCCCAACCCCGACAACACGCCGCGAATTGAACCCTTGGCTTTTTATGCCGCCGCTTCCTCTTTAATTGACACGGCAATCTTATACAAAATCGTCAAGACAAAGAATCCAACCGCCAGCACGCCAATCGTAATTAATACTTCCAACGTCGTCGGCCAATAGGGCGTCACGGTTTCAAAACAGTTCGGCGTAAAGCCACCGATGATCAAGCCCAATCCTTTATCGATCCAAGTGGCGATAATCACCGAAACACACGCCACCGCCAGTGTATCCTGCTTACGCCGCGTGGCCGGCACAATCAGCAGGACCAACGCTACTATAGCAAATCCGGTAGCCGTCCACATCCAGGGAGCCAACTTTCCAAATCCATGCAAGCCATGGAAAAGATACTCAAAGGCATGCATGTGACCCGGGATCTGGCTGTAAAAGGCCGTAAACACCTCAAGCAAAAAGAAAAACACATTAAGAATCATGGCGTAGGCAATAATGCCGCCCAACGTTCGAATCTGCTCCTTGCCGGGATCAAACTTGGTAACTTTTTTGACGATCAGACACAACAGCACCAGTAACGCGGGTCCCGCGCAAAACGCAGAGGCAAGAAATCTGGCCGCCATAATGGCACTCAGCCAGAAATGCCTTCCGGGAAGACCAGCATACAAAAAGGCTGTCACGGTATGAATCGTAAACGCCCAGGGGATGGAAACATAGGCTAAAACTTTGACCCACTTTTGATACTTGATTCCTTTTCTCTCAGCAGCCAAAACGTTCCACCCCACCACAATATTCAGCAGGAGATAAACGTTGAGGACAATCATATCCCAGAACAGAATCGAATTGGGAGTGGGGTAAAGAATAACATTCATGATGCGAACCGGATTCCCGAGGTCCACAAATACAAACAGGAGACACATGAGGATGGCGGCAATAGCCAGAAATTCACCCAGAATGGTAATCCTGCCGAAAGCTTTATAATCATGCAGATAATAGGGTAGCACCACCATCACACCCCCGGCGGCAATACCCACGAAATAGGTAAGCTGTCCGATATAGAGCCCCCATGATACGTCTCTGCTCAAGCCCGTAATTCGCAGGCCTTCAAAATATTGATAGATGTAACATCCGGCACCTATCCCGATCAAAGCCAGCAGAAAAATGAGCCATGCCCAATACCCTGTCGTTCCCTTTATAGCTCTGTCAAGCATAACCTACCTCATATAATATAAAATACGTTCGGTCCGGTACCCAAAGCGGGTTTTCTTCTCACAGAATAGTGGTCCCGGAGCAATTTTCTAACGTTGGATTCAGGATTCGCAAGATCTCCAAAATGCAACGCACTGACTTTAATTTTATCACAGGCCTGCACGCATGCGGGAAGCTCGCCCTTGGCCACCAGTTCGGTACAAAAGTTACATTTTTCAACAACGCCCTTTGATCTTTCCGGATAAGCCTTATTGGTGGGAAAATCAGGATTCAATTTCTTCGGGGCCTTCCTGGGATTTCCCCAGTTAAAGCTTCTTGAACCATAGGGACACGCCGCCATACAGAACCTGCAGCCGATGCAGCGATGCATATCCATGGCGACAATGCCGTCCTGTTCCCTCTTGAACGTTGCCTGAGTGGGACACACCCTGACGCAGGGGGGATTGAAGCAGTGGTTGCACAGCAGGATAAACGGTTTGCCCTCAACACCCTCATCGATGAATTCGTTGGGATGGTCCGGAAACACATGCTCGTACTCGTCCTGCCAAATCCACTTAATGGCATGTTGAGGCTCTCCCCAGTCCGGCACGTTGTGTTCCCGATGACAGGCCACCATGCAGTCTTTGCAGGCTTTTTTGTCCTGCTGGGCCAGACATTTCCGCATGTCGATGACCATGGCCCACCGTTTCCCCTGGGTCAGCGGGATGCCTGCCGTAGAGGCTTCCAATTTCCCCGGGGCGAGGATATCAATGGCCGCTGTTCCCCCGAGACCGAACAGGGTGGCGTAGCCGGCGATTTTCAGGAATTCTCTTCTGTCTACCCCCATTACTTTTTCTCCTCCGGCGCAATATGACAATCCCAGCAATAAGGATTAACGCTCAAATAGTTGTGACATTGATCACAGAATTTGGTTTTGTCAGAATGGCAATCCATACAGGTCACCTGAAGGCTCTTATAATAAACTTTGCCGTCGGCAGCCTTGTAATAGCGTTCACCGTCCCTCACAGCCGTATGCCGCCATTCATCCAGCATGGTAAAATGAGATTCTCTCATATACTCTTTCGTCGCCACACACACTTTTGCTTCCTTGGCTTTTTCCGTTAGCTGCGGGTCCGGCGCCTTTGCCGCAGTCCCCGCATTATAAATAAAAGGCGACAGAAACAAACCGATACCAATGATCAGGCCAACAATAATCTTGCCTCCATCATACATCCTCTTCATCCTCCATTCCTGGCAACGGTTCACCACGCAAATCAGTGGTTCGTTTCTTCTCGCCATCCAATATCAGCGCATTCCCCACCATTTCGTGGATACCAATCACATCCATGCCCGGCACCCAGTAGTCCATTAATGCCGGAAAAACGGCCCGGTCAATGGCGCATATACAGGCCAGTGTGTTCACCCCATATTTTTCGTGAACAAATTTCACGGCGTTTGCCCTGGGAAGCCCGCCGCGCATGCGAAGCTCCATGTCTTCTCCGGCGTTGAGCCCTGAGCCGCTGCCGCAACAGAAGGTCTGCTCACGAATGGTTTCAGGGGGCATCTCATAGAAAGTGTTGCAAACACTATTGAGCACGTATCGCGGCTCCTCCAAAAAGCCCATTCCTCGGGCCGTGTTGCAGGAATCGTGAAATGTCACCTTAAGGTTGTCGTTCCGGCTGGGATCCAGTTTCAATTTATTGTGTTTGATGAGATCCGCCGTAAATTCGACCAAATGAATCATTTTGGTCGTTTTAGCATTTTCAAAAACCGTCCCGGTGATGGGGGATTTGGGAACCTCCAGAAAATCGGCCGGTCCATTCCATGTGTCCATGTATTGATTGAGGACCCGCCACATGTGGCCGCATTCACCGCCGATGATATATTTGACCCCAAGCCGCTTGGCCTCATGGTACATTTTGGCGTTCAGCCTTTTGGCCATTTCGTGGGAGGTAAAATATCCGAAATTCCCCCCCTCCGATGCGTAGGTACTCCAGGTAATATCCAGACCCATGTCCTTCAGATAATGGAACAGAATAAGATATCCCATGGCCGTATAGGTTCCCGGGTCGGCAAAAACATCCCCGGAAGGCGTCAAAAACAGGATCTCGGCGCCCCTCCGGTTGAAATCCGGTTCAACCTTGACGCCGGTGACATCCTCGATTTCGTCCACGAAAAATTCGATCATATCCACAAATGCATGGGGTTGTATCCCCAGATGATTTCCGGTTCGGTTGCAGTTGGCCACCGGCCCCGCAATCCAGTCGATGTTCAAGCCGAGAAGGTTTGTCAATTCCCGGCCCAGGATGGTCACCTCGGCTGTATCAATGCCATAGGGACAAAAAAGCGAACAGCGACGGCATTCGGAACACTGATAGAAATAGTACCACATCTCTTTGAGGGCATCCTCCGTCAGCTCGCGCGCCCCTCCAAATTTACCCAAGAGCTTTCCACCGATGGTATGTTCCTTGCGGTATATGGACCTCAAGAGTTCGGCACGCATTACCGGCATATTCTTGGGATCGCCCGAACCAATAAAGAAATGGCACTTATCGGCACACGCGCCGCAACGCACGCAGACATCCATGAAGATCTTTAAGGAACGATATTTATCCAAACGGTCCTTAAGCCCTTCTTTAAAAATGGTTTTCCAATTCTCCGGCAGTTGCCAGTCTTCATCCGTGGGGTTCCAGTCCTTAGGAAAAGGCATTCCCACGGCTTCGGTATTTTTGGGCTTGGCGCCGTAGCAATAAATGCCCGGATGGATTTCCGCGGGCTGATCCATCCACCCCTTATCAAAAAGGGGCGGATAATGATCTATCGTTGCAGTTTCTGTTGATTTGGGGGTCTTCGCCATGGTTACTCCTTTTCTCCCTTTTCCGCTGTTGTGTCAGCCCCTTTGTCCACGGGCAAACCAGCCTCAATCATCACGTCTCTGAAATCATCCTCATAGGCCTCGTAAGTGTGAAACTTGACTGGATAATTCCATGGATTCACATGCCTGACAAACCGGCTGTTATTGGCCAAATTCCTTGTGGGACTCATAAAGACGCCTGCCATATGCATCAACTTGCTGAATGGAAAATAGGCGATCAAGACACACAGTATAAAGAGATGGATATAAAAAATTACGCCGATCCCGTCGGGCACAACGGGAGAAAATTTAAAGATCCCGATAACCAGTTCCTTGACCTTGGTAATATCCACTCGCAGGAGGTACCGCATGAGCATGCCGGTAAAACCAAGGGACAGGATGAGCAAGAGTGGGAAATAGTCGGCTGGGAGCGACAAATAACGCATCTGGGAATAAATAATTCTTCTAAGCAAAAGCCACGTGACCGCCGCCATAAGCAACATATCCGTCAGATAAACCCCTGGCAGCCCAAAGCCGTTAAAGGGCGCGGCGCCCATCTGCATAAAACCGTCAAGACTTTCGAGTACAAAAACAAAGCCGGGAACCGGTTCCAAAAAAAAGCGAAAATGTCTGAGAAAAATCACGAGAAATGAATAATGGAAAAGAAGCGCGGCAAGCCAAAGCCATTTTTCCCACTCGTAGTTAATTCTTGGCGCTCCATCAACCTGGGCGTATTCCAGCCGGGTATTGCGGAACAGAGATCGAAAGGTGAGAACCTCGAAAAGCATTCTCACCACCACGCCGCCCTTGCCTTTGGGATTGTCAATAGGGTTGCTCTTGATCCAGGGGAAAGACCATTGCTGTCCCGCCGTGGTGGGAATTCGATAAGGAACGGGAGACCGCCCCCAATCCAAAACACGCACGATGATCCCCACAATGAAGGTGGCCAGGGCCGCATAAGGAATGACAACCCCGAAGAGCGTCTTTAAATCCAATGCGCCGACACCAATCCATGGGATCAAAACCACGACCATCACCGCGAAGCATGAACACAGAATACTCAATACAAAATTCATAGACGATTACCTCATTTCCAAAAATCAAAAAACTGTCCCAGTATTGCCAATTCAGATTCCCAAAACGCTATTGCTCCGGAATCTCTTTAACAAGATTTGCCTGCTGCAGTAACCGGCCAAACTCATTTTTGACTTCATTCACACGAATATCGAATAACTGCTGACGACACTGCGAATAGACGTCAAAAGCCAGGAGCGCAGCAGCATCGACCCTGTCTTCAAGCATATGCCGTTCAGTAGAATAGCCGTCCCCGAGCGTTTCCCTCAGAATAGCCTTTAACCGAAGGACAAACCCTACAGCATGGGAAGGCTTAAAGTCCTGCACCGCCCTGATTCGGATGATTTTATCAAGGGAAGAAAGAATTTTCTCCGTATCATCCCCTTTAACCAGTTCGTCGAAGAGTATTTCAACATCTTTGGTTATAATTAACCCGACCGGGTTGGCGAACTGACTTTTTTCTTTCTTAAGAAATTTCTGGGTTTCTTTCGGGTAGGTGCCAATAATGGCTTCCTGCCACTTCCGGATAATGGCGGTTCGGTTTTCTGAAAGGATGGTATCCAAACTCATAATTTATCGATGTTAGTTCCCAAAAGCCGGAAGCTACACTTCTCCCCAAGATTTTTTGTTAGGGGAACCTATACAAAATACTCTTTTCATGTCAAGGAAAAAATAGCTTCCTATCTCCTTATCGATCAATCATCCCACGCTTTTTTAAACCTGGAAACTCAAAAGCGTCTGAAAGACGAACCTCCCACGATTTCCCCTACCTATCCGGATTTAAATCACCTGACAAGTTGCTATTTTTTCTATGTACAGGTCTTTTTCAAATCCTTGCTTGCCAATGGATTGTATCGGCAGTAGACTTCTCCCCATGAAATGGGCAGGAAATAAAACAATTTTCGGATGGGTCATGTACGATTGGGCCAATTCAGCCTTTGCCACCACCGTGATGGCCGGCTTTTTTCCGGTCTTTTTTAAACAGTACTGGAGTCTCAATGCTGATGCCACGATCAGCACAGCGCGTTTGGGCCTTGGCAATTCCATAGCTGGACTTGCGGTGGCGCTCTGTGCGCCCATGCTTGGGGCCATTGCCGATAAAGGCGGCAGCAGAAAGAGATTTCTTCTGTTTTTTGCGGTAATGGGCATTGTCATGACCATGGGCCTTTACCTGGTTTCACGGGGCAACTGGCCCATGGCTGTTCTGCTCTACGGTTTGGCCACGGTGGGTTTTTCAGGGGGAAACATTTTTTATGATGCATTGATCACCGGCATTACCACCGATGATAAAATCGATATAGTTTCATCCCTGGGATTTGCCTCGGGGTATCTGGGAGGGGGTCTCCTTTTCGCCGTCAATGTATGGATGACCCTTCGCCCCGATACCTTTGGATTTTCGGACACCGGACAGGCGGTGAGATTTTCTTTTCTGATGGTGGGTATCTGGTGGGGAATATTCTCTATTCCCATCTTTCTCTTCGTCAAAGAACCCGGGGGAACCACCGCCGGAGTACATGATGAAAAAACGGTCAAAGCCGGATTTTACCAGCTGAGACAAACCTTTCGAGAAGTGCGACACCTGAAAACCATTTTCCTTTTTCTCCTGGCTTACTGGCTCTATATCGATGGCGTCAATACAATCATTCGCATGGCAGTGGATTATGGCATTTCCATAGGGTTGGGAACCAGGGATCTTATTTTAGCGTTGTTAATCACCCAATTCGTTGGTTTTCCCTCTGCCATCGGTTTCGGCGTCCTTGGGAGGAAATTCGGCACAAGGACCGCCATATTTGGAGCCATTGCCGTTTACCTGTTTGTGTCCATTTGGGCTGCGTTCATGAAAAACAGTACGGAATTCTATGTGCTGGCCATAATCGTTGGGCTGGTTCAAGGGGGAATTCAGGCACTGAGCCGCTCTTATTTTGCGAGGCTCATCCCCGAGGCTAAATCCGCGGAGTATTTCGGTTTCTATAATATGGTGGGTAAATTTTCCGCCATCATCGGGCCTGTTTTCATGGGAGGCATGGGTCTTTTGATTAAAGCCCTGGGATACAACAGCCAAACGGCTTCCCGAATCAGCATTTCATCCGTCGCGCTTTTCTTCATTGCGGGGGGCATCCTCCTTCATTTTGTCAATGAAGAAAGGGGGGAAGGGGAGCTGGCATATCTCTCTGACACCACGGCCCAATCATAGATTTGTCAACCATCCTTCTATTTCCCCAACGCCTGCCTCATTCGTTTGGCCATTTCGGCACTTCGAACATATGCCTCAATCCGCAGTGATTTTTCCTCTGCCCCCTTTTTATTGATAAACAAAACCGTCGGGACGCCTCGAATATGATATCGTTTTTGAAGGACATCCTGATACGGATGTCGCTTTGTCAAATCCACCCTGAGCGTCACGAATTGATTACTGAGCGTCACCACTTCAGCATCTGAAAACACATCTTTTTCCAGAGCTCTGCAGGGGCTGCACCAGTCCGCATAAAAATCCAGCATCACGGGCTTTTTTTCCTCGGTTGCGGCAGCCAGACGCTCAGGGGTATAGGACAGCCATTGCACTCCCGGTCCATGGTGCACGCCAAAGGGCGAAGACCAGAATACAACAGCTGACAAGATCAGTAGAATTCCAACGCCTTTTTTTATAGTGGAGAAGGGCCGCTGATGTTTCCCTTCCTTATCCAGAAAACCCAAATGCAAACCCGCTGCCCCCATAACCACGGCAAAGAGATCCGACCTGGAAACAGTCCCGGGAATCAGGGGTAATAGCAAATACCCGGCCATGCCCACAAGAACCCACCCAAGGGCCTTGCGAATCCAGATCATCCAGGTTCCCGACATGGGCAGTTTCTCCGCCGCCCCGGAAAATACCGCCAGAACCGCCAGGGGAAGCCCCATGCCGATACTCAATACAAAGAAATATAAAAACCCCAGGAACGGGTCCCCCTTCTGCCCCACATAGGTCAGAAGTCCGAGAATGAAGGGGCCCAGACAGGGGGCAGCCACAATGCCAAGGGTCAACCCCATAAAAAGGGTCCCAAAATATCCCCCAAAATTTTTGGCGGCCATGTTCGTAAGGCCCGCGGGAATGCGCAGTTCCCAGAAACCGAAAAAACTGAAGGCCAATGCCATCAGAATGCCGGCCACCAACATCAGTACAATGGGACTCTGCAGGGCCGACCCCAGCATACCGCCCGAAAGGGCCGCGGCTACACCCAACACCGAATTGGTAATGGCAAGCCCCAATATATAAAAAATACCGTGAATCAGGGGAATGCCCCCCATACGCCCGCCCTGCCCCCCGAAATAGGACACCGTAATGGGGATGAGGGGGTAAACACAAGGGGTCAAATTCAGCGCAAGTCCACCCAGAAAAATCCCCAAAAGGGTTAACCACAGCCCCGCGCCGGCTTTCCAACCACCCTCTGCCGACGCAGAAACAGGCTGGGATTCAAAGGATTTAAACGTTTCCGGTTTGATGGGCTTGCCGGAATCTCCAGGCGCCGCCACCGTCACGACAAAGGCAAAGGGAATCGTTTCAGGGGGCAAACAGGCCGCAGCCGAACAAGCCTGAAAAGAAAGTTGTCCATTGACCTTTTGTTCCCCTTCCGGAGAGCCCTCTAACACGGCGAGTTTTGCCCGAACCATGATTTCGCCCCCAAAAACAGCCACCGATTCCTTTGTATACGGAAATTGTTTTTCCAGGGTCGGGGGAAACTGAATATCCTCAATCTTTATCGCGGAAGACTCCAAAAACCGGAGGCGGGTGGGAAACAGGTTTTCCGTACTTTCTTGGGGACCATGCAGGAACCATGGCAATTGAATTCGAATACGAAATGAAACCGGATACATTTCCCCTGCCACATATGCATCCTGGGATTGCACCATGTCGATTGAAGCTGTAGCAGACCAGGCATTCGAAGAAAAAACCAGCGGCAGAAGAAAAATATAAAGGCAAAGTATTCCAGAAGAAAACATCTGTATCTTTTTTCCGAATCCAAACATTTAGGTTACCTCGACCAAAAGCCCTTAATATAGAGCAAAAAAATCCCGACAAAATTCACGGTTCAGTGTAAAGATACAAAAAATCAGCAATGGTTACCAACGATATTGCCCTTTTCAGGCATCAAAAAAGACTTTTTTCATTGTACCACCCTAGCGCATCGTCAAGGGATACAGGATATAGGCTGTCAATAGCCTCTTCCTTAATATTAGGCATCAAAACAAAAAGCCCCTAATATCACTTGATATTAAGGGCTTAGAGTCTTTATTCTAAAGCTTATGTGGTAGTCCCAACGGGAATCGAACCCGTGTCGCCGGCGTGAGAGGCCGGTATCCTGAACCGCTAGACGATGGGACCTGATTTATGACTGGGGATGAGGCTCCGAACAGCGCTTCTACTTGCAACTCATTGAAAACACTAAACAAACATTCAAACTCTTTTCAATAGCGGTTACGATAAAACCTTAGATAGCATTTTCCTGATCCTTTGCCAAGTAAAAAATGATCTTCTTCCCTACCCTGAAAAAAATTACAGGGACAAAAACATCATCTTTGTACAAAGCAGAGGCACCGTGTCTTTGTAACCTCCGGTTTATGGCCTGATCTAAGGAGACCTCCGCCAAATTTTCAAGAATTTAGCATCCGAATTTCAGGAATTCCCCGATTGCATTTCTCCAAGTTAGAGAGTTTACTCTAATCAGGATCAAGTTGATGTGGCAAAAAAATGTTGATGACCGTGATAAATTTAATGGGAATGCATTCTGTGAATAGTGTGCATAAAAGGCGTGCCGTAAACTCAAATACCGGGATACACAAACATGAACCACAGATGATTAACAGCATTTTGCAAATAAGACTTAAAACAAGAATGAAGGGAGGCTGATCATGGAAACGGGAAGGCAATCAATTGAAGAGAGTGTAATGCTAGCCGGCAGAGGAAGCAGGCGCCGAAACCGGATTTTTGGGACAATTCCACTTTTTATGGTTTCTTTACTTTTTGCAATGGCATTTCTCCCTCTGACGAGCAGCTATGCCGCCGTCATTTATGTTGACACGACAAACGAAGGTCGCTCCCCCGATGGAAATTGCACCCTGGCTGAAGCGATCCAATCCGCCGAAACCAATAGCCCCGTGGACGCTTGTGCTTCAGGGGTAGGCCAAGACCTGATCATTTTGCCCCATGGAACCTACAATTTGACGACCCCTGACAATGCGACCAATGGCCCTAACGGACTCCCCGTGATCGGCTCGAACATAACCATCCGCGGGGACGGTTACGACAAAACCATCATTCAACGCCAGGGAGGTTCGCCATTCCGCATCTTCTGGGCGGAAGGAGCGGGGGCTTTAACCCTCATTGGGGTGACCATTAAGGGGGGGCAGGCGAATGTCGGTGGCGGAATCGCGAACATCGGTCAAACCCTCACCCTGAATCAATGCCGTATTATGAATAACCATGCCGAAGTATCGGGTGGTGGAATCTATGATTCTGATGGTTCTCTGTACATGACGGATAGCATCGTAATGGAAAATGACGCTGGATCGATAGGCGGCGGTGTTCATTTATCCAGTGTTGCCGGGGACGTCCAAAGCTTTATCCTTCGAAGCGAATTAACCGACAACATTGCCTCGGTGAACGGCGGTGGAATCTACGCGATCAATCACCCCTTTTCCCTCACTGAAAGTATTGTATCGCGAAATGAAGCGCAAAACGGTGAAGGCGGCGGCCTCGATGTGCGCTTCGCCCCTGCTTACAACATTTCTCACAGCACGGTCTCCAAAAACAAGGCTGGCGTCTCGGGCGGCGGGATTTTCCTCTATGAAACGTCCCTTCATTTAGTTAACAGTTCAATCTTTGAGAATGAAGCCCTATTGAATGGGGGAGGGGTAGCTGTATGGGAAAGCATGTTTTTAGCCAGGAACAGCACTATCGGCGACAACACCTCGGGTGGGCCGGGCGGGGGAACCTATTTTATGAATGATGCCGGCAGCGTATTTCAGAATATGACCATCGCGGATAACAAAGCCCTTCACGGCGGGGGTTTATATAATGCCGGAGGAGGTGCCGCCCCCGTAATCGTGAGCACCATCCTTGCGGATAATACCGCGACGGGAACTGGTCTGGATTGCAACGGGAATTTTGCTTCCCTGGACTATAATCTGCTTGGTGATGCGACGGGCTGCACGATAGGCCTTCAGGCAAACGACCTCACCGGGACTTCCGGACTGGCCTCTTTCACGGATAACGGCGGCCCGGGCAACGGGCACTTTCCACTGAATCCCACAAGCCAGGCGGTGGATGCCGGTCTTGATTCATTGTGCCTGCCTTATGACCAAATCGGCCAAGGGCGTATCAATATATGTGATATGGGCGCCATGGAGGCATCGACACCGACCCCCATTTTCGGCGGCATCGACAATGAAAAAGCGAAATTCAAATTCTATTTTGCAGCCGGCTTCGAGGGGTCGGACACCTTCAGCCTGGTCGGGTATTTGAAGAAGCAGGATTCCGATGTTTTTATTTTGCCGTTTGACCAGGATGTTACTTTAAGCGTCGAGGTCGAGGATCCGCGAAATGCGGCGAATATGCTTCCGATTTTTTCTCAATCGGTTTCAGCAGGTACAGTTCCCGTCCTGACCGATAAATATCGCTTGGTAACCAGTTATCCCGGCATCCGTGAAGTGCTGATTCAGCCCACGACCAGGCCCACCGATATCAGAGTGTACCTGTTGACCCATAAGCTGAATTGTCTGGCGGAAATAAAAGCCGTCATGTCGCCGGAGGAGTATCGTGATTTTCTGCTTCAAATCGATCGCTACACCCTGACGGTACAGATTGGCGACAGCGAATGGTCCGGCAGTGCGGACCTCAAGAAATTCTATCTGGACAGTCGCAGGGTGGATCTTTCTTTGGATCCATCACAGCGATAACTTTTGGCAAATGGCACGTTCAGGCGCACAGGTTGGCTGGAAATTCGAAGGGCCGGGGTTTGGCAAGCTCCGGCCCCCATCCTTTCTCTTGTTCCGTGATAAAAGCAATCGATTCAATCACTTCCGTTCTTCCTCTATTTTCACTTTCAAGCGCAGGTCTCCCTTTATGCCCTCGCCTGGTTTACCCAATCCTTTGAAGCGAAGAACGGTTCCAGCATGGGTGTCGCCTGGTATGGCGATCCGGAGCAGACGTTGTTGGTGTCTCTTTGGGATGGTAATGATCTTTTGTGTGCCTGAGCGAGCCTCTTTGGCCGTGAGGGAAATAAATCCATAAAGATTCACACCGTCTTCGGCATCTTCAGTGTGGACAATCTGCAGACGCGGAGTTCGTTGCTTGAGTGTCAAGTCACGAAACTTTTTTGACAAATCCGTTTCCGGCACGCAGAGGAAAATTTTTACTACGATAAAGCCAAAAGCAAAGCCCCCCACATGCGCCCACCATGCCACATTTCCGCTATGGGCAGGCGCCAGAGCGACACCCAAAAACTGGAGTGCCTGCCAGAGGCATATGAAAAGGATGGCAGGCAACTCCACAAAGTAGGGGATAAAAATAATGGGGATCAGCGTTAAAATTTTTGATCGGGGGTAGAGCAACAAATAAGCTCCCAAAACGCCGGAAATAGCACCACTGGCACCGATTGTCGGTATGTCGGACGACCAGTTGAGCAGCATCTGGATCGTACCGGAAGCGATCCCACAGAGCAGATAAAAGGCAAGATAATTTATCGATCCAAGGCGATCTTCAACTTTGTCCCCGAATATATACAAAGACCACATGTTCCCGAGAAGATGCCAGAAATCGCCATGCAGGAATGCGAACGACAAGAAGGCCAGAGCCTGTTGCCCCCACGTATAATAAGCGGCGATTTCCGGGACTGAATACCGTGCCGGTACCAGGCCATAGGTAAAAATAATTCTATCAATTTCTGCTCCCTGAGCAGATTCCATTATAAAAATTAATATGTTAATTGCTATGATGAGCGTATTGACAACTGGATGGCTTCTGGATTGAATTGTGTCGCGAATGGGAATCATGAATGTCCGAGCACCTTATCTTAAAAATATTACCTTCCATCGTCGGGAGCAGCATGCCATCAAAA
The DNA here is from genome assembly GCA_963664475.2 of Desulfatiglandales bacterium. Taxonomy (GTDB): domain Bacteria; phylum Desulfobacterota; class DSM-4660; order Desulfatiglandales; family Desulfatiglandaceae; genus NaphS2. The sequence continues at coordinate 61,798 of CAXXXE010000001.1, forward strand.
ATATAGCTTATTTTGGGATCGATTGCCAATTTCAATTGTCGATTGAAAGACTTCCTTCAAAGTCTCCCAGGCGCCGTGGGCTGATCCACCAGCAAACCACGCACTTTCGTGTCGTGCCCACTGAAGTCCCCCATCAGGATCGGATGGCTTGGAACACGCCCAGCAATGAAAGGTGGCAGCAGGGGTTAATCAGGCATCCTTCACGGTGAGATATGGGTTTTTCACGCCCATAATTCAGAGCATTTATCAATTAAAATCAGTCATTTCCCGATTGGCAAGGATAACCCATTCACCTAAAATTAAGGGAAAGCGCCATAAACACCTTTATCACCTAAACTTTTTCAAACAGAGAAGGGAGGTGATAGCCATGGGAAAATGAAGAGTATACCAAACACACCTTAATATTCCGGAATATTTTAGACAGAGAAGGAGATCGCCATGAAAACAGCAAGTAAAAACGCCATAAGAAAACCGAAACGCAATGTTTTGGGGCTCTTTGTATTCGTCTGCGCCTTGGTTTTTTTACTGATCGGGGTCACGGCACAAGCTGGAACATTAATGCTCAAAAGTGATACTTCCTGGAAGGCTTTACCGGGAGATCCCCCTGATCCCCCCAGCAATGACTGGCTTGCGGAGGGTTGCCCCGGAACCCTGGGTGACCCAGGGCCCTTGTGGACTCAGCTGGGGTTTGACGACAGCGCATGGGCAAACAGCACATCCGTGCCTAGTTGCTCTACCGGTTGGACGCCCGAAGATGCCATGTGGATGGACAATGCATTGGAAGTGTTTTTTCGTAAGACTTTCGTACTCCCATCCGTTCCAACTGTTGCGGATACTTTAATCTACGTCGATGACAACTACCAGCTGTACGTGAACGGAATTTTTGTTTACAGGGGGATGCTGGTACAGGATTGGGACGTGTTCGACATTGCACCCTATCTGCAAGTGGGCGACAATGTAATCGCCATTCATGCGTGGGATGGCGGAAATCCAACCGACGACGAGCCGTGCAAAATATATTGGCGTATGTGCAGGTCCATCACGGTTTACCTGACCAGTGATCGGCCGAATATCCGAGGAAACATGTATGACAAAGATTCCCCCCAGCAGGACACTTTCTATATCAACCGATTGTGCGGTTGCGACGGCTTGGCTGATGCCCTTGTCGATCTGAACCAAAAAATGGTGCATATCGAAGTCGGCCCATTCACGGATGATGTTCCCGGCGACCAATTCAAGCTGCTGTCCAACCTCTATTACCAATACAACATGCCTAGTAGCGCTCCCAGTGATCCGTTCTTAAAATACCGGTTCTTCAAGGATGGCGCTGGCTCTATCTTCTTATACGGCAGCAAGGTTATTCTGGATGGCATTACCAACCCAATAACGATCAGGGTGGATATCGGTGATTGGAGCTGCGAGGACCTAGCGCATTGGAGGGAATACCACTATTCAACGGGAATCAAATATCGTCGTCCTTAGAATGGAAAAAAGGAAACAACCTCCTCATGAATCGCATTACGTCAAAAAGGCACTTAACGTTTTACGGGAGGCCTGCTCTCACATGCCTTTGAGGCGATGTGATCAAGAAGCACAGCATGGGGGAAGGGCAAACGGAGTTCACGCTTGTTCTGATCTTGCGGCTAGGCCGTGAAACTGTTTCCCCCTTCTTCCATGCTGAAGGAAAACGTGTCCGGTTCCGTTTGTATTCCTCGTTGACGCTATTACCCCGTTCAAATCGCAAATGGCATGAAACGTTCAGAAAGTTCCCCCGGTTCTCTTCGCTCTTCGACCGGGTGTGCGATTGGACATTAGACTCATTTTGCTTGCAACTTGGAACGAATTCAGTGAAGCATCAATTCAGCAGTGATCTTAGCTTTTTGCCATAATTATTTTTGGAGACAAATTTTACTCCGATTCCTGCATCATCAACTCTGGCAACACAACCAGCAATTTTCCATTGCTTTAGAAAGGGTGGAGAAGAAAATACCAGTCTAACAAAAAATCTGGAATTGTGGCGATTGGAAACACAAGACAAACATCCAAGAATCATTGATGGTTAAGGTGATCTTGTTTCCATTGGACACACTACCGGGCTGCCCGCACAAACAATTCGCAACGAATTCTGAATTCATTTTTGAAATTCATTTGACATCCTAGGTTAATCCCTTCGCTCAAAAACCGTCGATGGCTCGAAGTTAAATGCAACATTTAAAATTATGAAAACAATCACTTACAGCTTTTTAACGGACGTTGGAACTCACTCAAATACCGGGGATGATAGGCCAATGTTTTTTTTGTCCTTTAGATGAAACTGCAATTACAATTTTGGCATCAAAATTGCTGCACTGCTTGTTACTTACGAAAGCGAACGAAGAACTTGTTACGCCAGTTACAATCTACTGACTCGCATTGCCGGATAGAATTATCATGAATGGTCAGAACAAAATACAAGAGGCATCACTTAAATGGTATGCGGTATATACCCGCTACCGGACGGAATTCGCTGTAGAGCGTGAGTTGACGGTCAAAGGCGTCTCCACCTATCTTCCAACAATCAATAGCCGAAGAGAATGGAAAGACAGGAAGAAATGGATATCAATGCCTATTTTTCCCAGTTACTTATTCGTTAATGTTTTATCCACATTTAATAATTTTGCAAAGGTCGTCAATACCAGAGGCGTTGTAACATTATTGGGACCTAGTGAAAAAAAACCCACTCCCGTTTCGGATGAAGAGATTCTCAGCCTAATGCGATTCGTTGATAACTATTCCGAGTTAACAGTATATTCCCATCTCAAAACTGGAAAAAGAGTCCGAATTGATCGGGGACCCATGAAGGGATTTGAAGGCGTTATTGAACGTGAGCCTGATTATAAGAAAAATGAATGCTGGCTGTTTATTAGGATAGAACTTTTGGGTCGTTCGGTCGGTACGAAAATCAATGCAGACTCAGTGCAGTTTTTATAAATCAGCGGTTTCAGAAACGTATTACATTTTACTGCAAAAATAAGTCAGACAATACCATATTTAAAAGCATTATTAATCACATCATCAAACATTCCGGGTTTCAGTCATATTGAATGTGACTGATAGAGCGAAGCTGTAGCTTCAGTCAAAAGAGAGTTCAGTTCACAATTTCCAAAGTCTTCCATATCAAAAATAAACAACCCCCACAAAAACACTTGGCGAGTTTCACGCACAATTCTTCAGACATTTACGAACATAATTCAGTGACCGTCTGAAGGCTATCCTTATCCCTCTCCGTTTTTATAGGCAGGACTGAACAATGAGTTTTTTAAAACAGTACCTCACTTTCGAGTTTATGATCCTTCTATGGGGGGATTTCTTTTTGGGTATTGCCGCCTTTTATTTAGTCCTGATACTACCAATGGGCAAACTTATTAATAAAGGCCTCATCCTACCTCCCAGCGAATCCGGCGTTTTTGCTTTTGTTCTTTCTGTACTCATATCTTCTTTTATTGTCGCATTGTATCGGCCAGAAAAAGAACTCAGCAAAGGAAAACTGCTTTTTCGTGTACTGGCCAATGTTGCGTTAGCCTTTTTTCTTCTCTCAGTGTTGTTTCATCTTTTGCCACCTGCTTTTTCGGACAACACCATCCTCGTGATCTCTCTTTTGTCGTTTGGTCTGTTTCAGTGGACTTGGCATATCATATGCGATTTGGTTTGGAGTTCCTCTCATGTTTCAAAAAAGGTTCTGATTCTTGGTGCTGGAAAAATGGCCGGCCTTTTGGGCCAGATTATTAGCTCGGGAAACACTAAATATGAATTGATTGGTTACGTTGGAAGCCATTCAGAGCCCACCGCTGTTCCCACCGATTCAAAACTTTGCAATTGCGATGGCTTTATTGAACTTGTTAAAAAGGTGAAACCCCATATCCTGGTGGTATCATTTTCAGAACGAAGGGGCGTGCTGCCATTTCAAGAAATTTTGACTGCAAAACTCAGCGGTATCAAAGTATACGACGCTCCTTCCTTTTATGAATTGATAACAGGCAAACTCCTCATTGAGCATATTAACCCAAGCTGGCTTATTTTTTGTGATGGATTTAAAAATACCGTTTTCACGAAGGTTTATAAAATTGTCTCAGACAGATTGATCGCATTGCTGGGTCTTGTGCTGGTTTCACCCGTTCTTCTGTTAATCACTCTTATCATAAAATTGGAAACGCCCGGTCCTGCCATTTTTAAACAGACGCGTGTGGGGCGGCAAGGAAGGCCCTTTACCATATATAAATTCAGAACAATGGTGCATGATGCGGAAAAGGAATCTGGGCCTCAGTGGGCTAAAAAAAATGACCCCAGGATTACAAATTTTGGGTTTTTTTTAAGAAAAGTGAGACTCGATGAACTTCCACAATTATACAATGTTTTGAAAGGGGATTTGAGCATCGTAGGCCCCAGGCCAGAACGTCCTAAATTTGTACAGGAGCTGGAAAAGATCATACCATATTATTCTGAAAGACATTTTGCAAACCCGGGCATTACGGGGTGGGCCCAGATCAATTATCCCTATGGCGATTCCGTTGAAGATGCGGTTGAAAAATTACGCTATGATCTTTATTACATGAAGCACATGTCCGTTTGGCTGGATCTCTTCATTATGTTAGAGACTTTCGACGTCATCATTTTCAGAAAGGGCGCTCGCTAGATGATTGAAAGCGACAATATAGATTCGGATACAAGGTGAATGGCATTGACGGCGACGTTACCTGAATCCTTAAAGAAACTCATAAGGAGACAAAAATGAAAAGACAACATATTAAATCAATATGGTTTTGTGCAGGTTTAGCGCTAATTGTTTTATTTGGGGGTTGCAGCACTTATAAGGACTATTCTTCGGTGCCCAAGGAAATTCCTCTCACACAGCCGGAAAAGGTTGCTTATCGCATTCAGAGTGGTGATCTCCTTGATATCAAGTTTCCTTTGACCGAAAAACATAACGAAAAGGTCGTTGTGAGACCGGATGGTAATATCATTGTTGAGATAGCGGGGGAGCTAAAAGCAGCCGGAAGTACCCCTACCGAGCTGGCGCAGAATTTGAAAAGACTAACGTCACACCGGCTCAAAAATCCGGAAGTTGTGGTCATGGTGGCTGAGTCCTCCCAAAAGATATTTGTGGGAGGAGAAGTGGAATCCGAAGGAACGGTAATATTTAGAGACGACCTAACGCCCCTGCAGGCCATCACCGAACGAGGCGGTTTTAAAGATACGGCGGATTCAAACAGGGTGTTCCTGATCAAACTCGAAAAAGACACGGCAAAAATTACGGAAATTAACCTGGCCCTGATTGCATCTACCCGCCTGTCGGCCAACGACGTCTTATTTATCCCAAGGACCGATGTTGCCAAGGTCAACCTTGCCATCCAGCAATACATCCGCAACATGTGGCCAGTTGACTGGCGGTTTTACTAATTGATACATAATAATTTTTTCAATGTAAAAATTTTTCATTGCACCATGAGAATATTTAGAAGTCCATTTATTTTGAGGCTTGACTTCTTAATGAGTGCCATCGTATTTTTTAAAAGAATTCAATTTATGCCCCGAATTACTAAAATAAATCTAACGTCATGGACGAAAAAACATGTCCAAGATAACCATTCTGCTAGCCGATGACCATGCTATCGTTCGAAAAGGCCTTCGTGTCGTGTTGGAAAATGAGCCTGACATGGAAGTTGTGGGAGAAGCAGAAACCGGTCGCGTTGCCGTCAAGATGGCGGAAAAACTTAAACCTGACATTGTCATCATGGATATCGGCATGCTCGAGCTAAATGGCATTGACGCGACGCGACAAATCATTGCAGCGACTTCCAGCACAAAGGTGATTGGTCTGTCAATGCACTCTACCAGACGTTTCGTTCAAGAAATGCTGAAGGCAGGGGCAACGGGGTATCTTCTAAAAGACTGTGCTTTTTCTGAGATTGTTGTGGCCGCCCGGCATGTCATAGCCGATAAACCATATTTAAGTTCCACAATCGCAAAGACTGTAATCCAGGACTATGTTCATGCCGTATCGGAATCAAGTATTTCTACTTCAGCTCTTTCATCAAGGGAACGTGAAGTGCTTCAGCTGATTGCTGAAGGAAATATGACTCGACAAATTGCCGCCACTTTGCATATCAGCGTAAAAACCGTTGAAACGCACCGCCGTAACATCATGGATAAATTAGGCCTTAAAAGTGTGGCACAACTTACAAAATTTGCATTGCAAGAGGGATTGACATCTCTTGATCTCTGAACTGCGAAGACTTCTCAAAATATTGGGAACGCCGAGTTCTTGTTATATTCCCCAAATTTTCATCCGGTGCGTTAATCCCCGACTGAGATAGTTCTCAAAAGATTGAGTCCCAATCTTTTTCCCACTTTTTTATTTTTGAACCATCCAAACCATCCACCATAAAACCAAACGTACATTTTTGTCATGGGTTTTGCCTGATCGCCAAAACCTTTCACCGAGGTCCCAACCCTTTCACCTTATTAAAAGGAGGCTGCTATGGTATCTGCAGACAATAGCAATCTTAATTCGCAACTTCGCTATCTCAAAACATTAATTTCAACGCGCTGGAAACAACTGCTGTTGGTATTTCTGATAACAGCAGTGCCGGCCACCATAATCTCACTCAATAGGCCCGTCCTTTATCCTGTTACATCCAAACTCATGTTTGAACAAAATCGGCGCGTCAACATAGAACTCTCAAGCCAGCTCAGCGAACGTGCCTCCAGAAGCGCCATTCCGCCTGAGAAACTCAACTCTCAAACTGAGGTTATCAAGGGGAATTACTTGATCGGGAAGGTGGTCCGAACCCTTGGTTTGGCCGGTGAAGCGAATTCTGAATCCAGTGAAGTGTTACGCTTGCAGGAGAAGATTGGGGTGCGTGTTATTCCAGCATCAACCATCATTGAGATCAGCTACGCGGATACTGATCCGGACAGAGCGCAGGACATCGTGAATACGCTCACGACCTTGTTCCAGGAATTCTATTCGAAAAACGTTGAAGGTGAAGATGCCATGGGTTTTTATGAGGACCGTTTTCAGCAAACGGACTACAGCCTCAACGAAAATTACCGAAAGCTTGATGCGCTTCGTTCCAGAGAAGGACTTGAGACCAACTATTCACAAGCGAAGGCGAAAATTACCGACAAGGTATTTTCCCTGAAAAATCAGATTACGGACTCGGGCCTGAAAATCGCCGAATTAGAGGCAAAAATCAGTTTTCTTAAAACGGTATTGGCAAACAATGCCCCTCAATCAAAACGCGATATTGAATATTGGCGAAATCCCAACGTAAACACCCTGGAAGACCAGCTCGCCACTCTCGAAATGGAAAGGAACAGCCTATCCACAAAATATACTGAAAGCTCAAGGGAAATCAGGGATAAGGATGAAGAGATTGAAAGACTGAAAGAACGTATCAGGAAATCGAGCAAACTGGTAGAGGGAAAAGTCATTCATTCAATCAACCCGTTGCATGAGGAAACGGAAAAACAACTGATACTGGCGATGGCCACATTGGATGGTCTTAAAAACTCACGGGGAGAGATGAAGGCGATACTCGCTTCAAACCGAGCCACTCTCGTTCGTCTTAATCAGCTGGCCTACGACTTTGCATCCATTGAAAATGCGGTGGCAGTGGATCGAAAAACGCACAGCTATTATCTGGGAAAACTCCAAGATGCGCGTTTTATAGAAGCCATGAGAGAAAAACGGATCACCTCGGTTAGCATTATCCAGAAAGCGAAAGCGCCTCCTCTCAGCAAAAAACCGGTTTTCACCTCGGCGGCAATGTCTTTCGGCCTCGGCGCATTAATTTCTCTTGCTATCGTTTTTCTGCTGGATTTCCTCCGGCCAAAATTGAACAGCGTGGAAGAAATTGCTCAGATTCTCAGGTTACCGGTTATCGGAACCGTAACGGAGAACGGTTTTCGCGAGAAATCATAATCTAATTTTGGGTTCGATCATGTATCATGAATTCTATGGATTCACCAAAAAACCTTTCAGTATAAGTCCGGACCCGGATTTTATTTACCTGAATTCCTATTACAAGGAAGCGCTTTCCATGCTTCGGTATGGCATTGAGGAGCGAAAGGGGGTCATTTGTCTCATCGGTGAGGTGGGTACCGGAAAGACAATGCTGCTTAATAAACTAATTCAGACTATTAATAAGGAGGTAATCGTACCTTCCATCCTTTTCCCAATAAATGGGTTCAATGAACTGCTGGCCGACTTGATTGAGCAATTAAATGTTCCGTTGGACTCAGAAAACCCCACCGGAAGACTGCAGGCCTTGAAAAGACATCTTTTGAAAGAAGGAATGCGTGACCGTATTGTTGTATTATTGGTTGATGAAGCCCAGACTTTAAGTGTCAAGGCTCTGGAAGGACTGAGGCATTTATCAAATATTGAAACCCCCAAAGAGAAGTTGATTCAAATTGTATTGTCAGGACAACCTGAGCTGAAAGACAAACTCAATTTAGTTGAGTTGCGGCAGTTCAAACAACGTATCGCGACCAGTTTTGAACTTGGTCCACTCCCTGGCGAGGAAGTCCCACTTTATATCGCTCATAGAATGAAGGTGGCTGGGAATACCCAAGTGCTGCGGCTTTTTTCGGAACAGGCACTCTCTCTGGTGGCAAAATATAGCGAGGGTGTTCCCCGGCTGATTAATGCGCTCTGTGAAAATGCGTTGCTGATCGGCTATGGATTGGAAAAACGTCAAATTGACACGCACATTGTTACGGAAGCGGCGAAGGATTTGATGCTGGGGGGACCAGACTTACCAGACAGGGTGCTTGATTCCAATGGGCCGCCCGAAGAGAGAAAAGAGCTCAGCCATTATGTAAAAAAGGCTTCGGGTCCTAAACCTGAAAAACGGAGGCGCTATAGACCTATATTGAAATGGGCGGCCATCTGTATCGTCTTTTTCTCAATGCTCGTTATTTCCACGGTTTGGTTCCCCCGCCAGGCTTCGGAAGTTTCAACATATATCAACCGGCTTATTTCCGAAAAGTTCCTTGAATTAAAAGCGTATCTGGTTGCGAGTATTTCTGACATCCGTAAATACCCCATGGTTGGGCAATCTGAAGCCAAAAACCAAATCGCCGGCCCATTGCAGACAAATATAAAGGGGCCCTCTGCTTCACCTGAAGAGGTTTGTTTGCGTAGAGTTCCTTCTTCAGAACTGATAAAATTAGAGGTTGTCGAAAAGAATCCAATCATTGAATTCCCGGTGACGGAGGAAGAATCGGCACCCGATCGGATGAGTGAGGAAAATGCCGATACCCATCTCAAGGTTGAAATTGCACCTTCAATAGCACCCACTTTGGAAAGTGATCCATTTGCATTGCCTTCAATTCGAGATGTCGGCGCCGAATTTTACGCAATGGATGTGCCCGGAACAAAATCCCCCAACATGGAACAGGAAGAAGTGTCTTCCAGGATTCGCACTATTAAACCTGGCGAGATGATATCCAGTGTTGCACTTGAAATATACGGATTTTTGAACAGTTACCTGTATGGCATGATCCATTTGGCTAATCCGGACATTAAGAACCTTGATCTTATCATAATTGGACAGACTGTTTTTTTTCCTCCATTGGTCGATAATTCACGAATTTTTAAAAAAAATGATGACGGTTACTGCTTATTCATAAACGCCTGCCAGGATGCCACCCTGGCTGAAGAATGGAAAAACAGACTGACAAAAGAAGGGGTCATCCGAGTTCAGATAAAAACAACCTGGATTACTTCAAATGTAAAAATCCATCTACTGCAAATCGAAGGTTATAGGAACAGAGGTGAAGCAATCCGTCATCTTGAAGTCCTTCTTTCCAGTCCCTCAATAGCGGAATTTTTTGACGCGAAACGCATTCAGAACCCTGAAGTCCTTGCAAAATATTGAGATCAATCGCTTGAGGGTCTTTTGCGTCAAGATCGGCCCTTTTGAACCGTTCGCGGAATCTCATCCTCAGCTGTATCTACAATTTCTGAAAGGTTCAGTTATGTATCGAAATCTCGCAAAGACAAGCTTTATTACTACCTTGAAATATATTGCCCCCGCACTTTATTTCTGTCGCAAGGCAGCACGGCGATGCTTGTGGGATGAAAAACTTCCCATTTTAACATATCATAAAATCACCGATATCAAAGAAGGAATTGATGCTTTCTGGAATGTTTCCCCGTCGCTGTTTTCAGAACAGATGTCTTATCTGGCCCAAAGCGAATATCGAGTGATATCCCTCGAAGAATACTGCCGGTTTCGTTCAGGACAAAATGACATTAAACACCCTTGCGTTGTTCTGACCTTCGATGACGGTTATGCTAACTTCTTTACCAACGCCTTTCCCATATTGGAAAAATATGGATTCCACTCAACCCTTTTCCTGACAGGCCAATACACCGGAAGCGACAGTCTCTATCCCTGGGATAGGCCCCTTATGGAGAAGTATCCCGAAATTTATCCGGATGTTCGTACGCTTTCATGGTCCGAAATAAAAAACATACATGCCTCCGGCCTGGTCACATTCGGGTCTCACTCCATGTCCCATCCTCATCTGGGTCTTTTGTCGCAAATGGACCTGGTTTATGAACTCAAGGCTTCAAAAATCCGTCTTGAAGAGAAACTTGGTCAACCCATTTCGTACTTTTCTTATCCGGGCGGCACAACCCATTACGGCGATGTCACCCATCAGACAGATCAGATGGTAAAGGCTGCTGGATATCAACTCGCATGCACATCCGAGATTGGCCGAAACTGCTGGAATGAAAATATACACAGGCTGAAAAGGCTGGGAATCTGCGGCAAAGATACCGTATCGGTATTCAAGGCCAAGATCAGCGGCACTTTGGATTGGATGAGAAGTGCTCAGGATCTGTTTCAGAGAGTCTTTCAAAATGTGTATTGAATTTGTGCGCTTAGTCGTCTTTGTTACTTTCAATTTTTTTTAATTGTCCGCAGTATCACCGCGGGTCAATCGGCACTCTGAACTGGAGGATAAAATGAAAAAAATCGCATTCGTATTGTCAACATTTCCAACACTGACGGAGACTTTTGTTGCCGGCGAAATAAAACTTCTTATGGATCGTTTTCCGGGAAGCAGCATCTATTCCCTGAGACCCCCTTTCGATAAAATACTGCATGAGGAATCAGTGGAATTGATGAACAAGACCTGTTATTTAGCCTCTCCCCTTTCAAAAGAGACCCTGAAAACAAATCTGTGGTGGATTCTGAATAGACCAGGCATTTACATGAAGATTCTGCTCTATGCCATCTTCCACACCATTTTCAATCCGGTACATTGCATGAAAACGCTATATCTCTTCCCCCAGGCGGTTCTGCTGGCTTCTCTTGTGGAATCTGAGGGGATTGACCAACTGCACTCACACTGGGCCGGCTACCCCACGACAGCTGCCATGGTTGCCGCCAAACTACTGGGGATTCCTTTCAGTTTCACTTCTCATGCCTGCGACATGAGCATGATCAAAACGTTGACCAAGCAAAAGGTGCGCAACGCGGACTTTGTTGTCACCTGCACGGGAGATGCCCTCCGTTTTCTTTCCACTTTTCTTTCAAGTGAGGAGTTGGGAAAAATCAACGTGAATTATCATGGATCAAACCTTCGAAAGTTTCATCCCGGCCTCCGCCGTCCCCATGCGGAAGACAAACCCGTTATTATGTCCTGTTCCGACCTGCACGAGCGAAAGGGACTTCCCATTCTTCTGAAAGCATTGTCCCAGCTTAAGCAATCCAATTATGATTTTCGTGCTGTCATTATCGGGGAGGGGCCACAACGCGCTTTTTTGGAGAAGACCATCAAAGATCTGGATCTTGAAGGATTTGTAGAGATGCCGGGATCTGTCACTCAAGAGCGACTGATTGAGGAATATTACGCCATCGCGGATATGTTTGTTCTACCCTGTATGGTCCAGCACCTGAGTTTCTTCCGCAAAAACGTGGATCTTGGCCGTTTTAAGATACTCGAATGCAAGATGAGCGGCGGCGAGGGGATTCAAAAAGACGGCATTCCTAATGTTCTGGTTGAAGCCATGGCGATGAAAATACCGGTTATCTCAACCTCTGTAGCCGGCATCCCAGAGCTTATCCGTCACAATGAGAATGGCCTGCTTGCCCCTGAAAAAAATCATGAACAGCTGTTTCTTCATATCAAATCGCTGATCGACGACGCCGCTCTTGGAATTCGTCTTGCTGAAGCGGGGTATCTCACGGTACATGAAAAATTTGACAGAAGCAAAAACATTGAGGAAGTTTTGGAAATATTTGAACGAAAACGGTGGCCGGGTCGAAAAGAGCGATTCTTCATCGACCGAGCTCAATCCCAAAGCATCGCTTTCAACATCGATGGAACAGCCTTAGGATAATACCTGGAATAATTTTCACTTTACAGCTTCTGGGTAACAGATCTGCTTCGCCGTAAACGCATAGTCATTTGAAACATTGGAGAAAACCCATGAGCCGAATTTACGAAGTATACAGGAAACGGGATAGCCGCCAATTGGAGGGTCTTCCGATGGGGAATGGCTCAGATCTGAAGACTTACTCAGAAGAAAGTTATTTTGAACTGCCACGTTTATTGATGGACCTTTCGCCTGAATTGCTGGAAGAATTTCGGTGTATTACAAAAAATATTCGAATATTGGGCTCACAAGGATTGAAGACCCTGATGCTTTGCGGCGTTGACGACAGCGGCGATTGTTCTACGGTTGCGCTGAATCTGGCTGTTTTCATGGGGAGGACTGAAGGAAAAGGAATACTTCTGGTCGAGACGAATTTTCACTCACCCACCCTGCACAGGTTTCACAAAGGAAAAAGATGCGATGGTTTTTGGGAGTTGCTGGAAGAACAACGCCCCATAGAATTTTACGCCATGCCCAGTACGGAACCTGGGCTCTCTTTAATCCGTGTGGGAGAATCAATGAACCCGGGAAATGGCGGGTTTCCGCGGGCAGCACTGGAACAAGTTGTAGCCGAACTAGGATCCAACTTCCAATTTGTTTTGTTTGATGCTCCTCCAATTGACACTCCGGACTGTCTCAATCTGGCAAGATTCGTCGATGGGGTAGCGCTTGTCATAAAAGCGGGGGAATTGGCTGAGCGTGTGGAGCGTGCCAAATCGCTACTCGACAAGGTCCAGGCAAAAATCCTTGGCGTCATAATGACCCGCTAAGTATCTGTTTATTTTTCATCACCCTCCCTGGTTATACCAACATTTTTCCGGTTTGAATTCTCAACAAGAGACACATCATGAATCCCACAAAACCATTGTCTTGGATTCCGTTATCTCTGATTCTCTTCAGTATTTCCATTATCGCCATTATGCTCGCGCTTCTGGATTTACAGCGCGAAGCATTTATTTGTGTTTCGGGTATCATGATGGCGGTGTTTTTTGCCCTGAAGCCCGAATACGGTATCCTCACCTTCTTGACCACATTTTTGCTGTCATATCCATCTTTTTTGCGGGGATCCGGCTTTGTCACCCCTAACAATCTTCTCGGACTGCTGTTCTGCTTTCTACTGCTGAACCGAATATACCGTGATGGTCAAATATGGTTTCTTCGCGTAGGGCAAATCCAATGGCTCGCCGCAATCGGGATAATCTTTCTTTTGGCTACCTGGCAAAGTTCCGCCGCCCCCACTTATCTTGTCCTGCTGGACCGTACCCGTGTTGAGTTGTGGAATTATTTCTCTCAATTCGCCTTTATCATATTCTTTATTTATTTCATTCGGACAAGACATCATTTGAATCTTGTTTTCGGCCTTCTTCTTGTGGTCATCCTTTGTTCAGTTCCGTCCGCTATCCAATCAGCTTTGTTCGGCATGGGAGACTACAGGGCATCTGCGACTTTCGGCATCAAAATGGCCAAAAACTCTAATCATCTTGCCTTTTACTGCCTCTTTGGCGTCACTGCTATATGGTATTTTCGTCAAGAGTTGAAAAAGACAATAATCAAAATACTGACACTTGGGCTAATGGGCGTTCTTATCATTTGCGTTTTCTTAACCGCCTCTCGAAATGCCCTTATTAATCTTATTTTGCTTTCCCTTATTTTCGCGTTCGAAGCAGGATTTGACCTTCGACATATTTTTCTAACCCTGGCCATAGCCATATGTCTAGTCGTGGTGGCCTTCCAGTTTGTCCCCCGGAAAAATCTGGAACGGATAACGGCATTCTCCATGAGTTCTTCGCAAAAAGAGGCGTCAGAATCCATTTCCGAGAGAAGTGATTCGCTCAAAGCTGCCTTTAAGGTGCTGGTTGATTCAAAATTCATGGGAGTGGGCCCTGGAAACTTCCGCTGGATTCGACAAATGGACTACGACCATAAACGGGTGGCGACGCATAATGCCTATGTGTGGGCCCTCGTTACGGGCGGCATTCCGGCGCTGTTGTGTTTTCTTGGGCTTTTCTTGAGCACATGGCGAGATCTTCGCTGGTTGGAAGCCCAACAATTGTCATCGAGTTTACCACCGAAGTGGATGGTTAAGAGCATTCGGACCACTTTACTGCTTTTCCTCATGTTTTCTCTGTTCACAGAGGCATGGCTCGAGATTATTCCTTTTATTCTCGTAGGTATCACCATTGTCATGAAACAGAGCCACCTCCGACAGTTGGAAGGAACCCTTTCCGTATGATTTCAATCGCCTATTGCATACACAATTTAAACATGGGCGGGGCGGAGAGACATCTGCTCCAGGTTTTTAAAGAATTGGATCGCAGCCGATTTTATCCCATCCTCATCTGCCTGGGCAACAGTCAGAATACGCTGCTTTATCAAGAATATAAAGCTCTCGGCATTGAGGTTATGGACCTTTGTTTGGAAGGAAAGCTTTTCGCTCCACTCAATTTGAAAAAACTGCTCGACATGAAAAAGGTACTGACCCTGAGAAATGTAAAAGTAATTCATGGGTATCTTTTTGAAGGAAATCTGGTGGCGGCTTTGATAGGGCGCCTTTCGAGAGTCCCCGTTGTAATTGTCAGCAAAAGAAGTTTCGACCATTACAAGAATCTGCCCTTACTTGCCTGCCGATTGGGAAACCGTCTGGCGGATCGGGTCACCGCCAATTCCAAAGCGGTCTCCAAGTTCGTCCGTTCGGTTGAATCCTGCCCAAAAAGAAAACTTATCGTCATTCACAATGGGGTAAACGGCTCAGGTAATACAAAGCATTCCGAAAGAACCCTGCAAACGCTGAGACAAAAATGGAATATTCCATCCGATTCTTTCGTAGTGGGAACGGTCGCCAGGTTTTTTTGGAAAAAGGGATATGAGCATTTTATTCGAACGGCTTCTCTGGTCATCGGGGCGCGAGCAAACATCCATTTTGTGGCCATTGGGGACGGCCCCTTGAGATCAGAAATGGAAAAAATGTGCGGGGAACTGGGTATCGCCCAACACATCCGTTTTCTGGGATGGCAACACAACGCAGATCGCCTTTTAGGACTTTTTGATATCTATGTCTGCGCATCCATCATTGAGGGTATGTCAAACGCTCTGTTGGAGGCGGGCTCACTGGGAGTACCGATGATCGCCACATCCGTTGGCGGAAACATGGAAACCGTTGTCCATGGGCAAACGGGACTCCTGGTGCCGCCGAAAGATCCCTCCGCGATGGCTGAAGCCGTTATTGAACTCATTGACAATCCAATCTTACTCAAACAGATGGGGCAAAAGGCGAAAGAAAACATTTCCTCAAAATACAACGCCGCCGGGATGGTTCGGAAAATGGAAGGCCTTTATGATTCTCTTTTGAAACAGCACCCACTTATTCCTAATTAAAATCAATTTAAACCAATGAATTTGAAAGAAAAAAAAGCCCGGATTCTTTTCGTCGTCGGAAGTCTTGGAATCGGGGGCACGGAAAAACAGCTCTATTTACTTCTTAAATATCTGGACAGAGATCGGTTTTTGCCGAAGGTCGTGTGTTTGTCCGAAGAAGGATATTGGATCGAGAAGATTCAGCAGCTTGGAATCGATGTCATCTCCTTGAAACGAAAAAAAAGTTTTGATTTCGGCCGCCTCTTGGCGCTCACCCGAATTACATCGGCATGGAAACCGAATATCGTTCATGCCTTTCAACCTCCAGGAAATACCTATGCCGGCCTTAACGCCCTCTTGACGGGCTGTCGCCCTTTGATCTTGAGCTACAGGAGCTTTCATCCTTTCAACCGGTTTCCCGATCTTTTAAAGGGATCAGCGGATCGATTGGTTTACCGACGCTCTAATGTTGTCGTCTGTAATTCACAATCTCTTCGGGATCATCTCGTGAAAAGGTTGGGATCCGAAATCAGAACCGTTGTAATCCATAACGGGATTGATTCTCCGAATGGATGGACCAGCATAGCCGAATCCCGGTTTAAAAATTCTCTCCATATTCCACAAGATGCCAGAATCGTAGGGACCGTGGGGCGTCTGGTTCCCATCAAAAATCACATCCTCTTTCTGGAGGTGGCTAACGAGGTATTGAAGACTCGTACGGATACCTACTTCGTTTTAGTGGGGGATGGACCGATGAGGGAGCAGCTTCATTCCCATGCTCAGGCGCTGGGCATTTCGGACCGTATCATGTTTACCGGAGAAAGGGAGGATGCAAGGATGCTCATCCATTATTTCGATGTTTTCCTTCTCACCACCTCCAACGGAAAAAAATACGGGGAAGGGTTTCCAAACGTGGTTATGGAAGCCATGGCCCAAAGGATTCCATGCGTTGTTTCGAATGCGGGGGGAACTCGTGAACTTATCAAAGATGGTGATGCCGGGTACCTGATCGATTCCGCATCCAAAACCGGTTACGCAAGCAAGATAATGGAATTACTAGAGAATCCATCTCTTATTGAAGAAATGGGTTACCGTGGAAGGGATATCATTCTTGAAAACTACGGTACTGAAACGATGGTGGGGAAGTTTGAGTCCTTGTACGATTCTTTCCTAAATGAAAAATCAGATTGTTAAAAAAGGGGGGGTAAAAATGAAATGTTTTACACTTGATGATTTGGTTTGTCCCGAATGTGGCCGTTTCCTGAACCTGCGCACCTTTCAAAGCGCAAATGCCCGTGCATCAAAGTTCCCATCCAGCGCTGATACGCCGTATTGCAAAAGATGGTGCAGTCAACATGGCGTTAATCTTTCCGGCGGGTTCCATGGCCCCGTGAACTGTAAGAGTTGTTTCGGTACGGAAGTGATGGAGGGTGTTCTGGAGTGTTCGTGCGAAACGTGGTACCCTGTTATCGGTGGTGTACCCCGGCTACTGCCCAGCAAATTGCGACACACACTCATCCCCTACTACCCGGATTTTTTCAAGCGTTTTGAGAACACTCTTCCCCCGTTAAAAAATGGCGAAAAAACCAGCCTCATCGATGCCATGGAAGTTAAAGGGAAAGAGAAGACCATCCAAAGATTCAGCTATGAATGGAATGAATTCAAAGACTACGAAGATGACAATTTTTCCATTGGCGTAGGCGCCCTTGAAAAAGAATTTTTTAAGGGCAAACGGGTTCTTGATGCGGGTTGCGGTGCGGGAAGACACGCAAAAGACGTACTAAAACAGGGAGCTCGCGAGATTTTCGCCATGGATCTCAGCAATTCCGTAGACGCTGCCTTTGAAAATACCGTGGACCTGCCCGAGATACATGTGGTGCAGGGAGATATGTTTCATCCCCCATTTAAGCCTGAAAGTCTCGACGTCATTTACAGCCTGTGGGCCTTGCCCCATACGAACGATCCCCCGACCGCCTTTCAGTCGATGATACCCTGTTTGAAGTCTCAAGGGGCCATTATCGTCTATCTCTATAATGATGCCCGTCCCTTTAGTTATGGCTTGTTGGGCGCCATGCGGAAGATCACTACCAAACTGCCGAATCCGATGGTTCGCATGATTGGTTTTATGCTCGGCTTGATCGATTATGTGTTCCTGATCCGCCCCTATGAAAAACTCGTTCAATGGCCTTCCCTCAAGAAAACACTGGTCATGATAACGCCTTCCCACATCAAGCTCTATTCAAACCGAAGCTTCAAAACCTGCTGCACAGATTGGATGGATCGGCTTTTTTATCCATACGTTCATTACTACTCCCCTTCCGATGTCCATCAATGGATTGAAAAAGGCAAGTTGTCAAAGACATCCATAAGAACTCTTGGGGATTACGGTTTAATTGTCCACGGGACCCGCCTGGCATAACGTTCAAAATAACTTCACAATTCATAACGCCTATATTTCGTTTTCAAGGAATTCTCATGGAAATTTTGCAGATTGATACGCTCGACAAGTTTGCCCCTCATCAAGATGCCTGGATGAACATTTTGAGCCATGATCATAAAAGCAGTACTGTTTTTCTGACGCCTTCATGGGTTTTCAACTGGTGGGATTGTTTTGGTCAGGATCAGAGGCTTTGCATACTGCTTTCGTTCAAAGGAGACCGGATGGTTGGGATAGCGCCCCTGGCGGTGTTCACCTATCATTTTTGCGGAATTCCGTTCCGTATCGCCAAGTTTATCGGCTCCGGACATGCGGATCATCTTGATTTTTGTGTAGAAGAGGAATTTCGAAGAGACGTGCTGGAAAATTTCTTTGATTACATGGTTCGAGAGGTTAACTGGGACGTGATGGATTTGATGGATATTCCGGAAGATTCACCCAATTTGCCGGTGCTGAAAGACCTTTTTTTAAAGCATCACATCAACTCTCATATCCAGAATTCGATCGTTTGCCCGTATCTGCCTCTGAATGGTGACAACTGGGCGACTTTTTACGCTGGAAAACGATCCAAATCGAGTCGCAAGGATCTTAAACGACGCATGAGGCGTCTGGAGGATTTGGGTGAAGTGGCAATTTGCCGGTACGAAGACCCGGAATCAACCAACCGCATTTTTCCGCAACTCATTCGTGTGTATGAGAAACGGTGGAAAGATAAGAACCTTTCAATTAGTTTCGCCGGCGAAAAGGAACGGACCTTCTATAAAAATGTGAGCGCCGATTTTGCCGTCAACGGCCGGTTGCATCTGTTGACCCTCGAGCTGAATCAAAGCGTCATCGCTTTTTCCCTTTCGGCGATAATGGGGTCACAGTTTACCTGGTTGATTACAGCTTTTGATCCGGCTTTCACAAAATTTTTTGCGGGAGAACTGGTTCTTACGCATCTTCTGGAAGACGTCTTTGAAAAAGGCCAATTCAATGAGTTTGACTTTACGAGGGGGGCTGAACCCTACAAGTTTAAATGGACCGACAAAAAACGCTGGAATCTTCGCATTCTCGTTCAAAACACAGGATTTATGAGAAAAATCCCTTTCTCAGCGATTCGTTCTTATGTTGCGATCCGCGGAGAAGCAAAAAAATCGGCGATGTTGCGTAAAATAAAATTGAACCTTTTGGGCCAAATCAGCCGGGCTACCGGCAGTTAAAACAAACATCCTTGGAGCATGCAATGAAACGGATTGCCTTAGTGTTTTTCATATGACTTGATACATTTCTCAGTTGTTTTGCTCCGCTGTTGTTCCTAAAAGGCTTTGGAGGTTTTCATGGCAACACTTAAACACAATGCACCCACCGCCGTCGTCCTGGGCCTTGGTCAAAACGGTCTCGCGACTGTTCGGGCGCTGGGGAGACAGGGAATTCCAGTCATTGGCATTGACAGGGATCTCAAGCAGTATACGGCTAGAACCCAATACTGCAAAAAGGTCATGTGTCCGGACTTCAAAAAAGGGGATGGCTTAATCCGAACTCTCATCGATCTAGGGAAACAATTACCTGAAAAAGCGGTACTTTTCCCTTCCGGAGACCACAGCTTGCATTTGGTCTCTGAAAGGCGTGAGGAACTTCGGGATTATTACCACTTCACCTTTCCGAGCAAGCAGGTTGTCAGGCTCTCTTTGGATAAACAACGTTTTTACAGTTTTGCAAACAAATATGGGTTTCCCATTGCGCAGACTTTCTTTCCGAAAACAGAAGATGACTGCAAGCACGTTTCGAAAGAAATTCGATACCCTTGTATCATCAAGCCGATACAGCCCAATCTGGGATGGCGGAAATGCTTTCCGGACAACAAGTTGTACGAGGTATCCAACGCAGAGGCATTCATACGCACGCTTCAGAGAATCCGGGCGCATCATAACGATCTTGTCGTCCAGGAGCGAATTCCCGGAGGTGATCATCGTCTTTCCTTTTCGCTCACCTATTTTGACGCTGAATCCCGCCCTCTCTGCATGTTTACCGGCCGTAAGCTTCGTCAGTATCCACCACAGTTCGGCACCTCAAGCATGGCCGAAAGTGGATGGGACCCGCGCATATCTGAAATGACGATCGATATTCTCAGCGCTATGAAATATTCAGGCTATGGATCAGTGGAGTTCATGTGGGATCAGCGCGATCAAGAATTCAAAATAATTGAAGTCAGTGCCAGGACATGGTTTCCCCATGGTGTCAGCAGTGCATGCGGCCTTAATATTGAATATATGGCTTATTGTGATCAGGTGGGCTTTGCAAAGCCTGTTGACAACGGATTTCGCCAGCCGGTGAAATGGATACATGAGGAACGAGATCTCAGATCTTCCATAGAGTATATTAAATCAGGGAATCTCAAAATCATCGAATGGGTTTCTTCCTACAAAGGAACTCGAACATATGCTGTGTCTGCTTGGGATGATCCGGGTCCAGCGCTTTTCCTAGGTCTTCAATTAGTCAAGGTTCCCTTGCGCCGGGTTTTTCGAAAAGCCCATTTCATGTGGCCGGGAGGACAAAAACTGGTATCTTCGTAATAGAGGTGTAGAAATGAAAATACATTTTGGCAAAATCTTTTTAATCATGATAATGGCCCTGATCCTGATGTCGCAAGTTGTTTTTGGGGAAAGTATCATCACGAAAACCCTGGCCATTCAATCTCAGGAAAGTGACGGCTACTGCAAATTGTACAACGGTGCTGGAAACATCACCAGCACTTATGCATATGTTGGAGATGGTTATTTGGTAGGATGGCGTTTCGAAAATGTGCCTATCCCCCCCGGAGCTGAGGTTATTGAAGCGGTCTTGGAAATCTTTTGCAATACCAGAAACGAATCGCCCATCAATGTGGTTTACAGAGGCGAGGCTTCCGATAATTCGAAATCCTTTTCGACGAACCTGTATGACATGGTTTATCGCTCGAAAACTGTTGCTGAAGTGATGGAAAATTCAAGTTCCTGGCGACGGATGGGATGGAATAAAACACCTGATCTAGCAACAATTGTTCAAGAAATTGTGAACAGACCCGGGTGGTTGCCACGAAATGCTTTGACCATTTTCGCCGTTGATGAGGAGAGCACCGACAAACGTAGCGTTTACATGAGTGAAAATGGTTATGGCGCTCGACTCACCCTGACCTATATCGTCTCAACAATAGAATTTGATACCAATGGCGATGGACAATCCGACATCACCATGGTGGACAACGATGGAGACGGATATTTCGAATGTCCCGTTGGAAAGACGGAATATGCCGGCAGGTTGGTCATTGACAAACCCGTGGAAATTATGGGGGATCAGGCTACGCGTGTGGAGACGCTATTCAAAGGTTCGGAATTTATACTCACGGATGGTGGCGAGATTATCAGTGATCTTCTTTCTCCTGTCGTTTCAGGATCTTATCCGAACCTCAAAGGGAATGATCTTCAGATTGTGGCCAATAATTTGTTGCAGATCGAATACGGGGCCAAGATACTTTTGGGCGGAGACAGCGACGGCAATTGGGCTGGAGATGTATACTTTGAGGTAACCCGCCCAGGAGCAGATCTGTTTGTCAAGGAGAACAGTTTTATCAGTGGCCGTCATATTGACTTCATTTCAAACGGCGGACCCATACATGTCCGAACCGGTAGTTCGATACTCGGTTATTCCCATATAAACTTTCGAGCCGAAAACGGGGGGGACATTCACCTGAACCGGGATGTGTCCATATCCACTTCCTCAATCGAAGGAGAGTGCTGGCTTACTTTTAATATCGAAAATGGTGATCTTCATATGAACCGGAATATCGAGTTGTCCGCGGACATTATCGATCTGTGTCACATCAATGGAAATATCTGGGATGATGGAACCGTATCGGTGGTTGGAGAAAACCTGTGTCCATAGCATTCTAATGGCCTTTCTGAGAACGCAGGGCTATGCAAATACTTTCTGTCAACCAAAACCCATTGAGCCGTTATTTCCTCCAACAAGGGCAAAGGGCCATGTGATCCCACCCCCAACGGACCCCTTTTGATTACAGGCCCTTTGCCCTCCCCTTTTATTCTCAGGCGGCATAGCCATAGGTTTAAGTTTTAAGCTCTGCTGATCGAAAATTTCTTGTTTTTTATGACAGAAAACCAGGTACTAATCCTATAAGGTCGAGACCGAAATGGATAAAAAGACAGAAAAACCGCAAGACGTTTATCCTCACGACTACTGCTCCGAAATGACGATTGAGGATGTTATCAGCTCCGTTAAAGATTGCGCTGATCAAATTGAAAGACTTGCGCTGAGAATAACAAATATGGAAGGTGTCAGATAATGTCGGACCACGGAAACATTGCCAGGTTTGTCGGCCAAATGAAAAGAATTTTCAAGAACACGGTCTTTCTGAGTCGCCGGGGCCTTGAGTATTGGGCTAATGCTCAGAATCAGCGAAGCGCCCTGATTCTGCAATACCATTCTATACGCCCCACCGGCAAAATCGGGTATGCCGACTATGTTCATCCGAGCCTTTCCGTCAGCGTGGACGTCTTTGATAAACAACTGGCGTTTATTGATCGTCACTTTGAGGTGGTAACACTTGAAAAGCTTCTGGCCTATGTTAATGGTGATTGCCGGATATCCCGGCAGCCCCTGTCAATTACTTTCGATGACGGTTATAAGGACAACTATTTATACGCCTTTCCCCAATTATTGAAATATGGCTTTCCTGCGATGTTTTATCTGACCACGGATTGTATTGACGCTAAAAGGCCTCTGTGGACATCTGAATTGCGGCACATTATTTTTCAGAGCCCCAAATCATCTCTATATGTAAATTCGCTGAAAGCAGGCTTTTCCATGGAAAGTGAGAAAGAAAGGTTGACGACGATACAAGAGCTCAAGGCCAAAATCGTTGTCATGGAAAAGTGGCAGAGGGAAGAAATCCTGGAGGAACTGCGCCGAGAAGCAGGTATCAGCACAGCCGATAAGCTCTCCCTCGATGATATTATGCTAAACTGGAGCGATGTAAAATTAATGAGAAATTACCGCATGCAATTCGGTGCCCACACCCTGTCACACCCTTCGCTGCCCAATATCCCCGAGCATGAAGCAAGGAATGAAATATTATCGTCCAAAAGAGTATTAGAAGAAAGGCTGTGCGAAGAAATCCGGCATTTTAGCTATCCAAATCCCGGCGATAAGCAACATTCAAGCGAGCGTATCGCAGCAATACTTAAAGAAGCGGGTTTTTCATCAGCCGTCACATCCATCCCCGGGCGTGTGGTTGAAGGCGATGAAGTCTTTCAATTAAAGAGGAAAGGGATCTATGCCCTATATCAGAAATTGCCCGATTTCTATTTCTGGCTACAGAAAGAAGTCCTGGCTGAGATGAGGCAGCGTTTCCGCGGGCCAGCGGGCTTCGGCATTGAAAAACGACCGGTCTTTGAAAATATAATGCGTAAAGAACAGCACGGGACAGGATTGGGATGTACAATCGATTAAAAAAGCTCTTGGCGGAAACCTCGATCTATACCATCGGAAACGTTTTTCTTCGCGCGTTTTCCATCATTACCATGCCGGTTTTCACCCGCTTCATGACGACGAGCCAGTACGGTGTTCTGTCCATTGTTCGAACTGTTCGGGATCTGTTCTCCGTGGTTTTTGAGGCGGGAACCTCCGCTTCATCCATGCGCCTTTTTTATGAATGCAAGAGTTTTCGGGACGAACAGCGATTGTTTTCAACGCTCTTCTTTTTCACTACCGGGTTGGGCGTACTGATCTCGATTGTCTTTACCGCTTTGGGAGGATATTTGTGGCCCCTGGTCATAAAGGATATTCCATTTCATCCCTATGGAACCCTCACCATCTTCACCGTCCTCATGATGACGGCAGGAATTCTTCCACGGACTTTGTTTCGAGCAAAAGGTCTTGCCAAACGTTTCGTATTGCTGAATTTTCTTCAGGCCCTGTTCATTGTCATCTTTTCCGTGATCCTCGTCGTTATCTACCACATGCAGGCGCTGGGTCCCATCATCGCGACTTTCGGGGTATCCATTCTTTTCAGCATGGTATATTTGAAGTATCTTAAACCTTATCTCTCCCCGGCTTTTTCGTGGACCGTGGTGAAGCAGTCCCTGGCATTCGGTTTACCCGAAAGCCCGGTTCGTTTCGGGAATTGGGCACTCAGAATGGCCAATCAAATCATCCTTCAGTACTTTGTCCCACTCTCCCTTATCGGCATCTATTCGGTCGGTTATGCGGTAGGCAGCATCATATTTGAATTGACCATGAGCGGCGTCCACTCTGCCATTCTTCCATTTTACTACCAAACGGCAAAAGAGGAAGCACCGGAGCAGGCAAAACAGATTTTCGCGTACATCGCAGCCTATACGCTTGTTCTGATACTTTTCCTGTCATTGTTTACGATATTTATGGGCAAAGACCCTTCTACTCCTGTTTGCCTCTGCTAAATATGCCGATGCCTATCCAGTGGTCATTCTCATTGCGGTATCATGTGTATTTCAATTCCTGTTTTTTATACCGAGCAGGGGTCTTTACATCATGAAAAGAACCATGCTGTTCCCTCCCTTGCTATTTGTTACCGTAGGGGTAAATATACTCTTGAGTTTTATCCTCATTCCAAAATACGGCATCATGGGTGCGGCGTGGGCCACGCTGGTCGCTTATTTTGTCAGGAGCCTCCTCACCTTTATCATCTCGCAAAGAGTGTTCCATGTACCATACCTTTATATAAAAATGGCCAGATCATTTCTGGTTTTTGGAATACTGCTCTTTGTGGGGACGCATTTACCCGAATGGCACATGGGGATTCAAATTTTGCTTAAAATCATTCTTTTGATGCTCTTTCCCGCGCTTCTTTATTTGTTCGGTTTTTTCGAAAAAAGGGAACTGGCGCGCATTCGTTCCCAATGCGATGCCTCCCTGAAGAGGTTACTCGCTCCTCTCAGGCCGAGTGTTTCTCACCGGTAAATCACGGACAATACAATTTCTAATTTCCGCCTTTTATTTATATGGCCGCAACTTGAAGCCATTGTTTTGTTGATCTTTAATAACCCCAAAATTTAAGAAGGAGGACTATGAAAATGTTAAAAAAATGTTTTTCAATCAATTCCAGGTTGTTTCTTATGGTTGCTATTTTTGCTATTTTATCTCTGGGTTCAGGGGTTTACGCCCAGGAATGCTGCGTGAACGATGTGAACGAACCGCAGATCAGCATTACCTCCCCGTTGTCTGACGGACCTTACCAAACGGAACAGCCGTCTATCACCCTGAAGGGCGAACTGGATGAGGATTGCGCGATTCAATCCATGTTCTGGCAGGTCGGCGTTGACCCCGTTGTTACCGGTTCTGTATCCGGCAGCACCTCAAATTGGCTTGGATGGCTCTGGGAAGCCGGCGATATCCCGCTTCAAGAAGGGACTCAGACCATCACGGTAGTTGCGCGTGATGCCGCCGGCAACATTGGTGAAAAAACCTTCGAAGTTGTTTACACGCCTCCCGGTCAGACGCCGCAACCGCCGGCCGATTCCGCCAAAGTACTCGAACAAAAGAAAACCAAGATCACGTTCTATTTCGGAAGTCCTGACTACGACGATTTGGACCGCATGAGCGTGGTGGGTTACCTTAAGAAGGATTCAGAAGATGTCTTCGAGATGCCCTTTGATAAAGATGTGACAGCCAAAGTTGAAGTCCCGGAACCGGGCGATCCGTCCGTTATGCGGCAAATCTTTACACAGACCATTCCAGCCGGCACCGTCAGTGGGACAACCAAATACCGTTATGTGAAATCCGGTGGTGGAATTCGCGAAATGGTTTTTCAGTCATCGACTTCGACCCAGCTTTATTTTTACCTCTACATCGAAAGTTCGAACTTTTTGCCCGATCTGAAGGCATTCATGACCGTGGAAGCATATCAGAACTATATAAAGTCTATCCAGAGTTGTACTGTTTCCGTACAGGCTGGACAAGATATCCTCTGGAGCGGACCGGCGCCGCTCACACCGGGAACTTACTCCGAGCACAAGCAGGAGCTCACGTATAACCGATGAGCAAAAAGATAGAACCATAATCTATCTGAACAAACCGGATAATAGCAGAATCGAGGGATATCAAAATGAAATCACATTGGCGCCTCAAACAAATAAAAGCATCTGCAATTCTTAGCAATTCGCTAACTTTCATGCAATGCTACATGGAAAAATCCGTTCCGCGTCTGGAGAGGTATCTTTTTGCCCCCATCTTTTTCTGTAAATCCATTAAAGAAGTACCCCCTGATTGTTTCGTGTTTTTCCCGATTCGAGAGGCCTTCTGTTGCTGCGGTTTAGCCGGAATCGTTTCGTTCAAGAAAAAAACAACACTCCAAAACGGTAATGCGGACTGGCGTAAACTGGATCAAATAATTCACCGTGTTGAGACAAATCGTTGCCTTGACTGTAAGAATTCAAGTGTTTCTCTCAACAAACATCACTTCGGTGGAAGAGATAATATAGAAACACTTTTCCAAACGGTAACCTCCTTGAGGAGACACGACGGTTTTATAGAAATCCTCAAAGAAAAAGAGATTGAATCGCAGCTGGGAAATCAAACGCAACGACTTCATGACGTCATTCATGATGAAACGGCCTGGCTTTCCACAAATATGGAATCTCTTTTCCCCGCCGAACTCGAAACTGTCTATGAGCGAATTGAAAAGCTTAAGGACAGTGCATGGTCTCTAAAAAAGGAAGTGATCGGCAACATCCAGGCGGTTCGAGAACTGGCGGGAGAACCGGGTGTGTTGCGTGAGTCTTCCGCGGCGATAATTTTTAAGGAAATCAATTCAGTCTTAAACGGACTTGACCGACTGGAAGTGAGAGGAAGAGATTCTGCCGGCATTTCCATTATGTTCCTCCTGAGGATGAACGAATTTGAAACTTACGTAAATTTTTTAAAAAAAGAACGTTTGTCTAAAGAGCTGGAAAAACGTTCAAGTATCGGGATGCTGCTAAACGGTTCGATAACTGTCAAAAAATCCGGTGGAAATAAGCCGACCGGGTTGCTGTCAATTGCGTTCACCTACAAAATCGCCGCTGAGGTGGGACACCTGGGAGACAACATTTCGTTTATCAGACAAGAGATCAGAAATGACAAGCTTCTGCAGTTTCTCACGAAAAGACCCATTGAGTATCATACCGTTTCCGCACATACCCGTTGGGCCTCGGTTGGCGCCATCAGTGAAGCCAACTGTCATCCGCTTGACAACGGGTGTCTTCTTTCCTCCCGGGACACCCCCGGCGTCATACATGCATGCCTCAATGGGGATATCGACAATTATCTGGAGCTGAAGCGTTCTTATGGGGACCTGATACCCGATGAAATCACAACCGACACCAAAATCATACCACTACATATTGAGGGATATCTTAAGGCAGGTTTTGAAGTGGAGGAAGCTTTCCGTCGTGCCGTAAACGACTTCAGGGGATCGCATGCCATTTTGATGCATACGAACCTGGCACCGGGTAAAGTCTTCCTGGCCCAAAGAGGGAGCGGCCAGGCACTTTTTGTCGGTCTTGCCGATGATCACTACATGCCCACATCCGAAGTCTACGGTTTTATCGAGGAGACATCCCGCTACCTCAAATTGACAGGTGATGACAGAGCCGATGGTGACGAAAAAGGTTACAGGGGACAAATCTACATCCTGGATCAGGACTCAAGGGGTGGCCTTGATGGCATCAAGGCGCTTTCCTACGATGGAAGCCCCATCGCCATACGGGAAAAAGACATCAAACACACCCCCATTCATTCAAGGGATATCGATCGTCAGAACTTTCCCCATTATTTTTTAAAGGAAATCTCAGAGTCTCCCGATTCCGTTGAGAAAACACTACTGAACCGATGGCGGATCTCAAACAGTGAACCGGGATGTTATGCCGTGGCGTTGGATGAAAAGGTCATTCCCGCTTCTATCGAAAATGCCCTTAGTTCAGGGAAATTAAGACGCATTTTCTTTGTGGGGCAGGGAACGGCAGGGGTTGCGGCGTTGGCCTGCTCGGAAATTCTAAACTACTATATCAACGATACGGCCATCCAGGTCTCGGCATTGAAGGCATCTGAACTGAGCGGATTCAGGATGAGCGAAACAAAGGGAAATGGCGCTATGGCTGATACCCTTGTTATCGCCATCTCTCAGTCGGGGACCACAACCGACACCAACCGAACCATGGACATGGTGAAAGCGCGCGGCGCATTTACCATGGCCATCGTCAACCGAAGGGATTCGGATATCACCTTTATCGTGGATGGTGTGATGTACACGAGCAGTGGTCGGGACATCGAAATGTCGGTGGCATCCACCAAGGCCTTTTATTCCCAAATTGTTGCGGGGGCCTTAGTGGGACTGAGGTTTGCTCGTATTCTGGGCAAAAGAGATGCAAATTTCATTAGCGGGGAGATCAAGAGCCTGCTCTCCCTGCCCGGCCAGATGCGGCAAATTCTAAAAATGGGGAATAGCATAAAAAAGTCGGCTGAACGGCTTGCGCTGAAGAGAACCTATTGGGCGGTTGTGGGAAGCGGCCCAAATAAAGCAGCAGCCGATGAGATACGGATCAAACTGAGCGAACTTTGTTACAAGACAATTTCAACAGACTATGTGGAAGACAAAAAACATATCGATCTATCCTCCGAGCCTCTGATCTTTGTGTGTGCCGCAGGGACCAACGGCGCGGTCATTGGCGACATTATTAAAGACACTGCCATATTTAAAGCGCATAAAGCAGCCCCCATTGTTGTGGCCAACAGGGGCGAAAATGGGTTTGTGCCCTATGCGGAAGATGTATTTCATATTCCTCCAACGCGCCAGCACCTTGCACCGATCCTGAATACCCTGGTGGGGCATTTGTGGGGATATTACGCGGCGCTTACCATCAACGACAGTTCCATTTTTCTCCACGAGTTCAGGCAGGACCTGAAAGATACCATCGAACGATTCTCGCAGCTGGGCATGGATGTCTATGAGATTGTTCTTGAAAAAACATTCAGAGAAAAGATAGCCGGTTTTTATAAGGAATTCCGACGGGAGAAGAGACAGAATCGTCTGCCGGCGAGCATGGGATTGAAAGCCTCTTCAGATTTGACCCTTCTGCTGAAGTATCTTTCGGGAAGACTGCCGGTGTCCGACTTTGAACTGGACTTCGGCAAAAAGGGCACGGCTCTCAATATGTTGAATACCCTGCTCACCTCCCTGGCAGAGTCCATTAATGAAACGGCGCGACCCATCGATGCGATTAAGCATCAGGCAAAGACAGTAACTGTCGGTACCAGTCGAATCAGCGAAAAGGTCGATGGCATCCTCTTTAAGGCACTCTTAAGCCTCGATTTTTCCCTTTCTCAACTTACCACGAGCAACATCATGGTGTTGAAAAATCTGCAACACGTCGTTTCTCGAATTAATGGAATGATTCTGTACAAGATCGGCGGATTGAATATCCTGGGGGAACCCACTGAAGAAAGCAGCATTCGTGTGATAACAAAAACGGGCATTCTTCAGGAAATTCCATCACGGGTGGAAAAAAACACACAGCTCTCAGGGAGTAAGCGGATTGTTGTTCAACAGGGCAACGTCTATGTAGGAAAGGGGCTCAGAGATGACAGGAGTATTATTTTAATCCCCCTCATTTCCCAATCTCCTGCAACACCCAATATCATAGAGCATTTGCTGCTGTTCAATATTGCCATAAAGCCGCGCATTCCCCTCGAAATAAAAATAAAGGCCCTCGGCGGAAAATACGAACACATCAAGAACCTTGTTCAGGAGAACAGCATCCATTGGGAAGACCGATTGCTGGATCTGATCAAGATACAGGAATTGTTTGGCAGATCTGCTGAAAAAATCGGAGAATCGATTGCAAGAATGCAGCGACAGAATCTGTATCTCATCAGAAAGGATATCACCAAGGCCGCGAACACGGATGAGGTCCGTTATCGGGCAACTGTCTAAAATTTCTGCATAGCGTCGCCGGGTAATGATGTGTTTTACCTGTACGGAAACACGCTTTGTCAACCCCATCATACCACAGCAAAGGAGCATTCAATGGTCACAAAAAACGACAAAACTGTCCTGGTCACCGGTTCAGCTGGGTTCATCGGTTTTCATCTAAGCAAAAGACTGTTGCAGGAAGGTTACGCGGTTTTAGGCATTGACAACCTGAATGAATACTACAACGTGCAACTCAAACTGGATCGGTTGGGCCAACTTCAAAGACACAACGAATTTATGTTTTTGAAAATCGATCTCGAAGATGAAAAGAAAATGATGGAGCTCTTTCAGCGTTACACATTTGATGCGGTTGTCAATCTGGCGGCACAGGCGGGGGTCAGGTACTCACTTGAAAATCCAAAGTCGTACATTGACAGTAATACTGTCGGATTTCTGCATGTTCTGGAAGGCTGCCGTACACAATCCGTTGAACATCTCGTCTTTGCATCTTCCAGTTCGGTTTACGGCGCCAACACGCTCATGCCTTTTTCCGTTTCACATAATGTGGATCATCCTGTTTCTCTTTACGCAGCCACCAAAAAATCAAATGAACTGATGGCGCACGCTTATGCGCATCTTTACGGAATTCCCTGCACGGGCCTTCGTTTTTTCACAGTGTATGGTCCCTGGGGACGGCCGGACATGGCGCTTTTTATCTTCACGAAGGCCATCCTCGAAAAGAAACCCATCAAAGTTTTCAACCATGGAAAAATGAAACGTGATTTTACCTATATTGATGATATCGTAGAAGGCGTCATCAATGTGATGAAGAGGCCACCAAAGACGAATACAAACTGGACCGGTGATGCCCCTGATCCCGGGAGCAGTCCGGCGCCGTACCGAATCTATAATATCGGCAATAACCAGATGGTGGAACTGGAGGAATTCATATCGGTTCTGGAAAAATGCCTTGGGGCCCGAGCACTAAAGGAGTACCTGCCACTTCAGGACGGGGACGTTCCCGCCAGCTATGCGGACATCGAAGACATGACCCGGGAATTTGGGTTCATCCCTAAAACGACTATTTACGAGGGCATTCCGCGATTTGTTGAGTGGTACGAAAGGTACATGGCGATCAGAGAGCCCAAAAAATTGAAAACACCTCTGAAAAGGGCATTAAGCCACTCATACAGGCAGCCACTTTTTGGCTCGGCTGTCATGGCAACGCAATAAGGTTTTTCGCGGTTAAAATTCAGGGAAATCGTTCGGTAAAATCCACTTTTCCCCGATTGACGCCATTGGCACTTCCCATCTAAACTGAATGCGCGGCTGGTATCTTTACGACCAGCAGGTTGCAAGGGTACAATGGACCGTAGGAATTTGTTCAGAACCTAAAGCAAAAGGCTTCCATCTCCATTATTTTCTACAACTGGTTCTAATTTTTACTTACCTGAAATGTTTTTCGGAGGAACATTGGATAATGGACGAAGAAACCCATTTAAATACTTCCAGCTGGACTGTTTTTCTATTCCTGGTTCTCTTCGTTCTTGCGGTTCCAGTCAGGAGCGAGGGTGAGTGCCTTGAGAACAAGGATTGCCCTTCCGGTTCATATTGCAAAAAAGTGGACGGAGATTGCAATGGAACAGGGACCTGTGAGGAAATGCCGGGCGCCTGTATTGCGCTTGTGGATCCGGTTTGCGGATGTGATGATGTGACCTATTCAAACAGTTGCGAGGCTGCTCTTCAAGGGATCAGCGTGATGTATAACGGCACGTGCCAAGGCAGCTCCGAAGCTTCGACCTCAGTCCAGGGAGCGATTTATGACAAATGGGAACCGTGGAATGACACGCTTTATGTGAATTTGGAAAATTGTAACGGACTTTCCGACGCCATTGCAAACCTTGAAAATGAACTGGTCACGATTCAGGTGGGACCCTTCAGCATGGAGATTCCCGGTTCGGATTTTGTGCTGACGAAAACCGGGTACTTTCTCTATTACCACCCGGGCAAGATGGCGGGCGAGGAGACCGCAAAACTCTATCTTACGCCCGTTTCGGAAAATATCTCTTTTTATTGCGGCAATACAAAAATCGAAGACATAACGAATCCGATCACGGTCGAACTGGCCATTGGCGGCTGGGCTTGCCGGGTAACGGGAGAATGGGAAGAAATGCCCTATTCGGCCGGCGTTAAATATGTGGCAAGATAAACGGGATAGAAGATGACCGATATTGTTTTTTGATGTTATCGGTTGATGAAAAGGGATAAGGGGGTAGCCATGGAATCAAGGGTTGTATCATTATTCTTCAGGCGGAGCGGCGTGCCGGGGTATGTGCCTCCGGTATTCCTGCTGGTTTTATTTTTTCTATGCATATGTATAGTGCAACAAAGCGTTGCGGCGGTAATAGCCGTTAATACCTATGAACAAGAAACCTCCCCTTTCGTCATCGATGGCGACTGCACTCTTGGAGAAGCCATTAAAGCTGCCAATGATGACGCGCCGGTCGACAATTGTGCAGCGGGTTTAGGCGATGATACGATCATTTTACCGGCCGGAACCTATGCGCTTTCAGCGGTGGATAATTTTAACCAAGGCAATAACGGTCTTCCCGCCGTCACCAGTGGCATCACGGTGGTGGGTGCCGGCAGCACCGCCAAAATCGTCCGAAACGGGCTTGCTGATTTTCGTATCTTCTATGTAGGACCCGGCGGAAAGCTCCGGTTGGAGGGGTTGCAAATTTCCGGCGGCGCCGAAATCGATGGTGGTGGCATCTATAACGACGGGGGCACTCTCGATCTCGTGCGCACTACGATCTCGGAAAATGAGGCAGCTGAACGCGGCGGGGGCATCTACAATCTCCTGGGCCCTCTATCCATCATCGACTGCACCATCACCATGAACCGTACAGATACCGCGACCGGAAGGGGCGGCGGGCTGTTTTATGCGGCAATGGACAACGCCATGGTCTCAAACAGCACAATCTCCAATAACAGCGCCTTTGAGGGCGGCGCCATCTATACGGCCCACGATGCCGTCCTCACGGTGGAAAACGACATCTTAAACCAGAATAGCGCTCAGCGCGGCGGGGGCATCTATATCGATACCGATGGCTATTTGACCATCAGCAACACCACCCTTTCGGAAAACCGGTCCTATGAACACGGCGGGGGCATCTTAAGTGAAGACGCCACATTCAACTTGACTAACAGCACGTTGGCCAAAAACCGGGCCGATACGGCGGGCGGGGGCATCTACAGTCAAGGGGGGGGAACATTTTCCATCACCAACAGTACGCTGGCGGAAAATCAGGGAATAACCGGGGGCGCCATATACAATGCTTCCTCTCCGGGAACCCCGGTCAGACTCACCAACGTCACGATTGCCAATAATGACGCCACCCTGGAAGGAGGTGGCATTTTCGACACGTTGGGAAGCACCCCCGTGGAGTTGGTCAATGCCATTCTGGCCGATAACAAGGCACCCACCGGTCCCAACTGCCGGGGCGACATCGATTCCCTGGACTACAACCTGTTTGAAAACATCATTGGTTGCAATGTCATAGCAGAACCCCACGACATCATCGGTCCCGCCGGACTGGCCGCATACACCTCCGGAGGGGCTGGAAAAGGTCATTTTCCCCTGCTGGCCACGAGTCAGGCCATTGAAGCCGGTAACGACGCCCCATGCCCGCCCTGCGATCAAATCGGCAATCCCCGGAACGACGCTGACGGCAGCGGTATAGCGCAGTGCGATATCGGTTCCATAGAGTTCCAGGGGCCATTGCCCGCGCCTTGCCCTGTTCAGCCCCAGCCGCCCGCTTTTACGAACCCTCTTGACAGTCTCAAAGCGCAGTTTGTCTTTTATTACAATTCACCAGACGCCTACGGCATGGATCGGCTGAGTATCACGGCGCATCTTGCCAACGCCGCGGCCGAGCCGTTTGTGATGCCGTTCGATAAGGACGTCAAAGTGACCGTATGGGTTCCGGATATGGATCATCCAGGCGAATTGTTCCAGCTGTTCACTCAAACTGTTCCCAAAAACGCCATCAGCGGTACCACAAAGTATCGCTACACCAGCGGTGGTCCGGGAATCCGTGAGCTAACGTTTATGAAACGAACAGACACTTCCACCTATTTCTACCTGTATGTTCAGAAAGTGGATTTGATGGCCTGCAAACGCGATCATAAAACCCCAACGGCCTACCACAATGAAATCAAAGGCATCAGCAACTATACGGTTAGGGTCGAAATCGAGGGTGACGCCAGAATCTGGGGTGAAACCGCGCCGCTGATGGAAGGGTGGGACAACGGAGAAAAGCAGGAACTGAACTTGAACCACTAGGACCCGGCATTTACACAAATACTACAAATTTTGTTCACACTGAAAATCGAGTTTGTTATCAATTCTCTAAAGCCTTCTCAACCTGAATACGATTTCTTGTTCCCATGCTTTTGAGCTGGGAACAAGAAACCCAAAAAACCACAATAATCCGTTAGATAGAATCACATCGGTCCGTGTGTTCCTCGTCCTTATTTTTGGCCACGATCATAAATAGAAAAAAAGAGAAACACGGAAAACGAAACGGGTTTCCACCCAAAGCGGATTTTTCAAGAGGAGAAAAATAATGTCCAGAGTTGTCCTTGTCTGCCACCGACACGGCAGGATCAGAGAGGATTTCCCATCGGAAGCGAAACGGCTGTCCAGCTTATTGTCTCCCGATAATATATCATTTTTTCCGCCTGATATCAGCGTTAAAGACGGTGTCCACCTCGCCGTCATAAATCCTGTTGAATCGCTGCCGCCGGCAGGTGGGAGCATGGCGCTGGGGTGCCTGTTTCCGCTTCCCGACAACTGGCACAGACCGGGATCTGAACCGCCTGACGGAACCGCGGCACTTTTCCGCACCGATTCGGAACAAATTGAAATCCATACGGACATTCTCAACACCAGAACCATTTGGTATTACATGGACCGGAATATCTTTGTCGCATCCACCTCCCAGCGGTCCATTGTCTACTTTCTGGGGTCATTTGAACCGTGTGAAGAAGCGTACGCCTGGATGCTCTCTTCCGGGACACTTGGGCCTGGCCTTTCCTGGGACAAACGAATCAAGTCCATGCCCACCGATTGTCGTCTGATTCTGGATCGAAACCTATGGCAATATAAGCTCATCAAAAAGCAGCCTCATTTCAGCGTCTTAAATCACAGCAAACGAAAACACGCTCATAAGCTGAATCAGGAAATCGAGAGTACCCTTGAAAGAATAAGTCTGGATTGCGGCCAATGGGTACTCCCCCTCTCCGGGGGATACGACAGTCGCCTGCTGTTGCTGATGCTTCACAAGACACATCCGGACATGCGTTGCGTCACCTGGGGAGAAAAGGGCGCCCTTGAAAATAAGCTCAATGACGCGGCAGTTGCCCGCGGGTTGTGTCGCGAACTCAACATCAAACATGATTATTTCGAGGTGAATGTTTCTCGGGAGCCGGTGGAAGATATTTTATATCGGTTCGTTATGCTGGGAGAGGGCCGAATCGATCACATTTCCGCTTATCTGGACGGTTTTGACCTGTGGCGACGGCTTTTTGAAGACGGCGTTAGAGGCATCGTCCGAGGGGATGAATGTTTTGGCAGCCGTTATCTCTATTCCGAATTGGATTTCAGGAAATTTCTTTTGGCCACCATGCTGAGCGACTTTGAGGAGTTCCGTGATATGGATCTCCCGCCCGGTCTGGAGCAAACCTGGCCTGAACATTTCCGGCCGGCCCAGAATGAAACCCTTGAGACCTGGCGAGACCGTCTTTACGCGGAATATTACTGTTCTTACTGTCTGGGGGCACTCAACGAACTCAAGTTGGGATATGTGGAAATCATCAATCCCCTGGCATCCCGAAATATCATCGAAAGGGTGCGAACGCTGCCGGATAAATGGCGTAACGAAAAAACGTTGTTTAAAGAGATCGTCAAGGGACACTCGCCGAATGTCCCCTTTGCCAAATATCCGGCCATCGACCTGGGCCGACAGTTTCTGAAAAACACGGAAGCCAAAACCCTCCTTCTGGACGAACTCCACTCCGAGCACTGCCGATCCATTTTGCCAAGCGACCTGTTGAACAAGACCGCGGAGAAAATCCACGCTAACCATGCAGGAGGAATCGGTGCCAAGTATCCATTTTTGAAGCAGATCCGTCCATTCATATCCCCCAGAATCGTCAAAAAGGTTCAAAAGATCGTTTCGCTGAAAGAAAGGGTGGACTATTTCGATGTGGCGCTCAGATGCTACATCATCAGCACTGCTACCCGAATGCTTTCGGAGGATGCTCGTGCGCTGCCGGGGTCGGGTGAAACCGCCGACTCGGATTTCGACAAGGAGATCGCTTCACCTATAGAAAACATTGCCTAAAGACAGGTTATTCGACAACCATAGCGCATCCGAATCGGAGTTGCGCAAGCCAAAAAGGAGCAAACATCGGTATCAACAATAAAGAGAGGAGGAGAAAAAACAGACTGGAAATTGTGAAAGCCTTTTTTGCCTTTGAATAAAGTTGAAATCGCCTAAAGGTGTTCGGGCTTAATCACATGGTTGCTCAATGTACCGGCTGAAACCCATGAGTTCTTTTAATGGCAATCCAACAACGTATCATAACATTTTAACGAAGAGGAGGATAAAAATGTCTGAGAAAAGAAAAAATCTATTTTCGCTTTTTGGGATGGCGGTGCTGCTTTCCGCCTTTGTATTCACCTTTTTAGTGCCGCTGCAGGTCATGTCGCAGGAATTAAAAGACATGTCGATTGTGACCAGTGAGGGCATCACCATCGAGGGGTATTTTGATCTTACCGGCGGTAATGTGTGCAGTCGGAGCGGGGACATCATTCTTGGCGGACGGGGAAACGTTCGAATGAATCTGGTGGACTCCATGATCTCGACGCAGGATACCACAAAATCCATTTTTCTATATAATTTCGCCAAGATTAGTACGGCAGCCACCAACAACCTTCAGGTAATCGGAACCAGCGGCATCGGGATGCCAGGCAGCGTACTGCCTCCCGAAGCATGCCCGGCCGATCCGCCGAAGCCCACATTTGATGTCAGCTACGATGCGGCGGATGATGTGGTCTGTACCCGGGCGGGCACCGACATCGTACCCGGAAAGTACCGGGATCTGACGGTCGAGTTCCGGGGGGTATGCAATTTCCAGGGCCCCGGCGATTACAATTTCCGAAGCATCAATGCGGATACCAATTCCACCTATGCGTTTAATTTTCTAAGCGGCCACTGCAACGCCGAGAACGGGTTCAATGTCAATGCGAAGGAATTCGCCTACTTCGGTGAATACGGCTTTTTCAACAAGGACAATACCCCGTCGGTATTCCTTTACGTGGATGGAATCGACAGTGATTGGCCCGAAAGGACATTCCGGCATACCAATTTCATTTCACCTTACACCCTTACTTACCCGGCCTTCGGCTACAAGGGCGACGGAGAGTTCAACGCCTGCTATGTGTTCGTTCCAAACGGCACTGTGGCGCTGAAAGGGAAATCGGATAAACCCTTCAATGCCGTGTGGCTCGGAAAATATTTCTGGGAGTGGAGCACTCTTCGAATAGAGACACAGCCTCCGGGAAATTTTGAAGACTGTTGTCAGAAAAAATTCTTCTGCGTTACCATCTATGATTTCCTTGCAAAAGTGGTCGCTGTAGGAGACACCGTGACAATTTTCGGGAATGGACTTAGCAGCAGTACGGTGGATGCGGTTTATCTCTTCCCGGTGGGGGGCACAATCAATCTGGTTGATCCGGCCGCCTCAGCGGCGTGCAGCCAAAGTACCATCACATTCGTGGACGATGCAACCATGCAGATCCAGGTTCCGGCGGCTTGCGCCCCCGGAGATTACTACCTGGGAATCATCGGCGACAGCTTGAACGTAAACATGTACAATATTCTGACCATTACACCTTAACCTGTAAGTTGCGTTTTGCGGGGCGGCTCTGGATAAGGGGGCCGCCCCAGCGCTCTGTTTCCGTTTCTTCAACAACCGATTTGAACCCTATTGAATATACGCCACTTTCAGCAAGACCGTCTTCTCCGGATCATATTCGAAAGGCGTAATCAACCGTTTCCCAATAACGGTATCGACAAAAACGGAGATTGCATTTCCATTGTTCCATTGGGGATGATCCACAATTTCCTGAATGACGGCCGAAATATCAGTGGTTTCATTGTAAGCGTCTTTCGCCCATGTGGGTGAATACTCATTGATTTGCGTCTGGGTCCTGTCGCGTAACCCGATATCATGGCTTTTTCCTGAAAACGGCTGGGAATCCGGGGAAAGTTCCCCCGTGTACTTAAACGCAGCCGTCTCCATATTATAGAGCCTGCAGTGGATCATGAGGCAGGCCTTGGTGATGGTTGCGCCCGCTGGAATCTGAACATCCACGAACCGTAAAGCCCCGATATAGCCATTGCTGAGGTAAAAGCTCCTGTTGGTGGTTGAATTAATGCCGTTGTAGGTCTTTTCCCACGCATCATTGTTTCCTTCTGAAATTTTGAGTTCCATTGTGACCGCCGTCCCTTCCAGGTCGCGGATCACCGTTGCCTGCGCTTGGCCATGGTTGCCGGCGGCATCGTATGCGGTCACCGTAATGGTATTGGCGCCTTCATGGAGCGGAATTTGAGGGATGGTCCAGTCGGCAGTCCCCTCAGCCACGCCTTGTTCACCCCGGTCCGAGATCCATTCAACAACCGTAACCAAAATATTGTCCTTAGCCGTTCCGGAAAGGGTCAGAGAGGCCGCGGCCGTGTGATACTCGCTCTCCGCGTTCGGCATGAGAATCTCCACCTCCGGTTCCAGGGTATCTTGGCTCGATCCTGAAACCTTGTAGGTAATGCGAAGCCGGGCCGCGTTTTCCGGGGTCTCGTCAAAGAGGGTCACCCTCCGGTTTGCAGCACTTCCATGGTCAAGCGCATATAAGTTGACGGCATTTCCGGAAAACCAGCTGGGCCGGTTAACGATCTCCTGAACAATAGCTTTCAGGTCGGGACTCATATTAAAGGCATCTTTTGTCCAAGCAGCGGGTTGCTCCGTTATGGTTGCAAAGGTTTTCTCTCGTGAACTGAGGTCATATTTCATGCTGGTAAAGGGTGACGCATCGTCGGCAGCTTCTCCGGCGTATTGCAGAGCAATATCATTTGCCTCAAACCCCCAGCAGTAAACTTCCAGGGCCGCGGATACAATCAAAGCCCCATGAGGAACAGGAACATTTTGAAAACGAAACCCGTTGATATACCCTTTTCCGGTGTATGTGCGCGTGTAAGTGGGGTAGTTGGCGCCGTTTATTTTTTCAAAGGAATCATCATATCGATCGGACACCTGAAGGGTCAGCTGGTGAACCTCCTGGGGATCGGGCACATAGGTGGCCAGCAAGGAGACATGAGCCTGGTTTCCAGCGCTGTCTATTGCGATGACGGTGATGGTATTTTTGCCTTCGGTAAGTGGAATATCGTCGATCTGCCATGAATAGGTCCCTTGTGCCGTGCCGGAACCACCTAGGTTGTTCTCCCAGACCACACGCTCAACCATCACATTGTCCGTTGCCCATCCGCTTATATTCAATAAACTTTCGTCCGTTTCATATTCGGGTGCCGATGTTGGCAATGAGATACCCAATAAAGGTGGTTCGTGATCATCGGGGACCTCGCTGGCGCCCATTGCGGTTTTGAGGTTGAGACGTCCGAAAGCCGACCAGTCGTCGGGCCAGCACACACTGTCAAACAGCAGCGTATCCGTGTTATTTTCAAGGGCGCCGGCCAGTTCATCCGGAAGAATGTCCGGATTTTCCGCGAGAAGGCGGGCCGCCGCCGCTGCCACAAAAGGTGTCGCCATGGACGTACCACTCCAGGTTGCGTACATACCCCCGGGTATTGTCGAGAAAATGCCTTCCCCGGGCGCTGAAATGTCGACCCAGTATCCGTAGTTGGAAAACCACGCGCGACAGTCTCCGGGCCCGTTAGCGGCCACCGCCATGACACCTTTGAAGTTCTGGGAGTAGAAAGCCGGAAAAAATGGATCGTTTCGCTGGTAGTTCCCCGCCGCTGCCACGACCAGTATTCCCTTTTGCACGGCATACTCGATGGCATTTTTAAGGGCGTTGTCGCCGAAAGGCGTGCCCAGGCTTAAGTTGATCACCCTCACATCCGGGTAATCCGCGGCGGCGTAGAGCCCCTGAACCAAGTCGAATATGGTTCCTTCGCCACCAGCCCCGAACACCTTGATGGCCAGAATCCGACTTGTGGGAGATATGCCCGCGCTTCCAAGGCCGTTGCCGGCCTCCGCCGCAATGATGCCGCTCACATGGGTTCCGTGACCGTGATCGTCCATGGGATCATCGTCATTGTTATAAAAATCCCCTCCCAAAATGACCCGGCCGGCCAATTCCGGATGAGTATAGTCGACGCCCGTGTCCACGACGGCCACCAGTGGTGCGTTAGCGGGAAAAGGACCTGCCTGATCGGCCATGATATTTTCGTAACCCCAAGTCAATTGGGGGTCACCGGGTAGATTTTCAGACTGTATAAAAAGCGCTGCTTCCGAAGTTTCGAAAACTTGATCTGGATAGGGGTCTGGAATGGTGATTTGCGTGTTGCTTTCCACATACATGACCCCGTCGCGGCTTTTTATCTCTTCAATAAAATCCTCCATCGTTGAACCCTGAGGTATTTTCATTAAAACAAGGTTCGGACGGTTGGCGATTTTATCGATGAGTTGGGCGCCCACCGCGTTTGAAAGGGCTAGACCTTCCACATGTGCTCTGTTCGTATGTTCTCGTAATTGAACAATGACCTCGTCCACGTCCCCGGAAACGGCATACCCCGGAGGAGAAAAAAAGACGAAGAGCAGCATGAAGGCGCAAAAAGAGTTCACCTTGGAAAGACGACCCTTTTTCATCGTCAATATTGTGAATAAACCCGCGGATAAAAACAATATTATGAATAAACTGGCTGAGCTGAAAAACATTTTAAATACCTCCCAAAACTGAAATGAATAAGCGTTTCTATAAATCCAATGACATGAATGTTCACAATTTCATTATGAATAGGCCTCCGAAAAATTCACCAAAAAGTGGATGGAACGTGTCCGTTTAGACTTTATAACTCTGATTTGAAGTCCCGTTCTCTTCATCGGCAAAGGGTATAAGCAAGGAATACGCCAACAAGCCTCCAAGGGATATGCATCGGCTTCGAAATCAGGGCTTCATGGGGCTTACAAATCCTGAATATTACAATATTTACAAGATGTTATAATTTTATGGATCACATGAAAAAAAATACCGGCAGATTGCCTGAGGGGACAAAATAAAAGTTCAGAGTGGAAATATCAGGGTTAAATCAATTTTTTGATTACGATCGTGAAATTGCATTAGACAATAGAAAATAAAAACCCATTCGTTACCATTTAAATTTATTTTTTTGGTAACCGGTATGTGTCATCCAACGCAACGTTGATGCGGCATTTCACATAGATGCTTTTTTCGGACAGGTTTGATTGACACCAGATTAAAGTCAGAGAATTGACACCAAAAGACAAACGTAATTGTACTAATCTTTGCGAGACGCCTGTTAGAAAAAGTCTCGTTCACCGCCGAGAATCCCATAGACAGGGTACGGATCCTCGAATCTGTTCCCCGAAAGCGAATACAATGGCAAATATTCTGATCATTGGAAAACCTGTGCAGGAAATAGCGCCCTCCTATGAAAATCTTTTTCTGCAGCATCAGATTGATATCGCACCAAATGAAAAAGATGGAGTAGAACGTCTGAGAAAACAGATATGTGACATCATCCTTTTCAATTTCCCTGAAAATGGCTCCGACAACATAACCAGTCTCCAAAATCTTAGAATAAATGCACCAGATATCCCAATTGTCGTTACCAGTAAAAAAGAGAAAGCCGATTTGATCGTTGAAGCCATAAGATCTGGAGCCTCTGATTTTCTGGTAAGACCATTTCCTCCGGAAAAACTGGAGATCACACTTAATCGTGAGTTGGAAAACAGGATCTTGCGGTACGAAATCGACTATTTGAGACGACAGCAGGATGTGATCTATGATTTTTCCAATATCATTGCCGTCAGCCCGGCAATGAAG
This sequence comes from Desulfatiglandales bacterium, assembly GCA_963664475.2. Lineage (GTDB taxonomy): Bacteria > Desulfobacterota > DSM-4660 > Desulfatiglandales > Desulfatiglandaceae > NaphS2. The sequence goes on from CAXXXE010000001.1 coordinate 104,135, forward strand.
GAGGTTATGTCGAGTATTAAAAAGCTTGCCGATACTGACTCCGCATTTTTGATAACCGGGGAGACGGGAACCGGCAAGAGTTTTCTTTCCGGTGCAATCCATTTTAACAGCAGAAGGCGAAAAAAGCCTTTTGTGAAAGTTAACTGCGCAAGTATCCCGGACACGCTTCTTGAAAGCGAATTTTTCGGTCATGAGAAGGGTGCCTTCACCGGTGCGGATAAGAGCCGCATCGGCAGGTTCGAGCAGGCAGATGGGGGGACTGTTTTTCTGGATGAGATCGGAGAAATGAGCCATAGCCTTCAGGCTAAACTCCTCGGTGTTGTTGACGATTGTACTTTTGAACGGGTAGGCGGAAATAAGTCCGTTACCGTGCATAGCAGAATTATTTCAGCGACCAATGTCGATATTGAAAAGGAAATGGAAAAGGGGAATTTCAGGAGAGATCTCTATTATCGTATCAATGTTCTGAGAGTCCATCTGCCACCCCTGCGGGAACGTCGTAAATGCATAATCCCCCTGGCAAACCAACTGCTTGAGAAGTTGAAAAGATCCACTAAAAAGAAAAAGGTTGTCGGTTTTTCATCCGAAGTCATCGAAATGTTTGACAGGTATCACTGGCCCGGGAATATCCGCGAGTTATCCAATACCATCGAACGTGCCATTCTGTTGGAAGAGAGTGAGGTAATTCAAAAAGCCAACGTGCTTCTGAACGGGCAGGGCCAATCTAAGCCTGAAATGGTGAGGCAAATGTCGCTTCGCCTTGAACCTGAGCAGGAAAAGGCAATGATTTTGGAAACTCTTGAAAAATGTATGTGGATACAAAAAGATGCTGCCAAGCAGCTCAACATGTCACCCCGTTCCCTTAACTACAGGATTAAAAAACTCGGAATTAAATATAAACATTGGAGAAAAAACCGATGAGCTCTCTGTAAAGATTTTGGTCCGAAAAAATTCAAAGTCAGCAAAGGGGGTATGACAATGCAGAAATATTGGAACATTATAACCAGCCAGCACCAGGAGAAACTTCTGTCCGTGGCCCAGAGACGGGGCTTGAATTCGAATCAAGCCATGGAGAGATTGCTCAAATATATTCGGAGCGATCCTTTAAACTCGAACAATCCGGAATACCTCGAAGAGCTCGCAACAGTGTCTCATATCGAGCGAGTGATCGATACCATTGTAGGCTAGAGGATGTTTCGTGGAAGATCATCACAAAAACGGAGTTGAAGAACGAAGATGTCACACACGCTTTCCCGTTAAAGAATGGCGCCTTATTGCTGCGTTGGGGCCGAAGCCATTTACTGTAGGAAAGATAGTGGATATTAGCAGAGTTGGCGTTTCAGTGGAATTTCTTCCCATTTTAGGGGAAAAAGAGGCGTCACCCACGGAAATTGATATTTATTCGATTGGAAGGAATTTTCACATTCAAGGATTAAAGTGTAGATGTGTTTACACGGAAGAAGCCAACCGTCCCGATTTCAGCACGATATCGACCAAGCGGTGCGGAATAGCGTTTCAGACGCTTGAAGAAACGCAGTTGTCGCAGTTTGAGTCTTTCCTCAATTCACATAATATTCTTGACAACCAGAGATTTTTGTGTAAGGAGGATATTTCGACTATTGCATAGCTGTTAAATTATAAGATTTTCTGGCATTATTTTGGCCTCAACCAGACTTACTCATTAATGCACGAATGTTTGTGAATTTCAGGGTTAACCATTTTTTAAATGGGAGGTATTTTCAACCTCGTAACTCCGTTATTTTAACATGAAAGCAAATTGATAAGGCTTTGAATCAAGCGTTTTCCGTTTGTCATTTTCTGGAGACCTATTAATGCATAAAAAAATGGCTCGTGAAGAATTAGAAAGGGTAATAAAAAAATTAGAGAAAGACAATTGCGAGCTTAAACTGAAATTACAACGGAGCAAGCAGAGAGAGGAAGCATTAATCGCAAAATCAAAACTGCTTCATCAAAAATTCATCCGCACTGAACGTTTTGCCGTTACAGGCCGTTTGACCACCGCCATAGCACACGAGATCAACTCTCCATTACAGGCCATTTCTTTTATCATCGAGGCCCTGCAAAAGACCCCCTCCCGAGATGAGCAGTTTTTTGAAAGAATAGAACTCTTGAGAACAACTTTTGAAAACATGCGGCGTACGGTAAGAAAAATGCTTGATCTGAGCCACCCGTGGGATGAGGAAAGAAAAAATGTAAATATAAATCGTGTTTTGGAAGACATTATCCAGCTTTACAGGATTCAATTGAAGAGAAGCGGCGTCAGGTTAAATTTGGACCTGGCACCGGAAGTTCCCGATGTAATTGCGATGCCGCATCAACTGAGCCACGTATTCTTGAACCTCTTAAATAATGCTCATGAGGCCATGACATCCTTGCCAAAATCAGATCCAAACCCGGCTGTTGATATGAGCAATCACATGATAAACGTCAAGACCAGTTGCGGGAATAAAAAGGTGGTCATCCAGGTTTCCGACAATGGACCCGGAATTCCCGAAAAAGCTTTGAAACACATATTTGATCCTTTTTACACCCTAAAAAAGGGAAATGGGGTGGGCATGGGCCTCTCATTATGTCAAGATTTCATTAAAAAGCAAGGCGGAACGATAATGGCAGGGAACAGTTCCCCTGAAGGCGGGGCTGTTTTCACAGTAGAACTGCCATGTATTTCGTAAACATCCCAAAACAAAAAAATGCCGAGAAGAAAGATTCAAAATATCGATGCAAACCGTTTAAGCCTCCGATGGCTTTCCAACCATGAGATGCCTCATAAGGCGATCGAACCACAGACTCCCATAACGCTAAAGGTTTGATTTGGGGTCATTTATAAGAAATATAAATGACGACCGAAAACCACATAAAAGGGTTCATGGAATATGAAAACAGGCGTTTTAAAAGCTGAATTACCATCAGCCCATGTATTGCTGGTCGATGATGAAGTGTCGATTCTCGCAAGCATTGGGATGTATCTTGAGGATGTGGGCTACAGGGTCTCATCAGCTTCAAGTGGTGAGGAAGCCATCGAACTGATGAACCGGACAATTTTTGACTTGATCATTACGGATCTGGTCATGGGAAGCGTCGATGGGTTGCAGGTGGTGCAAAGAGCTAAGCATCTGGATCAGATGGTCGTCGTTTTAACAGGTTACAGCGCCGTACACTTCGCAATTGACGCTTTAAGGCTCGGTGCTGATGACTATATCCTTAAACCCTGCGATCCGCAGGAACTGGAATTCAGGCTGCGGCGTTGTTTTGATAAGTTGAAAGTCAAAAAAAGAGCTGTGCTGGCGGAGGAAGCGCTACGGGAGAGTGAACAAAAAATTCGATCAATTATTGACCATTCTCCGGCTTTTATTTTTCTAAAGGACTTGGAAGGCAAATACACACTGGTCAACAAACAGTTTGAAAAGCTTTTAAGAAACAACGATCGTCAACTTGTGGGCAATAGTGATTATGACATCTTCCCAAAAGAATGGGCGGATGTAATGCGGAAAAACGACCAGCAGGTTATTGCCCGCAATGGACCCGTGGAATTTGAAGAGACTTTTCATCTTGAGGATGGTCCTCATACATACTTTTCCATCAAATTTCCTGTTTATTCCGCTTCCGGGGCTCCCCAGGGGGTTTGCAGCATCTCCAGCGACATAACGGAACGGAAAAGAATCGAACGGAGACTTCAACAGGCCCAAAGAATGGAAACCATTGGTTGTTTGGCCGGCGGTATAGCCCACGATTATAATAACCTGCTTATGGCGATTCAAGGCCGTGCATCAATAATGCTGGCGGATAAGGATTCCGCCCACCCCGATTTTGAACACCTGATACAGATAGAGAACGCGATCCAAAGAGCCGCCGGCCTTAACAAGCAGCTTTTGGGTTTTGCCAGACTTGGAAAATATCATATTCAAAAGACTGATCTGAATGAATTTATCAGAGAACAAAATACCTTCTTTGCGCGCAGTAGAAGAGAGATCATTCTAAAGGAGGAATTCGAAGCGAATCTCTGGGCTGTTGAGGTGGATCGAGGACAGATTGGACAGGTCCTCTTAAATTTATATATCAATGCATCACAGGCCATGCAGGAAGGTGGCACAATCCATATTCAAACAAAAAATGTCACCCTGAAAGAGGATTATGTCAAAGGATTCGGAGTGCCTCCTGGGCGCTATGTGAGCTTAATGGTAAGTGATACGGGAACGGGAATGGACGAAGCAATCCTGGAGCGGATTTTTGATCCTTTTTTCAGCACAAAAGAGATGAGACGGGGTGGAGGTTTAGGTCTGGCCGCGGCCTATGGCATCATCAAGAATCATGGCGGCATGGTCGATGTTCACAGTGAAAGAGGAAAAGGGACCACATTTAGCATTTATTTGCCCGCAATTGATGCAGCACCCATGGTGCAAACTGAAGAAAAGCCGGAGCATGAAACAGAGCTCAAAAAAAGAGACACCATCGTGTTGGGTGTGGAGCAATTGTTATTGGTAGATGATGAGCAGATGATTCTCGATGTGGGAAAAAAGATGCTGACAAGGCTTGGTTATAAAGTTTTGATTGCCGGAGGCGGAAAAGAGGCATTAGAGATCTGTAAAAAACACCAGGGTCAGATCGATATGGTCATTCTTGATCTAATTATGCCGGAGATGGGTGGTGGGGAAACTTTCGACGCCATAAAAGCGATTTATCCAGACATGAAGGTTTTACTCTCCAGTGGTTATAACAAAGACGAAAGGATAAAAAAAATCTTGGATAAAGGGTGCGTTGGTTTTATTCAGAAGCCTTACAGGATGCAAGAATTGTCGCAAAAACTGAAAGAAGCGTTGAATAAAAAATAGCAATGCGTCGGTAATGGGCAATCACCCCCAACACCACAAAAAGGATAACCGTGTGAATGGTTTTTATTTAGGCCCTTGGATTCTTACGGCATCAACTCATTTTGTTTTCTGCTTCAAAATCCTAGTCCGCTTCCATTACCCCCCGCCATTAAACCAAATTTTCCGAGCCTGCATGTTACACCTCCTCACATTCATTCATTATTCGGATTGCAGTGTCCTGAGCTTGAGAGACCTTAAAAGCCAGATTTAAAATTATCCCTGCTGCGGTTGACTGCGGCTTCCGAGCCCTCGAAAATCTCGCTCAACCTCGCGACGAGATAATTTTTAAACAGGCTCTAAGGAAAATGCAGTACAAATTTCAGGATTTTCGAACGTAAATATCAGAGATTCCCCGATTGCAACTTTTCCATTTTAAGTAGTAAATTGGTCACAAAATAATAGGTTTTCAAAAGGGTCTTTGTTTGAAAATAAGCCATATAACGATCCGAAAGATTTGGACCCTTCTTTTTGGGTCTATGACCTTCGGTTAAGGTATATCTGTAGCACATCGTTTTTTTGTTCAGCAAACTAAGGAGGTTTGGGTATGGTTTCGCGGCGAAACGGAGTGAAAATTCAGATTGGCGACCATGAGCTCGAGATGAAGAATGAAGGACGCCTCAAAGAGTTCCTGACCCCCATAAGGCCAACGCCATCAAACGGTGGAGGGATAGGCGGAATTATAGGAAAAAGTTCCGAAATTCAAAAGGTTTTGAGTACTGTGGAGGCGATTGGTGATTCCCAGTGCAGCATACTGATTACGGGAGAGACCGGGACGGGGAAGGAAGTTGTCGCACGTGCACTACATGAGAGGAAATGGCGTTCCAAAAAGCCGTTTGTGGCTGTCAACTGTGCTGCGATACCAAGGGAACTGCTTGAAGCGGAGCTTTTTGGCCATGAAAAGGGCGCATTTACAGGGGCAGTATCCAGGAGAGTGGGAAAGTTTGAAAAGGCATGTGGCGGAACGCTATTCCTTGATGAGATCGGGGAGCTCGACATTTCCATGCAGGTGAAACTTTTAAGGGTGTTACAGGAAAGAGAAATTGAAAGGCTCGGAAGCAGCGAGAAAATAGAAGTGGATTTTCGGCTGCTTTGCGCCACAAACGGCAACCTTCAAGCAAAGATCGAAGATGGCTCATTTAGAGAAGAATTTTTTTATCGAATTAATGTCCTTCAAATCCAGCTCCCGCCGCTTCGACAACGCATCATTGACATACCACTTCTTGTCCAACATTTTTTGAGGCATTTCTGCGAAAGAGAGAAAAAAATGCTTCAGGTTTCAGAAGCGGTCTTGGATATATTCAGCAAATACAGTTGGCCGGGTAATGTGAGGGAACTCAGGAATGTTATGGAAAGAGCCGTCGTCTTGGCACAAGGCGATCGCATTGAAGTGAAACACCTCCAAAAGCACCTCCGATGGCTAAAGGACGATAATCCAAAAGTACGAGAAATAGTGCCGTTAAAAGAATTGGAAAAACAGGCGATCAAGTCAGCGTTGGAAGTCTGCAATGGAAATATTTCTAAAGTCGCACGGAATCTTGGGATTTCGAGAAAGGCACTTTACAAGAGATTGAATGACAGCCAGATTGTGATACCCCAAAAAGAGTATCATAGAAACAACACGCTTCCTTCGTTTGCCTGAAACGGATCGGGAAAAGGGGCCCTGCCCGTGTCTCATGAAAGGATCTGACTTCATATCAATCATGATAGGGGGGTGGCGTCGGGAAAATGCCATTTTGGACATTCGAAATGACTTGCTGATCGTATGCGTCTCTAGGGAATGCTCCGGCCTCAGAGAGAACGCGTTGTTTTGCCGCTTCGGCGTTTTCCGTAGAGATCGCTGGAACATTCAGGGGAGCGGAAAGCCTTGAGGTATCGGTTTCCTGCGCAGGTAACACATTTCCCTCAATCCAGGCCTTTGAGTCGGCGTCATAGTACCAGATGGCTGCATGTCCTCTCGTATTGTCGGATGGAATTTCATACCAGTTATTTACGATGTTGGCTTTTGCTCCAAATAACAAGGTGGTGCCATAGCTTGCCCACTGCCATATCACGTTATTCTTAAAGTCAAATATGCCCTCATGCATGGAAGGCAACCGTCCACCACCGTTATAAAAAAGGTTGTGGTGCAAGGTAATCCTGGTGGTGCCGCCGTATTTTATGAGACTTTGTTTCCAGGTATCGGCTAGAATACAATATGACACCGTAATATCTTGACTTGGACCATAACTGAATCCCGTTATGTCGAGATTGCCGTCACCGGCTTCGGATAGTGAACAATGGTCGACGACAACATTGCGGCATGAGTTGATCTGAATGCTGTCATCGCCCGTTTGATGATTCCGGACCCTGAGCCCTTCAAGAATAACATTTTCACAATCGATCAAATACAACGTCATTCCATCAAATTTTACTGAGGAACCGCTTCCGTCGATCGTAAGATTTGCCAGGTGTGCCAGTGTAATACCAGAAGTATAAACCCAGTTTCCCTCCAATTTAATCTCTGCATTCCCCCCTGAATTTTTGATCTCATTCAAAATACTGGAAAACATTGTAGCACTTTCAGCAGTGTGAACGGTATGACCGTATCCCCCGGTCGCATTTTGCCCAAATCCTTCAAACGCCGGCGGGTGAAGGACGGTAACATCAACCGAGTCCTGATATGAGCTGCCATTAATATTTTCAACTACCAGTTTAGTCTGATAATTTCCTTCAGTTGTGTAGGTATGGGTCGGATTCGCAACGGCCGATGTTTTACCGTCTCCAAAGTTCCAGAGAAAAGATGAGACGGCTTCCGGTTCGCTTGCCTCGGAAGTGAAGTAAACGGGTTCATTCAGATCCACAACCGTTGGATTCGCGGATGCAACAATCGTAAAATCGGCAACTTGATTACTTTCAATTCTTAGAAAAGCAGCGTAATCCGGATATTTATCATAGGCGTTAATGTTGCGTGTAGCGGTGCTGCCGTAATCGTCGATAAAAAGGGTAATCGGGTTGCCCTCCCGCCAATCAGGAAGATCGACAATTTCTTGAACAATGTCCCGCAAATCGGGGCTTGCGTTGAATGTATTTATACGCCAGGCCTGATTGTCTTCAAAGACATAAGCCGCGGTCCGCAATCGGGAGCCGATGTTCAGGGTCTGGGATGCAAAGGGCAATGAGGAACAGGAAGCCTCTCCAGCGTATTTCAGTGCAACAGGCTTATCTGCACCGAAAGTGCAATAAAGCATCAACGTGGCACTCGATATGGACGCACCCGGTGGTATGGAAACCCCTTTGAACCGAAACCCTCCGGATCTGCCATTTCCGATCATCACTACATTGTTCGAGTCGCTGTTGGAGCCGTTATAGGTCTTCTCGAAGGAATCGCAATCGGCCGATTCGATTGGGATTGAAATTACTCGGGCCTCGCCCTGAGGTATAAAACGATTAATCTCAACAGAACTTTCACCGACATTCCCCGCGGCATCGTATGCACGCACAATGATGGTGTTAATCCCTTCGACAAGATTGATATTTCCGATGGACCAACTGGTCGTTCCTTGTGCAACGCCATTAGCACCAGAGTTTGATTCCCAGACCACATTTATGACACCAATGTTATCGGATGCAATCCCCTCGATGGTAACCGTATCTTGAGATGTTTCAAACCCGAAAGGCGGATTGAGAATTGATATCACAGGTGACTCATTATCACTTCCTGGGACCGACGAGTTTTCCGCGTATGCAACTTCCAGCAGGGCGCCATGAGATGTTTTGTACTCAAAATGATAGACCATGCGCGTGCTTTCACTTCCATGATCTTCGACAAAAATCGTAATGGCGTTTCCCGTTTCCCATCCCGGACGGTCAATAATTTCCTGAACAATGTCCCGCAAATCGGGGCTTGCATTGAAGGCATGTCTGGTCCAGGGGTCAGTCTGAAGTTGATAACCAACGGTTTTCGGCCGGGAACTCAGGTCGTATTGCTCGGTTGAGAAAGTCTGTGAGGCGTCAGCCGCTTCTCCAACATATTTAAGCGCCACGGGCCTTTCTTCATATCCTGCGCAGTATTGATAGAGCGCGGCAGATTGAATATTCGACCCTTTTGGAACATCGATCCCATCAAAACGGTAACCGATGATATAGTTCTTGCCGGGGTAAGCACTTTTTCGGTTCGTAATCACATAACCGCTGCTGATGGTTTCTATGGAGTCGTCAGTCCCCGATGAAATCGCATATGTGACGACCAGTGGATCCTGGGAAAATCCTTGGGCCGTTGCCGGCGGCATGAGTATCGCACATACACCAAGGGCCATGGACACCAGAACGATTGCCGGCAGCGTCATTACCAGCTTGTAATATTTGTAACAAAGCATTCCTGATTTCTCCTTGGTAAGATAGAGGCGATTGAAGCTGACATCTCTTTATCTATGGTGAAAGGGTGTAGGTTTAGGCAGCACAAAAAGAGCCAGTGTTGTTTCCTAGAAAAACATTTGTGCAAATTTGTTATGGCTAAAAGACCCTAGCAAAAAACATGCCGGAAATGGGCGATACCGCATTGAAACGCCGAAAAACAAATTTCCAGACTTTAAAACCGGCATTGGGACACACTTTTAAAAAAATGTGAATACATTTTAGTAATTTCAATCGGACTTCCAAAAAACCAAAAATTATCTGTGAAAGCCCTCATGAATTACCAAGTTGTATTTCCATTGAGGAATTCTTCCGGAACACGCACTTAAAAAGCACATGTTTGCTTCAATCTCGAGGACGCAAGCGATAATGTTCTGCCGATGAAAACCAAAAGAAAAAACCGAGTTTGTGGATGATAAGGCATTGCTGTTTTCCGGGGTAATTTTAAAAAAAATCGGTTTGTGGGTCAAGCGAAAAGGGGTAATGGACCAACACGCGATATTTTTGGCTACCCCAGCCTCTATGGGGCTGATGGATCGGTCATAGCGGCGAATCTGCGGATCGACCCCAGTTGGATCGGAATTTGCGGTTTATCCAGGGGGCAGTGAATCAGCCTCTCGATAACCAGAATAAGAATGATGATCAAGGTCAAATTTCTCATATGTCGGCATTATTGCAGATCCCGGCGGATCAGTGGAAAATTATACTTGCTTATGTAGGAAAAAAAGTGCTACAAGGCTTGATTAATATTCGTGGGGACCTGTATCCCTCATATGAAGTAAGGGATTCTTTGAATACCTTGGAATTAAGGAGAAATGCTGATGCGACACAACTTTCGGATTCGACTGTGGATGGCAGCTGTGGTGCTTTTTTTGATGCTCGTGAATTGGCCGGTTTCCGCGGAGGAAAAAAAGGCCAGTGCGAATGATAAAGTTGCGGTGGTGAATGGCGACGTGATTACGCGCGGCGATTTGGATCGGGCCGTGGATTTCGGCAAACGGCAAGCCATGCAGCAGGGGCAGCCCTTGAATAATGAGCAAGTTGCGTCCATGGAAAAGGATGCGCTGGAGAAGCTGATCGGCATTCAACTTCTGTATCAGGCCAGTCAAAAAGCGGGAAATAAAGTAGATGAAAAACAGGTGGATGAAAAATTCGCTGAATTTAGAAAACGATTTCCCACCGAGGACGCTTTCAAAAAGGCCATGGCAGAGTGGAATGTGACAGAGAGTCAAATGAAAACCGAGCTTAAAAAAGGCATGGTTACTGAGGCGTTCGTAGTCAAAAATTTTGTGGACAAGGTGACGGTGCCGGAGGAAAAAATTAAGGCTTATTACGACGATCATCCTCAGTTTTTCAAACAGCCGGAGCAGGTTAAAGCCAGCCATATTTTGATCAAGACCAAACCGGATGCATCAGATTCGGAAAAAGCCGAGGCCATGAAAAAGATCGTTCAGGCTCAGGAAAAGCTTAAGAAGGGTGATGATTTCGCGGAAGTTGCCAAGGCGACTTCAGAAGGTCCCAGTGCTCCCAAGGGCGGAGATTTGGGTTATTTTGGACGGGGGCAGATGGTCAAACCCTTTGAGGATGCCGCTTTTTCGATGGAACCTGGAAAAGTGAGTGACGTGGTAACAACCAAATTTGGATACCACCTGATCAAGCTAGTAGACAAAAAGCCTGAAACCACGATTCCATTTGAAACTGTCAAGCCTCGGATTGAGCAATATTTGAAGCAGGAAGAAGTTCAGAAAAAAGTGAAAGAGTTTGTTGAGAAATCGCGTAAGGAAGCTAAAGTGGAGATTTTTTTGAAAAATGCCTCCTGATTAAATTTTTTGAAACCGGAGGGATGGCCGAGTGGTTGAAGGCGGCGGTCTTGAAAACCGTTGAACGAAAGTTCCGTGGGTTCGAATCCTACTCCCTCCGCCAAAACAAAGCAGAATGCAGTTCAATAAGGACCGTAAGCCTCGATTTTTGACAAAGAATCGGGGCTTTCTTTATCCATGAAACCATTTTTAAAATGGGCGAACAAATCCGGAAAAAATTCAATGTGTGAATTGAAGGGCAAAAAAGCATGATGGTATTTTTGAGCAGTCAAAATAATTTATGGTTTGATTACAATTGGTTATGTTGACTATTGCGTAGAAAGCCCCTTCGGCGCAACATGTGCTTGCAAAACGTTTTTTTTTGGTGTATAAGAGCGAGTAAATAAAAGATTCTTTCTCCACTTGCCAGGAAAAATACGGTTCAGTTTTTTTGGTACTTTTAGAGAATGGATTATCGCGGAGGGTTGGCCGAGTGGCCGAAGGCGCTCCCCTGCTAAGGGAGTAACTGGTGAAAGCTGGTTCCAGAGTTCGAATCTCTGACCCTCCGCCATCCATTTATAAAACTGCGGATTTCTGAACTCATTTGACGTTGTAAGGATTAATGGTCAATACGGGAACCGAGGATCTTTTGACCACATTTCGCGCCACACTTCCAAAAAGGACATTCTCCAATCCCTTTCTGCCGTGCGTTCCCATCACCACCAGATCAATATTTTCGGATTCAATGGCTTTTAGAATCTCCTGGGCCGGATCGCCGTAAACAATCATTTTTTGAAAATTGCGGTAGCCCTGCAATTGTTCCTCGCAAACTTTGTCAAGGGCCTTTTCAGCACCTTTAAGGGCATCTTCCTGGTATTGCTCCAGGGGAAGATGAGGGATGTAAATGCCGCCACCCCATTTACCAAGATCCTCAACAACGTTAAGGAGTAAAATATTGCTCCCATATTTTTCCGAAATGGACACCGCATAGGGAAAAACCTTTGATGAATTCGCCGTTAAATCAACGGGAAACAGAATTCTTTGTATTTTTACCATTTCTTATCTCCTCCTGTTTTATGTTCTGTCCAAATAAATAAAAGATGAGTTGGTCCTAAGCATGAAGTGTGCCATGGAAACCCAACGGGGGATCTGCAAGATAAAAGGCCAAAGACCCTCTGTTTTTTTGTATCGCAACCCTGTCATGTCCTTTTATCCATGATTTTAGATATTCCAATGATGCAACCGAGCTGTCGGAGCCTTTTACAGGTTGTAAAAATTTATGTTTTAATTGCCTGCGAATATGGGGAATCGACAGGCTCGTCTTTTCCGGATATTTCCGCGCTGGTTAGATTTTGGAAAAAGGATTTCGGGATATTTCGAAACTGATTGCCCAGTTAGAGGGGCTCTCATGGCTTATCACCCTTTTGCTCAAGCATTCTACTGCTGCATCAAAAAATTGGCATACTTCGTGCTGTCCTGCAATGTAGGACCGGCGATCGTCCGCATCTTCAACCTCTCAGGGAACAACTGAGAGGAAAGGGTGTACGGCCTTTTACGGTGGATATTTGTTAGACTAAGAGAGAGGCTATGCGTTTTTGGGTCTCTATTCCAGTTAAGGAGGAGTAATGATGACGGAACAGTCCAAAAAAAGAATGTTGTTGGCTGTGGATGGATCTGAAAATGCTCTGGAAATTGTCAGGTATGTCGGCAGAATTCCAACATTTAAAGAAATGGAAATGGTGTTGTTCAACGTCCATAGTAAGATACCCGAAAGCTATTGGGATCTTGAAAAGAACAGTTCGGCGGCATGGCGGATGAGTGAAGCCAGGGCCTGGGACAAAGAACGGGACAAAGTTATTCAAGAATATATGCAAAAAGCGGAGAAAATCCTCCGGCGTGCCGGTTTTCCCAAGGAATCCGTGACAGTGAAAATCCACAATCGGAAACGGGGGTTTGCTCGTGATATCGCGAAAGAAGCAGAACGGGATTATACGGGTGTCATGGTGGGCAGAAAAGGAATGAGTAATCTGAAAGATCTTGTGTTGGGAAGTATTGCAACAAAGCTTATTGGAAAAATTTCTTTTGTTCCAATTCTGGTGGTTGGCAAGAGACCTCCCGCGGGATCGGTGCTTCTGGCCCTGGACGGTTCGGAAAACGCCATGCGCGCCGTTGACTATGTGGGAAACCTGTTAGGCGCATCCGGTTTTGAGGCGAGATTCATCCATGTAATCCGAGGTGATAATCCTGAATATGTGAACGCGGGTAAAATGGATATGAATGGGGTGTTTGATGAAGCGAGGAGCATTTTGATCGCATCAGGGTTTGATCCGGATCGAATCACCACCAAAATTGTCACGGGCGTGCAAAGCCGTGCGGCGGCTGTGGCTCAGGAAGCCAGGGATGGCGGGTATGGGACTATTGTTGTGGGAAGAAGGGGGCTTTCCAGGGTGAGGGATTTTCTCATGGGACGCGTCAGCAACAAACTAATTAATTTTGCAAAGAATCAGGCAGTTTGGGTTGTAGATTAAATAAATGCGTGCCAGGTCAACGGATAACGGGGCAGTGAGAGGTCGTTTAATGCTGAATGACAAAAAATATATATCCATAAAAGTAAACGCGCCGAAGTTAAAAAAAAGAAACAGAGCGCTTTCCTTTTTGATTGACATGAGTAATTTCCTGGCGACCCCCATGGAACCTAAAAACCTTCTGGAAGGCGCTCTTTCCATGGTCTTGGAACATTTTGGCCTCAAATTCGGTAGAGTCTATCTGATGGATAAGGATGGTAAATCGTTGTCTCTTGCCGCTTATCGGGGAATAGAAATAGCGGGTCTTGAAAAAGTGCGTATTGATGAGGGGTTTACCGGGAAATCAGCTAGGACCAAGTCTTTCATTGCGCAGTATGTTTCACAATTGGAAGACCGACAAAGAGCGGCGTTGCTTGCGGATAGAGGTCTTTTGATCGATATTTGCGTGCCGTTGATTTCCAGAAACAAGGTGGAGGGTGTAATGAATGTGGCAAGCAGTGAAATGATCCATCTGGATCAGGATGAAATCGACCTTCTCACGACCGTTGGCAATCAATTGGCGGTTGCGGCAAACAATGCCAAGCTTTACGGCGATCTGAAAAACAACGTCAAAGTACTCAAAGAAAAACAGAATACCATTAAGTTTTTTACCTACTCCATCGCCCATGATTTAAAAAGTCCGGCCATTGGCGTTTACGGCCTGACGCGACTTCTTCAGAAAAAATACGGTAAACAGTTGGATGAACGCGGCCAATCCTATTGCAATCAAATCCTGAAGACTTCCCAGCAGATGGTGTTGCTGGTGGAAAAGCTCAACGCATTTATTGCCACCAAGGAAACACCAATGAATTTCGAGAAAATTCAAATCAAGGAGATCACGGAAGGGATCAAAAAAGAGGTTTCCTCCTTGCTCAAGGTGCGTGGTGTCAAGTGGTGGGAACCGATAGATTTCCCTGAAATTGTCGCGGACAAAATTGCGCTTTCAAGAGTGTTCAGAAATTTTGTGGATAATGCACTAAAATACGGTGGAGAAAATCTTGCGAATATTAAGATTGGGTATCAAGACAATCCCAAATTCCATGTGTTTTCGTTCAGCGACGATGGGACGGGCATCAAGGAAAAAAGCAGGGAGAAAATTTTCGATCGTTTTCAAAGAAACGGGAGTTCCAAAGGGATATCCGGATCCGGTCTGGGGCTCGCCATCATCAAAGAGGTCGCGGAAAGGCATGGCGGGCGGGTCTGGGTCGATCCTTACACAACCAAAGGGGCAACCTTTCATCTGACCATTTCTAAAGATTTGATGGTTACAGTGTAGTTTCCATATGCCAAGCGTTTGGGCATCTTTTACCTGTCTAAAAAGAAGACCTATGCCACTTTCATAAAAACTTTCTTGACTTCCGAAAATCACCGCCCTATCATCCAATATAGTTGGAACAACATCTTACATTATAAGAATCATAAAATGAAAGGCGGTTTTAACGATGGATGATCTTAGAGTTGCCGTGGTTGGTATTGGTGCAACAGGCGCCGTGCTGGCTGCAGCCCTGCTCAAACAGAATCCGAAAACCATGCTGGTGGATTCCAGGCCCGGTCTGGGAGAAGAAGTTCGTAAAAACGGACTGAAGATTTCAGGAGAACTCACTTACCATGTGCCGGTTCATCATTTTTTCGAACGGATTGAAGAAATGAAAGAACGTCATCCCAATGTGATATTTGTTTCCACCAAGACGTTCCATCTGCCTTCGGTTCTGGAGGCGTTGAAAATGGTATTCGAGGATGGAACCAAAATTATCAGCACCCATAACGGACTGGGGACGGAGGATCTCATTGCCGAAGCGTTCGGGGCCGAGGCGGCGTTTCGGATGTCGCTCAATTTCGGCGTTTCATTAACAGGTCCCTGCGAGGTTGAAATGGCCTTTTTCAATCGGCCCAATCACCTGGGCGCCTTAACCCTCGAAAACCGGGAGATGGGCCTGAAAATTGCGGACCTCTTCTCCGCGGGAGGTTTAGACACGGAATTTGTGGATGACATTAAACTGTATGTCTGGAAAAAGATGATCATGAAATGCACCATGGCCTCCATTTGCGCCGTCACGGATAAAACCATCAAGGAGGCCTTGACCTTTCCCCCCACCCGGGAAATTGCCGATGCCTGCTTTCAGGAAGCGCTGGCGGTGGCCAAGGCAAAAGGATATGATCTCGGAAAGGATTACCTCATCCAAGCGTTGGGTTATCTTGAAAAGGTGGGAGTCCATAAAGATTCCATGTGCTTTGATGTTGCCCATAAGACACGAACCGAAATCGATTTCCTGGGCGGAAAGGTCGTTGAATACGGAAGAGAAACAGGTGTTCCCACCCCATGTTATGCCACCATGGCGAACCTGGTAAAAGCGGTGGAAAACAAATATCTGAGCAATTGACAGACTTAAAATAGAGAGGATTTTTTCGGTATGAATCGCAGCAAATGGATGCACGTGGGCGACATTCTTAAAATGAACGCCCTTAACTATCCAGATAAGTTGGGATGGCAGGACAAAACAAAGGAATTCACATTTTCAAAATGGAATAAGAGAGCCTGCTGTTTTTCAAACGGCTTGAAAAACTTAGGCGTCGGCTATAAAGGCGCCTTTGCCGTTATCAGCTACAACCGCGGGGAATGGATGGATATCTTTGCCGGGTGCGCCAAGGGCGGGCAGGTGGTGGTGCCCATCATGTTTCGTCTGGCGGCACCTGAAATTGAATACATCGTCAATCATTCGGAATGCAAGGCCATGATTGTTGAAGCGCCTTTTGTGGCGCTCATCGATCGTATCAAAAACAAGCTGCGGGTGCCGAAGGAGGCCTTTATTTATTTGGGAGAGGGGCCCGTGCCGGAGGGTTATGTCGGGTATGAATCGCTCCTGGCAGACGCGTCACCCAATGAACCGGATCGGCTGATCGATGGGGATGATATCTGGAACATCATGTACACCTCGGGCACCACGGGGCGCCCCAAGGGCGTTGTGCGAACCCATGAGAGTCATATCTCCCATTACCTGTTAAGCAATATCAACATGGGGGTTCGAACCACGGACAAGGTGATGCTTGTCATGCCCATGTGTCATGTAAACTCCATTCAATACTCTTTTCCCTATACCTTGATGTCGGCGCCTGTATTTGTGTACAACATGACAAGCTTTGATCCCGAAGATCTGCTGACGACCATTGACAAATACCAGATCACCTACACCTCTCTGGTACCCACCCATTACCGCATGATTCTGGATTTGCCGGAGGAAATCAAGAAAAGCAAGAATGTTTCCTCCATTCGACAACTGCTCATTTCCTCCGCGCCGGCTGGCAAAGACCTGAAACTGGCCATCATGGATTATTTCAAGAATGCGGAGCTTTGGGAGGCTTATGGGAGTACGGAAGGAGGGTTGGGAACGCTGCTCAGACCCGAAGATCAATTCAGGAAACTGGGGTCCATCGGCAAGGAGATTTTCGGGTCCGACCGCATTAAACTCTTAGACGAGGATCGAAATGAGGTCCCTGAGGGCGAGGTGGGCGAACTGTTTTACCGTGCCCCCTGTGTTTTCAAGGAGTATCTGAAGGACCCGGAGAAAACAAAAGAAGCTTTCGAAGGAGAGTGGTTTTCCGCGGGTGATATGGCAAAGCGGGATGAAGACGGCTACTATACCCTGGTGGACCGGAAAGCGAACATGATCATTACCGGCGGTGAAAACGTTTACCCTTCGGAAGTGGAAAACGTACTCCATCAGCATGAAGCCGTCAGGGAAGTGGCGGTGATCGGCGTGCCCGACGAAAAATGGGGTGAAAAGATCAAGGCGATTGTGGTCCTGAATGATGGTTATGCGGCGGGAGAAACCCTGGCCCGGAACATCACCGATTTTGCCCGCGACAAGATTGCCGGCTACAAACGGCCGAAAAGCATCGATTTCATCAGGGAAACGGAAATGCCCAAAACCGCCACCGGGAAAATCCTCCACAGGGTCCTCAAAGGGCATTATGGCGAGGGCGCCCATTGCAATGAGTAAATCATTTGGTTCATTGGAAAAAGCGATTCAAATTCTCTCTCTTTTCGATTCGGAACATCGGGAATTATCAGCACAGGAGGTTTCAGAATCCCTCTGTATTCCTTCGAGTACAACGTATAACTATCTAAAAGTATTTATTCAAAATGAAATCCTTGCAAAAGACGAAAAAACCAATAAATTCTGCCTCGGCTTCAAAATTTTTAAGCTGGGGATTCTTGCAGCCGAAAATTTTTCGTTGCTTGAAATCGTGCATCCCTACCTGGTATCCATTGCGGATCGTTCTCTGGAAACCGTTGTCCTGACCGTAAGCGATGGTCTGGATGTTCTGTGTGTGGATACGGTTGAAACGGTAAGGCTGGTTAAACTGACGATAAAGAAAGGCGCCAGAATTCCCCTTCATGCGGGCGCCCCGGGGAAGGCGGTACTCGCTCATAAAGGTCAAACGTTCCTTCACGAAATGATTCAGCGTAGAGAACTTGTAAAGCTGAATCGAAATACCATTACGGATCTGGAAGTGCTCGAACGAGAACTTGCCGCCATTCGAGCGCAAGGCTTTAGCGTGAGTAATTCAGAAGTGGACCCGGGAGCCGCGGCTTTGGCGGTCCCCATTTTTGACCATAAAGGACTTGTTATTGCCTCCATTTCATTGATTGGTTCGAAAGAAGCCATATTTAGAGAGAACCAACAGGAATTAATTGAGATGTTGAAGGACGCTGCTCAGGGAATTTCAGCGGAACTGGGATATTTTCAACATTAAGGTCTTGGCAAAAAAAATACAAATGCAATATTTCTGGAATGGGTTGAAAAAAAAACATCAAAATCATAAGATGCTGACTTACACGCTGAAACTCCGGCACAAAAACACAAGAAGATTATTTTCAAGAAGACTTAAAACCGCGGCCAGGTTCTCAGGGTTGTTGTCACCATAATATTTTTTGAGGGGTCCTAAAAAATGAAAGCACGACATCTGTTTATGGTTATTACGGCAGTTTTCTGTTTTTCCTGTTTTTCGGCTTTTGCAGGTGGGGCCATGTGGGTGTCTTCGGATAATGCTCGGCTAAAATCGGAACCCAGTGCGTCGTCCACCACCCTCTCCTCTGTTCCCGTGGGCGCCAAAGTCTCTGTTCTGCAATCCAAAGATCGCTGGTACCGCGTGAGAACCGACTCGGGTGAAAACGGGTGGATGTATCGGGGGAAATTGTCTGACGCACCACCCGCGAAAGAAACAGAGGGCTCCGATAATCTGTTTTCGTCCATGCAGGTCGGCAGCATCAGCGCCGATGAGGCCCAGACCTCCCGGAGTATCCGCGGTTTGTCCAAGGAAACCGAACAGTATGCCCAAAAACGAGGCACACCTGAGGTTTACAAAAAAGCCTTGGATCAGGTCTTGGCCATTCGCATTTCGGAAAAGGAAGTGGATGTTTTTCTGAAGGACGGCAAAATCGGCGAATATGCGCCTTAACGGCACTGATTATTGAACAACATTATCCTTTCAAATGGAGTCGAGCCATGAATAAAAGAATTGCAGTCATGATGTTTGTCGTGTGGGCGTGTATTTTTGTCGTCGGCATGGCATTTGCTTCCGATGCAAATCAGGGGACCGCCGGCGGATACGGCAAGAATCTTCAATTCGCAGGCTTACTCGATAAACTGATGGACCCCAATTCTAAGGAAAACAAAATTCTTACGGGTGCGGTTTCGGTTCTGGGCTCCACTTCTGAAATCGACTACAAGTCCGAAAGAACCATTGGTGAGAGCCTGGCCCTTGAGGGCTTTCGCCGCTACGGTCTCCCGGTAAAAAGCGACGCCCTTCAGATGTATGTAAACCTGGTGGGGACCGCGGTGGCAAAGAATTCCGATCGCCCCGAAATTCCCTATAATTTCGTTGTGGTGGATAGCCCCCTGCAAAACGCCTTCAGCTGCCCGGGGGGCATCATTTTTATCAGTTCAGGCCTTTTGAAAACCATAAAAAGCGAGGATCAATTGGCCGGAATCCTGGCTCACGAAGTGGCCCATGTGGGGCACAAGCATGCGCTGAAGTCCATACAGCGGGCACAGTTTTTCAATGGCGTTGGTAAAATTACGTCCGCCACCATGGAAGGTCAAAAGGGAAAGCAGTTCGAAGACATGATTGGGGGGTTGCAGGACACCCTCTTTGACAAAGGTCTGGACCAAAACATGGAATTTGAAGCGGATACAAGCGCTATGGAGACCGCCTACCGGACCGGCTATGATCCCGGAGGTCTAATCCAGGTACTGGAAGAACTGAAACGCATTCAATCAGCTTCCACCCAAAAAGGGTCCTGGTTTTCAACGCATCCGCCTCTTCGGCAAAGGATTCAGAAATGTGAGGTTCAACTGCGTCGCTATCCCGATGCAAAGGCCCTGGCGCATCTGCCGGATCGTTTTAACCAATACAAAAAAATGATGCCCAAGTGAGGTCCTTTTTTGAAATTTTCCCTGATTTTGGAGAAATGCTGAAAAGTGAAAAATCCGCACCTACGGAAGAGACAGCATCCGTTCCGGCCTGAGTAACCTTCCCAAGCCTGAAGCCCGATGAATGCGCCGCCTGACGGCTTCCCCCAATAGATCATTGTTCGGACTCACCAGGGTAAACCATTCCCGCGAACGTGTGATGGCGGTGTACAGCAGTTCCCGCGTCAACACCGGCGTCATATGGTCGGGCAGGACAACGGCCGTATGGTCAAATTCCGATCCCTGGCTCTTGTGAACCGTCATGGCATAAACGGTCTCAACATGGTTCAGCCTGGAGGGCAGCACTTTCTTCAGAGAACCGTCCGGCATGGGGAACACGCCCCTCAGGGTTTTTCCTTTTTTGCCGTTATCTTCATTTACATAGAGGACGATGCCGGTATCCCCATTCATCAATCCCAAACTGTAATCATTGCGGGTGATCATGACCGGGCGGCCCGAATACCAACCCTCCCTGGCGCCGATGAGTCCGGATCGAAAAAGGATATCCGCCGCTGTTTCATTGAGGCCCTCAACCCCCCAGATGCCTTTTCGTAAGGGCGAGAGCAGTTGAAAAGCACCGAAATCCCTGATCGTCTTCCGGATCCAAATGTCTTCCGGATCCTTTCCGGGGCCGGATTTCACCCGCTCCAGGTATGCGCGATAACCTTTTTTGGATTGCTGATTTGAGTCGGCGCCTGAAGCGACGTGGGAATCGGATAGAGGAGTGTCGCCGTCCAGAATCAAATGGGCAAAGGCGTTGTCGTCAGGGGTGTTGACAGACAAACGGCGGATATCCGTGAAACCCATTTGCCAGACGGCCTCCACCGATTTCGGATTTCCAGTATTGATGGCTCGGGAAAGCGCTCCGATGCCGCTTTTTTCACCGAAACGGTGGTTTTTTCGCAACAGGGCAATATGCTGATCCAGCGGGGCGCCGGCCCCCCTGAAATCATTGAGATCATATCCCGTGTGCCGTTTGATCCACTGGATGGTTTCCGTCCAATAATGGCCCTCTTCTCCATATTGACAAAGATCCCCCAGCACGGCGCCGGCTTCCACCGAGGCCAGTTGATCTTTGTCCCCCAGCAGGATCAAACGGGCATTTTCGGGAAGTGCGGCAAGAAGTGCCGCCATAATTTCGAGATCGATCATGGATGCTTCATCCACCACCAGCAGATCAAGATGCAGGGGATTTTGGTCGTGATGGACAAAATGGCGGGTATCCAGCCGGCTTCCCAGCAGACGATGCAGTGTTGTAACGCCCTCGGGCAGGGTTTTTCGCATGTTTTCGGGAAGGGACGTCATTGTTTGGGACATGGATTCCGTCAGACGCGCAGCGGCTTTTCCCGTGGGGGCCGCCATGCGAATTCGCAATTTTTTCCCCTTTTCCAATGCCGATTGCTGCAAAAGCGCCAGCAAATAAACCACGGTGGTGGTTTTTCCGGTTCCGGGCCCGCCTGAAATCACGCAAAACGCACTCCTTGCCGCAATGGCGGTGGCCACACTCTGCCAGTCTATTTGGGCCTTGGCTTTTTCCCGGTCACCGCGAAGCGGTACAAACAGCTGATCGAGGCGCTCGGACAAATTGTCGGGAACAGGGGATTCGCGTGTCAGCCGGTCCAGGATGTTTTCGGCCACGGACCGGGTGTATTGCCAGTAGCGTCGCATATAAAGAAGACCGGCCTCTAAAACCAGGGGCGTGTTCCCGGAACCGGGAGCCACCAGGGGCGATTCCTGAAGACAATCTTCCAGAAACGACAGGGAAATGTCCGTCAGAACATTCGGGGACTGAACGAACATTTTTTCTCCCGGCTGTTCCTCGGGGGGCAACGACAGGGTTTTCCCCGGGTCCGACAGCATGGCCCGCAAATCAAGACAGATGTGGCCCCTTCCCACTTGATGGCTGGTGAGGGCCGCCAGCAGCAATACCGGTTCGGAGGTTTCGGGGGCCTGCGCTTTTAAAAATCGGGCAAAAGCGTCATCCAGCGGTCTTAACCAGCCGACTGCCACCCAGTCTTCCAGCAAATTTGACAGGTCAGGCTTCAATGGGGTCCCTCTCCCTGCCGGCAAAATCTTCATCCAGCCTTTCAATGAGCGCCTGGGGGGGCTTGTGGGCATACACGCCGTTCCCGTCTGGCGCAACCCCTCTCAAAAACAGGTACACAGCGCCACCCATATCCCGCCGGTACCGGTAATGGGGCAGCCGGGCCTTGAGGAGGCGATGCAGGGCCAGGGTATAGAGGACATATTGAAGATCGTAACGGTGCGCCAGCATGGCATCGGCCATGGCCTTTAACCCGTAAGCCCGGTGATCTTCTCCCAGGTAGTTGGATTTATAGTCCAGAACGTAGTAGCATCCCCGGAATTGAAAAACCAGATCGATAAACCCTTTCAGCATGCCGTTCACATGGATCTCCTGAAGAGGGGGGCGTTTTTCGCCGGGCAGGACCCCTTGGGTTACGGCATCATCCAGTGCCCGGGTATTGACCTGGTGGGCGGCAAAGAGAAATTCCAGTTCCGGCTGGTAATCAGGGGGCGTCAAATCCGCCAGCCTCACCTCCGCCTGGGTATCGGGCAGCAGGAAGGGCGTTTCAAGGAACTCCTGAAACCAGTGTGTCAGCACCTCAATCCAGGCATGCCATCCACGGCGGTTGCACATGATTTCCATCCGGTCATGGACCCACTGACGGTTTTGCGCCATTCTGCCAAACCCTTCAACGGCCGCCCATTCCAGCAGCTCATGGAGAAAGGTTCCCGGGTCCGGCCCCCGGGGAAAGCAGTGGATGGATGGGGGTCCCGTCAGATCTTTCGAGTAAAAAAGGGCGTTTTCGCCGGGCTCCCGCAACTGATCTTCTATGGCCGAACCCGGGAAATCCAGCCCCATGGTCCGTTTGTCCATTTCTCCTCCGCCGGATGATTCCCTGCCCGCTTCCTTTAATATACCGGAATAGCTCGTAATCCACCAGTCCCGGGATATCTGGGCGTTGAACGGCAGGGCCGGCATAAGGGACGCCGCTTTACCCTTCGGGGTATAAACGCAACCGCTCGCTTCCGGCGCCGGTTCAATGACCATATGGGGACAATCGCCTTTCAAAAGAGCGAGTTTTTTGGCCAAATCTACCGTTGGAATTATTTCATCCCCTGATAACAGGTAACCCAGGCCCGACAGGTGAAGGGTGCTGTTTTCCCCTTTTTGGGTGGTGCTCCCCATGACGCCGATGCCCAGCCAACAGGCATATTGGGCGCGGGTTACCGCCACATAGAGCAGACGAAGGTCTTCCGCCAGCCGTTCCCGGTCCGCCGCCTCGATATCCTCTTTTTCGGGGTGATGCACCAGTCTGAACCGACCTTTTGCATCGTGGTAGGCAACCATGGCGGCATTTTTCGGGGCGGCCCGGCGAACAGTGCAGATAAACGGTAAAAACACCAGGGGATACTGCAGCCCCTTGGACTTGTGGATGGTGATCACCTTGATCAGGTCTTCATCGCTTTCCAGGCGAAGAACCTGTTCCGCCAATCCGGTGGGCCGCTCTTGAAGCTGTTCCTCCAGCCATCGAATGAGGCCCTGCTCCCCATCCAACAGAGCGGCTTTCGCCTGCAGAAGTTCGGCCAGGTGAAGGAAATTGGTCACGGCGCGTTCACCGCCGGAGAGACTTAGAAGGCCCGACAATACCCCAAAGTCCTGCAGGAGGTTTTGCAGCATGGGCAGAACCCCCCGGCGCCGCCAGACCGTATGATAACGAGCGAAACGCTCAAGCTCGCCCTCCCAGGCCGTCTCATCCCGGTTTAATTGGTCAAGGCGCGTCAGGGGTTGGTTGAGAATGGGGGTGGCCAGGGCGGCTTTGAGGGCGCGTTCCTGTCCGGGAGCGGCGCAGGCCCGCAGCAGATAGAGCATTTGCCCGGCTTCCGGGGAACTAAAAACAGAATCCTTATCGGACAGATAAACACTGCGTACCCGGCGATCGTCCAGGGCCCGGCGAATGGCCATGGCTTCCCGGCCATCCCGTACCAGGACCGCCATATCCGCCGGACAAAGGGGCCTCGGCGATTCATCGGGGCCGGTCTGAAATACGGCCTGAGGAGGATGCTGTTCCGCCAGGTTCAACAAGCGAACGATTTCATCGGCAAAAGCGTCCGCCATTGCAGCAACATAGCCATTGGGACCTGTTTTGGCAACCGGTCCGCTTTGCGACAATTGCCACAGGTGCATGCTTTTTAGGGATTGTCCCTCAACCATCATCGAGGCTTTGGGACCCTTCGCCGCCACGGGTTCAAATGGAATCTGATCTGTAAAAAGGAAAGGCCCCTGGGGATATGGGACGGCCGTCCCGAACATTTGATTGACCGACTGTACCAGTCCTTCGGTGGAACGATAATTGGCATCCAGCGTATAGGGTTCGCCAAGGGCATCCCGCCGGGCTTTCAAATAGGTGTGAATATCCGCGCCGCGAAAAGCGTAAATGGCCTGTTTGGGGTCGCCGATCATCAACAGGGCCGTATCCGGACGGTTGCCGTAGATCCGGCTGAACGTGGCATACTGCACGGGATCGGTGTCTTGAAATTCGTCAATCATGGCCACAGGGAACTGATCCGCGATGGTTTGGGCCAGTGATTCATTACCCGGCGTCTGCAACGCTTCATTCAGCCGGGTCAGCAAGTCGTCAAAACCGACAAGCCCAAGCGTCTGTTTTTGTTTTTTAAAACGACGAGCAATCTCCCCCGCGGCATGAACAAACAGGGCTTTGTCAATTTCAAGTGTGCTTAAAAGGTCATTGAGCCGGTCAAAAATCGCGTACGCGGGATGCGCGGGCGGGGTCTTGTTTTTGGCAGATCCCTCCAGGAGACCTGAAGATGAAAGTTTCTGAAGGGTTTGGGCGTCGGGGAGAGGGCCGTCTTCCCTTACCCAGCGAATGAGTTGATCAATCCACCCGGTCAGGGAAGTCGCACGGTATTTGTTGCCGTTGAGGGTTTTGTCCGCCTGAGCCTGCCGTACCCGTTCCACGGCCACGTCAAGATCCACTGACCACTCCCGCCGTGCATCCAGAATAGCCCGCCGACGCCGGTGCAACAAATCAAAAGGGTCCGCATTTACAGCATCATCATGCGCACCGACCTTCAGTAATGGCTTTACCTGGTCCAGCAAGGCCTGAGGCGTCGTGCAGCCAATCAACCCCAGAAGTTCCGCCAGTACTTCACGTTCCAGTCCGTAAAAATGAGACCGCCAGTAATCGCAGGCGGCTTCTTCCAGCAGATCCTGATCATCGGGCGCCAGTTCCAGATCGAAAAGACTGCCGGCGTCAAAGGCGTGCTGCCGCAGCATGCGATTGCACCAGCCGTGAATGGTATGGATGGCCGCTTCATCCATCCAAAGGGCCGCCTGGGCCAATACCCCGGCGTGATGTGCCCATGTTTCTTCAGGGAAGGTGTCGCCAAGGCCTTGAAGGAAGGTATCGCCCTTGCATTCCCGGCGGAAGAAGGCGGCGCCTTCCATTAATTTTTCGCGGATCCGGTCCCGCAGCTCCTCAGTGGCGGCATTGGTAAAGGTCACCACCAGGATTTCCGGGGGCATGAGGGCCCTGCAAAAGGCGTTCTTCCCGCCGTGCCCCAGCACCAGCCGCAAATAGAGTGCCCCAATGGTATAGGTTTTGCCGGTTCCCGCACTGGCTTCCATGAGACGGGGGCCGCGGATCGGAAAGGTCAGGGGATCGAGGTGCATCATTACCTTTCGCCGGGTCAAAAAACTATGGCTTTTGGTTCTGTAACTTACTAACGGCCGCCCATTCGTTTTGAAGCCTTGATGGGGTTGATTTTTGCGGCGCCTTTCTTGGGTTCCGCGATGAGGTGGGTTGCCATGCTGCAGTTTCCGATACGCCATTTGGCGGCAGGATCCGGGAATACCATGCAGTACTCGCCATCAGCATATGTTGCGACGCGCTGACAGCCGACACATTTATCAATAATTTTATGACATGAACCGCCATTGAATCCACACCCTTTTTTGGACATGAAAGAACATTCCTGACCCTCTTTTACAGTTGTACAAACCATTTTAATTACATCCTCTCCAATATTTTTTTAAACCCATGTTTATACCCATCCTAAACTCACTTGTCAAGAAAAAAAGGTATTAAATTTCAGTTTTTGATGCTGATCCCCAATTCCTTGAGTTGCTCCGGGTCGACCCGGGAAGGCGCCTCCGTAAGGGGGCAGGTTCCGCTGGTGGTTTTGGGAAATGCGATGATTTCGCGAATGGAATTGACCCCGGTCATAATGGCCACAAGGCGATCCAATCCCAGGGCCATACCGCCATGGGGAGGCGCCCCATGTTTCAGAGCATCGATGAGAAATCCGAATTTTAATCTCGCTTCCTCCGGGGAAATGCCCAAAGCCTTAAAAACCGTCTCCTGGGTTGCGGCATTGTGTATCCTGATACTGCCGCCCCCGATTTCAGATCCATTTAAAACCAGATCATATGCCCTGGCCCTGACTTTTCCAGGGTGTTCCAGGAGTAATGCCAGGTCTTCGGTCACGGGGGCCGTAAACGGGTGGTGGACCGCCACAAACCTTTCGCCCTCGTCGTCATATTCCAGCAATGGGAAATCCGTCACCCACACAAAGGCGTATTCCCCGTCCTTTATCAATTTTTCGCGCCGAGCCATTTCCAGACGAAGGGCGCCAAGGGCTGCGTTGACAATGGCGGGTTGATCCGCCACCACCAGGATCAGATCTCCGGGAAGCGCGTGAAGACGATCGTTGAGAGATAGCCTGGTTTTGCCATCAAAAAATTTAGCCAGGGGCGATTGCCATTTATCTTCCGCAACTTTGATCCATGCCAACCCTTTTGCCCCATTGGCCGTTGCGGTCGTCGAAATCTCGTCCAGCGCCTTTCTCGAATAGGCGGCGGCGCCATTTTTGATCCGAATGGCCTTAACGATGCCCCCCGCGGCGATGACCCCTTTGAAGACCTTGAAATCGGATTTTTCAGCAATATCGGAGACGGTTACAAGCTCCATTCCGAACCGCAAATCCGGTCGATCCGTGCCGAATCGATCCATGGCATCCTGATAAGTCAGATGGGGAATCGGTGACGGTATTTCTTTGCCCATGATGTTGCGGAACAGCTCACCCATCATGCCTTCAAAGATGTCCATGACGGCTTTTTCGTCAACAAAAGCCATCTCCAGATCCACCTGCGTGAACTCCGGCTGCCGGTCCGCCCGAAGGTCCTCGTCTCGAAAACATCTGACGATTTGATAATACCGGTCAAAGCCCGACATCATCAGCAGCTGTTTGAAGAGCTGGGGTGATTGGGGAAGGGCGTAAAACATCCCCGGGTTGATTCGGCTCGGCACCAGATAATCCCTTGCGCCTTCCGGGGTGCTCTTGGTAAGAACGGGCGTTTCCACCTCGATGAAGCCCCGCTCATCCAGGTATGCCCGGATGGAGGAGGCGATGGCATGACGTTTTCTGAAATTTTCAAAAATCCGGGGCCTTCGAAGCTCCAGATAACGATATTTCAACCGGAGATTTTCAGATGCGTCCACAGCCCCATCCACCTGAAACGGCGGCGTTTCAGTTTGATTGAGGATTTTTACCGTCAGGGCCTTTATTTCAATTTGGCCCGTAGGGAGATCCCGGTTTCCCTGCCCTTCCAGCCTGGGAACCACGGTTCCCTTGACCGCCAGGACCCATTCATTCCGCAGAATGTGCGCTTTTTCATGGGCGGCGGCATTGACTTGAGGGTCAAAAACCACCTGCGTAATCCCTTCTCTGTCCCTCAAATCGATGAAAATTAGGTTGCCGAGGTCGCGTCTTCTGTTGACCCATCCCATGAGGATAACGTCCTGGTCCGCATGGTGTTCTCTCAGGGCGCCGCAGTCGTGGGTTCGCTTCCAGTCTCCCAGTGAATCAATGGCTGCCATTTCAATCTTTTGGTCTTTCATTTTTCAAAAATATCCTTTAGGGTTATTACCAGATTATCAAAATCAACCGACGTTTGTTCCCGGGTGTTCATATTCCGCAGAATGGCTTTTCTCGTTCGGACTTCGTCGTCGCCTACCATCAGGACGTGTTGGGCCTCCAAGCGACCCGCCTTCTTCATTTGCGATTTCAAGCCTTTTCCGCTGTAATCCAGTTCCACCCAGAGGCCCAGTTTCCGCAAGGCAATCATCCATTGGAACATCAGTTGATCGACGTTTTCGCCGAGTGCGGCGATAAAAAGCTCGGGTTTTCGGGGGACAAGCGGGTTTGACGCTTCCAGGAGAGCGACGATTCTCTCAATGCCCACGGCAAAACCGATGGCGGGATGGTCGGGACCGCCAAGAGTCTTCACCAGGCCGTCGTATCGCCCTCCTCCGGCAACGGCATTCTGAGCCCCCAGATGTTCGGTCTGAATTTCAAAGGTGGTCCGGTTGTAGTAGTCAAGCCCTCTGACCAGCTGTTCGTTGACCGTAAACGGAATGTTTAAGCCCTCAAGGTATTCTTTCAGGGATTCAAAGTGGCTTTGACAGCCCGGGCACAGAAACGCGGGTATGGCGGGCGCCGACTGGACAATGGTTTTACAGGTTTCCACCTTGCAGTCGAAAACGCGCAACGGGTTTAATTGTGCCCTTTTTTGACAGTCCACACAAAGGGAAGATATTTTGTCCGCCAGGTAGTCTTTGAGTTTTGCCTTAAAACCCGGGCGGCAATCAGGACATCCCAGCGAATTGATCTGCAGGCTGAGTTCCGTCAAGCCGATGGTCTCAAAAAGATACATGGCGAGAATAATGATTTCGGCGTCGCTTTTAGGGCCAAAATCACCAAACAGTTCAACATCAATTTGATGAAACTGCCGAAACCGGCCTTTTTGCGGCCGCTCGTGCCGAAACATGGGTCCGATGGCAAACAGTTTTTGTACGGGATATTGCTGATATAACCGGTGCTGAATATAGGCCCTGACCACCGATGCGGTGGCCTCGGGTCTCATGGTCAATCCCCGACCTTTGACATCTTCGAAAGAGTACATCTCTTTTGACACGATATCGGTTTCCTGGCCGATGCCGCGGCTGAAAAGCTCAGTTTTTTCAAGAATGGGGGTTTTAATTTCCTGGTATCCAAAGGCCTCAAACAACCGCCTTGCCGCGGCTTCAATCGCCTGCCACCTGACGGATTCTTCGGGAAGAATATCTTTGAACCCCTTTAGCGTTGTAAATTCCAATAGATTATGTGCTCCCTATGCCCTCTAAAAACGTTTTCTTCGTTCCTACTCGATGATGATTTTTTTGGCGACTTTCTTTTTTTTCGGTGCGCCTTTTTTCTCCAGGGTTTCTATTTTTGAATCCACCAGGGTTTTGATGGCTTTCAGCAGTTCAATGCGAGATCGGTCCAGGTGTTCTATGAACTCAGGCGCATTCCGGGACAAACCTTCAAGGCCCTGTAAAAACTTTCCAAGCGGACATAATCCTTTGGCGTTATCAGCCTGGCCTTCTTTTTTGCCCATGACAGACTCCTTCAGTAACCGTTCACAGGGTGCAGTTGTCAGGGTGCAGAAAAATCAGCTTTGATTTCGAATTTTATCCTGCCCCCTATGAACGGTTAGCTCCTTTATGCGTCAAAATGGATACACAAATACTCACCTTCAAGGGTGGCTTTAAGCGAGTTTAACGCCGCCACCTGCCGGGGAAGCATGACGTGTCGTTTGAAGCCGCCAATCCGAATCACCAATTCATCTGCGATCTTGTGTAACGCCACATCCTGCTTTTCAATGAAGGGCAGTTTCATTTTCAATTGATATTTTCCGTTGGTTTTGGCCAATTCATAGGGTTTACCCGTGAAAAACCGGTCCAGAGGATTCCTTTCGCCGTAAATTTGGTCTCCCAGCGCCTTAAGGCTCTCAAATCCCAGGACTTCTCCCGTGGATAAATCCACTGAAAAAAGAGGAACCGGTTGAAAAAAGCTTTGGGCTTCCCGAACATATCGTTTTTGACTTTCCTGCCAGTTCTGAAAAAAGGGCTCGTTAAGCGCGTCGGGCAAAACACGATTCATGATGACGGCGTCGATGCTCATTTTATAAAGGGAAAAGTACATAAAAGCCCGCTGGGTTTCTTTCAAAACGATTTTTTCAGGGTTCGCAACCAGACGAACGCTGGTTGTTTCCGGATCAGTGAGAAGGGCATCGACGCCCTTAAGCTTTTCAAACAGGCGCTCAATGGCGTTAAAGTAGTCTTCACCCGGCAGGGGTACATCATAGAAGCGTTTGGCCACGGGACGGGCATATTTAACGATGGTTTTTTCAAGCTTGAAAATTTTATTGATGTACCATTCCAGCGTTGTGGGAATACTGATAAAGCGGAGCGATTCACCGGTGGGCGCGCAATCCAGCAGGACCACGTCAAAGCGGTTATTTTGGGCATAGCGGTTGATATGCAGAAGCAGGCTGATTTCTTCCATGCCCGGCAAAACAGCCAACTCTTCAGCGAGAATTTCATCGAGCCCGGTGGTGTTCAGGAGGGTTGAAAGGTATTTGTGAATGTCGCCCCAGTTTTTTTCAATCTCTTCCTGAATATCCAGCTCCTGTATCCACAAGTTGTCCCCCACCGGGGTCGGCTGACCCCTGTTTTTGGAGATCAGACTTTTATCCATGTCAAAGATATCCGATAAACTGTGGGCGACATCAAGGCTCATGATGACGGTTTTGTTGCCGCGTTCCGCCGATTTTATACCGGTAGCCGCAGCCGCGCTGGTCTTTCCGACCCCGCCCTTGCCGGCGAAAAATATAATTCTCATAGTGTATTATTTCTGAAATCTGAATGTTGAAAATCTGAACAGCATAACATAGCCATCAAGATTTTTGAAGAAAAAGCGAATGCCGACCGGAAGGTGATACAAAAATAAAATTAAGAATGACAACGGTTGCGGCAGGAAGCAATGGGGTTAAAAGCTATTAACAATGAACTATTTCATAGGGTTGAAAGAAAAGGGATAGACGCCTGGCTGTCATCAAAGACCATTACCATTTTCAAAGGAAAGCAGCCGGCCGTAAATTAAAGCTTTCAAGCTTTACTATCCCCTTTTCTCTTCCTGGAAAATCACGTGATCTTCCCGATTTTAGAAAACCAAGGCAAAAACCACAAATACGAATCCAAAAAGGCACAGCATATTGATTGAGAAATTCCATATCTTGTCCATTTTTATCCCCCTTCAAATCTTTGTCACCGTTTTAAGCCATGACCCAGCCGAGCACCCGGATTGCTCTGTTCTAAACCGCAATGCATTTTTCTGTTAGGTGTAGCAAGGGATATGCCGAGCATCTCCCGTTTATGCGGAATGTCACGCTAACAGCCTGTAACTACGCATTATTTATTTTTAGGAATGACGAAGGAAAGCGAAATGCCTGCGCCTCCAGAAAGTCTTAATGGGAGAGGATGTTTTATGCTGAGACGTAGGCCAGTGGTCTGAATCTCATAATGATACAGCGAGTTGCAAAACCCCGGCCCTTGCGGGGTGTTGGCGAGATGTGATACAGTATGGGCAATCGAAATCCAAATTTTGGAGGTTTTCATGGGCTGGATCGAAAGTGTTACAAGAGAAGGGTTTCAGTTGGCTGTAAAAGAGGCGATGCGTCCCGATATGGAAAAACTTGAAGGCCGCATGGGCGACATTGAACAGGGGGTGGCACGGCTGGAAGGGGTGATTGAAGGCAACGCAAGGGCTCATGAAGCGAATACGAGAGCCTTTGAAGCTAGCATTCGCGGCATATTGTCGGAATTCAAAGTGGATCTTTTGACCCGACAATTGGAAGATAGAAAAAGCCAAAAATCGGCATAACTGCAAGGCTTTATTGATAAAAAAACTTTAAACCGAACATCTGACACGGCGCCTTTCCGCCTTCGTCAAAGATGGTCTGCACAAATTCCTCATACAACGCATAAATTTCATTGACAAAACCTTAAATCAAGGCTATTTCCGTAGCAGAATGCATCATTTTGATGCTGATTGCCTCGATAATAGGAGGTTATAATGGCCACGGTACCTTTAAGAATAGACCAAGACTTGGCGTTCCAAGCAGAGCGCGAGGCCAGGATTCAGAACAGATCAAAGACCAAACAGCTTGAGTACTGGGCAAGAATAGGCAAAGCGGTTTCATCCAAACTAAATATTACAGATGCTTTGGCCGTGTCTCAAGGGATAAAAACGATTAAATTAGAGATAACCCCACCTGTTCAATCGATTCCTATTGATTCAGACGTTATATTTAATGATCTTGAAAACGATAGGGATAAAGGAGTTCTTGCTAAAAAGGTAACGTCAGCCAAGATATACTATGAGGCAAGCGTTGAACATCCTGGTTACCTTGATCGAGTGAATTCCATCACCAAAAAAAGGCAGACGGGTTCGTTTGAACACGGTGAGTTTAAGGTGCTCTAATGGCTAGTCTAAAACAACTTTGGGTGTTAGCCGGCGGGAATGGCGCAGGCAAGTCTACATTCTACGATCTGTATCTTGCCAAATACGGCATAAAGTTTGTGAATGCGGATTTGATAGCTAAAGATATCGATTCGGAGAATCCGGAAGGCTTAAGCTATTATGCCGCAACTGTGGCCGCTAAAATCAGAGAAGACTTGATCTTGCAAGGCGTATCTTTTTGTTTTGAAACGGTTTTCTCTCATGAATCAAAGATTGATTTTCTTGCCCAGGCAAAGGCTAACGGCTATAAGATCATCCTTGTATATATTCATTTGTTTGATTCAAGCTTGAATGAAGCCAGAGTCAAACAGCGTGTCGCAGAGGGAGGGCATAACGTCCCAACCGAAAAGATTCACTCTCGGATACCCAGAACCATGCCGCTTATTAAAACAGCTTTATCGATAGTCGATGAAGCGAGAATTTTAGATAATTCCTTTAAGGACGATCCATTTCAACAAATCATTGTAATGAAGTCTGGAAACTACGAAACGAAAGCAGAATCCTTACCGGAGTGGGCAAAGGATCTGCTTCCCACCTGATGAAAACTCAACAAGGAACATTGGACAAGCTGGGGATGTTCGTGTTGAAAATGTATACGGTTGACACGCATTCGAAATTCAAAGTTCGAAATTAGTCAAAGATGGCCTGCACGAATTCCTCCGAATTAAAAACCCTGAGGTCCTCCACCTGCTCTCCAATGCCGATGAAACGGATGGGAATCCGGAGCTGACTGGAAATGCCGATCACGATGCCGCCCTTTGCGGTGCCGTCCAGTTTGGTGAGGATGATGCCCGTCAGCCCTAGCGCTTCTTGAAAGGCTTCCGCCTGTGAAATGGCGTTTTGTCCCGTTGTGGCATCCAGAACAAGCCATACTTCGTGGGGGGCCCCCGAAAGTTTTCGACCGATGACCCTGTGGATTTTCTGGAGTTCCTCCATGAGATTGATTTGGGTATGCAGCCTTCCGGCGGTGTCCACCAGGACCACATCGACTTTTCTGGCAATGGCCGCCGTCAAGGCGTCGAAGGCAACGGCGGATGGATCAGCGCCGGTCCCCTGCTTGATAACCGTGGCCCCCACCCGTTCTCCCCAGATGGTCAGTTGTTCAACGGCCGCCGCCCTGAAGGTGTCCGCCGCCACCAGCATAACGGTTTTCCCCTCGGACCTGAAACGGCTTGCCAGTTTGCCGATGGTGGTGGTTTTTCCAACCCCGTTTACGCCGGCCACCATGATCACCAGCGGGTCTTCAGGTTTTACAGGCCGATTTTCAAGGGGAGGATGATCCAATAAAGCCAAAATATGGG
The DNA here is from genome assembly GCA_963664475.2 of Desulfatiglandales bacterium. Taxonomy (GTDB): domain Bacteria; phylum Desulfobacterota; class DSM-4660; order Desulfatiglandales; family Desulfatiglandaceae; genus NaphS2. The sequence goes on from CAXXXE010000001.1 coordinate 138,000, forward strand.
TTCGCAACATTTCTCTCAGCTTGGTGGGGTCCTTCAGTTCTTTTTTCGTCACCTTCTCCTGAACGGCATCCAGCAAACCCTGGGTGGTTGCCACGCCGATATCCGAGGTAAACAAAACCTCTTCCAGTTCCTCCATCAATTCTTCGGTAATTTCCTTCCTGCCCAAAAAAAGACCGTCTATTCGGCCGGTGAAAGAGGTCCTGGTTTTTGAAAGTCCGTGACGCAGCCGCTTAAAAACACCTTTCCGCTGGGTTTCGGGTTCGCCGACATTCGCTTCGACCCCCTGGGCGTTTTGGGTTAAAGGGGCGTCTTGCGGGGAATTTTCCGCCGCCTCATTCGGGCTGTCCGCTTCATGGTTTTTGTTTTTTCTATTTTTAAAAATCGCCATTTTCAGTTGTTCCTTTTTAAATTTTTCGAAATGATGGGTTTTTTGGGTATCATCGCATATTTTTTAATTGGCGGAAATCCGATCCCGCAGATCTTGTAGGTCCACGGATACGAGTTTTGACACGCCCTTGTGTTCCATTGTGATGCCGAAAAGACAATCGGTAATGGCCATGGTTTTTCGGCTGTGGGTAACCATAATGATCTGGGATTCCCTTTTTATCTCCGTCAGGAGATCGTTGAATCGATCAATATTGGCTTCATCCAGGGGGGCATCCACTTCGTCCAGGAGGCAAAAAGGACTTGGTTTTATCATATAAATAGCAAAAATAAGCGCCATTGCCACCAGGGCTTTTTCCCCGCCCGAAAGAAGGCCCATATGGCTCAATCGCTTTCCTGGCGGCTGAACTTCCACCAGCACTCCGCTTTCCAGGGGTTTGTCTTTGTCCGTCAGCGTAAGTCCGGCCGTGCCGCCGCTGAAAAGAATGGGGAAAATCTCTTTGAGTTTCCGGTCCACCTCATGAAAAGTCTTGTTAAATTTTTCAAGGGACGTTCGGTTGATTTTTTTGATGGCGGCCCTTAAGGATTCTATGGAGTTCACCAGGTCTTGACGTTGGCCCAGGATAAAATCATGGCGATCTTTAAGCGCCTCATATTCCTTGATGGCCGTCAAGTTTACTTCTCCCATATTTTTCCGCGCTTGTTTTTGTTTTTCAATGTTTTCCCTGGCGACCTGTTCGTCGAAATCATTGTGCACGAACTGCTGATAAATTTCCGTCATATCAAGACCAAAATTTTCCTTGACCCTTTCCAACAAACTGTTGATTTTGAAACGGATCTCCGACTGGGCCATTTGACTCCCGTTAATCTCTTCAGTGAGGCGATCCATACGGGTTTTCAGTTCCGCGGCCTTATGTTCTTTTTCCCTGATGGCTTCCCTGAAGGCGCGGTGATCCAAGTCCGCCCGGTTCATGTCCTCTTCCGCCTGTTGCAATTGTTCATAGAGGCCTCGCAGCGCTTCCTTAAAGGCATTCTTTTTCTCGCTGCACGCTTGTTGCCGACTTTCCCCGACGGTCATATCTTTCAAAATGGTCTCCAGCCTTTCCAGAGAATCGTCCAGATAGTTGTCGACCATGTCCATCTCCCGGGATACCCCCCGTTGGGACTCCGCCCGGAGACGGCAATCCGCTTTGAGCTTTGAGGCTTTTTCACGGGACAGCTCAAATTCCGCTTCCGCTTCTTTTAATTCCCGTTCTTTCTGTTCAAAATAGGCGGCTTCCCGTGCCTGTTTTTCGCGGCTTTCATGGAGTGCCGACTGTAGCGTTTCCAATTTTTCCCGCTGCTTGCTCTGATCCATCTCCTTTTGTTTGAGATCATCCCGGATTTTCCGGGCAAGGTTTTCAGATTGGTCCAGTTCCTGGCCCAAACGAAACAGTATTTTATCAACATCGTTGATTTCATCCCGGCAGGACCATTTTTCATCGGTCAACCGATGAACCGCGCTTTGATTTGCCTCCATTTCGGCCAAAATGTCTTCCAGTTGAAACCTCTGATCTTCAACCTTTCTTTTGTGTGCGGCAACATCTTTTTTAAGCTCGACAATTTCCCTTTTCCTGGCCAAAAGACCCCTGGCGGTATGGGAAAGACGACCCCCCGTGATAATGCCTCGTCGGTCCACGACATCCCCTTCAGGGGTGACAAAACAGCATGCACCGCCATATTTCCCGAAGGCGGCCAGAGCCGTTGGAATATCATCGACCACGGCAGTGTTGTACAGCATGTCGTTTAAGAGCGGTGCAATTTCCTTTGATGTGGCAACGAAATTCAGCAGGGGCAAAAAACCTGCATCAATTTTGCCGTTTTTTTCAGCATACAAGCAGTCGCCGATGGGGGCAAAACTGCCGATTCCCCTTGATTTCTCCTTGAGATACTGAACGGCGGCCGCGGCGTCCTCCGTTGTCATCATGATCACATATTGAAGTTTATCGGCCAGAACCGCTTCAACGGCCTTTTCATAGTGGGGGTCCACCTGGATGAGATCCGCCAGAATACCCAGAACCCGACCCTGGTTGCCCGGTGGAAAATCCCGAGCCTTCATGATGGTTCTGACCCCCACTTTGTACCCTTCAAAATTTTCCGTGAGTCCTTCCAGACTCGCCAGTCGGGACCGGCACATGTTCAAATCCGCTTCGGCTGATGTGGCCTCGGCTTCAACACGTTTTTTGATTCTCGCCAGTTCACCCGCCTTTATCCCCGTTTCTTCAATAACGCTTTCTATTGCCTGAAGCTTTAGAACGACAGCCTCCCGGACCTGGTTCTTTCTTTCGGAGGTTTTGAGAAGGGTTTCGAATCGCCGGGTGGTTTCCGTCAGTTCGTTTTCCAGCCGGGATCCCCTGTCAGAAATCTGCGCCAGGGCCTTGTTGAGATATCCCGTTTCATGACCCAAGCCTACCACTTGGGCTTCACTCGCGCTCATGTTCTTTCTCGCCTTCTCAAAATCCTCCCGGATCTCTTTGAACAGTCTCTTTCGCGTTTTGAGGCGTTCTTCCTCAAGGCCGGCTTCCTGCTCAAGATCGGCGGTTTCTCCCTGTAATTTGACCCTTTCCCGTTCCAGCTGATCTTTTTTGTTCTCCAGCTCCAAAACCCTGGTTTTGATTTCCCGTTGTTCTATTTCAAGGCGGGATCTTAATTGGGCAAGTGTTTTGATCTCCCCTTCGAGGGATTCCATGCCCGCCTCCATTTTTCCGACCCGATCTCTACAGTCGGCATAGTCCTTGCGACGAGCAGAGAGCGTCGCTTCCTTTTCCACGAGTTCCAGATTCATGGCCGCAATCCCGGCCTCTTCTCCGGACAGGGTTACCGTCAAGTTGTTCTTTTCCATCACAAAAGTGTCGGTGGTACGCATTTTCCCGTGGGCATCCGCACGGAGCCCTTCATAAATATTTCCGAAAAACCCCAATTCCATATCCTGGATTTTACGGCTGAGGGCCTTGTATCGTTCGGCCCTGGCGGCCTGTCTTTTAAGGGATCGAATCTGTTTTTCGATTTCGCTCAAAATGTCGTTGACCCGTTGCAGATTGGCTTCCGTCAGTTCGATTTTTTTTTGGGATACCACCACTTTTTTTCGATATTTGGTAATCCCGGCCGCTTCCTCGATCATGATGCGGGTTTCTTCGGGCCGCTGTTCAACGATGTTGCCGATCTGGCCCTGGCCGATAATGGAATAGGCTTTGTTTCCCAGGCCCGTATCCATGAAAACTTCCTGGATGTCCTTGAGTCTGCAGGCAATATTGTTGAGCAGGTATTCGCTTTCACCGGATCGGTAAAGCCGTCGGGTGATGGATAATTCAGAATCACTCGCAAAGGCCGTTTTGAACTCACCGGTTCCATTTTCAAAGAGGAGCGAGACTTCAGCCATTCCAAGGGGTTTGCTGTTGCCTGCGCCGTTGAAAATGACATCTTCCATTTTCCGCCCCCGCAGTTGTTTCGGACTCTGTTCTCCCATGCACCATCGAATGGCGTCGACCACATTGCTCTTGCCGCAGCCATTGGGGCCCACGACCCCACTGATGCCGGTTGGAAACGTAATTTCCAGCCTTTCCAGAAAGGACTTGAAGCCGTGTATGGATATTTGCTTAATTCTCATCCCGACCTCCGCCATTCGGGTTGCCGAACCTTTTGGATGAGCGGTTGGGGCCAAACGGTGATCAAAAGGATTTCTACCATATTTTTAGGGGGTTGTAAACAAAAAATACAATATCATGTGATGTAGAACTTGAAATGTCAAGATATAGTGCAGTTTTCCGTTTTTTGAAATGATGTTGACAACCTCTCAATAAAATCTCTATTATTTGACGGCGGTATATTGAGGAGGAATGAGATTTATGGAAATTATCGAAGCAATCAAAGAAAGAAGAAGTACCCGCGCCTTCCTGGATCGAGACGTGGATCAAGAAACCCTGGCATCTCTCGTTGATCTGGCCACGCAGGCGCCTTCAGCCATTAACCTTCAACCCTGGGAACTGACAGTTGTGTCTGGAAAAGAGAGACAGCGATTGAGCCGGATCCTGGTCAAGCGGATGAAGGAAAGAAACATCTCCTGTGGTCCGGGGGCAAAAAATCCGCTCTCCGACGCCTTCATGGACAGGCAGCGGGGACTCTTGAACACCCTGATGCCCAATCTTCCTGAAAACACGGTGTTTCAGGATTTCATCAATGAGGGAAGCTGTAATTTTTACGGCGCCCCCACAGCCATAATCATCAGCATCGACCAGGTGTTTTCCAGCGCTCGACTTACGGACATCGGCGTACTGGTGGGCTATCTGGTTTTGGCCGCCCATGGCCTGGGGCTGGCGACCTGCCCCATCGGCCTGATTACGGCATTTGATGAGGACATCAAGGAGGAATTGAGCCTTTCAGATGAAAAACAGGTGGTTATCGGCGTTGCCGTGGGGTATGCCGATCCTGACGCGCCCATCAATCGCGGGCGGTCCGAAAGGGCGCCCCTTGGGGATGTGGTGAAATGGCGGCAGTAACCCCGGACTCCTGCCCACACGAAAACAGTCACGGTCGGGTGGGCGTGGCCTTTTCCTCGGGGTTTTTCGGGTTCTTCGCCCATGCGGGGTTCCTGGCGGCCCTTCGAGAGATGGGCATTGCACCCGCGGCCTATGCGGGCGCCAGTTCCGGCGCCATCGTGGCGGCCATGGCCGCATCGGAAATGACCAGCGACGACATCCGGAACCTTCTTTTCAACCTCCGAAAAGCCGATTTCTGGGATCCCGATCCCCTGCCCGGGGTGCTGAAGAGCGTTTTGCGACTCTTTCGGGGTACTACCGGGTATCTCAGGGGAGATGGCTTTGCCCGGCTGCTTGAAAGACTCCCGGCAAAACGATTCGAGGAATGCCTGCATCCCTTGGCCATTTCAGCCGTGGATGTCACCCACAGGAAAGAAAAGATCTTTACCGAAGGCGATCTCGTCAAGGCCGTTCAGGCCTCGGGATCGGTCCCCATGCTTTTCCAGGCCGCGGAAATTGATGGCGCGCTCTACGTGGATGGCGGCATCAGCGGCAAGGCGCCGGTGGAAGCCCTGGCGAACCTCTGCGATCTGGACAGAATACTGATCCATTTTGTCGCCTCGGAAAATATCAAAAAGACGGGCAACGGTTTCATGAATAAACGGTTCACGCCCTGGCGAATGCAACACATTGCCATCAATACCGCCCGCATGGCGGATTACGAACGACAGAAACGGATGGTGGCATTACGAGGCGTGGAGGTCATGGAAATCAACACCGGCGGACCCGCCATGGGCCCCAACAGTTTGAGTGCGGGGCCGGCTGTATACGAAGCCGCAAAAACTTCCGCTTTGAGGCATCTGGAGAAGGTGTTTTCTAAAGATACGGTTCTTCTTTATTCTTGATGATCAGCAGTTCCATTGTTTTTTGTTCTACCTGCGCAATGTTTTGACACAAAGTGGCCGATGGCATCCGCGTATCGCGGATCCCGACTCGAACTGCTGTGATCGGACCCTTTGGCCACGAACAATGACGCCTTTCCCGCGGGGAAACTATCCCGCAACCGCCAGGCATTGTGCAGGGGAAAGCTCCGATCCTTTTCGCCGTGAATGATCAACACCGGGACATCGATGGTTCGGGCCAGTCGTACGGGGCTTACGGCGTCCATTTGAAATCGGTAGTAAATATCCATCCAGAAAACGATCATGGGCCCGAAAAGCAGACCGAAAACAGGGTTGACACTGCGGTAAAGGCTGCGCAAGCCTTCTTTTGTCCGTGCGTAACACCCTTCCAGGAATAGAAGACTGATCCGGTCCGGATGCCGGGCAGCCGCCAGAATGGCCCCGGCAGCGCCGGCCGAATGCCCGTACAGAAGGACCGGTTCGTCCAGCCAATCGAGAACGGCTTCGATATCCTCGGCAAAACGGAAAGCATTCATGGAGCGGTTGGGGGTGGAATGGCCATGGTCCCGGGCACTGTGCATGACCGTTTTAAACCCCAGTTTCCCGAAAATCCTGGCCCGACCCGTCATGCGATCCCGGTTTCGGCTCCAGCCATGGGCCAGCAGAACAGTCCCCCTGGACGGCGTTTCAGGCGCCACGATCCATACTTCCAGCATTCCCCCGTCCACGGCGGGGATCTGAATGTCCTCCACATGGCCCCAGTCGGGCCTGTCCTGAACCGGCCTGCGGGGAATCTGATGGACCAGAACCGTTAGAAACAGCGTCAACAGAAGATAAACCGCCACAACAATCATCAGGACCCACATGAATAATCGGAAACTCCCTTCCTCTTTTAACTTAAAACTTAAAACTTAAGACCGTGGCTGAACGAGGTTTTCGTACAGCCACTATTTAAGGGCTGCCGTTATTTTTTCGGCAGTGGCCTTGATATCATTCATATTCCCCGGTTTAATTTCCCATGCTGAAACCGGAAGGGCCGGCCCCCCGGGGACTCTTGGGATCAGGTGAAGGTGGTAATGCAGCACCACCTGATTTACCCCCCGACCATTGAGCTGAACGCAGGCGACGCCCGTTGGTTTCAAGGCCGCCTCCATCGCCCCCATGACCTTTTTTGAGGCCCTGTGTACCGCCATGAGATCTTCTTCGGAAATTTCCATGAGATTGGCGGCATGGTTTTTGGGAATAATCAGGGTATGGCCCGGCGATATGGGATTAATATCCGCAAAAGCCAGCACCTGATGATCCTCGTACACCTTGAAACTGGGAATTTCGCCTTTAACGATTTTACAAAAAATGCAATCTTCCATCATTGACCTCCCTGCTCTAAAGTCGTCAGATTGTTTTTTTGGATAACCTCTTGAATCGAAAGTTTCTTTTCTTCGGAAACGTCAGGGGTTTTTTTAAGATTCATGCCGCGCATGACGTTATAGGCGCCATCCTCGAAAAGCACCGGAATCTGCGTGACGTAATCCGGATGATAACAGCAACCCGGCGCAAAATGACGTCCGGCTCTTTTTCCCTCCGGAAGCGTCTTTCGGGCCCTGTCATACATTTCCCGGCCCATGACCATGCCCACCTGCCCGTTGAGGGCGGCCACCATTTGTCCTGGATTAAAAAGTCTCTTTTTTTCCACCGTTGCTGCTTCCTCCAGTCCCCGTCCAAAGATGATGGGATCGGTTTATCTCCGAAACGAGCTGCTTAAGCGGGTTTAAGCCATGATCCGCCGCCTCTTCCAGCAGTGCTTCGAGGCTTTTCACGGCGTGGGGGATATGGACTTCAAAATGGGGTTTTTTCATGACCTTCGACAGAAATGCAAAGGCGCCCAGGATCTGAAGGTTCCGTTGAATGGCCAGGTAGGGGTAGTCTCGTTTAAAGGGTTCGGTCCATGCGGGGTTTCGGTTTTTGACAAGGTCAACATAAGCGCTGTAAATCTCACGCTTTTGATGCTCCGACAACCGCACATAGGGGTCCACGAGAAGGGAGGCCACATCATAGGCCAGGGGCCCGAACCGACCGCCCTGCCAGTCGATGATCCCGATTTTTTGATCCATTACCATGATGTTTCTGGACTGAAAGTCCCGATGAATAAAAAAACCGGCCTCTGCCCGGGACGCCCTGTCGGCCAAATGATCAAAGGCGACTTCAAGGTCCGGCCATGATGGATCATATCCCAGAAAACCCTTCAGAAAGGCATCTCTGAAATAGTGGGCTTCATGCTGTTGCATCACGGTCCGATCATAACGCTCGGTCTGGCAGCACCATGTGGGATCAAACCCTTCCCCCCCCTGAACCTGCATTCGAAGCAGGTGCTCCAAAATTTTACAATAAACGGGAACAGGATCCTTGCCGGACAACACAAGATCCTGAAGGTTTGTTTGCCCCAGATCTTCCATGATAAACCATCCCCTGCCAAGATCGTATTGATGAATGGCGGGAAGCGGAATCTTTTTCTGTCCGAGATGTCGGGCAATTGCGAGGTAGGCCCGGTTTTCACGGTCCAGGGCCTCCGTTACCGGGGGATTGGCCATGGCAATGAAAGATCGCGCTGACGTTAACCCTTTCATCCGCCAGAAAACACGGATGGAACCGTCCCCTTGCAGTTGATCAAAAAACACCACCGTTTCATCAGGGGTTGTTCTTTTAAAAAAAGCCGTGAGGGTTTCTTTAAATTCCTGATCCATCATCCGCATAAAAGACCCTTTGGGTTATCGAATAACGTTCGTTAAATCTTCCGTCACCTCGCCGGCCGTGGTAACGATACTGTCAATGATCTTGACGTCATTTTTGACAATGACATTTTCCCATAAAATGGAACGGACCACAGCGGCATTTTCTTCCACAGAGACCCCATCCCCCAGAACGGCCCAGTCCTTCAACCGGGCATGGTCATGAATCCGGCAATCCCGGCCCAGCAGAAAAGGGGATCCATTTAATGTTTCCCGGTTGGCTTCAATATAGCTTTCAATGGTTCCCGCATCCCGCCAGTAATGATTTTGCACCAGATGTCCCCGCAGGGGGCGATTCTTCCGAATAAGGGCGCGATAACATTCCAGGATGCAGGAAAAACGATCGGGCGGAATATGGTCCAGCACTTCAGGGTTCATGATGTGAATGCCCGTAAAAGCCAACCGTCCCGTTTTCGGTTCGGCGCTGATATCGAGAATGTTCCGGTTTTCACCAACTTTGATCTGATTAAAGGGTTTGAAGTCGTGAAGTACCAGCGTTACCAAATCGCCTCTTTTTTGATGGGTTTCATAGGCCGGGGAAAGATCAATGTCCGTCAGGATATCTCCGTTCACCACAATGAAGGGTTCAGCGTCCCAGAACCATCGGGTTTTCCGAATGCCGCCCCCCGTGCCCAGGATCTCCGGCTCTTCACTGACATGAATCCGGATACCGAAAGACCGCCCTCCATCCAGATAATTCTGAATCTGGTTCCGGTGATGATGAGCGTTCACCACGATCTCATCCACCCCATGGGCTTTCAACCAGGTAATGGTGCGGTAAATGATGGCCCTGTTTCCCACGGGGACCAGGGGTTTGGGCCGGCTTGATGTAAGGGGCAAAAGCCGGCTTCCCATGCCGGCTGCCAGAATCATTGCTTTCATGGATCAAATTTTCCATTGCATTTGTTTGTTACTGATTATACATCATGAAGGCTCATGTCAATGTTGTTTTTCTTGTTAAGGAAGGATCACCCATGCATTCCACCCTTGAGCTTTCAGAACTTCATAACCATATCGGCAGATTGTTTATGGCCGGTATGCCCGGCCCCCATTTGGATCAAGGAACCGTTTCGCTTATTCGAGACAGGGGGTTGGGAGGGATCATTCTCTTTAAAAGAAATATTGTTGAACCGCTGCAGGTGGCGGCGCTTTGCAATGATCTTCAGGAAACCGCCATGAAATACCATGGCATTCCCCTTTTTCTGGGGGTAGACCAGGAAGGCGGACGTGTGGCCCGTTTGCGGGAACCCTTCACCTGTTTTCCCGGAAACAGCGCCATCGGCCATGGTCCCCGTTCCGAGGAAATGGCCGCCCGGTTCGGCCGGGTGACGGCAAGGGAAATGCAGTTGGTGGGACTGAATATGAATATGGCGCCGGTACTGGATGTGCCGAAAGGCTCCGTGGACAAACACCTCGAGGGTCGAACCTTTGGCGAGGATCCGGAATGTGTGGGCCGACTGGGGCGAATCGTTATCAAAACCCTTCAGGAAAACGGCGTCATGGCGGTGGGAAAACACTTTCCCGGATTGGGAAAGGCACGCCTGGATCCCCATGAGCATCTCCCCATCATCGAAACCGTTAATGATGACATTGAAACCGTTAATCTGCCACCTTTTCAGGAGGCTATTCGGGAAGGGGTTTCCGCCATCATGACATCCCATGCCCTTTACCAGGGGCTGGACCCCCATTACCCGGCGACACTCTCTTATGCGATCATAACGGAGTTGTTGAGGAAGCGATTGGGGTTTCAAGGATTGATCATTACGGATGATTTGGAAATGGGCGCCATCAAGAAAGATCCCGGCGTGGCCGATGGGGCGGTAAAAGCCTTTGAGGCGGGAAATGATATTCTGCTGATTTGTGAGAACCAAAGGCTTGTGTGGGACGCAATGGAGAACGTGAGGAACCGCCTTCTTGCAAATGAGGCGTTGCTTTCCCGGCTTCACGAATCAGTCAGCCGCATAATGGCCGCCAAGGAGAAAATGGGAAACTGGGAACCTGTTTCCCTGGAAAAGGTAAAGCGCTATTTTGCGGGTAAACGCTCATGACAAGGGCTTTTTATCACCCCCGTAGATGAAAATGGCGATGTGGGAGCGCCGTCCCGCCGCTAGAGACAAGGCATGCCTTGTCTCTACTCACAGCAGGCGCCTACGATGTATTTTCATGGGAAACAAAACACTTCACAGATCCATCATTCATTTTGACATGGACGCTTTTTACCCGGCAGTCGAGGTTTTGGACAACCCCGAACTCAAAGGGAAGCCGGTTATTGTGGGCGGCAGCAGGGAAAGGGGCGTTGTGTCTTCCGCTTCTTATGAGGCGCGGCGATTCGGCGTTCACGCTGCTCAACCCATTGCAACCGCCATGCGACTTTGCCCGAACGCCGTGTTTTTGCCCACCAGCAGGCATCGCTATCAGGAGATTTCAAAACGAATTTTTGAGATTTTTGCGCGTTTCACGCCACTGGTCGAGCCCCTTTCCATAGACGAGGCGTTCCTTGACGTCACCGGCTCCATACGCCTTCTCGGAGACCCCATCGAAATCGCAAAAAAGGTGAAAGCAACGGTTCTAGGGGAAATCGGGCTTACGGTTTCGGCGGGTGTTGCACCATCCAAGTTTGTTGCAAAGATTGCCTCCGACCTGGATAAGCCTGATGGGTTGACGGTTGTAATGCCGGACAGAGTCGGCGCATTTTTGGATCCGCTTCCCATAAAAAAGATGTGGGGCGTCGGGAAAGTGACGCAAAAAATGTTAACCCAGCTCAACATTCATACCTTCAAGGACTTAAGGCTTTGCAACCCGGATGTTCTGGAGCGAAAATTCGGAAAACACGGGGCCGGAATGCATCTTTTATCCATGGGCATGGATGAAAGAGATGTTGTCCCCGGACATGAAACCAAATCCGTGGGACACGAACAGACCTTCAGGCATGACATTATGGATTTGGCGGATGCAAAAAAAGCGCTTCTGGCTTTGGCAACCCAGGTGGCCCGCAGGATGCGCAAAGCAAAATTGACGGGAAAAACCGTTTCCCTGAAAGTCAAATATTATGACTTCAAGCAAATCACCCGGGCGGCAGCACTTCCTAAATTCACCAATGACGGTTTCGAGATATACAGGGCGGCATGCGACCTCCTTCAAAAAACAGCGGTTGGCAAACGACCGGTCCGGCTTCTGGGCATCTCCTTATCCCAGCTCGATTTTGGCCATGGAGAAAAACAACTCTCCCTTTTTAACGATGATCCATCATTTCAAAAAAGGGAGGAACTGAACACCGCGCTCGATGCAATCCTTGAAAAACACGGCGACCAAAGCGTCCGACCCGCAACGCTTTTGCCTGAAAAATAGCACCCGCCTGTTCACTTGCCCAATCGCTTTTGCTTGATGCCCAGAAGGAGCTGACTACGAAGTGTTTTCATATAATTCCGTTGCCTTTCGGGGACTGGATCTCCCGCATCTTCCCTGTCCCCGTAGAGAAACCCCAAACATATTTTTTCGATGAAAATCGGATAGATAATAAAAGATGGTGCATTGACGGTTTTGCGATACCATTCGGGAATTCGCGAACTGATCGCGGCGGCGCTTGAATCATCGATTCTGAAATCAAGGTTCCGGGTTACAGCCATGTTGAAAACATCTGAAGCGTTGGATATGCCAAACCTGAACGCTCCGATCAGACGGTCAATGTCCTTGCCCAAACCGAACCGCGCCTGCATCCACCGGTTCTTAGGCACAACCATACAGAATATGGCACGATTAAATGTAAACCCCCGATACATTATTTCAATAATCATGGTGATCAAATCGTTGAGCGTATAATCTTCCACGAGGGTATGGCTTATCTCCTGAATCCCATTGATAATAATGCTTTCCAGCTCATCGGAATAGGAGTCGGTCGTTGGCGGAACCGTTTTTTCAAGCTGAGGCTCGGTTATGGCATCGTCCGGACCGGTTTTACGATCGGCAATAGGGGCTTTACCCCCTTCAGACCGCTGCTCCGGGTCTTGGATTTCAGGTTCGTGCGTCAATTTTCGAACAAAAGAGCTTTTGGTGATGTTGAGTATCGCTGAAAGGCGCTTGACCTCCGGTAGGGTTGCATTCAGCAGTTCTTGAAGCTGTTTGCTGGAAACAGGAACGATTTTTTCGAAACGTTTCGTTATGACGGCAAATGCTCTGGCTCGCTCATGGTCTTGGGTGTTTTGAATAAGATGACACAATTCATTTGAAAAATTAGAAATTCCTCTGAGCGCGTCGCTCGCCGATTGGGGCTTGTTCAGCTGTCCATCTGAAAGGGGCTGTATACTCTTGATAATTTTATCGGAAAAATTCCATTCCGCGAGAATCTCCATCCCCAGCTCATGGAAAGACCTGCCGAGCACGGTTTTCGATGCTGCCTGTTCATCGACTTCTTTTCGCACCATTGTTCGCTTTATTTCATCATACTCTTTTTGCAGGTGAAGCATGACCAGGTGACGGCCCAGATTATGAAGCATCGCGCATATAAACGCTTCTTCGATATCGATGTTCAGATTTTCGGCGAATTTTCTGGCGAAAAGACCGCTCATAAAAGAAATCACGACGGATTCCTTTAACGCCTCCGTGTGGGCGCTGCCCCGCAGGTGTTCAAAAAGCATGAGGCTCGTTGCCGCAATGCGAACCTGCTCGAAACCGAGCAACACAACCGCCCGAGCAACAGTTGTCACCGGTTTTCGACCGGTTGCGTAAAAGGCTGAATTGACCTGTTTCAGCAATCGAGTGGTGAGCGCATAATCCTTAAGAACAAGGTTGGCGATTTCCGACGCTGAAAAGTTTTTTTCTTTTGCGGACAATTTACGGTTAATCGCCGTGATGTTTTTTGAAATGGCAGGAAAATCTCTGCTCCGACGCATCCGGCGCAGGATGAACTCTACAGTGCTGTGTCTGTTTTTTGGTGTCGTTTCAACTGATTTTTCCATATTTACCGGTGTAGAGCGGCATTCCTGTCGGGGATTCTTTCGCCGCACGCTTATTGAAAGCAGACTATAGGTGATTGGGCGTTAGGGGTCAAGCCAAAGAACGCTTCACCCCATTGCGTCCTTTCTGGAACGGACAATATGCCTTAATGTCGTCTCATTGCTCGCCTTCAACCATTTTTCCTGAAAACGGGGTTGTTGCACGATCTCCGCGATGGCGGACAAGGCATAGAGGTGATAATCCCGTTGATTGGGCGTTCCCAAAAGAACAAAGACCGCCGTTACCTTAGGCGCCAACCTGGAAAAATGAATGCCCTCCCTGCAGCGCGCCATCAAGATGAAGAAGGTATTCTCACCTTCAATGATAATATGCGGAATCGCCAGATCCGGTCTGAGGGCCGTGCTGCCCTCCTTTTCCCTTTCCATGAGCAACCGAAAGAGGGTATCCGCCGGGAGGCGTAAAGGCTCGGAAACGGTTTCGGCCACCTGACGAAAAAAGTGATCATAGTCCAACGATTTTTCCAAATCCAGTACGATGCTCTGTTCAATCAGTTGATCAAATCTTGCCGCGTGTGCCCCATCTCTTTCCTGAATCACCTCTTCCACCTCCTTTTTGAAGCCCCGGGATGCCATTTCCGGTGAAGCGACCCTTCCCACCATATGAACGATGGCATGTTCCGGGTGTTCACTGAATTGCAACATCATCTGTTCCAAACTCGCCCGGGAACCGAAAACCGTCAACCAGTCGCCCACTTGGAACCGGGTAAATCCCCCCGTCACCATCATCTCGCCCCGGCGGCGGATGGACAGGATATGAAGATCCAGAGGAAGATGCAGATCCCTTATGGCCACGCCTGTAAAATCCTCGTTGCGCAATTCAAATTCGATGACCTCCCGCCCTTTTTCCAGGCCCAGGAGAAGGGTTGCCGTGGACGGGGACCGCACAAACTGATCCATTAAACTCACAATGGCGGTGGAAGGTTCCACAACCATGGCGCCAAGATCAGAAAATCGTTTGAAATGCTGATGATTGTTTAAACGAACCATCACATTTCGCGTGCCAAAATTCTCATAAACCAACGCGCAAATCCGGTAATTGTCTTCATCGGACAGCATGGCAACGATGGAATCCGCTCGCCCAGCCCCCAATTTTTGCAGCGTTTGAATATTGATATGGGAAATGGGATGAATCTCGATTTCCGCATCGCCAGCCATCTGCTCTACATAACGGACTTGCGTGGCGGCGATTTTGACCTCCCAATTGTTGGATTGCAGCAATCGGGCCAGGGCGAGGGAATCTCCCTCCAAACCGAAGATCAAGGCATCGCGAACGCTGCCATGGGAACGATCCCCCCCCCGAGGCGGCACTTCTTTAGCCAGAAAAAGAGCCCACTTGAAAAACGGCGGCCCGACAATCTGGTTCATGACGATGACGGCGATGACAATGGTCGCGAAAGTCGTCCCCCATTCGGGAAATTCCACGGCCACCTGTTTCGCCAGGCCCAACCCCACCCCCGCCTGGGTAATATAGCACATCCAGCTGATTTTGTTGTATTGATGCGTTTCTCCCGAAAATAGGCCGCCGCCATAGGATCCGATGAAAATGCCGACGAGACGAATGGCAAACAGCGCAAGGGAAATCATCCAGCAATGGGCCAGAACATCCAGCGCCAGGGAAGCGCCGGTAAGGGTAAAGAACGCGACATATACAAAAGGCGCGATATCGTGGAGGACTTTCATGAGCTCCGTACGGTAATGGCTGTAATTGGTGGTTAAAAAACTGCCGATCATACAAATGAGCATGGGTTCCAGCAATACTTCGAAGGTCAAATGCGCCTGGGTGACATGCCGGATTGCCCCGGACAAAACAAAAACACCGTACCCCGAACCCATAATCAGAGCGGTCTTCAAGCGCCGATGGAAACGCCCGGACAGGATGAGTTGCACCATTTTTCCCAGCAAATACCCCACAAACAGCGACAGGCTCAGCTCGAGGGCCAAAATCAGAAGGAAGCGAATCTCAAATTCCCGACCCGTCAACAATGTGGCGGCCACAGACACGTTGATGCTGAACACCACGATCACCACCACATCCATGATCACCGTGACGCCCAATGCGGTTTTGGTAAAAGGACCTTTGGCCCTCAATTCATTGACCACCGCAATGGCGGAAGACGGGGACCTGGCCACAAGGATGGCGCCCACCAGAATGGAAACCGCCGCCCTGTGGAGCGGCGGCATGGCTTCGGTAAAAGGAATAAATTCGGAAAGCAGAAAAAAAGAGACCGACCCCAAAGTGAATGTAGAGACAACCAGTCCAAGGGTCACACAGCGAATGCTTTTAAAACGGCTCCTCAGCTGCCGAACATACAATTCGTTGCCTGCGGCAAACGCAATAAAGGCCAGGGATATTTCATCCACGAAACCAAATGCTTCAATGGACCGAATGGGAATCATTTTAAGGACATAAGGCCCTGCAATCATTCCTGTTAATAGGAATCCACTGATTAAGGGAAGCTTTAACCTATAAAAAAATTCTCCGATCTGTTTTGCCGCCAGGACAACCAGAACAAAGCCCGCGATTAGAGCAAATCCAATTTGACCCTCATTGACCATCCCCAAATCCTATGGAAAGATGAACCCTTGCATATCAACGGCTCATCTCCTGAAACAACGCTCCCGCATGGAAGGAACTGCGAACAAAGGGACCCGCGGCAACACCCTTGAAACCCATTTGCCGGGCGGCTTTTTCCCATTTCGAAAATTCAAGCGGCGAAACATATGCCACAACGGGATGGTGCTCCCTGGAAGGGGCCAGATACTGGCCCAGGGTCAGGAGCCGGCAACCCGCCGCAAGAAGGTCTTGAAGTGTCCGGTACACTTCATCAGGGGTTTCCCCCAGACCCAGCATCAAACCCGATTTGGTGGCCACGGCGGGATTGATGCGGCAGGCCCTTTGAATCAATTGCAGGGAGCCATGGTAATCCGCCTGAGACCGAACTTGCGGGTAAAGCCTGGGAACGGTCTCCACATTGTGATTGAGCACATGGGGCGCCGCCGCCATGACGGTCTTGAGATCGTCATGGGACCCCTGGAAATCGGGAATCAGCACTTCCACCCGTGTGCCGGGATTCCGATTTTTGATGGCGCAAATGGTCTCGGCAAAATGCCCTGCCCCCCCATCCGGAAGATCGTCGCGGGTGACGGAAGTAACCACGGCATAGCGAAGCCCCAGTTCTTTCACGGCGTCGGCCACTTTTTGCGGCTCTTCTTTGTCCGGGGGCTCGCAAATCCCATGGCCCACCGCACAGAAACGGCAATTCCGGGTGCAGCGATCCCCCAGAATCATAAAGGTGGCGGTTCCCCTTGAGAAACACTCTCCCAAATTGGGGCAGAGCGCGGCTTCGCAAACCGTATGCAGACTGCACTCCTTGAGA
The DNA here is from genome assembly GCA_963664475.2 of Desulfatiglandales bacterium. GTDB lineage: Bacteria > Desulfobacterota > DSM-4660 > Desulfatiglandales > Desulfatiglandaceae > NaphS2. Next base: position 154,975 of record CAXXXE010000001.1, read on the forward strand.
AGTCTGACGACTTTGTTGTAAGCGTGGCCCGAAGAGAGTCGCTTTTTCAGCCAGGGGGGCTTGGCCGGCACGGGTTTTCCGGTCTCGTTCATCATGATATCTTTCCATTGGGGTGAAAGGACGGCGCCAATGACCGCATCATGGTCCAAAAATCGGCCGGTTTCTTCTGATCCAGGATGATATCAAAAATTTTCTGAAAATACCGGACCATCAAGTCTTTCATTTGGGTCATGGAAATCTCTCTTTTAAGAAGAGAGGCCATGGAGGTGACCCTGGCCCCTTTAAGCCCGCAGGGATGGATAATTTTAAAAAAGCTGAGGTCGGGCGAAACATTCAGGGCAAGCCCATGAAAAGAGATCCCTTTTCGAACCGCGATGCCCACAAAACCGATCTTTTCATTTTTCACCCAAACCCCACGGTTTCTTTTATTTCGTTCACCCGCAATGCCGCAATCCTTCAAAACCCGAATCATCACTTCTTCCAACCGTTCCACAAAATCAAGAACCCCGATGCCGTTTTTCCCGATGGCAAAAATGGGATAGGCCACCAGTTGCCCCGGACCATGATAGGTCACATCTCCGCCCCGCTCAATATGGACGCATGCAATCCCCCGTCGCCGAAGGACCGATTCGGAGACCAGAACATTTTCCGCCCCGGCCCGCCTGCCGAAAGTGAGAACGTGTGGATGTTCCACCAGGAGAAGGGTGTCCGGCAGCAACCCTTCGGCACATGCGCCGTGAACGGCGTGCTGCAATCGCAGACACGCCGGATACGCAATGGTTTTCAGGTCTGAAACAATGGGGTTAGGCATCTTTACCATGAAAATACAGCCGTTGGCTATTAGCGGTTAGCCGTTAGCTTAAAAGCGGTAAATGTTATTTTCATCCGCGGGGGTGGCAAATTCCCTTGTCATGAGGGTTTACCCGAAGGGTCGAGTTTCGCAAGAATTTCCCCTTCAGCGTTCAAAACGAACAACCAAAACCCTTCTTCAGCCAATTTTGGGGCCAGATCCTGATATTGGATAGCTTGAATCTCAAACTTCCGCCCTTTTTCCCTGGCCAGGAAATGCAGTCCCTGCAGGGCAGCATCTCTTTCCAGAAATACGGGAATAAATGAAATGTTGTTTTGGCTGTCCGTTTGTCCCAGAAACTGTTCTTTTTCATCGGGGTTTTCGGCCACCAGCCAAAGCCATGTATCGTCCTTGATTTTTTCAGGCATCTTAACACCCTTTCATTTTATAATTTTCGATTTAAAAAACGGCTTCAGATCAGGATGAGCAAAAGCCTCGTCAATTTCATTTAAGATATTCGCCTTTCGGCGTTTGCGGTTTCGAATGAAAAAACCGATATCATCCAGAATAGCATAATATGCCGGCACCATGGAAAGAATCAGAAAAGTGGCAAAGGCCAGGCCCCACATGATGGCCGTGGCCAGCGGCGCCCAGAAAATGGATTTCCCGCCGAGCCCGAAGGCCATGGGCGCCAGCCCGCAGATGGTGGTAATGCTGGTGAGAATAATGGGGCGCATACGCACATGGCACGCCAGAACGATGGCCCGGTAGATCTGATCCGGATGCTCTTTCCGATAGCGGTTGATAAAATCGATCAACACCAGGGAATCGTTGACCACGATGCCGGTGAGGGTCAACAGCCCGATAAGGGTGATGAACGTCAGGGGGTTGTTGCTCACCAGCAACCCAATCAGGACCCCCAGGGACGCGAAGGGGATGGTGACCATGATAATAAAAGGCTGCGCAAAAGAATTGAACTGAAGGGCAAGGATAAAAAAGATAAAAAACAACGCCATGATGGCCGCGTAGCCCAGCTCCCTCAAGGATGTGTCGGTTTCTTCCTGAAGCCCTCCCGCGATGAGCCTGGCCCCCGGGAAATCATGTTTGACGCGGTTAAAAGCATCCATGGCGATTTGGTTGGCCCTGACCGCCGTCATCTTTTTTCCCTCCAGGTTTGACAGAAAACCACTGAGGCCCTTCTTTTTCTGAACCGTCTCCCGAATGTTGGCGGTCAGATTTACGGTCTGCTTTCCGTTGTAGTGATAAATATTGTGAAAGCCTGGAACCAGTTCTATTTCAGCCACTTCTTTCAAAGGGATGTCTCCCCGGCCGGGGACGGCAATCCTCAAATTAAGCAGATCGTCAAAGTCACGCCGATATTGGGGCAGGTATTTCAGTTTGATGTCCTGCTCGCTGTCGCCCCGGTTGTAGGTGGCCACTTTCATGCCGTGAAAGCCTGCCTGAACGGCCATGACCAGGTCCTTTTGTTGAATGCCCAGACTTCTGGCCCTGCCTTCATCCACGGTAATCTCCATGAAGTGTTTTTCCCGTGAAAAATCGTCGTGAATCTCAACAATCCCCTCGTGGCGGGCCAATTCTTTTTGAATCAGCTCCGAAATGGCGGCGGACATTTCCCATGAGGGCGACTGGATTTTCAAATCCACGTCCGCGCCCACGGGAGGGCCTTCAATGAGCCGTTCCAGTACAAAGGCCGTGGCCCCTCTTTCAGTGAGCAGTTTTCCCACATCCTCTCGAACGCTTTCCATCACTTCCACCACCGAATGCTTTCGATCCTTTTCTTCTTTCAAAATCACATTGAGGATACCAAAATGTTTTCCATAAATAGGGGCATAGTTGACCTCTTTCATTCCCGCCACCGCAATGGGGGCCGACAGATCTTCACCGATGCGTTTGTTCAGGAGGTCCGTAAGGGCCACAAGGGTCTTTTGGGTTCGTTCCAGGCTTGAACCGGCCGGCAGATCAAAATGAATGTTGAACCTCGGGAACACGTCGCTTTTGGGAAACATGATGAAATCGGTCTGAAAGTAGAGGATAAAGGCCAATCCCGTTGCCAGAACAATAAAAAGGACGGACAGATACCTGTGCCGCAGCACGGCCCGCAACATGGGATAATAGACGCTGCGGACCGGATGAAACACGTCTAACCGGCGTTTGGGAACGCCTTTTTGAGTCTTTCCGGGGCCCAGTTCCACCATGTGGGACGGCAACATGAAAAACACTTCAAAAAGAGACGCCATCAAAGCAAATATGACCACCTTGGGCAGCCCCGCCATGTACCTGCCGATGATGCCGCCCACCATGATCAGGATGGGAACAAAAGCGGCGATGGTGGTGGAAACGGAAGCCAGCACCGGCGCCAGCACCTGACGGCTCCCCTCGAGGGTGGCCGCCACAATGGATTTTCCCTGCTCCCTGTGACGAAAAATATTTTCCAGCACCACAATGGCATCATCCACCACGATGCCCAAAACCAGAATCAACCCAAAAAGAGTCAAGCCGTTGATGGAAAGCCCCGCAATTTTCATGAGGATAAATGTCAGCAGAAAAGCGATGGGAATCCCCACCGATGCAAAGAGCGCATTCCTCAGTCCCATGGACACCCACAAAATCAAAAAAACCAGAAAGATGCCCATCAGGCCATTGATCTGAAGCTCCCTGATCCGTTTTTTGATTTCCCGGGACTGGTCAAAATAGAGCGTCGTTTTAAGACCGGGATAGACGCCCTCAAGGTTCTTCATGACGGCTTTGACGTCATCCACCATCTGAATCATGTTGACCTTTTTCTTCCGTTTAACGGAGAGTACCAGCGCATTTTCATTGTTGATCCGGGTAAGGGTTCGCGGCATTTCCAATGTGGGCGATATGGTGGCGACGTCGCGAAGGTAAACCGTATTCCCATGGACATTTTTGACGGCGATACCCCCCATGGTTTCGGGACGGGGCGTTTCGCCCAGCATCCGAATGGCCGCCTCATGATCCCCCATCTCCAGGGTTCCCCCCGGCAAATTCCGCATGCGAGCGGCCAGGGCGTCGGCCACCTCAGGAACGGAAACGCCATGAGCACTCATGAGGCGGGGGTTCAATTCCACCCAGATTTCCATTTCCCGCTCCCCCACGATCTTGACTTCCGATACCCCATCGATATTTTCAAGGGTATCGGAAATATCTTCGGCAATATCCTGCAACTGCATCATGGGCAAAGGCCCTGCCAGTCCCACCATACACACGGGAAAAATGGCGATATCGATCTCCAGTACCCGTGGGATTTTGGCATCTTCGGGCAGTTCATCTACCCTGTCCACGGCATTTCTGACTTCCTGCATGGCCTGATCGATTTCGTATTCGTTGAGGTCGGTGTTGAAAAACACATGGATATTGGAGGTACTTTCAAAGGACTGGGATTCAAAACGCCTGATATCGGAGATGCCTTCCAGCTCATCCTCAATTTTCTGGGTGACGAGCTTTTCCATTTCCTCGGCGGAAAAACCGGGGCACAGGGTGAAAATAACGCCTTCACCCACGGTAATGTCGGGATCCAGGAACCTGGGCATGGCCTTATAGGAATAGAGCCCGAAAATCACAATGAGAAAAAAGGCCATGCGAACCACGATGGGACGTTCAATGGCAAATTTGGTTAGAAACATATGGGTACGTTCTGTTTTCCAACTATTTGGGTTTAAGAACCTCTTTGAAAATCATCTTACGCACTATAAATCAGTCGCGGGATCGGCGCAAGTTTTGGCTCTTAAAAAAATTTGTAACCGTTCACAAGTAGGGGCTGGCCCCTGTGCCTTCCCGCACTTCCAAAAAATTTTGAGGATAATTCAAAAAGCGTCAACGAGTGGGTTGCAATGATGTAAATCTTGATTTATAAGGGGTTTAGTCGTTTGGTAAAGCAAATCTCAACCAACCTTTTTTTCACCGTGGTCTTTGGGGTAAAGGAGAGCAGATGAGCATCAACACAAGCATTTACGTCCGTTCGTCAACCGGGAGTGCCGCTTACCTGGACTGGCTTCAGATGCTGACAGGCGCCGGTTTGATCCTGTTCATGTGGAGCCACATGATTCTGGTGGCCAGCGTCAACTTCGGCGCAGACGCCATGAATACCCTGGCCTATTTTTTTGAGGCCACCTACATGGCCCAGGTGGGAGGACCGCTGATCGGCGCCACCATGCTGTTTCATTTTGTCCTGGCGGCCCGCAAGGTACCGTTCCGTGCGGAGCAGCAAACCACCATCTGGAAACATGCCAAGCTTTTACACCACCAGGATACCTGGCTCTGGCTGATTCAGGCCTTCACTGCCATGATCATCCTGATCATGGGTTCCATTCACATGTGGACGGTGCTGACCGACCTTCCCATTACCGCCGCCAAAAGCGCCGCCAGAATACAGGGGGGGTTCTGGCTGGTCTTTTATCTGATTCTCCTGCCCATGGTGGAGCTTCATGTGGGCATCGGGTTTTATCGCATCGCCGTCAAATGGGGATTTATCAAACGAAAAGAAAGAAAAAAATTTCACAGATTTGAAAATATCCTGACCGGCATCTTTATTTTTATCGGGCTGATCACCATTGTACGATTCCTGTTTCTGACAACCGCTTAACCCGGATTCAACGCACACTTTTTATAGGGAGCGAAATCATTGGAAACCATCATAACAGATCTATTGTGCATCGGGGCCGGACTTGCCGGTGAACGGGTGGCCGTTGAAGCGGCATCCGCCGGATTTGACGCCCTGTGCCTGAGCATTGTGCCCCCCAGACGTTCCCATTCCTCCGCCGCTCAGGGGGGAATGCAGGCAGCGCTGGGCAGCTGTTTCAAGGGTGAAGGAGACTGTCCGGACGTACATTTTTCAGACACGGTGAAAGGTTCGGACTGGGGCTGCGATCAGGAAGTTGCCCGCTTGTTTGCGGAAACAGCGCCCATCGCGGTTCGGGAAATGGCCTTCTGGGGAATCCCCTGGAACCGGGTGGTACCGGGCGCCTCCACTTACTTCAAAGGCGGGAAACAGTTTGAAAAAATCGAGCCCGCGGTCAAACAGGGGCTCATCACCGCCCGGGATTTCGGCGGCACCGCCAAATGGCGCACCTGCTATACCTCCGACGGTACCGGGCATACCCTCTTGTACACCATGGACAACAAGGTGGTGGAGCTGGGTGTCCGGGTGCATGACCGCATGGAAGCCATTTCGCTCATTCATGACGGTGAAACATGCACGGGCGTGGTGGCCCGTTGCTTGAAAACGGGACAATTACGCGCCTACCTGGCCAAAGCGACCCTCATTGCCACGGGCGGTTACGGCCGCATTTACCGGGAAACCACCAATGCCGTCATCAATGACGGTTCAGGCGCCATCATCGCCCTGGACACGGGGATCGTCCCCCTGGGCAACCCCGAAGCTATCCAGTTTCATCCCACCGGCATTGTACCCACCAATATTCTGGTGACGGAAGGATGCCGGGGAGACGGCGGAACCCTGCTGGATGTGAACGAAGAACGGTTTATGGACAAATACGAACCGGAAAAAGCCGAACTGGCTTCCAGGGACGTGGTATCCCGATGGATGACCCATCACATTCGACAAGGGCTTGGGGTCAAAAGTCCCTATGGCGACCATTTGTGGCTCGACATACGGCACCTGGGAGCCCACCACATCAAAACCAAATTGCGGGAAGTGGAAGAGATTTGTAACAATTTCCTGGGGGTTGATCCCATCACCCAATTGATCCCCGTACGACCGGCCCAGCATTACACCATGGCAGGGGTTCGCACCAACAAGGATGGGGCCGTATATGGCCTGAAGGGCCTATTTTCAGCGGGAGAGGCCGCCTGCTGGGATATGCACGGATTCAATCGCCTCGGCGGCAACTCCCTGGCGGAAACCATCGTGGCCGGCAAAATCGTCGGCGAAAAGGTGGTGGAATTCTTGAAAGGATATGAGACGGCATTTGACACGGCCATTACCCGGGCTGCCCTGTTAAAAGAACAAACACGCATCGATGACCTGATCCAGTGTTGTGGCGGCAAGGAGAACGTTTTTGAGGTTCGGAATGCCATGCAGGACGAACTCATGGACCATGTGGGTATTTTTCGAAACGGAAAAGATCTTCAAACGGCCGTGGACAACCTGGGGGAAATTTATGCAAGGGCCGAGCAGGTGGGGTTGCGATCCAACGGCATCGGGGTCAACCCGGAACTGACCCTGGCCCTGAAAATCAAGGGGATGGTGAAACTGGCGCTCTGTGCGGCCTATGCAGCCCTTCAACGGACCGAAAGCCGGGGGTGTCATGCCCGGGAGGATTTTGAGGCCCGCAATGACCGGGACTGGTTGAAGCGAACCCTGGCTACCTGGAAGGAAGGGGATACCCTTCCCACCCTGGATTATGAACCGGTCAGCCCGACATTTGAACTGCCCCCGGGTGAAAGGGGTTACGGCACCTGTAAAATCATTACCTGTACGGACACCGACATAGGAGATTAAAAATGGCCCGGCGACTTCAATTTGACATATTCCGCTACAACCCCCAGGACCCACAGTCAACCCCCCATACGGATACGTTTCACCTGGACGAAACGGACAGCATGACCCTCTTCATTGCGCTCACCAAAATCCGCGAAGAGCTGGACCCATCATTACAATTTGATTTCTGCTGTCGCGCCGGCATCTGCGGCGCCTGCGCCATGGTCATTAACGGTCGGCCGGGTCTTGCCTGCAAGACCCTGATCAAGGAACTGCCGGACCAAATCACCCTGATGCCCTGCCCGTGTTCAAACTGGTGGGTGATCTCTCGGTGGATACGGGCACCTGGTTTCGCGCCATGAACGAAAAAGTGGGGTCATGGATTCACACGGACAAGACCTTTGATCCCACGGCTCTGGAAGAACGCATGGACAATGACCGGGCCGAAGAAATCTATGAGCTCGAACGCTGTGTGGATGCGGGAAGATTTCCTGGGGGCGGTCGCCTTGAACCGCATTGCACGCTTTATGCTGGATCCCCGGGACAACCGGAAAAACTGGTGAGTGTCATCGGAACGGACCAGGGCATTTTCGGCTGCATGGGCCTCCTCTCGGTGGATACGGGCCGGGGGAACCTTATTCGCGCCATGAATGGAAAAAGTGGGGTCATGGATTCACACGGACAAGACCTTTGATCCCACGGCTCTGGAAGAACGCATGGACAATGACCGGGCCGAAGAAATGAGACCTCGAACGCTATGCATGGGAGTGCGGCTCGGTGAACGTCGCCTGATCCAGGGGAATTCGACCCCATGATGTGGAGTGCGGTATGCTGCGGGCCTCAATAAATACTGCGATATGACGGTTTGAAAGACAGCTACTTAACACCTCCAACATGCGGGAAGATTTCCTGGGGGCGGTCGCCTTGAACCGCATTGCACGCTTTATGCTGGATCCCCGGGACAACCGGAAAAACAAAAATGTTGACGGAACCGGCAAACTGAACCAGCCCGGGAATACTGCTGGTCCAAGTATTTTCGGCCCACTGCCGTGGACTGGTACACAACCCCCATCCCACATCAATAAAATATAGGATGCGATTATGACCAAGGCCATCAAGGACGATCAGGGCCTTCGGCATTCCTCTGCCAAAAAACCGACTTTCTGGGCCTCCTGGCCGTAGGATGTATGCCCCAAGGAGCTCACGCCCCTGCAGGACCCTTTCAGTTTTTGGGTGGCAGGCGTAGCCCGTGTTAGTTTTTAGTCGGGGCGAAAAAGGGTGAAGTTTAAATTGACTTTTGCGGGTTATGATATATACTGATAGCGTGGGAGCAAAATGGGGTGTCGACGATTGGCCGTCATTTAAAGAAATCTCTTTCCCATCCTTGTAGCCGGATTAGAAATTCAGATACCAATATTATCAATGCCGGGCTTTCAAGGAACAGGTTCTATCGGCCTTACACTGGCCGAAATACTTTATGGCATAGAAAAATCGCCTGTGAAAAAGAAAGAGAGGCGTCTGAAAATTGAGCGGATCGTCTTGTTGCTGGATCTGTATCCTTTTGGTGAAAGGGCGCAGCTTGAAAAAGAAGGTTCAGTTGGTTAAAGAGTTACAACGTGAATTAAAAGTTGAAGATTTGAGATAACACGATATTCCTTGAAGAGTTTTCAACTTAAAACCTAAAACCGTGTCTGAACGGTGTTTTCGTTCAGGTGCTGATTCGGGGTTGCCGTAATGAGAATCTTTGATGGCAGGGCTTTTGGGTTGACAACCGCAACCCGATTTGTGATCGTTCGCTATGTACTTGGGGTTCTGGAGTGGTTTTGAGGCCGGGGGCATTGCATATCATGGCGAAATCTTTTGTATTGGCGGTATTGCTCTTTTTTGTTTTCACATCGGGCCTGTGTTTTGGACAGGGAGGTGCTTCCGGGAAGCCCCCCGACATTATGTTGACCCCTGCCGACCAGTTGATTTTAAGGAGTATTGATAAGCTCAACGATCGCATGGATCAGATGGGCCGGGAGTTGAATGGTCGCATTGACCAGGTGAACGGCCGCATTGACAACCTGTGGATCACCATGCTGGGGGGATTTCTGGGGGTGATGGCCTTTATCGGCGCCCTGGTATTCTTGGATCGCCGTACCTTCCTAAGCCGTGCCCGGGAAGGGTTTCGTGCGGAGCTGGCGCAAGAGCGAAACAAGATTGACGGCCTTCTGGCCGCCATGAAAAAGCTCGGTGCGCAGTTCCCCCAGGTGCAGGAAGCCCTGCGCAGCTTCGGGCTGTTGTGAAGGCCGCAGGGGGCGTTGGCTGTTGAGTACGCTTTGTAGGCATGGATTTCAAAAGGATGCCGATTTGTTTCATGTTCCGAGCTATATATAGCCTGAACCCTATCGATTCGCTTCGTAATCGGTTAAATCAATGGTTGGGAAGCTAAACAGGACCGGCGTGCAGGTTCCTTTGACAATGACGTCCAGATGGCATGGAAATGTTTTGCCGGCCTTGATCCCATACTTCTTTAAGAATCCGCTCCCGGGACAGGTTCCGTTTACAAGCAGCAGGCGATGGGTCTTTCCCTTTGTCTGGCCAAAAGCTTCTTCAGGTTCTGTTTCAGCATGAAAAACAAACTTTACGTCATACCCACTACCACTCCCCTGCGCATCTTTTAAGGCCGCCACTTTTTGAACCGAAACCACCTCAGCCGTTCCCGGATATGATTTGTAATGGCAGGGACCGCCCACAACCTGTCCGGGCTCACGGGCTTTTGTTTCCCCGCAGGAAACGCTTCCCAAAAAAATCAGACAAAAGAAGCCCAACCGTTTTGCCGCAAACAACATGCTTGTTCTTTTCATATAAACCGAGCCTCCCCGGACATTTAAGCATCATGGCCTGGCTGAACGAATTCAATTTCCAGCAGGGATACGTCGTCAGCAAAAATTTCCTTCCCCTGCCGCGCTTTCATGTTGTCGATAATCCCTTTCACATGGGCCTGTTTTTTATGGAACAGGTCCCCCACCATTTGAACGAAATCCTCTACCATGCAAATTTTTCCGGCACAGCCCTCGATCTCGTAAATGCCGTCGCTGAAAATATAGAGTCGCGTAAACGGTTTAAGCGAAAACGAAAAAGTGCGGTATGCCTTATCCGGCATGGCCCCAATGATAAAGCCATCTCCCGCCAGCTTTTGGGCAATGGCTGTTTCGGGTGTGTCGCCGGCAATGGCAATGGCAGGCGGATGACCGCCGCCGGCATAGAAAATCTCCCGGCGTTGTTTGTGATACACCCCGTACCAGATGGTAAAAAACATATCGTTATGGTTTTCCATTTTGAACACCTGGTTCAGTTCGGCCAGAACCTGGCTTGGATCTCTGAAATCCACGTTGTTCAGTGATTCGGCCCTTAAGGCATTGATGACGGATATGGACAAAAGGGCGGCCCCGATCCCATGACCGCACACATCCAGCAGGTACATGGCAAAATGATCCTCATCGACCCAGTGATATCCGAAGGAATCCCCCCCGAGGGAAGTGGAGGGAATAAACTCCCAGTCCGTATGGATATCCCCCTTCAACCGTGGGGGAAGAAGTGCGCGAACATAGGCCGCTGCCTGCTTCAATTCGCTATCGAGCGCTGCCTGGCTGGCCAGGAGCGCATCGTAAGTCTCGTTGCGCTCAAGGAGCGTGATATAGGCCTTTGAATGATAACGTATCCGAGCAATGAGTTCGATCTTGTCGGGCAGTTTTACGAGATAGTCGTTAGCGCCCAGGGCAAAGGCCTCGGCCTTGGTGGCAGGATCTTCCTTGCTGGAAAGTACGATGAGTGGAATCCGGCGAGTGGCGTCAGAAGCCCTGAAAAACCGAACCAGGGTCAACCCATCGATCTCAGGCATAATCAAATCCTGCAAAATGATGGTGGGGTGAATTTTTTGGGCCATCTCAAGGGCCTTTGCGGGATTCTGACAGTATTCCAATTGAATGTCCGCTTCTTCCGACAACATTCGCCGAACGGCTTCGGCCACAATGGCCTGGTCGTCCACAAGGAACACAATGATAGTGCGTTCGGAAAAAGCCGCGGGATGTTCATGGGGACGTCGGGAGTTTGTGTGCATGGGTTCAATTTCTCCTGTTTTTCTCAGACCACAGTGGAATCAGGCGTCATACGTTTAAAAAATGCGGCTGCCGAGGGTGGAATGGAGGTCAGACTGACCCGGAAAATCGCCGGATCCTTTGAAATGCTTTTGATCACCTTGGCATAGAGATCCGGGGTGATCTCGGTTTTTTCATGATCAAAAAGGGAAATTTTCAAGTTGGTCAATTTGTCCGCCGAAACTTCAGCCGATATCTGGGCGGTTTTGTCAAAGAGTTTGTCCACGGCGCCCTTATACCGGGCATCACCCGCGTGTTTTCCTTCAAGCACCGTAAATTCAATGGGAATTGGATGAGGCAAATCCATCAGGGCCACATCCACCTTTTCCGGTAGAAAGAGGTTGAACTCACCCTTGATACCCCCCACTTCATAAATGGTGATGGGCTTTTTAACCCCTTTGGGCATAACGTCCATCCGATCGTCAATCCTCAGCAAATGCTGGCCGCATTCCTCCACGGTATTTTCTGAAATAAAAATCTGACCGCCCACGGTGTAGGATTCAATCCGTGCGGTAAGATTCACATTGCGACCCACCACACCGTATTTCATCCGTTTTTTGCTTCCGATGTTTCCCACCACCAGCTGGCCCGAATTAATGCCGATGCCCTGATGGACCTCAGGATACCCCTTTTCCCTGCACCGGCTGTTCACCTGAGCCATGGCCAGTTGCATCTCGATGGCGCAAGCCACCGCCCGCTTGGCATCATTGTCCCGTAAGATAGGGGCGCCGAAAATCACAAAAATAGCATCCCCGATAAACTCATCAATGGTTCCCTGGTATTTCAGGACAATCTCCGTCATGGTTTCAAGATAGATATTGATAATGCCCACCACATCTTCCGCCGGAAGCCGCTCGCCAATGGCCGTAAACCCCCTGAGATCGGTCATCATGATGGTTACAAACCGTTTTTCCCCGCCCAGGGCCGCACCCTCGGGACTTTCAAGGATGGCATCCACAATATCATCGGAGAGATATTGGCCGAATGTTTTACGAATAAGGCGATTGGCCTTTTCCAGTTGCGCCTGGGCTTCGTTTCTCTCCAGAAGGTTGATGTAGCCTCTGGAGTGGTATCGGATACGCGCCAGGATCTCCAAACGGTCCGGCAATTTAACCATGTAATCGTTGGCGCCCAGCGCAAAGGCTTCCGCTTTGGTCAGTGCCTCTTCCTTACTGGAAAGCACAATCAGCGGCACATGCCGTGTTGCGGGATTGGCACGATAATAACGCACCAGGGTCAAGCCATCGATTTCGGGCATGACCAGATCCTGTAGTATTACCGTGGGATGGATCCGGTTGGCGGTCTTGATGGCTTTGGTGGGGTCCTGACAAAAATGAAAATCAATATCCTGTTCAGGGGCCAGCATGCGGCGAAGGGCTTCGCCGATCATGTGCTGATCATCCACCAGTAAAACGGTGATGCGATGTTGGGTGAGCAATGCTCTGTCAGACATAAAAATTCCTGTTTGTCGGGTTGTCGTTAAAAATATCTAAAGCGGCAAAGCCGCAGTTTTAAGTTTTAAGTTTTAGGTTTTTCAGTCAATTAACTTCTTATTTTTTGTGACAGAAAACCAGGTGATAAGGTACTAACTGAGATTGTTTCTTGTTCTTAACTTAAAACTTAAAACCTAAAACTTAAAACCGTGTTTGAACGGGGTTTTCGTTCAGACACTATATACGCCGTAAAATCGCCGGCGCCACCTCTTGAATCGGCAGGATTTCCGAGGCGGCCCCCAGATCCCGGGCTGCCTTGGGCATGCCGTAAACGACGCTGGTCGCCTCATCCTGAGCAATGGTGTGCCAACCCACGCGACGCAGCATTTTCATGCCTTCAGCCCCGTCTCTCCCCATCCCCGTCAACAGGATGGCAATGCCCCTTGAGGGCCAGTGCGCCGCAACGCTTTTAAACAATACATCCACGGAAGGACGAAAGGGAATGGCGATGGGTTCTTTGCTGTAAGCCAGGGTAAGGCCGGATGTTAAAATAAGGTGGTCATTTTTTCCGGCCAGAAGCGCCGTTGCACGCATCGGCGCCATACCTTCTTCCGCCAGGCAAACCGTCAGGGGGCTCTGATCATTGAGCCATCTGGCCATCCCGGCGGAAAATTCGCCGTCAACATGCTGGGCCATGACAATGCCCGCTTCAAGATTAGCCGGAAGATGGGTTAGAATCTCCGCCAGTGCTTTGGGTCCCCCGGTGGAGGCGCCGATAACAATAAGCGATGAGACTTTTAACATCGAGGCGCCCCGTCCAGAGACTTGCATGGGGCGCACGGAAGAATTCCGACTCAGTTTTTCGATAATGGCAATTTTTTTCAACATGGCATCCCGGCTTTTCCGGGCGGCCTCTCCACTACCCATCATGGGAGTGTTGATGGCATCCAGCGCCCCCTGGCCCATGGCTTCAAAAACTTTTCCAGCATGGTCTTTCAGCGTGGCGGTCACCACCAGGATGGGGCATGGCGAGGCAAACATGATTCTTCGCGTTGCTTCCACACCATCCATGTCCGGCATAAACAGGTCCATGAGAATCAGGTCCGGGGTATCGGTTTCACATTTCCGAATCGCTTCCGCACCGGTCCTGGCTACCCAGGCCACCTGATGGACGGCGCTGTCCAGGACAATCCTTCGCAGAACTTCCACGGCCAGGGATAAATCATTCACGATGGCAATCCGCATGGTCTATCCTTCTCCAATCAGATTGGCGGCAGCTTGAATAAATGAGTCATCCTGGAAACTGCTCTTGGTCAAATAATAATTGGCGCCGGCCTGAAGACCGGCCAGACGGTCCTCTTCCTTGTCCTTATAGGAAACGATAATCACGGGAATGCTTTTGAGCTGGGAGTGGCGCTTGATCTGGGCCACAAATTCAATGCCGTTCATTCGAGGCATATCCACGTCGCTGATGACCATATCATAGCTGCCGGAACGAACCGCATTCCAGCCATCCACCCCGTCAACCGCCGTATCTACCTGGTATCCCCTGCTTTCGAGCAATTTTCGTTCCATCTCCCGAACGGTAAATGAATCATCCACCACCAGAATCCGTTTGTGTTTTGCGGCTTCAATGGCCTCAAAGGATTTGCTTAATTTGCGGAGCCTTCGCCCGGCCAGAAGGTTGTCAATGGAACGGACCAGATCCTCCACATCAAAAATCAATACCGGGGAACCATCCATCATTACAGCCACGGAGCTGATATCGGGGACCTTGCCCAGCCTGGGGTCCAGGGGCCGCACCACAAGGTCGCATTCTCCCAGAAATTTATCAACGGCAAGACCATAAGCATTCAGTCTGTCGCTCAACACCACGACGAGCATTTTGTCCCGGTTTTCCAGTGTCGTTTCCAACTCCAGAACATTATGGATATCCACCAGGGCGATATTGCTGCCGTCAAACCTGAAATACTGACGGTCCTCCACGATCTCCAAATCCGACGGCGACAACTCCAGGCAACGATCGATCCGGGCCAGGGGAAAGGCGTAGGGTTCGCCGGCAATCTCAACCAGAAACGTACGCACCACGGAAAGGGTCAGGGGCAACTCGATATGGAAGGTCAACCCCTCCCCGGGTTTTGAAACCGCACGGACCACGCCGCCCACTTCATGAACCATGTTGTGTACCACATCCAGACCTACGCCGCGACCGGATATCTCGGTGACGTTTCCAGCCGTTGAAAATCCCGGCAAAAACAAAAACGCCATCAGTTCAGGTTCGGTCATTTTGACGGCCATCTCCTTTGGGGTCATCTTTTTTTGGACAATTTTCCGTCTCAGCTTTTCCAGGTCAATACCCCTGCCGTCATCCTTAACGGTGATCATGAGCATTCCGGATCGGTGAGACGCTTCCAATTGCAAAAGTCCGGCTTCGGGCTTTCCCGCGGCCACTCGCTCTTCGGGGGATTCAATGCCATGGTCAAGTGCATTACGGACCAGATGATTCAGGGGAGCATCCAGTTTTTCCAGGATATCCCGGTCCACTTCCGTGGATTTTCCAATGATCTCAAGGCGGACTTTTTTGCCCAAATCTCGTGCAAGATCCCGGACGAGTCTTGGAAAACCCTGAACTCCGTCGGAAAAGGGTCTCATCCGAACCGAAATAACTTCATGATAAATGCGATCGGACAGGGCCTCTGTGGCGCCGGTGAAAATTTCGAACTGATTCAAGCGATCCGCCAGTTGAAGGGTACAGGCCCGGGTCTTCTCCCGTGCCCGAAGGACCAGTTCCTGGGCCAGATCGTTTCGCCCCTTTCCCATGATGGTTTCCTGCAGCCCATCCAGGAGGGTCAGCAACTCTGAATGGTTTCTTTTGAGCTCCAGAAGGGATTCCGAAAAAGTGGGAAGCCATCTGGCGCCCACCACCACTTCTCCGGCCTGCCCCATGAGGCGCTCAATTTTGGCGGCGGTAACGCGTACCGTCCGGTCCGCCCCCCCCGATTTCTCTGGGACCTGTTTTTTTTCTGAAACTTCCGGTGGCGCAGGTTTCACATCCACGGTTTGCACCAGGGAAAAATCGCTTTCACCGGAAGATAGCGCAACTTCCCCATGGTCTTCCCGGGGCATCTCCTCCTCCACCGGGGATACGGGAATCGGCGCCTCACCATGGATGATAGCGGTTATGGCCGCCATCAGGGAATCGATTTCTTCGCTATGTCGGCCTACCCAGTCCGGTTCGCCATCATGGACATCCGCAATGCGAATCAGGATATCCGCAATCCGGAGCAGAATGTCGATCTGCTCCGATCCCAGCATCACGACGCCTTTTTGGGCCGCGACAAAACAGTCCTCCATGGCATGCGCGACTTTGACTGCAACATCCAGGCCCACAATCCTGGCCCCGCCCTTTATGGAATGGGCGGCCCGCATCAAGGCTTCAAGCTGATCGGTGGCCCCGGGATTGTTTTCCAGGGCCAAAAGCCCGTCATTTAAAACCGCCACATGGGTTTCCACCTCCGCCTGGAAAAGATCCAGCATGACAGGATCCGTCATGGGGGTAAAACCTGTCTGGCGGGGCGGCTGAGGCTCTTGTTTGACATCGGGTTCCTGATGATCTGAGTCAAGAACCGCGGCGGCGGGGACCGTGGACGGTTCCCGGGGTTCAAACCGCTCGGGAACAACGTCCGGTCCAACCTTAACAATCCCCATAATGGCGGTTTTGACCTGCTCAACCTTCTTCTGCTGATGGGACAACCATGCGGAATCGCCTTCACCCACATGTGAAGCGATACGGTTCAGCATGTCAACGCCTTGAAAAAGGATATCGATCTTACTGGGATCCAGTCTGAGCTTCCCCTTCTGGGCGGCCACCAGACAATCTTCCATGACATGGGCGATACCCGCGGCTTCATCCTGTCCCACAATCATGGCCGCCCCTTTGAGGGAATGGGCCGCCCGCATCATGGCGTCCAGTTGCTCCATGGATTCCGGATGCTGCTCCAAGGCCAGCAGCCCGTCATTTAAAGTGGCCACGTGGTTCTGGGTTTCCGTTCGAAAAAGATCGCACATGGCCGGGTCGAGGGAAAACGCTTCCTTATTTTGCGATGCCTCTTCAATGCGGGGCAACGGCGTATCAACGGGGGGAACCGGGTCCGGCGCCGGTCCGTCGGGATGGCCCTCCCCGGGGGCGGGAGATGCTTCGTCGGGCGAACCGATGGAGAAATGCCGGGCCTTAACTATCCAGGCATCAATCTCTTCAGCATGCCCATCCGACCTGGGCAATTCTCCCTCAGAAACCGTTTCAACCATTGATTCGAGAATTTTAAGCCCTTCAGCCATCAGTTTGCGCCCAGCTTCATCCAATAAACATTCGCCCTTATTGGCTGCCGCCAAAACATCTTTCAGGGCCTGGGAAACCGCCACGGCCCCGTCAAGATCAACAATTTGCGCCCCCCCCTTGATGGCCTGAACCGCGGGGATCATGCTTTGAAAGCGGGTCAGATCTTGCGGGTCGGCCGCCAGGGCCTGAAGGCCGTCACGGAGGGTCAAAGCATGCCGTTTGACCTCGGAACGAAAGAGATCCATCATGGCGAAGTCATTCTCTCCGACTTGTTCACGCCCGTTGTTCACTGAAGACTCCTTTTAAGGTTGTAAAGCAGCAGTTCATCATCGAGCAACGCCACATGTTTTTCCTCCCATTTAAAAATGCCCCTGGTAAAGGTGGATTTGCATTTGGCGATGGTCACCGGCACGTTCTGAAGCAAGCTGGAATTGAAATGATGGATGCCATGGATTTCATTAACGGGAAAGACCCATTGCTCCCCATCCTTTCCCGCCACCATCAATCGTTTTTTGGACTTTTCCGCTCTGCCCTTTTCAGGGGCCTCTTCCTCCAGGTTCATGAGGTGTTTTAGGGAAACGCACAATTGAATTTCTCCATGAACATTGACAAGCCCCAGCAAAACCGGGGTTTTTCGATGGGGAAGCGTGTGGATACTGACATTGTCGATTATTTCCGCAAACAACCCGGCGGGAAGCGCCATCCATTCCGATTCAACACGAAATACAACCACCGCAATGGCGCCGGTCGGCTCTTCGCCCTTTTTTTTCACGAGGATACTGCCCCACTCTTCCTTGTATTCCTCGGGAAGGGCCCGCTCCAGGAGATTCCGGCCGGCCTGGGTGAACACCTCGCAATTGCGGCAGTGGATGACCTGGTCGAGCTTCGGGCAACGGGGCATTTCCCGTCCCCAGACCCCTATCCGCTTCCAACATCGGTCTTTAGTTTGCATGGTTTATTCTCGATAACATATTCTTGAAAGGTTCAGATCGTTGTGTTTCAGGGCCTTTATAGGGATACACACCCTCACGAGGATATATTGCTTGCCGATACATTTCAAGAATATATTGGAAATTTTAACGAATTAGAAAAACTGCCCGATTCAATTAGGGACCGCGCCAGGCCCTCCGTCAGCGCTCCATGTGACATAACAAGCAAACCCTGTCCCAGTTGCCATCCTGCAATGATGATAATGTAGCTCCTCATCTTTTGTTGCCCCAACGCAAAGCTCATTGGTGGTTATGGAGCGCAACAGAATAACCATCCAGTGAAACGCCTTCGTCATCGGTTTTGAAAGCATCGTGGAAAGTGACGGTGCTCTGCGGAGTGTGCCCGTCGAAAGACAGCGCGAAAAAAACCTCCGGTGGAACATTCTCAAGCACAAGCTCCGGGGTGTTATTGAACCCGAATTGTCTGTAGTATTGTTGTTCCCCTCCATTCATTATTGTTTTTCGAGGATTCCTGCGGAAACCAGATAAAATATATTCTTTAGGTCCAGAACATGTTGAATTATGGCCTGTTTGGTGATCATATTTATCGATTTTATCTAATACTTCAATGCAAAACTTCTTATTATCTTTTACGAGAGCATGATAGCTTTCGGTGTTATTGCAAGGAAAGATATATGTTTGATTTCCTCGTTTAGAAACAAGGTCTTCCATTTTCTTTTTTACATTTTCGATTATGGATTTATCAAAAGATTTTAACATCCCTATCTCAAATGCAATACTGATTGTACTATCATGACTTTTTACATTATTCAATTTTTGAGTAATATTATTTATCATTAAACGAATTGAATAAAAGATTCTAATTTTCTGTCGATCCCGTTGTGTTTTTAAAATGCTTTTTTTCCCTTTTCTTGGCTTACAAATATCCCATAATTGACTTATTAACCCACCGAGTTCATCAATAAGAGCAGACAATGTTGCATAAAAATATTGCAATGATTGAAACATCTCCCTTTCATTGATCCATGATCTGATGGCATTAATGCATTTCTCAATTTCAAGGAAAATCTCAGGATACTGTTTTGGATCGTAATAACATTGTCTTGCAAGTCTGTTTTGAGCTTTGCCCAACATTGTCAAAGCTCTCTTAATATTATTAATCATGTGCAACCTCTCTAATTTAACATAGACTGTTGCACTATGATTATGCACACTTATCAAAAAAAGTCCCGAACTTTTTTCCGCTAAGGCGAATTCAGGAAAAAATGTTTGGCCTCACGAAATGCGCTTTGATTAGGATATTGATTCGGAACCGCTTGATAGATTGAATAATTTCCATATGTTATAGTAAAACCCCACAACATTTAGACTTATGCGCTTTTTCTTTTATGCTGGGGGAGTATGCGGTACACAATCGTTGCATTGGATCATATGCGTTCCGAAGTGCCGGCACATCAGCCAAAAGGGAGTAAAAACGGAGTAGAATGGAGGGTTTTTTCGTTTCCGGAGGACTCAGTGCCTGTAGATTCGCTGACTAGGGAGTATTTGGAACTTTGTGTGGGGGATGAAAGCCATTTCAACCGTTGCTGTTTAAGACATGGTCCCTAAATCCTGCAATTTTCATTGCCCGCATGAAGAAACTCTGTTATTCTGCATCCTGATTTCCAGTTAACCGAGATATGGAATAGTTATATCTATTGGCAGTCTCAAGACCGGAAAGCACTCAAACGGATCAATAAACTCATCTCCGCTGCCGTAAAACAACCTTTTACGGTTTTGGGGAAGTATTCAATGGATCAAAAAACAATTATTGATTTTTGGGCATCTGAAGCGGAAGAATCTCTCCATGTTGCAGAACATCTTTTTGAAAAAAAAGACTATTCTTATGCGCTTTTCTTTGGCCATCTTGCTGTTGAGAAAATCATAAAAGCGGTACTTGTCAAAAATACCAATCAACAGGTGCCTCGCTCTCATAATTTATTGAGATTAGCCCAAGAAGCTCACATGGAAATAACTGAAGATCAGAAACGTACCCTAATAAGGATTACAGCATTTAACCTTGAAGCCAGATATCCTGACTACAAAAAAGAATTCAGAAAAAAATGCACATTGCAGTTTACTGCAACGGAACTGAGAAAGATCAAAGAGGTTTTCTCATGGCTGAAATCGAATCTATAGTATTAGAAAATGTACAATTATTTCTCCAAAAACTACGCCGAGCTGGATTCCATATTTCCAAAGCCTATATTTTTGGCTCCTATGCCAGGGGACAAGTGGATAAATGGAGTGACATAGATGTGGCAATTGTTTCTCCACAAATAAGCAATGATCGTTTTGAAGAACGTATAAGATTGACTGAACTGGCAGTATCTGTCGATGATCGCCTTGAACCACTCCCATTCAATCTTGGCAGTTTCAATGATGATGATCCTTTTGTACGACAAATAAAGGATGAAGGAATGTCAATCGTTTGAGTTTTCTTATGCCAGTGGCTTGGGGTTGGGCCAGGCCACAGCAAGCTATTGATTATTCGTTTTTTTCAACCTTCAGGATGGACGGTGTTGCATCTTCAAAATAACCATTAAATTCTGACACCCAAACTGCTGCTGGAAGAAGGCTTGTTTCTACTCCCAGTGTCACTTTCATGACCTCTTTCTTAGGCTTTTGCGCACCGAACCAATCACAACCCATAACTGTAACTGAGATTACTAAACATGCCGCCAACAGATGAACAAGAAATCCATTCCTTCTGATAAAATCCTTTTTTTTGAAAGAGACATTAGTTACTCACCGGAAGGGTCAGCACGGGCGCGGCCCTCTGATCGGCGGCCGAGGCGATACTGACGGACCACAGAGTGCGCACCATGTCGTAGAATCGTTTGGTGGGCGTATCGGTTTTATCGATAAAATACCAGTATCCCCGGTATGTTACGGATATGGACGCACCACCGGGTTTCTCTTTGGACGAATGGATGCGGATGTCATTTCCGGCCAGGCCGGGGGGCCGGCCAGCGGTTGCCAGGCCCGCGGAAAGGTGCGCCTTCGGCACATCAATGGATTCCCGAAGGATCTCGATCAGGTTTCCAAAATTCAATGTACGTTGGAGATATGTAGAAAATTTCTCAGAATATTAACACCACTACATCTTGTATTTCCCCATCAAAATGGAACTCCGCAAAAACACCGATATTTGTTGTGCTTGCCTTTGGCATTCTTGAAATATTTAGAACATGCCAGATTCAAAGATAGGATAATCATGCACAATTCCATCCCCCACCACCACGACATCTCCCAGTCCTTACACTTTTCAAATCATATAGTGGCAACAATAATAGACATATCTAACGCTTTGCTATTCCTCATAAATATCTAGATCTGGATAGTATTTTTTAGCGCATTCCCGGCATATACTGTGGCTAAATTCTGCTTCAGAATGTTCATGGATATAAGATTCAATCTGGGTCCAATAACCTTTATCATCACGAATTTTTTTACAATGAGCGCAGATGGGAAGCAAGCCGCTTAGCTTTTTCACTTCAGCCAAAGCATCTTGAAGCTCCGAAATCAATTTTTCCTTTTCTATCTCTAAACTTTTCCTTTCTGTGATGTCATTCAAAGTGTGAACGGCTTTTTCAAACTTACCTTCTTTATTAAAAACCGGATCAGTTGCTTCCTCAAACCATAAATCGCCAATCTGAATTTCAGCAACCGCCTTGGTTAAACTATTTTTGGTTTTCTGAAACGGGCATTCTTCTGGAGGTTTGTCTGTTCCATGCACTATTTGCCAGCAGTATTTGCCAATGACAGAATCGGCAGGGTGTTTAAATACAGATTCCGTTATTTTATTTGCTTTTATGATCCGGCGGTCCTGGTCAAGAAGCCATATTACTCTATTGGTCGCATCAAATGTAGTTTGCCATTCCCTGGCAGCATTCGAGAGGTTTTGTTCATATGTATTTCGGTCGGAGACAAGACGTTCCAATTGGACGGCAAATGCATCAACTTCCTCTATTCCGGTTCGGGTGTGCTGCGGCTGGTCGTCCCCATTTGTCATTGAGTCTTTCAGCCAAGACAGAAGAGTGACTAAAAAAGATTGCATCCGGCCTGATATATAATAAGCGACAAGCAAAACAAAAATGCCTGCCAAAAGCGCTCCTGTGATGATATGTATTTTGAACCGACTGCCTGCTTCATTTGTACTTTCAAGTTGTATCTCTCTGCCTGCCCAAAGAGATATATCCCTGTTTTCGGCCTTAAAAACTCGTACCCATGATAACGTCGGAGACTCACCCGTCATTCCGGGTTTGCCTGAGGCGAAAACTGCATGCAGCCCGGGAAACCGCTTTAGCGCCGGAATGGTATTATTCTTTTCTGAAAGATAGCTTCCATCGCTAAAAACCCATTGGATCTTTGGATAAATTTTGGACAATTCCCCTATGTCGATATCACTTACAAAGACCCCAATATTCTTGTCCTTAAATCGAATGGGAGTGTACATTTGCAGTATGAGATGATGAACTTTGATGTCCTCAACCGATAATGATTCGGCCACTTTGGGGATAGCGCTCGTCTCCAGCTGGTCTAATGCTATGGTTTTACGAACAATATCCTGATCTAAATTGGTCCGGTTTTCAGCATTAAAGCGGAATTGAAATTGTTGACCCGCATCTTTTTTAATATGCAGGAGTTCTCTGCCTTGGGCATTCAAAATCTGAATATTATTTATTTCAGGATGATTGCTGAAAGCCCTGGTGACAACTCCCGTGTATCTGGCAATGGCGCGCTCCTTTGCAATATTGCCTTCCCAGTCACCACCTTCACCAAGAATTTCAATGACCGCCGGTAGTTGAGATACAAAGCGAATCAGTTCTTTGTATACAGTAATTTCGGTTTCTACCGGGATAAGTTGCTGTTCCAGGAGAAGTTTCTCATACTCTTCTTCGACCCCCTCCAATTGGTTCAAAACACTGTTGATACCAATTGTGGAAATTACGATTAAAGGACTGATGCTAAGGACCAGGAGCAGCCAGAATGAAATTGTGCGAAGCGAGATCTTTATATTCATGGTCTTTTATTTTGATTTTGGAAAAAGGGTTGCTATTATTCTTTAGTTCCGGATTTGACCTCCGAGAATCCAGAGGGACGTCCGCTCGGCCAATAGAAGGTCAGGTGAGGGTGCAATTGGGAGCGGATTGAGATCCGAAATCGAAATATACCATAACATGATTCAAACACAATATACAATATATGGGGATGCCGTAATCACCGGTTCAGCCTGTGATAGATTGAGTATTCCCAAAAAAATAGTGTCTCTGAAGTGTTGATATGCCCTTACATCTCTGTAATTGCCTTCACGTTCCTGGACCTAAACCGTAAAATCCTACCACCACAACATATTGTGGTCGATTCGGTTTCCGCTTATCCGGTTACAGAAAAAGAGTACGTGCATGATCCCTCACACCGGTGTCACCGAAATCGTGCGAGGCTGACAGATCAATCTTACACTATTTCCCCAGGAAATCAAACAGATGTTTCATATCGGAAACGTTCACTTTGGATTAACAGCCTGAAAAGGGCGCGACCACAAGATGTAGTGGTATTGGATAATGAGAGAAATGGCAAATTCAATCTTTGCTCGAATGAGATGTGGCTAATATCACCACAGATTAAAATGTTGTGATAGCAGAAATCACAGTTTGATAACTTCAGACATCAGGATTGCCGCCTAGCGACTTATCCTGTATGCCATTGTTCGATGAGTCGTCATCTCGTCTCGTGGTCAGGCCATGTTTGGCACCAGTTGCCACGCGCCATCCCAAAAGCAGAACAACAATGACGCCCGCTGCGAGAAGGGACCGCGCCAGGCCCTCTGGCACCGCTCCATGTGATATAACAAGCAAACCCTGTCCCAGTTGCCATCCTGCAATGATGATTAGGACGGAAGTTGTCGCCCGTGCAATGGTGATAATGTAGCTCCTCATCTTTTGTTGCCCCAACGCAAAGCTCATTGGTGGTTATGGGGCGCAACAGAATAACCATCCAGTGAAGCGCCTTCGTCATCGGTTTTGAAAGCATCGTGGAAAGTGACGGTGCTCCGCGGAGTGTGCCCGTCGAAAGACAGAGCGAAAAAAACCTCCGGTGGAACATTCTCAAGCACAAGCTCCGGGGTGTTATTGAACCCGAATTGTCTGTAGTATTCAGGATGTCCCACGAGACAACATCCTTGAGCGTTCATCTCTCTCAGTTGTGACAGACCTTCCTCTATCAGGGACTTGCCGATCCCCTGTCGCTGGTATTCGGGCAGCACCGAAACAGGCCCAAGTCCATACCAGCTTGGGGTGCCATCGGAAATGGTCACGGGAGAAAAAGCAATATGCCCTATCACTCTGGCATCCAATTCTGCAACAAGCGATATTGTGAGTGCCTTGGCGGAACGTAGCGCCTCGACGATGAATTGCTCCGTATGATTGCTGATTTCCAAGGTCTTGAATGCTGCAATCGTCACTTCGGTTATTGCGCCAATATCGTTGTCAGTTTCGCTTCTGAGCGTTATCTCTGGATTCACAATATTCTTTTTCCTTTCTACGTGGCCAAGGCATAATAAAGGATTCTGTATTTCTTCTGATCATAACATTTGTAGGGTTATCCAGTCAAAGGGTGAACGTATCGCGATTAAGATAGAAGGATATGTGAAATATCAAATTGAGACTTGGGGACGCGGAGACAATGCGTTTGGAGCACCGCCCGCACGGCTACGTCCGTGCAGTATGAAGACTTAGCGCATACTACCATCGACCACGGCGAGCGGTTTTCCGCCTTCAAGAACTGGAGCATCCCGACAAGCGGGAATCGGATTGCTGCAATTTGGCAAGTCCGTTCCGGGCTTTACTCATCAATCATCGCAACGGCACGCGTCCACCCGGCTGATGCTTTTTTTATATTCACGGGAAAACAAACAATGTGGAAACCGTTCGCAGGAAGGGATTCCAGATTGTGCAGTTTTTCCAGGTGGCAGTACCCGATTTCACGACCGGCCTTGTGCCCTTCCCAGATAATATCCGGATCATGTGTTTCTGCAAACTTTTGGGCCGTGTATAGAAAAGGGACGTCCCAGGACCAGGCATCTGTCCCGGTTACGCGTACACCCTGTTTCAACAGGTACAGGGTGGCCTCCCGACCCATGCCGCAACCTGCTACAACATAGTCATCGTGCCCAAAAGCAGAACCGGCCCGTGTATTCACCACAACAATATCGTAGGGTTGAATCTTGTGACCGATCCGATTCAACTCCGCTTCCACATCAGCAGCGGTCGCTACGTAACCATCCTCGAAATGTCGAAAGTCGAGTTTGACACCAGGGCGGAAACACCAGTCCAGAGGCACCTCATCAATTGTGATCGCTCGTTCACCGCGGTTCATAGTGGTTGCAAAGTGATAAGGGGCATCCAGGTGCGTTCCGTTATGGGTAATCAATTCGATCTTCTCAATTGCCCATCCCTCGCCGTCGGGCAGGTCTTCCGGTTTTAATCCTGGTAAAAAACTGCAGACCTGTTCGGTTGTCTTTTTGTGATCCATATACGTGATTTTCGGTCGGAAAGGTTCAGGGTCAGAGATTGTTTCGTTATCCAGAGGAATGGAAATATCGATCAGTTTTCTCGCCATGATCAGAGTCCTTTCATGTTTTGATACCATGCACATTTATTAAAATATCGACGGGCACATCTCATCTACACTACAAGAAATATCATGTCAAACCATCTCGGGAGATAGTTCTGGCCAATATAGCCCGGAAGGTCCTGAATAGTTACTTTGGCTACCGACGTAAGGCGGGACAGTTTCTCATTTGTCTGAACCTTGATTTTCTTGATTGCCTTGATTCCTTGATTTTTTCTGATTAAACTGATGACCTGGCGCCACGAAGGCTCTCTCCCCCATTTTTTTGTAGGAAGTATCATAACGCTTGATCCATATATCGTATAAATGTTATATTTTGTGCCATGGAATGGGAATTACTGATCAGTCAAGAATATGAAGAGTGGTTTAACAATTTGCCTCAAAAGCACAAAATGGCAATAGCAACTGATTTGAACGTGCTGAAAGATATCGGCCCAACGCTTGGGCGCCCGTACGTGGATCAAATAAAAGGTTCAAAATTCAAAAATTTGAAAGAACTGAGGACCAAAGCCTCCGTGCATATTTATCGCAGCCTTTTTGCCTTTGACCCCCAACGGTGTGCCGTAATTTTATGCGGTGGAGATAAAAGAGGGAAAGATCAGGAAAAATTTTACAAAAACCTAGTTTCCCAGGCAGAAACTGTTTTTGAAAAGCACCTTAAGAACATTCAAAAGAAAGAAGAGGTGAGATGATGAAAACCTTGGAAAAATTAATTGAAGAGAATTTTTCTTCCGAAGAAAAGGCTGAAATTCGGAGAAAATCAAAAGAGAAAGTAGCCATAATTCGCTTGCAACAGATTCGAAAATCACGCCATAAAACCCAAAAAGAACTTGCTCAGGCGATGGGTTTATCCCAATCTGCCTTATCGGAGTTCGAAAGAAGGCCAAATATTACTGTTACTGCAATGCAACGTTATATCGAAGCATTGGGGGGGGAACTGGTTATAAAGGCGGTGTTTCAGGGAGAAAGTGAGGAACTTCTCGCCTAAAAGGGATACGATCATGATTGATGCTTCCGGGATGTACAATGGGCATATAATTTAGTGCTGGATAGAATTATGAGGTAAAATTATGGAATCCGTATTAGCGAGTTGCTCTGCAAGCATATCAGAATTGGCACCTTCATTTTCTTGATTGCCTTGATTTCTTGATTTTTTATTCACGCTGCCGAGCATCATCACGGCGATCAAGGACGTCTTTTTCATCAAGGTTCGGTCTTGATCATCGTTTCGGCCTTATGTCGGGGCAAAAGACCATTTTTTAAACTGGGCGCCCCGGTGAACCTTGTCATAATCAAGGGATCCGATCATCCTTTTTAATCATGGTTCAAGACGATGCCGGCAACGCCGAATTGAAGACGTTCGCGGGGTTATCGTTTCCTTATACAGATCCATATCGGGAAATATTTCTTGGCGCATTCTGGGTAAATACCATGGGTGAATCTTTTGCCGGAATGCTTTTGGATATATGCTTCTACTTTATCCCAATAGCCCTTGTCATCGCGAATATTTTTGCAGTAGGAACAGATGGGCAGGATCTCTCTCAGTTCATTTATTATCTCGTTCGCGGCTTTTAGTTTTTTTTGAGCAGTCGTATTCTTGGACCAAAAGCTTCCCTGATTTGAGAAGAAAGGCATATATAATCCCTTATGTCCTGCAAAAAGAGAAAAGCAGTAAAGCAGAATGGCAATCAGATATTGTCAAATGAACCTGAAAATGATATGAGTTTACAGTGAAGGGAGGGAAGAAGGTATGAATCTGTTTGTAACCGGAGAGGAGAAGCGCACTCCACCACAAATTCAGGGTGGGCGGCAAGAAAATGCGCCAACTAAGGAAGTTGTGCGGCAGTTTCAACAGAGGGAACACATCAGCCATCCTCTTTTAACTCAAGCGATTAATTCAGAGGAGATAAGATTGATTGGATAACGTAACTACTTATCAAAAGATAGAAAGTAGGATATATCTGATTGATGGTATCCTGTCGTTTCTGAAAGCGATCCGTACAAAATTATTTTTTGCCGTTTTTTTGTACATACTGGCCTTCGTCTTTGAGTACATTTTGAGAAATCCGATTGAATATAGCGGAAACTGCGACGCCTCGGCTGAGCAGCATCCTAAGATAAAAAACATTCACAACAAGTTGATCACAATGATTTCTTTGGTATCAGATGCGAAGAATCCGTATCTCCCCGAAGGTTTTAGGAGGCGATTTATCCGCTATGAGGAATTTTTGGAAAATATGGTTGACGGACTTGCGATTTCCGCTGACAGGGAGGCAAAAGAATACGTTGAGAGATTACCTGCCATTCTGAGGAATGCGTCTGAGAAAATGCCAACCTTGGATGATATGCTTAAAACTATGTGATGGATGAGATTTATACTGTTCACCCCGCACCGTCCTTTCAAAGACAGGTGAAGGGTATTTTGAAAAAGTATCCGTTGATCAGAGAAGATTTGAAACAATATCTGAAAAATCTGAAAAGCATATCAAAAGGATAATTCTAGACGATTTCATGTTGCAAAAATCCCTCTAGTGAAAAGTCCCACAAAGCATCCTAATTTTGTATTCGCTAAAGCTTTGATGCACTCCTAAAAAGTCGGATTTTGGGCATCCTTTACCTCGATTCTCTAACCCGTCGCGCCCGTTGCCGCAACCGTTCAGCCCCCCCTTGGTTCCCACGGTTCGATTCAATAAATGCCAGTTGATTCAGTGCTTCAAAATGGTCCGGATTCAGATAGACCGCTTTATTAAAAAATGCTTCGGCCTTCGCTTCATTGTGCAGGGCCTCATAAATCAGACCCATGAGAAAATGAGCCTCCGCATGCACGGGATTGTCGCCCAAAAATACCTCGCAGAGTTCAAGGGCTTTGGGAAGCGCACCTTGGTCCGCCAGGGCGCGGGCCTTTAAAAACAGATCGACCTTTTCTTCGGGTTGCGGAACCGAGGCCGTGGGTTCAAACCGAGTTGGGGAGTCAGGCGCCTTTGGGGGATAAAGGTCATTTGCAGCCGGTGGTTTCGGGATGGAGGTTGACTTCTTCTCATGGATTTCCCGGTTCAAGAGCGGGCGGGTGGAAGGCATAGAGGGACTCTGATCACCGGACTCTCGGCAGCGTTTACGGCAGGCGAAAACGCCGGTTTCGTGAACGGCGTCAAAGCCCCAATCCAGGGCTGTTTGCCGTTCCGCGTGACCGCAAAAAAAGATGCCGTTTTCAGCCAGCAACCGGCTCATGGTTTCTAGGGTTTTATTCCTTGCCGCGGGACTCATGTAAATCATCAAATTCCGACAAAAAATGACGTCATAGGGGCCCCCGGACGCAAACCGCCGGTCCAGCACATTGCCGACCTTGAACCGAACCGTTTCCCTCACATGGGAGAAAAGTTGATAACCATCATCCCGGGAATGGAAAAATCGATTTCTAAAGCGCAGATCCTTGCCTCGAAAAGACCCTGGCCCGTACACCCCGAGTTTTCCTTTCTCAAGAGCGCTTTCACTGATGTCAATGCCGTCGATATGATAGCGATCTTTCTTGATGCCAGCCTCCATGAACGCCATGGCAATGGAAAACGGTTCCTCACCCGTGGAACAGGGGATACTTAAGATACGAAGAATCCGCCCCGGATTTTTGGGAAACCAGATATCCCTTGCAAAACGAACCAGGTACTCAAATACTTTCCGGTTCCTGAAAAACCAGGTTTCCGGCACCACCACCCTTTCAATCAGAAGGTTCCACTCTTCATTTGAAGCGACCAGATATTTCACATAAGCATCCGCATTATGCAACCGGCACTGCGCCATTCGCTGCCGTACGGCCTTTTCCACCACCCCTCTTCCGATGGCGATAGAATCCAGCCCGATCTTTTCCTCAAGAAAGGATTCAATGATGTTCTGTGTCATGATGGGCATTTTCCAGGGCAGGTAGAAACTGAAAGCTTTCAGGGAGAAGATCCAGATCCACATATTGAATCATCTCATTGTCTTCCATCATCAGACTGCCCAGATAAGGCGCTTCCTTCATTTGCAGTCCTGGCGTCAAAAAAGCGCTGTCGTCTTTTCTAGCGGTTTCCGTAACCCGTTCGGCCATAAGCCCCAGGATATAGGGTGTATTATCGTCTTTAAGATAATCGACCAGAATAACCCGCGTACTCATGCGCATTTCACAGGGTTGTCCCTGAATGAGACGGCGCAAATCAATCACGGGAACAATCACCCCTCGATAGTTGAAAAGACCGGCAACGTAGACCGGCGCATGGGGAACCTCTTTCAGTTTTACGATGGGGGCAACCTCCCTGACCCGATCGCATTTCATGGTGTACATAATATCGCCCAGATGGAACAGCAATACGAGCATGGTTTTTTTCTCAGTTATGGAAGGATATCAAGATTGAGGGTCAGTATGCCGCCACGATCCGGTCATAGTGACCATTTGCCATAATAATGGCCAAGCCTTCATCCAACTTTTCCGCGTAATATGGCGCTTTCGGAAAAGTTTTTGAAAAGGCAACATAAATATTCAAACTCTCACTGTCAAAAGCCTTCACGATCTTGCCGGTCATACCGTTTTCAGCAATAATTTTTTTCGCTGTTTTCTCATAGAGGATTGTGGCGTCCAGTCTTCCCTTGGCCAGTTTCCTCAAATTCAGCAAATCCGATCTGACCGGAATTTTGACGATGCGATCATTTTTCGAAAAAAAATCCCCATAGCCATAATCGAAGACCACTCCGATTCTCTCACCATGAATCAGATCTTCTTTTTTCCCGGCGGACAAGGGGTTGTCCGTGTTGTGATAATAGGCTGAATGGGCAATAAAAAGGGGCTTATTTCCGAATATATAAATTTTTTCAATGGCGCTTTCACGAGGCACATTAAAGGCCCCCAGCATCGCACCATCCTTGACCTTTTTCAGCAAACGGTTGTAGGGACCCACTTCAAAAGCGACCTCAACACCGACGCTCTTATAGGCTGCGGCGACAATCTCATTGGCCATTCCCGTGCCATCCGGATTTGCATAAGGCGACCAATCATTTTCAGCTCCCAGGGTGATGGTCTCCGCAAAACTGAGGGAAAACGACCCTAAAAAACATGCCAGCACCATTAAAATCCATCGTAGCATAAAGCACCCCCCGGTCATTCTAGTCAACCTTGAAACGAGATACTTCGTCCTGAAGCCCCCGCGCCGCCTCATTTAATTGTTCAATGGCATCATAAGATTCGTGGAGAGATTCCATGGTCTGCTGCATTTCTTCACTCAAGTTGACGATGGCGGTATTGATTTCCATGGCATTTGTGGATTGCTGCCCCATGGCCACATTCACATTTTCAAAACTGGGGGAGAGGGCCTTGACCTGCTCGATAATCTTCGCCAGTTGCGCACTGATCCGACCCACATCTTCCGCACTTCGCTTGACCTCTCCGATAAACTTGTCCATCTCCATAACGCCCGCGGAAACCGCTGTTTGCATTTCCTGAACCATCTGTTCGATATCCAGGGTCGCCACCGCCGTCTGATCCGCAAGCCGCCTGATTTCACGAGCCACCACATTGAACCCGCGACCGTATTCCCCTGCTTTCTCGGCTTCAATGGCCGCATTGAGGGACAGCAGGTTGGTTTGATCCGCCACCTTGGTGATGGTTACCACGACGGTGGTGATATTTTCCGCCTTCTCATTGATGGTTTCCAATCGGCCCGAAATGGATTTGGATGCGGATTCCATGTTATGCATCGCCTCTTCCATTCGGCCCAGATCCGACTGCCCCTTGCTGGCAAACCCGGCGGTTTCCTGGCTCATGGCGGCTACCTGATCCATGGTCTTCACCAGTTCATTGGCCACCTCGGAAATTTCCTCCACCGACATCACCACCTTATTGGTGGATACCAGCTGGTTGCCCATGGTGGTCTCCTGCTCCCTGGCGGTGGCCGCCAGTTCCGTAGATGAAGAGGTCACCTGTATGCCGGATCGCTGGACCTGCCCCAGCACCATTCGAAAGGAAGAGGCCATTTCATCTATGGCTTTGAGCAAAACGCCCACTTCATCCTTTCTCCGGGTGTCGATACTGACGGCAAGATTGAAATCTGATAACTGGCGGGCAATTTTGGACACGCTTTTCAGCGGTTTTAACACCAGGGCCCGGAGAAAAATGATCAGGGAAATCACCAGTACGAACAGAATGAGAAACACCCCAATACTCTGACTCAAAATGGCGCCTTGCAGCTGAGATCGAGTAGATGACTCAAAACTGTCCGCATCCCGTCTTGCCTCTTCTTTCAGGGCCTGAATTTTCCGTTTCAAAACCGTCTCTGAATAAAAAACCTGAAATACGCCGATTTTTTTGTCGTCTTTCACACATTCCATCCTGGAAGAGAGATTCTGGTTGAGATCGAGATCCCCCGGAAGTACGTTGC
The DNA here is from genome assembly GCA_963664475.2 of Desulfatiglandales bacterium. Classification (GTDB taxonomy): domain Bacteria; phylum Desulfobacterota; class DSM-4660; order Desulfatiglandales; family Desulfatiglandaceae; genus NaphS2. Next base: position 187,185 of record CAXXXE010000001.1, read on the forward strand.
CGATTTCCACCCCGGGATTTCGCCAGGCCGCGGCAAAGGGCTTTCCACGCTCATCCAGCACCTTAATGGCCACAATCTGCTCGTAGTTCATGAAAGGGCGAAGGGACTGTTTAAGGCCCTCCTGATCCAGATTATATAAATAGGCGGCGCCGATACCGTTCAGGATTTCATTACTGAAGGTGATGCTTTGCTTCAAAGAGCGTTTTTCCTCCATCTCCCGGTCATTGATCAGCTCATGGGAACCCCTCAGAATTTCATCCGTAAAGGTATGCACCATTCTAATTTCAGAACGGATCAGGATATATCCACCCAGCAACACCAGAAGGCATACGATGCCGGATGTGGATGCCACGATTTTTGTGACGATGCTCCAGTTTTTCATTGCCGCCTCATTAGATTATTTTGATATGTATTGGTTGATAATTTCATCATAGCGTCCGCTCTCCCGCAACTGAATCAGCGCCTCATTAAAATCATCCCGCACCTTTTTGTCAACAAATCCCACTCGAAAAGGGACTACAGGAAAAATACACCACATATCAATAGGTTGCGTCGTATCCACCATGGTATTCTGCTTTCGATGATGGTAAAAGATGTTTTTGTCCAAAACGATAACATCCACGCGATCACCATACAACAAATTGATTTGCAGTTGCTGCTTGCTGATTTCACGATAATCAGGAGACGCCGCCGCAACAGCGACAAAGTCTTTGCCCAGATACTTCCTCGCGTCCTGAAAAGTCAGAATACTTTTGTCCTTAAGATCCATGATCTTCTGAATGTTAAATTTATTCTTTTTAAGGCTGATGGCCACATTTTCACAAACAATATGCTCATCGGACAAAAAAACATCGATTCCTGAATTTTCATTGACCGTCAACACCCCATCCACTTCCCCATCGAGAACTTCCCGAATTCTCCGGGCAAAGGGAACATATTTCGTCTTGATCCGATATCCTTTCAATGCCAGTGCTTCCCGGACGATATCCGTTTCGATGCCGCATTTTTGTTCCGGGCCACTGCTTTGCTTTGGAATGTTGTAGGGCGCCAGGGCCAAACCAACGGCAAAGGTCAGCTCCCCGGGGTCTGCATGGACCGTTGGCGATAGAAATACCGCGGCCATCATCGTTATCCAAAGCAGGCGGAATGCCCTTACCAGGATTCTCACTGAAAGACCTCCATCTTTTTTAAGTTTTAAGTTTTTCCGCCAATGAATTCGGGATCTTGCATTGATCTTCTTGTTCTTTTTAAAGCATTTAATCTGTAAGTTGCTCATTTGAACCATCACTTACCCTGAAATTAGAAACTTCCTGCTGCAGCCCTCTGGCCGCCTCATTCAATTGCTCAATGGCGGAAAAAGACTCCCGCAAGGATTCCGCGGTCGAACGGATTTCCCCACTGAGATTGGCGACGGCGCGATTGACCTTGTGGGCATTTTCAAACTGGTGGCCCATGGCCACGTTGACATCTTCAAAACTGGGGGAAAGGGCCTGCACCTGTTCAATAATCCGCGTCAACTGGCCACTGATTTTACCCACATCTTCGGCGCTCTGCTTCACTTCGGCAATAAATTTATCCATTTCCATCACCCCCGCCGACACGGCGGACTGCATTCCTTCCACCATCTGTTCGATGTCCAGGGTCGCCACCGCCGTCTGATCCGCCAATCTGCGAATTTCCCGCGCCACCACTTTGAACCCGCGGCCGTATTCCCCCGCTTTTTCCGCTTCAATAGCCGCATTGAGAGACAGCAGGTTGGTCTGGTCCGCCACTTTGGTAATGGTGGTCACCACATTGGTGATATTTTCAGCCTTTTCATTGATGGCTTCCAGCCGCCCCGATATGACTTTGGAAGCGGATTCCATGTGATGCATGGCATCTTCCATGCGGGCCAGATCGGACTGCCCTGTACTCGCGAATCCAGCCGTTTCCTGGGATCTTTCCGCAACCTGCCGCATGGTGGCCACCAGTTGGGTGGCCACACTGGAGATTTCCTCTCCGGCCCGGCTCACGCGATCCGTCGCGGCGGATTGTCTGTTCATGGCCACCTGCTGTTGTTTGGCGGTGGCCGTCAATTCCGTTGACGAGGACGTCACCTGAACACCGGATCTCTGAACCTGTCCCACCAGGGCATTAAGGCTTTCGGTCATACGCTCGAAGGAAACCAGTAAATCTCCTGTTTCGTCGTCCTGAGACCGGCGATCGTCCCTGCGACGACCCTTCACCAAAGATTTTACGGCATCGGCGGCGGACGACAAATTTCCTTTGGCGATTTCTCCGGCAATGACCGTAATCCGAGTGATCCGTCGGGTAATTTTATTCCCCAAAAAAAGCGACATCCCCACAATCGGAATCAACACCAGGATCCCGCTGATGAGCATCACCCAAAGCATTTCCGTCATGGCGGTTTCCACGTTCTTTTTCACATCGTGATAATCATCCTCGTAAGTGCCGGCCCCGATCACCCAGTCCCAGGGCTCAAAATAGGTCAGTGCCGCCACTTTGGCTCTTGGTCTCTTTTCGCCGATGTTTTTCCAGAGATATCGATCATGACTCACTTCGTTTTTTTTCAGTTTAATGGCGCCATTCACCATGGACCGAACGTAATAGCGACCGTCGGCATCTTTGGAGTCCCATAGATTTTCACCATCCCGCTGCCCCCCTTTGCTGATGATGTAATGCCCACGGTGAAACATATGTCGACCGCCCAGGACATAGACATATCCGCTCTTCCCCACTTTCATACCCATAACGGCCTCGCGCAACGAAGCGGGCGATTTAAAAGGTGTTTGTACAAATAACATTCCAATAATACGGCCTTTTTTATCCGTTACCCCCTTGCAGGCAATAAAATGCCATCCATTTACAAGATCGGCAATACCGTGGAAAACCTGTTTGTTGAGGATATGCGAAATAACCGGATTGGGAACACCTTTTTGAATGGCCGGCAGGTAGACATCCTTGTAACGATGACTTTTGGAAGAAAAAATGGTTGTAGCAATCAACACCATGTCGCCCGCTTCATTGACCCGCTGGAACAGACCGTAATTTCCGCCGAACTTTTCCCGAATCAGATCGATGTAGGGCCCGGGCTCGGACAATCCTTCAATCAGCATCTTGGGAATGGCAATAGCGTTCTTTTGTCCGGTTGCGGGAATAAGCGCCTTTACGGGGACAATTTCGGACGACAGGGAAAGCCCGCCCATCTCTGTAAAAAAACCGTCCGCATCCTTCAGACGACGGGTCAAATCTTTTTGAATCATTTTGTTGGTGGCCTCACAGGTATTATAGACCGCCAGCGAAATGTGCTCGATGTTTTCGCGGGTGAGGTAATCCAGTTGGTCTTCAATTTTTTCGGTGACGCTCTTTTTTTCGATGGTGGTCAAAACAAGCATCACCAGCACCGGCAACACCGCCGCAACCACTGGAAGGCCAATCACTTTGTGTCTCAGCATTAATTTCATGGTTGATGTCCTTGTTTCACCCGCTATTTTTCAGCACCTTATTTGCGATAAGCCTGTCATAAAAAATAAGGAATTCCTTGATGGAACAACTTAAAACCGCGGCTTGCCACGTTAAACCACTTCAAAGCGGGAAACCTGTTCCTGCAGGCCCAGGGCCGCCTCATTGAGATCTTCCGCCGCCAACTTGAATTCCCTCAGGGATTCCAGTGTATCCTGTGTTGCCGTATCCAAATGTTCCATGGTTTCACTGATCTGCCCCGCACTTTCAGATTGATCCGCCATCCCCTTGTTCACCGCTTCGAAACCCGGGGGCAAAGTGCGCACTTTTTCCATGATCCCGGCCAGTTGGCTGCCCATATCTCTCATTTTACGGGCCGTGGATTGGACCATCCCGCTGAACTGTTCCATCTCGGAAGCCCCGGTGGAAACGGATTTGCCCATCTCGTTTACCATATCTTCGATATCCAGCGCCGCAACCGCGGTTTGGTCCGCCAACCGCCTGATTTCGTTTGCCACCACTGAAAAACCCAAGCCATATTTCCCCGCTTTTTCCGCTTCAATGGCGGCATTCAAACTCAGCAGGTTGGTTTGATCCGCTACTTTGGTGATGGTGACCACAATGGAACCGATATCCAATGCATTCTTTTTCATGGCTTCCAGCTTGGCGGAAACCGATGCCGTCCCTTTCAGCACCTCTTGCATGGATGCTTCCATCCCCGCAAGACCTGATTGACCGGCCTCGGCCAGTTCCGCCGTCTCGGAAGCCGCCGCGGCCACTTTATCCACGGTGCCGGCAAGGGTTTCCGCCGTTTGGGAAATGAGCTTTGACGATGCGCTGACCTGGGCAGTGGATGCCGCCTGTTGGTTCATGGTGGCTTCCAGCCCTCTGGAAGATGCGGCGATCTCGGTGGAAGACGCCGTTACCTGATTGCCGGACCGCTGGATCTGGCCGAGCAGCCCATTTAAGTTTTCGGCCATGCTTTGAAAGGCCGCAAAAAGAAGACCCGTTTCATCTCTGCTGGATGAAAATTTCGCGTAAAAAATATTCAGGGTCTTTTTGGCATCAATAAGTTTCCCTTCGGCGATTTCTCGTGCCACCCGGGTCAAATTGTCGATGGGATTGCAGATGCGTCTTACCGTAAAAAAAGCAATCACCAGAAAGAGCCCGATCTGAAAGGAGATCACCACAATGGACGTGATCATATTGGCGTGGTTGAGGTCGTTGATCTTGGCGTACAGTTCTTTTTGGGGCGTCAGAACCCCCAGAACCATTCCCGTACCCGTCAGGGTGTAAAACAACGAAAAGACTTCTCCCTTCAGCGTCAGTTTTTTGAGCAGAATATCTCCGGGTTTCATCCCCATGGCATCAGAAATGGCATCTCCCCACGGCAGGGTTTCGAGTTTTTGCAAAACTTTTGAGGGATCTGCCGGATATGAAATCAATAACCGGCTGGAGATATCCGCGGCGAAGGGAAAAGAATTGGGCGCCGCCGCCATTTGGGACACCATTGCCTGGAGCTTTTCCAGACTGAAATCCACTGTGGATATGCCGATGATCCGGTTCTTTGAATCAACCATCAACGCATCCACGGTAATCATGAGCGCTGTGGTGGCGGCTTCATCAAAATAGGGATCCGTCCAGTAGATGCCGGCAGGCCTTTGTTGATTCCGATCCCACCCTTTTGGAATGGCCAGACAATACCAATTCTGGTTGTGATAGTCATATTTTGGCGTGTTGAGGTCCCAGGTAAACAACACCTGGCTGTTTTTTCTGAAGACATAGGGACCAAACCGTTCCTTGTCTTGAAACAGGACATGGGGTTCATACCAGAGGCCGCCGCCGATGGCGTCTTCAAGCTTCTTAAAATTGTTTACCAGGTAACCCTCGATCTGCGGGGTGATATCCCGACCCGTTCCGCGAACAATGGCAAAAAATGCCTCTCCCGCCGTTGCCAGATCGACGGCATTTTGTTCCATGATCAGCATGGTGGTTTCAATCCGCTCGGCATTTTGTCCCACCATGGCCCGAATGTGGTTTTCCGTTTCAATCGCCAGGTTTTTTCCGATCACACGGGCGTTCTGGATCAGCAAGATACACCCCAGAAGAGAAGAAAAAGCAATCACCCCAACCATGAAAAGGATGTTTTGTTTAAGGGTTATCCGCACTTTGAACCTCTTTAACGATGGAAACAAAGTCCATTATGGTGTCATTTTCTCCAGTAGGACAGAGGAGATCGAGATTCCCCCATCGATCTCATTATTAATGGGCATGCGGCGTTATGACGTCGCAATTAAAAACAAAACATGATAGGATATTGAATCATTCCATTAAATATTGGAATAATATAATACAATTTTGCGGGATGCAAGCCTTTCGGACCCCGTTTGAAACCTGTCGTATGGGAACGGGACAGACCCGGTGCATTCGAAACCATTAAGGACCTGAATCTCATCATGAAGGAAACTGAAAAGAAAACCGCGGAAAACCGATCGGAACAGCGAACGATTCTGGATCAATATCGAAGCGTGGAGTTTTCCCTGAGCAAACAGGATCCCATATTTCAATTTCGGGTTCGGGATGTCTCCCCCTCTGGAATGGGAATTCTTGTCAACGAAGGGTCAATGGCATTGAATTACCTGAAAGTCGGCCAGAAATTTGACATGAAATACAATCCTGAAAACCCAAAAGGGTCGACGGAACAGATGGAAACGGAAATCCGGCATATCACTCGTATTGTCAATGGCCGCTACAGAGGGCATTATCTGGTGGGTTTGACCGTCAAAGCCATACCCAAGCATTAACCGGGGCTTTCTCCTCCTTCAGCCAGTTGTTTCTTCCAGTCACTTGAGATTCAGAAACCCCGACGAAAAACGCAACCGTGTCATTCAGATTCGCTTTTCCCGTTGAACTTATATCTTGACATGCTCAACGGAATTACGATAGTGATGTGTTGTTAATCCACTCTTTATCATAAATTTCACAAAACAACGAGGAATGGCCCTATGGTTTTCTGGCGGGTTCCGTTCGATTCGGAAGAAATTCAAATCACAACCGGCATCGTGCATATTCTGGAAGACCGCTGCAAAGGATGCGGCTTCTGCATTGAGTTCTGCCCCAGGAAAGTCCTGGTGTTTTCAAACCGGTTTAATGCCAAAGGATACCATCCGCCTTCGGTGATAAAACCGGATGATTGCGTAAACTGCCATTACTGTGAAATCATATGCCCTGAATTTGCGATTTATTCGGTGGAAGACCCCGCCATGAGTCCGGGCGCGGCAACGCTCGAAACGGAGACGACATGAGACCCGCAATTCTGACCGGAGAACATTTCATGACCGGGGATGTGGCCTGTGCCGAGGGCGCCCTGGCAGCCGGATGCCGGTTTTTCGGCGCCTACCCCATAACGCCCGCCACTGAAATTGCCGAGCATATTTCCGGCAGGCTCCCCGAAGTGGGCGGCACCTTCATTCAAATGGAAGACGAGATCGCGGCCATGGCCTCCATTGTGGGGGCCTCCTGCGCGGGGGTCAAAAGCATGACCGCCACTTCCGGACCCGGTTTCAGCCTGATGCTGGAAAATATCGGGCTGGCCGTTTGTACGGAGACCCCCTGCGTGGTGGTGAATGTGCAGCGGGCCGGGCCATCAACGGGACTACCCACCCAGGGGGCACAGGGGGATATGATGCAGGCCCGGTGGGGCTCCCACGGCCATTATGAAATCATTGCCCTTTCCCCCATGTCGCCCCAGGAAATCTTTTTCCAGACCATCGAGGCCTTTAACCTCAGTGAGACCTACCGGGTGCCGGTACTGATCATGACCGATGAGATGATCGGGCATTTGAGCGAGCGGGTGGTAATTCCCGAGGCCAAAGCCATCAAAATTCTTTCCCGGCCCAGGGCCAGGGGACGCAAAGACCGTTTCAAACCCTTTGCGCCGGGGCCCAATGGCGTAGCGCCCATGGCCATCGCAGGAGAAGGCTACCGGATTCACGTGACGGGACTGACCCACGACGAACGGGGTTACCCCGACATGACGGTGGAAGGCCAGGAAGTCATGATGGACCGGTTGGTGGGCAAAATCCAAAACAACCTGGACCACATTATTAAAACCGAAGGCTACCGAATCGAAGATGCGGAAGTTGTGATCATCTCCTACGGGGTCTCATCGCGGACCAGCCTGGCCGCAGTGGATGAAGCCCGCGAACAGGGCATCAAAGCGGGACTTTTGCGCCTGATTACCGTGTGGCCCTTTCCCGAAGAACAGATTCGAAAACTCGCCGCCAGGGTTAAGGGGTTCATGACCGTGGAGCTCAACCTGGGGCAAATCCATCTGGAAGTGGAACGGTGCGCCGCCGGTCAGGCCCCCTGTATCCTGGTGGGGCATGCCGGTGGAACCATCATTACGCCCGAGCATGTTGTAGACGTAATGAAAAAATCGTTTTAGTTGGGGGGGTAGGACATAAAGATGACATCCATGACGCAAACGAAAAAACAGAACGACCATCCCCTGGACGACCTGCTCAGGACGGACCGCATTCCCCATATCTGGTGCCCCGGTTGCGGCATCGGCACGGCCTTTGCGGCCTGCCTCACGGCCATTAAGGCCAGTGGCATCGATCTGGAAAAAACCGTGATGGTGTCCGGCATCGGCTGTACGGGCCGAGGGGCGGGGTATGCGATGCTGGATTCCTACCATACCACCCATGGCCGGGCCATCCCCTTTGCAACCGGCCTGAAATTGGCCAATCCCGAGCTGAACGTGGTGGTTTTCAGCGGCGACGGAGACCTCTTCGCCATTGGGGGAAATCATTTTATCCATGGCGCCCGCCGGAACGTGGACCTCACGGTGGTGTGCGTAAACAACCTGAATTACGGCATGACCGGCGGACAGGTGGCGGCGACCACCCCCCTTTCAGCCAAGACCACCACCACGCCTTCGGGGAACCCGGACGGCCCCTTCAACCTGCCCCTCATGGCCTATGCGTCAGGCGCCACTTACGTGTCCCGCTGGACCATTCTGCATACCCGGGATCTGACGGAATCCATCAAGGACGCCCTGCTGAACCGAGGGTTTGCCTTTGTGGAGGTGCTTTCCCCCTGTCCTGTAAACTACGGCCGAAGGAACAAGGAAAGCGCTCTGGATTCCCTTCGATTGTACCAGGAAAAAACCATCATTAAAAATGACGCCCATCCCATGGAACTGGATATCGATTTCGACCGTGGCGTCATCCTGGGGAAATTCGTGGATATCGAACGACCCACCTGCATCGACCGGTACGACAGCACCTGCCGACCCCCGGAACTCTTCAATGAAGAAAAGGCTGCCTGATATGATGAAGAAAAACCATTCCCCCCAACGTCAGGAAATTTTATTTACCGGATTCGGCGGTCAGGGTATCGTTCTGGCGGGACGCATCCTTGGAAAAGCCGCGGTGATCGGGGACCACATGGAGAGCACCCTGGTGCAGGCCTATGGCCCGGAAGCCCGAGGGGGCGCGTGCAGCGCCCAGGTCATCATCGCAAACGGCGCCATCCATTACCCCTATGTGAGGCATCCCGACGTGCTGGTCTGCATGAGCCAGGGCGGTTTCGACAAGTTTATTGGCGACATGAAAGAGGGCGGGACCCTCATTGTCGACCAGGACCTGGTCGATCCAAATTCGGTGTCGAACAAAAGTAATGGCGATAAATTTTTCGCCCTTGAACCTTATTTTGCCATTCCCGCTACGCGCATGGCAGAGGAACTGGGCCGAAAAATGATGGCCAATATTATTATGCTCGGCTTTTTTACCGCCATTACCAGTGCCATATCGCTTACTGCCGCACGAAACGCCGTGAAAGAATCCGTGCCCAGGGGTACGGAAGAAAAAAACATCAAAGCCTTCACCAAGGGCTACGACTACGGTCTGGCCGTACTCAAGGGGCGGGAAAAGAAGGCCTCGGGAAAGACGGGAGCCTAAACATCATGAAACGTTCCAAAGATCGATTGCACAGGGTGGTCGTTATCGGCGCAAACCCATCGGGAATTGCAGCCGCCAACAAACTGGGGGAGCTGGGCGTACCGGTGACCCTGGTGGAACAGGCGGCGGACCTGAATGAAAAACTGGCCTCCCAAGAATGGCGGCTGCCGTCAGGGATGCCTTTCAACTATGCCCATCGGCCAGGCCTGCTCCGAATTCTGAGAAATACCGAAATTCGCTGCATTCTGCCGGCCCGGGTCACCTCCATCAAGCACACCCCCCAGGGCTTTCGCGTTCGAATCAACAATCCTGAAACCTACGTGGATGCCCGGCAATGCGTCCTTTGTGGCCGCTGCGCCGAAGTGTGCCCGGTTTGTACGCCGGATGGGATCATACCGATACGGTTCAGTGGCCGACATGCCCTGCCCGGAAGACCGGTCATCGACAAACGAAAACAACCCCTGTGTCAATCCGCCTGCCCCCTGGGGGTTAACGCCCAGGCCTATGTGGCCCTGGCCCGAACCGGCCGGTTTCCGGAAGCCCTTGAAGTGGTGCGAAGAGACAACATCCTTCCCGGCATCTGCGGCAGAATCTGTACCCACCCCTGTGAAACGGCATGCCGACGGGAAGAGCTGGATGAAGCCATCGCCATTCGGGACATCAAACGGTTTTTGGTGGATTACGAAATCACCCATCCTCACGAAGCACCAGCGAAAAAACCGACCCGCCTAAATAAGACGGTGGCCGTCATCGGTTCGGGACCCGCGGGACTTTCGGCAGCCGCCGAACTGGCGCGACTGGGCTATGGGGTAACGGTCTTTGAAAAAGAGGCTGAACCGGGGGGCCTGCTGAGATATGGGATCGGTCCGCACCGCCTGCCGCGGGAAATCCTCGATTACGACATCAATTATGTCAAAAACCTCGGCGTTCAGTTTGAAACGTCTCACCCCGTGGATATTTCAGGTTCGTTAGATGATCTCAAAAACGATTTCCAGGCTGTGGTCGCCACCGTGGGCGCCTGGACGGACCGGAAACTGGGTGTACCCGGGGAAGATCTGGCCGGTGTTGATGGATGTTTAGCGGTCTTGACGCGCCACTATCGCGAAACATACGGAAAAGCGAACAAAAACGACCGTGAGAAGGACAACATAACGCCCCGAAAAGTGGCCGTCATCGGTGACGGCAACGCGGCCTTTGACCTGGCGCGGACCCTGTCGCGCCTGGGGGATGACGTCACCATTGTCAGCTGGTTCCCTCGGGAACTCATCCCCGCTGACCCGCACGAGGTTCAGGGCGCCCGGGAAGAAGGCATTGCCATTGTCGATGCAACCAAAGTGATGGCCTTTGAAGGGGAAAACGGCCATTTGAATCGACTGCGCTGTCACCCCACAAAACTGGGAGAACCGGACGAAAACGGCACGCCATGGCCGGTGACGATCCCTGACGCTGACCCCTTTGACCTGATGTTTGATCGGGCAGTGGTGGCCATTGGCCAGCTGGGACCTTTTGCGGACAAAGACCCCTCCGAAAAAACGCGCACGCCTTCCGAACCGGCAATCACGAAACAGGGTTGTCTTGCGGTAAACGAGCATTTTCGTACAAACCTGGAGGGCATCTATGCCGCGGGCGATGCGGTGACAGGCCCTTCCAACGTGGTGCAGGCCATGGCCTCGGGGCGAGCGGCTGCCTTGTCCATTCACAAAACCCTCACCCATGAGGATTTTCCCGTAACGGAAAGCGGACGACCCCAGGACAGGGAATATCAGGACATTCCCGAAAACATTCCATCCCTTTCGCGGCCCACCATGCCCGAACGGCAACCCGGCATCCGAAGGCATAACTTCTCCGAAGTGGCCATGGGCTTAAGCGAGCCACAAATCCTTTTTGAGGCTGAGAGATGTCTTCAATGCGGCATCTGTTCCGAATGTTTCCTTTGCGTGGAGGCCTGTAGCGCCATCGGCGCCATTCGTCACCAAGACCAGGCAACGGAAAACGTGGAGCACGCGGGAGTCGTCATCATCGCTGATCCTTTGGCGGCGCCGCCGGTCAAGGGCGAGGATGTGATCCGGGCCTATGGACCGAAAGCCGCTAAACCCAACGTGAACGCCATGATAGCCCGGGGGTTTGCCGCTGCCGCCCATGCCATGGTACTTCTGGAAGAGGGCTCCCAAAGACCGAGAGGGCGGGGCGTTTCCTTCTTTCCGCCGGATCCTGAACTTTCTCCCGACATCCGTATCGGCGTTTTCGTTTGCCGCTGCAATGACGCCTTTGGCTGGATGAATGAAATAGACCACCATGTGGCAGACTTGCGCCGGACCGAGGACATCGTTCACACCCAGGTCATGATGTCGGCCTGCGTGCCGGACGGCGCCGCGGAAATATTACGCACCATTCGGGAAAAAGGGCTCACCCGGGTGGTTTTGGCTTCCTGCGTATGCTGCCCCCATGATTTTGTGTGCAGCGCCTGCACGGACCAGCGGAGCAGACTCAAGGATGCCCTGTTTCGCGGGACGGGCGTGAGCCGCGCCATGGTGGAAACCTGTAACCTGAGGGGGGAGGTGCTGCGGCGCCTGGTGGATAACCCATTGTTTGCCCTGGACGGGGTCAAGGGATTAATCGGCCGATCCATTAACCGGGCCAGGCATCTCAAACCGCTGCCGGCCCCCATGCGAAACTACAACTTCACCACAGCGGTCATCGGGGAATCCGAAGCGGCCGTCAACAGCGCGCAAACACTGGCGCTTGCGGGATTTGAAGTTTTCATGTTCGGCATCCGGGACGAACCGCTTGAACAGACCCTGGACCACCCCAATATTCACGGTTTCAAAGGCTCTAAGATCCTGGCCATCGGCGGAACACTGGGGAATTTTCAGATTACCGTGGAAACGGAGGACTTTTCCCAGATCATACAGGTCGGTGCCATCATCCTGGGGGAAAAGGCCCGGCGCCTGGTCCCCTATGTTCACCAGGAAGGCCTGCCCAACACGGTATTGACCGCGGCCATGCAGAAACAGGGGGTCCCCGACATTCCCTTTCACTATCCGGGAACCACCACTATTTCAGGCCTCTTTCTGGCATCCACCCCCGGCATCGGAATTTCCCAGCGAAAGGAAGGGGCCGCTGCCGCGGTGCTGGCGGCTGCCGTCATGCCCAGGGGGCCCAGGCAGAGCAAAGGGTTTACGGTGGTGGTGGATCAACAACTGTGTCGCGGGTGTGGACGTTGCGTGGAGATATGCCCCTACCGGGCCATTTCCTTTCAGCAAAACCGGGTTGGGGGATGGCACGCGGTGGTGGATGAGGCCCTTTGCAAAGGATGCGGCAACTGCATCTCGGTCTGTCCATCCAATGCGGCGGACAGTCCCTATCGAAATCACGAGCACCTGGAACAGATTATCGAAGAAGTGCTTCTGGCTCAGATTTAATTCATTTGGCGGGTACTATGACCAATCCAAAGATCATCCTTTTTTTGTGTAACTGGGGGCCTCATTCCGCCTACCAGATCCTTCAGGATCGGGCTGATCCGATCCCAGGGGAAATCCAGATGGTGCGAATCCCCTGTACCGGAAGAATCAGCAAGGCCCTTCTCTTCAAATGTTTTGAAATGGGCGCGGACGGCGTGGCCCTTGTGGGCTGCACCCCGGGCGCCTGTCGATACGGCACCGGCACCACCAATGCGAAGGGGCATGTTGAAGAAACCCGGGGTATCCTGGAATTGCTGGGACTGGGAAAAGACCGTTTGCGTCTGGCCACCTTCATGCCCGACGAATCGGAAGCCCTCCTGACCTTTCTTCAGACTTTCTGCTCTGATATCAGGAACATGGGCTTAAGCCCCGTGATGCCCGCACCCATACAAAAGCCCAAAATGGACCGGGGGGAAGCCATACGCGCCCTGGCTGCCCGTCATGATGTGTACGCCTGTCAGGATTGCGGAAAATGTACCTCTTCCTGTCCATTGACCCTTGTGGGAAAGCCCTTTTCACCCAGAGCCACAGCCAATGCGGTCATTTCAGGCCAAATCGATTCCCCGTCCGTGCAAAATGACATCTGGTCCTGCCTCACCTGCGGCCTGTGTTATGAACGATGCCCTTCGGCCGTTGATTTTTCCCGGTTTATTCGCGAGTTGCGGGATGTGGTGGCCCAAAGCAGCCTGGATACCCATGCGGCCCACGGCGGTTTTTTTCATTCCCTCATGCGAACCATGACATCCCAAAACCTGAAGATACGGCAATGGGAATGGCTGCCCGGGGATGTCGCCATCGATTCGAACAGCAAGGTCCTGTTTTTCGGAGGATGCGCACCCTATTTTGATCTGTTCTTCAATCGACACCTGGGGTTGAAAACCCGCGACATTCTGGTGGACAGCATCCGGCTGCTCAATTTTTTCGATATTCATCCGGCCATTCTGGAAAATTTACGCTGTTGCGGCCATGACCTCCTCTGGTCCGGGGACAAAACCAACTTTTTAAAACTGGCCCATCTCAACGTGGCGGCAATCCATAAGGCAGGCATCGAGGAGGTGGTGACCGCGTGTCCGGAGTGCTATCGAACCCTTTGTCGCGACTACCCGGAGCAGGGGATTGCGCTGAATTTCAAAGTCACCCACATCTATGATTTTCTGGAGAATGAAATTGACAAGGGGGCCGTGGGCTTTAAACCATTGAACCATAAATTGACCTTCCAGGACCCCTGCCGGTTAAGCCGATTTGAGAATCGCCCGGACCTGCCCCGGAAACTCATCAACCGTTTGAATCCAACGGCCTTCAGTGAAATGCGGGACCACGGAGGCAATGCCATCTGCTGCGGCAACAGCGCCTGGATCGGGTGCGACGCGTTCAGCAAGGCCCTTCAGGTGAAACGCATTCAACAGGCAAAAGACACGGGGAGCGATCTTTTGGTCACCGGTTGCCCCAAGTGCCAGATTCACCTCCGCTGCGCCATGGAGGATCCATTCAGGGCCGAAGAACTGAAAATGGAGATGATGGATCTCATCAGCGTTCTGGCCCGTACCATTGAGTGGGAGTGACAATTGCGGAATGCGGATTGAGAGATGGTGAGAGATCGCCAAAATGGGAATTGTTGAAGAGGAAACAGACGAGACTATTTACTGGATGGAAATGATCATTGAAGCTGGATTGTTGCCGGAAAACCGTCTCACCGATTTAATGAAGGAAGCTGAAGAGATATTGGCAATTACTGTTTCATCAATCAAAACAGCAAGGAAGAACAAATAATGACTGAATCTCAGCAAAAAGATTCCGCAATCCGCAATCCGCAATCCGCAATCGGCGTATATGTCTGTCATTGCGGCTTGAACATTGCCAAGACTGTGGATTGTGAAAGAGTAGCGGCTTATGCGGAAGGGCTTGAAAATGTAACGGTCAGCAAGGATATCGCCTATGCCTGCTCCGAACCCGGACAGCAGCAGATCAAGAGCGACATCCTGGAACACCACCTGGACCGGGTTGTGGTGGCATCCTGCTCGCCCCGACTGCATGAGCCCACCTTTAAACAGATGCTTCAGTCGGCGGGAATAAACCCCTACCTCATGGAAATGGCCAATCTGCGGGAACAGTGCAGCTGGGTCCACATGCAGGAACCGGAAGCAGCCACCCAAAAAGCCATGGATCTGGTGAAAATGGCGGTTTCGCGCATTCGCCTGCTGGAACCTCTCACGGAAGACACCATCCCCCTCACCAAACGGACCCTTGTGATCGGCGGCGGCGTGGCCGGCATCCAGGCCTCCCTGGACCTGGCCGACAACGGCTATGACGTGGTCCTGGTGGAAAAACATCCCACCATCGGCGGGATGATGGCGCAACTGGACAAGACCTTCCCCACCATGGATTGCTCCATCTGAATCCTGGGGCCGAAAATGACGGATGTCGGTCGACATCCCAAAATTACACTGTACACCATGAGTGAAGTGGTGGATGTCAAAGGGTATGTGGGAAATTTTGACATTCGCATTCTCAAAAAAGCACGCTATGTGGACGACAAAGAATGTACCGCATGCGGGGATTGCGCCAATGCCTGCCCCGTGGTACGGCCTGATGAATTCAACCTGGGTCTTTCGTCCCGGAAGGCCATCTACACCCCCTTTCCACAGGCTGTCCCTTCCTCATACGTCATCAACG
Organism: Desulfatiglandales bacterium; assembly: GCA_963664475.2. GTDB lineage: Bacteria > Desulfobacterota > DSM-4660 > Desulfatiglandales > Desulfatiglandaceae > NaphS2. The sequence continues at coordinate 202,744 of CAXXXE010000001.1, forward strand.
TCAATGAATGCCTGGGGCATAACCCGGTGGTATGCGCCAAATGCAAGGACGCCTGCGACAAGGGATGCATCGATTTTCACATGTCCGACGAAGAAATCGTGGAAAACGTGGGCACCATTGTCGTGGCCACGGGTCTTGAGGTGTACGATCCCACGGAAATGGATGAGTATGCCTATGCCCGGTTTCAAAACGTCCTCACCAGTCTGGAGTTTGAGCGCCTTATCAACGCGGGCGGCCCCACACAGGGAGAAGTGGTGCGACCCACTGACCTGAAACACCCCAAATCCATCGGATTTGTTCAGTGCGTGGGATCAAGATCCGCTCGAAAGGGGGGCAGCTACTGTTCCAATACCTGCTGCATGAACACCGTCAAAAGTACCCTCATGCTCAAAGAGCACTACCCGGACATGGAGATCAAGGTCTTTTATATTGACATCAGGGCCTTTGGAAAAGGGTTTGAGGATCTCTACACCCGAAGCCGACGTCTGGGGGTCCAGTACATTCGAGGCCTCCCCGGCACCGTACGGGAAAACAGCGAAAAGGGGTTGCGGGTGGCCGTGGAGAACACCGGCGCCGGCCATCTTGAGATGCACGATCTGGATATGCTGGTGTTGGCCCTGGGGATGAAACCCGCCTCCAGTACGCAGAAACTTCAGGAAATGCTGGGCCTGCAGCTCACCCCGGATGGATTTTTTCTGGAAGCGCACCCCAAGCTGCAACCGGTGGATGCGGCCACGCGAGGCGTCTTCTACGCCGGCTGCGCCGAGGGTCCCAAGGACATCAAGGAAAGCGTCACCCAGGCCTCCGCGGCGGCGGCCAGGGCTATTCGTCTCATGCACCGGGGCGAGATCACCACCGAACCCATCACATCAGAGGTGATTGAAGAGAAATGCAAATCCTGCGGAAAATGCGCCGAAGTCTGTCCCTACAATGCCATTACCGTGGATGTAAAACGAAAAACCATCGCCTCGGTGAATACGGCTGCCTGCGCCGGATGCGGCACTTGTGCGGCGGAATGTCCCTTTGACGCCATCATCATGAACCATTTCACCGACGAACAGATCCTCAACCAGGCCCATGCCCTTCTGGACAAGGAACCGGCGGAAAAAATCCTCGTGTTTGCCTGCAACTGGTGTTCTTATGCGGGCGCCGACTATGCGGGGGTGTCCAGACTTCAGTATCCTCCCAACGTCCGTCTCATCCGCACCATGTGTTCGGGCCGGGTGGATGAAAAATTCATCTGGGACGGGTTTAAAATGGGGGCGCCCGTCATCCTGATCAGCGGCTGTCATATCGGGGACTGCCATTACATCGACGCCAACCACTGGACCGAAAAACGGGTCAGGAAGATTCATAAAAAAATGGTCAAACTGGGAATTCGACCGGAGCGGCTGCAGCTGGAATGGATCAGCGCCGCCGAGGGAGTGCGCTTTGCCGAAGTGATGACGCACATGGAGGAACTTCGAAAGGGTGTCACCTCAGAAGAAATCGACGAAACCATTCGAATCCTGAATGAAGAAAAGTAAAGTTGTCAGTTGTCAGGGGGCAGTTGTCAGCAAGGCCTGCCCCCTGAAACTGCCCCCTGACAACTCAACAGATATGCCCAAATCTCTCATCCTCAGCATTTTCAGCCGCCGGATGCTGGTGGCCCTGATCATGGGCTTTGCCTGCGGCCTGCCGCTGCTGCTGACCATAACGGTACTCCAGGCATGGATGAAGGAAGCGGGAGTGGACCTTACGGTCATCGGCATGATGGCCCTGGTGGGCCTTCCCTACACCTTGAAATTCTTGTGGGCGCCTTTTCTGGATCGCTTTACCCTTCCCTTCCTGGGAAGACGCCGGGGATGGCTCCTCCTGGCCCAGATGGCGTTGATGGTCTCCATCGGAGGCCTCGGGTTGACCGATCCCGCCGAAAATCCCTGGATGGTGGCCTTTGCCGCTTTCCTGGTCACCTTTTTCAGCGCAAGCCAGGATATCGTGGTGGACGCCTATCGGCGGGAGGATCTCCCCGACGAAGAGCTGGGGCTGGGATCTTCCCTGTATGTCAACGGCTACCGGGTGGGCATGCTCCTGGCTTCCGGGGGCGGCCTCATCATGGCGGATCATGTCTCCTTTAAAATCGTCTACCTCATCATGGCGGCCTGCATGCTGCCGGGAATTTTTACCACCCTGCTCACCCCGGAACCGCTTACCCCTCTGGGCCGACCCACAACACTTCGTGAAGCGGTCATTGATCCGCTCGTGGAATATTTCACCCGGCCCGGTGCACTCTGGGTGCTGGCCTTTATCCTGTTTTACAAAATCGGCGATACCATGGCCAGCGCCATGACCACCCCCTTTTACCTGGACATCGGGTTTTCAAAAACCGAGATCGGCGCCGTGGTGAAACTCTTCGGTTTCTGGGCTACCATCGGGGGCAGTCTGTTAGGCGGAGTGGCCATGATTCGGTTGGGGATCAAGCGGTCCTTATGGATTTTCGGCATTTTACAGGCCGTATCCACCGCCGGTTTCGTTCTCCTTGCGCGGGTGGGCCATAGCGTTCCGATGCTTTCGGGGGTTATCGGGTTTGAAAACCTCTCCGGCGGAATGGGCACCACCGCTTATGTGGCGTTTATGGCCAGCATCACCAACAAGAAATTCACCGCCACCCAGTATGCGTTGCTCAGCAGTCTCATGGGCATCCCCAGGGTTTTGGCATCGGCCCCCACGGGCTATCTGGCCAAAAGCATGGGATGGGAAACCTTCTTCGCCGCCTGCACCCTCATCGCCCTGCCGGGGCTCCTGCTCCTTTTGAAGAAAACTCAGGATTTTCAGTGAAAAAATATTTTGAAAGCATAGGAATTTATATTTTAAAAACCCAAATTTGTTGCAGCGATGGAATTAAGGCCTTTACCAGGGCGCCCATCCGACATATCAGAAATATTCACAAGCCTATTCCGCCTGAGCCGGGCTTTTCTTCCGGCTGGCCTTTCGGTGATCCGAATGATGAGATCACGGGGTCGGCCTGGGTTGTGCCTGGCTGGTGATTGACAGTAGAAATCATCTACGGGGTTTATGCAGTTGTACCCAACAGAGGCGGTGCCGGAAAGAACGAGATATCCATCTGAATCCTGTGATAATGGGAGTTCAGACGGTGTTTTCTTTTCGGTATTCATCCAAGCAAAAGAGGAAGCATTCCCAATGAAATGCTTCCTCTTCGCATAGAATTGTAATGAAAATCAACTTTTGCAGGAATTGTCCTTTTTGCGATCCCTCTGCTGCGTCTTGGCCAAGGCTGGCAGTTTTTGCCTCTCTTGGTTCAAGATGTAGCTGGTGGCACAGGAACCATCTCTTTTGCGGTCCTGGGATACCCCGCCATTACCCCGTCTACCGCTGTTGTATCCGCCTGCCAGAGCCAGTCCCGCGCTCAGAAGAATAACCAAAATCGCCATCACACCGCCCGTAAAAATCTTTCTCATTTTACGATCTCCTTTCAATAAATCTGAAATTTGAGTATGCAGAAATAATTCCACTGTCTCTATTTTGAACGATTGCCTTACCTTTTCCCTTGGGTCCGGAGCCGTCACAGTTCCCGGTTCCTGAATCCGAATCTTCCGTTATTCCTTTCACACGAAATTTTATGTTGAACGGAATTGACTTGAAGAATAGACAAAACGTATCTTTTCTTTCGAGCGTTATCCGCGATGTTTGTTTTGTGGTTAGCATCATATGTGCCAAAATGACTAATTTTGAAAAATCAAATATTTACAGTGAAACACAAAGATGTGGACTTCGACAAGTGACGTCATGAGTCGACAAGGATGTCGAACTGGAAGTGTAGGGGGGTGCTGCTTCAGATTAACCGTAAAGCTTTGCAAACGCGTACTACGCCCGCAACCCAACATATTAATGTTGTCTTGAGAAACAGCCTGACTCCGAATTGATTGTCCAAAGGTGTTTCAGGTTTTGGTTTCCGGCAAAAGACACAAACTCCCCCGAAAAACTTTTGTGGAGGCGCTGCTGCGGATGGTCGGCTGATCGGGCGAGTACAATTTCTGTGAAACTTCAGTTAAAGAAATTGTTCCAGATTATTCTTTCTATCAAATCGGGAAGTCATCCTCCAAGCGAAAAAGAATCCTGATAAAGTTCAAACATATGAGCAGGTGTAAAAGCGTATGTATCATCAAGTCCTGCAATTGGAACAGATTTGATCCGAAATACTACTCTTAAGAGTGGGATTCCGGTCGATTACCCATAAACTTTTTGAAATGTGCATTTTGTCAGATTTTTGGGCTTTGATTATTGCTATTACACTGAAATAAGGTTAAATTTTTATTGGCACAAACTAGGAATAAGGAAATGCATAAAAAAGGAAACAAGAACCTCTATCAATCACAGACCGGTGTTATCATGGTCGGAATTATACTGGGAATTATATTCTGGCTGCTGGAATCCGCCGTCCATGTGTTCGTGTTCAATGATATGAGTTTCCTCGAACAGATCTTCAATCCGGAGCCCCATGAAGTCTGGATGCGTTTGACGATTGTAGCCATGTTTGTGGGTTTTGGGATCTATTCTCAATGGATCATTTCCGCCCGCTGGCGCGCGGAAAAGGCAGCCAAACGGGCAAATCTTGAACTGGCACAGATATTTGATACTGCGGCTGATGCCATGCGTGTGGTTGACAGTGATTTTAATACGGTTCGTATAAATGAAACTTTTGCGGCGCTATGCGGTACGACAAAGGAAGAAGCGGTCGGCAGTAAGTGTTATGAGGTGTTCTGGGGACCTTTGTGCCACACAAAAGACTGTCCTTTGATCTGCATTCTGAAAAACAAGCGCCGAGTGGAACACGACCTGGAAAAGACACGAAAAGACGGACACAAAATCCCTTGCATTGTTTCGGCGACCCCCTTTCGAGGGCCTGATGGACAAATTATTGGCATTGTAGAAAATTTCAAAAATATCTCAGAACGAAAAAGGTCAGAACAAGCTCTTGTTCAATCTCACGAGCGGTTGCGTGAACTGACATCGCACCTGCAGGCTGTCAGAGAAGAGGAAAGAACCCTCATCGCCCGTGAAATTCACGATGTACTGGGACAGGCGTTGACGGCCTTGAAAATGGACGTTCACTGGCTGCAGCAACGGTTATCAGGTGAAAAGCAGAATCTGATCGATAAGGCCGGCGCCATGTCGGGACTTATAGACAGCACTGTCCATTCTGTGAGAAGGATTTGTGCCGAATTGAGACCCAGATTGCTGGATGACTTCGGCCTTTCAGCAGCCATTGAATGGGAAGCGGAAGAATTTGGCAAACGGACCGACATCGAATGTGAAATCCATTCAGATTCTGAAGATATGAGTCTATCCGAAGAAATTGCGACGGCAATTTTTCGCATATTTCAAGAAGCGCTGACCAATATCGCCCGCCATGCCAAGGCAACGAGCGTTGAAATCATCCTCAAGAGAAAATACGGGTGTGTACGGTTGATCGTCAGAGATAACGGGAAGGGGATAGACGAGCAGGAAATCCAGAATCCCGAATCATTTGGAATCAGAGGAATTCGGGAACGGGTACACTATCTCTGCGGCAAATTAGACATCCAAAGCTCAGACAATGGCACTACGCTGGATGTGGTTATTCCCATTGATTCGAAAGGAGGCCCTGATGATTAAGATACTTGTGGCCGATGACCATGCCATCGTGTGCAAAGGGCTGAAACAAATTGTGGCGGATACTCCCGACATCATTGTAGCCGGGGAGGCGGCGGATGGACAGGGCGTACTGGAGAAGGTCAGGGAGGAGGAATGGGACCTGATTCTCCTGGATATATCCATGCCCGGCAGGGGAGGCATAGATACCTTGAAACAGCTGAAGATCGAAAAACCGGGACTTCCTGTTTTGATGCTCAGCATGTTCCCGGAAGAGCAGTATGCGATTCGTGCATTGAAAGCGGGGGCGTCGGGATACTTGACAAAGGAAAGCGCTCCCGAAGAATTAATTCAAGCCATAAGAAAGGTTTCCCGGGGAGGAAAATACATCAGCGAATCCCTCAGCGAAAGCCTCGCCTCTCACATAACCACAGATTTTGAAAAACCAATTCAGGAAACCCTCTCAGACAGGGAATACCAGGTTATGCTCATGATCGCTTCCGGGAAAACCGTATCTGAAATCGCGGACGAGTTATCGCTGAGCGTAAAAACCATCAGCACAAACCGCGTGCGTGCACTGAGAAAGATGGGCATGAAGAATAACGCCGAAATAACCCATTATGCCGTGAAACAGGGGTTGGTGAAATAATGTTTCGCCAACATTTCCCGCTGCTTCAGACTTACGTGCCTGTAGGACAAACACCTACAAAGAAAAGAGGCTTCGTCTGATTTACATCCCCTTTATACCGCGTATAGAATATGCGCACTTAGATAGAAGGTTATTGGCAAGGTGCCAATAGAAATCTTTTAATTTGAAAGGAGCAGAAAATGATACGAATAAAAGTTAGAGCCCTTTGTCTACCCTTGTTTTTTTGCATTGCGCTGGCGGTGCTTTTGTTCCAGATTCCCGCCAATGTTCACGCCGATGAAATCTCCATCGACATTTCTCCCAATGTCCTTAACATTCAGAGTCAAAGTACAATCGTCACGGTCCATACGGACATTGCCTACAGCCTTGTGCAGGGATCCTCTGTATTGTTGAACGATGTCCCTATCGCCTGGTGGAAATCCGATGACAGAGGTTATTTTGTTGCCAAGTTCGACTCGGATGAAATAAAGACCTTAGATAGTTTGATAATTGGTGATTACAATACTCTGACATTGGTTGGCTACACCACTGCTGGCGAATCATTTGTGGGGAGCCAGGATATCATGGTGATCGACAATGACCCGGCAGGCGCAGCGAAAAAGTAGCCGGGCCTTGGACAAAAGGTTGGGTTCGTGATGAGCGAATTTTAAACTCGCGCAGTTCACAGGGCACGGATTTTTGTTTCAAATGTAGCGATACCCAATAATTTTAACGCCGTTCTTTGTTCAGCGATAAACAAATAGAAACAGGGTTCGACAAACATGTTGTCTTTTGAGTTTCCCAAAAAAGACACAAAGTATCAACAACACCGAAAACCTGAGGTATGCCTACGTCACCAAAAACACAAGAAATTTGCCTGTTTCCTTTCCGCATACAAGATATTGGGCAGGTTGTTTTTCCTATGTCGATTCAAGAATTATCGCTACCATACACAGGGACGTCTTTCCGTTTCTTAAAATCATAAATTGATCCTTCGCGTACGCTCACAATCCGGGCCCGCGCCGTGCAACCTCGGACTCCGGTCCAAATACATCGTCAAGCCGCAGCGTCAGGCCACCACAGATCGGCAGCGTCTCTTCATCGCCCCGCCCGAATACCGCCGGCTTACCGTATGCGCCGGTTTCCAGGCGATACGATTCCAATGTCAGCATCACCGGATCGGCAAGCCAGTAATGCCGGATACCGGCAACGCTCATACAAATCCCGCTTCAACAGCCGGTCCATACGTCCGGTAGAAGGAGAAATCACTTCAACCGTCAGATCGGGCGCACCGTCCACATATTTGCCATTGGCCAATTTGGCTGGATCACAGACCAGCACCACATCTTTGGGTGTCAATAAAAATCCGAACATACAGTCAATGATTTTAAGGAAAAAAAATGATACAGTAACCAAAATTTGACAGTTGGATTCGCACGCAGTAAAAATGACGTCTGAAATGTGACGAAAACAGCCTCAGCGGTGTATGGTATAGAAAAAGATGGATAAAATGCATCCAACCGATGCAGTCTTGATCGAAAAATGCGTAAATGGCAATCGGGATGCATTTACGGAAATCGTAGCGCGGTATCAACACCGGATCTATTTTATGGCACTGACCCGCATGAGAGATCGGCATGAGGCGGAAGATCTTGCACAGGAAACCTTTATTCAGGCTTATCGTAAACTGGCCGGATACGACCCGCAACGCAGCTTCAGGAACTGGCTGTTTGCCATCTGCACCAATTTGGGAAAAAACAAACTGCGCAATCGTGCGAGGCGGCGCGAGGTGCATAACCCACATCCTGAACGGGAGTCCGTCATGCCCTGCCACCGGGATCATTCCCGAATGGACCTCATGGCCGCCCTTCATAAAATACCTGAAAAACTTCGTGTTCCGCTGTTTTTAAAACACGTGGAAGGGTTTTCTTATCAAGAGATTTCCGCTGTTATGAAAATCGGGACCAGCGCCGCCAAAATGCGCGTTCAGCGGGGACGAGATCAACTGGTGCGACACCTGTCGGACTACCAACCCGATTCCACAGACAATAAATTTGAAAACACGGGAATCTGAAACATGAGGCAACACCACATGGAACACCCGGACAGCGTGCTTCATACCCTATTGGATACAAACTTCACACCGGAAACATCCGATTTACGGGGTCAAAGTGCCGAGCGGTATTCCCAATACACGGAAAGCCTGAAACAACTTGAAGATCATCAGGAAAAAGCGCCCGATGATTTTGTGGCGCAAGTAATGGCGACGCTTCCCCATAAGCCAAGCCCCACTTGGCTTGACAGGGTAAAATCATTCTGGCCGGAGCGGCGTTTCTGGGCCGTACCGGGGCTTATGGGGGCACTGGCCATGCTTGTTTTGGTGACAGGCCTTACCCTTTTGCGAAGCCCTCAGGACAACGATTATATACCGGTGGTTCTGGACCTGTATGCCCCATCCGCCAAACAGGTGGAACTGGTGGGGACCTTTTCGGACTGGACACCGAAAACCTTTTGCCTGAAGGGCCCGGATGCCGTTGGTTACTGGGCCATTGCCATCAAATTGCCGCCGGGAAGATATGAGTACGCTTTTCTGGTCAATGGATCACAACTGGTCCCGGACGACGACGGAGAGGCCCTTCGTCCCGACGGTTTTGGCCGCGAAAACAATGTGCTCCTGGTTAGAAACACATTGAAATTCGACCAGAAGTATGGGTTTGCCCCCCATGAATATGTCACCATCCCTAAAGATGACCCTGACAGTCTAATTCTGGCCCGGCCTGATCGCGACCAGTGGATGTCGCTTCTTGATGGCGGCGTCTCTTCCGGTATTGAAAGAGAAATTATCGAAAACCTGTTGGAGCATCTGGCAAGGGTTGACATCACCCCTGATCAAGCGAGAAATATCCTGGCGCCGCTATTTCAGAATGCACAGGAACGAAATCATTCAGAACATGTGTTTTTCAAAATCCACGAGTGTCTTTTAAAAAAGGCGCCGCCAGACACACTCAAATCCATAGTCCAAAACAGATATGAGGCATTTAAGAAAGCGAAAGCAATTCTGACACAAACAGGATACGGCGCATCAATGGGGGAAGATCCGACCCTGCTTAATGCAACGGCCTTTGCGCTGGAGGGAGGACAGGACCCGGCATTCCTTCGGGAGATTTTAACAGCGGGCGCAGGTAAACCCTCCGACCGGATCGCCGACGTCATCGAAGCGGGAGAAATCCTGCACCATGCCGGGCTTTGGCCCGAAACGCTCAAGTTAATCATGAAAGACGCCCTTCAGAAAGATCTCGAAAGCAGGCAGATGAAACAGGCCTTAAAGCGGATAAAGGAGAAAATCCGTAACGGACTCGACCCGAAGACCATTCGGGATAACCTTTGGGGATAGACAATGCCCGCGAAAGGCTATTTTTCTTTTGAAATCCCCTTCCCTAAAAACAAGCGCCATTGAACAGTTAACAGCTCGGAAAATCAACCATCAACCATGAAAGAAAAGACAAAATGAAACAATTAAAAGCGATTCTGGACGGTTTGTTAGTTTTCGGTTTTCTGGCGATGGTTCCTTTCGGGTGCGGCGACAGCGATAACGGCAGTCCGCCTGTTCCACCCAATATTCCAAGCAATCGTGTATATGTGATGATGATGGCCGGCGGGATACTTGAACCCGTTGTTGAGAGTGCGTCCGATACCAATCAAAGCTGGGAATACACGCTTACCCTGGAGAACGTATCGGAAGAGGTGCTCTGGTATTCAGACAGGCCCGGGCGGGAATCCGGAACGGAAACAATGGGATTTTTTGTTCAAACCGTATGGCCGAAGGTCTATGTTGAAATCAACCCCAACGCCATCCTGGATGGGTGGATACCGCCGAATACGCTAAACGATGGGTTGTATTTGATTTTACGGGAACCTCAATATGATTCGGGAGCAAAGAAACTCACCTTCAATGTCACCCTGGAAAATTCCACAATGGATGATAACCACCCAGAGCGCCCGATATTTTTTGAGGATATCAAGATCACCGTACTCAACAATAACGAGGACGGAAAAACAGATACTTATTCATTTGTTCAGGTGTCGCCCAGCGCCTACTTTGAGGAAACAGGAACAGCGGATGTATACAAGCTGTATTTAAACGATGTTTATCCGGAATCATTTTATCTGGCAGACGCACCGGACAGGTTTTCGTTTATCTACCAGACGGCCCTTTTCGAGCTGGCCTGGTCCAACCTCTTTGATGATTACCCACCAAACGCTTCCATGACGTCCTACACGGAAACCGGAGAACTCAAGGTACAGATCGTAACACTCGATGATCCCGTTTATGATGAGGAAAGCAATTTATTGACCTACACCGCAACCCTGTTGCACGGAAAGATTGAAAACAAACAGCTACTGAGTTCATCCACTCTTTTTATTGATGATGTGGGGTCAGCAACCTGCGACCAACAAATGGGAGAGACAGGCTTTACCAAACGATTAACCGTCATTAACAACTGCGGCGAAAATACATGGCTCTATATGAAATATCCGGGGGCCGGTTCCATGCCCGAACAATGGGACTTCTGGAAAAAGTCGTCCGGAGGGGAAGAGGTTTGGACGGGAGGACAACCGGGGGTCGGCACGGGATATATCAGATCACAAATGAAGATCGGCGTACCCTACCACTTCTGTATTCCGGACAAAGGGGCCGCCAGCGGCAATTTCCAGATTTTCATGGAACCATGCAAAAAAACAGGGGATGACTGTATGATCGGCACCATGGTGGGCAGTGACAGGAACGCGGTCAATACGTTATTTGAATTCACCTTTGGCTGTATGCCCGGTGTTCCCAAGACTTGTAAGCCATCAGAGACCAATTGTTGCTCCAAAAATCCTGTGGCGCCCACGGAAAACATCACCCCTGTGGACTGGTTCGACATCAGTGCCGTGGCAGGATTCACGGTTCCCATGTACCTGGAAGTCACAAACGCGCAAAAGCTCACATGCGATACCGCATCAAGCGATGCGAGCATGCTGGATATGGGGAGTTGTCCTTCCGAGAACAAACCATGGCCTGAAGGTTACGGCACCACCATGGCGGCCGTAGCCCCGGCGCCGGCAACCACTTGCAAAAAACCGGCCCCTACTCCCTCGGAACCAAATCCGAAGTACGGTACCTGCACCGGCAATGGGTATGCCCCGTGCCAAAATGATACGGACTGTACGGACGGGAATACGCAAATGAGAACAATCCTGAATTCGGGGTTCACCCTTTTGACCCAGGACGCTGACGGATACCAGGGCTGCGCCTCTCCCTGTCAATATTTGACATCCCACGAACTGGGCGATCCTCCCAAGACCTGGAAAAGTCCCAGTGGCGATATTATGGGAGCCATGAGCGCTTCGGGCTATCTTCAGAATACACTCCCTTTGAACACGGCATGTTGGTACTGCTGTGCCAGCAAGGCAACCGCCGATGCCCCGGGAATGGGCGGCATCCAGTGCGATAAAGGGCCCAACGGAGCCGATCCCATTGGGATGACGTCCTATGTCCGCAGATTAAAAGAGATGGGGATGAATGGATACGCATGGCAATACGATGACCATGCCGCCAACCATAACTGCAAACAAACAAGTTCCGATACCTCTGCACGATTTCTGCTGACGTTCTGCCCGGGAACGGCCACAGGGGCAAATTATCCATGGGCAACGGGAAGCAAACCCTATCTCAAAACCCAGGGGTGGAACTGGAAAAACGGCAAATGCACTGCAAGCAACAGCGGCGGCACTTACACATCGCTTTATGGGTGTCAAACAGCGAACCTAATGTACGAATGCAAAACCGTGTTGTCCGGCAACGGTAATGTGTCCCATAAATTCTGTCTGCCGGTGAAGACCGGGGGAAAATCATACGATGCCTGCAAAAGCAGCTGTTATTAGTGCCTAATGCGGCATAGTCGCAACCTGGGATCTCCTTCGTGGGACCGCCCAGTTCCCTCCCTTCCCATTGGCATAAAACACCTTGACAATAACGCATAACCTGGTTACAGTACATGGAATTTTTGGCAAGAAGCCAATACGCTTCTAAACACAGTACAGTCCACAATAGAATACGAATTATCATATTTCAGCCATGAAGGCGGTTCCCTTATTTGTATGAAGGTATGCTTTCATGGCTTTTTTGCGTTTAATCCCCATATTCCGACCCATAACCGAAACTCCGAATGGGTTGTCAATCAAAACAAGGAGACACTGATGGATCAAGCAATAAAAAAAATGTTTCGATTAATTCGTTTTTGGGTTTTCATCCTGTGCGGATTGCTGCTTTTTCCCTCAGGTGTTTTGGCGCAAAATCAGACAAAGAGCATTCGAATTGCGGATGGCAAAGGAGATTGGGGTTATCCCAATCCTTATCAACACTATCCCAGGGGACCCGGGTTTTTGAGAATGGCCTGGGTTTTCGACACCCTTGTCTGGAAAGACGACAAGGGTGATATTCCGGCCCTGGCCAAATCATGGCGATACGAGCCCGAGACCCTGAGCTTCATCTTTCAGCTCCAGGAAGGGGTTTTATGGCATGACGGAAAACCCTTTACCGCGGGGGATGTGGTTTTCACCATTGAATACTTTAAAAAACATCCCTACCAGTGGGTGTCCCTGGATCAAGTGGCCGGGGCAGAGGCCCTGGGGCCTCATGAGGTGTCCATCAAGCTCAAGGAACCCTATGCGCCTTTCATGACCTACATCGGGGGAACCATGCCCATCATTCCCCAACATATCTGGGAGAAGGTAAACGACCCCAAAATAAATCATGCGCCGGAGGCCTACATCGGCTGCGGCCCCTTTAAATTCGTGGATTTTGACAATGCCAAAGGGACGTACCTCTTTGAGGCCAACGGGGATTACTACCTTGGAAAACCGACCGTCGACCGGCTGATCTACATCAAAGCTAAAAATCCTCTGATGTCCCTTTTGAGTGGAAAGGCGGATTTGGTCAACATCAAACCCGATATGGCCAAGCCACTCAAAAAAAAGGGGATGGTGATTTTGGAAAATCCGAGGGGCTGGAACAAAAAGTTGATGATCAACCATCAAAAACCGCCTCTGAAGGACAAACGCTTTCGAAAAGCGCTGGCCTATGCCATCGATCAGCAGGAGATCATTGACAAGGCCCACCGGGGTTTTGGGTCCCCCGCTTCCTTTGGACTGCTCTCCCCCGATCACCCGTTTTTTAATCCCGAAACGCCCAAATACCCACATAATCCGAAACGGGCCGAGGAAATTCTGGTTTCGCTGGGATATCAAAAAAACAAAGATGGATATTTGGAAAAAGACGGTGTTCCCCTGAAGTTGCAGTTACTGGCCTCAAACATCACCGTGGCAGGGGAATCCACGCCGGATCGGGATGGCGAGGTACTGAAAAAACAGCTTCAGGATGTGGGCATCCAGGTGGATTTGATGAACCTTGAGCAGGCCACGGCGGATTCAAAGGTCAAGCGCTGGGATTTTGATCTGGCCATCACGGGACATGGGGGGTTGCTGGGAGACCCAATGATCCTGGACCTCATGATCAGCCCCAAGCTTGCGGACTCCGTCAATTCAGCCCGTTACGGGGGCAACCAGGCGCTTCTTGAACTGCTGAAATCCCAAATGACGGAAATGGACTCACGGAAGCGAAAGGCCCTGGTATACAAAATACAGGAAATTTACGCCGATGAACTTCCGGCCATCTCACTCTATTACCCGGCCTCCATGACGGCCTATAACCCCAAAGCGGGGATCGTGTGGTATTACACCAAAGGGGGGATTGCACTGGGCGTCCCCATCGCACAAAACAAGATGAGCCTCATACAACACTGACCGCTTTTATTCATCGTAATGGCATAAGGAAACTAATTCTATTTAGATATTAAGATTCATTTTATGTTCACGGGGGGTTACAAAAGTTCGATAATTTTCCCATTCGTTGATTTTCAGTTGCATGTACTGGTTGTAAAGCTGGTCTCCCATAAAATCTTTTAAAAATTGACTTTTTTCAGCTTCCACCAAAGCCTCAAACATATTTCTTGGCAAAAAATTAGTATCGAGGAGATGGGTGGCTTTTTCAGTCACGTAATTACTGCCAATATCGGGATCACCGTTGTCAACCTTATCTCGAATTCCTTGAAGCCCCATACCGATCAAGGTAGCAAGCTGCAGGTAAATATTTCCAGATGGATCTGGAGAACGGATTTCAATTCTAGTGTCTTTTGCTCCTTCTGCATAAGGTATTCTGACCATGGAACTTCGATTTTTAACCCCCCATCCTCTCACAATCGGTGCTTCTTTCCCAACTACATATGCTTTATATGAATTGAAAGTTGCTGCCATTATAATGGACGTTTCCCTGGCGTATTTTAAAATTCCACCGATGAAATGATGGGCTGTTTTACTCAGATTATTTGGCGCGGTCTCATCATAAAATACGTGGTTCATATCCAGGTCTTGTGCCGAAATATGTATATGTAAGGCATTTCTATTGTGACCGTTAAACGGTTTGGGCATGAACGTAGCGTGCAAACCCTGTGCATAAGCAACTCGTTTGGTGATGTAAGAAAAAAGAATGGTTCGATCTGCTGTCTTAACTGGATCGAGCGCACCAAGGTTGATTTCGTGTTGAGATGGCGTGACCTCGTGATGCATTTTTTCAAACTGAATGCCACATCTTTTCAATACAGCAACAATTTCTTTTCTGACTGCTTCGCCTTTATCCCGGGGATCAGCATGGAAATAACCGGCATTGTCTGTGTGGATATCTTTACTGAATTCATCCGTGGTTAATAAAAAAAATTCATGTTCAGGCGCAGTTAAAAAATAAAGCCCAAATTCATCTTCAGCTTGCTTAACCACTTTTTCCAATAATGCTCTTGGATCAAGAAGGGACCGCTCACCATATTCTTCGTTAATTTTACCGATTAGAAAGCCAAGTTTTTCTTGGTTAAATTCAACTTCTCTAAAGGTTTCCGGGAGGGGAATTAATAATTTATCGCTATCATCCACAGTCCCATAGCCAGGGACAGAGCTTCCATCAAAACCGACTCCTTTTTTGAAAAATGTTTTGATATCCCCTATATGAACTTGCAGGGTTACAGGTCTGCCATTAAGATCGGTTGTAAAGATTTGAATTATTTCAAAGTCATTTATTCTTTTTTCAATTTCATGCAGATTAATCAAATATGGCCTCCAATAAAAATTTCGTGTTATTAAATGATGGGTATGGGAATTTTCTTACCACCTGGCGTCAATTTCGTTCGATAATCGTCAAGGTATCGATTTTCATCGCGAGCCCAATATAGAGATTTGATATCGACAGCTCTTAACAATACTTCCTCTCTGGAATCAGAAGCCTCTGCTAGAATGTCACCCATTGGTCCAACGAGTTTGCTTTTCCCGCAACTATTATTTCCAACCGTATTGACCCCCAAAATAAAAATAGTGTTATCAAGAGCACGGGCCGGCAGTTGAATATCCCATCGCCTGGAAGCCGCCACACTCCATACGGAAGGGCAAACAATCAGTTCTGCCCCTTCTAAAGCCATCAGCCTGGATGGTTCTGGGAATTCCATTTCATAACAGATTAAAACACCAATTTTAGCAAATATGGTTTGAAAAATAGGATACTTGATTTCCCCCATCTCAAAAATTTCATTCTCTCGACTCCATAAGAGGCTCTTACGAACAATACCGAGCAACTCCCCTTTTTCATCGATAATAGTAGCTGAAATATACAGACGCCCTTCACTGTCCTTTTCCGCAAAAGAACTTATAATGACTGAATTTGACCGCAAGGCTTCTTCTCTAAGGGTGTTAATTGTCGGTCCATCTTGTGTTTCAGCTAATTGTTGAAAAACCTGTTTTGATAAGTAGTATCCCGTTGTCCAGAGTTCAGGAAAAACAATTAAGTCAGCGTCATTGGATACTTGCCGCATAAATTGAATTCCTCGTTTCAAGTTAGCCTGAACGTCTCCTAAAACGGGTGTAATCTGTATGGCTGCTACCTGAAAAATAGAAAATATCTCCTTGTTATTCTGGGTTGTTGAGAATAAATCTGGTTATTAGCTGTTAGCTATTAGCAATTTTAATCAAAGAACTAATTGCTAAAAGCCAATTGCTGTTTTTAAGTTATTATTTTTCGCAAGTTTTCTAAAATCTCTTTCATCTTACGCACTTTCATTCCTCTGAGGATACAAACATTAAGATTAAAATTCAATGAATATTTTTCACAATGTTTCCCTCCATACAGAGCTCTGGAATGTTTCACCCGATATTCGGGCCATTAAAGCCCACCATTCGCTTCTTTCAGCCTCCTATTCCGGCCCGCCAACAGCATGCCTTGGGGTTAGCCTGCCCCTAAAGGGACGACGAAAGCGGGTTTCCATGTTCAGCATAATGACAAAATCACGGGCCGGGCGGCTAATTACGAAAACGATCTGTTAACGAAAATGGTTGACGAAAGATCGCTCCCTTTAATTTGCAGGCGAGTACTCCGGCGTTTCCATGACGGCATTTGTACGGAATTATCTGTAAAAGGAGCTATTTCTGCAATAGGTTTTCACCGTCTTAAAAGGACAATAGTCTCAGCATGTTCCACTTCAGTTATGAAATTGGAAGCTTTTTTTCTGAAATCTATGAACAGTTCTTTTCTCCCCAACGCTCAAAAGATGACTTTTTTGGTTCTGCTTCATCTTTAGGCTGAAGGATAAAAATGATTTTTTTAAAATCGAATTTTTCAGCACATTTTTTACAGTAGCGTATGGTTCTCATACAACTTTTTTCTGAAACCATATGGACTTCGTGAATATTGCCACAACGACGATTATAATCAACATATTGTTTGTCAATTTGGATAGTCCACATTCGTTCCCTAATAGCGAAAGTTTTATTGCACCCATCGCAAGTTAAATCAGTTTCATCAAAACATTCAATATTTTTATCCATTACAAATACCTATGCGTATTGTTTTTAAACCTATTCACAATTTTTAAAATGTGAGGTCAATGCCATTGACTTAGCAAATGGGCTTGTAAGCGAAGTAATAATTCCTGGGTAGCCAATTTTCCTCGTAAATTTTCTATCAGGCCTGATCACCTTGCAGGGTGGTCTCCATCGCTTTCAGTTACGCACCGAACCTTTCAATATAAAAATGTGTAATTTTTTTGTGCGGATTCTATTTGAAATGATGGGGAAGTCAAGTTTTTGTATATATGATCTGATTAGGATCTCCCCATTAGCCTTGATCATCGTTTCAGCCATCCTGTGCAGGGTATCGTGTTTCGACCAGTTGCAGGGACGAAAAATCTTTTGCCAAAATGGCCGAAACAATGATCAAGGCCTGTAATTCAAGGTGTAGAAGAAAAAGCTGAAACTCCAAAACGCAAAAATGGCTACAGTGGGTGTAGCCCAACGCAACACACCCTTAAGCCATTCATAATATTAAAATTTTAATGGATATTTTTTCTTCCTGTTTTGATATGTAGCGATAATGTTTGAGAGCATTTCTTTCCCGGCTGGTTTAAGCCTTTCTTTCCTTTATATCCATAACTCAAATTAAATCTTTAATCTCAACCAGTTATTCAATTCTGCCCAATTCTTCTGTTTTTCCGGCATTACCGTTGCAGTACCGCCATATTAATACATCGTCAGGCGCACCACCTTCATTTCGAGACCGGACCACGCTCATTGTTCCAGCTTCCGCCCGTTGGCACTGACGGTCAAAAAGTTTAGATATCCGGCAAACAACAGCCCACCCAAAGGAGACCTTACCATGAGACCAGATAATTACTCCGACGGAAACAATACTGAAAAGGTGGCGGGATTCCAGGTCCTTGAAAACCCATGCGTCTGGATGCGAGCGGGCGTGGTCAATTTCCACATGTGCGAAAACCATTACGACTGTGTCAACTGTGACTTTGATCGTAGCATGAGAAGGGCCATGGCGGCGCAAGCGCCCCCTAAAGGGCGTGCGGCGCAGCTGGGTTGGGCCCGTGAGATGCGGCTGAAATATACGGGCGCCTTTAAGCCGTGCCGCTATTTTCTGACGGGAAAGCTGGGTGCGCCGGGACAATGCCAAAGGGATTACGACTGTGACGGTTGCCCTATTGAGATGATGTTGGGCTACCAACCCTTAACAACGGCCATTACCGGAACAAAAAGCCCCGTGAACCTCGAGGAAAGGCCCGAAATCCCGAATTCGGAACATTCCGGAAAGGAATGCATTTGGATGCGGGCAGGCGTGGTCAATTTTCACATGTGCGAAAGCGATTACGATTGCTACCATTGCCTGTTCGACAGAAATATGCGCGAGGCCATGACCGCCGAATCGCCTTCGCTGGTGGAACCGACATCATTAACGTGGGAAGATCGAATACAAAGCAGATTTGAAACCCTTGGCAACGAGTGCATTTATTTCATGGCCGGACGAACCCATGTACCAAGGGCTTGCCTTCAAAATTATGCATGTTTCTCTTGTCCGGTTCACCAAAAACTGGCCGATCCAAAAAGTGTCGCACCCATCCCCGGACACCCGCCAAACATTCAAATGTCTTCCGGGTTCAGAGTCGCCGATGATTACTATTATCATTACGGTCACAGCTGGGTGCATGTCATCCACGGGGGTTGCGTACGGATTGGAATCGATGATTTTATGGCAAAAGTGTTCGGCCGGGCGAAACGAATCGATCTACCGCCAAATGAGACGCCACTAAGACAGGGACACGTGGGATGGGTGTTGGCCCGAAACGGCCACAGGGCGCCCGTTCAATCACCCCTTTCAGGAAAGGTTCTGGCGGTTAATCGAAAAGTGATGGAGGATCCGGGTAGGATTCATGAAGATCCCTATGAAAACGGCTGGTTGTTCCAACTGGAACCATCATCCCTGAAGCAGGAAGCTCAGATGCTCTATTTTGGAAAAACAAGCCGGCAATGGATTGAAAGGGAACATCAGGGACTTCTCCAATTGATGGGACCCGAATATGAACGATTGGCAGCCACGGGGGCGGAAACCATCGGAGACCTGTTTGGCGCCTGCCCCGAGTTGGGATGGACCCGGCTGGTGCGGCAATTTTTACGCACCGGAGAAAAAAAATAGCATCAACGGGAATTGCCAAAACTTTTAAATCCGCAATGACATATGGGAGAACGCCATGAGAAGTGAAACCACTGGTTCCGTTCTGGTTGTGGGGGGAGGGATCGCCGGGATGCAGTCCGCCCTGGATCTTGCCAACTCTGGATATTACGTATACCTATTGGAAAAAAGCCCCGCCATCGGGGGGGCCATGGCGCAGCTGGACAAGACTTTTCCCACCAACGACTGCGCCATGTGAATCATTTCCCCCAAACTGGTCGAGGTCGGCCGGCACTTGAACATTGAACTGATCACCTATGCGGATCTGGAATCGGTGGAAGGATCCGCTGGAAATTTCAAAGTGAAAATCAGGAAACGCGCTCGAAGCATCGACATGAGCCGCTGCACCGGATGCGGCAGCTGTATCGAGCATTGTCCGGTAACCCATCAGGCGGTTAACTTCGGGCAGGCATAACCGCATTAAACGGCGAAGGAAGCACCAAAAACGGCTTAAACCGCGGCTTGCCGCTTTCATGGAGTCTTTTCTAAAATGAATGAAACCCATCCCATTCTAAATGATGCTCCTTTGGCCATCGATTATCTGGCCCTGGACCGGCTGGTGGAGGAGAGGTTTAACAACGACAAAGAAAACCTGATCATGATCCTTCAGGCCATTCAGGCCCAATACAATTATCTTCCGCACCCTGCCCTGACCTATCTTTCCGAAAAAATAGAAATCCCCCTGAGCCGTATTTACGGGGTAGCTACCTTTTACAGCACCTTCAGCCTTGAACCCCGAGGGAAAAACATCATCAGCATCTGTCTGGGCACCGCCTGTCATGTGCGGGGCGCCGGGAGGGTGCTGGAACGGATTGAAAACATCTTGCACGTGGAAAACGGAGAAACCACCGAAGATGGGTTGTTTACCCTGGAATCGGTTCGGTGCATCGGTTGTTGCAGTCTGGGCCCGGTGGTCAAAATAAACGAAGATGTGCATGGCCGAATCGCTTCGGAGAACCTGACGCAGATTCTGGATCATTACGGGGAATCCAAAATAGAACAGGGCGGATGACATGAAAATTCAGCAAATAGCGGATATAGATGAAATAGGCCGTCATCAAAAGGAAATTCTTTATTTTCCCGAAGTCCTCACCGTCAACATGGGAATGGCGTCCTGCGGCATTGCGGCAGGCGCCGATAAAACCTTTGGGCGGGCCGCGGCCGAATTCGGTGAAAACAAGGATATTCAGCTTCGAAAAACCGGTTGTCTGGGGTTTTGCGAAATGGAGCCCCTGGTGGAAATCTTTAAAAAGGACGCCCCCAGAATTATTTATAAAAACGTCACACAAGATAAAATCGCGGATATCATCAGCGGGTATACGGAAGGCCGGTTTGACAAAAAACAGATACTGGGACAGATGCGCGACCCCCGGTCCTTGCTGGAAACGGAAGACCCGAATCCCCTTGAAGGCGTAGAACCCCTTCCGCATATCCCCTTTCTGGAAGACATTCCGTTTTATCATCAACAGATCAAGATCGCTTTACGCAACTGCGGTTACATCGATCCCGAGCGTATCGAAGACTACATGGCCAAAGGGGGTTACAAGGCGTTTCTGTCGGCCCTCAAAGCCGGTCAGCCCGAAAGCATCATCGCCGCCATCAAGGACTCGGGACTGCGGGGACGGGGGGGCGGCGGTTTTCCAACGGGGGCCAAATGGGAGAGTTGCGCGGCCCACGAGGGAGAGCGCTTTATCATCTGCAACGCCGACGAGGGAGACCCCGGAGCCTACATGGATCGCAGCATCCTGGAAGGAGATCCCCATTCCATTATCGAAGGCATGCTCATCGCGGGTCTGGCCATCGGCGCCAACAGCGGATTTCTCTATGTGCGAAACGAATATCCCCTGGCCGTGAAACGGCTGGTCACGGCAATACGCCAGGCCACGGATTACGGTCTTTTGGGGCACAACATCGCGGGTTCCGATTTTTCCTTTGAGATGAAAATATCCACCGGCGCGGGGGCCTTTGTGTGCGGTGAATCCACGGCGCTTATGGCTTCCCTGGAAGGGGAAGTGGGCCGTCCCAGGGCCAAATACATCCATACGGCGGAAAAAGGATTTCGGGACAGCCCCTCCAACCTGAACAACGTGGAAACCTACGCCAATGTGCCGGCCATTCTGTTGAAGGGGGCCAACTGGTTTTCCCAACTGGGAACCGACCGCAGCAAAGGAACAAAAGTATTCAGTCTGGTGGGCAAAATCAAAAATACGGGCCTCGTGGAAGTGCCCATGGGAACGAGCCTGCGCAGCATTATCCATGACATGGGGGGCGGTATTCCCAAAAAGAAAGCCTTCAAGGCCGTGCAGACGGGTGGCCCTTCGGGGGGGTGTATTCCGGAACAATTTCTGGACCTGGGGGTGGACTTTGATGCCTTGAAAAAGGTGGGGTCCATCATGGGATCCGGCGGCATGATCGTCATGGATCAGGATACCTGCATGGTGGACGTGGCCCGGTATTTCCTGGACTTTCTCAAGGAGGAATCCTGCGGCCAGTGCAACCCCTGCCGGGAAGGGATAAAACGGATGCTGGAGGTGCTGACCCGCATCTGCGACGGCGAAGGCCGGGAAGGGGATATTGAACTGCTGCAAGAGTTGGGCGACATGGTCCGGAAGTTTTCCCTCTGCGGACTGGGCACCTCGGCTCCCAATCCGGTGTTGACCACCATCCGTTATTTCAGGGACGAGTATGAGGCCCATATTCGGGATAAAAAATGTCCGGCCGGGGTTTGCAAAACCCTGTTTCATTACGAAATTGACGAAAACACCTGCACCGGTTGCAGATTATGCGCCCTCAAATGCCCTCAGGAGGCCATTTCCGGGGAAAAGAAAAAATGTCATGAACTGGACCAGACAAAATGTATTAAGTGCGGCATCTGTTATGAGGTGTGCAAATTTGGCGCGATTGTAATTGCCTAACACCTGATCCAAGGGGACGAGCCATGGTAAAATTTACGATCAATGACAAGGAAGTATGTGGAGAGGAAGGCCAATATATCCTCGACGTGGCCAAAAAAGCCGGCATTGAAATTCCCACCCTCTGCCATCATGAAGCCCTGAAACCCGCGGGCATGTGTAGATTATGCACCGTAGAACTCTTTGACGGGCGCAGAACCAAATTCGTGACGGCCTGCAACTATCCCATCTGGGAAGGGATGAAAGTTTTTACGGATACCGAATCCATCATCGAGGGCCGTAAACTCATTGTGGAGCTGCTGCTGGCCCGGTGTCCCGATGTGCCGGTCATCAAAGACCTGGCCCAAAAATACGGCATTTCAAAGCCCCGGTTTCTGGAAGAGGGGGATGATTGCATCCTCTGCGGCCTTTGTGTTCGCATGTGCGAAAAAATGGGCAACAGCGCCATCAGCTTCACGGGCCGCGGTGTGGAGATGAAGGTAGATACCCCTTTTTCGGTGCAGACCGAATTCTGCATGGGGTGCGGCGCCTGCGCCTCGGTCTGTCCCACCGGACATATCAAACTTGAAGACATCGCCAAACATCAGGTGAAACCCATTCCATCGGAATACGACATGGGCCTGAAAGGCCGCAAGCCCATTTACGTACCCTATGCCCAGGCCATCCCCAATACGCCCGTTATTGACCGGGACATGTGCATGCATTTCAAGACCGGCGGTTGCCGGGTATGTACGGAATTCTGTGGAGTGGATGCCATTGATCACATGCAGCAGGATGAAACCATTGAACTGGAAGTGGGGTCCATTATTCTGTCGCCGGGGTTTCAACCTTTTGACCCCTCCAGGCTGACCCATTACGGATACGGCCGGCATCCCAATGTGATGACATCGATGGAATTTGAGCGCATTCTGTCCGCCTCCGGACCCACCCTGGGGCATCTCACGCGACCTTCCGACGGGGGGGAACCCAAGAAGATTGCCTGGATCCAGTGCGTGGGAAGCCGGGACGAGAACCGCTGCAATAACGGATATTGTTCTTCCGTCTGCTGCATGTACGCCATCAAGGAGGCGGTCATCGCCAAGGAGCATGCGGCCGGAGATCTGGATTGCGCCATTTTTTTCATGGACATGCGCGCGGGGGAAAAAGAGTTTGACCGGTATTTCATACGCGCACGGGATGAAATGGGCGTGCGGTTCATCCGTTCGCGCATTCACAGCATTGACAAAAAGCCCAATGGTTCCGAGGACCTTCAAATCACCTACGTGTCGGAAGACGGACAGCGCAAGATGGAATTGTTTGATATGGCAGTGCTTTCCATTGGCCTTGAACCTCCGGAAAGTCTTCCCGAGCTGGCGTCCACATTGCAAATTGAGCTGGATGCGGACGGCTTTGTGAAAACCCAGGGAGAGATGCCCACCGAAACCACCCGCCGGGGCGTTTTTGCCTGCGGCGCCGCCGGCGGCCCCAAAGATATTCCCCAGTCCGTGGTAGATGCCTCGGCATCGGCCGCGGCTTCCGCGGCGCTTCTGGCCGATTCCCGAAATACACGGGTGCGGGAAAAAAAATATCCTGAAGAGAGGCTCACAACCGGGGAAAAACCTCGTATCGGCGTGTTTGTCTGCCATTGCGGCATCAATATCGGCAGTGTGGTGGATGTTCCCGCCGTGCGGGATTATGCGAAAACCCTTCCCGGCGTCGTCTATGCGGCGGACAACCTATTTACCTGCAGCCAGGATACACAGCTTTCCATACAGAAGACGATTCGAGAAAAGGGCCTCAACCGGGTGGTGGCGGCGGCATGCACGCCCCGCACCCACGAACCCCTGTTTCAGGAGACCCTTCGGGAGGCCGGATTGAACCCCTATCTCTTTGAATTTGCAAATATTCGAGATCAGGATGCCTGGGTGCATAAAAATGATCCCGAGGCCGCCACGGAAAAGGCCATGGACCTGGTGCGCATGGCGGTCTCAAAGGCGGCTTTGCTGGAACCCATCCAACCGCTGGCCCTGGATGTTTGTCAGACGGCCCTTGTGGTGGGCGGCGGCATCGCCGGCATGAATGCCGCACTCAACCTCGGGAATCAAGGATTTCACACCTACCTGGTGGAGAAAAATGAGCAGCTCGGGGGCCAGGCGCGAAACCTCTCTCAAACCTGGAAGATTGCGGATGCGCAAAAATACCTGGCCCGATTATGCCGCAAGGTTTCAAACCAAGCCAACATCGAAGTATTGACCGGCGCCGAGATTAAAAATGTTATGGGCTTTGTGGGGAATTTCAGGACCACCCTCAACCATAACGGTGGCGAAAAGGCATTAAATCATGGCGTCGTCGTTCTGGCCACCGGAGGGCATGCCTTTGACACCCGGGAATACCTTCGCGGCCAAAGCGACCGGATCACCTGCTGGCACGAATTGACGGATCTCTTTAAAAAGGAGCCCGAGCGCCTGGAAAAGGCCGATACCGTTGCGTTCATCCAGTGTGTGGGATCCCGTGAACCAAAACGTCCTTACTGCTCTAAAATCTGTTGTACCGCCTCGATTCTTCAAGCCATTGGGTTAAAAAAACAGAAACCGAGTTTGAATGTATATATCCTGTATCGGGAAATTCGAACCCCCGGCCAACGGGAACGCCTGTATCGGGAAGCCCGTTCCCTGGGCGTGGTGTTCATCCGCTATTCGCTGGATCATAAACCGGTGGTAACACAAGTTTATGAGGGCCATGAAGAGAAATTGAATATTCTGGTGAAAGATCCCATCCTGGGGTTGCCCCTCAGCATCAAGGCGGATTATGTGAATCTGGCGACCGCCATTTTGCCCGAAGCGCACCAGGAGCTGGCACAATTTCTCAAAGTGCCGTTAAATGAAGACGGCTTTTTTATGGAGGCCCACGTAAAACTGCGGCCGGTTGACTTTTCTTCCGACGGCGTATTTGTCTGCGGTCTGGCCCATTATCCAAAATCCCTCGAAGAATCCATCTCCCAGGCCCAAGCCGCCGCCATGCGGGCCGCCGGTGTACTGGCCCGAAAATCCATTTCCGTGGAACCCATCATCAGCGTGGTGGATCAAACCCGATGCGTGGGTTGCGGCCTGTGTGAAGCAACTTGCGCCTTCGGCGCTATTCGCCTCGTCCCGATTTCGGAAAAAGGATACCGGGCCGAAAATAATCCGGCCCTGTGTAAAGGGTGCGGGCTTTGCGCGGCATCATGTCCTCAAAAAGCCATCGACATGATGCATTATCGAGACCGGCAATTCCACGCGGCCATTGATGCGGGGGGCCTTACCGCCCGCCGGATCAAGACAAAACGCGCTCAACAAGCCGAAAACGAAGCTATCAAACTGGTTTCAGGATATCGGCTGGCCGATGACCGCTATTATCATCGGGGCCACAGCTGGGTTCGCCTCGAGCGCGGCGGCCGCATCAAAGTGGGAATGGATGATTTCATGGCCAGAACATTTGGTCAGGCAAAAAAATTCCTGTTGCCTGAAAAAGGCGCGACTCTGGGACAAGACCGGAAGGGTTTTGCATTCAGGCGTAACGGCCATTTGGCAACGGTTTTGTCTCCCGTAACGGGAAAAGTTTTTCATGTGAACCGAAAAGCCCTGGAAAACCCTGAAATCACACACATGGATCCTTACGGCGAAGGCTGGCTTTTAATTCTGGAGCCCCTGATTCCGAGAATGAATTTAAACCATCTCTACAAAAAAAAGCAAAGTATCAATTGGCTGGAAGACGAAAACCGAAAGCTCCTGGGACTTCTGGGTCCTGAGTATGAAAAACTGGCCGCCACAGGCGCCGCCCCGCTGCCGGATTTGTTTGGAAACTTTCCCGAAATTGGCTGGGACAATCTGGTTAAGACGTTTTTGCACAGCAGTTAGCCTAACCCCTACCCTGGAGGAACCCATGAACGACACATTCGAACCCAAGATACTGGCCTTTCTATGTAACTGGTGCGCCTATGCGGGGGCCGATCTCGCCGGCGTCTCACGGCTCCAATATCCCCCCGACATACGGGTCATCCGCACCATGTGCTCGGGCCGGGTGGATCCACTCTTTGTGGTGAAGGGATTGAGTTCCGGCTTTGACAGCGTTCTGGTCAGCGGTTGACACATCGGCGAATGCCATTACCTGTACGGTAATGTTCATCTGGCCAGACACCTGGAAGTGGTTGAATACCTTCTGGATTTATCGGGCATTGGACGCGAGCGCATGGGCCTGAAGTGGATCAGCGCCGCGGAAGGAAAAGAGTTTGCCGCGTATGTCAAGGAATTCAGCGATAAAACCAGAAGCCTGGGGCCCTTTAGCCCGGAACAGTACACCCTTGAACTGGCCGCCTGTGAACGGGCACTGGACTCGCCGAGGCTGCGATGGCTCATGGGAATGGAAATCCAGCTGACTGAAAAGGAAAATGTTTTTCACGAAAAAATTGAAAAAGCCCGGTATACCGAGCTGCTTCAAAAGGCAGGTGTTTCAGAATATGAAAAGGCATTGATTTGGGAATCCCTCAAAGACGGCCCGCTTTCGGTCAGGGAGATCGCCTTGAAAACCGGTCTTCCGGTCCATTGCGTGTCGTCCCGGATGGGTGAACTGGAGCGTCTCCATCAGGCGGAACTGGGTCAATATCAGGGGCATGTCCCCCTGTTTGCCAATTCGGCCGTAACGATGACCTGACCCCAAAAGAAGGCCGAGGTTAAGGCTGTTTTATACCCCGGGATGGCGCAACGACTCATATGTGAAACGGAGGAAAAAATGCCCCTTACAATAGACCATGAAAAAGTGGGCGCCGTCATGGTGATCGGCGCCGGAATCGCGGGCATGCAGGCGGCCCTGGATCTGGCGGGTGCGGGTTTCCATGTTCACCTCCTGGATCGTTCGCCCAGCATTGGCGGCATGATGGCCCAGTTGGACAAGACCTTTCCCACCAATGACTGCGCCATGTGAATTATTTCCCCCAAACTGGTCGAGGTCGGCCGGCATTTGAATATCGATATCATTACGAATTCGGAAGTGGAGGCTCTGGAAGGGGTCCCGGGGAATTTTTCAGTCAAGCTCAAGAATTACCCACGCGCCATCGATCCAGACAAATGCACCGGGTGCGGACAATGCAGCCAGGCATGCCCGGTGACGGCCATCAATGAATTTAATTGCGGCCTGGATCTCAGGGCCGCCACCTACATTCAATACGCCCAGGCCGTGCCCCTGGCTTACGCCATTGACCGGGAGGTCTGTATCGGATGCGGACTGTGCCAAAAAATTTGTCTGGCCGGGGCTGTTCGTTATGATGAGCAACCCAGAAAAACCCAACTGGCGGTGGGGGCGTTGGTGCTGGCCGCGGGAATGGAAGTTTTTGACGCCGCAACCCTTGAGGCATACAGCTATTCAAAATCCCCCAATATTGTAACCAGCATTGAGTTTGAACGTATTTTAAGCGCCTCCGGGCCATATGCGGGGCATCTCACGCGGCCCTATGACCGGGAAGAACCGCAAAAAATTGCATGGTTGCAATGTGTCGGGTCCCGCAGTCAGAATGGGGGCCATCCCTACTGTTCCTCGGTCTGCTGCATGTACGCCATCAAGGAAGCGGTCATCGCTAAGGAGCATGCCCGCGGCGATCTCGATGCCGCCATATTTTTTATGGATATGCGCACCTGCGGGAAGGATTTTGAAGAATACTACCACCGCGCCGAGCATGAACACGCCGTCCGTTTTATCCGATCACGGATTCATAGCGTGAATCCGCTGGGAGAAGGGGACCTGGAAATTAATTATGTGGATGAAAAGGGGCGTTGCAGAACGGAAAATTTTAACCTGGTGGTATTGTCCGTTGGATTTCAGGTGGGAATGGAAACCATTCGACTGGCCCATCGTCTGGGGGTTGAACTGGATCAATACAATTTTGTCCGGACGGACAGTTTTCAGCCGGTGAGCACGAATCGTCCAGGGGTTTATGTTTGCGGTACACTTCAGAGTCCCAAGGACATCCCCCAGTCGGTCATGGAAGCCTCCGCCGCCGCCGCGGCCGCAAGCACCCTCTTGAGCGACAAACGCTGGTCCCAAACCCGGACCCAGACCATGCCCCCGGAAACCAACGTTTTCGGCGAACCGCCCCGCATCGGCGTTTTTGTATGTCAGTGCGGCATTAATATCGGCGGCATTGTCAACATCCCCGAAGTCGTGGCATACGCTCGATCACTCCCCCATGTGGTGTACACGGAAGACAACCTCTACACCTGTTCCCAGGATACACAGGTTAAAATGTCACAGGTGATTCGCGAGCAGGGCATCAATCGGGTGGTGGTAGCCGCCTGTACGCCCAAAACCCATGAACCCCTGTTCCAGGAAACATTGCAAAACGCGGGACTTAACAAGTACCTCTTTGAAATGGCCAATATTCGGAACCAGGATTCCTGGGTACACAGCCGGCATCCGGATCTTGCCACCGAAAAAGCCAAGGATCTC
The DNA here is from genome assembly GCA_963664475.2 of Desulfatiglandales bacterium. Lineage (GTDB taxonomy): Bacteria > Desulfobacterota > DSM-4660 > Desulfatiglandales > Desulfatiglandaceae > NaphS2. The sequence goes on from CAXXXE010000001.1 coordinate 231,521, forward strand.
ATTCGAATGGCCGTTGCCAAGGCAGCCCTTCTTGAAGCCCTGCCCGAGATCGAACTGGACCTGAATCCGGTATCCCTGGTTGTCGGCGGCGGCGTGGCGGGCATGACCGCGGCGAAAAATCTGGCTGAACAGGGATATGTTGTCCATCTGGTGGAGCGGTCCCACATCCTTGGCGGCCAGGCCAACGGCCTTTTCAAAACATGGCAGGGGGAAGACATTCAGGGGTTTCTCCGAACCCTCATTCAAAGCGTTGAAAACAATCCCCTGATTCATTTGCACCGGTCCACGGAATTAACCCGGGTAGAGGGCTTTGTGGGCAATTTTCAATCGGTTTTGACCCCTTCCCATGGTGAGGCGATCCACCTGGACCATGGCATCGCCATTGTTGCCACGGGGGGAAAAGAGTTTAAGCCCTCAAGCTATCTTTATGGGCAGGATCCACGGGTGCTCACCCAGCTGGAACTGGATAGAAAATTCATCGAGAAGGACCTGGATCCGGCAAAAATCGCCACGGCCGTCTTTGTGCAATGCGTGGGAAGCCGCGAACCGGAGCGCCCTTATTGCAGTCGCGTGTGCTGCACCCACACACTGGAAAACGCTCTGGAGCTGAAACAACGCAATCCCCAGATGAGTATTTTCGTATTGTACCGGGATCTCAGGACCTACGGGAAAAGAGAAGATCTTTATCTCCGCGCCCGAAAAGCGGGCATTGTTTTCATACGATACGATCTGGAACATAAACCGACGGTTGTACCCGGGGAAAAGGGTCTTGAAATTATTGCGCCGGACCCCATTCTGGAAAAACCCATCAGAATTGAAACAGATTTGCTGATCCTGGCAACGGCCATAGTGCCGGAACCGGAAGGGGCATTGGCCAATTTTTTCAAGATCCCCGTCAACGATCAGGGATTCTTTATTGAAGCCCATGCCAAACTGCGACCGGTTGATTTTGCCACCGAAGGGGTTTTCCTCTGCGGCCTGGCCCATTACCCCAAATCACTGGATGAAAGCATTGCGCAAGCCCTGGCCGCCGCCTCCCGGGCATCCGGGCTGCTGGCTTCGGGCAAGGTCGCCATCAGCGGCACGGTCGCCCAGGTCAACCCTCGATGGTGCTCCCGATGTGGTGTTTGCGAAACCATCTGCCCCTTCAACGCCCCTTCCCTTGCCGAAGACGGGCCGGCTGAAATCAATGCCGTACTTTGCAAGGGTTGCGGCTTGTGCATCGCATCGTGTCGCAGCGGCGCCATTCACCTGAAAGGATTTGATGAATCGCAGATTATGGCCATGATCGGCCAGGTTTAAAACCCAATGGTTCATTCGGGTGGATCTGGAGTTGGCTGCCAAAAACTGGGATTTCCGGCCATTTTCCCCATTGTGCACATTTCAGAAAATAAGGATCTATCCAGCCGACTGCCTTGCGACAGCCTGCCCATCAAAAGTGATCTCAAGTCGTCTCTTGTCATAGAGGATTCCCGACCCAAAAGGCGGGTTCACAGCAGGCCGATTATGAATACTACTTTTGAGAAAGGATCTGCGAGCCCTCTCGCGCCATATAGCGGTTGGTCAGTTTTTGGCTCCTTCCGCCTCGGGAGAACTCTTGCCGCCTCATCCTTCCATACCACATTCCCAAAATGCTACTTCATAATATTCTTAAGGCGTAATCCGCGTTAGATAAGATATCCGCAGGAGTTTTCTGTCGCCGGCCATGATTTTCCTGTGACAATTTTACTCAGGGCGGTGCTGGTTCAGAAAACTGAGTATTTTGCTCATGGCTGGAGCTGAATTTTCGGACAGGGTGGCCACGTGAATACCGTTCTCTACCCAGTAAAGTTCGGATCCGGCGATTTTTGAGACGGCGTATTCGGCATCCTCCGGCGGCACATCGCCATCGGCCGTGCCGTGAACGATCAGGGTGGGTGCCGTTATCTCTTCGAGAGGCATGGGGGGCATATCCGTATAGTGTTCGATATCATTGAAAGTGCCCAACTTCAACAGCTTGTTGGGTCCCATGCTCAATAATATCTTTCCGAGCATATTTAGTTTTGACGGATCATCTACGATGCTTTCAGCCAGGGCATCGTTTTGTTCATCGTCCAACAGACTCATCATTCCGGTAAATTGTCTGGCTGTCCCCAAATTGGCATACTCGAACATAGCGTTATAAAGCCACATCCCGGAATCTTGATTAATAAGGTAAACCCATGTTTCCACGCCGGGTCTTGGGTTGACGTCCAGACTGTAGGCCCGGCTGATGCCATCGGCCTGGACAAGGGCCCAGGTCCGGTCCGGATGGCGAATGGCGAACTGATAGGCGGGAGGACCGCCAGCAGAGGCCCCGATCATCGCGACGCTTTCGATGGAAAGCGTATCCAGAAGGGCTGCAAATGCATCTGCCTGTGTTTCCGGCGTTGTGCCAGTGGAAAGCGGTGTCCGAAGAAAGCCGGGACGGGACCAGGTCAGACACCTGAAGCCCTTGTCCATGAGACCGCTGAAATAAGCAATGGCGCTGTAGAAATCACCCGGGCCGCCGTGCATGAAGGCCAAAACCGGTCCGGAATCGCCGATGATGGTGTATTCCACGGGACCGGCAGTTGTATCCACCACCGTGCTTTGCGCATAGAGGTCGCTTGTCCAGCTGTCAAACCAGTCCGTATAGTCGGAATCGCATGGTTTTTGTCCAATGGTCGAAGGGTTCTGATAATCGGGCATTCTGATGCCGTGCCAGTGACGGGTTGTGCCGTCCGTACCGTCAAAACAGCATCCTGCTTTCCGGTAATCGGCGGAAAACGACCACTCGCCGTCAATTGAATCGATAAAAAGCATATCCTCAACAACCCTCCCCTTGGCTAACAGGTTGTCATTGACGGTGTTGTAGACCTTTACCGAAGTGTCAAGAAATGCCAGTGTCCAGAGATCCAGTTCAATGTTGGATGCGGTTGATCGGTAGCCTTCGTTACAAACGCTGAACTCTGATGCTTCCCCGCCTGTAGCGAGAATGGTGCCGTCACCGGTTTTAAAGACACCCCAATATTCGGTTCGGGCCATTGCCGGATCATCGCTGTCGCTGCACGACGATAACAACCCAGCGGAAAGCATCAAAAAGAACACCAACACAAAACCTTTGACCGCGCGAAAAGGCCTGTGATCAACATAAAAGAAATCCATCAAAGCCTCCTATTTCTATAAAATGGGCGTTCGATACTAATTCGATCTGACTTTTTTGTCAAATGCCCCTTTGCGCCAGGGGAATCATCTATCCAGGGTCCATCCATGAAGAACTGGCGACTCAATGGCGAACGTGTGACCTTCACCTGATTGGGGCTTTTTAGTTTGTAGTGAAAGAATGAAACCCAGGCTTGCGGGTCAAGAAAAAAAGTGTTAGAAAATGAAATACTAAACTGCAAGAAAAAATTGGGACTTAATGGGTGTGGGCATGACCTTCGAGGGCGGAGATTAGAGATCTTCAGCGCCAGTGGGTCCCCTGATGTGGAGCACATTTCCGAGGGGTTGCAGGGGGTTTTCATATGTTGGTCAAAAGTTTTTTCCTCAATGAATCAATGGTGCTGAAACCTATCGATCTCCAAAACATTCAGGAAATGTGTCTCGTTTCGGATGCGAGAGTATGGGTAGACCTGCAGTACTCTGGGCTTGCCGGGTTGGAGGAGTGGTTGCATCGTTTGGGGGTCAAAGGATTAATGCTAAGGTTTTGTGTTGAAGCACGGGATCGAACGGGGCTTTATCCCCTTAACAATGAGTTGCTTCTCGTGATTCCGGTAAGGATATTTACGGGTGACACTGATACCATCCTTTCGGCCATTTTTATGCCGAGCACTCTTATGGCCGGCATCTGGGGGATGAATTTCGAATTTATGCCGGAGTTGAAGTTGTCGTTTGCATACCCCGTTGCACTTGGCCTAATGACTGCTCTCGGTGCAGGAATGTTTTGTTTTTTCCGAAAAAAAGGTTGGTTCAAATAGGAGGCTGGAGGAATTTTGTAATGAAGGCACTACTAACAGCAATGCTTGTCACGATCTTATGTGGAACTACCGCATTTGCATTTGACGTAGAACATTACGTGCGGTTAGGTGCCGGCGCCGCCTTACGACATGACACGGAAATAACCGGAAAAGAAGCCGGAACAGCGAAGTTCAAGACGGGGTATTGTGTTGAGGGTGCCTTTGGTTTCAAGTTTAACTGGAGCCGAGTCGAAATTGCCGTTGGGTACCAGCATAATGACGGTCATAAGTTTGAGTCGGATGATGGACAGGTTTGGCACCAGGGAGACGGCGGCTATAAGGAATACACGTCGATTCAACCCAATATGGTCAATGGGTATCTGGAGGGAAACTGGGAGAGGTTCAGGCCCTACGCGATGGCCGGTTTGGGTATTGCCAATGTGGAATGGAAAAAGACATATGAAGGTCATGACTTTAATGCCATTGCGGATTGGGTTTTTGCCTGGCAGGTGGGTTTAGGGATTGGGATGCAAATTACTGAGCACTTTGTCCTTGATCTAGGTTATCGTTATTTGGCCACATCGGATGTCAAAGGGTTTATTGTGGAGGGTACAACGGATAACGCATTTACAGTTGCCACAAGCAATATTTTGTTTTCCGTATTATATCAATTTTGATCCGGCGAGGGCTCGCCTGTACCGCTGGAACAACTGACAAGGAGGAATTGAGATGAGAAAATGTTTTTTCTTAGTCGTGATGGTTTTTTTCATGCTATCCGCTTCCACACTATACGCACAGACCGGAACCGTTACAGTGACCGTCACCGGAATCGATGCCGAAAAGAGCGGCAAGGTCAATATTGGTATCTACAATGCCAATGGATTTCCCACGGTCGGTAAGCAGCTACATGGCATTGACCTCGACGTCAAGGGGACGTCGGCCACCTATGAATTCAAAGATATCCCCGTGGGAAAATATGCCATCGCCGTTTTTCAGGACGAAAATTCGGACGGCAAACTGAACACGAATTTGTTCGGCGCCCCCAAGGAACCTTACGGCTTCTCTAAAAACAAATTCGGGATGTTCGGCCCTCCTGATTTTGAGGACGTTACCTTCCAGGTGGCCGGAGAGAGTCCCGTCTCATTAACCATCAAACTTAAACAGCCATGAACGCGGTCATAAGGTGTATTCCGTTTGTTGCGGTCATTGCCCTCAATGTATTGGCACAGGCATCCCGCTACAACGTCGGTATGCTGACGCCCTATATCCTCATTGTGAGTACCGTACTGGTGGTGAACCTTGTTGCGATGACCGCTTTGAAACGGAAGGATTATTTCGTATTTGGAATTTCAGGGGTCGCCTTAGCAGGGGCTGCTTCAGTGTTTATGGTTCCTGGCTTGGGCCGGTTCTATTTGGAGCATATTATCGAAGGGCTATACCTCGGCATGTTCCTCATGGCCATCCTGCCGGTGATTTGCAAAATCAAGCCCTTCACCTTTTCCATATCCGCCAGAAAATATCCACAAGTGATTGTAAACTCATCAGGATTTTTAAAGCTTAACAACCTGATGAGTGTGATATGGGCCGGTCTGTTTCTGTTGGGTATTGTTTTGACGGCGACACCCTATTCCAATGACGACGCGTTACAAACGATCATTGGAACGCTCATGCCCATCGCCGTTCTGATCGGTCTCGGGATTCCTTTGACTCGCTATCTTCCGGACTATCTGATTGAGCACGCTTCGGGCCAACGCATCCTGTTTAAATCCCTTGCCGAGGCGGGGGAGGCCATGCCCTACGGCCTGAACAAAGAATTGGCCGCGGGATTGGATACTGTCGTTCAATTTGAACTGACGGGAGATGACGCAACAACAGCGCATATCATCATAAAAGACCGGAAATGTACCTTCAAACAGGGCGCACACCCAGACCCCAAAACCATCATAAAGGCAGATTCGACCTTATGGATGGATATTATGAACGACCGGATATCCGGTGACAGGGCATACATGGATAAGATGTTCGAGGTGGAGGGAGACCCCGGCATCATGTTGATCTTTTCGGACCTGTTCGCGCCGAAAAATATGCAGGATGTGGCCCTGTATAAACCCATAGAGATGGACTATGACTACGCCTCTTTTGGCCCCGGTAAGATCGCGGACATTGTGGTATTTGACGGTGGGCCGCGCAACCGGAAATACAGCAAGACCACTCTCATGGTGGATCATTTTATCAGAGGCGCGGAAAGCGCGGGCGCACATGTGGATTATGTTAAACTGAAGGAGCATGACATCCATCACTGTATCGGCTGTTACACCTGCTGGACTCGAACACCCGGCGAATGCGTCTTCAAAGACGACATGACGGCGCTTAGAAAACGATACAGAGAAGCCGATCTCGTCGTATTCGCTTCCCCGCTCTATATTTTTAATGTCACCGGAATATTGAAGAATTTCATGGATCGATTATTGCCCGTGATGAAACCGTATATGCTGGTGGATGAAAAAGGCTATGTCAAACACCCGGACCGGTTCCCTGAAGAAGGAGAACAGGGGTTCGTGGTCTTCAGCGCCGGTGGGTTCCCTGATGTGAAGCACAATTTCGACGGGTTGCAGGGGATGTTCAGAATGTGGGATTCCCACAGCGAGCATATGCACTTGATGGGGGAATTTTATATGCCGGCAGCGGAGATGCTTGCGCAACCCGTCTATAAAAAGCGCAGGGAAACCATAGCCGATGCGTGCTATCAGGCGGGTAAAGAAGTGGTGGAAAAGGGGAGCATTGATAAGACCTGCATGCAGAAAGTTTCGTTTCCCGGCGTGACGCGAACGAGGTTTCAAGGCCAGGCGAATACGTTTTGGGAGCGTTTGGATGGAAAGGCCAGTTATTTGAAAGAAGTCCCAAAATTGTAAACACCGAATCTAAATATGAGGCAACGACAAATTTGATTGTTTATTAGCGAGGAGGCAAAAATGATCTATCTGTTTACGGATCCAGATGTCACCCAGTCCCAGGTGGGGGGCAAAGGGTATTCACTTATCAAAATGACGGAGGGAGGTTTTCCGGTCCCCGACGGCATGGTGCTCGGTGTCCGCTTTTTTGATGAGTGGGTCGATGCGCTTATGAAAATAGAAGATCTTCGGCTCAAGAATTCGGACAGTGACGAAGAACTCAAAAGAAAAACCCGAGCGCTTCAGAATCGCGCCGCGCAGTTTCAGTTCAGCCCGCATCAGAGAGATGCACTGGGGGCAAAACTTCAACAGCTCAAGCAGCCGGAAGGGCGTATGTACTCGGTGCGATCCTCTTCTCCTGAAGAAGATATGCAGGGCGCGTCCTTCGCCGGAATGTATGAGACCTATCTGGGCGTTACAGAAGATCAGTTGGAAGCCCGGATTCGAGATGTGTTTATCTCATGCATTGATTTTCGAGTGGTGGCCTACAAACGGCAAAAAGGCTTTGACCATACCCGCTACACTATTGCCGTGGTGGTGATGACCCAGATTCAAAGTGATGTGGCGGGCGTGGCTTTCAGTATCAACCCCCTCAACAACTGCTACGATGAAGTGGTGATCAATGCGAATTTCGGTCTGGGTGAATCGGTTGTCTCCGGCGACACGGTTCCTGATCAGTTCGTGGTAGATGCTCACAGCCGGGAAATTCTCTCAAAGAAAATCGGAGACAAAACGCTCGCGGTCACCCTGGATCAAAGCGGCGGGACATCCACAGAGGTAAAGAAGACTTCCGATCAGCCGGCACTTTCCGATGCCCAGGTCCTGGAACTGACCGAAATGGTTAAGAAGGTGGAGACCCATTATGAAATGCCCATGGATACCGAGTGGGCCTATGAGAGAAGTACCCTGTATATGCTCCAGGCACGCCCCATCACGAGCTATATACCGCTTCATCCTGTTTTTCAGACTCAACCCGGTGAACCCAAGAGACTCTATCTGGACTTGACGCTCATTGAACAGGGATTTCAGACCCCGCTTTCGGTCATGGGAACCGACTGCTTTCGCGAATTGAGCGATGCCATGGGGATGTCGGCCGCCGGGACCCATGTGGCTCGGAAGCCCGGGGATTTTGTCTATGGTGCCGGGGGCCGGGCTTATGTCAATCTCTCTGCCGAAATGCTTCTGGAAAGCCAGGATAAGACGGCCGGCGAATACGAGGGGTTGGACATTTATGCGGCCCAGGTGATTCGGGATGCGGACATGGGCCCCTATCGTGCCCACTATACGGCAAAAGGCATCTTAAAAGGCACCAAAGCTCTGTTTATGGCTTCCTTTAAGAACTGGGATACCATCGGGGGAATTCTCAAGGGCCAAAAGCACCCCGAAGAACTGCGAAAACGGATTGACGAAAAAGGCGCTCAGTTTATGGAGGAGATGGACCGGCTTGAACAGGAGCCGCTCTCCTTCAAAGATTTTGCATATCAGGCCCTTAGAAAACAGGCGGATCTGATGATTCATGTTACCATTCCCAGCCTGGTGGACGCGGAATCAGCCAAGAGCCGCATTCGGAAAATCATCAAAGAGCGCTATGATGAGGGCCTGGCGGCGGAAGCGGATAAAATCGACCGTGGGCTTCCCTACAATATCACCACGGAAATGAGCTGTCGAATTTATGACCTCATAACATTGCTTTCTCCAGAGGATCTGGAATCCGCCGAAATTCTTAAAGAGCGAATTTTGAACCGTAACCTACCGGAAGGATTTCTGGCCCAGTGGGATGATTTCATGACGCGATTTGGATTCAGAGGACCCCGCGAGGTGGATGTCAAAACGCCCCGCTATCAGGAGAAACCTGAAATTGTCATTCAACAGATGCAGAACTACAAGGCCCTCTCGCGTGAGGACTCCCCCGGGGCGATCCTGGAGCGTAAGGCCATTGAGCGGGAAGGGGCTTTCAAAGCCCTGTTGGAAAAGGTGGACCCAAAAGACGGAAAACGTCTGGAAAAACACTACCAGGTGCTGGTTAACCTGGGAGGATATCGCGAAATCCATAAATATTATCTGGTGTATGCCGGTAACAAAATCAGACAAAAAGCCCTCAATATTGCTCATGACTTCAAGGTCGCAAAACGTATTGACGACCTGGAAGACATTTTCTATATGACGGTTGATGAAGTGCAGCAGGCCATTGACGATGACGGTCTGGATGTCAGGCAGATGGTTGCGAAACACCGAAAATATATGAACGTTGCGGAAAAAGTGGACAATTTTCCGCCCGTCATTGACTCCCGGGGCAAAATCCTGCGGCCCAACAGAAAGGAAGCGAAGCCCGGTGAAATCATCGGGGATCCGGTCTCCGCGGGAAACGTCAAAGGCCGGGCGGTCATTGTCCGCTACGTGGGAGAAAAGGACATTAAAGAAGGGGACATTCTGGTGGCCAAAGCCGCTGATCCAGGCTGGACGCCGCTTTTTATAAATGCATCAGGCGTTCTGCTGGAGGTGGGCGGAATGCTCCAGCACGGGTCTCTTATTGCAAGGGAATACGGTAAGCCCTGCATCGCAGGTATCCAAAATCTCACGGAAAGACTCAAAGACGGGGATGTGATTGAAATGGACGGGGCTTCAGGTATTGTTAGGAAAATAGATCGTGTGCAGTGAAGCGGCTGCCAATAGATTGGCTGAAGTTTTTTCGAAGCGTTTACCGAAAAGGAAGGGGGCTTAAAAATGGAAACAAAGACCTTTGTTCTGAAAGATGGCCGAAATCTCGCCTATGAGGAATTTGGAAATCCAAAAGGGGTTCCTGTTTTCCACGCGCATGGCGGTCCGGGCTCCCGGCTTGAGGGGGAGTGGTTCCATGATATGGCCATAAAGGAAGGGTTCAGAGTCATTGCAACGGACCGTCCGGGATTCGGAGAATCATCCTACAAGCCGGATCGAAAGCATGGCGATTATGCCCGTGATATTGCCGAGCTGGCCGATTCTTTGCATATAGACAAATTCGGGGTCATGGGATGGAGCGGAGGCGGCATGCCCACCACGATTTGCGCCCATGTGATACCGGACCGACTTCTTTTTTCTTTTTCATTCTCTGGGTATACCAACTGGGGGCAAATGCCGGATGCGCCGTCCTATCTGGCTGGTGGCAGGGATGATTTTGAAAACGCCAGCACCCTGTACAAACTTTCGGACATCAAGGGTTTTGAATCGTCACTGAAAGCCATGGAAGATCGGCTGAAAGCTGACCCGGAAGAAGCGTATGCTTTGATTATCAGCCAGCTCAATGAAACCGATAAGGCCATTGCCGGGAAACCTCCATTCAAGAAACTCTTCATTCAGTCTCAACTTGAGGCTTTTAAACAGGGGTCCCTGGGACCCGGACACGATGGCTGGCTGCACTGTCAGGACTGGGGATTCAGGCTTGAGGATATTGCGTTTCCCATTCATGTTTTCCATGGAACCGCTGATGGTTTGGTGCCTATTGAGTATGCGAAACATCTTCGAGACAAAGTGCCGGACTGCACCCTGACCATATGGGATGGGGAGGGTCATTTTGCGGCCCAAGACCACATGGAAGAGATCTTTGGTTTGGCAGGCAGGGCCATTTCCTAAAAGATCATGACGCGCTGCCAAAGTTGTACCGGAGCAAAGCCGGAACACACAGGTTTATGGTAGCGCAACGGTTCAGGCAAATACCCCTTTCAGTTAAACAGGATCCCAAAGAGATCGATCATCTTGAGATCCGCGATGACTTTCTGCTTTGCGTCAAGCACCGGCACCTCTTTCGTATTGGTCCGGATCATTTTCTTGAGCACCGTATCAACCCCTTCTTCATAAGCGGCAACCACAGGATTTTTCTGCATCACATCCTTTGCATATTCGGCGGTAATTCTCTTGAGGATAAACCCGGAATAGACCTGGGGTTCATAACTTTCTGAAAAGACATGACGAATCAACACACCAAGGGAAATGGCCCCCGTGAGTTTTCCGTCATCGTCGGTTACGTACAGGAGCCGACTGTGCTCGAAGCGGATCATGGCCCTGATCACGGATTCCATATCCGCTTTTTCATGGATTATCGGCAGTTCCCTTTGTTTGAGCCGTGGCACCAGATCGGCCACCAGAGTCATAGCCATTTTGTTATTCATATTTGCACTCACGGGGCAATTATTCTGACACTCAAGTTCCACCTTCCGGCACCGGTTCACCTTATTCCCGGATTTTCCAGGTTCCGCGTTTCACCCGCTTTTCTAAGGGCGAAGCGAACGAAAAACGGTGTAAGAAGTTCATTAATGATGACCGACCCTAACACGGCGTTCAGCATCAGTTCTGAAATCTGAGCAGTCCCAAATATACTTCTCGCTTCGAGAACAAGGCCCACGGTGACCCCCGCGGTAGGCAGAAGCGCAAACCCCAGATACCTTTTTATCATGAGGGGCGCATGAGAGATCTGTGCGCCAAGACGGCTTCCAAAAAATTTGCCGGCAAACCGACCCACAGTGATCAGCAGGGCGAGCCAGCCTGCGGCCTTCATGATCCCCAGATCAAGATGTGCCCCGGCCAATGTGAAGAACATGCCCAAAATCGGTTCTTCAATATTTTCCACAACTGCGAAAAGGTCCTCATGATGAAACACAAAATTGGTGACCCCAAATCCTAACATCATATTGGCAAGCAGGGCAGGCGCATTAAGGGTGCTTGAAAGGCCGCTGGTCAGAAAAATCGCCCCGACAATGATTCCGAGCATGGCGCCCTTTCTGTTGACGAAGCGAAACAAGGACCCCAGAAAAAGGCCCACCGCAGCCCCCACCGCAAGGGCAATGAAAATCGAAATGACCGGTGCCAGCACCAGGTGTTGCCATGTGAAGGCTTCATGGTTTACGAGTGCATGGGCGACTGTCCCGGTGAACCCGTAAAACAGGATGGCCATGGCATCGTCCAGGGCCAGCACCCCTAGCAGGATCGTCGTGAACGGCCCGCTGGCTCCGTATTCATGGATAATGGCGAGGACCGCGGCCGGTGCGGTCGCCGCGCAGATGCCGCCTATGACCAGTGCCATTGGGAAATAGACATTCCAGAAAGGCGGCGCATCCCCGAACCCGGCATGAATCCAGTGGAAATAAAGGGCCAGAATTCCAGAAGTCAAAAAAAAGGCCCCGGTCGCCTCGGTCAGATTCATCCAGGCGATTTGTCTTCCCAGCTTTTTCAACTGGGGCATTCGCAGGGACCCGCCGATGGAAAAGGCAATGATCGCCAGGGCGATATCGGTAATGAGGGAAAGATCTTCCTTGACCAGCTTTTCGTGAAAGAGACCGAGGACTGACGGGCTCAGGATCATTCCCATGACAAGGTAGCCGCTCACCCGGGGGGCCTTCAGCAGATTCGCGAATTTCCCTCCCGCATAACTCAAAAGGAGGAGCAACCCGATGAAAACAAGGGGATTCGTATTTTCTATCAAGTTCAGGAATCTGCTCAAAATCATATCCATCTGAAGATATCTGTTCGTGCCCGTAACATACAAGTTTATGGAATTGAAGTTTTTTAATCTTCGGTCTTCATCGACCCCCGAATGAGTTGATTGACAACATCGACGTCCAGAAGGGTTGAGGTGTCACCAATGTCGGATCCTTCACCGGTGGATATTTTCCGAAGGAGGCGGCGCATGATTTTACCGCTTCGTGTTTTTGGAAGGGCGTCCGCCCATTGGATTCGCTCAGGCGTCGCGATAGGCCCGATAAGACGGCGTACGTGCTGTTTGAGTTCTTCTCGAAGTGCATCGCTCGGCGTCTGATCCGATTCCAGGGTGACGAAAGCATAAATCGTCTCGCCCTTGATTTCATGGGGGAATCCCACCACGGCGGACTCGGCTACGGCCGGATGTTCATCAAGTGCATCTTCCAACTCTGCCGTGCCCAGCCGGTGGCCGCTCACATTGATCACATCGTCTACACGCCCGGTAATCCAGTAATCGCCGTCCTCATCACGCCTGGCCCCATCACCGGTGAAGTAGTAACCGGGATGCTCAGCGAAGTAAGTCTCTTGAAAACGCACCGGATCATTATAGACGGTACGGGCCATACCCGGCCACGGGCTCTTGATACAGAGGTATCCTTCCGCCGGACCCGCCATCTCCTTCCCTTTCTCATCCAGCAGACATGGCTGTATTCCAAAATAAGGCACGGTGGCGGCACCGGGTTTAAGCGCAATGGCTCCAGGGAGCGGACTTAGAAGAATGCCGCCGGTTTCCGTCTGCCACCAGGTGTCAACGATGGGGCATCGCCCTTGACCGACAGTGTCGTAGTACCATTGCCAGGCCTCTGAATTGATCGGCTCACCGACGGTACCCAGAAGGCGAAGGCTGCTGACGTCGCGCTTTCGGACCCACTTGTCTCCCTGCTTTCGAAGCGCCCGAATGGCCGTCGGGGCAGTATAAAAGATACTGATCCGGTGTTTTTCCACAACGTCCCAGAAGCGGTCATAGGCCGGGTAGTTCGGAGCCCCCTCGAACATGAGGCTGCTCGCACCGGTGCACAGGGGCCCATAGACCATGTAGCTGTGACCGGTGATCCATCCGATATCCGCCGTACACCAGTAGGTATCCTCGTCCCTGTAGTCGAACACATCCAAAAAAGAGGCCGCTACATAGAGGAGATAGCCCCCCGTTGTGTGAACAAGCCCTTTCGGCTTGCCCGTGCTGCCCGAGGTATACAGAATAAAAAGGGGATCCTCCGCGTCCATCCATTCGGGGGGAATATACGGTTTAAGATCGGGAGCGCGCATCTCTCGATGGTACCAGAGGTCGCGGCCCGGCTTCATGGAAACGCCCCACCGGGTGCGCCGGACCACAAGCACTTTCTCCACAGAGGGACACCGTGCTAAAGCCTCATCTGCATTTTGCTTGAGGGTGACAACCCGACCTGCGCGGAATCCGCCGTCGCTGGTGATCAGTAGACGGGTTTGACAGGCCCGAATACGGTTGGCCAGGGATTCGGCGCTAAATCCGCCAAAGACCACACTGTGCACGGCGCCGATCCGCGCACACGCCAGCATGGCAACGACCAAATGCGGAATCATGGGTAGATAGAGCGTGACCCGGTCCCCTTTTCGCACACCCAGTCTTTTTAATACCTGTGACAGCTTATTGACCTCGTAAAAGAGATCCTGATATGTGAATGTTCGGCTGTCACCGATTCGCTCCCCTTCAAAGATAATGGCGGCCTTGTTGCGCCGCCAGGTTTGAACGTGCCGGTCAAGGCAGTTATAGCATGCATTTAACTTGCCCCCTTGAAACCAGGCAACAGTTCCCTTGTTGAAGTTGCTTTCCAGTGTTTTCTCCCACGGCCTGTGCCAGGACAGCAGTTCCTTTGCCTTTTGGGACCAAAAGGCTTCAGGTTCCTCCATGGAACGTTTGTAGAGGCGTTCATAAGTCTCTCGTCCGGCAATTCGTGCGTGACGCCGAAAGGCCTCGGGCACAGAATATCGTTCCCTCAAGGAATTGATTTCCCGACGCATTATTCCCTCCTTCCCTAATCAGCAAAAGGTCCGACCATGGGATTCATCTCATCGGGAGCAACAGCTCTAATGGCCCGGCCATATATCTGATGGAGCATATTCAGAAAGCCTCTGTGCTGAATGAGTACGCGACTGTCGTAATTCGTCACCAGTTCCTCCATACTCATGACCAGCCTCAGATACCGCTCATTCTTGAGAGAATTGGCCAGGCTGTCGAGGTTCGGCGCAACCGACTCACAGCGCATCTGAGGTCCGGCACCCATGATGAGACGCCATTCAGAAGTCACCGGCAGTCCGATAGCCTCCATCTGTGGCAGTTGCTTTTCACGCACGAAGTGTTCAAATATCTCCCTTTGTCCGGGCAGAATGTCCCATGATTGGATGTAAAGGACCGCTTGGGAAAAGGATGAATCACTGACAAAACGTTCGAATATTTCACGTTGTCCGTGGGCAATATCCCACGCCCGAACCCGGGAGACCGCTTGCGAAAGGAATGAAGACCCGCAGTCTTCGGTCATCCATTCGCCGGCGGCAAACACCCGGCTGGCATAATGGGTGACCAGATTTCGCAAACGGTCTGTCATAAGCTGGAATTTCTCGTTGTCGACCGCCTTTTTCACGCGGGATAAAGACGTTGGCCAACTTTCCAGCATGATTTTTGATCCCCCTCCCACCAGGGTGTACCAGCCTGAAATAATCTCCAGATCCAGGGATTTCAAGCAGGGCTGAAACTCCTGGGTGATAAATGCGGCATATTCCTGCATCTTGCCAGGGATGGGGTTCCAAGTCTGCACCACCTTTACCGGTTCCATTTTTCCCCCTGCTTCCGTTCAGTGGGTTTTTTTTGAACAGTTGGACTTCAAATCGTATGGTCATGAAATTTGTATCGGTTGTTAGTTCGCCTTTTTTAAAGGCGCCTTTTTCTCGCATTCTTCACAGTAAATGCCATATTCAGGTGTCTCGTGGCTGATGATGGCATCCTTTTCCGTGGGAAAATTGGAACAATCTTCGCTCCAATGCCATCTTTCACTGTTTTATCTCCTGCGAAATGTTGTCATAACTCTCCTCCTTTCATGGGTTTTTCGAAATTGATACTGAGACTTGCCGTTCATTGAAATGCCTAGCATCAAATATGCCATCAATCTATCCCTTATTATAGCTTGTAAATTCATATGCTTATCCATTATCCGGGTTGTCAGGGCTTTGACCTCAATGCCGGATTTAGAAAATTTGCGATTCCCTGTTCGCAAAATATCGAAAGTGGGATATCCATATCATTGGCCTTTCGGCTAAGCGATTGAATTTAAATTTTATATTTGATTTTTCGTTTCTGGTATATTTTTTGAGTATCACTTGGTTAAAAAGCTGAAAAAGGGACATGGGAGGGTATTGATGATGACGGAAAAAATCAAAAAGAGGATGCTGCTCGCTTTGGACGGATCCGAAAATTCCCTGGAAGTTGTGCGGTATGCGGCCAAGATTCCCTCGCTGCGGGAAATGTCGACTGTTTTGTTTAATGTCCGCAGCGCAATACCTGAAGGATACTGGGACCTCGAAAAGAATGGTTCGGCTACCTGGAGAATAGGCGAAGCCAGGATTTGGGAGGAGGAACATGACCGGGTCATTCAGGGATGCATGCAAAAAGCCGAAAAAATGCTGGAGTTGGCCGGGTTTTCCAGGGATGCCGTGACAGTCAAAATTCATAACCGTAAACAGGGATTTGCTCGGGATATCGCAAAAGAGGCAGAAAACGGCTACGCGGGAATTCTGGTGGGGCGAAAAGGGAAAAGCAATCTGAAAGATCTTGTGTTGGGCGGCATTTCGTCAAAGCTCATTGAGAGCATTTCCTCAATCCCGGTCATCGTGGTGGGTGAAGCGCCTTCGGCAGGGTCGGTGCTTATCGCGCTGGATGGTTCAAAGAACGCCGACAGGGGTGTGGCGTATGTGGGGCAGGTGCTTGGAAAGTCTGGTTTTACGGTGAGGCTCGTCCATGTGATCAGAGGCGAAAATCAGGAATATGTGACAAACAGGGAAAAACTGATTGACAGGGTGTTTGATGAAGCCAAAACCATTTTGTCAGGCTTTGGCTTCAACCCGGACCAAATTTCCACCAAAGTCATTACGGGTGCGTCAAGCCGGGCTGCGGCCATTGCGGAAGAAGCCCGTCAAGGAGGCTATGGGACCATTGTGGTGGGAAGGAGGGGACTTTCCAGAGTGAGAGATTTCTTTATGGGAAGGGTCTGCAACAAGCTGATTCATTTGGCAAAGCATCATGCGGTCTGGGTCGTCAGCTGAAAGCTCGCGTATTCCAGGGGGATGAGGGTATGGGCAACACCACTGAAAATAACATAATGCCACTCGAAGAAGGAGGTCAGTTTCAGGATGTTGCCTTTTATCGCTTTGTGATTGACAGCCTACCGACAGCGGTTCTTACAGTTAATTCGGATTTCAGGATCAGCGGATTTAATCCGTGGGCTGAACAGATAACCGGCTATTCCAAAAAGGAGGCTCAGGGAAAATATTGCGGAACAATCCTTCAGGGAGGCATGTGCATGCGGGAGTGTCCCCTAAGAACCGCCATGAAAGTGCGCAGACCCGTAAATCTCATTGAAACCACAATTGTCAACCGATGGGGCGAAACAATTCCGGTCAGAATGAGTACGTCGGGATTGTTTGACAGTAATGGGAACCTGATCGGAGGCGTTGAGTCTTTTCACGATATCACACGGCTAAAAAGACTGGAGCGTGAAAAGGACAATATTATTTCGATGTTCGCTCATGACATGAAGTCTTCCCTGACCATAATCGGCGGATTTGTGCTTCGCATTTTGAAAAAAATGGGTCAGATCGATGCGGAAAAGCAGAGGAAATATCTCGTAATCATCAAAAAGGAAGCCGGTAAACTTGAATCGTTAGTGAACGAATTCCTGGAGTTTTCAAGGCTTCAGACGGGAAGGTTGAAATTGAATTTGAGCGCGACTTCCCTGGATAAAGAATTGATGGATCTGGTCGACTCCTACCATGTTAGAGCGGCGGAATCGGGCATTAAACTGATCCTTGAAAGTGAGGATCCACTACCGGTGATCATGGCGGATACAAGCCAGTTGCGAAGGGTTTTTACCAATCTTTTGGACAACGCTCTCAAATTCTCCAGGAAAAAAGGAAATGCTCGGGCGTGGACAGAAAATTTCTCCCAATGGTATAACAATGAGCACCTTCATAGCGGTATTTGCTTTGTAACTCCTACAGACCGACATGAGGGTAAAGATATTGAAATCCTTGAAAAACGTCATCAGGTCTACCAGATGGCAAAGAGTTTTCACCCGGAACGTTGGTCTAGGACGACAAGAAACTGGGAACACATTTGTGAAGTGGCGTTAAACAAAAGGAACCATCCAGGAAAAAACACCGAAGACGGGAAAGATGCGTCACTGCCCCAGCGCCCGTACCTGCAAACCAACAGAGTTGATTTTGCCTATGGAGAAGCAAAAAATTCTCATGGCCGAGAATGGGCCTCTAAGAAAGCTCGTCGGAGGCCATGAGAAATTTTTGCGGGTGTCACAATAATTTTTACACGTTTAGGCGACAACTTGCTTGACATCTACCGATCCCGGCAACTGCACAAAAGGTGATCTGCTGGTCTCTGAGAATGTTTTCAAGCCCGGTATCAAAAAAGGCGGAAAATCTTGGTTTGGGAAGCCAGAGATCATCGGATACCATGTCAAGATCATCCACAACTTCCGCACCTTTCGACCCTTTGATGGCGTGGGGATCCATTTTGCCTTTGAAAAGAAAATCATCCTCGGCAAAGGCGTCGGTTGAAAAGACAATGGGAAATCCTTTTTTACGAAACTCTTTGATCAAAAGATTGATCCGCAAATTCATTGGGAATAATTTTTCTGGCCAGTGGCGTTATGGGATAATGATTTTCGTCTTTAAAGTAATCTTTTACCATATCAATGATCAACAATGCCGGTTGTTCTGTCATAGCAGCTCCTTATGTTGTGGCCACTTTTCAGCTGTCAAACCTTCAGTAAATTGAGATAATCACCTGGGATTGAGCTCGCCAAATATGAGAAATCATCGGCTTAACGACAATCTCCCAATCGACTGCACCGGCCGAGCCATGACCACAGGACTTTCAGGCGTCTGGTGAAGCGTTTGCTTCATCGAATGGTTCTTTGTTTCATCCGGCCAAAGGAAATCCCTACCACTTGGCCGGCTCGTCCAACCAGGATTCATGTGAATGCACAATCTGCCAGCCCTCTTGTCCCTTCTTCCACAGGATAGTGAATATGTGTACGGATTTGGTTGCTTGACCGCTTTTCAACTGAATGTCGACCCTCTCTTGACTCGTAAGCAGGGCTGTTTCCGGAGTAAGAGGAATAACCTGCACTTCCCGCAATTCCAAATGCTGAGTGTCTCTCATGGAAAAGTTAGACCTTATTGTACGGACCCAGTCACTTCGCGTGGCAAAATAAATTCCCCCTGCGACGGTGGAAATAAACTCATCCCTGCTATAATATTTCTCCCAGAGAGTAACATCCTTTTGGTTGATTGTGGCTAGCAATTGTGTAAATCTATCAGTTATTTCCTTTACGATCTTTTCTTTATCCAAGCCGGACGACGATCCCATGGGAGACTCCTTTTAGAGTTTTCCGGGGTTCTTCAGTCAGTATGAAAAGCCCCCGCAAAAAATGTTGATATGTAACCCGCTTTCTAAAATTCAATAGCCCGTTGCTTATACCAAAACCCAAAGTATCCCGTAAACAGCGAATTCGTTCAGGCCAGCTAATAAAAACCTGACCCCTGCTTTCTTACAAAAACGGCTCATTTTAATTCCGGGGTGACATCCAAGACGTCCTGATGGGGCGTTTCCATTTTGAAGCCTGAGATCTTTTTTGCGTCCAGGTTGCATTTTAAAAGGTGAACCACACCCTGATCCGACTGTTGTTTTCCGTCTTGTAATAGTAATCCCTGTTTTTCAAATCCTGCGCGGTCGTCCACTGGGGTATAGTCTTCGTGGGTCACGTCACTGTTTTTTTCACGGACGGAGCCTTTGGGAATATCAAAACTGCTCAGGACGTGGAACAGCTGTGAAAAGTTATCCTGAGCGTTTTTTGTTTCAATGTAGGAAAGGGTAAAAAAGAGCACCCGGATAAATCTGGATGGCGGCGTGAAATCGCCCGGGATGCAAAAGAGCGCCGATCCCTGGCCGAAGATTGTAAAGGTCTCGCCAGCGAGCTTTCTGGAACCGACATCGCTGGTGGAAAGATTCAGGTAATTTTTGATATTGGCCAGATGCGAATCAAACTCGGAGGCGTTGGTGATCACTCCGAAAGGGTTGTCGTAAATGTTCAGTTGCCCCTTCACGTATTCGATCACGATTGAGTTTCCCGCGGGGAAGTTATCATGGTCCACATGGAGCACATCTGTTGGGAAATTGACCAATTCCTCTGATGAATAGCCGAACATTTTTTCGGCGGCCTTGTTTACGTTTGTAAGTTGTCTGTCAGGGGTGAGCGCCAAGACGGCCTCATCAATTGAGTTGAAGATTTTGTGCAACTACAGCTGCGTTGGTACGGATGCTTATATACAAAAAGCTTCAGAACCCTGATTGCCAACGTAGCATTTTCGTAGCGGCGAGGAAAAAAATGCTGTGCCGGCCTTCCCAAAGGGAATTTCGAAGAATACGTGCTTCAGGTCTGGAATTTTCAGGGTTTGTTTGCATCGAAAATTTCGGTGTGCTAAATTGGCTATGATTTAATAATGAGTTGCTCAAGGCATCTGGCTACAGCGCTCTCAGTTCGACTGTCATAAGGATTCAACCAGTATTTTGAGATCTCCCTTTTTGGGTGATGTTGTGAAAATCCTATACACCACATATGGAATCTTGAAGAACGATTCCTGTAGACGATTTGGATGGCCCGGAACAAAACACCGATGACGGACCGGCCGGGGATGCCTCAAATCCTATACTATAAGCGTTTAAGAAGATGTGAAAAATGGCAAAATCGGCAGGAAGACCGCCCAAGATCAGATTTCCCATGGCGGGGGAAAAGCTGAAAAGAGCCCTGGGGTTATTGGGCAAAAGTTACGGTATTAACCGCAAGTCCCAAAACCATGTCTTCAACTGGGAACGCTGGATTGAATCCGGCCTTCCCAAAAGCATAACGACAATTCGAGAGGATATAACGGCCGGCATCCCCGAGGATCGCATTCGGGCCTATGCCCGCTGCTTTCAGGTTTCCCACAGGATCATTATTGATGACGAAATTGGACCCGAAGACAGCAGATTCGTTGATGCGTTGCTGGGGGAAAAGCGTGGTTCTCTGTCTGAAGAAGGATTGTTTGGCCATCTTCAGCAATCTGAGTTTTCAAACCACTACCAGCGTTATAACACCCGAGACTATCTTCAGCGCCTGTTTGAACTGGTGAAGGGCGTCTATGAATGCTATTGGGCTTCCGATGAGGCGCCGCACCAGATTCTGCGCTGCGCCCTGATAATCGAAAAAGTTGGTAATTGGGAGCTGCTTTGCAGGGCCGCCTATCATTACTATGAGACCGATAATCATATAAGGCCCTTTATTTTCCGCTGGTTGAACAACCTGCATGTGGTTTCCTCCGCGGACGACTACAAATCCCTTTTTCATGCCATGTTTGTCGATCCTCTCAAAATCCCTTCCATCATGAACACCAAGCCTTTTTCCCTCTTAGGCCTGGCCCTTTCCGAAGATGGAGAGATTGGGATACGCCCCATGTTTTCGCGGCTGTTTATTTCCAGGATTTCAGACTCTGAAATCGACCCCGAAAGAATCTACGAAAAGAAGGCGGATGAAGTACTGAAGGAGCCGCTTGTCCCCTCTGACAAGCCCAGCTATGAAACGCTCAGGACAAAATTGAGCAACCCCAGTTTCTACTGAACACTTCGAGATTACAAAACACAATAATTGATACTTTTCTGGTCAAAGAAAACAATTATGAGGCATTGTAATACGCAAACGCCATTGCTATGCTTTTCTGGCTTCTATTTGAAAACCTGCATGATGAAGGCAGTTGAACAGAAAAGAAGGATTTATGAAAAAGATATTTGTGGTTTCAATTGGCGGGATCTTTTTTCCTGCAGATAAGGAGGCTGTTATGAATACCTTAAGGAATGCCTTTTTTTTCTCTTTTTTGATCCTCTTGGGTTTTGTGTCCGAAGCGTTTTCAACGGATAAGATCATCCTGGGGAACTTTGCGGAATGGGCCGTTTACGGCAGGGATTACCATGTCATGGATATACCGGCCGACAAGCTGACCCATGTCAATTATGCTTTTGCAAAGGTCAACAGCGATGGGGGAATCGAAGTCTGGGACGTTTACGCGGCCCTCGAAAAGCACTACCCTGAGACCGATTCCTGGGGGGTTGATGAAATCAAAGGCAATTTCAAGCAACTGCGACTGCTGAAAGAAGCGTATCCCCACCTGAAGGTCATCGTGGCGGTGGGAGGATGGACCGGGTCCCAATATTTTTCGAATATTGCCGCCACCGAGGCGGGCCGGGTACGATTCGCGGAATCGGCCGGAAGTTTTCTGGAACAGTACCCCATTTTCGACGGATTTGACATTGATTGGGAATTTCCCGTTATCGACGGATTGACCCCCGGCCGCCCCGAGGATCGGGAAAGCTTTTCCCTGCTGCTGGCACAGCTGCGGGCGACCCTGGGCCCTGACCGTCTGATCAGCGTTGCCGTAAACGCGGGGCCCAAAGGCATCGCTGCCATCGATTTTACGGAAGTGGTGAAGTGCGTGGACTGGATTGGGTTGATGTCCTATGACTTTCACGGCACCTGGGACCCCACAACCGGGTACAACTCGGCGCTTTACAACAACAACGACCTACTGGAGTCCCAGGCCAACCTGCATTCGGCCGTCCAGAACCTGATCGAAGCAGGGGTTCCCCCGGAAATGATTGTGCCCGGAATTCCTTTTTACGGCAGAAGCTATGCGGGCGTGACGGCCCCCGGCATCAACCAGCCTTTTTCCGGGGCGGGCCCGGGGACCTACGAGCGCGGTTTCCTTGACTACAAAGACATAGCGCAAAATTATGCGGGTAAGGATGGATACAAATACTACTGGGACGACATGGCCAGCGTACCCTATCTCTACAATGCGGCCAAGCAGGCGTTTATCAGTTACGATGATGCCGGTTCCGTGGGAGCTAAGGCGGCATACGTGGCGGACAAGGGCCTGGGAGGGGTCATGATCTGGGAGCTTTCCAGTGACAACGGGGATCTGGTCCAGGCGATTCATGACGGGTTCGGCAATCCGCCGCCGCCTATTCCTGATCCACCGCCGGAGCCGGAGCCCGACCCGGAACCCGTACCGGTTGGTGATGCCAATTTCGAAATCCAGGTGACCTCTGACTGGGGCAGCGGCTACTGCGCGAACATCGACATCACCAACAACAACACCGGCAGCGCGGACTGGGTCGTGACCCTTTCCATCGAAGGAAGTGTTTCTTCCCTCTGGAACGCCACCTGGGTCCAGAATGGCGAACTGCTGACCATCGAAGGGTTGAGCTGGAACCGTACCCTGGCGCCCGGCGGCAGCGCGCAGGTGGGCTATTGTGCGGTGAGGTAAGCTTGCGCTTTGGATTCAGACCGGAAGGGTTGAAATGATTTCAATGCTTTGCAGGTCGTCTGAAAGTCCGTGGTATGGGTGCCGGCGATACCACAGATTTTTTCAGGTGTACAGTATTCTGGATTCTGGTATAAAAAATAAATGAAGGCGGGGCTCAAATACCTTCAAATCCGAGTGAATGCTCTTACCTGCGAACATATGGCATCTCACGGCAGAGCTCCGGCAACTACGAAATACGGGTAGATACAAATTTTGAGAAGCAATTCATGATCATCTCATAAACGGAGCAGATCTTATGCCTTTGCAAAAGTTCATTATTTCAATTCTCCTTTGTCTGTCAGCCTCTGTAGCCAACATTGATGCGAACGCGTGGGAAAGCACCCGGTTCACCCGCATTGCCCATGGTCCCTATGTGGCAATAAATCCCGCAACCGACAAGCCGCAAGTGGCCTATGCCGCGGATGCAGGCGCCACAAGGGTCGTATACCTGGACAGGCTCGATAATGACGGCACCTGGAAACCGGTCGATACCGATGTTCCGGGCGGCGGCATCGGCGAAGGTTACGGTCCGATCGTTTCCGTCAACCCGCGTGGTGAGAGTTACCTTTCGTTCAATTACAGTCCGGTCTTTGGCGATGAGGACATGGCCATCGGAGACTGGGAAGGACCGGGCAGGATCATTCCCAAGACCGGTGAACGGTTCTGACGACCGGACATGACAACACGGCGAGCAGGGAAACGGTGCGCAAACAGGGCCGAATGGATCATGACGATCACCGGACATGACAACACGCCTATACTTGGGCCGAAACGGGTCATCACGCCATGTGCAAAATGGTCAATCGCGCGGTTGAATGTTACGAGTACGACTGGGGTGCCACGGGGACCGGCTTTTGGGGCGTACGGGCCACGGTCATGCGCAAACAGGGCAGCGAATGGATCATCGCCGGCAACGATCACTTCGGCGAGCAATCCGAACACGGCGCTCAGCCTGGACGAAAACGCGGGCGAGGTTACGGCCACGGTCCAGGCATCCAACCCTGATTCGGACAATACCGTTTTATCAGGTGATCGTGCCACAATCAGTGGGCAGGGGAACCCGGGCATAACCGTCAAGGCAACCTCGGAAGGGCACATTTGGGCATACAGCGGAACTGAGAACGGGGAGGCCCCTTTCTATTCAAGTGAAATTCCGGAATCGAGCCTGTACATCGACGAAGGCACATTGACCACCCAAGTCCCTGTCTCTGACGACGCGATCCTGTGGATCATGACCCGTATCGAAGACCTCGCGGAAACGCACTTTCAAGTGGAAGATTCGCTGGTTTTCACGGACATTGTCGATTCGACCACTATCAGCGGCCTTCGAATTCACATCAAAGAATTCTTTTTTCGCCAGGCCTTCGAATTACGGCATTTCGAATTAAAACCCATGGACAAAGCGCAGGTTGTTGTAGAAATCACGGAGGAATTGTAGATGACCCATAGAACCCCCATATTCCTGTGCTGTTGCATATTGCTGATCGTCCTTGCCGGATGCAGCGGTTCCTCCGGCGAACCCCATGAAACGGGCGACCTTTTTCGGGTTTTTGAAGGTCAGAGGGTCCAGAAGGTCAGCGATACCGCTTCCATCAAACATATCTACCTGTCTGAAGACAATGTAATAAATATTCCACGTGTTCATGAATACAGATTTTTCTGGGTACAGGTTCTATCAGGCAGCGTCATCGTCACAGGCACCACGAATGATTTCCAATGATAGTCTTTGACAGTCGATTCGACATTGAAAATTCGGTTAAGGTTTCCATTGAGGAAGCATATCCATATATGTGGTCATGTCTTTCAAGTAAAATAAAAATTTCTTGATGGTACAACATATGGTGGTCTGCCAATTTACATCGTTATCCCGTCCGATTCAATACAACATATGGTGGTCTGCCAATTTACATCGTTATCCCGATGCGTGCATCACCCCTCACCCCGGTGTCACCGAAATCGTGCAAAACTGACAGATCAATCTTACACTATTTCTCCATGAAATCAAACGGATGTTTCATATAGGAAAGGTTGAATCGCCACGGAGTAGTTTTTGACTGCTTATGGGGAAATTGTCCTTCCCAAGTTAACAGGTGATTTTCATCAAATCCTCCGGTCGCATCTTCAATTCTGCTTCTGAGCCTCTTGGTACATTCGGCTCGAAATGCCCACTATTCATAATCGAGAGCCAAGGACCTAAGCTGGATTTTGCTTGACATTGACAGGATGTCCAATCTTTAATGTCATTCAGAGCCAATAACCTACCTATAATTCAACAGAATAGCGACAATCTTTTTCCCTTCGAATCTTTTATGAGGGGTGGTCTCATGACTACAAAAGACTTTAAACGGAAGCTCAGTGCTATCTTCAGTGCGGATGTGGCAGGTTATAGCCGACTGATGGGTGAAGATGAGGCTGCAACTGTCGAGGCTATAACTGCCTGCCGAGAAATCATGGGTGGCCTTATCAGACAACATCGGGGCCGGGTGGTGGACTCCCCTGGGGATAACCTGTTGGCTGAGTTTGGCAGTGTGGTCGATGCTGTTCAGTGTGCGGTAGCCGTTCAGAAAGAGTTCCAGGCCCGCAACGCAGAGTTGCCTGAAAACCGGAGGATGAAATTTCGTATCGGCATCAACCTGGGGGATGTCATTGAGGAAGAAGGGCGAATTTACGGTGATGGTGTCAATATCGCAGCCAGATTAGAGGCCCTGGCAGACCTTGGAGGTATCTGCGTTTCTAAAACAGCCTTTGATCACATAGAGACCAAGCTACCGCTGGGCTATGAGTATTTAGGGGATCAAACAGTAAAAAACATAACCAGACCGGTGGGGGCTTATCGGGTATTAATGGACCCAAGGGTTACGGTGGCCGGAGAGGTTGAAAAAGAAAAAGCGGTGCCGGTTGGGAGACGCAAAGCTATTTTAGCCGGGGGTGTGGCTTTAGCTCTGGTGGTCATTGCTGCCTTGATCTGGAATTATCATTTTCGACCTCCTCCAATGGAGGTTGCCTCAGTAGAAAAGATGGCCTTTCCCCTGCCTGAGAAACCCTCCATTGCCGTGCTTCCGTTTAGCAACCTAAGTGGTGACCACACACAGGATTACATAGCTGACGGGATCTCCGAAAATATCATTTCCGCCCTGTCCAAGATTTCGGAAATGTTCGTCATTGCCAGTAATTCCACATTCACTTACAAGGGTAAGCCGGTGAAAATCCAGCAGGTAAGCGAAGAGCTTGGTGTGCGCTATGTACTGGAAGGGAGCGCCCAAAAGATCGGAAACCGTGTAAGGATTACTGCCCAGCTCATAGACGCTATCACAGGGCACCACCTCTGGTCAGAAAAATACGATCGGGATATGAAGGACCTCTTTGCCCTCCAAGATGAGATCGCACATAAGATCATTGTTGAACTCCAGGTGAAACTGACAGAAGGAGAACAGGCCCGGGTAAGCCAAGAAACAACCATGAATCTGGAGGCCTGGAGCTGTGCGGTCAGAGGGCTGAAGCTATTTGAGCGACCTTCAAAGGAGAACATCGCCAAGGCAATGGCGCTTTTCGAGCGGGCCGTAAAACTGGACCCTAATTATGTCTGGGCCTGGGTGAGGCTTGCATGGACCCATCTTGTCGCATCCAGATATAGCCAATCCCCTTCCGAATCTTTCGAGAAGGTCGTCCAAATCGCCCAAAAGACCCTGGCACTGGATGACTCCGATTCCGATGTCCATGCCTTATTAGGAACTATTTATTCCCGGCAAAAACGGTATAAAGAGGCCATTACTGAAGGTAAAAAATCCATAGACCTCGGTCCAACCAATGCGCAAGCCCATGTCATTTTGGCGGCTACCATGAACAGGGTGGGCAGGTTCGATGATGCCATCGGGTTAGTCAAGAAGGCGATGCGTCTTCATCCCTATTATCCAGCCTACTACCTACAATGGCTGGGTGGAGCCTACCGCATGACGGGACGCTATGAAGAAGCGCTAACCGTATACAAGCAACTCCTCGACCGTTCCCTGAAAAGTGAATTTCCACCCTACGTCTCACACCTGTTTCTTGCCGAGGTTTATGCGGAGCTTGGTCAGGACGAGAAAGCACGAACTCACGCGGCAGAGGTACTCAGGCTAAATCCCGAATTTTCGTTAAATATAATCAGCAAACTGGTCACTTATGGATATAAGGACCCGGCTTACCTGGAACGTCGGGTCAACGCCCTGCGCAAGGCCGGACTGAAATAAGAAGAATATAGATCATGAGAAAATGAGGCCAGCTTTGAAGCCGTGTTTTGTATGACAATCTTGTACTTGAAAAATCAGAGAAGATAATCGAGATTCTCTGCCATCTGACAGTACCCTCATGTGAGGCTTAGTCGAGTAGACTGGGGCCTCCCATGGCTGCAGGCTGAGGTTTGTTTTCTCCGTTTGCCGCCTGGTTTCCCGGCGGTCCCATAATATTCCAGCCATACCTTCGGTTGTTCGTGTAACGTCAGACACGGAAGTCTTCCGACCACTACATCTGGTAGTTGACCAATTTTCCACCGGTCCGGTTCCAGGAAACGGATGCTTGCATACTTCTTCACCCCAACGTCGCTAAAATCATGCAACACCGGAAGATCAATCATCCACTTTTTCCGGGGTAAAATCAAACGCATTTTGAATATAGGTAACCCTGCATCATGCGAGGATGGCCTATCAGGGGAACACGACAAGATGTAGTGGCATTGGATCGCAACCAAAATGTCAAATTAGATTGTGCTCAGATGGGATTTTGAGTTTTCATGTCAACTTTTTCGCTGATTGATGTATTAGCAGGTATTGCAGTGCAGCAATACAGCAAAATCTAGCCAAACAGCCCGTCCAAATTTCTTATGCGAAGTCACATTTTCCGCATACGTCTTGGCGCTCGCCAAACCACGAAGCAGAAAAAGACGTCTATCCTGCGCCAACGACCCAGGTTTGTTTGAAAGGAAAGAGGCCGGCAAGAAACAACCCAGATCCTGCTAAAAAAGCCCTCAGTTTTTGGAGGGCTGATTTCTCTTGACCCGAAAAAAACTATATTGTTTAATCAATCAAGAGGTTACTCTAAATATGAAGTTTTTTCCATTCATGAAAATGCATCTCAAATTCTGCTTTCCCCGCTTCTGACGGTATATGGCCCATTCCGTCAGGAGCAACATCTTGTTCTAAGACGAAGCGCCGAACGAGAAAAATTTTGAACACAGACATTATCCGCTCAAGATTACTATGATACGAAGATGGAAAGCGAGCTCTCAAATCTAAACGCAGGTGAGTTAAAGCTTCTTTTTTCGATCCTCGAAAAACTATCGAGGAGTCATGATCAAAAGGTTTTTCGCGAATGCATCTCTGAATCATTATTGACCCTTATTCAGGCTGATTATCTTGCTTCTTTCATATGGAATCAAGACCGGCAGGCTTTTGAAGACGTTGTTTTCTTCAACATGAGCCCTAATAACATCCAGCAGTACGACACTTATTACCGGCTTTGCGATCCAATAACACCATCGCTACAGGAACGAAGGCAGGCAACCCTTGTCTGTGAAGTTATGCCACAGAAAGAACTTGAAAAGACGGAATTTTTTAATGATTTTCTTATGCGAGACGGCCTTCATCATGGAATAAACCTCTATGCGTATGACGGTGATCTGAACATTGGTGATTTACGGATCTGGAGAGCAAAGAACAGACCCGATTTTGGAAAAAGGGAAGTTGCCCTTCTTGATTTTATCCTGCCTTATTTTCGAAACGCTCTACGCAACGCCAGGGTTATCACTTCAGCCAAAGGGGTTGCTGGTTTTTGGCAAAAATTGCTTGAAAATACGAATACTGCGCTTTTCCTTTTTGATGAGGCAGGCAACTCTGTTTTTCAGAACAGAAACGCCAGAATGATAGAAGAAAGCCTGCCTGATGCTGAGTATTCATCTTTTTATGATCAGATGTATTCTCTGACAAAAGGGGTTCGATGCAGAACAGAGTGGGGACCGTATTTTTTGTCCGTTCTCCCCACATTGTCTCGCAATGATGCGCAATCTTTGACAGCTGTCATGGCCTATCGGGCCTCTCCGGCAATCGTCAATAAAGATTTTCTCATTAGGCGGTATCAACTGAGTCCCCGCGAGACAGATATCTGCCTACTTGTCTGCAAGGGTCTAACTGATCGAGAAATCGCTTCAGTTCTGGAAATCGCTTTTTCAACCGTTAGAACTCATCTGAAGCATATCTTCAACAAGATTGATGTTACAAACCGCTCAGAACTCATATCAGGATTATTAGAAGAAATAGTGGATATTTCTTTCTAATTTAGGTCAACGCTATTCATCCCCAAAAATGGGGATACCCAATTCAACTTGAGAATGTTTTAATTGTCTTAACAGGCTGTAAAAGGGCCATTTCCCTTTGAAGGGAATTGATTTGGGCGAGGACAAGGAAAACATTAGAAGGGAGGAAAAATAATGGATGGAGAAGGAAAAGCAATAGATCGCAGAACGTTTATCAAGACCAGTCTCGCAGCAGGGGCAGGATTAGCCTTGACAGGTTCCATGGGCGGACTGGCTTGGGGAGGATCTGCTTCAGAGGAAGCCTTGGCTCAGAGTTCATTATACGACTTGGCGCAAATGATTCGAAGTGGAAAGACAAGCTCCCAGGAATTGGTAAAACTCTACCTTAAGCGTATTCAGCGTTTTGGCGGCAGAAGAGGCATCAATGCGTACATCACCGTCGTGGGAGAGGAAGCGCTGAAACAGGCCGAACAACTTGACGCTTTAACCAAACAAAAGAAATTCAAAGGCCCTTTGCATGGCATTCCCTTAGCTTTGAAGGACAATCTTGATACGAAGGATATAAGAACCACCGGGGGGTCGAAAATCCTCGAATATTGGATTCCTCCAACGAATGCCCACGTGATAAACAAACTTCAAAAGGCAGGCGCCATTGTTCTAGGCAAGACCAATATGCATGAATTTGCCTTTGGTATCACCACCAACAATCCCTTCTACGGGCCCACACGGAATCCATACGATCCCTCAAGAATCCCTGGTGGATCCAGTGGTGGATCCGCGGCAGCTGTTGCCGCTGGTTTTTGTGCGGGCGCCATTGGAACAGACACAGGAGGTTCGGTCAGAATACCCGCTTCACTGTGCAGCCTGGTCGGCCTGAAGCCAACGCTGGGCAGAGTCGGAAGAGGCGGCATGATGTACCTTTCATTTACCCGCGATGTCATAGGCCCTTTGACCCGCACGGTCAAGGATTCCGCGATGCTTTTGGAAGTGATGGCGGGAAAAGATCCCAGAGACCCGGAATCCTCCGCAAATCCGGTGCCCAATTATTTGTCCTATGTTAAAGGGGGTCTGAGGGGAAAACGATTTGGTGTTCCCAGAAAATATTTCTTCGAGGGTATTCACGCAGATACGCGCAAGGTGATAGACGAATCGATTCGTGAGATACAGAATATGGGCGGGATTGTTAAGGAAGTTGAGGTGAAACATATGGATATTGCAACCCCAACCGGTTTTAACATTGTCCTGGCCGAATGCATATATCTTATGGAAGACTATCTTAAAGCGTTCAAACCAAAGGCCACTATAGCAGAATATCTTGATCAAATGGGCCCCGATGTAAAGAGCGTTTTGGGAAGCCAAATAGGCACACCTGAATCCAAACCAGTACCTGGATATGCTTATGCCAAATCCGTCCGGGAAGACCGCAACAAGATGATCTCAGGTTTTAAGGAAGCCATGTCGGGGGTTGACGCGTTGCTCCTCCCAACGACCCCTCTCCCAGCCTCCAAGATCGGTGAAGATGTGGAAACAGACCTTAATGGAAAAAAAGTGAACACATTCCTAACATTTATCAAGGATTGTGATCCAGTTAGCGTAGTGGGTTATCCGGCTATTACTGTACCCGCGGGCTATAGTGGTACGGGCCTTCCCATTGGTCTTCAGATTGTGGCCAGCCCATTTGAGGAACCCAAGCTGATCCAAATCGCTCACGCGTTTGAGCAGGGTACAAAGGTTCGAAAAAACCCCGCTCTCTAATAAAAAGGCCTGGGTTATGCCCGGGCCACCTTGCGTTTACAGAGTTCATAGCGGTCGGATTGCCAGCTTCGGGCAAGGTCTCTATCAGCGGCACAATCGCCCAGGTTTAAAAACTGGACATTTTCCCACACCCCTTGACCCGAAGCATCACTTTCACATATACTGCAAATGGAAATTATGTGTAAAGCTATTCAAATACACTTCCTTATCTGGAGATGCCGTCATGGTGGCCGGCAGTA
Source organism: Desulfatiglandales bacterium (assembly GCA_963664475.2). Taxonomy (GTDB): domain Bacteria; phylum Desulfobacterota; class DSM-4660; order Desulfatiglandales; family Desulfatiglandaceae; genus NaphS2. The sequence goes on from CAXXXE010000001.1 coordinate 262,881, forward strand.
CACTGTCTGGAAATAAAGCCCAAAAACCGACCCTGACCCTGGCCATTGTGGGTGGTGGACGAACCTGCAAAGCCTTTCTTAAACTTCTTCAATTTGATCCCATACCGGAAATAGCCATTCGCATCGCCGGGGTTTGCGATCCAAACCGCAATGGCGAAGGCCTGATAGCAGCAAAAAACAGCGGCATTTTCACCACGGACAGCCTGACGGAACTGCTGTCGCTGCCGTCACTCACCGGCATTGTGGAACTGACCAACGCGAAAGATGTTTTGATGGAGGTTATCCGTCAAAAACCTGAAGGGTTGTGGGTCATCGGTTATAACCTGGCCCAGTTGATTATGTGGTTCATCCGATCCAGCGGTCATTCCAGTTCAAAAACCAAGGATATTTCCCCAGTAAGAATGATGTCGGATTTTCTCCTTCAACACGCCAACGAACGGATCGTACTTCTGGCGCCTGATTTCACCATCCTGGAAGCCAGTGAAGCCTACCTGAAGGCGGTGAACCGAACCAAAAGAGAAGCATTGGGCAAACACTGCTATGAAATCACCCACGGTTTTTCTTCACCCTGTTCAGAATGGGACCCCGATGTGGCCTGCCCCATGATGGAAACCTTGAAAACCGGGGAAAGCGCCCATACCATCCATGAACATGCCATAGACGGCAAATATACCACTTTCTGCGATCTTGAAACCTATCCGGTGAAGAACGGTTCGGGCGACGTGGTGCGGATCATTGAAATCTGGCGGGATATTACCGATGATCTTTCGCCACGATGGGAAAGGCGCCTCACGGAACTCAAAACCGATATGGGGAAACTGGCGCAGGAAGACCGAATGATTTCCCTGGGGCAACTCTCGGCAAGCTGCGTGCATGAAATCAACAACCCCATTCAGGGGCTGTTGACCTTCTCCCATCTCATGAAATCCATCCTGGAATCGGGAAAGCCCTCCCAAAAAGATCTGGAACAGTTCAAAAAATATCTGGATCTCATGAGCAGTGAGCTGGAGCGGTGCGGCAATATTATTTCAGGTCTACTCTCTTTTGCCAGGGAATCGACCATGGAGATTCGGGATGTGGAAATAGGCGGCATCATCCGATCCGTTATCGCGTTGACCCAGCATAAAATGGGGCTTCAAAGCATCGATCTCAGGCTGGCATTATCTGAACAACCCTTAATGGTTAAGGGCGATGTCAATGAACTTCAGCAATGTTTTTTGAATCTGGTTTTCAATGCCATTGACGCCATGCCCCAGGGGGGGGAGTTGCGCATTACCTCCGAATACGACGCAAAAAAATCCATTTTGAGGGTGGTGTTTACGGACACTGGCGGTGGTATTGCCGAAGAAAATCTGCCCCATATTTTTGATCCTTTTTTCACCACCAAGGGGGAAGGCAGGGGCACCGGTCTCGGGCTTTCCATTGTCTACGGCGTGGTGAAAGGTCATGGGGGCAATGTTCGGGTCACGAGCCGCATCGGTAAAGGGAGTACGTTCACCTTGACGTTTCCCAGTGTATGCCCATAGTGTTATTCTCTGTGGTGGGAGGACCTCATGGACGGTAAAATGAAGATCATGGTGGTGGACGACGAAATGATCGTTCGGGAATCCCTGTACCATTGGTTTGAGAGAGCCGGTCATTTTGTGGATATCGCCTCATCGGGCTTTGAGGCTTTGGACAAACTGGAAAAAACCCCCTTCGACATCCTTTTTCTGGATATCAAGATGCCCAAGATGGATGGGCTCGAGGTGTTGAGGCGGGTAAAAGCGTCCTACCCCGATACCATCGTTATCATTATTACCGCATATGGTTCCGTGGAGTCCGCGGTTGAAGCCATGAAAATCGGCGCCGATGATTATCTCTTGAAACCCTTCAGGCCCGATCAGCTGGGCCTGATCATTGAAAAAACTGTTTCGCAGATGAAGCTGGCCCGCAAATACCGCTATGTGAAGGGACTTCTGGATGAAATCACCCGTTTTGACAATATTATCGGGCAATCGCCCCCCATGCGGGAACTGTTTGAACTGATTCCCGAGGTCGCCAAAAGCGATTCTTCCATCCTGATTACGGGAGAGACCGGAACCGGAAAAGAGCTGGTGGCCAAGGCCATTCATGCCAAGAGCCATCGTTCCAAAGGACCCTTCATTGCCATTAACTGCGGCGCGCTTCCCGACACCCTGCTGGAAAGCGAACTGTTCGGCCACCAGAAGGGGGCTTTCACCGGTGCGGACCGGACACGCAAAGGCTTCCTGGAAGTGGCCTCGGGTGGTTCCCTTTTCCTGGATGAAATCGGGGAAATCAGCCCCAAGATGCAGGTGGATTTATTGCGGGTGCTGGAGGAAAAGGAAATTATTCGAGTGGGAGAGCGGGCCGCCATCGACGTGGATTTCAGGCTGATTTCCTCAACACGGCGTAATCTGCCGGAAGAAGTGTCTTCGGGCCGGTTTCGTGAAGATTTTTTCTACCGGATTAACGTCATCACCCTTCAAATGCCGCCCCTTCGGAAAAGGAAGGAAGATATTCCCCTGCTGGCCGAACATTTTCTGAACAAATACAGCCGGGAAACCACCAAACACGTGGACCACATCACCCCGGAAGCCGAAAAATTTTTAAAACAGTACGATTGGCCGGGCAATGTCAGGGAGCTTGAAAACGCCCTTGAACGGGCCGTTGTTCTTTCTAAAAAAAGAACCCTCGGCATTGAGAATTTCTCATTTCTGAATGTATCCGCCGCCCCACGCAATGGCGCGCGAACCCTGAAAGAGCGGGAAACAAACTATGTCCATGACGTCCTGATGGAAAACGACTGGAACGTCACCCGTTCCGCTGAAATTCTCGGCATCAACCGGGTGACCCTGCACAAGATGATCAAGCGATATGGCCTCCAAAGGGGCCAATGAGCCACCCGTTGAAATGCCCGATCCCTTAAATCCCGGTAAGCAATGCATTGCGGTCTTGCCCGTCGGGAAAGTTCCTGAAGCGGCCCTGAATGCCGTGGCGGATCACATTCCCCGCTATTACAAACGCCGCGCGATTATTCTGTCGCCCCTTAAAGCCCCTCGATATGCCTTTGATGAACGACGAAGGCAGTATAACGCAGCAACCATTATCATGGCATTGGAGGCCATGAGCTTTGAAGCCTACGTCAAGGTGATCGCCATCGTCAACGTGGATCTCTTTATCCCCATCTTTACCCATGTGATGGGGGAGGCTCAAGAGGGCGGAAAATTCGCATTGGTCTCCATGTACCGGTTGATGAAAGGGGGACGACAGGACCGGCCCTCGCCATCAAAAACACTGGAACGGCTGGTAAAAATAGTGCTTCATGAGCTGGGCCATCTCTTTGAGATGGTGCATTGCGCCGATGAGAAATGTCTCATGCATTTTTCCGGCAATATTCAAGATATCGACCGCATCATGCTCAACTTCTGCACCTATTGCGAAAAATACCTGGAAGAATCCATGAAGCGTTTCGGCCAATTCCCCGAGGCTCATTCCCATCATTTTCCAACACACTTGAACGGCTGAAATCCCAAATAACGAAAATGGCCTTGCAAAAACGAAAAGAACTGGTATACAAAATACAGAAAATTTACGCCGATGAACTTCCAGCCATCGCGCAAAACAAGATGAGTCTCATACAACACTGATGGCTTTAAAATCGAACACGATCGTTGTTAACAATAACCTGGGCCTTGCCGTTACCTTTTGTCTGGCCGCCTTGTTCATGACCTACCTCAGCTACGCCCTGCCGCGTTTTCTTCCCGGTGATTTCGTGACGGCCACCTACGCCACCTCGCAGGTCCCGTTGACCGCCGAGCAGGAGGCGGCATTGCGGATTTTCTATGGACGGAATGAGGGCTTCGGGCGTTACCTGGTTCGGGTGGTTCGACTGGACTGGGGCGCCTCTTACGCCTTAAAAACCCCGGTGTCGGCCCTTTTTTTTCAGGCGCTTCCGTGGACGCTCCTGCTCATGGGATCGGCCCATATCATTTCCATGATCATGGGGTTTGTGGCGGGAGTTGAAGCGGCCTGGCGACACAACAGTTTCCTTGAAAAAGGAATGGTGGGCGGAATGACCGTGCTCGAGGGCATCCCTGAAATCTGCGCCGGCGTCATTCTACTGTTCGTGTTCGCCCTGAAACTGCAATGGTTTCCCGCCGCCGGCGCCGAAACCGCCTATGGGGAAATGAATTTTTCGGCCCATGTGGTGGATGTGGCACGACATCTGGCGTTGCCGCTCTGCACATTGGTGCTGGCCTACTTCCCCGGTAATTTTCTGTTGACGCGAAACAGCATGGTCATGGTCATCATGGCCGATTACATCAAAACCGCCCGGGCCAAGGGGTTGACGCCCTTTCGCATTCGATATGTCCATGCGGCGCGCAATGCCCTGATTCCCGTGGTGACCCGTTTCGGATTGCGACTGGCCTTCATGATTACGGGAGCCCTGGTGGTGGAAAAACTCAATTCGTACCCGGGGGTGGGGACCCTCCTTTACAACGCCATCCAGGCCAGGGACCTGCCGGTCATTCAGGCGGTAGTGCTCATGAGTTCCCTGATCGTTCTCGCTGTTATCCTCGCGCTGGAATTTGCCTACCGGATCATCGATCCCAGGATTCAGCATGCACATTAACCTTTATCGCTCCCTCTTTCGCGACCCCTGGTTTTTGACCGGCATAACCTTGAGCATTTTCTTTTTGACCATTACCCTTCTGGGGCCCCTTTTGACCCCCTTCAGCCCCTGGAACATGGATTTCATCCCCCTGTCGCCACCATCCTCAAATCACCTCCTGGGCGTTAACGACGGGGGCCAGGATATTTTCTCGGAACTCCTTTACGCCATTCGCAATACCATGATTTTCGGCATGATCAGCGCATCGGCGGCCCTTTTGATGGGCGTGTTGCTGGGGGCCCTTGCCGGATGGTTTGGCGGCATGACGGACATGCTGTTGATGCGTCTGGCCGATGTGATGCTGGCCACCCCGGCCATCATGATTCTGATTCTTGTGGCGGCGTTGTTTCGGCCTTCGCCCAATGTTCTTGCCCTGATACTGTCGAGCCTCATGTGGCCCACCATCGGCAAAACCATTCGCGCCCAGACCCTCATCCTCAAGCAGAGCCTTCATGTTCGCGCCGCCAGGCAGATGGGGGGCGGCAGCGGGTACATTATCGGTCGCCATCTCATTCCGGAGATGTTTCCCTTGTATCTCATCGGATTTGCCGCGAAGGTTCGCATGGCCATGTTTATGGAGGCATCTCTCGCTTTTCTGGGCCTTCTGGATCCCACCCGGAAGTCTCTGGGCATGATGATCAGCTATGCCCTCCAATTCTACTATATGGACATCTGGTGGCATTGGCTCTTCCCTCCCATCGTCTGTTTGTCCCTTCTCATCATGATGGTCACATTCCTGGCCATCAGCCTGGAAAAGGTGGTGGACCCACGGCTCAGGGAAAGCATGCCCGGGAGAATCGCATGAGCCTGACCATCAAGGATTTCGGCGTTGTTTACCGAGACGAGAATCACGGCATTCAGGCCGTTGAGGAGGTAAACCTGAAGATCCGGGAGGGGCAGTGCCTTGCCCTGGTGGGTGAATCGGGCTCCGGAAAGACCACCCTTGGCAAGGCTTGTCTCGGGCTGCTTCCTGAAAACGCCGAAACGGAGGGACAAATCTTTCTGAACCACCGGGAAATAAATTTTCAGGATGAGCAGGCCCTTAACCGAATGCGATGGCGAAAGATGTCAATGGTCTTTCAAACCGGCGCCACCACCCTGAATCCCGCTTACCGGATCATCGACCAGGTGGCGGAGCCCGTCATGGACAAGGAAGGCGCAACCCGAAAAGAGGCCTTGAAACGGGCATCCCTCGCGCTTTTCAATATCGGTCTGCCCGAAGCATGCCATGGCCGGTATCCCCATCAACTGAGCGGGGGACAGGTGCAGCGAAGTCTTCTGGCCATGGCCATGATCCTGGACCCTGAAATTCTCATCATGGATGAACCCACCTCGGCGCTGGATGCTCTGAACAAAAGCTTTGTGGGGGAAATCATCAGGGATTACAAAAAACGGGGCAAGAGTATTCTTTTGATCACCCACGACCTTGAATTCGCCGTGCGCCATGGCGATGAAATGGCCGTCCTTTATCTGGGACAGATCATGGAAACCCTGCCCGCGAGGGAAATGCTCTCAAATCCCGTTCACCCCTACACTCTGGCCCTGGGCAGGTCCTATCCCACCATGAATACGGCCCGGGATCTGGGGGGCATCCGGGGAGACGCATTTTACCGTCTGATCCATCAGCACGGTCATCGAAACGAGGTGCAGTACCACCATTCCCATATTCAAATCCCTGAATCATCCCATGCGGACGGACACGCACCGCCGACGGGATGCCTTTTTCAGGGCCGGTGTACCCAGGCCATCGACCCCTGCAAAACGGGGGCCATCACACTGGAAGCGGTGGGACATCACCGGGTCAGATGCATTCGTCGCGGCATCGTCCATATGCTGTCCTTTGAAGGGATTGCCAAAGATTACGGCAAGATCAAAGCCCTCAAGCCCCTGGATCTAACGTTGAAGGCGGGAGAACTTCTGTCCCTGGTGGGTGAAACAGGATCGGGGAAGAGCACCCTGGCCATGATCGCGGCCGGCGTCATGCGGCAGGACCGGGGCCGGCGTACATTTGAAGACCGCGATATGGATGAATGGCTGAAAAATGATGTCAAATCCCTGGCTGGCCGGATCGGCGTGGTTTACCAGAATCCGGCGGAATCCATCAGCCATCGCTTTACCGTATATGACGCCGTGGCGGAACCCCTTAACATACACAATGTGGGGAAAGACAAAACCGAGAGGCGGAAAAAGGTCAAGTCAGTCCTGGCGGATGTGCACTTGTCCACGGACGATACCTTTTTAGGACGCTATCCCCATGAACTGAACATGGGCGCCCTTCAGCGGGTCTGCATTGCCCGGGCCCTCGTCCTTTCCCCGAAGCTGCTCATCGCCGATGAACCCACCAGCGCTCTGGACCCCAGTGTTCAGGCAAAGGTGTTGAAACTGCTCCTTGACCTTCAAACCGAGCGGGGTCTGACCATGCTCTTTGTCAGCCACGACATGGCCCTTGCCCGCAAAATCAGCGACCGTATTGCCATTATGCTGGCAGGGGGGCTGGTGGAGCTGGGACCGGCGTCGCTGGTGCTTTCCCGGCCCGCGCATCCGTACACGAAGATGCTGCTGGAAAGTGCCGACGGACAGTGGAAAGAGACGTGGAAAATCAACTCGCGGGCAGCGGTAACGGAGGGATGTCCCTTTTTCTCCAGATGCCCGAACCGGCAGGACCTGTGTGAAAAGACACCCCCTTCAATTCGAGAAATCGAACACCGACGAGTCGCATGTCATTTTTTTTCGTGACGCTATATTTCGAACCATTCCTGCCTGAAGATGCCGTGTTGATGAGAGATGTTCTTTAATTCATACATAATTCAATGGTAGCCCCCTCCATAAAACTCTGAATTGGGAAAATTGTTTTCATCCCGATTGAAGCATCAGGCGTCTGGTGCGGCGTTTGGTTCGCTTTAGCGATATACTTTTTTTCTATGACCAACTGTGATAACCCAAACCGTAAACGCATTATCCTGTACTGAATATACAATACGATAATTTCCTTGGCGAATGCGATATAGCTCTTGACCTGTAAGTTTTTCACATCCCGCGGGGCGGGGATTATCTCCAAGGCGTTCAATGCGCGAAAGGATCCTTTTCAGATCTTTCTTGGGAACATTTTTGATATCTTTCCAAACCGATTCTTTGAAAAAGATTTCATATTCGGCCATCGTCTTTTAGCCTTTTAACCATTTCAGAGAAACTAATCAGCGGTTCATTTGCCCTTTCCTCAAAAGCCGTGATATCCTCGGCATCCTCTAAAAGAGCTTCCTTGACGGCCACATTCACAAGTTCGGAGATTGATTTGGAAGTTTCTACAGACTTTAATTTCAATGCTTTGTGTATAATGGGATCAAAATACACAGTGGCTCGTTTTGCGGGTGCTGCCATAATGTCACCTCCTATTTTTGATGTGACATTATAACGCCTAAACGTCATGACGTCAATTCTGATTGTTTTGAAGATGATTCGGCATGATATGAGAGGTATTACCGATGACAACAGCTTGTGGTCATCGCAGCATTGTCCATCTGCATATTGCCGCCTGATCCCGAAACCGCTAAAAAAGTCAACCGGCATCTGACCCGGGCCCTCGTCCTTTTCTTTCCCGGCCCGCGCATCCGTACACGAAGATGCTGCTGGAAAGTGCCGACGGACAGTGGAAAGAGACGTGGAAAATCAACTCGCGGGCAGCGGCGGGTGGGTAAAATTCTAGAAAATGTGGCTTTCATGCATCTGAAGGCCGCGGGATACGATGTTACCGTCGGTCAAATCGGCAAGCAGTAGGTGGATTTTGTTTGCGAAAAAGCGGGCGAACAACTGTATGTTCAGGTGGCCTATTTAATCCCCGATGACAAAGTCAGAGATCGGGAATTCGGCAATTTGCTGGCGATCCCCGACAACTTCCCGAAAAAAGTTGTCACAATGGATGCGATCCCCGGCGGCTCCTATCACGGCATTGAGCATGTTCATATGGAGGATTTTTTGTTATCCCTTTGAATTGCGATCCTGGAGCCCCCATGGGGCCTCCCTTCTGAAAAAATTAAAAGAGTAATCAATGAGATGTAATGATGCATCTCCCGGGGATAACGAAGCCCTCTTTGCCCGATTGCGGGAAAAGAGGGTTTTTTTGTGCATAGGGTTCTTCTTGACTTACAGTAAAACTTACAGTATCTTGATCCCTGCATTTGAATAGCCCATAACGGAGGCGCCCATGAAACTGACGGAACGGCAGCAGGCGGTTTTGACCTATATCTCCGAGCATATAGACAGATGGCAAAGGTCCCCGTCCTTTGACGAGATCTGCTCGCATTTTGGTTTCGCCTCTTATAATACGGTATCCACCTATCTCAATCTTCTGGAGCAAAAGGGATACATTCGACGGCCGGGAGGGAAAAATAAAAAACGCGCCATCGAGATCATCAGTCCCGTACAGACACGGCGATTTTCCCAAAAATTTGAATTTCCCCTTCTGGGCCGGGTGGCGGCCGGCGAACCCATTGAGGCTATCGAGGATGTGGATGTGGTGGAGGTGCCGCCCTCCATGGCGGATAAAGGGGAGTGTTTTGTGCTTCAGGTCAAGGGGGTTTCCATGGAGGAGGCGGGTATTCTGGATGGGGACTTTGTGGTGGTGCGAAAGCAGGCCACGGCCAAAAACGGAGAGATCGTGGTGGCCCTGGTGAACAACGGGGTCACGGTAAAGCGGTATTACCGGCGGAAGGACCATGTGGAACTTCAACCGTCACACGGGGATATGCCCTCCATTCGGGTTCAGGATGAAAGTTTTCGCATTGAAGGAAAAGTGGTGGGGGTCATGAGGTATTACCGATGACAACAGCTTCTGGTCATCGCAGCATCGTGCATCTGCATATAGCTGCCTTTCCCATTGCCGTGGCCCGCCTTTCCCAGCCCCGGCTGCGAAATCGGCCCGTCGTGATGGCGCCGGTTCAGTCCGACCGGCCCGTGGTCCTCTCGGTTTCCGGTGAGGCGAGACGAGAGGGGCTCTTCAAGGGGATGCCCCTTTCAACGGCCATGAAACGATGTCCGGGCTTGAAGGTTCTGCCGCCTGATCCCGAAACCGCCAAAAAAATCAACCGGCATCTGACCCGGACCGCATCACACTACACACCGCTCTGGGAGGCGGTCCGACCGGGACACCTTTTTCTGGATTTGACCGGGGCCGAAAGGCTCTTTGGGCCAGTGCGGGATGTGAGCCGTCGCCTTCAGCAGGACATCCGTGACCATCTGGGTCTTGGGGGAACCCTGGGGGTGGCCGGCAACAAACTGGTGTCCAGTGTGGCCTCTCGAACACCCGCCGCGGCAAAAGACGCGACAGGCATATTTCATGTAACATATGGCCGTGAAGCGGCCTTTATGGCCCCTTTGCGGGTGGATGTGCTTCCGGGTATCGGGCCTGTCCGCCGAAGGCGACTTCTGGAAGAGCTGAACATTTCACGGGTGGGGCATCTGGCGGCTCTGGACATGGGGCAATTGAAGCTGATCTTCGGCCGCCGGGCGGGTCTCATTCATCAGTGGTCCCAGGGGATGGATGCCACGCCGGTCTATGCGGGGGCCGGTACACCCGTCATCAGCGAGGAAATTACGCTTGCGCAGGATGAAAACGATGATGAACGGCTTCTTGGACTGTTCTGGCGCCTGGTGGATACCTGCTTTTATGACATCCGAAAACGCGGCTGGTATCCTCTGAAGGCCGGCTTGATGGTGCGATATGCGGATCAGGCGAGCGCCACGCGGTTGATAAAGCTCTTGCCGGAACAGATGCAGCCAAATGGACCGCACCTTCAAAACCGGTCCCTTTGTGCGGTTCTGGAAAAGCTGTTTTTCGACGTGTGCCAAAGGCGGGTTCGGGTGCGGTTTTTCAAAGTCTGGTTTCGAGAATTTCGAGCCGCCCATGTGCAGCTGTCTCTGTTTCAAACCCCTAAACCCCATGGGGAAAAAATCAACCGGCTGATCCATGCCATGGATCGGATTCAGGATCGGTATGGTCAGGGAGCGGTGCGGTTTGGAATGCGGTGTGCGGAATGCGGATTGCGGAATGCTTCGAGTTCCGCGGTTCATTAACGTTGTTATGCGGTTATGCGCGCCTGTCTCAGGGAAAAACAAATGCCCTCTAAACCCCAAAAGAACACGTCTTCACGCCGCACGCCGCATTCCGCACTCCGCACTCCCTTTGTCCATCTGAACGTTCATTCGGACTACTCAAAAGGTTGGGGCGTCGCCTCCATTGAAGACCTTTGCCGCCAGGCCAAGACCCTGGGCATGGACCGCCTGGCGCTCACCGATACCAACGGCATGTACGGGCTGGTTTTTTTTGTTCAGGCGGCACGGGATGCGGGGATTCTGCCCATTGTGGGAAGTGAAGTGGTGTGTGGCCCCCGGCGAGCGGTGCTGCTGATTCAGAATTTTCAAGGATACGCCAACCTCTGCCGCATTCTTTCCGACCGCCACTGCTACACGGATTTTGATCTAATCAGCGCCATCATCAAACATCGCCACGGACTGGTGGTATTCTCCGATGATTTTACCCTGCTCAAAGCCATGAAACAGGCGGGTCTGAAAAATCTGTTTGTGGAAATGTCACCGGGGTATCAAATGGCAAGGTGTTATGCCTTCTCCCGAAAAACCGGTATTCCCCCCCTGGCCACCAACCGGACCTATCTCCTTGAAAAGGGACAGTTTCAGCTGCACCGCATTTTGCGGGCCATGTCGCTGAACACCAAACTGTCCCGGCTGAAAGATACGGATCTGTGCCGGGATGACGGCTTTTTGGCAGATGCCCGGTGCATGGCGGATCAGTACCCCCATGCGCCGGAAGCGCTCTTGAATACCGTGAAGGTGGCGAATGAGACCACACTGAAGTGGGACTTTGACCGGGTAATTTTTCCCCGGTTTGAACAGATGGACCGGGAAGCGGCGTTTGAGCGTCTGTACCGGGACACCCTGAAAGGGTGCCTCAAGCGTTACAAAAAGGTAACGGCGGAAGTGAAAGAGCGAATAGACCATGAAATGAACATCATTCGAGAAAAAAATTTCGCCCCCTATTTTCTGGTGGTGGCCGATATTGCACGTCGGGCACGGCAATCCTGCGGCCGGGGAAGTGCGGCGGCCTCCATTGTTTCATACGCCTTGGGCATCACCCATGTGGATCCCATTGCACACGGGCTTTTTTTTGAGCGGTTTCTAAATCCCGGCCGAATGGACCCACCGGATATCGATGTGGATTTTGCCTGGGATGAGCGGGATGGCGTAATTGATGATATCTTTGCGCGGCACGGTCACGGACATGTGGCCATGGTGGCCAACCACAACGGATTCGGGGCCCGGTCCGCCATTCGGGAAGTGGCCAAAGTGTTTGGCCTGACGGACCGGGAGATCGGCCGGGTCACGGAGAAAATCGGTCTCAAATGGCGTCTTGAAAATATGGAAAAGGATTTGACGCAACAGCCGAAAATGCGCGACCTGTTGTTTGAAAAGCCATGGGATGCCATCCTGAATGCCGCATGCCGGCTACAGGGGCATTTCAACCACCTGGCCACCCACTGCGGCGGCGTGGTGATCACCCCCGATGAGATCCGTACCTACTGTCCGGTGGAAATCTCCAGTGACGGCCGGCAGGTGCTTCAGTGGGAAAAGGACTCGGTGGAGGATTCGGGGCTGGTGAAGATCGATATTCTGGGCAACCGAAGTCTGGCGGTGATTCGGGATGCGCTGGCCATGGTGAACGAAAATTATGGGCGCCATATGGACTATGCGGATTTAAATCCCCTTCAGGACCCGGATACCGCGAAAATTTTTTACAAGGGGAACACCTTTGGCGTGTTTTACTTTGAAAGCCCGGCCACCCGACAGGTGCTCATCCAGGTGGGGGCCGGGGCGCGGTTTGAAGACTATCTTCGCATGGATCACTTTTCCCTCAATGTGGTGGTCACCTCCATCATTCGGCCGGCTTCGAACCAAAGCATCCATGACTGGTTGAGCCGTTTGAAAGGGGCTCCCTGGAAGCCGCCACACCCACTTCTGGCGCCGGTTTTGAATGAGACCCTGGGGGTCATGGTGTTCCAGGAACAGTTGAGCCGGACGGCCATTTATTTGGCCGGATTTGATGCGGCTGAAGCGGATGTGCTGCGAAAAACCGTCAGCAAAAAACACCGGGAGAAAAAACTGCGGGATTTTCGCGATCGGTTTGTGAAAGGCGCCCGAAAGCGGGGGGTTGAAGATACCGTCATTCAGGAAGTTTGGAACATGATGATGGGGTTTGACGGGTACAGCTTCTGTAAACCCCATTCCGCCAGCTACACCCTGGTGGCCTACAAGTCCGCCTGGCTCAGGGCCCACTATCCGGCGGAGTTCATGGCGGCCGTCATCTCAAACGGTGGCGGCTATTACAGCACCTTCAGCTACATATCAGAGGCGCGGCGCATGGGGCTTCGCGTGCTGCCGCCCCATATCAATCTGAGCCGTATCCAATATGCCGGTAACGGAAAAGAGATTCGCATGGGGTTCATGCAGCTGAAAAACTTGTCAAAAGATGCGCTGGAAGCGATTATGCATGAACGGTCCACCCATGGTCCGTTTGGTTCTCTGGAAGATTTTCTGATCCGTTCCGGCCCCCGTATTCACTTTGAAGACGTCCGTATTTTGATCAAGGCGGGATGTTTTGATGCCATTTCACCGGGCACGTCCCGACCCCATCTTCTGTGGCAGGTCCTGGCATTTTATCAACGGAAAAAAGATCAGCAGGCACCCGGTTTGTTTGATGGCATGGGCGCTTCAAAAGCGAGGCCTCTTTTACCCAAAAGCTGCAACCCATACCCGAGGGACGTGATGCTGAAACATGAATCAGAGGTATTCGGCTTTATGCTCTCGGCCCACCCCCTGGCCCTGTACGCCGATGGTTTAAAAGGATTGCGGTATGTCAAGCTTCGGGAGCTTTCCACCCGTATTGGAAAACCGGTGACCGTGGTGGGCTGGCCCGTGATCAGCAAGACGGTTCATGACAAAGACGGCAGACCCATGAAATTCATGACCTTTGAAGATTTGACCGGCACCTGCGAAGCGGTTTTTTTCCCGGATGTGTACCACCGGTTTTGCAACATATTAAATCTGAAACGCCCCTATGTGCTTCGGGGAAAGGTGGTGGAGCACTTCAGTGCTTTGAGCCTGACGGTGAATGGCGTGGAGATTTTAAGCCGGTCGAATTCGCGATATCCGTCAACGCCGCCATGGGCCCAGGGCTCGATACGGGTGGGCGGCTAACCCTTACAGAAAGCCATTACTGATTTTCCTCCCGACAGGGACTTTCACCCAGCAAGATACGCCGAACTTTCCTCGCCACTAGAACGACGAGTTCACCAGCGTCGTGTACAGACTACGCTTGGAAATCCGCATGGCATACGGCGTCTGGTGAAGCCTTTGGTGAGGTGCCGACTTTTTTAATGAACTCTTCAGTGGCGGAATAGTTAGGGCTATAATCCGCCAAGTAAACAATCAATGAAATCTGTGCATAAATGCCACAAGCAGCCGACGGATACTGCACGCCACTTCCATGAAGGAACTGCCAGAAAGCCGCAATAAAATATCCCCGCCCATAAAGTGTGGAGAGGATGAAATCCTATGCTGCAGCGATTGGGATCAAAAATTGGATCAGACAGGAGATGGTCGAGGTCCATGAGCATTGTTGCCACCATAATCAGCCCTGCTTTCTTCCAATTTTTCTTCCAGAATAATTTAGCGAATAAAAATGGTGCCAACAGATGAAACGAGTAATGGATTGTATGTCTGAATATGTCGGCACTATCTTCCATTGAGTCTCCAATAGTTTCCTAAGCATTGCACATTGCACCTCTCACGGTAGGAACGCCGGTTACCCAGCGCCCCCCGCACAGACCCGGACGTGCGGTTTTTCCACATCTTATGTGCAATAACACATAAGATGCGTTATGTGAAGGCCGCACTTATGTTGTGTTGACTGTTCAAAATACTGATTTGAGGTGAGTTTTCGTTTTACGGCCATCACATAAACAAAGTGTTTTTCAGATCACAATGATCTCAGAAATGCCATCAATTCAGGATTATTGGACCAATTATCGATGTTATCCGAAGCTGATGTGGGAACATCACATTTAGCAAGGGCTTTTGCCTTCATTTCAAGATCTACTTCTGCATAAACGTGAGTTGTATCGAGGGATACATGTCCAAGCCAGGCACGGATGGTATTGATGTCGACTCCAGAACGTAATAAATGAACTGCGGTTGTGTGGCGGATGATGTGGGTGGTGACTCGCTTGGAGGATAATTTGGGCAATGTTTGACTTGCTGTTAGGGCTGATCGTTTGACAATTGCAAGGATTCCGAATCGTGTGATTGGCTGTTTTCTGCGGTTTAAGAAAACTGGTTCATAGGATTTCCGTCCGACGACGAGAGAAGCTAATTTGCTGGCCGTTGCTGGCCACAAGGGACAACGCCGAATCTTGCTTCCTTTTCCCGAAAGCGTAACCGATGAAGGAGGGCTGAGGTCCAGGTCGGCAATGGTAAGGTTTGCCGCTTCGCTTGCTCGGGCTCCCGAATTATACAGGAAAAGCAGTAAGACATGGTCCCGCAGGCCTTGTGGATTGTCGCGGTTGGGGGCATTTAACAGAGCGTCCACTTCAGGCTTTTCGAGATACCCAATTGATGGGGTTGAAGTTTTTTTGAAGGGTATGGAACGAATTTGGGAAAGCCATGCGATATGTTCTGGGCTGTGCTCGCCAATAAAGCGGGCCAAAGCATGAACAGCAGCCAAACGTTGATTTCGGGTGGAGACGGAACATCCACGTTTCTCTTCTAATTGAAGAAGGAATTGGCGGACAATTTTTGCAGAGATGTCTTCGATTGTCAGCAGATCGATCGGCTTACTAACGTTTTTAGCGGCGAATGGAAGAAGCAAGACCAATGTATCCCGATAGCTTGTTTGAGTGTTATGCGCAAGGTTACGTTCACCAACCAGATGTTCCAGAAGGAAACGGCGGACCCATGGCCCCAACAGTGATCTTTTATTCATGGCTTACCTCCTTCTATTGCATATTGTTCAAAGCGTAAACTTGCTTCGTGCAGGAGTTCCGGCGTCATCGCAAGATAGCGCCTGGTAGCGGCTACATCTATATGCCCCAGATAGGTAGACAAAAAAGGAAGAAGCCGCTGCACGTCCGCTCCCTCGCGGTACCAAGATATCAAACGATTCAATGCAAACGTGTGGCGAATATCGTGAAGACGGGGTTGGAATCTTCCTCCGTCTATCCGATGGATATCAGCGTTTTCACACAGTAAACGAAATATTCGCTCTATTGTGCTTAGCGCCAGTTTATCACCCCGTTTTGTAGGGAAAAAAGCAGATCGGTTTTGTGCAGGGCGTGGAATTTGTCGTCGTTTTTCTGCGTAAGAGATAAGTTCATCGGTTAGTTGAGGGCCTATTGGTACCCATCTTGTTTTAAAAAATTTGGTATTTCGGATAGTAAGCAAACATTTCGAGATTTCTACATCGGCCATTGTGAGTGATAATGCTTCGCCGATACGAAGTCCTGTACCATAAAGCATGATCAAGAGTGTACGGAAGGTGGCCGGTTGTATTATAAGCCTCTTATTACTTCCCAGGATATCAGTGGCTTCAACTAACCGCCGGAACTCATCCCGGGTGTAAATATAGGGTTGGAAGGGAGCAGGACGTTTGGGGATTATTGTTGGTAAAGGAGAACATGAAACGCAGCCTCGGTTAAGTGCAAATCGATAAAATCCATTGAGTGCTTCGAACTTTCGATGCCAAAACGTAGTGATTGGGCCAGTTCCGCGGAGATAATCCTGTACGGCCTCGGCATTGACTTGAACAATGTCTATGTCGTTCATTGCTCGGCAAAAAGCATTAAGAATAACGGATTCCGCTCGAAAGCGCATACCCATTGCTTTTTTGATGATTATGTATTCGGTGACGAGAGCTGAAATTTTCATGATAGCCCTCCCAAATCGACATCTGCTACCAGCCGCAGTTGTGGGAGGTTGACCTTGGCGTAAATTCGTGTGGCAGAGGTGCTGCGATGCCCCAGATGGTCACCGATTTCCTTGATGGATAAACCCTCTGTCACCAAATGCATTGCGCAGGCATGGCGCAATGCGTGCGGTCCCCGATGCATAGGATGAAGTCTGATATTTGACATGCAGCGCCTGACAATATTATAAAGACCGCCTGCCGATAGATATTTAATGGGTGCTTTAAGGGTGAGAAATACCTCATGAAAGAAGCTTTGTGGTCGGACATATTTTAAGTAGCGGATGATTGCATTGCCGACGATGGGTGTCAATGGATAGATCTGAGTTCTGCGCTGTTTGGGACGATATACGGATATCCGCTTGTTTTCCCAGTCGATATCCTCAAGTATAAGTCTTGAGACCTCGCTCGATCGTAAACCATAGACCGCGAAGAGCAAAATGATCGCACGGTCACGGATATCTTGAGGGCAATCGGTGGTCAGATGGTCAATCATAAGGCTCACATCTTCCCATGTTGGACCACAAGGCAAGTTTTCCTGGGAAAACAGCCGAGGCCCTTGAATTGCGGAAGCTATTGGATTAAAAGGCAAGCCGCATTTTTCTGCGTATCGGAAAAATGCTTTTAGCGCTTTGGCGGCTGAAGCGACAGAGACCCTATTCCATCCGTCGTTCCCGCAAGACGCAAGAAATGTATCAACATCTGATATCTTAACTGTGTAAACAGATTGATTATGATTTTCACACCAACGCAGGAATTTTTTGACGTGCCAAGAATAGTTGTGGATTGTTCTCAAAGACAGACCCCGTTCAGATTCCATCCAATCGGCAAAGTCCTTGAGCAAACCCTCAAACGAAGGGGGGGCTACTGTAAGCTGATCCAGTCGACCCAGGAAATGGAGCCAATCGGTTGCCACCTGAATGAACAATCTCCGAGACCATTTCAAAGTATGGGCACGTCCACGACGACATTGTTTCCTTGCCCACCGGTCCGCTGCTGATTTGATATGTTCGGGCTTTACGTCCGGTGCGGAAGGAATATCGAGTACTTGAACGATTTGGAGAAGCTCACGGGCAATACGCAACAAAGTTTGATGGGCGCACCCATCTTTTGCACGATACGCAAGATAGCAATCGCGCTCCTCAAATAACGGTGCCTTTTTGTGACGGGCACGAACAGCCGGGTAGGTGAATAGATTTTCTAACATGGTTGGACCTCCTATATTTGAATTTATGGATGTCCAATCATTCAAACAACTTTACTTATGTGGTGTCCACTGGAAAGAAAAGACTGAAATATAAACCAAAACGGGTTCTATACAACATAAGTGCGGCCTTCACATAACACATCCGGTTCCTCGGTTGTACTCGCTTTCGCGCAAAGCATCCGCATCAGCAAAACACTTTTTGTGGCTTTGGGGCGGTCGGCAGCTTCGGTTTAGCGATCCTCAGGCGATCTAAAGCCCGGTTGAACGCCTTCCAGGTAAAGCTTTTCCGTTTTCCGCCTCTTCGATTCAGCCACTTAAACGCACACTCGGTCGCCCACCGGTAAAAACACCATAGTGAATTGGCGTTTCCAACCACGCTGTAATAATTGTAATGTCCGCGCAGTCGTCGGTTGAGCGCCTTGATAAATGCGATCCCCTTTAAATGACGATTTTCCTTCACCCATTCTTTGATGCGCCTGCATGCACCCTGCAGCTTTTTGCGAGCGGTGCGCTGCATGACCCTCACCTTTCCCTGTTTGTCATAGGTCCAGTAGGTCTCAAAACCCAAAAAGAGGGCTTGGTCATTATCTCGCCCATTAGCCCCGGGGTTGAAACCCCGGGCTATTTCCTGCCGTCCCTACGGGACTGTGAGAGCCCTGTAAGGGCGACAGACAATAACCCGGCAATTCATTGCCGGGTGGGCGAAGTTAGGCCCAAGCCCCCCTTTTCATATGCGCTCGGGTTTGAAAGGTAGGAAAAATGGTAATCAAATAATTATTGTTTCAATCACTGTACCCAATTTATTGTTTTGTGGCCTTCCCCGTTCCACGTCCCCTTTCCCATGAATTTGCTCAGACCTACCATCCTGATTCATCACTGACTATCAGTTAAATATGATCGAAAAACAATAATAAATAGTTGACAAGCGATAATGTAACGGATAGTATCCGTGGAAATCAACCCATTGAGGAGGCTTTCCATGGACAATCTGTTTAAAATCAAGAGAACCGGAACAGAATCTATCGATCCTTAAAACCGGAAAAGCCAAAGCAATTCGGTTCTCCACGCTGGAAGCCATTTGCAGGCATCTTGAATGCCAACCGGGCGACATTCTTGAATACAAAGAGTGACGTTTCTAAGCTGACCGATTGCTTATTTTCGGCCATAAACCGGAAATGAATCATTGCCACGGCGGAATCGCATGGGATGCCCGCAGTTTACCGCCCATATGCGGATTGCCGTGGTGCTGCCGTTTATCTCAGGAGGCATTAAGGACGGGAACGGCCGGCTATCGGAACCGGCACGTTGATAAAGCCGGAGATTGATATATGTTCTGGGAAATCTTTACATTCGAGCTTAAATACCTGTTTAAGCGCCCGTTAGTCTATATCTTTTTCGCAGTATTTTTTTTATCCACATTCGGAGCGGTTGCAACGGACAGCGTTACACTCGGCGATGCTGTCGGCAATGTGAACCGGAACTCGCCGTATATCATTTTTAACATGCTGATCGTCATCAGCGTGATCAGTCTGTTTTTTGTCCCTGCTTTCATATCCTCATCCGTCACGCGCGATGCTGAATTGAATATCGGTTCATTCTTTTTTGCCGCACCCATCTCCAAATACGATTACCTGGCAGGCAGATTCAGCGGCGGATTA
Source organism: Desulfatiglandales bacterium (assembly GCA_963664475.2). GTDB lineage: Bacteria > Desulfobacterota > DSM-4660 > Desulfatiglandales > Desulfatiglandaceae > NaphS2. The sequence continues at coordinate 282,446 of CAXXXE010000001.1, forward strand.
ATGATTTCATTTATTGCCGTATCGGGAGCGGTCTTCGGGATACTGATCGCCGGATTCATGCCATGGCTGGAACCTGAGCGGCTCGGCCCGTTCATGCCGTCCGCCTATATCCGTGCCGTCATGCTGATCGTGCTGCCCAATATTTTTTTCGCAGGCGCCATCTGCTTCGCTTTGGCAACAATGACGCGCGGCATGTCGTATACCTATGCCGGGATTGTTTTCATTATTGTTATCTACCTGGCCGGTCATTCTTTTTCCGGGGACATGGGGAGCCGGTTTCTGGTCAGCCTGCTCGATCCCTTCGGTGGGGGCGCTTTCCGTCATATGACCCAATACTGGACACCTGCCGAGAGAAATACGCTGATCCTCCCTTTCAGAGGAAGCATCATGCTCAACCGGTCCATCTGGACAATCGTGTCCGGTGTATTGCTTTTTTTCAGCTTTACCCGGTTCCGGTTTTCATATGAAAGACCGGTGTTTTTCAAACGGAAGAAAAAGCAGATACCTGAAGAGAAATGGAGGAGACTGTCAATCCGCAACTCCAGGTTCATGGGTGTTACCGCTGAGCGGGAATTTTCAGCAGGGACTTATTTCAAACAATTCATGTGTAAAACCGTATTCGATTTCCAGGGCGTTCTTAAAAGTCTGCCGTTTATTGTTATTTGTCTCATCGGGGTTATCAATGTACTGGCCGTTGCCTTTTACGGCAACGCCTTCTACGGCACAAATTCATACCCTGTCACCCGACTGATGCTTGAACTGTTTGACGGCAGCTTTGCCCTGTTTTTAATCATCGTGATCATGATTTATTATGAACCCCTATTCCCCGTTTAGCGCGTTTAAAGACGCGGACAGAATTTCTTTTGAAGCGACTGTCAGCACATCATATGACCAGATCGCCGTCGCGCCGGGATTGCTGCAGCGTGAATGGGTAAAAGACGGCCGCCGTTATTTCCACTACGCGGCGGAAAAACCCATCTGGAATTTCTATTCGTTTTTATCGGCGGATTACGAGGTTAAGAGAGATAAATGGAATGATGTGGATATAGAGATTTATTACCATCAAAAACACCCCTATAATATCGAAAGGATGATTCATGCGGCAAAAAAATGCCTTGACTATTTTACGACAAATTTTGGTCCCTATCAACACCGGGTATTGAGAATAGTAGCGTTCCCGGGTTATGATTCATTTGCCCAGTCTTTCCCGAGCACAATCCCTTACTCGGAGTCGGTCGGCTTTATCGCAAAGGTTGAAAAAGAGGATGATATTGACTATGTGATGTACATGACTGCCCATGAAATTGCGCATCAATGGTGGGCACACCAAGTCATGGGAGGCGCGGTACAGGGAGCGGCCCTCATGTCTGAAACACTTGCACAGTATTCCGCACTGATGGTCATGGAAAAGGAGTACGGCAAAGACCATATGCGCAAGTTCCTTGAATACGAACTGGATCAATACCTTCAGGGAAGAGCGGGTGAAAGCCTGAAGGAGTTGCCGCTGGTACGGGTTGAGGACCAGTGGTATATCAGCTACCGGAAGGGAAGCCTGGTTATGTATGCCTTAAGGGATTACATCGGCGAAGATAATCTTAACAATGCCCTGTCAGATTATCTGGACGCCGTGGCATATCAGAATCCCCCTTACACGAACTCCCTGGAGTTCATGGCGTATCTGCGCAAGGCTACACCCGGGCCGCTGCAGTATATCCTTGAAGATATGTTCGAGACGATCACACTGTATGATAACAGGTCGGTTGATGCCGGATATGAAAAGACAAGTAAGGGCCAATACCGCGTCCTGCTGACGGTGGAAACAAAGAAGATCCGCTCGGACGGACTTGGGAACGAGTCCGAAATTCCCATAAACGACTGGATCGATGTGGGTGTCTTCAGCGGCAAGCCGAAAAGCAGAATTTCCCTGGGGAAAAAGGTGCTGTATCTCAGAAAGCATAAGATTACCCAACCAAGGACGGAGATCGAAATCCTGGTCAATGAAGAACCCTTCAGGGCCGGTATTGATCCCTATAATAAGCTGATAGACAAGATACCGGATGATAACACGAAGAAAGCGACAGCGTGCAGGGCAAGTCGATAAGTCGTCGATTTGATGTTGGTACCCCAAATTTAACAAATCACATTTGCAGAGGATCAGTGCATAGCACCTTTGCCATATTCAAATGCGACTTGTGCAAAACGGATTCCAGGATATTTCCGACTGACTTCACTTGCTGCCGATGAAGAATTGTTCCCCGGCATATGGCCCGCGATTTTAAGCTTACCCTTTACGGTAAAACCGATTCTGATGATTGCATTCATCGCGGTGGGGGCCTATGCCGTTTTTTTTCATAATTGGGCATGGGGCTGGATTTATGTGGCGGTCGTCGTGCTGGGGCAGGCCTTTCTGGTCCTGCCCAACCTCTGCGGCCACTGTCCCTATCCCCATGAGTACAACGACTGCCTCCTGATCCCGGCGGGCCTCTTGCGGAAGTTCATCCCCTATCGCGGTCCCGAGATCGGCAAGGGCGGCCGTCTTGCCATGGTCGTGGGCGGGGCCGGATCGGTACTGATTCCCCAGTTCTGGCTCTTCAGGGAGCCGCTGCTGCTCCTTTTGTTCTGGGCAGCGCTCCTCCCTTTTCTGGCCTATTTTATCCTGTACCTGTGCAAAGGCTGCCGCCACACCCATTGTCCGGCCAATGGTGTTCCCGAAAATGCGAGTTGAGAGCCGTCCGCAATGTTTAAATCTGTTTGACAAACCGCTCAATTGACGTTATCCTTACTCGCAATAAAGGATTTGACAATGAATTTACACCGGACCACACATCGATTTTTTACCTTTGGATGCTTCTTTTTCGGTTTTAGAAGCGTCCATCCGGTGTTCTGACCTAAAATAGCCAAAACACCCCGGGTGGACCCTAGCGGACCACTCGGGGTATTTTTTTTAGAAAAAGCCCCGAGATCGAATCTCGGGGCTTTTTCTTTTTTGGGGAGGTATTTTCCGGCATGAAGGCCCCGATTTGGGAATCTTTGAACCTTTAATGGTGAAGCGGAGGTGAACGTTAATGAACAATTTGAAACTGTCAACACACAAACCGGAGCAGAGGACCGTCGTGGACGTATCCGGGGTCCGGGTGGGTGAAGGGTTTACGGTGATCGCGGGCCCCTGCAGTGTGGAGAGCGAATCCCAGACCGTGGAAACCGCCAAGGCCGTCAAGGCGTCCGGCGCCCATATGATGCGCGGCGGGGCCTTCAAACCGCGCTCCTCACCCTACTCTTTTCAGGGCCTGGGCCTCGAAGGGCTCAAAATCCTGGCTAAGGCCCGCGCCGAGACCGGCCTTCCCATCGTAACCGAGGTGCTCGACCCGCGGGACGTATCCTGGGTGGCGGAGTATGCCGACCTGCTTCAGATCGGCACCCGCAACATGCAGAACTACTCCCTGCTCAAGGAGGTGGGCATGATCCATAAACCGGTCCTGCTCAAGCGCGGCATGTATTCCACATTGGAGGAGTGGTTGAACTGCGCCGAGTATATCCTGAGCGAGGGGAATCCCAACGTGATCCTCTGTGAGCGGGGCATCCGCACCTTCGAGAAATACACCCGCAACACCCTGGACCTGTCCGCCGTCCCGGCCATGCGCGAGCTGACCCATCTGCCCATCATCGTGGATCCCACACACAGCACCGGCCGCATCAGCCTGATCGCTCCCATGAGCCTGGCGGCGGTGGCCGCCGGTGCGGACGGTTTGATGGTTGAGGTGCACAACAATCCGGCCGAAGCCCTGTGCGACGCCGACCAGGCCCTGACCCCGGCTCTTTTTGAAGAGATGATGCAGCAATTGCAGCCCCTCCGTTCGTTCATGGAAAGACTGCCGCAATCAAAAACATCTTCCCCCGAAATGTAAAGGAGACCCCCATGGAACTGAAAGATATCCGACGTAACATCGACAAGATCGACCGTGAACTGCTGGTCCTGCTTCAGGAACGCATGGGCCTGGCGCTCAGGTCAACCAAGTTCAAGGAGAGCATCAGCGACACCCAGCGCGAGGAGGAGTTGCTGGCCAAGGCCGAAAGGCTCAACCTGGACCTGGTGGAGCGCTCATTCACCCGCCAATTGCTGAGGTCCATCATAGAGGAGAGCAAGCGGCTTCAGAAAAAGGAACGTCGCCTGGTTGCTTTCCAGGGGGAGCACGGGGCTTACGGCGACGTGGCCGCCCGGAAACTGATACCGGACGGGGCCTGTATCCCCTGTATGGAATTCATGGACGTATTTCGCGGGGTGGATGAAGGGCATTTCGACCTGGGCGTGGTACCCGTTGAAAACTCGTTGGAGGGCGCCGTCACCCAGGTCAACGACCTCTTGACCACCACCGATCTCAAGGTGATCGGCGAGGCCAGAATCCGGGTGAATCACTGCCTTCTGGCCACCGACGTCACCGATTACCGCGACATACGGCTGGTTTACTCCCACCCCCAGGCCCTGGCACAGTGCCGCGGTTTTCTCATGCGCAACCATCTGGAGCCGCGTCCTTACTATGACACCGCGGGCGCCGCCAAGATGCTGGCCCGGGAAAACCCTCGCGCGGCAGCGGCCATTGCCAGCGCCCTGTGCGCCGAGCTCTATGACCTGGAGATCATCAAGGAGGGGATTGAGGACGGGCCTTCCAACATGACCCGCTTTCTGCTTCTGGCCCGCGAGCCCTACGGTAAGCGCGGCGAAAAAACATCCATCGTCTTTGCCACGCCCCACGAGTCGGGACGGTTGCATTCCGTGTTGCAGCTTTTCGCAGAGGCCGGGATCAACCTGACACGTATTTCCAGCATGCCGCTACGCTCCGATCCCGACAACTATAGCTTCTTTTTGGACTTCGAGGGGGATGAAAACGACCCCGCGGTCAAGCCCGTTCTCGAAAAAATGGAGCACATGACCATCAGCCTCAAGCGACTAGGGAGCTATCCGGCAAATGGAAGCAATTCCTGATATCTGAACGGGAGCGTTGATTGAATCCCTAAAACGGCTCGAAAGGGGTGCAGCGTCGGAGCCGGATCGAGCGTTTTGACCTTGTGCCGAAAGGCGACAGAAGGGCGCGCAGGCCATGCCCCCATCCGGAGAGAGCCGGTAAGGCTATGGCGCGGTCTTGCCCTTCCGCGCCGTCAGGGATTTTGGGTGAATCGTCCCCTTCAGATACTGTTGTCGAACATCTTCGGGAAATTTCTCGATGGCATATCGCAACATGGTTCGCGGCATGCGGTGATAGTTCTCTTTCAAAAATGCCGCTTCAGTGCTTTGGTCCCGCTTGCCGATCTCTCGCAGCATCCAGCCCACGGCCTTGTGTATCAAATCTTCAGTATCCGCAATCAGTTGGATCGCAATGCTCCCGCAGGGCACTACGGACGATCTGCAGCATGATCATTTCCCTCCTCACAGTCAATCCAAACCCATGCAAGCCGGGGTAGCCGGCCTATCGCCCCAAAATGAGGGGTATTTCAATGGGATCCGTTTCAAGGCGGCCCTGTAAATCTCCTTGCCTCGGCGGGGGTCAACAGTCGGCACATAAACAACAACGTTCTTTCTTTTTGAACTCCCCAAAACCGCGCGATAGTCTAGAGCGCGCAACTTCCCGAAATCGGCAATTCTATTCCTTTAATGATTCCAAGTTCTTGATCAGATCTGTCGGGCTAAAAACCGGGAGACGGGATTCTTTGAAATCAGCACTATTTCTTGTCACGATGTATTCAGCTCCGGCATGGATTGCCGACGCATGAATAACAGCATCCTCGAAGTCCTTGAATTTTGATGCGGCTGCACCTTTAAGCACGACCCGATTGACAGGTGCAACAACAAAAAGGTTCAGCAACGTGCGGATATGACCGGAGGCGGCTTGATGACCGAGTGCTTTTGCGGCGAGGTAATAAATGGTTGTTACCGTGGTCGCACAAATGAATCCGATGATCTCGGATTGCTCCACAAGCGACATCAAAAAGGCCGCATCATTTGAGAAGGGCTCTCTATCCAACAGAACGTCTAAAATGACGTTTGTGTCAAAAAGGATTTTCATAAATATTTTTCTTCCAAATATTTTTTATAGTCGCTCTCATCGACGGATTTTCCTTTGAGAGCGCCTTTAAGCGATTGGACTGCCGGTGTAAGAGGATGGCCCCTTTCAATTTTCTCATTTCTTATGATCTCAAAAAGGTCCGCCACTATTCGGGAAACTGATTTTCCTGTTTTTGCCGAATATTTCTTCGCGGATTCAATTAGATTATCATCCATTCTCAAGGTTAATTTTGTGTTCATATTGACCTCCCTGAACTGTGACGTATCCTATGTAATTATGTGTACGTCCAAAATCGGCAGATGTCAATGCATATTGTAGGACACCTTATTTGGGACTTCCCCATTTTTGCAGGCCTACTGAAAACCGGAGATGCGGATAGATGCCGAGCGCAAGGCCGCTTTTGCCCGGCAGCTTCAGGCGATGGGTATAGGGGCGGGCCGTGACGACCAGATGGGGATGATAGGGCGGGCGATCCGATTCGTCCTGTGTGGTGATGATTTTGACGGCGGCCGTCAGGCCAAGGATGGGCACGGATCCATGCCGGGGCCGCTTTCGAGGGCCGTAAGGGCGGCCCGGGCAAGATCAACCCATTCATCCCGTCGCCACACATGGGCATAGCGGTGGAACTGGCGCGCGGTGGATTGCACGGGGAAGCCCCGGGGGCCGCAGATATCGATCATTTCCCCGCAGTAGCGATCGATTCTCTTCACGGCCTTCTCCGCGCGGTACGTTTCACCGCCGTAAACCACGGCCAGCATCTCCAGTTCGGCCAGGGTTCCCAAAGCCCAGGCCCGATCCTCCCCCGCCGCGGTGGACAACCGCCAGCGGCTGATTTGCCGCGCCGTTTTCCAACAATGGCCGTACTGTTCCGCCGGGTCGGGGGCGTCTCTCCCTTTCAGGCACCGTGCTACCGCCAGCATGGACAGATATTGGGTGACGAGCCAGGGGTTTGAGGCCTCATTCTTGACGGCCTTTTTGTAGAAACCGCACGCTTTTTCATAGGCCTCACGGCTTTTTGCTTCCTTGCCGGGGATTCCCCCGTAGACGATGCCGATCCGTTTTTCACTGGCGGCGCTGACCCCCAGCCGTTCGGCCAGTTCCGTGGGGCAGGATTGCGCGGCGGGTTCTTCCCGCCAGGATTCAAGCTCCCGGCGGATGAGGCCGCAGAGACGATCCGTCTCCCCCGAAACCCTTTTCCCGTCCGGGTCCTCGGTCTTCTTGGCTTCGAGCAGATGGTCCAGCCGCGCAAACAGGATTTCGATGCGCTCACGGGTCTGCCGGCCCCGTGAAGCTCGTGGGCCAGGCTGCCGCCGGGGGTGAGGACGGAGCGCACATTCCCGGAATCACAGGTGGCAAGGGAGAGGACCGTGGGTCGGCGACGGGCCCCGGCGGTGGACGGGCGGTTTGCGGTGAGTGCAATGGCGAGGGCCTCCCCGTCGACCACGTCGGCCTCTCCCGGCTTCTTGCCGCTGCACAGTGAAAGCCCGTACCGCCGGTCCCCCGCACGTTCAAAGGGGGCGCCGTGGGCCAGGATATGGACGTGGCTGTACTCCGTATTCATGGAGGCCTGCCGGACCTGCTCGAGGGTGGCGTCCGGCAAAACGGTGAGTATTTCCTTCACCACTTCCAATCGCTCTTCCTCGGTGTCCCTGATTTTCACCCACGGGTCGATGGCGCGGCGCAGGGACGTCAGATGCCCCTTGACGGGAACCGGCGCCAACCCATGGGGCGAGGCGGAGATAAAGAGGATGCGGGGCGGGCGATTCCATTCCACCGGAAGGGGTCTCCCCCGACGGATCTCCCGGGTCAGGGTAATGGGGATCTTGGATTGCAGAAACAGGGGCGATCCGGATCCGGGAAAACCGTTCGGGGCAATAGCCGCCTCAAAGGGGAGAAGCGCCAGTTCGAAGGCGGACATGGAGAGGCGCAGATGGACGAACCGTCCCTTTTTGGCCCGGGCGCTGCTCAGTTCCCCGAGGAGATAATGGGAATAACGGCATCGATCTTGTGGAGCTGACCCGGATCGAGGGCGAGGAGAACGCCAACCGCGCCCTCTATCTCCGGTTTTAGAAGGTCGATCCAGGGGTATCGCACCTTCAGCACGTTCATGATGTCCTTGACCATTTTGGTGCCGGCGTTGGGTTCCCATTCGCCGGGCTTGAGGGTGCGGCCGCAATTGAGCCGTCTCCCCGCCTTGGCCAGATCCTCGTAACGGACGAAGTTCCAGGGGTCCACCTCGTTGGCGTGGGTGCAGAACACCCGTGCGTCTCCCACCCGGCAGGAGAAGCCGGCCCCCATGGTGGAAAACAGGATGCGGCCCCGGGCCGCGGGATCGTCACCGGCCAGTTTTTTTAAAATGGCGCGCTGGACCAGGGGGAAGGAGAGTTCCAGGTCGTGGTTGCCGAGTACCATGACCAGGGTGCGGTCCGGCCGTTTCGCGTAATCCGCCAGGGCTTCCCAGACCCGTAGAATTCCGGATCCTCCATGATCCGCCCTATGACGGCCTCGGCATCGTCCACGGCAATGTAATGGACGTTCTTTTCGGCCAGGGTGTCGATGATGTCGCCGTTCAGGACCAGGGCCACCCGTCCGTCCGGCTGCTGCTGGGCGACCCAGCGGATGAAAGCCGCCAGCTTTTCGGTTTCGCGGAGAATCTGAAAGTCGTTCTCGCCGCCCATGTGGAGGTCGGAGACCACATGCACTTCATCGTATTGGGGAAAGGGCATTTCGGGGTCCTCCTTGTTCCGGAAGGTTATGGAGACAATGGCATCAATGCACTACAGTTTGATATCTTCTACGTAATCGTTAACGTAGTCTGCGATGCGGTCTTCAACCACCTTGATCGATCTTTCAAAAAGGTCGGGATTGATGCCGAACTTCGACCCGAAGTGACGGAGTGTGGCTTTTGTGGTCGAGAATTTGAAGAACAACACTTGCGTCAGGGAACGGGAGGCATACAGTTCGAAACAGACCAGTGAAATCCGTGGGCCCGCGTTTTCATCAACCGACGCGTAGCTCATCTGGAACTGGTTGGCCGAAGCCCGCTGGCTCTCGCGATCAAACAAGGTGATCCAGGGCTGGTCTTTGTCCATGTCGGCCAGGGATTTCAGCACCGAGATAATCATCGCTGTCACAGGTATCGCTGCCGTTCCGAGGACGGCGATGAGGTGTGACCAGCATGGTCAATAACTAACTGGTGAAATTCCAGTCACGGACCTGAAAGGAGGTAACGTGTAGGCGAAGGCAAGGGTGCCTGAAGAAACTCCCATGGGCTGCCCGATAAGGGAATAACCGGTGGTATGGGAGCCAATGACGGATCTGAAGGAAGCCGTAGCCAAAATTGCCACTCAAGCTCGGTGCGAACCTCTGGGAGGCCTGGGAGGGGGGGCGAGGCACCCTCAACTGCCGAAGCCCGATATCCTTTCCGTAACTCGTCCAGGTAGAGGAGGTGGGTGGGCAATGAAACAGTAATTGATCTTACCTGGTGAAGGGCCGTCTGTTCCGCGACCGCTGTAACTACGACAGCGTGTCCCTAAGCAATGCAGAGATGCAGTTGTTATGGGCAGGGGGTCTGCAGATGAAACCGTAGTAGCCGTAAAGATGGGAGCCGGTGAAGGTGCGGTGACGTACCCGAGGGTGAAACTTCCGTCAAGTGATCCTGTCAAATCAGGATTGGAGGCGAAGGGTGGAACATGTTACCGAGATTTTATGTTTCGTTATAAACTATCGTTTGGAGATCAGCTCTTAAGGGAGCAGTTCCGTAGTTGAAAACGTATGCTTCGGCAAAGCGGAGCTGCCGGGATCGGAGATCAGGCGATGCAAAAGGAAGTAAAATGAGACAGCAGAATCTGTTCTATGATGAAGATGATATCTTTGGAAGGTTATGTTCGTTTAAGGCTTTGAGTGAAGGCTTCAAGGCGGTAAAGAAAAACCATGGTTCACCCGGGATAGATGGGATAACCATTGAAACATTTGAAAGCCGTCTTGAGCAGGAACTCAACAGCCTGAAGGAAGAGCTGGAAAGCTGGAGATACAAACCGCAGCCGGTTCGCCGGGTGGAAATACCAAAGCCCGGCAAGGATGCGGGTGTTCGTTTGCTTGGGGTGCCCTGTGTTCGTGACAGGGTAGTCCAGGCTACGCTGAAGCAACTACTGGAGCCGATTTTAGACCCCAAATTTTCTGATAACAGCTATGGGTTCAGGCCTGGCCGCAATCAACGGCAGGCAGTGGAAGCAGCCCGAAAGATTGTCCGTTCCGGAAAAGAACACGTTGTAGACATTGATCTGTCCAAATTTTTCGATCGAGTTCATCATGATCGTTTGATTGCCAGGCTGGGATTGTTTATCCCGGATAAGCGCATATTACGGCTTATCGGCATGACGCTGCGAAGTGGTGTGATGCACAATGGTCTTGTAACCGCTACAAAGGAGGGGACAGTTCAGGGCGGGCCGTTGAGTCCGCTGCTCAGTAATGTCGTGTTGGATGAACTGGATAAGGAGCTTGAAAAGCGAGGGCTGGAGTTTTGTCGCTTTGCTGATGACTGCAATATTTTCGTAGGATCAGAAAAGGCGGCTGAGCGGGTGATGCGCACTATCAGCAAATTCATTGAAAAGAAGCTGAAACTGGTGATTAACCAGACCAAGAGCAAAGTGGCTCTGACCAAGTATGTGAAGTTTCTTGGTATGACGATTATCGCTGGGGCCATGGTTATTTCAGCCCAGTCGGTAAACCGAGCCATGGCGAAAGTGAAAGAACTGACGCCAAGGGGCACAAACCTGACACTGGAACGTACCATCGAAAATCTGAATAGCTGGTATATGGGATGGTCTGCCTATTACAGTATGACCGAGTACCCAAGCCAGCTCAAGAAGATTGAGGCCCATGTCAGACGAAGACTCCGCTCACGGATGGTGGATCAGCAGAAACGCAAGCGTAACCTTTTAAAGAAGCTTGTGCGGCGCAAAGTTTCGCGTTCCTTAGCCTGCAAAACGGTGTTCTCAAATAAGGGGAGATGGGCTCTGTCCCACACCCGCGCGGTTGAAATGGGTTACCCCAATCGCTGGTTTATTGAAGAAATGGGATTAAAGATACGGTCGAACGAACATCACCACCGGTGGTTCAGCCTTGATCAATGGATAAAGGTGACATGAGGAGCCGTGTACGGACCCGTACGCACGGTTCTGTGGGCAGACGGGAGCCTCGGCTCCCTCTGACCCGATCGTGCTCCACATGGGGAAGTCCCACTGCTTGCGGTACTGGGCGTCGGTGGGAATCGTCGCGATCAACCCCGGCTTCAAGCTCTTCTGCACGGCCCCGCCGGGAGGGTTCACGTCGGCGAAGAAGATGTCGTGCGGGTTGATGAAGGAGAGGACGAGGAACCACGGTTCACCCGCCTTTCGTAGGCGCTCGGCGTTTGTGCGTAGCCAACGGATGCCCTCCGCGCCGATGACGCCGTCCACCTCGTATCCCTGATTCTGTTCCCCGGTCACCTCGCCGTAGGGCTGCCAGACGTCGAACCCGTACTTCTTGAGCGCGTCGGCGTAGTTCACCCCCGGTTTCGGGAACACGATGTCCCGGTCCAGCTCGAACTTGCCGAAGTACGCCGTCGCGTAGCCGAGCCGTTTCATGGCGGTCCCCATGGAGACGGTGTTCGTGGGGAGGCTCGGCGTCCAGCCGAACATCATCTCCTCCTGGATCCCCGTCACCTGCGGGGCGAGGCCGCTGTAGATCACGCCGCGCGACGGCGTGCAGACCGCCGACGAAATGTAGTGGTTCGTGAAGGTGACGCCGCGGGCCGCAAGCCGGTCGAGGGACGGCTGGCGGAACCCCTTCGCCCGGACCGGCTGGAACATCCGCTGATCGCAGGTGATGAAGAGTACGTTGCGCCTTCCCTTGTTCGACGCGTCAGCGTGGACCGGGCTCGCCGGCGCCGGCAACCCGCCGAGAATAGCAATCACCACAAGTACACAGCCGAATGAATTCAGCATGAAGCGTGGTTTCATTGTCGTAACCCTTTCTTTTCACCGATAATCAAAAACAGATAACGATGAGTTCAGCGGCCCCTCCACCGACCCCCGCCAGAACCGCCGGACTTCCAGGGGTCCGCTGAAGCGTCTGGTTCGCGATTTCAATGTGTTGCTTGCGTAGCGCCGGGCTTATCGTTTCACGCCGAAAAGCGTGTTATGGACCCGGAAAGTAGCCTACGACTTTAATATCCGGTGCGCCTAAAATGTACACCTGACTGCCTCAATATTCCACAATTCCTTAAGAGCACCTTTTTGGGGTCAAAAAGATGCTTTTAAGGGGCAAAAAAGCTCTGTTTCATGAGGTAAGCTATTGAATTTGTAAGTATCTGCTTGGTCCGACCCCGGAAACGCTCCCGGAAACGCCTCACTCCGCTGAAGGCCCGAACGGTGCCACCTGCCGAATGGCAGGGGTAAATGGTCGTGGTTGTCAAAGAACGTGTACTTATTGGCCTAATGCCGCAGTAGCTGAAAGGTCGATAACGTCGCATTCTGGAAAACCCGGTAGGGCGGAACCTGTTTTATCCGCGTCTGCTCTGACCAACCGAATCGCCGTATACGGACCCGTATGTACGGTGGTGTGGGAGGGGGGAGCTGTGAGGCTCCTCCCTATCCCTATATTTGCCGTTTTCAAAATTCCAGTGTCCTTTGCAGTAAACAGGTATCCCGCAAAATTTCAAAAATACTCAATTGATTTCATAGATATGACATGAAATATTTGATCACCGTTCCAAAACTCACTATTTACCTCGATAGATCTTTGTGCGTGCCCATTATTGGTGAGCATGGAATCGTCCTAAAATCATACTTGCAGTTTTTTGCACAAGGCTTCAAAATCATTTGCCTCAATATCAAAATTAGTCTCGCTTGGTTCCCCGAATCCCTCAGTGTCTTTTTCTGGAACGTTTACATATGCTGTATGCATCCCTGCGGTCTGGGCTGCTGCCAAATCACCTGTATGGGCAGCAACCATCATGGCCTCCGCCGGTTTAAGTCCCAGGAGGCTGGTTCCTTTTAGGTAGGCTTGTAAAGAAGGCTTGTAATATCCCAAAAATTCGCATGAAAGAATACCGTCCCATTGCACCTTGGCTGCTTTTGAGCTGCTCACGATGCTTTCCCAGCTCAAGATTGTGAGTACTACTACCGTATATTTGGTTCGCAGACGGTTGATTGCTTCGGGTGCTCCGGCAAAGGCTTTAAGGTGATGCCAAGTTGATTTTACGAGAGATATGCGGTCAATCGTGGTCAATAGCGGATACCTGTTTGACAAATTGTCTAATGCCCGCATTTGCATGTCATCAGAATTAATCCATGGCAGATTTCCATGTCGTACCTGCGTGTGAATTTTAAACATTTCTTCTCGCCAGCCATTAGCAAAGGCTTCGCTATCTATTGCTTGCCCCTTTTCATCGGCCAATTCCTGAATTTTTTCCCGGGCTGTATTTTTCCAATCGAACACGGTTCCCCCTACATCAAAAAATAACCCTTTGACTTTATTCATAGGTCCTCCATTTTTTTATTTGTAGATTCCTGTTCAAATCCTAAATAACGTGCTGATCACCGGCGGCTGCAAGCCGTCAGGTGTATGAGCTGGTTATGCGCTGATGTTTCGCATTATTGCATAAAGATCGTTGTCGGACTCATCTTCTCTGCAAACGTAATTAAACCCACATTTTTCAAGCACCTTGCGTGATGCCAAATTCATCGGTGTTGTATGGGCAATGACTTTCTGCACGCGACTATCCGTGAAGGCATTTTTGATAAGCAGCCCGGCTGAGTCTGTGGCGTAACCAAGATTTTGCCATCCAGGCAATATTGAAAAGCCGATTTCAACTATGCCCTCTTCACTCGGAGGACCAAAATATCCACATGCTCCGATCAGTGCCGGAGGTGCATCTGAACTTCCGTGCCGGAGTGCATACCAACAGTACCATCCGGTTACTGACGCGCCGCCTTCTTTTAGACGGTCTCGAAAAAACACCTGGGCTTCCCGATCATACTCACCCGGTGGCCACCCCGGCTCTGCATGAGCCCTCAATAGTGATGCCAGACGATCAGCACTTTCCAACTCGGCACATACATGGTCAAGTGTAGCGGTTACTAGTTCGAGACGATTCGTTGACAGCATCATAGAGATTTATTCGTTCCTCATTTTTGTTTTACCGCATAACACGTATGAAGGCCAACTGATGCCATTTTCAAGAAAGCTTCACATTTATTTTTAATGGCCCCGTAACCTTTTATGACTGTAGGAAAACCCTTATAAAAGAGAAGCCGATGGGCATGATCTAAACTGGCATTGCGCGTTTTTACAAGTCTTTGGACAACAGCGGCACTTGGAGTATCTTCAACAAACGCGTAGCAGTAAACATCGGTCATATCAAATCCTTTGTACAGTTACTGCTGTTTTTGGAAGAAGTATATCGGCAGCTGAAAGCCCGGCCTGCATTGCAACGATATCTTCATCTGAAGGGGGAATTATTTTTGTGGCTTCACCGCTTTGCCCAGGTTCAAGTATCAAGAAGTTACCATCAATGCTCTTGTTTGATAGCATCACTTCACTGTGAGTGCTTATAAGTACTTGACCGCCAGACTTGCTTCTTCGCTGTCTAGTTGTATAGAGTAATCCCGGTATTTGTTCAACGATAGCTTTGTGGAGTGACAATTCAGGTTCCTCTAATAGAATCATTCGGTTGGTAGAAAGAAGTGTCCACAACATTGCAAGTAAAAGTAATGTACCATCAGAGAATTGGTCTTCTCTTTGCCATCCCGCATTGGGTCGCCAATGATTGTATAACATCTCAAGGTGAGGCCTGCCAGTTCTTTCATCTTTTTTAAATTGCAATTGTTCTAGATTTGGGATGATTTTCAGAAGAATTTTTTCAATTGTTCGAAGACGAAAATCGCGTGTTCTTTTTTGTGTCTTTGAAATTTCTTCGAGAAAACCTTGGCCGAAAGGATCATCTTCTAAGTGCCTCATCGAGAGTTGATCACAAAATTTTAGAAGTTGTGGCACAAGATGTAAATAAAGGACATCAGAGAAAAAAGTTGATATTTCCCGATACTCACGATTCATGTTTATTTGTTCTAAGTGTGTTTGAATTTTTCTTTCAGGATCAGCTTGGTCTTCTTTATCAGGTCGTTTTACAATCTGATCGCCATTTTCCCAGACCTCTTCTTTAAGGACAATGGGACGCTGTTTCCCTTTCCCTTCATAGTTAAACCGTAACCTATAGCGCCAATTTGGTTTTTCTTCTGTATTCTGAAGATTTTCTCGAAATTCGAATTCAAGTTCTACCCATGCTGGTTTCCGTGCTGCCAAACTTCTTATCTTTTTCAGCCCACCACGCGAGGCAATAGCATGCTGGAGTCCACCGCCCTTGGGATTGACAACATCCCTCATAAACCTGAAAATATCTAACAGGTTGGATTTACCTGAGGCGCTAGGACCTATAATGTAAACGGTCTCTTTAAAATCGATATCGACATTTGTAAAATTCCGCCAATTTCGTAATTTTAAGTTGGTAACATACATGTTTGCTCTTCATTCATAGACACCTCCTTTTTAAAAGCGATAATTTCAGGTAAAGATTATTCAAATTGATTGACATTATCAACAATCATTTTTTATTCCTTAAGGAAGTTCTCTCCATGTCCATATGGTAACGGTTGAATTCAGGGGGCGCCGTAGGCGATCCGCTGGAATGATTGGTGTACGCCCGGCACGGGCGTGAACTTATGGGGTGTAAGTCCCCTGTGTGTGAATCCGGTTAATGTATTTAAACCATTAGCCCAAATACTAGCCGAAGGCAAGGGCGGAACCGCGAGGGACCGTCTGGAGGAAGCCTCAGGCAAAGCTATGAGCCGACGAATAGAAACGGCATACAAGGCCCAGTCTCCGGGTGAGTCAGCACCACATGACGAAGCCCCGGATTCAGGAGATAGGGTAAATGCCGCAGTTGTGTAGCGACAGTTCACGTTCTTATCCGGGGAGATCTGCCTCACGTGCGATGAGGCCCGCTTTGCGAAATATCCCGGAACGGACCACCGGGAAACCAAGGTCCAGGCGCATCCGGATGCTATCGCCGGGTGTGAGCGAATCATCGATAGCAACGCAAGCAGCGTTTTCTCATAGCGCCCTGCAGGGCAACCTGCCAAGGTGATGGGGCAGAAGTCAGCAGACGCCATAGTAGCCCAACGCCCGGGGTAATGCCCGGGATATGGTGAAGGGCCGAACACAGAGCAGGGAAGGAGCCTCTGTGAGTTCTCATGACACAAAGAATCCGACAGGAGGAGTGAGCATGGGGCACGTCATAGAACCGCCCAACCCGGTGGATGCCTACAGCTTTTCAAAGAGCTTTGGTGTTCATTTACTACCCGACTACGGTCCGGTTTGCTCTGTGAAACGCCCCGTGCGGACCCGCATGCGGGGTGTTGTGGGGGCTGGGGGAGAAATCCCCCCGGCTACCCGATTAACCCTCCAATTCAATATCATTGTCTGTACACCACTGAATAAGGGCATTTTTTGTCTGATCGTCTTCAAACTTGTGCCATTCATCGAGGTGGCCTTTTTCTTCAAGCAAGTCTTTAAATCGTGTATATGCTCCACGCCTGCTGAATATCGACTCAACCCGATATAGATCATCAGGCAGAAATTTCGATACGTACTCAAATACAAGCCTTTTTCCAAGTTCAAGTACATTCTTGTGGGGAACCTCGATATATTTATCCGAATGATCGATATCATCTGGGAGCTCATCTGAATCCCCAATTTCGGAAGTATAGAAAATTTTTCCGGTCTCTTTGCATAGGTAGGCGTTGTTCATAAATTGCTGATCCATGCTGACATATAGAAATGCATTTTCAATACTATCAAATGTAATAGACATAGTTCAATGATCCCTTGAGGGGTTAACGCGAAAATCACCGGCTTTATCCGGTGCATTTTCTGGTTAGAAATTTAGCTTCGTGTTCCAGATTTTCTATATCGCTCTTTTTAGCCCCGAAAATGCGAATATAGACCCGCTTTTAGGCCTTTTTTCGCTTTAATCATCTTAATTTATGGCGTTTTTCTTGGCCCGACCCCAGTTGATCCAGTTGAATCTCAAACAGCTCCGTCAAACGGACATCCACACATTCGTCAAGCTTGAAACGCATGGCATTCCTCAAACAGCCAGGGCCACGTAACGATCTCGTGCCAACTCGGCTGCATAGGCCATCGCTGCCCGAATATCGGCTTTTTTCAGGGTTGGGTAAGCGGACATAATCTCATCCTCCGATATGCCAGCTGCTAAGTTGTCCACGATCAGAGATACCCATACCCGAGTACCCCGAATGCAAGGTTTGCCGAAAGCAATATTCGGATCGATGGTGATTCGACTAAGCAATTCCTGTCTTTCCGTTCTGGCTATCTTATCCATAATTGAACCTCCTTCCCAGAAACGTCAATATAGCATAAATGCCAAAGGAGATACTCATGTTTTCAATTTGGATCTGTTCTATCTCACTTCCAGGCAACGAAATGAGTATCCTGTCCCCGGAATTCCCAGGCGGAATTCCCAGGACAAGTCAGAGTGTGTATTTATTTTTTGCCGAGGCCCTAAATAACCGTCCCACACCGGAAAGGACTCAATTTCGGAAAGAGGGGCTTGAAGAGAGGGTACACACCTGGATTGCCAACCTTGTGGGTAAACATAGGACCAAATACCGGACGGGGTTTCGGCTGAAACCCAACATTCGGCCATGAGCCCCGTTTCATTGCCGGGGCTTAAGCTGATAGTGACGAGTGAATTCCGGTGAATTCCGCCGGAATTCTCGTGTCCCCGGAATTCTCGCGACAGCGACAGGGATGACGGGTGAGGGGCCCGAAAAAAATACACGATCTTTCCTGAAAAATACGCCCCATCCTTTTCCGGAGGGAACCCCGGATGGCCTTCATAGGTCTGAAAAACGGCAAACCCCTTGATCATGCCGACTCGGATTCGAGACTCGTCTCGGCGAGCAGTCTGCGGGTCTTGGCCAGCCAGTAGTCCATCCCCATCTTCTGAAACATTTTCTCGGCCTTCTTAAGATTTCTTAAGGCTTCCTCTTTCCGTCCCATTTCAGCGTAGACCTCCCCCAGATAAGAATAACCCACATAAATCCACGGCCGTAAGCCGAGCGCTTCAAGCTGTTTGATCCCTTGAAGAATCTGTTGCTCTGCCGCATCCGTTCGCTTTGGGTCCGTTTTGGCCAGTGCCATTCCAAGAAAAATCCTCGAAAGCCCCTGAAATTGCCGCTCGTTGTCTTTGGAAGGAGATTCCAGGGCCAGTTCCGCGTGGACCCTGGCCTTCTCCATGTGCCCCAACTCAAGATGGACAAGGGAAAGCAGACAGTGGCACATGGAGTGAAAAAAAGGGACACCCAGACCCGTGTGCATTTGAAGGCCCTTTCGGGTAAATTCCACGGCGGGTTCAGGCTCTCCCATGTAGAGATGTGCCAGTCCCAGCCAACTCCACACCGGTCCCTGGTGGACCACGGTTTGGGATTCCGCCATGTATCGGGTGGCGATTCGCAGATGTTCCGCCGCCCGTTGCCCGTCTCCTTTCATATCGTAGAGCATGCCATAGTGCCATTCCACGAATCCCAGGGTGCTCTGATGGTCCGTATGAAGGGCATGGGACAACCCCTTTTCAAGGAGCTTTTCGCCCCGGTCAAAGTCCCCGGCGACGACTCCGATGGCGATTCCCCACACGGCCAACATAAATGGGTACACATTATAGGGCGTTCCGAAGAACCGGTTTTGGGTCCCGGATCGTTCGATCAAGTCGATAATGGTGGGAGCGATTCGGCAGGTCTTGGTAAATTCTCCCGTAAGCGAAAAGGAGGATATGATATTAAACCCGATGGGGACCGCCAGTTCGGCATTTTCCGCCATGTCGGGATGATCCATGCACTCCTCCAGGTATTTCCTTCCCAGCTGAACGTCGCCTGTTACCATATGATATATCCCTATAATACTTCGAATATACACCCGCTTCTGTTCCTCACCAAGTTCTTCGGCCAGGGTTTCAGCCTCTTGAAGATAGGGGAGGGAGTCTTTTGTAAATCCCAACCTTCTTAAGGGCAAGAAACTGGACAAGACCAGTTCCATCTTTTCTTTCTTGTTTTCACGGGTTTCCGGCAGCCGCGAAAGGATCTCCATGGCTTCCCTGTAGAATCTCATGGCTTCATTGGGTGCGTCGTTTTTGTAAGCTTTATCACCGGATTTCTTGTGATAGTCGTACGCCTTGGTTAAAACCCCGCTTCTGGCATAATGATAGGCCAGCATTTCGTAAAACGCTTCCAGACGTTCCGGATAGAGCTTTTCCATGGCCCGGCCTATTTTTCCGTGGATCTCCTTTCTGTGCCTGATCAGCAGACTGTTATAGGCCACTTCCTGGGTGAGGGCGTGCCGAAAGATGTACTCCAGTTCGGGAAAGAGGTTTTTTTCGTAGATGAACTCCAGGCCCTGGAGATTGAGCAGTTGAGATTTGAGGTCCTCTCGGGTCTCCGCAATGGCTTGAAGGATGCGGAAGGCGAATTTCCGTCCGATCACCGAGGCCACCTGCATGATTCTTTTGAGTCCCTCCTCCAGGCGATCCATGCGGGCCGCGATAATCCCTTGAACCGTATCCGGAACATGAATCCCGGTGGATTCGGCCGCCAGCACATATTTATCTTTCCGTTTCTGAATCGAGCCGTTTTCAAGGAGCGATTGTGCCAGTTCTTCCATGAAAAAGGGGTTTCCGGATGCCCGGCCCAGAATCAGGTCGCTGAGTTCGGGCGCCATTTCACCCCCCTCCAGGATGGCACTCACCAGTTCCGCACTGGTGCCGTCGGAGAGTTGATCCACCCCGATTTTTGCGTACCAGGATTTGCTTCCCCATTGATGGGTGTATTCCGGCCGGTAGAGAAGGATCAGCAGAATCCGGGTACTG
This sequence comes from Desulfatiglandales bacterium, assembly GCA_963664475.2. Classification (GTDB taxonomy): domain Bacteria; phylum Desulfobacterota; class DSM-4660; order Desulfatiglandales; family Desulfatiglandaceae; genus NaphS2. The sequence continues at coordinate 302,486 of CAXXXE010000001.1, forward strand.
GGGAGCCACCCGATCATATACTCCAAAAACTCTTGAGACGTTTTGTCGATCCAGTGGAGGTCCTCCACTGCCAGAATGAGGGGTTTCTGTTGGCTGCCCCGGACCAGAACGTTCCGGATGGCTTCAAAGACCCTTTCCCGCCTTTCCTTCGGTTCGAGCTTTGTGTATTCCGCATCCTTCACCGGAAGGGACAAGAGGTCCTCAAAAGACGGGATCGCCTCCCTCAAATTCTCATCCAATCCGAGAATACGTTCCTCGATCTTCTTCTCGACGGCAATCTCGGGATCTCCCTCCTTGATTCCCACAAAGGAGCGAAAGATATCCAGTATGGGGAGATACGGCATGGCACCACCGTAATGGAGACATCTCCCTTCAAGGTAGTTGAACCCTTCACGGGGCAGAACATTTAAAAACTCCAAAAGCAGCCTGGATTTTCCAACGCCCGCCTCGCCCACGATTCCCACTGCCTGGCCCTGGCCCGATGCGGCCCTTCGAAACGCCTCATCGAGCGATTCCAGCTCCCTCCTGCGGCCCACGAAACGGGTTAGGCCCCTGGCCGTGGAAGCCGCCATTCGGGTTTCAATCTCCCCGGCCCCCAGAAGCCGGTGGACTTCAAGAGGTGCTTTCCTTCCCTTTACATGTATTTTTCCCTTTGACGCAAACTGAAAGAAGTCTCTGGCAAGCCGGTAGGTATATTCCGATACGAAAATCGTGCCGGGTTCGGCACTGCTCTCCATTCGGGAGGCCAGATTGGCGGTGTCTCCCTGGGCCGTGTAATCCATTCGAAGGTCATCGCCGATAGATGCCACAACCACCGGGCCGGAGTTGAGGCCGATGCGCATCCTGAACCTTATGCCGTAATCACGTTTGAGTTCTTCGGCATAGGGGATCAGTCCCTTCAAAATGGCTAGAGAAGCATGGCAAGCCCGGGCTGCATGATCCTCGTGGGCGATTGGAGCGCCGAAAAGGGCCATGACGCCGTCGCCCCTGAACTGATTGATGGTTCCCTCGTATTGGTGGACCTCATCCAGGAGAATGCGGAAACACCCGTCCATGATTTCGTGGACATCTTCCGGATCAAGATGTTCGAACATGGCGGTTGAGTCCACTACATCCGCAAAGAGGACCGTTACCAGTTTGCGTTCCCCTTCGATAGCGGTCCGCGTGGTGAGGATCTTGTCGACCAGATGTTTGGGGGTGTAGGATTGGGGTCGGTCATGGTCGATGGAATGGGGTTTTGCTGCCGCCACCAGCCCATGGCCGCAGCTGCCGCAAAATTTTCGGCCGAGAGGCGTTTGTCCGCCGCATTCGGGACAAATCAACTCCAACTTTGCGCCGCATTCTTCACAGAAGGTGACACCGTCACGATTTTCAAACCGGCATTTCGGGCATTCCATGGGTAATGTCTCCCGGATCCGATAAAAGGTGAGATGGTGAGGTTGTAATGAAAACTTTTTCAGATTTTGTGGGAAGAAGTATAAGTGAGCTTTATTCCGATTGTCAACTCAGATTCGGACTTCTCCGCCGTTAGAGCCGTATGGCGGGGGTCGTATTTCATGGGTTCATGGGGTCAATCATGGGGTGCGGTTAATAGGTCCCCACGGCCCGGAGCAACCTGGCCCGTGCCAGGTGGTAGTCGAACAGGGCCATGAAATGATTGACCCTCGCCCGGGTCAGATATCGCTGAGCGTCAAGCACTTCGGTGGAGGTGCCCACCTGGGCCTTGTAACGTTCCCGGCTCACCCTCAAATTCTCTTCCCCCTGGGCCACCGCCTTTTGGGTGATGGGAATATTTTCCTCCGCTGTCCCAAGGTCCAGCACCGCGTCTTTGACCTGGAGTTGAATCTGCTCTTCCAGTTCCATCATCATCTTCGAAAGCTCGTTTTTGACGCTCTTCTGTTCTTTTACCGCATAGTGGGTTTTGCCCCACTCCCAAAAGGTCCAGGTCAACCCCACACCCGCCTCCCAATTGCTCGCCTGGTGATACTCACCGCCGGAGACCGAAGGCGTATCCCCCTGTTTGATGTAGTCCCAGGTGAAGACCACTTCAGGGTAGTATTTGCTCCCGGCCAAAGTCATCCGTTGATCGGCTTGCAGGAGCTTGACGTCCACCAGCTTCATTTCCGGTCGGTTTTTGAGGGCCATCTCCACGTACTCCCGGTAATTTCCTTTTTCGGGACTGTGAGCCTCGATCTTTTTGACTTCCACCGGGGCATTGACGGGTCTTGAAAGGAGAGCGTTGAAACCGGAGCGTGCCAGTCTGGCCTGGTTCTTTGCGGATACCAGATCATGCTGGGCATTGCCGGCGTTGACTTCGGATTCGAGAAGGTCATTGACAGGGATCATGCCAACCTTATGGAAATTCCGGGCCTCCTCGGCATGGGATTCAAGGGCTTGTGCCGCCTTGTCCGCCGTTTCCACGGCCATGTCCGAGGTGAGGATATTGAAGTAGGCACTCTTTGCCGACAGGGCCAAATCCAGTTCCTGGATCAGGACCTCCAACCGGGACACGTCGATGCCCAGCTTGGCAAGTCTGTAAGAACTGGTAATGGCAAAACCGGTGAAGATGGGCTGGGTGACGGTGCCGATCCACTGGTAATTGTTTTTGCTCCCCATCTCAAAAGGGCCCCTGCTGGTGAAGATTTCCTGATTCAAACCGTACCTCTTGTAGCCGTAGGAGGTACTCAACTTGGGCAGGAACTCGGCCCTGGCCTGGTTCTTTACATATTCGGCCTGATCGATCTGCTCCTTTTTGGCCTTCAGCTCCCAGTTATTACGCAAGGCCTCTTTGACGCATTCATCCAGGGTGTACACCCTTATTTCCCCGGCCCGAACACTCTGGTGAAAAAGTGCGATGACCCAAAAAGAGAGAAACAACATCCCCATGAATCGCACCATCCATCGCACCATCAATCGAATCAATAATCGAACAATCCATCGAATCCTTAACCGAATGGCCTCCTTCATCCCCTATCCCTCCTTGGAAGCATGTGCATCATATTGCAAACATTAACTTTACCCGGCCCGCCTATTCGTACCGCAGGGCTTCAATGGGGTCCATGGCCGATGCCTTACGGGCGGGATAGAACCCGAAAAAGATCCCCACCGCCGCTGAAAAAAGGGTGGCCAGGAGGATGACATCCACGTTGATGGGGATCATCCATCCCGTGGCCATGCCGATGAGCCGCGATGCGGCAATGCCCAGGAGCGTGCCGAAAATGCCGCCCACAACGCTCATGGTGACGGCCTCGGCCATAAATTGAATCAGTACGTCCCGTTTCCTGGCGCCCACGGCCATTCGAATCCCGATCTCCCTTGTTCTTTCCGTCACCGAGACCAGCATGATGTTCATGATCCCGATGCCGCCCACCATGAGGCTTACGGCGGCCACGGAGGTGAGCAGAATGGTCATAATGCCCATGGTCTTGTCGGCCATTTGGGCAAACTCGTCCAGGGTTCGAACCGTAAAATCATCGTCGGCACCGGGCTGGATTCGGTGCCTTTGCCGCAGCAGTTCTTCCACTTCCCGTTTGGCCTCGCCCACCAGGCGTTTGGTCTGGGCCGACAGGCAAATAATATGCACCGTCCCCGGCAACCGGCTCCCCCGCAGTTTTCGGGAGAAGGTGGTGTGAGGCACGAAGACCACATCGTCCTGGTCCCTCCCGCGGGGGTCGCTCCCTTTTTTCGCAAGAAGGCCGATCACCCGAAAGGGCACATTGTTGATGCGGATCTTCCGGCCCACCACGCCCTCTCCCGGTTCAAAGAGGTTATCCGCCACGGACCGGCCCAGCACGGCCACGCTTGCGCCGGAGCGGACATGGTGTTCGGCAACGAATTCCCCCTCCATGACGGGCCAGTCCCGGACCATGGGGTAGCTTGGGGTGGTTCCCGAAACCGTTGCGCTCCAGTTCTTTTCCCCTGAAACGAGCTGTGCGTTTTGGGAGGTCACATGGGTCACTTCCAGCACGGCCGGACATTCCCTGAGGATGGCTTCGGCGTCCTTGACCTTCAGGGTGGGATTGCTGCCGTAGCCGCCCCTGACGCCCCTCTTTTTTGTGGACCCTGAAAAGACCATGAGCATATTGGCGCCGAGATCGTTGATCTGTTCCTGAATACTCATGTTCGCCCCCCGGCCCACGCTGATCATGATAATGACGGCCCCGATGCCGATGATAATGCCCAGCATGGTTAAAAGGCTCCTGGCCTTGTAGGCCAGCAATCCGCGCACGGCCAGGCGGATGACCGTAAACAGCATTTCCATATCAATCCACCTCGTCATTTTCGATGCGCCCGTCCCGCAGCACAATCCGTCGGTGCATGGACCCTCCCACCTCCGGGTCGTGGGTCACGAGAATGACCGTAATTCCCTTTTCGTGCAACGACCCCAGCAGTTCCATGATCCCGCGACCCGTCTTGGTATCCAGATTGCCCGTGGGCTCGTCCGCAAGGATGAGGGCCGGATCGTTCACCAGGGCCCTGGCGATGGCCACCCGTTGTTGTTGACCGCCCGACAGCTGCCGGGGCAGATGAAAGGCCCTGTTTGCCATCCCCACCAGGTTCAGGGATGCCATGGCCTTTTCCTTGCGATCCGGCGGACCGGGGCGGCGATAGAGCATGGGAAGCTCCACGTTTTCAAGGGCGTTGCATCGTGCCAGAAGGTTAAAACCCTGAAAAATGAACCCAATTTTGAGGTTTCTCACAAGCGCCCGTTTGTCGCCCGTTAGCGATGACACATCCTCCCCTTCAAGCTCGTAGACCCCTTCCGTGAAACTGTCCAGGAGTCCGGCGATGTGCATCATGGTGGACTTGCCGGAACCGGAAGGCCCCATGATGGCCATGGATTCTCCCTTGTCGATACTGATGTCCACCCCTCTAAGGGCCTCCACAATCTCGCCCCCCATGGGATAGATCTTTTTGACGCCCTTGAAACGGATGACCGGAATAATCATGTCCTACCTCCCTTTTTTGAGCAGGTTTGAAAAGAGATTGGCTGACGGTTTGTCGTTGGTGCCGGAGCCTACGGCCAGCCCGATGATCACCCTGTCCCCTTCCTTGAGGCCGCCTTCCATGACCTGGGTTTTGCTGTCGTCGGTTATGCCCACCGTAACCCGTACGGCCTCGGGTCCATTTTCCCCGGACACGTAGACCTTTGCCGGACGACCCCCCCGACGGCTTCGTTGCGCTCTTGCATCTTTCAGGCGTGACCGATAAGCCATGAATTTCGGGAGTTGTTCCTCCTTCAGTATGTTGTGCAGTTGCGTCAGGACCTGGGAGAAGAAGCCCCGCCAGGCCTGCTGCATATCCCTGTCTCCTTCGGGAAGGGCGTAGGCGGCCTTCAGTTTTTTTTGGGCCTGTTGGATAATTCGGACCAATTCTTCCGATTGTTCCGGGTCCAAGGAAATGGCTTCAACGGTTTTCTTAAAAAAGGGCCGGTCCCGGACGGAAGGAGTTTTTTGGGCGGCCGCTTCTTTGATAATCCCCGGCGGTTTGAATCTCAGTGCCGAATTGGGAATGGTGAGGCTCTCCTTAACCGTGGACACCATAATCGTCACATTGGCCGTCATACCGGGCCTGAGCAGGAGCGAATCGTTGGCGACGTCGGCAATGATTTTATAGGTGACCACATTTTGGATGCTGGTGGCGGCGTTGCGGACCTGGCGGACATGGGCCTCGAAGGTTCTGTCCGGGAAAGCATCCACGGTAAATTCAACCGCCTGACCCGTACGGATCCGGCCCACGTCCGCCTCGCTCACATCCACCTCCACCTGCATGCGGGTCAGATCTTCGGCAATGGTGAAAAGAACGGGGGATTGAAGGGTAGCCGCCACGGTCTGCCCCACATCCACCTCCCGGGAGATGACTTCCCCATCAATGGACGATCGGATGGTGCAGTAGCCCAACTTGATCTCCGCAAGGCGCAGCCCGGCTTCCCGTTCGGCAATCATGGCCTTGGCGCATTTTTCCCGGGCCTTTGCCATTTCCAGCTGCGCTTTTGCCGTGGTGACCTTTGCCTGGGCCATTCGGAGTCCTCCCCGGGCATTGTCCCGTCGGGCCAGGGCTGAATCCAGTTCGGCACCTGCCACAATCTTGCGGCCCGCAAGGCCGTCCAGGCGCGTGTAATTGATTTCCGCTTCCTTGAGGGTGGCCGAGGTGGAAAAAAGACCGGCCCGGGCATTTTCAACGCCGGCCCCCGCTGCCGCCGTCTCTTTTTGACGCTCATGAAGCTGCATCCTGGCGTATAGAAGCTGGGCCTTTGCCTGGGCGACCTGCCCCTCGTAGATGGCAGGGTCGATCAGGGCCACCACCTGGTCTTTTTTGACCACGGAATTGTAGTCCGCAAAGAGGGCCTTGATATTGCCGGAAACCTGGCTCCCGACGGTCACCGTGTTCAATGGGGCGAGCTTCCCGGTGGACGACACAACGGCCCTGATATCTCCTTTTTTCACCGTTGCCATCCGGTATGCATTCCCGGATACATCCTCTTCATTTAAAAGGAAAGAAGCGCCGACCGTCGATATGACGAGGATGACCGCCAGAAACACCCAGGTTTTCTTCTTCATAAGATAACCTCCGTTTGAAGTCCCCATCATCGGAAAAGCCCGCGAAAAAGTCGGTTTTCCGCGTCATCTTCCAAAGCGCCGAGAGATGGGATCAATGTTGTTTATGCCTTCCCATCGCTTTTAGGAATTGTAACGCTTCAAATGTGTCCTTGCATTTTTCGACATCCGCGATAAAAGGTCATAGGCGGTGTCTTTCTCTTCTTTGGTAAAATCGGTCGTCAGGGCTTCCGTCCACTCGGCCAGGACATTCTTGACCTCCGGCATGATTTCACGGCCCTTCCGCGTCAGGAAAATCTGATAGGCCCGTTTGTCCCGCAGATCCGTTTTTCTCGTGACATACCCTTTATGGATCAGGGGTCTTATGGTTTTTGCGATGGTCCCCTTGTCCAAATGAAGAAATTTTCTGATGTTTTCCTGGTTGATGCCATCCTTGATTCCCAACAACCGTAATATGGGAATCTGTCCGCTTCTCACATCCAAGTGCTCCAATTTCCGGTCCAAATACATCTGACCGCGCCTTAAAATGATGGAAAGATGGATACCGAAGTTCCTGACCTCTTTCTTGTTCGTAGACATAAAAACACCCCCCGCTATTTAGTTGCATTTCCAACTACTATAGAAACAATTAGTTGGAGAGTCAACTATTTTTTTTGATATCAGGTTTTTTTTGTTCCAGGCGGTAATCCGGGGGAACGTGGAAATCGACACCCTGCAATTGCATAAAGCTGTTCAGATGGGGCTGCGAAAGAGCCGGGAGGGCTCATGGACTCGGCTTTTCAGGGATGACTTGTGAAGGGCAGGTTCGCTGAAGGTTGCAAGCATCGATAGGGCAATCCGTAAAGGGAAGAGAAAAACGGGACCGATGTTCTTAACGGTTGATACTGTTGGTGTGGCCCTTCCGTCCGGCAAGGGCCTCGGCAAAAAATAAATGCGCAGGATGGCGCCGTATTTTGGTTCGTATACAAGACGTATCCGCCTGTGCATATTGGTGGATATGTGCCGGTGGATACGACGCAGTAGACGGGCCAAAGGACAAGTCAGATTGTGTATTTATTTTTTGCCGATGCCCTAACGGCGGGGGGTTTTAATTCCGGCAACTCGTGCCAGAAGAACGTCGTCTGCGTCATGCCAGGCGCACGTTGATTCGGTTTGAATTGTTTCAACCCGCCAATTGGACCTCAGGACCGGCCTTCGGTGCCGTTCCGTGAATTTCCAACTGCGGATCACTCGGCATACCACACATCATTGGCGCGGTGTGTCGCGCTGGTTTGTCCGGCCATAACCCAAAGTTTGCCCTGGTAGTATGCCCCCCCCAGTTCGCACCGCCCCGTGAAATCCGAAGTTGTAGCCACCTGGGTCCACGTGGCGCCGTCGGTTGAGTGCCAGACTTGATTCACCCGGTCATGGGGATTCATCCACCCGCCCAGCATCCACATTTTGCCGTCACCCGACACGAGGGCCATTGCATCCCTGCCCTCAAAAACGCCCTCCGCCTCCCGGGTCCATGAGACGCCATCGACTGACGACCAGACATCGTCCATCATGACATTATATATGATCGGCGTGGTGATCCCGCCGATCACCCACATTTTATCATCGAATACCGCGCTTGAATGGGCGAAGCGTTTCCCAAAGGACGCATTACCCGTGGCCTGGATCCATGTCGTGCCATCGGTTGAATACCAGACGTCGCCGTAAATGGTATAGCCGTCCGATCCCCCGATGACCCACAGTTTGTTATCAAACACCAGGGTCGTGAATTCCTGTCGCGCCGGAAACTGGGCCGAGGCAGTCGCTTGAACCCACGCCTTGCCTGACAGGACGGCAGGTTTCGATGTGGAGTATGTCCAGGATACGGCCTCTTCCCGGCCCCCCACATCCGCGTTATCGTTGATGGCGAAGCCGACCACATGGATGTCATCTCCGACTTTTTCAACCCCAATGGCGTAAGAAGAGGAGTAATAGTCCGGCAGGAGCGTGTGCAGGTCCACATAGTCGTCCGCGGACCCAAACCAGACAAAGGCATGGCATGGCGGATCCGTCAAGATGTCGTCTCCATAAAAGACCTCACCGACCTGAACACCGCCCGCCATCCCCCTGATCCGGGAATTTTTGACCCCCTCTATGCTGGGATGGAGATTTTTGAAACTCTCGGGGGTCCCGCTCCATAAGGCCGCACGGTTTCTCATGTCGGATGGGTCCGGATCATCAGGGCCAGGATACCCTTGCACAAATCCACCCTGCTGGTTGCCATAGACGGCCCAGCTTTCAGAAGCCCAATAGTCATCGGATGGATGGAGATTCACATAGTCATAGGTAATCTCTGAGCCATTCAGGGAGAAATTGTTCCAAAGAATCGCATCGCTATGATGGGAGAGTGGGCCAGAACCCACAACCACGCCCGGGTTATCTGCCGAAGCGACGTACATCGCCATTCCCACTGCCTGTCCTTCATCCGGGGTAATATTAAACATTTCTACTTGATCATCGCCAGCAATACGCCATAGTAAACTCCGAAACTCATTTGCTTCCGTTTCAGCATTGCTAGCCATCCAGTTGGCGGACATACTCATAATTGTACTATATTTAACAAAATCAAGGCTCTTTACTAGTGTCAGTGGGTATTTGAAATCCTGCGAGTAGGCCGGATAACCGACCGTCTCACCGCCTGCACCCTTTTCACTAATGGCAAAAAACTCCGATGACATTGATTCTTGATAACCGCCGCCCAGATCGGTAAAGGATTCACTGGAGAGGGAAGTCCACACTGCACCATGCACAAGATAACCATCACCAGTTTTCGGCACATAGTAAACCGCTCCGGCCGCTTTTCCATTGCTCAAAGACCTTGCCTGTGAATACCAGCATTTACCCTCCGGGTGGAGTATTGTATATGACCATGATCTTGAGACAGGCTCAGGCGTGTCGCTGTCTGAGCAGGAAAACAGAAAGCAGGAAGCTGCGATTAACGCCATAACTCGTATAAAGTGATAGACCGAATTTTCCATGAATATGCCCTCCTTTTCGTTCAAATTATTCCTGACGAACTCATAAACCCGCCTACCGCCAAGCTTGTTTATATAGAGCCGCCGTGAACGCGAAAATCACCGGTTTATCCGGTGCATTTTCTGGTTGGCATTAAATGTAACAGCCTCGGATAATGTCATAGCGGTTGCCAGAGGAATGTCACAGCTCCGTGTCGCAGCTTGCATAATGTTCATTCCTGTTAGGTAATCTGTAACTGGTGCTCCGTCCGCCGCCGGGGTTCTGAATGAATATTTTTCTATTTTTCAAATCCTGAATATCTCTCAGCGCTGTGTCTTTTGAGCACTTGGCCAACTTGGCGTATTTTGAGGTATTCATATGCCCCTTAAAATCATCTTCAAGCATCCGATTGATGATCAGGCGTTGGCGCTCATTGACAGGCCTTTGATTGATTGTGTTCCATAGCTGCGCTTTAAAGAGAACATTGCCAAGTGTGGTTTGGGCATTCGAAATAGCTCGTCCCAGACACTCCAAGAACCATTTAAGCCAGTCTGTAATGTCTGGTATGCTGCGTTGCTGTTTTTCTAATTGATCGTAGTAATCCTTACGCTGAGCCTCAATCTGAGAGGACAAGCTGTAGAAGCGATCCTGGGTGGTGTCAGCGCGAGCCAGTACCATATCACCAATCGCTCTTGCGATCCGTCCATTCCCATCTTCAAAGGGGTGGATAGTAACAAACCATAAATGGGCAATGCCTGCTTTCAGAACTGGGTCGATCTTATGCCCATTATCAAACCATTCCAAAAAAGCCTGCATTTCTTTTTCCAGACGACCGGCGTCCGGGGCTTCGAAATGAACTTTTTCTTTCCCTATGGGACCGGACACAACCCGCATCGGTTCCGCATCTGGTGTACGCCACCCGCCAACTGTAATCCGGTGCATACCGCTTCGCCCTGTCGGGAACAGCGCGGCATGCCAATCAAATAGACGATCTCTGGTCAGAGGCTTTGCAAATTGCTGCGTAGCATCCAACATAATTTCAACGATGCCTTCGACATCACGGCTGGCAGGTATAAGTCCGGCAATATCAATTCCCAATCTTCTGGCAATGGATGAACGAACCTCCTCTGGATTGAGATTTTCACCTTCAATCGCAGATGTTTTCACTACATCATTAGTGAGGGTGCGGAGACTGGCTTCGCGATTGAGTTCAAAGCCAAGGCTTTCCATACGTCCCAGCAAGCGTCCTTGACGATGACGTACATCAGCCAGCTTGGAGGTTAAGGCTTTGGCATCCCAGGTAAAATTTGGCCAGTTTTGATGTTCATGAATCCACATACTAATCACCGCATAATTTAAGACGATTGTGGGAAATAATCACCGCAAAGTCAAGACAATTCACCGCAAAATATGCGATGATTATGAAGGCTATTCACCGCACCCTAAATAGGGAGAATGGGGACGCCCAGAGGGAGAATGGGGCCCATAAAATTATAATTTTTTTAATCTCCCAAGACATTGTACCCCTCCGCCCGCACAATCTCGGCACCGCGCTTGGCGCAGATGCTCACCGACGGCTGGGAAACTTTCAGTATGCCGGCCAGTTCGGTCATCGTGACACCCAGTTCGCTGGTGGCCCAATAGCAGAACAAACTGCGTGCCTTCACGCGTATGGGTTGTTTGCCCAGCATATAAATCTGTTCCGGTTCGAGGCCATAAATACCGGCTGCTCTTACGGCGAGTCTATCCAAATCCCATCCTTGGACCTTGAGTGCATATCTACGATCAAGAGACTCGTCGGCGGCGTTAAGCACTTCGTCAACAAAATCAGAATCCCCTAGAATACGCTCATCGCTTTTTAGATGGACATTGGCCTTACGAAACGCTTTGATCGCTGACCATCCGCCACTGCTGCGGACCAGACCGCCGCCAATCAGATCGGGACGCTTTCCCATAGCTATTCCTTTGGCAAGATAGTTCTTGTAGCGGCGCTGTGCCGTTGATTTGTGATCGGCAAACAATTGCAACACGTAGCCCGTATCCTGCCAATCTCGGTCCTGGTTGCCCATAATGGCACTGTGACCGCTGAAGGGGTATTTGTCCAGTTTTTGAATATCGGAGACCAGCCCGGCACGCAATGGATTTAAATGGATATAACGGATCAGTTCCAGCAAATAACCGTCTTGCTGGCACAATATCGATTTATAGCGGTTCTGAAAAAGCTTGCCGCTACGTTGATGCCTGCGATTATAAGCCATCGCATGCCCGGTGAGCAAACGGCGCATCACAGTGGAAAGGGCTTGATTCCCGCTACGCAATAAAAGGTGAAAGTGGTTGGGAATCAGTGCCCAGGCAAAACAAGCCGTGTGGGTATCGGATAATATCCGGCGCAATCGGCTTAGAAAATCACGCCGATCTCCATTGTCTTTGAATAAGTTTCTGCGCTCAATACCCCTTACGATGACATGGTGCAGCGCTCCCGGAGTGTCTATGCGAGCTTTACGTGGCATGTTTTTTATCTATCATATTCAATTGATAATGGAAAGTTATAATTGGTGCCAGCACTTGCCGCCCGCTGGACCTTCTTCTGGCTCCAAGCCTCGGAGTTAATGTTGGTCTCGATGGTTCCCAGTCGCTGGATGTGGACAGTTATGAATCAGACTCATTTGATAAGTAAAGGAAAAGCTCTATGAAGCATTTTGATGTTGTTGTTATCGGAGGCGGCCCGGGCGGAATAACCGCGGGGATGATGTTGAACAAAATGGGTAAGTCGGTGGCGTTGATCCAGGAGGAACAGGATAGTTTCGGCGGTGTCTGTCTGAACAGGGGTTGCATGCCCACAAAGTCGTTGCTTAAAGCGGCAAAAGTATACCGGGAGGCAAAGCAGGGCGAAAAAAGTACGGCCTCGAACTATCGCGCCGCGACCAATTGATCTCAAACGGTTACGTGCCGTGGTTGATGCGGATCTGGACAATCTGCGCAATATGGCCCAGGGCATGATGGCAGAGAATCCTCCGGCTTTTTTCAGAGGGACAGGGGCTTTCCGGTCAGACCACGAAGTTGCCCAAGTCACAAAAAAGGACGGCACAGCCGAAACCGTTCATGGGGATATCATCATTATCGCCACCGGTTCGGAAGCCGTTGCGCTTCCCTTTGCACCGTTTGACGGCCAATACGTTTTATCCAGCGACCAAATTCTGCAAAATACCCAACTGCCGGAAAAACTGCTGATCATCGGCGGCGGCGCCATCGGCTGCGAATTTGCATCCATGTATAAAAGCTTTGGTTCCCAAATTATTCTGGTGGAAGCACAGGACACCCTTTTGCCCAACGAAGACCCGGAAGTGGGCAAAACGCTTCAGCAGGCATTTGTCACTCAGGGAATACAGGTTAAAACAGGGTTTGCCATAGAAGCACTGACCCCTGAAAACGATCGGGTTAAGGTAAAATACCAGGGCTGTGATGCCCTGGATTATGTTGACAAGGTGCTGGTCGGCGTCGGCAGAAAACCCAATATTGCAGGACTGAACCTGGACGCGGCTGGCGTTGAAACCGAAAAAGGGGCTGTAAAGGTCAATGAGTCGATGCAGACAGGTGTTGCCCACATTTACGCACTTGGCGATGTGATCGGTAGACTGATGCTGGCCCATGCCGCTGAGAAGCAAGCAATGCAGCTGGTAATGAATCTCATGCAGGGGGCGACCCGACCGCTGATACTGTCGGGTGTCCCCCGGGTGGTGTTCTGTTTTCCCGAGGTGGCGACCGTCGGAGCTAACCGGGAGACGGAAGCGGTTAAAAGTGTTTGCCTGCCCCGGGTACCCAACGGCCGCACTGTGGTTGATAAGACAGCACCCGCTTTTGTGAAGCTGTTTATTGAGAAGGAAAGCGATGTGATTGCCGGTGCCGCCATTATTGGCGAAGCTGCCACGGAAATCATCCATGAGTTGGCTGTGGCCGTGGAAAACCGGCTTACTGTGCAGCAGATCCGGCAAACGGTTCATGCACACCCTACCCACTCCACCTGTGTTGCCAAGGCTTTGCCTTTTTTAATAGCGTTTTTTGAATTTATTTAAACATTGAAGAAGCCGTAAGGATTTTAGATTCAAAGGTGCTCAGGATGGCATCGACAGTGGACTGCTGCAGAAGATAAAATCCTTATGGTTTCCTATTTAAACCTTGTAGTTTCTACCCTTAAGGCGATTCAGGCTGGTACATGATCTGACATTAGGTGCCCTTCCAATAAATCTATGTTTCTCTGCCTGCATAAATCCCGAAATATATCTCCTACTCTGCGTCTGAATTTCCTTCAGTTCCATCCGCATTTGTGATTTTGAAATGGTAAAAAGGAACAAGCTCTCCTCCGGGTTCAACATCAACTATCTTTTCAAAAATAAATTTGATGGGACCAGAATGCATATTTAAAGGTGGTTTGACGTTCATTTTATTCATAGCCCATAACATGAAAATCACCGGTTTATCCGGTGAATTTTCTGGTTGGAATTAAGCATCATGTCCCGGGAATTCAGGGCTCTCCGTATTTTGCCGTAAACATTTGCTTGGTCATGACTAACATGCAAACGTCCGAAATATCGGTGTCCTGCTCAAACCCCAGTGATCTCAAAAGCTGCTGGCCTTTCTGATTATCCAGGGCCACATTGTCAGTCATCATGCGTCCACCGGCTTGCCCGAAGAACCAAGCAAGAAATGTTCGGAGAGCGTCCTTTCCGTATCCATTGCCGCGATGTGTTGCGAGCACTTTGATATTAAGTCCTGCTGACCTTTCATGCTGGCTCCACCGATGAAAACTGATTTCTCCAACCGGGATGTCCTCCTGATTAAAAATAAGGCAGTAGCAGTTGGTCGAGTTGCCAGGGTCCACCATGCTTGCGAACCAGGTTTGGGCTCTTGTTTCCGGAAGATGGTGCACCCCACCGACAGGCGCCATGGTTTCGGGGTCGGCCCAGAGCGCGCGAATGAAGGACAGCTCTTCAAAGCGTGGTGGCCTGATGTAAACCCTTTCCCCTCGGAGCACATCGGCTGGTCCTATATGTTGAGTATCCTTTTTTTCGTTCATTTTTTTGATCCCAACGCCACTGCTGTGGGGCGCGGTTTTTTCACGCCCCTACAAGCAGTTTGTTATCCGAAAACATTCAAATATTGACAGCGCATCCCCGAGTGTGTATTGTTACACATTATGGATAGCCGAACAATAATCAAAATTCTCAAACAAAACGGATGGATTAAAGTCGCAACATCTGGTTCTCACACCCAATTTCGGCATCCTGATATAAAGGGGCGCGTAACGGTTCCACATCCAAAAAAGGACATACACATTGGCACATTAAAGAGTATCGAACGCCAATCGGGTATCAAGTTCAATTGAGGTTTTCCTATGTCAAATTATATCGCCATCGTTCACAAAGATTCCAAAAGCGATTTCAGCGTTTCATTTCCTGATTTTCCCGGTTGCATTACCGCTGGGAAAAACATCGATGAAGCAAAGGATATGGCCGAGGAGGCCCTCACCTTTCATATTCAGGGAATGTTCGAAGACGGTGACAAATTGCCATTTCCCTCTAAACTTGAAGAAATTATGAACGATCCCGACTGTGCCGATGCCACCGCTTTCCTCGTTGTTACTGCTCCCGAGTCGAAACCCCGAACTGTCCGTGTTAATATCACCCTGCCCGAAATGACGCTTAGGCAGATCGATGCTGCCGCAAAAAAGAGGGGTATGTCACGGTCCTCGTTTCTTGTACATGCTGCACATAATGTGATTCAAACCAACCCATCTGAAGCTTCCGTTTGAAATTCATTCCGGGTAACAAGTTATTGAAGGGACGGATTTGGTCCCTTCAATACGCAAAAATGGGGTGTTATCGATAAAAGCAAAAATTACGCCAAAGCAACCGCCGGAATTGGGCGGAAGCAGCTGCCTGGTTCCAGGGAACATCGGAACCTTAAAGGTGAAGGATTTGATACAGGGAATGGATCTATCTACATTGCTTCCTAGAGAATCAGACAAGATTCCATCCAGGTCGGATGCCAGCGATCCGCTGTTGTTGTCTGTTGATGTTCCTTGCACCGTTTTCAAGGGCGTTGGTTTCATGACCAACATTTCCTCCGTGCTGTTCACGGGAAAAGGACTGATGCAATGAAGCAATATGGTTTGAGGTGGTGTTGCGAGCCCGAGCCTAATGTGTTTGCGGTCGTCCGGGGTCGGGCCGCAGCAACGTGAGTATATTCAGCTAATTACATCCCAAGGATAGGTGTTTTTAGGGGCTATATTATCCTTTTCGGCTCCAAAAAGGGAGATATAGAGAGCAGCTTCCTCCCGGAGCTGATACCCTCCACCACCTTCCATGACACGCCTGCCTTTTGCTCTTAAGCCCAAGAGTGTCTTCACGTTCTCTACAAAAGACCGGCTACCAATGGCGATACTGCCCGTCCATTCATCACGACGGATTTCGGCTCCACTTCCCAGGTATTCCTCGATCCATCCTCTGTGGCTGTTTCTCAGCTCATCGTATGATCCCACCCCAAACAATTCCCGGAGTCTATCATAATCAATCAAAATGTTCTTCCTTCGGGGTTCCTGGATCTCATTGTAGCCGCTGAATGACCACATTGATGGATGGTTGACGACTCCGGCGCGTACCATATTCGTATCTATATAGACCATACACCGCGCGAGATGATCACCACTTTCCACAGCTGTAGCATGATAACGATCTTCCCAATAAGCTCCTTTTCGATTCTTCCTCTGATTGTATTCCTGTCCCGTTCTTCCGGCTACCAACTGCATTGACTTGGGAATCACGTCTTTTTGCCCGGTATCGACAACGAGCAGGTGAATGTGTTTGAAGTTACCATGTAGTTCAGGAGCGCTAATCCATATCGCTTCCTGGCTTGATAAAGCCATTGTAAATAGCGATGGCGATCCTTAGAAAATTTGAGGAGAAATTCTCGTTTATGGCACCGATGCGTGATGTGCCATATGTACCCCGGAATGAAATGTCGCTTTGCTCTTGCCATAGTTTTCAGAGAAAAACGCTCTTTTTGCCCGCAAAAAACTCAATATAGGCCCATTTTAAGGGGCATATTTTACGATTCTTCGTTCTTTAACAATCACTGGGCGTGGCCCGACCCCATACCGTCAGTTTGCTCTGTGAAACGCCCCGTGCGGACCCGCATGCGGGGTGTTGTGGGGGCTGGGGGAGAAATCCCCCCGGCTAACCGATTGGGCGTCTACGACGAACAGGCATCGCAGATATGTTCATCGGCCCGAACAGTGAACTTCTTGCCGCACTTTTCGCACGCGCGGATTAATTCTGCCTCACAGTGATCGGAGAGATGGCAACGCTCATGGATGCCGACAAATATTTGGTTCAGGAACCGCATAGCGAACTCCGTTGGTGTGCTGTCTGGATGAAGCTCGACATGGACAATGCCTTCTGTTTGGGCCACCTTCTGCGCACCGGATTGGAAGCCGAGCGGGCTCACCAATATTCCGCCTTGGGCACCCGTGTCAATGATTCGATACGCAAGACCACCAAGCTGCTCTTGATCCTCCTTCGAGGTAGTGTGCCGTCTGCACTCAATAATTACAAACGCTTCGGCGCCAATGGATATTCCCTTTGCGTCGATGGTCCAGTCGGTTCCCGAGCGCAAGCCAGGGACCGATTGCTTGCCTTCCACCCGTGACAGGCCAAAGTGCTCGGCGAACATACCAAGCAAATAGGCGGCGACTTCCTCGTAGGTCTTCCACTTCGTGTCAGCCATACCGTCTCCTAAGACGCCCAACGCCCCGCCTGAGCCGACGCCTTTTTCAGCGGTCGGCTCCAGGCGGACGGTTATGCGCTCTTTGCCTTTTCATTTACATACTTTATGCAACCTTCAAACAACGGCTGAATTACTGTATCAATGGACAGTGGCCAATCTGTGCGCCCATCGATTGAGATGCCCATTTTATCATTCATAAGTTTTAACGTCTTGTGGTGTTCAATATCATCTGCCTTGTATCTTCCAGACGAATGCGCAAAACAATTTCTGAGTCGCCTTGCTATGTTTAACTGCTCCGCACCGTCCAAATTGAAATCGATTCTTATAGTGTTTGACATAATGTGGAAAGACTCAAGAACAGCACAGAGGCGGATGATAGCATTCTGATTGATCCAATGGCCGACTTCATTAATCCTTTCTATTTCCTCCTCTGATATTCCTTCGGAGAATACGAACTTAACATTAAAGCCCTGTTGAGTGTAATAGGGAGCTGTCCTAGCTTCCTTCACTCCCTTTGCCTCTTTTGGAATATAGGGGAAGTAGGCTCTACACTTGTTGAAGTTCTTCCATAATATGTCAATGCTTTCTAATAAATCTTCTGTCTTATCGCTCATTGTTCACTCGTTTCGCATCGACCTGCTCACCTGCCGGTGTTGAGCGGCAGCGGAACACCGGTCAGAGTGCAGCAAAAAGGTTATAAGGTTCTTGGCTGTTAGGCATTTTCTAATAAATCCTCAAGGTTTTCTAACCGTCTCGCTATTGGTGAATAGCCTATCGCTGCCTTAACTCTTTTATTTTTCTTTGATTCTTTAAAATCTGTTCCAATTAGCGTGTTTGCCTCGCGAAAAAGCTGTAATATTCTGGGGGCTGCTACATCGCTATAAAATACATTTCTATTTCGACCCCAAGTACCATAATTTCCTGGTTCTCCGATAAAACAAAGCACCATCCATAAAACCATTTTCTTTCTTTGTTCTGGAGGACAGTATGCAAGTCCCCCAATGTCTTCAAAATCATCGAATAGTTTCCTATGGCTATCAAATTGTCGCCAATGATATCCCACTTTTCGGAATTCTTCGTAACAGGATTCAAAAAAATCTTTCATTTTTCGTTGTTTCAAATAGGGCAAGACGCCTGCCGCCTTAGCCACTTTCATAACCACCAAATCAAGAGGCTTTCTTTTATAGCGTTCCTGTAAATATGATCCAACGTCAACTAATACGGTTTTCTTGGTGAGAGTCTGGAATTGCCTAAGAAGCTCAATGGAGTTTTGGCGTACAATATCGGGCTTTTTTGAATTCATAGCTGAATTAATTAAATGCTCAACGATCTCCTTTTGCCTAACATCTGGAGCATGCTCGTATTCTTCTAATATTTCGCCTGTCACTACTGGCGCACTAGGCTCATCTACAAGTTCCTTGATATCATCTACACGAATGATTTCTATAGGGTCCAGTTCAAGAACAATCTCAATACAGTTTTTGAAGATGTATAAGATATCATCAATATCCGCCTCGTACTCCTCGTCTTCATGCTCCAAATCTCCACGGATATCATAACATCTGCGTATCTTTTTCCATTCTGTTCGTGAAAGAATCCCGATTCGGTAAGCAAGATCAATAATTCTTGCTGTTGGGTAATTTTCTGAGATATCCTCTTCTCTGGTTATCGATGGCAACTTGAACCGTGAAGCTGCCTCTTTTGCGATATCAAGGCCAGCGATTAAAATTTTGTTTCTCAAATCATGTACTGCGGCATTCATAAGTCGCTGGCAAGCGCTACTCGGATCAACTGAAAGTAGCCTCTTTGTTCTTTTGATAAGTCCTTTTGCTTGCCACTCTGGACGAATTCTTGATAGTAGCTGATCAGCCCCAGAGGCGACAACAATATCGGCTTTAGCTTCAAGAGGAACAAGCGCAACAGACTTTTCTTTTTTCTTTGCCATGGCCTTCCTCCTATATTCACATATAATGTTAAGCGCACCGGCTCGTCCGGTGGCGCGACTGGTTATAAGTTTGTATCATTTGTCAACAACGTCCCCGGTTCTACATAAGACAAAGGTTCCTAAGGTGGGAAAAAGCCATTCTTTCACGGGAATCTCCTTGCAGCATCCTCAAATCACCGCGCCGCCATCCACGCGGATCACTTCTCCATTGACATAATCCGATAAATCCGAACAAAGGAACAATACCACCTTGGCGACATCCGCAGGCGCTCCCAGGACCCCAAGGGGGATGGCATCCTTAAACCGCCGCACATCCTTCTCGGGAAGGTCATCGGTCATGGGGCTTTCAATCAACCCCGGCGCAACCACATTAAAGGTCATGCCGCGCCTACCGTATTCTTTGGCCCATGTTTTTGTCATGGCGATCAATCCCGCCTTTGCCGCCGCATAATTGGTTTGTCCGGGATTACCGAAGAGTCCGGCAATGGATGAAATGGAAATGATCTTGGCATGACGCGTTTTGCGTTTCAACATCATCTTTACGCTTGCCTGAGTACACAAAAAGATCCCTTTCAGATTGATATCGATGACCGAATCCCAATCATTGTCGGTCATCTTTATCAGCAAGGCATCTTTTCTGATTCCCGCATTATTGATGAGTATATCGATGGAAGCCACATCCTTTGACATTTTCGCGAACATCGTATCCACGGCTTCACGATCCGCAAGATCACATCGATACCAATGCACCTTTTTCCGTAGATTTTCAAGATATCGGATGCTTTTTTCGGGTTTCACGATATCGGTCAATATGACTTCTGCACCCGCCTTGGTGAGCAGCGCCAACATGACTTGACCCAATCCACCTTCACATCCCGTTAAGAGGATGCGTTTCCCCTCTAAATCAATTGAATACATCTATTTCTCCTCTCCTTTATTCAATATACACCGGCACTTGCGCCGAATTTCCGGCTTTCGGGCAGCCGACAGTCTTGACGCCTTTAGCGCCGGTTGGCCTGTGCGTCGCCGCAATCACAAACTTTTCGATACCTTCGCTTTGCCCCTTCACCCTTGTCACCGCCATGACGAATTGGAAACGGTCCGAATCATTACAATGCCGGATATCTTCCCGTGGGAATTCGGTTTCAGCCGGGTCGGCGAAGACAGTCCGGCCGGTTCGGCATTCAATGTGCGCCTGGGGTCGGGCCAATCGCCCGGGGTCGTCCCGGCGCGCAGGTGACAGAAAGGGGCTAACCGCACCAGGCGGTTCCTCGATGCTGCCCCTTTTTGAGGGCAGGAACAAGGCAGGCGACACCCCGCCTGGCGCATAACGACGAATTAAGCGGGCGCGCGTTTTTTTCGCTCCGCTTAAATGATAGGTTCGATGCCCGTCCTTTTCCTCACCAGATAAGATCTTGCAGGCATACTTTTTGTTCTTTCTCGATCCATGAAAACCGTGAACGATAGATCCCTTAATGCCTCAAAACCATACATCGCCATCAATTCGGCGATCTGTTTTGCGCTATGGAGGTACATCGTTATGGTCTTTTCTGATTTTGCGTGCTCCGCCCCCACTTCAACCGCATGAGCCTCGTTTTCTGAACGATCCCATACCACAAATACAAATAATCCACCTCTACGAATTATGCGACCGGCTTCTTTAAAAACAGGAGATAGGTCGCTGAAAAAATTGAAAACGCCTGTACAGACGGCATGGTCAAAGCTATCTGAATCGAACGGGTAGGGTGTTGTGCTTAAATCATGCAAATATAAAGACGAAAAGCCTTTGCGACGACATGCATCAAGCATCTGTGGAGATATGTCAACACCATGGATTTCCAGACCTGCTTTAAGGAATAAAATCGATCCCAAACCAGTGCCAATCCCGATATCCAGTATAGACTGACCCGGTTGAACATGAGCGTAAGTCAGACCGAAAGCAACTTCGGGACCAAACCAACCGGCTACCTCTGCTTCTTCGTCATAGGCTGTTATCATTTTATCTATCGGGTCCATGTTTTTTCATTTTCCTGTCTGAACATCGAACGCCTGCAATCACGTGGCTTTGGACCGCTCATCACGACGGGCAACGCATTTGATGCTGCCACCAAACCGTTATACGCGAGGAGTATGTCAAAATTGGCGACAGCGGGCCGAAGTCACGTGCATTGTTCGGCTTCCTCATCGTTATGGCACGTGAACAGGCTTCGACATCCTATCCTCACGGTGATGACTGCAATTCATGGAGTAAAAATTCTACCGCTCGGTCTATCTGCACGTCACGGCCCTCACAATACCGAATGTCCCGTGGAACCTCAATATCGGGACTGACCCCAACACCCTCAAGTTTGACGCCATCAACGAGTGATGCTCGGACGGCAAGATAGAGCAGATCGCCATTCGACAACGGAAACAACTGTCCCCCCGAAACGGCTCCTGCTGTGCGTTCGCCAATGACAGTGGCGAGATGATACTGTTGAGCTCCAAATGCGAGAATTTCTTTGCCGCTTCTCGTGCGGTGATTGACCAGATACACGGTGGGTTTCCTCAACTGCGGATCATACTGAGAGGTTTTCCCGGTCCGGTCGGTCGAGGTGATGACAGGAATCTGCCGGTTAAACAGATTGAGATAGCTGGGATCAGCCCCTCCCAATCCGTCTCGCAAGTCAATAATCACCGCATCGCACGTCTTTAAATCCCCCCAGGAGAGAGCCGAAATCAATTCCTGGTGATATTCTTCACCGGCATAGGAGTAAAGATGAATATAGCCAATCTGTTTGCCTTGAGTCGGAATCACCCGGATACTGGCACGTTCAGCCTCCAGCATTTCCAGCTTGGGATTCAAACGAACCGGTGTCATCGCCACGGTCTGTCGGGAACCATGTCGCTGGCGTTGAATGGTGAATGACATCTCACGCCCAACGGAGGTCGCCAACGAATCAACCGGATGATACGGCAGACCACCAACGGCGACAATTTCATCTCCCGAGAGCATCCCCGCCTTCTCAGCCACACCGCCAGGCAACACCGACACCACAAAGTCGCGTCCCTCGATACGTTGCGTAAGGAGACCAACCGTCGGATACTGGATATCCTGTCCGTTAAAAAGGGCTTGAATCGCCGGACGAAATGAAAAGACGGCGGCTAAGTGATAGTATTCAGGATCCTGTGGAGACAGATACGACGTATGCGAGGTGTGAAGTTGTGCGAGCAGGTCATTCACGGTGGTCGAAAAGAGGAGCTGATCCTGAGGGAAGCGCAGTTCCTTGACCTGCATTCGGGACGCACGCTGTCTCGACACAAAGTCCTGAGGAATCGATTCCCCATTATAAAAGTGTGCTTTAACCGTTGCGAGAATTTCATCAAACACATCAAGATAGGAAATGGTTGGAGACGCCGAAGCGACAGACGGCACGCACAAAAAGAGCCATAATAGGCTGATTATCAGCATAACACAATAACGTTTCATCAGATAACTCCTTTCCTTAGGAAGCAGGGGAACGATCATACGCGTACGAAACATCACAACAGATTATTCTTTCAGATACATCTCTCAGTTAATGGCAACTTTTTTCTCAGGAATGATATGAAGCAAGAAGCCGAACGACAAGCTCAGCCGAGCGCGTTGTAAAAGCCAAATTTTTTCAAAAACCAAGGACTTTCGAAAAGTCGCTATCTCCCCGGATCGGCTGGAGCGTTTTGTTATAAGACATTGTTTTCATGAAGTCTTTTTGGATGCCAACGCATCATATAATTATTTTCATATTCATTTGTTACAGAAAAACCAAAACGATCATAGATATGTTTTGCAGCTGCACCTTTTAAGACCAAGAGCGTTACTGGGATATCAAGTTTTTCCGCACGATCAAGCACTTTACGAACGAGTTTAGATCCTATACCTTTCCCTTGATGTTCGGGTAAAATTTGCATTTGGTGTAAATGCAATTCATTGATTCTGGGAATCACCTTAATAACACCTATATCTTTTTGATCCATCATAATTATTTGAGCATGTTGTATCTCATCTGCTGCTCTTTTCCGTTGTTCGTCTTCTTGCCAGCCAAAAGTGTTATCAAAATCTTTCTTCATAGTTTGTATTCTTAGCTGGAAAATGAACTCGATATCATCATTAGTTGCATTTCTTAAATCAAAATTTTTTTTGTTTGTTTTCATCGTATAAACTTATAACGCTTGAAATCACTGGTGCCGCCAAAAAAATTGCCCATCAGGCCGCAGACGTTCTCGGCATCCAGTGAATTGACTTGTTATGTGTTTTGTTCTTTTATTTTAGTCAGTTGAGCGTTCTTGTTGTTACCTGTTGTCTTCCTGAGTTGGCTTGTTTTGTAGTCCAATTCATACAAAAAATTCAAAAGATCCTCGCTGACTTCAATTGCAAGGTAGAGATCCTTTCGTTTTGGCGGTTCAAGTTCATGAACAGCAATATTTCCCATGAAACGAAAACTGTGAAGGTTTTCAACAATATTTTCAGGGAGTATTGAACTCAACTTGTCAATTTTCTTTTCAAGATTGTGTCCGTTAATATTTTTATCTACACAAATTCCCTCTAAAAGCGCCCTCAATCCAGCTGCACATAATATATGTAGTCCGTCGTTATAAGCTGATATTGTTTCTTTGTGTAGATCTTTCAACTTCTTAGGAAGCTTTAGAAAATACTTCGGAGGTATTACGTCCTGTCTCCTTTTGGGATAGTAGCTTGAACTGTATCTTTGTTCTCCTTCCTCATCGATCATGCCACTTATTGTATAGCATTCTTCAAGTAGCCCTTGATCGCACCCTGCACATACCCAAAACCTGGACAATTCTTCTTCCCAGTATAGTAACTGTCCGTGTTCTTCTTCATAGAATTTACGGCCATGATCGGATTTAAGGATATGATTAGTTTCATTTTTGCACCTGTTGCAAAATATCCTTTTCTTAGAAGGGAGATCAGGAGAGGAATCTGCCATTTATAGTTTCTCCATCATTAGGTTTCGACACATAACAGTCTGGATAGGTGGAAATTTTCCACATATCACCCTTATGGCATGGACTCAATTTCCACCTATTACGATATTAAAGCATAACATATGGAAAATCGGTCAAATATTTTCCACTTATTATGTACCGGAATCGATAACATGGAATATTTGATAGGGATTCTTCCTCAGGCATTTCATTTCTCTTCCCTTTTCGGTATCGATCATCGATGCGCCAAACCAAAGAAAAACCCCACTCTTCCATGAAAAACGGGGTTTTAAATGCCCTGAGTCATGTTCCACCTCATCCGGAGACAGCATCATTAAAATAGTGAAAAATTCCGTGGGTCGTCATTCATCAAATTCTCTATGATGTTCAAAATTCCAAGTCAAGAAAAAACGGGAATTTTAGAGATGGTCTCTCTGTGGAATAGGGAAAGTCGGAGGCGGAAAATGTTTCTTAACATTTCTTGGAAAGGCTTTGGATGGCTTCATTTATCGCCTCCCGTATCTCCTTATGGGTCGTCTCCTCCAGCGCAGCCTTGAGACGGGGAATCATCTCACCGGTTCCCGCCTCGCCCAGGATATAGACCACATCCCCCCGAACCTGGTCATTCAGACGGGGAAACCGCTCCCACAGCGGCGCCACACACGCTGCCGCAAGCCCTCCATCCTCTTCGATGATCTCCTCCATGACCACCATGGCCCCCAGGCGGACCGGCCATTTCTCGTGAACGAGCATGTCCATGAAGGCGGGAAATATCTTCCCTTCCCCCATCATCATCCGGGCCAACAGGTCCGCCCTCCCGTCCCCCAGCAGCGCTTCCATGGATGCGGCGCTAAGGAGCGAGGGGTCCTGATTCAGCATCACGTCGAGAATTTCACTTAACGGCGTCCGGCCCGACCACCGCACGCGGTCATCCAGAAGGAGGGTGGGTGCCGATTTGACGCCGTTGGGCTCCGCCATCTCCGGGAAGAGCAGACCGTCGATGACGGTCAGCGTGACCAGGTCACTCGCCAGGGCCAAGGGTGCCAGATCTTCCACCATTCCGGGACAGAAGGGGCAGTCCGGGGCGATGAAGAGCTTCAGGAAACAAGGGGTTTTCAGGTTCTCCAACTCAGATGCCCCCGTTTCCGGAAGGGGCGGCCCTCCCGATCCGAGCCGTGACAGGATATCCAGAAACGGCGCCAGCTCGGGACCCCGGGGGATGGCGTGGTAATTGAGACCCTTGTGGATTTCAAGGGCCGGCGGGGTTTCCGAATCGTCGGCTTTCTCGTAGGTCATCGAAACATTGGGCGCCACGCGCGACAATGCCTCGCAGAAGGTTTTAAAGGTATCGGTACGATGGTCTTTAGAGACGATACAGGTCATGGAAACGCCGTCCAAAAACCCATCGTGCCACGCTGAAATCAAATTCTCTTCTTCGGGTGACATTATTTACTCCGAATTTTCTTCGAATTACGCACTTTAATGAAAAAAAGAAGTATGGTCCCGCGAAAACAAAGGGATCATTCCTCAAAGAATGCCTCAGATTCAAGATATGGCTTTACATCAAAATAGCCCTCATTACCATCCTCAGTTTTGATATATAGCATGTGAATCAGGATGCCAAAAAACATTGAAAGAGATCCGAAATTGTTAGCATTTGACACCCCTTCCGTTAACCCAGTCGTCCCTCGGAAAATCTTCTTGTAAAAAAGCAAGATCTTCCCTGATTCAGTTCAAGCCCTGTAATTCTTCCAAAACGAACATCTTTTCATCTTTCGATATTGTTATGGCTTTTCATAGGTTACGGTGAATATGGCCACCTTTTCGGTTTTACCCCTGAGTCTCACCTCACCCTGCTGCTCCACAATGAATTCCCGCGAGGTGGAAATTTCAGACTTGATCTTCCCTGAAATGACAATCCGCTGTTCGTATTGCTTTGAAAGTTCCAGTAAGCGGGCGGCGGTGTTGAGGGGATCACCGTGATAGGCGATTTCCCGTTTTATGTCACCCACCTCCGTGGCCGTCACGGCACCCACGTCGATACCGCCTCGGAATATGGGCACCATCCCGAATTCCCTCTCGTACAACGCCTTTCTTTCCCTTATTTTTTCATCAAAATCGAAGAACACCCTCAAGGAGTTAACCGGGGAATGGCGATCCCGGTGTGACCACATGAGTATCACTTCGTCCCCCACGAACTGATAGATCTGAGCCCTGTAGGTTATGACGATATCGTTCAAATCAGAAAAGCACTGGCGCAGCAAACGGCTGTATTTTTCCGGGCCGAGTCGTTCGGCGATGGTGGTGGATGCCTTGAGGTCCAAAAAAAGAAAAATTCGGTCCTCCATACGCGGGCGCCGATAGCGGCCGGTGAACAGTGAAGAGAGATTTCCGGGCCCCACCTTTCTTCTCACTTCCATGACGAAATTGATCCCCAGAATACAGGTGGCGAGCCAGATGAACACTGAAACGAGGAACGGGGCCGTCACCATCCCCATAAGGGCATCCATATCAGCGGGGGAAAAGAGGAACAGACGAAAGACCAGCTGGACGCAGGCCACCGCAACAGCCAGACTCGCAAGGTAGAGAAAACTTTTCAATAAAATGATACACCCGAAGGGAAGCCTTCTCACGCGGGGGACATCACACCAGGCATTCACAATGGCAAGGAGCAACCCGAAGCTCAAACTGAGAATCA
The DNA here is from genome assembly GCA_963664475.2 of Desulfatiglandales bacterium. Taxonomy (GTDB): domain Bacteria; phylum Desulfobacterota; class DSM-4660; order Desulfatiglandales; family Desulfatiglandaceae; genus NaphS2. The sequence goes on from CAXXXE010000001.1 coordinate 329,421, forward strand.
GGGCCTCCCAATGAACCGCCGGCCCCGTCAAATAATCCTTGATGAGCCCTTCAGCAAGGTACGCCGAAATGCCCCATCCCGCCACCAGGTAATACAAATAGACGGACATGGTGAACATTATCAGAATCAGCGTGCTTTCCCGCAGGAAGGTCGCTTTTTTAGCCGCTCTCATCAAACGCATGCCTTTCCCGGAATTGTCTTGATACCCCCTTTTGCCGCATCCGGAGTTTCACGTGTGTAGACTCTCGACAGAATGGTTTCAAGCTTCGGGCCAGCTACCGGGCCGGTGCAGGCTAACCCAACCGGCCTCGATAATTGCGTATGCCGTCCCTGGAATTCGCTCGGAATTCGCAGGGCACCGGTAGCTAGGATGGTAACCGGCAGGATTCGTGACGGTTTCATACGCGTACTACTCCTCATAAACTGCGGATCGTCTTGGTGAGCGCGGTAGCAACCGGCTGCAATGAGTCGGGATCAAAATGCATGCCGTCAATGGTCCCGGGTCCGACCACATCATTGATGTCGAAGCAGTGCGCGCCGAACGCGGCGGCGACTCCGGGATAGGTTTCACGAAGCTGTTGAAGCGCCGCTCGACTGTGGATCGGATCGAAAAGCGGCTCCAGCCATGTGTCGCTGACGTCGCCCATCGTCGGCGGCACCAACACAAGTGTTTTGGGGGCGCTGCCTCCATGACCGCAATTGGATTTCGACACGACGTCCAGGAGGCGGCCGAGACAGCGGGCGATCTCGTCGCCGTTCACACCAAAGCGAGTCTTGGCGTCATTGGATCCTAAAAGGATGACGGCAAGATCAAGGGGCATATGCGTTTTGAGCGCCGTAGGCAGTTGAGCGAGACCGCTCATACCGCCGATCACCGGGTCGTCGAGAACCGTCGTTCGGCCATTCAATCCGTCTTCAATCACATAATACGATGAACCGAGCTCTGCCTGCAGTCGCCGCGTCCACCGTTCGGTGAACCCGTATCGAACAAAGCCCGCGCCACCGCGCGGATCGAATCCCCATGTCAATGAATCTCCGAAGCACAACACGGTCTTCGGTTCGCCGGAGGGCGGGCGGTGCGTTTCATTAATTCCCATCATTCTCTCCGATCACCTTCAAATCACCCAAAATGTCCGCGGAAGGGTTTTTCTACAGGCTCAACATTTGAGCTCAGTGGCGCGTTAGCGTCCACTGAAGCGATTTGTAGGGGTTTTGTTTTAATTTTCCATCTTTATCGAATACGATGGTTTTGCCTCTTTTGTAAAGAACACCATCTATCTGATAGTCTTCAGCCAATTTGCAGCTTTTAATATTGCCATTTTCATAGAGATTGACATTGACAAACAGGCTGGCCTCACAGGGAACCCCATCAACAATTACATCTTCAGGCGGAAAGAAACTTCTCAGTTTACCACTCTTATAAAATCCGGTATGAGTCCCTTTGTAACCCCCACTACCTCCACAGACATATCCCTGCACTTCATAATCGTGGGGAAAAGAGCAAATATATCCGGATTGGCTATCATGATATGGAAAATGAAGCCAAGTTTGAGCAGGAAGGAGAGTTTTTTTATATATGAAATCATCGCTTAGCTGAAAAGATAGTAACTGCCAATTTTTTTTAAAATGTATCCAGCCTTTCTCACAAGGGAAACCTTGAATAGTATGGTTATCGGTCATAAAGCCAGTGTTTGTTCCCCCCTTAGATTGATATATCTTTCTAAAATGGATACCGTTTTCCTCAACATCATATTCCCATTTTTTGCACCCAATAAAACTGAGATTAATCATAAGAAATAAGATTAGCAGTAATATCTTTTTGTTTCCTTTTTTCATAATATTAGACCAATCACTTGAATTCTTAATATATTGAACGTTGATAAGTTTGAACACATAACACTAGTATCAGCTGCGTTACTAAGAGTTAAGAACGAGCGATGGGGTGGTCGGGTGTACGCATTTGTTATGCAATTTATTAGCATGTGTTATGTAATCGGAATAAATAGTTCTATAACTGAGTCCTTGTGATTCCAATTGAATCTTGAATCATAGCGTTCAAAATGAATCAAAGACCTTTTTGGATCTATCTCAAAATGAGAATCTGGAATTACGTTTCTGTATATTACATTAATGGTTTTACTGATCATTCGCATTGATCCCTGATGAGTGAATTTTAAATAATTCCCTGCCGGAATTAACGTGAATTCAAACTGATTTATCTGAGAGTCTGAGGGAAACGCGCACTGATAATAGTAATGATTGTTTTCTTTTTTTGTAATAGCGAATTTTTCCCAGTTTTCTCCTAGATTTATCTTGTTGGATCTCAGCAAGTCATTAAATTCTATCCAATTTTCCCTGATAATAGAGAAGTTTTGATGATGTGACCTTGTCAATTCTGTCTGGTAAAAACATACAGAAAACTGACTTAACGTTAAAACTTCATATCGCATCTTTTCTCATACATATCGAAGTTTGTGCATAACACGAGTATCAGCGGTGTTGCCCAGAGTGAGGAACGAACGGCGGGAAACATCCGCTGAATACATAAGTTGTGTGCCGGGCACGGCACGTGTTCTTAAGGGTGCGCGTAATGTACCATGCTTCCGATATTTTACGCAAGTCCCAGACCCAGCCAGGTAGTGGCGAAGGGTGTAGCGGTATCACAACTGGGTACCCGGTAACGGGCCTGGAGAGGCAGTGGCCTTGCCGCAGCAGGGCACCGCAAACGCACGGGGCGACGAACAGAAATCGAGTGAGGCGGGTCTGGTGGGACGAGTTCGCAACACAGAACAAAGTCCTCTAACTACTATAGGCCAGGCACGTATACTCGGCGCTCGTGTGCGGAAAGACACGTGTTTACCCCGGGAGGCCCGTTGCGTCTCGTAGGGAACTGCAACTGAAATCCACCGGAATATAAGGGAAAACCGGTAAAACAAAACCCTGGCGTCAGGAACATTTCGAGTCATAGCCCTGACGAGCCCGGCCTATTGGTCGGGAAACACAAACAAATGGACTCGACAGATTGCGGAAACCACGAGTGAGCGAACCGCAAGGGGAGCCCACCGCGTAACGGGAGTCAGCAGAGGGCATATTAAGCCGGAGAAACGAGCCCTGAATAAAGGGAAGCCTCACTCCGGTGAAGGCCCGAACGGTCCCACCTGCCGAATGGCAGGGGTAAATGGTCGTGGTTGTCAAAGAACGTGTACTTGTTGGCTTAATGCAGCAGTAGCTGAAAGGTCGATAACGTCGCATTCTGGAAAACCCGGTAGGGCGGAACCTGTTTTATCCGTGCCTGCTCTGACCAGCCGAATCGCCGTATACGGACCCGTATGTACGGTGGTGTGGGAGGGGGGAGCTGTGAGGCTCCTCCCTATCCCCATAGACATTTGTTTATTTTTCATTAAAAAAATACTCTTTTTTACCTTGGCGATAATAATTTTCATGAACACTTGTTAATTTAAATCCATGATAATCAAATATTTTTTTAAATTCGAGAAATTTTTCCTCAGAAACAGTGCAAAAAGGCTTTTCAGTATTTAAAACCTCAAAAGAACGATGCAATAATTTGTACCCAATTTTTTGACCTTGAAAGTTGTTAGTAACCTTTATAGTTGAAATTTTTTTTTCATTAGAGTTTTTTAAAATTGATATACCTGCTACTCTTTTATTTATTATTTCTAAAATTATTTGCCTATCTGAATTTAATCCAGGTACAACTTTATTATAAAACCATTGATCAAAGTCTGGATAAAATCGTTTTGCATCTGTTAAAGACAAATGTATAGCTTTTAAACAAGAACAGTATATAATTCCAAATAAGTTTTGATTTCTTATATTATATATATCCAAGTAATTATAAATAATATTTCTCATTTAGATTTCTCCTCTATACTGTTGGTAGTTACTTTTTTTTCAACAATAAAATTATTGAAACACTTTGTTGTCAAGAAATTTCCACCTACACCACCAATACACCCAATAAGGAGCATAAATATAATCATTAAAATAAATAACGATTTATTTCTTTTTATATACTTAGTTTTTAAAAATAGGCTAAAATCTTCAAATTCATTATTCTTTTTCCAGTGATACGCAACCATTTTATTAAATAGTTCATTATTACCATTATATTCATTCCATATGGGATTTTCTAATATTCTTGATGCCTTTAAGTCGCTGCTCATAAATGAAAAATTAGTTGTCATATCCGTTATTAAAAAAAGATTCATTGAACTAAATTTATCTCCATTAGCAATATTTTGAACAATTGTAGAGGGTAATTTTCGAACAGTATTAATGTTGAATTCAATGAAGTTCAATTTTTTAAAAAAACCATCAATAATAAAATTGTTCTCACTTACTGTTTTCAAAATATTTTCAATTTTATTTATTCTGAATCTGTAATATATTGTATTTACATTATTATCATTATTATTGTTTATTTTTATACAAATTTTAGTACCTAGTTTAGTTTCTTTATCTTTAACATCTTTAAATTCTATATCATCATTGCTAATATTGCAGTAGTGAAAGAAATTCTTTTCGGGATCTGTGACTTTGTGAAAAATTCCATCGCTATTTGAAATGCTCATGTTTTTATTGAATAATGCATTTGTAAGTTTTGCATTTTTTGATAATTCAATTGTTTTATCATCAAAATCAGAATATTGGCAGTCAAACGGTAAAAATAAATAGATAGCTTGTAAAGATTTAAAGTTTTCAATTTTCAAACCAAATTCAATGGCGTTTAATTTTTCTTGTTTTGGAAGCCAAATATTTATATCTAAATGGGTTTTAGGGATTGATCTTATGTTAACATCCTTATCCCACCATATAGCAATAGAATTCATAATTAAAAATACCTTCGTAACAAGTTGGATTCATCTTGAGTTAAATACTTATACATCTGTGGAGCATTATATTTGTTAAATATTTTTTTTAACTCGATAGTTTTTTTAGGCTTTTCATAACTTCCTATTTTAATAGCATATATCGTGTTATTATTACTTGTATAATTCTTGAACTCTTTTTCCGTTATTCCCAAAAAAGAGTTGAGTTTATTCCAAATTGTATCGGGATAATTATTTATAATTTCTAATGGAATAAAACGACCTACTATATTTTTATATTTACCAGATGAGTGTACATAGATATATTTTATTTTTCTCCGATATATCCTTTTCCTAAGCTCATATTTTTTTATATTGTTTTCTATTTTTTCAATATGCGAGTAATTTATTGAAATTAATAAATCCATAAAAATCTCTTTGTCTAACCAGTGATTATACAGTTTTTTTTATCGTCAAATATCCGTTACCGCATATTATCCGACAAAATCGAACTAATCTCCCTCTGAAATTTAGATTTTGTAAATTATTCTAGGGAAAAACGCAAGGTCAATATTTTTATTTGCTGCGAAATATTTAATTAGCAATTCTCATTATAAACGTGGCTTTTGCTTTCGTTCATATGTTCTATGTTGAATAGTTTTGGGACGCTCCGCGTCCTGCGGTAAACTCAAAAAACACTGGTTTAAATTATGCATATTAATGGTTTAGGACGCAGATCGTCCAGAGGCGGGTTCCAATAGAGAGTGTCTGAGCCAGGATGAGGAGATCGTAATTCCAAAATGAGAATTGCTAATGTCCTGCTTTTTTATGAGGCTCATTATGATTTACTGGTTGGGAGCCGGCATGAAATTATTATTGATAAAGATGAATGGCATAGCGTATGCAAGCTGTATAATATGCGTATTTGTAATGTTGAACGCCGAATTAGGGGGGCATATCATGATTCCAGTTCCGCCAGACATCATGGCGCGTTTTCAGGATTTTTCTGGGAGAAAAAAAAGATATCATATCCATGAAAGTCATGTGCAACGCGCCATCAGGGATGCCGTACGAAAGGCAAAACTGTACAAACGCGTCACCCGGGCATATTTGATCCGGAAAACTACGGAAAAAGCACTTCATGATTTCAGGGCCAAAATTGACGGGTTTCTGAGTTCGGGTGAGGTCCGCAAATCCACAAAAGACTGGGACTTACGCAGCATCGGGCCGCGTATCTTTTTGGCGGTGGTCCAAATGCATTTGGCCGTTACGAACGAGGAGAAGCACTTCAGATGCGAGCCATCGACAACCTCCTTCGCCTGTTGGAAAAACACCCCCATTTGCTGGCGGAATTGAAGCAGGCTGAAGCCGCCTGAAAACTGCCCCCTGCCCCTGTGAACGGTTACAAAAAAGCTTGACGTAAAGCCCCATGAGCTGAAAACTCATGCTTTTCACCGGTAGTCCCCCACCAGTACGAATGCCCCCCAGTAACCGGGATGAGGGTATCGGTTTTTCACATGGCGCATGGCCTTGTTCAGGCTTTCGGCTTTGGGCCGGGTTTGGTATTCCCTGTAAAATTGCTTCACCAGCAGGGCTGTTGAGATATCGCTCACCCGCCACAGGCTGCTCATGACGGCGTTGGTGCCCGCGTAAAGAAAAGCGCGGTTCATGCCGATCACATCGTCACCGCTGGTGATTTTACCCAGGCCTGTCTGGCAGGCACTCAGCATCACGAGGTTTGCGCGAATATCGAGTCCGAAAACCTCGGAAGCTTTGAGATCGCCGTCATCCTCATGGTCCCGGGCCAGTTTGACCGATGAAAAAAGCGGGTTTACGGGGTCGAATTCGCCATGGGAAGCCAGGTGAATGATGTCGAAATCCGATATGTTGCGGACCACCCACCCTTCCGTCGCCTTATTTCCCGTGAGTACGGTTACATGGGGAAAGTTCCACCCGATGGTGGACACTTCTTTTTCCGCAAAGGGAAGGGCCATGGCCGGGTTGTTCAGAGCCGGGTTGCCCACTGCCAGAACCCTTGCGTTCTTTTTGGGCGGCAGGGTCCGCTGGGTATGGCGAAGTACGCTGGCACTGGGCAGGGAGAACAGGGGCAGACGGTCCACCAGGTATTTTTCCCCGTCAAACAGGGTGGCAAAGGATAGATAATGAAGGATATGGTGGGGCACGATCCCAATGGTTTTGACGGTTTTCAACCGGTCTTTCAAGGGGGCAAGGAGCCATGTGTAGAGTTCCCCGGCCTCGGCCTCGGGAGGTTCCAGGTTTTGAAGGGTGCGCCGATAGTCCAGAACCTTTTGGGCCAGTGTCCCGCGTCCCAGTGGGGTTTTAAAAAGTTCCATCCCGTCGCGGGTGATGAACCAGCAGAGGATTTCATCGGGAAGAACATAGTAGGCCAGGATAGGGGTTTCCGGCATTAGGAGTTCCTGCACTTGTGAAAGGGTCAGGGGATCCACCGACAGGATGGAAGCCAGTTCGGGGTTTTTGAGCTGAATTTCCAGCATGAGATCCCGATGCTTGTCCCGGGCTCGATCCAATGCCCTTTGATAAACCGCTTTTTCATTTGCGTCCGCGGACTGGGCCATCAGGGTTTCATATTCGGCCATTTGGCTTTTGAGACGCTTTTCCGTATCGTAGAGATCCTGATTGACGGCCCCATGGAGGGTGAGCCGCTGGTTGCCCAGAAGATCGATGAGGTTCCGGGCCCTGGAACGCTCCGCAACGTAAAATGCCTTCGAATCAAGCCCCATATCCACCAGCAGACCCACCAGGGTTTCATAGACGGCCATTTTATTATTGATAAACCCATCCTTCAGCTGATCCAGCTTGATCTCGGCCCGCATGCCTTCGATCACTTTAACGGCGGATTCCAGCAATGCTCTGGCTTCCGCTTTACTGCCCCTTTTAAGCTGCAGTTTCCCCAATCCGAAAAGGGCCCGCCACTCCACCTCACGAAGGGCCATTTGACGGGAAAGATCAAGGGCCTGCGTGAACCGGGCGCCGGCCTCTTCAGACCGATCCAGGGCCATCAGGGCCTCGCCGTATGCCACCAGAATCTTGGCCTGATTAATGCGGTTTCCGATTTGTTGGGCCAGATCCAGGGCTTCCTGAAACAGGGGAAGGGCTTTCTCCGCTTCTCCCATGGCCAGTCGGGTTAACCCTAAGTTTTTAAGATCATAGGCAATGGCCCATTTGGAATTGATGTCACGATCGATGGCGAGGGCCTGCTCCAAGGCAACCAGGGCCTTTTCATGATCGCCCGCGTCTCGATATACCAGCCCCATGTTGTTGAGGGTGGTGGCGACTTCATCCCTTCTGGCGTGAAGGGTTTTGGCCAGGGCCAGGGCTTCTTCCAATCGGCGCAGGGCGGAAGGGTGATCCCCCAGGGTCCACCAGATGAGACCGGCTGTGTTCAGGCTGTTGACCTCTTCCAGGGCCCATCCATGTTTCACGGCCATTTTGTAAACCTGCTGTTGCCCCTTCCAGGCATCCTGATACCGGGCTTGAAACCAGTGGTTATTGGCCTGTTCCATGAGGATGTCCGCCATGATTTGATGTTCAACGTTCAGCCCTTCTTTTCCTTTGGCAAGAAGCGCCAGTGCTTTTTCATACCGGTTTTCGGCCCCTTCGAAATTCCCGAGCAGCCGGTCACATCGACCGGCATCCAGGAGGGCCTGGGCCATGTTTTCGGTATCGTTGAGGGTTTCATAAAGGGTGTAGGCTTCCAGGTAATGAATCTTTGCCTTTGGATATTGGCTCAGTCTGAGGTCGTAAACCCGACCCATGCGCATGTGCTGTCGGGCCAGTGCCCCCTTTTTGTCCAGGTTTTGGCTGAGATCCGCCGCGGTTTGAAACTGCGTCAGGGCCCGGTTGTAATGGGTGGCGTTTTCCAGAACCACCCCAAGGTCGTTCAAGGCCGCCACCTGCAAATCCGCCAATTCCAGATTGGCCATGATCTCGGCCCCTTCCTCCAGGGCGGAAATAGACCGGTCGTACTGTTCCATGCGGGCCAGGACCAGTCCCAGTTTCACCAGGGCCTCCGCCTGATCCTTGGAATCGGGCTTCTTGCGGGCCCAGAATTCGACCAGATCCCGGGCGTGTTGAGCGGCCCTTTCGTAACGGTCGGCGGCATAGGCGCTTTCACGGGCATACACCAGAAGTTGGGGTTCATAGCGCGAAAGCGCTTTTTCCTGCCGGGCCACCATCAGCCCTTTTTCAAAAAGAACCAGGGCCTCGATGGGTTCTTTTTTCTTAAAAGCCGAAATCCCGCTCTGCACATACGCCTTGAACCGACGTCCCGCCAGATCCAGGGCCTCCGCCTCGGTCATGCCCCAGTACCCCAGGTTGATCCAGGGACCCCCATGGTCTCCTGTTTTTTTAAGGGCCGTCATCAGGGCGTCGTAGACAGGGGTTTTGCCATAGACTTCAAAAAAAGGAGATACCACCGGAGAAGGGTTTGCGGGGTTGCGGGGCAATAGCAGGGTGGGAACCCCCATCAGGGAAAAGAGGTGCCCCAGCATGTAGGTTTCTTCGGCATCAGCCCGGGGGAGCATGGCCATGGAAACATCTGAAAGCCGGTCAAAGAGGGTTAACAGGGGAAGGGTTCGCCCCTGGTCGAGCCCCATGGCCGGCTGGTATACGGGTACCTCTCCCGGTCTTGTGGGAACCGAGTTGGCCGTATAAACGGGACCGCCCAGCAAAAGCCCCTGGGCCCCGGGCAGGGTTTCTGAAATTTCTTCCTGATCCGCGGATGCGGGCAACAGGGTTACATCAAAATCCGAAGGGAGCTTGTAGGGACCTGCCAGTTCCACAATCCGGCGTTTAAAGGGTTTTCGGTTTGCCACCGATCGAACCAGGTGGGTGGCGCTGAGGGCTGTGGGGCAAATGTTTCCGGAAGGCAAGGCCCACGGGTTTTCGTAAATGAGGAGGGTGGATGGGGGCCGCTGTAGAGACAAGGCATGCCTTGTCTCCGCATGGGGACCAGACAAGGCATGCCTTGTTTCTACGGAAATATCATCTTCTGTCACCATAAAGGCCATCCAGCCCTTTCCCGAAGGGTCTTTTTCAAAGAGCCTTACGGCGCGCCCCCCCCTGGGCAGGTTTTCCATCAAATCGATGGCCTCCACGGGATCCGGGCCGAAGAGGGCGGCCACGCCGGGGGTCCCTTCCCTTGCCGAAACCCGCTTGATGTCCTTCCATATTTGAGTGTACAGGGTCATGAGTTCCCGGTAACGGGTCTTCTGCAAATCACTGCCATCTTCAGAAAAACCGGCCACTGCCAGGGTTGCCACCCGCTCAGTTTCACAGGATAAACTCAGCAGCAACACCAGTTGATTCCGCAGGGTTTCCGATCGGGTAAGCAGGGCCGGCAAATTCAGCGGCTCTTCCTTTTGACCTGAATCTTCGTCCAAAAGGGTCTGCTCCTGACGGATCCGCTCCGCCAGGTGGGGTTTTTCATTCTCTTCGGCCCTTTTTAGTTGTTCTCTGAGGCGCAAAAGGGTCATGAGCCGGGGAAAGATCCGTAGGAGGCGAGCCTGTTCCGAAGGGGAAACCTGGGCCGCCACCATGGGGGCCATGCGATGGAACCGTTCCAGTTCCGATAACCGTTCCAGCAGATTCAACGCATCTTCCCTCTTTTCCTTTTGAATCAGTGAAAGCACCATCGGGGCAAAGGCGCTCCGGATTTCGCCGGGAGCGCAGCCCGCGGCCATCAACGGCGTTGACGAAAGGGATTTCAGGGCCCTGGTGAGATCCCCCAGGACAACCAGCGCGCGCCATTCATATTGGGGGAGCAGGCCCTTTTCGGCAATCTCAAGGGCGTTTTTTGCGCGGGCTTTTGCGGTTTCTTTTTCATCGAGACCGAGGGCCACATGGGCCATGTTCAACTCAAGGGCGGCTGCCAGGGCCAGGGTGTTTCGGTCGGATCTGCCCTGTTTTTCCTCGGTTTTTTTCAATGCGGCAAGGCCCAGGACAAAATGGGCGCCGGCCTGTGAAAGCAGCATCATGTCCCCGGCCGCTCCTTCAGGAGAAGACCCCTCGTCCGTTGAAACCGGTTTCATGATCAAGGCCCCCATTCGGTTGTGATAGCGGGGAAGGGTCAGCGGGTCCAGGACCCCTTGGGCACGTTCCAGCAGTCTGATGGTCTCTCGATCAAGGGTGGCGAGCCTGGCCCTCAGAGACGAATAATCAGGATCTTTGGTGGAGATGCCGGCCAGGGTCAGGGCCATGTTCGTAAGGTTTATGGCGGCGCTCGCCGGGTTCTTGAGTTTCAAGGCCAGTTCCGCCGAACGCTGAAAAGATGAAAAGGCCTTTTTGGGTTCCCGCAGGGCAAACCGCAGCTGCCCGTCCCGGTGGGAAAGAAGGGAAACGCCGTAGAGATCCTGATCCCTGACGGTCTTTGCCCGGCTATAGGGCAGGCGTTGACCATCAATGGCCGTTTGGGCCTTTTCCAGCATGCCCAGTTCCGTTTCTATACGGGAAATGAAGGCCTGGACCAGGCGTTTTTCCTGTGCGGGGCTGAACCCGTAAACGGCCTCGGAACCGGTGGTTTTATCCAGGGCCAGATCCAGGGAAACATTCAGCAGAGCACTCTCCCCGGCCTTTGCCCGTGATGTGCTCCCGGCCTTTTTTTCTCCCGGGTCCACCACCCCGTACTGATCCAGCAGGCGTTGCACCTCTTGAAATTGTTTCAGCGCGTCTTTGAGCCGTCGCTCTTTTTCCTTTCCCGATCGGTCCCCTGCCGCCATATAGGTGTTGTAAGCGGCGGACCGCCGATTGACGGCCAAATTTTTTAACCGGCCCAGCCCCTGATTCAGTTGAAAGGCCTTTAGAAAGGCGTCGGTCGCTTCCTCCCATCTGCCCGCCTCCTGGCAGGCCAGCCCCAGCCGGTCCAGTATTTCAGCCTTGAGTTCAATCATCCGGTTGGGAAATTGAAGGGCGTCTCGGGCCCGGGTCAGCATGAAAGAGAGCGTTTGCAGGGTTTCGTCCCTTTTTTCCGTGATCAGGGGGGCGATGTCCCCGATCAGTTTTTCCTGTTCGGCCATGATGGATTTCATGGCGTTCTGGTAAGATCCCCATCTCGGATCAGGCGGGGCGTCATGGGGCTGGCTTGTGGCATGGAATAAGGCTTTATGGATACCGCTCTGGCGTTGGGCCATGGCCTCAACATTCTCGGCGTTTTTTGAGCGCTTCAAGGCCGGGATCAGTATCCGGTCGAAAATGAACGTATTTAGTTTTCCCATGAGTTCCGACGGACGTTTTGGGTCGATGCGGCCCCCGATGAGCTGGAGTGCCCGGGTGTAGGCGTCGATGGAGATGGCCGGGTCGTTTATCTGAAAGGCGGCCCCCCCCAACCGGCGGTAAAAGAGGATTTCCGTGTCTTCATGATCAAAGGGCGTCTTTGATTCAAGCCGCTCCTGGTACCGTGTCAGGGCTCTGCCATACTGGCCCAGGAGAAAATGGATGTTCCCCAGGTTGAGGGCCAGGTTGGCGCTGTTTTGGGGATCTTGTTCGGGGTTGTTTAAAAAATAGGCCTTCTGATAGCTCAAAAGCGCTTTTTCAAGGCCCCCCGGTTCACCATAAACCGTTTCCGATACCTCGAAGATGTATCCCAGGGTTTGGTGGAAGTAAGGGGTCTGCCCCTGTTTTAAAATGGCTTCTTCAATGAGCGTGCGCGCATCGGCAAGGGCTTTTTTCTCTTCCCGGTAGGTGAGACAGAGGCCCACAGCATAAAGGAGGGTCGGATTTCCGGGATCATTTTGCAGTTCTGCCCGGTAACGTTTTAAACAAGACGCCATCTGTTTCATGGCAGCCGCGCATTTGATATATCCGCGGTGGGCTTGAACAAGGTCGGGATTTTCTCGAATGAGATCCCCATAGCGTTTTCGGGCCGCCGGAATTTCGCCGAGATTGAACAGAAAATCGGCTGCCGCCAGGGATTTTTGGATATAGGCGGCCCGGGCCAGGGTATAGAGTCGGTCTTCATAGGGACGATGGGCCATTTCCGTTTCATAGAGATCCAGGGCCTGGCGAAAAAGTTCTTCCCGGTACAGGATTTCGGCCAGGGCCAGCCGGGCCGCCGCCACCTGTGTGGGGGGCAGGTGCTCTCTTGTGGAAGAATCAGCTGACGTTGCATCCCGGTTCAGGACTTCCCGGTACCATCGCTTGGCCTGGGATGGATCTCCCGCCGCAAAGGCTTCATCTCCCATGCGGTTGAGGGCGCCCATGGCCAGTTTGGGGACTGATGCTTGATGGGTTTCCGCCAGCCGGGCCAGGGCTTGAATCCGGGTTTCAAGCGTATTTCCAGGGGAATTGGACAGGTAATTGTCAATGATCCGTTCTACCGCGGCGTCGGCCCATGGGGTATCGGGGTATGTTGTGATGATGGAAAGGTAGGCGGGCGTCACCGCCTGGGCCCGACCCATGCGGCTGTTGATTTCCGCCTTTTGAAATATGGCTTCCGCCCTCAGATCAGATGCCAAATCCTTCATGGCGACGACCTGGTCCAGAAGCGCAATGGCGTTTCCAAGGGAATCGGGATTTGGGTTCAATGCTTCCAGCAAGCGGGCTTGAACCATCAATCCCCTTGCCCGAATGCGCGCCGAATCCAAGGCGTTTGTGTCGAAAGGTGAAGGGATTTTGGTTGTTAAAAGCACCTGAATGCGATCTTGCGCATCCAGCAGGATACGTTTTCGCTTAAAATCCGTGGGCGCCGCTTTCCAGGCATTTTCCGCCTGAATCTCCGCCAGCCGAATGGCGGCCAGAACTTTTTCGGGATATGAATTATCAAAATTATCAATCAGACGTTCATAGGCTTGAACCGCCTGCTGCTCCCGCCCCATGCGCTGGTAAAGTTTACCGATCTCGTAAAGGGCTTTTCCGCCGTAGGTCATCTCCAGGCCAAAGTTTTCCAGCACCTTGTAATAGGCCAACAGGGCCAATGCATCCTTTTGGGGTATTTGCGAGGCCAGGATTCCGGCTTGTTCCATCTGGGTGCGGGCATCTTTTCCGGCGGGAATCTCTCCCCCCCAAGGGAGTTGCCAGAGATTTGCCGTGCCGTTTTGGTTGGACAGAAACAGCATGTCCGATGATGTGACCATGGGCTGGTAGGCGGAAAAGGTGTCCGATGTGAGGGGGTAGGCCCAAAGGCGGGCATCATCAGGGGCAGCCCGCCAAATGACGGCCCTGTTCCATTTGGTTTGGGCATCGGGGGTGATGGCGTTGTCTCCATTGGTATCCAGGTCAAAACGGGAAAAATAGATCCATTTTCCATTCAGGGACCAGGTGGGATAGAGGTCCAGTGCCGAACCGGTGGTGACCGGCGTCACTTTGCCGGTTTTCAAATCGAGGACCTGGATGTCGCCGCCCGGATCCTTTTTAAAGGACACAAAGGCCAGACGCTTACCATCCGGGGAGACGGAAGGAAAACCCCCTTCGCCAAGGGTTTCAGGCCCTTTGGCGCCGGCGTTCAACTCCAAATAGGCCAGGTGGGGAAAGATTTCTCCCGTTGACAGCCGATGGTAATAGATGCGGTTGCCGTCCGGCGAAAAAGCAGGGGCGCCATCCGCCGTGTCTCTTCCGGTAAGTCGTTTGGGGGCTGATCCCCCGCCGGCCGAAAGCAAAAAGATATCGCCCTTGGCATCATGATCCGTGGCCACAAAAGCGATGTTTGAACCATCCCGCGACAAAGCCGGCGCCGAGATTCTACCCATGCCCTCTAGCCGTTTTTGAGGAAAAGCCCCAAGAGCGAAATCCCTCGGTCGGATCCAAAGGGATGAGCCGCTTTCATTTTCCAGAACATAGGCCAGGGTATTTCCATCGCCCGACAATGCCCCATACTGCACGGGATCCGCCTCGAAGGTCACTTGAACGGGGAGGTTCACGGGGAGAGGCCGCGGCGCTTTGCGATTTTTCTCCCTTTGGGCAAAAACCACCGAATCAACCGCCTCCGATGCTTTTTCCGCCGGTCCAACGCTTTTGAGTCCACCGCACGAAAGTAAAACCGCCATAACCACCAGAACAGACGACAGATGACAGACGACGGATGACAGCACTCTGCCCTCTGCCCCCTGCCCCCTGCCCCCTGCTCTCAAGGCATTATCATCCACGATCCGTCCTCCTTCTGCACCCGCTCACCGGTCAGCGCATTTTCACGGTTGAGCTTGGCAAATACCCCTTTGATCCGGGGCAGGTCTTTTTCGGTAAAATCCGCATTGGTTTCCACCACCCGCATCATAACCACCTCCCGGGCCCGGTTCACCTGTTCCACCACGGAAACGAACTCCCCTTTGGGATACCGGGCCGCAAACTCTTTAAGATCATCGGGTGCTTTTTCCTGGTTCATGGGAAAGGGGGTCAACAACCCAAGGTTGTTTTCCCCCACCCACCCCAGGCGCTTAAAGGCGTCCACATCATCCCCATGAAAGGCCAGGGTCTCCATGGCGTCCACGGCATTTTGATATTCACGGCTTTTTCGAGGCGGTGTTTTGATTTTTCCGGAAGGGTCCACGCCCCTGACCGAGGCCACCAGGAGGACATCATCGGAAAGGGCGTTATAGGAACCCAAAACCTGATTTTCCAGGGCCGTCCGCTCGCTGACCACATTGACGTCCACTTTGGCCAGGGTGCAGCCGGCCAGGGTCCACACCATTGCAACCAGGAAAAGATCCTTTAAAAATGACAACTTTTTCATCGAGACGCCTCCGTAAAATCAATGCCGCCGCCCTGGTCTACGCGAAGCGTGTCCGCGGAAAGGATTTTAAGGCCCTTTACCAGGGGAACCATGGCGTCGGCCAGGTTTTGAATTCGTTTTTGAATGGGAAGGGCCGTTACGTTCAACCGTTTGATGGGGGGCAGACGGATGCTTGATCCCCCCACCGTCACTTCTCCGGTCAGTGACAGATTCCCGTGGCGAATGGCCACCTCGATCCACCGGGGCGTCCCCTTTCTCAGCAGGGCCCGTTGTTTTACGATGCTTTCATTGTTTTCATGGGGGTCCATGGCATAAAGGAGCCGTTCGAGGGTTCGGGGCCCTATGTGGGTCAGGCGAAACACAGCGTCCGTGTTGTTCATCACGGTCCGGGTATTGGGACTTATGGGAATTTCCAGGGAGACCCGGCCCGAAATTCGGGTGTCTTCAGCCTTTTGCCTTTGATTCGGCAGGCCCTCGGAACCCCGCCCCTGTAGAGACAAGGCATGCCTTGTCTCCGTATGCCTTGTTTCCACATCCAAACCGGAAAAGGCACCGTCCATGTGAAAAAAATAGAGATCACGGCGCTCATAAATTCCCAGTTCCCCCAACAGGGTTCCCCCCATGATATCCATCTGAAAATAGTCCACCGAAGGGAGGGATGGGTTGAGCCGCATCTGCAGTTGCGCATTATTGATTTCCATGGGAAATGGTCCGGACGCAAGCCATGCGGCATCAAAGGAAAGGGTGGGGTTTCGGGACAGGCGACCTCGAAGGTCCTCCACCAACCTTTGGGAAAGGGAATTGTTGAACCCGAGGTCAGGCCTCGAGGTGATTTCGGGCGCAAGCACCCTTCGAGAGAGGGCCTTTGCAGTTTCACGTGAAACGATTTTTTGGGGGCCAAAAACCAGGTTATAGGTTTTTTCCAATTGAAGATTGGTTTTTAAATTTTTGAGGGTAAGCTTTGGTCCCAGTGTCACGTTCAGGCCTTCGCTTTCAAGAAAGGTTTGGGCTGAAACGGTTTTTCCGCCGCTCAATTGCAGCTTAAGACGCCCCTTCAGGGGTCCTTCAAGGGTAAGCCCTTTGCTGAAGGGGGCCAACCCTCTCCCCATGTTGACCGATACACCGGCTTGAACCTTCGCTTCCAGAAGTTCTAAAATGGCCGTAAGGTCCGGTTTGTCATTTTTTCTCAGCAGGCGATTCAGCTTGTTCAGGGACAGTTCAAGGGTCTGTTCCATGGCCGGATGGGGTCACAAAACAGCTTTCCCACAACTCCAGGGAGTTGAAATTCCGCGTCGCCCCTTTCATCCAAAAGACGGCGGACCGGGGCGTTTTCAGCTTTCCCAGGGTGGGAAGGGCCTGAATGTTATCAAGATTTATTTTGCCCTCAAATGAAACCGATTTCATGCCGTCAAGGGCACTGATCTCAAAGGGGCTTGGCGAGTGAATATTCCGCACCGACAGGGTTTCTCCGGATTTCAGGGGGAGTGTTATCCCCATATTGACAAACCGTGTTTTGAGGTTCAGCTCTTCCAGAAAGGCCATCTGTTGCAGCCGTTTTTCAAGGGGGAGGCTGTTGTCGGTCAATGCTGCCTGCTCTGTTGCGTTCGGCCGTCGGCCTTGAAAGCGCCACTCTGTTTCAATGCGGCCGGTGAAGTCCCCTTTCGGTTTCAAGGGGGCGGGGGTCAGCGCCATGGTTTGCTTGAGATCCACCCCAAGACGTCCCTCCATGCGGAATCCTTTCATTCCGGAATCCACAGCCGCGCCCGTCAGGTGAAGCGTTAGAAGGTTTCCCGATTGAACGTCCGCTTCCAGCCCTTCCACATCCAGCATGAGGGGAGAAAGTTGGTTGAGCCGTACCTCTTTCAGATGCCCTTTCAGGGTCAAGCCCTCTTCGAGGAAAAAGGATTGTTTCCCCGATAGGCGAACTTTTTTTGCGCCCAGTTCAGCACGGATTTCCAGTACCTTGGGAAACAGGTTTTTCAATTGAACCGTGGTGTCCGGAATTTGAACCGTCATATCCTCGGCCTTCAGATTTCCATCTGAAAGTGCCATTGCCAGGTTAGAGACGTTTAACGCCAGATCTTTAATGGACAACCGCGCCTCTCCTTTGGGCAGGGTGCCGGTCAGGTGGATTTGATCGATGCCGAAATCAGGAGGTTGTGATGGGTTTAACCCCGTCACGTGAATGTCTCCGGGGATGAACCCTTTGGTCCGGCGTTGGATTTCATCCAAATCGAGCGTCATTTTGCTCAGGGTCAGGTTCACATTTGCGCCTGTTTTTTCCTCCATTTTCACCCGGCCTTCCCAAAATAGACCGCAGTGTTCCATGAACCGGATTTCACCGCCGGCAAGGGTTACCGCTTTGTCGTTGATGTCGGCGCTTCCCTTCTGGCTGATATGGAAGGAAAGGGGGCCCACCTGTTTTTCTTTCAATGGACCGCCCGCGGCCAGGATATCTTCGCCGGAAAAAACCAGGTCAAAGGCGATTGCACTCTCTGTTTCAGCCCGAACCTTTGCCTGAAGCAACATCCGGCCGGAAAGTTCGGGAAGGGTATCCGGCAAAAAGGGTCGTACTGTTCTTACCAGGGGAACAACATCGATCGCCACCTTTCCTTCCAGGCCTTTTTGGGCCATTGAACCCTTTACGGCCACACTGAGTCCGGGAAATTCGCCGTTTATTTGAAGCATGGCGGCCCGGGGATTCAGGGCATGGGCTTCATCCACCAGGTGATCCGCATGGACCGTCAGTTCCAGGGGCGGCAGGCTCTTTCCATCCATCTCCTGTCGGGAACCAAGGAAGAGGGTTACGGGTTTTGAAAGAAGTGAAGGGACCTCCAGCCTGAAAACCCCATCATGGATACTGAGGAAACGGTTTTCCAGCCGGTCGTCCACCCGGATATGGGCATGGTTCAACTGGATTTTTGCCTCAAGATCTCCGGGCAGGACAAAGGGGGTGGACGGCGTCTTTTCACTTGGGTCGTCGTGGGAGGGTTCGGTGGTTTTCCGAGGCGGTTTAAGCTGGGACAGCCATGCCGCCAGATTGGTGCGACCGTCTTTTTCTCGAATGACATGTGCCCTCAGGCCATCCACGTTTAGATCGATGGACAGGCGTTTTCGGGTCGGTCGGAAATCAACTGAAAAAAGGATTTGGTCAACGGACAGGATGGGCGTTTGGGCGTATTCTGGGGCATCGATCGTTTCAAGCCCTTCTATCTTGATCCCCTCTTTCCAGGTCCATTGAAGTTCCTTGACGGTGACCTGCCGCTTCAGCGCATTGGAGGCCCAGGTTTCAACGTGATGGCGAAACCAGTTTGTGGAAACCATGTTCGGCGTAAAAAACAGTCCCGCCGCCACGAGGATCAGCATCGTGAACAGCAGGCCCGTTGCCCACAAGACCCATTTGAGAATTCGATGAAACATAAGCACCCTACCGGTTTTAGAAGCATTGTAGCACAATGTGCTGAAACGTCACAAGGGCAACCCTGAGAGGGGGCAATTCTCTTGATCAAGGGGCTCTTTTCATGATATATCCAACCGTCATGAAAGAAATCCAATTCACGGAAATTGAAGGCCTGCAAGTGGGCCACGCCCAGAACCTGGCGGGTCCCACCGGCGCCACCGTCGTGATCAGCAAAGAAGGGGCAGCCGTGGGCGTAGACGTGCGGGGCGGCGCCCCTGGAACCCGGGAGACGGATCTGCTGAACCCGGTCAATCTGGTGCAGCAGGTGCATACCGTTCTTCTGGCCGGGGGAAGCGCCTTCGGTCTTGACGCGGCCGCCGGCGTCATGCAGTACCTGGAGGAAAGGGAGATCGGTTTTGATGTGGCGGTGACCCGGGTGCCGGTTGTGTGCGGTGCCGTGCTCTTTGACCTGGCCCTGGGGGATCACAGGATTCGGCCCGACAAGGAAATGGGATACCAGGCCTGCATGAACGCTGAAACCCCCTCGTCAAACCAGGGCAATGTGGGCGCCGGCGCCGGCGCCTGTGTCGGAAAAATTCATGGGATGGCGCGGGCCATGAAGGGCGGTTTGGGAAGCTACGCCCTTCAGGAGAAAACGCTGAAGGTGGGCGCTCTGGTTGCGGTAAACTGCCTGGGGAATGTCATAGACCCTGAAACGGGCGAGCGACTGGCCGGTCCTTTGTCCGAAGACCTGAAAACCATCGAGGACACGGAAGCCATCATGCTCAAGGACTTTTCCGACCCAAAGCGTGTTTTCAGCGGCAATACCACCATCGGGATAATTGCCACCAACGCCCGATTCACCAAAACGGAAGTCACCAAGCTGGCCTCCATGGCGCAAAACGGTTATGCACGCGGTATTCGACCGGCCCACACCATGTATGACGGCGACACCATCTTTGCCATGTCAACCGGGACCATTTCAGCAGACCTGAGCGTGGTTGGGTTTCTGGCGGCGCGGGTCATGGAAAGGGCGGTAGTTGCCGCTGTGAAAAACACCCGGTCCCTTTGTGGGCTCAAGTGTTTTGCGGATTTTCAGGTGGTTGCGTGAGTGAGATTTCCTTGTTTTCTATGTCGGAGAAAACTGCCGAGACTTACCTGGGAGACTTGTAGAGGTCATCGTGAGATAGAATGCGGAGAAGTGTGACTTGGGAACGCCAATCGGGAGTACCGGACGGCAGGGAGGCCGTTGGCTCGAATGAAATCCGGTACTTCCTGTCAACACGGGCGGACCACGCCGATGGGTCATTTGTGATACGCTCAATCCCCAAGCCGGGATGGTAGGGATTGTTTTCCAGCCTATTGACGGCTTTGGCAATCTTTTTTAACAGGGGCTTGTTAGGTTTGAATTTTTCCAGATCTTCAACGAATTTTTTATTCGGAACCAGTTCCGGCATCGCGGCGTATCTCCTCAAACCAATCCGGGAATTTGCTCGGTTCCGAATTTCTGGCGTCCTTTAGTTTTTGCAGACCAGAGTCGTTGAGTTTGATTTTTCTAAAAAATTCTACCGGATGCAGGCTGATGGCACCGCCGGGTTCCACTGAGAGCTCAAGGTGGCTTCCCGGTCCGATCCCGAGATCTTTTCGAAGGGAAGACGGCAAATTGACACTGCCCCTTTTGTCAACGGTCACAAACATTAAGGATACCTTTCTACCATTTCATGTTTTTCCAACTGCATGCGAAACAGCATATTTTGATTTTGTCATTTTGTCAATATGTCAAATAAAGCAAGCAGGAAAAATGTGACGCAGGGAAGGCGCTGGGTTACAACGCTATGACAGAACCTTCTTGATCTCTTCGGGCGGCACAAAGACCTCAGGCCCGTCGTTCGGAAGCGCTTCCACGTACACGGATTGGCTGGGAAAGGCAAATCCCGTCCCGGCGCCTTCCACGATTTCCTTGACCCGGTAGGCAAGCTGTTCCTTCAGCTCGAGCCACTCTCCCCACACCGTAGTGCGGGTAAAGCAGTAGAGCATGATGTCGATAGCGGATTCTCCGAAACGGTCGATGCGAACGAAGGTGGGGACTTCGGGGGGATGGGCGAAGCCCTCGGATTCAAGAATATAGGCTTCGATTTGGTTTCGGATAGCTCGGAGCTGGTCGATGGTGGTTCGGTACTCCACCCCGATGACCCAGTAGATCCGCCGGTGGGTCATGGCGGAGAAATTGATGGCCGAATTATCCGCTAGTTTGGAATTGGGTACGAAAACCGGCGCCTTGTCGAATCGGCGCACCACGGTGGACCGGAATCCGATGGTTTCAACGGTTCCCTCCACCACGCCGTCAACCCGAATCCAATCCCCGGGATTGAACCGTTTTTCACCAATAACCAGAATTCCCGAAATAAGGTTCTTGAAAAGATCCTGCGCCCCCAGCGCCACGGCTACTCCGAAAAGCCCGAAACCCGCGATGATGGGGCCGATTCTGATCCCCCAGATTTCAAGAATCGTGGCGCCGCCGATAAAAATGAAGGCAATATTGATGGCCTTGATGAGCCATTCCACCATGGGGGTGGAGAAAATCTTTTCCAGTCCCCGCAACAATATCGACAGGGGTTGGAGCAGTCTGACCAAGCTCCAGAAGATGACGAACACGATGAGGGAACGGATTAACCGGTCCGCGAAGATTTCCAGGTTCCCTGAAAGATTGAGATAGTCCGTTGCAAAATAGATCCCCAGCACAACAGGGATGAAACCGGCCGGCTTCTGAAGAACCACCAGGGCCCTGTCATCCAAAGGCGTCGATGTTTTTTGCGTCAACAAACTGATCCGGTGAACGATAACCTGGGAAAATAAACGCCGAATGATCAGGAATCCAAGAACAATGAAGACGGCCACGGTAATCCGTCCGATATCGATGCCGTAAAGCCCATGTGCCCACACATCCACAACAACGGCCCAGAATGTCTTCCATTGGTCCATTTTTTACTCCAGGGTATCTCCGCTTTTACACATACCCCTCCCCTCCCGGATATCTTCCAGGGGCATGATAAGCGCTTCAGTACAAAAACGTATGCTTTCGTTGGTGTGTTGTCAATCTGAATTCTGAGTCGGTTAAAGGGGCAGGCCCTGAATGCTTACGCAAAATGTTTTATGAATTTCACAACTTTTTCTTTACCTTTTTGAGCATAAAAGCATAAATAATCCTGAGAACAAGCCGTCACGGTTTCAGCAATTCAGGCGGGACCAAAAAGGTTCCCGCAAAACCCAATGGGAGTGAATTTCCCCTATGATCCATGGAAAAGAAACGGAGCTGCCGCCCGGTTTTACGGTTATCCATTCCAATCGCATGGAAGATTTGCGAAAAACCGCCGTTTCATGGGTTTGCAAACATCCCCTTGCCCCCCTGGAAAACGAAACCTTCATCGTTCAGAGCAACGGCATGGCCCAATGGCTCAAGCTGGCGCTGGCTGAAAATGAGGGGTGCGGCATCAGTGCGGCCGTCTCTTTTCAACTCCCCGCGCGCTTTTTGTGGCAGGCCTACCGGGCGGTTCTGGGAGACGATGGGATCCCGCTGGAATCCCCCTATGACAAAGAACGGTTGAAATGGCGGTTGATGCGATTGCTGCCCCTGTTACCTTCTGAAAAGGGTTTTTCCCCCCTTTCCCGGTTTCTGTCCGATGACCCTGATTTACGCAAACAATACCAGTTGGCCCGCCGCCTGGCGGACCTGTATGACCAGTATCAAGTGTACAGGGCCGACTGGCTGGAGGACTGGACCCTCGGCAGGGATCAGCTTCAAAATGTTTATGGAGAACCGGCCCCCCTGCCGCCGGGGCAGCGGTGGCAGGCAGAATTGTGGCGCCGGATCCAATCCGATGTGCCCGCATCCGAAAGAGATACCAGTCGTTCCGGTTTACACCGACGCTTCCTGGCAGTTGTCCGAACCCTGCCGGAACGGCCGGTCGCCCTTCCCCGGCGCGTGACGGTTTTCGGCATCAGCACCCTACCGAAACAGGCCCTGGAAGCATTGCATGCCCTCTCCCATTACAGCCAGATCCTTTTTTTTGTCCACAACCCCTGCCGGCATTACTGGGCCGACATCATTGAAGACCGGGACCTGCTGCGCATCGAACAGGCTCGCCATGCCGGAAAAGGCACTATTCTAAAAGACATGCGGCCGGAATACCTGCACCAGCATGTCAATCCGTTGCTGGCTTCCTGGGGAAAACAGGGTCGGGACTATATCGGCCTGTTGTATGGATTTGATCAGCCCGAAACATACCGGAACAGCTTTGGCCAGATTGATCTTTTTAACGATTTTGTGCCGGAAGGCCGCAAGGCGACCCTGCTGCAGCAGGTCCAGCAGGCGGTTCTTGAATTAGACCCGCTGCCCGGCATAAGCCGAAACAAAGGGGAAATATCCACCAGTGATCGTTCCATCAGCTTTCAACTGGCCTACAGCCGTCAGCGGGAGGTGGAAATCCTGCGGGACCAACTGCTGGATCTCTTCAATGGAAACAAAGGGTTGACACCCAAAGACATCATCGTCATGGCCCCCGACGTGAATGCCTACACACCGCATATCGAATCCGTTTTCGGCAATGTCCCGCGGCAGGATTCCCGTTTTATTCCGTTCACCATCGCCGACAGACCGGACCGGGCCGGCCTGTCCCTGTTGCAGGCCCTGGAGAAACTGCTTCAACTGCCCGGTTCGCGCATGGCCCAAAGTGATTTGATGGATCTCCTGCAAGTGCCCGCTTTTCGCGACCGTTTCGGCCTTGGGGAAAATGATGTGCGCCAATTGCAACTGTGGATCGACGGGGCGGGCATCCGCTGGGGACTCGATGAAGAGCAGCGTACGGCCTTTGATTTACCGCCCGGCCTTGAGCAGAACACCTGGGCCTTCGGTTTAAAACGTATGATTCTGGGATATGCCGTGGGGGCGGGCGAACCCTGGCGGGACATTGAACCCTATGACGAAGTGGGAGGGCTGGAAGCCGCGCTTATGGGCCCTTTGCACACGATTCTCGATCGCTTGGAAAAACACCGGCGGATCCTCGACAAACCCGCTTCCCCGAAGGACTGGATTGCGCGTATCGTGGCATTGATGAGCGATTTTTTTCTGCCGAACAGCCGCGACGATCAACTGACCCAACGTCTTCTGGACACGGTGCTGGAAGACTGGCAAAACGCCTGTTGTGATGCCGGAATGGAAGACCCCCTGACCCTTCCGGTGGTGCGCGATGTTTTGCTGGGAGCGCTGAAGGATGCGGGCCTGTCGCAGCGGTTTTTGGCAGGCATGGTCAATTTTTGCACCCTCATGCCCATGCGGGCCATTCCTTTTAAAGTGGTTTGTCTGCTGGGAATGAACGATGGTGAATACCCCCGCGGCATTCATCCAATGGATTTCGATTTGATGGCCGCTCCAGGCCGCTACCGACCGGGAGACCGTTCCCATCGGGAAGACGACCGGTATTTGTTTCTGGAGGCGTTGCTGTCGGCACGGGAAAAATTCTATATCAGTTACATTGCGCGTAATGTGACGGATAACAGTGAGCGGATGCCTTCGGTGCTGGTGTCCCAGTTGCGAGATTATCTGGCGGGCGGCTGGCGGGTTGAGGCCGCTCTCACGGGCGGGGACGCGACGGGCGAAACTCGGGATCTGCTGGATCAGTTGACCTGTCTGCATCCCCTGCAACCCTTCAGCAAAGCCTACTTTTTACCCGGTGGTCCCCGGGATCTCTTCACATATGCCCGGGAATGGCGGGAAATGTTGGCATCAGGAGAAAACAGGCCGGATCAGGACGGCCTATCACCGGCCCATGTGGAGAGCCGCCCGGGGCTGACGCAATTAATCCGGTTTCTGAAAAATCCGGTAAAAACCTTTTTTAATGAGCGCTTGAACGTTTACTTTGACGACGCAGGCGTTGTCTCCCACGATCGGGAACCCTTTGCCCTGGATGGGCTTGCGCCCTTTAACCTTGGGAATACCTTATTGAACGCCGGCCTGGCGACCCCGGCATCCGAAAGTGTCGAAGCCATAAACCGGGCAGCCCGGCGTCTGCAACGCACCGGAGAATTGCCGTCGGGCGGTTTCGGGCAATTGTCAGCGGAAAAACTCACGGAACCGGTCCTTCGCATGCTGGAACACCATCACGGCCTGGCGGCGCGTTACCCCCATCCCTGTTCCCCTTTGGAAATCGGCATCCCCATTGACATTGAAGGGTGCGACTGGGAAATGCTGGAAGACTGGCTGGACGGTTTACGGGGGGCCGGCCCCGGCTTATCCGCCGCAACAAAGCCTGCCGCCTATGCCCGCTGGGAGTTTTACCCCAAAGATATCCTGGATGCTAAAAAAAGGGTGACACGCCCGGACAGCCTGGTGAGCCTCTGGGTGAAACACCTGGCGGGATGTGCCGGGGGATTGGCGCTCACCAGCATCCTGGTGGCGCCGGACGGTCCGGCGCAATTGCCCCCCCTGGATCAGGGAAGGGCCGGGGAATGGCTGGCCGAAATACTGGCCACCTGGTGGAAGGGTCTTTCGCAACCCCTTCCCGTGACGGCCAAAACAGCGTTGGCGTATGTGAAAACGTTGATTTCCAACGAAGGCGAAGACGCCCGGCCAAAGGCATGGGAGGCGGCCCGAAGAGCCTATGAGGGGGACGGCTACCAATTTCCCGGAGAGCTGGGGTACGGAGACGGGGTCTATTTAGAGCGATGTTACCCGGATTTTGACAGCCTTTGGCAGGCGGATAACGGCCTTTTCGAAATTTTGGCTGAAAAGCTTTATGGGCCGCTCATGGAAACGCTTTGGAACGATTAGCGTCTGGATCATGAATATTTTCCTTTTTGAAGGCCCGTCATAACCCCGTGGCAGCGGCAGGCCGTACTTAACAGGATGGGACCATGGGTTTTTTCGACCTGGGCCGCCAGCTCAAAAAGCTGTTGGGGACGATACCCGCCGATGCCGGGCCCCAGTTGATGACTGCGGATCACCAGGTTTTCCCATGGGGCAAACGGGATTTCGGTTAAAAGTTCAAACATATTCTGTTTTCGGGGTTTCCCGGTGAAGGTGCAGATGTCGCGGGGTTCCGGGCAATTGTCCGGGCATAGAAAATCCGCATGGCTTACATAGACATCTCCGTTTTCACCCCGCAGGGGATGGGGCAGAAGGGGGTCAACTTCAGCGGGAACGGGAATCCGTTGCAGTTTTTCCGAATCCTGTTTCAATAGTTGCCACTCCGCCGCCAGATGAACCGGCACCGCTGGAATGATCCAGTCGGGAAGGTGCTCCCCTTCAGGTCGAAGATGCTTGAAGATATACCCGACACCATCGGCCTTGATGAGGGTTCTTCCCGGACCTTGGGCGGCCTGAAGTTTTTCTTTTTCGGGGTCCACCATCACGAGGGACAGGTTTTTGGTTTTCCCGGTTAACCGATCCGCCGCCATGCGCCCGAAACGCCCGACTCCGATGATCCATATATTTTTCATGTTATCCGTTTACCCGTTATCAGAACGGCCACGGGGGGCCGTCCCTACGCAATCATTCACCAGGCGAATATCTAAAGGGCCTCCGCTCGTATCCAGGTGGTTGTCCCGCTGGGCAAAGGGGATCTCGATGCCTTCTTCCTGGAAGATCTGATTGATTTCGTGCCGAATCTGGTTCTGTACCTTAACGGCATCTGAAAGGGATACAAACACCCGCAGCATGAAATCCAGGGAATCGGCACCAAAGCCTGCGAAATATACGCTGGGAGCTGGATTGTCCATAACCAGCTTATTTTCTCTGGCAATCTTAAGCAGCAATTCATCGGCCTTTTTAGCGTTCGAACCATAACCGATGCCCACATCGATGACCACGCGCCTGACCCTGTCCGACAGGGACCAGTTGGTGATCTTCTCGGAAAGAAAGGCCTGGTTAGGAACAATCAACTCCCTTCGATCCCAATCGGTGATGGTGGTGGAGCGGATGCGGATACGGGAAACATTGCCCGTGGCGCCTGCCACCGTGACCGTATCTCCCAATCGAATGGGCCGTTCAAATAAAATGATGATGCCCGATACGAAATTGGCAAAGATATCCTTGAGTCCGAAACTCAACCCAACGGTCATGGCCGCGGCGAGCCACTGAAACTGCTTCCAGCCGATACCCAACGCGTTCAGTCCCGCAAAAAGACCCACCATAAAAATGGCATATTGGCCAATGAGACCGAAGGATTGCTGGCTGCCGGCATCCAGTTTGGAACTCTTGGCCATGAGAATTTCCAGAAGGGCCGTACCCGTTTTGACGGCGATGTAAGTACCGGTAAAGATAAGAAGTGCCGTGATAAGGTTGAGCAGGGTAATGGATTCCATAATGGGGGTTCCAGCTTTGTCAACACCCACCTCCCGACTCCAGAGCAGCACGTTTTCCAAAAAACGGAAGGCGGGGAACACATCCTCCCAGATGAGCCAGACCCCCACCAGACCGGCCACCATGACCACTGAACGGATGAGAAGGGATGTCTGTTCGTTGATTTCTTCTATTTCCAGGGTCGACGCCGAGGCCATGGGTTTTGCCTGAATACGTTCTTCCGGATCATCCCCCGATTCCAGGGCTTTTCTGGCGGCTTCTTCTTGTGCGATTTCGGCTTTTTTCATGGCCAGTTTTATCTGGGCCAGTCGCAACCCCCGCTGCATAAGCGCATCCGCGATCACCAGAACCAGTACCAGCCAGGCTGTTTCAGCGAGACTCGATCCCAGTTCAAAGGCGGTGAAAAAATACCCCACGATGGGTAAAATGATGAGGGCCACGGGACAGAGGAGGATAACCGTGGACCAGAGCGGAAGATATTTTGAGAGCCACCCGTCGGATCGTCCCCGGCGAATGGCTTGCACCAGGGGGCCGGATTTACGAAGGGCACGCCAGAAAACCAGGAATACCGGAATCATTGAAAAAAGAAACAGAATTCGCCCCAATGAGCTGCGGAACCCCTGGGCCTGAGGGCCGTTCTGTATCATCACCACGAAAAACAGTGCCGGAATGGAAAGCACCAGAAGTGTTCTGGCCGAGCGAACCAGCATGGCGCAAACCGGTGGGTCCCATGAAAAATAGGTTTGTCCCATGCCGTTTTCTCTGCAAAGCTGTACCAGAAACCTGAGAAAAATATAGGCTTCCAGGGTTATGGCAAGCCCCGCGCATACGGACCGGGTAAAGTAATTTCCCATGGGAAGGGTCCCCAGATGGAGCGCCGCCAGATATAAAACAAAAGGAATGCCAGCGCTTTTGATGAGCTTCAAGGATATGAGGGCCAGGGTTCCCGCCATGCCGTCCGTCGATGATTTTCCGTCATGAGCCATGATTTTGCGCGTAATCCGGGGCCTGAACAGCATCATCCCCAGAAGACCCAGTGCCAGAAGACCCCATATGGCCGGCTGGCTTCCCATGGAAAGCCCCAGATCTCCCAGAAATTTCCCCCAGTTGGCGGGATCGATAATCCATTGCAGCACTTTTTCGGAATTTTTCACGTCGGAAAGGGAGATCAGATCCGCGCTCTGGGTCCATAAAAGACGCTGGTTGATGAAGTCCCTGTATTCCCCGGATAGATGGTCAATTTTTTTCTGGGCGATCTCCTGAGTGTTGAGTTGTTTCAGATAATTATTGTAGGACCCACCGGTTTCTTCCAGTAGTTTTCGTCGGCTTTCCAGCAGTAGAAAGGCCTGCATGTTCAGCGCTTCATTTTGTTTGGGCGTCAGGGAGGATTCCAGCTTGTCCAGCTGCTCGTAAATGTTGTTTTTCAAGACCAGGTAATCCTGACGTTCCTGAATCAATTCGTCGTTGGCCAGGTTGACCCGAAGAATTTCATTTCGACGCTGGAGTGCCACCTTGGTGTCCGCCCGGCTTTTCCGGAGGGTTTCTCGACGGGACTGAAGCCACAGACCCGCTCTGCGGGTCAGGCCCATCATGGTGATGCGCCTTTGGGTCAGTTCAAAGTCCTTTTGGGTTTGGTTGGCGCGGATTTCCAGCAATTTGGCGGTTTTTTCCGCCTCCTGTTCCCGGGTATCCAGGTCAATGAGGATTTTGGATAGATTCAGATTCCCTTCCCCCATTTTTCGCAGGAAATCTCCCTCCTTGGGCCAATCGCTTTCCCCCATCTCCCTGAGAGACTCCTGGGCCTGCCGGAATTCAATGTAGGCCAGGTCGCTCTGCCGGCGTTCCCGGACGGATTCCCAGGTTTTGATCAGGGCTTCCAGGCGATTGACTTTCCGGGAAATCAGGGCCTGCTGGTTCTGGGTAACCACCAACTCCCTTTGGGCCAGGGCGACTTCCCGGTCCGCTGCTTTCAATTGGGCTTCCAGGGCCGCCTGCTGGGCCCGAAGGCTGGTGCGTCTGGCGCGGATGAGGCGCGGCGATTCATCGTTGGGTTTGGGACGGTCCAGTTTCTCTTGCAGGTCAGCCAGGGAATGTTCATATTGGGCAATACTTTGTCGTAACTGATTCGGCTGTTTGATGACGTCTTGCAACTTCGACTGTTTTATTTCAAGTTGTGTCTGGGCCTCGGCCAGTTGAATCTGCAAGTTGGCTATTTCGCCTTCAATTTCGCCCAGGGCCATGGCCTTGGCCCGCTCCTCTACTGCTGCAGCTCGAACCGGCTTCATTGCCCCTTTCGGAAAGTCAGCCGTTTGGGGCAGATCTTCCAGGGCCTGAGCGTATTGCGACATGTCCGCAATGGCTTTTTCTCGGCGCTTCAGCGAATCGATGGCTTTCTGGTAAAAAGAAATAATCCGTTGTTTGGATTCCGGGGACATTGCCGCTTGATTGGCAATTCGAATCCGTTCTTTCAAGGCCTCCACCGTAAGTTCCGGAACCGTATTTCCGGGGTCTGAAGCTGTTTTTTTATGGATTGTGGCTTCGACTGAACCACACGCCGCCGGATTTCCAGCCGGAAAAAAAAACATAGAAATCAAAAACACGAACAAGATTCCCGTTTTTTGTCGATTTCCATGGAAAGGAAAGCAAAACATTGACATATTTCCTCCTCATAAACTAAAACACAAACCCTAAAACTGAAAAGTACGGCTTTCCGTTTTGAGAACCATACGTGGACCTTGTTTTCTTGTCAACCGGTTCCGGTAAATTTCGTCGGTCAAACGCCTTGGGAATTTAATAACGGTTTTAATTTTATCTGAAAAACAGATCACGTGGAATGGGAGAAGAACGGATTCCTGTTTTTTCTTCACATTCAAGGTATGTTTGTTGTATATAGAAGCCCATATTGCGTAGAATATTATCGTTAACCGCCTATAATACCGGAGAACCCATGACCTATACCATTCATTTTTTGCCTGCCGGTCGGTCCGTTGAAGTGACGGACGGCGCAACCATTGCGGAAGCGGCCCAGCAAGCCGATGTGTTTATTACCAATCTTTGCGGTGGTGAAGGGGTCTGCGGCAAATGCCGCGTTCAGGTGACAAAAGGCCGTGCCGATGCCGAGGAACATGCAAAGGGTTTTTTCTCCCAGGATGAATTGATGAAAGGCTATGTTCTTGCCTGCCAAACGGAGATCCATGATGATCTGGAGATTGTCATTCCACCGGAATCCCGTGTGGACGCGAGTAAAATCATGACCGGGGGGGAAAGCCAAACCGCGGAAATTGAACTTAACCCGTTGGTCAAAAAGATCTTCATGGAACTTTCTCCGCCCACCGTGGAAGACAATGTGCCGGATGTAGAACGGATATCCAGGGAACTGCGAAAGTCGCTGGGATGGCATGCCTTTGATATTCCCCTGGACTGCTTGCAGACGCTTTCCGCCAAATTGCGCGAAAATGATTGGAAAGTAACGGTGACAGTAACCAAACATGGTGAAAATTACCGTATTCAGCGAATCGACCCCTTTGACACGGCAAAGTCCCATTATGGTCTGGCCGTGGATGTGGGCACCACCACGGTGGTGGCCCAGCTGTTGGACTTGAATACCGGCGCGGTGCTGGGTGTGGAAGGGTGTCACAACAAGCAGGCCAGTTTTGGAGAAGACGTAATTTCCCGAGTGATATTCGCCTGCGGCAAAGGAGGCCTGGACCCGGTACAACAGGCCGTAGTCAAAAACATTAACACCCTGATCTCAAGACTTGCTGAAAAAAACAACATCTCCCGTGAAGAGATTGATGTTATTGTGGCGGCGGGCAATACCACCATGAGCCATTTGCTCCTGGGGTTGAACCCCTGTTCCATTCGGCTGGCCCCCTATGTGCCCACCAGCGATGAATTTCCTCAGATCCGGGCTTCCGAGGTCGGCATTCGCATTAACCCCAGGGGGATACTGGAAACCATGCCCTGCGTGGCCTCCTATGTGGGGGGCGACATTGTTGCGGGGGTCCTGTCCAGCGGTATATCGGAACATGAAGAGGTCAAGTGTCTCATCGACATCGGCACTAACGGTGAAATAGCCATCGGCAATAAAGACTGGCTGGTGTGTTGCTCCGCTTCGGCAGGTCCCGCCTTTGAAGGAGGGGGAACCCGCTGCGGCATGCGCGCCACGGACGGCGCCATTGAAAAGGTGGAAATCAAAGACGGTGACCTCAGCTACCAGGTCATCGGCGGCAAAAAGCCTCGAGGGATCTGCGGTTCCGGACTTATCGATTGTATTTATGAATTGGTCAGAAATAAAATTATCGGTCAGGACGGTAAATTTCACAGGAAGCGGGAAGATGCCCGGCTGGATTTTGAGGACGGCATTCCCGAATACATCATTGCTCACGCCCATGAAACCGAAAGCGGCGCGGCCGTGGTGATTACCGAGTCGGATATCGACAACCTCATCAAGAGCAAGGGCGCGGTGTTTGCTGCCATTAAATCCCTCATCGATTATATCGGGCTTGGCTTTGACATGCTCGATACCCTGTATGTGGCGGGGGGCTTTGGTAGTTTTCTCAATATTCCAAAGTCGGTGGCCATCGGCCTTCTCCCCGATATTCCATTAGAAAAAATAAAATTCATCGGCAACAGCTCGCTTACGGGCGCTCGGGCCTGTCTTCTTTCGGAAAGCGCTTTTGAAACCTGCCTGAATATTTCAAGGTCCATGACCAACATCGAGCTGTCCACCCATCAGCCCTTTACCGATGAGTATATCGCCGCCCTTTTTCTGCCCCACACGGATGCCAGGCTTTTTCCTTCGGTGGATTATTGAAAATCAGAGAATCAAGGAGATAACCCTATGGATCGCAGTGAAATCGCCCAAATTCTGGAGGGCTGTGAATTTTTCAAGGAATTGGAAAAACCCTACATCGATAACATCATCGGCCTTTGCCGGGTGCGGAATTATGAACCGGGAGAATATGTTTTCTCTCAAGGGGATTTTGGAGAATACCTTTACATCATCGCCGAAGGCCA
The DNA here is from genome assembly GCA_963664475.2 of Desulfatiglandales bacterium. Lineage (GTDB taxonomy): Bacteria > Desulfobacterota > DSM-4660 > Desulfatiglandales > Desulfatiglandaceae > NaphS2. Next base: position 361,727 of record CAXXXE010000001.1, read on the forward strand.
TGTGTCCCTTGAACGATCCATAGATCTGAGAACACGCAAGGGAAACGCCGTGATCGGCACTCTGGGAAAAGGGCGGGCCATGGGGTGTTGGTCGACCCTGCTGGGCCAGCCCCACAATCTCATGAGTTCGGCCGTTTGCCGGAAATCCACCACGGTGGTGTGCATCAAGGGTGCGGAACTGAGAGAAATGATGACCGACAATCATGACCTGGGATTCAGCCTTCTGGAAAGCCTCTGTTTTCTGCTTCGGGACCGGATCCGAGGGGCATTGGGCGCCATGGAAAAGATTTAGATGAAAAGCATTCAAGGAGATCCTTGTGGATGACGATATTCGCGCTCAAGAAGCGGCCATGCTGAAGGATATCGCGGCCTTGCTTCAAGGGTTTGAAAAGGACCGGAAAAACCTGATTCCCATGCTTCAGATGATCCAGGAACGGCACGCCTACCTGTCGGCCGAGGCGCTTCAAATGGTGGCCGACGCCCTGGAGCTGGCCGTGTGCGAAGTATATGGGGTGGCGACTTTCTACAACCAGTTCCGGTTTCACCCGCCGGGAAAACACCACATGAAAGTATGCCTGGGCACGGCCTGCCATGTGCGGGGCGGCGATATCATTCTCGAGAACTTTGAGCGAAAACTGGGCATCGGCCATGGGGAAACCACCCCGGACCGGGAATTCAGCATTGAACGGGTGGCCTGTGTGGGGTGCTGTGCTCTGGCGCCGGTGGTCATTGTGGATGAAACCGCTCATGGTCATGTGGCGCCCAGTAAGGTGGAAGGGCTTATCTTAGGATTTCAAATCGAAAAGGAAAAAAAGGAGCGAGAAAAGCAGGCAAATGGATCCCATCAATAGAGCGAATCCGGAACACGCCTTTGCCCCCATCCGCGAAAAAGCCCTGAAATATCGGGAAGCGCTGGAGGAATCCTCAACCCCCGTCATTCATATCGGCATGGCGACCTGTGGCATTGCCTCAGGGGCGCTGGAGACCCGGGCCGCCTTTCTGGAGGCCCTGGCGGAACGAAACATCGAGGCCCGCATCCATCCCGTGGGCTGTATCGGACATTGCTATGCGGAACCGGTGGTGATCATTGAAAATCCCGGTTTCCCCGCGATTCTGTACCACCGGGTCACGCCTGGAAAAGCCCGAATGCTGGTGAAATCTTATCTCGAAAATGGGGACCCCCTCTTCGAATATCTCATGGGTGCCATGGTGGAAAACGACATGATTCCCCAGGTTTGGGATTTTCCGCGGTTCAGCATGGAAACGCGGCGGGTCATGGAAAAATGCGGGCGGGTGGATCCCGAAGAGATTCAGGATTACATGGCCCACGGGGGGTATGGCGCTCTGGTCAAGGCCCTTGAATTATCCTCTGAAGCGATCATCGGGGAAATCAAGGCGGCCGGTTTGCGGGGCCGTGGCGGGGCGGGTTTTCCCACGGGGCTTAAATGGGAACTGGCGGCAAAGTCGGAAGGATCGGAAAAAACCGTCATCTGCAATGCCGACGAGGGAGATCCCGGGGCCTACATGGATCGCACAATTCTGGAAAGCAATCCTCACCAGGTGCTGGAAGGGATCATTATCTGCGCCCATGCGGTGGGCGCGCAAAAGGCAATGGTTTATGTGAGGGCGGAATATCCCCTTGCCGTCAAAATGGTGACCCGGGCCATCGAACAGGCCGAGGAACTTGGGCTTTTGGGGAAAAATATTCTAGGGAGCGCCTTTGATCTTTCCGTTGAGGTTTTTCAAGGGTCAGGCGCCTTTGTCTGCGGTGAGGAAACGGCTCTCATTCAGTCCATTCAGGGAAGTCGCGGCATGCCTACCTACCGTCCCCCCTTTCCCGTGCAAAAAGGTCTTTGGGGGCAACCCACGGTCATCAACAATGTGAAAACCTTGGCCTCTATTCCCGTCCTGATGGCCCACGGGGCGCTGTGGTATCGCGAAATCGGAACGGAAAAGAGCCCGGGCACCGCCATCTTTTCGGTGGTGGGCAATGTGCTGCATGCCGGCCTGGTGGAGATTCCCATGGGCGTGACCCTGCGGACCCTGATTTTTGATATCTGCGGTGGCGTTCCCAACAAAAAGGCGTTCAAAGCGGTGCAGATCGGCGGACCTTCCGGTGGATGTCTGCCGGCGGAATTTCTGGACACCCCCATCGATTTTGACTCCCTGACCCAGGCCGGGGCCATGATGGGTTCCGGCGGCATGGTGGTCATGGATGAAAACACCTGCATGGTGGATGTGGCAAGGTATTTCCTGGATTTTACCCAGGCCGAATCCTGCGGTAAATGCACCTTCTGCCGCGTGGGCACCCATCATCTGCTGGAAATTCTGGTTCGCATCACCAAGGGGGAGGGACGAGAGGGCGACCTGGAAACCCTGGAAGCGCTCAGTAAAGACATTAAATCCGGATCCCTGTGCGGCCTTGGGAAGACGGCCCCCAACCCGGTGTTGACGTCGCTTAAATATTTCAAGGATGAATATGAGGCCCACATCAAGGAAAAACGATGCCCGGCCTGTATGTGCAGGGATCTGACGGCCTTTTATATCGATTTGGACAAGTGCGCCAGGGGGTGCGATGCCTGTGTGGGTTGCTGTCCCGTGGAAGCCATCTTTACCACCCGGAATCGCAAAAAAGGGGTGGACCAGACCCTCTGCGTCAAATGCGGTGAATGCCAGACGGCCTGTCCGCCGGAGTATAATGCGGTGAGGAGAGTATCACCACCGCATCTGGCGCCCATTGTGGAGCGGCCGACCCAGGATTGAAAATTGTATGTTGAATATTGAATATCGGGATGAACATGATCAAAATCGTTGTGGACAACAGGGAAATCCAGGTAGAGGAAGGCGCCAATCTGCTCAAGGCCTGCCTTGACCATGAGGTGTATATTCCCAACCTGTGTTACATGGACATGCTGGAACATCCACCCGCTTCCTGTCGATTGTGTTTCGTGGAAATCGAAGGACGCGAGCAGCCGGTCCCCTCATGCCAGGTGGAAGTGACGGCGGGAATGGTCATCAAAACCGACGGTCCGGCGGTCCGGCGATTGCAGAGAACAGCATTGGAACTGCTGTTGTCCGTTCACCATGTGGACTGCGGCCATTGCCCGGCCAACAAAAAATGCGAACTGCAGAAAATCGCCCGATTCCTGAAGGTGGGTCTCAAGCCCAAACGCTTGGAAATCTCCCTGAAAGATCTGGAAACAGTGGATGATCATCCTTTTCTGAATCACCATCCCAACCGGTGCGTTCTGTGCGGAAAATGCATCCAGGTTTGCCGCAAGGCCCATGGGGTCCCCATGATGGATTTTGCCGAGCGGGGGTTTAAAACGGTGATCCGTTTTTATGGCACGAAAAAGCCGGATCCCGTTTCCTGCCAAAAATGCCTGGCCTGCGTGGCTATCTGCCCCGTGGGAGCGATTACCCCTAAATAAGAGCTGCCATGGCCGTCAGTATTGCCCTGATCAGTGCTTCCGGGCATGTAAGGTTCCGGAAACGTTAACATCCTTGTGGCTCTGGGAGCGGGCATCCGCCATCACCAATACAGGTAGCGTAAAAAGGTTTCAAGAAGGGAATCCCTTGCAAGTTTGTCAGAGGCCATTAATATTGATCCTCAATGGCAAATGGCAAGATTTTTTACGGGCCACCCTTTGAACCGACAACCGCGAACCGATTTCATGTTAAAAATAGGCAATCTCTTACTTAAAAACCGGCTCATCATGGCCCCCATGGCGGGCATCACCAACCCGCCCTTTCGGTTGATCGCCAAGCGGCTGGGGGCCGGTCTCGTGGTTACCGAGATGGTGAGTTCCGTGGGTCTTTCAAGAGGCCACGAAAAAACCTTTCGTTATCTGGATGGTTCTTCAGAGGAAAAGCCCCTTTCCGTACAGATATTCGGTGCAGACCCTCAAATCATGGCCATGGCGGCGGAAATAGCGGTTGAAAAAGGCGCCGACATGGTGGACATCAATATGGGATGCCCCGCCAGAAAAGTGGTTAAGAACGGGTCCGGCGGGGCCCTGCTTCGAAATCCGGCTGCGGTGCGGGATATGGTCACGGCCGTTCGCAAGGCCTGCCCGGTTCCCCTGACCGTGAAAATCCGGGCGGGATGGTCCGACCATGAGGCGAATTTTCTTGAAATTGCCGGGATTGTTGAGGATTGCGGTGCGGATGCCATCACCGTCCACCCCCGGTTTGTGCGCCAGGGGTTTTCAGGACAGGCGGACTGGCGGATTATCCGGGAAGTCAAAAAAAGTCTGACCATTCCCGTCATCGGCAACGGGGACGTGTTTAAACCGGAATTGGCCCTTCAAATGAGGGAAGAAACCGGATGCGATGGCGTCATGATTGGACGGGGCGCCATGGGAAACCCCTGGATATTCAGGCAGATTTTGGATTTTGAACAGGGCCTGGAGGCAAGCCTGCCCGATTTACCCGAAAGAAGGGCCGTTATCGCGACGCATTTTGTTTTACTGTCAAATATTATTGGTGAAAATAAAGCCTCTAAGCTCATGCGGGGCTTGCTTCTGGGGTACACCAAGGGACTGCCTCACAGCAGCCGTTTTCGCGGCGCTTTTACCGGCATTCAGGATTTTAAAACCATGATGGCGGCACTGGACCGGTATTTTGCCGCCATACAAAAGATATCAGGAGATGAAACCACATGAAAGTCGTATTGGCCAAGACCGCGGGCTTTTGTATGGGGGTGCGCCGGGCCATGGAAATGGTTATGGCCGAATCCAATAAAAAGGAGGGCCCCCTGTTTACCTTTGGGCCGCTCATCCACAACAAACAAGTTCTGAATCTCCTCGAAACCAAGGGTATCAAAGCAATCGATGACGCCGCCGGACTGACCGCCGGTCGTATTATTATTCGGGCCCATGGTATTCCGCCCCATGAACGGGAGGCGCTCCAGAGTTCGGGGCTCAGGGTCATCGATGCCACATGCCCCAAGGTTACCCGGGTTCAGGCCATTATCCGCCACCAGTCCGGCAAGGATCGCTCCACCATCATTGTGGGCGACAAAAACCACGCTGAAGTGATCGGGCTTATGGGGTACAGCAAGAAACCCGCCCATGTCATCCAGAAAACGGGGGATGTGGCCGGTCTCCCGCAACTGGCGCACCCCTTTGTGGTGGCCCAGACCACCCAGGATGATGAAGATTTCAAGGCGATTGTTTCGGCCCTGCGGGATCGTTTTCCGGACATTCAGGTTTTTGATACCATCTGCGACGCCACCCACGAACGACAAGAGGAAGTCCGCACCTTTAAGGGACAGGTGGAAGGGGTCGTGGTGGTTGGTGGGTATCACAGTGCCAACACCCAGCGACTGGCCAAAATCTCCGAAGAACAAAATCTTCCCACATTCCATGTGGAAACGGAAAAGGAACTGCCCCGGGAAGTCCTTTCGCAAATGGGCGTAATCGGTTTGACTGCCGGCGCCTCCACGCCCCACTGGCTCATCAAAAACGTCCTGAGGGAAATCGAAAACATTCGGGACCGAAAAGAAGCGCCATTTGTCCGTCGGGTCAAGCGTATTTTTCGATTCCTGGTGATGAGCAACCTGGCGGCGGCGTTAGGGGCCTTTTCTTTCGCGTATGCGGCTTTGTGTCTTGCAGGCGGAAAAACCGGTGTGATTTTTCCCTTCATGGCGGCCCTTTACATCTATGCCATGCATGTTTTCAACCGGTTCCTGGACAAGGGGGCGGCTTCCTACAATGATCCGGATCGCGCCACGTTTCAAAATAATACCAAAGGCCTGCTGATCCTTATGGGATCGGTTGCCATCGGCATTGCGCTGTGCCTTTCTTACTGGGTGGGTCCAGGGACCCTTATGGCTTTGCTCGGCTTGAGTCTCTTGGGGGTGGTATACAGTATCCCCCTGATTCCCGAAGGATTTAAAAAACGCTATCGTTTTGTTAAAATAAAAGATATTCCCGGATCACGAAGTCTGTCCGAAGCGCTTGCCTGGATGGCGGTCATGGTAATTCTGCCCCTTTTCAGTGGCGGGTCAGGTCCGGTATTGAGCATTTTGGTGACCGGCCTTGTCGTATTTTCCCTTAGTTACGCCAGGGCGATTCTTTTCAGCCTCTTCCAGCTTCAAGGAGATCTGATGGTGGGCGCTGAGACCCTGCCCATTACCCTGGGTGAAAAAAAGACACTGAGCCTGTTTAAAATGGTTCTCCTGGCTACGGCGGCGCTGCTGATATTCAGCTCCCTGCTGGGTCTGGTAAATTTTCTTTTTTGTCTTATGCTCATCCCCCTGTTGACCCTTCTGCTGTGTCTTCTCTCTTATGAAAAGCAATGGCTCTCTACCGGGGTTGCTCTGGAGGCCCTGGTGGAAGGCAATTTTTTACTGGCGGGGCTTCTCGTCTTATTGTAGCGAGGTTTCGTCATGGCAGCCGTCAGCGTTATTATCCCCACCTTCAACCGGGCCGCAAAAACGGCCAGAGCCGTTTCGTCTGTTCTATATCAGCGTTTTACGGACTATGAGATGATTGTGGTGGATGATGGTTCCACGGACCATACCAAAAAGGTTCTGGATCAATTCAAGGATCGCATCCAATATGTTGCTCACGGTGCCAATCGAGGGGTCTCCGCCGCAAGGAATACTGGAATTGCGCTTTCAAGCGCCCCCCTGATCGCCTTCCTGGATTCCGATGATTATTGGTTGCCCGAAAAACTCGGCGTGCAAACGGCATTTTTTGAGCAAAACCCCAATACCATGATCTGCCAGACCCAGGAGACATGGATTAGAAACGGTCGGCCCGCCAATCCCGGAAAACGGCATTTGAAACCTTCCGGCGATGTGTTTGAGGCATCCCTTGCCCTTTGTCTGGTGAGTCCTTCGGCGGTGATGCTGAGACGCGGACTCTTTCAGGAGGTGGGTGTTTTTGATGAAGATTTACCGGCCTGTGAAGATTATGATCTCTGGCTCAGGATCGCATGCCGTTATCCGGTTTCCCTGATGGGGCAAAGCCTCATCGTTAAGGAGGGGGGCCATGCAGATCAATTGTCCGCTCGCTTTAAAGGGATGGACCGATTCAGAATCAAAGCCCTGGTGAAGCTGCTCCGGGAAAGCCCGTTGAATGAAGCGCAACGGAAGTCCGCAACCGAAACCCTTTCCCGCAAGTGCCGCATCTACGGCGCCGGCTGTCTGAAACGGGGAAAAAAAACGGAAGCGGCGTACTACCTTGAACTTCCGTCATCTTTTGAAAATACACAGGATATTCAACCATGTGCTTGATCCTATTAAGCTTCATCGGAGCGTTTTTCTGGCTCATCATCCTTCTCCTTCCCTGGCGGCCCTGGTCCACTCGGGAATTTCTGGATGGGGAACCGGAGGATTGCCGGGAAGATTTGAGCGATGTCACGGTTCTCATTCCCGCGAGGAATGAAGCGGAAGTGATTCAAACCACGCTTTCCGGCGTCAAGGCGCAGGGGAAAGACCTCAAGGTTATTTTGGTGGACGATCAATCCGATGATAAAACCATATCCCTTGCCGAAAATATGACGGAAATCGATTTGAAAATTGTTTCCGGCAGGCCCCTTCCCAAAGGCTGGAGCGGCAAACTGTGGGCCCTTGAGCAGGGATTTCAACAGGTGGATACACCCCTTGTACTTCTGTTGGATGCGGACATAGGACTCAAACCGGGTATCCTTGTAAGGCTTCGCCGGGAAATGATGAACAGGCGGGTCCATTTGATTTCCCTGATGGCGTCCCTCCGCATGGTTTCTCCGTGGGAACGTCTCCTGATGCCGGCGTTCATTTACTTTTTCAAGCTGCTCTACCCTTTCCGCCTCTCCAATTCCGCCTTTCCATGGGTCGCCGCGGCGGCAGGCGGATGCATTTTAATAAGAACCGACATGCTCCGAGCCATTGGGAGTTTTGCTTCGGTTCGGGGGCAGCTCATCGACGACTGCGCCCTGGCCCGGAAGGTCAAATCCATTGGGGGCCGCACCTGGATTGGGCTTTCACATTCCGCCTTAAGCCTTCGGGCCTATGACCGGCCCGAGGTCATCTGGAACATGGTGGCCAGAACCGCCTTTCATCAGCTGCACTACTCAATATCCCTTTTGCTACTGGTGACCGGCGTTATGATCCTCATGTTCGGAATGCCTGTTGTGGGCCTCTTTTTTCCATCCATTACGGCTGTGATGGCATCCCTGTGCGGCCTCTATTTCATGATGCTGGCCTACATTCCCACATTGAAATTCTACCGGTTGTCCTGGAAGTGGGCTTTTTTAATGCCCGTAATCGGCATGCTGTTCCTGACCATGACCTGGACGTCGGCTATTCGCTATTGGCAGGGAAAGGGGGCTCGGTGGAAGGGCCGCGCCTATGGGGAAAAGCAGTAATTCTATTCTGATTGGGCGTGACATATTTTCTTGTTTATCATATCCTCCAACAAGAGTCACAAGAGTCAACGGCAGACTTGCCCCCTTTACGGAAATCGATTCGATGAGGACTGGCGATGTCAACGATGGTACAACCACGACGTAGACCCCAATCTGAAGAGAAGACCGGATCCCGTGCGATGATCTGGCATCCGCGAATGTGGCACGGAATGGCGATGCACGCGTGGTTTTCCATGCTGGCACGTCAACGGTTCTCGGTGTCGCCGACTCGTGCGCCCATGGCCGCGATTATTACGATGATCAGCCCAGTGAACTCGACGCTGGCGGCCATGCAGAAGCTCTTCTGGGGTCGCAAGATCCGTGAGGCGCGGATCGAACCAGACCCGATCTTCATCATCGGCCATTGGCGTTCAGGGACGACCCTGCTGCACGAACTGATAGTTCTGGACCGGCAATTCACCTATCCGAACACCTACGCGTGCTTCACTCCGGAGCATTTCCTTGCGTCGCGATACGTGATTCCTTGGTGGCTCAAGTTCATCATGCCGTCACAGCGACCCATGGACAACATGGATGTCAGTTGGGGACGTCCTCAAGAGGACGAGTTTGCCCTCTGCAACATGGGGATTCCTTCGCCCTACTTGTCCTTCGCTTTTCCAAACACCCCCGACATCGACAGCGAGTACCTCGACCTGCGCGATGTGCCGGAACCCGATTTGCGGCGATGGAAGGAAACTTTCGTTCAGTTTCTCAAGTGCGTAACCGTGGGCGGGCAAGGGCGACAGATCATACTGAAGTCTCCCTTGCATACGGCAAGAATCGACGTCATTCGCGAGCTGTTCCCCAACGCGAAGTTCGTTCATATCGTGCGCGACCCCTACGTCATCTTTCCTTCGACCGTCCACACCTGGAAGCGGATGTCGGAAGACGAAGGGCTGCAACGGCCGAAACACGAAGGCCTCGATGGGGCGGTCTTGTCGCGATTTACACGCATGTACGAGATCTTCGAGGAAAGCAAAGCCCGTATCGATTCCGAACACTATTGCGAAGTTCGCTACGAAGAACTCATCGACGATCCTGTCGCTCAAATTCGTGGGATCTATAGCCATCTGGGGCTGGACGGATTCGACGAGGCCTTGCCGGCACTCGAACAGCGAGCCGTTGGAATGCGGGGTTACAAGGTGAATCATCACAAGCTGTCGGATGAAATGCGTGATCAGGTTACCGAACGCTGGGGCGATTTCATCGGTCGCTACGAGTATTGGGGCTCAGCAGATCAGTGACCTGAGACACAGGCATCGGAATGATCGACAGGGAGATTGATGGCCAAGGCATCGGAAGACCAACCAGCCGTCTTGATCCCCGGTGCCTCTATTGGAATCGGAGCGGCCTGCTCCCTTCACGCGCATCACCAGTTCGTCACTCTTGAAGGCCCGTTCGATGGCTAAATCGACTTTCCTGTTTTTGGCTTCCCAACTGATTACAGCGGGTTTTTCAATCGTTGGGGTGACAGGGTCATGCATGACGGCACATCTAAACCAGAGTTTTGTGCGAATCATTGATCTTTTCCTTCCTTTGCTCAATTAATGATGTCTTGAATGTATATGCTTGACACACGATAGTCCCTTTTTTAGTATTGCGGCGGTCGGATTTCAAGCAGCAACTAAGAATTACAGCTTTTTAAGAGTGCTGCAAAACCCTTGATTCCTAAAAAGTAGTACACCGAATCATAAGTTTCTCCACCCCTATTTTTATCTCAGATGGTCATTTGACGGTTCTTTCAGTCCGTTGAAAGACTGGAAGGATTTATGATTTGCTGTAGTAGCTTGTGTAACGTTGAGCAGGCACAGGGCAATATTCTTCAACCGATTCAAGAATTCCCAATTGAGCTGAAAAAATGTCAACCCAGAAAATAAGACCCCTTCTAGCTTTTGTTTTCCCCCCGAGGGAAATCAAATCATCTGTTATGGAGATGGCTTGTGGGACAGATTCTTTAGCCATTTTTGACCTCACCCATACGGATATTCAATCCACCCTTCAATTGTTTGCGGAAGCCGGAATACAAAACAAACCCGTGCATGCGTTGGTTTCCTTGTCCCAGATGATGGCTCCGTCCTTCCCAAAATTGCTGGAAGAGTCCGGCATCACCGGTATTTGGGTTGAGATCTATCCAAAACCATTTGAATATGATCTCAATTCCCTTTTTTCGAAATTGGCAAAATTATCATCCATTTGTCTTTGCTTTCCAATTTTTTTGGATATGAGTGTGTTGGTTGAGGCATTGCATGCTTATCCCGGTATTCATAATATCGTCCTGAAAGGGTGCGAGGCATCGGGCTTTGTTGGCAGGGAAAGTACCTTAAGCTTATATGCATCGGTCCGTGAACTGCGGAACCGGAAACAAGTGACGCCGAATCTGTTCCTTTGGGGTGGGATCGGTACGTCCGAGGCAGCCTCAGCTTTTCTTTCCACGGGGGCTGCTGGAATCGTTTTTGAAAACCTTCATTGGTTGACGGATCAGGTGAATATGGATGAGGACATTCGGCGACAGTTCCGAACGCTTCGACCCGAGTTTACCAAACTCGTGGGAGCATCTCTGAAGGTTTGCGTAAGAGTTTTTGACAAAGGAAATTCTCTTGCGGTGAAGGCATTGGAACAATACGTGGCTTCTTTGCATTCGACCGAAAAAAATCCCCGCCGGAAACAACGCGCCTTTGCAGCGCGTGTCCAAAGGGAGTGCATAATTCCCGGTGAAAGCCGGTTTGATCGAAATACGCTCATCCCCCTGGGGGTGGAAGCCTCTTTTGCCCTGTCTTTTGTGGAACGCTACGGGTACGGAACCGAAAAAGCGGTCGGCTCATTTATGGATGAGATCCAAACGCTATGCAAAACGGCTGCCGAGACCCGGAAGGCTTTTTTGAAAGGTCCTTTGACCCGGGAAATGAATATCCGGTATCCCTTCATCCAGGGTGCCATGACCTGGATTTCAGATGTCGTTGATTTTGCCATGGATATTGCCGATGCGGGAGGACTCCCCTCTTTCGCTCTCGGTTTGATGGACGAAAAAACATTGGAGGAAAAACTGGGCGGATTGCAGGGGCGAATGAAAGATCGACCCTATGCCGTCAATTTGATTGCGTTGCCCGAAAACCCTTTCCTGGATGTTCAGCTGAAATGGATCAAAGAAAAAAAACCTCCCTTTGTGGTTATCGGGGCAGGGGATCCGGCTCTGGTGGGCAACATGGGAAACCATAATATTGAGCCCGTCTACGTCGCCCCGAACACGGATCTATTAAAACTGGCATTCCATGCGGGAGCACGGTATGCCATCTGCGAAGGAAACGAGGCCGGCGGACACGTGGGGAATTTGACAACTCTGACCTTTGCTCAGGCGGTGATTGAATTAAAACGACGTGAGCCTTCTCTGTTTATGAATCGGAGAGTCATTCTTGCAGGCGGCATATATAACGGGGATACGGTTTCTATTGCTGCCATGCTGGGTTTCGATGCCGTACAGATGGGCACCGTCTATCTGACCACCCAGGAGATTGTAGAAAGGAAAGCCCTGTCCCCGTTGTACCGCCAAATGATCATCTCATCCTCTTTCGGCGGTACGGTTCTAACCGGTGAAGCTGTGGGATTGCCGGTCCGGAGTTTGAGAAGTCCAAAAACTAATGCCATCGGCGAACTGGAAAACAAGTACTTACAAATGAACGAAGATGAAAGCGCATTTCGCCGCGAATTGGAAGCGCTCACGACTGGGAGTCTTTTCATTGCAGCCCGCGGCTTGGAGCATCCCGGAGGAAAACCGAAAAGTGAGGCCTTCTGTGTTGCGGAGGGTCAGTTCATGTGTGGTGTGTGTGCCGGTATGATTGACCGGATCAAAACCGTAAATGCCCTCCATGAAGAATTGGCTGAAGCCCTTGGGTCGACCCCAACATCTTGTATGGATTTTAACCGGAAGGATTCGGATAAACCCTGTGAAAATTTGCTTTCGATTGGCGTAGCCTCACCTTCCGGGAATCGCTCATGTTTTCAAGTAATCCGTTCTTCAAATGTTCCCGAACGAATCGTCGTAACCGGATATAGTTTGGTCAATTCACTGGGGAACCGCCCCGATGAAATCTGGAAAGCGAGCATGGAAATGAAGAGTGGCGTCACATGGGTTCCGCCCTCCAAATGGAATCACGACCGTCTTTATGATCCGCGCCCTCATCAGGACGGAAAAACCTACTGCAGGGTCGGGGCTTTTAAGAATCTGTTCATATCTCGAAAGGCCCTGGCGATTTCGCCCCATGATTTCAAAACCATGAGTGGATCCACCAAAGAGACGCTTTCTCTGGCAGATGAGGCCATCACGCATTCGGGTATTCTGAATTCCACCATTCCGCCCGAGAGAATCGGTGTTTTGGTTTCACAGAATTCAGGGGAGTGTTCCGGAACATTGGAAGATATCATTGTCAGGATCTCCGGTAGAAAGATCCTTGATTCCCTGAAAGGCCTGATACACGTGCCGTCTGAGTTGGAGGCGGCTTTGAAGAAGGTTCTAAAAGGGGAGTACTCGGCTATAGATGACACCACCCTGACGGGCCGCCTCAATGCCACGGCTGTCGGTTTTATTTGCAACCGGTATGGATTCATGGGACCCGGCCATGCGGTAACGGCGGCATGTGCCAGTTCACTGGTGGCCCTGTACAATGCCGTTCAAATGATTCGCAACGACTGTATCGATGTGGCGGTGGTCGGGGGAGGCGAAGAAGCCCTCACGCCGTTGCATTTCCTGGAGTTTTCCGCTTTAGGGGCACTGGCGGGACTTTCGGGTGTGGAACGCCCTCCTGAAGCGGTTTCCCGACCCTTTGATGCGGGAAGAGATGGCATTGTTTTGGGCGAAGGCGGCGGCATGATTGTTATTGAACGGGAAACGACGGCCATGGAGAGAGGTGCCCATGTGCATGCCCATATCACCGGTGTGGGTGCCTCAAATACCCCCAGGGGACTGGTTGAACCATCAAGCCGGGCGGCGGAAATTGCCATTCGATCCTCTTTTAAGGACGTGAGTCGTTACGGTCCCAGTGATGTTGACCTCATAGAATGCCATGCCACCGGTACCCAGCAGGGCGACCTGGAGGAGGCCAAAGCCATTAGAAGGGTTTATGAGGGAGAAGCGCGTACCGTTATCACGTCGTTTAAATCCCAGATTGGACACACCCTGGGAGCGGCCGGGATCAATAGCTTGATCCGGGGCATCATGGCCATGAAAAGCGGGGTTTTCCCGCCCACGATGAATTGTGAGAATCCGGACCCGGGATTGGGTATTGGGTCGTCGGGGCTTGTGCTCTTAAAAGAGGCCTCCGGATGGAAGACCCGAAATGGAAAACCTAAACGGCTGCAAATCAATGCCTTTGGTTTCGGCGGGTTCAATTATGTTGCCCACCTGGAGGAATCATGCGTTGACGCGGACATGCCAATGGGTTTGCCCCAACATGAATCGCCGTCGAGCCCACGGGCCGTGGCCTTTGTATTTCCCGGCCAGGGTGCTCAATATTCGGGAATGGGGAAAGAACTTTATGCGCAATTTCCCATCATACGAAAATGGCTGAACCGTTTTTCGGCCTTATCGGATTTCGATCTCTTACAGCTTTTGTTCCAAGGGGAAAAAGCGGACCTAAGAGAAACAATCCGACTGCAACCGGCTTTGTTCGCTTTTGAATATGCCCTGGCGCGGCAGTTCATATCGCTGGGCGTCACTCCCACGGCTATGGCGGGTCACAGTCTTGGTGAATTGACGGCCCTGTGCATTGCAGGTGTATTTTCAGCTGAAGACGGCTTTCACCTGGTATCCAAACGGGGAGAGTGTATGCAGCAAGCCGGTTATGGTGACGGGTCCACCGGAATCATGATGGCGGTAAATGCCCCCCTGGATTTACTGGAAGAAATGCTGGTGAATCAGGAGGACGTCTCCATCTGCAATATTAATTCCCCCAACCAAGTGGTCATTGGTGGGAAAGCTGGGGCGGTTTCGGTACTGGGCCGCCGTCTAAAAGAAATGAAATACAGGTGCTACCCCTTAAATGTCAGCATGGCGTTTCATTCTCCGGTGATGAAGCGTGTTCGCGGCAAACTTGAAAATTTCCTGCTTTTAACACCATGCCACCCCCCCCGCATTCCCGTCATATCGAATGTTACCGGACAACCGTATCCTTTGGATTCCGATGAAATCAAGGAGATTCTTTTAACACATCTGGAATCCCCGGTCCATTGGATGCGGTGCGTACAAACCCTATGGAATAGATTTGATGTCAGCGCATTTGTGGAAATTGGGCCCGGAGATACGCTCAGCACTCTTATTCGGGAAAGCCTCGATGGCGCGGATTGTCTTCAGAGCTGTCTTTCTTCCGGGGAAACTGAAACATTCAGGTCTTCTCTGGCCAAGCTCCAAGTGCCGGAGAAAGCGGATTCAATCCAGGTGTCAGGGATAGCGGTGGGACGGCAAGAACGGTTTAAACCCCCTAACCCTGCCAAGCTGCCGCAATCGGCGGATTCGTCGGGAATCATGGAAGGTTTGATTGCCATTATTATGGATGCAACGGGGTATGAAAGAGATGAAATCGGCCTCCATATGGACTTGAAAGATGAGCTTGCGATCCGTTCCAGTCGTTTGCCGGTGATCATGGATGCAGCGGAAAGACAATTTGGCATTACCATCGAACTTGAGGATTTTCTGGACGTGCGGACGGTCCACGATGCGGCCGAAAAAATATCCCATATCATTTCACGGGACGGAACCGCTGTTCCTTGGAAACCTCTTCGGCATCCCGAACCAGACCTGGTTATACAAGCGGATTTTGAAGCCCGGGAGAAGCCAACCCAAAGGTTGGCGTTTAAAGAATTATCCCTTGAGCCCGGACGTTTTCATTCTGCTGAATTTAAGTCGGGAGATGTCGTAGCCATATTATCGCCAGGAAAACCCGGCCGTTTTTCGAAAAAACTGGCGGAAATCTTTTCCGGTAACCATGGGCTCCGGACAACCTCTTTTGCCTATGTGAAAAAAACTTCCGATCTAATCGCTTCCGGGTTTGACATCCGCAAAGAGCGGGAAGCACGGCGATGTGCCGACAGGCTCGGGGAAATGTCATCGCTTGCCGGCCTGATTATCGTGGTGGATGGGGTTTTGGATAGACGGATAGAAAAGATGGAAGATATTCCAAGAGTGCTTAGCGGTATTTTCATGGCGATTAAGGCATTCCTTCAGTCTTCCCACAAAAAATTCGTGTTCCTGGTTCAGAATAATGTGGACAACCACGGGCACGCTGAGCTGGTTTTGGAAGGCACACTGGGGATGTTTCTGAGCGCCGCACTGGAATACGCTTCCGTTCAATTCCGGACCCTTCGCTGGAACAAGGATACGGACCTGGCTTACGCCATTCGCGGTGCCATGGACAAAAGCCGGCCCACCATCGAAAACATCTATCATTCCGGCGAGGTTTTTTCTACCGCGGGTTATGTGAATCCATTGTGCTTTCAAGATAGCCCCAGGCTGAATATGGGCGCCGATCACGTGATTGTCCTTTCGGGGGGTGGAAGAGGCATTACGGCTCATTTGGCCGGCGCTCTGAGGCCCTTGGGTCACAGGCTGGTACTGCTGGGGCGAACGCCGTTTGACCCCGAACTGGATTATGAAGAGATTCTCGCCCATGTCGAAGGTCGGGGTGGCAAAACCCCTGTTGGCACTTCGGAATTAGAAAAATATCAGCTGATGAACGGCCTGGAAATTTCCAGGACCCTCAAGGATCTGAAAGCTTCGGGGGCTGATGCTTGCTACATGTCGTGTGACGTTGCCAATGGTCCACAAGTTCAGGAAGTGATGGCGACTGTTTCGGAGCAGTACGGTGGGATTTCCATGGTGATTCATGGCGCGGGTATCCTGAAAGACGCGTTGCTCAAGGATATGCCGCCTGAACATTTCCTGGAACTCATGAACGTTAAACTCATGGGGGCCTGGCATCTTTTCAAAGCCGCCGAGCGGCACGGTTTAAAATATTTCATGGGGTTATCTTCCGTGGCGGCGGTTCACGGCAGTCCCGGGCAGGTCAACTATGCATCGGCCAACAGAGCCCTTTCCGGTTTGATTAAGGAACTGAGCCTGAAATATGCGCACATCCGTTTTAAGTCCTTTTTCCTTCCGCCGATCAGCGGTGTCGGCATGGCTGAAGACCGCGAAATTCGCCATATTATGAAAATCAAAAAAATGGAAGGTGCATATGTTGGGATTAATGAACTGAAGGAGCTTTTTTGCCGGGAATTTGTTGCAACGGCGGATGAGGATCCGTGGGTTATGTTTTCCAAGGAAGTGCCTGAATTTAAAACGGTAGACCTGGATTTAAATGACCCTGGGAAAAGTGAGGGTCAGATCAGGTGCGGAACCGTGAACTTCAGAAAAGTCGATTTTCCAATGGTGGACCGCATTTTGCACATGGACGTGGGAGCGGGAACACTGAAAGTCCGGAAAACATTTTCAAGGGAAAATGATTTATGGATAAAGGATCATAAGCCTTTTAAAGCGCTAAAGCATCCCATGGTTTCAAGTGTTATGACCCTTGAAGCTTTCATGGAAGCGGCGAAGCTTCTCTATCCCTATTTAAATATCACTTTAATCCGTAACGCCCGTTTCATGGAACTGATTGACTGCCCTCCTGGAATCGATCGAAAAACGGAGATTTCGTGCCGGCGAATCGGTGGGGCGCAAACGAACATCCTGTGTGAAGTTTCCCTTTCTTCCCAGGACATTTCGCCAACGGGAAGAATGATCCATCGCATGACCCGGAATTTCGAAGCCCAAGTGGTCTTGTCCGGCCGAATACCCCAACGCCCAGATGAAGCATGGGAACTTTCAGATGAAGCCGGTGAACTGGATACGGATCCAATTGATCACGAGGGTCTTCTGGAATGGTACCTGGAAAGATCGGATTTTGAAGGGCGCTATCGCGTGGTGACCCATGTGCAAGGGACCGGTACCGATATTATCCTGGGCAAGACCGTTTCCAGCAATCGAAAAGATTTTTCAACTTTTCCAGGCAACCATTACCAGTATTCCCCCTATCTACTGGAAGCGGTCTTTCATCTGGCCGCCTCCCACGCAACCATTCGGGATCCTTCAGTTGATGATCTCATGATCCCGGTTGAAGTCGGGGAACTAATTCTCCACAGACGGCCCGCATTTGGGGAAGAAATTACAATGCTTTGCCGAATGACCAAAACGGATAATACTGACGCCTGGTGGAATGCCCGATGCGTCGACCCGAAAGGCCGCACCGTCATGGTGGTCCATGGCATACGGATGCACAGGTTTTCCGTTTAATCCCATATGCGAGGCCCTGACATGACCGAAATCCGCGTAAGCCCCGTCAAGAACCGTTCGGACATGAAACGGTTTATAAACCTTCCCTGGGAGATTTACCGCGATGATCCCAACTGGATACCGCCTTTAAAGAGGGATGTACGAAGGCTGCTGAATGTTCGGAAACATCCTTTCTGGGATTTTTCCCGGCAAACCCTTTTTCTTGCCAGGCGGGGTACAAAAGTTGTCGGCAGAATCGCCGGTATCATCGACGGTAACTATAATTTTCAGTTTGATGAAAAAATGGGGACTTGGGGATTTTTCGAGTGCATGGACGATATGGATGCCGCTCTGGCGCTCTTTTCGTCACTGTCCCACTGGGCGCAGGAAAAGGGGATGAATGCGTTACGGGGGCCGGTCAATCCATCTCTCAACTATGAGGCCGGTACGTTGGTCCATAATTTTACATATCCACCGACGCTTTTGATGACCTACAACCCACCCTATTATGGAAAATTGATTGAGGCGGCCGGTTTTAAAAAAGAAAAGGACCTGCTTTCCTTCTGGGTGGACAGAAACCTCAAAGTCCCCGAATGGGTCACCCCGCTGGTGGCCCTTGTCCGCAAAAAAAAGGACATTCGAATCAGACGCGGCAATCCCAGATCGTTTAAATCGGAATTGGCCCTGATTTGGGAATTGTACAATGACTGCTGGTCCAAGAACTGGGGACATGTTCCCCCGAGTGAGAAAGAGGCTGCTGAGATGGGACGAAACCTTAAATGGATCATCGATCCGGATCTGGTCTTTTTCATGTACTATAAAGATGAACCTGTGGGGGTGGGGTTTGCCCTGCCGGATTGGAATTCGGTCTTAAAAAGATTGAACGGCGGAATAAGCCCTTGGAAACTAATCAATATTGTCAAATATAAAAATGAAATCCGCGGTCTGCGAGGGTTCATGCTCGGTGTTAAGGAAGAATACCGACAACTGGGTTTTCCCATGGCGGCATTCGATTATATGTACCGACTTCTCCGGAAGCACAAAAGGTATCAATATATGGAACTGGGTTGGACCCTGCAAGACAATGATCCCATCAACCGTCTTTTTCGCGAGGGAGGACTCGAAATTTACAGGCGATATCGTATTTTTAATAAACCGTTATGATTGGGCGGCCGGTCTCATATGCTTTTTCCTCAGATCCAGGGCAACCTTGACACTTTGAAAACGGCGTCGGTCAAAAGCATGCGCAAATGCCTCGCCGTATTCCCCAAGGGGAAACAGGTGCGTGAGCAGACCCCTTGTATCGTAGTTCCCTTCGGTGAGCAGATCCACGGCCTTTTGGTAGGTGTGAATATATCGACCTTTGAAACGGCTCTTTGAAAATGCCATGGACCCCACCAGATGCAATTCCCTGAACCATAGACTGGACAGATCGACACGGCTGATGGATCCCGCCGTGCCCACCATGACGAGTTTTCCGGAGGACCTTAACGCCAACAACCCTTCCTGGAGGGAATGGCTGCTGCCGACACAGTCGAAAAAGATATGGGCGCCACCATCCAGGTTTCCACCGCCCAGGGTGGTGGCACGAAAACGGGCTCCAACGGCTTTTCCCAGGTCCTCCCGTCCAGGTGATCTCAAAACCGTATCCGCTCCTCCCGCGCGTGCCAGGTCGCCTTGGAATCCATGGCGCACCACCACCACAATGAAAGCCTTCGATCCTAAAACGCGCAACGCACGGATGATATGTTGCCCTAAAATCCCCGCGCCATAAACCACCACAGTATCTTGATCTTCGGGAAAATGTTCAAGCACCGGCTGCAGGGCTGAAGCCAGAGAGTCCGCAAGAACGGCCCTTTCATCCGGTAAGTGATCCGGAACCCTCACAAGCCTGTCGGCGGGAACTGCCGTAAACGGCGCCATGCCGCCCCCCACACTGTGATTATAACCCAGAAAATTCCCCGGTGTGAGAGATCCCCCCCTGGAATTTTCACAAAGATTGTATATTCCCCGTTGACAATACGGACATGGAGAAAACCCCCGTTCCTTGCAGGCTATGAGCGGTTCCACCACGACGCGATCACCGATTCGCCATTGGGAATCGGGCCATGCGGATGCTACTTCAGCGACAATCTCGTGTCCCAGCACTGCGGGAAAAGAGCCGTAAGGTTCCATTAATACCGAGTCTTTTCCTCTCAGAAGCTGTAGGTCCGACCCGCAGATTCCGCAAAGCCGATTTTGAAGTATCACCCAGTCGGGTCCCGGCGGATCCAAAGGGATCTCTTTTATTTTAAGGCCGGAAATAGAACGAAAGAAGACACGTGGAAAGAAAAAACTGAGCGCTCTGCGTAACAGATACAGTGGGGCGGATTGCGTATAGACCAGGGCTTGGTTTCTTTTCTTCATTTTCAAATACGGACGCGTCACATTTTTTCCTCGCCGCTTGCCCGACGCCCTCCGATCCCATCATGGTGTGGGGTACGGATGTGCCCGTATGCGGTCTGAAATCGTATCTTAAGCGAATAAACAGCAACAGTCATGTGGTGATATCCAAAGCGGTGAAGGGCTAAAAATACCCCACAACGCCCGACACATTGCCGCTATGACCGATACCCCCTGGACATAGTTCCTGCTACCGACATAATTGAAGTTGCTCAGCGTCTCACCGTACACTTTTATGCCGCTATTATAAAATTCAGGGACCTGTTCGGGCATTATAAAAACAACTCTAAATCACTTTAGGGTCACGATTTTGTCTTGATTTATACGATCTTGTTACAAGATTTTCAAACATTATCTCGGATTCAGGATATTGTTTTTCCAAATAACCTGGGTTTTATTGAACCGTCAAGTCAATAATGGAATCATTGAAGAATCATCAGTATTGTGGTAATCTACTCAAACATATCCATAAAATTGCAATAAGTTACGGGGTAACATTCCCTGATATGAAACGTTCATGAAACAGTATGGGCCTTACATCCAGATTAAGAGACATTCTTCGAATTAGTTTTCGACGTGTTTTTCGGCAACGCAAGCGATATCTTGGAACGACTTTGGCCATCACCTTGGGCACTGCCGGTTTGATCGTGGTGATGAGCTTAAGCGATGAAGTCAAAAATGTCTTCAGTGAGAAGCTGGATCTTCTGGGGGGCGCCACTATTGTTCAGATCTATTTTGAAGAAAAAGCCCTGGACCAGCCGTGGACGGCGAAACCCCGCTTTTTTTACTGGGATGTTCTCAAGGCCCTTCGCCGGCTTCCGGGGGTCAGTGTCGTCAGCGCCATCGCCCTGAAATCTGATCCCGCTTCCGTTGGCTGGGGAAAAAGTTGGGGGCATTTTCAACTTGTCGGCGTGGACGGATATTTCTGGAAGCTTCATGACTTTGATCCGGTTGCGGGGACTTTTTTTACCCGGAAAGCGATTGAAGATGGTGAACGGGTCTGTGTTATCGGCACCGAGGTGGCACGCTCTCTTTTTGACAGAGAAGATGTGGCCGGGCGAAATATCTTAATTGAAAACGACCTGTATCGGATAACGGGTGTCCTTGACGGATTCCGGGTGGGGGAAGGCACCCGGTTTGTCTTTGTACCCATGACCACGGCATTGACCCGCATTTCGGAGATGACCCTGCCGATCCGGCTTTTCATCCGCTGTAAAGGATGGGAAGAGGTGGAACCGACGGTTGCCGCGGTTCCGGGTGTGGTGGGTGATTATTTGTACACCGACAGGCTTCGGGTGGACGGCGCCTGGGGAAACCTAAAGCGGGTAAAACGGGTCGCCTTTTGGCTGGAAACCTTTGCAAACGTCTGCGTTGCGGTGGCCCTTATTCTGGGGGGCCTCGGCATATGGAATATTATGATGGCATCCGTTCGGTCGCGCACACGGGAAATAGGCGTGAAAAAAGCC
Organism: Desulfatiglandales bacterium; assembly: GCA_963664475.2. Classification (GTDB taxonomy): domain Bacteria; phylum Desulfobacterota; class DSM-4660; order Desulfatiglandales; family Desulfatiglandaceae; genus NaphS2. The sequence goes on from CAXXXE010000001.1 coordinate 383,327, forward strand.
ATTGGAGCCGAGGATCGAGACATTTTAATTCAGTTCATGACGGAATCCCTTGCCTTGTGTGCCGTATCGGCCATGGCGGGTATTTTACTGGGTTGGGTTTTAACGGAAGCCATCGGTCTGATCCTTAAGAGTCGTCCCTCTTTGGATCTGTTGCTTGAAAGCACGGCCTGGAGTGTCGGCATCTCCATGGCCCTGGGGCTTTTTGCGGGGATCTATCCGTCAATACGGGCAAGTCAGATGGAAGTAAACGTGGCATTACGTTATGAATAGGGCGCCTTACAAAAGGACCATGGGTAAAGCCATATTCGAATTAAACGGTATTCAAAAAATATTCCAGGGCAACGGCGCCGCCATAACGGCGCTTCAAAATGTATGCTTAACGGTGGATCACGGGGAGATGGTGGCCGTTATGGGACCTTCCGGATCCGGAAAATCCACCCTCCTCTTTGTTCTGGGGCTTTTACTTGCACCTACAAAAGGCCGTTACCAAATGCTGGGCAGGGACATGCTGGCATTGAGGCGAAATACCCAGGCGGAAATGCGGCGCACCTTTATCGGTTTTGTGTTTCAAGGTTCTGATATGGTTGAGGCCTGCAATGTATATGAAAATCTGGAATTACCGCTCATTTATGCGAATGTAAACCCCAAGGAACGTCTCCATAGAATCCATAAAGCTCTCAAAAAGGTCGACATGATTCATCGATTGCATCACCCCGCCAATCAACTCTCCGGGGGTGAGCAGCAGCGGGTGGGGATTGCGCGCGCCATGATCAACGGGCCCCGCCTGATCCTTGCGGACGAACCCACCGGACAACTCGACCGCGCGAATGGACAACACGTCATGGATTGTTTTGAACAAATTGCGTCCGAGGATAAAACAGCCGTCATTATCGCCACACATGACCCGCTGGTGGCAGGTAGATGCTCCAGAATCTGCCACCTGGAAGATGGAGTATTACATGAACTGTAAACAAAGGGGAAATTGTCTCACATGGTGCCTGATGATTGCGTTGATTGTTTTCATGAGCCTTCTGCCATCAAAGTCGCTTGGCACTGAAAAAAGGGTTCAGCGCATGGCACCGCCTCGAAAAACCGGAAAAGATGTGCAACGTCTTTTACCCAAAAAAGCACCCACATCCTATATTATCGTCGTCGGCAAGGCGGTTTGCTCTCTTAAACACAAAGTGTCATTCCCCTATTCCGGTACCATTACCAGCCTGAGCGTCAGATCGGGGCAGGCGGTGAAAAAAGGAGAGATCCTGGCAAGGTATCGACTGACGCCTGAAAGCCTCCTCTCTCTTAACCGCAGAATACATGCGCCCAACGTGGCGAAAGAGGAGATGGCCATGATCGAGGCCCGTTTGGGCGTGACCCTGACAAACGGACATATCCCCGACGAAGTGGTGCTGAAGGCCCCCATTGCCGGGCGCGTGGTCTGGGTGCACCCGGAACTACGAACCGGCGCCAGGCTGGATCCCGTGGATCGGGTCTTCGAGGTGGGGGTCATGAATCCCATGTGTCTGCGAGCGCATGTTTATGAAGAAGAAGTTCTTCGACTGGTTCTTGGAGACTCGGCAATAGTTCAGCTCGAGTCGCTTCCAGGCTGGAAACTGAGAGGACGCGTAAGCCGTATTTCCTGGACGCCCTTATCTCTTTCTCCGCTTAAACCCTCGTATTACGAGGTGGAGTTTACCACTGAAAACAAAGACTTGATCCTGAGGGAAGGTATGCGGGTGATCATTCGCCTTTTCAAACCACTTTCAACGAAACCGGGGGATCGTCAATAAAGCCATATTAATTCGTTAATTTGAAATTTTTTATTGACAGTCCATATTATCTTGGATACAGAAATATAGACTATTGTCGATTAATGCTTGCCTTTTGTCCATTGGTTTGGCTTCATTAACACATTTCGTTTCCATTTCAAAATTTGCCAAAGTTTTGAATGTAATGCCAAAGGGAGATAAACAATGAAAATAGTTGTTTTCGTTTGGAGTGGTATTGTCTTTCTGCTGATCTCGTGTGCATTCGTCTTTGCTTACGAACCGTTGCTTGTGAACAATCTCATGGTAAGCGAAACAGTGGGGTCATGTGAGGCGGGACGCGTGTTTTTCTTAAGATCAGGGTATTGTACAAGTACGGGATACCCGAATGAGTTTGACGTGTGTACCCGGTATGAAGATGAGGGAAAAACCAGGGATTATGAAGACCATTGGGTCGGTACGGTGACAGGATTGAATTGGCCCGCAAATGAAGCGAATGCGCAATACAATACCTTGCCCTATGAACAAGCAATGGACCGACCTGCCGACCCCGATGAGCCATGTATCAATCATGTCAAATTTGTTCAAGGAACCGGTGCTTTTAAGCGTAAGGGATTCAGCTATTTCGTTTATGATATGACGGATAAACGCGGTTGTCAGGTTGTGAGTGCAACCCTAAGGTTCAAAGCCTCTCCCTGGTATTCCGAAGCGGCCCAGAACGGTAATGCTACAGTGCATATTGGCCTTTACGATATGGACCACACCTGCGAGAACCTAACAAACGATGGAAAGAGAACCTGTTTTGGAAATCTTGTGAATGACCCTGCCAATAATCCATTACAAGTTCAATTTCCCCATTCGTGGACGGATTATAAACACTATGCAATGGATGTTAAGGATTCCGTGCAGGCCGATTTGACGGATGTCGGTGGTAGTGGCTATGTGGGGTTTATGATCGGCAGTCGGAATTTTGGGGAAAACGATATTGACTATGCACCGGGGATGAGGAATTTCGGAATAACCGAAGTCGTTCTGGAAGTTGAACTTGGCCCGTGCGTCGCCTTGCCCACTGTAAGCAACGTCAACCCCGCATCAGGTCCGGCTAGCGGCGGCACCGGCGTCACCATAACGGGGACGAATTTTGTTGATGGTGCAACCGTCACGTTCGGCGGTGTTTCAGGCACCGGCGTGACCTTTCAGAATGCCGGCACCCTTACGGCCACCACGCCGTCGCATGCAGCGGGTCCGGTAGATGTGAGCGTCATCAATCCTGACGGCGGAAGCGGCGCTTTAACCGACGGTTTTCGTTACAATGCGTTGCCGACGGTAACCGGTGTGAACCCCGCATCAGGTGTGGTTAGTGGCGGTACGGTGGTGACCATAACGGGGACGAATTTTGTTGATGGTGCAACCGTCACGTTCGGCGGTGTTTCAGGCACCGGCGTGACCTTTCAGAATGCCAGCACCCTTACGGCCACCACGCCGTCGCATGCAGCGGGTCAGGTAGATGTCACCGTCACCAATCCCGACGGTTCAAGTGCCGTTCTAAACGATGGCTTTGTTTATAATCAAACAAACAATAGGTTATATGTAAGCATTGGCGGAAATTGTCATGACAAGACGCCATGTTACAATTCAATCCGGGATGCGATGAATGATGCCGAAACCGGAGACATTATCCTGATCGCCGAGGGAACTTATGATGAATTAATTACTTTAGATAAGTCAATATCTGTGACGCTCCAAGGCGGATGGGATTCGTCATTTAAACCCACAACCCGCAAAACAATTTTAAACAACGCACCCAAAGTTTCGGGGGGGGGGGCATTGACGCTGCAGGAACTGACCGTTAGCCCGCCTGAATAAAGACAGTCTTAAACCTTAAAACAAACACCGAAAATGTCCCTTAAGGATCGTTGCAGGAATTTTGTCGCGCTGGTCCGGGAAGGCCGGAATCAAGGTTTATACCCTTATTTCAAACCTATTTCACGTTCATGGGGGCCGGAGGTAGAGGTTGATGGGCGGCGTATGGTTATGCTGGCTTCCAATGATTATCTCGGGCTTACACGGGACCCCCGTGTTCTGGAAACGGCTTCGAAAGCTTTGCAACGATGGGGCACCGCAACGGGTGGGTCGCGTTTTCTGTGCGGGAATCTCACCCTTCATGAGATGCTGGAGGAACGCTTAGCCGCATTTGTCGGCAAAAAAAAGGCCATTCTCTTTGTAAGCGGCTTCAGCACCAATTTAGGCGCCATCGAAGCCCTTGCCACATCCCAGGATATCATACTCTGCGATCGTGAGAACCACGCCAGTATTTTTCATGCATCTCGGTCATCAGGGGCAAAAATGATGCCCTTTGATCATAATAACGCACTTTCAGCGTCCAAAACCCTGGACCGGCTCCGCAGGAGGAAACCCGGCTCGGTCCCCTTTTTGATGACCGAAGGTATATTTAGTATGTCAGGGGACATATCGGCCTTGCCGCAACTAAAGTGCCTCAAACAGGACCACCCTGATCTGGTTCTTTATTTGGACGATGCTCACGGCATCGGGGTGCTGGGCGAGCAGGGCAGGGGAACCGCCAATCATTTCGGTTTGACCGAACAGGTAGATTTTATAATGGGGACTTTCAGTAAATCCCTTGCATCTATTGGTGGGTTTATCGCTTCCGACCATGAAGACGTGATGGAATATCTACGCCATCACGCCATTCCCCTGATCTTTTCCGCAGCCCTCCCCGCGGTGAATGCCGCCACGGTATTGGCCTGCCTGAACATTCTGGAACGAGAGCCGGAAAGGATAAATCGCCTCCATGACATAGTCCGGCGTATGAGGAATGCATTCCGACATATGGGACTACCGGTCCGTGACTCACTTACACCGATTATTCCGATCCATGTCGGGTCGGAGGAGAAAGCCTATCAAATGAGCCGGGACATGTTTGACCGAGGCGTCTTTGCTCTGCCGGCCGTCTTTCCGGCGGTACCAAGGGGGAAAGCAATTATTCGAACAGGCTGTATGAGCACTCATGAAGACCGCCACATCAACAAGGTGTTAGAGGTTTTAGACGTCCTTTCACGAAAACACCGAATCCGTGTTGAGGATTTTATGGAATAACCGAAACGGTATTTTATGAGGGGGTGAGAAAGGAAATTCAGATGAAAAAGAGAGGCGTCGTGGTAACGGGACTGGGTGTGATTGCTGCCAACGGGATCGGTATAGATCGTTTCTGGGAAGCGAACGTCAATGGAATATCCGGTATCAACGGGATAACCCGCTTTGATGCATCCCATTATCAATCGAGGATTGCCGCTGAGGTAAAGGGTTTCGATCCTCGGGAATATATGCCTGATAAGGTTGCCAAGAGGGTGGACAGGTTTGTCCACTTTGGACTGGCTTCGGCAAAGATGGCCATAGACGACAGCGGTTTGGAACTTCAGAAGGAGAATCGGGACCGGGTTGGGGTGATCGTTGGAAGCGGTCTCGGAGGGGTCCTTTTCCACGAAGAACAGATCATGGCCGCTTATGAAAAGGAGACCCATCGGTTCAATCCTTTGTGCGTTCCCAGAATAACCCCCAATGCCGTAGCCGCCCATATTGCCATTCAATACGGTTTGACGGGGCCCAACTATGTGATCTCAACGGCTTGCGCTTCAGGCAATCATGGCATCGGTGAAGCCTATCGAAAAATTCAGCATTCTGAAGCGGATGTTGTTATTGCCGGGGGTGCGGAGGCTCCTCTCACCGAATTCACTTTTGGGGCATATTGTGCACTCAGGGGCGTGTTATCCAAAAGAAATGAAAATCCCCATCAGGCTAGCAGGCCTTTTGACAAAGAGAGGGACGGTTTTGTGATGGGAGAAGGTGGCGCCATGCTGGTTCTCGAAGAGAGAGAACGCGCTATCAAGCGGAACGCGCATATCTATGCCGAGGTGGTCGGTTATGGTTTGACAAGCGGGGCCTACCATATTGCCGTGCCCCGACCGGATGGAGAGGATGCCTCAAGGGCAATGTCGCTGGCGTTGCTGGAAGCTTGTGTGGAACCAGAGCAGGTTGATTATATCAATGCCCATGGTACCGGTACTATTCCCAATGATGTTGCCGAAACAAAGGCCATCAAACGGATTTTGGGGAACGAAACCAGGAGTCCGCCCATTTCTTCTACCAAATCCATGATTGGGCACGCCATCGGGGCTGCTGGCGCCATAGAGGCGGTTGTTTCGTGCCTGACGATCGAGCATCAGCTTATTCCGCCGACGATCAATCTGTCCCACCCTGACCCCGATTGCGATTTGGACTATGTGCCCAACAAGGGAAGGCGGGCTACCGTAGATGTCGTTTTATCCAATTCCTTTGGTTTCGGCAGCGTAAATGTATGCCTCCTTTTCAAAAAATTTGAGTGAGAGATAACGCCTATGAGTATCAAAGACATCGAAAAGAAAGTCCTTGAAATCTTGGCCGAGAAAGCTTCCATTGACCCGGAACAGATCAATGCCGAATCATCCCTGGTGGACGATTTGGGCCTGGACTCGTTGGATGCAGTTGAAATGGTGTTTGAATTGGAAGAAAACTACGGCATTGAAATCCCGGACGAAAAAATCCGGGAATTCAATAGCGCACAAGATGTCGTAAGCTATCTTTTCATCAGGCTTGCATCGACTTGAAGCGGCTCTGAGGTTGACCAAATTCCCGTAAGCGTAGATTCTGGGAATATGCCCGGCCGGATTGCCAAACCGGGTTCTGAATAGTAACGAATCGGCTTTCGATGTTGTTCGGTTTACATTTCACATGGTAAGGGCACCGAAAACACCGTACGTTCACCCATTTTTAAACCCGCCTTCTATTTTTTCACCATACAATTGTACCGACCGTTTTACAATCCCTAACCGTTCACAGGATGTTGTTCTGGATGTAAATCGCAGCTGTTGGCGCATTCCTTTGTTTCCACGCACCACACTTCCTCGTTCCTGTGTTTTTACCCCCCGTGCTTTGCGCCTTGACACGACCCCCTGGTTTTCTTACACTTCCCCAAAAAAAAGAAAGGAACTTTTTTCGCCGGAGACCTCCAACAAATTGCGCCGTGCGAATCTTATAATATAATGAATATTGCATCCCTTGTAAAAAGCCGTCTCAACGAAACCTACGCGCTGCATCGCCGCTATGTGAACCCCCAATTTGTACGCGTACTGGAGGTGATTGGTTACAATCGAAATTATACCATGGGACGAGGGACTCGGTTAATGGACGAACAGGGTCGGGAGGTGCTCGATTTTCTGGCCGGGTTCGGCGTGTTCAACATTGGAAGAAACCATCCCCTGGTCGCTCAGGTCTTAAAAGATGTCATCGATATGGCGCCGGCCAGTATGGTACAGATGGATGTGGGCATTATTTCGGGACTTTTGGCCGAAGCATTGGCTGCGCTGGCCCCGGGAAATCTGGAGGCGGTGTTTTTCACCAATTCGGGAACTGAAGGCGTGGAAGGGGCTCTCAAGATCGCCCGGCAGGCCACGGGAAAAAGCAAAATTGTTTATTGTGAACGGGCCTTTCACGGGTTGACGCTGGGCGCCCTTTCCGTGAATGGGAACGAGGAGTTCCGGGGACGCAACGAACCCCTGTTGCCCAACTGCGTGCCCGTTCCCTTCAACGATTTAGAGGCTCTCGAAAACGCTCTTTCAGGAGGGGATGCGGCGGCCTTTATTGTGGAACCCATTCAGGGTAAAGGGGTGTTTGTTCCGGATTCGGACTATCTTCCCGGCGCCCGAAGCCTTTGTGACCGCTATGGCGCACTGCTGATTGCTGACGAAGTCCAAACCGGATTGGGCCGAACGGGGCGCATGTTCGCCGTGAACCATTGGGATGTGACGCCCGACATCCTGGTAATTTCAAAATCCCTCTCCGGTGGATATATCCCCGTGGGCGCCGTGATAACACACCGCGACATCCATGCAAAGGTCTTTGACAGCATGGATCGGTGTTTTGCCCATTCCAACACCTTTGGTCAGAATGACCTGGCCATGGCAGCCGGTCTGGCGACGTTGCGGGTCATTGAACGGGAAAACCTGGTCCAACAGTCTGAAACGATGGGCGCCTATCTGGAAAAAGGGCTCAGTGAAATGGCCGAACGATATGAGCTGGTTCACGAAATTCGTGGAAAAGGGCTCATGATCGGCATTCAGTTCGGCAAACCCGCATCCCTTTCTCTCAAGACGGGATGGAAACTGCTGCACAAGATGAACGAGGATCTTTTTTGTCAGATGATTACCATGCCCCTGTTGGAGAAACACCATGTTCTGACCCAGGTGGCCGGGCATGGTCTCGACACGGTGAAAATTCTTCCGCCCCTGGTGATCAACCAGGCCGATGTCGACTATTTTCTGGGCGCCTTGGACGATGTTTTGAAGGATGCCCATAAATTTCCCGGATCCGCATGGGCGACGGTCAAAAACCTGGGGCTTCGAACGGCCAGAACCGCATGAACCCAATCCCCAAAAGACGGAATTACTTGCTGGACGCGCTTTGGCGCATGGTTCATGCCCATCCCGGCGCCATTATTGTTTCAGGGATTGTGCTGGCATTGATTTCAGTACTCGTTTCCGTTTTTTTTCTACACCTGAACAGCAATCAGGATTGCCTGGTTTCACCCTCCGTTCCCTTTCAGAAGACCTATCTGGACCACCTTGAGAATTTTGGAGATCAGGAATATCTTTTTGTGGTCATTCAAACAGGCGGAACCGAGGCGGGAAAAAAGCGGGCCATTCAATTTGCGGAACAGTTGAATATGCGTCTCGCGGAACACCCAACACTTATTCAGGCGGTTTACTACCGTATTTCGGCCCGGGATCTGGGGGACGGCGCCCTCCTTTTTGCTTCTCCCGAAGAGGCGGAAACCCTGTCCGGAACCCTTTGTTATCTGGCGCCTTTCCTGGATCGGTGGGTTCGGGACGGGTCCCTGGCCGGTTTCTTCAATACGGTTGCGGAACTTCTTGGCGGACGGGGGGCGGCGGACGGAGGTCCGAGGTCCGAGGTCGGAAGTCGCCACTCGTCACTCGTCATTCGTTACTGATATGGACCCGGCGCTGATGGGGCAGGCGCTCGGGCTCCTCGGGAACCTTTTGGATAACGTGGATGAGGCTTTGTCGGGGAAGGAAGGCGGCTGTTCGCTGTTTGATCTCAGCCAGGGAGGGGGCGAGTATTTTTTTTCCGCTTCCGGCCGATTGCTGGTCATGCGCATCCTGCCGACCAAGGATTTCGGCGCCCTGGATGTCATTGGGAAACCGCTTGCGGCGGTGCGGGAGGCCCTTAACGTCACCCGTGCGAAATTCCCCGGTCTGGCTGTGGGACTCACCGGAAGGCCGGCGCTTCAAGCGGATGAGATGGAAACCACGGATCGGGACATGACGCGGGCGTCCGTCATTGCGGTACTGTTTGTGGGGGTTCTGTTCATGATTGTCCTCCATGGATGGCTCAGGCCGTTTCTGGTGTTGTTTTCACTGGTTCTGGCCATGGCTTGGAGCTTCGGGTTTGCCACGGTCACCGTGGGAGAATTGAACCTGCTGTCCGTAATTTTTGCCCTGGTGCTGGTGGGCATTGGCGTTGATTTTGGCATTCATATGGTCATGCGCTATGTGGAAGCTCATGGCAAGGGTCTTGGCGTGAAAGATGCTGTTCGGGCGTCTCTGTTCAGAACCGGTCCCGGGGTGATTCTGGGGGCCGTTACATCGGTCTGCGCATTTTATTCGGTTCTGGGGTCTGATTTTATCGGCCTGGCGCAACTGGGTCTTATCGGTGGCACGGGGGTACTTTTTTGTCTGGTCTCCATGATGATTGTGTTGCCCGCCATGCTTTTGTTGGCCGGCAAAAATAACCTTTTTCCCTCATCCATGCCCAGAATTAGCGCCATGCCCTTTCTGGAGCGTTTTTTTAAACGCCCTAAACTGGTACTGAGCATCCTCCTGGCCCTGACCCTTCTGGCGCTTCCCGGGCTCTTTAAGGTGCACTTCAACTACAATCTGCTGGAACTTCAGGCCCGTGGGCTGGAATCCGTGGAATATGAAAGGATACTGGTTGAAACCGCCGACGAAAGCACCTGGTATGCCATTATTTCGGCCAAAACCCTGGAACAGGTTAAAGGTTTGACCCGGAAATTCAAGGCCATTCCCTCCGTGGGCCGGGTGGAAAGCGTTCTAGATTTTATTCCGGATAAACAGGAAGAAAAATCAGTGCAATACCAAAGAGCGGCCGGCGCCCTCGAAAAAGTCCCGAATCAATTCCCGATAAAACATCCTCTCAACCCGAAATCGCTTATTGCAGCGCTTTTACGGTTGTCCGAGGCCCTGGAAAACCTGGAGGAAAAGCTCTTTGTTGCCGGGGCTAAACAAGAACTTCCCATCGTGGAAAAAAATATGGAAGCCGTGACTGCCGCCATTGAACGACTGGAGACATATCCCGGCCTGGCAGGTCGCCTTGAGGGGTTGGAGACGGCACTGGTGCGGGATATCATGACATCCCTTAAACAATTGAAACGATGGCTGGGGGCCAAATCGGTGATGCCCGAAAATCTTCCGCCCAGCCTCAGAGATCTCTATGTGGGTAAGGATGGGAGTTACCAGATCAAAATCAGCCCCACGGGAGACGTATGGGATTTTGATGCGCTGGGCCATTTTGTGGCGGCCCTGCGAAAGGTGGACCCTCATGTGAGTGGGGTTCCCGTGGGGGTATATGAATCGGCCCAGTTGATGCATACTACGTTTCTCCGGGCGGCGGCCCTGACCATCCTGTTGGTGTGTCTGATTCTTTGGGCTTATGCCCGTTCCGTGCGATATGTGGTGCTTGCCATTTTACCTTTGGGCGTAAGTATGCTATGGCTGCTGGAGTTGATGGGGTGGATGGGACTTCAGTTTAATCTGGCCAATTTTTTTGCCATTCCCATTCTCATTGCCATCGGCGTGGACGGGGGGGTGCATTTCCTGGCCCGATGGCGGGAAATCGAACCCCTGCTTTCCGATCGCCCCGATCAACCCGGGGTTGGCGGACTTTTTTACACGGGTACGCCCACCGCTGTGGCCCTGAGCTTTACCACCACCATGATCGGTTTCGGTGGGCTGCTGTTTGCGCACCATCGGGGATTGGCCAGCCTGGGGAGCATCATGGTGCTGGGGTCTTTGATGGGCATGCTGGCGTGCCTGTTCGTGCTGCCGCCGATTCTGAAATTGATGGGACGGTTTACAAAGAATTAGTGTCTGAACGAAAACCTCCTTCAGGCACGGTTTTAAGTCTTAGGTTTTAAGTTAAAAAGGGTTGCCATGAAAAAATATAGGTTTTTCATTGTCTTGCTTGTCATGCTTTTCGGGTCCGTGAGTGGGCATGCCGAGGTGGGCAATCTGGATTTTGCGGTGATCCAGCCGGGTCAGCCGGGAACGGAAGCGGAAGCGCGTCCGGTGATGGATGCCCTGGCTGATTATATTCAACGGAAAATGGGGCCCGACATCGCCATTCAGGGACGTTATTTTAACCAGCTGGAACCTGCCATGGCGTTTTTGACATCCTCGCCGCCGGCATGGGGAATTATACAGTTGGGGGTTTACGCCAGGTATGCCCGCCGTTTTCAAATGACGCCCATGGCCGCTACGCGTCCGGGCGGATTTACAAAGGATATCTGGCGTCTGATGGCCCGTGAGGATGCGGGATCGGACTGGCAATCCCTGAACGGCAAAATTCTTGGGAACATGTTGTTTGAAAACAAGGCGGCCGCCTGCTTATTGTTTGGATGTCTTCCGGACCGATTGCCCTTTACCCTTGAGGGAACTTTTCGTCCCCTGAGGTCTCTCCGTTCGGTGGTCAAGGGAAAAACCAGCGGGGTGGTGCTGGATCGGGTTCAGTATGGAACCGTTCAAACCCTGTCTGTCGGCAAAAAAATCAAGGTTATACACACTTCCCGGGAGATGCCCGTAAGCCCGGTGGTCTGGTTTGGTTCAGCCAATGAAACCATGAAAAAGCTGGCTGACGTGCTGCAGGGGATGAAAGGGGACGCAAGCGCCGAAAATCTGCTGGCCCTTTTGCAAACCGAGGGATTTGGACCCGTGGACTTGGACCTTTTGCAATTTCGGTTAAGCGATAAAGAAAATGGCTGTTTTATTCCGTAGCCTGTGGATGATCTTCCTGGTTTTCACCGCCTGCGCCCCGACCCGGGACGTCATGCGGTTGCCGGACGGGGAAGAAACCGCTCTGTGGTCTCCCTGCACCCGGGACCAGGCGCTGTTGTGGGAAAAGGACGCCGGAAAATCGGGAGCGGCATTTCAGGCTGCCCGCTGCTACGCCGTGCTGGCACGGAACGGAAAAACCCGGGCCATACGACTTGAAAACGCTCTGAAAGGGCGCAAGCTGGCCGAAGCAGCTGTTTCCCGTGACCCTGAAAACGGTACGGCCCACTACCTGGCCGCTTATCTGACCGGACTTGAAGCTGAAAACGATACCTTGAGGGGCTTGGGCCTGGCGCCGGTCATTGAACGTGGTGCGCTTGCTGCGGTCCGCCTGAGTCCCCAACTGGATCATGGCGGTCCGGATCGAATGCTGGGGGAGCTCTATCTGCGGGCGCCCGGACCCCCTGTCAGTATCGGAGATTTGGAAAAGGCGCTGGCCCATTATAAACGCGCCGTTGTGCAGGACCCCGATTTTTTTGAGAACCGTCTGGGGCTCGCCAAGGCGTATTTGGAAGATGAAGACCCGGGACCGGCCTGCGACCAGTTGCATAAAATTTTGACCCGCATGCCCCCCTGTAACGGTTGGGAAGAACCATGGAGACAGGCACTGGACCTGATGAAGCAACTGTGTAAAATGCAAACGCATGACAATTGAGGAATAAGGAGCTGTATTTGGGAATACCATTTATTCAAAAGGCGCGTATCGGCGCCTATGTCGGTAGGAAACGGTTTAGTTCAAACGGCAACGGGAGATTTCCCCTGGTGCTGATGCTTGAACCTCTTTTCCGCTGTAATCTGGCCTGTAAAGGCTGCGGAAAGATTGCTTACCCGGAGGAAATTCTAAAAAAACGCATGAGCCTGGATGCGTGCATGGCAGCGGTGGAAGAATGCGGTGCCCCCGTGGTGTCCATTGCGGGCGGTGAACCCCTCATGCACCCCCAAATAGCGGAAATTGCCAAAGGCTTTGCGACCCGGAAAAAATTCGTGTACTTGTGTACCAATGCCCTTCTCGTTCAAAAACGGATTGATGAGTTCGAACCCAATCCTTATCTTACATTTAATGTTCACCTGGACGCGCTCAACGAACGTCATGACGCAAGGGTGGGCCGCAAAGGGGTATTCGAAAATGCTGTAAAGGCCATTAGGCTTTTGATTTCAAAGGGGTTTCGGGTTACCACCAACACCACCCTGTTTAAGGGGGAAACCGCCGAGAGTGCGGGTCAATTGTTTGATCAGCTGACGTCTCTTCAGGTGGAAGCCATGACCGTTGCGTCTGCTTTTAACTATGAAAACGCATCGGACCAGGAACATTTTTTCAATCGGGATGAAGCCAAAAAATTATTTCGATCCATTTTTATGCTGGGACAAAAGAAGTCATGGCGGTTCAATCACAGTAGTTTGTATCTGGATTTCCTGGAAGGAAACCAGGAATATACCTGTATTCCCTGGGGGAATCCCACGCGGAACATTTTTGGCTGGCAAAAACCCTGCTACCTTATCAACGATGGTTATGAAGATACTTACCGGGAGTTGATGGCAAATACCGACTGGTCAAAATACGGAGTGGGCCGGGATCCTCGATGCACCCACTGCATGCTTCACAGCGGTTTCGAACCCTCGGCGGTTATGGATTCCGCCAAGAACCCTCTGAAAGCCCTGAGGGTCCATTGGCGCCGCCACCGATCGTAGGCGCGGACCTGTGTGTTCGCCCATTAAAATATCTGCCCATAACAGGAGAAAAAGAAAATGGAAAGTGAAGGGATGCATTATGACGGCAACTGCATCAGACCTCCCAGTGAAGCCTACAGCATTCTGCTCCAGGTGACCCTGGGATGCTCCCATAACAAGTGTACTTTTTGTGGGACCTACAACGACAAACGATTTACCATCAAAGATGATAAAATTATTCTGTCCGACATTCTTTTCGCCGGAAAATACATGAAACGACAGGATCGTGTTTTTCTCATGGATGGGGACGCCCTGATCATTCCCCAGAAACGGCTCATGTGGATACTGGACCGCATTCGAGAACACCTTCCCTGGGTGAAACGGGTGGGGGCCTATGGAAACGCCAAAGGGATCAACATGAAAACCCCCGAAGACCTGAAAGCCCTTCATGATAACGGGCTTGGCATTATCTATATGGGGGTGGAAACGGGCGATGATCCCCTGCTCAAAAAGATTTGCAAGGGTTCAACGGCACAGCACCTCATCAACATGGGCCGAAAGGTCCGGGAAGCGGGCATCAAGCTCTCCGTCACGGTACTTTTGGGCATTGCGGGAAATGACCCGAAGCTCTCCCTTCAGCACGCCAGGGCCACAGGGGACGTTTTGAGCGCCATGGATCCCAACTTCGTTGGGGCCCTCACCGTCATGGTGATCCCGGGAACCCCACTCTATGATGAATACAAAAGGGGTGAGTTTCAGCTTCTCAACGAAAAGGAAACCCTGGTCGAATTGCGAGAGATGATCGCCAATACCCATCTCAGCAGAGGGATGTTTTTTTCTAACCATGCCTCCAATTATCTGCCCATCAAGGCCCGGCTTCCCAAGGGAAAGGAGGCGGCCCTGGCCCAGATTGACAGCGCCCTTGCGGGAAATATCGACCTCCGGCCGGAATGGTCCCGGGCCCTTTAATTTGGAAACAATTCCCCCGGATCGCAGTCTTTGCGAATGCCGAGCCGGGTGAGGACAAAATCGTATTTGACGGGATCTTCCGGCGCCAGTTTCCTGAATGCATGGGTGATTTCCATGGCTGTTTTCAGATCTCCCTGTTTTCTGGCGGTCATATGGAGCTGTGAGCAGATGCGGTGCATGTGTGTGTCCAGGGGAACAATGAGTTTGCTCGGGCTCACATCATGCCAGCCGCCCGGATCCACATGATCGTTTCGCACCATCCAGCGAAGAAAAAGGTGCAGCCTTTTGCTTGCGCTCCCTCTTTCCGGCAACGGCAGAAGACTGTTGGCGCTTCCGTCGCCCGTTTTTCTCAGTTCGCTCACCAGAAAACACAACGCTTCATGGACGCTGTCTTGTCGGTCCCGGTAGGTTTCCATAAAGCAGTTGTACAAAGAGCCATATCGCCCGCAAACTGATCCGGCGCCCCGCAGGAGGGCTACAAGATGTTGCGCCGTGGTAAACCGGTGTTTAAACCCCGCGAAGGTTTTTTCAAGTGTGGCATCAGTGGATGACAGGACAAAATCACAGGGGGAAGCCCCCATTTTTTCAAGCACGGTGGATACGCTTTTCAAAATCTGAGTCACCCGACCATAGGCCAGGGAAGAGGCGATGAGACCCACTATTTCCCGGTCCTGTTCTTCCCGGTACAAATACAGAAATTCGAGGGGATCCGGATGGACCCATTGACGGTCATGGTAAAGGGCAAAGAGTCGTTCCAGCTCCTGTCGGTTTACGCTTATGCGGGTGCAATCGGTCATGGGGGTTTCTCGTAAATGGTGATCATTGAGGCGGCGGGTCCTCGGAAAATGACGTGATTAAAAGCCCGATTTTTTGAATACGGGTTTTTTCCATATGGACTCCCTTGGTGCGGACAGTGTATACTTGAGAAGATTTTGCGTCAATGTTACATCTGAAATGACCTTTGAACCATAAAAAAGACGATTGATTGCAGGAGAAATGTTCATGAAATTGACCGAACGGTTGCGAGCGGACTACCGGCGTTTGTTTGATACCTGCATCATCAGGGAAACCCGGACGGCGGAAGTAGCATCAATTGTGGGAACAATCGTTTCAAACCTTGGGCGTTACCAGGGGGTGGCCGATGTGCTTGAGATCCCCTGGTTTGTGATCGCGGTGATTCACCTCATGGAGGCGTCTTCAGGGTTTGACCGGCACCTGCACAACGGTGACCCCCTGACGGAAAGAACGATACGCGTGCCCTCGGGCCATCCGCGTACGGGCGCTCCGCCTTTTACCTGGGAGGAAAGCGCCATGGACGCCCTTCGGTTGGCGCGGATGGACCGCTGGAACGACTGGAGTGTTTCGGGAACCCTTTACAAGCTGGAAGGTTACAATGGATGGGGGTATCGAAAATGGCATCCCGAGGTTCTTTCCCCTTACCTATGGAGTTACTCCCAGCACTACGTCCGCGGTAAATATGTGGCCGACGGCACTTTTTCCAACACGGCGGTATCCCGGCAGATGGGGGCGGCTGTGGTGTTGAGGAGAATGGCGGAGAAAGGCCTGGCGGTTTTTGATTCGGAGTCGGAAACACCGCCCTCTGAAACGGCAATGCCGCTTTTGAGATATGCACCCCGGGAAAAAACGCCGTATGCCGAAGGTCTTCAGGGGTTTTTAAATACCCTTCCGGGGATCTATGTAAAAGTGGACGGCTGCGCCGGGCCAAAAACCTCGGAAGCCTTCAGAAGGGCGACCGGCTATTATCTAGCGGGTGATGGGAGGGGTGATACAGATGAAAACGCTTCCTCCTGAATCGGAAATCGGCGCCTTTATCAACTTTCTTCCGGAAGAGCTTCCCTCGCCAATCCTGAAGGATCAGGTCAAAAAATGGATAGAGGAACGGGACTTTATCATTCGGGAACGAGATAACGGCCTTATTTTTCAGATGGGTCTTTCTTTTGTGGCGGTATTTTTCTACCGGATTCCCCTGTCCATGGGATTCATTGACTGCTTCAGCCTTCAGGCCTATGCCCTGGGACGGTTTGGCGCTCAATTTCTGGATGACGACGATCTTGAACAGCTCAACGAAAAGTTGGAAATAGGACGGCTGGTCAGGGGCCACAAGCGGCAGATTTTGTTTACCTACAATATTCTGGCCGAAGGGATACAAAAGCAGGTTTTCTATCGTACCCTCGATGTTTTCAAGGATGGGATCGACATGACGGACCAGCAGATCAATATGCTCATGTCGACTTCATAGGTGGAACTGATGAAAATAAGGGCCGATATTCCGGTTGTTCTTCGGCCCCCCCAAGGGCATCACGGTGTTTCTGCTGGTCCGTTTTTGCGCCTCAGGAACAGAAGACGGGTATAACTTCCTGAGGCGGCACAGGCGCAGTTTTAAGTTTTAAGCTCAACTGATCGAAAGTTTTTTGTTTTTTTCTGACAGAAAACCAGGGACTAAAACCCATTTACACCTTTGTTTCGATCATTTCTTGGCATGGTTCGCCCGCATGAGCTTGGCGGTCTCCTGTATGTTGCCCAGATCCTCCACCATTCCGGCCCAGCCGTACCAGTAGGCATAGTCCGGGTTGATATGGAAAAAGGCCTGAAAGGTACGCATTCGGTGCTTGAGGTACATCTTCAAGAGGATTTGGTCGATGTGTGAGAGCTTGCTGAGATCCCCCCCTCCGGTCCGCATGAAAAAAAGGAGGTTGGGATAGTTAAACGGGTAGCTGGCGGGTTTCTGGATGATTCCCTCTTTGTACAGTCCCGCCACGATCTCGATGGCCTGGGCCATGAGCCGATCCGCGTGCCGCAGCATGTCATCCCCCATTTGCAACTGCTTTTGCGCGTAGGGCTTGGAGTGGCACTGGGTACACGTCTTGAGCATCTTATCGCGCTCAGTCTGCCAGGCTTCCTGGGTCAGCCGGGCCAGCTCCAGTGTCTTCACCGCCTCAAGCAGAGAAGTGGGTTCGCCGGTCTCGGGATTCAGCACGCTCAGCGCCTTGAGAATCGTAATGCGGTCCTGTTTCCACTGAGGGTCTTCCGGCAGGGGGAGCCGCACTGCCAGAAATCCCCAGGCCGTGTGATTGTCGTGGCTTCCGTCCGGCATGTGGCAGGTCTGGCATGTAGGCGCATTGGCGCCCTTGGGAAGATCGCCCACCTCCTTGATCAGGGCACGGGCACCGTGTTTGGAGCTGCTCCACATCTCCCACTGGGGATGGTCAAACCCCATGTGACACTGCTGACAGGCCCTTGGATTCAATGCCTCTTTTTTGGAAAAGGCATGGCGGGTATGACATTCATCACAGGAATTATTTTGATACCGATAGCCAAGTTTCGCCTGTTCCTGCTTTTGGGCATCGCTCTTGACGCCCATGTTGTGACAGCCGCCGCATCCCCGGCCCCCTTCGATCAGCTCATTCGGTTCCAGGTGGGAGACGGGCAAAGCCATCAGGGACGACCAGCCCAGATTGTGCTTTCCCTTGGTGAACTGGTTGAACTGGTCCTCATGACACTGAGCGCACAGCTTCTCGTCCGGCAACACCGCCAGTTTGTAATCTTCTACAGTGGTGTGCTTTTCCCCGTGGCAAGAGATACATCCCACATCCTCTTTGCTGTGTTTGCTGGCCTGCCAGTCAGCCACCTGTCCGGGAGATACTTTCTGGTGACAGGCGATACAGGGATTTTTACCCCCCTCTGCTGCCATGCCCCAACCGGAGAATGATATTGCCCAAAAAACCCATAAAAACGTCCATCCGAAGTACCTGCACCGTTTCATAGCTTGCCTCCATTAACGGGGTTGAAAAAAGCGATGTCTCACCACATGACCCATACCGGGAATACAAACGGGATCCATCTCGCCTAGGGCACCCTATTCATACACCTTACGGTGTTTTATGTCAAAAACTGTTCTGGCGTGTTCAGTAATAAATACATGGATATAGGCATCTTAGGATAAAATGGAGGCGGGCGCTACAATTTTTTGTCGAGACATTGATCCAGGTGGCAGACAATTTTACTAAGGAAGAAAAATGAAAAACAAGAGACGATCGAAGTATTTGATGTTATTGGACCGTGCGGCTTCACATTCAAGCCATATATATTCGATTTGTATATGATAATATAATTATAAACTAGAACATGCCGTCAAAAATACCGTCATTTAAGCCTTGTTGCCCCCAAGAAAAACTGATCCCACGTGGAAGAGGATCGGCTCTTGATCTCCATATGACGGTTTTTCGCTAATCAAGGTATTTCGGGTATTGTTTCTTTAATTCTTACCGCATTTCTCGAACATTCCCCTGAAAAAACGTATTTGTCCAACCGAAAGTGTTGTTGCCATCTATGTTTCATGGTATTATCTTTCAGTTTCAACTGCTCTTTCTTTTTTCGGTTTTGATCTCCCACTCACGGTAAAGCGAAAACGTGTAACCTTGCTGTGCGTAGGCCCGGTTAAATCGTACACTTTACCGGGTTCATTCACCGGGGATCAGAAACATGGTTGCTTTGGCCCGAGACCGCGTTAGGGGGTGCCCTTGCTGGCATGAGGAAAGTTCGCGTCCTCCCAAAGCAGTCACCATTGAAAGGCTCATCGACGGCCGGACTCGATTGTAGGTCTTTACGGACTGAAACGACCGTGCGAACTGATGAGTTTTTCTCCCGAAAGGCCCGCTGACGGCAAGACCCGATTGTGGGTCCTTATGGACTGAAACGACTATGCGTTCCGATGGGCCTTTCACCCAAAAGGATTTCACCATGATTGAATATATGGAAAAGGAAGACGCCCCCTTTGCATTTGACCGGGAAACATGGAAATTGTATCGCATGGACGGCGCCCACAGGTCCAAATGGCATGAGATTGAAAATTCAGATTCGCGCGTACGTATCCAGCCCCAGGCATCCGAGATTTCCGAATTTGAGGCAAAGGCCCTTGCGGAAGCCCGCGTCCGTGAAAGGGACGAAGATAAATAAGGCATAAACCGTTAATACCCACCTGAACTGCATTTATTTTAATCGCAAAAAATAGTTGTCCTCTATAAGAATCTTTAATAGACTCCTTCCAAGAAACTTTCAAATATAGAATTTGTCCAAATAACACTTCCCTGGGTAGAATTAAGGAAGACATGTGTCTTGGGTCATCGGAATATCGGGATAAGGCAAGAGCATAAAGCAATTCACAATAAGAGTTTCAGGTATATTGATGTAATCACAAGGTTTTAGGGCGTTGGATTCTACAGATTATCTCAATATATACCCAGGTTTACCGGCCCTGAGAGAAAGCATCGATCTCAACGTTCGTTCAAACTGATTTATGATATCACACGCTTTTTCGATCTTACTGATATTTTGTGTTTTGTATCAAGAAATGAATCGAGGTTTGAAATATTTTCAAATGGAAGTGCAATACACTTTCCATTAGGAGGAGAAGTATGTCACGTTTTCGTAAAAACTCAGAATATTTGGGGCTTCAGATCTCTGGTATGCTAAGTCTGGAGGAGCGAATTGTTCACAAGGCTCAAAGGATCAATTTCAGTAATCTATGAAACTGTGCGCCGGTGGTGGTGACGTCATGCGGTAGAAGCCACCTGACGATTTCATATAATTTTCACAGCAGGCCAATCCTCCCCAAAATTCGTCCTTAGCGTCCAATCGACCCTCCCCAAAATTTTCGTCTCTTTCCGACGATTCATCAAGGCTACCTGCTCACTTCATATTTATCATCTGAAATGTCAGAGAACCGCTCGATGCCTTCAATGGTTGTTGGGCCAGTTGCCTGGATGAAAGTAGTATTTGCTGTCTGCTGGCTATATTCTGTTGAATCGTATCCACCTTTGATCAGAATTAAGGTTAGCACTTCCAAGGCTAAGTGATTCTTCATAAGTATCCCTTTTTAACTAAAATTACCGATCCGGTAGGAGCATCATTAATAGCATCCTGGATTGTGCCGTAACATGGCAGTTTTGACCCACAATTTCCATCGTTACTGACATATAAAACTGGTTCGGTCGGAACGCCGATAGATATCTTTTTGTAGAAACATGATCGGTTGAACCAGCTGCCACCATCCAAGATCACCGGTATAGTATTCCCTTAGATTTACCCTCATCAGCATAGTGTCCGTCAGGAAAGGTTGTCGGAAGCGTGTATGTTGTACCTTGCCCTTGGAAAAGGCCGGATTGAAACAGCGGGGATACTGGAGACGTCCGGGTATCCGTTGGAATCCAGCGGAAAGACCCATACCTCATAATGGGTGGCGTAGGGAACCGGTTTCCACGATATCGTGTTGCCTGGAATGGTTACCTGCGGTACGGCCAATTCGCTAAATGTTGCCTTGGATAGATCAAGAACTTCTGAAGTCAGATGCCGCTTTCAAAGAGATAGGTCGTTTGCCATGCAGGGCCTGGACGGAGTCGTATGATCTATGAGCCCAGACCCCATCTTCCAGCCTGGCTGGTAATCCATGGTAGCCTTGCCTATTCCGGTTACGGTCACAGAAATGGTATCAACCGAAGGAGGATTTGAGTCCGAAACCAGCAAATGCCCCCATGATGACAGAACGGTATATCGCCTGGAAAATCGGTCTGATCATTTTCTGTGACTTGTGAACCAACTATAGTCCAGGAAAAAATGGTGGTGTTTGTCTCCTCACAGGAAAGTGCCGGAAATCCATGAATTCCCGTGAAGGTAGGATCGAAATTGGAAGGGTTGCCAAGCGCTGAAAGCGGAATCCTTGCCTCCATAACATTGCCCCGAAGGCTACAGTGTACCCGCTGATGGGATATTCGTCCCCATTAGCCCAGGCTCGCAATGCATCACTCCATATATTCGTATGGAGGTTACTGGAAATCATATTGGAAATTTATTTCCAGTGTAACGGCATGGTTGATGGGGGACACCGTATGTTTCCACCATTTCACATAGGCGTAACTGCCGTCCATGGCCGTGTAAATAGATTTTATATCCGTGTCGGCTCCGCACCCTCCGTCGCCCTGCGCATCCACATAGGTCAGGAGTCAGTGGATGCCCAATCGCTGGGGTCTCCATCTACAGTTATGGTGGCCACTTGGCATACACAGGGTTTTGCAGCAGGAATTGCGAAAACCATAAACAACGTCAAAAACACCTTGAACACCCGTTTCATCCTCATTCCTCCTGATTTTTTATAATTAACATCACTTTTAAAAACGGCACCACCAGGCTAATTTATGCTAAAAAGTCATGATGCTGTGATGGGTCACACCCTAACATGAAATTGTATTTTCATGATACTTTTAGCCAATTTTTATTACAACAATTTTCAGTGCGATGTAAAGGTGCTGGTTTTGGGGGCGTACCCGCTTTTTAGATCTGATTTGAATGCAAAGGTGCCTATTTCTATTGTGCTTTTTGCATGTTTGAGCAAATCAATGATGGTTATCTCCATTTTAGGGAAATTGTTGCGGACAGGGGGAGTCCCCCGAGTTCGGAAGGGATCCACCTTCGCCTCCATCTGGTAAAGACTGGGAAATGTATAGTGGCGAAGTCAAGAAGTGAAGGATACCCAAATAAACCTGGACTTTCAAAGCCTCCCTTTTGGTCGACAATCCTTTCAAAGCGGACCTGCAATCCCTGCTATTATCCCCACCGATAAAAACGTGTGATATCAACATTCTGATGGGCACACGGAGGGTTGAGATATCTCCAACCAATCACACATCCCCAAACGTACAGATATCAGCCACATACATGTATGACGCCACCTCGGCTTTTATTAGAAACCCATTCCGTTAGTCGTCCATCTTTCGTCTGTGCCCATGAGGGCATGTCCCGTACCCATCAAAACCCATATTCCAGGATTCAATGCCATAGGATTCCTGGCATTCCGGACAGAAGAACGGCGCCCAGAAGGGGTGAAATCCGTACAGCATAGCCGGATCATTCTGCTCCAGTATCTTTCTGAGGCTCATAAAATCTTCAGGCACCACCGCATCTGAAAACCGTCCGTCGAAATCAATGATCAAAGTTCCCGCAGACCCGTAAGCATTCAGTGCACCCGGATAGGGAACTCCTCTTGGCACCAGCACCACTTTGGCGGCTCTCATACCACCGCCGTTTTCATAGAATTCCGCCACTGCAGGGGCCTTCCGAACTTTTTCCAAATCCTTCAGTACGGCAAGGGACCGGTGGTATTTCCTTACACGATCCAAATCTTTTTGCGAAAGCGATGCAATTCGGTTTAAATCCATGTTGTCGTTGATGTCGGCCGCCTTAATTTTGGCGTCTATGGGGTGCAGGCCCGCACGAATGACAAAATCGTCATAGGATTCGCCCTTCCGCCGGGTAACGCTGCCAACGGCCTGCAAAACCGGCCTTTCAAACCCTTCTTCTTGAAGCTGTTCCAAGGTGATATCTGAATCTTCCACCACATCATGGAGTACCGCCGCAATCATCTAAAAAAGCCTATACCTCCACGGGTTTTGATCTGGAACAGTTTGCGAAAGCCGTTGGAATCGAGCTAAAAATCGGCGAGGTGATTCAGGAATGAACGGCCCCACCGATTTCGGCGCCTCCAAAGCGTTTGGGGTACACCATTTTTTTGTGGATATTCCGGCGGAACCCAAAATGGCGGCAACCATCTGTGAGGATTACGGCTTTGACGGGGACGAAACAAAGCGGGAAACCACTGAGAGACGGGTTGTTCTGGCCCGGGAATTATGGACGAAGATCAGGGATACCGCTCGAAGGGATTTCAATGCCCGTTTGAAGGCAAAGAAGCAGAGTACCGGGAGCTGGCGCGTGGGCAAGGTAAACATGGACCGCTTCCTCGGGCGGGAACTCTGTGTGTTGGCCTGGGCGGCGGAGCATGCGGCAAAGGAGGAGTGCGCCGTCATCTGCCGGAAGTGGCTGGCCCTTCGTCCCGAGGAACGCTGGTGGCTTTTTGATTTTATGAAAGGAGAGGCGTAGCCGCGCCGGAACGCAGGTTACAGGCCCCGGTGAGAGAGGGATGTCCGGCGGGTGGAGTTTAAGCCTTTAAAATCGTTATGAAGCGCTCCAAATGGGAAGAAAGATGCTGGGTGCGTATTTCCTGGTATTATGTGCCGGAAATACAGTAGTGTATTTTGAATAATGGTCACGGCCGTAAGTTTACAACCAATTGTGAAAGGTTTGTGGTTTACATCCGCGGGAGAAGAAAATGTGAAAACACGGAAGGCAACGGAAACCAGAAACCTGTGACCGGAAACTTTCATCAACGAGGAGGACCCTATGACAGCTACAGCGCAAAAAATATATCATGATGCGCTTGCCTTGCCGCCTATCGAGAGGGCCGAGCTCATTCACCGGCTTTTCCAAAGTTTCGATGTCTCCGTTGATAAACATGTCGATGCTGCCTGGGCGAAAGAGGTTGAATCGAGGATCGAAGCGTATGACAAAGGTTTGCTCACAGCTTCACCGGCGGAGGATGTTCTGGCCAGGATCAACCAGCGATGAGAATACTCGTCCTTTCAATTGCGGAAGAAGAATTCGCTGAAGCCGTTGACTACTACAATGAACAGCGTCCGGGCCTGGGCTTTGAATTTGCCGCGGAGATACAGCGTACATTTGAGCGGGTCCGACGTTTTCCGCAAGCCTGGCCGGTTTTCTCCTAACAGGGCCGAAGATGTCTCACCGACCGGTTTCCCTTTGGTGTGCTATATCAGGTTCGCGGCGACTGTATTCTGATTGGAGCCATCATGCATCTCAAGCGCGATCCGAAGCGCTGGCAGGAGCGAGTAGAGGAAGCCTTCCACGAACAAGCGCCTTAGGCTGTTCGGAAAAGAAATCCTGGATTTTCTCATTATTTGAAAGATTGAGACCTGTTTTCGCGAGAGCTTAGAATATAAGTCAGGTGACCGCCGTCTGGTATGTGGTTACCGAAACCGACAGCGCCCTGCTGGATGACGGTCCCGTTCTGAAGGCTCTTGGAAGCCTCATCAACATTGATCTGCCCTGGAACCCCTCCCGGCTGGAACAACGGCTCGGGCGTATAAAGCGCATCGGGCAGGCAAGAAAGTACGTGGATATGCTCAATCTTGTCTACCATGAAACCCAGGACGAAAGAGTCTATACCGTCCTCTCGGAAAGGCTGCCGGATACCATTGAAGACGACTGGATCGAAGACAGGGGTACGGCAAATTGGCTGAATACAACCGCATACGCGGCTGATGGCTGAATTCCTACCCTAAAATGAACTCCGTAAACCAGGACTCCGCGAGGCGCCTTGACAGCACAATTTTTGAAAATGGAGAGCAAAGCAAAAATGGAGGGGAGCGTATGAGCGGTAAGTTGTTGTTTTTATTGGAGCCACCGTGCGGAGTCGAACCGCAGACATCCTCATTACGAGTGAGGTGCTCTACCAACTGAGCTACGGTGGCCCAAAATTGAATTCACGCAATATGGTTGTTTTTTTCGGCCATGTCAACTATTAATTTCTACCACAATCGAAATCCTTTTTAAACCCCAAAATATCCGAACGAGGAAAATTATGAAAACCCCCAAAGACTATATTGTCTTTCCCCTGGATCTTCCCGACTATGATCAGGCCATGGGCTATGTGGAAACCCTGAAAGAAGAGGTGGGCCTTTTTAAGGTGGGCCTGGAGCTGTTCATTTCACAGGGCCCCAAGATTCTCAAAGCCATCCGCGACGTGAGCAGCGCCGGGATATTTTTGGATCTCAAACTGCACGACATCCCCGCCACGGTGCAGCGGGCCTTTCGGGCCGCGAGCCTTCATCGCCCCGCGTTTGTGACGGTACACTGCGATGAGGGGGGCGACATCCTCAAAAGCGCCGCGGAAAACAATCCCGGCAACACGAAAATTCTGGCCATTACCGTACTCACCAGCCTTAACCAGGAAAAGCTGAAAGCCCTGGGATACAGGGATGAATATGCCGGCGATATTTCAGCCCTGGTGCTTCAGAAGGCGCGACTGGCAAAAGATGCCGGCTGCCATGGGGTGGTCTGTTCCGGTCTGGAAGTGGGGATGGTCAAGAAGGCCATGGGTGCTGACCTTATCGCCGTAACCCCCGGCATTCGTCCGGCCTGGACCCTGGTGGACAAGGACGACCAGAAACGCATCGTCACCCCGGCGGATGCTGTCAGGAACGGATCCGACTATGTGGTCATCGGTCGCCCCATTCGGGACGCGAAAGATCCACGGGATGCGGCGAGACGGGTGGCGGAAGAGATCGCGTCAGCCTTTTGATTTAAGCTTCTCCCGGTGAACGGCCATGAGGGTCACCATGGCTTTGGCGCTCATGGTTTCCGTTCCTTCATGAATATCAAAAACTTCCGATTCTGCGATGATGATCTGCTTTCCCCCGCGGATGACCTTTGACCGGCATACCAGGGCTTCGCCATGGGCCGGTTTCAGAAAATTGATCTTGAATTCAATGGTCAAAATCTGAAATTGTTCCGAAACCGTCGTAAAGGCGGCGTATCCGGCCGTATGGTCGGCCATGGCGGCCATCACCCCCGCGTGAATAAAGGCGTCCTGCTGTCGGTGGTTTTCCGTGATGGTCACTCGGGATTGGAAAAATCCATATTGGATGACCTCGGGTTTAAACCGGCAGTATTGTATAAATCCGCGTGCATAGTCTTTTTCTAGAAATGCCGCTCTCTCCCTGGAAATGGTTCCCCCCATTGTTTTTTCATCCTAAGCGACTTGGTTTTGATTGTTGGCGAGTTATTTCATGAATTTCAAAACAAATTAATATAAAGACCGTGAACCGGCAACTGAAAATTTTCAGCCAAGTTTTTGCCTTGACAATTCGAAATCGACCCTTTAAGCATTGTATACAATAAACAATTGACAACAGGAATGCCACCCATGAAGATGGATTCGATCGTGGACCGTGCCCGGCAACATATCCAGGAATGGATTGTGACCGGGCGGTTTAAACCCGGACAACAGATCAAGGAAGAAAACATTTCCCAGCGGCTGGAAATCAGCCGGCCACCCGTTCGGGAGGCTTTGAAGATGCTGGAAGCCATGGGTTTGGTCATCAGAAAACCCAGACGCGGTGTTTTTGTGCCGCTGCTGACCCAAAAAGACGTGTGGGAAATTTACACCCTGAAAGCCGCCCTGTACGAACTGGCCACGGAACTGGCCATGAATGTCACCTCCGACGGGCAGGTCCAGGAGCTGGAAACACTGGTGAAGGAAATGGAGACAATTGTGGCTGAGGATCCGGTGGATTTGTTGCAATACCAGGAATATCACAAAGCCTTTCATCGCCGGATGATGGAAATTGCCGACAACCATCGTCTGAAGACCTTTGCCGTCAATTTGCACAATCAGGTGACCCCTTTCAGTTATAGGTCGCTGCAGCAAAAGGAACACCTTCTCTCATCGGTTCGATATCACCGAAAAATCATAGAAGCCATCAAGGAAGGCGACCGGGCATCGGCCTGCCGCCTCATGAAACAACATGTGCTGGATGCGCTGCCGGTGTTTCGTGAAATGCAGGACGATTTTTTGGATGGAGAGGCTCTTTCTTCCCAAGGGAGGGGAGGATAAAATATCATGAGACATTTTTTTGTCTTTTGAACGTTAACCAAATTTTTTAAGGAGGTATCGGGGATGAAAAAAGGAAAAGGGTTGTTTGTGGGGTTCCCGCTGTTGGGCTTTCTGGTCATGTTGCTGCTGCCGGCCATCGCAATGGCGGACTCGGATGGTAAGATCCACCTGAAATTTTCCACATGGCATCCGCCCGCAAGCCGGGAAGTGAAGACCGTGTGGAAACCCATGCTGGCGGAACTGGAAAGGCGCAGCAACGGCCGTATCACGACCACCCTCTATGCGGGGGGTGCGCTCGGTAAAGGCCCCGAACATTTTGACATTGTGCGTAACGGCATGTCCGACATGGGGTATTTTACCGCCACCTGGACCCCGGGCAGGTTTCCATTGACCGATGTCTTGTCCCTTGCGGCCTGGGTGGATGGCAAAGATGTGGCCGTCGATATCGGCAACAAGGTGTACAAGGGCGCCCTGGAAGAAGAGTTTAAAGATGTAAAAGTCATAGAGTTGAACGGCTGCATCCAGGCCTTTTTGTGGACCCGAAAACCGGTCCATTCCCTTGCGGACCTCAAAGGCATGAAAATCAGGGCCCCGGGCGGTATGCAGACCCAGTATATCAAGGCCCTGGGCGCGGAACCGGTCTTTATGCCCCTGGGCGACGTGTACCTCTCCCTTGAAACCGGCGCCATTGACGGCCTGGTGACCTGCCCTCCCCTGGTTCTGGCTTTCAAGCTCTACGAAGTGGCCAAATACGGTGTCGTGGCCACCTTTGGCTGCGTGTCCGAAGGGGTGGTCATGAACAAAAAAGTCTGGGAAAAAACCCCCGATGATCTTAAAGTAATGATCGAAGAGGTGTGCGGCAATCCCTTCCGCACCACGGGCGGCCTCAATCAGGCGGTGTATAAAACCATGATCCAGGAAATCGAGGCAAAGGGCGTAAAACTCTACAACCTGCCGCCGGCCCAGGAAAAGAAATGGTTTGCCCGCTTTCAGGATGTTACCAAAAAATGGGTGGCGGATCTGGAACAAAAGGGCCTCCCCGCCAAGAAAACGGTCCTTGTGTATGACCAGGCCGCAATGGATGCCGGTGTGATTTGCGTGGCCATGCCGCCGGAATGGAAAAAATAACATTCCCAGGGTGACATCTATTTTTTGATGGTCTCGTCAAAAGTCTCAAAATGGCTTTTTACGAAGCCATGATCCTCATAAGGGAGCCCCAAAAGATGATACGGAAAGTCATACAACGTATTACCTTTTCTTTAAGCTATGTGGGCATGTTTTTTCTGATCCCCATGATGTTGCTGACCAGCGGGGAGGTTGTGGGCCGGGCCATCTGGTCCAAGCCCATTCCCGGTTCCATGGAACTGTCAAGTTATATGCTGGCCATATTTGTGCTTTTGGGAATTGCCTATACCCACCAGGTGGGGGGGCATGTGCGCGTGACCATGCTGACGTCCCGTCTTCCGAAAAAGGCGGCCCTGGCGCTTCAGATTCTGACGATCCTTCTGAGCTTGTTCATTATCGCCGTTATGGCCTGGCAGGGGTGGGTTGTGGGCCTGGAAGAGCGGACGGTTTCGGACATGCTGCGCGTACCCCAATACCCCTTCAGGTTGCTGGTGTCGGTAGCCGGGGTTTTTCTCTGTCTGGAACTCATGCTTGACCTTGTGGATGCCATCCGGAAACTGGCAAGGAGATAACCGTGGATCCCGTAACTATCGGCATCATGGGCACGGCCCTGGTGTTTCTATTGCTTTTTCTCGGCATGCATATCGCGTATGCCTTAATGTTCGTGGGCTTTGCGGGAGTGGCCTATCTGTCCGGTATTGAAGCGGCGCTTCCAATGGTCTCCCGGACGGTTTACGAGGTCAGTTCCTATTTTCCTTACACGGTGATTCCCCTCTTCATCGTCATGGGGGGATTCGCGGCAAGTTCGGGCATGACCCGGGACCTTTACAATACCTTCGATAAATGGTTGCGGCGGTTGCCCGGAGGGCTCGCCGTGGCCACTATCGGGGCCTGCGCGGGATTTGCCGCTGTTTCCGGTTCATCCGTGGCCACGGCGGCCACCATGGGGACTGTGGCGCTGCCGGAAATGGAGCGCTATAAATACCATCCCCGCCTGGCCACCGGCAGCATCGCCGCGGGGGGCACCCTGGGGTTTTTGATCCCACCGAGCATTGGGTTCATCGTGTATGGCATGTTGACCGAGCAGTCCATTGGGAAGCTGCTGGTGGCAGGCATTCTTCCCGGCTTGACCCTGGCCCTGGCCTATGTGGGGATCGTGGTGCTGATGGTGAAGATCAATCCGGCCCTGGCGCCGGCGAACCTTGAATCCGTTTCCTGGCGCGTTAAATTTGCCGCCCTTCTGAAGGTCTGGGAACCCCTGGCGGTTTTCCTGCTGGTCATGGGAGGGATCTATGGGGGCCTTTTTACGCCAACGGAAGCAGGCGCCATAGGGGCGACGGTGCTGTTGTTGATCGCCCTTTTCAAAAAGAAACTGACCTGGAAAAATCTCACCAACGCCCTTCAGGAATCGGTCCGTATTTCCATCATGGTGCTGTTTCTCGTGGCCGGGGCCAATGTGTTCAGTTATTTTCTGGCGCTGTCCACCATTCCCATGCAGGTGGCCGAATGGGCCGGATCCCTGGATGTTTCCCCCTACGTGATTCACACCGTTGTTATCCTTATGTACATGTTTCTGGGCTGTTTTCTGGACGCCATCAGTATGATGGTGCTGACCATGCCGGTCATTTATCCGGTGATTCTGGCCTTGGGGTTCAATCCCATCTGGTTCGGTGTGATCGCGGTGTTGATGATGGAAGCGGGGCTGATCACCCCTCCCATGGGCCTGAACATTTTTACGGTGGCGGGCGTTGCCAAAAATGTGCCGGTGGAGACGATTTTTCGCGGTGTGGCCCCGTTTCTGCTGGCCATATTCGCGGTGGTGATCCTTGTTACCGTTTTTCCGGCACTGGCGCTTTTGCTGCCGAACATGATGACGAGATGAGTTGAAATGCGGATTGCGGAATGGATGAGCTGATAGCCGGAAAAAATAACACCTAACAAGTTAATTTGAGGAGAAATTAATGTCCTTGTTACAGGAAGTCAAAAAACACTATGGAAAACTGAAGTTTTTGATCAATGGAGAATGGGTGGAATCCAAATCCACCGATATCCATGAAACCACCAACCCGGCCACGGGAGAGGTGATTGCCGAATTCCCCACCGCCACCCGGGATGAAGCCCTTTCGGCGGTCAAGGCGGCATCCGATGCATTTCGCACCTGGAAAAACGTCCCCATGCGGGACCGGGCCCGGCTGATGTTTAAAATGCATGCCAAATTCGAGGAACACTATGAAGACATGTGCCGCATCCTCACCCAGGATCACGGCAGAACCATCGGGGAATCGAGAGGCAGTGTGAGCCGGGTCATCGAAAACCTGGAATCCGCCTGTTCGGCCCTCTACGGCCTGGTCAAACGGAACGAACACCTGGACCAACTGGCCAACGGCATTGACCAGTATCTGGTGTGGGAACCCCTGGGGGCCTTTTTGATCATCACCCCGGGAAATATTCCCATGCACGCCTGGTCGTCGTTTGTGCCCTATGCCCTGGCCGCCGGTTGCACCGTGGTGGTGAGCCCCAGTCGACAGGACCCCGTGGCCGCGGAAACCATCAGCCGGGTGGCCCAGGAAGCCGGCTTTCCCCCCGGCGTCATCAACGTGGTGCATGGGGGTCGGAAAATCAATCAGGAAATCCTGTCTCAACCGGAGATCAAGGGCGTGGGATTTATCGGAAGCAACCGGGCCGGTCATGAACTTTTCGAACTGTGCGGAAAACTCAGGAAGACCTCTTCCATCAACGGCAACGGCAAAAATATGCTGGTGATCATGCCCGATGCGGATCTGGATGAATCGGTCCAGTGGCTGACGCGGGCCTGTTTCGGCATGACCGGCCAGCGCTGTCTGGGGGTGGACAATGTGGTGGTGATCGGCGATATTTATGATGAATTGAAGGCGAAATTCAAGGCCGCCGCCCAGAACATGTTGCTGGGTTATGGCTTGGATGAAAGTGTTCAGCTGGGGCCATACGCGACCGAAGGGGGAAAAGACAAGGTCCTGAACTGGATCGACAATTCCCTTAAAGACGGCGCCAAAATGGTTCTGGATGGGAGAACCGTGAAAGTAAACGATTATCCCCGTGGTTATTTTCTGGCGCCCACCATCCTTGAAGATGTGAATGTGGACATGCCCATGGCCCGGGAAGAGGCCTTTGGCGCGGTATCCGCCCTGATTCGGGGTGAAAGCCTGGACCAGGCCATCGAGTGGATCAACACCCGAACCGACCTGGGCCACTCGGCGGCCATCATGACCCAGAGCGGAAAAAATGCCCGCAAAATGATCCGGGAGGCCAATGTGGGCAATGTGGCGGTCAATCTCGGGGTGGCACAGCCCTATGCCTTTTTCCCCCTGGGAAGTCGGCGTGAGTCTTTTGTAGGAACGGCCAAATCCCGAATGGCTTCCATGCGCATGTTCATGGACGAAAAAACCGTGGTAACCCGATGGGTGTAAAGAAGGAAACCTGTGGTATGAAAATCTATCGGATGATTCCCATCCGGTTCACGCTCAATGGCGAAAAGATCAGCCTGGAAGTGGCCGCCGATGAAACCGCCCTTCACGTCATTCGGGAGCGACTTTCCCTCAAGGGAACCAAGGAAGGGTGCGGCATGGGCGAATGCGGAATGCGGGGCCTGCACTGTTATGGTGGATGGAAAGAGCGTCAATGCCTGCCTCATGGCAGCGGGGCAACTTGATGGACGAACGGTCATGACGGTGGAAGGGCTGGGCACGGAAGAAATCCTTCATCCCCTTCAGGAGGCTTTTCTGGAACACCATGGGGTCCAGTGCGGATTCTGCACGCCTGGACTTCTCATGAGCGCTCAGGCCCTCCTTCAGGAAACGCCCCGACCCACGCGTGAGCAGGTGGTGGCGGCCATCGCCGGGAATCTCTGTCGGTGTACGGGATACCAGCAGATTGTTACCGCCATCGGGGAAGGGGCGAAAAAAGTCCATGGGGAGACAGCCAAACCATGACCGGAAGGGCTTATGCAATTCCCGAAACCCTTGAAGAAGCGCTTCTCTTTTTGCGGGATCACGGTGACGATACGCTGCCTCTGGCAGGAGGCACGGATGTTATGGTGGATCTGCGGTCAGGAAAGATTAATCCGCCATATCTGCTGGATATTTCCCGCCTCGGGGTGCTTCAGGGGATTGATCTCAGCGGGGAATCCCTTTCCATCGGCGCGGGGGTTACCATCAACGCGATAGGTGCGTCGCCCCTGGTGGCGGCATATGCACCGGCCTTAGTGAGGGCCTGCGCCACCTTCGGCAGCCGCCAGATTCGAAATGTGGCCACCATCGGCGGCAATGTGGGAAATGCCTCCCCCTCCGCGGATACGGCGCCGCCCCTGCTGGTGCATGAGGCTCGGGCTGTGCTGGCGGGGATAAACGGGGAACGGATCGTACCCGTGG
This sequence comes from Desulfatiglandales bacterium, assembly GCA_963664475.2. GTDB lineage: Bacteria > Desulfobacterota > DSM-4660 > Desulfatiglandales > Desulfatiglandaceae > NaphS2. Next base: position 415,998 of record CAXXXE010000001.1, read on the forward strand.
AAGCGCTCTTCGCCGGTCCCTGCCAAAGCGGCATAAAACCTGACGAACTGATGCTTCGGTTTCTGTTGAAACCGGCCAAGGGGACCTTCAGCGATTTTCAGAAAATTGCCCGGCGCAAGGCCCTGGCCATTGCGCGCATGAGCATGGCCGTGCTGGTGGAACGCACAAAGGAAGGTGCTTTCCGCTTTGTCCGGCTGGCCCTGGGGTCCGCCACCCCGACGCCCATGCGAATGGTAGGCGTAGAGTCTTTTCTGGTGGGGAAGCTTCCGGACCGAAAAACCTTGGCGGAGGGATCCCGGATACTGGCGGAAGAAATGATTCGCATCACCGGACGAAGGCCGTCTACCGATTATAAGGAAAAGGCAGTGCGGGGATTGTTCCTTCGAATGCTGGCCCCCATGTTGAATGGTTTCCCATGAAAATTGATGAGTCTATCGGAAAAAGTATTCCTAAAATCGGCGCCGTCGAGCGTCTTTTGGGAAGACCCATATTCAGTGCGGACATGGCATTGGACCATCCCCTGGTGCTGAAGGTGCTGGCAAGCAACCGAGATCATGCCGAGATCGTGAAAGTCGATACGGAGGCGGCGGCCCGGGTGAAGGGGGTCGTCCGGATTTTTACAGCCGTGGACATTCCGGGAAAAAACATCACCGGCATCATCAACAAGGATCATCCCCTGCTGGCGGAAAACAAGGTCAGGTCCAAGGGAGATCCGGTAGCCCTGGTGGCCGCTGAAAACAGGCGTGCGGCGGATGAGGCCGTAAAGCGAATTCGCGTCACCTATGAGGATTTGCCTGCCGTTCATGATCCGGAAGAGGCCCTGAAACCGAATGCGCCAAGGGTCCATCAGAAGGGAAATCTGCTCTTTACCCGAAAAATCAAAAAGGGGGATGCGGAAAAAGCCTTTGAACAATGCGCCGTGGTGGTGGAAAAAATCTATGCAACCTCTTTTCTGGAACACACCTATCTGGAACCGGATGCCGGCGCGGGCTATGTGGCGACCGACGGGCAACTGGTCATCATCGCTTCCACCCAGAACCCCCATTACGATCACGCGGAGGTGGTTTCTCTGCTGGGGGTGAAACCGGAGCAGGTCCGCATCATTCAGGCTGCTACGGGCGGGGGGTTCGGTTCCAAACTGGACCTCAACGTGCAGGGGTTCATCGGCCTGGCCCTTTATCATCTCAAGCGCCCCGTTGTCTGCATTCTCAGCCGGGAAGAATCATATCGCTTGACCGCCAAGCGTCATCCCCTCAAGATGACCCTCAAAACCGGGGCGGATAAAAACGGCCGTCTCCTGGCCATGACGGCCCGAATCATTTGTGACACGGGAGCCTATGGCTCTTATGGACTGGCGGTGGCGTCCCGGGCGCCGGTTCACGCCACAGGTCCCTATGAAATGGATCATGTGAATGTGAAATGTCTCTGCGTATACACCAACAACCCCTTTGCAGGCGCCATGAGGGGATTTGGCGTACCCCAGATAGCCTTTGCCCATGAATCCCAGATGGATCTTCTGGCCGAAGCCCTTCATATGGATCCCCTTGAAATTCGGAAGCGCAACGCCTTGAAGCCCGGATCCAGAACCGCCACCCGGCAGCGATTAGCGCAAAGCGTGGGGATCGGCCAATGCCTGGAGGCTGTTCAGACCCACTATGACGAGGCGCTTAAAAACTGGCGTTCACTGGAATTGGATCCTTCCAAACGACGGGGAGTGGGGGTGGGGGCCATGTGGTACGGCATCGGCAACACGGGGGTTCAGAATCCTTCCACAGCCCAGGTGGAAATCAATACGGATGGACGGGTGACCCTTTATACCGGATGTGCGGATATCGGTCAGGGGTCCACCACGGTCTTAACGCAAATTGCGGCCCAGGTGCTGGGGCTCCCTCCCGGGGATCTTGAATCAGTGGTAGGGGATACCGCCCGAACTTCCAATGCGGGCGCCACCTCCGCCAGCCGTCAAACCTACATATCCGGAAACGCGGTCAAGGATGCCGCCCAAAATTTGGCGGATGTCCTGTTGACGGAAGGGGTGGATTTGTTGAAATGTCCCAAGACAGACCTGATGCTGGCCGGCGGATATGTGACGGATCGAAAGGCGCCGGAGCGCAGGGTTTCCTTCTCCAAAATTGCGGTTCGCATCAAAAAAAAGGGGATTCCCCTTCGCTGGCAGGGATATTTTGACCCGGCCACGGTTCCCCTGGATCCGGAAACCGGTGAGGGGATTCCCTATGCCGCTTACGCCTATGCGTGTCATGTGGCGTTGGTGGCGGTGGATGTCTTCACCGGTGAGGTGGTGGTTCATAAAATCATCGCGGCCCATGACGTGGGTCGCGCCATTCACCCGGAGGCGGTGGTGGGTCAAATATGCGGGGGCGTGGCCATGGGGGTGGGATTTGCCATCATGGAAGAATATCATCCCGCAACAACCCGGTCCATGAAGGACTATCACATCCCCACCAGCATGGACATGCCGGAGGTTGTTCCCATTATCGTGGAATCCCCTGAACCCACAGGACCTTTCGGCGCCAAGGGGGTGGGAGAACCGGCACTGATACCCACGGCCCCCGCCATTCTCAACGGCATCGCAAATGCGTTGGGGAAACGTCTCTATCACCTGCCCGCCAACCTGGAACGGGTTCTTAACGTATGTGGGGGCGAAGAATTTTTCACCCCAGCCAAGGAGGTAGCATAATGGCCAATATTGTTCTAAAAAATATTCAAACCATCGTCAGTGGCGACATTCAAAACCCCATTCTTGAGGGAGATGCCATTCGGGTCGTGGACGGTTTGATTCAGGAAGTGGGCAGATTTTCGCATATGCAAATAGACCCCGATTTTCCTGTGATCGACTGCGGCGGCATGACGGTTACCCCGGGCCTCATCGATTCCCATTGCCATGTGGTGCTGGGGGACTATGCCCCGCGCCAGAATCAGATCGGGTTTCTGGAAAGCGAAGTTCATGGCGGCGTCACCACTTTTATTTCGGCCGGGGAAGTTCACCTGGCGGGACGGCCCAAGGACCCCGCTGGGACCAAGGCGCTGGCCATTCTGGCGGCCAAGTCCTTTAACAATTTCCGCCCCGGGGGCGGCAAGGTGATCGGCGGGGCGGTGATTCTCGAAAAGGGTCTGACCCGGGAAGATTTCGAAGAGATGGCCCGGGAAGGGGTCCGGGTGGTGGGGGAGATCGGATTGGGCAGCGTCAAAGACCCGGCCGATGCGGCCCCCATGGTAAAATGGGCCAGGGAGATGGGCATGACCGTCATGATGCACACGGGCGGCACCTCCATTCCCGGCAGCAGCACGGTCACGGCGGACATGGTAATTCGGACGGATCCCCACATTGCGTCTCACATCAACGGAGGCCCCACGGCGGTGGCCATGGATGAAGTCAAAAAACTGGTGAACGAAACCGGCCTGGCCCTGGAGATCGTCCACTGCGGCAACCCTAAAGTGGCTGTGGAGGCCGCCAACCTCTGTGTTGAGGCAGGCGCTCTGGATCGGGTCATTATTGGAAACGACGCCCCCTCGGGAACCGGCGTTATTCCTTTGGGTATCCTTCGGGTGATCAACCACCTGGCCTCCCTCACAGCCGTCAAGCCGGAGGAAGCCATCTGCATGGCCACGGGGAACACGGCCCGGCTTTACAAGCTGGATCGGGGCGTCATTGCCGAGGGCATGGCCGCGGACCTGGTAATCATGGATGCTCCCATGGGATCCGTGGGAAACGATGCCTTGAGCGCCATTGCGGCCGGTGACGTGCCGGGCGTGGCCATGGTGCTGGTGGATGGCCGGGTGGTGGTGGACAAGAGCCGCAATACCCCCCCCACGAAGCGGAAAGTTTTGTAGGGACAGACCCGTCTGTCTGCCCTGACTGCCTTAAGATGGTGGTAAAATATGAAAGTTGATGTGGAAAAATGCACCGGATGTGGATTCTGTGTTCGGGATTGTCCTCTTGAAGCCGTCCGACTGGTGAAAAAAAAGGCCGTGATTCAGGACCATTGCACCCAGTGCGGTGTCTGTCTGAAGGTATGCGGGTATGATGCCCTGACACGGGATGCCGTTCCCGCGCAGGGGACGGTCACGTGTGATGCCTGTCCCATTTTTTGCCAGGTGAATGAAGGTCATATGGGCGCCTGCCACCGGTTTGAAAATAAGGCCGGGAAGCTGGTCCGTATTACGCCCCTCCAAACCTTTGATGAGGTGTGCGGGGAAGTGGGACAAAATCCAACAGCGGCTATTTCAAAGCCCTTGATCACCGCCATCGGCTCCGGCACCACCTATCCCGACTGCAAACCGGCTCCCTTTATTGTCAGTTCAGACCAACAGGATGTGGATGTGGTGACCGTGGTGACGGAAGCTCCCTTGAGTTACAGCAGCATTCTGGTCAAGATCGATACGGATGTGCCGGTGGGCGAAGAAGGGGCCGATGTCCTTTCGGGAAACCGCAAGGTGGGGATGGTGACCACCGAGCAGTACGGCGCCAAGATGCTCTCCATCGGGGGGGTCAACCTGCTGACGGGAAAGGATGGATTTGCCGCGGCCAGGACCATAACGGATATTGCCAACCGGGGGCGGGTCCGACTGAAGGTGAAGGGGGGCGCCAAGCTGGAAATCCAGGTGGGGCATCCCCCGGTCATTAACGGTGAAAGTCCTCTGAACATGCGGGTGGGGTGCGGCAGCGCTACGTTAGGTCTTTTCGCGCCCCTGTTGAAGGCGGCGGCCGATGAAGTGATCATTCTGGATTCCCACATCACGAGCCTCATGGGCGAACATGCTGCGGGCCGGTTTGTGGGGGCCGTCCCGTCTGGGGTAAAGCTCCGGTTTCCCATGAGTACGCCGGGCCGCTATTTCGGAGATCATGGCAATGGGTGGGGGGGCACCTCCATTACAGAGCCCTTGCGGGTCATTGGGGGAATTGACGAAAATACGGCGCGCCCGGGAATGCGCGTGTTCATCACTGAGACCACGGGCGGAAAGGGCCGGCTGTTTCAGCTGGATCAGCAAATGCGTGAATTCACGGAGATCCCCCTGACCGAAGCCTGCAAGGCGGCCCTTACGGCCATCTCCTCCAGTTGCGAGCTATCGAGGGTTTCGGCTGTTTATATGGGCGGGGCCGGGGGGAGTGCACGGGCCGGGGTGACCCGTTATCCCATCAAACTTACCCGTGCCGTACACGAGGCGAAAGCATCCCTTACGGTGGGGGGCGCACCCGTTTTCGTGCTTCCCGGCGGCGGTATTAATTTTATGGTGGATGTGGAGCGGGTGAAACAAGGCGCCTTTTACTGGACCCCGACGCCAGCCACCATCTGCCCTTTGGAATACACCATGACCGTTGCGGATTATTGGGAAATGGGCGGACATGTGGAAGCCATGAAGCCCTTCAATATCAGGAATGCTTCGCGGCCGTTGCCGGATTAACCCCCGTGTTGAGCGGTCAGACCATTCATCGTCTGGAAGGGGGATCGGTCATGGCGGAGTGGGGTCCCATGCGGCTTGTGATCTCCTCCTTTGTGGGGAAGGCGCCCCAGCGCCACATGAATCTGCTGGCCGCCGGGGAAGCCTTCAGCTGCCTGGAACAGGTAGCGCGGTTGAAGGAAAGGTTGCGGAGCCCCTGGATCATCGGATCTCCTGATCCGGTGGATCAACCGGCCCTCAAAATGGTTGAAAGTGTTCGAAGGGTGGGCAGCGGGGATCTGACCCCCATGGCCTCGGTTGCGGGAACCATTGCGGACGGTGTGGCGGATTTTCTGTTTGCCCGGGGGATGACCAAGGTGATCGTCAACAACGGGGGCGATATTGCCATTCGTCTCAAAACCCCGTATTTTGTCCGGGTGGGCCTTCGGGAAAATGTGGACCGTGCGGCATTTTCCAGGGTCCTCACCTTGAACGTGCCAATCGAAAAGGGGGGCGCCGCCTTCGGTGTTGCCACCAGCGGTCTAGGGGGACGAAGTCTCACCCGAGGCATTGCAACGGCCGCCACGGTGGTGGCTGAGACCGCCTCAGTGGCCGATGCCGCCGCCACGGCCGTGGCCAACGCCAGCTTTGTGGAAGACCCGGGCGTTATGCGCCGATTGGCGGAAAGTGTGGATCCTCAAACGGACATTGCGGGAATGCCGGTGACCGTTCGGGTGGGGAAGCTGGATCGGAAAACCCGGACCCTGGCCATTGCCCAGGCCCTTGACCTGGCACGAACCCTGGTGAAAAAAAAGATCATCTTGGGCGCCATGGTTGTCGTGGCCGGGGACACCGGTATGACGGATTTTTTTAAGCATCAATTGTTTGAAGCGTAATCACAAAGAGGAGAAGATAAACATGGAAATCAGGAAATATGTGACCATACTGGAAGAAATCCATTCCGACGGCGGCCGTCCCATGGACCCCCCCGGCAAACGGGCGGCAGCCGTTGCCGTCATTAAAAATCCTTTTGCCGGCAGGTATGTGGATGACCTGACCCCCCTTATGGACATTGGGGATGAACTGGGCGAAATTCTGGGCAACCGCGCCGTGGCGGCTCTGGGTATAACACCTGAAAAGGCGGAAGGGTACGGCAAAGGGGCCATTGTGGGAGAAAACGGCGAGCGGGAACACGCGGCGGCCATTTTGCATCCCAAGCTGGGCAAACCCTTTCGAGATGCGGTGAACGGCGGAAAATCCCTGATCCCCTCCGCCAAGAAGATGGGGGGCATGGGAACGGAAATCGATGTGCCCACCAATTACAAGGACGCTGCTTTCGTCAGAAGCCATTTCGACGCCATGGCCGTTCGGGTGGACGATGCCCCCAGGGCCGACGAGATTGTTGTGGCACTGGTGGTCACCGATTGCGGTCGGCCCCATCCCCGCATCGGCGGACTTAAAATGGAAGACGCCAAAAAGGAAGATGGGCTCAGGTAGGCCTCTTCCCTCCTTCTTCCCATGCTCCGGCGTGGGAACGGTTAACCTTCAGCCATCCCCGCCTGTCCTTTTCCCGGTCAAAACGGAGCAAATTATCGGTTTCGCCTTGAAGACGTCCCCATGCCGCCTGCTCCCCCCAAAGCGCACATGACCAATTTTTCCCTTGCCTTTTCGTGGTTGTTTGTTATCTCATGCTGCCGGACTGAGGTTTTTCCATGGCATTCAAAACGGGTTGATGCATTTCCCGCCAAACCCATTAGAATTAAAAAATCAACCGGGAGGACTGATATGAGCCGTAAAGGAGAAAAAAAGGCCATCAGAAGAGCTCAAACGGGTTTTCGCCTTTTTCATTTAATTCTGATACTGGTTTCCCTTTTTGCCTGCAACCCTTCCGGAAATGAACCCGACAGTTGGGGTGAATTGCTGAAACGTCAGCACCAGGAGCTTACTGAAACCGCCAAAGCCGTGGACCAGCTGGCCTCAAAACTGCCGGATCGGCTGTCAAACCTTCAAAAACACCTGTATCTGCTGAGATCCCGGTTTGAAAAGCTCATGCTCTATTTCGATCTCAGGTCTGGAAACCCCCTTATATTACGGGATATACTGGGTGTTCTGGGTTGGTTTGAACGAGAAGCGGACAGGCTCATTTCACCCTTCAAACAAGAAAAAGCGTCCCTGGAGCGACAAATGGAGAACCTGGCCGATTTGGCCGGTAAACTCAATCAGGAAGAGAATTCCATCAAACAATTGGGCCCCCACATGGACATAACGGTTAAGGCCTATTTGAACGATCTGGCAACCCTGCAGACCAAACTCCAACCCATGGTCCTCGGTTTGACCAAGGGTCTTGAGGCTGCCGAGGCCTTTATCCTTCTTTTGAAAAAAGACCGGGCTCGAATCGAGCATGAATCCAATCGGGTTTTGGAAACCCATTTGCTGAGGCGCACCACCAACTTTTTTTCGGCCCCAGCCTGGTCATCGGGACTGAACGCTGCCTGGAAATGGGCATCCGGATTCGGCATTTACCTCCTGGAACCCATCGACTTGAAGGGGATGGGATGGACGATGTTCATGTCCAAAATTGCAGTGTTTTTCCTGCTCTTTCTGTGCATGTCCATTGCCTTTCTGAAACGGATCGAAAAGCGGGTCGAAAGTCTGAAGGGCATTCAACTACTTCCCTTTCTTCTGTCCTGTGCCGCAAGCGGCGGCATACTCCTGGGTGTTTCTTCCACGGGGCTCTTTCCGTCAGCGTTTTTTTCAACGGCGGTAACGGTGATTCTGGTTTACGGTCTGATCTCCCTTTCTCGGAATCTCCGGCATTTATTCTTCCCCGAGCAGGATTTTGAACCCCATCGGCTGATTCCGCTCTGGGCCGCCGTCTCCGCCTGCGCCCTTCTGGAGTCTCTTCATATTCCAGAAGAAACGTTTATTCCGGTGTGGTCGATCTGGCTTCTGATCCTGTGTTGGCATTATGCCCGCGCCAAAGCGAAAAATGAGCATTGGGCAACCATATCCAAGGCCATTCTCGTTGCTGCCATGCCGATTCTGGCGTTTATGGCCCTTCTGGGGTGGGGGTATTTATCAGTTCTGATGGGGATGCTGTTGCTGTTGTTATCGCTGAATGTTCGTCTGGCAAAGGGTCTCAGTGTGGGATTGGGGAAGATTGGTTCTCGCCGGCAGGGCAAAAAAACACCTTCGGATCCTCATTCCCCCGTGGCCATCCGGGGGCTGGGGTTTCCGCTGATCTTTTTGACCCTGCTGTTATTGAGCCTTGCCTGGATCTTTGTCTTTGTGGGGGGAGGGTCACTTTTTCTGGAAGTCATCCGCTATCGGGTCGGCTGGGATAATTTCACATTCAGCATTTATCGCATTATCTGTATCTTTTCCCTCCTGTTCGTGGTCCGCGCGGGCATCGCCCTGGCACGTTCGGCCTTAACCAAACTGCCGGAACGCCACCGGGAGCTGGATTCGGGTTCGGTGCAATCCCTGGACACCATTGTTACCTACGTACTTTGGTCCCTGTTCGTTTTGGCCACATTGGGACTTCTGGGCATCTCCTTTAGAAACCTGGCCGTTATTGCCGGAGGCCTTTCCGTGGGCTTGGGTTTCGGTTTGCAGAACATCGTGAACAACTTCATCGGCGGATTGATTCTCCTGTTTGGGAGAAGTCTTCAGCCGGGAGATCTGGTGGAAATCGACAATATCAGGGGGCACGTCAGGAAAGTGACCATTCGCAATACCCTGGTCAAAGCGTTTTCAGGGGCCACCATCTTTGTGCCCAATTCCCTGCTGATATCGCAGAAAATGATCAACTGGAGTCATGCGGACCGGCGCTATCGCCAGGAAATCAAAATCGGCGTGGCCTACGGCTCCGATGTGGAAAAAGTGACCGAACTGCTCCTTTCAGCCGCCAAACAAAGCGCCAAGGTGATCGACCGACCTCCCCCGAGAGTCCGATTCCTCGATTTCGGCGACAACACCCTGGTTTTTTCCCTCAGGCTATGGATCAAGGGTTGGTCCGACCGATATGCCGACTCGGAGGTACGCTACCACATCACCCGTATTTTCAGGGAAAACAACATCGAAATCTCCTTTCCGCAACTGGACCTGCATATCCGGTCCGCGGAAGGTCTGAAGGATTTGCATCAAGACAGTTCACAGCAAACATAATCAGGGGGATGGGGAGGTGATTTCCAAAGAGAGGGCTCTTGAAATCCCCTAACTTTGCGGGAACCGTGGCGCGTCCGTTGAGATCCTTTAACGCCAGTGGCCATCCACCGAAAACCACCGCAAGGATGGTCAGACAGAGGGCCGATGCACTGATTTTAATCCAGAAGTTGCCGCAGGGCACAAAAAAGGCAAAAAACCAGCAAACGGCGGCCACGCCCATGCACAGCATCAGCGGGAACAGGTCCGTATCGTCTTTGGTTATCCGAAACATCTCTCTAACAGAAGGGAAATCAGGAGCAGGACCCCAAAGGCCGTATCCAGCTTGGCGGTTCGGGCGTCCGCATCGGGCGGGCAATCTCCCGATACAATACGGAAAACAGGTCTTACCAGGGGCAGGGCCAGAAGGACCAGAAGGGACCAATAGCTCAAGGGGCCCAAAAGGCTCATGAGTACCATTCCCAGAAAGGCGGCGAAAATGAGGCCGCCATAAACCAGACGGCCTCCGTGTCCTCCCAGGAGTACGGGCAGGGTCTTGATGCCCTGTTTTTTGTCAAAAGCCATGTCCCGAATGTTGTTGGCCAACAGCACCAGGCCCACCAGGATTCCGAAGGGGAGCGATACCAGTAAAATAGCGGGATCAACACGCTGGGTTTGAACGTAATGGGCGCCCACCATGGCCAAGGGGCCCCATAACAGAAATACCGCGGGTTCTCCCAGGGCATGGTATTTGAGATTGAGGGGCGGTGCGGTATAGAAAATGGCCGTCAGAACCCCGACGACCCCGATCAGCAGGATGGGCCAGCCGCGCGTGGCGGTCAGATACCCGCCCGCGGCAATGCCGATAGCGTAAAGAACCAGTGAAAAAGTCAGCACCTGCCGCAGTCCGACGGTATTTTCCACCAGGGGATGGGGCCGGTATTTGACCGTCGGGGCCGCAGGCGTGTCCACCTTGTTTTTCACATCATAATAGTCGTTTAATAAATTTGTGGCGCCATGCAGGGCTACCATGCCCAGCAACGCCAGAAAATAGCCCCCAAAGGAAAACCCGCTTTGCACGCCCCACACCGAGCCGATGGTGACGGAAATGGCCGACATGGAAAAGGACCAGGGCCTCGTGGCCAGAAACCAGGTTTTGATATCCGCCATTGCTTTTTCTTTTAACCCGCTCTCGATTAAAAACAACCGCTTGAAACAGGCTTACTGAAGGTGATTTTCAATGGCCCAATCGGCGACCGCGGCGGGGCTTTCCAGCACCGTAACACCGGCGGCTTGAAGCGCCTCGCATTTCCCTTCAACCGTCCCCGCTGAACCTCGTACGATGGCCCCCGCATGCCCCATGCGTTTTCCCTGAGGTGAGAAACGTCCGGCAATATAGGCGGCTACAGGTTTTTTCATGCGCGTGGAGATAAATTCGGCCGCCTGTTCTTCCTGGTCTCCGCCCACCTCTCCTACGATAATTACGCCTCCGGTGTCATCGTCTTTTTCAAAACGCCTGAGGATATCGGACAGATTGGTCAGAACAACCGGATCGGCCCCCATGCCCACGACCGTACTCTGTCCGACATTTTTTTCAGACAGGATGCCTGCGAATTCATAGGAAAGGGTACCGCTTCTGGAAATGATGCCGGCCCGGCCGGGGGCAAAGAGCGATGCGGGCATGATGCCCATTTTTCCTTTTCCGGGAACCAGAATTCCCGGCGTGGTAGGCCCCAGGGCCACAACGCTTTTGCCCTCTAAATAGGCCCGCATTTTCATGACATCGTGTACCGGCACATGTTCAGGAACGATCACGATCAGTTCGACGCCCGCATCCACTGTTTCATAAAAGGCATCCAGCACAAAGGCGGCCGGCACAAAAAAAACGGAGGCATTGGCCCCGGTTTCTTTTACAGCCTCCTCCACACTGTCAAAAACCGGCAATCCCTCGACGGTTTTTCCCCCTTTTCCGGGCGTTACGCCACCCACCACGGCCGTTCCGTATTCCAGCATCCAGCGCGTTTGTACACTGCCGATTTTTCCAGTGATTCCCTGAACAATGACCCGGGTATGGTCATTCATAAATATACTCATTGTAAATCCTCAATATTTTCGTTTATGTAACCGTAAACCGATAACCGTTATCTCTCGTGTCCAGTGCAATCGTCTCTATGTTTCCACCAGTTCAACCAGTCGCGCAACCGCCACTTCAGACGCCGCATCGGTTACCACATGGACCCCGCCCGAGCGAAGAATCTCCCATGTCTCCTCCTGGCGATTTCCCAGGGCCTTGGCCACGATGGGGATGGTCAGATGGTTGTCTTTGATATATTGAACCACGCCTTTGGCGCCCTCATGGATTGGATTGATGCCGCCGTAAATATTGATCAGCAGACCTCTGATACGTTTTTTGGTGGTCACCAGATCCATGCATTTGTAGAGCAGTTGGGCGGTAATGCCCCCACCGGTTTCCAGGAAATTGGCGGGTTTAAGTTTCTGCCCAATAATGTCCATGCTGGCCATGCCCAAACCGGCGCCTGAGCTGATCAGACCAATATCTCCGTCCAGATCCACGTAAGTCACGCCAATTTCCTTGCCCCTGCGTTCCAGAGAGTTTTCAATTCTTTGCCAGTAATCGGGAAGGGGATGTTTGATTCTGGAAAGTGCGGAATTATCAATTTCCAGGACCGAATCCACGGCCATTACGCCGCCATTGGCCAGCACGGCCAGGGGGTTGATTTCCACTTGAAGGGCTTCAAGGCGGGTGAAGATTTTATACAGTTGTACCGTCACATCCGCGCATGCAATCAGGGTGCGCTGGGAAAGCCCGAGTTTCCTGAAAAGGTTCCGCGCATGATAGGGATAAAAACCGAATCCGGGGTTCACATGAAAAGAGGCAATCTTGTCAGGGGACATTTCCGCCACCGTCTCGATGTGAACGCCGCCTTCGGTGCTGGCAACGACCACCGGCTTTCCCGCATATCCGTCAATGGTGATGCCGATATACAATTCTTTGACAATGTCGGCTTTTTCACTCACCAGGATCTTACGGACCTTGAGTCCCTTGATTTCGCTTCCAAAAAGATCTCCCGCCAGATCTTCCAGTTCTTCCGGATTGTTGGCGGTCTTAATGCCCCCGGCCAGGCCTCGGCCTCCTACCAGCACCTGGGCCTTGAGAATCACCGGGTATCCAATTTCTCCCGCGATTCGCACGGCATCTTCCACGGATTCCGCGACATCTCGTCTCGGCACCGGGATCTTCATGCTTTCAAAAATATCCGCCCCTTCATATTCATGGAGTCTCATAGCAGCTCATGTTCCTTTCACAGATTTCCAGGTTCACGTTTCATTGATTAGAATTTATTTCACTTCTCGCACCAGTCGAAACCCCGTGGTTTGATATCGGTTGGCGAAATGGCTGAAATTCCGGTTGGCGCAGCGGCACCTTACATCGGTTCCGTACCAGCTCCCCCCCCTTCGGACTTTATCGGTCCCCGTTTCAATGGATGGGGTTTCACCCTGGGATTGGGGTTTTACAGCGACATCCGGTTTGTAGGGATGATACCAGTCCTCGCACCACTCCCAGACATTTCCGTTCATGTCGTAGAGCCCCAGGGCGTTGGGGGGGTAGCTTTTCACGGGGGCCGGTTCATTCGGCGGCAGTCCTTTTGATTCAACCGCCTTCACGCAATCGGCACTTTTCAGGGTGTTGTTGGCATACATGGCATGGTCGCAACTGATGTCGTCGCCTGTTCCGTAGGCCGTATGATTGCCGGCCCTGCACGCGTATTCCCATTCCGCCTCGGTGGGAAGTCGGTAAGAGCCGTCGTTGCGGGCATTCAGCTTTTTGATGAATTTAATGCAGTCCTGCCAGGAAACCCTCACCACGGGCATATTATCAGATCCTCTTTTGCGACCAAAAAAGGATCTTCCCATAATATCACGCCATTGCTTGACTGTTACTTCGGTGGTCTGCAAATAAAAAGGCTGACTGATTTCGGCGGTATGCATCACTTCATCTCGATCTCGTCCGGGCTCATTCGCTGGACTGCCCATGGTGAACTTTCCGACGGGAATCAGGACAAATTCCATACCCAGGGAATTGGTCAGGCTTTTTTCAAGGGCCGACGCTGCCATGGGTGAAAAGAGGGCTAAAACAAAGGTTATCAAAAAAGAGACGGATGCTTTTTTGCAAAATTTCCATGTATTGACCACGGTTACCCTCCAAAAAAAAGATTATTCTTACGAGAATATCAAAAAAAAAGGGTAAGGAAAAGGAAAAACAAGCATTATCGGCAATTCTAATTTTGGTCCGAGACAAATTCCCAGAAATTACAGGTGTTTCTAATATGCCATATTGGAATCTTGAAAGCCGCTGATATTATTGATAAGTTTTTTGGCAGGCATTTGTTTCATATAACGACAATATGAGACAAGCAGATAAGCTGGAAAACGGTTTAGGCCCCCTTCAACTTTACACTTGCTGTGCAGCGTTACATTTCAACTGTGAATTTATCCGTTTCTTCATTCCACTGGGCCACCAGGGCATAGACCAGGAAAATAACGATTAGGACAATTACCGCCCATTTGTACCCCATGGTATCCGGCATGAAGGCCCGATTTCCCAGGAAGGCCTTTAAGCCCGACGACGAATGGATCAAGGTCTTGAACAGGGAATTGGTGGCGGCAAAAAAGATCACCACAACCATGAGTTTGACATGGCCTTCCCCGGCCCGCCACACGCTCCCGGATCCACAGCCGCCCGAGATAAGCATGCCGAAACCGAATATGAGGCCCCCCACAAGACTTCCAAACCAGAAGGTGGGAGTCACATAGGCAGTTTCCGGCCGAAGGCCCGTCCATTTGAGGGCCGCGAAGCCTAAGACGCCGATGATGATGCTGAAGGACACGGCCTTGACCATGTCCCCTTCCCCGGTCATGAAAGGATCTCGGAAGCAACGGACAAAACAGAACCGGGCCCGCTGAATGATGATGCCGAAGGCGATGCCGCATAACAGCAGCCCTCCCACCCGTGTATAGGCTTCCCGTGCATAGAACCATGTGGCCGCCAGGGCTCCCAGGAAAACCACGGCGCCGATATAGGGTTCCAGGAACAGGAGATTGACTTTTTTGGCGCCGCCGCCTTTGGGCGGCGACGAGGGCAGGTGCATCATTTCCCAGTAAAGGTATCGCAGCCCCAGGTAGGCACCGGCAATCAAGCCCACCATCATGGCGAGTCCCGCAAAGGAGAGGGCGCTGCTCGCGATATAAAAGCCGCCTACGTTGCACCCGCCGGCCATGGCGGAACCCACCCCCATAAAACATCCGCCCGCCACGCCTTTGATCAGCTCCCTGCCCGGCGCCATTCGGATGGCGAACTGTTTGGACAGAAGCGCTGCCCCGAAAGCACCCCAGAGCAAGCCCAGGGTGAGAATGGAGTTTGTCGAAATGAGGGGAGAAACCGGCGCCTTGTCATAGAGCCCTACCTGGTGAAAAACCCAGTCCGCCCAGTTTCGAAGGCCCCCCACCACGCCCCAGGGCCGGGCCCAGGCAAAGGTCAGGACGCTCATGATGCCGATGAGGACGCCCCCCAGCCAGATGGGCCAGTTTTCATAAAAGACGGCGGCATAGGACCGCTTGAGGATGTCCCCCATGACGCTTGTTTCCTTTTCTTCACTCATGATATCCTCCCTGATTCTTAACAGCCTTCATCTTCAACTACCGGTGTTTGTTTTTTGACGGGTGGTGGTGGAGGGGGCGAAACAGCATCGGATGAGGCTTGGGCCCGACCCTTTCCAGAAACATCCGGGGCAAGCAGCTCAGTATTTTTATTCGCCTTTTCCGCCAGCGCGGAGACCACCGAAAGGTCATAGTAGCGCCAGGCTGCGGTGGATGTGGTATCCGCTTCAACCGCCTGTCGGAAATACGCCTTTGCATCCAGAAATTTTCCCCGGTCATAGGCTTGTTTGCCAAACCGGATCATTTCCCCGCAATGGGTTTTGTCAGGTAAAACGGCTTTGGGTTCTGCTGTTCGGGCAGTTCGGGGAAGAAAAGCCACCGAAACCATAAAAAAAAGCACGAGAATCAAACCGGGAGTTGTCTTTTTCAAAGGGCGATACCTCCGGAGAAAAAAAGTTCGTCCACGACCCTGCTGATGTTCCAAATCTCTGTTCAGTATGGGCCTTGGGACTCAAGCTGGAAAAAATCCACCGCCTTGACAAGGCAGGGGTTGATCGGATGAAAATTATTTGGAATTTACATTTCCCAGATCATATAGGTACCGTCTGTTTTGCACTGGCATCCGGCCTTGAGATACTTTACATCATACCCCTTTTCTTTGAGAAGCAGGTAGGCCATTTCCCCGCGAACGCCGGTTTTGCAATGAACCACCACAAATTTATTGGTGGGGATGTCGCCCAGCCGGGTTGGGAGTTCATCCAGGGAAATGTTGATTGCACCCGGGAAATGGCCGGCATTGAATTCCTGGGATCCGCGAACGTCAACCACCGTGATGGCCTTCGATTTCAGCGCCGCTTCAAAATCGGCAATGCTGATCTGCCCAGGTTCCAGTTTTCGCACATAGAAGATTTCCGTGGCCGCGGGACCTGTTTGAATATCGTACCCCTTTTCCTGCCATGCCATCACACCGGGAAACTCCAGCAGGGTGACATTCTTATACCGCCATTTGCGAGCAGTTTCAACTGCCTTTTTAGATACTTCGATGTTCTCGGAATAAAAAACGATGGGTGCGGTGAGGGATTCTGGAAACTGTTCTTTGGCCGCTTCAAGCTTGCCGGAGGGAATGGCGACCGCACGGGGAATATGGCCCGCAGTGACAGCGGCGGGCGCTCTCAGGTCGATTAAAACGATGTTGCCCGTTCTCACGTAATCAGGCGTTGAAATGGTGTAATGCCCTTTTTTTTTCCAAGCGGGAATGCCCTGCACATAGACTTTGACGTTTTCGTAGCCCAATTTTTTCGCCAGACCGGCGGATTTAGGACTCATGCCTCATGTGGGGCCGCCGCAGTAAAAAATGAGCATCGTACTCTTGTCGGCGGGGAGCAGCTCGGCGCCTTTTTTTTGCAGTATATTGACGGGAATGGGGACGGCCGTGGGAATATGTCCGGCCGAGGATACGGCTGCCGGTCTGGCATCCACCAGAAAATAATGTCCGACTTTCGGCCCCTTTTCAACCAAGGCAGCCACCTCGTCCGTCTTGATTTCCGAAACGCCCTTGGGGAGGGAAACCAGGGCCTTTTTGATGGAGAGGGCAATATTATCCGGTCCCTCGGTCTTATATTGGACCACCACTGCCGTGGGATATTTGATTTCACTGGTTTTGGTAAAATTAATAAATTTTGTGCTGTCGTTAAACTTAAACAGCATGACCCCTTTGTCCTTGACATTCACAGACACGGTCTTGGCCTTGTTTGTAACCGCTTTCACCTGTCCCTTGACCTGAAGATCCGCTGCTTTTTCAGCGGCAACGACCTGGCTGAAAAATATAAAGGAAAAGGCAAAAAGCAGCGCAAGAACCCTTATGGCGTTTGTCGCTCTTCTTTTGTCCATACGCATATCCTCCAGTCTATGAAACCCGGAGATGATCGTTCATCTCCAGGCTTCTTTTGTTAGAAAAAGTTAAAACTGCGACTATGCCGCATTAGTATACCAGCGTGGCGTTGGCGGTCAAGAACTCTTCCGTCAAGGCCCCACCCGCTGTGGGAATGGCCTTGTCAATGAGATCCGCCACATCGATTTTTCTTTCCTGAATGCAGGGCACGCACACCAGGAGTCTTCCACCCAGCTCCAGAAATGAATCCACCAGGTCTTTCAGCGGTGAAAAACCGGCCGAGTGTACATGTTCCAACATGCCTTTTTTTGCCAGAAAAACAGATGCGCCCTGCAAGGCTACCACCGCCTCCACTTCCATGACCAGTGCCGCGTTGGCCAGAACAAAGGGGAGGCTGGCCCTTTCCGGATCTTCGGCGCCGTAGGTTGAGATGTAAATAATTTTTTCTTGTTTTTCTTCCGCCATTTTTTTTCTCCTTATATTGAAATACTCTAAATAGAACTTTAATTCGCATATCGCGCCAGAAACACGGAGAGATCCTCCACATTGGCGCCGATTTTTTGAAGATTGCCCAGGCACACGGGGCACATGGCCAGGATTGGTTTTCCGGTCTCCTGAAGCGCCGCATATCGCTTTGTTAGAATCTCCTTGGTGAGGGCAGGCGATACGGATTCAGCGGGGCCTCCGCAGCAATGGGTGAATTTGCCTGAATTGCGCACCTCCACATGTTCAATGCCGAATTTATCCAGGATTTTTCTGGGCACATCCGACAGTTCCAGGTAACGACCATAAAAACAGGGATCATGGAGGGTTACCTGACTGTTACCATCCCTGGCTTCAAATTCGATGAGTTCAAAATAGGTTTTGACCTCGAATTCGATACCCGTGTACCTGGGATACAGTACTTTCAGGGCATAAGTGGTATGGGGATCCACCGTGACAATTTTTTTGATGCCGTTCGCTTTCAACTTTTCCGCTACAAATTTGGCATGTTCGATGAACCCCTCGTTGTCGCCGAGGTCGTAGAGCAGGATGCCGCTGTAAAAATCCAGCTCGGGCTTGTAGAAAAAATTGACATTGGATCTTTTAAGCAACTTGACCATTGCTTTCAGGATGTTGTCGCTGTCTTCCTTCTCTTTCTTATCCGCCATGAAAACAAAGGCCGATTTTACCAGCATTTTGGGAACATATTTCTGGTAGCCCACATAATCGGCCAGCTTGGTGTTTTCAAACCGTTCGATCTGATGGGTGGTCTTTTTAATGTAGGGCATTAACTGATACATGAGCCCGGTATAGAGCATGGTGTCGCCTTGTAAAGGCAGATTGGCCCCTTTCCACCATTTGTTCATGGTCTTGTTTCCCGCGCCGAAGGGGTTCCGTGTTTTCCGGATGTTGTCCGCAAGGACATCGATAATATGTCTCGGGTTGTACATTTTAGCCCCTCCTCCAGTGATCCACCACAAACCGCCTCAATCCCAGGATCAGATCTCCGGGGTCGGCTTCCCTCGGGCAGGTCTGGATGCAAAGACCGCAGTGCAGACATCGCCAGAGATCTTCGTAGTTTGCAAGAATTCGGTCCTTTGCGCCGATCTGGGCGTACCGAATCATTTTTCTCGGAAAATGCTCATAGATCAGCGGGCATATGGCCGCGCACGTCCCACAGTTGAAACAATCCATGGTGGTGTTAACGCCAAACCCCTCTAATTCATCGGCAAAATCGGGATATACCTGTGTCATTCCTTATCCCCCTTAGTGGAATATTTAGCCATGGCGAGTGGACGGGTTTCAATCTAATCCGCGCCCGTTTCTCCGCCTGGAAGCTGGTAACGAAAGTAGCTGTCGTCCTGGTCCGCCTCGAGGATTTCCCCGAATTTTTTCATGCTGGCCACATACCACATGACTTTCGAGGTCGAAAGACCCGTGCCTTCGGCGATTTCAGGCACCGTTCGCGGCATGTCTTTCAACTGCTCACGGATGGCCCGAAGGGCGCTGTTGTGTTCTTTCACCTTAGCGGCCGCGGTTTTGATCCATGCTTTCCGCTCCTGTCGAAGGGCTTTCATGGCTTCTTTTTGTTCTGTGGTTTCAGTGTCTTTGCTCATGATGCGCCCTCCTCAAGACATTTCCAATGGCAGAATTTGGTTGGAAACGATCATGTCCACCATGTCTTCATATTGTTTCAAGGTCCATCCTTTGATGTTGATGGCGTTTTCTGGACAGACCGCCACGCAGGTGCCGCCACCCGTGCAAAAGGCCGGGTTGACCTGTGCGCGCATGACTTTCTCGCCGTTCACTTCCATTTCGACGAGGGTCAACGCCCCTTCATGGACGCAGGCCTTTACACAGGCGCCGGTTCCGTTGCATTTGTTCAGATCCACTTCCGCGATAAAGGGATCCAGTTCCACATAGCCCCGTCCCAGTATGGCCGAGGCTTTGACGGCCGCCCCCGATGACGCGGCGCAAGTCTCTCCAATATCAAAGGGCGCCTGGCAGGTCCCGGCGAGCAATATCCCCGACTGAGCAAGTTCAACCGGCCGCAGTTTGGGGTGCACTTCCAGCAGGAATCCATCTACGCCAACGGATATTTTCATCATTTCAGCCAGGTCGGAGATATCGTTGGATTCCATACCCACGGCCAGAACCACCAGATCCACCGGCATTTCGATCTCTTCATCAAAGGTGAGGGTGTCTTTCACCTTGATACGCAGGGGAAAGTCGCCGGAATCCGTGTTTCGGGTAACTTCTGGTGGTTCGCCCGCTTCAAAACGGAAAAACACCACCTTGTTGCTGGAAGCCTCTTCATAAAGTTCTTCCTGTCCCCGACCGTAGGTTCGAATGTCGCGGTAAAAATCAAAGACCCGTGTTTTCGGATGCACTTTCCGAATCATGCTTGCGGCATGGAGAGTGGCACTGCAGCAGGTTCTGGAGCAGTATTCATTGAGTTTTCCTTTGGCATTGGGTTCATCGATGCCCGGAATCTGCCGACTTCCCACACAGTGAATCATGGCCACATTGCGAATTTTTCTGCCGTTTACCGTCAGGATGTCGCCGACCCCTTTTTTACGGTTTTCGGCCATGAGCCGGATCAGTTCGGGAAGGGTGATGACTTCCTTTGATTCTCCGTGCCGGAATTCACCATATCTCGGTTCATAGGGTTTGAAACCGGTGGCCAGAACAATGGCGCCCGTTTCGATGTCATGGGTTGTTTTCATTTCCGGAATGCCCGCGGAGCATACACCGACCAGGGGAACAAATTCCCCAAGCCCTTTACCCGATTCGCTCCATCGTTTGATGTCCTCCTCGTGCGCATCCGACTCGGGCGGCTGTTGCGTCAGGGTGAGCTTGAAATTTCCAATGAACCCTTCAAATGCGGTGATCTGAGAACAGGTGTACACGGTAATCTTTTCGTTGTTTAACACCTCGTCCGAAAGTTTCGCCACCAGCTCTGAAACCGGATCATCCGTTGGAAATGCCCGGTCCCATTTGGCGGTCCATCCCCCCAGAAAAGGCGATTTTTCCACCATGACCACATCGATGCCGCTTCGGGCCAGGTCCAGGGCACTTTTGAGGCCGGCAATGCCGCCCCCGATAACGGTTACGTGTTTTTTGGCATCGACCCGATAGGGCTCGAGGGGCTGAAGTTCCCTGGCCTTGGCCGCTGCCGCGGCCACAAGGCGGGTTGCCTTGTTGGTGGCCTGATCCCCATGGTGAACCCAGCTCACCTGCTCTCGAATATTGGCATGTTCGTAAATGTAGGGATTTCCGCCGGCCCTTGAAATAGCGTTTCGGAAAGTGTTTTCATGAAGATCCGGGGCGCAGGAGGCGACGACCACCCGGTCCACTACGCCGTTTTTGATATCTTCCATGATCAGGGCCTGTCCCGGGTCAGAGCACATGAAAGGGTTGTCCTGGACTTTGACCACTCCAGGAATCTTTCCCGCATTTTTGCAGACCTGTTCTACTGCCACGTGATCGGAAATATTGCCGCCGCAGTGGCAGACGTAAACGCCTACCTTCTGCCCGGGGCTTGCTTTTTTATCCTTGTTGTCATCCGCCATTATGCTGTCTCCAAAAATGGTTTCGCGGACCTCGGTCCTGTATCTTACGCCGCAAGTTTGCGGGCACGCCTCGTGAGATAATTGGAGGCCTCCATGGCCGCGGCGCCCGCTTCCACAATCGAATCCACGATATCCTTGGGCCCGGCTGCCACGCCCGCCACAAAAACCCCTTCCATGTCCGTCAGCGTAGGGGCAATCTTGGGCTGTATGGTTTTAATGAAGGCGTCGTTTCCGGTGGAAAGGGCGCATACGTTTTCCGGATTCCATCCGGCTACCATGCCCAGCGACAGAACGACCAGATCATGTTCGGCCGTCTTGACGCCCCCGTCCTTCCCTTGAGCTTCATAGTGAAGTTTGACGGTGCCGTTTTCGCCCGGATCAATGGAGGCCACTTTCCCTTTGATAAACTCAACGCCCATGGCCTTGGAATTTTGATAAAACTGTTCATATCCTTTTCCGAAGGCGCGGATATCCATATAGTAAACGGCGATATCGGCCATTGGGACAGCCCCGGAGAGCAGCATGGCCTGTTTGATGGCGTACATGCAGCATACCCGCGAGCAGTAGGAAACCCCCATGCTCTTGTCTCTGGAACCGGCGCATTGAATGAACGCGATGGAATCAGGTTCCATGCCGTCGGACGGCCTGAGTACGCGGCTGTAGGGGCCATGGGGCGCCAGCAGACGCTCCATCTGGAGCGCTGTGACAACGTTGGGGATTTGGCCGTACCCGTACTGTTGTTTGTCATCGAGCGGCGTGAATTCAAAACCGGTGGCGATGACAGCCGTTTTGGCCGTCAGGGTAAAATCCTCAGGTTTCTGGAAATAATCAACGGCATTTGTGGGGCACACTTTGGCGCATTTTCCGCACAGGGTGCAGTTTTCGACATCCATGATTGCAATCTGGGGAATGGCGGTCGAAAATGGCACGCAAATAGCCTTGCGCGCGGCAAATCCGCCCTGTTCCTCATCGGGAACATAAACGGGACAGGCGTACTCGCATTGCCGGCAGCCGATGCACTTGACTTCATCAACAAATCTGGGTTTTTGAGTGACCAGCGCCGTGATCTCACCGCCGGTTCTCTTAAGGGATTTAAGGTCGCAATAGGTAAAGATGGTGATGTTGGGATGATGGGCCGCCGCCGACATTTTCGGGGTTGTGATGCAGCTGGCGCAGTCCAGGGTGGGAAAAACCTTGGCAAGCCGAATCATCTTGCCGCCAATGGTGGAATCCTTTTCCACAATGACCACCTTGAAATCCTGGTCGGCTAAATCCAGGGCCGTTTGCAGCCCCGCGATGCCGCCCCCCACTACCAGTGCGTCGAATTCTATCTTGTTTGTGGACATTCACTTTTCCTTTCGTTTCCCATGGAACCTGTCCTATGCCGCCTTCTTGTTTTCGGTCCCTGGAGGCCCCAGCTCGATCGCAAGCTGATTCATCTGATTCACCTCTTTTACAAAGGCTTTGGTACAGACGGTGCAGACGCCGGTGAGACGAAGCCTGCGGGGATCCAGGCCCTGTTCGCGCATCATGGCGTACACTTTGTCCACGCGGGCGGCAAGGGCCGGATAGGCGCCGTCATAGGGGCATTCCACTCCACAACTCATGATGATGATGCCGTAAATCCCCTTTTTGAAGCAGTTCAGATAGAACTGCTCGGGGAACATAACCGGGGCCCGGACCCGCATCACATAGGTATTCTCCGGGTAACTCATGTGGGCCTGACCCACTGCGTTGGCGCCCGGATAGGCGCAGTCTTCGGTCGCCAAAATCAAAATCTTTGCCTGGTTTTCCTGGGCTGCCATTTTTCCGGTTCCTCGCCTATTTTTGTCGTTTGACAAACAGTCTGTCCGCACCATCGACGCTCAACATGCCAAGGTAGTCGTGACCCACCTTCTTGGCCCATCTGGGAATATCGTTTCTGCTGCCGGGATCATTGGACAGGATCTCGAGGACCTGACCCACCTGAACATTTCCCATACCCTTT
Source organism: Desulfatiglandales bacterium (assembly GCA_963664475.2). Lineage (GTDB taxonomy): Bacteria > Desulfobacterota > DSM-4660 > Desulfatiglandales > Desulfatiglandaceae > NaphS2. Next base: position 439,153 of record CAXXXE010000001.1, read on the forward strand.
TTGGCTTCCAGCAACGGCCCAGGACAGGAAACACCCCTTGCATCTACGACATTATCCGCTTTAATGCTGCTCAGATCTATTTCTCCCATGGTAAATTCTCCTTCTTTTGATGGTTGTTCTTTTTTTCCGCCTGAAGTAAGGCGATGCCCTTTTTTACCCTCGACGGATTAACAGCCGGTGATAATCAGGGTAATGTTTGATCTCTATGATCCGATCGTTTCCACTCCGCAAAATGGAGGGGAAATTTTTAAGGGTTTCGGGATCGGTGGTGAGCATTTCCAGAATCTGACCCGGTTTCATACTACGGAGCCAGCTTTTGGCCTTGACAATACACCAGGGGCAACTCCATCCCCGCAGATCCAGAACCCTGTCAATTTGAAATTCATTTTTCACGTTTTGACCCGTATCATGAAAAGCGTTGTTTCGGTATAATGCAAGTCCAATGCCGGTTTTTCCGCAATGAACCATAAATTATCTAAGTATCTGATTTGGTAGTGTCTTTCGGAATATTGTTGCGTTTATGGCCTTAACGTTTTAGGATTAACAACTGTTCATTTGTGTTAACCGTTAACGTGTTGTGATTTGTTTCAGCCGGAGGTGAAAATGTTTGAAAATGAATACAGCCAGTATTGGAAGACCGTGGTGCAAACCATGTTGGACGGACTCATGGTGGTGGATCCCGATGGCATGATCCTTTCCGTGAACAACGCTTTCGAAACGCTCACCGGGTATAGTGAAAAGGAATTGATTGGAAAGCCCTGCAAGATCCTTGAGTGCAACACCTGTTTTCAATCCATGGCATTGGGCGGGATGAAACACTGTGAACTTTTCAGTAAAGGCCAGGTACACCACAAGCCGTGTATGATCAAACGAAAAGACGGTTCCCCGGTGCATGTACTCAAAAATGCCGCCGTCTTAAAAGACAAGGACGGCGAAGTGGTGGGGGGTGTGGAAAACCTGGCCGACTGCACAGAACTGGTGGACCGGGACCGGGTCATCACCTCTTTGCGTCATGAATTGAGCATCGAGGAGAGTTTCGAGGGGATTATCGGTAGATCAGCCGCCATAAGTCAGGTCTTTGACTTGATTCGAAGTGCGGCCGATTCCAGTGCCCCCGTGGCCATCTACGGCGAAAGCGGTACGGGAAAGGAACTGGCGGCAGCGGCCATACACCGTTTGGGGCAGCGTTCGGAAGGGCCGTTCGTTAAAGTAAACTGTGCGGCTTTAAATGAATCCCTTCTGGAAAGTGAACTGTTCGGGCACGTGAAAGGGGCCTTTACCGGGGCGGATCGCCACCGGAAAGGGCGTTTTGAAGCGGCCAACGGGGGGGACATATTCTTAGATGAAATCGGGGACATTCCCCTTACCACCCAGGTAAAGCTGCTGCGCGTGTTGCAGGAAAAGGAGATCGAAAAGGTGGGGGATCACAAACCCGTCGCCATCGATGTGCGCATTATTACGGCCACCAACAAGGATCTAAAAATACTGATGGAAGAAGGCCGCTTTCGGGAAGATCTCTACTATCGTGTGGGCGTCATTCCCATCTATCTGCCGCCCCTCAGGGAACGACGCGAAGACATTCCCCTGCTCGTTGATGCCTTTATCGGTAGAATTCGGCTCAAGAGCCGGAAAAAAATTGTCGGCATGGCGGAAGAGGCCCTGGAACGGCTGGTGGAATACGACTGGCCCGGCAATATCCGCGAGTTGATCAATGCCATTGAATACGCCTTTGTGCTTTGTTCGGGGGAAGAAATTCAAAAAAATCACTTTCCGCCCAGCATTAACGGCAAAACCAAATATCCCTCGGAACCACGTTTGCAAAAGGAGCTCCGAGTGGATTCAGACTCAAAAAAAGTCCTTCTGGAGGCCTTGAAAAAAACCAATGGAAATAAGTCCGAGGCGGCCAAAATCCTCGGCATCAGCCGTGTGACCCTGTGGAAACGCTTGAAGGCGCACGATATTCAGGTGAGCAGGGCCATTTCGGGCTGACGCCTGTTTAAAAAAGCACCTTGTTATAGACAATGCCTGCCTTATCAAATTCGCTATAGATGGATACCAGTCGCCTGTTGGTCAGTTCCCTGGCGGTTTGGGCGTCAGTCCGCTCCCGTTCCATGGGGTAACATGAAAAACACCGATGGCAGATATGGGTTTCTCCCAGATAGTCCACGCTGAAATTGGCGGCGAAAAACATGCGTTTTTCGCTGTAATTGGCAAAGTTCTCAACGGCGGGAAAATTTTCCAGGGAAACCTTGATAACGACTTTATCCCCATCTTTGGCGATGTGGATATAGTCCTCGAGGATGAGGGTGGCCACAAAGTCGCCCCGTTGTTCTTCAAACCGCGCCAACATATCTTCCAGGGTAAAAAGATTTTCTTCCAGCGCGATCCCGGCCTTTTCCAAGGTTTTGTAGTCTCGTTTCAAATAACGGTTGGCAATCATGACCGCCTGGGAAACATGGGGGCACAAATTGTGGGTGCATCCCCGTGAATAGCACTTCCTGAATTCATAGGGTTCGCCATCGACGGTGCCCGAAAATAGAGAGAAGAACAGAAATGCACGGAAGGGGTTTTCCTCATGAGCCAGATCCACTTCATTAATCTCGAACGTATTGGAAACCGTTATGGTTGCGCCATTTTTTTTCAATAACGCCAGGTCTGTAATGCTGATCGGCGGATTGTGAACGATCGCTTCGGCCATCGGATGCCTCCTTTGGGAATTTGGCGGAACGTGTTGTTTTCATTCCGACGTTAAATTTCGGTGAACGGGCCCCATTACCACCAGCTGATGACCTTGTCGTGTTCAAAGATCAAATCGATCAGCTCTCCGTAATCGGGTTCTCCCTGGTACAGTAAAAACGCCGAGGTTTCTTCCCCTTCGGAAATAATGTTCGCCAGGGTTCTGGTCGTCTCGTCGGGTTCTGTCTTATAGATGTGCAGAAATTCCATGAATAACGCTCCTAAAAAGGGATGATCAGGTCCATTTCCCGGAGTTTTCGGCCGATCTCCTCCAGGCTCAGATATTGAAAACCGTGTTTTTCCGAATTGACCTTGTTATTGGAAAAATATTCACATTCCATATCCTCGAGCCATTCCAGATTTTCCTTATATTTTTCAGTCATGTCCACTTCAATATCCAGCACGAACATATATGAATACAGATTCTCAACGGCCAGCCCCAGGGTGGATCGCGATCCCTCCCAGAGGTCTTCTTTTCGGCGCACCAGAAACGCCACGTGTTGCACATTCTCCATTATTCTACACTCCTTCTACAAAACAACATAACGGTCGCAATCTTCGATCAATTCTCCGTTCCTGGCCTGGGTGGCGAAATCACCCTCGTCGATGCCTTGAACCGGCGGCTTCAAACCATGGCTTTCAAATCCCACGTTGCACAGGCTCATGGTAGCCATTCCCTCGAGTTCCCCAAACCTCGGATGCTGGGTCAGTTTTGTTCCCAGATGGCTGAAAAAAATGGTTAACGCTACATCACCTTTCTGTTTCGCCGCCTCGCACAATTTAATGAGTTTGTCCAAATGCTGGTCGGAGCTTACAAAAACCCCTAAACTTTTTGCCATTTTTCCCTCCTGAAAGATGCTGCTATGCTTCATGAAAAGTGGTTTTCACGCTTTTTTTCGCTATCGGTACGAAAAAGGTTTTATGGATTTGTAAATGGTTTGGGGTTATGCAAAAACGATGCCGTCAAAGAATTGATTTGGGAAAACACCCTTTTTTTCCGCTGAACACTTGCCAATGGGGGGATCCGGATGTTCAATTGTTAAGTTAAGATTCTTAACGCATGTTAAGCGTTAAGGGGGGATATCGGAAGGATTCAATTGGCGTGGATTTCATTTACAGCAGGGAAGCAATCGGGTAACCCCATTAAATACCGATGTAAATCCGGTTCCCTGACCGCCGAAAGCCAATATTCGATTTTCATGGCGGTTTTGCGGCATGAATATTGCTCATACCGTTTCACATACTGGGCTCGAGACTTGGCATAGCCTCCTTGAAATATCGATTGCCCCCTTCCAAACGACAAGCTGATCTCCGGAATTGACCACGGGGGTCGGCTTGTTTTTTTTGAGCATTACTTTCGCACCCTGTGGCGCTGAAGATTTGATGGACCATTCTCCTGTCTCGCGTCCAGTTGTTATTTTGAAAAAAAAACGGCTAAAGATGAATCGCACGGCCGCAAAGCGCATGGGCGGCCTCCATGAGTGCTTCACTTAAGGTCGGGTGGGGGTACACCGTGTCCGCCAGCTGTTCCGCCGTTGCTTTGAGGGACATCAGGGACGCGGGGCCGGCCACCAGTTCGGTGACGTGCCCGCCCACCAGGTGAACACCCAGTATCTTCTTACTCTGGGCTTCGGCCACGATTTTGGCAAACCCGCTGTTTTCGTCCATGGCTACCGCCTTGCCGTTCCCCGCAAAGGGACTGACCGCGGTGATCACCTCATGACCCAGTTCACGGGCCCGGGCCTCGGTCAACCCGACGGAGGCCACTTCGGGCTGAGTGTAGGTGCATCGGGGAATATTGACATAATCCAACGGGGTCGTGGGTCTGCCGGCAATGGCTTCCGCGGCAATCATGCCCTGGGCCGATGCCACGTGCGCCAGACCCATCTTTCCGTTCACATCCCCGATGGCGTAAATATGGGGGACATTGGTGCGCATGGTTTCATCCACATCGATAGCCCTATTTGAAAGGGTTACTCCCGCTTTTTCCAGATTCAGGCCATGAGTTTTGGGGGTAAAACCGATGGCCACCAGGACCTTATCGACGATTAAGGTTTCATGTGTATCTCCGGTTTTTATGGTTACCGACACCTCCTTATCCAGGGGTTTAACGGTTTCCAACAGGCTTTCCGTTATAAGGGTGATGCCATCCCGCTTAAACTGCTTTTCCACCTCCATGCTGATCTCGACTTCCTCAAAAGGCAGAGCATGGGGCATGAACTCCACCACCGTCACATGGCAGCCATATCGGTTCCAAAGGGTGGCGAACTCCATGCCGATGGGGCCGGCTCCCACGATGATTGCGGATTTGGGTATCTCGGTGAGTTCCAATGCATTTCGGTAGTTGATGATGTTTTCTCCATCAAATGCGCTGTTTGGGAGCTCTCGACTTTCAGCACCCGTGGCGATGATAATATTTTCGGCCCGAAGGCTTACGCCGGAAGGCGTCACGTTGAGCGTATCAGGGCCGGAAAAGCAAGCTGTACCCTCGTAGACCGTAACGCCGCAGCTCCTCATGAGTGCCGTTACACGACGGTTCTGCCGCATCACCACTTGGCGACTTCGTTTGTGGGCCGCGGCATAGTCCACGAACAGATTCTCAAAGGAAAAACCAAAAGTCCGCCCCCGGCTCAGCAGGTGAATCACTTCGGCATTTCGGAGCAACGATTTTGTGGGGATACAGCCCCAGTTCAGACAGGTGCCGCCGAGGGCTTCTTTTTCTACCAGGGCCGTTTTCATCCCTAAATGACTGGCACGTGCTGCCGCCACATAACCCCCCGGGCCGCCGCCGATCACAATTACATCATAGATGTCCATAATTTAAAGGCTCCTTTTATCAATATTTGTTGCTCAGCTATTAATCGTCGGCCGTGTCGTCATAATTGATTTTATTGTTCTGAAAACACTTGTAATCATCGTCCGATACATATTATCCTATTTCTCGCCAGTGGAAAAAGAATAATAACAGAAGGTGAATTGGCGGCCGATGGGCAAGAATAGGCCCTTATGGAAGCATTCGCCCACCAAGGAGGACCATTAAAATGAAACGCATAACCCTAAATGGCTTGTTAATGGGACTGTTGCCGATGATGGCCGGTATTTTTATCCTGGCCGGGTGCGATAGCGGCGAAAAAGTGGTCGACAAAGTCACTGGAAACCAGGACGTTAAGCAGTACCAGAAAATGAAGAAAGATATCGGAAAAATCGCTGATGAACAGGCGAAAAAGTACGATGAAATTTCGGATGCGCCATCAAAAAAATAACCGATCCTTCCGGTGCGGTCGCCGGCCGGTCTTTGGCGCTATCTCCGCCGTCTACTTTTACGCCTGCTTTCACCGGGTTTCTACATCTGACCCGTAAAGAACAGACCGGACGACGCGTCCTGATTAGTATTCCGTGGTTTTATGTCGCGCCGTAGGGGCAATCCCCGTGGTTGCCCTGCTTGTCCTCTATTTCCGCTTCTAGCAAAATCAGTTATCGCATAACCATCGAATTTCTCATTCGCAGGAAAACGATTATCCCCTGTGTATGTCGGTAAACACGAAGAAGTTGCGGGTAAGGTATTGGAAGTATAAGAACAAAGTATGAAAACCCCCTTGGAGATGCATCATTACATCTCATTGTTTTGCTCTTTTAATTTTCTTAGAATGGAAATTGCCGATTGCCCCTGAAGAGAGGCTCTACTCGGTGTCGTTTGCACATCGAGCGCTTCTACCTCATCCTTCACGGAGAGGTGGGTCCAAATTGTTCGATCCTACTTTCGGCGTCTTGACTCTGAAGATCATTGCGGGATTTCATACCATGAAAGTGTACAAAACGCTTAATCCAATTCCAATAGGATCTTTCGGTGTGAATTGAATAATGCCCAAGCCGTATAACTGAATGACCATCATCCATTAGTTTTTAGTTGACATTGTGTTTGCTCTCTTTATAGTCTGCTGATGATTAAAAAATAAGGAAGAATTGCAGATCTATGGTTTGTATGTATTTTGACGATTTTGCCTTGATAATATCGTTTGAGAGCTAATATCAAGGCCAAATTGCCTGATAATTCAATATCAAAGCGGAAATGCCTTGATAATAGGGGTTTTGGTTTATTATCAGGGCAAAATGACCTGATAATCAGCAATTCCCGGTCATAAAATTACTCATTGTATTTTAAAATATGTTTCTAAAAGAAACGGTGAGGTCAGAAGCTTTTGGGATAAATTACTCCAAATTCACCATTGGTCCCCTCGATTTTTTGCGGCTTGAAGTTTTTTGACAAAAGTAAGAATGGAAGAGATATGAATTAGGCCAGAGATATCCATTTCCGGAAGTTCCAGTTTCTTTAGCATTGAGAGTTTTTTTGTATACGGATTCGGACATGACAAATTCACCCAGTGTCATACAAGATGACCGGCGCTTGAAATTTTACGCCATAATAGAGAGCTTCATAGAGCATCCTCATGGATTTAAGTTCAAAATCTTTAAACAAAGCTCTCATACGTTCCCACAATTCCCTTTTGGAACCGAGTTTATGCCATGCGGCTTTAAATAGAGGACAAGAAAGCTGCTGTGTTTGATCAACCAAAAAAGCCAACATCATAAGCATCACAAAAACAAGACTCAGATTCTTCTTGCCGAGCCCGTAGTTGTGTCCGAAATGATAGCCTTGGTTTTTGAGAGTATTGAAGGTTTCATTTTCCACCTTCCATCTCGAACGGCCACCTCGCATTAGCTGGTACACATTGTCATTTTCTATGACAAAATCAGTTACCCAACTGAAATGCTGTGTCTTTTCCGATGTAATTTCCCAATATTCCAGAAAGTTAACCAGCATATCCTTGTTTGAGGCATTGAGGGGCACTTGATTAAGGAACAGAAAACGATGAGTTTTTTCAGGATTATCTTTATCGACCAATTCGAATTGAATAGCGTCACCATTTATCCGCGCTTGTTCAACCTGATTAAATAAGAAAGCGTGATCGCCTTTTTTAACTCCCAAGATGTAATGAAGGTTGTGCTTTTCTATTTCCCTTATATGGGGTGCATTCGAACTTAACGCATCTTCTGTAATAATGAGGGGCAAATGTGGATGATCCTCTTTCAGCTTCTTCAAAAAACGTTTCGCCGCATTACGTTCACAGTCGTTCTTGTTTTGGCCGTCCTGCTTAACGATGAATTCCGGAGCAAACGGAACGACCTCTTTGAAATCGGGGTGTACAATCGCTGCCCCCAACATTTGCTGGTAATAGGTTGTTTCGCCGGTTTTTTTCGATACTTTTCCCAGACAACTATCAGAGAAAATCTTCTTTGAAGAGAAATACCCCGTTCCATCCAAAGTTAGAAGATAACATCCTTCGAAAAAAACCATACGTTCAAGCACTTTCCCCCTTTGCAATTCACTGAAGATATTCTTAAACGGTTTCCGAAGTTCTTCAGGGTCGACTTCATCAAGAATGGTACGCATCTGACTGTCGCAAGGGATCTTTCTTATATGGTATATATTACCAAGATTACTATCGATTTTTCTTCTTTCATCAAAAGCAAGCAATGATGGATACTTGAGCGAAAAGAGAGCAAAACCGGACATCAAGGCATCCGCAATGATGACCTCGGGATCCTCACGGCAGTCCGACACGTCCGAAAAATCTTTATGCAGACGCTTGAGCATTGCATCCGCATTAAGATGCTTTCGAATTCCAATCTTGCCTTTTTGTTTTTTTCCCTCTTGGCTCGTGATTCCCATAGGCAGTAATCATCGGCCAAGTTGCTCTCAAAGTCCAGGTTTTTCTGAAGGTTGCCAAAAAATTTCACATTTTTTTAAAAAATTTAAGAAAAAGACCTTTCTATGCCGTTCTTTCAGTGAAGACCTTTACGAAAATGAAATTCCAAAATGCACTGTTCTTGGGCCTTTCCGACATAAGCGGGAATTGCTGACCAAAATGAGAAGTCTTGGTTTAGCCTGCTATCCCTACCTCCCCGAACTCAGCGACAGCTACCATCCTGGTGATAGGCTTGCAGCTGTCGCCATATTGCAGGTCAAGCCACATATTGGATATCTGACGTGGCTTGCAGACCGGCTTAAGGAAGAAAAGCCATTTATCGGCTATCATGCTGCGATAGCACTTTTAGTTGCAGCAAGATCCGTAGATCCCCAATGGCGAGATGACATCTTGTCGGCAGTAATGGAAGCGAAGAAATCTGTTGAACATTTGAAGCATAGTGATAGGTACCGAATTCTGGAAGACACTCAAAGGGAACTTTCTGAGAAAGAGACTTAAGACCCAACCATTGCGTGAACGCGGACTGGCAATTACGCTGCGCTCCATTGCCATCCGGTTACGCTTTCGTTATCCTTTCCATGCTTACACAACACAAGCCTTGACACCTGATACGTATCTGGTTACAGTGTTCGTATATGATCCAGAAATTTAAACATAAAGGCCTGAAAAAGCTATTTGAAACAGGAGTCCCAGGCGGTGTTGATCCTAAACATGCAGCTCGGATACGAAAAATCCTCGCTTTGCTGGAAACCGCCGAAACCATAGAGGATATGGATTTGCCCGGCCTTGGCTTGCATCAACTCAAAGGTAGCCGGAAAGGAACTTGGGCGGTTAGTGTCAGTGGGAATTGGCGGCTCACATTTAAAATCCAAAACGGCGATGCATTTGATGTGAATTATGAAGATTATCATTAGGAGGCAATATGAGCATGTATAATCCGCCTCATCCTGGCGAAATTATAAGAGAATTCTGTGTGGATGGCTTAAATATGACTGTGACGGAAGCCGCTTGTGCCTTGGGAGTCACTAGAAAGACGTTATCAGCCTTGTTAAATGGTCGCGGGGGCGTTAGCTCAGAGATGGCATTAAGGCTATCTAAGGTTTTTGGTCGCACTCCCGAGGGATGGCTTAGGCTTCAACTTCAATTTGATCTTTGGAAAGCAAAACAATCAATTGATATAAGCGAATTGAAACGGATAGAAGCAGCGTGAAGAATGGTTTATGGATAATCGGGTAGCCCGGGGGGCTTTCTCCTCCAGCCCCCACAACACCCCGCATGCGGGTCCGCACGGGGCGCTTCACAGAGTCTACCGGGGCGTAGCCGGGTAATGAACGCTATGGGGTCGGACCAAGCAGTATCCGTAATTGGCGCGGATTTAGGTTAAAAATAGGGTCATTTTTCGGTCTTAGAGCTATGTTTTTGGCACGAAAAAGTTCGTTTTAAGCAATATCTAGGATCTGGAATCACCTTGCTTATTGAATTATGGATTTTAACCAGCCAAATGAAGTGGATGAATCCGCCTATTTGGGAATGTTGGACAAACGATGGCTTCGCCATAGGATTGTTGGGGCAGAGGATAATAAGTAAGAGCACCAGGTGTCCCGCACGGAATTTGATTTCTGAGGATTCATCATGAAACAGGATAAGGACAAAGGAAAACGGCTGATACGCAACAGTACGGCCGAGTTCCTGATTTTTACCGGGCAGGCGGGTGAACAGAGCATCGAGGCCCGATATGAAGACGAAACGATTTGGCTGACCCAGAAACTCATCGCAGCATTGTTCAGTGTCTCCATTCCAACAATAAACGAACATTTAAAAAATATCTTTGATTCAGATGAACTGGACCGGGATTCAGTTATTAGGAAATTCCGAATAACTGCGGCAGACGGCAAATCGTACTCTACAAAGCATTACAGTCTTGACGCCATTATTTCGGTCGGTTACCGGGTAAACTCCATTCGGGCGACGCAGTTCCGACAGTGGGCCACCCAGGTTCTGAGTGAATTTGCCATAAAGGGTTATGTTCTGGACAAAAAGCGCATGGAAAACGGGGCTTTTCTTGGTGAGGACTATTTTGAGCGCCTGCTTGAAGAGATCCGAGAAATACGGCTCAGCGAGCGTCGCTTTTACCAAAAAATCACCGACATTTATACCACCAGCGTCGACTACAACAAGGACGCTCCGACAACCAAAGCGTTCTTTGCCAAGGTACAGAACAAACTGCATTTTGCCATACACGGCAACACCGCTGCCGAGCTGATTATGCAGCGAGCCGGCAGCACCAAAACCAATATGGGGCTGGCTACATGGGAAAAGGCTCCAGACGGTAAGATTTTGAAAACCGATGTATCGGTGGCTAAGAACTATCTGGCCAAGAACGAGTTGGAATCGTTGGGACGAATTGTCAACGCCTATCTGGATTTGGCTGAAGAACGGGCCAAACGGAAAATCCCGATGACCATGGAAGACTGGGCCAAGAGGTTGGATATGTTTCTGGAATTCGACGACCGTGAGATCCTTCAGGATTCCGGTAAGGTAACGGCCAATCTGGCCAGAGCGCACGCCGATAGTGAATTTGAAAAATACCGCATCGTTCAGGACCGTCTATTTGAGAGTGACTTCGACCGGGTAATTAAGCAATTGGAGGAAGGCAAAGACAAGGTAAAAGATTGAAATTTTCAATCTGGAATTTCGACCGGAAAAACAGAAGGATGTTCATTCTTCACAGCTTGTTTTGTCTTATAGTAATAGAGCTGTTTGATGTTAATCGACAAAAAATTTCCAACCACGCCTTTCACCAGATAAACTGGTGAAGGCGTTGTTATACGTAAGATATTTCGCACTTAATGTAAGAAGCTTAAAATGATTAAAAAAAATAGCACTTATCATCTTGTGCCTAAGCGAACATTCGGAAATACCGGCGTGAAGATATCTAAACTCTGTCTTGGCGGCGGATCTTTTACTGAAACAGACAGCGAGGCCTTGCTGGATGAAGCCCTAAAGCTCGGCATAAACTGCTGGGAGATCGTTTCATTTATTAGCGGAAATGTATATTTAAAATATTTTAAAAACCATCCAGAGATACGAGAGAATGTCTTTTTAACCGGAAAGGTATATTCAACAGATCCTGCTGTTATGCAGGAGCAACTGGACAAAGCGCTCAAAGATAATGGTACGACTGTTATAGACTTTTTGGCTATTCATCCTGTAAATAATATCATGGTGCTCACTGATGATGTAAGAAGATGGGTTGAGAAGGTAAAAAGGGAAAAGAAGATTCGTTTTTTTGGGTTTTGTACCCATAAGAATATGGAAAACTGTTTGAAAGGCGCTGCTGAACTTGGCTGGATAGATGGGATTCAAACTGCCTATAATTACAGGTTGCAGAGCATTAAAAGCATGGAAGATGCCTTACAGAAATGTCACCAAAAAGGTATTGGGATATTGGCTGTTAAGTCCATGGGCCTCACTGTTCAGCCAAAATCCGAATTGCAAGGGCTTCCAATTAATGAAGAAAAATTAAATACTATGTTTGCTGTTCACGGTATTTCTTTTGAACAGGCGAAGTTGAAAGCGATCTGGCAGAACAATAATTTGACATCCGTCTGCTCTCTCATGCCTAACTCAAGACTTTTACAATCAAATGCTTCAGCAGCGATGGACGAAAATTCTCTGGATGTTGAAATAAAAAAAATACTAACTGACTATTCAGACAGTACAGGACAGTATTTCTGCAGACGATGTGGTAAATGCGATCCGGCAAATACAGATAAGATTCCTATATTCAAAATATTGGAAATCCTAATGTATTCTCGAGGATATGGGGCAAAGATAAAGGATATGGCAGCGAAAATGTTTGAACAGATATCAATTGAGATCAGGGACAAGATAACTGGCAGTGATTATTCAGAAGCAGAAAAAATATGCCCCCAAAAAATGCAAATAGCAAAATTAATGAAGGAGGCCTATTTAGAATTTCAAAAAGGATAAAAACATCAGAAACTGAAACTATATTTAAATCATATAAAAAGTATAACAAAATGTTCCAGCGGAAGCCGAAACAACCCGGCTCTCGCTGAACTCCCCGCTATTTAGGATTTGAACAGGAATCTACAAATAAAAAAATGGAGGACCTATGAATAAAGTCAAAGGGTTATTTTTTGATGTAGGGGGAACCGTGTTCGATTGGAAAAATACAGCCCGGGAAAAAATTCAGGAATTGGCCGATGAAAAGGGCCAAGCAATAGATAGCGAAGCCTTTGCTAATGACTGGCGAGAAGAAATGTTTAAAATTCACACGCAGGTACGACATGGAAATCTGCCATGGATTAATTCTGATGACATGCAAATGCGGGCATTAGACAATTTGTCAAACAGGTATCCGCTATTGACCACGATTGACCGCATATCTCTCGTAAAATCAACTTGGCATCACCTTAAAGCCTTTGCCGGAGCACCCGAAGCAATCAACCGTCTGCGAACCAAATATACGGTAGTAGTACTCACAATCTTGAACTGGGAAAGCATCGTGAGCAGCTCAAAAGCAGCCAAGGTGCAATGGGACGGTATTCTTTCATGCGAATTTTTGGGATATTACAAGCCTACCTAAAAGGAACCAGCCTCCTGGGACTTAAACCGGCGGAGGCCATGATGGTTGCTGCCCATACAGGTGATTTGGCAGCAGCCCAGACCGCAGGGATGCATACAGCATATGTAAACGTTCCAGAAAAAGACACTGAGGGATTCGGGGAACCAAGCGAGACTAATTTTGATATTGAGGCAAATGATTTTGAAGCCTTGTGCAAAAAACTGCAAGTATGATTTTAGGACGATTCTATGCTCACCAATACAATGGGCACGCACAAAGATCTATCGAGGTAAATAGTGAGTTTTGGAACGGTGATCAAATATTTCATGTCATATCTATGAAATCAATTGAGTATTTTTGAAATTTTGCGGGATACCTGTTTACTGCAAAGGACACTGGAATTTTGAAAACGGCAAATATAGGCATAGGGAGGAGCCTCACAGCTCCCCCCTCCCACACCACCGTACATACGGGTCCGTATACGGCGATTCGGCTGGTCAGAGCAGGCGCGGATAAAACAGGTTCCGCCCTACTGGGTTTTCCAGAATGCGACGTTATCGACCTTTCAGCTACTGCGGCATTAGGCCAATAAGTACACGTTCTTTGACAACCACGACCATTTACCCCTGCCATTCGGCAGGTGGCACCGTTCGGGCCTTCAGCGGAGTGAGGCCTCCCTTTATTCAGGGCTCGTTTCTCCGGCTTAATATGCCCTCTGCGCAGTGAGCACTTGGTGGCGCCAATGCAGCGCGCGTTAACGCCATCCCTTCGGACCTGTATTTTGACACTCAAGGAATGGCGACAGGCCCACCCCACGTTCGAGTGCCCATCCATTGATCTGTATCGAGCCGTACTTGAGGGCGGTGTTCGGACTTCTGACGAGTTACGCCAGTGGGTAGGAGAGCATCCCACTGGTGCATTGACCGCGTGTCGTCCCGGCATCTCGTTTGAATCACCCTCGTCATAAAGCGAAGTCGGGTATTCGCATCTGGGCGCATGGTGGCCCGCTTGCCCTTGCGCTGTCGTGTTTGGGTGGTGCTTCTCTGCCCTGTGCTTGCCGCAAAGACAGCGGGAATAGTGCATGGTGCTGATTTCAGCAAGGAGGTTTCGCATCGCGCGATAGTGCGCCATGCTGTGCTCGTACGCGACGACAGGTGCTTGAAGCGGGCCTGTGTGTTGGTCATCTTCGCGTCAACTCACGTTCGCTGAAGGCTCGGAACGTCTGAATATGTGATGGATAGGCATGGTCTCTACACAGCAACAGAGAGGGAAATACCGCGTGTATCCACCAATTTCGGCATTCGTTTCAGCAAGAATTGCGTGGTATTCGTGTTCACCAACGTATGCTGAAGGCTCGAAACGCTTGAAGAATGGCGGCGACGACACGCAGAAAATTCTCTACGAAATCTTGACAGGTTTGCCATGTTTTATATGAAAGTTTCCGGTTCATTCCGTGCTTTTATGCTATTTCTTGCTACAAATGGACACCAAAAACTTTCATCATTCGTTGTGGCCCGGCGGCCATGGGGGTTAGTGGAAGGTTTTGCAGAGAGGGACGATGAATGTGGAGGTATTGTGGTCGAGTGTGTGGCCTAATCGGGTAGCCAGGGGGCTTTCTCCCCCAGCCCCCACAAGCACCCCGCATGCGGGTCCGCACGGGGCGCTTCACAGAGTTTACCGGGCCGTGGCCGGGTAATGAATGTTCACCCACAGCTCTTTGGCAGATATTAGACCTTGATCCTTGAGCCACTGATTGGTCATGCCGGTCTGGGTCGCCAGGGTACGTGCGAGTCGCCATGGGCCTTTCCTGCTGAGCCCGCCATCTATGGATGCTTTCAGGGAAGTCCCCAGCCTGCGGAGCTTCCGGACTTTTGTCCGGGTGTACCGCCAGCGCTTCCAGTAGCACATACGCATTCTGCGTCTGAGCCAATGATCAATTTCCGGGATGGGTCGGCAATATTCAGACATACCGAAATAGTTCATCCATCCCCGAATGTACTGGGAGAGCTTCTTGTAGCGGTACTCCATGGAGACGAACCAGCTTCTTCCGGTCAGTTCTTTGACCCGCCGCTTGAATTCGCGCAAGGCCTTGTCCGACCAGCGGATTTTGGTTCCCTTGAAGGTGAAACCGAGGAAGTTGGTCTCATCCGTTGCTGAAACGAGGGCTCTTATCCTGGTTGACCAAAAGGATATTAGCCAACAGCGGCGATAAAGGGCCGCCCTGAGGAACGCCTTCACGGCTTTTCTGCAAACGGCCTTTAACCATCACCCCGGCCCGCAGGTACTTTCCGATCAAGCCAAGAACACGCTTGTCACCGATTTTCAAGGCCACCCGGTGCATAAGTACGTCGTGGTCGACCCTGTCGAAAAATTTTGACAGGTCCATGTCCACGGCAACGCGATAACGTTGACGAATATGCTCACGCACTTTGAGGACCGCATCTTTTGCCGATCTTCCGGGCCAAAACCCGTAACTGACCTCGGAGAAATCCGAATCGAAGATGGGCATCATGACTTGATATATGGCTTGTTGGATCACCCGGTCAACAACTGAGGGAATGCCCAATGGACGAGTACCTCCCGTTGGTTTGGGAATCTCCACGCGTTTAACCGGTAAGGGTTGATAATTTCCGCTAAAAAACGAATCGCGGATACCCTCCCAATGGGTACGGGCAAACGCTGGAAAGTCATCAATCGACATTTTGTCGATACCGGGTGCGCCTTTATTGGCTTTCACCCGTTTCCAGACCTGTCGTGCATTATCATTGATGATTCGCTCACACCCGGCGATAGCATCCGGATGCGCCTGGACCTTGGTTTCCCGGTGGTCCGTTCCGGGATCTTTCGCAGAGCGGATCTCATCGCACGTGAGGCAGATCTCCCCGGATAAGGACGTGAACTGTCGCTACACAACCGCGGCATTTACCCTAACTCCTGAATCCGGAGCTTCGTCATGTTGTGCTGACTTACCCGGAGACTGGGCCTTGTATGCCGTTTCTGTTCGTCGGCTCATAGCTTTGCCTGAGGCTTCCTCCAGACGGTCCCTCACGGTTCCGCCCTTGCCTTCGGCTAGTATTTGGGCTAATGGTTTAAACACATTAACCGGATTCACACACAGGGGACTTACACCCCATAAGTTCACGCCCGTGCCGGGCGTACACCAGCCGCTCCACAGGACCCGCAAACAGCGCGGGCCTGTGAGCTCAACGTTATGTTTATTCAGGAGTACTGATGGAAATATCTCTATATCAGATAGATGCATTTGCATCTAAGTTATTTGAAGGTAATCCGGCAGCGGTTTGCCCTTTAGATGAATGGCTACCCGATAAAACAATGCAGTCTATTGCAGAAGAAAATAATCTGTCTGAAACAGCATTTTTCGTACCAAAGGAAAATGGGCTTCAGATTAGATGGTTTACCCCAAAAGGCGAAGTGGATTTATGTGGTCATGCAACTCTGGCGACGGCTTTCGTTTTATTCAATATTCTCGGTTACAAAAGGGATAAGATTGAGTTTGATTCCAGGTCCGGATTATTGATCGTGACAAAGGATAATGAACGGATAGTTATGGATTTTCCTGCACAACCTCCTGTTTTGTGCGATATTCCAAAAGAAATCGTAAAAGCTTTTAATATAGCACCTATTGAGTGTCTGAGATCGGAAGATTTTATTGTCGTTTTTGAACGTGAAATTGATATTGAAACAGCAAAACCAGATTTTGAGCAACTGACTAAACTTGATTTGCGTGGTGTAATTATTACGGCAAAATCCTCCCGATACGATTTTATCGCACGTTTCTTTGCACCCAAATATGGAATTCCTGAAGATCCGGTAACAGGTTCCGCATACACACAACTTGCACCATATTGGGCATCTAAGATTGGTTCAAAACGATTTAGAGTTAAACAAGTATCATCACGAGGTGGTGAATTAACCTGTGAGATTGTTGATGATCGAGTCCTTATATCTGGTAAAGCAGCAAAATACTTGGAAGGCAAAATCAATATCGAAACATAACGAATGAGGATGGATTGTGTGAGGAACGAACCACAATCTTATCCATTGGTTGGACGAGCCCGGCTTGTGAGCAGGGTCTTTATATATAAGCAAATATATTTTTTTGAATGTAAGAGCGTACAAACTTCAATCAACACCTGCAAAACCAATTGAACGAGCAATTTTTTGGCGTTGCCATGCAAAAAGCCATAGTCTCTGACCCGGCGAAAGCCTTTGGGTAAGACGTGTTGCAGCACGAGCCATAAGAAATCTTCGCCTTTGAGACTACGTGAATATGGGGATGGTAATCCAGACGTCGATTGTGGGTATGCAGAATGGCGGTCATGCCGATATCCGCCCCGAGGTTTTTGGGATTCAAGCCGAAATCTTTCAATGTGCTGGAAACACATGCAAACAGAAGTTTGTAAGCGAGGGTTTGATGATCCCAGGCCGTAAATCTGAGTTCATAGGGGACTGTAAACGTGGCCATAAAGTATTCAACGGGTAAAAGTCTAGTTTGCTGACGATCCAGCCAAACCGAGGCTTCATGATTTTGACATTGAGGACAACTGCGGTGGCCACAAGATCGGGGGCGCCATTCGGTGTGACCGCAGTCGGAGCATTGCACAAACAGTTCACCGGCTTCCGGTGTTCGACATCGCTTGATCGCTGCGATGGCGGCCAAATGACCCGGGAGAAGTTGTGAGCCGTATTTGGTGTGAAAGTCATCGTAATAGTGATGAATGAGAGAGGCAAGTTCCATGATTACAGCCTCCTCAAATCAACGTGCAGGGTATTGACCAAACGGTTAATAGCGGCTAATGAATTCTGTTCGGTGATGTCGGTCAAATGAGCGTAACGGGCGGTGGTCGTAGGACTGGCATGACCGAGTAACGCTTGAATATGGCGCAAGCTCAGGCCTTGTTCAAGCAGATGTGTGGCGAAAGCGTGACGCAGGGAGTGGATCGAGACTTTTTTTAATCCCACACTGGGTTACGACCGCTTTCATTGCGGCTTGAGCGCCGCCGCGATCCACGTGCGTGGTGGCGTTGCGAATACGCTCGGGTGAACCGATGGCATTGGGAAATAACCAACAGGGGTTGCGATGTTTGCACCACAAAGCGCGTAATGCTTGATATGCAGGTAGGGCAGTGGAACAAAACGATCCTTATGGCCCTTTCCGCGCAGGACATGTATCTGTTTCTGTGATCCGTTGATATCGCTAACCTGCAATGAGAGCGTTTCTCCGAGGCGTAAGCCCATGGAATAGGATTTCAGTAGAAAGACCCGGTAACGCAGCTTTCGTGTCGACCCGATCAATTGTTCCACTTCAGCGACAAGGTCTGTTCTCGAAAGAATTGGCTGAAACCCCTCCTAAAACCCATAACCTACTTTATTTAATTAAGAAAATTGGAAAGAGCAAGGATGTATTGAAATGGGTCAAGGAACAGTTCTAGAGACCATCCAAGAATTCAAAAAGGCATTGGAAGCCATCAATATTCATGTTGACCAGCTTATACTCTTCGGTTCCCATGCCGCGGGCACGGCCCGTGAGGATAGCGACATTGATTTAGTGGTCATCTCCTCAAGCTTTGTAAACAAGAGTTACTGGGATCGTATCAACATTTTGACCGATGCCATCTACGAAGTCTTTGCGCCTATTGAAGCGTCAGCCTTCACACCGGATGAATGGAAATCAAAAAGATCCCTAATTACCGATTACGCCGAAAACGGTCTTTTGGTCTGAAATTGGGGAATCGCAAACCAAACGCTCCTCGCGCCAAGGTAAATCCGAAACCTTGGGAAACCCCGTAAATGGGCGGGAACTTGGGAGAGCCAAAAGTTTCCATTGGCTCAGCAGTCAGAGCCGGGAAGGAGGGGAAGTTCAACCCAGGCGACCCACTGTAGGGAAGGTGAAACCGGGTATAACGTTTTTCTGATAGGAAAGATGGGAGACACACTGAGGTCACAAACTATGTCAACGGAAAATTAGGAAATTGCGAAGTGGTAGCTCAGAAACCGGAAGAACAGGGAGGGAAAGTCCCCCCGGTACTGGCGGGAGAATCAAGCCTTGTCTGGCTTGCAATAAAGGCCAGGGCCGAGCCTGAAACGGTGTTCACGTCGCTTGCGCATTGGTTGAACGCCGGAGTGGTCGAGGGAGATGATGTCACATATCCTGAGAAAGGAACGCCTCAAGGGGGTGTCATATCCACGGTGCTCAGTAACATCTTTTTGCATGAGGTGCTGGACGACTGGTTTATCAAAGAGGTCGAACCGAGGATGTAGGGGAAGTGTTTTCTAATCCGCTTTGCGGACGATTTCATCATAGGTTTTCAACTGAAAACAGATGCGGATCGTGTGATGGCAGTACTGGCGAAACGCTTCGAGCGTTTCAAGCTGAGCCTCCACCCGGAACCGGACAAGCCGGTTCACTCAACGTTGGGCGCACAATGAACGCCTGTCCAAAGGGAGATCTGATCAGTTATAATGGATAAAAGGAAGGTCTTTAAGGCAATCGAGAAAGATAGACAATTGCTTCTGAAGCCATGGACGATGCCGTTCAGTCGGCACCATGGGTAAACAGCGCTCATCCACAATCTGCTCCCCTCAATAGGTCCCCATGGCCCTGAGCAGCCGGGCCCTTGCCAGGTGATAGTCGAACAGCGACATGAAATGATTGACCCTTGCCCGAGTCAGATATCTTTGTGCGTCAAGCACTTCGGTGGAAGTGCCCACCTGGGCCTTGTAACGTTCCCGGCTGACTCTCAGATTTTCTTCCCCCTGGGCCACCGCCTTTTTCGTGATGGGAATGTTTTCCTCCGCCGTTTGAAGGTCAAGGACCGCGTCCTTGACCTGAAGCTGGATCTGCTCTTCCAGTTCCATCATGGTCTTCTGAAGCTGGTTTTTGACGCTCTTCTGTTCCTTGACCGAATAATAGGTCTTGCCCCATTCCCAGAAGGTCCAGGTCAATCCCACACTCGCCTCCCAATTGCTCGCCTGATGATACTCACCCCCGGATACCGAAGGCGTATCCCCCTGTTTGATGTAGTCCCAGGTGAAGGCCACTTCAGGGTAGTATTTGCTTCCGGCCAAGGTAATCTGTTGATCGGACTGAAGGAGCTTGACGTCCATGAGCTTCATTTCCGGTCGGTTCTTGAGGGCTATCTCCACATATTCCTGATAATTTCCCTTTTCGGGAACGTAAGCCTCGATGTCTTCGATTTCCACCGGAGCATTGATGGGTCTGGAGAGGACCGCGTTAAAACCGGAGCGGGCCAGGCGGGACTGGTTCTTTGCGGATATCAAATCATGGTCGGCATTGCTGGCGTTGACTTCGGATTCGAGAAGGTCATTAACGGGAATCATGCCCACTTTGTGGAATTGCCTGGCTTCCTCGGCATGCGATTCAAGGGCTTCCGCCGCCTTGTCCGCGGTTTCAACAGCCATGTCGGATGTGAGGATATTGAAGTAGGCGGTCTTTGCCTCCAGGGCCAGGTCTAGTTCTTCGGTCAAGATCTCCAACCGGGACACGTCGATGCCCAGCTTGGCGAGCCTGTAGGTACTGATAATGGCAAAACCGGCAAATATGGGCTGGGTTACACTGCCGGTCCACTGATAGTTGTTTTTGCTGCCCGTCTCAAAAGGGCCCCTGCTGGTAAAGATTTCCTGGTTTAAACCGTATCTCTTGTAGCCGTATGTGGTACTCAACTTGGGAAGGAATTCTGCCCTGGCCTGGTTCTTCACATATTCGGCCTGGTCGAGCTGTTCTTTTTTTGCCTTAAGCTTCCAGTTATTGGCCAAGGCCTCTTTTACGCATCCATCCAGGGTGTACACCTTTATTTCCTTGGCCAAAACACTTTGGTGAAAAAGCGTGACGGCCAAAAAACCAAGAACCCACATCCCGATGAATCCAACGGTGTCTTTCATCTCCCATATCTCCTTGCAGCGTGAAAGTTTAGGTGTATGCATTTAATAAAGGGTTTTTCCTTTTCCGTGGCTATTCGTACCGCAGGGCCTCAATGGGGTCCATGCCGGATGCCTTACGGGCGGGATAGAACCCGAAAAAAATCCCCACCGCCGCCGAAAAAAAGGTGGCCAAGAAGATGACGTCCACGTGAATGGGGATCATCCATCCGGTGACCATGCCGATGAATCTTGATGCAGCGATGCCGAGGAGCGTACCGAAGATCCCTCCCACAACGCTCATGGTGACGGCCTCGGCCATAAACTGAATCAGTACGTCTTGTTTCCTGGCCCCCACGGCCATTCTGATGCCGATCTCCCGGGTCCTTTCCGTTACCGAGACCAACATGATATTCATGATCCCGATGCCGCCAACGATAAGGCTTATGGCGGCCACGGAAGAGAGCAGAATGGTCATGATACCCATGGTCTTGTCGGCCATTTGCGCATATTCGTCCAGGGTTCGAACCGTAAAATCATCTTCGGCGCCGGGCTTGATTCGGTGGCGTTGCCGCAGAAGTTCTTCCACTTCCCGTTTGGCCTCGCCCACCAGGGGCTTGGCCTGGGCCGACAAACAGATAAAATGAACCGTTCCCGGCAACCGGCTGCCCCGCAGTTTTCGGGAGAACGTGGTGTGCGGCACAAAGACCACGTCGTCCTGATCCCTCCCCCGGGGGTCGCTCCCCTTTTTTTCAAGAAAACCTATGACGCGAAACGGTACATTGTTGATGCGGATCTTTTGACCCACAACCGGCTCGCCCGGTTCCAGGAGATTATCCGCCACGGACCGGCCCAGCACGGCCACGCTTGCGCCGGAGCGAATGTGGTGTTCGGCAATGAATTCGCCTTCTCTGACGGGCCAGTCCCGGACCATCGGATAGCTGGGGGTGGTTCCTGAAACCGATGCGCTCCAGTTCTTTTCCCCTGAAACGAGCTGTGCGATTTGGGAGGTGACATGGGCCGCTTCCAGCACGGCGGAGCATTCCCTGAGGATGGCCTCGGCGTCCTTGATCCGTAAGGTGGGCTTGCTGCCGTAACCGCCCCTGACGCCCCCCTTTTTTGAGGACCCCGAAAAGAGCATGAGCATGTTGGCGCCAAGGTCGTTGATCTGCTGCTGAATGCTGATGTTCGCCCCCCGGCCCACGCTGATCATGACAATGATGGCCCCAATGCCGATGATAATGCCCAGCATGGTTAAGAGACTCCGGGCTTTGTATGCCAGCAACCCGCGGAAAGCCAAACGGAAGACGGTAATAAGCATTTCCATATCATCCCACCTCGTCGGTTTCAATGAGTCCGTCTCGGAGGATAATCCTTCGATGCATGGACCGTCCCACCTCGGGGTCGTGGGTCACGAGAATCACCGTAATTCCCTTTTCGTGCAAAGCGCCCAGAAGTTTCATGATCCCCCGCCCCGTCTTGGTGTCCAGGTTGCCCGTGGGCTCGTCCGCCAGGATGAGGGCCGGATCGTTCACCAGAGCCCTGGCGATGGCCACCCGCTGTTGTTGACCGCCCGATAGTTGTTTGGGCAGATGAAAGGCCCTGTTTTCCATCCCCACCAGGTTCAGTGATGCCATGGCCTTATTTTTGCGATCGGGCGCTCCGGGTCGGCGATAGAGCATGGGTAGCTCCACATTTTCAAGGGCGCTGCATCGGGCCAACAGGTTGAATCCCTGAAAGATGAACCCGATCTTGCGGTTTCTTACGAGCGCTCTTCTGTCGCCGTTAAGGGATGATACATCTTCGCCTTCAAGTTCGTAGACGCCTTCCGTTGCACTGTCCAGAAGTCCGGCGATGTGCATCATGGTGGACTTGCCGGAACCGGAAGGCCCCATGATGGCCATGGATTCTCCCTTGTCGATAATGATATCCACCCCACGAAGGGCCTCAACAATCTCGCCTCCCATGGGATAGATCTTTTTGACCTTTCTAAAACGGATGACCGGCATGGCCATTTCCTACCTCCCTTTATTCAGCAGTTTTGAAAATAAATTGCCGGACGGGTTGGCGTTTTTATGGGAATTGAAATTCAGTCCGATGATCACGCTGTCGCCTTCCTTCAGATCGCCTCCGATCACTTGTGTTTTACTGTCGTCCGTTATTCCCACCGTGATCCGTACGGCCTCGGGGCCTTTTTCCCCGGGGACATAGACCTTTGCCTGACGACCCCTGTGGCGCTTTCGTTGTTCTCCGGCGTTTTTTAATTGCGATCGATAAGCCAAAAATTTCGGGAGTTGTTCTTCCGTCAGTATCTTATGGAGTTGCGTCAGGACCTGGGTAAAAAAGCCTCGCCAGGCCTGCGCCATATCCCTCTCTCCTTCTGCATGCGGGTCAGATCTTCGGCAATGGTGAAAAGGACGGGGGATTGGAGCGTGGCCGCCACGGTCTGGCCCACATCCACTTCGCGTGAGATAACCACACCGTCAATGGACGATCGGATGGTACAGTAACCCAACTTGATTTTTGCAAGGCCCAGCCCGGCCTCCCGTTCGGCGATCATGGCCTTAGCGCATTTCTCCTGGGCCTGGGCCATTTTCAGGTGCGCTTTGGCCGTGCTTACCTTGGCCCGGGCCATTCGAAGACCCCCTTGTGCATTGTCCCTTCGGGCCAGGGCTGAATCAAGTTCGGCGCCGGCTACAATCTTGCGGCTCGCAAGGCCGTCCAGACGGGTGTGATTGAGTTCTGCCTCATGAAGGGTGGAGCGGGCGGAAAAAAGATTGGCTTCGGCGCTTTCCACGCCGGCCCGGGCTGCCGCCGTTTCCTTTTGACGTTCGTGAAGCTGCATCTTGGCGTATAGAAGTTGGGCCTTGGCCTGACTCACCTGGCCCTCGTAGATGGCGGGATCGATCAAGGCAACCACCTGATCTTTCTTGACCACGGAATTATAGTCCGCGTAGAGGGCTTTGATGTTTCCTGAGACCTGGCTCCCGACGGTTACCGTGTTCAATGGGGCGAGCTTTCCGGTGGACGACACAACGGCCTTGATATCTCCTTTTTTCACCGTTGCCGTGCGATATGCATCTCCGGGGGCATCCTCTTCATTCAATAAAAAGGCGCCACCCATCGCCACTGCCGCAAGGATAACGGCCAAAAATATCCAGATTCTTTTCTTTTTCATGTTTATACCTTCTCATGGTTTCGAGAACCCTGACGCTTCAAATATTTCCTTGCATTCTCCGACATCCTCGATAAAAGGTCGTAGGCCGTGTCTTTCTCTTCTTCGGTGAAATCGGTCGTCAGGGCATCGCTCCACATGGTCAGGGCATCTTTGATGTCCGGCATGATTTCGCGGCCCCTCCGGGTCAGAAAGACTTGGTAGGCCCGTTTGTCTTGGGGGTCCGTTTTTTTGGTGATATATCCTTTACTGATCAGGGGCTTAATGGCCTTGGCGATGGTCCCCTTGTCCAGATGAAGGAATTTTCTGATGTTTTCCTGGTTGATTCCGTCCCTGATTCCCAATATCCGCAATATGGGAATCTGGCCGGCCCTCACGTCAAGGGGTTCCAATTCCCGGTCCAAAAACATCTGACCACGCCTCAAGATGACGGAAAGATGCAAGCCGAAACTTCTGTTCTGATTTTTGACCATAAGGATTCTCCGTTATTAGTTGGCAGTGCAACTAATATAAAAACATATAGTTGCATTGTCAACTAAATTTTTCGTTTTTTCGAAAAAGGGTCAAGTCTCAACCCCTCAACAACCTCACGTGGGAGGGGGGGGACGTACTTCATATTATAAGTTTATATGCCACGCGAAACTCGTAAAGAGGCGTATAGAGGAGTGCTCAATTGAAGGGAAAGAACCGAAAGCCTAAACAAGGCCATGCGCCATGTGAAAAACCGATACCCTCATCCCGGTTACTGGGGGGCATTCGTGCTGGTGGGGGACTATCGGTAACGCCTTGATCATGGTTCCGATCACCCGGCAATAAATTGCCAGCCTATTTTCTGTCGCCCCGATCTTTACAACCTGTAAAAAGCGCTGACATGTCTGTTGCGCCCATTTTCTGCTTTTCAGACTTTTCATTCAAATAAATCCTATTATTACAACAACATAAAGATATCTCACCCCTATTTTCCATTGGCATGAACATTGCCTTAAGGGTTTTGGTAACTCACAATGGAAGGGAATGCCATGAAAAAACCCAACTACGTAAATTTAAGGCGCTCCATATTGACCAGCATGATTCTCATTCCGCTGGTGACACTGGTCCTGATCCTGGGTTTCGGATACTATTTTTTTATCACATCACTGGAATCCACCACTATTGAAACGGTGAAACGCATCGTAGCGGATCACCGACACATGATTGATTCGTTTCTCATGAACCGCAAAGCAAACCTGGACTTTGTTCTCAATTCCTACCGGCTTGAAGCGTTGGCGGATCCAAAGGAACTGGAAGAAATTCTTTCCCACCTACAGAAAGAATCAAGCGCTTTCGTGGATCTTGGTGTTTTTAATGCCGACGGAATTCACATCAACTACCAGGGGCCCTATAAACTGGCGGGAAGAGATTACGCACAGTCTCCCTGGTTTAAAGAGGTGATGCAGAAGGGCCAATACATCAGCGACGTCTTTCTGGGCTACCGGCGCATACCCCATTTCGTCATCGCCCTGAAAAGGGAAGAGGAGGGGAAAACCTGGATCATTCGTTCCACCATCGATACGCACATTTTTAACGATCTGGTGGAAAAGGTGCGCATTGGAAAGACCGGTGAAGCCTATCTCCTGAACATGGACGGCATATTCCAGACCGAGCGTCGTTCAGGTGGCAATCTGATGGAGAAGGATCCTGAAATCATTTCCAAACCACCCCTTCATGACGGCATCAAGGCATCGATCGAAAAAGACCCCAGGGGCGATTCCTACCTCTATGCCACCACCTGGCTCAAGGAAAAAAACTGGTTGCTCGTGGTCCGGCAGGCCAAGGAGGATGCGTTCAAAGCCCTTTACATCGCCAGTTACGTGATTGCACTCATCACGATTATTGGCGGCGCCGCCATTATCGGCCTGGCATTGATCCTGACCACCCGCATTATCAGGCGTATGGAATGGATGGATGAGGAAAGGGAACAACTGAACGGACAGTTGATCCGAGCCAGCCGATTGGCGGAACTGGGGGAGATGGCCACCGGCTTTGCC
The DNA here is from genome assembly GCA_963664475.2 of Desulfatiglandales bacterium. Taxonomy (GTDB): domain Bacteria; phylum Desulfobacterota; class DSM-4660; order Desulfatiglandales; family Desulfatiglandaceae; genus NaphS2. The sequence goes on from CAXXXE010000001.1 coordinate 465,349, forward strand.
CATGAAATCAACAATCCCCTCCAAATCATGAAAAGTGAAAAAGCCCTTATGGACGTTTTACTGGAAGAGGTGAAGGAAAAAGGCGAACTGGCGTCCTCCCTTTCGGAGCTGGAAGATTCCATGGGCCAGATCGATCTGCAAATCAACCGTTGCGCTCAGATTACCCAGTCCATTTTGAAATTTGGACGTCAGAGCGAGCCGGTTTTTCAAAAGGTGACCTTGCAGGACTTCATTCCGGAAGTCACGTCAATGGTGAAAAATAAAGCCAATGTGCATGGCATTTCCCTGAGCCTCGCGGTCGATGGGAACACGCCCACCATCCACGGGGACCCGGGTCAGCTTCAGCAGGTTTTGCTGAATTTATACAACAATGCCATTGACGCCATTCTTTCAAGACATGGGGTTGAAGGCGGTGAACTGGCGGTAGGGGCAGGCTTAAGGGAAGACGGCAAGGTGGCAATTTTTGTACGGGACAACGGCAGCGGCATCAGTACCGAGAACCGGAAAAAGATTTTCAGCCCGTTTTTTACCACGAAACCGGTGGGAAAAGGAACGGGTCTGGGACTTTCCGTATGCTACGGCATTATTGACAAAATGGGCGGTTTTATTGAAATGGACAGTGAAAAGGGGGTTGGCACGACCTTTACCATTGTCCTTCCGTCATATCAAAAGGGGGATAGGTAAATGGAAGTCATGAAAATGATGTTGGTTGACGATGAGGAGCGGTTTCTCTCCACCACGAAGAAACTGCTGTCTAAAAAAGGATTTGAGGTCATGACCGCGACCAGTGGACCCGAAGCTTTGGATATATTGAGGGCGCAAAATATCCACGTGGTCATTCTGGATGTAAAGATGCCGGGAATGGACGGCATCGAAACGCTCAAGGCCATCAAGCGAACCTATCCACTGGTGGAAGTGATTATGCTGACGGGACATGCCACCGTGGAGTCAGCCGTTGACGGCTTGAAATCCGGCGCAACGGATTACCTGATGAAGCCGACGGATATCGGCGAGATCATTTCAAAGGCTACGGAAGCGTTTGAGAAACGACAGCGGATTGAAGAAAGGATTCGGGTGGCCCAAACCCGTAAGGTCATGAAAACGCCAAGAGAAATCCTGAGGGAGACCACCTGAGTCTTATTTAGGGGGAGGAGCAAATGGGAAAAAAAATACGTGTTCTGATGGTGGATGACGAAGAGCAGTTTCGCTCCACAACAAGCAAAATTCTTACCCGGAGAGGGTACGAAACCACCGTTGCGGAAAGCGGCGAGGCGGCCATTCAGATTCTCAAAAAATCAAGCCAGGATGTCATTGTGCTGGATGTGAAGATGCCCGGTATGGACGGTCATGACGCCTTGCGCGAGATCAAGAAAATAGATCCGAAGGTTCAGGTGATCATGCTCACCGGACATGGGACCATGGATTCCGCCAGAAAGTCCCTCAAGGACGAGGCCTTTGATTATCTCAACAAACCCTGCGATATGGACCTGTTGGCGTCTAAAATTGATGACGCGGTCAATGCCCTGGGCAAAGGGAAAAGAGAGGAAAAGAAAGCAGGGGATATCATGATCCCCCTTCAGGAATACACCACCATCCAGGCGGGCAGCACCGTCAAAGAAGGGATTGCGGCTTTGAAACGGTCCTATGAAAACGCGGTTTCCACCAGCCGGATCATGGAAACCGGGCACCGTTCCATTCTGGTCTTTGACGCGGGGGAAAATCTGGTGGGCATCCTGAGCATTCTGGACCTGATCCGTGCCGTACGACCGGCCTATCTGTCAGCGCCCAAACCGTCCATGGCGGACAGCATGCAGTACTCTGCCATGTTCTGGAGCGGGCTTTTCACCACCCAGACCAAGACATTGATCTCAAAGCGGATTGAAGACGTCATGTCCGATGCGCCCATCAGCGTCGATGAGGAGACCAATCTCATGGAAGTGGCCAATCTCCTGTATACGGAAAAGAGTCGGAGAATGGCGGTCACAAAAAATGGGACGGTGGTGGGGGTTGTGCGGGAGCAGGAATTGTTTTTCGAAATGGCGCGAATCCTGGTGGAATCCTGAGACGGGAAACCAGGGTGTAAGGCTTAGGGTTTGAGGTTTTCTGTCAAAAGAGAAGAAAAGCGAGGTGGAAAGATGACAAAAGAAAAGCAAAAAGCCACCGGTTATGACAAATATGTAAACTGGAAACTCTTTTTCATTCCGGTTGTGCTGTTTTTTGCCATCCTGGTGTTGCCGACCCCCTACGGCATGAAGGATGTGGGGACGGAAGTCAAAGTGGGACCCGGGGCCGTGGTCAATCTGATCACCACGGAGCTGTTTGGAAAAAAGAGTTGCGATTCCGCACAATGGCAACTGCTGACGGCCCAGATCATGGAACAGAATATGTGCATGGGCGCCCTTTCAAAGAAGCGGTTTCTAAAAAGAGATCTCAAGTGGTGTAAAAAATACAAAATTCAAGCGGATGCCGAGAACATGAAAAAAGCAAACGCTTTCATAGCGGAGAACGTGGAGGATACGGCTTTTGCAGATTTGATGAATAAAGCGGTACAGCTTCGAAAGGAAGGTCTGGTTTACGAAAATCTGACCGAAAAGGAGCGAAAGGCCGCGGACACGGGCGCATGGAACATCAAAGTGGCCGTTGCCATGATGGTCTTTGTGGTCTTCTGCTTCATGACCGAATGTATTCCGCTGCCGGGCGTTGCGTTCTGCATCGGCCTGATTCTGGTGTTTACCGGCGTGGTGACCCGGAAGGAGGTGGCCATGCTCTACTGGGACGATGCCTGCTGGTTTATCATGGGTAGCCTCATGTTTGCCGCCGCCTTCGTCAAAACGGGGGTGGACAAGCGCATGTGTCTCATGATGTTTAAGAAACTGGCGGCCCCCAGCAGCCGGTGGGTTACCCTGATCTTTTTTATCATCATTACGCCGTTGGCCGCCTTTATTTCCGACCATGCGCTGGCCGCCATGTTTCTGCCCATCGGTATGCTGCTCTACCAGAACAGTCTCACCGATGAAATTCCCGAAGACAAGGAACTGGCCAAGATGCTCATGATCGCCATTGCCATGGCCTGTAACATCGGGGGCCCCGGTGCGCCCTCGGGCGGCGCCCGGAACGTTATCATGATGACCTACTTAAACGATATGTTCGGTTTCGATATCGGCTATTTTCAGTGGGTGACCTATTGCTTCCCATTTCTCCTGGTGATGATTCCGGTGACCTGGTTCATGGTGAACTGGCGGTTCAAACCGCGCATCACCTCCCTTGCGCCGGCCATGAATCACCTGAAAAACGAGATTGGACGCATGGGGGGGTGGAACCGAAAACAAATATGGGCATTGATCATTTTTGTGGTCATGGTCTACGGCTGGTTCACGGAAAAGGCGTTTTTCGACTTGGGCATTTATCCGGTCCGGCTGGGAATCGGCGTTATCGCGGTGGCAGGGGCCGTGGCTTACCTCCTGGCGGGCGTGGTCAACTGGCGGGACTATCAGGAGCGGGTGGATTGGGGCGTGGTGTGGCTTTACGCCGGCGCCATCATTTTCGGACGAACCCTTGACTCAACCGGTGCCGCTTACTGGATGGCCCGATCGGTCATTGACGGTCTGGCCCCCCTGGGAATGGACTCAGGACTGGCCCTGATGGCCACCTCCAATGGTTTGACGGCGGTGCTCACCAACCTCATGGCGGATGGACCGGCCGCGGCGGCCGTGGGCCCCATCGCCCTCAACATGGCGGGACTGGTTCACCCGGGCACCACTTTTCTCCCCTTTATGGCCATGAGTACGGCCATCGCCAGTTCCTTTGCCTATTGCCTGATCATCGGCACCCCACCCAATGCCATTGTGTACGCCAGCGGATATCTGGAACCCAAGGATTATCTCAGGGTGGGCATACCCATCTGGTTTCTTGCGAACATTCTCATTGTTCTCCTGACGGCGGTATACTGGAGCTTGAGGGGATTTGGGGGATTGCCGGGGTTTTGAAAAAGCTATTAGCCGTTAGCTGTTAGCCGTTAGTTAACAGCTAACAAGAGGAGTACACCATGAAAGAGAGCGATGCGGATATCACCCAAAAAAAACTGTTTGTCCATGCCGATGGCGTTACACGGTTCGACAAACTGACGGAGCGGCGTATTTTTTTCATTCTGACCCTGATCATGCTGGTCTGGGGAATTTTAACAAAAATCGGATTCTAAGGTATCCTATAGAATAGGGAAAAGGTGGACCATGGAACTGGAAACCTGTAATCAAAGCGAAAGCCGGATTGGATCGGAGAACATCTGGAAATTTTCCTTTACGTTTTATTTTCAGACGCTCACCCGGATTTTGAGTTCGCCGGGGAATTTCTTTGCCGAAGTTCCTGATGATATATCCATGAGACCAGGTCTGGGATGCCTGGTGATTTCCAGCCTCTTTTTTGTGTGCGCCGGTCTGACCCAGCCCCATGACGGAACGCTTTTCATAGCGGCTATCGGATTCACCAATGCTCTCGTCATGTGCTTTATTTCCACTGCCGTCGGTTTTGGGACCATGACCATGATCTTGGGGCGGCGCGTTTCTTTTCAAAAGTTTTTTTCAGTTTACGCCTTTGCCGCGGGCGTCACCCTGCTGGCCGCCTGGATTCCCTTGTTTGTGTGGCTTACGGAGCCCTGGAAATGGCTTTTGATTGCCATTGGGTTGGTCAAGGGATGTGGAATGCGCTGGTTTCAGGCCGTTATGGTAATCGGCATTTCCATTCTTGTTCTGGTTCTGTTTTTCTGGTCACTTGGCCCCATCATCGTGTATGTACGGGGCTAAAGTGAAAATAAGATAAGGAGGAATTCATCATGTTGGTCAAAAACTGGATGAGCAAGACAGTGGTCACCGCGGACATCAATGACAGTATGCAGGATGCCGTGAAGCTGTTGAAGCAAAATAACATCTCCATGTTGCCGGTCATGAAAAACGGAAAACTCGTGGGCATCGTGACGGATCGGGATCTGAAAAGGGCCTCGGCATCGGACGCCACTACCCTGGAGGTGCATGAACTGCTTTTTTTGATATCAAAGATCAAAATCAAAGAGATTATGACAAAGGATCCCGTGAGCATCCCCATTGATTTTACTGTGGAGGAGGCCGCTGAGATACTCCTGGAGAAAAACATTTCCGGCGCCCCGGTGGTGGATGGGCAAGGCAAAGTCGTTGGAACCATCACCAAGGGAGACATGTTTCGGGTGCTGATTGCTCTCACGGGTGTTGGGAAACGGGGCATACAGTTTGCCTTCGAAGTGGAAGATCGTCCCGGTTCCATTCGGGAACTGACCGACGTGATACGGCATTACGGAGGCCGCATGGTCAGTATTCTGAGTACCTACGAGCACGTGCGAAAAGGGTATCGCAAGGTGTTTATCCGGATGTATGGGGTCGATAGGGATAAACTTCCCCAACTGGAAAAAGACCTGGGAGAAAAAGCAAAATATCTCTACCTGGTGGATCATCGCGAAAACCGGCGGGAGATTTTTTAGGATATTGGACAATCCCCCTGCTTTTTTACGGATGGGGGCCCTTATGTGGGACTGCTTCCTTGAAGCGGGGGATCTTCCTTTTAGGGGGGTGTCCTTTGGAAAAGGGAAATAAATTTACCATTCTGATTGCCGATAGAAACCCCCATGTCAGGGCGTTTTTACAACGTGAAATGATGGCCGAAGGCTATCGGGTACGCCTGGCAAAAAACGCCCGGGAGGTATTGGAGTGGATCTATCATCGCGGACCTCTGGACCTGGTTGTTCTGGACGTGGATTTGCCGGATGCCGGTGAAATAGCCTTGCTGGAAAACCTAAATGATCGGATACCCTTGTTGCCCGTGGTGGTGCATGCGTTTTCTACAGATTTTTGTCTTAACGCCACGCCTCTGAATAAGGTTTCTTTTGTGGAAAAACGGGGCAACAGTATTGAACCCCTTAAAAAAACCGTATCCGCTTTATTGAAAGAGATACATCATATCGAAAAGGAGTAAATTTAAATGAAAATAAAAGGGTTTTTGTTGATTTTAACGCTGTTGGTCCTGTGTTTGGGCGTGTCTCAGACGTCATTTTCGGCCGTTGACAATGAAGAACTGCTCAAAAAGCTCAATGAGCTGACGAGTACCCTGCAAAAACAGCAACAGGAAATTGAGAATTTGAAAAGGGCACTCCGGGAACAACAAAAAAGCACGGAGCAAATGGGAGAAGCACAGAAAAAGGCGATTGAGACGGCAGTCAAAACCGAAACCGAAAAAGCGGAAAAATCCTGGACCGATCGTCTTCCCGAGTGGACCCGGAAAATCAAACTGTCGGGAGACCTGCGGCTTCGCTATGAAAGGCTCTGGGATCGCGAAATGTTGAATGCAGATGGAACCCCGGGAAAACAGGACCCCCGGGACCGGGGGAGAATCAGGGTAAGGCTTTTTCTGGATGCACCCATTACCGATGAAATCAGCACCCATTTTATGGTCACCACCAATATGAGTACCCATCAGGAGGCGACCACCACCAACGTCACCTTTGGGGAAGATTTTAACGACAAGGGCATCTATCTGGCCAGAGCCTACGCCGAATATGCGCCTGACTGGTTGAAAGGCCTGAAGTTGGGCGGCGGCAAGTTTAAAAAGAATTTCGTTCAGACCGATATCATGTGGGACACGGACGTAAACCCGGATGGTGTGTATGAATTATACCGCTATACAGGCTCGGAAATGATTCAGCCTTTTGTTTATTTAGGGCAAATGGTGCTCAATGAAAATAACCGTACCTCCGATGCCATGCTCTATCTGCAGCAGGCCGGTTTTGACTGGAACGCGGGTCCGGTGAAGGTGCTGCTGGCGGGGAGTTATTACAGCTGGAGTAATCTGAATGGAACCAAGTGGATGTATTCGGGAGATTACAACAGCGGCGGCGGCAATTCCTTTGTGGTGGACCCGGCCACGGGGGATATCCAATTCGAATACGGCTATAAACTTTGGGAAGCCATCAGTTGGATTCGCTTCAATGCCGGACCTTATCCCGCGGAAGTTTATCTGGATTATGTTTACAATGCGGCCGACGGAGTCCCCAACAATGAGAATAAAGCCTACAATTTCTCTTTCAAAATTGGAAATGAATGGAAAAAAGGCGCCTATTCCCTCTATTATAAATACGCTTACATCGAGCAGAACGCCGTGTTGGGCTCCCTGAACGACCAGGATTTTTACGGCGCTAATCGAAAAGGTCACAAGGTGGCCGTTCACTTCTGGCCCTGGAGTACCGTACTCCTGCGCGCCGCATTTTTTTATACCGATCCGGTCAGTGCCTGGAAAACCGCCGCGCAAGGGAATCCTCTTTGGAATACCGACCGCTACCGGGAACACGAGGATCGACTTCAGGTGGATTTTATTTTCAAGTTTTAGCGTTACCCCCCTCGTTCCCTCGTTTTGTGTGGGAACGAGGGTCGAGTTTTTTATAGTTATTATTTTTTTAGGTATATAAATTAATCATAACAATAAAGAAGTGAAAGTTTGTTTAAAAATAAAATAAACAATGGATTTTATTAAACATATTTTCTTAATTCGCTTATAAAATAATAATCTGGTTCTTTCAGAAAAAAACTTTCAACATCATCTTTTTTGACTTTTTAACAAATTCTGACATGAACTAAACAGCTTTGAATTTTTCCAACACGCTTTTCAATTCCGCTACCTGATACGGTTTGGGGATGGCGTCGCAAAACCCATAGGCCCGAAAATCGCTCATAACCGGATCATCGAAGTACCCGCTGGATACGACGGCTTTCACCTCCGAATCGATGGCCTTCAACTTTTTGAGGGTATCCACGCCGCCCATGCCATCCTTGATGGTCAAATCCAAAATTACAACGTCAAAGGGTGTGCCGGTTGTCTTCTGCGTCTGATACAATCGAACGGCTTCAGCGCCGTCCCTGGCCGTTTGGACTTCGTACCCGAGACGATTGAGCATTTCTTGGACCAGCTTTCGCAGCATCTCCTCATCGTCCATCAGAAGAATTTTTTTGATTTCGGATTTATCCATCGGTGTGGTGAAGAGTGCTTTTTCGGTTTCGCTTTCCAACACGGGCAGGTAGATGGAGACGGTGGTGCCAGTGCCTACCGTTGATTGCACGTTGATTTGCCCCCCATGTTTTGCGGTCACAGCATAAGCGGTAGCAAGACCCATGCCCGTCCCCTTTTTAACTCCCCCTTTTTTGGTGGAAAAATAGGGGTCGAATATCTTGCTGATATTTTCCCTGGGTATCCCCATACCCTGGTCGCTGATGGAAATCTTTACATATTCCCCATGGCCCAATGCGGCAAGGGAATTCTTGAACGTTTCTCCTATAAACGTGTTTTCAGCCTTGAGCGTCAGAATGCCGCCGTCGGGCATGGACTCCATGGCGTTAACGAGAATGTTTTTGATGGCATATTTTAACTGATAGGGGTCATGAAGCACGGGCCGGAGGTTTCTTGCGATAGAGAGCATCAAGCGATAATTTGAAGCGGGCGGCAGTTTGGCCGCGCATGTTTCAAGGGTTTCTTTTATGGATATGGCCCTTTTTTGCGGAGCGCTCTCCTTGGACAGAAGCATGAGCCGATGGGTCAAATCCTTGGCCCTCAGAGAAGCTTCTTCCGCATCCTGCAAAAAACCGGCGATATGACTTTCAGGGCCTGTTTCGTCCCGTGCCAGGGATATATTGCCCAGAATCATGGAAAGCAGGTTGTTGTAGTCATGGGCGATACCCCCGGTCATCACTGCAAAAGATTCGAATTTCAGGGCCTTTTCGGTCATCCTGTGCGCCGTAACATCATGGATAACGGCCCTAATTTCGGCGCCGCCGGTCTCTTCTTCCCCAACTGCGACGGCTTCCAGATGGACATGAATAGCAGTCCCTTGTGGTGGAACAAGCCGCAGCTCACAGACCCCTCTGGTTTTCGTTGCCATCAGCTTCCGAAGACACAAATAGAAATGGTCATGATCGTCCCCGTGAACGAATTTGGAAAAAGGTTGCGACAAAAGGAAGTCCCGCTCGATCCCCAGCATGGCGGCGCCTGCAAGGTTTGCCTCTCGAATCACCCCTTTTTCATCCAGGGTGACGTACCCTACAGGAGCGAAATCGTACAGATCCATATACCGGTTCCGTGTCTTTTCCAGCTCGCGCTGGTGAACACTCAAGTCATCGGTGAGGCCCGCGGACTGTTTTGCCGTCAATTGGAAAAGATTTTCATTTTCCATTTCACTGTCAATACCCTCTTTCATGCTTTTTCTCCGGGTACTTTACAGGTTGCCGATATTGGAGCGGCGTAGGGTTCGAACGACAGGTTGGAACTGTAATCCTCCGTAAAAATAATCTTGGGTGCGATCTCTTTCAGCTCTGAAGCGTGGCTTCTAAACACCGTCTCACCAAAAGTTGAGACCTTCCGTAAACCATTGGTATGGACAAAAGTGTGGTCCACCTGTCGGCCGTTTTTTTTGAGGGTCAGCAACAGCTCGTGAGCCGAGATATCGTCAAAATATCCCTTTAAAACCAGGTGCAGATGACTACTGTTTTGGTGCGAAAAAATATTGAAATTGCCCGTCATTTCAATTGTTCCCATAATGCAAAATTGTTTTTAATTCATGTGGTGAACGGACCAGGTAGCGCTCTTGACCCTCTGGATCAACCTTCTTTTCCGGCGAAACATGCCACCTGGGCAGACCGGTGTGAATGATCTCATTAATCTTATTTTTACGCCATGGGTAACGAAATTGTAAATCGGGTGAACACTGAAAAAGCAGGAGGAAATCCCTTAAAAAATATCGGGTTTTTCCTGATAGACATAATGCGAATGGGGACATCCGTAATGGGTGAGCATTTCAGTTCTTTTGTTTCCTGTCCGAGCACGGAACTGGAAGGGAAAGGGTCAACACCAGATGCTCCCGCTCCTGAACCAGACTCAACAGCCCGCCCATCTGTTTCAGAATTCTGAAAGAGAGGGGAAGGCCCATATTTTCATCCGAGTCTTCCAGGGGCATAAAATAGTAAACCGGATCCTTTAATCCGGACCGGGAAACGGAGGCTTTAAGTTCCAGATGGAGATGGGCGTCGCTCTCAAAGGTTTTCAGATGGATCGTACCGCCTTCCGCCATCCTGGCCACCGTATCGCGCAAGAGTTGGGTAATGACTCTTTCCAGCACGTTTTGATCGGTGTACAAATCGGAAAGATCTACTCCGGATTCCACTTGAAAACCCACCCCCGCTTCTTTCATCTCCAGCGCCAGTCCAGCCTCGACCTTCTTTACAATGGCATTGATGGAAGCAGGCGCACGGGTGATTTCCACAGGTTGGAGATAGACCATAATTTTGGCCAGAATTTCCTCCAGTCGCTTGACTTCTCGAACAATGATGTCGCCCTCCCGCAGTTCCGGGTGGGATTTCCGCAGGCGGCGGGCAAACCCGCCGATGGTCACCAGTGGGTTTCTGATCTCATGGGCTACCTCACTCAGAACGGCCCCCAGAATTTCAATCTTTTCTTTCTGCACGGTGGACTGCTCCAGAATCACCCGGTCGGTGATGTCCACCGCCAGACCCTGAATCAGTTTCGGCGACCCCATATTCCCAACTGTGGGCAGGGGAATGGATTTGATCATGGCGTGAATCAGATGGCCGGTCCTGTGCCTGAGCCGGCATTCCACGGAAAAATGGGATGTGGAGGATCGGAAAGCCGATAAAAAAGCGGTTTTAACCCGATTCAGATCCTCGAGGTGAATGCGTGCAAGAAACCAGTCCGGTTCTCCGAGGGCCTCCTCGGGGGTGTATCCCAGCATGGACTTCGAGGCCTGGTTGACAAACGCCAACTGAAAATCACCGCGCACCACTACGATCAGGGAGGGCAGGTTCTGGACCAGACGGAAATACCGCTGCTCGTTTACGCGAACCCGCTCCTGGAGCTCCCGACGCTCTGAAAAGCGCTTCAGACACCACTTGAGGTCGAGTCTTTCAATGGGTTTTTGAAGATAGTCGCAGGCCCCCACCCGAAGGGCCTGGATGGCATTTTCAACATTACCGAAGCCGGTGATAAAGACAATCTCCAGATCTTCATCCTTTTTTTTGAGAAGGGCGGCCAGTTCCAGGCCGCTCATCTCCGGCAATCGAATGTCCACGAAGGCCAGTGCAAACTGTTCCTTTTCCGCTATCCGCAGGGCCTCGCGGGGATGATCGCAGACCTTGGCTTCAAAACCCTCCCGCTCCAGAAACATCGCCATAAGATGACCTACGGCAGGGTCATCGTCCACGACCAGAATCCTATTGCCTTCGGTTTGTTGATCTCTTATTTCCGATTGCATGTGATGCTCCCAACCGTTTTAAAGGTTCAAGCCCCGGCTCTCAAATTCCCGTTGACAATAGGGGCAAAACAATCCTATTTACCCACCGCCCCTTTCTTTAAGTACCGACGCCAACCGGGGCACCACCTGCTTTTTGCGGCTCATGACTCCCGGCAGGGACAGCAGGCCGGCATCATTGGCCGATACATTGAAGGCTAAGGCCGCCAGTGTCAGCCCTTTTTCACTATTGGTCAGAAGGAGACTCCGTTCCTCCAGAATATCGGTCAGCACCAGCACAGCCATGGACAAACCGGATTCCTTTGTCGCTTTCCGGAGCTCACACCGCAATGCTTCCACGGACGGCATGGACTTTTCGATCTCCGTCAGTTCGGTCTGGCCGATACCGATCTCGTGACCCCCGAACCGATAGATTTTCCAGTCGTGATGCACCCACCACCGGGGTGGCGGCGGGGGTATGGGGAGGCGTGCGCGAAACAGAGCACGGGCCAGCTTTCCCATATCCTCTCCGGATTTTTCCGCCAGCCATCGGGCGGCCTTTTTATCCCGCTTTGTTGTGGTGGGAGAACGAAATTCCACGGTGTCGCTCAGGATGGCCCCCAGCATGGCCCCGGCCATGGGGCTCGCAAGCGGCGCATGGTGCCGCTGGTAGAGTTCGGCGATCAGGGTGCAGGTGCATCCCACGGGTTCCACCAGCATTTGAAGGGGCGCCAGGGTCCGCAGGCCACCGAGGTTATGATGGTCGATGATGGCCAGGATGTCACTTTCCAAAATTCCCGCAGCGGCCTGGTCCGGATGGTTGTGGTCCGTGAGGATCACGCGCCTGCGATGTTGTCCCGCCAGGTGACGCCGCAGCAGGAGACCTTTCAACATCCCATCCTTGTCCACCGCCGGGAGGGCGGCCAGGCGATGCTGGCGAATCCGGTCAAACCCGTCCGTCAACAGGTCTCCATCGTGAACCATTGGGGGGTTTGGGTCCATGGCGCAGGTCAAGGGCAGGCTCTGCTGGATAAGTTGCGCCACGGCAAAAGCGGATTTCCGGGTACGGAGAATCACCGCCCCACTTGATTCAGCCTTTGCCAGAGCGTCATCAGAAACGGGGGCGCCGTCTGTCGCTACGAGGCATCCCGCCCCGGCGCATATGGCGGCATGTTGCACATCCGGTTGATCCCCCACGATCACCAGGTCGCCCAGACCCACCCGTTTGGGTACATGGCTTTCGGAAAAAGTGGCAATACACACACGGCCGCGAACCACCACGGAATCCCGGCCGGCAACCAGTTCCGCTTCGAGAGTGCGACGCAACAGGGCAAGGGGAAGTTCCACCCGCCGGGGCAACTGCAACTCGGCCAGATATCGGTCCGCCAGTTTCTCATGGGCCAGCAATCCGGTCAATCGGCCTTCAGAATCCACCACCGGCAAAGCGCCCAGTCCATGGTTCTGCATGAGCAAACCGCTTTCCCGCAGGGTCTGGTCGGCACGAAGCGTGGGTGTATCGATTACCATGGCATCCCCCACCCGAAGATAAACATCCTCGATAATCCGAGGGGATGCAAGCCCCAGGTAATTCAACAACCAGGCCGTCTCACGGTTCAGTTCATCCAGGTGACAGGCAACCGTCTTTTCACCTGTCTGCCAGGCATAAAAAGCGGCATAAGCCATTGCGGAACAGACCGCATCCGTATCCGGGTCGTGATGTCCCACCACCAATACTTCGTCGATTATGGACGGCATCATCCGCTTTCCTTTAAAGAGGGGTCTTGGGTTGCTGTTCAGCCGCCGTAATCATGCCCATCGGGCAATGCGGCATTGTCTTCACAATCAAGGAGTGGATCATCGGGACCCGGCTTGCTATGGTATGCCAACCGGATAATACTACCCTTTGGTGGAACGCAGCACAAGTGTGCCTCGAAGTGAGATGGACGATGTTTTCGAGCCCCAGGGGTCTTGGGGAGAATTTTGGGAATGTAGGGGGCATTGGTCTGGTTGATGACCGCCCCGGAAGGCGAAATTACGGCCACATCCACATGGCCCATGCCGGAAAACGCGGTGTTGCGGCGCCGCACTTCCCCCGCAATCAACAGTTCATCGCCTTCCTGTTTCGCTGTGATATTGGAAAGAATCACCCGTGAAGAGGGGATGGGTTCGACAAACAGATCCCCCATGGGGGTAAGGGAAGAATACCGTGATGCGCATCCTGCCATACTGACGCTGACGGCAATCCAGAGCAACAAGGGAAAAAGTGGGCATTTTCCGCCAATCGCGGGTATAATCAAGCGTAGCGATGTTTTGCTAAAGCGCAAAATGGGTTTTTTCAAGGGTTGCTCCTATTTTTCCGGCGCGTCCGCCGACAACGATATTAAAGAAAAATGATCATTGCTTTTCCACATGAAAAAAAATATAAAAAAATACCCCTGCGCGTCAAGGAAAAAGCTTCTCCGCGCAGGCCGGACGAAATTGATCCCTGGTTCATTGCTAAGGAGAAAAACGTGCCATTTGAAATGATTAAAGGACGACGTCTTTATTACGAAATCCATGGTGAAGGAGAACCCATTGTCCTGCTTCACCACGGGTTTGGCTGCACCCAAATCTGGAAGAAAATTTTTCCATCATTGGTCAAAAGGGGGCACCGGGTTTTAATGTTCGACCGAAGAGGGTACGGACGTTCCGAAAGGGGGATCAATTTTAGGGATTTTTTTGTGAGCGAAGCGTTTCGAAAGGAGAGTGTGAACGACATGCTGCTGCTCCTGGATCGCCTGGGGTTTGATGCTTTCCATCTGGTGGGACAATGCGAAGGAGGCGTTATTGCCCTTGATTTTGCCGCCCAATACCCAGAAAAGGTTAAGACGGTCGCCATTTCAAGCACCCTCTGTTACAGCGTAGAGACGATTCCCGAAAGAAACAAGGTGGATTTCCCCAAACCCTTTCATGAACTGGAACCGACCCTTCAAAAAAAGCTCATGGACTGGCATGGCGAGGATTATGCGGCATCCTTTTTCAATCAATTTCGTCATTCAGGCGGCGCCTATGGAACGGGCATTTTCGACATCCGCCCCCTGTTGCCCGCAGTCAAGTGCCCGGCCCTGGTACTCTATCCCGACCGCAGCAAACTTTTTGCGGTGGAACAGGGCGTCGCCTTTTACCGACATCTGCCGGCGGGCGAATTGTCGGTGCTTCCCATGTGCGGGCACAATACCTACGAACATCAGCCCGAAGAATATGTGCATGTGCTTTTTGGGTTTTTAGCACGGCACAGGATGAAAAACCCAAAACCCATTGAAAAACCGTGAACCGTTTTATAAAAAAGGAGATTTTTAAATGAATATGACATCGGAAGTGGAGGGGATGGTCTGTGTGGCCAAGGGACCGAAAAACGGTCCGGCGCCCATTCCCGAGGAAGGCAAATGGGTTCAGGCAAAAGAAATCAAGGACATTTCGGGCTTGACCCATGGGGTGGGCTGGTGCGCCCCCCAACAGGGGGCCAGTAAACTGACCCTGAATGTGAAAAACGGCATTATCGAAGAGGCCCTGGTGGAAACCCTCGGTTGTACGGGCATGACGCACTCCGCTGCCATGGCCGCGGAAATCCTTCCGGGAAAAACCATCCTGGAGGCCCTTAACACGGACCTGGTTTGCGACGCCATCAACGTGGCCATGCGGGAACTCTTTTTACAGATCGTTTACGGCCGAACTCAAACCGCCTTTTCCGAAGGCGGTCTTCCCATCGGCGCGGGCCTGGAAGATCTGGGAAAAGGGTTTCGAAGCGTTATCGGTACCATGTACGGCACGAGTGCCAAGGGGGCCCGATACCTTGAAATGGCGGAAGGATACGTCAAAAGAATCGCGCTCGATGAAAACCAGGAGATCATCGGATATGAATTTGTTCAACTGGGTATCATGATGGACCTCATTGAAAAGGGTATGGATGCGAATGATGCCCTTAAAAAGGCCACAGGAACCTACGGCCGGTTTCAGGACGCCGTCACAACCATCAATCCGAGACACCAATAGGGGGATCAATCAATGGCACTTTTTGAAGGATATGACAGACGCATCAAACAGGTCTCCTCTGCCCTGGAACAATACGGCATCGCCTCCCTGGAAGAGGCCGAGACCATCTGCAAGGAAAAGGGGCTGGATATACACAAAATTGTAAGGGATGTTCAACCCATCTGCTTTGAAAACGCCTGCTGGGCATACCTGTTGGGAGCGGCCATCGCCATCCGGAAAGGACAGACCGGGGCCTCGGATATCGCACAAACCCTTGGGATCGGGTTGCAGGCCTTCTGTATTCCGGGTTCCGTTGCGGACGACCGGAAGGTGGGTCTCGGGCACGGCAACCTGGCTGCCATGCTGCTGAAAGAAGAGACCCATTGTTTTGCCTTCGTGGCGGGACATGAGTCCTTTGCCGCAGCCGAAGGGGCCATCGGTCTGGCCAAATCCGCCAACAAAGCCCGAAAAGATCCCTTAAGGGTCATCTTGAACGGCCTGGGAAAAGATGCGGCCCATATTATCTCGCGTATCAACGGCTTCACGCATGTAATCACGAAATTCGACTATAAAACCGGTGCGTTGGAGATCGTAAAGGAAACCCCCTATTCAAAGGGCGAGCGGGCCAAGGTGAAATGTTACGGCGCCGACGACGTGCGGGAGGGGGTTGCCATCAACCACCACGAAGGGGTGGATGTCTCCATCACGGGAAATTCCACCAACCCCACCCGTTTTCAGCACCCGGTGGCCGGCACCTACAAGAAAGAATGTCAGTTGAAAGGGAAAAAGTATTTTTCCGTGGCCTCCGGTGGCGGTACGGGGAGAACCCTTCATCCCGACAACATGGCCGCCGGCCCCGCCTCCTACGGCATGACCGACACCATGGGAAGGATGCATTCCGATGCACAGTTTGCCGGCTCCTCGTCGGTTCCCGCTCATGTGGAAATGATGGGGTTCATCGGCATGGGAAACAACCCCATGGTGGGGGCGTCAGTTGCCGTGGCCGTGGCCGTGGAACAGGCCATGAAATAAAATTGTAACCGTTCACGGTTTACGGTTGCCGGTTTACGGTTGAAAAACAGAGGATAACGGAAGATTATGGGGTCCTCTTGTGAAGATTTAAAAATTGCGGTTATCAATCCCAACATAATTCCGCATCCTTCATTTAAATTGAAAAAACGATTCATCAAGAAAGTGTAAATCTGTATGAAGGAAACCCATAATTCATTGAAAAACCGTGAACCGACAACTGTAAACCGGCAACCGTGAACGGTTATATAAAGTTTTCCCAGCATAGGAACGAAAGAATGGAAAACAGCATCTATCAAATCAAAACCATGACCCGGGAACAGGTGGATCTGGCCGTCGACTGGGCCGCCGCCGAGGGGTGGAATCCGGGGCTTCATGATGGGGATTCATTTTATGCCGCCGACCCCGAGGGATTTTTCATGGGATTCCTGGACGGGGAACCTGTCGCCTCTATTTCCGCGGTTCGCTACGGTGAAACCTTCGGGTTTATCGGCTTTTTCATGGTGAAATCAAAATACCGGGGCAGAGGTTATGGATTTGAGATCGGACAGCGGGCTCTGGCGCACCTGAAAGGACGCCTGATTGGCCTGGATGGCGTTGTGGGGCAGCAGGAAAATTATAAAAAAGCGGGCTTCACCCTGGCCTATCGAAACATCCGCTACCAGGGCATGGGGGTTGGCAAGCGGATTGACCCTCGGGAAATTATCCCGTTATCGCACACCTCCCTTGAGAAAATAGTCGCCTGCGATCGAAGGTTTTTTCCCGATGAAAGGGATGTCTTTGTGAAAAGCTGGATCAACCAACCGGACAGCCGCGCCCTCGGCATTTATCGTAAAGAAAATCTGGTGGGCTATGGGGTACTCCGCTCCTGCCGATCAGGCTACAAGATAGGCCCCCTCTTTGCACCGGATGCCGGATCCGCAAAAGCCCTCTTTGCGGCCCTTTCCGGCCATGCCGAAAAAGGCGCCCCGATTTATCTGGATGTTCCCGAGATCAACCCGTCGGCTGTGGCGCTTGCCGAGGAAAACCGCATGGCGGTGGTTTTTGAAACGGCCCGTATGTATAACGGCAAACCGCCCCGGCTTCCGGTAACGGAAATCTTCGGGGTTACCACTTTTGAATTGGGTTGAGGGAACTTCCAAAAAATAATCTACGCACCCTGTTTGCCCGTTGGTTTCACCTGGCGGCGCCCCTGAATCCCTGAATACTGCGTATCCGTTCCAGGACAGGCGGATGACTGTAGGATAAAAATACCTTGAGAGGATGCGGCGTCAGGTTGGAGAGGTTGTCCACACTGAGCTTCTTGAGGGCCGCAATCATGGACTGCGGCCGCTTGTAGGTCCTGACGGCGTAGGCATCGGCTTCGTATTCATGCCTGCGGGACAGCATATTGCCAAAAATGGACAGAACCATCTCGATGGGGGTATAAAGAAAGCCAAAAAAGAACAGGCTGGCATAAATGGAGATATGGTCCATTCGAAAAGCCTCAAACAGGGCGGGGTTATTCATGAAGATGGACAGAATATAAAACATGAGTCCCATGGAAAAAACGGAAATCAGGATGGACTTCAGGATGTGCTTCTTTTTGTAATGCCCCATTTCATGGGCCAGAATGGAAACCAGCTCCTCCTTGGTATGCTTTGAAATGAGGGTGTCAAACAGGACAATCCGCCTGAAACGGCCAAAACCCGTAAAAAAAGCATTGGACTTGGTGGACCGCTTGGACCCGTCCATGGTATAGATCCCTTTCATTTTGAATCCCTGCTTTTTAGCGTAGTCCTCAATGGCCGCCTTCAACTCTCCCTGTTCCAGGGGAATGAATTTATTGAAAATGGGCATGATCACCACAGGTGCGATGAACATCAGAAAGACTTGAATAACCATGAGCGCCGCCCAACAATAAAGCCATGCCATGGGGCCGGTTTGTTCAAAAAACCACAAAACGGCTGAAAACACGGGTGTGCCGATGACAACGGCCAACAGCCATCCCTTAAGGATGTCGGCCACAAAGGTTTTTGGCGTCGTCTTGTTGAACCCGTATTTTCCCTCGATGACAAAGGTTCCGTAGATGGAAAAAGGAAGACTCAAAATCTGCGACCCGAACAGGAGGATAGCGGCAAAAATGAGCCCCGTGGGAATAGGCCCCCATTCCAGGCTTCGCGCCCACAGGTCTACCCGGTTAAATCCCCCCAACAGGATAAAAGCAATGATCGCGGGTGTCGCGATGGAACCGGTAATCAGTTCAAATCGGGTATTTTCCTTGAGATATTCCTGTGATTTTTTGTATTTTTCCGCATCATAATAGCCGGAGAAAGCTTCAGGCAGTTGGGTTTTAAGGTGTTTGACATTCAGGATATCCACAACCAGCCCAAGCACATAATCACCCACGAGGATAACGAGAATAATAATCAGGAACGTATTCATGAACGACTCTCCCCGCCCTTTTTCTTACAGGCTTCCTTCACTGCAGGTGGTGTCAAATCCGCCCCTTGTATTGTAAATGGTGGTGATTTTTAGCCGGCGCGTTTTCAAAACCCGGCTCAAATCATCATATATCCGTTTGGTGACGCCCTCCTGAAAAAGACCCACATTTTTAAAACTGACCACATAATATTTTAACGATTTCAGTTCGATGCATAAGCCCCCTTCCGGATAATATTCAATGATCAAGCGCCCCACATCGGGCAGGCCGCTGAAGGGACAGCAGGCGATGAATTCTCGGGTTTCGGTTTTGATATATTGATGAGGACTGTCAAACGCAAAGGTCTCCAGAAAATCGGTTCTGATGTTTTCGGGATTTTCCCACTGGAAAATCTTTCCTTCCGCCGCAATCATATGGCTAAATCTCCTTTTTAGGTTGCACGAGCAAGGCATCCGCTTTTTTTTCAACGGGCAGACAGATGGGCCTGCCCCTGCATAAGGTACGCCTGCTATCCATACCCTATCCTCATGGAAAAGCCAATGCGAATTCATTGCCAACGGCAATTACAATTGCGAATGGGTATGAAAAAAACCTTGAATTGTTTTTAAAAGCATGTCATAAGCAAATTTTAACCTAATGGATTCTAGAGATTCTAAAGGAATTTAGCGGCGTGTCTTCTTTTCGTAGCCAGCGAACCATCGGTATGTTTCACATGTCAGACGAGGCGGCGGCATTAACCGCGGCAGCCGCGGACATGCCCGTGGCTCTGGGAGAGACGTCGATGGCCTAACCATCAACAGAACCAACCAGGGCTGCGGGCGCTTTCGCAGCCATTTTTTTGAGGGGCTGCTTGGATTTGCAGCCCCTTTTTTATGGATACAAGGGGTTTTTAAAGAGGGAGGGTAAAGTTATGCGAACCGAGATTGTTCACATCGGCGCCAGTGAATTGACCTATGAGATCAGAGAAATCATGCAGGTGGTGGAAAAATTGACGGATATGGGCCTTGACGTCACCCTGGAAAACATCGGGGACCCCGTGGCCAAGGGTGAAAAAATTCCCCAATGGCTGAAAAGGATTATCGCGGATCTGGCCATGGAAGACGACTCCTACGCCTACAGTGCCACTCTGGGCGTATTGGAAACCCGGGAGTATCTGGCGACCAGGACCAACCGAAAAAACGGGGTTCATGTGGACCGGAAAGATATCCTTTTCTTCAATGGTTTAGGAGATGCCATTACCAAGGTGTACGGCTTCATGCGCCGTACCGCCAGGATCATTACCCCGACACCCACCTACACCACCCATTCATCCTCTGAAGCCGCCCATGCGGGGCTCCCCCCCGTATGTTATCCGCTCAATCCCCGGAACCACTGGTATCCGGACGTGGTGGAATTGCGGCGGCGGGTCAAATACAATCCCGCCGTGTCCGGTATCCTGATCATCAATCCGGATAACCCCACGGGAATGGTCTACCCGGAGGACATCCTGACGGAGATTATTTCCATTGCCCGGGATTTCGATCTGTTTATCATCGCGGACGAAATTTACCAGAATCTTATTTATAATGGCCGGCAAAGCAAATCTCTGTCCGAAGTGATCGGAGATGTCCCCGGTATTTCCATGAAAGGTATTTCAAAGGAGGTTCCATGGCCGGGAGGTCGCTGTGGATGGATGGAAGTCTACAATGCGGACAAAGACCCCATGTTTGCCGACTACATCAAAAGCATCGTCAATGCAAAAATGGTGGAGGTCTGTTCCACAACACTGCCGCAAAAGGCCATCCCCAGGATTTTTGAACACCCCGCCTACGGGGATCACCTCATAAAACGCCGCGGGCGCTATGAGCATTTTTCAAAAATTGCTTATGAAAAACTGAAAAACATCCCCGGCATCATGGTCAACCAAACCAATGGCGCTTTCTATATGACTGTGGTTTTTGAAGAAGGGAGAATAAACCAACACCAGACCCTGCCCATTGCCGATGTCAAAGTTCGGGAACTGATCGAGAACTTAACGAAAACTGATAAAAAAATGCAGCCGGACAAGCGCTTTGTCTATTACATGCTGGGAGCAACGGGTATCTGCATGGTTCCTCTGACCTCTTTCAGTTCTGATTTGCAGGGATTTCGGATAACCCTGCTGGAAACCGATGAAGCCAAGTTTACCAGAACCTTTGATATTCTTTCGGAGAACATCAAACAATATCTGGCATCGGAATAATGCACAAGGGCGCCATCAGGGCACGTACAGGATGACCAGCAGCTCGGCATCCACATCACCGGGGTTGGAAAGATGATGATCAACATTGGCATTAAAACGATGGGACTCTTTTTGACCCAGGTGGTATTTTTCCTCGTCCACGAGAAGCTCCACTTCTCCTGAAATTACATACACAAACTCCTCGCCCTCATGCTGATAGCCGACCCCTTCGTGTTCCGTTCTGGGCGGAATGGTCACGGAAAAAGCCATGAGGTGCTTATCGGCTTCGGCCGGGGTGAGGGTTCTGTATGAATACGCCTGGGTCCGTTTAGCCGCTTCCTTCAGACGTCTTTCGGGTGAATCATCCATCAGGAGGAACGCCCCGGAATCAAGGTTCATGGTTTTGGCGATCTGGAGCAGAAGGGCAACAGGGGGTTCCACCTGCCCATTCTCAACCCATTCCAGATACTCATCCGAACAACCCACCCGGCCAGCCAGTTCAGATAGGTCAATACCTCTTTCCTGACGCGCCGCTTTAATCCGCCCACCCACGGGCATGAGATCTTCGTTTGTCATTTTCTGATATCCTTATCTGGTGCCTGAACGAAAACCTCGTTCAGACACGATTTTAAGTTTTAGGTTTTAAGTAAAAAACCAAAACCATATGATCTCTACCGCTCTTCACTGCCAAAATTATAGGGCCCAGGTCCTTCGGTGTCAATGCCCTTCGCAAGCACCAGAACCGTACGAGTAGGAAGATAGAGGCTTAAGGTATGCCTGATCGTTTCCCCCGTTGTTTCAAAAGCGGTAAAATGCCGCTGGCCCCGCCGCAACCGTCCGTGACCGCCGTATTCCAGTGCGTCACTATCCATGATCATCCGATACTCGCCCGGCGCCATTTTAATGGGATAATCCTTATGGGAAGAGGTAGGATGAAAATTAAAAACAAACACCAACCCGCCCCGCTCAAATGCCAGGACCTTATGATCTGAATGTTCGAGTAAAAGGTGTGGCCCCGTGGCACCCAGAAGACCGAAAGCCCTGGCCAGCGCAATCATATGACGATCGAAACGCGCCAGAACCCCGTATTTCAAATCCGGATTGTCCACGAGGCCCCATTGCCGTCTGGCATGATCATAGGACCACCCATTTCCCTCCCGAGGAAAATCGATCCAATCCGGATGTCCAAATTCATTACCCATAAAATTAAGATAACCGTTACCGGCAGTCGCCAGCGTAATGAATCTCAGCAACTTGTGAAGGGCCATTCCCCTGTCCACGACCATACTGTCGCTACCCATCTGCATGTGATCATAAAGGGCCGGGCCCATAAGCCGCAATATCAGTGTTTTATCCCCTACCAGGGCCTGATCATGACTCTCGGCATAGCCGATGGTTTTTTCATCCACCCTTCGATTGGTCAATTCGTACCACATCTCTCCCAGGGGCCAATCTTCATCGAGCCTTTCCTTCAGGATCTTGATCCAGAAATCCGGAACACCCATGGCCAGCCGATAGTCAAATCCCATACCGCCAGCTTCCCTGGGCGCGGCCAGGCCCGGCATACCGCTGATATCCTCGGCAATGGTGACGGCGCCCGGTCGGATGTCATGTATCAGTTCATTGGCCAGGGTCAGATAGGTGAGGGCATCCTCGTCCACGGCGTCGTTAAAATAATCGGCATAAGACATGAAGGCTTTCCCCAACCCATGGTGACGGTAAAGCATACTGGTAATGCCGTCAAAACGAAATCCGTCAAAATGATATTCATCAAGCCAGAACCGGCAGTTGGAAAGGAGAAAATGGATCACCTGGGGCTTACCGTAATTAAAACAGCGGGAACCCCAGGCCTCATGGGTTCCCCGTGCCCCTTCATGAAAATATTGGTATGCTGTCCCGTCAAAACGGCTCAAGCCCTCCACTTCGTTGGCCACCGCATGGGAATGGACCAGGTCCATAATCACGGACAGGCCTAAACCATGGGCACGATCAATCAGGGCCTTTAGATCTTCCGGGGAACCAAACCGGGATGATGCGGCAAAAAAGCTGGAAACATGGTAGCCGAAGGAAGCATAATAGGGATGCTCCTGAATGCCCATCAGTTGCAGGACATCGTAACCCCCATCAACAACCCGCGGAAGGACATACTCGGTAAACTCACGGTATGAGCCGACTTTTTTTTCTTCCTGAGCCATGCCTACATGGGCTTCATAGATGAAAACAGGACCCGGAGCGGGAACAAAATCATCCGTCGTCCACTGGTGGGGTTCCGGTGGACGCCACACCTGGGCATTGAAAATGAGGGTATCCGGGTCCTGCACCACTCGCCTGGCATAGGCGGGAATACGGTCCCCTTCCCCGCCTTTCCAGTGTATGCGGAGCCTGTAATGCATTTTGTGAATCAGGATTTCAGCCGGAAACCTGATTTCCCAAACGCCTTCTTGGTCAATTCTTTCAAGTTCGAAGGTTTTTGTTTCCCGCCACCCCGTCATATCGCCCACGAAAAAGAGAGCCGTTGCATTGGGCGCCCATTCCCGAAAGACCCAGTGATCTCCGCGAAAATGAAGTCCGAAAAACTCATGACCCGATGCAAAATCCCCCAGACCGATCTTTCCGCCCTGGGTCAGGCGAAGGGCCACCAGATCCACACGCCGCATTCGCGCCTGAATAATTTCCTCGTAAGGCCGCAGATACGGATCATTCCGCAATCCGCAATCCGCAATCCGCAATGGTTTTTTTTCAGTCATTGATCAAGGGCCGCTCCAGCATTCGCTCGTAGAGATCCATATACCGGCGTGCGGTAACGGAATGATTAAAGGTGGCCATGCCCTCTCGCATGACCCGGGTGATTTCCCTGTTTTTCACATCCCCGGGGAGATTATGGAACAAAACAGCCTGGTCGATGGCCCAAGATAAGCCGTTCGGGTCGAAAGTCTCAAACAAGAACCCGTTTCCCGTTCCAAGCGCCACATTCATGTGAACCACGGTATCGTGAATACCACCCGTATCATGGGCTACCGGCAGGGACCCGTAAATGGGGCCGATCATCTGGGGAAGACCGCAGGGTTCAAACAATGACGGCATGAGCACAAAATCCGACGCGCCATAGGCCAGATGGGAAAGCGTTTCATCAAAATCGCAAATAGCCACCCGGTTCGAAAGATGATGGTACCAGCTGATCTCACGAAAATATTTTTTAAACTCACCATCCGCTACAAATACAATTTGCAGGTGTCGATCCCAGTATCGATTCACCACATCATACAAAATGTGGGCCAGGAGAGGGCAGCCTTTTTGAACCATGTCCAACCGCGACGGCCAGAAAAAAAGCGGGGCAGCAACATCCTCAAGAAGTCCCAGGGCGCTCTGGAGCGCCCTTTTGTTTTCTCTTTTGCCCACCCCATGGGTGTTTGCATCATATTTGCATCTTAGTTTTTTGTCCGATTTAGGATCGAAGGTTGGATCCGGGGCATTGGTAATTCCCGTGGCACATCCGGCTTCATATTTGGCAGTCAGTTCTCTTCGAAGGGATTCTTTGACAAAATCATGCTGTCCACCGACAATTTCCGCCAGAAAAGTCTGGCTCACGGTGTTGACAAAATGGGCGGCAAAAACACCGCTTACCAGAAAATCCACCTGATTATATCGACGAACCTGCTCGTAATCGGACGGGTAACCATCATAGAAAAGGTGCTTCCAGAAAGATGCCGCATCAATGCCCCGGTCTTCAACGTAATGCAGCGGCCGCTGCAGGGTATGGATGTTGTGAATGGTAAAAAGGCAGGGAATTTCCTGCTCCCTGGCCATGGCGGGAATCAAGCCGGTCATCCAGTCGTTACAATGAATCAGGTCGGGTTGGACCCGGGGAACAATGTTGTTGATCACTTCCCGCTGAAACGCCAGGGAGATTTTTGCGTTTTCATCCCCGTAATCGGAATAGACCCTGTTTAAATAAAAAAATGCGCGGTCTTCGGCCAGATGAATTCGTTCAGCCGGCATTTTCCGTCGAATGGCGTCCAACTTCTTTATTTGAAGGGGAGCAATGCCCGCACCGAACATGCTTCGATAATCGGGCAACGCCACATGAATATCGGCCCCCTCTTCAAACAAAGCACTTATGAGAGTGGCCGAAACATCGGCGAGCCCCCCCGCTTTGGCCGAAAGATTATCCGCGATATCCCCCATCCCCTTGGGGAGATACGTCACTTCAGGGGTAACCAGGAGAATGGTGGGGTTGGCCTGAAACGTACTCATAAGCCTATGGCTCCTTTTCAAACCTTGCCCAGGTGGTAAAACCGGGCGTATTTTTGATGAGAGCATCGCCTTGGGGCATTACCCGGGCGGAAAAACCGTACTGGCCCGATGACCCGCAGGTTAAATTACAGGCGTACAGGTATGACCCATTTCCTTTGTCTTCTCTCACCGTCATCAATTCGGTGCGACTCTCTGAAATACAGTCAAGGGATTGAACGGCGCCATGATAGAGTTCCACATGGACCTCATCGGGAGTCAGGTCCCCAAGATGCACCAGGGTTGTAACGGGAAATACATCCCCCACACGGATAGGATCGGCACTACTCCTCTCGCATACGGGCGGCGCAATGACAATATCGCCCCATTTGGAACGATATCGCTCTCGAAGGTCCGCCATTTTTTGTGCCTCAGCCGCGTTCTGATTCAACAGCTCTCCATATCTCCGGGAGGCCCGGGCATAGAATCTTTCTTCATACTCTTCCACCATTCGAAGGCTTGAAAAATCGGACAAAATCATTTTCATGGATGCCTTCATCATCTTGACCCAGCGAAACGGTACCGAACCGCCCTCTCTGTCATAAAAACAGGGAATCACTTCATTTTCCAGAACGTTGTAGAGGGCATGGCTATCCACCAGATCCGTATCGGAATGTTCTTCATAATCCTCTCCCTTTCCGATTGCCCAGCCGGTCTCCTTTGTATATCCCTCGCACCACCAGCCATCCAGAATACTGACATTCAACACACCGTTTATCGCCGCTTTCATGCCTGATGTACCGCAGGCCTCAAAGGGGCGCCTGGGTGTATTCAGCCAGATATCGGCCCCCTGGACCAGGAGCCTGGCCATATGAATATCATAGTCTTCTAAAAATACAATTTTATGGCGCAACCGCTCATCCGATGCATGTTTGAAAATGTGTCGGATGAGCGCTTTTCCCTCCTCATCCATGGGATGCGCTTTTCCCGCGTAAATAATCTGTACCGGACGCTCCTTGTTGCCGAGAATTTCGCTCAGGCGATCCAGATCGCGAAGGAAAAGATTGGCCCGTTTGTAGGTGGCGAAACGGCGGGCAAAGGCAATGGTCAGCACATCCTCGTCCAAAACCGATTCAGCCGCTTCCACCACATTCATCGGTGCATTTCTCCGCTCGCACTGTTTTTTCAGCAAAATTCTACAATTTTCAATCAAACGATTTCGGTATCGTTTGTGGGCTTCCCATAGATCCACATCGCTGATGCCGTCAATTTCATTCAGGCTCTGCCCCTTCCAGGAATAGCGGTGCCAGTTCATTCCCAGCCGCTCTTGAAAAAACATGGCGTTGTCCCGGGAGATGAAAGAAGGGATATGGATGCCGTTTGTCACATGCCCGATGGGAATTTCCCCCTCGGGCCGTTCGGGCCAGACATTTCGCCACATGCGTCTCGCTACCTGACCATGGAGTTCACTGACGCCATTCATGTACTGGCTCATCCTCAATCCCAAAATAAACATGGAGAGTTTGCTCTCTTTGCCGGCCCCGCCGTGCTGGCCCCAGGACAAAATTTCATCCGTGGAAACGCCCAATCGAGCCTCAAATTGATGGAGATAGGGCCTGACCAGCTCCGGTGCAAACTCATCATGTCCCGCGGGAACCGGCGTATGGGTGGTAAACACCGTGGTACGGGGAATAATTTCCCTGGCCGTTCGAAGGTCAACGCCGAAAGCCTCCCTCATCTGCGCCAGCCGTTCCAGGGAGGAAAATACCGGATGCCCCTCGTTCATATGAAAAACCCGAGGTCGAATCCCCATGGCCTTCAAAGCCTGAACACCGCCGATTCCCAGCAAAATCTCCTGGGCAAGGCGAACCGATGAATCCGCGACATACAGTCTGGCGGTAATATCCCGAATGTGGGGGGGGTTCTCGCGCAAATTCGTGTCCAGAAGAAAAAGGGGAATGCGGCCCACGGAAAGTTTCCAAATCACAGCCCGGATATCCTCCATCGGCCCGGGAATCGTGATCAGTATTTCATGTCCCTGTTCATCACGCATTTTCTCCAGGGGAAGATGATACAGATCCGTGTCGAGATACTCCTCAAGCTGCCACCCGTCCTTGTTAATGCGCTGATGAAAGTATCCCTGCCGATAAAAAAGGCCTACCCCAACGAGGGGTAAATTTAGAATGGATGTCGCCTTGAGATGGTCGCCGGCGAGAATCCCCAGGCCACCCGCAAAAATAGGAATGGTTTCGTGAATGCCGAACTCCATGGAAAAATAAGCAATATCGCCTTCCTGTTCGTATGCCGCCCCGGGTTCAGCCGTAAACGGTGTTTTTACCCTTGCCTCAAAAAGTGCTTTGACACGGGCCTGGTGGTCCAGGAATCCTGGATCCGTTGACAGGGCTTCGAGTCGTTTTTGCGGTGCATTGGCCAAGAGTAGAACCGGGTTTCGACCGGAGTTTTCCCAGAGTTCCCAACCGATACGGCGAAATAGCTCCTTGGCGTCCTGCTCCCAGCTCCACCAGTAATTTCGGGAGAGGGTCTCAAGAAAAGAAAGGGGCTCGGGAATATTCGGCAACACCTGAAAAGTTTGAAAATGGTCCATCTTTGCGTCACCTCATTAAAAGAAAGTTTTAAGTTTTAAGTTTAATGATCCGGTTTTTTTTACTTAAAACCTAAAACTTAAAACTTAAAAATAGGAAATTATCGTTTCAATTTTTTCCAAACGCGGAGCAATTCGCTGACACCCCATGCCTGAGCATCGCAGCCCCGTTGCACATGGGGAAAATCGCCATCTACAATTTCGGGAACCTGCCCCAGGCAGCCTTTGTCAATAAGCTGGATACTGCTCGAAAGCCATGACAGGGCTGTTTCCCGGGATGCATCGCCATAAATCTCAGCCCATGCCTCACAAAAGGAGGGAAAGGGCCATGTCCAGGCCGTGCCGTTATGATATGCCGGCTTTCGACGGGTATCTTCATCGCCCGCATAAGTTCCCCAGTAAGGTCGGTTGGGATCATTTAAAAGGTTGCCGGCGTGAACAACGGGAATGGGATAGTTTACCGGACGATCGGCGAGGCTTCTGATAGCCCCCGGAACCAGAAGTTCCTCACAGGCCCTTAACACCTGCCGGCAAATCGTCGGATCAGAAACAGCGCCCAGGGTAATGGTCAACAATTGATTAGGCCTCAGAGCATCATCCGGCGTTGCCGCTCTTGCGGGTACTCCCGATGCGGCGTGAAGGCAATCTGACAAAAACCCCTCGTCCAGCCAAAACAGATCCGAAATTGACTTGGAAACCCGGGTCGCTAAAGCCTGCCAGTCATGTTCAGCTTTTTCGCCATCTATCTCAGACAGGATTCGCAGGGCACGGTACCAGAGGGCTTGAATCTCTATGGGATAACCCTCCCGGGGCGTTCCCGTTGGAAAATTGGTGTCCATCCAGGTATAATGCGCGGGGCTGAAGATGAGTCCTGATTCAGGGTCCATTTGAACACCATTGGGAGTTCCCCGAACCATAAAAACGCCGATGGATCGTAAAACATCACCGATGGTGCGTCCGCCCGCGCCGCCTTCCAGAAAAGACTTATCACCTTCTTTTTCCAACAAATCGCCGCATGCCGTAAAAAACCAGAGGGCCGCATCGGACGTATCCCGATTTCCGGCATCCTCGCCGTGAATCATGTTGGGCAGGGTACCGTCTTTTTCAAACCGTCCAAACTGCGTCAACACCGCCTTTGCATCCTCTGTCTTTCCAGCCGCCACAAGCCCCCTGACGAAAATCAGGGAATCCCGGCCCCAGTCCAAAAACCATGGGTATCCGGCAATAACGGTCTTCAGGTCGCCGCGTTTAACCACATAATGATCGAGTGCCTCATAAAGGGATTGTTCCAACGATATGGGCTTTGTTTGGCTGACAAATTCATTCAAAATATCGTGGTCGGCCCGGTTTTCCTCCCAACAATCGGAATCGGTATCATTTGAAACCCGAGCCGTTAATTCAAACCACTGATCCCCTTCAAGAAAGGAAGAAAAATAGCCCGGGCTGAACAGGTCCGAATCCGGATCAAAACCCCGTTCCCCATCCATACTATGATGCACCATATATTCCCATTCCGACGCCGGCTCAAAAGTCCCCCTTGAGATGCAAACCGCAAGTTTTTGTTGGGGTCCGTTGGGCGAAAACCAGAAACCGCTTTTCCCGGACATGAGAGATACGGATTGTGGAAAATGAGTATCAGACCCCAAATAAGCCTTGGTGGATTCATGAAAACTTCGCCACTCAACATCCGGCCTCAAAATAACTTCAACAGCCCTATCATCGGGAAGCCGCCCTTCCTCTTCTCGGGCGGCTTCCCGATAGACAATCATTCGAATCTCATTTTTATGGGGTGTCATTTCGAGGTATACGCGTAAAAGTACATGTCGTCCCTGACCGGTAGGGATTCTGAAGCGCCAGCATCCCCTGGAATGGCCGTCAAAACAAAAAGACTCAATACACAGGTCAACCATGTCTTGCGAATGCCCCTGAAATTTTACCCAACCCCGACAACGGGTAAAAACAATCCATCGATCCGCGGGACAATTTGGATCCAGGTTGGCGGCCAGCAGTGCATCATAACGACTGGGCAGTTGACCCCACCTGATGGGAGCCCGCATCATGGCGCCCTTACCGTTTGTACCCAGCAAAAGCAAGGGGCCGGTAGGCCATGCGGTGCGGTCAAGGGTCATTTCGAGCAGCGCTTTTTCGGAGGCGCAGAGAAAAAGTAACGGGGCCGCAGCATGCAGGGTTTTTCCGGGACTGTAAACCGTTAGTTCAAGGGTTAGGGCCGTATGTTTTAAAGGGGCGGGTTGGGGCCTGAACAGAACATAGAAGCACCCGTCGTCCAGATTCAAAGATGTTTCCCAGGCCAGCACACGGCTCGTTTCCGGATTCACAATGCGCGCCCGAAAAGCCGTATGGGATTCCACCAGCAGAAAATGACCCGCAGGAACCATGACCTCCCGGCGCTCATCCGTCGGCCAAGTCCATCGAATCACCTGAGACGCGTCATTTTGTGGATTCAGCCGGCGGCAAAAATCCTCAGGATTTCTGGAAAATCGGGCAACCCATGCATCAATGTCGAAGTCATTCAAAGCCGGATTTTCATGATAATATAAATATGTATCCAGAACCTGGGCGCGCAATGCCTGTCGTTTGATTCTTTCAGGAACGGCAAAAGGCGGATCAATGCCCGGATCAAGCAGTTCCATGTCCTTTTCGGTGGGTGTAAGGCAAAAAAACCGGCCGGGTTTCAGCCTAACGCGACTGCCCCCATCGGTTTGGTCAATAGGTATTTTTTGCCCACTTAACAGATCGGTCAACATGTCTCCCTGCCAGGGAATTTCTTCGGAATGCCAGGTAACGGATGCTTCCCTTTCATCGTCAAGATTTACCGCCGCCAGAAGCCACTTTTCGGTCGGGTAATGATACCGCAGCATCACCACATAATTGCCCTGCTGATGCTGTATCAATTTAAGCCGGGTTTGGTCATGAAATGCAGGATGTTTTTTCAGAAGAAGGTTCAGCCGTGCAATAAAAGACACCTGATTTCTTTCCGCCCCCCAGTTAAGCGAAGGCACCCCATGTACATTAATCTTTTCAGTGGCATACCATTCCACCCCATTGGCAAAACCAAAGGCGCCATTTTGAGAAAAAAGCGCGCACAGGGCGGTTCGCATGCGCGCCCAGGTCTCGGACCGGGCTGCTAATCGAAGATTGTCATGGGTTTCTGAAAAATGAACCGTCAGACCCTCGGAACAGGAAATCTCCATGGCTTCAGGAAGATAGCGTTCGATTTGTTCACGACTGAAATTCTGGAACAGTTCTGAATAGGCCCAGTTGAAATTGGCACGATTTAAAAGATCCCGGGTAACGGAAATCTTTCCACCAAGACCCTCATTGAAAAAAATCGTATCCGGATACTGTTCCCTAACAGCAGCAATAATGTATTGCCAGGCTGCCGCCGGAATCATGTAGCCCGCATCGCACCTGAACCCATCCACCCCACGGTGACACCAGGTGAGAAAAACCTCTGCCATGTATTTCCAAAGATCTTTTTGGGTGTAATCGAGCTTGGTGAGATCTTCCCACTTGACGCCCCAGGCCCCTGGCACCTGTATGGCGCCGTCTTCATCGCGAACAAGCCACGAGGGATGCTTTTCATGAAGCCGTGCGGCCCATCCCGTGTGATTGATGGCAATGTCAATGAGTAACAGTGCATTTCGCTCATGAACCGCATCCACCAGTTCAATGAATTGTTCCAGGGGCGTTGCTCTGGGGTCAAATTGAGCCAATGCCGGATCCACCGACAAAAACCCCAGCGCCGCATACGGGCTTCCAAACTGGCCCATCCGTCCATAGGTGGTGGGGGTGGGATGGACCGGAAGCAGCTGAATCACCCTGCATCCCAGCTCTGAAATAATAAAATCCAGTTTTCCGATAAGGTCTCGAAAGGTTCCGGACGGCGGAATAACCGTATAGCCGCTCTTATTGAGTATTTCAACGGCTTCACCCATGGCGGGTGTGGGCATTCCCCTTCCGGCGATATTGGGGCCGAACTGACGTACAAAGGCATTGTAAATAATATTGGCGCAGCAGGTAGTTGCGGGAGCCACATTAACAACCGCGTTCAATCCGGGGGGCCAGAGGGGCGTCGTTTCACCTTCATTTAGAAAATAACATTTGGCTTCAAAATGCCCCACCTCGCAAAGGGCTAACCGAACGCGAAACGCCAGGGAAGAAACCCTTTGCATGGGAATATCAAACCAGTCTTTTTCAAGGCGCGGCTTACCGCATTGCACTTCATCGATAATTTCGGCCCTGGTGATGGACGCATGCCCTAGATTGGTCCGAAGATACGCGCTTCCCGGCAGTTCCCGGGAAAGGGACAGGGTGAAAACCAAGGTATCCCCCCTGAAATGCAGTTGTTTTGTTCCAGGTGCAGGTTTCTGGTTCAATTGAAACTCATGATCCATGACGGCTCCCATCTTTATGAGTCTTTAATATTCAAAAACACTGCTGCAAAACCAATATTGTGTCAAGAAAAAACAGATTCCCCCAAATATTACCCAGCTAAAACAGCCTTTAAAATATCACCGTAGGCGAGATTAATCCCTAAATCCTCATGGCTCCTAAGCTCTTCAAGATCTCCCGTGTCCCCTGCAACCACCATTTTCCCGTCGGCGGGAATTTGCCCCAGTAACGGCACGCCCATATCCTCGGCCATTTTTTTCCCACCGCCCTGTCCAAACAGCGGTACTTGTTGACCACAATGAGGACAAAGCTGCCCGCTCATATTTTCTACCACTCCCAATATCTTCATTTCAACCTGACGGCAAAAATTGATGGACTTTCTGACATCCGCCAAACTGAGCTCCTGGGGTGTCGTCACAATGACGGCTTCCGCATCGGGAATGGTCTGCGCCACCGTAAGGGGTTCATCCCCGGTTCCGGGAGGAGAATCCACCACTAGAAAGTCCAGGTCTCCCCACTCAATATCCGAGATAAACTGCCGAATTGCGCTGATTTTCATGGGGCCCCGCCAGATCACGGCCATATCCTTTTCACCCATCATCATTTCAATACTCACAATACTCAGTTGTTCCGAAAAAGCATAAGGCTTAACAACCCCTTCCTCGCTCAAATCAAAACCACCTTGTACATTCATGAGTTTGGCGATGCTGGGACCATGTAGATCCACATCCAGCAACCCTACTTTTTTTCCTGCTTTACTTAACAGAAAGGCCAGATAGCCGGCAACCGTACTTTTACCGACCCCCCCTTTTCCACTCATCACGAGGATTTTTCGACCCACATGGGCCAGGCGATCCTCAATCATCTTATCCTGCAGTTTTCGCTCAAAATCACCAGGTGTCATCTTCTCTTGTAGGGTTTCCAAAATCTTTTTCCTCAAAAAAAAAGAGACCCCCCATTTAACTGGAAGAGTCCCTTTTAGGGTTTCAATCTAAAATGTTGCTACAGTTCAAGCCATGAATCGGAATAGAGGGACTGGCCCAGAATCACCCTGGCCGTTTTTACATAGTCCTGCAATTCTTTCGACAGCGCGCCCATGTCAATCTGTTCTTCATCCATTACCTTATGAATAACTTCCACCACGTCTGGTCTTTTTCCCCGGGCAATGGCAGTCAACTGATCATCATAGGCATCGGAAATCACGGAATACATCCCCTTCCGCTCCAGCATCACCATATAGGTCTGATTGAGAATGGGACGCAGATGGTCCGGAGGACCATTGGAGATATTGGAAAGACCGCAGGTGGATTTTACCCCGGGAAACATTTCCCCAACCATTTCCTGATAAGCCATAAGGCTCATGAGCTGAGGCTGCTGAATATTGACGGGCGTCACAATACCGTCCACAAAGATATCCTCGTTGGGAACGCCGGCTTCATTGGCGGCGTACAGCAATTCCGCCGACAGGGCCATGCGCTCATTTTCATCCCTGGGAAGGCCATCCGGTCCCCACATAAGGGCAATCATATTGGCTTTGTATTTCACCGCAAGGGGAATCATTTTTTCATAACGCTCGGGCCTGCACATGATGGAATTGATAATGGCTTTTCCCTTGCACGCTGCCAGCCCCGCCTCCATGGCATCGATATTGGATGTATCGAGACAAAGGGGAATCTCGGTTCCAATGGCGTCCTGAACCGTATTGACAACAAACTCCATCAACTCCGGTCCACCTTTTCTGGCGGGTCCAAGGTTGATGTCGATCCAGTCCATGGCTTTTTCCTTCTGGCGTTTGGCTTCCGCGGCAATAGGACCCGGGTCCTTTTCCTTAAACGCCCTGCCGATAATCGTATTGATTACATTTAAATTTTCACCAATCAAGAACATGGGCACACTCCCTTTTTTTTCTAAATGGTAGCTACAATAAATCTGTTGTGTCCTTGGCGTCAGCCGGGCCAGGGGCACAACAAACTCCAAAACCGCCTGTGTTTTTTACTGCATATCCTTCAAGAATTTGGGGATAAGAGAGGCGTCCCTTGGCCCGATCTTGATGTCCCAATCCGGAAGATCCTCTTCCATTTCCCCACTGATCGCCGCGGCGTAGCCCGGAATAATAATTTTCTTATGGGCAACTTTGTCGGCAATACCACACTTCTTGACAAACGTGGCCACAGCATCGCCCGCGAATTTACCCGCCGCCCAGGCGGTCATCACGGACAAACCTTCCGTATCCATGATCAGCAGCCAGCTGGGAACCCGGCTTCCTTCGATCTCGCCGCTGACGATAAAGTAAGTCAGAGAAAAATTGGTGGTAATCAACACCGGTGAATTTTCATCGGGCGTACCAATCTCATAGATACCCTCGGTGACGGTCATGGGCCGTTGCGGGTCGGTAAAAATGTTGAGGCGCTCAAGAAGGAGGGGAAATAGACTCTCACCCTCAAAGTCGGAAAGCACCACGATGCCTGCGTATTTAGCAATCAGCAGGGATGCCATAAGGGTTTCCATGGCCAGGTTGTCCGCCATTTCACAGGGAAAAGTGATGGTGGGAAAACCCAAAAGTTTATTTCCGGCTTTGAGAGGCGCCCTTCGAATCACCACCTGATCCTGGAACAGCGCTTTGATTTCTCTGGCGCCGGAATCGAGTACCAGGTCTTTCAAGCCCATCCCCGTCAATTTTTCGCTGAGGGCAATGAGATCATCCATGTTTTCCGCTTTAATCGCCAGAGGAAGGCCACTTTCCTTGGCCAGCGTCCCCATATCATCGACATTGTCCTTTGTGGCGGCATAAATCAGCGGTTTCTTGAAGGCACAACCCGCAAGGGCTGCTTTGATTACATCCGGTTTTTCGCTCATGAGGACCAGACCAAATTCCGATTCCTCGGCGATTTTCTTGGCAACGGCGGCAAAAGCAGTCGCGTCGCCGCTGACATCTTTTACGGCCACCAGTTCAGGCCTCAGGTTCAGCCCAACCCTTTCGTACTGAAAGGCGTTCCAGGTTTTTAATTTTGTATCAAGGGCGGCCTCATCCACATCGGATGGCATCAAAGCGGCCAGCGCAGTGGGGTTATAAAAAGTTTTTTCATGCCTGAACATGACGGTTTCACCGCCAACCTTGAAGGCCCTTGCGCCCGCACCAATGGCCACGGGGCGAATGGGCGGGGCCGAAGCCTCAGCCAATTGTTCCCTGGCTTCATCGGAAACGTACGGGCAACTATCCAATTCCGCCTTACCGGCAGCAAGATTCATGGCAAAAGCCAGACAAGTGGGAACCCCACACTCACCGCAATTGGTTTTGGGCAGTAATTTAAATATCTGAATTCCAGTTAATCCCATAGTAAACTCCTAACTCAGAATATAATGGTAAAAGCCGAAATACGGCCACATGGGACCGTACCCCGGCTCATGTTTACATCCTTACCCCACAATCGGGTCCATCTTCAAAGCGGGGTGATCCTTTTCCTTAAGAAATGCCAGAACACTTTCCTCATCCGTTCCCACGGTCTCGTCGGCAATCCGGTCGATGAAATCAGGCATACCCAGCTCTTCGCCACGAGCAATCAAACGATCCCTGAGCTCTTCCTTTAAAGATTTGGGAATCCACACAATTCTAAAAAGGCCGCCGTCTCCGGATATGAACTTTCGCTGGGTCAGGTTAAACTTACCATGACCCACAAATCCGGGCGAAGACTGACCGCCGCCCATGACGCCGGCAAGGGTGGTAAATTTCATACCACACGGGGTTGGGCCGCTGTAATCTCGATGGACACTCATAACGCCGTTGCAACCGGGCAGCACTGCCGCGATGGCTTCACAGCAACCACAGGTGGTCATGGGATCTTGAACGATAGAGTACAAATTGTAATGATCAATGGTCTGTCGAGACGCTTTGAAAACAAAATCATTAACACCCTTGAACTGACCAAGTTGTGCATCCAGAACCTCACCCTTTTCCACAGGCTGGTTGGGCCCGGTGGGATTGATTTCGTAGGACGCCTTGCAATCCATCCAGTTGTATGCGCCGCAAAGACCGGTCCGCTCGGGACTCACCATGCAAACATGGCTGGGCGCAAAAGACTGACACAGGGTACAGGAATAAAAGGTTTCTACAGCCTCATCGGTCATGTTTTCAACACGATTATCGCGAGCCTTGTACTCTGCCCTGGCGGTTTCCGTCAGTTTATCCACATCTTCTTTATTGGTATAAAGGGTCACCTGTACTTTGTCCAGGATGCTTCCGAAATCCTGGTGCATTTTCGCATGCAGGATCACGCCGATATCCTTGATGGTAAACCCTTTTTCAACGGCCTGGTCGCTCACACGGATCCAGGAGATATCCCGCTGCCCGATATGCATGATATACTGAGCGTAATTAATGAGGTGGTGAACCTGACGTTCCAGAATAGGTTCAAAGTCGGGCTGCATTTCGCGGCCCGCTACCTGCATGAAAATACCCAAGGGCAGGCGCTCGCCCTTCTTGACATCACCTACATCCGGGCCGATCACTTCCACCTTGCCGTCTTCGATCTCGTTCATTTCGGCCATCTTACACAGCTCGGTACACTGGGTCTTGCCGCCGCCCATCTCCATGTAAAGATCATCTTTACGAACCCGCTCACCCTCAAATGCCGGACCATAGGCCAGGGGGATCTTGATTTCAGATACCGTCACCTTCAGACCGCGCACTTCAACGGACCTCTGGCAGATCTGGTCGTGGGGCACGTTGGCCACCACATGCTCATAGGTGCAAATACCCGTGGGCAGAATTTCCGGAATATCCGTATCCGCCAGGGTGGGGAAGCCCCAGTTCACGCAACCGGCCGCGGCCACGCCCCACTCGGTGCCGACGTCGCCGAAGGCATTGACAAAGGCAAAAATACGGTCCTTGTTATAAAGAAGCATCTTCTTGTAATCGCCAGGCTGAACGCCACCGAAGGCCATGGCGGCCCGGTTGGCAAAACCGAGGGCAAATACAGCGGAAGAAATATCCGGGCCAAAGGGCACGATTCGGGTGTTCCATCCCACCTGCATGCCGGCTTCCAGGCACTGCTCAATAATGGTGGTGCCGTTATGGTTGGCCGCGCAGAAGATATAAAGACTCTTTTTCTGATAGTCTTCCACGATCATTTTGGCGGTTTCCGCATCAGGCAAGGCACCTACGCAAGCGGCAAATCCGGGGGCTGAGCCATCAACGAATTCAACACCACGTTTTCTCAGAATGGTATCGTCCGCTGGTCCTACCCAAATTTTGCCTGCGTCAATATCCGGGTCTTCCTGGGGAATATAAAAATCAGGTTCCCTTAAAATTCTAAGGGCTTCTATAACTTCATACGCAAAAATAGCCGCCATGCCCGCGTCCAGCAGGGGACCCAGGTACGGAAGGTAATTTTTCAATTTAATATGGGCAGGTAAAAGGGACCTTGCAAATTCAAGGGGCCCCTTCAGGTCTTCCAGTGTTTCCACCTTCATGCCGGTGAGGGAATAAATTACCGGAAGATAATAGGCCGTGTTGGGAAATCCGATTTTCGTGCTGGCGTCGTAGGACTTAAGGGCTTTTCGATATTCGCCTTCGGCCTGTGAAACAACTTTATAGCCGCCCTGAATGGCTGCGAATGCTACTAATTTAGACATGTTTTCCTCCTTCGTTGAGGATTTATTCTAATCCGAAAATTTTAAAAATGTGTTGACGGCAAATCAGCTAGGCCTGAAGGGCCTGACGGTCGGCCATGTCCATCAAAACGCGCTCTCTTGCTCTGTCGATACCCAAGGCTTTTCGTTTTTTGTCAATATGGGCAATCATCAGGTGTGCATGTTTAATGGGATCCGGTTCGATATCCCACATGCCGCCGTAAATTTCTTCAAATTCTTTAGAAATATAATCGTGGAATTTCGGAGCGCCGGAAGTGGGCAGGGTAACGCCGAACACGGTATAGATGCCCGATGTAACCACATAGTGTCCAATACTGATGGCTTTTTCACTCATCCATTCGGGTGCGCTGCCAGCCACGGGCAAATCAGAAATGTCTTTCCCCAGTCCCCCGGCTTTCACTACCTCTGTGGCGGCCAGTAGAATACGACTGTTGTCAACGCAGGACCCTAAGTGCAAAACAGGCGGAATACCCACTGTTTCACAGACTTCAGCCAAACCGGGGCCGCAGAAGGAAGCAGCGGATTCGGGCGTCAACAAACCTTCCATGGCGCAAGCAATGGCGTTACAGCCTGTGGTCAAAACAAGAACGTCGTTTTTGATCAGTTCCTTAACAACGGTCAGATGGCCTTCGTTGTGTCGCGTTCTGGCATTGTTACATCCCACCACACCGGCCACGCCACGAATACGACCGTTAATAATGTTGTCGTTCAAGGTATAATAGCTGCCGCGGAAGCTGCCGCCCAGATGATACTCTATAGATTCCACGCCAAATCCTGCTACGACCGGGCTTTTGTGTTTTGGAATCATAACTTCGGCCTTGCGGTTAGTAAAATTGTCAATAGCTATTTTGACGATGCGTTTGGCATCTTCCAACGCATGGTGTTCGTCAAATTCGATGTGCAGCACATTGTCCTGTTCCATCTTGGCGATGGGATGGGTGGTAATCAGTTTGGTATGAAAGCACGTCGCAACATTGGCCAGATTCTGCATGATGCACTGGATATCCACCACCATGGCGTCGCAAGCCCCGGTAATGATCGCCAGTTCCTGCTGCAGAAAAGTGCCCGCCAAAGGCACGCCGTGACGCTGCAGCATTTCGTTGGCCGTACAGCAAATGCCGCTCAGTTGTATCCCCTTGGCGCCTTTGCTCTTGGCATAATCAATCATCTCCTGGGTCTCGGACACGGCGATGATCAGCTCCGATAGAATCGGTTCATGGCCGTGAACAACCAGATTCACATGGTCTTCCTTCATGACGCCCAGGTTGGCTTCGGATTGAATGGGAAAAGGGGTGCCGAACAGAATGTCCTGCAGGTCCGTGGCCAGCATAGAACCGCCCCATCCGTCGGCGATGGCAGCCCGGGTTCCCTGTTTGATAAGGTTTTTGTAATCCTGGTCCACACCCATATGGGTTCGATGCATAATTTCTACAATTTCCCGGTCAATATTTCTGGGAAGCACACCCTGTTTTTTCCAGATCTCATAACGCGCTTGGGGGGCCCTCTTGAGAAAGAGGACTTCACCTTCAGGTTTACCCCATTCATTCAGAGCCACTTCACCGACTTCAACGGCGACTTCATCAAGGTCCCGATCCATCTCTTCGCCGTCCACTTCAACAGTCGTAGCGACACCAAGATCCTCGGCTACAGCTAAAAGTTTTACGGTATCCTTGATCTGATAAGCATCCGTTTCTTTTCGGGCAGCGGAAAGAAATACCTCCGCCACGCCGCGTCCATGGTCGGAGTGAGCTGCCGCACCGCCAGCGATCATACGGATAAAGTTTCGGGCTGCAATGGTGTTGGCCGTGGCGCCGCAAAGACCCTTTCGATCGTCTTCACCTTCAATGCCACCTTTGGGAAGCGGCAAGCGGCAAGGTCCCATGGAGCAATTCTTACAGCATATGCCCTGAATGCCAATATTGCAGGGCTTCATACTCACAGCCCGGTCAAAAATAGTTTCCACGCCCAACTCCTGAGCCCGGGCGATCATTTCCTGGGTTGCAACATCAATGGAAGCCTGAACCGGATCGGCCAATTTTTTTTTCTTTTCAACCTTGGCGAGTTTTGCTTTTTCTTCTGCCATTTTGAGGTTCCTCCTCATATTAAGATAAAATGTGATGTGTCTGTAAATTACACAAACAGTTTTTCAAAAAAAAAGCCCATCTATCTCATTCGTTTGAGATTATTCAGAAGCTTGTTGGTTTTGGTGGTTTTTGTTTTTGCAGCCGTCATGGTCTTTTCGGCCTTGCCAGCAGCGGCTCTTTCTTCAAGACGCTTTCGGTTTTCCGCTGCGCGTGCTTCTCTTAATGCGGCCTCCTCGGCCTCTCTTTTGGCCACTTCGGCGGCCTTGGCTTTTGCTTCAGCATCCGCTTTGGCCTTGGCCTCAGCCTCGGCCTTGGCTGCGGCATCCGCTTTGGCTTTCGCCTCAGCCTCGGCTTTCGCTGCCGCTTTGGCTTTTTCTTCAGCCTCAGCTTTCGCCTTGGCTTCCGCTTCAGCCTTGGCTTTGGCTTCGGGATCTTCTTTCGGCACTTCCTTCACTTCAGCTTTGACTTCCGGTTTGGCTTCGGCTTTGGGCGCCGGGGCTGCTTTAGGTGCCTCCTTAACCGGGGCTTTGGCTTCCGGCTTTTTCGCG
This sequence comes from Desulfatiglandales bacterium, assembly GCA_963664475.2. Classification (GTDB taxonomy): domain Bacteria; phylum Desulfobacterota; class DSM-4660; order Desulfatiglandales; family Desulfatiglandaceae; genus NaphS2. The sequence continues at coordinate 505,842 of CAXXXE010000001.1, forward strand.
GCCTTGGCCGCAGCTGGTTTTTTCTCCGCTTCAGCTGTACCGAAATTCAAGTCCGGTTCTGGTGAAACGGCTAAAAGATCCGCCGTTTCAAGGGCAAGAACTTTGGAAACATCAGCTACACCTGAGGCTGTTCCACCATTTGAGAGCAATTCAATGAAAGACTTGGTCAAACGAACGCTTTCCGGATGGCGAAGAATTACCACGGACGCACCGGCCATCAGATAACAAACGGCCGCCGTCGATTCCATCATAATGCCCCGTTTTTCAGGATCTCCGAGAGTAGGCGCTTCCTCGATGCTCAGTTTGGCTTCCTTGCATTTCCATATTTCGTTGCCAAGATTCGAGATCATGGGAATTTGAAGTTTGTCGTCTTCCTGGGTCAAGGCCGCCATCATAATCCGTTCCATGACCGAGTATGAATATTCCATACCGTATCCCAGACCGCCGGTGGTGGGATCAATAACAATTTTTCGCCCTTGACGCCCAGGTTTCCCAACAGAATGTTGAGCTGTTTGGCCAGGTTTACATCGATAGGAGAAGATGAAACAATCGTTTGACCATAACCGAGAGCGCTGGCGCCCACGCCCTTGTGGTTTGCTTCTTCCACCGGTCCGAGAGCAACATTCTTGCCCTGACAGATTTCCGATATTTTTTTTAATACCTCTTCGTCCTTTGCATTATTGGCGGTGCCCCACAGAACCAGCGGAACATCCACCGCATCGGAAACCTTCTTGGCGATTTCGGCGGTTTCCGCGGCGCCGCGATCCATACCATTCGGATCCGTACCCTTCAACTGTAGTACGATTAAATCCGCGCCGTATTCTTCAACGCATTTCTTCGCCCATGCATCGGGTGAGGCAATCACGTCCTTGAAAGGTGCGACCGCCGCTTCAGGCCATTCTTCTGAGGGGTCATAATCCCAGACTTCCATTGCAATTTTTGGAACATTGGGCATATTACCTTCAAAAAGATGGAAAGGGTATGAGTCTCCTCCACCCAGTTTTACGGCGCCGTCTCCAACGCCAAGTGTTGTTTCCCCTATTTTTCCTGAATAGGGTTGTTGTGGAATCTCAAAGGCCAATTTGTGTCCCTCCTTCTTGGATTCTTTGTTTGTTCACAATTTGCGGCTTATCGCCACTGTTAATATTTAAAAAATGTAAAAAAAACCCACTTGTGAAAAATTATACATAGCCAGCACAAAAAAATACCTCTGCTTTTGAGGTCATTGCGCGTAAATTAGAAGATTATTGAAACGTTGTCAAGGGGTTTTTACCTGTAATTTAAAAGGGTTTTATAATTTATAAACAACCCAACATGTTGTGTGAAATAGAAACATCATACAAGATACAGGGATATTTAAGGAATAATCTGGTCAAAAATACGATATGCGGCCTTCATGGCTTCATTTTCGCTCGGCAATTCCACCGTGGGCTTTCCTTCCAGATCATATTGTTGCAACACAGAATCGTCGGGAACCGTACCGATAAAATCCAGTGAATATTTGGCGAGGGCCTCATCCAAAGCCTCTGTTTGGCCCTCCTTGGCACGGTTGACCATAACGACTTTCCGATTAATATTCAACTTAAGGGCGTCGGTTAATTCCACGATACGATTGGCTGCCTGCAAACCTCGTGTTGTGGCGTCGGATACCACGAGAAGCACATCAATATTATTGGTGGTAAGTCGGCTGATATGTTCCATGCCCGCCTCATTGTCCACTACCAGATAGCTGTAGTTGCCCATCAATTTTTCCAGGTATTGGGTCAAAAGAGAATTGGCCGCACAGTAACATCCGGAACCTTCGGGACGTCCCATGATAATCAGATCGAATCCTTTTGATTCCACAATCGCTTCCTGAAGTTTCATCTCCATGTAGATATCTTTTGTCATACCCGGCGAAACACCTGTTTTCATGTCTTCCCTGGCATCTCCAAGGGTTTCCCCCGCCTCCAGCCCCAATACTTCATTAAAATTTGCATTGGCGTCGGCATCCACGGCTAAAACAGGTGTCTTTCCTTTCTCCACCAGATACTTGACAAGCATACCCGCGGTTGTGGTTTTCCCGGTTCCGCCTTTTCCCGCTAAGGCAATTGAAAAAGTCATACGTTCCTCCCCGTCATCAAATGATAATGTTGTTTAGATGGATATCTTTTTAGAAAATCTCCAAAATTGAATCTTCATAAAAAACTTTATTTATTAACCCACAACATATGGCTTATTCAACCTTTTTCCGAAAAATTTTGAAACTGTTTATTTCATGTCAGACTTTGTTAAAAATAGAAAAAGATGATTACAGAGGTTCTTTTTTGAAAGAAGCAGGTCATTATTTTATAATGGGGTTAAGAAATAATTATGTATAAAATTAGATAGTTATATTGTTTTTAAACAAACTTTAAATTCTTTATTGTTATGGTTAATTAAATATATTTAAAAAAACAATAATTAGAATTTGTATAAATGGGCACAAGGCAAATTCAATTTCAGATTTTAATTGCTATCTTTTTAAAAAATCTCTACAATTTAATGTTTCTAAAAAAACCTTTTTCTTATTCCACAACTGCTTTTCATGATAAAAAAAAATGAAATATGGGACCAAATAAAAGAGAATATTAAAGGTGATATTCCCAAGTCCGAGTTCAAAACATGGCTATCTCAAACATCGTTGCTGGAGATCAGCTCGGAATTGGCGGTTATTGAGGTTCCAAATAAATTTATCGCGGCGTGGCTTTCCGACAATTACAGCGATCGCATAAGACGATTACTGCAAGATCATGTTCGTACCCACCCAGCGATTCAATTTGCTTACCAAACCCTCAATAATAGAAAAGCCGGAAAAAAGAAAAGTGTTGGTAAAGGATCAAAGGCATTTCTTCCACATGGACTGAATCCATCTCATACCTTCTCCGATTTTATTAAGGCACGGTCCAATGGGCTTGCCTGCTCTTCAGCACTTGATGTTGCAAGCAATCCATTTTGCAACTATAATCCCCTTTACATTTTCAGTAAACAGAGCCTCGGGAAAACTCATTTACTACATGCTATCGGCAATGAGGTCATAAAGAAAGACCGCGAAAAAAAAACTATTTATCTGTCAGCTGAGCGTGTTGTCTCTCAATTTAAAAAACTTGCCCCCGATATTTTTAAATGTTTTTGGGAAGAAGGAAAACCGCCTCAATTTTTATTGATCGATGATATCGAAGCTGTTGTAAACCATCAAGAATCACAAAAAGGTTTGCTTTCTCTTTGTAATTTTTTTCTTGGAATCAAACCGCCAACTGGTCGTTACCGCAAGTGCTCCGCCAAATCAGATTAAAAACCTTCTCCCTCAACTACGCTCACGTCTTGAATGGGGTTTGATAACGGAAATAAAAATGCCCAGTCAAGAAACAAAAATGAAAGTCATAAACCAAAAAGCAAAACAGGAAGGTATTCAATTTCCAGAGGACGCACAATTTTTACTGGCAAGTTCAACCAATGATTTTAAGAACCTGGTTAATCAAATTAAAAAAATTAAAGCCCATGCAAACCTTTATGGGACCAAAACAAATATTTTTACCGTTCAGTCTGTTCTTGAAAATAAACCGCATTTTCATATTGGACCTGAGCGTATTCAAGAAATTACAGCCAAATATTTCAAAATTTCAACATCGGATCTTTTAAGCCGAAAAAAAGAACGAAAAATTTCTTATCCCAGACAGGTGGCCATCTTTCTTACGAGAAAATACACGGATATGTCTTTAAAGGAAATTGGAAATGCCTTCGGCAAAAAGCATCATTCATCGATAATATACTCAATTAACAGTATTGAAAGAAATATAAAATCGAAAATAGAAGTTATCAACGATATAAATAAATTAAAAACATTTCTTTTAAATAATTCAGTTCTGTAAAATTGTAAAAACTTTTCATTTTATGACAGACTTTGTTCAAAAGAAGAAAAAATGATCTCCAAGGCCACTTTGCTGAAAGGAAACACCTTATTTCTTTTTAACGAATTCATAAAATAAACCTATAAAAATGAAGTGGTTTTTCTGTTTTTTAACAAACTTTCAGTGCCATTATTATTATGATTAATTTTTTATATCTAACAAAATAATAAGGAAACCACCAACGGAGGAAATAATGGAGATAAAAATTGATCGGAATGAACTCCTCAAATCCGTTTCAAAAGTTCAAAGCATTATTGAAAAAAAGAGCAATATGCCTGTATTATCAACGATACTGTTTACAGCAGCGGGCACAACGGTGCAGCTGAATGCAACGGATTTAGAACTCGGGTTTCAGGAAACGGTCAATGCCGAGGTCATTAAGGAAGGCAGTATCACCTTATCCGGACGAAAAATATTTGAAATTCTTAAGGAAACAAAATCATCAAAATTTCATATTGAGGAAAAAGAAAACAACTGGATCTTTATTTCTGATGGTGTAGCCAGATTTAATCTGGCATCGATTTCTCCCGATGAATTTCCGGCGTTTGTTGAGCCTGAAGGCGTTGCCATGGTTTCCATAAATGGAGACACCCTGGCAGATATGATCAATAAAACCATTTATGCTGTAACAGCGGAGGAAGCAGGGTTTAAGCTTTGCGGAGTACTAACTGAAAAGGTTGCGGTTGATGAGCATGCTTTTTTTCGAATGGTGGCGACCGATGGCCACAGACTCTCGCTTATCGATAAATCAGTTGGCAATATTGAATCTTTGGATCTTACAAGCGGGGTGATGATTCCAAAAAAGGGTATGAGCGAACTTAGCAGAATGGCTGCTGATGGTGGAACCATTGAAATCGGTTTCAAAGAAAAAAACTGTGTGGCCAAAAAAGAAAATGCAGTATTGGTGATGCGTCTTCTGGAAGCCAATTTCCGGATTATCAAGCGGTAATGCATCAAAGTGAAAAAAATCCCTTAATGATAAAGAAAGCCTCACTTCTGGAAGCCATGAGAAAAATGCTTATCTTAAGCAATGAGCGTTACAGGGCTGTGAAAATTACTTTGGAAAACAACGTGATGGATCTCGTTTCAACCAACCCGGATTTAGGCGAGGCCCAGGAAAGTATTGAAATTAAATACAATGGTGAACGTGTCGAAGCCGGTTTCAACCCAAAATATTTTATTGATACGCTTCAGTCCATGCAGAGTGAAACCATTTATCTTGATTTTACCGATAGTACGAAGCCTTTTGTACTTACGGGTGAGTCAGATGAAGGTTTTGTCGGGCTTATTATGCCGATGAGGGTTTAGGATGACACAAGAAAAAACGTATGAAGCATCTGATATTAAAGTTTTAGAAGGTTTATCAGCTGTTAGAAAAAGGCCGTCCATGTATATTGGAAATACGGCTTTCGAAGGTCTTCATCATTTGGTTTATGAAGTGGTGGATAACAGCATCGATGAAGCGCTGGCAGGATATTGCGATCAGATTGACATCAAGTTACTAACGGATAACAGTGTGGTCATTCGGGACAATGGACGAGGCATTCCCGTAGATATGCATGAGTCCGCCAATATGCCGGCTTTGGAAGTGGTTATGACCAAACTTCACGCAGGCGGTAAATTTGACAACAAAACATATCGGGTATCCGGAGGACTCCATGGCGTAGGTGTTTCCGTGGTGAATGCACTTTCCGGCTATCTTGAGGTTGAAGTATACCGAAATCATCAAATTTATTATCAACGTTACGAAAGAGGGGAATCAAAAACCGCTCTTGAAATCAGAGGCGAAACCACAAGAACCGGAACCAAAATTCACTTCATTCCAGATCCGGTTATTTTTGAAACCATTATTTTTGATTTCGAAACGCTGGCCAAAAGGATGCGTGAGCTTTCTTTTTTAACGAAAGGCCTCCGGATTAAAATTCTGGATGAGAGAAGCGGTAAAAAGAAAGAATTTTTTTATGAAGGAGGGATTGAGTCTTTTGTAGAGTATCTTAATCGAAACAAGGAACTGCTTCATCCAAAACCCATCGCCATTTCGGGAGAGAAAAACGGCGTACTGGTTGATATCGCCCTTCAATATAATAATTCTTATAAAGAAAATCTTTTCACCTTTGCCAACAACATCAATACAAAAGAAGGCGGGAGTCACCTGGCGGGTTTTAAATCCGCTCTGACCCGAAGTATCAATTCATATCTCAATAATTCGCCAAAAGCAAAAAACGTAAAAGAAAAGCTTTCCGGTGACGACGTTAGGGAAGGTTTAACAGCGGTTATCAGCGTAAAGTTGCCTGAACCGCAATTTGAAGGCCAAACAAAAACCAAGCTTGGCAACAGCGATATTAAAGGTTTAGTTGAAAATCTGGTAAATGAAGGTCTGGGAACTTTTTTTGAGGAAAATCCAAGCACTGTAAACGCTATTCTTGGCAAGGTTATTGATGCGGCCAGGGCCAGAGAGGCGGCCAGGAAAGCCAAAGAGCTGGCCCGAAGAAAAGGCGTTTTATTTGATCACTCACTGCCGGGAAAATTGGCCGATTGCCAGGAAAAGGATCCTGCTCGAAGTGAAATTTTTATTGTTGAGGGAGAATCCGCGGGGGGTTCGGCAAAACAGGGCCGAGATAGAAGAACCCAGGCGATTTTACCTCTCAGGGGAAAAATTCTAAATGTTGAAAAATCACGATTCGATAAAATGATTTCAAGCGAAGAAATTCGAATATTGATTGCCGCTCTGGGAACAGGAATCGGAGAAAAAGACTATACACTGGACTCTCTTAGATATCACAAAATTATCATCATGACCGATGCGGATGTGGATGGTGCTCATATCCGTACCCTTCTATTGACGTTTTTTTTCAGGCAGATGCCTGATATGATCGAAAAAGGATACCTTTATGTGGCACAGCCGCCGCTTTATCGGGTGTCGCAGAAAAAGAATGATTTATTTATCAAGGATGAAGGAAAATTTAACGATTATATTCTGGATCGAATTTCAGAAAATGAAAGGGTCGTTTTTGAAGACGGCAGGGAAATATCCGGAAAAAGGCTCATAAAACTCTTAAATAGACTGGTAAAATTCTTTGAAAATATGGAGAAACTTTCCAGGAAAGGTTTCAATTATAAATTTGTGGAATCTCTTATTTCAAATGGTTTGATTGCCACGAAGCAATTTAAGGACAAGGTTTTTCTTGACCATCTCAAGAACCAACTTCGTGCGGATGGATTTGAGCTTAGTGATTTAAGAACAACTGAAGATGACGGATATTACCAATTTTTCGTTACTGAAACACAAAATGGCGGTCATACCTTCAGCGTTGACTGGGAATTTATATCTTCACCCGAGCTTCGTGAGCTGATATCGCTTTCCAGTGACTTTTGTGAACTCAAACTGAACGGTTTCAGGGTTAACGGAAGTGAAGAAAAACAGAAAATTGAAGACCCAAGGCTTTTTCTCAATGATGTTATGGAAAAAGGCAAAAGAGGATTGGCTATTCAGAGGTACAAGGGTTTGGGAGAAATGAATCCCGGTCAGTTGTGGACCACCACCATGGACCCTGAAAAAAGAGTCCTTCTTCAGGTAAAAGTGCAAGATGCGGTGGAGGCGGATCATATTTTTACCATTCTCATGGGAGACAAAGTAGAACCCAGAAGAGAGTTTATTCAGACCAATGCCATGGAAGTGACGGAACTGGATATATAGTAGGGGTAGGCCCCTGTGCCTACCCTTTCATTAAGGGCAAGCCCCCGTGCCTGCCCTTTGAAATATAGGATATTTGGAGAAACCATAATATTATGATTCAGGATGTGGAACCCGAATTTGTTAACATCGAAGATGAGATGAAAAAATCTTATCTCGAATACTCCATGAGCGTTATTGTGGGCCGAGCGCTTCCGGACATCAGGGACGGTCTGAAACCGGTTCATAGACGTGTACTGTTCGCCATGAATGACCTGAAGAATTTTTTTAACAGGCCATATAAAAAATCGGCCAGGGTCGTCGGCGATGTCATTGGTAAATATCATCCCCATGGGGACAGCGCCGTATATGATACCATCGTTCGTATGGCTCAGGATTTTTCTCTGAGATATTGTCTTATTGACGGGCAGGGAAACTTTGGCAGCGTGGATGGAGATCCGCCGGCCGCAATGCGGTATACCGAAGTAAGAATGACGCGAACGGCGCAGGATTTTTTATCCGATCTTGAAAAGGAAACGGTTGATTTCGCGCCTACCTATGATGGAAGTCTTCTGGAACCGTTGGTTCTTCCAACTAAAGTACCGAATTTATTGATTAACGGATCTTCTGGAATTGCTGTGGGCATGGCCACGAATATTCCCCCCCACAACCTTTTGGAAATTTGCGCCGGTATTGAAAAGGTTGTGGATAATCCCGATGTGACCCTGGGGGAATTGATGACCGTTATCCCCGGACCCGATTTTCCAACGGCCGGGTTTATTCTCGGGAAAAAAGGAATTGTGGAGGCCTACGGTACGGGAAGGGGCATCATCAAGGTCAGGGCAAGAGCCTTTGTGGAACAATATGCCCACAATAAAGAGAGGATCGTTGTTTCTGAAATTCCTTATCAGGTCAATAAAGGAAAATTGCTGGAAAAGATGGCGGCCCAGGTAAGGGATAAGAAAATTGAAGGCATTTCCGAAATTCGCGATGAATCGGATCGGGAAGGCATGCGCATCGTCGTTGAAATCAAGCGCGATGCACATGCACTGGTTATTTTGAACCAGCTCTATAAATATACCCAAATGAAAGTTTCCTTCGGCATTATCCTGCTGGCAATTGTCAATGGACGGCCCGAAATTTTGACGCTCAAGGGGATGATTCAGCATTTCATCAAACATCGCCGCGAAGTGATCGTGCGCAGAACCATCTTTGACTTGAAGAAAGCGGAAGCACGGGCCCATATTCTCGAAGGGCTCAAAAAAGCCCTTGATTTTTTAGACGAAATCATTGAATTGATCCGATCTTCCGCCGATGGAAAAGAAGCGAAGGAAAGACTGATTTCAGAGTTTCAATTTTCAGAGATACAGGCCCAGGCCATTCTGGATATGAGACTGCAGCGGCTGACGGGACTGGAAAGAGAAAAAATTCATTCGGAATATGAAGCGTTGTTGAAAGATATCGCCCATTATAAAGCCATCCTGGCGACGCCTTCCATGATTTTGGATATTATCAAGGAAGAACTGAAAGAGATTAAAGAAACTTACGGCGATGAACGGCGGACGGAGATTGTAGAAGATGCCGAGGAAATTGATATGGAGGATCTCATCGCCGAAGAAGATATGGTGGTGACCGTCAGTCATACGGGGTACATTAAACGAAACCCCATCAGTTTATACCGGGCACAGCGCCGAGGCGGAAAAGGGATGACCGGTGCTAAAACCAAGGAAGAGGATTTTGTCGAGCATCTGTTTGTGGCTTCTTCACATGACTCATTTCTCTTTTTCAGCAACAAAGGACGGGTTTACTGGAAAAAGGTCCATGAAATTCCCGAGGGCGGAAGAACCTCCAGGGGAAAGGCCATTGTAAATCTTCTGGATCTGAAAAAAGGAGAACGACTGGCCACCATACTTCCCGTCAGAGACTACGAAGAAGGTAAATACGTGGTGATGGCGACTAAGATGGGTCTTGTGAAAAAAACAGAGCTTACCGCATACAGCCATCCCAGGTCCGTTGGCACTATCGGTCTGAAAATTAAAGAAAACGATGAATTAATCGGGGTCAGGATTTCCAGCGGCGAACAGAGTATTTTTCTGACCACCAGGGAAGGAAAATCCATCCGGTTCAAAGAATCGGACGTCAGAAGCATGGGCAGGGTGGCTTCTGGAAATATCGGGATAAAGATGGAACCGGGCAATGAGGTTGTGGGAATGGAAACGCTCGGTGAGGGCGCAACCATCTTGACGGTTACGGAAAATGGATTTGGCAAACGGACGAAAACCGATGAATATCCAATTCAGGCAAGGGCTGGCAAAGGCGTTATTACTATCAAAACCAGTGAAAGAAACGGCGCTGTGGTTTATGCCTACCAGGTGACGGATCAGGATGAACTGATGATTATTACGGGCCATGGAAAAATAATTCGATTACGGGTCGCGGATATTTCGGTCATTGGTAGAAATACCCAGGGCGTAAAGCTCATCAATCTTGGAGAAGGGGAAAAGGTTGTGGGTGTTGCCAAGATTATGGAAGAAGACTGAGTATAACTTTAACTTTGAAAGGAAATGTAATCCGTGGGGTTAGTTGAATTAACAAAAATCGCGGTGATCGGGGCAGGGAGCTGGGGAACCGCATTGGCCAATCTTCTGGCTGGGAAACCCGGTTTAGAGGTTGATTTATGGGTTCGTGAAAAAGACGTATTCAAGGAGATCAGAGAGCATCATACGAATCATCTGTTTTTGCCGGGTGTTCAACTGGCGCCCGGTCTGAAAGCGGTTTCGTCCTTTCAGGAGGCCCTGCATGAAAAACAACTGATTCTTATGGCGGTGCCTTCCCATGTATTCAGAGAGGTCCTGGAGGGATTGGGTTCTTATCTGAAACCTCACATGAGCCTGATGATGGCGACAAAAGGGATTGAGAATGATACATTGATGATCATGAGCCAGGTGGCTGAAGCGGTTTTGGGGCCTCGGATTTTAACAAATTTTGCATGCCTTGCAGGACCCAGTTTTGCAAAAGAGGTGAGCCGCAAATTCCCCACGGCGGTCACCATTGCCTGTGAAGACCCGGTCCATGGAGAAAACCTCCAACAGCTTTTTTTTACGGACTTTTTCCGTGTATACCTTAGCGGCGATGTGGTGGGAACACAGTTGGGGGGGGCCCTTAAAAATGTGGTGGCCATTGCAGCGGGGGTTTCCGATGGTCTCAATTTCGGGCATAACGCACGTGCGGCGCTGATTACGAGAGGATTGGCTGAGATCACGCGCCTCGGCGTCCGTATGGGGTCCAATCCCCATACCTTTGCGGGGCTTGCGGGCATGGGGGACCTGGTCCTCACCTGCACGGGGGATTTGAGCCGGAACAGGACGGTGGGACTTGCGGTGGGGAAAGGTAAAACCATTTCAGAAATCACATCCCACATGAATATGGTGGCCGAAGGGATTAAAACGGCGAAGTCAGCTTATGCCCTTGCGGAAAAAATGAATGTGGTCATGCCCATCGTGAATCAGGTGTACGAAATTCTCTATGAAAACAAGGATCCCCGACGGGCGGTTAAAGAACTCATGACCAGGGATTTAAAGGTTGAGCTTGAACACTGAAGTGATAAAAGGCGGGGAGTCTAACTTTATGAACAGACAAAACACCAAAACAAATGACACCGAAAGTCCGGAACCTTTTCATCCGGGCGTTGTCTCCCATTCGCTGAAAGAATGTATTTTTGGACAAAATATGATTTACAGGGATACCATTGGATCCACCAATGCTGATTTAAAAAAACTTGCTCAGGAAGGAGCGCCCGAGGGAACGGTGGTGGTTGCTGATGAACAGGCGGCCGGTTCTGGAAGAATGGGAAGGGCGTGGGTTTCAAAAAACAGAGAAAATCTACTTTTTTCGGTTCTGTTACGTCCAAATTTACCGCCTGACAAGATTTTTGTTTTAACCATGATTTTTGCGTTGGCGGGTATTGACGCAGTGGATAGAGTGAGTGGTTTGCGAGCCATGATCAAATGGCCCAATGACATCTATGTGGGCGTAAAAAAGCTCGGGGGTATTTTAACGGAATTTGCCATTTCCCAAAAAATGGTTCAATATACGGTTTTAGGGATGGGGCTGAATGTGAATTGGAATCCATCCAGGGACGTGACCCTGTTGTATCCGTCTTCAAGTATTTTTTCGGAAACAGGAAAAAAAATCTCCCGAGAGAAACTGCTGACCCTGATATTAAGCCGGTTTGAAGTTTTTTATCAAAGGGTTCTTGGGGATCCGGATAATCATGACGCGTTTTACAAAAAGTGGAATGAAAGATCCGCTATACTCGGAAAACAGGTGGTCATCGAAACGGGCAATGAGTGTGTACAAGGAGAAGCCGCGGGGATTGATCATGATGGGACCTTGACCTTGATTACCGCCGGCGGGCAAAGAAGGAAATTTCTCTGCGGCGATGTTTCAGTTAAAACGACGTTCTGAAAGGAAAATTGAATATGGCGACCCTTCAACCCAAAGGTGAAAAAATCAAACAGGCTATTAAGTGGATTTCAGAAAACTTAAAGGAAGAGGAAGCTCGGAGCATTGTGAAACTCATAGAAGAGGCTGGTGCACGGTTTAACCTGTCGCCAAAGGATGAGGATTTTTTGAGATCTTTTTACCAGTAATATCTTCCTCCTAATGGCTGTTTTCCCTCTCGTTCCAACGCTCCAGCGAAGGAATATACGCGTTTAGATTCCCTTTAGAAATCCGGTTTACCGATAAACAATAGAAATCTCATAACAGATCAACCAAAATAAGGAGGACACCTTGGGCAATAAAACACGGATTGCCGTTCTTTCCGGAGGGTGGTCCAAAGAAAGAAGCATTTCCCTTAAAAGTGGAAAAGCGGTTCTGATGGCCCTTGACCCGGAAAAATACAATATTGCATCTTATGATCCAAAAGAAGATCTGGAGGCGTTGTGGAAAAAGAGGCATGAAGTGGATTTGGCCTTTGTCCTGTTACACGGAAAATATGGGGAGGATGGGCGGATTCAGGGGCTCCTGGATCTTTTCCAAATACCCTTTTTGGGTTCCGGCGTCCTAGCCAGCGCCATGACCATGAACAAAAGGGTGACAAAGGATGTTTACAGAAGTGTGGGCCTACCTGTCCCAAAGGATGTGGTTTTAAGAAAAACCGAAAGCTTTTCATTGGAGAACATAAAAGAGCGTCTGGGATCGCCCATTGTTATAAAACCGGTTTGCGAGGGGTCCAGTTTGGGCATTTCCATCATGGAAGGGGATACTGATATTCTGGCGGGAATTGAAAAGGCATTTACATTTGATGCGGAGATCCTGTTGGAGGAGTACTTGACGGGACGGGAAATTACGTGTGCCGTACTGGGGCGGCAATATCTTGAAACCCTGCCGCTGGTGGAAATTGTTCCCAGGAGCGGCCATCGGTTTTTTGATTTTGAGGCAAAATATAAGGCGGGGGAAACCACGGAAATCTGCCCCGCACAAATTGATTCGAATCTTCGAAATGAGGCCTTTAAACTGGCAAAAAAGGCACATCAGGCACTTCACTGCCGGGATTGGAGCAGAACGGATATGATTGTGCGGGATGATAAGATTTTTTTACTGGAAACCAACACCATTCCCGGTATGACCGAGACCAGTCTGGTTCCATTGGCCGCACGGGGAAGGGGATGGAAATTAGGGCAGTTGCTGGATCATATGATCAAGAAATGTTTGGCGGAACCGGATTTTTGAAGAAACAAACATGGATTTATCATACAATCACTAAAAGGTACTTTTCGTGGAGCATTGTATGATGGGGTTCTGTGCATAGGGGAGGCATACCAGTATGGAAAATAGAGAAATTTATTCTTTACCGTATCATTTGAAGGCTGTCAAAGAGGGCAGAAGATGTTTTGAAAATGCGTTTCAATCGGTTTCAAGAATGATCCTTGAGCGTGACATTGAAAAAGTGACGGTAACTGGTAAAACCACGTATGATTTCAGTATTTTTCGTTCCGGAAAAAAGCATATTGTGGGTCTTTATGATGAATTAAACAGTTTTGTATCCTATGTAAAAGACGCTGCGCAAGGGGGTTCGTCCAAGGAAATGGCCTTTGTCCTTGTGGGAGAGCCGGGAAATGGAAAAACATTTCTGGTGGATTTTCTTTGCGCCAAATACCGGGAATTTTTGGTAATCGAAAAAAACCGAAAATATACCTTTCAGTTTGTGAATATGGACCAACTGGGGGGGTTTGGGAATATCACGGTTATTGAGTCACAAACCTATGAAGATCCGATGATTCTTGCAATGAATCTTTTTGAAGATATCAACCAAAACAAGGTGTTTCTCGGAAAAGAGGCGGGTTTTTCCGACAAAGAAATCGAAAAAGCTTATGAAAATTTTCGTCCCCTGGGCGCTTGCAGTGCCTATATATGGGATAAAATTCGTAATAAGGTAGATGGCAAGATTGAAGAAATGTTGGATTTTATAAAAATTGTTCCAGTTCCGTTGACGGAAAGTCTTGGGACGGTTACCGGAAAATATCCGGCAAAAGACAAAATAACCTCATCGGCCGTTGATCTGCTGGGGGAAGAGTCCATTCAGCGCCTGCTACATATTACCGATACCAATAATCCTTATCGTTTCGATTTGAGACGGGGAGCACTGGCGCGCGTGGCGGGCGGAGGCATTCATTTCAGCGATGAAATTTTCAAGAACAAAAGAGACCTGGTTCAGGTGTACCTGGGGGTTATTCAGAATCGGAGCATCGAAATTGACGGTTTCAAATGGCCCATTGACACCCTGATTGTCGCCACCAGCAACAACTCGGAATTTTATAAGTTTCTTTCTGAGAAGGAGGAAGCGCCCATTGTTGATCGATGTCGTATTTGCTATGTTTCCCACAACACCAACTATCGGCTGCAAAGCGATCTGACAGCCTACGCCATCGGAAGCGAAAGCCGGACGACTATCATGCGGGAAACCCTGCATCAGGACCCCAATTTGAATTATGCCGCGTCCGTCGCCATTGTTCTGTCTCGATTGCCCAGAAGCGAAAAACTGACGCCCATTGAAACCATGAAACTGGCCGCCGGTGAAGTTGCCGGGGAAAAAAGTATTAAAACCCTTTCGGAAGTGATTGATACCCTCAATCAGGATCCGAATATTATCAATCGCTTTGGTCAAAAGGGATTGGGGCAGCGAAATCTGGGGCGAGCCATACAACTCCTTGTGGAGAGTTCGGAGACCAACGAAGGGCAATGCATGTTCGCCCATGATATTTTTAAGGTCATCGAGCGGGTTATCCTGGATTATGTGAATGACGGCAATGACAGAACCAAATATCTGGAAGACCTGAAAACCGCAAAAGGGCTGTACCGTGAACGGATCATGACGGAAATGTTCAATGCCTATATGGATGAACCCTTCGCCATTCGCAAGGACGTCATGAATTACGTGAATATGATTATCGGGATAGACGCTGAAAATCTGGGTCAGGACATGATGTGGAAATACAAAGACCCCCAGACCGGCGAACTCAAGGCGTTGAAGGTTGATGAACGGTTTATCAACAGCGTTGAAGAACGACTCGGACTCAAGACCGAAGAGCAACGGGATTCTTTTAGAACCTCCATTCGAAAGATTTATGGACAGAAAATTTCAGTGAATCCTGAATATGACTTCATGGATAATCTGGAGCTGGTAAAGGCAGTTACCGATGTTCGATTAAAATCGGATATTTCCGGAGCCGGCAGCCTCATCGGGGCTTTGGCCAATCGGACCAACGAAGAAAATCAAAAGTTATATGACCGAATGGTGGATACGATGCTCAACAAGCTTAATTACTGTAAAACATGCGCTCAGAAAACCCTCGAGTATTTCTGTACGCAAGAGGATGATAAATAGCGGACCCTGTAGGCATAAGACGGGTGACGCCACCTGTTGCGGAGCAAGTCATGACCAAAGAAATGTCTGAATATGGGAAAGAAAAAAAAGGGGAGACAACTTCCCCTGAAGCGGAGGAGCGGAGGATATGTGATCATTACGGCCTCTTTTCCCATGAAACCGGGCCTGATGGACTGGACCCTCGTATGGGACCCTGGCACTGTTTTCCGGAAGGACAACCTTTGTACGGGCACAATGATCTTTTTTTGTTAAATGCTCTGACAGCCTTGCACCCGAGTTATAAGACGGGTCTCCATTCCATCGATGATCTTCTGGAACGGGATAAGCAAAGAGAAGATGACGGATTTCCTCGTAAAATCCGGGTGGGTCGAATGATCAAGCCGGGAAAGGGAGGGAAAGACAAGATTGTGGTGGTGCCCACCACCGTCGAAGAAAAATTTATTCACGACAGATCGTTGCGTCCATCCGAGGAAGAACCCTCTGGTGGGTCGGGAGAAGGCGAAGAAGGTGAGGTCATCGGAGAAAAACCCATCCGTGGCGAGTCCGGGCAGGGAGGCGCCGGAGAGGGGAGCGAAGGCCCCCACGAAATGGAATCCAGCGCCTATGATCTGGGAAGGTTATTAACGGAACAATTCCAATTGCCCAACCTAAAAGACAAAGGAAAAAAAAGAGCTCTTGCGCGTTATACCTATGAAATGAGTGATAAAAATAGAGGGTTTGGGCAATTTCTGGACAAAAAGGCAACATTAAAAAAAATTGTTGAAACCAATATTGCCCTCGGAAATCTCGCGAATAGGGAAAATATAGATCCCAGCGGATTTATTGTTTCCCCTCAAGACAGGATTTATCGCATTCTCTCCCGGGAAATTGATTACGAATCCCAGGCCCTTGTGTTTTTTCTAAGGGATTATTCCGGTTCCATGATGGGAAAACCGACCGAACTGGTAGTATCCCAACATGTTCTGATCTACAGTTGGCTCCTGTTCCAATATGCCAGGCAGGTGGAAAGCCGATTTATCCTCCATGACACAGATGCAAAGGAAGTGCCTGATTTTTATACTTATTATAACTCAAAAGTGGCTGGGGGCACCCGGGTGGCCTCGGCTTATCGGCTGGTTAATGAAATTGTTGAAAAGGAACGGCTTTCAGAGGACTATAATATTTATGTGTTTCACGGCACCGATGGGGATGACTGGGATACCGGCGGAAAGGAGGCTGTTCCGGAACTCAAAAAGATGCTGGGGTATTGCAATCGCATGGGAATTACCATTATTGAGCGCAGCGGCACCAGGAACAAAACGGAAGTTGAGAGTTATATTCGAAATTCCAACTTTTTGAAGGAAAAATCGGATTTGCTGCGGTTGGATGTGATGGACGAATCCGCGGATGAAACGCGATTGATTGAAGGCATTAAAACCCTCATTAGCTGAGGAAGGCAAACGAGGCGCAAAGGAATGGAACTGATCAATCAGCATACCAAAGCCATCATGGAAGGCTGTAAAGAGCGAGCGCGTACCGCGGGATTGAAATTTCAGGATGAAACCCTGGAATATATTGTGACGAACCGCGATCTTTTGGAACTCTCACCAAAGGTGATGATTCCAACGCTCTATGACTACTGGGTCCATGATGTGGAGGTGTTAAAGGAAAAAGGGCGATATGAATTATATCCGAATAATCCTTATGAGACGGTTATTAATACACGGCCCGCCATTTCATTCTATAATGACAACAATCCCGACTGGTTGAATGTGATGATTTTCTACCATGTGCTGGCGCATGTTGATTTTTTTCAAAACAATCTCTTTTTCAAAAATACGTGGGATTATGATTTTACCGGACGTGCCCTGGCCGATAAGCGCGGTATTGCCAAGTTAAGATCCGAAAAGGGGCGCTGGGTGGATTATGTTATTGAATTTGCACGTGGAATTGATAATCTCGTGGGGTATTTCGATGCGTTGTGTCGTATTGACGGATATTCCGGGACTCGTCAAGTCAGCCGATTTGATTATTATTTCGATGTGTTTTTACAGTCCGAAAAAAAGGCGAACGTCAGTGACTACATCAAAGAGGTGAAGCGGTATAATGACACTACAAAAGCATATGGGCGGAGTGGGGAGACTCATTTTTTTGCGGATGTGAAGCGAGACTACCCTGAATTCGAGGCCCTGTATCAAAAGTATCGGAAAGAAAAGGCCGATGGGAAAAAAGATTTGCTTCAATTTTTGATGCGCCAATCGGAGTTCCTGAAAAAAAATGAAAACCAATGGATGAAATCCATCATGGAGGTGGTTCGAAATACGTCTCTTTTCTTCCAGCCGCAAATTCGAACCAAGATTATGAACGAAGGTTGGGCCAGTTACTGGCATGAGACCCTTTTTCTAAAAGATGATCGGATTGGGGGTCATGAGGTTGATTTTGCCAGGGTCAATGCAAAGGTGACCGCTATGCCTCGGGTGGGCTTGAATCCTTACGCCATGGGCATGCGGCTTTTCCATTATATTGAAGAAAAAGGGGATAAAGGTAAATTTTCAATTGAATTTGAAAGGATTTTGAACGCTGAAAAGCGGAAAGAATATGATGAAAAAGTTGGGTTGGGGCGTGATCTGATTTTTAAGATCAGGGAAGATTTATGCGATTTTACCTTTATTAATTCTTTTCTGGATGATGATTTTGTCACGGAAAACAAATTGTTTGTTACCGGCAGGCGATTAAACAGGGGTAAAGGGGTTTGGGAATATTATGTGAAAAGTCGAAAACCTGAAGATTATCGTAAAATGGTTCTGGAATCCCTTTATCATCCCCCACATATTCAGGTGGATTTGAAAAAGACGGTGGACGGGAATCTTTATTTGAATCACAAATTTGAGGGAAAACAGCTTGTGAAGGATTTCATCGCCAATACCATGATGGGCATCGAGTACCTCTGGGGGGGGGCGGTTCATCTGGAAACCAGTGAGGTGGTCGCTGTACCCCAGGAGACAACTACCCTTGCGGTTGCGCAGTTTAAAAAAACACCTATGGAAGAACGTTCTGAAGAAGAGACTATGTGGAAAAGGGTACGGTACACCATGGAAGATCGAAAACTGTCAAAGGAAACTCTTTCATAACGTTTGATGGGGATTGCCATGAAAAAGTCGACCAGCGTAATGGACATACTGGATGGGTGCATCAAAAGAAAGAATGAGAAGACACCCATTCCCTTTGAAGAATTTTTAGCCCTTGTGCTGGAAAGACCTGAATTTTTTCTTCGAAACATATTTCAGGTGTTTCATGATATGGTGAAAGCGTATGTTGTTGTTGGAAAAGACGAATATGGTGAAGATCCTGAATCTATCGGTTTTTTGGATATCAATTGCAGCGCACTTTTTGTTGAAGGTGTGGATTCGCCTTTTTTTGCGGATAGACTCTTTGCCAACCGCCTGATCAAACTGGTGGAAGCCTTGAAACGCGGCACCCAACAAAACAAAATTTATATCTTTGATGGGCCGCCCGGGTGCGGCAAGAGTACCTTTTTAAACAACCTTCTGCAAAAATTCCAGGAATACGCCAATGGAGAAGCAGGGATGCGCTTTGAGACGGTGTGGCACCTGGATAAAAATATGTTGGGTGAATTTTCCACCGAGATTCGGAATCCTTTATTGGATAAATTGGAACATCTGTTGAATGCTTCTGCGGGCGAGGAGGGTTTTATAACGGAAGGAGAGGGAAAATGTGGTTCAAGAGAAGATAACGGTATATTGGAAGACGATCTGGTAAAAAGGTCTTTTAATCGTTATCTTGAAATTCCATGCCCTTGCCATGACCATCCGATTTTAATGATTCCAAAAAAACCCCGGTCAGATTTTCTTGAAAAACTGTTTAACGAAAGTCCATTTTTAGAAAAACTGTTTGGACAGAAAGAATACCGCTGGATATTTACGGACAGTGCCTGCACCATTTGCGGTTCCTTGTTTGGAATTCTTCTGGAGCGGTTGAGAAATCCACTGGATGTCTTTAGAATGATTTACGCAAGGCCCTACCGGGTTAATCGTCGGTTGGGAGAAGGGATCAGTGTTTTTACGCCCGGAGATGAACCCATGCGCAACAGGGTTTTAAGCAACCGCAATTTACAGATGCACATCAATGCTTTGCTGGGCGACCGGCAGCTTATGAAATATGTCTTTTCACGATATGCCAAGACCAACAACGGGATTTATGCGTTAATGGATGTTAAAAATAATAATGTGAAAAGACTCATCAGACTGCACAATATCATCAGTGAAGGGGTTCATAAGGTTGATGATTTAGAGGAAAATATTTATTCTCTTTTTCTGGCGGTCATGAACCCTGAAGATAAAAAAGAGGTCGAGGACATTCAATCTCTTTCAGACCGGATTGAATATATCAATATCAGCTATGTGATGGATTGGCGCACCGAGGTTGAGATCTATCGAGGGGTATTCGGCAGTGGTATTGATAAAAAGTTTTTGCCCAGGGTGCTCAATAATTTTGCATGGGTGATCATTTCGTCCCGTTTAAATGTCAAATCGGATGCACTATTAGAGTGGATCGGTAATCCGGGCAAGTACAGTGCCTATTGCGACAAAAATCTGCAATTGTTGAAAATGGAGCTCTATGCGGGAAATATTCCCTCTTGGCTTTCCGAGGAGGATCGGAAGGAATTTACGGCGAAAAGGCGACGAAAGGTCATATCCGAATCGGAGGCGGAAGGCCGAAGCGGGTTTTCAGGAAGGGACTCCATTAAGATTTTTAATGAGTTTTATTCTACCTATGCCAAAGAGGACAAGTTGATCAACATGAATATGTTGGTCAATTATTTTAAAAAAATCAGAAATGATCTGGGGTCTTCCATACCCGAGGGATTTTTGGATGCGCTTGTGCATATGTATGATTATACGGTTTTGGAGGAAGTAAAGGACTCTCTCTATTATTACAATGAAGAACAGATTTCGAATCAGATTCAGAATTATCTTTTTTCCCTGAACTTTGAACTCGGCACCGTTGAGGTGTGTAAATTCACCAATGAAAAAATTGAGATATCGGAAGAATTTTTAAAGGGGATTGAACGCTATTTATTGGACGGTAATATTACGGATGAAAAGCGTAAATCTTTTCGTAAAGAAACGCAACAGGAATATGCTTCCCAAACATTGACTTTTGAGATGATGGTGGAAGGAAAAGCGCTGCCGGAGACCTCCCTTTATGAAATATTGCAGGATCGGTATGTTCATAATCTGAAAGAACGGGTTCTAGACCCATTTCAGGGTAATGAGAATTTCAGGCGGGCCATCAAAGACTATGGCGAGGAAGATTTTAAGACTTACGAGAAAAAAATTCGGCATGATGTGAGTTATCTTATAAAAAATCTGGGAGAAAAATTCGGATATACGGAAAAAGGCGCCAAAGAAGTGTGTATGTATGTGGTGGATGGCAAGCTGACGGAAAAATTTGCCCAGAAATATAGTTTTAAATAACGTTCCATGGTCTAAAAAATGTTTCACGTGAAACATTGAAATTCCGAAACCGGCATTTTTCAGGGGTGTTTTTGTGGAGAATTCTTTTTCCAGGATTGATCCGAACGATTGGCCGAAATTCATAGATGCTCTTCCTGTCGCTGTTTTTGCGCTAAACAAAAGGGCTTTCCCCATATACCTCAATCGTAAAGCCTTCTCTTTGCTTTCAAAATCCCTCGATGTAAACAACCCTCTATTTTATGAACAAGACCTTCTGGATCTCTTGAAAGTCAAAACCCCTGAATCCAACCTCCCTTATCCCAGAGAGCGCTTTCCGGTTTTTTGTGCACTACGTGGTGAAAAACCCTCCGTCGATGATATCGCCATTCAACAGGGGAACGATACCCGATACTTTCAGGTTTCCGCTGTCCCTATTTTTGCGGATGACGAAAAACCTGTTTTTGCCGTCGCCACCTTTATGGATATCAGTGCACGCAAAAGAATAGAAACCCAGTTGAAATGGCGGAACCTGGAACTGGAATCTCTTTTTGACCAGGTATCCAGGGGAAAAGAAGAATTGCGGGTGCTTTCCAAACGATTGCTGACCGTACAGGAGGAAGAACGCCGCCATATCTCCAGGGAACTCCACGATGAAATCGGCCAGGCTTTGACCATTCTCAAAATAAAACTTCAAACCTTGCCGAATTCGAAAGTCGACGTTCCCGGCGCACTGACCCTGTCCCCCGAAAATGTTCAGGAGATGTTACGCTCCATTGACGACACCCTTCAACAGGTACGCAATCTTTCCGTTGACCTCCGCCCATCGGTCCTCGATGACCTGGGATTGCCGGCGGCCCTTCGATGGTATGTGGACCGACAGGCACAGCTCTCCGGGATTGAAATTAAATTTCAATCCCTATCGACTATTGACCGGATCGCTTCGGAAATTGAAACCGCCTGCTTTCGCCTGGTTCAAGAGGCCATCACTAACATCATTCGCCATTCCGGTGCAAGCAGGGCAAGGGTGCTGCTTGAACGCGACCAAACAGGTATCCATCTGCGGATCGTGGATGACGGTTCCGGCTTCGATGTTTCAAAAGCCTATGAAGAGGCCAGGCTGGGCCGCAGTTCGGGTCTTTTGGGTATGAAAGAGAGGGTGCATCTGTTGAAAGGGAAAATTGAGATTTTAGGAAATTTAGGGAACGGCGTTCAAATTCAAGCCTTTTTTCCTTTTCCATCCCCTGAAGAAAATAACAAGAGAACCACCAAATGAAAAAAAATCTACGCATATTGCTGGCCGAAGACCACGCCCTGGTTCGCGCCGGTTTTCGAGTACTGCTCCAATCTCTGGACGGTATACAGGTGGTCGCGGAAGCTGAAAACGGTGCCGAAGCCCTTGAACTCATAGACCGTCACCGTCCGGAGGTTGTGCTCATGGATATTGCCATGCCGGGCCTCAATGGCCTGGAAGCAGCGGCTCGCGCAGTTAAAATTGCCCCGGACGTTAAAATTATCATTCTTTCCATGCATGCGAACGAAGAGTATGTTCTTCAGTCCCTCAAAGCAGGGGCGAAAGGCTATCTTCTTAAAGATGCGGGCCTATCGGAACTTGAATTGGCCCTGGAAGCCGTCGCTTCGGGAAAGACCTTTCTGAGCCCGGCCATTTCCAAACACCTCATCGACGCCTATATTGAAAGAACCTCATCATCCCATGAAATGGAACCGTTTTCCCTGCTTACCTCAAGACAACGGGAGATTCTTCAGCTCATCGCCGAAGGATGTACCACCAAAGAGATTGCCCTGAAACTCGATGTGGGCGTTAAAACCGTAGAAACCCACCGTACACAACTCATGCAGCGTCTGGATATTCATGATTTGGCGGGCCTTGTCCGCTATGCCATTCGCTGCGGATTGGCGACACCCTAGATATCCTATAGAACAGGTGCCGGCTTTTCATTTCTAAGGGTATCTATTTTCAATTCTAGGGGTTTCACCTGATTTTAATCCTTCCCCGTATGCCTCATAATTACGTTTAAAGCAGTTCAAACGAAATAAAGAAGGAATATGGGCAAATCATCATTTGATATTCAATTAAAGGTTCTACTGGTGGACGACAATCCTGAGTTCATCTCCGCCGCACAGCGCCTGCTCTCCCTTGATCCGGAAATTCGTATCGTAGGAAAGGCTTCATCAGGAGAACAGGCCCTCAAAATGCTAAATGAACAACGTCCCGATCTCGTTTTGCTGGATATCGCCATGCCGGGACTTAATGGTCTTGAGACGGCTAAAAAAATCAAAGAAGGGACGACAGTACCCAAAATTATTATTCTTACCCTTTATGAAAATGCCGAATACCGTGATGTTGCCAAAACCCTTTCACTGGATGGTTTTATCTCCAAAACAGATTTCGGAACAAAGCTTTACCCACTTATTCAGGAATTTAAATTAGAAAAACAGGCCTACGGCCGAAACAAGGAGAAGAGCATGAAAACGATCCTGCTGGTAGACGACTCATCTACCATGCGCCGAATGGTCAAAGCCTCTTTACAAAGCATACCCCATACGGATTTCAGAGAGGCCGCCAACGGTCTGGAAGCCATTGAAAAGGTGGCCATTGAACCCGTGAGCCTCATGGTTCTGGATCTCAATATGCCCGATATGCATGGTCTGGAGGTCCTTAAATTTCTGCGGAGTCATGAAAAATATAAATCCCTGCCCGTCATTGTGTTGACCACCCGCGGCGATGAAACAAGCCGTGATGCGGCCCTGGCAGCCGGCGCCACCCTGTATTGGACCAAACCCTTTAATCCCGGAGATTTCAACACCCGGGTGAGGCAACTCCTGGGAGGCCTGAAATGACTGAGACCAACGGGAATTTTCCTTTTGAAGCATTTCTGGACGATTATTATGCCGAGGCCGATGAGCATCTGACCCTTGTTCGCCAAACCCTCATGTCCATTGAATCTCATCTGCAGGAAACAACAATGACGCCTGGAAAACCCATGGCGCCGACTTTACTTAACGATTTGTTTCGCAGCTTTCATACCCTCAAGGGACTTTCCGCAATGGTGGGTTTGAAATATGCGGAAAATATTGCTCACTATACTGAAAATTATCTGAGAAGCCTTTCTGAGAAAAAAATTCTCCTCACGCGTGAAAATCTGAGCACCCTGGTCCAGGGGACACGACTTCTGGAGACCGTTATTGGCGCAAAACGCGAAGGAACCGTTCCACCCAATATCGAGGTGTCCATTGAAACTTTCCGGGAACAACTACCCATCAAATCAACTGATCCAAATGAAGATCCTGGAAGCACCATTGAAACCCATGAATATTTGCTGAAATCCCAAACTCAGCAGCAGGCATCCCAGGAAGAAAAGCCCCTCTGGCGCTTTACATTTTTTCCCACCGAGGATTTGTCCAAAAAGGGAATTGACGTCAATCATATTCGCGACCGCATTGAAAAAATCGGTCAGCTCATTCAGGCGACACCTCAGATCGCCTCAAACGCAAAAGTCTTTTTTGAATTTCTCGTGGCGACGGATCGGGATGCATCGGTTTTTGAATCCTGGACAAAGGAAGGGGTGAACTTTGAACCCTATGACCCCCCCCAGACACCCGGCAAATCTGAACCCGAAAAAATGCCACTGTCTTTAACGAAAGTTGCGGAAAAAATCGCCGACCCTGAAGAAACGTTTCCTGAATCAATTTCCGTAGGGCCGTCCAACGTGGTTCGGGTACATCTCCACCACCTGGATACCATCATGCAACGGGTGGGAGACCTGGTGATCAGTCGGTCCCGATTGGAAAACGGGATTCGAGCGATGGAAAACCGTCTTCCAGGAATGGAATACAACCTGCTTCAGGAAACCCAACTGGCCATGGAAAGGCAACTTCGGGATCTGCGGGAGGAAATCATGCGGCTTAGGCTGGTTCCCGTGTCGGATATCTTTACCCGTATGCAGTTTGTCATCCATGATCTGGCCCCGAAATATGAGAAACAAGTTCATTTGGAAATGGTGGGTAAAGATACGGAAATTGATAAATTTGTGGTGGAGCGCATGATGGATCCATTGCTGCACCTGGTACGAAACGCCGTCACCCACGGACTGGAACCGGAGGCGGAAAGAATTAAAAAGGGGAAGTCTCCCGAGGGAAAAATCACCCTGCGTGCGTCCACCGAGGGCGATGCCGTCCTGGTGGAGGTTGCAGATGATGGCCGAGGCATAAATTTGGATGCGGTGGGAAAGCGGGCCATGGAAAAGGGCCTTCAGGAAACAGCCGAGGCGCCCGATATGCCGCGCCTGTTGCGTCTTATTTGTCGCTCGGGCTTTTCCACCCAACAGGAGGCGGATCTGGGCAGTGGCAGGGGTGTCGGCATGGCCGTGGTATTTAAGGCGGTTCAGGATCTGGGTGGTTTTTTGAGCGTACAAACAACCGCAAATCACGGGACCTGTTTCCGGATTCGCCTGCCCCTTACCTTGGCGATTGTAGATGCCCTGATTGTCAAAAGTGCTGACCAGATTTTCGCCGTACCCCAGCCATCCATTCGGGAAGTGGTGGAATTAGATCCGGCAAAAGTGACGGAAATGGAAAAAAATGAGTTATTTCCCCATCGTGGGGGCGTCATTCCCCTGTTGCGGCTTTCAAGGCTTTTTGGTTTACCCACCGATGTAAAAAATGACCGAGTGATTCTAGTGGTGGGGGAAGGAACGGATTTGATGGGCATTGCGGTAAATCGTGTTCTGAGCAAGCGGGAGATTGTGGTGCGGGCCCTGGATGATCCATTGGTTATGGTTCCCGGTATTGTGGGGGCAACGGAGCTGGGGGATGGACGAGCGGTCATGATCCTGGATACGGCAGGACTGGTATACGGGTCCACCGGAATTTCATCCACGACCCCATTGAAACAAAAAAACGGCTAATGAAATACCAGGTTAAAAGGAGGTGAAGCGCATGTCCGATTCACAACAAACCAGAGAGCCATACATCCTGTTCCAACTCAAAAAGACAACCTATGCCATTCCCAGCCGGCAGGTGGAACAAATGGAGATGGTGGAAGAATTTACGCCGGTTCCCAATTCCCCTCCCTATGTGGAAGGTCTTGCATTTGTTCGCGGTCGGGTCATTCCAGCCATCAATCTGAGAATCCGTTTTGGATTTCCTAAAATTGCCTATGACCTGGCCACGCGCCTGGTGGTCGTCCGGTCGGACCAGCGAAGCGTTGGACTGATTGTGGATGCGGCCCGGGAATTTTTATCCATTGAAGACGATATCATTCAGGCCCCTCCAAAAGGCATGTCAGGACTCAGCGGACAATACCTCAAAGGGGTGGCCACGCTGGCGCAAAGGCCGGTTCTGATCCTTGATGTGGATGAAATCATCCGTCTGGCGCCGAATCAAGTTCCTTCGTTCCCATCGGTCACAGAGAGCCCGAATGAAAACGATAATAACAAAACCACAAGGGACGTCACAATATCGTCTTAACGTTTCAATTTCGATAACGGGGAGGTAAAAAACATGAAGTCAAACTTATCCACGAAAAGACCAGACCACACCGCGGATATTCAATCGATTCTTAAACAGGTCGATGAGGTGACCCTTGAAGCCAATGAGTTAAACCGGATTGCCGACCAGGTTTCTGAAGGCGTGAATTCCCAGACCACAAGCCTAAGCGATGCCGCCGGTGGTATTGCACAGATGGCGGCTTCCTTAAGGGAAACCGCAGCCCAATCGGAATCCATCAGCGTGTCCACGGAAAATCTGATTTCCGCCAACAATGAAATGGCCACCTCCATCCAGCAGATTACGGAGAACACCCTTAACCTGGCCTCCACCATCAACGAGAGCGGTGCTTCCATAGAGGAGATGGCGGGATCCATTCAAGGCGTTTCGGAAACATCTCAACAAATGGCCACGTCATCCACGGAAGTCACGGGCGCCATCAATGAAATGGCGGCTTCCGTCAAGGGGGTTCAGGAAAATACCGAAGACCTGGCTTCTTCCGTCGAAGAGACGGCCGCCTCCATCGAAGAAATGGCCGCAAGTATTAAAGGGGTAGCGGAAAATGCCGATGATCTGGCCGGTGCGGCCCAGGAAACGGCCAGTTCCATCAATGAGACGGCGGCCTCCATTGAAGAGGTCTCCGCCATATCCGAGAATCTGGCTACCCTGGTGGAAGAAAACGGCAGCAGTCTTCAGGAAATGGGCCGTTCCATTGAGGGGGTGGCGGCCAATTCCGCCAGAATCGATGGCTCGGCCGCTGCCGCCGCCACCAGCGCCTCCCAACTGGACCGTTCCATTCGCTCCGTCGCCGCCATGGTTGCCAAGGCTGACGAAACGTCAAAAAAAGCCGCAAAAGATGCCAGGGAAGGGGGGCTTACCCTGCAAAAATCCATTGACGGGATGTTAAACATTCGAGCATCCATGGCGGAGTCTACCACAGTCATTCGAGAGCTGGGAAAGAGTTCCGATGAAATTACCAGCATCGTGGACACCATCAATTTGATTGCGGAAAGGACCAACCTGCTTTCCCTAAACGCCTCCATTGAAGCGGCGCGGGCCGGGGACGCGGGCCGTGGTTTTGCGGTGGTGGCCGAGGAGATTCGCAACCTGGCCGATCGGTCAGCAAGGGCGACCTCTGATATCTCAGGCATTATCAAAAATTTACAAAATGTGACCCAGGATGCGGTGCGAAAGTCCGACGAGGGGATGCGGGTGGTGGAAAACTCCAGCCGGCTGGCTGAAAATGGCGCCGATGGACTCCGGCAGATACTGGCGGGTGTGGATGAAACCGTTCAAATGCTGGGGGAGATTTCCCGCGCCACCCAGGAACAGATGGAGGCCGGGCAAAATGCGGCCGGCGCCATCAACGACACGGCGACCCAGATCAAGGAGGTGTCCCGGGCCACTTCCGAACAGGCAAAATCGGCCCAGGAAATTGTGCAGTCCAATTCACAGATTCAGAAAATCGCCCGGCAGCTCAAGGACGCCATGGGAGAACAGAGCCGGGCCGCCAGAGAGATCATCAAGGCATCGGAGAGTACCAACAAATTATCTGCTCAGGTGAAGCAGGCCACATCGGAACAGGTCAGATGGTCCGGTGATATTGCAAAGGCGGTGGCGGTTATGCGAAAAGGAACAATGAGTACGGCACAGGCGGTTGCGGAACAAGCCAATGCCGCGGAACAAATTCTAAAAGAAAGTGAAGCGCTGACACGCATGATCAACTCCGTCAGCAAAGCCATGAGTGAGCAGGCCAAAGGCGCCATAGATATCACCAGGGCCGTTGAAAGCATGAGCCGCCAGGCCGATCAAGCAGCAAAAGCCATGACTGAACAGAGCAAAGCCGGCCAAAATATGTCCGAAGGCACGCGGAATACCGCCAAACAGATTGCCCTCATCACCCGGGCGAACCGGGAGCATTCCGGGGCATCGGAGATGATTGTGAGCCGACTCAATGACATTCAAAAAATCAGCGAACGTAACAGCCTGGGCGTCAAGGAAACCCGGCGGGCTGCTTCCCGGTTGCTGCAATTGGCGGCAACTGTGGAAAAGGCCTTGGAAAATGTGAGAGAAATATGAGATAATGAATTTTATAACCGTTCACGGTTTACGGTTGCCGGTTTACGGTTGAAAAACCGTGAACCGGCAACTGTAAACCGGTAACCGGTAACCGTGAACGGTTACGTTTTTTCCAACAGGGTTTCACTGGATAGGACACTAATAAAAGCAGGCCTATGGATAATACGATACCATCACTGGGCATTTTTACCACCGACGAAAATCTGTTGGTGCGTACGTGGGATTCCTGGCTTGAGGGGGTTACGGGCCTTTCTTTGCGGGATGTGCGGGGAAAGAGCCTTAAAGACATTATCCCGGATCTGGAATCCCGAGGTCTGGTGGGCAAATTCAGGCAGGTGTTGAACCAGGGGACCGTTGAAGTGCTGGCGCCTCTTTTTCACCGATATCTGATTGCGTGCGCCCCCACGGCCCCCTCCCGGCAGTTTAATCATATGCGTCAGCGGGTGACCATTATGCCCCTTCGCGATGGAGATCGAATTTCAGGGGTACTGGTGTCCGTGGAGGATGTGACCGCCCGACTGGAAGCGGAGCGGATGTCCGATGCGCCCGCGAGCGACCCCGCGGGAGATGCAACGCCTCTGATTCGCGCTATGGGAGACCCCAGTTGGCGCGTCCGAAGAGAAGCTGTCAGGGGTCTCGTTCAATATGGGGGCGCCGAAGTGACCGCTGCCCTTTTGCGCACCCTTCAGGCGGAACACCGTGATTTGGGGGCCCTCAACAGCGCATTGGAAGCACTTTCCATGAGCCGGGTCGATGTGTTTCCGGCGCTGGCAGCCCTCATGGGGGATTTCGATGCGGATCTGCGCATCTATGTGACCCAGGTGATGGGGGACATGGGGGATGCCCGCGCTGTACCCGCTTTGATTGAAGCCCTGAAAGATCCGGATGCCAATGTACAATATCACGCCATCGAGGCCCTTGGGAAACTGCGGGCCCTGGCATCCGTCGAATCCCTCATGAAGATGGTCGTATCCGAAGATTTTTATCTTGCCTTTCCGGCCATCGATGCCCTGATGCTTATGGGGGATTCCCAGGTTGCGCCACGACTGGCGCCGCTGTTGAAAAATGAGCTTTTGCGTGCGCCCATAGCCGAACTTCTCGGGAAGCTGGGGGACGATGAAATGGTATTTCCCCTGGGGGCACTTCTAACGGAACCGGATGCTCCGCTGATGGTGATCACCCAGGCCCTGGTAATGCTTCGGGACCGCTACGAAGACCTTTACGGTGAAGGGGATCATATTGCCGATCTGGCGGCCCGGGCCATTACGCCCGCGGGCGCTGGAAATCTTTTGGATAAGCTGCCCCATGTGACGGATGAAGAAACAAGGCCCCTGGCCACCGTGCTGGGGTGGCTCCAGGGTCCTGCCGTTGAACGGGCGCTCACCCGATTGATGGGATGCCCCACCGTGCGCAATGAAGTGGTGGAGGCCCTGGTTCGACACGGGGGGCGCGTGACCCTCCTGTTGACCGATCAACTGAATGCCGAAGACCTGGAAATTCGGTATGCCGCAGCCATTGCTCTCGGCCGCATCGGGGATGCCCGAGCGGTAATGCCATTGGTTAAAACCCTTGAAAAGGATCCAGATCTTACCATCGTAGCTGCCGGCGCCCTGGCAAAAATTGGAAGCCGGGCGGCATACGATGCCCTTTTGGCTATGATCGGCCATCCTCAGCCCGCAGTGCGCCAGGCGGTCATCTCGGCGCTCAACTCCCTGGGTCATCCCCAGATGCCCGCTGATATAGAGATTTTACTGGATGAGGATAACCCCCTGGTTCGGGAATCGGCCGTCAAAATTGCCGGATATTTCGGTTTTGCCAATTGTATTGCCCAGCTGATGAAATGCGCTTCAGATTCCGTTGAGACGGTGCGCCGAGCCGCCGTTGAGCATCTCCCCTACCTGGAGGTTGACGAGGCTGATCATCACCTGAAAAAGGCCCTGCGCCATGATACACCGCATGTTAGGGCCACCGCTGCCAGGGCCATGGCGCATATGGATGAAAAAAAAGCTCGCGCCCCCCTCGGGGCGGCCCTGGAAGACAAGGATCCCTGGGTGCGGTTTTTCGCCGTGCGTTCCTTGTGCCGGCATGGCTACGCTGATTTCAAAGAGCATCTTCAGACCATGGCTGCATCCGATCCCGCCAACCAGGTGCGCATCGAGGCGCTCAAGGCCTTAGGGTGCATCAACGGTGAAGCAGCCGTGCCCTTTCTTTCCGGATTTATGCGGGATGCGGATTCCGATATTGCACGGGCTGCCATCGAGGCCCTGGGGGAAGTGGGGCCTCCCCATGCGTTTCCGGCCCTGCTTGCGGCACTTCGTACTACGGATGCCTCTTTACGAATATCAGTGGTCCGCGCTCTTTCAAAAAGCCGAACCCGGGAAGCGGTGGATATCCTGCAATGGCTGGCCGCTTCCGACAACGACGAAGCTGTGGCCGCCCAGGCCGCGGAGGGCCTTGCGGGGGTGGCCATGCCCGAAGCCATTATGGCCCTGGTGAACCTGACCGTTGATCCCGCGAGACGGGACAAGGCCGTGGGGGCCCTGGCGAGACTTCGCGGTGAACATGTGGATGTACTGGCTGAACAGCTCTCCCATCCCCAATGGCAAGTCAAAAACGCGGTTATCGATGCGCTGACCCGCATGAAACATCCCAATGCTTCACGGTATCTTATTCAGTCCCTGGATAATCCGGAGCCCAAGGTTCGCTTGGCGGCGGTTCGCGCTCTGGGGAAGCTGGGTAATCGGGAGTCCAGGGAACAAATTTTATCCATGGCGAGAAACGATTCGGATTTATCCGTAAAACGGGCCGCTAAAAAGGCCCTGGAAAAACTATGATGCGGTTTTATTCCGAAACCCTGGGACTCTCCCCCGGCGCTTTTTCCCTGCTTCGGGACCTCATCCATGAGCGAACAGGTCTTTATTATGGGGATGAGAAACGGGATCTTCTGGCGGACAAGCTTTCTCCTCTGGTGTTGGAAACCGGATTTGAAAACTTTCTCGACTACTACTATCTCTTGAAATACGACACGGAGGCGGCCCGGCACTTGGATCGGCTCATGGACACCCTGTCGGTG
Source organism: Desulfatiglandales bacterium (assembly GCA_963664475.2). Lineage (GTDB taxonomy): Bacteria > Desulfobacterota > DSM-4660 > Desulfatiglandales > Desulfatiglandaceae > NaphS2. Next base: position 537,448 of record CAXXXE010000001.1, read on the forward strand.
CAGGAGACCTATTTCCGGCGTGAGGTGGACCAGATTCATGCCCTGGTAAAAGTCCTGGTCCCGGAGTACACCGAGCGGTGTCCGAATCAGTCCATTCGTATCTGGAGCGCCGCCTGCGCAACGGGGGAAGAACCGCTCTCCATTGCCATGGCCCTTCAGGAGGCGAAATGGTTTGACCGGGCCCAAATTGAAATTCACGCCAGCGACGCCAGCAGCCAGGCGTTGATCAAGGCTCGAAAGGGGGTTTATCGAGAGCGATCCTTCAGGAATCTCTCCCAACCCTTGAAAGAACGGTATTTCAGGGAGGCTGAGGCAGGGTATCAAATCGCCTCGACCCTTCACCAAAGAGTTCAATGGCATAAAGCCAACCTCATATCCCCTGAAGCCATCCATGCCCTGTGCCAAAGCCCCTTTATCTTCTGCCGAAATGTCTTTATTTATTTCTCGGAGAAAGGTATAAAAAAAGTCGTTGATTGTTTTTATGAAAATATGCCCAGTCCGGGCTATCTCTTTACCGGCGCTTCCGAATCCCTATTGAAACTGGGGACGCCCTTTGAGCTGGAGGAGGTTGGCGGGGCGTTTGTTTATGTGAAATAAGGGCGGTTGTCGGTTACCGGTTTACGGTTTCCGGTTAAAGCTGGAGGAAGATTATGGGGTCCTCTTTTGAAGATTTGGAAGTTTGGAAAAAATCCTGCCGGTTGTCGGTTCGGGTATATGCGTTATTAAGGGGTTGCCGTGATTATGGGATGAGGGATCAAATGCTTCGCTCATCCATATCCATTCCTTCCAACATTGCAGAAGGAAGCGCGAGAAAGAGTGTTCCCGATTTCCAAAGATTTATCAATATTGCACAAGGATCTGCAGCGGAACTGAGAACTCAGATTTACATTTCAAGAGAGGTGAATATATTTCCGGATTCAGATGCAAAAGAACTGATCCAGGAATTGAAATCAATATCCAAAATGCTTCAATCACTCCATAATTCGTTAAATAAACCGACAACCGTAAACCGACAACCGGTAACCAGGATCAGACCATGACCTCCCTCATTCGAGTCTTAATCGTAGACGATTCGGCCTTTGTCCGCAAGGTCGTCAAGGAGATGCTTTCCCGAAGCCCCTTTATCGAGGTGGTGGGGACGGCCCGGGATGGGCTCGAGGCCCTGGAGAAAGTGGAAGAGCTCAATCCCCATGTGGTGACCCTTGATCTCATCATGCCGCGGCTGGATGGGGTGGGCTTTCTTCTGGAACAGATGGCGCGCAGGCCCCTGCCCGTGGTGGTGGTGAGCATTGCCAGCGAGAGTGGTGAAAAGGCCCTTCAGGCCCTGGATGCGGGCGCGGTTGATTTTGTTCAGAAACCCACGGCTCTGGCCACGGAAAAGGTTTTTGAAATCAGCGAAGAATTGCTAAGAAAGGTGAAGATGGCGGCCAATGTCCCCGTCAAGAAGCTGATTCAGCCTTTCAGGTCTCACCTATCCGAAACAGCGGTGCCCGTGACGGGGGGCAGGGTGGAGGGCGTGTTCATCGGCATTTCCACCGGAGGGCCCCACGCCTTGAAATTCATGATTCCCCAGTTCCCTGGGGATTTTCCCGTGCCCATCGCCATTGTGCTCCACATGCCCGTGGGGTATACGGAACTCTTTGCGCGGCAACTGGACCAGGTTTCTCTTTTAAAGGTCAAGGAAGCCCGGGAAGGGGATGTTTTTTCGCCGGGAACGGTACTCATTGCCGCGGCGGGGCGACATCTTATCCTTAAAAAATCAGCCTCCGGAACGGTTATGGCGCACCTGAGCGCCAGGCCCTTTGACACGGTTCATCGTCCTTCGGTGGATGTGCTCTTTGATTCCGCCGCCGCGGTCTTTGGGGGGAGGAGCCTCGGGGTGGTCATGACCGGCATGGGTTCCGACGGTCTGAAAGGCGTCGGCGCCATCAAGAAAAAGGGAGGCCTTATTTTCACGGAAAGCGAGGAGACCTGCGTGGTTTACGGTATGCCCCGTTCCGTGGTGGAAGCGGGGCTCAGCGATTACCAGGTCCCTTTGAACCAAATGGCGAAAACCATCAGGGATGCGGTTTAAATCTTCAATTCTGGAAGTCCTATGACGTTGCCCATCCACACAACCGTGCAAAATGATCGCCGGATTAAGCAGGCCACCATTGACTGGCTCGATCAGTTTTGTCCGTGCGGCATTTTTACCACGGACAGGGATCTGGTGATTACGGGCTGGAACCAGTGGATGGCACTGCATTCCGGAAGAAAGGCCCAGGACGTGTTGAACAAATCCCTGCCGGACCTGTATCCGGAGTTTGTGGAACGTAAGATGGATCGTTATTTTCGAGCGGCCCTTTCCGGACAAGTGGTGGTGCTGTCCCATCGTTTGCATGGGCGTCTAATTTCCATGAAGCCCACCGAACGGGGAGCGCTGGATTCTCATATGCCCCAGAGCGGCACCATATCGCCCCTGTTGTCCGAACGCCTGGTTATCGGCACCATCACCCACATCGAAGACGTGAGCGAGCGCATCCAGCGGGAAAAAGAACTTGAAGAAAAGGTGGCGCGACTGGAAGACGCCATGAACCAGGTCAATACCCTGAAGGGTCTTCTCCCCATCTGCAGCTACTGCAAGAAAATCCGGGATGATAAAGGGTACTGGAACCAGCTGGAATCCTATATCTGTACGCGCGCAGACGTGGATTTCAGTCACGGCATCTGTCCGGAGTGCGCCGAAAAATATTTTCCGGATCTCGATCTTTTTGGAGATGAGGATGTTTAGGTTCTTACGTTTTAAGTTTTTCCGCCAATAAAGTTCTTTTTTTTGCGACAGGTTTATAGTTGAGAAACCGGGAGACTGAAAATGGCAAAAATTCTTATCGTGGATGACTCAGCACTTTCCAGAAGAATGCTGCGGGCCATTTTAGAAGCGGGGGGTCACGAGGTGCTGGAAGCACAGGATGGCCTTTTGGCCCTGGAGCGGTATTCCCTGGAAAAACCGGACCTGGTCATGCTGGATATGACCATGGAGGGCATGCACGGCCTGGATGTGTTGGAGAAGATGCTTCAACTGGATCCCGCGGCCGATGTTCTGGCGGCGTCCGCCGATATTCAGGCTTCCACCCAAACGCTTTTCCGGGAAAAGGGGGGCAGGGGATTTCTGGAAAAACCCTTTGTGGCGGAACGGGTGCTCCCCGTTATTGAGGCCACTCTGAAAGGAGAAGCCCCATGATGATTCTCACGGAAAATCAGAAAGACGCCCTCACGGAAGTGATCAACATCTCCTTTTCCCGGGCCGGCGCCTCCCTGTCCGAGATTACCGGCCATCGGGTGCTGCTGGAAGTCCCCAGGGTGAGCATCCATCCTATCCATGAACTGCAGGAGTGCCTGGGGGAGTTTGTTCATGAAGAAATCGCCACTGTTCACCAGATTTTCACCGGCGCGGTGGCAGGGGATGCCATGCTCATGCTCAACTATGAGGGGGCGGTGCATCTGTCGCGTCTTCTGGCTGAAACGGGCAATACCGCCGAACGGCTCTATGAATCGGATCGGGAGGTTTTGACCGAAATCGGCAATATTCTCCTGAACGCATGCCTGGGCACCTTCGGCAACATGCTGCACGTGCAGATCGCCTTTGCGGTGCCCCGTCTGCACCTGGAGGAACTGGACGCCCTGTTGGATTCCCTGATTATCGGCAAGGAAGAAATTCAGTACGCCCTGGTGGTGTATACCCACTTTCGCATCAAGGAAAGTGAAATCACCGGTTTTCTGGTGATCGTCCTGGGGGTCAACTCCCTGGAGATCCTTCTGGAGGAACTGGAGAAACTGGGATAGGGACGGCGTTATGATCGACTGGAACAATATTGCCACGGAATGGTTGAGCGACTACGCCGCCATGGGCGTTTTCGTGGTGGACAAGGGGTTGAAGATTCGGTTCTGGAACCGGTGGATGGCCCATCACACGGGGAAAAGCGCTCGATCCGTGATGGGAAAAGCGCTCTTCACAATTTGCCCCGAGATCGAGACCCGGGGAAATGCCCGATACTACGAGGAGGCGCTTTCCGGAAAATCTTCCATCCTGTCCCAACGGTTTCACGGCTATTTAATTCCCATGCCCGCTGATTGCGATCAAAGCGTGTTTCCGTGCATGCAGCAGACCACCCAGATTGCACCCCTCAACATGGGCGGCGATGTCCTCAGCATCGTCACCATTATCGAAGATGTCACCGAGCGCATGGAACGGGAACAGGATTTGACCGTGTCCGAACGCCGTTATCGGACACTTGTGGAAAATGCCAGGGACCCCATTTTCGTGATTCAGGATGAGCGGTTGGCGGAATCCAATCCCGCGGCGAGAGACCTTTTTGGGCTTTCAGGGGATCCTGGTGAAAAGGAGATGGATTTCCAGCGGTTTATGGCGTCAATCGATCCTCTGTTTGTACCCCGGCTTCGCCAACGCTATGAAGATCGAATGGTCGGCAAACCGGTCTTGAATTTGTTCATTTATCCCATCAAAGGTCAGGACGGTATGAGGCGATGGATAGAGTGCAACAGTGTTCTGATTGACTGGGAAGGCCTCCCGGCGCTTCTGGTCATGGCCCGTGACGTCACCCGCCGGAAAAAAGCCGAAAAAGCCCTGTTCGAGGAGCGCAACCGGCTGGCGGTGACCCTTCGCTCCATCGGCGACGGGGTGATTGCCACGGATACGGAGGGAAATGTGGTGTTGATCAACCGGGCCGCCGAGGAGATGACGGGGTGGTCCTTTGAAGAAGCCCTGAACAAACCCCTCCTTCAGGTTTTTCCCATCATTAACCAGAAGACGCGAAAACCCTGTGAAAATCCGGTGGAAAAGGTCCTTGAAACGGGCCTGGTGGTGGGGCTGGCCAATCACACGGTTCTGGTGGCTAAAGACGGCAGGGAGCGGATCATCGCCGACAGCGGCAGTCCCATCAAGGACCGGGAAGGCAATATCTACGGCGTGGTGCTGGTATTTCAGGACATAACTGAAAGATACCGGATGGAAGCGGACCTGGCCCGTACCCGGAACCTGGAATCCCTCGGCCTTCTGGCCGGGGGCATTGCCCATGATTTCAACAATATTCTGGCGGTTATCCTGGGTAACCTTGATCTGGTGAAGATGGATCTAACGCCTGCGAGTGAGGGGCATGAATGTACCGAGGAGGCGGGGCAGGCGGTGCAGCAGGCCAAGGCCCTGGCCCGGCAGCTTCTGACCTTTGCCAGGGGAGGCACGCCGGTCAAAAAGACAGCAGTATTGTCGGACGCCATTCGAGAGTCCTGCGCCTTTGTGGTTCGTGGGTCCAACATTAAATGCGAATACGCCATTAACGAAGATCTCTGGCCGGTGGATGCGGATATTGAACAGATCGGTCAGGTTTTGAACAATCTTTTCATCAATGCCAGGCAGGCTATGCCGGAGGGGGGATGTATTCAGGTGGTCGCTCAAAACGATATCCTGGACGGGTCTTCCCTTCCTCTCAAGCCCGGGCGGTTTGTCTGTGTGGTCATTAAGGATGAAGGGGTGGGCATCCCCGAGAGCCATTTGGCGCGGATTTTCGATCCTTATTTCACCACCAAGCAGACCGGCAGCGGCCTGGGGCTGGCCACCACCCATTCCATTATATCCAAACATGGAGGGCACATTTCCGTCGTATCTCAGCCGGGCCGGGGGACCGTTTTTACCTTTTACCTGCCGGCATCCGACAAATCGTCGGTGGATAAAGCGGCTTCCCCGAAGACGACGCCGTCTAAAGGAACGGGAACCGTGCTGGTGATGGATGATGACGCGGGGATTTGTAAAATGGCGACCCGCCAGCTGGAAAAACTGGGATACCAGGTTTGTGTTGCCGAAGACGGCAAGGCCGCCATTGCCATGTATCAAAGGGCCATGGAAGAGGGATCACCCTTTGCCGCCGTGATCATGGATCTGACCATTCCCGGCGGCATGGGCGGGAAAGAGGCCGTTGGACAATTGCTGAAACTCGACCCAAAGGCCGTGGTCCTGGTCTCCAGCGGCTACGCCAACGACCCGGTGATCGCCAATTGTACAGCGTATGGATTCAAGGGGGCCGTGCCCAAACCCTTCACCCTGAAGGAGCTGGGGGAGGCGCTGGACGTTTTACTTCACCTCGCTGGGGGAGGCGCTGGACGCGGCACTGAAAAAGTGAGGGTTTGCCGGTCTTAAGTCTCCATGGGCACCCGACCCACCATCGTCAGGTCATACCCTTCAAGGCCCTTAATTTTCTTGGGGTTGTTGGTCAACAGCCGCATCTTTTTGACCCCCAGGGCCACCAGTATCTGGGCGCCTACGCCGTAGTTTCTCAAATCCGCTTCCAGACACCCCTCCTTGTGGGCCGCTGAAATTTCCTTCCCGTTTTCCTCAAGCGCCTGGTATCGTGCCAGCCTTAATCCTCTTCCTTCCTGCTGGATGTAGATAATAACCCCCTGCCCTTCCTGTTGGATCATTTCCATGGCTTTGTCCAGCTTGGCCCTGCAATCGCATCTTAAGGAGCTGAAAATATCGCCGGGGGTACACTGGGAATGCACTCGAACCAGAATCTCCTGTTCCGGATCGATATCGCCTTTGACCAAAACCAGATGTTCATGGGCGTCAATATCGTTTACAAAAGCCATGGCCTTGAATTCTCCGTGGGGAGTGGGCAGAATGGTTTCCGCCGCCTGGTGCACGAAGGATTCCGTGCGCATCCGGTATTCGATGATGTCCGCAACACTGGCGATTTTCAGCCCATGTTTTTCAGCAAAGATCTCCAGGTCCGGCATGCGCGCCATGGTGCCGTCGTCCTTCATGATTTCGCAGATGACGCCCGCGGGTTTCAATCCCGCCAGGCGTGCCAGGTCCACGGACCCTTCCGTTTGTCCGGTCCTGAACAGCACGCCACCCCGCCGTGCCCGCAGGGGAAATACATGACCCGGCTGAACCAGGTCCTGGGGACCGGCGTCATCGGCCACGGCGACCTGGATGGTTCGGGCCCGGTCGGCGGCGGATATGCCGGTGGTAACCCCCGTCCTTGCCTCGATGGATACGGTAAAGGCGGTTTCAAAGGGGGAGCAGTTGTCGCTGACCATCTGGGGCAGTTTCAGCTTTTCGAGCAAATGCGCCGCCATGGGAAGGCAGATAAGTCCTCTTCCGTAAGTGGCCATGAAATTAATGGCTTCGGGGGTCGCTTTTTCCGCGGCCATGGTCAGGTCCCCTTCGTTTTCCCGGTCTTCGTCGTCCACCAGAATAATCATTTTTCCCTGTTTCAGGTCTTCCAGTACTTCTTCTATGGTTGCTAAAGGCATGATATTAAAATCTCCAATTTCTTTTGAATTAATCGTAAACCGGCAACCGTAAACCGTGAACGGTTACGTTTATGACAACCCCAGGAGGGTTTCAGCTTTTTTGACAACGGCTTCAATGGTAAAGCCAAAGGCCTTGAAAAGCGCTTTGGCGGGCGCCGAGGCCCCAAACCGATTCATTCCGATAATGGCGCCTTGAAGGCCGGTATAACGGTCCCAGCCGAAGGGGCTTGCGGCTTCTACCGCAAGGCGGGCTGTTACCTCAGGGGGAAGCACCTGGTCACGGTATTCCCTGGGTTGCGCTTCGAAGCGTTCCCACGCGGGCATGTTCACGATGCGCACCTTGACGCCCCGGGCTGTCAACTGCTCATAGGCGCCGATAATGAGATGCACTTCGGCGCCGGTGGCCATCAGGATCAGATCGGGCTTTCCGTCCGTGGCATCCGCCAGCACGTAGGCCCCTTTATCAAGTTCGCCGGCCGATGTATAGCACGTGCGGTCAATGACCGGGAGGCCCTGGCGACTCAAGATCAGTGCGCAGGGGCCATCCTGCCGGGTCAAGGCCACTTTCCACGCCTCCACCGTTTCCTCTGCGTCGGCGGGCCGGATCACCATCATGTTGGGAATGGCCCGAAGGCTCGCCAGATGTTCAATGGGTTGATGGGTGGGGCCGTCTTCTCCCAGGCCGATGGAATCGTGGGTAAACACATAGATGACCGGAAGTCCCATGAGGGCGGCCAGTCGAATGGCAGGGCGCATATAGTCGGAAAATACAAGAAATGTGCCGCCGTAGGGAATCAGGGATTTGCTGAGGGCCATCCCGTTAAGGATCGCGCCCATGGCATGTTCCCGTATGCCGAAGCGGATGTTGGGTCCGCTGTTCTCTTTAAATTCGTCAAATCCATTCAGAAAGGTATTGTTTGACGGGGCGAGATCGGCGGAGCCGCCCACAAGCCCGGGCAGATAAGGTTTGACTGCCGCCAGCACCTGGCCGGAAGCTTTTCGCGTGGCGATGTTTCCCTGGGCTACGTCAAAATGCGGCAGGGCGCTTTCCCATTGGGACGGATCCGGGGCAGAATGCATCATTTGCCATTCCTCTGCAAGTTTTGGATGCTTTTTCTGATAATCGGCATAAAGGGCCAACCAGTCCTTTTCCAGTTCCGCGCCCCGTTTCAAAGCCCGGCGAAAAACGGAAAGAGCGTCTTCGGGGACCAGAAAGTCCGGCGTTTCGGGCCAGTCGCAGTTTTTCTTGGTCAGCAGGACTTCTTCAGTGCCCAGGGGCGCCCCGTGGGCATCCGGGGTATCCTGCTTGTTGGGACTGCCCCATGCGATATGGGTCCTGGCAATAATGAGAGATGGCTTGGATGTTTCCTCTCTGGCCTTGGTCAGCGCCTGGTTTATGCCGGGCATATCATACCCATCCACCCGCTGAACCTGCCAGTTGTACGCTTCGAAACGACGGGCGACATCTTCCGTAAAGGTAATGCCGGTGGTGCCCTCGATGGTAATTTTGTTATCCAAATAAATGTAGATAAGCTTTCCCAGACCCAGGTCCCCTGCTATGGAGGCCGCTTCCGATGAAAGGCCTTCCATCATGTCGCCATCGCTGACCAGTGCATAAGTATAATGGTCCACCAGGGGAAACTCAGGTTTGTTGAAGCGGTGTGCGAGAAACCGTTCCGCCATGGCCATTCCGACGCCGGTGGCAAATCCCTGGCCCAGGGGACCCGTGGTGGTTTCCACCCCGGGAGCGCAGCCGTATTCCGGGTGGCCCGGCGTGGGACTTTCCCACTGGCGAAAATTTTTAAGGTCTTCCAGGGAAAGGTCATATCCCGTGAGATGAAGCATGGCATAGAGCAGCATGGACCCGTGTCCGGCGGACAGGACGAATCGATCGCGGTTGGTCCATTGGGGATTTGCGGGATTATAATTCATGACGTCCGTCCACAGCACATAGGCCAGTTCAGAGGCTTCCATGGGCATTCCCGGATGACCGGAGTTGGCTTTTTGTACCCCATCTACCGCAAGAAATCGGATGGTGTTGATGCATTTTTTTTCTAATTCGTCAGTGATGTCCGTCTGTCCAATTGAGTCGTTTGTGCTCATTTATGTTTCCCTTTCCATTAGATTCAGTTTTCTTGTGCTTTATCTTTGTCCCCGGCAAATGCCAGCGCCATTTCAAAGGCGGACCGGGTAAAGGCCAGGACTCGTTGAAATTCCTCATCGGAAAGTTTTCTGGCCCGGTCATGACCTCGATAGATATTAATAAACTGCCTTTCCCGTTCCAATTGAACAGGCAGCCGGCCCAGACCCCATTTTTCAAGGAGTTCCCATACTTCGGGGTTGTAGGTTCGGGTTAGTTTGATAATAAAGGGGATGGGATCGTGACGCGCCAGCAACGCTGCCAGCCGCAGAATCAACTCAAAGGAAAGGGTTGCCGCGCCGTTTTCAACGGCCGCCAGAATTGATTCGTCGGCCAGTCGAATGGTTTGGCTCACATCTTTCCGAGTCAACCCCGCAACTTCGCGCAAATCTTTCAGATAAGCGCCCGCTTCTTCAATCATTTTAATCCGATCGGGAGATCCCAGAACGGCTTTTCCGACCTTTTCCGATACCATGGCGCCCTTGGAGACCAGTTTTACGCCGGCGGACGCCATATTCAGCAGCATTTTGATGATAGACCGTTCATCCCTGGGATAAGGTTCCAGTATCTCGTCGGGAATTTCAGGCGTTTCTGTTTTCATCATGTTTTTTCAAGGATCAACACATCCACTTTGCCCTCAAGGGCCTTCTTGAAGGCAACGGCATCCTGGTCGCTGCCCACAATGGCGCCATAGTGCATGGGGATGGCAAGTTCCGGTTCAATGGCAAGGGCGGCCTTTACGGCCTGATCCGCCGTCATGACATAAGTTCCCGATACGGGCAGGAGGGCAATATCCACGTCCAGATCTTTCATCTCCGGAATAAAGTCCGTATCACCCGCATGGTATATTTTTATGCCTGACACCTCAACAACAAATCCCAACCAGCCGTTCTTCCTGGGATGAAAATCCTTATCCGTGTTGTATGACGGTACAGCTTGGATTTTTATACCGTGCAGGTTCAGGGTTTCTCCCGGCTTAAGCACCCTCACGTTCCCGGTCAGTTTTCCGGCCGAATCTTTTTCAGTGACAATGGTTGTCTCGGGTCCCTGAATTTTGGCCACGTCTTCCGGCGAACAATGATCAAAATGGTCATGAGAAATCAAAATCAAATCGGCCATGGGGCCTGTCTCGATCTGATAGGGATCAAAATAGATGATCTTATCGCTGTCGATTCGAAATCCATCATGCCCCAGCCAGTGAATTTTTTCCACAAAAGCTTTTATCATATTCGCGTCCTCCGCCAATCTGTGCGTGGGCTAATAAGGTTCCAGGATGATTTTATGGTCCACCAGTGAAAATTGTTTAATTCTGGCGCGAATTTTCTTTGCATCGCCAAAAATATCCACCAGTTTGATTTCATTGTCGCAGTTTTCCAAGGCATCCACATCCTCAAAAAACATCTCTTCCTTTCCATTTTTCAAAATATAGGCTGTTGACTCACACATGCTGATTCACCTCCTGTAATATCTCTTGCACGATATTGACGGCCTGGTTTACCAGATGAGGCAAAGGCTCTCTGGAAACACCCACGATCCGGATCTTTTCCTGAGTAAGGGGAATCAAGATCTTTCTGGCGGGGCTGGAGCTGACGGCCGCTGCCATCCTTGGGGTCAGTTCGCCCATCATGGCGTTGGCCATCAAAATGGAGACCGGTCCAATAATCACATCTACCTCTTGACTGGTGCGGACAATGGCATTTTCCCCTGACCCGCCCCGGTTGGCGCCAGCCTTCATCATCCTGGAAGTGGCAATGGAATTGGTGCCCAGGGCCAGAATTTCCAAATCGAGGCCCATGGAAGTCCTGAGCCCTTTAATAAGGGTTGCGCCGATGCCGCCTCCCTGTCCGTCCAAAACCATAATTTTCACGATTCTATCCTCACTTTGCATGGCTTCAGATGAAAAAACCATTGCATCCCATTTGAAACATCGATATTTTAAGATCAAAAAATTTACCAGAGCTGGTGGCTATTGTAAAGATCTGAAATTAAAACCGGGTACAAGGGAAGTCTTTTATGTTGATTCAGACATTTTTTTTTGCCGTGGGCGCCTATCTTGCGGGCGCTGTCCCCTTTGGAAAAATTATTGCCAGGTTTGCGGCGCAAATCGATATTACCGAGAGGGGCAGCAAAAATATCGGTGCTACCAATGTGGCCAGGGAGCTTGGCATGAAATGGGGGCTGCTGACATTGACCCTCGATGTGTTGAAAGGACTGGTTCCCGTACTCCTTTTTTCTCTCTGGTCCTTTGATGGGAGCGCATCGGGTCAAATGGGCCTTGCATGCGTCAGCCTCTGTCCTTTGCTGGGACACCAGTTTTCGATCTTTATGGGATTTCGGGGCGGCAAGGGCGTTGCCACGGCTTTGGGCATATATCTGGCGCTTTCTCCCATCTCCTGCTCACTGGGGCTTTTAATTTTCCTCCTGGTGGTCCTGAAGTGGGATTTTGTATCCCTGGGTTCAATGGTTTCAGCGGGTTTCATCCCCATATTCCTGACGCTTTTCCATCAACCGAAAACGGTGGTGCTGGCATCCGTTGTGATGGCAACGCTCATCTACATCCGGCACGGGGAAAACGTGGAAAGACTGGTCAGGGGCAAGGAGCGAAAATGGAGAGGCAGGGGCGAATAATCATTTGCTCTACGTTAAAAATTCCACCAGCCGGTCCAATTCATCATCGGAATAGAAATACAGGAGGATCTGCCCCTGTTTTCCCTCTTTTTTGATTTCAACCTTGGTTCCCAGGCTTCTCTTCAGGTTGTCCGATAAAGACCGGATGTAGGGATCATCCTTGGACAGGATTTTTTTGGGTGGAGGCGGCTTTTTCAACTTCTTTGCCAGGGCCTCGGCCTGTCGCACGGACAATTCCTTTTTGATAATGGCATCACGCAAAACCATTTGCTGTTCTTTTTCCGTTATGCCGGCCAGCAGTCGAGCATGCCCCATATGGAGGCGCTTGTCGATCACGTCCTGCTGAATGTGAATCGGCAGGTTCAGAAGTCGTACCAGATTGGCGATGGTTGACCGGTCTTTGCCTAACCGCTGGGCCAGCGCTTCCTGGGTGGATGCCGTATCTTCCAACAATTTTTTGTAAGCTGTGGCTTCTTCAATGGGGTTTAAGTCCTGTCTCTGGATGTTTTCAATGAGCGCCAGTTCCAGGGACTCCGCGGGCGAAACGTCCCGAACCACAACGGGAACCCGCTCAAGGCCTGCTTTCTGTGCGGCCCGCCATCGTCTTTCGCCGGCAATGAGCTGGTAGCCCGCTTCGGTTTTGTTCACCAGGAGGGGGGTCAGGATGCCCTTTTCCCTCACCGAAGCCGCCAATTCCTCGAGTTCATGGGACGGAAACTGTTGCCTGGGCTGGTTTGGATTCGGTTCGATGGCGCCAATGGGGCAGAGGAAAAACTGTTCTTCTTTTTCATCCAGATCGTGGCCATCGGGAATCAGGGCTGACAAGCCCTTTCCCAGAGCATTTCGTTTGATCATGCTGTCTTCTTCTCCCTTCCAATCATTTCACGCGCCAGCGACAGATAACTCTGCGCCCCCTGGGAGCGTATGTCGTAGAGGATAATGGGTTTGCCGTAACTCGGGGCCTCGCTCAGGCGAACATTCCGCGGGATCACCGTTTTTAGCACCCGTTCATTGAAAAGCGACCGGGCTTCCTGCTCTACCTGATGGGAAAGATTGTTTCGCTGGTCGTACATGGTCAGCAGAATATCAACGCGCCTGAGCACGGGATTGAGATTTTTCTTTATGGCCTTGATGGTTGTCAGCAGTTTGGACAACCCTTCCAGGGCATAATATTCGCATTGAAGCGGCACCAGGACGGAACCGGATGCCGTGAGGGCATTAATGGTGAGAAAACCGAGAGACGGCGGACAATCGAGAAACACATAGTCATAGCGGTCTCGAAGCAATGAAATGGCCTTTCTGAGCAGAAACTCCTTGGAAGCCATGGTTGCCATTTCCACTTCGGCGCCGATGAGTTCATGGGTGGCGCCCAGAAGGTGAAGGTGGGGAAGCTCGGTTTCGGAAACGGCATCTTCCAGGGAAGCCGTTCCCATGAGGAGATCGTAAAGGCCGTGGGACAGGCCCGCGGTATCCAGCCCCAATCCGGTTGTTGCGTTCCCCTGGGGATCGCAATCAATCAAAAGACAGGTTTTCTCGCCGGCGGCAATGGCGGCGGAAAGATTGACGGCGGTGGTTGTTTTCCCGACGCCGCCTTTTTGATTTGAAATGCAAATTACCTGAGTCATAGTTTTAACGCTTATAGTTTCAGCCCGAGTTCGAAGCCTTCTCGAATGGCCGTCAGTACGTTTCGTGGGCTTTTAGCATCCCCGATCACATGAATTTCAGAAACCAGATCCCCAATCTCTTCAGCCAGTCCGTTTTCCGGTTTTGAGCCCGCTGCAAGGACAATGGTGTCGGCGGAAATAAAGCCAAATCCTGTTTCATCTTCCACTTCAAGGCCTTCAGGCGTTACCCCAACGGCGCGGGTTTTCGTCAAAATCGTTACCCCAAGACGTTTCAGTTCTCCCATAAGGGTCCATTTGGTGGTCAGCCCCACATCGACGCCGGCTTTCGGCGTCATTTCGACCACGGTGACCTGCTTGTTTCCCCGGTCCAGGAGTTCCGTTAAGGTTTCAAGTGTTTCGGCACGGTTGACCATGAGAAAATGGAGTACCTCGGGCGACAGGGTTCCCTGGTTGGCCAGAAACAGAGCGGTTTCAAGGCCCACGGCATTCCCTCCAAGGATAACCACGTTCTGGCCGGTTTCCATATTTTCTTCAAGCAGTTGCCAGGCCTGAATCACATTGTCTCCGTCAATGCCCTTGATTTCCGGTTTTGCGGGGGAAGCGCCCGCGGCCAGCACCACCACATCCGGGGCCAGTTGACCCACCACCGCTCGGGTGACCTCCTTTTCCATAATGGTCTCAACCCGTTTGTCATAAAGGTTGTGAATCAGGTCGATGGCGGCGGTCTCCAGCTCCCCGCGTCCGGGGATGAAATGGTTCAACAGAATCTGGCCCCCCAGTTTTCCGCTTTTTTCCATGAGCGTTACATGATGTCCGCGCTCTTTGGCGGTACGGGCCACCGTCATGCCGGCCGGCCCCCCGCCGACCACAAGGATTTTCTTCGATTTTGAAGCGGGCTTGATCTCAAGATCCTTCTCTCGACCGGCGCGGGGATTTACCGTGCAGGTGGCGGGACGCCCTTGAAAAATTGAGTCAAAACAGCCCTGGTTGCAGGCCACGCAATGGTAAATCAGCCGGGATTTCCCTGTTTTGGCCTTGTTGGGCAATTCAGGGTCGGCCAGCAGACCCCGGGCCATGGTCACAAGATCCGCGCCGCCGCTTCGAAGGATTTCTTCTCCTTCCTTGGGATCATTGATCCGGTTGCTGGAAATAACGGGCTTTGATACGGCTGAGCGGATTCCCTTGGCCAGGTAGACGTAGGCCTTTCGGGGAACGCCCATGGTGAGCTGAGGCACTCGGGTTTCATGCCATCCCCCGGTGACGTTAAAGAGATCGACCCCCGCTTTTTCAGCTTCCGCGGCAAATTGTTTTGCCTCATGGTTGGTGTTGCTTCCCTTCATGAAGTCGTTTCCGGCGATGCGCAGCAAAATGGGATAGTCAGGCCCCAGAGCATTTCGCACTTTCACAATGGTTTCGAGACCGAAGCGCATTCGGTTTTCAAAAGAACCGCCGTATGCATCTTCCCGTAAATTGGTGATGGGAGAAAGGAACTGGCTGATGAGATATCCGGCGCTTCCCAGGATTTCCACCGCATCAAAGCCGGCTTCCCGGGCGCGCACCGCCGCTTGTGCAAAGCTTTCCTGAACCCCGTCGATTTCCTCGAGTGCCAGGGCCCTGGGGGTTTCTCCCGTCAGCCTGGAACGAACGGCCGAGGCGGATATGGGTTGTCGTCCGCCGATCATGGCGGAATGGGTATACCGGCCGGCTTGATAAAGCTGGGCGGCGATTTTGGCGCCATGGTCCTGAACGGCGCCGGTAAGCCGTTTCAAGCCCGGGATGAAACGGTCATCATTGATGGAGATCATGCCCACCATCCCGCCGAATTCATCGATGGGACATCCTCCCACGATGATAAAACCGACGCCCCCTCGGGCTCTTTCAGTATAGAAGTTAACAAGCTGATCCGTAACCTCTCCTTGCGGGGTATAACCTAGATGCATGGCGGTCATGACAATCCGGTTCCTCAGTTCCATGTTCTGAATGGCTATGGGGGAAAACAGATGTGGATATTCCATTTTTTTGACTCCTTTCGTTGGCGTGTCCGCACGCTCATCACAATGGGTGAACATTGGCATACATGAGAGAAAATATCAACCAAACCTTTCAGAGAAAAGACAGGGTTGAGGGATGAAAAATGAAAGCTGAAATACATGAGAGAAAATATCAACCAAACTTTTCAGAGGGATCTTCTTCTTCCATATAGGATCTTTTTCTCTTAACCCCTTTAATGAACCCATAAACCAGTATCAAGGCGCCCAAGGCAAAGAGAATTTCATAGAGATAATAGCTCAAGTGCGCAAACCAGGCGATATTTTGTTTAAGGGATGCTCGCCATTCTTCCTCAATTTTGTACAGGGGCGTGTCAAGGGCCCTGAAAACCGCTTCCCGCAGTGGGATGCCTTCTTTCATCAGGGCCATAATTTCGAGCAATCGCGCCTTTCCATGGGTGCTGATGATGGTGTCTATGACGCTTTTGCTCTCTTCGTAGGCCAGACGCAATTCATTTTCGTTTCGGGGAAAGTCATTGGCCAGTCTTCCCAGGGGGATGAGTCGATCTGAGAAGGCGGCTTTCGGCAACAGGGCTTCCTTTTGTTCATGGACAATATCCATAACCCCGTTGGCGACCCACTGGGCCACTCCCTCGTCAAACCATCGGGGAATGGGGACTTTGTTGATCGTTTCGTGAAGGAGCAGGTGGCAAAGCTCATGCTTCAGAATATTTGCAAAATTTACCGGGTTTCCGATTCTTGAGGCGTCTATGACCACGATATCTTCTTTGGGCACGGCAAACCCCACCACAAGAGGACTGTGGGTCATTTTTAGAAAGCGCTGATGATCGTTCATGAGAATGACGGTGGGATTCCAGTCGAAAGGCCATTTGAAAATTTCCTGAAGTTCTATCTTGATTTTGGGCGCCATTTGGGCGGTTTCTTCAGCGATGGCCTTGAGCGATGGTGAAAAAAGTACGTTCACGCCATTGCCCTTCAGTGCGTTAAACTCGGATGCCTGTGCATATTGCGCCGACAGAATAAAAAAACCCCAGAAGAGAATATGTATTCCCGACGTTATGGGCCGGGTGCGGTGGTGGGGCCGGCAGTACGAATGAAAAAAAATGGTCATGCGATCTCCAAAGGGCCGGCGTCGTTTCCATAGCGGTGTGGGCCTTGAAAAGAAAACGGATATGGGTTACCATGAAAACAGGCGATAGGCCATAGGCTATGGGTTCTGCCGCCATTTTTATTTGCGGGGATGGCAAACCCCTTATCATCAAAGTTTACCATGGATGCAAATGTTTGAAAACCGGGGAATGGATTGCATATGGAAAATGTCCTTACAGGACTTGATTGTTTAGACAAAAGTGAATGGACCCGGTTTAAGGGGCAACGCCTGGGTCTTCTTTCAAATCAGGCTTCGGTCAATCAAAATCTTGAAACCGCACGGGATGTGTTGTTAAAACGGCTTCCCGGCCGGCTCCGGGCGCTTTTTGGGCCTCAGCATGGCTATGGGGGGGAAGATCAGGACAATATGATTGAAACGCCCCATGCCCATGATCAGACCCTGAATATTCCCGTTTTCAGTCTGTATGCTGAATCCAGGGATCCGAGCCCGGAAATGTTTGATCTCATAGACACCCTGATTATTGATCTTCAGGATGTGGGAACACGGGTTTATACCTTTTCATCCAGCATGCTCCGTTGTATGAGGGCCGCGGCGCTTCTTGGGAAAAAAATTGTCGTTCTGGATCGTCCCAATCCCCTTGGCGGGCTCATCCTGGAAGGGAATTGTCTTGAGCCTGAGCTGTTTTCGTTTGTGGGTCCCGCGGCTCTGCCAATGCGACACGGTCTCACCATGGGTGAAATGGCGCGCCTTTTCAACCAGGCATTCGGGCTTGGATGCGATCTTGACATTCTTGCCATGGTCGGATGGCGCAGGCGCATGAACTGGGGTGAAACGGGTCTTCGGTGGGTGATGCCCTCTCCCAATATGCCTTTCCCTGAAACAGCCTTCGTTTATCCTGGCCAGGTCCTGTGGGAAGGCACCCATATCTCCGAAGGAAGAGGCACCTGCCGGCCCTTTGAAATTTTCGGGGCCCCTTATTTTGACACGATTGCCATCAAAAAATGTATGGACACCCAGGCCTTTAAGGGATGCTGTTTGCAGGACTATCTGTTTCGTCCCACATTTCACAAATGGGCCGGCAAGCTTTGCCATGGGTTTATGATCCATATACTGGATTTTGACGCCTATCGGCCCTATTATACGTCACTGGCGCTTTTACAGGCCGTAATATCGCTGTACGGGGAGTATTTTGAGTGGAAAATGCCGCCCTACGAGTATGAAACGAAAAAAAAGCCCATCGACATGATTTTGGGGAACACTTCCCTTCGGAAGGGTCTGGAGTCCGGCTGCTCGCTTTCTCGTTTATGGGAGGGCTGGGCGGCGGAATTGGAAACCTATCGTCAGTGGATAAAACCGAGCCTGCTTTATTCGTAAAAGCTTAAAGGGAGCAGGCTGCTTCCACTATGAAGTCCGATCATGTGCGACGGGCTTGAATCATTGGTGGATGGGCCATCAGTCCTTTTGCCCACCGCCGATCCATCGGTCAATGGCATCTTTGTCAAATCTCCACACCCTGCCGATCCGGATGGCGGGGATTTTTCCTTCGGCCGCATATTTACAGATGGTGATTTCATGCAGCTTTAAATATTTTGCAATTTCTTTGGTTGTCATGATCTGTGGCATAACGCACTCCTCAATATTCAAATAGGTTCAACGGGTGCTTTGAGGGGCATAAACGCCCAAACTCCCATTTAGTTCAGACTTTAAGGACGAAAAGACTTAAAGTCAATAAGAATTCTGTTAATAACGAATATTAAATGAACTTTTTGGAATCCTTTATTTTGTGGTTTAGACTTTGATTGTTTTGGGAACGAGTAACGCCAAGCGAAACGAAAAAGTGTAAACGACTTTCCCTTACCCCTTGACGAGGCTCTGCCCCCTCATTATAAAGAACCTGGCATAAATATTTTAAAAAAATTCCGTTTTAAAGAAGGCATATCGGCATGGCCCATCGAAGCAAACTCAAAATCTGGCCTGACTTAACCACATTAAAGGCGCAATCGAACACCCTTACAACGGCGGGAAAGTGGGGTTTTTATTTTATCCTCATCGGCCTCATTGCCGGGTTGGGGTCCATTTTTTTTCATTTTCTCTGTCAAATCGGGTCCCATTTTCTGTTGGACCAGATGGCCGGATACCGTCCCCCCGCTCCTCCGGGCGAAGGGCATCTTTTTGAACCCACTCAGACAATTTTCAATCGATGGATGCTCCTTTTTCTGCCGGTATTCGGGGGACTTGTCAGCGGATGGCTGGTGTATACCTTTGCACCGGAAGCCGAAGGCCACGGAACCGATGCCGCCATTGATTCCTATCACAATAAAGGCGGCCTTATTCGCGGGAGGATTCCCATTATCAAAACCTTTGCGTCCGCCATTACGTTGACCTCGGGTGGCTCCGGCGGTCGTGAAGGACCCATCGCCCAGATCGGCGCGGGGTTTGGCTCTTTTCTGGCCACAAAGCTGAAGCTTTCGGACCGGGAACGCCGGATTATGCTGGCGGCCGGTATGGGGGCCGGCGTGGGAAGCATTTTCAGGGCGCCGCTGGCAGGCGCCCTGTTTGCCGCGGAAGTGCTCTATCGCGATCCCGAATTTGAATCCGAGGTGATTATCCCGGCCGGCATCTCATCGGTGGTGGCCTATTGCGTCTTCTGCCTGGTTTTTGGATGGGGGTCGCTCTTTGAAACCCAGCCTTTTGTGTTCCGAAATCCCATGGAGCTGGGTCCCTATATGGTCCTGGCCGTGGTGCTGGCCGCGGGGGGCTTCTTATATGTGAAAGCTTTTTACGGCGTTCAGAGCGCTTTCAAGAAAATCAACCTCCCCAATCACATCAAGCCGGCCATTGGGGGTCTGCTGACGGGGGCCATCGGTTTTTTCCTCCCGGAAACTCTCTCATTCGGTTACGGCTTTGCACAAATGGCCCTGGACAATGACCTTCCCACCCTGCTGCTGCTGGCCCTGGCCTTGGGAAAAATATTGACCACTTCTTTTTCCATCGGTTCAGGCGGCAGCGGCGGCGTGTTTGGGCCTTCCGTGGTGATTGGCGGCGCGCTGGGCGGCGCCGTGGGCAGATTTTTTCATGACATCATACCCAATGTGGTGACACAACCGGGGGCCTTTGTGGTGGTGGGTATGGCGGGCTTTTTCGCGGGTGTTTCCAATACGCCCATCTCCACCATTATATTTGTCAGCGAAATGACCAATTCCTATCATCTTCTGCTCCCGGGTCTTCTGGTGTGTTCGCTGGCTTATTTGATTTCCCGGAAGTGGACCATTTACGATAAACAGGTGAAATCCAAAATTGATTCCAATGCCCACCGGGGTGATTTTTTTGTGGATATTCTGGAAGCCATTCGCGTTAAGGAGTTGACCGGGCAGTTCCGGAAAGTTCAATTGATTCCTCAGGATATGACGTTGAAGCGGTTCAGGAACATTTTCAGCTCAAGCCACCAGCATTATTATCCCGTGGTGGATAATGAAAACAGACTTACGGGGATATTTTCCATCAACGATATCCGCGGCGTTATCTTTGATCAGGAGATCGGCGATCTGGTGCGGATGAAGGATGTGGCCAACCCCCATATTATCTACACGACCCCGTCTGAAGATTTAAATGCCGTTTTGAAAAAATGCACCGTCCGTAATCTGGCGCGGGTACCCGTGGTTCGAGACGAAGATCACGCAGTTCTCATCGGGATGCTGGATCGCAGGGATTTGATCGAGTGCTACAACAAACGGGTGGAAGAGATGAAAGCCGGCGGCGGAGGGAGCAGGAAAGGTGAATCCGCTCCGGCGCTGGATAGCGAAATGAGCCGTTTCAGGGGCGTGTCCGTCGCGAATGCAATGACCCCCACCGTGGAACCGGTAAATATTCAAATGCCCCTTGAAGGGCTCAAAAAGCTTATTTACGAAAGCCGATTCAGCAGTTTTCCCGTGGTCGATGATGAGGGGAGGCTCAAAGGCATCCTTTCTCTATCCGATTGCAGAAGAGCGGTAAAGAAGGGCAAAGCATCCATCACCGCGGGGCATGTGGCAACCCGCGATGTGGTAACCGTTACTCGGGATGAAACCCTCCTGTCGGCTCTGGCCAAAATTACCGCCGGCGATTTCGCCGTCCTTCCCGTAGTGGATGGCGATGATCCTGAAAAACTGCTGGGGGTCATCAGCCGGAAAGATATCATGTCGGCATTCAATGACGTCATAAAAAAAGCGTAAGGGGTTTTTTATCTTATTGTTTTAATCTTATTTTCAGCAATTTTCGCTTCGTTGGATTTGGGATAATTTTTGATCAGCTTTTTCAGGAGCAATTTAGCGCTGGTCTTGTCCTTTAGCTCGTAAAAAGCCAATGCCTGCCTGAGAAGCGCATTTGGGACCTTGTTTCCCCTGGGGTATTTCTTTATGACGTCCTGAAAAGCCAGAATCGCCTGCTCATACTGCTTTAAGGCCATGTATGATTCCCCGATCCAGAAAGCGGCATTGTCGGCTAACGTGGATTTTGGATGGATTTTGAGGAAATTTTTGAAGCCGGCGATGGCTTCCTCGTATTTTTCCCCACGATATAAGGCCAGGTTTATGTCATAGAGTTTCTGATCCGAGGGGATTTCAATTTCGGGTTTCGGCACGGGCGCGGGGTTAGAGAATTGTTGGATTGGGGGTGCCGCTGCCGGTGGTGCGCCGGTCTCCTTTTCGTCCTGCTTGACCATGGGTTCGAGACCGAGATAGGAAGAAATTCTGTCCACCTGCAACTCCAACCGGGTCATACGCGCCATCAACCCGGAAACGCTTCCGACCAGCGTATCCCCTTCCGTGGTGTCCCTTTCAATGGTGCGTTTGAGTAGGTGGCTGTTTTCATCCAGACGTCCATTTAAAAACCGCATTTCCTCTCTCAACCGATCCATTTCGGCGCTGCTTGTGGCTATGCGTTCGTTGTTGGAAACCATGGCCTTATCGGTTTTTGCTTCAACAGCGTCGATTCTCTTGTTGAGATACTGAAATTTTTCTTCCGTGACGCATGCGGAAAAAATGAGGAAGGCAGCGAAAAAGAAGACCAGTTTGACACCCATGGGTTTGATCGAAAAATGAAGTCCCATTTTTTACTCCGGTAATTTGGGTATTAGGCGATAGGCGGAGGGAATCCCCCATCGCCTTTACGTAACCGTTCACAGGGTGGCGTTGTCAGGGTGCAGAAAAATCAGCTTCGGTTCTAATTCAAATAATTTGCTTTGATCTGTTGAAGCCAAACAGCATAATTTGCCAATTCCTTTTTTATCCTGCCCCCTGTGAACGGTTATCTCTTTTCGAACACGGGTTACTGAAAAAGCTTAAAGGTATCTCTTCTGTTCAAGGCCCATGCGACGGGATTATTGGCGGGATCCGCCGGTCTCAACTCCCCGTAGCTGATGGTTTTGAGGCGGTCCGGAGAAATTCCCAGGGCCACGAGGAAGTTTTTGGCCGACATGGCTCTTCTTTCTCCCAGGGCCAGATTGTATTCTTCCGTGCCTCTTTCGTCGCAGTTGCCGGCAATCAGAATCGAGTAGGATGGATTTGCACGCAGGAAATTGGCTTTTTCCTTTAAAATTTCCTGGGATTCAGGTTTCAAATTGGATCTGTCAAAGTCGAAATAGATGTTGACGTTTTCAAAGTCGGAAATCAGGGCGGCCTGTCTGGCGGCGGCTGCTTCCGCTTCCGCTTCAACACCCTCTACCACCACCACTTTTGGCGCTTCTTTAACGACGACAACCTCTTCGGTTTGACCCGCGAGGGGGTTTGTGCTGCCGGATGTGTCCACCTGCTTTTCGGCACAAGACGTCATAAAGAAAACCGAACAGATAAAAACAATGGCTTTGAAGCCGGTGATAAATTTCTTTTCCATACGCTCTTTACCTCCTTATAGTTTGTGTATAAAGTCTTTCTATCATTTCCAATTATCCATTTCAAGAGCATATTCGTACCTGCTGGTTTTCCACTATAAAAAACAAGAACCCACCGATCTCACCTTCCCCGGCCCTGTAAATATTCAGGCTGGCGTCTTTTTGGGTGCCATCGTCGTCAGTTGGAAGAGAGAATATTTCGTCATTGAACGTCGATGCAATTAAGGATCAGGGCGTGGTGTTTTTTCAATTGGCGGATGGGGATTCGGGAAGAAAATACAAATTAATTTGACACGCTTGCGCCATCGTTATAGTGTTATGGCATGTGTAGGGGATTCAAGATTCGGAGGAAAAATGGCGGAGAAGAGCTTTGAAGCGGCCATGCAGCGATTGGAAGAGATCGTGCAGAGCCTTGAAGGGGGAGAAATGCCCTTGGGAAAATCTCTAAAAGTGTTTGAAGAAGGCATGCAGTTGTCCGGTTATTGTTCCAAGGAGCTTGAAGCAGCGGAAAAAAAGGTCACCGTGCTTATTCAGGAAAGTGCTGGAAAATACAGGGAAACCCCCTTTAACCCGGGTGGAGAAAATGATGATGAACGAAGTGGAATTTGATTTAAAGGCCTATCTTCTGGAAAAACGGGCTCAGGTGGATAGTGCTCTGGATGACTATTTTCCCGAGGCTCACGGTCTTACGGCGGACCTTATAGCGGCCATGAGATACAGCCTTTTCGCCGGTGGAAAAAGACTGCGACCGATTCTTTGCATGGCCGGCGCCGAGGCGGTGGGGGGTGAGGGAAGCCATGTGCTTCCCGTGGCCTGTGCCTTGGAATTTATTCACACCTATTCTTTGATTCATGATGATCTGCCCTTGATGGATGATGATGATCTCAGGCGTGGAAAACCCACCAACCACAAGGTTTTTGGGGATGCCATTGCCCTTCTGGCGGGGGACGGCCTGTTGACCGAGGCCTTCAGCCTCATGAGTTCATCTTATGCGACACAACGGATGGCGCCTGGCCCCTTGCTGGAGGCGATCGACATGATTTCCCGTGCTGCCGGGCATGATGGGATGGTGGGTGGACAAGTGGTGGATATGCAGTGGGAAAGAAAGAAAGCGGACCTTGACACGGTAAAATTTCTCCATTCACACAAAACAGGCGCCCTGATCACGGCTTCCGTGACGTCCGGCGCTATTCTCACCGGCGCCCGGAAATCTGAAATTCAATCTATTCTATCCTATGGGGAAAAAATCGGTCTGGCGTTTCAGATCTCCGATGATATCCTGGATGTTGAAGGGGACAGCGAAACCATGGGAAAAATGGCCGGCGCCGACGAAGAAAAAGGAAAAACCACCTACCCGTCGGTTCTGGGCCTGGAAGAATCCAAAAAAGCTCAGACTGAATTGGTTCAAGACGCCGTTCAAAGTTTGAAAGCGTTTGGGGAAAAAGCAGAGCCCCTTCGGCAAATTGCCTATTACATCATTGAGAGAAAAAAATGATTGAAAGCGGACCCGAAAAATCGAATTTGTTAAGCTTCATTGAGAGCCCCGCGGATATAAAAGGCCTTTCCCTGGATCAGCTTCAGGATTTGGCCGAGGAAATTCGCTGTAAAATTATCGAGACAACCTCAAAAACCGGCGGGCATCTGGCGCCCAGTCTTGGAACGGTGGAGCTGGCCATTGCGCTGCACTATGTTTATGATACCCCGGCGGATAAAATTATCTGGGATGTGGGTCACCAGGCCTATGCCCATAAATTGCTCACCGGACGGCGAAACAAATTCCATACCCTGCGAACTTACGGGGGCATCAGTGGGTTTCCAAAGCGGGCGGAAAGTCCCTACGATGCTTTCGATACCGGACACAGCAGTACTTCCATTTCCGCGGGCCTGGGCATTTCCACGGCGAAATGCCTTAAAGGGGAGAAACATAAAGTCATTTCGGTGATCGGCGACGGTTCCTTGACCGGAGGAATGGCCTTTGAAGGGCTTAACCAGGCCGGCCATACGGAAAAAGACCTGATCGTTGTGCTCAATGACAATGCCATGTCCATCGCGCCCAACGTGGGGGCATTTTCATCCTTTTTGAGCCGTAAGATGACCGGCAAGCGATTTGTAAATTTCAAGAAGGATCTCGAAAATTTCATCAAATCCCTCCCCGGGGTGGGCGACAATATTCTCAATTTTGCCCGCAAGAGCGAGGATTCTTTTCTCGCCTTTTTTACGCCGGGAATGATGTTTGAGGCCTTTAAATTTAAATATGTCGGTCCAATTCAGGGTCATCGTCTTGACCGCCTGATCGAGACCTTTAACAATACCGGCAATCTGGAAGGCCCTATTTTGATTCATGTGCTCACCGTAAAGGGGAAGGGGTATGAGTTTGCCGAAAAAGATCCGGCGTACTTTCATGGGGTGGGGTCCTTTGATGTCAAAACCGGCGTCCCTCCCGTCAAGAAACCCACAACATCCGTTCCCTCCTATACCAGTGTTTTTGGCAAGACCATGGTGGATCTGGCCGCCCGAAATGACCGACTCTTTGCCATAACGGCGGCCATGCCCGAGGGGACCGGTTTGACCGCCTTTTCAAAGGCATATCCCAGAAGGTTTCTGGATGTGGGCATTGCGGAGCAGCATGCGGTGACATTTGCGGCAGGGTTGGCAACGGAAGGGTTCCATCCCGTGGTGGCCATTTACTCCACGTTCCTTCAGCGGGCCTTTGACCAGATTATTCATGATGTGTGCCTTCCCGGGTTGCCGGTGGTGTTTGCCCTGGACCGGGGCGGTCTCGTGGGTGAAGACGGCCCGACCCATCACGGACAGTTTGATGTTTCCTATCTGCGAAGCCTGCCCAATATGACCATCATGGCGCCAAAAGACGAAAACGAATTGCGGCATATGTTTTTTACGGCATTGCAGCATAACGGACCCGTGGCCATTCGGTATCCCCGGGGCAATGGTTTCGGCGTGCCGCTGGATGGTGCATATCAACGGCTTCCCATGGGGAAGGTTGAAATCCTGAAAGAAGGAAACGATCTTCAGATACTGGCATTGGGCAGCATGGTGTATCCATCCCTTGAAGCCGCCCGTATTCTGGAAAAGAAAGGGATATCCGCGGGGGTCTTGAATTGCCGGTTTGTAAAACCCCTGGACAAGAAAATTGTGGATCTAGCGGGCCCTTCGGGCCGGCTCCTGGTGGTGGAGGAAAACGTCCGAATGGGCGGCCTCGGCGGCGGTGTTCTGGAGCTTTTTAATGATATGGGGGTGTACGACACTCATATTAAAAGGCTCGGACTTCCCGATCTGTTCGTCGAACAGGGTCCGGCGGCGCTTCTTAGGAAGAATCTGGGCCTTGACGCGGAAGGCATTGCAAAGGAGGCTGGAGATTTCTGCCGACAAACCTGAGAGACGCAAATCAAGACTGGACAAATTATTGGTTCAAAGGGGTCTGACCGAAAGCCGTGAAAAAGCCAAGGCCATGATTATGGCGGGCCTTGTTTACGTGGATGACGTCCAGGCCGATAAAGCCGGGCATTTGTTTCCCGGCTCGGCCGCCATTCGTCTGAAAGAACCCTACCCGCCTTTTGTCAGCCGGGGGGGAATCAAACTGGAAGGCGCCCTGGCGCATTTTTCCGTCAATGTGGAATCGCTGGTCCTGTTGGATGTGGGGGCCTCCACGGGCGGGTTCACCGATTGCCTGCTGCAGCGGGGCGCCGGGAGGATTATCGCCATTGATGTGGGTTACGGTCAGTTTGCCTGGAAGCTCCGCCGGGATCCCCGCGTAACGGTGGTGGAAAAGACCAACATCCGCTATTTGACGCCGGATCAACTTGGCATTCTTGCGCAGGGGGCGGTCATTGATGTTTCCTTCATTTCCCTTAAACTGGTGATCCCGGCTGTTTCCAGTCTCTTGACGGATCACGCGTTTATCCTGTCCTTGATCAAACCCCAGTTTGAAGTGGGCAGGGGAAAGATCGGAAAGGGCGGCGTGGTGCGCGATCCCGCTCTTCATGAAGCGGTTATTCTGGATTTGACAACGTTTTGCGAAGAATCGGGGTGGTCGGTTCGGGGAACCGTTCCGTCACCCATATTGGGACCCAAGGGGAACCGCGAGTTTTTTATCTATCTGGAGCGGTAGCGGCTGCCCCGTGGGGTTGCGCCGGATCGGGAGGTGGAAAAGGATGCAGAGCATCGATCGACTTGTTGGTATTATAAAGGACATTGCTTCCGGTGAGTACTCGAATGATATCATGAGCCTGACTTGCGAAGATCACCCTGAGACGGTGCGAACCATTGCGGAAGCCATGGGGTTGATGATGGTCAAGGTGGAGGCAAGAGAGTACCGGCTGGAATTGATGGTCAAGGAGCTGGAAGCATTAAACGAAAAGATCAAGCAGAATACCATTGCCGTGGTGTCGACCATGGCCCATGCGCTCGCGGCCCGCGATGCCTATACCGAGGGACATGCCGAACGGGTGGCCGATATGGCGAGCAAAATAGCCCGGCAACTGGGGTTGACGGAAGAAGAAGTCGAATTTGTTCGATTAGGCGGAATTCTTCATGATATCGGCAAAATAGGATTTCCCGACCGTCTTTTTGAGGCGCATGGCCAAAAAAATCCATCAGACCTGGTGAAACAGATCACCCGGCACCCAAGCACCGGGGCGGAAATTTTGCAGGATCTGGATTTTTTGGGGCCGGCCCTCGAGTATGTTCATTGTCACCACGAACGACCGGACGGCAAGGGGTATCCGCGCCATCTCAAGGCTGAACAGATCCCCCTGGGCGCCGGCATTCTGGCGGTCGCCGATGCCTTCGACGCCATGACAACGGACAGGCCCTATCAAAAAGGGAAGCGCCCTGAAGTCGCGTTGGATATTTTAAAAAAGAACGCCGGGCAAAAGTGGGACGCCCGCTGTGTTGCTGCTTTTGAAACGGTTTTGAGCGGGCAGGGGGCAGGGGACAGTTGTCAGGAGGCAACTGTCCCCTGCCCCCTGTGAACGGTTACGATTTATTTTTGTTTTTTATGGGTCTTTTTCAATTCCTGGTCAATGATATTCGATAATTGTCCGAGGTCTCGATTTTCGACATGCCGGCCATTCATGAATACCGACGGTATGCCTTTTACCCCGATTCTTTGCCCTTCCGCGTAGTCCCCATTGATTTTTTCGAGTATCAATGGATTTTGACGGTCTTTTTCGAACTGTTTTTCGTTCAACCCCAATTTCTTTGCGATTTCAAGGATCTTTTGGTCGTTGATGGCCCTGTAATGCGTAAAAAGTTCGTCGTGGAATTCCCAGAATTTTCCCTGGCACTCCGCGGCAAGGGCTGCTGCCGCCGCTGTTTTGGCGAATTTGTGACTGCTTAAGGGAAAGTTTTTAAAAACGATCTTTACGGATTCGGGATATTTCTTGAACAACTGCTCAAGTTCAGGCCCCAGCCTGGCACAATAGGGTCACTGGAAATCACTGAAAACAGCCAGAACCACCGGTGCATTTTGAGGTCCTTTGGCCGGGGCATCCGCGGTGTTGATTTCCACAAAAAAATCGAGGTCAATCACCTGAATGGTTTTTTTAAGGCGACTGGAAAGGAAAATTCGATCCCCCTGTGGCGCCATTCTGATTTGATCCACCTGGTCCCCCACATGGATTTTGTTTAGCAGGCCGCCTTCTCGATCATATACGGAAATATTTCCCGCCTCCGTCAACACAAATACATATTTCCCATCCGACGATGCGATCACATCCAGCGGCGGAATTATCTGTGGTGAGCGTGTGTTGCAAATCGAAATTCACCCCGGCAAAGGCGCCCGGCGCTATGGCCATAACCATCAGACCAATGAAAATACAGAACAATGTCAAGCTTTTTTGTTTCATTGTATTCCTTCCTTTCATTTTTTTAATATCGAATGTTGAACAATGAAATCAAAACAGAGCATTATACTTCGACATTCGATATTCCTTGTTCGACATTCTGCGGTTCTCTTTTAGCAGTGGGCAAAGTTAGAACCAAGCCCTAAAATCCATTCCTCATATCCCCTGTTTCCATAAACCGCTGATGAAAGGAAAAGGCTTCGGTCAGGAGATGTGGTTCGTGGCCTCCCCGTTGTTTTAGCGCCCGCTGGTAATAGTCCCAGAGGATATCCCGATAATCGGGATGAGCGCATTTCTTGATGACCTGTTCAGCCGTTTGCCTCGGGGTAAGAGGCCGGGTGTCCACCAGGCCGTTTTCCGTAACAATGACGTTAACGGAGTGCTCCGAGTGGTCCACATGGGTTGCCATGGGTACAATGGTGGAGATACTGCCCCCCTTTGCCGTGGAAGGCGCAACCATGAAGGTGATGGAACCATTGCGCATGTAGTCGCCTGAACCGCCGATACCGTTCATTAGCTGAGACCCCATTAGATGGGTGGAATTGGCGTGCCCATAAATATCGATTTCCATGGCCGTATTGATGGCCAGAACACCCAGCCTGCCGATGACTTCCGGTGAATTGGAAATCTCCACCGGACGAAGAACGATTTTTTCCCTGTAGCGGTACAGTTCGTTGAAAAAACGGGTTCGGGCTTTTTCGGACAAGGTCATGGCCGAACCGGAGGCAGCCCGCACCTTTCCCATATCAATGAGGTCCAGAACGCTGTCTTGCAGAACTTCAGAATATAGTTCCAGGTTGTTGAAAAAGCCATTATTCATAAATCCGCCCAGAACCGCGTTGGCCACATGGCCAACGCCGGCCTGCCACGGAAGAAAAGGGGAAAGCCTTTCTTTTTTGATTTCGTGTCGAACAAAATCCAGAATCTGTTCGCCAATGAGCTGCGAGCTGCGATCCGGGGCGGTAAACACGGGGCAGCTATCCTGCTGGTCATGAAAAAGAATCGCCACCACCCGGTCGGGGTCCATTTCGATAAAGGGTTTTCCAATGCGGTCCGCGGCCCGGTATATAGGGATGGGCATCCGATAGGGAGGATCTTCAGGAATAAAAATATCGTGAATGCCTTCCAGTTCCGGCGGTTCGCTGTTGCTCAACTCAATGATTATTTTCTGAGCTTCTCTGACATATGTGGGGGTGTTGCCCACCGACATGGTGGGTATCAAAGCGCCTTTCTCCGTAATGGCCACCGCCTCCACAACCGCCACGTGAGCGGCTCCCCAATCTCCGGCCCTGACCTGGGCGGAAAGACTGGAAAGATGATCATCCTTGAAGTTGATCTCCCCGCCGTTGATCATTTTCCGCATTCGCGGGTCGCTCATGTAGGGCCGACGCCAGCCGACGACGCCGGCTTCGGCCAGGACGCCATCCAGAACATCCCCGGTCGAGGCCCCGGCGAAGAGGTTTATTTTGAAGCGCTCCCCAGCCTTTGCCCGCCTGGCCAGCTCCTGGGGGATCAGTTTGGGGTAGCCTGCTGTAAATCCGGAAATAAAGAGGTTGGTTCCATCCTGAATATGCCGGGCCGCCGTGACGGGATCCGTGATCTTCCGTTTAAGGGGTTTATATCGAATTCGATCTTCCTGCATGCTTTTTCTCCAAGGCGTTTCGACCTCAACCTTAACCATTCATGGGTTCATAGGCAAGTCAAAAAAATCTTCAATTGACCCCTCAGATCGCTTTTCCAATTTTTAGAAGACACTTGAAAATCCTGGTTCTGACATCCGGTATTCTTGAAGGCATTATTTTTTCCGTCAGGGGGTCCACATAGAGGTTCTGATTGATTTCGATTTGAAGGGCCATTTTATCTCTTTCCACTAAAGCGCGCCCATAATGGGTGGTAATGAATCCCCCCGCATAAGGAACATTTATCGATACGGAAAACCCTTTGTCCTCGAATATGCGTTTTATGAAGTTCAAAATATCTGAGGTGCAGGTGGTGCCTCCCCGGGCCGGATTGACTTCTCCCGCCGGACCCCCATTGTTGCCCAGCGTGATATCCTTTCGCTTTTTTCCTGCATCGGGGGCCTCCGGGGGCCCCGTGCCCTTAAGGGAATGACAATCCAGGAGTCCTTTGATATCGGGCCTCTCAATGGCCTTTTGCAGTTGGCGGTGATAGGGCCGATAATAGGTTGTCAGGCGATCTTTAATTTCTTTTTCATCGGGGATCGCGTGCGGGGCGTATACGGCCCGGCCATGGTAATCCACCAGGGCGACAGGCCCTTTTGCATGCCGCTGGTCGGGTGCTCTATTCAAGTCCACCACAAGCCGGTTCCAGGGGGCGCACAGAATCCGCTTGGCCGGCAGGCATCCGAAAATCTCCCGGGTTCCCACATCGATGGCGTCGATTATTTCCGCATGGGTCAAGGCGATGGCGGGTCTGATCCGCCCAGGTATTTCTCCGGAGCAGTGGGGCAAAGAGATGACAAATGGAAGTTTCACAAGCCCTCGTCGTAACCGATCCGGTTGCCGGTTCACGGTTTTTCAATGAATTATGGGTTTCCTTCATACAGATTTACACTTTCTTGATGAATCGTTTTTTCAATTTTGAGGACCCCATAATCTTCCGTTACCTCTGTTTTTCAACGGTAAACCGGCAACGGTAAACCGTAAACGGTTACCCCTCGTCTTTCATGGCGTTTTCACTCACCCATTTCGCCGCCGAAAATGCCGGGGGAGTTAGCGTGCCTTTCTCATCCACCACCGGATAAGAAAAAAGGAGTCGGCACAGCCTGCCGTGGGAGTCCGGTACGCCGTTACTTTCAACCTGCCGAGGACCGTCCGACAGGATGAACTGCCTATCGCTTTGAATGCACCGGTATTCCAATGTTTCCTTTAAAAACTGAAAAGTCCCACCTTTCGGTTCATATTCGTAAAGGCCCGCTTTGAGGGGCGGGGTGACGTTGGTTTTTGCACCGGGAGGTCGAAACAACAGCAGGTGGCTCCCCTGTACGGGTTCGGCATAGCGCCTGTTTAAAGTTTCCGGATCTATTTGGTATGGCAATTCCAGAAATTCCAATATATGGAAAGCTTCCAGGGGTATGGTGTCTGCTTGAAGATGAAGCAGGGACAGCATGGGGAGGGCGCCGGTCAGGCGGGGATTGATTTCAATGGGATAGACCTTTTCCCTGCCTTCATGAACAATGAAATCAATGCCGAAGATGCCCTTGTACCCCATCCTTCCGAGAAAATCGCCGATTCGACATGTCTGTTCAA
The DNA here is from genome assembly GCA_963664475.2 of Desulfatiglandales bacterium. Taxonomy (GTDB): domain Bacteria; phylum Desulfobacterota; class DSM-4660; order Desulfatiglandales; family Desulfatiglandaceae; genus NaphS2. The sequence goes on from CAXXXE010000001.1 coordinate 569,268, forward strand.
ATGCCGACTTGCGAACGGTTTCCGACCAGCGGGGCAACCCCCAGGCATGGCCGCAAAACACACCGTCCTCTTCAAAGTTTTTGCAGTAGGGAAGATCCAGCAGTTGCCTTTGCAATGAAGATGCCAGGATGCCATGACGGGTGACGCATGCCACCGTGCTTGCCGGGGTCCCTTCCACGAACTGATGAATGGAGACGGATGCCAGGGATGTGTTTTGCCACCGGTTCCCCACAAGTCTTTTTTGAAGTTGATGGTAGTCTGCCATGGAACGGATAAAAAACGTTCCCCTGCCGCCGCCGCGTTCGATGTCCGGAAGCTGCACCACAAAAGTCGGTCCCAGCACATGTGCCCATTCTTCATAACGCTTTTCATGAAGGCGCCGTATGGCATAAATATGTCCCGGTATTTGAGCAAGGCCAAGGGAGGCAACCATATTTTTGAAAAACCGTCTTTTTCCAACCGTCTGCCGAAGTTGTGGTAAATTGGCCAACAGGCGCCATCCGTTTTTTTGGGCGGAGGCGCTCAATTGGGCGTAATTCTGGTACAAAAAGAGATATTTTGGATTCGGCAGGTTTTTCAAAAAGTCCATGGTTTGAGGATGGGCCAGAAGATCGGCGGAATTTTGTCCGTGTGCCGGTGTTTCCGGCCCTATTTCTTCCTCAAGGCAAAAAATTGTTGATTGTTTGCGCAAAAGCGGAAGATCGCCCGTCTTATGAAGGGCCACAATATGGTAGTCGTTCAGCAGGGATGCCGGTATGATTCGGGAAAAGGCGGTCATCCCCACGCCCACGAATGTTCCCTGGAGAGATTGAAAAAGGGTTCCTAGTTGATGTCTGTCGCGAATGAACATGAGGGCGTTTGGTAAAACGCTGTTTTACGCTTGACTCAGGAAACAGGCCACAAAATGACCATTGCCTCGGTCTGCCAGAAGGGGGTTTTCCAGGTTGCATCTGTTTTCCCGCGCCAGGGAGCATCTTGGAAAAAAGTTACATCCCACATTTTTGTCCTCACGTTCCCGGGTCAAGAGTGTTCCATATCGCTTTTGGGCGTTGCCGTGACCGAATTTAGGAAGGGCATCAATGAGCGCTTTGGTGTATGGATGTCCTGGATTTTGGATGACCTGGTTTGACCGACCCACTTCCATCAGACGGCCTCGATACATGACGGCAATTCGATCGCACAGGTAGCGCGCCGCGGCCAAGCTGTGGGTGATGAACAGTTGTGTTACGCCCAGCTCATCCCGCATCTTCAGGAGAATATTGAATATCTGGGCCGAAATGGAGGCATCCAGCATGGAAGTGGGTTCATCGGCAATGACAAACTCGGGGTTCAGTACCATGGCCCTCGCAATGGCCACCCGCTGGCGCTGCCCGCCGCTGAGTCGATGAGGATAACGGTAGAGGAAATCATCGGGAGGCGACAATCCCACCGACCTTAGGGCTTCCCGAACACGATCTTTTCTGCCGTTGGCGTGGCCCAATTTGTGAATCGTCAAAGGCTCGGAAACGGTGTCAAAAATAGACCGTTGAGGGTTCAGGGATTGATAGGGGTCCTGGAATATCATCTGTGCCTTGCTTCGAAATTTCTTTAGACGTTTTCCTTTCAATCCAGTGACGGGCTTGCCATCCAGAAGGATTTCCCCAAAATCGGTCTCCTCAAGGCATACAATTAAACGTCCCGCGGTTGTTTTGCCACTGCCGCTTTCCCCAACCAATCCAAAAATTTCACCCTTGTTAATATGAAGGGAAATGCGGTCCAGGGCGACCACATCTTTTCCGCGGCCGCCAAAAAGACCCACCTTGCTTTTGTAAATTTTGCTGACGTCCTTTATTTCGAGGATCGGTTTACCGCTGGTGTCCATACTGACCTCGGGTTAATCCAATATTTCTTTCATTTTTCGCTAACAATGGCAACAGCGCGCTTTATGCCCGGGGCCGACCTGGACCCATTTGGGGGCCTCTTTTTTGCAAAATGGGGAGGCACTGGAACAACGTTCGCCAAATCGACATCCCACCGGTGGATGGATCAAATTGGGCGTTTCTCCCGGTATGGGCGTAAGATCGCTTTTTTCGCCGGTTATGGTGGGAAAAGACGAGAGCAGCGCCTTGGTGTAGGGATGTACGGGCGATTCAAAAACCGATTCCCTGGGGCCGCATTCCACCATCTGGCCGGCATACATCACCGCGATGTTCCGGCACATGTCCGCAACGATGGAAATGTCGTGGGAGATAAAAATAACGCCGATGTTAAACTCTTTCTGAAGGGTTTTGACTTCCTCCAGAATCTGATCCTGAACAATGACGTCCAGTGCGGTAGTCGGCTCATCCGCAATGATGAGCTTGGGGCGGCAGGCCAGGGCCATGGCAATAATCGCCCGCTGCTTCATGCCGCCGCTGTATTGGTGGGGATAGCCTTTCATCCGGTCCCGGGGGATTCCCACCAGATCGAAAAGGTCCTCCACCTGATGCAGGGCCTCCTCTTTTTCCACGGTGGGGTTATGCACCAGGATGGCTTCCGCAATCTGATCCCCCACGCGCAGCACCGGGTTCATGGCATTCATGGCGGCCTGGAAAATCATGGCAATCCGGCGCCACCGGGTTGCCCTTCTTTCTTCCTCGGTCATTAACAGAAGATCCTGCCCCTCAAAAAGAATGCGCCCCTGCCCAATGGAAGCATTGGGCGACAGCAGCCCCATCAAGCCCATCCCGATGGTGGTTTTTCCACAGCCGGACTCCCCCACAAAACCGAGGGATTGCCCCTCATCCAAGGAAAAAGAAACCCCTTCCACGGCTTTGAGATAGCCTTGTTTGGTGCGATAACCGATGCTTAAATTGTCAACTTCCAGTAGGGCCATTTAATCTGCCTGTTCTTCCTTTCTTAATCTCGGGTCCAACACTTCATCCATGGCGCGGCCCAGCATGTAAAAAGAGAGGGTAATCAATGAAATGCAAATCCCCGGCGGAAGCAGCCAGTAAGGGGCTTTGAACATATATCCGGTTTTCCAGACCCATTGCAGCATCATGCCCCAACTGACGGTTCCAGGGTCGCCAAACCCCAGAAAAGCCAAAGATGCTTCTATAATGATGGCGGAGGTGACCCGGAATGTCATGAACAAAAATGCCAGGGGCAACACATTGGGCATGATATGCCTGAAAATAATCCGGAAATGGGATGCCCCCGCCATCTTGGCCGCTTCGATAAAGGGCCGTTGTTTGAGGGACAGGGTTTGACCGCGAATCATCCGGGAGACGCCCGGCCACCTGAACAGGGCGATGATCAGAACGATGGTCCAGATATTGAGTTGGCCGAAAACCGAAGAGATGATCAACACAAACAACAATGTGGGCATGACCATGATCATGTCGGCCGTTCTCATGAGGATCGTGTCCATGAATTTTCCCATATATCCGGCTGTCATGCCGATGGCCGTTCCCAGGACCACGCTCATGAAGGCGGCTGAAACGCCCACCATGAAGGCAACGCGCGCGCCCGCCAGGAGTTGACTGAAAATGTCCCGGCCCATGAAGTCCGTTCCCAGCCAGTGCTGCCGGCTGGGCGGCGTACAGGTGGAAATTTGTGGATCCACTCCGGTCATGGGATTGTACATGGGGTTAATCCACGGCGGGATATAACTGCATACGGCCATCAGGGCAAACACAATCAGCAACGTCAGGCCGATTCGGCCCAGAAGACTCTGCTTGAATATGGCCCATCCATCCAGAAATGAATTGAGCCAGAGGAAGCGTTCACGGACGGTTCTTTCATTGTTTGAGGAAGCTGAGGTCATTAAGGTTTCCGCTTTAGTGTCTTATTCCCAGGTTTCATAAACTTAAAACTTAAAACTTAAAACCTAAAACCGCGGTTTTGCCGCGTCAGTATCTGATTCTTGGATCAAGGTAAGCGTATAAAACATCCACCACCAGGTTGGAAATCAACACCACAATGGCGATCAACAGAAAAGAGGCCTGGGCCAGGGGATAATCGTTCTGGCTGACGGAAAACACCAGTTCCCGACCAATGCCGGGCCAGGTAAAAACCGTTTCCGTAAGCGCCCCCCCGTTTATGGAAAAGGCCAGGCTCAATCCAACGCTGGTGACTACCGGAAGCGCCGCGTTGGGGGCGGCGTGTTTATTCCGAATGGTTTTTTCATCGAGGCCCTTGGCCCTTGCGGTGAGAATATAATCCTCTTTAAGGGTTTCCAGCATGCTGCTTCGCATGATCAGGAGATAGGCGCCGAAATGGATCAGAAACAGGGTGGAGAGGGGCAAAACCATATGGTAGAGGACGTCGATGGCTTTGGGAAAGAAACCGTTATCGGGATCCAGCCAGACCTCTTCCGAAATCATGCCGTTAATGGGAAACCAGCTGAGTTTATAGGCGAAAATCCAGATGAGGATCAACGCCAGCCATGGCAGGAAGAGGGTGTGGGTCACCAGTGCTCCCACGGTCATGATACCGTCGGTTTTTTTCCCCTTGTGCCAGGAAGCGATTTTGCCCAGGAAAACACCCACCAGTGCGGACAGAATAATGGCGGTGGTAAACAGCAGAACCGTATTGGGCAGTCGCGCCCATATGATGTCCACCACCGGCTCTCCATAGTGGAACGAATAGCCGAAATGTCCCGTGAAAAAATTCTTCATATAGATGAGATACTGCACGCCCAGAGGTTTGTCGAGCCCCAGCTGAACAATGAGGCGTTGTGAATCCTCCGGCGTCATGTCCGGGTCCACCATTCGAGAAACAGGATCCCCCGGTGCCAGACGGAACAGCAAAAACAGCACAGTGAGGATCACAAAAAAGATAATGGTGATCTGGACCAGCCTGCGGGATATGTACTTTTTCAGTTCCATAATGGTATCTCACCCCGATTATTCCCCCCTCTTGTTCCCACACGCCCGCGTGGGAACAAGAGGAAAATCCGCAATTCGCAATCCAAATTCCGCAATTGCTAGAGGGGTTTCAGCTGGCAGAAAGACCACAGATTTCCAACACCCCCAAGCATCTGGACCCAACCCGTAAATTTGCCTTTCCTGGCCGCCTCGATGAGTTTCGGGTTATACAGGGGCATATAGGGCACATCGCCCATGATAATTTTCTGCATTTCCCAGATGAGCTTTTGCCGTTCGTTCCGGTCCATGGTTTCCGCCGACTGGTTCGCGATTGTGTCAAACCGGGGGTTGTTGTAGCCGCTCATGTTCCAGCCTCTGGTCTTGTTGTTCGTTGAGAGAAAAAAGTTTCGCAGGTAATCGGGATCCAGGGAAAGGCTCCCGTATCCCAGAATGAATGCATCAAACTCCCTTCGCACTTTCACCTGCTCGATGAGTGCCCCGAAGGACATGGGTTTGGAATAAGCGGGAATCCCCAGCATCCTGAGCCATTCCTGCATCATCATCCCGCACATGGCGCGATGGGGGTCGTAATCGGCCGGCGGCGTCAGAATTTCAAATTTTTCCATGAGGTTCCCATCGGGAAGCATGATCCCTTCACCGTTCACCACATTTCCAGACCCGTCGATGGGGGGGATTTGCCAGGTATAACCGGCGTCCGAAAGGATCTGGTAAGCCTTCTTGATGCGACCTGCCCGGTCAAGGCCCACCCCGTATTTGGGAACGTCCGGGCAGTACCAGAATGCGTTTCCGGGGGGGATAATGGAATACATTTTCACGCCGTACCCCTGGAGAATCCGTTTGATGATAAAGTCTTCCCCCACCAGGGTTGCCGCGGCCCGCCGCAGGTTGACATCATTGAAGGGCGGTTTTCTCACATTGAACCCTAAATAATAGAGGGCGCTTTTTTCGTTTGTGAAGACCTCCATGTCTGGGTTTGCTTTCAGGTCCTCCATATATCCCGGTTGAATTCCCCACCAGAACATATCGACGCTCCCCTTTTTCAATGCCAGGATGGCCGCATCCGAGGTGCCGTAGACCTTAAAAATGATCCCGTCGATGTAGGGACCCAAGAGGTGGTTGCTGATGGTTTTTCCGGAACCGAAAAAGAAGGGGTTTTTCACCAGGTAGAGATAGGCGCCCGATCTTCGGTCTTTCAGCATGAAAGGGCCGCTGCCGACGGGCGTTTTGACCTTGTGCCGCAACAGTGTTCGAAGGGGTTTTTCAGTCGATTTGGCTTTTTCAATCACGCTCTCCCATTCTTTTTTCTGTACAATGGGCGTGGTGAGCGTTCGGCTGACAAAAATAGCCTGGGGTTCATTCAGGTAGAATTTTATGGTTTGTTTGTCGGGGGTTTCGATTTTTTTGATAAACTTCCATTTGGAAAGATATCTGGGGACCTTGAATTCTTGGATAAAACGTCCGGTAAAGGCCACATCTTCGGAGGTTAATGCCGTTCCGTCCGACCAGTTGGCGGGCCGAAGTCTGACGGTGTAACAAAGGGCCTTTGCATCAAATTCAGGGGGCGCCGCCGCCAGCCAGGGGATGAGATCCAGCGTCTTGGGATCCCTTACATAAAGGGGTTGATAAATCAGACCCAGGATTTTCAGGGACCATCGATCTCCGGCAGCCCAGATGTTCAAGGTCTTGGGTTCCTCTAAAATGCCCATTTTGAGAGTATCCGCGGCGGAAACGTTTGAGCCTGAAACATGGATGCTCCCCATCACCATCAGGATACCCAGAATCGATATGATCCATGAACGAAACAACCTGGTTTTTTCCCCATCTTTACGGCTCATTCATTATCCTCCCTGTTTTTGGCGGGGGCGAAAAATCTTTCACCCCCGCAAACATGGGCGAAAAATCTTTCGCCCCTACAATGCCCCTACATTTCCGAGACTTTCTGCTCTATGAAATCAACCACCATTGCTTCTATTTTTATTCCATCCAGGCGGTTGATCCTCGGAATGCCGCCAGGACTCAGACAGTTAATTTCTACCATCTTATTGCCTATAACGTCAACCCCTACGAAGAACAGACCCTCTTTTCGCAAATCGTCCTTGATTACGTGGCAGATGGCGCGATCCTCGTCCGTAATGTCATGCTTGTGGGCCTTGGCTCCGGCATGGATATTGGTTCGAAAATCCCCTTTGCCGGGTTTTCTCCGCATGGCCCCTACAATTTCCCCATTGAGCAGCAGTATTCTCACATCGCCGTTTTTTTTAACATCATCCAGGTATTCCTGGACCATGATCGGTTCCCGTTCCGGGTATGCGCGATAGGCCTTTACGTAGTAATTGATCAGGGAATTCAAATTTTCCTGATCCTTGAGGCTCACTTTGATAACCCCTTCTCCCCCATACCGCTGAAGGGGCTTTACCACCATGGCGCCGCCGAAATTGTTGATGATTTTCCGAATTCGCGCCGGATCACGCGACACATGGGTTTCGGGGATGATTTCTGGAAAATTGAGCATATAAAGCTTGCTGTTGGCTTTGATTTGGCCCGTTGTGTTGTTGATCATGAAGACTTTGTCGCTGACCGACGACAGAAATTCCATGGTTTGATAAACCAGGGGCGGGTTTTTTCTCAGAAAGAGCGCATCCAGATCCGCGATAGTCTCAAATATCAGTTCATCTTTCTTGAGACACTGAATCAGGCTTCGCCAGTATTTTTTCATGGTCAGGTTCGGTGAGACGGTGATGTTGCGCATCCTGGCCACCACTTTATTTTCCCGAATATAAATGTCGTGGGGTTCCAGGAAATAGACCGTGTGCCCCCGCTGGTTGCATTCATACATGAGATAACTGGTGGTTTCATTCTCGGGATTTATGGAAATGAGAGGGTCCATCAAAAAGGCGATGTGCATGAAAACTCCTTAGGTTTTGGTGGTCGCATAATGGATGATTTGCTCCGCAATGTCGATGCCCGTGGCTTGTTCAAGCCCCCTGAATCCCGGCGAATAATTAACCTCGATGACTTTGGGAAAGCCATTTTTATCGATGATGATATCCGTACCCGAAATTTCAAGGCCGAGAGTCCGGGAAGATCGCACCGCCAGTTCCGAAAGATTCGGGCTCAGCTCCGTCATCCGCCCCTGTCCGGTGAGATGGATGTTGGTTCTGAAATCCGACGGACTCGGCTTCAGGGCCATGGCGCCCAAAACCCGGTCTCCCAGCACGAAAGCGCGAATGTCCGTGCGTCCTTCAGGCGGGATATATTCCTGCACCAGAATCCCGCGTGTGTTATCTTGCAGGTTGTGCATGACAAAAGAGGCGGTGGCCCGGGATGCCACCCGTATCACGCCGTTTCCCTGACGGCTGCTGGGCATTTTGGCCACCACGGGATACCCGCCCAGTTGTTTTACGGCCTTTTCAAACCCGTCCGGTGTGACCACCAGGTATGAATCAGGGACGCTGATACCGTGCGCCGCCAGGATTTGGAGCCCCATAAATTTATTACGTGCCATCAGGATCGATTCAAAACCATTGACGACCCTGACGCCGGAGAGTTCAAAATGCCTGACAACCGACAGGGCATAGTCGTTGATGGTAGCGCCCACCCTCGGCAAAAGGACGTCCGGCAAATTATCATGGGCCAGGGTGAGATTCGGTTGCCCGGCATGAACAAAGGACAGGCAGTTCCTTGTATGGATGAGCGAAATGCCATGGCCTGTTTGGACCGCCGCCGCCATGAGTCTTTTGTTGGGATGGTAGGCTTCATCCCTTACGCTGAGAATGCCGATACGCATTATCTGACCCGCTTTTCCATTTGCTTGAGGATGGGAGAGGCGGATGGAACAGCGTGGGGATTGTCTCTGAGATCCAGCTGCAACAGCCGTTTCAATCTGAAAAGCTCTCGTATCTCCCCTTGCCCATACCCTTCGCCCCTGAGCAATTTATAGATTTCTTCCACATAGGACTGTCCATCGGTAAAACTCTCGGGAATCAGCCCCATCATTTCCATCAAAAGCCCGGATGCCTCCACCGAATCCATGGTTTCATGGGCCCATGCCAGACCGAGTCCACTCAGCTTCAGTGCCGCTCGATCCTCATGCACCAGGGTATTGCCGGTATAATAGAAGAGATAGGGCTGATAGTAGGGAAGACCACTTTCGTTTATAAAATCGATTGTTTCAAAAAATGTATCCCGGGTTTCCCCCGGATAGCCGATGATGAAACTGCCCCGGCTGACAATGCCCTGATCATTTAGCATGCGGATGGCGCCCAGAGACTGCTCCCTGCTGAGCCGTTTGTCCATATTGTCGAGAATTCTCTGGCTTCCCGATTCCAGCCCCATATCCAGAAATTCGCATCCCGATTTTTTCATGAGCTTTACCAGCTCTGGCGTCAAGGCGCCGGCTCGGGCAAATGACGACCATGTAAAGGAGAATTTTTCATGGATCATCATTTCCAGGACCGCCTTGACCCTCTCCTTTTTGGCGGTGAAATTGTCGTCCGTAAACCGCACATGTCGCACGAAACCTAAGCTGTCGATGGCTTTCAGTTCTTCTTTAAGGACATCCAGAGACCGGTAATGCACTTTGGGAAACAACCAGTGGTAAGTGCAAAAACGACACCGGTAATAACATCCTCGACTGCTGTTGACGGGAAGGGTGTGGCGGAGATAGGCCCGTGGGATTTTATCCCACAAAATGGCCGTCTGGTCCATGTGGATTTCTTCTTCAAGGCGGGGGGTGAAGACCATACGGCCCTTTTCATCAAAATAGGCCAGGTTGGGAATCATGCCGAGATCGTTTCCTTTTTCAAGGGTTCCCAGCAGGTTCACCAGGGTCTGTTCGCCCTTTGCCTCCACCACGAATGCGTCCACCAATCCGTGGAACGCGGTCAAGTATTTCAGGGTCCCCTTTGTGAGGTCCGCGCCCTGGTGCAGCGCTTTTTTCACCAGCATGCCGCCGGCAATGACCGCAACGTCGGGCGCCAGGCGTTTGATTTTTTCGGCCATTGTCTTGATGTCGTTCATCAAGATAAAATTTGAGGAGATGCAGACTGCCAGGGGCGATTCCTGAAGCATCGCCTCCAGGTCGCCCGTGGCGTAGTTTTGAATAATAAGGGGATCATACCCATGCTTCGACAGGTATTGATGCATGTAAATCCCGTTCAGGGTTACCGTATTGGCCAGGGAATAATGCCGGGTCACATTGTCGGGGGTGATTTCCACCGGGCGGCCGCCGGCCTTGACATAACGCATGAGATCCAGCAGATCCATGTACCGTCCTTCCAGAAACAGCAGGGAGGAGATCGTATTTTCGTGTACCCGGCCTTGCATGGCGGGAAGATCCAGATCCGGAAACCGGTGAGATTGCCGTTTGGCCCGTTCCTGGGCGCCGACCATCCTTTGTCTTAGCTGAACATCATTATTCAGGGGCTGATTTTGTGCTATGAAAATAATTTTTGTACGGCTCAAAAGGGATTTTGACCTCCAAAACGAGAAACGAGAATATGGCGGCATGCTAGGGAAATACCGCTCCAAAGTCAATGACAATGAGCCTCAAAACCGGCGCTGCTATGCAGCCGACCCCTCGGACATGGAAAGTGTTTCCACCATGTTGGGGTATTTATGGATGAACCTTTGGGACTCCATGTAAATACGTGAATCCCGGGGTTCCTTGCGGACCAGCATGGCCAGAATTTGCACCGCCTTATCCGGGTGTCCCCGCAATTCATGGATTTTTGAAATGCCGAGGCAGGCATATTTGTCATACCCGATGGCCATGGCCTTTTGGTAGTTGGCTTCCGCCATATTCAGGTCGTTCAAGCGAATATAAGAATCCCCGATTCGGCTGAGCCCTATCCTTCGGTCCATGCCGTTTTCCAGCGCTCTGTTCCAGGCGCCGATGGCGGACGTGTATTCTTCTATGCCGCGGAGGCAGTCCGCTTTTCCGTGCCATGCGTGCGAATTCCTGGGATTGATCTTGAGCGCGTGATCGTAAAGCTGGATGGCCTTTTCAAAGGATCGCATTTTTCGATGGATGTTCGCTGCGGCCGTGAGGGCGACAACGGAATTCGGAGATACTTCCAACACGCGCTCAAAAAAGCCAAGGGCCTCTTCATCGGCCCCTTCCCTTGCGGCAATTTGACCCAAACCCATCAAGGCATAGAGATCGCAGGGGTTGTTTTTGAGGGCCATGAAATAGTACTTTTTTGAGTTTTCGAGATCTCCTTTTTTCTTCAGGCAATCGGCTACCCTCGTCATGGTTTTGTGATCGTCGGGGCGAAGTTTCAGGCAGCCGGCCCAGGCGGTAAGGGCCTTGTCCAAATCCCTTAACCCCCGGTAGGCATCCCCCAGTCCCACGAGGGCATGCCAGTTGTCCTTTTCGATTGAAAGGCACTGTTGGTAAAAATCGATCGCTTCTTCAAACTGCCTTGATCTTCGTTTCAGATCGCCGACCCCCACAAGGGCATAGGTATTGTTTCGATCCAGATTCAAAAGTTCCCGATAGGTTTCTTCCGCTTCCTTGAATTTCCCTTTCTTTTTAAGTTGATGGGCCAGTTTTCCAAGATCCAGCACTCTCTTTTTCATTGGGTGTTCTCCTTCCGATATCAATGGGGAACCGTCAGGCAGGGAAACAGCCGTATTTTCGCTGCCTTTCCAAACTGGTTTTTGACGGAAACCTCTACTTCCCCTGTTAAAATAATGATAGTCCGTATGGTCTTTCATGGCAACCCGGAATTTTATGCTTTCCGGGGGGAAAAAAATAAAATATGCTGATCTCTATTTTATGGTAATTTACGAAAGGCTATAGACCATGATTGTTCAGATATATGAAATACAGACGCCTCGAGAGGCGGAAAAGTGCATTGAGCTGGGAGTGGATCATCTGGGAAGCGTCATTCTGGGCCTTGATGCGTGGCGAGTGCCATTGTTGCGGGAAACCGTCGGGCTGACCGACGGGATTAAATGTAAAAGCAGTATGATCCCCCTTTTTCGAGACCTGGACGCCGTTTGCCGGGTTCTGGATTACTACCGGCCCGATTTCATCCATTTTTGCGATGCCGTGACGGATGCAAAGGGAAACATCACGGCATTGGGGGAAATTATCGACTTTCAGACGGTGGTAAAGGAAAAATTTCCTGAAATCGGGATTATTCGAACCATTCCCATTCCTCGAAAAGGGGCTGCCCCCGATTTTCCATCTCTCGAGATCGCCAGTGGCTTTGTGCACGTTAGTGATGTCTTTTTGACCGACACCTGGCGGGAAGATGCGCCGGTGGAAGGCTTTATCGGCATAACGGGAGAGACCGTGGACCCAAAAATGGCGCGGGACCTGGTACATCAAAGCATGATCCCGGTAATCCTGGCCGGTGGATTGTCCCCGGAAAATGTTTACGACGGCTTAATGGCCGTTCGGGCCGCGGGGGCCGACAGCTGCACCCTGACCAACCGGGTAGGCCATCAGGGGTTGCCCATCCGTTTTGAAAAAGACTTCCGTAAGGTCGGCGATTTTGTCAAAGCGGTGCGGGATGTGGAAGCCCAGTTGCGGGAGGAAAAAACCGCCCGGCTGGCATTTTTAAGGGCGGAACTTCTGGATCGGGAAAAAGCCTTGCCGGCCCATTCGGTGCGACCCCACCAGATTTTGGCCATTGAAGCTCTGGAAGACGAGATTGATGAGCTTGAAAAGGCGTTGGAAGCGGCCCTTAACGTTTCCGTTGGTCAGCTAGCCCACGGTAGGCCATAAATAAGTTGACTGAAATCCCATAAATCTTTTAGCATGAAACAAGGAGGTTTCACATGACGCTAGCCATCCCTTTTGATACCCTTGTTTACGCTAAAAAGTTGAAGTCCGTCGGGTTTACGGAAGCGCAAGCCGAAACCCTGGCGGAATCTCAGGCTCAGCTCATTGAGAGTCGTCTGGCGACAAAAGAGGATATTGAGTTGGTCAGGCGCGACATGAAAGAGCTGGAAGTATCTTTGCAGCGCGACATGAAAGAGCTGGAAGCATCTTTGAAGCGCGACATGAAAGAGATCGAGATGCGGCTGACCATACGCATGGGGACCCTTATCGCCGCCTCCATCGCCATTGTGGCCACCTTGGTCAAGTTGCTCTGATGTCGAATTTTAGAAAAGTTTTCCCTGGCGGGAATTTGACGCCTCCCTGATTTCCAGGCGCAGGTGAAGATATGCCCGACGCGTAGCCACCCGTCCCTGGGGGGTCCGCTTGATATACCCGCTTTGGATCAGGAAGGGTTCATAAACGTCCTCGATGGTGCCTTTTTCCTCCCCTACGGCGGCGCAGAGACTGCTGAGCCCGATGGGTCCCCCATCAAATTTTTCAATGATGGTATGCATGATAAACCGGTCCATCTTATCAAGCCCCTGCTCGTCCACTTCCAGCATGTCCAGTGCCCGGCTCGCAACCGGTTCGGTAATAACGCCATCCGCCTCCACTTCCGCAAAATCCCGTACCCGACGCAACAGACGATTGGCGATACGCGGCGTTCCCCTGGCCCTCTTGGCGATTTCCAAGGCGCCCTCGTCCTTGATGGGGATGTCCAGGAGACCGGCCGATCGGACAACGATTTTATAGAGGTCTTCCGGCTTGTAGAAGTCCAGGCGCAAAATGACGCCGAACCGATCCCTTAAGGGGGGCGTCAGCAGCCCCGTCCGGGTGGTGGCGCCCACCAGGGTGAAGGGGGGGAGGGGGATTTTCATGGTTCGGGCCGAAGGCCCCTGGCCGATGATGATGTCTAGTTCATAATCTTCCATGGCCGGGTACAGAATTTCTTCCACCACATGATTGAGGCGATGAATTTCATCGATAAACAGAACATCCTTGGGTTGCAGGTTGGTTAAGATCGCGGCGAGATCCCCTGGCTTTTCGATGACCGGGCCGGAAGTGCTTCGGATGTTAACCCCCAGTTCGCCCGCAATAATATGGGACAGGGACGTTTTTCCCAATCCCGGGCTGCCGTGAAAAAGGACATGGTCCAACGCTTCGGAACGCCCCCTGGCGGCCGCGATAAACACATGCAGGCTGCGCTTCATTTCCTCCTGGCCCACGTATTCCGCAAGGGTTTTGGGCCTGAGGCTGATTTCCGCCGGGGCCTCCTCCGGTTGAAGGTCCGGATCTATGATACGTTCTTCCATAATATTCAGGCTCAGGCCAGAATTTTGAGGCTTTCCTTAATCAGCGCCTCCAGGGTTTCGGTCTTCACATGGCGTTTCGCCTTTTCGATGGCGGTCTTGGCCACTTTGGCCGAATAGCCCAGGTTTATGAGGGCTGAAAGGGCATCTTCCATCAGGCGCTCGGTTTGGCTGTCGCGTGTCGGTAGGGGGAGCGTTTCCGTGTTGTCTGAAAATTTGGCCGCGCGATCCTTCAATTCCAGCGCAATCCGCTCAGCGGTTTTTTTGCCGATTCCCGGAATGGCCCGCAGTCGGTCCGCGTCTCCGGAGGCGATGGCCCGCAGTAAATCTTCGGGACCCATCCCCGAAAGAATATTGGCCGAAAGTTTGGGACCGATGCCCGAAACGGATACCAACATCAAAAAGAGATTTTTCTCAAGTTTGGTATGGAATCCGAACAATACCAGAGCGTCATCCCGCACCTGGGTATGGATGTGGAGATTGACGGGTCCATGGTGTTCCGGCAGGGTGTAGTAGGTGGAAAGGGGAACAAAGACCTCGTAACCCACACCCCCCACATCCACAATAATGGATTGGGTTGATTTTTCAAACAGGGTGCCGCTCAAGTGTGAGATCATGCCTTCATCTTCTCCCCGACGGTTGTTTTGATGCTTCTGAATTTGGCGCTATTGATATGGCAGATGGCCGCGGCCAGGGCATCGGAAGCATCCAGGGGCACCGGTTTTTGAAGCCGCAACATGATCTTGATCATGGCGCAAACCTGTTCTTTGTCGGCCCTGCCGTATCCCACCACCGATTTCTTGATTTCCAGCGGCGTGTACTCAAAGACCGGAATATCGTGTTGGCCCGCGGCCACCAGAGCAGCGCCCCGGGCGTGTCCCAGTTTGAGAGCGCTCCTGGCGTTTTTGGCAAAGAACAGGTCCTCAACGGCCATCTCCTGCGGTGCGTAACGCTCCAGAATTTTCACGATATCCTGAAAAATCCGGTGAATTTTCCGGGGGAAAGGCAGGGTGTCCGGCGGTTTGATGATGCCGGTCCGGATGCAGAAAATCTCATGGTTTTTCTCCTCCACAAGGCCGTAACCGGTAATTCTGCTGCCGGGATCCACCCCCAGCACGAGCATCAGCTCATGGCCTCCATCACGTCGTCGGCAATGTCAAAATTGGAGTACACATGGCTGACGTCGTCATGGTCTTCAATGGCCTGCATCAGGTTGATCATCTGCTGGGCCTTTTTGCCTTCGATTTTGACCGTGTTCTTGGGAATTTTGGTCACCTCGGCCAGGGTATAGGGGAACCCCGCGTCCTCTATGGCCTTTCTCACCGTCTCAAATTTGGACGGGGACGTCAGCACCTCGAATTCCGTGTCTTCTTCCGTAACGTCGTCGGCGCCTGCTTCCAGGGCCAGGTCGATGAGCTGTTCCTCATCCACCTTGTCCTTTTCAATGACAATCAGGCCCCGTTGATCAAAAATCCAGGTCACACATCCGGGTTCGCCTAAATTGCCGCCATGTCGCTCAAAAATATGTTTGATGTCGGCGACGGAGCGGTTTTTGTTGTCCGTCAGACAATCCACCAGTACGGCGGCGCCGCCCGGTCCGTAACCGTCGTAGCTGGCCTCCTCGTAGGATACCCCTTCCAGTTCGCCCGTGCCCTTCTTGACGCCCCTTTCGATATTTTCCTTGGGCATATTCTCCGCCTTTGCGGCGGCAATGGCGGTTCTCAGCCTGGGATTGCCCTCGGGATCACCGCCTCCCATACGGGCGGCCACGGTGATTTCCTTAATGAGTTTGGTAAATATTTTGCCTCGCTTGGCATCCGCCGCACCCTTTTTATGCTTGATGGAACTCCATTTTGAATGACCGGACATAAGTGTTTCCCTCCATTGTTGTCTATTGACAAACGATGATCAAATACCTTGTTGCTTCGCAATAAACCCCGTCCCCACAAGATAAACCTCACGGCTCCGTTTTCGGGTGGCTTTCGGTCTGAAGAGCCGGATCTGTTTAAAGACAGGCGAAATGTTTGATTTAAAGGCTTTCAGATCTTCACCCTCGAAGATTTTACATACAAAATGCCCTCCGTTTTTCAGAAGCGCCTGAGCAATGCCGGCGGCCGTTTCCGCCAGAAACATGGATCTTGTGGCGTCGGTGGCCCGAATGCCCGTGGTGGGCGGCGCCAGATCGCTTAATACCAGGTTCCTGGGACCGATTTCTCCCGCCAGCCATTCCGGTTCAACGGTTTCGATATCCGCCTCGATGCATCTGAAATTGGGGGGGGCAAACGCTTTGGGCGCATGCAGGTCGATGCCCACCACATTCCCCTGTTTTCCCACCTTCTTTATGGCGTACTGGGACCATGAGCCTGGAAAACACCCCAGGTCCAGCACCCGGTCGCCTTTGTGAATCAACTTGAATTTGCGCTCTATTTCCTGAAGTTTATATACGGAGCGGGCGAGCCATTTTTCCTTCCTGGCCTGAACCGTATAATGATCATCCCATTGATTTGATTTCATTCGAATACATTTATCACAGATATATCCCCTTTGCAAAAAAAAATGTTCTTTCATCGGGTTGCGGGCATGGTCCGCCTTGTTTTTTTGAGCAAGGGGAAGGCAGAATTTATTTCCGGGTCAGCGCTTCTACCCCGGTCCAATTTTCGGGAACCCCTTTCAACATATAGGTGGGGTTGATCAGGAACCGCTCCGTTTTGCATGGCAACTAAAAGCTAGCCAAAGATATTTGAAATTTTTAAAAACGAATATCGAATATCGAACAAGGAATGTCCAATGATGCAGTTTTACTTCGACATTCATTATTCCTTGTTCGATATTCTGCGGTTCAAAAAATACTTTTAAATACATGTTACAAATGTGAGAGACGAACTCTCAGAATGATTGTGTAAGAATCTATTTCTTCGATCCGAGAGCCACCCATACCCTGTGAATACCCGTGAGAACCATTTTCAAGCGCTTTTTTGGGAAGACTTTCTAAAAGATCTTTGGGAGGATAAATTTTCAGGAGGCAGCCTGTCCCCATTCCTTAAAAATGGCATTGACATCTTGTGCATTCATGCTATCATTTATTTGTGTATTCATAAATAGAGGCGGAAATGGGCGTCATAAAAACAGTGGGAAACAGCGGCCAGATATCACTCGGCAAAAAATTCGCAGGGCAACACGTCCTGGTGGACGAAATAGAATCGGGTGTCTGGATTGTCAAAGTTGGGCGGTTTATTCCCCAAAATGAGTTATGGCTTCATTCTGACTTGGTGAAAGCCGATCTTGACGAATCCATTGGGTGGTCCGAAAGGAACGCTCCACGGACAAGCGACCTGAACGAGATTGAAGAGCGGATAAAAGGATGAGTCCTCAGAAAGATGCGTTTGTTCAGCTGGATTTGAACAACCCTGTATTTCGGAGAAACCTTTTCAGTTTGCACAAAAAGGAGCAGTGGGCAGTTTTTCAAACATTGGGGAAACTATCCAGGATGACGTGGAAACAAATATATGGTGACCGCGGCCTAAAATGGGAGGTCCTTTACTCCCGCTCCGGACCTCATGGTGAAAAAATCTACAGTTTTAGGATTGGAAAAGGCTTTCGAGCTGTCGCCTGTCGAGAAAAATCGTGGCTGAGAATTCTCTCTTTGCACCCGACCCACGATACAGCTTGTGATTGACACCCATTCATCCATCTATAGGGTTACGGATACAGGCTGGAAGTGCCTGCCCGCAATGCCTCACCCGGTCAATTCGCACTCAGCGTGGATATGCCTCAAAACATCACCCATTCGCTGATCCTCCCTGATAGCTATGGCAGGCGGGGCTCTGGGTATCAATCTGTGCAGAGCGCCACTTTAAAACCCCAATGATTTCAACGGGTAGCAAAATAACACCTTGCTCAAGGCCCGAGCAACCCTCCAAAATTGAGGCGGCTTATTCCATGCTGGATCACGGATTAGAGGTTTTTACTCAGGAACTTGCATTGATTTCATGAGTTGCAAAAAACGTAAATTTTTCTAACGTTTTTTATGACAAAAGCATATATGGCCCATTTTCGAGCCACGAATGACACAAATACCCACGAATATTAGTAAAATAAAGCTGTTTGCCCTTCGTGGTTAATGTGAAGCTTAAATATTCGCGCTAATTCGTGAAATTCGTTGCTAAACATTTCTTTCTTTCGTATTCTTGCGATTTGTGCGCTTTTTTGTTTACTCCGTTTGTCATCGCCGTCCCCGATGGCCGCCCCGTGCAGTGCGTACCCTGCTTCACTGGGGGCAAACAAAGGCCCCTCTCAAACAAATCTTGCTTGCCCGTTGAATCGGGCCCTTTAGGGTCTTGAACTGGGCGCCATCCATCCCAACCACCTGACAAGAGCATAGGTGCCTCTCTCTATTTATTGTTTCCGAATAGCTTCAGCTGTTACCCAAAACAGCTCAAGGCCGAAATGGGTAACAAATATGGCCAGGGATCACCATATCACTGTCAACGGCTCTAATCTTTTCAGCTTTTTGTCCGCAGTGTTTCATATAAATCCATGGATTATTACTGCGGAAACACCTAATATTTACCACAGAGACACAGAGTTCACAGAGCAGCAATTCCCGCTTATGCCCAGAAGCCTTAAAAACAGTACCTTTTGGCATTTTCTCCTCGTAAAGGCCTTCACTGAGGGAATAGAATTCAAAAGCCTTTTTCTGAGATTTTAGAAAAAAATATGAAAATTTTTGACGATGCTCAGAAAAAGCGGGACTTTCAGAAGACTTTCAGGGATTTTTGCTTGAATGGCCGTGGTGAACCTGGTAATGATCAGACCCGTAATCCAAAATAAAAGAAGAGGCCGATCATGATCCCATCCATCAAAGACTGCTACCATTTCATGGACCAATATCAAATGCTTGAGCACATCAAGGCCCATTCAGTAGTCGTGGCAAGGGTAGCCCGTATGATTGCGGAAGGACTTCGGGACGTCCACATGGATATCTCCGTCTTAAAAACAACGGTCGGAGCCCTGATGCATGATATCGGCAAAACACCTTCACTGACATCAGGGGAGAACCATGCTGAAATTGGAAAAAAGATCTGCATCGAAAACGGTTTTGATGAAATCGCCGATATCGTGGGGGAACATATCAGGTTAAAGGACTACCATTTAAACGGCGCCAATTCTGAAAAGGTGGTGGTATTCTACTCGGATAAACGGGTAAATCACGACAAAATCGTTACCCTTGAAGAACGGCAGGATTACATCCTCAAACGTTACGGACGAGATCAGGAATATCTGTGTAAAGCCATAAAATTGAATTTCAAGCAATGCCGACAGGTGGAAAAAGAGCTATTTTGCAAATTAAAGTTCAGCCCCGAGTCCCTGCTGAAAATGGACGGGGCTGAAACCGAGAAATTTAAAAAGGGCCTGAAAATCCCAGGAGAACCTTAATCCTTGGGTTTTTTTTCTTTTTTCTTTTTCTTTTTCTGCTGACGTTTGCTTTCTTCAGGCGTTTCCTCTTCTTTTTTCTTCTTTTTGGATTTTTTGGGCATGGCCGCTTTTTCAACCTTGGCCTTGGCCATATCCTCCAGCTTCTTTTCTCTTTCCTCGATGGCTTTGAGCCGATCGCGGGTTTCCCTTATTTTGGCGCGGATTTTTTTGACTTCCGTGTCCTTGGCAATTTTATCAGGTGCATCACCTTTTTCAGCCAGCAGGGCGAGCCGCTGGTTCAATTGTTCTTCCCAGTAGCTCATTTGCCCTAATCTCGATTCCTTGTCCTTTGATGCCATTTTGTTTCATCCTTTCTCTATAGAATGGTCCCTGCCCCGGGGGTTTTTTCCATCATGCCCGGAATTCGGCAGAATCGAAACCCTTCTTATCAAGAAATGGACCAATAGTAAAGAACCCTGAATCAATTCTTCTGAAGGCTTTTTAAAGGGCATGCTCCGAATGCTGTCATCTCAAGTATTTTGAAGCCAAGGGCACGATGAGCAAGCCGTCAACGGGGGCATCTGAGATATTACCGGCTACAGTTTTTCAAAACCACACCCAATGGTCAAGTATTCCATCCGGATTCTCTTCTCGACCGAAAAACCGATTTACCAAAATAACGACGGGCCGGTGATAACAAACCTGTTCAACATGTTTTGCTTTCTGTTATTTTAGATAATTAAAGTCTGATTTTCCTTGACTTAAACGCCTGTTTATTCTCTCTTTAGGAGTTAAAATGCAGATCCGAAAGGTATCCTCGCATTAGAGGGTATGCGGAAAGAAGCTCCGCCCTTTTTTTTCACCATCACAGTGTATACACCGCCTTGTGGATGAACCACAGCAGGGGAACAGAATGTCGGATAACTTCAAAATAAGGATAAAGGGTGAACGCGATATCATTCCCATCATCCGATTTATGCTGATGTTCATTTTATTCGATGGCATACTCCTTTTATTAATCCCTTTCACTTACAAAAACCTCTTCATTTCATCTATCTGTTCTATGATCCTCTGCATCCTGAGTGCATATATCATTCACAAACTTAGTGAAGGTATGGGTGCCCTGCTTTCCGAGGGGGCATCCCGCAGAACCAGCCGGGATGAGCGGTTTTCCTGTGAAATAAATAAGATCAAATACAGCAAAAGAGAGGGCCGTTTTGACCAGGCTCTCCAATTGGTAAATGGCCTCCTTGATCAGGATACTGACATTCCGGAGGCCCTGTTGCTCAAAGCGCAGATCTTGTGGGAAGGCCACGGAAAAGCCGATGCCGCCGGAAAATGCCTTAACAGGATCAGGGAACTGACGCCCGAAAACGATAAATTTCATAGATGGGCCATGGGTTATCTGAAAAAGGTTGGCGCAAAAGCGGAAAAAGATTAAACTCACCGCCATCCTTCGGCCTCATCTCACCTTCACCTTTGTTTCTTACTGGAGACAACAAACATGAAAATGTTTTATTTTATTAAAAACACCTTCCATTTGATGATTACCCTGGCATTGTGCTTCACCGTTCACATCCCCATGTCACTGGCAGAACCGCCGCCGCAAAAAGAAAAACCGCAATACGTTATCCGGATAGGGACGGTTTTGCCAGCGGGTGTATCTTTCACAAAATACGTTGAAAAAGGTGCGAGGGAAATTGAGGCGTTAACCGACTATCGCCTTAAATTCGAGCTGTATCCAGGAGGGGTTCTGGGGGATGAACATACCATGGTTAACATGGTCCGGAAAGGGGAACTGGATACTGCTATTGTAAGTTCGTATGGTTTAGAGGAAGTTTTCCCGGAAATCCTGGTCCTGTCACTACCCGGCCTGTTTCGTGATGAATTTGAACTGGATTTCATCCTGAAAAAATATGGACCCTTGTTAACCCAACATGCCCGTGAGAGGGGCATAGAGATTCTCTCTCTGAGCTCTATCGGATGTTCCCCCATGTACAGTACCGTACCCATTTCCGGGCTCCATGAATTAGGCACCAAAAAAATCATGCGCCTTAAAAAATCAGAGTTTATGAATTGGTCAACCGGCTGGCATTTCGGCATTCCCCTCTCCATTTCGGAAGTGGAAACCGCATTGAGCAATGGCAAGGTTGAAGTGGTTTTCGGTCCTCCGGCTTTTGCCGTAGTTTCGGGTTGGTATCCCTATATTCGATATGTTTATATGGAATGTTTTGCTCCCATGATTGGTGTAGTCATAGCAAACGCCGACTTCTATAGGAACATCCCGGATGAAATAGGTTCAGTCTTTAAAGAGCTTATCCCCAGGCAACAAGAAACAAATCTCAAACGGATCCGGCGGGATAATGAAATTGCCATGCTCGGCCTGATGAAGCGAGGCGTTAAAATCACTCAAATACCAACAGAAGATATGGGGATGATGTTTGCATCTTCGAAGCCATTTTGGGATTCGGGTGCCGGCAAATGGTATCCCCGCGAGCTGTTAGACGACATCCTTCGGGACCTGGAAGCATACCGGGCAGGGCAAAACAGAATGGAGAATAAAAATTGAAAGGGAACACCATGGGTAAACCCGATGTGACTTCCAACAAAGAGTCCCTGAAGACCGGGACCAGCCTTCGGACAAAGTTTATATTGCTCTTTGCCGGCGGGTTTATGGCCATCATTTCGGTGATTCTTGTGGTAAATGTGTTTATCAAGGATATCTACCAGGATGCGATCATCGAGAAAACCCAGATCGTCGGTCTGAACCTGCGCCAGAACATCTTTGATCTCCTGACGCTCTTTCAACGGCTCGATCGCCTGGAAAAACTCGATGAGGAGCTTACGCGCCTGGTAAAGGAAGGGGTATCCGGCGTCTCCACGAATCTGGCATACCTGTACGTCACCGACCCCGACGGAAAAATCATCTACCACAGTGACCCGGATAAAATGGAAAACAGCTCCCATAGCCCGCTTATTGGAAAAGTCCTCACTAAGGCGGAACCGGTGAAACCCACCTTTGTGGCGGCGGAAGGCAACCCCATCGAAATTGGGATTCCCCTCTGGGACACGGAAATGAACACGCTCATGGGCGGCATTTTCATGGGCATCCCCAAATCGGTCATCCTGGAAAAACTGGGGAGAGTGAACATCATATTCCTGTGTCTCGGCCTGGTGCTGGCCGTGGCCCTGGCCGTGGTATGGTGGGTGGTCACCCGTAAACTGGTCTCTCCATTGCATGAAATGTCTGATTTTGCCGAGGTGGTGGCAAAGGGGGATTTCTCCGGGGAACTCAAGATCCGATCGTCGGATGAGGTCGGAACTCTGGCCGGTAAGCTGAACCAGATGGTCAGGGATCTGCGCGACAAAGTGGGCCTGCAGGCCTCTTACGAAAAGCTGCGGGAACTGGACCAACTGAAAAGCGACTTTTTTGCCAATGTGAGCCATGAGCTTCGCACGCCTTTGACCATGTCTTTGGCCCCCCTGGAGAGCATTCTTAACGGAGAGAAAGGGGAAATACCACCAGATGCTGCCAAATATCTTCGGATCGTTCATCAGAATGGGCTTCGTCTTTTGAAGCTCATTAACGACCTGCTCGATTTCTCCAAGGTGGAAGCCGGCAAAATGAAGCTGACGGTGGAAGAAAACAATATTGTGAAACTGGCACAGATTCTTTTGAGTTCGGTGGACTCCTGGGCCGATCGGTCTCACCTTGCCGTGGAGTTTGCCGCCGAAGCCGGTGTACCGAAAATTTATTTCGACAGGGACAAAATCGAAAAGGTCATCTTGAACCTCCTGTCAAATGCCATCAAGTTCAGCCGGCCTGGCGGGAAAATCAATCTGAGGATTTCACGCGTTGAAGAAAATGTTTATGTAGCGGTGAGCGATACCGGTATCGGCATCCCCAAAGAGAATCTCCACAAGGTGTTTGAACGTTTCTCCCAGTTAAACGGCGCCGCCTCGGGTGGGCAACGGGGCACGGGGATCGGCCTTTCTCTGGCAAAGGAGCTGGTGGAACTGCATGGTGGAAAAATCCGCGTTGAAAGTAAACAAGGAAAAGGAAGCACCTTTACGTTCGATTTGCCCATTGGGAAAGACCACTTTGACCCGGTGCTTCCGGATCGGAGAGCAGTCCATGAAAATGAACCTGACCAGGTTGCAGACGAAGAACAAAAGAGCATCGATGACGGAAAAAATGCCAGGGAAAAGATTGTTCTTCAGATGTCGGATCTGGATGCCGGTGATATCCGTGAGCCCCGGGATGAGATCACCCTTACAAAGGAAGGCGCACCCAAGGTTCTGATCGTTGAAGATCACGTGGATCTTCGGACTTTTGTGGCGGATCTCCTATCCAAAGACTATGAGGTTCATACGGCCGCGGACGGCGAGGAAGGGATGGCACGCATACGGGGAATCATGCCGTCACTGGTCATTTCCGACGTGATGATGCCGAAAAAAGATGGTTATCAGCTCACCCGGGAGGTTCGAGAGGACCCTGAAATCCAGCACATCCCCATCATACTCCTGACGGCACGGGCCGATGTGGGCATGAAGATTGAAGGGCTGTTACAGGGCGCCAACGACTATCTCACAAAGCCCTTCAATTCAAAGGAACTCCTGGTGCGTGTTGCCAACCTGATTCGAATGAAGCAAATGGAAAACCAGTTGGCGCAATACAATAAGGAGCTGGAAAACAAGGTCCGGGAGCAGGTGGCTGAGCTTCAACATAAGGCCCGTCTGGAAAAATACCTGGCGCCCCAGGTGGTGGAATCCATATTGAAATCAGGGGATCTGGAAATGGCCGGCGCAACGCGCAAAAAATTAACCTTCATGTTTACGGATATCCGGGGCTTTACGGATCTGTCCGACTCCCTCGAACCGGAAGAGACAACAAGTATTCTGAATCACTACCTCTCCGAGATGACCCAAATCATCTTTGCGCACGGTGGCACCATCGACAAATTCTTAGGCGACGGCATTATGCTGTTTTTTGGAGACCCGATCCCCCAGGACGACCACGCCCTTCGGGCGGTAAACTGTGCCCGGGCCATGAACAAACGACTGGAGGCCTTACAGAAAGAGTGGTTCCCCGCGGGAGGTCGGGAACTGCTCATCGGCACCGGGATCAATTCAGGGTATGCGACGGTGGGTAATTTCGGTTCCGCGGATCGCATGGAATATACGGTCATCGGCAATCAGGTCAATCTGGCGGCGCGCCTTCAGACGTTGGCCGAACCCAGAGAAATCGTGACCAGTTCATCCACTTACGGCCTGGTAAAAGAGCAGATTCAGGCCGAGGAAAAGGGAACATTCGACATCAAGGGGTTTGCTCGCCCCATACAGGTATGGAGGTTAAAATGAAAGGTTTTCAGCTACTGACAGGCGCTTTTTTGATTTTCTGCATTTCCATGACGTCCTGCACATCCATGATCGGCAATAAAATGGCCCGTTCCATGGCGGAATCCGAACAGGCGCTTCAATCTTATCCGGACCCAAAAACCATCGAATTGGCCTTTCCGGGAAACCTCCTTCTGCTTGAGAACTTTTCGCGTAATTTTCCGGACAACCCGGAGATCCTCATTGGAACGGCAAAGGCCTATACCGGCTATACGCAGGGATTTGTGGAAGACAAAGACCCCGAGAGGGCCAAGATCCTCTATATGCGGGGGAAGGAATTCGGATGGCAGGCGCTTATGCAAAACGCGTGTTTCAACAAACGCTACCATTCAAATACCCTTAATCCCGACTGGAATGCGCTTTTCAAGTGCTTTACCCAAAAAGAAGACGTCCCCTACCTGTTCTGGACTGGCGCTTCGTGGGGCGGGTGGTTTACCCTGAGTCAGCAGGACCCTGAAGCCACCGCCGAAGTTCTCTTCGATGCCCTTCCCATTCGAAAACTGATGGAACGGGCCTACCAACTGGATCCGGATTATTACTATGGGGCGCCGACCTTGTTTTTTGCCATATACTATACCCAGATTCCGCCAAGCGCAGGGGGCGGGCGCGCCAAAGCCGAAGAGACCTTCAAAAAAGTTTTCAAAATTTCCGACGGCAAGTTTCTTCCTGCGAAGGTTATGTATGCTCGGTACTATCTCGCAGCAATTAAAGACCGTGAAGGATATAAACGGGTTCTGAATGAGGTTTTGGATACTCCTGACGATATTCTCCCAGAGGCCAGACTCGCAAACATCATGGCCAAAAAGAAGGCGCGTCTCTATCTCGATCAAATGGATGAGATTTTCTGAGAGACAGGTAAAAAGACAAACTGAATTTTTAGGGAATGATGGTGTGAATATGGCCGGTCGGATTGAGTCATGTATTAACCGGAGGCAACACACATGAGGACTTCTTCTCTCACCAGGATAACCTTTTACCTGATGATTATCCTAGTATTGTGTTTTATAATTCATGTTCCTATCTCCATCTCGCTGGCAGAATCCCCACCACCGCAAAAAGACAAACCGCAATCCATTTTGCGGATAGGGACAATGGCCCCAGCGGGTGTCTCTTACATGAAATACGCGATGGAAGTCGAGATGTTAAGCGACTATAGCATTAAAATTGAGTTGTATGCGGGGGGTGTATTGGGAGAAGAACCCGCTATGGTCAAAATGGTCCGGGAAGGGGAATTGGATGGCGCTTTAGTAAGTACTATTAGTTTAGAGGAGGTAGTCCCGGAAACCCTGGTCTTGCAACTCCCTCACCTGTTTCGCGATGAATATGAAATGGATTTTATCCTGGAAAATTATGAAGCCATATTTGCTGGATACGCCCGTGAGCGAGGAATAGAGATTCTCGGTCTTTTTCCTGTCGGATGTATCCAGACGTTCAGCACAGTACCGATCTTGGGACCCTATGAATTAATAAACAAAAAGGTAATGTCCCGTAAGAAATCGAAGTTTGTCAAAGCGTTGCTTCGTTCATCTCTCTTTCAATCTCCCGTTTCTCTCTCCCTTTCTGAAGTTGAACCCGCATTGAACAGTGGAAAGGTCGAAGTCGTTTTTGCCCCCCCCGCAGCTATTGTAATTTTGGGCTGGTACCCGTATTTTCGATATGTCGTAATGGGATGTGATTCTGTTATGATTGTGGGACTCCTTGTCAATTCAGACTCGTATCAGAGCCTCCCTGAAGAAGCCCGATCCACACTAACAAAAATCATCCACGAGCAACGAAAAAAGATGACAAAACGGGGTAGGCGAGATGATGAAATTGCCATGTTAGGCCTGATGAAGCGGGGATTGAACATCATCAGGTGGCCGCCGGAAGATATGGTATTGGTACGGGAGGATGCAAGAACATTCTGGGATTACGGCATCGGAAAATGGTATCCTCGCAAGTTGCTCGATGACATCCTGCGGGACCTGGAAGCATACCGGGCAGCGAAGGGCACAAATGACAATAAACGTTGAATGGGAGTAACAGACTTCAGATTCGTTGGATTTGGAAGAATCCGGAAGTGACAGTGGTGCTTTCCAGCAGAATCCTAAAACGAAAAGGGAATGACATGAGTGAAAAAATCCTGAGTCTGGAAGACGTGGGCAGGGAAGACGTAGCCATAGCGGGAGGGAAAGGCGCCAATCTGGGCGAAATGGTGCAGAGCGGTTTCCCCGTACCGCCGGCTTCATTGTGCCGCCAGCAGCTTGCCGGGAGTTCTTCGCACACATTGGCCTGGCCGGTAAACTCGAAGGGTTGAACGACTTGACGTCCGATGAAGTGGCGCCCCGTTGCCGACAGATCCGGAATTTGATCGAAAGCGCGGAGTTGCCCCCGGACCTGTCCGAGGCCATCATGAACGCCCATGCCAAATTGATGGAGACCCGTAGTGCGGAAACCGTTTGCGCGGTGCGCAGTTCCGCCACGGCCGAAGATCTGGGCGATGCCAGTTTCGCCGGTCAACACGAGACCTATTATTACGTTTAGGCGAAACAGCTTCTGACCATGGTCAAACACTGCTGGTCGTCGCTGTTCAGCCCGGAGGCGGTCTCCTACCGATCCACCCAGGGGATGGACCACGCCGACGTTCTGATGGCCGTGGTGATTCAGGAGATGATTCCTTCCGAGGTATCGGGCGTCACCTTCACCGCCAACCCGGTAACCGGATCACGGGAAGAAATTGTCACCGAATCCAGTTGGGGCATGGGAGCGGCTATCGTGGATGGCCGGGTAACGCCCGATCATTACCTGTTCGAACGGAAAGGACTCCGCCTCAAAGAAAAAAGAATCGCGGAAAAGAAGTTCATGGTACCACCCCGATTGTCGGAAGATGCCGTAACCCGGCTGCATGAAGTGCCACATGACATGCGGCACAAAGAGACCCTGTCGGAAGAACAGGCCCGCGTCATAGCCGGGTTGGCCATAAGGGCCGAGGAACATTTCGGCAACCCCCAGGACATTGAGTGGGCACTGTTTGACGGCAGTTTCTACATGCTCCAGTCCCGGCCTATCACGATAATGGGCCAGGAGGACATCACCGCCGATATAGAAGGCCAATACGTCATTTTCAAACCGCTGCTTGAAAATTTCACCGCGCCCCTGACCCCGATCACCCAGGACATGATCAGCCTCATATTCGCTTCACCGATGTTTCGCATGGTCAAGGGCTGGCCCTATATCAGCCTCAAACATTTTCGAGATATACTGCCCTTCAAAGTCTCTGACGAGGATCTTGCCCAACTGCTTTACGGCTGGGACACCAAAAAACCGGTCATGAAACTATCCCTTTCGAGACTGCCCCTTACCGGTCTGTTCCTGTTTTTCAGCTACCTGGCTTTCGGCCCCTTCTTTGCCCGGACACGTCGAATGCCGGTCGGTTTCATGGACCGGTACCGGTACCTGGCCCGGAAAGTGGGTCAAGATCGGCGTATTGGACCCTTCAAAACCATGGTCCGGACCCTCTTCTGGTCCCGGTTCTTCGATCCCGTGGGCAACCAGGTTGCGATGGTCAACCTGGCTTCGGGGCGGTACATGTTTCGAATGGAGGATTTAAAATACCTTTTGCGAAGGTGGACCCCCGATGTTCGCGAAGATGCCGCATCCCTGCTTTGTTCGGGAACGGAGAACGTTTTGTCGGTCGAAATGGGCCGAGGTATCTGGGCCCTGGCCAAGACGGCCAAACAGATTCCCAAGGTACGGGAGATTCTTGAAAAACATAAACCGGACCGAGTCCTCAATAAGCTGGAATCCCAACCAGAAGCCCGCCCTTTTGTGGAGCAACTAAACCGTTTCGTCGATGTTAACGGCCACCGGGGTTTGAAGGAGCTGGAAATCGCGTCCCCTCGCTGGGAAGAGGACATCTCGCCCGTGCTGGGCATGATCCGAAACTACTTGCTTGTGGAATCCGATCCCGAAGAACACGAGCGTCAGGTCAATCAAACCCGCCGGGAACTGGAAGCGGAAATACGAAGCCGCCTGGAAAAATGTCCTTTGGAGAAACCATTTCGGTGGCGGTACCGTCTGATCAAATACACCGCCAAACGAACCCGGTATTTCGCCCGCCAGCGGGAAAACTCCCGCTTCTATCACATCATGGGTTTTTATTCGATCCGGAAAAAGATCCTGCAGGTGGAAGCCGATATGATGGCCCGGGGTCGGCTCAAATGCAAGGGCGATATCTTTTTTCTGCACCTGCCGGAAATGGAAAAACTCCAGGAAGGCAAACTGGGTTGGCTGGACGTGGAAGACCGCATCCGAGAACGTCGTATGGAGCACATCCGGCTGTCTAAGATGGTCCCGCCCAAGTGCATCGGGGTTAAGCTGTCCGTGAAAGAGAGGCCCGAGGGGGCAGAACCCGAGGACGGCAACACATTCCGGGGACAAGCCGCGTCGCCGGGAAAATATGAGGGCGTAGCCCGTGTCATTCTGGATCCGTCCATCGACCTGGAACTCAAACCGGGAGAAATCCTGATTGCGCCCTACACGGACCCAGCCTGGACGCCACTCTTCCTGACGGCAGGCGCTGCGGCTATTGAGGTGGGCAGCTATCTTTCTCACGCTGGGACTGTTGCTCGGGAATTCGGCATGCCCTGCGTGGTGGACCTGCCGGACTGTACACGGAACATCCAATCCGGCCATCGGGTCCTGGTGGACGGCAACCGGGGGTTGGTTCGTATTCTGGCGTAAGGAGAAGGGGGAAAACATGATATTCACGCTTAAGGTCCTGTGCTTTATCTTAGGTTACTGTGTGTGCGTGCAAGTGGTGGGGGCATTGTTCAGTCTGGTTGATTTCTGGTCCGAACTCCGGCGCCATTGGCCCCTGGTGGTCAGGGCCATTGTTGTCTGGTGCGGCCTGGCTTTGATCCTGGCACTTGTCCTGGGAGAAACCTACCGACCGGCGTTTGTTCGGGGATTGCGTGGATACGTTGAATTTTTTGTGGCGAGTTATTTTATCAGCAGGCTCTTGATCATTCGTAACCGCCGGCTATTGAATAAAAAAGCGCCAACAGCGGAGTGAAAGGTGGATCTGAATTACGTGAGATTTCAGGTAATGACATGAGGCCACTGGAAAAACAACTGGTCCGGATCCTTCGCCGGCGTAACAACCCCCTTGGCGGGAAAATTTTGAAATTGACGGGCATGGACAGGAAGCATCCCGCCTTACGTTCCCACGCAGAGCGTGGGAACGGGCATTTAATCGGGCCTATTCCCGCGTCATGGATGCCCCGCATTTGGGACGGGACACTGCTGGTCATAACAGGGGGTTCCCATCTGATGTGATGGTGCGCCTTTTCACCGCAGCTGGGGCAAACACCGTTGCCTCCCGGGAAAAACGTCACAACCGAAAGACGACCCGTGAACTGGTCATTTCCCCCATGATGGGTATATTTGCAAGCTATGGAATCGGAGTTGCTGACAAATATCTTCAATCCTGATAATCTCCCTCGGTTTTAAGTGGGAACCTCTCACACCTAACCGGCCAACCGCCGCATGATGCGGGAAAATCGCTGACCCGCCATATGGACATTGTCCAACACATCCAGGCCGAGAAGGTCCTCGTCCTTCTCCAGCTCGGGGACCGGCGGCCCGCCTTCGCCTGCGATCAGAGCCGTGTTATCCCGCAGGCGGTAGGAGAGCAACTGGGCCACGGCGTGATAGAACCTTGCCGCGAACCCCACTTCGGTTTCCAGCTTTTGCAGCAGCGCCGGGCGGGGGATAGCCAAGACATGCGCGTCCCGCACCACGGTGACGGTTGCGGATGCGGGCCGGTCGTCCACCAAGGAAATCTCCCCAACCATGTCGCCCACCGCCATGCGGCCCAACTCACGGGCACCCTCATGGGTTTTTACCGAAGCCGCCAACTCTCCCTCCAGCAAAATATAAAGGGCCTCAATCATATCCCCCTCGGAAATGAGCACCTCGCCTGAAGGCAACCGCCGTCGCTCTCCTCTTGCGATCAACCACTCCACGTCGTTGTCGTCTAATCCACCCAGAATGTAGAGCACTTTTCTCATGTGTTAATCCTCGTTTCACAATCCCGTTTTTCACCGGCGATTCTTAAGAGGAACCACCGGTCTCACTTCCACCGCATGAAGCGTTTTGAAATAGCGATCAATGTTCCACCTGAACTGGAACCTGTTTTACCCGCTGCTCAAATAAAAACATAGCATTTATTTTTGAATACTCAAATCTTAATTGCCGGCTGGTTTTTTTATGCCAATTTTCCATTAGAAAAGAGTCCCTAGAAATGAAATAACCTGATGACAAAAAAACACTAAATAATAGACATTGACAAAATGCTGGTCTAAAAAGGAAAATATGGAAGAGAGAACCGCGTTTCAGGCGGTGGACTGGCTCATCGAACAGCCCGGAAAGGTCAACAAGATCCATATGGGTTTTTAGAGCTTTTCGACCTATACCCATGGACCGTTGAACCCTCGTGAAGGCCCTTTTTTTCCTTGACACGGTGTGTTTTATTTTGCTTTATTAAAAATAGTTCGTTTTTTTAATAAAATCTTAATCTCTATTTAGGAGTTTTCAGATGCTCAAAATCCTCAAATTATCATTCGCCCCTCCTGGTGAACACTGTTGGTCTGTCGCAAACCCACTTTCTCCGCTGGAATCCTGCCTGCGTCTTCAAAAACTTGATCGCGGGTTTCAGATTTAAACCGGAAGCCAAACCGATCCTCCGATGAAAACCAAAGACGATTCTGAGGAAAACCTGTCTTCGGCCTTCTGCTAATGCTGACGGATACCCCGAGACCTACAGCGTCGATGAAAAAGGTGACGGAACCAATAAATTCACCGCTCACACTGAGATCACAAAAACCCCGGAAGGCTACCTGGGACGCCGTTGTCTAGGTGAACGACAGCACGGGAGAGGCGTACTCGAAGAAGTCTTTCTCCTATTACGAAGAGGGACTTCTCAAGAGATTTAGATCTTACGATGTGGAGGATGGTGAATTCGTGCTGACGTCCATCATGACGTATGTGTAGAGTCAACGGAGCCGCAACCCATGCTGCCACAACATATTGAAATACATCGCAACGGAAAAACGTACTTTTGTAACGTTTCCCTTACGCCCTTTCACCTGTTCCGACATGAAGGCACTTCATATCTTTTGAACGTAATTGCCATGACCAGTGCGATCATTGACGACCGGATGGCCGATACATTGGATCGAATCCGGTTCAATAAAAGCATGCCGGTTCCTTCCTCCGTCATGGAAAAACTGGAGAGCATGGGCCTGGTTGACGGCGCCCCGAAGGAAGATGCCTTATCCCATCCGCCCAGGGAAAAGAGCTCCGGGATGAATGAACTCATTAAAAAACTCACCGGGGAACCCGTGGTCACCCTGTCCATGGATATCACCCGGCAGTGCAACCTCAGCTGTGTTTACTGCTACGGAAACACCGGGGAATGCGGCAGTGAAGGGAAAATGGACGAGGCGACCGCGACACGGGCCGTCGACTGGCTCATGGCACAATCCGGCCAAAAAAAGTCGGTGGGTATCCTCTTTGGCGGCGGCGAACCCCTGATGCATTTCCCTTTGATCCGGCATGTGGTAGCCCATGCCGACAAAAAGGGAAAGGCCTTGGGAAAAAAGGTGAGATACGGGATGACCACCAATGCCACATTGCTGAACGAAGAAAAGATCGCATTTTTAAAGGCCCATGGCATTATCCCCCTGGTCAGTTTTGACGGTCCGGAGCATATCCAGAATGAAAACCGGCCCTTTAAGAACGGTTGCGGGTCCTATAAAACGGTTGCGAAAAATGTTGAAAAACTGCTGGCAAAAATCCCCGGGGCCCGCTGCAGGGCGACCATCAAAAGGGCGAAAGACCTGCCCCAAATAAAAGAGGCCATTGTTTCGACGGGTTTTACATCCTATACCCTGACCCCAGCGATGCCGTCCCTTTACGGCAACTGGGCGCCGCAAAACCGAGGAGCGAAAGAGAGACAGCACATTTCTGACTTTCTGGATCATGAAGCCGACATCACCTTAGAGGCCATCAGGGACCGAAGCGTCCCCAAGCACGGTTTCAAAATGCTTCTAGCATATGTCTACGCTTTGATTTCAAAACAAAAACGCCTGTATGGATGCGGCGCCGGCAGAGGGTATCTGGGGGTGTCGGTTACTGGAGACCTTTTCCCCTGTCCGCTGTTCACCGGAGACCCCGGGATGAAAATAGGGAGCGTGTTTGAAACAGTGGCGGACAGGGAACCGTACCTAAGGGCCATGGTCACGCGACTGGCAAAATGCGCTCGATGCTGGGCCGCCCATTTCTGCGGCGGCGGCTGCATCTACGTGAACCGTGCGGCCAACGGCGATCTTTTCCATCCCGTGGACGATTATTGCGACCGGGTCAAATATGCCATTGAAAAGGCCGTCTGCATCTTTCACCGGCTCGAGGCGCCGGACATTGCTTTTTTAAAGGAAAATCAAAGAGAGTTTTACGGACCGGGCACAAGCCCATGAAGTAAACCCTTCACACCAATTCATAAAAGGAGAAACGCTATGAAAAAAAAAGAAGCGTCAAAAGCGTTCGGCAGGCTGGTGGAAAAAGCCTGGTCCGACAAAGCATTTAAAGAAAAACTTCTGACGGACAGCGCCGGCGTGCTCAAGGAAGCGGGCATTGACGTTCCCGAAGGCATGGAAATAAGATTCCTGGAAAACACCGAGAAGGTGATTCATGTGGTATTGCCCTCCCTGCCTCCCTTGGATGGGGAACTTTCCGGAATAGAATTGGACGCTGTGGCAGGGGGAGTTTTTGTGCCGGAGGACTGTGACGTGCCCGTCGAGAGAGATGCGCTTGAAGGATATGGACCCGGAGGATTCGATTTCCATTGAGCCGGCACGGAGTCGACCAATGTCGCCTCCCTGCTTATAAAGCCGGCTGGCAAGCACCACAAGGCGCCACAGACTTTCAGCCGAAGGGCGCCATTTGGCAGAAGGATGGATCTGGTATTTGGGGAATGATAATATGGACAAAGAGATGCGATTAAAGCCCTTTCATGTGAGCAACCATCAAGATCACTGGTATGTGATCAATATTGAAGAGATGGAAACCCGTCCCATAGATGAAAAAACCGCCGAACTTCTACGGCAAGTTACGGATAACGGTGATTCTTTTTGGAGATCACTTAACATTAAACCGCTCCAGACACTGGGCTTGATTTCCCAAAAAGATAAAAAAGCAGCCCGAAAAGAACCAATCGATCCAGTACCCATTGTCAATGCAGCCTTTTTCCTCACCCAGTCCTGCAATCTGCGCTGCGTCTACTGTTACGGTGAAGGTGGGGAGTATGGCCACAGGGGCAATATGGAAGAAGAGACCGCTTATCAGGCGGTGGACTGGCTCATTGAACAATCCGGGAAGGCCAAGAAGG
This sequence comes from Desulfatiglandales bacterium, assembly GCA_963664475.2. Taxonomy (GTDB): domain Bacteria; phylum Desulfobacterota; class DSM-4660; order Desulfatiglandales; family Desulfatiglandaceae; genus NaphS2. The sequence continues at coordinate 603,498 of CAXXXE010000001.1, forward strand.
TCCATATGGGATTCTTTGGCGGGGAACCGTTTTTGAATTTTCCCCTGATGCAAAAGATCGTGGACTATGCCCGGAACAGGACCCATGAAGTCCATAAAAAGGTGGACTTTCACGCCACTACCAATGGGACCCTGCTGGATGAAAAACAGATTAATTTCATTCAGGATGAGGATATCGAGGTCATGATCAGTTTCGATGGTCCCAGGGAGATACAGGATATTCAGCGACCCTTCATCGGCGGCAAGGGCTCATATAATTCCATAGTTCCCAAGATCAAAAATCTGCTGGCGGTCTGCCCAGAAACCCCGGGCCATGCAGTCCTCATGGAGGGTACCGATCCGCAAAAAGTAAAAGCGGCCCTAAAGGACATCGGATTTACCAAGATCTCAATAACCCCGGCTTCGGATTGCATGCTGACCTGCGACCGCAAAAAGTCCGCATCGGAAAGGAATCTGCAAAATACGCTTGACCTCCTGGAACAGGAGGCTGACGCGTGGCTTAAGGGGATCGAGGCCAGGGATACCCAGGCCTTAAGGCAACTCAAAAACAGTTCCGAGCTCTACCATGGGTTGCTTAGCTTTTCCCATAAGCGCAAAAGATTCTTTCCCTGCGGCGCCGGGCTGGGCCTTACGGCAATCTCCAGTGCGGGAGATGTTTATCTGTGCCACCGGTTTGTGGGGATGGAAGCATACAAGCTGGGAAATATCTTTGACAACAGCATAGACCGGGATGAATACTTGAAAAGCCCCATGAAATTTGTGCGGGAATGCGGCGAATGCCATGCCAGATACTATTGTGCGGGCGGTTGCAGGTATGACAATGCGGCCAGCAGCGGCACCGTTTTTAAGCCCTCGGAGGAGATGTGCCGCTTGCGCTGCCGGGAGTTTGAGCTCAGCGCCTACTTAAGTAGTAGACTGGATGAAGCGGACCGGGCCTTTTTGCAGGAAGAAGACATTGTCCCGCCCAGGCCCTGTCCCCTTGATTTTGGATAACTGGATTCTCTTTTGCCGGAAACTTGCATCTTTCACAAATAACGCTAAGTAGTAAAAAAGGTAAGTATTGTTGCATTTATAAAATACTGAATATCTTAACCCTAAAATTGCCCTATTAAGGGAAAGGAGAGAAGCCCATGACCATCGAAAGTGCAAAAGCATTTTTGGAAAAAGTTCAGAACGACGAAGATTTGAGGACGAAATTGTCGGATAAGAACTTGTCGGGGGAGGACCGTCTGAATATCGCCAAGGCTGAAGGATTTCAATTTTCGGCTGAAGAAATGAGGAACGTGCGCGGTGAATTAAGCGAAGACGATATGGCGAATGTTGTGGGAGCGGGATGCTCGGAAGACACTTTTGAATGCCGAGGTTGTCACGGCGGGCGGATGGAAGCATAAATAATAAAGGCTCTTGTTGGATTCCGGGGTCTTTTGTTTCAAAAAAGGCCCAAGACATATGGTAACATATTAAAAATATGTAATATTTACGGTTTGGTCGCTCATTTTCACGTCCTGAGCAAAACCCGTATTAAACCAATATGTTATTCTGATTTATCATGTCTACGACCCCGGAATCCAACATGAGCCAAGCGATTTATGATGCAGTTGACGTGGATGTTGTTTTTGAGGTTGTTCCTTACGCAAGGTGTAAAAAACACACGGAAACCAGAGAAGTCGTCGGATGTTTTAATGTGGCAAAAAATCCGGAATTTGAAAACGCCATAATGTTTTCTGAAATTCCACTTTTTTTTGCGTATATCAGTTATTTCCATAATACTGAAAATCAACCAATGATGTTTTTCATGGGATGTTGGCTTGCATAGCCTTGACACACACATAAACATATCGTATTTGTGTATGGGGAGGGTTTAATTATGCGCACGAATGTTGTTATCGATGACAAACTAATTGAAGAAGGATTTACATACACCGGCATCAAAACCAAGCGGGAACTGGTGAATTATGCACTCAAAGAGCTTGTAAATCGTAAAAAGAGAAAAGCCATTCTGACCCTGGAAGGGAAGTTGCACTGGGAAGGAAATTTGAAAGACATGAGGGAGAATCGGTTTGAAGATATTGGTTGATACCTCCGTCTGGATTGATTTTTTCAACGGGTTTTCGAGTTCGCCTCGAATATCCCTTCGAAAACTCCTGGAAGCGGAAGAGGAAGTTTGTATTTCCAGCTATATATTGACGGAAACACTACAAGGTTTTAAAGATGAAAGGGAATTTGAAACAGCTAAAAAGCATCTGCTTCATTTTCCGGTCCTGGATTTATCTGTTCCGGAAGCATACATCAGAGGCGCACAGCTGTATCGCACATGTAGAAAACGGGGCATCACCATACGAAAAACAGCCGATTGTATAATCGCACAAACGGCCTTGGAGCACGGGTCGTTTTTGCTTCATAATGACAAGGATTTTAATCAAATTGCGTCCGTATGCGGTCTGAAAATCTTTCCCACATAGGGGCCTCGGAAATCTTTCAAACAACCAAACAACCTTCCGCAAAAACTATCCTCGGGCGCTGAGGGCGCGCTTCCTCTCGATCTCGCCAGGGAGCTTAAGAGGAGGGGACACGATGTTCGCATGGCCATCAACCTGGCCATGCGCAAACACGCTGAGAAATTCGGCCTGGATTGCGTTGACACGGGCCTGATGATGGGGGAAGAAGAGGCGAGGAACGGGGCGGGCGCCTGGAACCAGTGGCATCTCCCCATCAGAAAAAGAGGGTCCACGCGATCAAACGAGCGGTCCTACGAGAATGAGGCCGAAAGCTACCGCGCTTTCTTCGGTGCCTGTGAAGAAGCAGACCTGCTCATCTGTTCCAGCGTCTCCCACCTGGGGGCCATCGCCGAGAAGGTGGTGGGGATTCAGAGGGTCACGGTGACGGTGTCGACGGCGGTGGTGTGCCGTGCCCCAACGGACCGGAAGGAGCCGGCGGAGGATGCCGCCTCCCGGGAAAGGGAAGAGATCATCCGACGCCACCGGGCACGCTTCCTTCAGGGCCTGAAACCCATGGGCCGCCGCCGTCATCAACCATGGGGGCATCGGCACCGTGGGAAGAGCGCTTAAAAATGGCTGCCCCATACTCGTGGAGCCCTACGGGAACGACCAGTTCTATAACGCCAAGCGGGTGTTGGAGCTAGCGGTGGGCGCGGCCGCGCATCCGTTCAGGAGCAACGCCCGGAGCATTGCCCGACTCCTTGAGGAGAGGGTCCTCACCAGGGCGTGCAAACGGAATGCGGAAACCCTGAAAGAACGCATGGCCGGGGAAGATGGTTTGCGCACGGCCTGTGACCATATTGAAAACATAATGGGGCTCTGAAAACCGTGCAGCAAAATGGCGGCACGGCTACAAACAGGAGGGACTTAAAGCAAATGAAGATCAGACCATTTCACCTGTTTGAGAATCGGGGTCTTTGGTGTCTGATCAATATAGAAGAGATGGAGGCGTTCGCCGTGGATGGACGTACGGCCGGGATGCTGAAGAAGCTGTCCGCCGAGCCGAGCGGCTTTGAGCAGAGCACGTCTAAGCCGGACATATTGGCGCATCCGACCCTTTCGGATATGCTGAGGGTGTGGGGTCTCGTGGAAGAAGGCGAGAGGCAAACAGGGAGAACCACCAGGATAGAACCCGTCCCCGTGGAAGACATAGCCCTTTTTCTGAACCAGTTCTGCAATCTGAACTGCACCTACTGCTACGGGATCAAAGGAGAATACGGCAGCCCGGGGTCCCTGGAAGAGGCCACCGCATACCGGGCCGTGGACTGGCTGATCGAGCAATCGGGTGAGATGAAGGGGATTTCCCTGAGCTTCTTCGGCGGGGAACCGTTTCTGAGCTTCCCTCTGATGAAAGCGGTCACCGCATATGCTCGATTGAAAACCAGGGAGGTGGGAAAAACCGTAAGCTTCTCCGTTTGTGAAATAAGGCGGCCTCTAGCAAGTCACAGCTGCAGTAAAGCGGGGACTTTGGATAGTGGTTGTGGTTGAGCACGGCTTTCATAATTCTCCAAGAAATCAGTCCGCAGGTCTCAGCAGAACGATTCATCTCCTTTCCCCGCCATCTAACATCCCTCCTCCGTCCTCCGATCCGGGATTGAGGTACTTAAATTGTCCGTCTTCCACCATCTTGATAAAAATCTTGTCCATGACGCGGCCCCCATCCTTTGAAAACCGCATGTTTCCGGTGGCGCCTCGCAGATTATCCGCCGACCGGAGGGCCTTGGCCATTTCAGACGGTACGGTGGATCCGGCCTTTTTGATGGCATACGCTAGGGCGTGAATCGTGTCATACCCCTGGGCCGCCATGACATCGGGCATACGGCCGTATCGTTTTTGAAAGTTCTTCACAAACCGCTCAACTTCAGTCGATTTTGAATGGGGATAAAAATTGGTGGGGAGAAACACGTCTTTCGTCTCTTTCCCCACCAGGGTCAAAATCCGTTTCTGGTCCATGGCGATGCCGCCGATGATCGGTTGTTGGATCCCCATGAGCCGTGCTTCACGAATGATGGCGGCGGACCGGGGCAGCTCGCCGGAGAGAAGGATGGCATCAAATGTATAGCGCTCCTTCCAGAGCTTTAGGATTCCTTGAAGTTCCTTCTCGCTGGTCATCCGATCGTATGAGGCGCCGTCTAAAATGTTGAGCGCCGCACTCTGGGCCACCGTGGCAAAAGCGTCTGAAAAATCCCTGCCGTACTCGCTCCGCTGAAGCATCACCAGCAACTGATTATACCCTTTTTGGCGGCAGAAATCGGCCAGTCTTTTTCCATACTCGATGTCGTTGGGGACGGTCCGGAAGACCAGGGGGAACCCCTGCCGCGTGAGACCGGGGTTGGTATCCACGCTGGAGAGCATCAGGATACCGTAATACTGATAAACAACGGAAGCCGGCAGGGTAATGAACGATTCATAATGTCCCACCACCGCCACCAGATCGGGGTTTTCTCCAAATTCCTGTGCAATCAGGATCCCCTTTTTGACGGTGCTTTCATCATCCCGCTTGAGGACCCGGATTTTCCGGCCCGAAAGACCCCCCGAATGGTTGATTTCATCAACGGCCATGGCGATGCCTTCCCACAGGAGGACGTCGATGGCGGACCAGGGCGCCACGGCGCCCACAAGGATATCCCCTCGGACCTGTTTTGCCCGTTCCTCCCGTTCCCTGGCCGGGTCTTCGGGCACAATACAGGAGGCGAGGAAAATGAGCAGAACCATCAGGATTGTCGTCAGTCTGTAGGTCATAAAATGATCCTCTTATTACGCAATCTGCCGTATGGCAAGCTGGTGGAAATAGCCTTTCGCTTCCATGAGTTCGTCGTAGGTTCCCGATTCCACAATTTTCCCCCGTTCCATGACATAAATCCGATCGGCGTTGGTGATGGTGCTGAGCCGGTGGGCAATCACCAGCCGCGTCACGTCCAGTCTATCGAGGCTTTTCATGACAATGGCCTGGGTGAGATTGTCCAAGGCGCTGGTGGCCTCATCAAAAAGCAGAATGCGAGGTTTTCTCACAACGGCCCTGGCAATAATGAGTCGTTGACGCTGTCCCCCGGAAAGGGTTCCGCCCCCCGCCGGAACGACCGTATACATGCCCATGGGCATAGCCTCGATATCCTTGTCCAGCCCCACCATGCGGGCTGCAACCCAGGCATCCTCCAGGGTGAGATCGGCGGCGCCCGTAATATTCTTGAGGATGCTTCCGGGCATCACCTGCCCATTCTGAAGGACCACCCCCATTTGTCTGCGAACGCTCTTGACATCCAGGTGCGCCAGATCATGGCGGTCATAGTAAACGACTCCCGACTCCGGTTTTTCAAACCCCAGTAGAATACGGAGAAGCGTCGATTTCCCGGAGCCTGAGCCTCCCACCACCGCGACGAATTCACCGGGAGCGATCTTGAGGCTCACCTCTTTCAGAACCTTTGGTCCATCCTCACTGTAACGAAAGGCAACATGGTCCACCGTAAGGCTGCCGCTCAGACGGGGGGCGGCAGTCCCGGCATCGAACATTTCGGGTACGGTTGCGAGGATCGGTTTTGACCGCTCCCACAGGGGAATGATGTGGAGAAGGCTGGAAAAAACCAGTGTGGTCTGGACCAATGCCGTCTGAAAGCTGGTGAACGCGGCATTGAAGGCCAAAAAATTGCCGGTACTCATGCCCGACATACGGGATTTTAAGAAAAACCAGAAAATCAGCATGGTGGATACCATTGGGATAAAAGAAGTGGCCGTATCCAGGGCGGCATTGATTTTTCCGGATTTGAAATCGATGATCTTTTTCTTTGCAAAATTTTCGGCCCATACCCCGAAGGCCCGGTCTTCCGTCCCGGTCATGCGCAGTTTGGCAATCCCGGTAAGGAGTTGGAAGACAATGCCTGCGTTTTTCCCCTCGATATCAAAAACCTGTCTTTGATATCGGATCATGGAAATACTGAGTCCCCCTGAAATGATGAGGGTGATCAGGATCATACAGAGGCCGATGAGGGCCAAATGCCAGTCATAGATAAACATGACGATCAGGTTGAAGGAAGAGAAAATACTCGTCATGGCCGTGGTGAGGGTAGCGCCGGAAAGAATCTGGCGAATATAGTTGATGCCCATGGTCCGGGTGGCCAGATCACCCGCCGTAAACTTGCGGAAAAAAGGGATCGGCAGGTTCAGCAGGCGGTCCAGGACCGCTGCCTGTAACCCCGCATCCATTCGCCCCTCCATGCGAACCATGGCAATGGCCCGGGTAATCTGGAACATGAAGGCGGCAAAAACACTCACCAGCAGGATCAGACCAATCTGGAGCAGTTGGCTCCGGTTGGCTTCAGGAATCACCGAGTCGATGATGACCCCCGTCATAATGGGAATCAACAGGGCCAACAGCGCCCCGGCTGCGCCCACCAGGGCCATCATGGCAAGGTCCCGCCGAACCCCCGCCAGGACGAATCGCAGGATATGGCGAATGGTGAGGGATTCGGGCGGGAGCGGTCGATAGAAGGTATGGGCAATCCCGTGGATCCGTTCCTCCAACCCCCGGGTCATGGGAATGCGGGTCCCGTTTTCCGGGTCGAACAGCGCATAGCGGGTGGGGGATGTGGGCAGCAAGGCCACGAACCGTTCGCCCTTTTCATCCTCCAGCCGCCCCAGCAGGGGGCCGTTGTCTTCACCGGACCACCCGGGTGTGAGAACCACCTGGCGGGTAAAAAAATTGCCGGCCCTGGCAATATGGTCCAGGTTCAGGTCGTCTTGCCTTCGGACCACGGCATCTGAGAGTTTCTCCGTCTCAATACCGCAGGCTTGTGCAACCGCCACTGCCGACACCAAAAGGGAAGAGCCTTTGCCGCTCGGTTGAAGAGCGGTTTTCCCCTTCCGAAACAAGGTGGCGCCCAAATGGAAAAGGGTCTTTTCCAGCCCTCGAAAATCTTGCATGATCCGCTGGTCAAAATGCAATCGATCTTTGATCCGGTCCTTTTCTTCTCCCTCGGAAATACCTTGAAGGACGGTTTCATGAAAACCATCAAGCGCCGTGTCAAACGCTTTGCCGCCCAAACCATTCCCGGCTGAAAACCCGGTGACACCGGACATCCTGGCAACCCATGTCTCCACGCCCGAAAGCACGGCCTTTGACGGTTCCGGGGATTCCAACGCGCCCTTGAGGACCGTTCGGTCATATCGGGTTAATTTCGTACCCGGCTTTCCCACGGCCATGATGCTCAGAACATGGGTTTTTTCCTTAAGGGCGGCGCCGAAAATAAAATCCCCGACACCTGCCCAGAACAGATGGCGCCTTGGACCTACGGCTTTACCGTTTTCCAGTCTAACGGCAAAAAGGTCGACCTGTCCCCTTTTGACAATCCAAAAGGAATCCGCGTCCACGGCGAACAGAGGCCTGTTTCCGGAGATTTCCATGGGATCGCCGCCGGAAAAGATAGAGGTCGGAGGTCGGAGGTCGGAGGTCGGTGTAGCCCGATCACTGTGATTTGATGAGTTCGGCATAAACCCCTTCTTGACCCTGCAGTTCCTGGTGTGTGCCCCGCTGAACCACCACCCCCCCATCCAGAACGATAATCTCGTCACAATCCCTGATGGTGCTCAGGCGATGGGCGATGATCAGGCAGCTGACGCCCCGTCGTCTTAAATGGCTGTCCACTCTTGCTTCCGTTTCCGGATCCAGGGCGCTGGTGGCCTCGTCCAGGATCAGGAGAGCAGGGTTCCCGGATAATCCCCTGGCGATTTCCAGCCGTTGGGCCTGCCCACCACTGAAATTGGCGCCCCCTTCATCAACCCGGCCCCCGTATCCATCTGGACGTCCCAGGATGTCGTCATGAATACAGGCATCCGTGGTTGCCCGAATCAAAGCGTTTTCCGGTAGGGTCTTGTCCCACATGGTCAGGTTTTCACGAATGGTCCCTTCAAAGAGAAAGATATCCTGGTCAACCATGGCCACGGAGTGTGCAAAGACCTGTCTGGGAATGGAAGCGATGGGTCGCCCGTCCAGCAAGATTTCTCCCTCCCAGGGCTCATAGAGACCGGCTGCCAATTTCGCCACCGTGGATTTACCCGATCCCGAGGCGCCCACCAGCGCCACCCGGGCACAGGAATTTAATGCCAGGTTAAAATCCCTGATCAGCGGCGGTTCCAGCGGACTGTACCCGAAGGTGATGTTTTTCATTTCAAGTTGACCGTCCAGTTTTACGCATACGTCAGGGAAATCTTTCGGATTCACCCGCGTTCCCGAACACGCCTCATCCTGCGGGTTGGCTGTCACATCTTCCAGGCGGTTGATATCGGCATGGATCTCCTGCATCTGGCTTCCCATGTCCACGAAATGGCTGAAGGGTTGCATGAAGCCCATCATCAGAATCTGGAACGCAAAGAGCATACCGATGGTCATCTGTCCGTCCATGATCAGGATGGCCCCGAAAAACAACATGATGGTGTGGTTGAGGGAGAGGAGCGTCGGGGGGATGGCGGAGAGGAGTTGGGTGGAAACGGACAGCTTCTGCTGCGAATTGACCACTTTGGTCTGATAACCGGCCCACAGGGTGAAGAAATCCGCCTCCGCCCCCCCCGCTTTCAGGGTTTCAATCATCTGGAGACCGGTCATGGTGTGTCCCATGAGTTTTCCCATATCCTGTTGAAGGGCCATGTTGACATTCTTCCTGCGATAGGAAGCCACTTTCAATGCCACCAGGTTCAACATGGCAAACCCGATGCCGATCATGCTCAGAAGGATGCTGTACTGAAGCATGACGACCACATAAAATATTGCCGTGATCAGATGAATCATGGTGACGGCCAACTGACCCGAAAGGAGCTGGGCCACCTTGTCGTTCAAGTGTACGCGGCCTGCCAGATCTCCCGCGAAACGCTGAGCAAAGTAGGGGATGGGAAGGCGCAATATGTGGTGAAAAAACCGGGTCGATCCACTCAGGGACAACCGCAATTCAAATCGAAGGAGAAAATAACGCTGAAGCCAGGTCAAGGCAAAACTGGTCAGGGCCGTGATGCCCATGGCCAACAGGAGGGGTCTAAGCCAGGACGTATAGCCGTCCATGAGCACATTGTCTAAAAATATTTTGGTATAGGTGGGAAAAACCAAACCCGGTATCATCAGAAAAAGGCCCGCCAGCACCACATAAGCCAGGGCTTTCCCGCAGCCGGAAAACCGGCGTCTCAGCGATCTAAAGACATTGCGCTTCTCGCCTCCTTTTTTAAAGTCTTCCCCGGGCTCGAAGGTGAGCACAACCCCCGTAAAGGATTTATTCAGTTGGTCCATGGATATTTTTTTCGGGCCGGCAGCGGGATCGTTGAGGTACGCACGATTCCCCTTGATGCCTTCAAGAACGATAAAGTGATTAAAATTCCAGAAAAGGATCATGGGCAGCGGCAAGCCTTTCAGGGTTTCGGGTTCCTTGCGGAACCCTTTGGCCGTCATACCGTACTTTTGGGCCGCCTTGACGATATTGCTGGCTTTGCTCCCGTCCCGGGATACGCCGCACTGGACCCGCAACACCTCAAGGGGCACGTAAAGTCCGTGATATGCCAGGACCATGGCAAGACTGGCCGCACCGCACTCCGCCGCCTCCATCTGAAGCACGGTGGGGGTTTTGACGCGTCGCCTTTTCCAGGCCCCGGAGGAGTGCGCCATCAGCTACTCTCCCCACGGCGTGGGGTCCTCATCGACACCCATCAAATATTTTTTCATGAGGGGAATGACCAGCTGAATGGGCGGCTGCCGCTTCACAATGGCGGTCGCCGTACACATGGTTCCCGCAAGGATGGAAACGGGCGGACCATCGGACGATGTCCATTTATACCAGCTATAAGTAAGTGAATCGGGCACCAGTGCCACCTTGACCTCACTGGGCGGTCCGTTTTTCGAGAGTTCCTCCACCATTTTTTCGTTCAGAAGTGCCCGTTTCATGGCTTCCCGGTTGGTGGGAAACGCGGAGACGTAGGTCACCAGTCCCATGATGGAACCGTACTGGTCCTTTTTCACGGTTGAGGGGGACACATGAACCCTCATGCCCGTTACGATCCGTTTACCCTGGTTTGCCGGAACATACAAAATCGCCTGCAGAAACCGGGAATGTTGCCCTGTTTTTTCGATGGTCATCAGCCGCGATCCGGTCTGTACCACATCCCCCAGCGCCACATCCACGCTGATAACCCTGCCGGTGAATACGCTGATGACCTTGGAATCCATCCGAAGGCTGTTCTCTAGGCCTTCAAGTTCGTCCTGGGCCATTTGAATCTGATTTTCCAGGTCCAAGAGTTCTTCCCGTATCCGGTTTTGAGCCTGAAGCTTCTGGATGGAAAGCTGTTTAATCTGGTTGTTGTTCTGCCTGATCTTTTCGGCTCGGTTGTCGATTTCAATCCGGGTCTCCAACACCTTCATTCGCGTAATCAGGCCCAGTTCCACCAGGCGCTTCTGGTCTTTAAGGCGCTTTCGGAGCAGTTTCAGCTGAGCATTCAGGCTTTCATTGGTTTGAAGCAGATTGGTACGCTGTTCGGCAATGGAATGTTCCTCGAGGGCCATTTCCTTTTCGCTGAAGGCACGGTGCTGTTGGCACTGGGTTTTCAGGTCTCGGACTTTGTTGTTGCCGGCCAGAATCTTATCTCGAATATCCGGTTGCCCGATGATCACCACCACCTGGCCCGCTTCCACTTCATCGCCTTCATTCAAGCGGATGGCCTGTATGCTCCCAGGCGCCCTGGCTGAAATGGAAAAAATTCCGCCGCGGCTCATGAGGATTCCGGAACCCTCGACCTTTGTGGGAATAGACCCCCAAATGCCCCACAGTATCCCACAGGCCAGGAGAAGGCCTATAGCCAACAGGGCCACCCAGCCGGTCGGGCTCGTGATCCGCATCAACTGGTCCAGCTGTTCCGGCAGGGACAGGCGCTCCAGGGCCACCTTCCGAAACATACGATTGCCGGCGTTCTTTTCGGTCATGGGCCGGGCTCCATCGTAGACCCGGGAGAGGTCAGGTTTTTCATTTCGATCCTGTAAGTGTCCCCTTCAGCCATGACCAGGGTTCCCGTTTCGAAGCCCAACCGCACCACGGCGTCCGCGAACCGGTTCATCTGGGTCACCTCGCTCAGCCGAACATCCCGAAGCCTGTCCTGCATGTTGATGACATCCATCACGGAGGCCATTCCCATGCTGAATTTGATCTGTTCACTGGAGACCGCCTTTGTGTAATGGTCGATGGAATTGCGGGTCTCCCGGAGTTCCCGGAGGGTCCGCCACAGGGCCTGAACCGCCACCAATATACCGGAATTGATCTTTCGCGCCAGATCTCGGGTCCGGATCACCACCTTTTGCACATTGGATCTGCGCTGGACCACCAATCCCTCCGCCGCGTTGTTTCCGAAAGGATAGCTGAATTGTATCCCCGCCTGGTAGTTAGCCCCTGTGACATTTTGGCCCAGGGATTTCAGATAGTCGTTCACGTCGCCGCCGTTTTCCAGCCCCGCGTATCCCACGCCCGCATTGATGTCCAACTGCGGGAGGACATTGTTTTTTGCGGCGGTCAGCATAATTCTTGCGGCGTTTTCCCGTTTTTTGAGCGCAAGAAAGTCCGGTCGCTTCCGAAGGGCTTCCTGAAAGAGCGCATCGGGATTCATGATGTTGGAATTGGTGCCGCCTGAAACGGTATCGGGAAAGGCATCCTTGGGAAGGGGCAGATCGTCAATGGCCGTGTAAGCCAGGCCCATGGCCAGCCCCAGGTTCTGTTTGGCCTCGAAAAGCGTCTGCTCCGCATTGATGCGCTGGGATGTTTTCTGGGCCAGGTTGGCCTCAAAGGGATCCAGGTCGGAGGCGGGCCGTTCATCCCCTTTAACCAATTCTCTTATGGCTTCGAGGGTCTGCCCGGCATCCGTTTCCATTTCCTTAAAGACCTCAAACTGCCGGAGAGCCGCGAGATAACCCCAGTAGGCCTGGGTGGTATTCATGACACTTTGGCTAATGGTCTGCTCAAGGTCCAGAATGCCGGCTTCCAGTTCCTCCATGGCGGCCATTTCATCGGCATCCGCGGCCTCCTTTCCCATCCCCTTGAGCAAAGGAACATTAACGGTAAAAGCAACAACGGCCTGGTTGTAACTGGTGGGCATCAAGTAATCGGTGATCCCGTGATTGCGGGTAACGCCAACGCTGGGGCCGAAACTGAATCCGTAGCGGGACTTGGTCTCTAAACCGACGGAAGATCCGGTGGTGGTGAAGTTGCGGTCGCCGATGCCGTACCGCTCCTGCTGCCAGTAGGTGGCCGCATACTCGTTCGTCTGATAGAGGAAGGAAGATGTCAAATTCGGATCAAACATGCCCGCTTCCATCCGAAGGTTGCCGCGAGAACTCTCCACCTCTTGCTGCTGAATAAGGACTTCAGGCTGTTGATAGAGTGTTACCTGGACCGCCTGCATCAGGCCCAGTCCCCCCCGGGCCTCCTGATCCATGGATTTGGCGGCTTCTTTGGGTTCGGAATAAACAAGGGTTGATGTGCAGAGGAGATACGCCGATGCAAGGATTGGAAACAGCGATAAAAAGAGGGTTTTTCCAGCCCCTTGGAAGAGGGTCATGGGCAATGTTCTCTGGCAGTGTGATTGACGTCGCTCATTATGGTCACTGAACATTATTTCAATTAAAGTAGGCTATTATCCCATTCATTGCCATTTGTAAAGTTTTTCGTTGGGATGGCGGACGGATGGCGGGACGTTTTTGCTTTATTGACTTTCCGACAGGAATTCATGGGGGGCGGGGATGAGGAACCAGAAAGCAGTTGTTTCCGCTAAACGGATGGTTTTACTTGACCAGATCAGGTCTTTACTGTAATCGCCATAAATAGATATTTGTCCAAACAAACCATTAACACCAAACTGAGAAAGGAAAACCGCATATGTCCATTGAAAGCGCAAAAGCATTTTTGGAGCGGATCAAAACAGACGAGGATTTCAGGAAGAGCGTGGGGGAAATTGCTACATTGGAAGAACGCATGGAATTCAGTAAAGGGGCAGGATTTGATTTCACCAAGGAGGAGATCACTACGCTCAAAGATGAACTCAGCGAAGGAGACTTAGATGCGGTGGCAGGCGGCTCTTGCTCAGTAATGCACTCATTTTTTGGTGGTTGATTTTATTGGTATAAGAGGTGGCGATGCCACAGGAGTACTAGCTAGCAGGCGGGATAATGAGTAAGAGTTGCGAAAGATGCCGTTGAGGAAGCCCGGTCCTAGACCGGGAAGCCTCACGCCTGGCGCAGATTAATGCCGCGTATTCGCAATTTTATGAGGACGTAGACCCAGTAAAGTTTGACGCCTCCTTTCCGGAAAACCAAGCCATCCAGCCTGCTGCTTAAATAAGCGCTGAGCTCAAACCCCCGGCGACGCAAGCGGCACATTTCCTCAGGTGGCTTGAATACCGAACCGGTGCTCGCCGCATTGTCATACCTGCAGCTGCCCGCACAATAATATCTGGCCGGGCATTCACTGCATTCCTGCACAAAGGCCATGGGACTTTTCAGATACGCATCCCGGTCTATGTGGTTATCAAAGACATTTCCAAGCTTGTACGCCTCCATTCAGGTTGGTAAAATACTGCGCCATCGCCTGCGTGATGCCTTCCCTGTTGAGAGAGCGGTAGCCTTCGGACACGTCCCTGATACTCTTCAGCCCCCCCTGGTGATAATCCAGATCCGACAGGACATGGGACCAGTAGGCTGCTTTTTCCTGGGTTTTCAGCACCCGATGGGCCATCCGGTTTTTGGCCACGGCCAGCTCGTCCTCTTCCGGGCCGGCTGCCGCAAATGCTTCCATGACCCGGCGGGCCTGTTGGGCTACGGTTTTTGCATCGGCCGGGGACGTACAGAAGGATGTGCCGATCCATGAAAAAGACGGGTAAGCCTGACTGGCATACATGGCGCAGTACAGATCGTAGACGTGCCCCTGTTCCTGCCGAAGCATCCTTTTCAAACGACTGTTGAGCATCGGGGCCACCAGGTGAAACACGCGCCGCTCCCGTACCGCCCGCCATGCGGGCGCCCGCCAGCCCATGAATATCCGTGCCGTTTCTGATTCGTCCGATACCGTGCCCGATAGGATGAGGGTATGGACCTGGGGGCCGATCATGGGTTGAAGCCCACATCTCTTTTCCGGATCCGGGACCCGCCGGGGACGTGAACCCAGTGTAGCAAGGTATTGTTCCGCCAATTCCAACGCGATTGACCGTTTCACATCGCCCACGATGGAGATTTCGACGGGACTGTGGCGCACCAGGCCCATGAGCCAGGCCTGGGTCTGTTCCCGGTCAATGGCGGCGGCCTGTTCTACGGTCAGGGGATCGAAACGCGGGTCGTGACAGGTGATTGTTTTTCGGAAAAGATCGCGCATAGCCCGGTCCATGCGTTGATGTCTTTGCAACCTGCATACCGATGGATTCCAGGGATGTGAGCAGAGAATTGTCCGGAAAGTGCCGACTCCCGGAAAAGGCCATGTGCTCCAGCAAATGGGCCACCCCATATTCACCTTCCCCTTCGTTCAAAAATCCGCAAGAAATCAGGAGTCGCAGTTCGAGAGTTCCTCGAGGCGTTTTCTGAACCGGCCGAAGCCGGCAGGTGAGCCCGTTTGAAAGCCGGAAAATCGACAGACTGGGATCCGGAGAAAGTTTTTTGGAGGGGGATGGATTTACTTTTCTGGTGTCTGCGGTTTCAGTCTTCATACAAAAAGACCTTTAGCGTCCATGGGGCCGGCCTTGATCCCAACCCCTGATGGCCCACATATCATGTTAGGCCACTTTGCAGTGGGAAGCCCCATACCTTTTAGTGAAGGCCGGGCGGTATGATGAGTTGGAACAAAAGCCAAGCCCCTCAGTAACACGTTGCCAAACAAATGATTTCGTCAGAAAACATTAACATACAGCTGTCATAGCATGTATCAGCCCCTCCGGAAACTTGATCGAGTTCTTCATGGGTCAACTCTCCCGATTGAACCCGCTTTTTTATCATGGCTTCCGTGATCAAGCGCTTTGCGGCATCTACCTTAAGCGCTAAACCGTTCACCTTAAAAAAATCCGCCTACTTATTATCCCGGATGGCTGTCTTATAAGATTCAAAAAATTGTGTATCGGTGCTGAGCCGCTCAACAATTTGTTCTGCTTGTTTCCGCATATTTTTCTCCTTGTGAGGTGTACGTGATTCGCTCAACCATTCGTGTCAAAATCGTAGGTTGAAACTGAAAGCACTTTGTACATCCAGGGTTTCCAAGTATACCAGCGCCTGCTGCAATCTGCGGAACAAAGGTACAATTTTTTTGCACACTGTGACAACTATAAGATAGTCTGTTTTTCACTTTCTTCATTCCCTACAATCCCCAATAGGGGATACCCTGAGGGGTAAAAAGTCTTTACCTTCATGGTTTCTTCGGCTTGTTTGGGCTAGGCTAGGATAGGCTTGGCTTAAGTGAATTTGTGATCCGGATTGACCCTGATAAATAATCGGCCTCAGTGATCCCCTAAAATGGCATCATCTGCGGGACGGCGGATTGGGTTGTCTATTTTCGGTGCGGCCCCAAGGCGCCCGTGCTGGCGTTAACCACATCAGTGACAGGGGTGACTCTAAATGAAAAATCATCCTCTAGTGGTCGGCAATACCTGCTAGTCTCTCAGGGGTTTAACCGCTAAAAATAACTTCAATATCAATATAATATACAACGATAACTTCATTCCAATAAATCTGCTCCCTGCAAAGATTCAGGTTTTGACAAAGAACACTCTCATGGACTACTCAATGTATCACAGGTTGACGATCAAAAAGCTGACCTCAACATCTCGGCTACCGTCCAAACGGCTTTGGCTCCAGATGCTGTAATCGCCATCAGTCATTTGTTCAAACAAAATTAACACCAAAGCAACCAAGGAAATAGCGGAAGAACTATACATGAAGCCAGGGACCGTAGAGTTCTACAGAAACAATATTCGTGAAAAAATCGGCATCAGGGGAAAAAAATTCGGCTCAGCCCCCCCCTTAAATCTCCGACATTCCTAGACAAGCTCAAAAACAATAGATATAAAACCTATATTTTCAGAAGGTTCTACTCATGGTTTTTCATGGGGCGCACATATTGACATTCCCCCAAAAGTCTGGCTTAAGTAACATGTTGCTAACGAAAGAAGTCGGCCGCAACATCTAGGCTATGGTCTTTGCTGTAATCGCCATCAGTCATTTGTTCAAACAAACCATTAACACCAAACCGGGAAAGGAGAACCGAACATGTCCATTGAAAGCGCAAAAGCATTTTTGGAAAGAATCAAAAGCGACGAGGATTTCAGGAAGAGCGGGGAGGGTATTGCTACATTGGAAGAACGCATGCACTACACCAAGCGGGCAGGATTTGATTTTACGAAAGATGAGATTGAAAATCTACTAAATGAGGAACTCACACCACGGGAATTGGAGCAGGTGGCTGCTGGTTCTTGGTCCAGCGGCGCCAGTTGTCAGCCATTTTGACCACCTTAGTCAATTCCGCCGTGTGCGGTGTTTATACACGCAATTGTGACATAGGCGGCGCGATTTGAGTAACCAGCCGTCAGGCCCAAAGATGGGGAAGAGTTGCGAAGGAGGCAGGTGATGGCCCTCGGTCCTAGACCGGGGAGCCTCACGCCTGGCGCAGATTAATGCCGCGTATTCGTAATTTTGTAACGAGTAATTTTATCCAAAATCAAGGGGACAAGGCTTGGGCGGTACAATATCCGCTTCCTGCAAAAAAGGCCCGGTCAGCTTCATCCAACCTACAGCTTAAATAAGCGCTAAACTCAAACTCCCGGCGACGCAAGCGGCACATTTCCTCAGGGGGCTTGAATACCGAGCCGGTTCTCGCCGCATTGTCATACCTGCAGCTGCCCGCACAATAATATCTGGCCGGGCAGTCACTGCATTCCTGCACAAAGGCCATGGGACTTTTCAGATACGCATCCTGGTCTAGGTGGTTAACATACAGCTATCATAGCATGTATCAGCCCCTCCGGAAACTTGATCGAGTTCTTCATGGGTCAACTCTCCCGATTGAACCCGCTTTTTTATCATGGCTTCCGTGATCAAGCGCTTTGCGGCATCTACCTTAAGCGCTAAACCGTTCACCTTAAAAAAATCCGCCTCCTTATTATCCCGGATGGCTGTCTTATAAGATTCAAAAAATTGTGTATCGGTGCTGAGCCACTCAACAATTTGTTCTGCTTGTTTCCGCATATTTTTCTCCTTGTGATGTGTACGTGATTCGCTAAACCATTAGCGTTAGCGGCTTCGTCCAACAAACAGGGAAAAATAACGTCTAAAGATTTCTCATCCGCCGGCGTAACAACCCCCTTGGCGGGAGAATTTCGAAATCGGCGGGCATGGACACGAAGGTCCCGCCTTACGTTCCCACGCAGAGCGTGGGAACGGGCATTTAATCAGTCCTATTCCCGCGTCATGGATGCCCCGCATTTGGGACACTGCTGATCATAACAGGGGGTCCCCATCTGATGGGGCGCCTTTTCACCGCAGCTGGGGCAAACGCAGTTGCCTCCCGGCCCCGCTCCCGTGCCGCCACGGCCTTTCCCACCACCGCCGCCACCGCGACCTTGACCACCACCTGCTCCGCGACCTGTTCCAGCGCCCCGGCCTCCCGGTCCTGTTCCGTCTCCTCTCGGCATTGTTTGTCCCTCCTTTTTTTCAGCTTTCACCCTTCAGCTTTCGCTTTCCATCTTCGCCCAAATACCCTTAACCGCCCGGGCCCCCTCCCCCGCTTCATCAAACTCAACAATGGTTTTTCCCTGAACCATGGCGTGGGTAAAGGCAGGATCAAAGGGAACTCGTCCCATAACCTTTATGTTCTTTTCTTTCGCAAAGGCCTCGATGGCCTCTCCCATCCCGGGATTGAGATCAAATTTATTGACGCAAAGCATTGCCGGCACCTTGAAAAATGCCGCCAGTTCCGACACCCTTTCCATGTCATGTTTGCCGGAAACCGTGGGTTCAGCCACGATCAAAACGGCCGAAGCGCCGCCCAAAGACGCGATCACCGGACACCCCACGCCGGGAGGGCCGTCCGTAAGCAATAAATCGAGGTTTTTCGCTTCAGCCAACTCCCGCCCTTCTTTGCGAATGAGCGCCACCAGTTTTCCGGAATTCTCCTCGGCAATGCCCAAACTGGCATGGGCCATGGGACCAAACCGCGTGTCGGAAATAAACCACTCCCCGCAGGTATTAATCGGAAACGCTATGGCCTTTTCTGGACAGAAATAATAACAGACCCCACAGCCCTCGCATTCGATTTCGTCCACCACAAAATCCTCGCTGATGGCATCCCATCGGCACAGGTCCCGGCACTGGCCACACTGGGTACACTTATCCAGATCAATTTTCGCCGTGTGTCCGGAATCAAAATCATGGCGTTCCTTTATCGTGGGGGCCATTATCAGGTGAAGATCCGCCGCATCCACATCCGCATCGCAAAGCACTTTGCTTTTAGCAAGGGAAGCAAACGCCGAAATGATACTGGTCTTTCCCGTTCCTCCCTTGCCGCTTATGACGACTATCTCTTTCATGAAACGCTCCTTTTATGCCCTGCTATTTCAGCAATATCCCGGTACAGTTTGATAAAGTTTTCTTTCCATTCAGGCATAACTTCTACAATCATGTCGCCCCTTGAATACGCCTCGGCAATCTTTCGATCAAAGGGAATTTCCATCAAAACCGGAATATTTTCCTTTTTGGCATAATTTAAGACCTTATCATCACCCATATCCGATCGGTTGATAACCAGCCCGCAGGGAATGTCGAGGATTCGGACGGCGCCCACCGCCAATTTCAAATCATGGAGACCAAAAGGGGTGGGTTCAGTCACCAGCAACACAAAATCCGCACCTTTCATGGCGGCAATCACGGGGCATGAGGTTCCCGGCGGTGCGTCGATAATGGTCAGGACATCAGGGCGCGTGTATTCCCGAACGCTCCTGATCAGCGGCGGCGACATGGCTTCGCCCACACGCAGTTTTCCATGAACAAATTCCAGACCATTGCGGTGTCCCCTCTCGATGCGACCCAACTCCCGGGTTGTCTCGGTGATGGCCTTTTCAGGACAGGCCGCCATGCAACCGCCGCAACTATGGCACATTTCAACAAAGGGCAACACAGTCTCTCCGATCACAATGATGGCCCTGAACTGACAGATTTCCCCACATTTCCCGCAAAGATTGCACTTTTCCATATCCACCTCGGGTACCGGGGTGGTAATAATCCGGGTCTCCTCCATATGGGGGTGGATAAAGAGGTGGGCATTGGGTTCTTCCACGTCGCAGTCCAGAATCTGCACTTCGAAATCAAGGGAAACCGCCAGATTGGTGGCGACCGTGGTCTTTCCCGTTCCTCCCTTGCCGCTTGCTATACTGATAATCATTATGCTCTCCTTTAGCTGTTAGCTGTTAGCGGATAGTGCGCTATTCCTTGAACCGTGTCAAAGGAAACAAGAAGCTTCCCGTGCAATATGGACGCATACAGATAAATCAGCGCCTACAGCAGCTAATGGCTAATAGCTAACAGCTAATTGCTCTTTTTCTGCTTAATCATATAATTATTCAGAGCTTCCTGGAGGGTTTCAGCAGCCAAAAAGGCACAGTGTTCATCTTCCTTTGGAAACCCTCCCAAAATTTCAAGGATTTTTTCACCGGTAACTTCCAGCACTTCATCCGGGGTCTTATTCAGTGCCATTTCTGAGGCAAAGGACCCGCATACGGCGCTGGTCCCGCACCCGTCCGTTTTAAATGACGCTGCCAGAACACGACCATTTTGAAATTTCAAAAAAATTTCCATGGTATCCCCGCATGAACCGGTAATCCGTGCGAATCCATCCGGATCCTCCATGGGGCCCAGATAGAGGAGATTTTGCCATCGTTCAAAGGCAAGATCTCCATAAGCGGCCCGGGTTTCCTGATAAATCTGATCCTGCAACCCGTCTATGAAATCATCCAGATTGTCGCTCATGCCATTCCTTCTCCCGTGTAGGTGCGGATTCATCCGCACAGGTAAAGGGTGAATCGTTATTCGCCCCTACTAATGATCACAGCTATTCTCACCCGAAACCAGGGTGTTGGCGAGATACTGGTTTACCAGGGATTCCGGAGAATCCATGGGCGCACCCATAATCACCTCAATGCCCTTGCCGCGCAAAAGCTGCTGTGCGCTTTCACCCATGCCGCCCACAATGGCCACATCAGCGCCCTGTTCAGCAAGCCACCGGGGCAACACCCCCGGTTCATGGGCGGGTGGATTGCGCATGTCCGTTTTGACGATTTTCCCATTCCGGGTTTCAACAAACGCGAATTGTTCGCAGTGACCAAAATGGGCACTCAACTTTCCCCCGCTCACTGGAACCACAAGTATTTTCGAATCTTTAGAGGCTTTCTCAATGACGGGAAACTCCGACTTGGTTTTCGGAACCGCCTTTGCCCGATGCTGGGTCAACTGCACAATCTCATCCACTATTTTGTTGAATTCCTGAGTAATGGGGCGAGTGCCGTCATCCAGAAGCCCCATATTCCCGGCATCGCCGTTCATGACCACCTGGGGCTCCAGGGGGAGTGTCCCCAGCAATCGCAGTCCTTCTTTTTCCGCGGTTAGCATGCCGCCCTTGGTTTTGAATAATTCAATGGTTTTGCCACAGTGAGGGCAGGTGAGTCCACTCATGTTTTCAACCAGGCCCAGGATTTCCATATTGACCTGGCGGCAGAAATTGATAGACTTTCGAACATCCGCCAAAGACACTTCCTGGGGCGTGGTGACAATCAGGGCCAGAGCATCGGGAATGGTCTGGGCAACGGTCAGAGGCTCATCCCCGGTACCCGGAGGGGAATCAATAATCATGTAATCCAAATCATTCCACTGCATATCGGATATAAACTGCCTTATCACCCCAATCTTGAGAGGGCCCCGCCAGATGGTGGCGGCATCCTTGTTTTCCCCAAGGAGACTTTCAATGGAAATGACTTCCATATTGGGAAGATAGCTGACGGGCCGGGCCTTTCCGGAACTGCCCTGCCCAATATTTCCTTGAAGCCCCAGCATGCGGGGGATACTGGGTCCGTGGAGGTCCACGTCCATGAGTCCCACCTTGTACCCCTTTTTGGCCAGTGCCACGGACAAGTAGGCGGCCACACTGCTTTTTCCAACGCCTCCCTTGCCGCTCATCACAAGGATTTTATGTTTGATTCGGAGCAGGCTTTCCTTGATCTCAATATCCTGCATTTTATGCTGATCCTGCTGGCTTATATTTTCATTTGCCATAAATTGCTAACCTCCAGTTCTTTCACATAGCCCTAAAGCGTTTCTATTCAATGGCCTTTATCTGCTCTTGCAGTTGATTGACCTGATCTTTCAGACGTTTCAATTCCTCGTCCCTGGACACTGGGGCGGACTGAGACCCCGTCCCTTGGGGTACGCCGCCCATACCACGACCACAGCCGCCCATGCCGCGGCCACCACCGCCCATACCACGACCGCCGCCACCGCCCATGCCGCGGCCACCCCCCGTAACGCCACCACCGCCCGTAACACCACCACCGCCGCCACCGCCGGCCATGCCATGGTGGTCAGCCACGTTGGCCTGACTGGAGGACTGCAAATCTCCCCTTTTGTACCGCTCAAGGGCTTCCCCCACAGTTCCATTTTGGCCCACAAAAACCTCTACCCCGGCCGCGGCAAGCGTTTTCACCGCATTGGGACCCACATTCCCCGTAAGGATCGCTTTGGCGCCTTTGGAAGCCACGAACTGAGCCGCTTGAATGCCGGCCCCGCCGCCTAAAGCAATACTTTCATTGTCATAGGTTTCAAAACTCATACTCTCCGTATCCACAACGACAAAATAGGCACATCGGCCAAAGCGCGGATCAATCTGTGAATCCAAATTGTTGCCACTACTGCTCACTGCAATTTTCATGTTTGCTCCTCCTGATTTTTTTCATATCGTCTGCCGCAGCATCCCGGCATTCGAAATCTTTTATGACAAAGGGCATTCCTCAAATAAGCATCGATCACCTCGTCAACACGCCCCGCAACAAAGGGAATAATGCGAATGTTGCGCGCTTCGATCAGATTGGCGAAGAAATCGGACACACCGCCGCAAATCAGGGTGTCGACCCCCAGCTCTTCCAGGGTCGCGGCCCGGGAAAAAGGAGAAATGCAATTAAAGGACACCAGGTGTTTTTCGGTAACCACACGGTTATGAACGTCCGCGATCAGCAACGTTCGCGTGGCATCGAAAAGGGGCGAAATGCGATTTTCCCATACGGTTACAGCCACCTTCATCTGTCATCATCCTCCCGGAGAAGCAGATGTAGCAATTTACATGCCGGAATTTGAACAGATTTTCCAATATGACGATAAAAGCTGTACTATCAAATGGTTACTTTATATTTCGTCCGGCAGACGATACCATGGGGAAACCACGACAGGGCAGTCAGGGTATTTTTTGTGCAACCATACATAAGTTCACAGTCGCGGAAACGCGACTCAATTGTTTTTTTTATGCCTGCTTCGACCATCCATTTTGGGCAATTGAATCCCCAGTTGCTTAATTTTTCGAAACAGGGTGCTCTTGTGCATACCCAGTTCGCGTGCCGCGGCCAGCCGGTTAAAATGATGCCGTTTCAAGGCATCCTGTATCACCTGGGATTCCGTCGACTTCAACGCTGCATCCATCCCCGCCCGAAGCGGTCCTGGGGACAGACGTTGCAGATTTTCCGGCAGACAGTGAATGCCGATCTCTCCTTCGGGACACAATACCAGAGCATGCTCGATAATATTCTCGAGTTCCCGAATATTGCCGGGATAGTCGTGGAACATGAGCAGGGAAAGAGCCGCCTGGCTGATGCCGGTTACCATTCTGCCCTGCAACCGGTTGAACCGCTCAATAAAATGCCTGGCCAGGGTGGGGATGTCCTCCCTTCGCTCCCGAAGGGGGGGAAGATCCAGCCGTACCACATTGACCCTGTAAAACAGGTCCTGCCGAAAAACGCCGGTCTTTACCAGGTCGTCCAGGTCTTTGTTGGTGGCCGCGATAATGCGCACATCGGCCTTGACCTCCCGGGCGCTCCCCAAAGGCCGAAAAGTCCTTTCCTGAAGCACGCGCAAAAGCCTCACCTGAAAGGCAGGACTGAGGTCGCCGATCTCGTCCAGCATGATGACCCCCCCCTTGGCCAGGGCGAAATGCCCGGGCTTATCTTTGACGGCGTGGGTGAAAGCCCCGGCCTTATACCCGAAAAGTTCCGATTCCAAAAGGGTGTCCGGCAGGGCGCCGCAGTTGATGGCCACAAAGGGGCTATTTCGACGGGGACTCAATCCGTGGAGGGCCCGGGCCAGGAGTTCCTTGCCGGTGCCGGTTTCCCCCTGGATCAGCACAGAGCTGTCGCTTTCCGCTACCTGGGGCAGGATTTTGAAAACCCGGTGCATGGCAGGGCTGCGGCTGACCATGTCTCCCACCTGATAGCGGGCGTCCAGTTCCCTGCGCAATTCCTCCACCACGCTCATGTCGCGAAAAGTCTCCACACCGCCCAGCACCGTATTTTTCTCATCTTTCAGCAGGCTGGTGGAGACCACCACGGGAATGCGGCGTTTTTCGCTGTCCACGATGTAGGTGGCGGTATCCACAAAGGCCTTCCCCTGTTTCATGGTGCGGCGAAGCGCGCAATCGGTTTCACACATGTTGGACCGGAATACCTCCCAGCAATGTTTTCCCAAGGCTTCTTCACGGGGAATCCGGGTGATCCTTTCCGCGGCCCGGTTAAAAGAGGTGATGCGCCAGGCATGGTCCACGGTAAACACCCCGTCGGAGATGCTGTCCAGGATCGTTTCGGTTACATGGGAAGGAATTTGGTAAGGCTTTTCTTTTTTCATTAAAACCCAGAATTTTGACGGATTATGGTCTCTTCAATGGAATATCCCATTTTTTCATATATTTCCATATGGCCGTGCGGCTAAGGCCCACCCGGCGGGCCGCTTCGGCTTTGTTCCAGGCACTCTCACCTAAAATTTCAAGGAGCGCTTCCCGGGTCAGCTTCTTTTCCAAAGGCGCTCGCAATATTGTCGGCGGCGCCTTCAAGGCCGCCGGTCGATATTCGAACTGTCGAATCTCAACGGGCAAATCAAAGACATCCATGTTGCCGCTATCGCACAAAACGAAAGCGTGTTCGATGGCGTTTTCCAATTCACGGACATTGCCTGGCCAGGTGTAATCCATGAGGATTCGCATGGCCGACTGTGAAATACCCGCCACCTGTTTTCCGGTTTTTTGATTCTGAAACCGGATAAAATCACTGATGAGAAGCGGGATATCTTCCCTCCGCTTCCTTAAAGGGGGGAGCTGGATAGGAAAAACCTTCAGACGATAGTAAAGATCTTCACGAAAAGCGCCGTTTTGCACGAGACCGTACAGATCCTTGTTGGTAGCCGCAATGATCCGGATATCGATCTTTCGCTTTCGAGATTCTCCAACCCGTTCAATTTCCCTCTCTTGCAGCACCCGAAGCAGCTTGAGCTGAATAAACGGACTGATTTCACCGATTTCATCCAAAAAAAGGGTACCGCCATGAGCCTCTTCGAAACGTCCGGAACGATCCCGCACGGCACCCGTAAACGCGCCCTTCACATGGCCGAACAGTTCGCTTTCCAGCAGAGATTCCGACAATGCGCTACAGTTGACGCTCACAAAAGGGTTATTTTGCCGCTCGCTGTTATAATGTATGGCGCCGGCAGCCAGCTCCTTGCCCGTACCGCTTTCACCCTGAATCAGGACGGTGGCTTCGCTGCCGGCCACTGCCTTCAGGGCTGCAAAAACCTCCTGCATGGGGTGGCTTTTGCCGATAATATTCTCGAATCTGTGGTGCTCCCCCAGGCGAAGGCTGGCCTCTTCCGCTTTTCGCCGCGCCATCTGCAGTTCGGTCATATCCGTCACGGTTTCCACCACACCTTTGATAGAACCCTGCTCCCTGACCGTCCGGGCGCTTTTCACAACGGATACATCGTGGCCATCCTTGTGACGCAAAAAGCATTCCTTGGCATCCACGGCGGATTGTTCAAAAATTCCGCATTGATTGATTCCGGTGGGACAGGTATTGGAAAAACAACGGCTGAAACTGAGAAACATGCAGGGTTTTCCAATGGCTTCCGCGGCGCCGTAACCCGTTATCCGTTCCATGGATGGATTCCACGATGTGATCTTCCCCTTCTCATTCAGGGTAAATACGCCGTCCGCCATGGTTTCCAGGAGCAACCGTGCGAAGTTGGGATCCAGAATATCCTGAATGCTGTTTTTTCTTTCGGGCATTTGTTTTCTTTGACTTTTCCCCTGCCATGTTTAGCGCCGGGATCGTTACGGTAACGTTACCTAGACCCCCTAAACGTTACCTATAATATAAGTAACGGCGCCTCCCTTTGTCAACCAACACTCGATTTTCTCCGACATCATTCTGAAATTTCTTCTTATAAAAATAGCTTTTGTTTTTAATTCAAGAACATAGCGAGCATACAGACGCCTTTGCTGTGGTCTGGTCTCTGCATTGGCACAGTTATTGTTTACGGTTTAAATCATCAAACAATAAAAAAAGGAGACATCGGCAATGGCATTCAAAACACTGCAATCAAAAGAAGAATATGAAAAAATAATTGAAAACGGTCTTACGCTCATGGATTTCAACGCCCCCTGGTGCGCCCCCTGCCGCACCCAGGAGCCAATTCTGGAAAAGCTTTCAAAGCAATATGAAGGAAAGGCCATCATTTCGGCGATAAATGTTGATGAGCATCAGGATATCGCGGCAACATTGGGGATACAAAGCATTCCGACCCTGATTATTTTCAAAAACAACAAGGAAATTCAAAGGTTTGTCGGAGTTCAGTCCGAGGGGGTCCTCTCAGATACCCTGGAAAAACTCCTGCGCTAGTGGACCCCGGACAGAGAAATTGAAACCCAATTCAACAAAGTGAGGAGATTTATCATGAAAAAAATTTCATTTTCAGATATCGCCATTGTTTCCTGCGGCACATTGAATCTTGAGTTGAGCCATCTCAAACAGGAAGGCTTCCTGGATGCTAAAAAACTCTTTTTCACCAAACCGGGGCTGCATCAAAACTGTCATGAACTGGAAAACCAGCTAATATCACGCATTAAAATGGCCCGGGAAAAAGCGGATAAGGTCATCGTGGTTTACGGCGGAAAATTCTGTTATGTAAATGTTGATGCGCCCACCCGCACCATGCAGAAGCTCCTTGAGGAGCAGGGACCGGGAATCGGACGGGTTCAGGCCACCCACTGCATGGACATGCTTGCCGACGAGACGACCCGGGAAAAAATTGCTCAGGAAATGGCCGGCGGCGAAAAAGTCTGGTGGATGACGCCAGGCTGGCTGGAATACCGCTACCAGGTCTTCGAAGGGTGGGATAAGGGCATTGCCAACGAAAACTTCCCCAAACATTCAGGCGGTGCCATCGTCCTGGACGGCATCGGTTACGTGGACAAATTCATGGCGGAAAAACCGGAAGAATTTCTGGAGTATTGCGACTGGATGGGGATCCCCATGCAGGGCTGTCCTATCTCCCTGGACCGGTTCAAATCGCTGCTCCTGGACCAGGCGAAACTTCTGCAAGAGGATTAATGAATATGGAACAAATACAATCCAATCGCTTACAATATTTTCCCATCACCCTCTTTGCATCGGTAATGGGCCTTGCGGGACTTTCCATCGTTCTGCTGAAAATGGCCCACGTATTCCATTTCAGTGTCAGCTGGGGCGTGACCCTGTTGTACCTGGTCAGCGCATGGTTTGTGGTGCTGAATATCATCTATGGACTGAAATGGATCAAGTATCCCGAAGAGGTCAAGGCGGAATACAACCACCCCGTGCGCATGCACTTTTTTCCGGCCTATTCCATCTGTTTTCTGCTTTTTGCCATTGCGTTTCTAAGCGTCAATCCGATGGTTTCAAAAATCACCTGGTGGATCGGCGTCGTCATTCATCTGTTGCTCCTTCTGCGCACCCTTTATTCCTGGTTTCACAAGAATTATAAACTGCAGAGTTTCAACCCGGCCTGGTTTATTCCGGTGGTAGGTCCCATTCTGGTGCCGGTGGCCGGCGTTCAGGTGGCGAACCCGGAAATCTCCTGGTTCTTCTTCAGCGTGGGGATTATTTACTGGATCGGCTTGCTGTCGATTCTCCTGTACCGGGTCATTTTTCACGATCCCCTTCCCTCCAAGCTGGTGCCGACGCTCTTCATTCTCATTGCACCGGCGGCAGTGGGGTTTATTGCCTATATCAAGCTGACCCATTCATTGGATCCGTTTTCAAGAATTCTTTTTTATTTCGGAGTTTTCACCGTACTCATGCTGACCACCATGGTGGATAAATTTACCAAAGTGCCGTTTTTCATCTCATGGTGGGCCTACACTTTTCCCCTGGATGCCATCACCCTGGCCACGACACTCATGTATGAACTGACCCATTTTACATTTTTCAAGGTGCTGGCAGGCATCTTCATGGCTTTTACCATCCTGATCATTGGGGTTGTACTCATCAAAACCATTCAGGCGGTTAGTCGTGGACAGTTATGCGTCCCGGAGGGATAATCGTCAATGAACCCAACCCAAAAACACTGGTGGCATTTTCGAAATGAGGAATTGATGGCGCTCGCGCAGAATAAGGCGCCCCTCTACGTGTACAACGAGGAAACCCTGAACGAGATTTTCTTTGACCTCTCGGCCATGGACGCTCTTTCAGGGCTTTTCTACCCGTATCACTTGAATTTTCATCAACCCATACTGCAAAAAGCCTTTGAGCTGGATGCCTGTTTCCGTTGCAATTCTCTTTTGGCAGTAAACCGTTTGAGAGCGCGCGTTCCGAAACTGCCCCCTGAACGGATCTTCTTTTTGTCCAACCAGCGGCACGAAAGAGATGGTGAGGCGGCCCTGCGTCAAGGGCTTCGTGTGGCGGTCCGGACGGATACCCATGGGACGGTTATCCGCCCGGACAACCGATTTCTATTCCTGTGCCATCAGGCTGAAAAAATCTCATTGTATCAAAGCCTTTCCCTGGAATTTCCGGACATCGCCAATCTGATTCTCGGCAATGACGAAAGCGGCGAACCAGACGCCCTTGTGGAAGGCATGGAACTCCCGGAAATCGAAAATTATCTGGAAGCTATTCAGAATGCCTGCCCCCGATTTAAATTGCAGCTTGAATTGCCGGCGCATCTGATATCCTACGCGGGCGCACTGCTTATGAAAGCCATGGAGAGCGGCACGGCCGAAGGCATACCCTATATTCGGGTGCATCTTCCCATGGAGGACGCCCTTTTCCATGAAATCCATGGAACCACCCATCAGGTGGTGAATCTTTCAAGACCCGAGGAAGAAAAGGTCATTCTGACCCGAATAACACGGCAACCCAAACGTGCAAAAAACGGCATCATATACCTGAAAAACCCATACCCCGTGGAAAGTGGCGATATTCTGCTGCTGACCCGGATGGGCGCCTACGGGGAAAAAACCCGATTGGATGACGACGGACGAAATGGATTGCCTGAATGGTATCTGAAGGCCAGGTGCCTGTGCCCGGTAAAAATTTGAGGGTCTTCTGATGGCCAAAAGGTTAACCTATAACGAATTGGAACAACGGATCAAAGAACTGGAACATGAAGCCTTTGAACGTAAGCAAACCGAGGAAGCGCTTCAGGAGAGTGAGGAGCGCTATCGGTCCATGATGGAAGCCATGAAAGACCCCATCTATATCCTCTCATCGGAATACCGGGTTGAATACATGAACCCGGTGATGAAAAAAAGAATTGGACGTGATGCCAGGGGAGAGCATTGTTTCAAAGTTCTGCATGATTTAGACCACAAATGCCCATGGTGCATGCAGGATAAGGGTCAAGCAAAAGCGCATCTTGAATATGACATCGTCAGTCCGAAAGACCAACATTCTTACCATATTTCCCAAACCCCCATCTTTCACGGGGATGGTTCTGTTTCAAAAATGACGATTTTAAGAGACACCACTGAGCTGAAATCATTGGAAATTCAGCTCCAGCAAGCCCAGAAAATGGAGGCCATCGGAACTCTGGCAGGCGGCATTGCTCACGACTTCAACAACATCCTTGCATCGGTCTTTGGCTATACGGAATTGGCCTTGGAAGAGACTGAACCGGGAACTCGACTGAGGAAAAACCTGAAATCCGTGCTTTCATCCGCGGAGCGGGCCAGAGATTTGGTGAAGCAGATCCTTACGTTCAGCCGCCAGAGTGCGAAAACTTTCAGTCCGATCCAGGTGAAATTCATTATCAAGGAAGCCCTGAAGCTGCTGAGAGCGACCTTGCCCACAACCCTGGAAATACGTCAGAACATTCAAAGCAATTCTCTGATATTGGGCGACCCGACCCAGATTCACCAGGTGTTGTTGAATCTCTGTGTCAATGCCGACCATGCCATGCGGGAAAAAGGAGGGGTATTGGAGGTGACCCTTGTGGACGTGCTGCTGGATGCCCCGTTCACGGCCCAGCACCCGGATATGAACCCGGGAACACACCTGCAATTGAAGGTAAGAGATGCGGGATGCGGGATACCGCCCCATCTTCTGAGCCGTATTTTTGATCCATTTTTCACAACCAAAGACAAGGGTGAGGGGACCGGCATGGGGTTGTCCGTTGTCCACGGCATTGTCAAGGCCCATGGCGGGGCCATAACCGTTCAAAGCGAACTCGGGAAAGGCGCCACCTTCAATGTCTTTTTACCGGTCATCGAAAAAACCCTTGCGCGGGAAACCCCTGTGGAAAAACCCTTTCCCACCGGAACCGAAAGGATACTGTTTATCGATGACGAAATTCTGCTGGTGAGTCTTGGGAAACAGATACTCGAATCCTTAGGCTATGATGTCACCACGAGAACAAACAGCATGGAAGCCCTGGAACTGTTCAAAGCCCGACCGGACAAATTCGATCTTGTGATTTCCGACATGACGATGCCCAATTTGACAGGCGATGAATTAGCCTTGAAAATCGTGGAAATCCAACCGGATATTCCCATTATTCTATGTACCGGCTTCAGTCATAAGATCAAAGCGGAAAAAGCCAAAGAAATGGGGATCAGGGCGTTTCTCTTAAAACCCATACTCAAGGGCGTTATGGCGGAGACCGTCCGGCGCGTGCTGGATGACAAACATTAAAGGGTCGCATCGATTGTGGCTTAAGTTTGGTCTGCTTTGAGAATCTTCTGGAGGAAAGGATATGAAAAGCTTTAAATTGGAGACAAAAATAATCGGTGTGATATCGATCATTCTGGTCCTACTGGTTGCCGCCAACGGTTTCGGAATCATCAAAATCGGTTCCATTGGAAAACACCGTGCAGCCTATGAGGAACAGGTAAACCGGGCATTCGCGGCGATGCGCAAGAAAATGCTGCAGGAAGCCAAAGAACCTGCTGAAAAGGTGGGAACAGAAGCGGAAAATCTGAACGATGAACTCAAAGGGTTCCTGGAGAAGGTTGAAAAATTAACCAAAGAGACATCCATCAAAGCGAAACATGACGAAAAATCAGGCGTCAGGGTAATGACCATCCTTTCCCTTTCCGGCCTTGTCTTTGGTCTCTTCATGGGCATATTGATTGCCAGGGGCATCACCAAATCCCTTGGCCACATCATCGAAGGCTTGAACGAGAAATCCGACCAGGTATCATCCACGTCCGAGCAAGTCTCCGCATCCAGCCGGTTTCTGGCTGAAAGTGCTTCCGAGCAAGCGGCTTCCATCGAGGAAACCTCATCTTCCCTGGAAGAGATATCGTCCATGACCCGGCAAAATGCGGATAACGCCAATCAGGCCAAGGCTTCTCGAAATGAGGCATATGCTTCCCTGGCTTCCGCCAATGAGGCCATGAAACAGACCATAGAGGCCATGAGCAGAATCAAATCGAGGGGGGAAGAAATCGGCAAAATTATCAAAACCATCGACGAAATCGCTTTTCAGACCAACCTTCTAGCCCTCAATGCGGCGGTTGAAGCGGCAAGGGCCGGCGAAGCGGGGGCCGGTTTCGCCGTGGTCGCCGATGAGGTGCGCAACCTGGCCATGCGGGCGGCCGAGGCAGCCAAAAATACCCAGGCACTCATCGAAAAAACCGTGGATGAGATCCATACGGGGTCGAGGTTGGTGGAAAAGACGCATGAAGCCTTTGATGTGACGCTAACGCACAATAAAAGAGTAGCGCAGCTGATTGATGAAATCGCCGGTGCCTCCGGTGAACAGGCACAAGGGATCGAACAAATCAACATGGCGGTATCCGAGATGGACAAGTTAGTCCAGCAGAATGCGGCCAATGCGGAGGAGACTGCCGACGCTTCAAAGGAAATCAACGCTCAAACCATGCAGATAAAAGACATGGTCATCAATTTGACGGCGATGGTCAGTATGCGTAACGGACAAGGTCGTGCAATGGAAACAGGAGACACCGTCTGGAAATCGCAAATAGACCATGATATGATTGCAATCCCTGAGAGGAGGGACTCATGAAATACAAACTTCTAATGTTCACATGTTATGGCGGATGCGCAACAGGCGTGTCGGCATCGAAGGCATGCATCAAGGTATGGGAACAGCACCCGGATGAGGTCAAGATCGGTTGTCTTCCCGCGATAACAATACCTTGGAAATTCAAGGAGATCGTCAAAAATTCCGAGAAACGAATTCTGATTGATGCCTGTCCCGTAAAATGCGGCAGAGTACTTTTTGAGCGGGAGGGGATGACCATGGACCACTACCTCGAACTAACATCGACCCTCGGCATCAAAAAAGCGAAAAAACTTCCTTCGGAAGATCTGGAGGAAGAAGTTTATCAACTTATCAGAAAAGAGGTGGAGATGCTGTTGTCGGCATCGCCTTCTTGAGGCCATAAACTTGAACCCCTACCTAAGTTGGTTATGCCCAGGTTACAAGATAAAAAACATATGAGGTCAAGAATGGATTTAGAGAACCTTCTGCCGAAACTCAAACATTGGTTAAAAAACTACATTGCACGGTTTGCTTCAAGGGATCCAAACATTCAAGCGGCTCTGGATTTAAAGCAGGACCATACCGACAGGGTCTGTGACGCCATCCTGGATATCGGGCGGCACGAGGGACTTTCAGGCCAGGACCTGCACCTGGCGGAAGCGGCGGCTTTGTTGCACGATATCGGACGGTTTGAGCAATACCAGCAGTACAAAACCTTCTCCGATGCACAATCGGAAAATCATGCCCTTCTCGGCGTAAAAGTCATTCGGGACAACGGCATCCTGGAAGACCTTGACCCGGAAAATAAACGTGTAATCATTCGTGCGGTGGAATGCCATAACAAAGCCACCCTGCCCGCCGACGAGGATGGTCGCGGCCTGTTCTTCATGAAGCTTTTGCGAGATGCAGACAAGGTGGACATCTGGCGGGTGGTAACCGACTACTACCGCAATGCCCATAAAGGCCGAAATCAGACCATTGAATTGCACCTTCCGGATACCCCCGACGTTTCGGATGCGGTCTGCCGATCCCTGATGAAAGGAAATATCGTCAAAATGACAGACCTTAAAACGCTGAATGATTTCAAACTGCTTCAGATCGGTTGGATCTATGACGTGAATTTTCGCCGTACCTTTCAGATAATGCGGGAAAGGGGATATCTTGAACAAATCCGGCAAGCCCTTCCGGAAAATTCCATCCGCATTACGGAAGTCTATGAACGCGCCATGACTTATCTGAAGTCAAAGGTAAATGAAAACCACCCCAACGCGCCAAAGGAAATACTCTCATGAGAACCTATCTGGACTGTTTTCCCTGCTTTTTAAACCAGGCGCTTCGAGCGGCCCGAATGGCAACCGATGATCAAATCAGCATCAAAGCGGTCCTCGATGCCGTCAGTATGATCCTGCCGACCATTTCCCTTGAGAGTACGCCCCCTGAAATTGGTCG
This sequence comes from Desulfatiglandales bacterium, assembly GCA_963664475.2. GTDB lineage: Bacteria > Desulfobacterota > DSM-4660 > Desulfatiglandales > Desulfatiglandaceae > NaphS2. Next base: position 636,977 of record CAXXXE010000001.1, read on the forward strand.
GCTGATCTATCGAACGGTTCACGAAATAACGAAAAACCAGGACCCATACCGGGATGTCAAAAATCGCAGTACCCGTGAAGCCCTTTCCCTTTACCCCCATATGAAGCGTCTGGTGGAAAAATCAGACGACGGCCTGCTGATGGCCATTCGAATGGCCATCGCCGGAAATGTCATTGATTTTGGACCGAACCGGGCCTTTGATATGAAGGAAGAAATTGAGATAACCCGGTCCAAAGCATTTGCCGTATGCGATTATGAGCAATTCAAAACGGCTTTGGCAAAGTCCCGCAGTATCCTTTACATCGGTGATAATGCCGGAGAATGCGTGTTTGACAGAGTCCTTCTGGAAACCATGAACAAACGGGCGACCTATGTGGTGCGGGAAAAACCCGTCATTAACGACGCCACCCTCGAGGACGCTCAACAGGCGGGCATTGATTCGGCGGCCGAGCTCATGAGTTCGGGAACCGATGCGCCGGGAACCCTTCTTGAAACCTGCAGCGACCGGTTCATACGCCGATACCACGAGGCAGAATTGATTATCAGCAAAGGACAGGGCAACTATGAAACCCTTTCCAATCAGCGCCAAAACATTTTTTTTCTTTTAAAGGCCAAGTGTCCGGTTATTGCAAAACATTTGGGCCTGCCGGTGGGAAGTATCATATTAAGGGCCGCAAACGCGCCCCTATAAAACCAAAGCATAAGGAGACACAGCCATGACCCAAAAAACCGAAATAGATCCCAGAGAAAACAATGTGTTGATTACCGTAAGCTGCGGCACCAATAACCCCAACCGTTCCGTCAGGGCCATCCACCTGGCCCAGGTGGCCCATGGCATGGGAAAAAACGTGGCGATTTTTCTTCTGGATGAAGCGGTGTATATTTCCAGAAAAGGCATCGCGGAAAACCTGCGGGCGCCCACAGGCGATGTTGCCGATGATCTGCTCATGTATCTGCAGGAATTCGAGGTGCCTATTTACGTGTGCGCCCCCTGCGCCAAAACCCGGCAGATCAAGGAAGAAGACCTGATGGAGGGGTTTCAGATGGCGCCGGCCACCAAAATGTGGGAATTGGCGTGCAAAAGCACCACCATCAGTTTATAATCCGTAAAGTTTTTTAACTGTTAACCGCGAACCGGCGTAAAGATAAGGATCCCCATGGCAAAAGCAGACACCCAGCCCGAGGATAAAGGAACCCTCCTGAATGAAGAACGGCAAATCATGGATCAGGTGGAAGCGCTAAAAGCCCGGATACTGAGAATTCAGGCGGACATTCCATGCCTTAAGGAGAGTGTCGCGCTGAGCAGCCTTTTGCAGAAACTCTATGAAATCCGGGAGGGGCTCAACCAGTTGGAAAAGGTGCTTTTGCAAACGCACCTCAAATGTTCCATCTCCACCGGCATCCAGGTGCCGGGACCGGTCATCCTGGCCCTTTCCAGGCTGAGTGAAAAACGCCATGGGGCCATCATCGTCATGGCTCATGAGGACCAGCTGGACGATCTGCTCCAGGGGGGCATCGATATCGATGCCCCCATCAGCGTACCGCTCCTGGAAAATCTGTTTTTTCCCGGAAGCCCCCTTCATGACGGGGCCGTGGTCATCAAAGAGACCAGGATTCAAAAAGCCGGCGTATTACTGCCCATGGCGCCCCATTCCGCGGAAATAGACCGTTTGGGACTGGCAACCCGGCATCGGGCGGCACTGGGTCTCAGCCGCACGAGCGACGCGCTGGTCATTGTGGTATCCGAGGAAAAAGGGTGGATTTCCATAGCCCTGAAAGACCGGTTGTACCCGAACCTGGGGACCTTCGCCCTGTTGGAGAGCCTGAGTTCACCCCGGAAAGGATCTGACGATTCATGATGACCCAAAAAGAAAGAATAGGGTTTTATTCTATCGGGGTCAATATTCTATTAGTGGCCCTCAAGGGGGGGCTCGCGGTTCTTTCCGGTTCAGTGGCCCTGGTGGCGGACGCCATCCATTCCGCGACGGATGTCATTTCTTCCATCACGGTCCTGGCCGGCATCAAAATCAGCAAACGAAAATCGAAGAATTTTCCCTATGGACTTTATAAAGTTGAAAATTTTGTAAGCCTTCTCACCTCCCTTTTCATTTTCCTGGCGGGGTACGAAATTGTCAAAACGGTATTTTTTGAACCCTTCACCCTCAAAACAGAATACCTTCCCTATGCCATGGGGGGGCTGGTGGCGGCCGCGGGAATCACATTCGCCTTTTCCCGATATGAGCTGCGTCAGGGAAAAGCCATCGGTTCGCCCAGCCTGATTGCGGACGCCGAGCATATTCGAACGGACATGATGAGCTCCTGCGTAATTCTCGCGGGGCTCGTGGGGGGGTTGTTTGATCTGGATTTGGACCGAATCGCGGCCATCGTGGTGGTCCTGCTGGTGTTCAAGGCCGGCGCCGGCATTTTTGCCGATGCCTTTCGGGTACTGCTGGACGCCTCCCTCGATTTTAAAACCCTGGATCAGGTCAAAACGATTATCCTAAAAGATACCGGGGTCGTTTCCATCAATGGCCTGTGGGGAAGGAACTCGGGCCAATACAAGTTTATCGAAGCCGATATCATCATCAGGGCCACGGATCTTGAAAAAGCCCATGTGGTGAGTCAGCGCATTGAGAAGCATATCAGAGCGAGTGTTGCCCATGTGGATCAAATCCTGATTCATTACGCGCCGCAAAAACGGGAAACCCACATCGTGGCCGTTCCACTGCAAAAAGATCGGCAAAACATCTCCGAACATTTCGGCACCGCCCCCTTCTTCTATGTGGCCCGGGTCCGGGAAAAGGACGGGGTCCTGCTCTCGGAGGCCTATGAAACCAACCCCTTCGCCGGCGAGGAAAAGGGAAAAGGGATCAAGGTCAGCGAGTGGCTTCTTGCAAAAGGCGTGGACATGGTCTATAGCCCAAAAGGGTTTGAAGGAAAGGGCCCCGGATATGTCTTTTCCGATGGGGGTGTGGACGTGATGTTGACCGGGGACAAGAACCTGTCGGCGATTCAGCTGGATATTCAGAGAAAAACCGACACTGCAAAAGCAGGGGCGATGGATGAATCGGCCCTGCCAAACCATGAATTGAAAGGAGAAAAAGCAAATGATTGAAGTGGTAGTGTTTCACAGCGGCAACCCCGGCTGAAGAAGTTGCCAGGCGGCCATAGGCGTGGCCGAAAAAATCAAAGAAAAGATGGGGGATGCCATTAATCTGAGCATCTTTACCAATGATTCCATGGAAGCGATGAAATACAAAATCAGGAGCGCCACCAGCGTCTATGTAAACGGGGAGCAACTTCCCCTGGAGACGGCGCTTTCCGCCGAAAAATTAGAGGAATATCTGCAAGGGCTTTAGACCTGCCCGAAATAAGGACATCTTCTATCCACTGAAAAGGTGGAAACGGGAAAGTTCAGGGTTCCCAGGCACGTTATACAAACCCGGGCCGAATGCCGGGCAAGGGGTGATATCATGCAGAACAAAGGAAATGTTTTGAGAAGAACCGTTTTTTGTTTCATCATCGTTTTCCTGACGCTTCCGTCCGGTTTCGTAAATGCCGTTGAAGACAGCATTCATATTGCCATGCCGAATCGTCCGAAATCCCTGAACTATTTCGACGCTACCGATGCCTGGTCTCAAAAGGTTCTTCGGCTTTTCCACATGTCCCTTTATGTTAAGGGGCCGGCGGATGGAAAGATGATCCCCTGGTTGGCGGAATTCCCGCCGACGCCGGGGGATCAACCCAACAGCGTCACCATTCGGCTTCGAGAGGCAAAATGGGATGACGGGTCGCCGGTGACGGTGGAAGATCTGATGTTTACGGTAAAAACCATTCAGGAATTCCAGGTCCCCGGCCATATGGAAAAATGGCGGGACGTGGTAAAAATGGCGGCACTGGATGAACGGACCCTGCGCTTTACCTTGAAAGGACCCAGTCCCGGCTTTTTTAAGCGAGCCCTTTTCGCACCCTTTGTTCAGAAAAAGAGATGGTCGCGGAGGGTACTTTCGGCCCGCGCCGCGAAGAACCCCCTTAGAACCCTTACCGCCTTCACACCGCAAACCGTATCCTGCAATGGTCCCTTTTTTCTGCAAACCTACACCGAACCATTCTTCATGGTGCTCAAGCAAAACCCCCATTTTTTTGGTCGAGGGCATGAAATAGACGGCATTTCCGTGGGCCCCTACCTGACCACCATCATTCTGGATTTCAACCAGGATCTTCAAAAATCCCTGAACGAACTGGTATCAGGCAAAATAGACTTTATCTGGTGGGATCTGCCCTTTGATTTTATACCCCAAATTTCCAAAATGCCCCATATAACGATCTATCGCACGGACAGAACCGGCTATGACTATCTTGCCTTTAATCTGGATCGTTTCCCCTACACTGATTCCGCGTTTCGCCGGGCCGTGGCCCTTCTGGTGGACAGGGAGCAGATTATCAGGCGGATTTTAAAGGGTCAAGGCACACCGGTATACAGTGTCATTCCGCCCCAAAACACTTTCTGGTCCAATCCCCATGTGGCGGATCCCGGGGCTGGATTGAGTGGAGAGGAGCGGGTCAACCAGGCCAAAACAATTCTTCAAAAAGCGGGATATTCCTGGGACAAAGCGCGTCTTATCCTGCCCGACGGCCAAAAAATGAAGTCTATGGAAATTCTGACCACCCAGGGTCTGCAAAAGCCTTTTCGCCTCAAGACGGCCCTGGAAATCAAAAAAACCCTGTCAAAAATCGGCATCCCGGTATCCACGCGAATGCAGTCCCTGCACCAGATGATTGCACACCTCAGAAAAGGGGACTTCGATGCCTGCATCATGGGATGGGCCAACCTTTCCGATGATCCGGATTATCTCAAGACATTTTTCCACAGCCATGGCGCCCGACCGGGGGGCAAAAATTATGCGCGTTTTCGAAACACCACCTTTGATGAGTTGACGGAAAAAGCGTCTCGGGAAAGGAACCCGGACCGAAGAAAAACCCTGGTTTTTGACATGCAGACACTTATTGCACGGGAAATCCCCTGTATTCCCCTGTACACGGGACCCAGGGTAGAGGCGGCCCGAAACGATCATTTCCAAGGTTGGGTAAAGATGCCCGGAGGCATCGGCAATCTCTGGTCTTTTGTTCATCTGAAGCCGATCAAATCGTTGGGGGGAAATCAAAGATGAAAAAACCCTTATTTGTACTATTGCTTTTAATCCTGTCTTTTTGCATTCATGCGGATCTCTCCATGGCCCAAAAAACCGATTCCGGTCTTTCCAATCACCAAAATCGTTTAAAGGGCCCCTATGCCAATGGCATGGCGGTGACGAAAGACTGCCTCAAATGTCACCGGAAACAGGCGGATGAGATTCTTCAATCGGCCCACTGGTTATGGCAGGGCCCAACTCCCCATGTGCAGGGTCACGAACATCGCACGGATCTGGGCAAACGGGCACTGATCAATAATTTCTGAATGAGCCCCATCTCCAACTGGTGCAGGTGCACCAGCTGCCACGCAGGCTACGGATGGAAGGACAAAAATTTTGATTTCACGGATCCCACACGCATTGACTGCCTGGTGTGCCACGATACCACCGGCACATACACCAAAACACCCACGGGCTGCGGGCATGAAAAACAAGGGCTCGACCTGGTCAAAATCGCGCAACAGGTGGGGCTTCCCACCCGCGCCAATTGCGGATCATGCCACTGGTTCGGCGGCGGCGGAGATGCCATCAAGCACGGGGATCTGGACAGCACCCTGAAGCATCCCACCCCCATGCAGGATATTCACATGGGCGGCCAGGACTTCACCTGCCAGGAATGTCATGTGACCCTTAAACATAAAATTTCGGGGGCCGGCGTTACCTCCGCCGTCAGCGAGGGGAGTGTCTCCTGCACGGACTGTCACGACGAAAAGCCCCACGATGAGAATCACCCCCTGCTCAAAACCCTGAATGCCCATTGCGACACCGTCGCGTGTCAGACCTGCCATATTCCCACATTTGCCAGGGACATACCCACCCTCATGTTCTGGGACTGGTCCAAGGCAGGAAAGAGCGTCGAACTGTTGCCGAAGGATCCCAACGCCATCACCACCCACAGCAAGAAAAAGGGTGTTCTTATTAAACGCCGGAATGTTCAGCCGGTCTATGCCTGGAACAACGGCAAACACAAGCGGTACCTGATTGGGGATGCCGTTAACCCCGATGGGGTTACCGACATGAATCCGCCGGTTGGCGACATCAGCGATCCAACCGCCAGGATTACCCCCTACAAACTCTTTTCCGGCATACAGCCGGCCGATGCCGAATACGGCTACCTCATTGTCCCTAAATTGTGGGAGGGGTTCTGGACGCACTTTGACTGGAACCGGGCTGCGGCGGACGGCATGAAGGAAGCCGGGCTCAAATACAGCGGCAAAATCAAATTCGTCAATACCCTCATGCACTGGCCCATCAACCACGGAGTGGTTCCCAAACAGAAATCCCTTTCCTGCACCCATTGTCACGGCCCGGACGGGGTCATGGATTTTGAGGCCCTCGGTTACCCCGATGACCCGGCTGTTTCAGGAGGACGCTTTAAAAAAACCAAGACAGATGATTAATTAGCGCCGACACGGGCTTCATCAAGGATTTTTGACTGAAAAGCTTTTGATGATTTATTTATCCGGTGATCGCTTTGGCCAGATTTGCGGCGAGTTCAACGCCTTTATCACCAATCGCATCGGGTGTTGTGCAAAAGGGCAGAATAAAATTGCCTTTTGCCATCATCTTACCGTAGGCGACAATGCCTTTGAAAATTTTCTGGATAGCATCACAGTTATCTTCAATTGGACCCGCGCAGGTCACCAGCAAAGCAACCGGTTTACGGCTGATAAGGGAGTCGTGGTCGGGCGTGCCATAACCGGATACCAGGCAAACATGCCGGTCTATCAGGGGTTTTATCTGTGAAGAAAAACTCCAGCAATAGAGCGGTGAAGCATACACAATGGCATCAGCCTGGATCATTTTTTCAAATATGGCCAATGCATCGTCCTTTTGCACACATCCGGGTTCGTCCTTTTTTTCCTGGCACTTATAACATCCAAGGCAGCCGCCCACCCGATACCGGGTAATGTGAATCCGTTCAACTTCATGGTTTTCCCGCACTTTCTCTTCAAACAGTGAGAGCACTGTAGCCGTGTTTCCGTTTTCTTTCGGGCTGCCTAAAATGGTGATAATTTTCATGACAATTCTCCTTTTCAAAATCATGACGTTATTGTTTGCAGCAAAAAACCCCTGGCGCCTTGAAAGTAACACAACGCAGGAAGGAAGTTAAGGGGGCTGTTTATCCATTGATGGAGATTTAAAGTCATCACATTATTCCCGTCCCCATGATTCATACAAACATCCTTAAATAGTCATCAGGAAATGCTGGTTTTTGATATAGGAGTTTGTTACTTAAGGGGAACGGGCACAACGAAGGCTTAAACCCTTCGCATCTAATGGACGATTTCCCACTACCGCCCCCATACAATTATTGACAACGCCCGATGTTGGGCATATGCTCACAACCATCGGTAAGCGTACACCTGAGTCCTTTAAAAAGAGGTGTGTTTTGGACGAAATTAACAAGAAAGAACTCAGCAAAATAGACATCTGTAATTTGTTCATCACCGACAACCCCAAATACGTCATGCGCATTACCGGCGACAGTATCGAGGGCAATGGGGAAAATTAAAAACTGCAGCCAATGGTTGCAGAATGGGACAACCAACCAGGCAAGTTCCTCCTGGCCGACCTGGATCCGGACAAAATCAAGCGCTTCGTCGAGCGCGCAAAACTTTCCTGGCATACAGAGGTCCTCTAAAGACAAAATGAAACACGGGAGGGAGATGAGATCATGGAACTGAAAGTTTTGGAAGATATGCCACCTTGGGAATGGCCTCAAGGTACGGACAATATGCTTTTGGGAATTCTTCGTGATAACCAAAAGGATAAATCCGACCGTCTGCTTGCAGCAGACCTGGCGGGGGATTTTACCGTTATCAATGATGAACTCGTTGCGGCATTGCTTGCTATCGTGCGCAATGACGCCGAACCGGAGGAGCTCCGCGCAAGAGCGGTGATATCGCTGGGGCCGGTTTTAGAAACCGCCGATTTGGATGGATTCGAGGACCCCGAAGACGTGCCTATTTGCGAAGAAACATTTCACGAAATCCAGGAATCCCTCCGCAAGCTCTACATGGATATGGATGTTCCCATGGAAGTTCGGCGTCGAACTTTGGAGGGGTCGGTGCGAGCGCCGCAAGAATGGCACCAGGCGGCAATCCGTGATGCGTATTCCAGCGGTGACGCGTTATGGCGGCTCACGGCAGTATTTTGCATGCGATATATTCAGGGGTTTGAGACCCAGATCCTGGAGGCGTTAAAATCCAAAAACGAGGATATTCGCTATGAGGCGGTTTGCGCCGCGGGGAACTGGGAGGTGGATGCCGCCTGGTCTCACATTAATAGTCTCGCCACCAGTAACGTGACGGAAAAATCGTTGCGGCTGGCGGCTATTGATGCCATGGCGAGCATCCGCCCGCAAGAGGCGGCAGATTTTCTCAGTGACCTGACCCAATCCGATGACGAAGACATTGTCGAAGCAGCCTTCGAAGCCATGGCGATGGCTGATTTGCTTCCGGACGAAGATTACGATGATGATGATGACGGTGACTGGGATGAAAGGACACTCCACTGAAATGGGAGTAAGAGGATGTCCGCGGTTATTTCATATCAACTTGAATTTGTAACAAAAAGAAAGGAGTTAACTTATGGCCGAATTTTTATTTGTGTTAAGTCAGGATGACAACGAGAAGGCGACCCGGTGTTTTCAATTCGCCAAAATTGCTCATTCCAAAGGACATGGTGTAAATGTTTTTATGATAGACGGCGGTGTATTGTGGGCAAATAATCAAAGGGACTTCACTCAGAAAACGGGAACGGGCGACTGTCCAAATGATTATCTTCCCTACCTGGTTGAAAAAGAAGTGCCCTTTGGCGTCTGAATTCCCTGCGCTAAGAATCGTCAGGTTGACGAGTCAAAGTTCTTCTCAAACATGATTTTAGACGGCGGACCCCATTTGATAGATCTGGCCGCGGAAGCCAAGGTTTTTACGTTTTAGATAAATTCACAGCGGTGTACTTCTTGACATGTCACCCCTGAGACGCTATGCTCTTTGCTGTCGCTAGGGGTGATATTGCTGAGAGCCGGATCGAATTTGAACATCCTGCAACCCTTGGAACCTGAACCGGGTAATGCCGGCGGAGGGAAGCGGTGCGATATCGTCGTGTGGTCATGCGATTCGTGTTGGGTGTTCCTTATTGAACCGCTTTTCTTCTTTGGAAGGAAGCGGTTTTTTTGTGGAAAGGACTCCCATGACCGACAACAAAGACATAGAAGCCATCGCGCTACAAAACCCAAAAACTGGGCGGATCGGATTTTTTCATCCTGGGGAGAGAGGAACAGACATCATGAAGACCAAACAAGTGGCCCTTGCCGTGATCCTGGTGGCCGTTTCCGTGGCGCTTTCCCCCATCTTTATCCCAGTGGGTATCGCCAAGTGCTTTCCGGCCCAGCACATGGTGAACGTCCTGGCTGCGGTGATGCTGGGTCCCCTGTACGCGGTAATCATGGCCATGGTGGCCGCCATCCTTCGTAATATCCTGGGGCTTGGCACCCTCCTGGCTTTTCCCGGAGGGATGATCGGAGCGCTCCTGGCGGGCCTGGCTTACAAGGCCTTTCGAAATATCTACTGGGCCGGAGTCGGAGAGGTGGTGGGAACCGGGCTCTTGGGCGCTCTTGCAAGCGCCTGGATCGTGGCGCCCCTGTTCATGGGCAAGTCCATGGCCATGGCGACCCTGATCATCGCCTTCAGCGTCAGCACCCTGGGGGGTACGGTCTTCGGCATTATGGCCCTTCATCTGCTCAGAAAGGCCGGCCTCTGGAAACCGTGATCCGTCTCTCCAACATACACTACCAATATCCGGACTCAAATGGGGCACGGGCACTTAAAGGCATCGATCTTGTTGTAAACAAAGGGGAGTACCTGCTGCTCTGCGGTGGGAGCGGATCGGGAAAATCCACCCTGGGATACCTTCTAAACGGCCTTATCCCCCATTTTTTCGGTGGCGCTCTTGAGGGTCGGGTCTCTATCCTGGGCCGCAACACGGCAAATCTCACCGTGGGGGATCTATTTCCGACGGTGGGCCTGGTGTTTCAAAACACTGACGCTCAGCTTTTCAACAGTACCGTTGAAAACGAGATCGCCTTCAGCCTGGAGAGCCTAGGCCGACCCGCCCCGGAAATCCAAAAAGAGATCCGGCGTACCGCGGAGGCAGTCGGCATCGTGCATCTGCTGGACCGTTCCCCCACAGCCCTTTCCGGGGGAGAAAAGCGGTTGGTGGCCATTGCATCGGTCCTCTGCGTGGCCCCTCCCATTCTGGTCCTGGATGAACCCCTGGCCCACCTGGACCGGCAAGGGTCTGAGCGAGTCCGGAAAATTCTTTGCAGCCTTCACCGGCAGGGGACCACCGTGGTGGTCATTGAGCAGCGGGTGGAGGCCATTCTCTCAGATGCCACCCGCTGCGTGGTTATGGACCGTGGCAGATGCCTCTTTGACGGCCTCCCCAGGGCGGCGGGTCCGGTACTCCTGGACCAGCATCTATTGCCCCGCTATCCCGCCGGACCTGATTTCGAAGCGGCGGAGCCGTTGATGGAACCCCTGCTTCGGCTGCAAAACATCCGCTATGAAATAGATCATCATCCTATCCTTCATGATGTTTCCCTCCAGGTGAGGCCAGGTGAAATCCTCGCGGTGGTGGGGTCCAATGGATCGGGCAAAACCACTCTAATCCGGCATTTCAACGGCCTCCTGCGCCCTCAAGGAGGGGAGGTGATCTACATGGGAAAGAAGATCGGAAGGGCGGGACCGTCCCGCATGGCCGGCCGGATCGGCATCTCCTTTCAGAACCCCAACGATCAGTTTTTTAAAAACAGCGTGGCGGATGAACTTAAAATCGGGTTGAGACTCTCCCCGGAGGGGGCCGAGGAGCGGTTCCGGGAGTTGTGCGCCCTTTTCCATCTCGACGAACTTTTGGACCGGTCCCCCTACCGCCTCAGCGAGGGGCAGAAAAAGCGCGTATCCGTGGCCTCAATTCTGGCCATGGGACCGAAGTTGCTGGTTTTGGATGAACCCACTGTGGGGCAGGATGGCCGGTTTCTGGAGGCCTTGGCCGGATGCCTTCTATCACTCAGGGAAACGGGGGTAATCATCGTGGTGGTGACCCACGACCTGGAATTCGCCCTTGCCACGGCAAGTCGATGGGTGGTTGTACACGGAGGTCGGGTGGTGGGCACAGGCACTCCCCGGGAACTGGCCCGGGAGGATGTCATCCATATGGGGGTACTCCGTCCCATGGGTGGCGTTCCTGGGGAGGTGTGGTCGGGTACTGGAGGACCCGAAAACCGTGGGCATTAAGGATTCGAATTCCAGAACAAAGCTGGACCCGAGGACACAACTGGCCCTGGGCGCCATGGGGATTGCCGCCATTCTCATGACCGGAAAGACACTGCCCCTCACCGTGGCCCTGGGCCTCCTGTTTGCGGGGCTCCTTCTGTTCAAGATGGCGGGGCCGTGGATTCGTTCTCTCAAAATGCTGCTGCCCCTGGTGGGACTGGTCTTCGTTATCGCCATCATCTCCTTTGATGCGAACACCGCGCTCATGCTTTCCCTGCGGCTGCTCAATCTCCTTACCGTCTCATTTCTCTTTTTTCATGGCATGGATCCCGAGGATCTGGGCCGGAGCCTGAGACAGATGGGTGTGCCCTATGAATTCTGTTTTATTCTTACCACCTCGCTTCGATACGTTCCCTTCATGGGAATAAAAATTCGACGCATCGTGGATGCCCAACGCTCCAGGGGCATCGATCTCAGACCCAGGATTCGAAATGTGCCCCACTTCGTGGCCCTGCTCATACCGCTTCTGGTACAGTCATTCGTCCTGGCGGACCATCTGGCCATGGCCATGGAATCCAGGGGATTTGCGCGAGGAGGACGAACCCTTCGCCGGAGGTATCGAATTTCTTTGGGAGAATACGGAATGATGGGGATTGCCCTGGGGCTCCTTGTGGGATATGGAGTATGGGGAACATGATCGTTCTCATGTATTATCGACCCTCATCCATCCTTCAGAAAGGCCTTGAAAAAGGCGATGGTACTCCGGAGCCCCTGTTCCAATTGGGTACCCGGTTCCCACTGGAGTTTCGCCTTTGCCAGGGAAATATTGGGTTGACGCTGCAAGGGATCATCCTGGGGAAGGGGCCGAAAGACGATTTTGGACCTGCTGCCGGTCAGTTGAATGATTTTTTCCGCCAGTTCCAGGATGGTGAATTCCGTTGGGTTCCCGAGGTTCACCGGGCCTGCGAATTCATCGGGCCCATTCATCATGCGGACCATGCCTTCAATGAGATCATCCACATAACAGAAGGAACGGGTCTGGGATCCATCCCCGTAAACCGTGATATCCTGGTCTTTTAAGGCCTGAACAATGAAATTGCTCACCACCCGGCCGTCATTGGGATGCATTCGGGGGCCGTAGGTATTGAAAATGCGAACCACCCGGATGTTCACATTGTTCTGACGGTGGTAATCAAAAAAGAGGGTTTCGGCACACCGTTTCCCCTCATCATAGCAGGACCTTATTCCGATGGTGTTCACGTTGCCCCAGTAGCTTTCCGTTTGGGGGTGAACCGAAGGGTCTCCATAGACTTCGCTGGTGGAGGCCTGCAAAATCTTGGCATGGACCCGTTTGGCCAGCCCCAGCATGTGGATGGATCCCAGCACATTGGTCTTGACGGTCTTCACCGGGTTATGCTGGTAATGAATGGGGGATGCCGGGCAGGCCAGGTTGTATATTTCATCCACCTCCAGGAATATGGGGAACGCCAGATCATGACGGATCAGTTCGAAATTGGGGGTTTGTAGGAGATGAAGAATGTTCCGTTTGGTTCCGGTGAAGAAATTATCCAGGCACAAAACGTCATGGCCCTCTCGAATCAGGCGATCGCAGAGGTGGGACCCTAAAAATCCCGCACCGCCGGTCACCAGAATGCGTTTTTGATGATGAAGCATGTTCCTAAAACCTCCGGTTAAAAATGGGTGAGGGGTGGTTTTCCGATGGGGAAGACATTAAACCCGATGTCATAAAGCGCCTGGTGATCGAGAACGTTCCGGCCGTCAAACACAAAAGCGGGTTTCACCATGGAGCGGTAAATTTTTTCGTAATCGAGCCCCTTGTAAAGGGACCATTCGGTCATGATGGCGATGGCGCAGCAACCGGCCGCCGCCTCATAGGGATCTTCAACATAGGAAACAGTGCCAGGCGTTCCTTTCAAATCATCCCTGGCATTGTCAATGGCCTTCGGGTCCGAAATCACCAGGTCCGCTCTTTCTTCCATAAGCCGTTTGGCGATTCGGATGGCTGGACTTTCCCGGGTGTCCCCGGTGTCGGCCTTGAAAGCAAAACCGAACAAACAGATTTTTTTCCCGGCCAGGGTATTGAACATGACGTGAAGCATGTTGAGGATGAACCGTTCTTTTTGATAAGCGTTGATTTTGACGACGCCTTCCCAGTAATCCGCCACCTCATCGAGGTCATAATGCCGGCAGATATAGACCAGGTTCAGGATATCTTTCTTAAAACAGGACCCGCCGAACCCGATGCTGGCATTCAGGAATTTATGCCCCACCCTGCTGTCCATGCCCACGGCACGTGTCACCTCCTGGATGTCCGCATCAGCCTTTTCGCAGAGGGCGCTGATGGCATTTACCGAGGAAATCCGCTGGGCCAGAAAAGCATTGGCCACCAGTTTGGAGAGTTCACTGCTCCAGATATTGGAGGTGATAATTTTGCCTTTTGGCACCCAGTTGGCGTAGATCTCCACAAGCACATCCCGGGCCATTAAACCGCCGGGCGTCTGGGAAGAACCGATGAGCACCCGATCCGGATTTTCCAGATCCTTGATGGCCGTACCTTCGGCCAGAAATTCCGGGTTTGACAAAACATCAAAACAAACGCCGCTGTCCCCGCATGTGAGGATGCGTTCCATGGCCTGGGCGGTTTTCACCGGCAGGGTACTTTTTTCAACGATGATTTTGCTGTTTCGAGAATGCTTTCGAATCTGCCGCGCTGTTTTGTCCCAGTACTGAAGATCGGCAGCCATGCCGGCGCCGGCCCCGAAGGTTTTGGTGGGCGTATTGACGCTGACAAAAATAACGTCGGACTCCCGAATCCCTTTTTCAATGTCGGTACTGAAAAAGAGGTTTTTCCCTCTGGCCGCCCTGACCACCTCGTCGAGACCGGGCTCATAAATAGGCAGCTTGTCGGAATTCCATTGGGCAATCCGATCAGGGTTGATATCCACCACACTAACCTTGTATTGTGGACACTTAAAAGCGATCATGGCCATGGTGGGACCCCCCACATAACCGGCCCCGATGCACAGAATATTTCGTTTAAAGAGCATTTCCGATTTCATCTCCCTTGGTTGCAAGCCGCGATGTTGGATTTTGAACGAAAGGTATCATATCAATGTATGGGAGTCATTAAAAAAGTACCATTTTTTACCATGAAGATCAGATGCTTTGCAACCTGAAATCGGGAAATGATCCTGGATGTTTTAGCCGGTTCATGTTAGGGATGGTGTCATTTATACCTTTGCAAATAATGGAGTTTGAGCGATGGGCAAATTCATAGGCGCGTTGGATCAGGGAACCACCAGCACCCGGTTTATTGTTTTTGACCATGAGGGACGCGTGGTTGGGTTGGACCAAAAAGAACATCAACAGCTATTTCCTGAACCCGGCTGGGTGGAACACGACCCCCTGGAAATCTGGAATAACGCCCAGGATGTGATCAGGGGGGCGATCGCAAATGCCGGGTTGAAAGGTCGGGATCTCGCCGCCATCGGCATCACCAATCAGCGGGAGACCACCGTGGTTTGGAACCGTCACACGGGAAAACCCTACGCTAACGCCATTGTATGGCAGTGTACCCGTACTGACGGCATCTGTCGGGCGCTCATTAAGGACGGCGGCCAGGGTCGGTTTCGGGAAACAACGGGACTTCCCGTTGCCGCCTATTTTTCCGGTCCCAAGATTAAATGGATACTGGATCATTTTCCGGAAGCAAAAAAAGCTGCTTTGGAAGGGGATGCCATCTTCGGCACCATGGAAACCTGGGTCATCTGGTGGCTTACCGGAGGGCCCGGCAAGGGGGCACATGTGACCGATGTCACCAACGCCAGTCGAACCCTGCTTATGGACCTCAAAACCCTCTCCTGGGACAACGATATTTTAGAAATCCTGGATATCCCCCGACAAATGCTGCCCGAGATCGTTCCATCCTCCGACGAAAACTTCTGGGGACTCACGACCCACGATGGTCCTTTGGGCGCCCAGGCCCCCGTCTGCGGGGCACTGGGGGATCAGCAGGCGGCCCTGGTGGGTCAGGCCTGTTTCGAAAAAGGGGACGCCAAGAACACCTATGGCACCGGCTGCTTTCTACTGCTCAACACCGGCTCGGAACCTGTCCCGTCGAAGCATGGTCTCATCACCACGGTGGCTTACCAGATGAGCGGTCATGAACCCATCTACGCCCTTGAGGGATCCATTGCCATGGCCGGGGCCCTGGTACAATGGTTTCGGGACAATCTTGGGTTGATCGATACCGCCCCTGACATCGAAGCCCTGGCCGGCACCGTCGAGAACAACGGCGGCATGTTTATTGTCCCCGCCTTTTCCGGCCTGTTCGCCCCTTACTGGCGCGACGATGCCCGTGGGGTCATGGTCGGGTTGACCCGCTATATCCACAAGGGGCATATGGCGCGGGCCGTACTGGAAGCCTGCGCCTATCAAACCCGGGATATCGTGGACGCCATGGAAAAGGACGCCGGTCACTCGCTGCCCAGTCTCAAGGTGGATGGGGGCATGGTGGCAAACAACCTATTGATGCAGATCCAGTCGGACATCCTCAATGTTCCCGTGATTCGCCCCCGGATCAGTGAAACCACGGCACTGGGCGCCGCCTACGCTGCCGGACTGGCGGTGGGCTTCTGGTCCAGCCGGGAAGAGTTGTGGCAAAACTGGTCTGAAGATCGTTCCTGGCAGCCGACCCTTACCGAGAAGGAAAGAGCCATCGGTTACCGAAACTGGAAAAAAGCCGTTGAACGAACATTCCATTGGGTGGAATAAACCCGCACATCATTTAGGAGTCCAAAGGTGTTTTACGCCATATACGGAACCTTGACCACGGGCCTGGTTCTATTTCTTTTTCCCTTTCTTTGCCTGTATGTTTTCGTAACAAAGCGTTTTCAGAAGCATTTTCAGGAACGTCTGGGGATTTTGCCAAAAAGAACCGTTGAATCCCTTTCCGGTCGCCCCAGGATCTGGATTCATGGGGCCTCCCTGGGGGAAATCCGGGTCGCCGCAGCCATTATCAAAGCGCTGCGGGTGAAACTGCCCGGTTGCGCCGTTCTCGTTTCGACGGTGACGGAACATGGTCGAAATCTTGCCCTTGAGACCTTTGAAGAGGATATCCCGGTGGTCTATGCACCCCTCGACCTGCCGGTTTGTGTGTTCAAGGCCTTATCCGCCGTACGGCCAGATGTGATGGTTTTTCTGGAAACGGAAATATGGCCGGCCTGGATCTTTACGGCGCGGAAAATGGGCATTAAAACCGTCCTGATCAACGGTCGCATTTCCCCGCGATCCCTTAAAGGATATTTGCGGTTTAAACCTTTTTTTAAAATGGTACTGAAAAATTTTGATGCCTTCAGTATGATCTCCGAAACAGACGCCCGCCGTATCCATGCCATGGGCGCCTTGCCGGAAAAAATCCAGGTCAATGGAAATGCCAAGTACGACCATTTGAACACTGCTCAGGACCCTGCCGTGGCGCTGAAAATGCGGCGGATACTGAACCTGGAATCCTCTGAACCGGTGATGGTTGCCGGCAGCACCCGTGGGGGAGAAGAGGCGATGCTGCTGGATGTTTATAGGAAGATTCTCCTGGAATTTCCGAATGTACTGTTGATTCTGGCGCCCCGGCATATCAACCGGACCCCCGATATTTGCGCCTTGATCCGGGATCGGGGATTTCAATACCAGTTGAGAACAGAAATCGGTCGGGGGAAAGCCTTGCGAACAGCGCAAATCCTGGTAATGGATACTTTTGGCGAGCTGTTCAATATCTACAGCATTGCCACCCTGGTGTTCTGCGGCGCAAGCCTGGTTTCCCTGGGGGGCCAAAATCCCCTGGAACCGGCCATATGGGAAAAACCAGTCCTTTATGGTCCCCATATGGAGGATTTCCAGGATGCCAAGAATATTCTGGAAGCCTCGGGAGGCAGTCTGCCGGTGCTCGGCCCCGAAGATTTGGCGGAAAAAGTTTTGTGGCTGCTGACCCATCCGGAAAAAGCAAGTGCCATGGGCCGACGCGCCAGGGCCGCAGTGCTCCAAACGCAGGCCGCGGCACACCGCCATGCCGAGGTTATCAAAAAAGTTTTACGTTTTACGTTTTAAGTTTGATGATCTGGTTCCATTTTTTTACCTAAAACCTAAAGAGGTTGTCCATGACTATTGATCGTACTGCTATCGATGCTTTGTACCGGGGCCTTTCTGAAGAAACCAGGCACCGAGTAGACCAGGCCATCGACATTATGGTGAAAACTAAAAAAAATAACGGCAAAATCGTTGCGGTAGTAGGCAGCGGTCCCAACATTCATGAGGGGGTAACCACCCTGATCGCGGAGTTGATTCACAAAAACCTGATCGATGGGGTGAGTACCAGCTCGGCGGTGGTCAGCCATGAAATGGCGGGGGCACTGGAAAAGGTCAAACGGGTAGATGGCGAACGATTGGGACTTGACCGGGATCTGCTCCCCGTCGATGGTCGGCTTGAGGTCAGCCTGGTTTCAATGGATGAATTGCTATCCTATGAACATGAGATTTGCCTGGATATGGATCTGTATCGCAGAATGATCGGAAGCAGGGGGGATGTGATCACCAAGGTGGCAGGAAACATGGCATATCCCACGGGGCTGCGTACGGAGCGACTGGCACGTGATGTACTGTCACTTGCCCGGCGATATGGCCTCCCTTTTGAGCAGGTGGCGGGCCTCGGGGCCGATCCTTACACCATGATCGGCGCTGGCGCACGAAAAAAAATCCCGGTCCTGGTAACCGTCCCTCAACTGGTGGGAGGGGGAGAAGTGGGGCTGGCAATTGGGGATTCCATTTCCATCTCCCAACGATGCCGTGGGATCGCGGATCTGCTGGATAGCGCGGACGTGATCATTGAATCCGCCGTGGTCCTAAGTCAGGAAATTCATGACGGCCCCTTTGAACGTTACACCGGTCATGGGATCTGGTCTCACTGGGAAGGGGACCGCACCTATTCCCTGGCGAAAAAGAAGATTTTACGGATCGATCTGGACCCCTCCCTTGAAAAGGCTTGGCAGCATGAGCGAAGGGACGGGCGGGTATCCAGGGCCGTTGACCGGGGCCTGCCCAAAACAAAGTCCATGGACATTCCCTTTCGAATGGAGATGTCCGGGTTTGCCAGGATACCCGGCAGTCTCCCCATAGTGGGCGATATCGGTGAAATTTGGCCCATTTTGGCGACCAGGGTTTCCGAAGCCCTCGGTATACAGTTGGATTTGATGAGCTATAAGCAGTCCACCCCCCAGGGAGACGCATTCCGGGAATGGATTGTCCGGGAGGTCAGGCCGTTGGACAAAAACCGTATGTTCAAGGCTCTCAGGGAGAGCCCTGAGAATCCTTTTTGAGCCGCACCTCCCTGAGTCGTACCAGGGTGGCTCCCCACCCCGAGGCGCCGTCATCCAGTTGGTACCGGACGACATCCGGGTGTTTCATAAGGCGGTCATGCACCGTGCGGCGAAGCACCCCTTTCCCCTTTCCATGGATGATTTTCACATCAAGAATCCCCTTTTGCATGCACGCCCACAAATACTCATCCACCACTGAGCCGGCGTCTTTGGGTGCAAAGGTGTGAAGGTCCAGAACGCCGTCGACAGGTATTTCAACGGGATCTGAATCCATGGGAGGTTATATCCGATCCATGTTCAGCTGATCTCCGAAAATTTCGGCCAGTTCAGCGTTCAATGCTTCGAAGTCTTCTTCCGATTCAAATTCCACCACCAGCTCCCGCTCGTCCAGAACTTTGAGCCGTCCCCTTTTCTTGACCGCCGCAATGGCTTTTTTTACATCTACCGTCACCCAACCCTTCATGCGCATGACCAGTTCATCGCCATTGAAGGCACGTTCAATGGTCAAATCCACCTGCCTTTGCTTGGCCTCCCAACTGATGATGGCGGGTTTCAGAATGGTGGGGGTCACCGGATCATGCATGGCAGCACATCGAAACCAGAGTTTTGCACGAATCATGAACTTTCTCCTTATGCCTTAAATCATTTCACATCTTTTTCAACAACTGATTGGCAGCGGTCAGCATGGGATCCCATACCGGGCTAAACGGCGGCGCATAGGCCAGATCACACTGGCTGAAGGCTTCAACGGTCAAGCCGGCGGAAAGGGCCACTGCGGGAGCGTTTATCCGATGGGCCACCCCCTCATGTCCGACCATCTGGACCCCCAGAAGACGCCCGGTTTTTCGATCCCCCACCATATGCACGGAAATGGTTTTCGACCCCGGATGGGCATGGGCACGGCTTCTGCTTTTGATGGTGACTGCCACCGGATCAAATCCCGCTTTGAAGGCCTCTGCCGCGTTCAAACCCGTACCGGCCACCTGAAGGTCAAAGACCTTGAAGACTGCTGTTCCGGCAATGCCCTGAAGACTCACGTCCTTGCCCGAAACATGGTCGGCCACGGCCCAACCGCCCCGGTTGGCCCACAAGGCCAGGGGGACCCAGGTTTTCTTTCCGGTAACCACATGGTAGGCATCGGCACAGTCGCCGGCGGCATAAATGTCCCGGTTGGATGTCAGCAGAGACCGATCCACGGCAATGGCTTTGGAGATCCCCAATTCAATACCGGCCATTTCAGCCATCCGGCTGTTGGGCGAAACCCCGATACTGACCAGCACCATTTGTCCTTCGAGGGTCAAATCGGGGCATACCACCTTGAGATTTTCACCGGTTTTTTGAATTTCACTGACCGTGTGCCCCAAGGCCAGGTTGACCCCGTTACGCTCCACCTCTTCTTTCACCATTGCCGCAAGTTGATCGTCAAAATTGGGTAGAAATACGGTTCGGGGTTTTACCATATGAACGTCAATGTTCCTGGCGCGAAGGGCTTCCGCCATTTCCAGCGCAATGTATCCCATGCCGATAATGACAACCTTTTCGATGTTCCAATCACCGATGAATTGTTTAATTCGCTTGCCGTCGGCGAGACTTTTGAGTCCCACGACACCGGGAAGATCAAACCCCGGCAAGTCGGGCATGATGGGAGAAGCGCCGGTGGCGATGAGGAGCTTATCATATGGGATTTGGAAGTCCTTTCCCTGTGAGGTTCGACCGCTGACGTTTTTGGCAGCGGTGTCAATGGATTCCGCCCTGTGCCCGCATCTAAGGTCAATCCCTTGCTTTTCCCTGAAAACGGGGGCGCTTCTGACCACCAGATCATCCATTTTCCGATCCGGGTCCGCGATATTGTAGGGCATGCCGCAGGCGCTGTACGAAACATCTTCGGTTTGCTCCAGGACTGTTACTTCCATTTCCGGCTGGTTTCTTTTGGCGCGGCTTGCAGCGCTCATGCCTGCCGCATCACCGCCAATCACCACAAATCTCATGGTTTTTCCTCCCATCGGGTATGTTCAATCTTTATTTTGTCATGGTCAGCTTCCGGGTGCCCCGGATTTGCCTGAAATTCGCCCCCTGGCTGACGCAGCGAAGCGCCATCTCAACATCCACCACCTGTGTTCCGCACAGGGCATCCACACCGTAATCAAAAAGGACGGTGGACAAGGGAACCGTATCGCCCAGCAGAATCACATAGGCTTTGGGGTCACACAGGCCAAGGAGGTGATCCATGGTATGGTTGGTCAACGCCGTCCCGGTCATGGCCACCACATGGGCCCGGGGGATGATCGCGTCGGCCTCGGCCTCATCATGGTCCCCCTCTTCCTTATTCTTTTCAATGACCCAGAGTTCATCGGCATGTTTCCGAATTTTGGGAATAAAGGGGAAATGCCCCACAATGGCGATTTTTTTCCCCGTGCCTTTTTCAAGAATCAATTCGGCGGCGTTAGCCTCCACACAATTGTCTGCGTCAAATTCCAACAGGGAATTGATGGCGGCCATACCAATGGCCGCTTCCAGCAGCCGTTCCGAGTAGGCCATCCGGACCAGCGCCTCGGGGCTTTTACTCAATAAGAGACCCGGTTCCTCCACCATGGGCGGTTTTTGCCTGAGGGCATCCCGGGGAAGCGTCGCAGCCAGTCCGCAGTTTCGGGTCACAACGCCCGTATGGAATACCCCCTGACGGATATCTGTTACGGAAGCATCAAAGTGCAGCGTCGATGTCAGATCGTCAAGAATTTTCATTTGCCATCCATCCCCGTCAAAAAAAGATTTAGGGGAAAGGACGTCGTGCCCTTTCCCCTTATTTTAGGTCGATAATGAAATACATATGTCTAGTATGGATGAAATTCCCTTACGCGGAAAGATTTTTCAACATCTGACGGAATTTTTCGATATTCGTTGATGGTGAACTTCCCCGTAAACTGGTTCACAAAGGGGTGTCCCGCCTTGGCCCAGCCCACGACTCCGCCGTCGACAAGATAAACATTTTTATAGCCATATTTGTAAAGGAAACCGACGGTATATTTGGCCCGATGGGAGGTACGGCACCACACATAGATCTCTGCGTTGGGATCTGTGATCTTCTTTGGAATGGTATACATGTGACCGGCGTGAATATGATCGGTCCCTTCAATGTGAAAGGCGTAAAACTCAGGATGGGTTCTCACATCGATCAGATAGGCCTTTTTTTTACCCGCCATGACATCCTGGTAAACCTGATAGAATTGGTCCACACTGATAATCTTATCGGGCGGAATCAACGCCGCAAAACTTGCATTAACCCTTTTTTCTTCGTCTCGCAGCGGGTTGTCTCCCGCAAATGTCAGGGCTGTCGTTCCCAGCAACAGCATAAAAACGAGTGCGAACATGATTTTCTTTTTCATCCTAAAAACCTCCTGTTTTTAAAAATAGTTGTGTTTTTCATTTGACCCTGAAAAGCGTCGCCTTCACCCCCTTCCCCTTTCGAGTCTATGTATCACGGTGAGTATAAGAAATGGGCCGAAACAGGTCAAGGAAGTTTCTCAAATCATCTGCCGGATCAAAAAAAACCGGGCCTTGATCATCGTTCCGGCCACCCGGCAATAAATTGCCGGGCTATTGTCTGTCGCCCCGATGGGGCTTTTATAGTCCCGTAGGGACGGCAGATAATAGCCTGGGGTTTTAACCCCAGGCGGAAAATGGTCGAAACGATGATCAAGGCCAAAAACCGCCATCTTTGTTTATGTTTAAATCCCCCCATTCATACTGAACAACGGCTACCAGCGTCACAGCCGCAGTCTCGGATCTTAAAATCCTGGCGCCCATGGAAACAGGGGAAAAGCCGGCCTTTTGAGCGGTTAAAATCTCTTCAGGGGAAAACCCGCCTTCAGGGCCCACCATGCCTATGAATTGGGCGCATGGCCCATGACTTTGAATCAACGCCTTGAGGTCCCTGGCAGTTTCTCCCTCCCACAAAATCGCCTTTATCCCCGGTTCCGATTCAAGGTTGGCAAGCTGCTCTTTAAAGGTTTCCATGGGTGCAATTTTCGCGGGAATGGCCCTGTTGCATTGTTTTGCGGCGCTGTGAGCGATTTCTCTCCACCGCTTCAGTTTTTTTTGCTGTTTGTCCGATTGAAAATGAACCACCGTTCGGGAACTGATGAAGGGACGGATACTGTTAACGCCCAGTTCGGAGGTCTTTTGAATCAGGTAATCCATAGGCGTTGATTTAATTACCGCCTGACACAGGGTAATGTCTACGGGAGAGGGGGAGGCGGCGGGGAGATTTTTTTTGATTTCGACGCCTACCTCGTTATGCGAAACAAATGAAATCTCGGCCAAAAAACGCGCGCCTTTCCCATCCATGAGGATCAGGGGGTCACCCCGAACCATTCGAAGCACTTTTGAAATGTGTTTCGCTTCTCCCCCCGTAATGATACAGGCGCCTTCATGAATTGTAAGGTCTTCAACCAGAAAACGCCTTAGCCGAATGTTATTCACGGATTCTTCTCAAAAATCATGCAGGCCCATTCTTCATCATAAAGGGTCTCCATATGATGGAGCTCCGCGGAAGGGCGCGAGGCGTTAATCCGCTCCACCTGATTTCTCAGAAGTCCCGATATCACCAATCGCCCATGGGGTTCGGTCAGCCGGGTAAGGACGGGCATCAAGTGCAGGAGTTCTCCCAGGATAAGGTTTGCGCAGACCATGGAAAACCGGCCATTTATTGCTTCAATGCCCTTTGAAGAAAGGGTTATGGCGTTGGTTGCGCCATTTAACCGAATGTTCCGCTCGGCCCAGCGAACCGCCTCGGGATCCACATCGATGGCCTCAATGTTGCCGAATCCCAGCTTTACGCCATAAATGGCAAGAATACCGCTGCCCGTTCCCACATCCAGCAGGGCTTGCGATTCATCGGCCCCAAAGGCTTCCATGGCTTGAAGACACATTTTGGTGGTGGCGTGTTGTCCTGTTCCAAAGGCAGGGCCAGGATCGATACGGATGACATGCTCATTTTCCACCCGAGGCGCCGGCTTTTCCCAAACCGGAAGGATCAGAAGCCGGTCCGTGACCCGGACCGGATGAAAAAACCGCCGCCAGTTTTGCTGCCAATCCTGGTTTTCCACTTTTGTTAACGTAAAACCGGACAGGGGAAGATGCGGATGAACTAACGACAGGTCATTGAGATAGATGGAGATCCGGTTTTGGATGTCCTCCGGGCTTTCCGCTAAGGGCAGATACGCCTTGAGGGTACGGTTGCCGAAATCTTCCCACACCACGCCCGTGCAGCCCAGATCAAAAAAAAAGGCGCTCAAAGGGTCATTTAACTCAGGCGCCGCATCAATGGCAATTTCCAGCCACTCGGATTTTTCACAGTGGGAAACGGCCACGGCATTCTCCAGTTCAGTGCCGGATTCCCGCCGCATGTACAACGGGAACCGGGCATTTATTTTATGTTAGGCCTTTTGAAATACGAAATTCAACTGACCGTTTGACAGCGTGTTGGCGCGGGTGGTCATCTCCATGCCCACTTGAATTTCCGCTTCGGGCACATCGGAAGCGATTCGGCCAAAAACCTTGTAATCGCCATAATCCAACAGCGCAATGGAGTAGGGAAGATCATCGCCGAATCCGATGGGTGCGTATTCAAGTTTGCTGTAAGATACCAGCTTGCCTTTTCCGGACACCTCGAACCATTCCATATCGCTGGAGAGGCATTTGGCGCAATCGGACCGAGGCGGGAAGTAAACCGCATCGCATTCCTTGCACCGGGTGCCCATGACTTTTCCCTGCTCCAGTTGACTGATAAAGTCATTGACCTTTGTGGTGGCGGTAAAAGTCACGGTTCCGAATTTCTTAAATCGATCATCTATTTCTCTTTTCTTTCCCATGATGTTACCTCCCAAAAATGCTGACGTTTCCGTACAGGCCCACACCGCCGATGTTGTGAACCAGTCCGATCTCCGGATCTTTGACCTGAATGTCGCCAGCCTCCCCGCGCAACTGGCGTACAATGGTTCTGATCTGTGAACCGCCGGTGGCGCCGATGGGATGCCCCTTGGACAACAGGCCGCCGTCAACATTGACCGGGATGCTCCCCTCTTTGTAGGTTTCTTTTGCCCGGATCAGCTCTTTTCCCTCGCCGGGTTTTGCAAAACCCAAGTTTTCATAGGCCATCATCTCGGCGATGGTAAAACAATCGTGGACTTCCGCCACATCCACATCTTTTGCGGTAATGCCGGCCATTTTGTAGGCCTGTGCCGCCGATTCCTTCGCAACCGTAAGCCCTGAAAACAGGTCTCTCCCCGCCAGGTTGACGGCGGTGGAAGCCGATCCCACACCCAGTATCCACACCGGCTTCTTGCAGAGGGCCTTTGCCCTTTCCTCGCTGGCAACGATGATGCATGAACTGCCATCCGCATTGGCACAACAATCCCCGACCCTGAGGGGGGACGCTACGGGACCCGACATGGGACTATTCGAATCTGAAAACATCTCTAAGGCCACGGGTTTGCGATAGACGGCTTTGTCGTTGAGCTGACCGTAGGTGGCGGCTTTGACGCGAATAAGCGCCAGATCTTCGGGGGTGGTGCCGTACTCCGCCATATGCCTTTTGGCATACATGGCATAGTATGCCGGCATCATGGTGCCAAAGGGGCTCTCCCACTGAATGTCCGCACCTCGGCCCATCCGCTCCTGACTTTCGGCTGACGATATCTCCGACATCTTCTGAAAACCCACCACGGCCACAACATCGTGAAGACCGGATTTGACCAGTGAATAAGCAAACCTCAACCCCATGCTGCTGGAAGAACACAGGCTTTCCAGGTAACAGGTGGGCTGTGGCGTAAGCCCCAGGTATTCCGCTAAAACCCCGGCAGGCGATCGCTGCTTGTCGTATTCCGGGGACGAACAAATGATCGATGCATCGATGTCTTTATTTGAAATTTGAGCGTCCTGCATGGCCTCCCTGAATCCTTCAAAGGCAAGTTCCCTGATGCTTCCGGGGTATCCGCGCACGAAAGCGCTTTGGCCAACTCCGATAATTCCTACTTTACCCATTATAACCTCCAAGTCATACGTTCTTAAAACAAACACCGAAGTCCTGGCCAACCTGTTGGCAGACCTATGAATCTCCAGTGTTTACAATCCTTGGGCCAATAATTGAACAACGACGGATTATAGGGAATGTTCCATGGCGGGTCAAGGAGAAACAATGGACTTCACACTGCCCGGTTTATAGAAGAGCGCCAGAATCGCCCCTGAAAGGACCAACCCTCCGGCAGCGGAAACCCCAAGGGAAAAGAAACCCGCATCGCCCATCATGCCGATACCGAGGGGAATTGCGCCTCCCCCAAGCAGAAAGGCCGCGGGCACGGTAAGGGATACGGCAACGTTTCGAGCATTGGGCGGACCGATGGCGGAGAGCGCCGCAAAACCCGGCGGAAAAAAGCAGACGGCCATCACCGGCTGTAAAAATACCATTGCCACCAGCCATGATCCCGTCAGGACGCCCAGAAGGATGGTTGTCACCCCCGCAATCAGAAAAACGCCGCTCATGGTGAGTCTGGCCCCGACTCGATCGGTTGCCCAGCCGGCAAGGAACGCCATAAACAGACCGGATATCCTTGATAATGCCACCAAAGTGTTGGCCCAGTTCCGCTCCAATCCGTGTTGGGCTACCAGAAAAAGGGGAAGCATGGTATAAATGCCCATGGTGGCGCAGATGCCATATGAAAATAAAACCATCATGATCCAGAATGACCTTTGGGAAAAAAGGGTTTTGAGGGACATGAAATTCGGGGCTTCACCGGAAAAATTACCCCCTTTTCCAAAAAAATAAAAAAGGACACCCGTCATAATTGACCAAATGCCGAGGAAACCCAATACGCCTCGCCAGGAAAACCACATCATCAGGCCCTCAGCCAACAGGGGCGCGGCAAAAAAGCTCAAATTCGGCGCTAATTCGTGGGTGGCGATGGCTTTTCCCCAGTGTTCCACTCTAACCAAAGCGGTTAAGGAGGCAAGGCCTGAAGGGAGATAGAGCCCTGACGCCAATCCCAGAAAAAGCAATCCTCCCCGAATCGTCCAGATGCTGTTGCCGAAAGCGATGCCGATAAGCGATAGCCCAACGGTTATGGCTGACAAAGCAATGGTTTTGCGGTGTTGAAGACGACAGGAAACAAAGCCGGAGCCCAAGAGAGAGGCGGCATATCCCATGCTGATAAACAAAAACAGGGAGGCGGCTTCGACGTGAGCCAGGCTCAGATCTTCCTCAATACTGGGCAGTAATGGCGCAAAAATAATTCTGGAGATGAAATTCAGGAAGAAAATATTGGCTAAAAAGAGAATCGGACCCAGAAATGAAGTAAATCTGGTCTCTTCTTGGCCCGTCGCCATGTGCGACATCCGGCGTTGCGGGGGTTCTATTTTTTTGGCGCTGCCATGGGGTTTCACGTCTTAATTATCCTCAAAATCAGACAAGGACGCTGTCTCCTTGAAATCGCATTTCTATTTTGGTAAACCTGCCTAACCCTTGATGCAAACCTTTTTTTATTTACGAAGGATTAAAACAGTCATGAGTTTTTTTCAAAACAAACTATCTTTCAAAAAAAAGAAACCGCCCGAATTGAACAACGTTGCCGTAATGGCATCAAAAGGTCTCGGAAAAGTATGGAGCTTCAATATTTATTTTCCGCTCCTGGTTGGGATTGTGGTCGTCATTGTACTCAATTTCCTGTTCTCCTTTGTGTGGTTTGCACACTATTTGAGCGAGCAACAGCAGAAAAGTTTCCGGGTACAGCGTGAGAACGATTTCAAGGAAACCAAAAGAGCCCTATATCAAGCCAGACAGCGTTTGCAATTCCTGGAAAATTACATCGACCCCACAAAGATACCGGCTGAAAATGGGGTAAAGACCGGCAGCGATAAAACGTTCTTGAAAGCATCGGAAGCAGACGCACGGAAAGCCATTGTCAGCATTGAGGGATTGAAAACAAGTCGTCGAGACGCGAATTTATCGGTTACGTTCAAACTCACCCGGTCCAGGTCAACGCATTCACCCATCCGTGGGTATATTTTCATCATTGCCGTGGACAACGGGGCGGACCCACCACGGATGTACCCTTCCCCCAAAACAGCTTTTAAAGATGGGGTTCCCATCGATCCCAAAAAAGGTCAGGCCTTCAAAATAAGAAATTTTCGCCAGCTTCGCGCCCGATGGTCTTTTGAGTCCCCTGAAAAAATGCCTTCTGAACTCAAGATTCTGGTCTATGACGGGACAGGAGGTCTTCTTCTGAACAAGGATTTTCACCTGGAAAAGAAGGAAATCAGACTATGACGATACATATTCCAAGGTGATCACATCGTCCCAGGGGTCCGCTTTTTTGACCTTTACCAGAATTTCCTGGCCTTTGGAAAAGATAATGCCATCCTGTCGTTTGAAGTCCGTTACCATGAGAAAATCCTTCAACACAATCCTGTATTTGTTTTTGAGTTCATCCAGAACCAGGGCCTTGAAAGTTTTGTCACGGTTCATTTGTAGATATTTCAAGGTCCAATAGCGCAACCGGTTTCGCTGGATGCGTCCCAGGGCTTTAATCAGCGGCTCAACGGAAATTCGGATCTCTTCCAAACTTTCCTCGCTGTACATAGGGTCGTTGTTCGCAAGAAAACCAAATAACTGCCGCTGTGCAACCAGGTCTAGATATCTGCGTATGGGGGAGGTCGCCTGGGTGTAAAGGTCTACGCCCAGACCACTGTGGGGCCTTGGATTTGTGCTGATATTAAGGGGACTGAGTTTTCTTCTCTGTTGGAACACATAAAAAACATAGCCCTTTTCATCCAGAGGCAATTTTTCCGTTGGTTGCGATTGCGCCCTGAAAAGGATGGGGATCTCATTCTTCTTACAAAATTCAGCTGCCAGTGAATTATACAGGATCATAAACTCCGCCACAATCATTCTGGACGGTGAATCCTGCGTTACCAGATCCAAGGTCAAAGTCCCCTTTTCATCAACATCTATTTCCAGTTCAGGAAGGGAAAGATTCATGGCCCCGTGGTCCATTCGTTTTTGCCGCAGAATCTCCGCCAAGCGGTACAATTCTCGAAATTGGGGTTCCTTTAGTAAATTTTCATTGACATCACTGTATGTGAGCTGTTGCTGAACCCGGACTGTGCTAGGGGTAAACCGATACCTCAACAGCACCCCATTCATATCGAAATCGGCCAGAAGAGAAATCGCCGGTCGGTCGCACCCCTTTTTCAGACTCAAAATATCTTGGGAAAGATCATGGGGAATCATGGGAACTTGTCTTCTTGGAAGGTATAGAGACGAAGCGCGATCTCTCGCCGCGGCGTCAATAGGACTGTCCTTGGCAATAATCGCCGCTACGTCGGCGATATGGATGCCGATTCTCAGTTCGTCCTCAAATATTTCCAGACTTATGGCGTCGTCATAGTCCTGGGTCGTGGGCCCGTCAATGGTCATAATGGGCAGAGACCTCAGATCTTCGCGTGAGCATTCAGGAACCCCTGAAACCGCCAGACGAGCGGATTCTTCCAATTGCGCCGAAGTAAAAGCGATCTCCACCCCCGATCGCAGCAAATCAAGGGGTTCGTCTTCTTCCCATTCGCCCAGCCGCATGAGCAAAGATCGGGCTTGCCGGATATCCGTTATGCCGGCGTTTGACAGCAGTTCCTTTCCATATTTAAAATCATCGGCATCGGCGCCGTAAAGGGCCAATTGAATCAACAGGCGCGTAATGTCTTTCCGGCAGGCAGGTGCCTGGGTTTCCTTGCCCTCGTGGACATCTTTCAGCCAGGCGCCCCCTTGTTCAAGCCGCTCCGCCTTTTCGGCAGCCTCCTCTTCCTGGCGGATTATTTGTTCGACACGACTTTCCGAATTGGGCAGGAAGAGCCCGTTTTTCATTTTGAAATAGAGATGATTTTCAAAGAGGGCACGAATGACGGCTGAAAAATGGTCCTCCGTGGCTTCCTCGCCGAAAGCCAGCTGAGCCAGATATTGGTGGTCAAAGACTTCTTCTTCGTCCCGAATCAGCTCCCACATTTCTCTAACGTCAATCTCTTCTTTCAGTTTGATCCGCAAATGTTCCAACTGCTGCAGTTTTTGCAGCAGGGCATCTCTGGGTTGCCCCACGTCAAGACGTGCGTCCGACATGAGAACGGTCCTTTTAGGCGAAAGGTTGACTTCCCGGTTTGCCGGAGTCAGCAGATGAAGCCGACTTCCCTTGTCCTGTAAACAAACGGTGCAAATGAACTTGCTCTGATCAATATATTCAATGATGCTTCCAACTGTCATGTGTTAGAATTACCCATATCCTTTCCAGAAGGTTTGTACGTGCCCATTCATTAATTCATTCATTGATGCCATGCCGGCGCTATGGAGGGAAACTTGTCAGAATTTCTAACAGGTAGGCGGAGTTCTGTCAACACATCATGGTCGCCTTCAATTTTATAAAATATATATATCAACGTTATTACCATTCCTCACAATTGCATTCCCACCATGCTTCTGGTAGACTACCGTAATCTTTTTTGGTAACCGTCCACGGTTGCCGGTTTACAGTTTCCGGTTCACGGTTTTTCAATGAATTATGGGTTTCCTTCATACAGATTTACACTTTCTTGATGAATCGTTTTTTCTATTTTAACGAAGGATGCGGAATTCTGTTGGCATTGATAACCGCAATTTTTTAAATCTTCACAAGAGGACCCTATAATCTTCCGTTATCCTCTGTTTTTCAACCGTAAACTGGCAACCGTAAACCGTGAACGGGTACCTTTTTTGTAATGAGAGGTGGACCATGAACGAAACAATTTACGCCCAGCGAGTGGCGGCGCTTATCCGATCTTTGAATTTATCGATGGAAAATGGTTGCGATGCGGCCTGGATCATTAAGCCCGAGAACCGGCGCTATCTTTCAGGGTTCAGTGCGGAAGACGGCCAGTTTCCCGAATCCTCGGGGTCCCTTCTGATCAATAGTGAAAACCGTCTGCTGATAACGGACTCCAGGTATACCCTCGCAGCTGAAAAGGAGGCGGTGGGGTTTAAAGTGCATACCCTCAAAAAGAATTTTGTGGAAGATATGCCAACTTTCACCAAAAACCTCCGCCTGCACCATCTCGGCTTTGAAGAAGATTACATAACCTGGGGACTTCATGAAAGGGCAGCCGAAAAACTGGCGACCCTTTCGCCGCGGGTGCTGCTGAAACCCCTCAATGGGGTAGTGGAAGACATGCGCGAAGTCAAGGAGAAATGGGAAGTTCAAGCCCTGGAAAAAGCAGGGGACATGATTTCAGACATCCTGGATGAAGTTATTTCAGGATTAAAACCCGGTGAAACGGAAAAAGATGTGGCGTGGCAAATCGAGAACCTGGCCAGGGAGGCCGGCGCCGATGGTTTGTCATTTCCTTCCATTGTGGCATCGGGCCCCAACAGTGCACTCCCCCATGCCGTGCCCTCAAATCGAAAAATCAAGCTTCGAGAACCGATTATTCTGGATGCCGGGGTCCGACTGAATGGGTACTGCTCCGATATCACCAGAACGGTTTTTCTGGAAAATCCAGACGATGATTTCAAGAGGATTTACCGCATTGTTCGACAGGCACAGTTGGCGGCGCTCAAACACATAACCCCCCTGGTGCAAAGTTCAGAAGTGGACGCCGTTGCCAGAAATATGATTCATGACGCCGGTTTTGGTGAATACTTCGGGCATGGTCTTGGCCATGGGGTTGGCCTTGCCACCCACGAAGGCCCCAAACTTACCGTGAGAAACTCCGTCGCACTAAGGGTTGGAACCGTTTTTACCGTTGAACCGGGAATCTATATCCCCGGCAAAGGGGGCGTGCGCCTTGAAGAAATGGTGGTTTTGGAGACTGAAGGCCCCAGAATCCTAACCCGGAATGATCATTTTTATGATTTTACCTGATGTTTCTGAATTTTTTGTCCTCATCTGGTTCCCACGCACAGGAATCTATGGAAGGGATAACCGTGTACGATTTACTGGATGAATTCATTATCCATCTGCGGGTCGAACGCGGCCTTGCGGAGAATACGGTTCAGGCTTACAGCCGGGATCTCATCCGCTTTTTAAAGTATTTGGAGAGTCGAAACCTCGTCCCTACCGAGATTTCCCGGGGTGTCATTCGAGACTATGCGAGCGTCCTCTGCAACAGTCTCTCAAAAAGGTCCCAGGCTCGCAATATCTCAGCCATTAAAACGTTTTTTCGGTTTCTGGTTTCAGAAGACCGAATGAAAGAGAATCCCGCAAGACTTCTCGAAACACCCCACATTCCGCGTCATTTGCCGGATATCCTGAGTTTGGATGAAGTGGAACAGCTTCTGGCTCAGCCGGACATCGTGACCCCCAGGGGGCAGCGGGACTGCGCTATGCTGGAACTCCTTTATGCCACGGGGTTGCGGGTTTCAGAAATGGTGGGCCTCAGGATATTGGATGTCAACTTGGAAGCCGGGTACGTGAGGACCCTCGGAAAAGGCGAAAAGGAAAGACTGGTGCCCTTTGGTGAAAAGGCGCTTCAAGCCGTAAGCGCCTATCTTTCTTACGGACGTCGGGCCCTGTTGAAAGAGGGTCATCCGCCGCATCTGTTTTTGAATTTCAGGGGCAAACCGTTGACACGGCAGGGGTTCTGGAAAATCGTTCGGAATTACGGGAAAATCGCGAGAATTGAAAAACGTATTACGCCGCATGGATTGCGGCATTCGTTTGCCAGTCATCTCCTGGAGGCCGGCGCCGATTTGCGGTCTGTCCAGGTGATGCTCGGGCATGCCGATATCACCACCACCCAGATCTATACCCATGTGACCAGAGGGAGACTGAAAGAACTTCACGAAAAATGTCATCCAAGACCGTAATTCCCGGAGATTGCCGTCATCAAGACAGCATGTTGTTCATTAAGTTTTATTCATGCGGGTAACCGAAAATGGGAAAAGTCATTGATCTCAAAAGCAGACGCAAGAAGCCCCCGGAGGATTTGCCCGCCTCCGGGCCCTGGCGGTTTCAAAAAGCCCTGTGGCGAACATCTCATTTTATTCAAATGCGTTTAAGCGTTGCTGAAACCCTTGCACCCAAACCGGAAGAGTTGACCACCCTGCCCCCGCATTTTTCCCTTGAAGGGGGCATGTCCTTTACCATTCGATCTCTGTACGCGAATCGCAAGGATGAAATAAAGATGCGGGAGATCTATTACCTGATTGGACTGACCGACTGCATGATCAATCAGGTTCACCCGATTTTGAGGACGGACCTTTTGTGGGCCATGTACAAAAAAGTATTTTCCATGAAAGAGGCACTCAAAGTCCACTGGCATGGCAACCTTGACCAGGTTTTGCTCCCCCTTGATTTCGAGTTTTATGATGATGTTTCCTACCGCGCGTCCCTTGGCAAAGCCGAGACCATGAAAGAATTGTACACGGCTATCCGGGAGGGGACCGATGAGATGTTTGACATCCTTTCCCTTGAATATGTATTTTTCAGTCCATGGATGAGGGGGTAATCTTGGAAAAAAAATATCGTTTGACCGACATGAAAACCAATGACGCCTTTCTGGAAACCATTTTTGACGGCATCAGCGAAGAAATCATGGTGGTGGACGCAGACGGCATTATTCAGGATGTAAACCGGGTTTTCCTGGAGGAACGGGGACTTTCAAAAGAGATGGTTCTGGGCAAGAGATGTTATGACGTCAAAAAGGCATCAGGTTTCCCCTGTCATTTGAAAGACCGGGATTGCCCGCTTCAGAAGGCCAGGGAGACCGGTCAAAGAGTGGAAATGACTTCTCATCGCGGCGCGAAAGGGGAGTACTTCAAAGCCTTGCGCCGGATCATGTATCCGGTCGTAAACAGAGAAACGGATGAGCGGTATTTTGTTGAAATATCAAGGGATGTAACGGAATACCGGAACCTGCTCTCCAGGTTGAGAGCCTCCGAAAAAAATTTCAGGACCATCCTGGATACGGCAACCGATGCCATCATCAGCATAAACGAGGACCATAAAATCATTTTGTTTAACAACGCGGCGGAACGGATTTTCGGGTATAAGCGAGAGGAGGTTTTCAAAAAAGACCTTAATATACTCATTCCGCCTAAATATGGAAATCATGCTCGTTTTATCAAAAGATTTTTGGAAACGCGGAAACCCAAAATCATCGGCAAAACCCAATCACTTAACGCCTTTCGAAAAAACGGGGAGGAGTTTCCCATTGAATTGGGACTTTCCTTTCACGAAATGGATGGCAACCATACCTTTACAGCCATCATTCGAGATATCTCCGTTCAGAAAAAACTGGAAGAGAAACTGATCCGTTCGGGACGTCTCGCTGCCGTTGGCACCACCGTCGCTCACGTGGCCCATGAAATCAAAAGTCCGCTTATGATTATCGGCGGGTTTTCTTATCAGATCCGCAACAGCCTGGACGACGAAAAGGCGGTAAAAAAGCTGGACATGATCCTTGACGAAGTCGGTCGACTGGAGCGGCTGGTTGCCAGCCTGGGAGACTTCACCAAGGTTTACAAACTGGTGCGGCGGCCGGCGGATATTAATTCCGTCATTCAGGATGTTCTGAAAATTTTCAGTGGTATCTATCCATCCGACAAATACCCCATGCGAGCAGACCTGGCGCCAAATCTTACCGAAATCCAATGCGATCCGGACAAGCTGAAACAGGTGGTGATCAATATTGTTACCAATGGCGTGGAAGCTATGGAAGAGGGTGGCAGTATCGCCTTGAAAACGCTGGGATGGTCCAGTGGCGTTGAAATTCGAATTCGCGATGAAGGCATCGGCATCAGCGAGGAGGACATCCGCCATATCTTTGAACCTTTTTATACCACCCGGGATCGCGGGTCCGGACTGGGGTTGGCCATATCCTATAAAATTGTCGAAGCCCATGGGGGCGAAATGTGGGTAGAAAGCGTTAAAGGGAAGGGAACGACTTTTTTTGTGCGTCTACCGGGCTGACAGCATAGATCGCCGGCACGAAGTTATGTGTCCTCAAGAGCGGTCTATCGATTCTTCGGATGGATCCCAGTAGCGGTTCTCTTTTTTATTGCAATTTCCCATTTTTTTG
This sequence comes from Desulfatiglandales bacterium, assembly GCA_963664475.2. Taxonomy (GTDB): domain Bacteria; phylum Desulfobacterota; class DSM-4660; order Desulfatiglandales; family Desulfatiglandaceae; genus NaphS2. The sequence continues at coordinate 671,921 of CAXXXE010000001.1, forward strand.
ATTGACATTAATCCAAATAAATATTATCTTGATCGAATTGCCGCGGGGTGGAGCAGTCTGGTAGCTCGTCGGGCTCATAACCCGAAGGTCGTTGGTTCGAATCCAGCCCCCGCTACCATAACAAATACAATGGGTTAGCTGATATTCAGTTAGCCCATTTTTTGTTTCTAGTTTTTCATACCCAACAGTATACCCAACATTCCGATTCTATTTTATGGTAGGTGGCGGTAGAAACTGGGATGTTGTCAGAGATTTTTTTTCTTCTTTTCATACTGTCCCAACAACCCTAACACCAAAAACAAAAAAATGTTTATCCCGCAGAGAGATTCTTTTGAAGCTGCTTGACGATCATCAAAGATGAATTGAATTCTGCCGTTAATCACCGCTGACCAATTCCTTGATCCGCAATATCCAAAAACAGCGCCGTTCTATTCAAATGCTGCTGCTGGCTTTACTAACTCAAGAAGTTTTTTTGAAAAAGTTTAATGCCCTGAAAAAACAAAGAAGCGTTAAAGACTGATCCCCTGTTAAGGCCCCATTCAAAAAAAGGGCCCAAACAATCAATCAAGTCCATCCAATCAAGAAATGACCCCTGCTGACGCCCTGAACCGCATCTGAAGAGATCCCGGGAAAGCAGACTGACAACTCCTATTACCCTCTCAAGAAAAGAGAGTAACCGTAGAAAAATCCAAAAACAAAAAGTTAGTAAGTTCCAAAAGACAAATCATCATTTCGTGTATGAAAAAATATCACCCCAGGCAACTAGCAATATTCGCTAGTTCATTTATACCCACCGCACCACTTATCATTATGGAAATGAGGATGAAAAAATCCAAAATCTTTCAAAAATCTGTTTCACTATATGACCGCATCTGTCAAAAAGTTGTCGAAAGATTGAGCGAAGAAAACGAAAAGTTAAAGATTGAAATCCAAAAACTTCGCGATGAAAACAACAGACTGAAAGGAGAACAGGGCAAGCCGAAAATTCCCGGCAAAAAAGGAAGCGGCAAAGGCAAAAACGTATCCTCGGAAAAGGACAGAAAGCAACGAAAAGGAAAAGAGGAAAAGCCGAAAAGCAAGAAGAAAAACATTCCAATCAATCGAACCGAAATATGTAAAGTCGATCCCTCCATATTGCCCGCTGATGCCGAATACCGGAAAGAGATCTTTAATTCACCTTCCGAGAAGCGCACTTACGTAGGGGAATTACCCACCGGAATAGTTGGTAAGTTCGGTCCCGGGATACGATCACTGGTTTGTACGCTGAAATATGTAGCAAACATGGCTCAGCCAAAAATTCGGGAGTTGCTTGAAAACTGTGGCATAGACATTTCACAATCGACTATTTCGCGAATCCTTACCAATGATGAAACCGGGTTCAACCAGGAGAAAAAAGACATCTTCCGTGCTGCACTGGAGCATACGCCTTATCACCAAATCGACGATACCACGGTAAGGGTTAACGGCAAAAACTACTATTCACAGATTTTCTGTAATCCATATTATACAGCCTTTTTCACCGTCCCGCGCAAAGATCGTCTCACGATACTTGATTTGTTGCTGTGTGGCAGGGAAAGAACATCCCGTTTTGATCAGAAGGCATTTTGTCTAATGGCGGATTTCAAGGTTTCAAAGAAAATGACCGCTCAGCTTCGGGATCTGACCGAAGACAAGGAAATCTCTGAAGAGGAAATGCAACTGTTGCTGCAAAAGGTCTTTAAAAAGGGAAAAGGAAAAAACACAAAGGCCAGAATCATGGAAGCGGCTGCCATAGCCTCCTATCATCGCCAAATAGATGTTCCGATTGTAGATATTTTGCTAGCCGATGATGCACCTCAATTTAAGAAGATTGTTGAGGAGCTGGCCCTTTGCTGGATTCATGAGGGTCGTCACTACAATCGTTTGGATCCGGTCGTACCATGCAGTGTTGATGCTCTCAAGGATTTCAAGACATGTTTCTGGAATTTCTATGGTGATCTTCCGAAATACAAACAGAATCCAAGTCCTGAAACAGCGGCAAAGTTATCCATCGAATTCGACGGGCTATTCTCCACCAAAACGATTTATGACGCTCTAAACGATCGTATAGAAAAAAACAGGAACAAAAAGGACGAACTCTTGTTGGTCCTGAAATACCCCGGGTTGCCACTGCATAACAATGATTCAGAGTTGGGGGCAAGAGTTGAAAAACATAGGCAGGATGTCAGCCTACATACGATATCCGAGGCAGGAACAACAGTGAAAGATGCCTTTCTCACCATTGTCTAAACCGCCAAGAAATTGGGGGTCAACGCTTTCGAATACATTAGCGACAGGGTTTCCAAAAAGTTCAGTATGCCGGCGCTACCTGATCTGATCATTGAAAGAGCGAAGCTACAGCCTGGATAGCTGTTCTTTTAACAAATCATCATGACAGCAATTTCACACCTCACCCATTGTAGCAACCACATTGCTTTTGAGCATATGATGTCCTATGATTATTTTGAAGGACTAAACAGGCAGAGCCAAAAGACTCTGACCCCGCCCAAAGGACGGGGTTTTACACGTCGAAATAAAATAATGCCAAAACGCCATTATGCCATTAGAAAACATGGTAGACATTAATTGTTGACATTAATTGTTTTTCTGTTTAACCTGAACTTATATTATGGTGATTTTTATGGTCAGGCATAGATATTTTCCGATTTCAAAGATCGATTCCAGCAGATCTGAATCCATTGGGGCGGCCTTTATTAGCCGATGCCCGCTTTACCCCATCCGAACTGTTAATACTTTTGTTACCGTAAAAAAGATTGACATCTTGGCCGATATTTTGAGTTTCCATCTCATAAAAAACGTACATTTAATTAAGCCATTTTATCCTAGTATTATAAGAAATGATGGATAAGGTCGGCGAGTCATGATGGCCCATATTTTGCATTTTTATTTGAGGTTTCAGATAAAGAATTTTAACGGTCAGTTCGTTATCAAGGCATAAAATAAGGGGTTTCAGGCTCGCGGAAGTGACATCGCCAATTTTTTGGGGCAGCCATTCGTGGAAGAATAGCCATGTCATTTGATACCGTCATATTCGAGTCGGCCGGGTCATTGGCCGTAGCTGTACTGGCCCTGTTCATGACGCTTCTGCAGACGCTTTTTTTCATCAGAAGGCCGCAATTCACCTGGTATCTGTGGGGTGCGGCTATTTCACTTTGTGCCCTCGTCTATTCCTTTGCCATCTTTATCGAATACAATACGAGCCAGGGGACCCTTGACCATTTTTCAGGCCTGCTGGAATGGACGGCGATCATTTGTCTCATCCACATCCTTTATGGGTTTACCTTTGCGTATCTCGGCATCAAGAGTAAAAAATACCACCTGTTTGCCGGAATTTTCCACGGCATTCTTTTGATTCTGCTGTGGTCTACCGGTCTCTTCGTGGCCAAAACTTTCACCATCCGCCACTTTTCCAACTTACCCTTTCCCTATATTGAACCCGGCCTGGGTCCGCTGGGGCCCATCTTTATCGCCTATGCAGCCACCGCGGCCGTAATCGCGATGATTATCTGGATCAGAAACAACAACGTGGTACCAAAAAACCGGAACATTTACCTTGCGGGAATGGGTATCTGGATTCTGTTAGGGATTCATGACGGGCTTGCAGCCATGGGGCTTCCCACCTTACAGTACTTCATGGAATACGGATCTCTGGTTTTTGCCATAGCGGTCCTATGGGTCCTGTCCAATGACTTTTTGGAACTGGAGGCAGAGGAAAAATATCGGCTGATTACGGAGTTTGCCAATGATTGTATCCTGGTCATCCAGGATGAAAAACTGGTCTTTGGTAATCCGGCCTGCAATGACCTGATCGGGCAGTCCATAGCCCATTGGGAGACACAGGATTTTTTGAATCTCATGCCCCCGGAAGACCAAGAACGGGTCATCAAAAACGCCGGTGATCTCCTGAATGGCGCCCGCAAGCCGGACGCATACGTGATCCACATTCGCAATTCGGATAAAGAAGAAAAATGTGTGGAAATTACCTCCAGCCTGATTCAGTACAGGGCAAGGCCCGCGGTGTTGTCCATTGTCCGGGACATTACGGAACGCACGCTCGCCGAAAAATCCCTGCGGGACAGTGAAGAGAAGTATCGCTCCATGATGGATGCGATGAGCGATCTGGTTTATATTTGTTCTCCCGGATTTGAAATCCGTTACATGAATCCTGCCATGATAAATATGGTGGGACGAGATGCAACCGGAGAAACCTGTTACCATACCATTTTCGATCAAGGTGCACCATGTGCGTGGTGCCCATGGAGCGAATTCCGGAAAGATGAAATATCTGAAACGGAAATAATCCAACCAAACAGCGATCGATCGTATCAGGTAACCCATTCTCCCATATTTCATGAAAATAATTCGGTGTCACACATGATCATTTTGAAAGATATCACCCTGACCAAGCAATTGCGGCAGCAGGTGTTGCGCTCTGAACGGCTTTCGGTTACCGGCCAGTTGGCGGCCACCATCGCCCATCAGATTAACTCCCCGTTGCAGGGCATTTTGTCCCTTGTGAATTCAATAGAGCGCAGTTATGCCCAGGACGAAAAATTGTCCCCGAAAATAAGTTTGATAAAGCAGGGGTTTGTAAAAATCCGAGACACCGTGAGACAGCTTCTGGACCTGAATCGACCGGGAAAAGAAGCCAAGCAATCCGTGGATGTCAACAAAATTATCGAAGACACCCTCGGCTTGTTGAACAGTCATTTACTAAAAAACCATGTCGAAATGAAGGTGGCTCTTTCACCCGCCATCCCCACCCTGCATGCATCTCCGCAACAGCTGGGACATGTGTTCATGAATCTTGTCACCAATGCCGTAGAAGCCATGACCGGCATGAGCAAATCAGATGATGCCCTGGAGAAAGCCAAGCCCACTGAAAGGAGCATCATCGCCATCAAATCTGAAGTTAAGGACAGTATGATCATTCTAACGGTCAGAGATACAGGACCCGGCATTTTGGAGGATGATTTTGAGCACCTTTTTGACTTTTTCTATACGCGAAAAAAAGAAAAAGGTATGGGCATCGGGCTGGCGCTATGTCATGGCATTATCGAATCCCATGACGGCTCTATATCGGCATCAAACGCTCCCGAGGGAGGTGCTGTTTTTACCATCAAATTACCGATTAAATAGGGTTTATTCATGGAAAATACGGGCTCAAGAAAATCGATTCTTCTGGTGGACGATGATCCCGTCACCACTGCCGTTACCGGCGGCGACCTTGAAGCGAGAGGGTATGATGTAACCACGGCCGACAGCGGGGAAGCGGCCATCGACATCCTGGCCGAATCCACTTTTGACCTGGTCATTACCGATTTGGTCATGGGATCCGTGGGTGGCTTGGATGTGCTCAAAAAGGCAAAAGAGATACGTCCCCAGGTAATGGTGATTCTCCTTACGGAATATGGCGACATGGATTCTGTTATAGAGGCGATCAGAACGGATGCCGATGACTACCTCGTGAAACCGTGCGACTTTGAGGAGATGAACCTGAGGATCGAAAAGTGTTTTGAAAAGATGCGTTTGCGAAACAGGCTCCACATTTATGAAAGCATTCTATCGGTATGTCCCGTCTGTAAGAAGATCAGGACCGAAAGTGGTATGGATTCCGGCAGCAATCGGTGGGTACCCATGGAGAAGTATATCTGTGATCGGCCGGGCCTTAATATAAATTCCTCATATTGTCCCGAATGTGCCAGGGATTTTGGTGAATTTGATATTGACATCGGTTGCGATTTCTAAAGACCTATGATTTTATCTCGTTATGCTTCGGCATTGGTGAATCCCGGGTCATCAAGAACCGTCGGTGCACACCGATGGGTGTGAACGGCGTTTCAAGGAGTGTGAAAATGAAAAACTATTCGATTCTTCTTGTGGACGATGATCCCATCATCACGGCCGGTATTGGTGGCGACCTTGAAGAAAGGGGGTATAATGTGACCACAGCCGACAGCGGGGAAGCGGCCATCGACATCCTGGCCGAATCCACTTTTGACCTGGTCATTACCGATTTGGTCATGGGAACTATGGGTGGGTTGGATGTGCTGAAAAAGGCAAAAGAGATAAACCCGGATATGATGGCCATTGTTCTCACCGGATTCGGCGATGTTTCCTCGGCAATCGGTGCGCTAAGACTCGACGCCGACGACTACCTGCAGAAGCCCTGCGAATCCGAAGCCCTGCATTTCAGGATATCACGTTGTCTTGAAAAATTGGAACTGAGAAGGGAAATCGGCAGATATGAAGAAATACTGCCGGTTTGCTGTGTGTGTAAAAAAATACGGGATGACAGCGGCAAAGATCCCGGCAAAGGAAAATGGATGTCCCTGGAAGAATATATGCACCGCAAAGCGGGGGTGAGCATTACGTCCACCTACTGTCCGGAATGTTACGAAAAGGCAATGGAAGCCCCGGAAAGGGAATTTCCAGAATGAACGCCGAACCCGACTGCAAATTGATCAGAATATCGCTTCACCGGGGGGAACCTGCTTTATGCCGAGAATATTAATCGTAGACGATGACTTGACCACACGTATGACACTTATGGAGATGCTCGGTTACCTGGGTCATGAGGTGGTGGGACAGGCCGAATCCGCAATACAGGCCATCGATATGGCTCGGAACTTAAAGCCGGATCTTATCATTATGGATATTGTGATGCCGGGAGAGATGGACGGCATATCTGCCGCGGAGCAGATCAACGCGGAATCCGACAGCGCCATTGTTTTCATTTCGGGGTTCCCGGACCCTGAATATATCGAACGAGCTAAGCAGGTCCAACCTTTTGGATACATCATGAAGCCCTTTGATGAAATTGAAGTCCGGGGATTCATCGAAATTGCGCTCCATAACCGTGAAATGGAATTGCAGCTGAAGGCCGTAAATAAGGAATTGCGGGAGAGTCGGAATAGATACAAACAACTGCTGAATCACGCTCCCGCGGGTGTTTATGAAGTGGATTTCGCCAAGCAAAGATTTGTTCAGGTAAACGACGTTATGTGTGAACACATGGAATACACAAGGGAAGAATTCCTTTCCATGAGTCCCTTTGATATCCTTTCTGTGGAGAGTAAAGCGGTTTTTGGCGATAGACTTAAAAGGCTTTTTGCAGGGGAAAGTGTTCCTCCCCAGGTAGAACTCAAGGTCCGGGCAAAAAGCGGCAGAGAATTCTGGGCTCTGCTCAATGCAAACTTCATATACGAAGGGAAAATGATAAAAGGCGCACATGTCGTGGTAAACGACATCACTGAGCGCAAAAGGGTTGAGGAGGCGCTTAGAGAGAGTGAAGAAAAATTCAGGAAGCTTTTTGACACGTCTCCCAATCCGATTGCGCTTACCGAGATCAAAACCGGCAGGCTCATTGACGTCAACGATATACTTTGCGGACTGGCGAAAACCACGAGGGATGAAATTCTGGGCCGAACCACCACGGAACTTGGCTTCTATTCCGAAGATGAGCGAACCAGGTTTATCAGCCAGGTAAAAACTTTCGGAAAAATTGACGGTCTTGAAATAGATGTCAAGCTAAAGGACGGTGCCACGCTTAAAACCCGCATATTTGCCGTGCCCGTCCAGATTAAAGGAGAAAAACTTCTCCTGACGGAATTTCACAATATTACAGAAGAAAAAAAACTTGAAGCCCAACTTCGGAAGGCCCGTCAAATGGAAGCCATTGCCACGCTTACCGGCGGCATCTCCCACGACTACAACAATCTGATGTCCATCATTATGGGCAACTTGTCCCTGGCCCAGGAGGAAGCAGAACCAGGTTCGGATTTAGCGAATTTTCTGAATGAGGCAAACGCAGCCTCCTTAAAAGTCCGGAGTCTGACCCATGAACTGATGTCGCTTTCCAGAGGCGGCAGGCCGGTGAAGGAGGTCGGTCCCTTAAACGAATTATTGAAAAGTGCTATAAACGCCATCCCCGCCAACAGCCGCATTTCAGTCAACGAAGCTATTTCTCCGGACCTTTGGCAGGTGCCGCATGATTCCTATAAAACGGGGACCGTCTTTAGAAATGTATTGACCAATGCAGTGGAAGCCATGTCCGACGGGGGCACACTCACCATCAAGGCGGAAAACCTGACAGTTATAGATAAAGATCAGGGCCTGCCCCTCGATCCAGGGGATTTCATACACATTTCCATTCAGGACCAGGGAAATGGTATTGCAGAAGAGCACATGGACAAAATTTTTGACCCTTATTTCTCTTCCAAAGAAAGAGGTGTGCAAAAAGGGATGGGGTTGGGACTGACCACGGCCTATGCGATTATAAAACAGCACGAAGGCCATATTCAAATAGATTCATCTATTGGTGAGGGGACTACTGTAAACATCTATCTTCCAGCAGAAAACCAGCAGGAGAAACCCGATAATACAGTCCCTCTGGTGAATAATTTGGCATCACCTATGAAACGGGTGTTGGTTATGGATGATGAGGAAATGCTGAGGAATCTGGCCAAGAAGATATTGGAAAAACTTGGATACGCCGTAGAAACCGCGAAAGATGGCATGGAGGCCATTGAAGTCTACAAAAAGCAGAAGGATTTGGGTGAACCCTTCGATGCGGTCATACTGGACCTCACAATCAAAGGCGGTATGGGTGGGGAACAAACTATTCAGGAGCTTTTGAAAATAGATCCAGATGTAAAGGCCACCGTATCCAGCGGTTATTTCAATGATCCGGTCATGTCAGATTTTGAAAAATACGGATTTATGGGTGCATTGGCGAAACCTTATGAAAAAAAGGCTCTAAAAGAAGCGCTTGAGCGGCTCTCTGAGTGAACTAGGGGATGCCCATATAGCTGTTCTGTCAAACCCGACAACAACGCTTTTCCAATATTGGGCGGTCATACCAGATGTTGTGGTTCCCATATCTTTGGAAAAACTTGTGATTTTCTCCCTCCTAACCCATATTTTTTATGTTCTTACCCTTGTGAAAAAGTCTCAAGCTGCAAGAAATCGAGGGAGCCAATAGTGGATTTGGAGCAATTTTTCTGAAAAGCATCTGATCTCAGCGTTTGTTTTTGAAATTTATTTTACAAACGCTGTGAGTAAATTCCTGACCGGGAATTGCTGGGAAAAGAACAGAATTGGAAATGGCTGATAGAAGATGTTACACTGGCCCAACTCCAAAATAATTGCGATTCAACTGATCGGCCTCATGCTGCTCTGGCCCTTCCCTGACGCAAATTCAATGACCACGCAGAGCATTATCAGCCTGTCGCGTCAATGCAAGGCGTGCCATACGGACATCCATAACCAGTGGAGAAACAGCATTCACGCCAAGACAGCAAATGATCCCTGGGTCCTTTCTATGTACAATGGAAGTGATGTCGCTGGCATGAATCTCGGGCCTAGCTACAAAAAATCGTTTCCCAAGAGTACTGGAAAATGCGCAACCTGCCATGCTCCAGATTATGCCATTGAAGATCCCCTAAACACAAATCTTAACAAGGCGGAGGACTCCTTGGGGGTCTCTTGTCTCTTCTGCCACTTTGCAAAAACAATCGATGTTCATCGTAATGGTCACTTTCCCGGTGTTCAATCCATAAGGCTAAAAAGTCCTGATCGACTAAGGAAAAATAACAATGGATGCTTAATTCCAAAATCGTCGCTCGTGAAAAGCAGCATCATCTGTGGTGCATGTCACTATGGTAAATTTCATGATACCGTGGTTTTTTCGTCTTACGACGAATGGTCCAAGAGACAGTCCGGAAACAAATGCCAGGAATGTCATTTCATAGGAAAGAATCACCAACTCAATATTGACAAGGATTTCTTATCTAAGGCCGTCGATCTGAAAGTCGAGACATGGTCAGAAAAGGAAGATGTCTTCGTGAAAGCTGAGGTGACAAATATAGGTGCCGGACACTACTATCCAACTGGACATCCGATCAGAAATGTTCTCTTAATTATCGAAGTGAATGGCACAAAAGGCCAGCCCCTCAAGCTCATAGAAGGGGATATTATTCCTGAATACGGGGGAGTGCTATCTCCGGAAAGCACTTCCACCGGCTATTCCGGTAAGGCCGGGAAAGGTTTCGCGAGGATTTTTGAAAAGGTGAATCCGATATCATGCTTTAATTCGTCTGTTCCGGGTCCCAATGCCCGCGTTGGACAGAGTCTGGCCCTGGACGAGGAAACAAGACAGCTGTTCCCGCAGGAGTTCTGGAAGCGGACAATGGTCCTTGAAGACAGTCGCCTGCCTACTCATGGCTCATATAAAAGAACTTTCAAATTTCGTTCAAATGAAAGTATCCCCGGTACCACGCTAACGGCCAGGCTCATTTATAGAAAAGCGTTTGAGCCGTTGGCCCGGTATTATGGATGGAAAATGGATGATATTCTCGTCTATGAAATAAGCAAGGAAGTGCCTTTCGTCGATCAGAAGGAGGTACCATGATGACAAAAAGCATCAGAAGGGTCTTTCTTTTTTTTGCCGTGTTAATGATTGGATCAGGATTCTCTGGAAAAGAGATACTTCCTCAGGAGTTCCAGCGAACGGTTCTTTTTCAAGATGATTTTGAAGATGGTGTCCTGGATGGGTGGCTATTGATTGACGCTTTCAACAATTTTATTATGGGTGATGATTCACCGTGGCAAATTATTAGTTCTGGAACAAACCATTATCTAAAAGGGTGTACGCACTCTTTTGCAAAAGTAAACGCAGATGGATTTTTGGATGGCTCAATAGCTGTTGAGTTCAGATTGAGCACTGCTTCAGTTTTTCATCTGAATGTGAGGCAAAGTTTCAGCGGATGGAATGAGAGATATTTCATTGGAATACATGAAGGTGGAATTTACTTAAGCAAACAGGCTTCAGATGTCTTTTATGATTTATCAGCCGCAGATGTGGATATCGGCACGGGCGTATGGCATACGGTAAGAGTTGTTTTGCAGGGCGCGAATATTGGAATTTCTATTGATAATTCTGAAGCAATTAACTACTGCGATACCGATAGCCCCTACCTTTTTGGGAAGGTTTCTATCGAGTCGACGACCGACAATCAAATTCATCTGGATAACATACGTATTGAAGGTGACAAATTCCAACAACCAACCACATGGGAAAAGACAGGGGGGCCATCCGGTGGCGTAGGATATGATGTGAGATTTCACCCCGATAACCCCAACATAATGTTTGTGACAGATAATCCAAGTGGCGTCAACAAAAGCTACGATGGTGGCACAACGTGGGTGCAACGAAACAAAGGAATTCTTTCAAGGTCTGGCTATACGGGCGATGACATTCCTATCTTTTGCTTAACGATTGATCCAATCAATAGAAACGTTATCTGGGCCGGTACTCAGTACAGCCGGGGCATTTATAAATCAACGAATTATGGGGAGACCTGGGAGAAAAAAGATTCAGGGATCACCGAATGGAACGAAATTACCATCAGGGGATTTGGAGTTGATCCCAATAACTCAAATGTGGTCTATGCTGGAGCGGAAATTACAACCGGTGTAACTGGATACCAATTTGACAAAGTTAAAGGCAAGATATTCAAAACGAAGGACGGAGGGGACTCCTGGAATTGCGTATGGGAAGGAGACAATCTAGTAAGGTTTGTAATTGTAAATCCCGATGATTCTAATATCGTTTACGCATCTACCGGCATTTTTGATCGCGAGGCCTATAATGATATCGGAGTCGGCGTTTTGAAAAGCACCGATGCAGGCAAGACATGGAGCCAGGCCAACACCGGGCTCACCAATCTCTTTGTTGGTTATTTGGAAATGCACCCAGAAAAGCCGGAAATACTCTTTGCTGCAACGGGGATGGCCGAGCAAGAAAAGTACGGCTACTCATACGGCGGTATTTTCAAGACAGCCGATGGTGGGCGAAATTGGAAAAATGTACTTAAATATTCGGAGCTCTTGAACTCTGTTGTCATTAGTCCTAGCAGCCCTAATATTGTATATGCTTCTGATAATTCATCTTTTTTCAGAAGCGAGGATGGTGGAAACACATGGACAGAGGTTGGCACGAATTGGGGACCGCCTGGGATCCGGCCGGGATCGCCCATAGGGATGGCCGTTTCCCCATCAGATCCTATGGTTGTATTTGCAAACAGTTACCTCGGCGGCAACTTTAAATCCAAGGACGGCGGAAACACATGGTTGAACAGCAGTGATGGCTACACAGGAGCCTCTCTGACAATGATCAAATCAGTCCCCACCGATTCCAAAGCCATTTACGCTGTAGGAAGAAGCGGAACTTTTGTGAGTTTTGATGGTGGCTACAAATGGAAAGGCCTAAGTTATGGACCTGTAATGAATGATTCCCTTTGTATTAATATTCATCCTAGTAACACTCAGAATTTGCTCCTTACGGATGACAATGGAGAGGGATGCATTTATGAAACAACTGATGGTGGAAGTAGCTGGCATTTGTTGTATCAATATCCTGGCAACTATGACTCAAGCAACTGGCACTCATTCAAGGCTGTCACATTCAGTCATTCCAATCCGTCAATCATCTACGCTGGAATGAGAAGAGTTCAAAACATTGGACACATTGATCCCGGAGAAGGACCTAGCCACGGGATGTTCAAATCCTCGGATGGTGGCCAGACCTGGAATCAGATCAATAACGGCCTAGAAGAAACCTATAACAAAAGTATAAATGACATCCTGATCGATCCAAACGACCCTGAAATCGTTTATATCGGAACCTACAAGAACGGTGTATGGAAGACAATCAATGGAGGAGCATTGTGGGCATGCAAGACAACAGGCGTTAAAGAAATCACAGATGTGAGATCCTTAGCCATGCACCCTGTCAATCATAACATCATTTTGGCGGGAACCCGCGAGAATGGCATCTGGAGGACGAAGGACGGGGGAAGTACTTGGGAAAATATCTCTGTGGGAATGCCTTCAAATGCGGCCATCCTATCTGTCGCTTTCTATCCTCCAGACCCTCTCACAATTTTTGCAGCGGATTTGACCTCGGGGGTATTTGTGTCCAAAAATGGGGGGCAAATCTGGTATGTAATGAACGACGGGCTGACCAATCGTGCGGTTACCTGTCTCGATATTGCATCGAATGGCAGCATTCTGTATGCTGCTACTTCAGGGGAAGGCACCTTCCGTTTGCCGCTTCCTGGAATGCTTTATGTTGGTAAGGACGATAACACATGTGATGGCAATAGCCCATGTTACACATCGATTCAGGACGCAATCAATGCTGCGAGTTCAGGAGCTGTTTTGAGGTTGGCCCAAGGAACTTACAATGAGACGTGTATATTGAGCAAATCCAAGTCATTAACACTTCAGGGTGGGTGGGATGCCACTTTTAAAAATCAAAATGGCACCACCATTCTCCGCAATACGCCTAACGCGGAGCAGGGTTCATTGAGACTCAAGATGCTGAGTATCAGCCCTGAATAGTGCACGAAAAAAATGAACGCCAAACCATAGGTAGGGATCTCCTGACGTAAGCCTGCTGTGGGTCTGGCCCGCAGTTGGGTAAATCAGGAGTTCGCATAGGCCAGACATTGCCGATCACCACCTCCCCCTCCAGTCTTGCTGAGTAGCACGATTATTCTGCCATAGCAAGCAAGGAATTGGGAGGGACTACCTGATGGGTACGGATATCACTTTGATGCATGACGTTATTGAGAATTACAGAGATAGCCACGGTATACACTGTCGGCCCAAAAATTATTCAATTCCGATCTTCTTGTTATTTGATATCCCAACCGATTCCTCGCAGCAGAACGCTTGTGATTTCATAACCGGCGCGGGCGGATCGAGAGTCGAAAAGATGCATGAAGCTGGCCGTTTTTTGGATAATGTGGGGTTTGTGCTTCTTCCAACATATACCCACCGAAATGCTTTTTAAAATGACTTCCAGGTGTGCCTGAAGGACCCAACATCTTTTGGTCGCCTCCCCAATTGGAATTTGTTACGGAACAACGAAGCCCTCTATCCACTTCCCTAATACCTAGAACCGCCACCAGCACCGAAAAACACCCGTATACAGCTACTTTTCGATACGAAGTGGGCCTGATGCATACTTGGGGTTGGGTCAAGGTGGCATGATGGTTTAAAACGCTCGTATATGTGTTCTCGGGGGATAGGAACGGTTTAAAAAAGAATGCTTTCCTTGGGATTGGTTGGCCCTGGTCTGTCGTTTCCTGTCTGGTTCTATGGAAATGGGTTCCCAGTGCACCTCACATGGCCAAAACAAAAAAATTGTCCGAAAAAATGACATTGGAGAGCATAAAAGGCTGACGAAAGTGAGTCCTGACATCGGGAAAATCATAATTCTTTGAAAACTGAATGCCCGAAAGGGCGGTGTGCTAACATTCTACCGAAACGGGTGTAAAAATGTGGGCAGGTCCTGGCGCTGTAGAAGGCACCGAGACACCCCTGAGGGGAGGCTCAGGTAGCGCGCATTAGTAATGTTAGTGCCTTATTGGCCGAAACCCTGTCACAAAAAACGAGAAAAGTTTTCGATAGGTCTGAAAACCTTTTTATAATGCAGGTTTCGGCGGTTTTTTTCCTTATTGTCACCAGAAGAATTCCAACGGTGTTTTGTGAACTGGATACAATCGGTATTTTGTGTTACCGATGGCCAAGTTGTTGCTATTGATGGAAAAAAACTCAGGCATTCCTATGACAGAGGGAGCAACAAATCAGCGGTACACATGGTGAGTGCCTGGGCTTCTGAGAATGGACTTACGCTGGGTCAAGTAAAAACTGAGGAAAAATCAAACGAGATAACGGCGATTCCTGAACTGCTTGAACGCCTGGAGGTCAAAGGGTGTATCGTGACCATTGACGCTATGGGGTGTCAGAAAAAAATTGCAGCGAAGATTGTGGATGAGGGCGCCGATTATGTTCTGGCATTGAAAGGCAATCAAGGAACCTTAAGTGAGGATATCGAGCTATTTTTTACAGATGCCTTAGAAAATGAATTTAAGGACATTGGCTTTGATTTTCATGAAACCATTGACGGCGGGCATGGCCGTGTTGAAGTAAGACGCTATTGGTCTGTATCAGATATTGACTGGCTCGATCAAAAGAAAGACTGGAAGCGATTAACCAGCATCGCAATGGTGGAATCTGAACGCCATATCGCTGAAAAGATCAGCGTGGAAAGGCGCTTCTATATAGCCAGCATTAATAACGACGCAGAGTTGTTCGCAAAAGCTATCAGGGACCACTGGGGTATAGAAAACAAAGTTCACTGGGTTCTTGATGTCGCATTTCGGGAAGATGACAGCCGGATTCGCAAGGGCTATTCTTCTGAAAATCTCGCTGTGGTCCGTCATATTGGCCTCAATCTGTTACGCAATGAGAAATCACGCAAGATCGGAATTAAAGCCAAACGGAAGCTTGCAGGATGGGATGAAGGCTACCTGCTTAAGGTTATCGGCGGCTAAATAAAGTCATGCGATTGCCCTGCATAAGTTGATTGTAAAGGTATTTTTTGGTATGGTGAATAAGTCGGGAACCTTCCCGGCAAAATAAAAGTTGTCCATGGTTCCCATCCCATGGTAGAATCCGTCATGTTCATCAAGAAAGGGATTCATCATGGGCACCACCATTACGTTTGATACACTGGCTTTTGTGAAACAATTAAAATCCGCTGGTTTTAACGACAATCAAGCTGAAATTCAAGCGCAGGCAATTAACCAAGCGTTGTCTGACTTCCAAAACAGCCGATTGAATGAACTGTCCACAAAAGTGGACCTGTTTACAGCGAAAGCTGAATTGCAGACAGAAATTGCGAAAGCTAAATCCGAAATCATCAAATGGGTTGCCGGAATGCTGGTTGCCCAAGCTGCCATTGCCGCCGCCCTGGTTAAGCTTCTGTAGACCCTGCACCATACCCACAAAAAAAGCCGACGGTCGAAGACTATTGGGAATTGCGATGTTCTGAGGGACTGGTCGAAAGGGCTTTATAAGCGAGCCCGACCACCGTCCAAACCATGAGGCCCTCACAATTAAATTATTCCATACCCCCTTGCACTTCAGAAACACATGATTAACATGGCGCAAAAGATTGCGTTAATGGTCGCAGGTGGCGCTGCGATGACATTCCGACAGAACCCGGCAAAAGGGCAAAAAGTGCCGGGCAATGTGGCGGAGTTATGGTTGAGATATTCGAAATGGAGCGCCATGTGGTGAGAACCCTCAAGATCATTGACAAGGTGGGGGAAAAAAAGGCAAAACACCACATTGGCGCCGTGAGTTTAGAAAGGAAGGTTGCAGACCGGATCATTGATCTGGGAGCCTATTCCCTTTGAAACATTCAAACCGGAATGTGACACGGAAAAGAGGTTCTGCCTGGAGCAGAGCCTCTTTTTTGTTGTCGGAATAACAACAAGAGGTTGCTCGTGAAAAATGAGATTGGCAAATTAAGAAATATCGGCATCAGCGCCCACATCGATTCAGGAAAAACCACCCTGACCGAAAGAATTTTGTTTTACACCAATCGAATCTTTGCCATTCATGAAGTGAAGGGAAAAGACGGCGTGGGCGCCACCATGGACTCCATGGAACTGGAAAGAGAGAGGGGCATCACCATTGCCTCCGCCGCTACCCATTGTGAATGGAAGGGGCATAAAATCAACATTATCGATACCCCCGGGCATGTGGACTTCACCATTGAGGTGGAGAGAGCGCTCAGGGTCATGGACGGCGCCATCCTTATCCTGTGTTCCGTGGGCGGGGTCCAGTCGCAATCCATTACCGTGGACCGACAGATGAAACGATACGAAGTACCTCGAATCGCTTTCATCAATAAATGCGATCGATCGGGGGCGGACCCCTACAAGGTCGTGGACCAGCTTCGTCAGAAACTAAGCCAGAATGCCGTTCTCATGCAGATTCCCATAGGCCTGGAATCTAAATTTAAAGGGGTGGTGGATCTCGTTTCCATGAAAGCCCTCTACTTTGAAGGCGCCAGCGGCGAAACCATCCGGACCGACAAAATTCCGGATCATCTCATGGCGGAGGCCACGACCCGAAGAGAAGAATTACTGGATGCCGCATCGATGTTTTCAGACGACCTCATGGAGGCCATTTTTGAAGAGGCGGTCACCGAAGAGCTGATTTTCGAGGCGGTGCGGATTGGGACCATTTCGAGACTGCTGACCCCGGTATTTCTGGGAAGTGCCTATAAGAATATCGGCGTTCAGGAAATCCTGGACGGTATCACGCGGTATCTTCCAAACCCCGGGGACAGTACTAATAAGGCCCTTGATCTCGACCGGAACGAGGAAGAGGTGACCCTCGAAACGGATCCGGAAATGCCCCTGGTGGCCATTGCCTTTAAACTGGAAGTCACCCTTTACGGTCAATTGACGTATCTTCGAATCTACCAGGGCGCCGTCAAAAAAGGCGACGATCTGGTGATTACCCGGACCGGCAGGAAGATCAAAGTGGGACGTCTGGTCAGGATGCATGCCGACCAGATGGAAGACCTCACATCGGCCCGTGCCGGGGATATTGTCGCCCTGTTCGGCGTCACCTGCTCCTCGGGGGATACCTTCACCGACGGCAAACTGAACGTCAGCATGAGTTCCATGTTTGTGCCGGAACCGGTCATCTCCATCACCATCACCCCTGAAGACAATAAAAGCCAGAACAATATGAGCAAGGCCCTGGGCAGGTTCACCCGGGAAGACCCCACCTTTCGGTCCTATGTGGATCCCGAAAGCGGTGAAACCATTATCTCCGGAATGGGGGAACTTCACCTGGAAGTCTATGTGGAAAGAATGAAGCGGGAATTCCACGCCAGCGTGGTAACGGGTGTCCCCCAGGTGGCCTATCGGGAAGCCATCACATGCCATGCGGACTTTGATTATATTCACAAAAAACAAACGGGTGGTTCCGGGCAGTTCGGACGGGTGGCAGGTTTTATGGAACCTTCCGAAGAAGGCGCGTATGAGTTTATCAACGCCATCAAAGGGGGTGTCATCCCCACCGAATACGTTCCCGCCGTGGACAAAGGATTTCAAGCCTGCCTGACCAAAGGGAAGCTCATCGGTTTTCCGGTGCTGGGAATGAAAATAACCGTCAACGACGGCAAAAGCCACAGCGTGGATTCCTCTGAAATGGCGTTTACCCAGGCCGCCATGGGTGCCTTCAGGCAGGCTTATATGAAAGCGAAACCCGTGGTGCTGGAACCCATCATGAAAGTATCGGTGGAAGGCCCTTCCGAATTTCAGGGCAATGTCATGGGGTCTATTAACCAGCGGCGCGGGATGATTATCAGCAACACCGAAGACGGCGCCAGCACCACCGTGGAAGCGGAAGTGCCGCTTTCTGAAATGTTCGGTTATGCCACGGCCCTTCGCTCTCTGACCCAGGGAAAAGCAGAATTCACCATGGAATTTTCCAAGTATGCCAAACTTCCCCAAGCCCTTTCAGAGGAATTGATATCCAACACAATGAAGAATTCAAAAGGAGGTGGGAAATCGTGAAAGATTTTATTTCAGTCAGCCCGCTCAAAATTCTTGAGCAATCATCGCGTCGGGGCATCGGGCCCGGAAATCTGGGGGTTTTGATTGCTCGCGCAGGCGTCGGCAAAACCGCCTGCTTGATTCACATTGCACTGGACAGAATCTTTCGTGGAGAAAAACTGATCCATATTTCCCTGGAAGAGGGGCCGGAAAAGGTAACGGCTTACTATAATGTCATCTATAATGACCTGTTGAAGGCCTTGAACCTGCCGGATGACGACGAATACCGCATGCGCATTGACCGGAACCGAATGATCCTGGCGTACCTGAATCAGAGTTTTGATCTGGATCGTCTGGAGGCCAACCTGAGAAATCTGGCCGAAATGCTGGATTTCAGGCCCAACACTCTCATCATTGACGGCCTTGATTTTGAAAAATCAGGACGAAACATGCTTGAAGGCCTCAAGGGGATCGGCCGAGCCTTTGGCGCGGAAATATGGCTTTCAGCCCTGTCCCACCGCCACATCGTTGAAACCAATGAGAGGGGCATTCCACACCCCTGTTCCACCGTTGATGATCTGTTGAGTATCATTGTTCAGCTTATCCCCGAGCCGGCAGGCGTTTTTCTGCGATTGCTCAAGGACCATGACAAACCGGGAAATCCCGACATCAGCGTCAGACTGGACCCCAACACCTTTCTGGCGTTGGATTAAAAACAGGGGGCAGAGGGCAGGGGACAGTTGTCAGGGGGCAGGGGACAGTGACTAAAATGAACGTCAATTGTCAGGAACATCGTAAAAGCATGGCGCTGCTGGGGTTGCGGTTGCGCTTAAAGGAAACGACCCTCAATCCCAGGGAGCGCCGGGAAATCGAAGAGCAGATTGCCACCCTCGAAAAGGAGCTGGAGATGGATTGAGGCGCTAAAAAGTCTTGGTGCTGTCCAACAACAGGGTTACGGGACCGTCGTTGATAAGATGAACGTCCATCATTTCCTGAAACCTTCCCGTAGCCACAAAAACGCCCTTTTCCTTGAGCAATGCCACAAAACGCTCGTAAAGCCTTCGAGCGGTCTCCGGTTCCGCCGCCTTTACAAATGAAGGCCTGCGGCCTTTTCGGCAATCGCCCCAGAGGGTGAACTGGGATACCACCAGTGCAGCGCCATTCGTCTCCAGAAGCGAGAGATTCATGAGATCTTTTTCATCGGGAAAAATTCTCAAGTGAACGATTTTATTGACCAGATAATCACAGTCTTTTTCGACATCATCTCGACCCACGCCCAACAGGATCAGCAATCCCGGGCCGATTTCTCCAACCACGCGCTCCTTGACTTCTACCCTTGACTCCTTTACCCTCTGCACCACGGCTCTCATGGGTCATCTCCCTAATGGTAAGGTTTTATCGTTATAATAACGTACAGGGGGCAGAATCAAACTCGAAGCTGATATTTCCGCACCCTGACAACTGCACCCTGACAACTGTACCCTGCAAACTATGAAACCTTCATTGATTCTCATCAACCCCTGGATTTACGATTTTGCGGCCTATGACCTCTGGTCCAAACCCTTAGGGCTTCTTTATCTGGCCTCGGAACTCCGGCGAAAGGGTTTTGCCGTCCATCTCATGGATTGCATGGATGTGGATCATCCCGCAATGGTGGGACATTCATCCCTGAAACCACCCAAGCGGCGACAATACGGCACTGGGAAATTCTGGCGTCAAATTGTTCCAACGCCCACTCCCCTTACAAAAACCGAACGGCCTTACAGCCGCTACGGAATTCTGCCGGAGATGTTCGAGGAGGCCTTGAGACAAGTCAAAAATCCTTCGGCCATTCTGGTCACCTCGCTGATGACCTACTGGTATCCCGGCGTTCAGGAAGTGGTTCGGCTAAGCAAAAAAATACATCCCAACGTCCCGGTCATCCTTGGCGGCATATACGCCAGGCTGTGTGAAGAACACGCCGTGCAGTATTCGGGGGCGGATGCGGTGGTTTCAAAACAGGGCCTGCCCGCGGTATGCAACGTTCTTGAAAAAAACGGAATTGCCATCCCTCATGAACAGCCGGATGCGACAATGACCGCTTATCCGGCCTTTGACCTGTTAAGCAAAATCCATTACATCTGTCTCATGACCTCCTCCGGCTGTCCCTTCCGATGCCATTATTGCGCCAGCCACTTCCTGTTCCCGGAATTTATCCAAAGAGACCCCGGGGAAGTTCTGGAGGAGATCCTCTACTGGCACGGGAAATGGGGCCTTCGGGATTTCGCTTTTTACGACGACGCACTGCTGGTGTCGTCCGATACCCACATGGGGGTACTTCTTGAAAAAATTGCCCGTCTCGATCTCCCCATCCGGTTCCACACGCCCAATGCCATTCATGTCAGAGAAATCACCAAACCCATGGCCCAGCTTCTTCACCGGACCGGATTTCAAACCATTCGCCTGGGGCTTGAAACTTCGCCCCTTTTCAAACAGGGCGCATCGCGTTGGGATCTGGATGACAAACTTTCAAAAGGCGATTTTGCCCATGCCATGGAACGCCTGATAAGCGCCGGTTTCGACCCCAGGCAGATCGGCGCTTACATCATGATGGGATTGCCGGGGCAATCGCCCGATGCCGTCGCCGAAACCATCCGTCATGCGGATCAGCGCGGCAGTATCCCTTATCTTTCAGAATACTCGCCCATCCCCCATACGCAACTCTGGGAAAAGGCCGTTGCCTCCTCGGCCTATGACCTTTCATCGGAACCCCTGTTTCACAACAACTCGCTTCTCCCCTGCTGGGATCATGCTCAGAAAAAAGAGATCCCCCGCCTGAAACACCTGGTTTTTCAGGTTCGAGAGAAGTACCGGAACAAATCCTAGAGCAAGCCCTTTTCCCTCAAAACAGACATGGAACGATGCCCGATAGTGGTGACCTGACTTAACGCCTGAGTGAGATGTACCACCGATTCGGGGGCTACACCGGAATCGATCATTACAACGGCCTTTTGAACGGTTTTGTCAATATCATCCCAGGATACATCTCCCGAGACATTTTTCGCCAACTGGATTTCCTGGCCGATCATATCGATATTCATCTTGATGACCTTCCGTGCCCCCTCCTTTTCGGACATTGGAAGCCCCGCGAGCAATTCGAGAGACTGAGACGCACCGATAAGACTGGATTTTACCTTTTCACTTTGGGAAAAGGCGATAATGGCCTGATTGATTTCCATGAATGTTTTTCTCCTTATGCGCAACCGATTATTTGTGGACAGTGCATTTTACCGGCCTCAGTTTTCCTCGGATGTCCTAAAATGTCAACAATTTTATTGACATGCTTATAGTCGTGTGATAATAAATGTAGTTTTTTATTTACAATGGGGTTCGTGCTATGGAAACAGGCATAATTCTGAATAAAGAAGATATTGATCAGCATATTCAGGGAATTGCAAACCAAATCGTCAGCAAACATAAATCCGCTAAAGAAATTGTTCTGATCGGCATTCGCACAGGCGGCGCCTTTCTGGCGGCGCGGCTTCAGAAAGCCTTGACCGGGCTGGGGGTAAAAACCCCACTCTTGGGCATTCTGGATATCACCCTTTACCGCGACGATTGGACCAAAATCGGCTCCGTCCCCATCGTCGGCAAAACGGATTTACCCTTTTCCGTTGACGGCAGACTGGTGATTCTGGTGGATGATGTGCTTTATACGGGAAGAACCGTTCGTGCTGCCATGGATGCTCTGATGGATTACGGTCGCCCGAAAAAAATCGAACTGGCCATTCTGGCGGACCGGGGAGACGACAACCGGGAATTGCCCATTGCACCCAACTATAAGGGCGGTACATGGAGTACATCCGCGGAAGAGACCATCAATGTGTATCTACAGGAAGAAGGTTTCAGCGATCATGTGGCCATCGAAAAGAAAAAGGCCGCATAGCGTAAAAAAATAAAAGGAGATCTTCATGCCCATCACGATTCCCATTAAAACAACGGAGCGGATTGATATGGTGGACATCACCCGCTTTGTGCAGCATGAAATTGAAAAGGAGGGTGTCACCGACGGTCTTTGCATCGTGTATGTCCCTCATACCACTTCCGGCGTGACCATCAACGAAGGTGCTGACCCGGCGGTCTGCTCGGATATCCTCACCAAATTAAAAATGCTGGTTCCCCCCAACGACGGCTACCGCCACATGGAAGGGAATTCCGACAGCCATATCAAGGCATCTCTCATGGGCAGTTCGGTTACCGTGTTGGTGGAAGGCGGGCGACTGGTTCTCGGAACCTGGCAGAAGATATTTTATTGTGAATTCGATGGCCCCCGGTCACGTAATTTTTTTGTCAAGGCGTTTAATTGCTAAAGACTTTCACAACAAAAATGCCGGGGATGATCCATGACTTGAGATAGCGAATCAGTCGTTCAAATGTTTTTTTCTGACTTCGTACATCACGACCGCGGGAATGAAAAAGACGACATCGGCAATCATTTTACCCACAAAGGTTCCCAATACGAATTCCCCCATCACTTTCGGCATCAGGTACATGAAGAAGGGTCGAACCGCCAGAACATCCAGAATCTCCGACGGGCCAAATTCGATAATCAAATTCCGCAAATCCT
This sequence comes from Desulfatiglandales bacterium, assembly GCA_963664475.2. Lineage (GTDB taxonomy): Bacteria > Desulfobacterota > DSM-4660 > Desulfatiglandales > Desulfatiglandaceae > NaphS2. The sequence continues at coordinate 694,997 of CAXXXE010000001.1, forward strand.
TGAAATAAGCACCGAAACCATAGCGCATCGCCTGTTTCCGGTGGTGCTTCAGACTTTTTCTAACATCATTGTAGGCGATGATGCCATAAAAGCTGATGGATGCCATGGCGGACCCCATAAAGGCCGCCAGCACATTGTCCTCGGTGGTCCGGTTAATGAACCATGCCGTGGCCATGGATAAAACGGTACTCAAAATATCGCCTACCAAATATCTTCTAAGCCATTCCTTTATTTTGATTTTCATAATCGTAATTTTTTATTCTTCATCCTTTTTCGCTGCCTTGATCCAGCCGGGTTTCCTTAGGGCATATATTAAGAAGGAGGCGCCGCACATGATCAAAATACCTAAAACCAAAAAAGATTCATAAAACAGAAGGCTCCCGGTCTTCAGTTGAGACGGCGGAAAAAAACCAATGAACAGGGTAAACATGCCTCCTGAAAGGCCCAGCATAACCACCACCCACATGCCGAAATTCCCCCCCGGGATTCGGTATGGCCGATGCGTGTCCGGTCGCTTGTATCGGAGAACCAGGGCGGACAGGAACAACAACAGATACATAATCAGATAAAGTTGGGCCGTAAGAGCAGTAAGAATCCAGTAGGCACTGCTCACTGTGGGCATCAGCAGGAATACAAACACCAGGGCGCTAACCACCATGGCCTGAAGAAACAGAATGTTCACGGGCACATCCCCATGGATCTTGCGCTGCAAAATGGGCGGAAGCAGACCATGTCGGGCTGATACCAGCAATCCCTTGCTGGGGCCCAGAATCCAGGCAGACACTTCCCCAAGGGAACCCACCACCATCAGCAGTGCCACAACGGGCAGGAGCCATTCCAGATGGTAGACGGCAAAAAATTTCTCAAAGGCCTCCATCAGGCCCGCCACCAGACTGATTTCCTTTTGCGGTACCACAAAGGCGATGGCCAGGGAACCTAAGATAATGGCAACCATGGAAACCAGCACCGACAGGAGAATGGCTTTTGGAAAAGATCGCTTGGGATTTTTCACCTGAGAAGCATGGGCCGCGGAAACCTCGATGCCGGAAACGATAACCAGGGCTCCTGCCAGAAACACAAGACTGTCCATATCGCTGAAATCCGGAACGAGAGATGCCGCTGAAAATTGGATCTGGGATGCATTGCCGGCCAACACCCAGTTAAACCCCAGAAAAACGATGAGTCCCGTGATGATGAGCGTGCTCACCACCCCCAGGGTACTGATCCAGGCGGAAGTTTTCATCCCGTGGAGATTGGCAAACGTCCCGCCCCAATAAACCACCAGCACCACCGTCAAGGTATAGAGTTTGTTTTCAGCCATTTCAGGGGAAAAGGCATAAGCCAGGGTTGCGGCAATAAAAGACAGCACTGTGGGAAACCAGATGACGTTTTCGCTCCATTGGAGCCAGATGGCGAGAAATGCCCACCGTTTCCCAAGGGCCTCATTAACCCAGATATACACGCCGCCATCTCCTTTTGGCGGCCATGTGGAGGAGAGTTCCGCCGTCACCAGGGAAATGGGAATCAAAAAAAAGACCGCTGAAACGGCCATGAAAGAGATAGCGCGAAAGCCCTCTTCCGCCATGAGGGGAAGACCCCTGACGCTGTAAATAATGGCCAGGTTGATCATGGCCAGGGAAATCCAGCCGATGGCGCCTTGCCCGGGCTGTTTCCGGTTCGGCTTTCGCGTCAGCCTTTTCGGACCCCCCTTGCGAACTGATTCCAGCATACAGTTACCCCATCCCGGCAATGCCTGAAAATTTCAATGCAATAGACTTTTCGCCAATTTTGGTGCTTGAACCTACTGGAATCCGGGGTGCGAGTCAAGGGAAAGGCAAAGGCCCTTCTTTGACGTTGACAGGGCGGGGGGATTTTCCCTATATTCACCTACGGTCACAACAACCCCAATTCATTTTCCAATGTTAAAATTTTTTCGAAAAAACCGAATGCCCTTTCAAGTCTCCATCGGAATCACCACCTTTGAAAAACGGTTCGACGACTATTTCACGCCCTTGCTGGCGAAAATCAGGTCCTATGAGAATGAAGCGGAGATTGTCGTTGCGGTCAACGGCGAACATGGAAAAACATTTGGAGAGGATTATCGAAGGCGCATGCTGGAAATTCTCTCCACCCATAAGAACGTGTTCCCCATCTTTTTCCCGGCATTCAGGGGGTTGTCAAAACTCTGGAACACAATCCTGATACACGCCTCCAACGAGGCGGTACTCATGCTCAATGACGATATCCTCATCAAGGATCGAAAATTCATGCACAGAATTTCACACATCCTGAATGACAACGGGGGGAAATCTTTTCTCATCAACCATTCCTGGTCCCATTTTGTGGCCAACAAGATGGAGATATCAAATCTGGGGTATTTCGATGAACGGCTCCTGGGCATTGGCGAGGAAGACGGGGATATGACCTGGCGATACATCCGCGAATACGGGGCGCCCATGGCCAGCCACACCATTAAGGGCTTTAAGAATTACGCCGAGGAAACCATGCGCCAAAAACCGGAAAATATAAAATGCCATTCCGAAAGTAAATACAGTCTTTTCAACCGGCGCTTTGTGCATGATAAAAAATACAGGCTTTCCCCCCATGGCATCAAGGGGATGTTCGATAACCCCATGGAGATGAAAGATGCAGGTCCGGAACAATACCCCAATGAACGCTTTTACCGTGACCATCTTGATGAACTCTAGGATCTTTTTGAGGCGACCATGACCATTGTCGGCATCGTAAAGGACTGGGACCGGCCGGATCTCCTCCGACAAACCCCGGGGCGGAAAGGAACTTGGGACAACATACAATTCACCCTTGATCCGGGACCGGCCTGCGATTTTCTGGTGTTGCTGAACAACAAGATGAAGACGGAAACATGGGGACACTGCCCCCCTGAAAACGTGTGGTGCCTCATGCAGGAACCCTACATGAAAGGACACACGGACTGGATGGTTGAAAAACTGGGGTCTTTTGCGCGGGTTTTGACCCACCATATTCCCTCGAATCACCCGAAATTCATGGTTTCCCAGCCTGCTATCCCCTGGCATGTGAATAAGACCTTTGACCAGCTGGTTGCATTGGACATACCGCCCAAGCCCAAAATCCTTTCGTGGGTGGTGGGGAATGCCCGGGATTTGCCGGGGCACAAAAAAAGATGGGCTTTTTTAAAGCATATTCAAGGGAATCGTTCCCTGAACATTGATTTGTTCGGAAGAGCGGTCCGGGTTATCGAGGACAAATGGGACGGCCTCGCGCCATACAAATATTCTCTGGCCATTGAAAACAGCAGCAGCCCCGACTACTGGACGGAAAAAATCGCCGATTGTTTCCTCTCCTGGTCGGTTCCCATATACTATGGCTGCACCAACCTGGAGGACTATTTTCCTTCCGATTCTTTCATCAGAATCCATATCGACCCTCCCGAGCGAGGCCTTCAGACGCTTAACGCCATACTGGCACAAGACAATTGGGAAAAGCGGATTCCGGCCATAAAGAAGGCCAGGGATATGGTACTCGAGCAATATCAACTCTTTCCGCACCTGTCCCGGCTTATCCGGGAACAGCCGAAGAGGGACCTAACATCCAAAAATATTTTCCTTCCCGCCTACCGGCGAAGCAAAAAGGCTGAGCTGTATCATTTAAGGCATAAGATTTTAAAATTAATGAAATTTCCTTTTCATGGCAGCGGCAAAAATGATTAGCGTCATTATCTGTTTTTTCGAAAGGTTGGATCATCTGAGGTGCTGCCTCGATTCCATCCGTCTGGTGTCTGAACATTTCGACGAGGTCATCATTACCGATGACGGCTCTTGTGAAGCCACGGTTCTTAAATTAAAAGAATTGATTCGGTCTTATGATTTCCCCATTACGCATGTGTGGCAGGAAAAGAAAGGATTCAGGAATGCCGCGGCCAGGAACCGCGGCATCCGGCATGCCAAAGGCGATTATCTCATCTTCTTCGACTGTGATTTCCTGGTGTTGCCCCAAACCATACCGCACCACTTAAAAATTGCAAAGCGCGGGAAATTCATTGCCGGCGGATACAAAAATATGGATGAAACCACCACCCGGGAAACGTTCCAGACCACCATTACCAGGGATTTCCTAAACCGGCTGGACAACCGCTACCCGGAAAGGCCCCTCATCAAAACCCATCGCCGCTTTATCAAGCGCACCCTGCTCATGCGGCTCCACCTGGCGGGACCCCAAAAGCAAAGCCTTGGCGGACATTTTTCCATATACAAGAAAGACCTGGAGCAGGTAAACGGCTACGATGAAAATTTTGTGGGATGGGGCGGTGAAGATGAAGACCTGGGCATTCGTCTGGTTCGCGCCGGCATCCACTGCCGGTCGGCCATTCGCCATGCCAAAGTCCTTCATCTGTGGCATACCCCGGCCATCACCGATCGACGCTGGCGGGAAGGCCCCAACATTGAATATTTTAAACGAAAAGAGATCCCCGTGTTTTGCCTGAAAGGCCTTCAAAAACCGGAATACGAGGGGCAAGGATTGCCATGAAAACCCTTCAGGTCTTTTTCGTTCAGGCTCCAGACGATGATCATTTCTTTAGAGAAAAACTTATGCCACTTAAATAAAATAATTTAGTCTGCCAAGGCCCCCGAATGAAATGCATTATTCAGCAACAATAAACCAATCTCCCTTCTCAATTACAGCAACATGTTGCCTTCCGTCCTTTTGGTATGTCACTGAAAGCTTTTGGTTTTTTTCAGGGGTTGGGTCGCAGCCAAGATTGTCATCATTCACCTGCATCCGGATGGATTCTTTTTGAACAAAGCCCCTTACACGATCTGTAACGATCTTATTCGTGCCGTCCCCCATGTATGTCGCTTTTAGGATTTCAAGTTTTCCACCGGGGCGGTAACGGGACTTATGGGCATCGAAAGAGCCGGAGACGACAAACCAGTCGCCTTCATTGATGGTCAGGGTATGCTCTCTGCCGTCGATCTTGCATACGATCATCAGTTTTTTCCATTTACCCGGGGCCGGGTCACCGCCGAGGTTTTCATTGGTCACCCGCATCCGAATGGCGTCTATTTTAACAAAACTTTGGACAACACCGGTTACAATCCTGTAAACGCCCTCGTCGGAACCGTATATGGCTTTTAAAATTTCAAGCTCACCGGTATGATAAGAGGGGGCATATTCATCGGATGTCCCTGTAACAATGAACCATCCCTGCTCAACAATGCTTCTACTGTGTCGTTGACCGTCTTTCTCGTACACCACTAATAATTTCTTTAGTTTTCCAGAGACCGGATCACCCCCAAGGTTATTGTTGGTCACCTGCATTCGAATACTGTCATCCAGCACATAATTCTGTACCAGATGTGTCACATCGCTATATATGCCCTTTACACCGTATTTGGCTTCAATAATATGGATTTTGCCATCTGCCAATGCCTCAAATGAAACCATGCTGAGCAAAGCCAAGATGAGGCTTGTTATGGATAGTGCATATCTCTTCATATCACCCATCATCATGGTTTAAACCTGCAATTTTGCATAGCCTTGACAAAGAGTTTAAGTTTACATACATCCCGTTGAAAAAAAAATAGTTTTTAGTTTTTACCCCTTCACAAACGTATGGTCAAGAATTCTCGGTTCAAACTTGCAAATTTAGTCGCACTTTGGTACACGCTATGCGTATAATGAAGCTTCTCCCATATAACGGGATGGCCTCAGGTAGCCCTCTATTAAGGGGCTGCGGTATATAGAAAGTTGACGTCCGCACACGCGTCAATTCCGAGCCATTTCATCAAACGCAGGGGAAAAAATTCTGAATGGATTCCAGTTTCAAGCTTGGGATGGGTTTCAGGACAACTGGATGAAAAAACACACGCCATTTTCACGTTCCATATTTTTTTTGATATTTGGATATCTTTTTCTTGGGGTCGCTCACATCGCAGTACTTCCGCCATGGGAAGGTTTTGATGAAACAGCTCATTATTCGTATTTACAGCAAATCGCGGATACACACAAAATGCCTCGCCAAGGTACCGCATTTATCTCAAAAGATGTTGAAAACTATAGTCTTTTTGCTCCTGTACCATATACCATCGCTTCACCGGTAGAACGTAATGGTGGATTCACTTACAAAACTTTTTTTGAATCACCTGATGAGCTTGTGAAAAGAGGCGGTGAGCATATCCACAAACCACCGATAAACCCGAGAACATATACTGAAAGCAATGGCCTCAATTGGCAATCACAACACCCTCCTCTCTATTACCTTTTGCTTTGTCCCATTTATTTGACAACAAAGCACCTAAGTTGGGGAGCGCAATTATTCATACTTCGCTTAACTTCTTATTTATTTGCCTGGTCAGCACTGATTGTCGGATACTTTATATATCTTAACAGATTTAATTCAAACAGCTGTAAAAAATATAAAGACATATATTATTGGGCCATATTTGGATTTGGCATCTGGCCGATTCTTTTTCCATCCTGGATACCCGAAATGTCCAGGATGGGGAATGATTCTTTGTGCGCCCTAATCATGGCGTTGATTTGGGCTGTTTCTATACGTGCCTGCAATAAGGGCCTGTCTCCGGGGTATGCGTTTGCGATCGGATTGCTTTTGGGCATGGGGTGTTTGACTAAATCTTTCTTTGTTCCTGTAACAGTCGGCGTTGTTGGTTTTTGGAGCATACGTCAATGGTCTTTAGAAAGGAAGCAAGGTTTAATATCACTTATTTTTCGTTTGTTCCTAATGATTTTAACGACCTCTTTAATTTCCGGTTGGTGGTATTTCATGAATTGGCGCCAATATAACGTGGCCCTTGGATCAGATGAGATGATTCATTTGAAAAATGCCGGCGGCCTCTTAAACAACCTTCTGCAAAATTTTTCCTTGAAGGCATGGTTAAGGGGACACGCAGCTTTTGTCGCTACTTTTGCATGGTCTTGTACGTGGTCATACGCTAGACCGCAATACATTTATTTCGCACCGATGGCCTTTACTGCAATCTTTGTTTCTACTGCTTACATCATTGCACTTCGTAATTTTAAAATAACAGGGACGTCCTGGCTGCCGGCCTGGATTTCTTTACCCGTTCTATCAGGATTCAGCTACCACGTTTTATTGCGCATTGCCCTTTCCGGTGAAGGCAGGGGAACCAGCGGTTATTATCTTCATTTTTTGGTTGTGCCTTTAGTCGTAGCTTTAGGCATTGGATTTGCTAAAGCATGGTATAAAAAGGGATTCAGGATAACCGTCTTTTTTTTATTGTGCTATAGTATGGTTTTTTCGGCGGCAATATCCTGGGCACAGCTTCTTCTTTTTTCAGGCATCTTGTTTAAAAACGGAAACTCTAAATTTTATCAAGCGGCGGAAAGCATGCCGTCTCTGTTAGGGCTGCCTGAGGCCTACAACCGCCTCAAAATAATCGCTTTCCCAAATTTGGGCATTTCAGCTTTTTTTTTGGGGACAACGCTAATCGCAATCGGGCTTACATTCCTTTGGAAAAGTGGCATTGGGAGACATGAGTAAAGGCTGTTGCCGGATTAAAAGAATGGGTCCGGATTTATGATTTCCCCAACCGTAATGTATCATCACGATTCAGGCTGAAAACCGATAATCTCTTTTTGGTTCAATTTCCACACAATAGTGATCATTGCCAAAATAGTAAAAAGAACCACTTCCGTCACATGCGCAAAAATGGGGTCCAGAGATCCCTTGATCAGAAACATGACAAAGGCGGCCATCATACAGCGCCCCCACCCTTTCACAAAAACATTCTGCCCATGCTGCATGGTTTTCCAGCACAACCACCCCGCGGAAAACAACAAATAGAGAAAAAACACCAGGCCCACTAAACCCATTCTCACGCCGACACTTGAGAACATACTGTGAGGGCGTTTAAAAAGAAATTCGACTGTACCAGGTCCCTCTAAATTCAAGAACCTGGAACCCAACGCATCCAGCCTGAATTTTTTTGGAATTCGCTCATTGTAAGCGTTCAGATCAAGCACCTTTCGATTTTGAAATGTCTTATCACCAAAGCCTGTTCCTACTATCGGGTAATCTTTTAAAATTTCATATGATATATAGGCCATACTGACCCGATGAATAAGGCTCCATTTATCACCAATGTTGGATTTTCCCGAAATAAAAAGTCGGTCTTTGATGGGGGTCAGACAGACAAAGAGCGCAAAAAGAAGAACAAATACCAGCAACACTTTCTTGTACTTGGAGAGCAAAATGACAGCCACCATTCCCATGGCTACCAAATTGCTTCTTGACTGGGTCAGCACTGTCACCACCAGCAGTGGAAGCAGGCAAAATCCCAACAGGCTCCGACTTTTCCAGGATCGCCCCTTTTCCGCCAGGTAATGGATCGCGATAATAACCGCAAATAGGCAAATGACACCTATCAGGTTGGTGGGGGGATGCACAAACCGGGCGCCTAACCGCGCTGAGTTTTCACTGGCCCCCAAAATAATATACTCATAACCCAAGGCCCCCACACAAAACACCGTTGCCGAGATGATGATGATCCAGGACAGCCACTTGATCCGCTCATTTGAGTTGAAAGCATTGATCAGGATGTAATAGAGCATCAGGTATTTCAACAGGTGCGCATAAAAATCGTGAAGGCTGTTTTCCGGATCCAGAGCAAAAAAGAGCCCCAGACCTGCCCAGAGGGTAAACAGAGCGAGGGGAAGGGAGAGGGGGGACGTAAAGGAAAAGGGCATCTTTTGGGTAATAATGCCCAGAACAACCAGAAAGACCGAGAGATAGAAACTGATTTCCTGAATGCTGGTGGTATGGGGAAAGGGATTAAAAAAAATGAAAATCCCCATGAGGCATAAAACGCCACCGTTCAAAACACGGGAAAATACGGTCTGGTCCAGATCGTTTTGAAATATCTTCAGTCCCATAGACCTTTAAATTCCGCAACCGGGTCGAAGCTCTTTTTCAATTTCCCTGAGTTTCACATACCTGACAAACATGGCATAAGCATCGGAGACGGCGATAATGAAACCGGCCAGGCCATCCATAAAGCCTCTTTTCAGCACATAGACCTCCAGGAATTTGAAAATAGGCCGGAAAAAAAGGAGCATGAGATGAAACCGTTTTCCCCGGTCGTACAGATCTTCAGCCAGCAGGGTGGAAAAAGCGTTCACGGTTTTCAGCTGTCCCGAAATCTTCCCCCCATAAGGATAGTGACGGAGATCCTGCTTAAGATCTCCCACACGTCCGTCGATTTCCATCCGTTCATGGACTCTGCCGCCCACCCAACGACCTTTTTCCCGTTTGAAAAGCCTTAACTGCCGGTCGGGGTAATACCCGCTATGGTTGATCCATCTGCCCTGATAAAAGGACCGTCGCGGCATTCGGTAGCCTTCAAGGGCATCCGATTTGGCAATTTCGGTCAATATTTCATGGCGCAATGCCCGGGATGCCGCCTCATCCGCATCGAGGCTCAAGACCCAATCCCCACGGGCCTTGCGCAACGCAAAATTTTTCTGGGCCATATATCCCGGCCACGGCCTCTGGAAAATCCGGTCCGTGTATTCTTTGGCAATCGCCACGGTCCGATCCGTACTCATGGAATCCACGACGATTATCTCATGGGCCCATTCCCGAACGCTTTCGAGACATCGTTTGATGTTTTGCGCCTCATTATGGCAGATGATACAAACGGACAGACGACGTTGTAAGGGCTGATCCATGTTAAAATTGCCAACCCAGGGCAAAGATCCACGACTGATCGTACTTGTCCTTTCCGTCCGCCGGTTGATTGTCGAAATCGTAGTTGAACTGGAAGGAGGCAAAAAGCTGCAATATCAGGGGGATGCGAACCCCAGTCCGGGTACGGACCACCCAGTTGCCGCTGTTTTGAAAATCGTAAAGAACATCGTCATGATGATAAAGCTGCAGAAACCGTTCAAAAAACCACATGTCAAAATCCAGTGCCCAGTATCCGGCAAAATATTCACGGTTGTCCACATTGCCGTAGTTTACCATCTTCTTGGTAAATTTTTCATAAGCGTAGGCCGGCCCCAGCCTGATGGAAAGATTTTTCTCCCGTGACTGCCAGAACTGGTAGCCCGGACCGGCGCCCACATTGGCCAGCAGATCCAGGGATTTAAACTGGTCCATTTGAGCGACGCCGTTGGCGTAAAGGAACCATTTTTTCGTCAGAAACCGCTCATAGGTGGCGGACCCCAGCCAATTGTCCTTGCTCAGGACCTGCTTGCTCCACTCCTTGTGAAATTCACCGTAGAACTTGATGACATCCGGCAACTTAAAAATCTTCAGGTTCGCGGTCATACTGTATTTTTCCGTATTGGTATTGCCCGTCTCCTTGCCGGCGCCGGCGGCAACATTGCCGGTGTAATCCCAGGCCGGCGGGGGTTCGGGCCGATCCAATGTTTTCACCTGCGCCATGGTAACGGGTGCGGACAGAGCCCCCTCTTTCGGTTCAAATACCAGCTCTCCCTGTTCCGATGTGGCAATTTTGCCTTCCAGTATTTTTTCATCTCTCAAATAGATTTCCATGGGCTCATCGGTCGTAAGACCTGCCACCTGATCCCATTTGATCGTAATTTGACCCGCATAATCGGTTTTAAACACCAGTTTTCCATGGCTCATGGAAACCACCTTGCCATGAAGACTGTCCCCGTTTTTCATGACCACTTGATCCGCATGAACCGCGCCAGGGACCGGAATCAAAAAAAACAGGGCCAAGACCCCAAACCATAAGCCTTTTACCATGGTATTGCTCATCCCTCTCCCGCCACCTGGAATCGGGTTTTCAGACCTGTGATGAAAACTAAACATAAAACAGTCTCCCCCTTTTTCCACAAACCGTTGCCGTCTGCTACTAAGTGAGCGATTATAGGGAACCCACACCCAAGTGTCAATCATACCCTCGAAGGAAAACCAGGGAATGTTCTGGAAAAGCATATTGAACAAAATGATTTCATTATGTTAAACTTCCGAGCAACAGCTTTTCTTCCCAAGAAGGAGTGAAAAAATGACATATCGCAGATTTTTTTGGATGTGGATGGTCGCCTCTTTTACGAGCCTCATGATCACGGGCAGCCCCGTTTCAGCCGCCCGGGAATTACCACAACATGATGGACAGCTCGTCCTCAAACAAGTGACATTATTCAACAACGGGGTGGGGTATTTCCAGCTGGGAGGGAAGGTTCCGGCTGGAGAACAGATCAGCCTTCATGTAAAACCGAGCCGAATGAACGATTTGCTCAAAAGTCTGACCGTCATTAATTTAAGCGGCGGGCAGGTGAGCAGTATTGTCTATGACAATGACAAAACGTCAACCCAAAAATTGAGCGAATTCAACTTTAACCTTGAAAAAGAACAGGGCCTGCCCCAAATTCTCAGACAGCTTCAGGGAAGCGAAATCGAAGTATTGACCGGCAGCATGTCCGTTACGGGAACCATCATGGGCGTGGAAAAACGAAACATTCAAGAAGATGAATGGATTATGCCGCATTTTCTTCTGACCATTATGGACCCAAACGGTCAAATGCGCAGTTTCGACACCCGTGAAATCACCGGGACGAAATTGCTTGACCCAAAGCTCAACCAGGATATGAACCGGTATCTTGCCATCCTGTTCCAAAAACATCAACAGAATGGCAAAACCGTGACTATCACATCGACGGGACAGGGCTCTCAGGAGCTTCTGGTGAGCTATATTGCCGAAACTCCGGTGTGGAAAGCCACATACCGCATTGTTCTGCCGGAATCAAACAAGGGTGGCAACCCTTTTTTACAGGGGTGGGCCATCGTTGACAATGTCAGCGGGGAAGACTGGCAAAACATACAGCTTTCCCTGGTGAGCGGTCTTCCGGTTTCCTTTATTCAGGCGCTTTATGCCCCCCGATTCAAAAAGCGTCCCGAGCTTAAAATAGAAGATGAAAATACCATGCCGCCACCGATCCCGGAAGCCGGCATAAGAAAAAACCGAATGTTTGCGGCAGCGCCGGCTACCGCCGGCGTCAAACGCGGGATCATGGAAAAAGACGCCATGACCCAAAGCTATTCCGAAGGACCCGACATGGAACAAAGCATGCGGGAATTAAAAGCACGGACCGTCACTCGCGAAGTGGGAGACATGTTTGAATATCGGATCGATCATCCTGTAAGCATAGGACGGAATTGTTCAGCCATGGTCCCCATTGTCGCAAAGGATATTGAAGGTCTGGCAGTGGACCTCTACAACGAAAAAACTCGGAAGCAGCATCCCCTGGCAGGGATAAGGCTCAAAAACACGACGGGACTTACCCTTGAAGGCGGCCCCTTGACCATACTCAAGGGAGGAACTTACGCCGGGGAAGCGTTTGTCAAAAGCCTCAAACCCGATGAAGAGCGCACCATCACCTATGCCGTGGATCTGGGGCTTCATGTGAACACAAAAATAGGGAGTACCACGGAACGGGTCGATCGAGTGATCATTAACCGTGGGCTCATGCGCCTGCACAGGGGGGTCATTGAAACCAAAAATTACACCCTTGACAACAAGAATGCCCAATCCAAAACAGTGATCATCGAGCATCCATACCACGCCGACTGGAAACTGCTGAATCCGGAAAAGCCCATGGAGACAACGGATCATTATCTCCGTTTTGAAGTTCAAGTCCCAGGACATAACAGCACCACTTTTCTGGTGAAAGAAATCCGAGATGTATGGGAAAACATCTCCGTCAGCAATCTGACCCCGGACAGCATCCAGGTCTTTGCCCGTGAGAAATATCTCGACGACAAAACGCTCAAACAAATGGAGCAGATGGTTTCCGTTAAAAGCGAGCTGGCCCAAATTAACGCCGAGCTGAAAGCGCTCATAAAGGAACGGGAACAAATTTTTTCAGATCAAAAAAGGCTTCGTGAAAACTTACAGGGTCTGGGTCAAACCTCTGAAGAAAAAGGGCTTCGAAGCCGCTATATCGGACTGCTTGACAGCCAGGAAACCCGTCTGGGGAAAATTGAAAGACAGGAAAAATCCCTCGAAAACCAACAAAAAGGCAAAAAGCGTGAACTTGAAACCCTCATCGAAACGCTGAGCCAGGATTTGAACGTCTGAAAAGGCTAATCCCGCGGATGGACAATCAACCGCTGCCCAGGATGAATCGGATCCTTTAAATCAATGTGATTCCAGATCATCAGCGCGGTAATGGGAACATTGTGCCGCCGTGCAATGGCAGAGAGGTTGTCCCCTTTTTGAACCACATACATACGGCCCTCCCGGCTCTCGGAAAAATCCTTGACCAGACGGGAAAACCGTGCCTGAAAACCGGACAATGCCCCTTTGGGAATGAGGAGGTCGTGGTCCCCTTTTGGGAGATAATGCCCCCTGATTTCTGGATTCAGATCCTTGATAACTTTGAACCGGGTCTTTGCCGCCTGAGCCACAGTCTTGATGGGAATTTCCTGGGAACATTTTACCTGCACCCGGTCAAATGAAAGAACCGGGTAAAGATCTCCCTTTGACAACCTGAAACCATACTTGTCGGGACTGGAAAAAATCAGTTTGATGGTGAGGATGCGAAACAGGAACTGCTGGGTTTCAAGGGGTAGATAAAGGTCGTAATAATTCATGCTGTCCTGGGCCAATATCTCCCCCAAGAGCCCCTTCTCCCCCATATTGTAGGCGGCGGCGGCAAGGGTCCATGACCCCAGTTCTTCGTGGAGAGCCTTGAAATACCGGATTGCGGCACGGGTGGATGAAAAGAGGTTCCGCCTTTCGTCGATTCGGCTGTTAATGGTCAGCCCGTATCGCTGCCCCGTCGGCCCAACAAACTGCCAGAAGCCGATAGCGCCCTGGCTTGAACCCGCATGGGCTCGCAGGGCGCTTTCGGCGATGGCAACGTATTTGAGATCATCGGGCATCCCGTTTTCCCGCAGCATTTTTTCAATATGAGGCAAATAACGCCCTGCCCGCTTCAGCCACAAAATCACCTGGGGACGATTCCAGAGGTTCAAAAGGACTTCCTTCTCAAACCTTTCCCTCACGTCTCCGTTTTCCATGGGGACCGGTTCTCCACAGAAGTTCTGACCGGCTGGAAGCTTCAACGATTCTACCAGTGAGGGGATGTGCGCCGGTTCAATGGCTTTTGCCGCTGAGGCTTCTCCGAGCAAAATCCCCGCACCCATTAATAATATGGCAAGCCACCGCATATGCTTTCCTCTTCCGATTTAACGGTTGTTTTATCGGATTATAGAGGCTGAAAAACCAGGAGGCAAGTGCCATTATTCAGTCCCTGAACGAAAACCTCGTTCAGGGACTATTTAAAAACCCGATTGGATATATCAACGACCATCCTCTTTTTCCTGCTGAAGCACCCTTCCGGGAAAACGGATCAATTCTTTAATCCTGGCACTTCGGATTTTCTGGTCATGAGCGTCTTTTTTTTCAAATGCCTGAGCCAGCTTGACCAGCAGATCCTCCAGCTTAATGGGTTTGAGCAAATAATCAAAGGCGCCCAGTTTCATACCCTCGATGCTGGTTTCAACGGATGCATGTCCGGTCAATAAGACCACCTCGGCCAGAGGCTGAATCCGCTTCATCTCCCGCAAGGCCTCGATGCCGTCCATGCCGCCAGGCATTTTCACATCCAGAATCACCACATCGAAAAGTTTTTTGTTCATGACTTCCAGGGCCAGTTCTCCGCTTTCAGCACCCGTCGCATCGATGCCCCGTTTCTCCAGTCTCTTGACCAGGGTCTCCAGAAAATCCGCTTCGTCGTCCACGACCAAAACCCTAAATGAATCCATGCCTTTCTCCTTTTTTTTGTGAACGGTTGCTATTTCTTTTCAGGCCTTACAATGGGAATATCCACTGTAAAGGTCGTGCCTTCTCCCATTTCACTTTTGAGCTTAATGGCGCCACCCATTTTTTTAATGATATCATAACTGACCCACAAACCAAGCCCGGTTCCCTTGCCGGTTTCCTTGGTGGTAAAAAATGGATCAAACACCTTGTTCTGCTTTTCTTTTGGAATCCCGGGTCCATTGTCGGATACGTGGATAAGGATTCGGGAATCACGCTGCTGACTTTTCACATCGATGACCCCTTCAGATCCAATGGCATCGATGGCATTGGTGATCAGATTTAAAAGGACCTGCTGAAGGCGTGCGTCATCACCGGCAATAATGGGCAAATCGGGCGCCAAATCCATTTTAACCAAAATATTGTTGTTGCGGGCGTAATTGTCGAGTATTTCAATCGTCTGCCGCAACATGGCGTTGACATCCACATCCTCCAGATGGGGCTCCATCTTTCGGGCGTAACCCAACATATTGTGGACCACCTTGCGGGCTCTTTCCACATGTTCTTCGATTTTTTCTAAAGACTGTTGATATTCCCGTGCATTCTCGCTGTTTTGAAAGCTTTCATCCGCCAACAGGTCTTCCATCCATCCGGTTTTCTGCAAAATAACCGCCAGCGGATTGTTAATCTCATGGGCCACACCCGCCGCCATCTTCCCCAATGCCGCCAGTTTATCCGACTGCACCAGTTGGGCGTTGAGCTCATTCATTTTTTGATCCGTTTCGCGTAACCTCCGAATGGTCATACCCGTGGTCAAAACGGTGGCGAACACGATGGCCAGAATGCCCCCGATAATAATACCGAATTCCAGTTTCCGGGTGGCAAACAAGCCGCTCATCTCCTCTACGGCATCCTGACTGATCACCAGAAGCCACTGGCCTTTTCTAAGCCAGGCCCCGGCATAGAAGGTTTTTCGGCCATGGCCGTTTCCTTCCTCGATAACCGTTGTCCGCCTGCCGAAAAGGTTCGTTTGAAGGCTCCAATTGGACAAGATCTTTCCGCCAAATCGGGGCAATGTTTGAAAAACACCCTGTTTGTTCACAATATAGGCGTCCCCTGTCTTTCCAACCTGGGCCGAACGGACAAGGCTCTCGAATATTTCAGGGTCGATGGTGGCCCTCAATATCCATGTATTTTGCCCTTCCTGACGACGAACCGCAATAATAAAATGGGGCAGTTGTCGGTAACCCATATACACGTCGCTGATATAAACGCCTTTTCTCATGACGTCCGCAAACCACGACTGCTGATAATAATTGAGTCCTTTTAAATCATAGGGTCCCACGTAGGCCAGATGCTGACCGGCGTTGGAAATAACCCCCAGATCCACAAACGCGCCGGCCCGTGCGTTCATCACCTGAAAAATATTTGCCAGGTTAGACTCCTCGGTCATGTCGCTCAGGCTGTGGGTATCCGCCATGGCGCACAGAATAGCCGTGCGTTCTTTTATAAACAAGTCCACTGCTTCTGCCTGAGCGCCGGCCCGATACCGAATCTGCTCCTCTATTTTTTCCCGGTACATTCCGGCAAATTGAAAATAGATGGTGGCGCCGAGTACCAGCAGCGGCGACAACGCCACCAAAAGGGTAATAATGATGATTTTTTTTTGAAGAATTGAATAATGTTTTGCTTTCATTTTGGCACCCAATCTGAATTCGATACCCTGAACCGCTTTCCATTAGCCTCTTCAGTGGGGCCAGTTCATAAACTGCCAGTAACCCAAAATGGACCAGAACCAGAGCACCAGCCAGGCCAGGATGGTAACGGGCAGACCGAATTTCACAAAATCAAAAACGCTCAGCAACCTTTCGCCGGTCTCCGGATCACGACCCATGCCGAACGCGATGGCGTTATTGGGCGTTCCCACCACCAGAAAATTGGCGAAAGATGAAGAAAAGGCGCAGGCCAGCCCCAGCTTCCAGACACTCACATCGGCCAAATCCGCCATGGGCAAAACAATGGGCCCAAGGGCCGCCACCGTTGCCCCGTCACTCATGAAATTGGTCATGGTGCCGGTCAGCAAGCTGACGCCGATAACCAGACCGTCTCCGTGGGAGATGCTTTCCGGCAGCAGCGCCACAAAAGTGTTGGCCAACCAGAGCGCGCCTCCCGTAAATTTGAGCCCTACTCCCATGGCGCAAGCCGCGGCATATAACCCCACCACATCCAGGGCCACGCCTTCCTGAAGGTCATCCCATTCAACAATACGGAAGAGGAACATGGCCACCACGGCATACAGGGTAGGCCCACCCAGACCGGCGTGTTCCCCCAGAACAATCCACGCCACCACCAGACACACCAGGATCACCGCCATGACGGCCTCTTTTCCACCAAACTTTGGCATTCGCGCCACTTCCGCCTTGACCACCTCGCTGGGATTGACCCCTTTCACCTGAAATTTGCCTTTCAGCCGGATATACATATACGCGCCGATGACCACGGCCATGACCGGAACAAAGGGCATGCCATATTTCATCCAGTCCAGAAAAGAAATGGGGTCCCCGTATTCCATCAAATATCCCACCATGATGGCGTTTCGACCACCCGCGGCGGGAGAACCGGGCCCCCCGTGATTCGCGGCAAAACAGATGCCCAGCAATAAAAAAACCGCAAGGGCCCGGTCTTTTTCCACACCGTACATTTTGCAGGTAACCTTATATACTCCCATCAAAACCGGGATAAGCAACGCCACAAGGGCATGTTCCGACAAAAAACTGGCTGCCATGGCCAGCAGGGGAAGAAACATAAAGGCAAAGGCCTTGGCACTCTTGATGCGACTGAGCAGGATAAGCCCGATGCGTTTATCCAGACCGGTTTTGGCAACCCCCACAGCCACGGCCAAAATACCGAAAATAAAAAAAACAGCATCTTTCATATATGCTTTTGAAATTTCGTTGATGGGCAGGATGCAGAAAAGGTAAAGCATCACCGCCACCAGAAGATCTGTTGCGCCCAGGGGCAATGCCTCCGTGGCCCAGAAAAAGACCGCCAGGAAAAAGACGGCGAGCATAATCTTGGCCAGCTGGGCCGCCTGCTGGTTTGTCATCAGGGGGGAGTCCTTCGGGAGTTCCTTTTTTCCGGCGGCTTGGGCCGCCGCAAATTCAGTGGGGTGAAGCTTTTGATTCATGGTATCAGCGATGGTGGCGCATCCCCGTCCCAGTTGGTATCCCGGCAGATTTTTTTCGCTGACCAGATCGATCATGCTCTGGGGTACGGGCAACATGACCACTCCTATAAAAAGAACGGCCGCAATGACCAGAAGGATGGGTTTATATCCTGGCTTACTCGACCATACGCTTGGATTCGGCTTTACCTCAACGGCTTGGTGATGCGACATGTTCGCCTCCTTTTCTTTCAATGGATACTGCGACTCATCCGAAATGTGGACTTAAAAAATTTCCTCAATCGGGTTCTTTACCCAAATGGATTCTCCCGGACAAAGGGATAATCCCCCAGTGCGGGACTAACGACCTTTGAGCAATGGCAATGATCGTGCCAAAACCATGAAACCCGAACGATTCACATATCCTATCGAAAGCATTGCGTTATTTTTGAATTGAGGCGCTAGAGATTTTAGAAGCCGGTGGGAGGCTGTCGGCTATTTTAACAGGTTGTAAAGGATGGCAATGGAAAAGGCCCTCATCCGCCGGGGGAAGGGGCCTTTTCAGTGGTGGGTCTATAAAAAGGATCTCCCACTGCTGATACACGCATTGGAACAGACCTTGGGGAGACCCGGAAGGCGGAGGGTGCCTACAGAAGCTTAACCAGTGCGGCCACAATGCCGATAGAAGCCGCCAACATGAGTCCCATACGGAATGTGAGACGCATTTCAAGCTCTTTCAAGTCCGATTTTGTAGCAAGATCGGCGATGGTTGTTTCTTGGGATTCTTTGAAAGCATCGGAAAGTGCTTCTGCCTGTTCTTCCGCAAAACCGGAAGCTTTCAAGCGTTTAACGAATTTCAAAGTATCAAACGTGATGGTAGTCGCCATACTCACCTCATTTTTGTAGCCAAAGGTTAAACAGACATGAATTTTACCATGGAAACGGTCCATGGACAACTTTTATCGACATGAGCATGCGTTTGATGATAAATGACCAAATTCCCATGCTTTCAGGTTGTCAAAGATGACAACGGAAAAGGCCCTCATCCGCCGGGGGAAGGGGCCTTTTCAGTGATGGATCTATAAAAGAATAGAGGCTTACATACCGCCGCTTTTTCGAATGAGAAGTTTGGCTTCCGCCTGCCGGATCCGTTCCAGTTGTGCGTCTTTTCGCTTTCTGGCATTTTCCAGTTTGGTCGACAGGTCGTCAAATTCGGCCGGTTTCATGAGATAGTCAAAGGCGCCCAGCTTCATGCCGTCAACTGCCGTTTCCGCGCTGCCATGCCCGGTCAGCATGATGACTTCAACCAGGGGATGGCGCTTCTTAATCTCCTTCAAGGTTTCCATACCATCCATGCCTGGCATTTTAATGTCCAAAATCACCACGTCTATATCGGTCTCACCGAGGATCTCAAGGCACGCTTTTCCGCTGTGGGCGCTGAAAACTTTTTCGCCCGTTTCCTGCAATCTCAGGGAAAGCATTTCCACAAAATCCTTTTCATCATCCACCAAAAGCACCTTTGCCGGTATTTTTATCATGGTTCTTTATCTCCTTTCAGGTCAGTTAGGTCTCAAAGGCTTTCTTCAGGGCATTGAGATGGTTTTTTCCCGTGGGGGCTTCGTCGACACTCTGACAACGGGGAATATGAATCAAAAACCGGGTTCCCTGTCCCAGCCGGCTCTCCACACTCAAATCGCCGCCCAGCTTCTCCACAATGCTGCGGGTAACGAACAAACCCAGCCCGGTGCCTTCACCAGGGGGTTTGGTGCTGAAAAAGGGGTCAAAAATCTTTTGAAGGTTTTCCCTGGGGATACCTTCACCCGTATCCTGTATGGTAATCGCCACCTTCTCGTCGACCGGCAGAACCCCAACGGTAATTTTTCCGCCTGAGCCGGTGGCATGGATAGCGTTGGTTATAAGGTTAATCAGGACCTGCCTCAACTTATAAGGATCACTCCAGATCACACCCGTATCAGGATCCACCTCCAGAACGATCTCAACTTCCTTGTTGCGCAACTCTTTTCCAACCAATCCCACAGTCTCTTTCACCAGATCTTTCAAATCCACCTCGGAGGCTACGGAATCGGCCTGTCGGACCGATCCCAAAAGCTGATGCGTAATGCGCCTGGCCCGTTCAACGCCATTCTCTATTTTGCTCAGTGCCATCAGAAGATCGTCTTTTCGCGGTGTATCGGCCATTTCTTCTTTGTTAAGGATCAACTGCATCCAACCGGCGGATTCCTTGATGATGGCGAGGGGGTTGTTAATTTCGTGGGCAACGCCCGCGGCCAGAGTGCCTAGAGACGCCAACCTTTCGGTGGCAATCATCTGCTGCTCCATTTTAGCCCTGAATGCCGTTTCCCGCAGCCGTTCGTCCTCCCGCTGAATCTTTTCATGGGCCTGCTTTATTTTGCTCAGCAGGTGGTCCAGTTCTATGGGTTTGCTCAAATAATCAAAAGCGCCGGTTTTAATGCCGTTAACGCCGTCTTCGGCGCTGGAAAAACCGGTGAGCATAATCACCTCGATTTTGGGGTGTTTTTCCTTGATTCGATGAAGGGTTTCAATGCCGTCGATACCCCGCATCTTGACATCCAGAACCACCACGTCCACGGGGTTCCGTTCCAGCAACGCCAGGCATTCCTCACCGCTTCCGGCCTGAAGGGCCTCAATCCCCCGTTTCATCAACCGTTTGGAAACAGTTCGCCTGAAATCATCTTCGTCGTCAACCAGCAAGAGACGTATTTTTTCCATCAAAAACCCTTCTAATGCGGGTAACACCCGCTACCCGGCTAAAATGTCGGGGCAATAGGCCAAAGGCGATGGAAGATAGGTTTTCTTCCATTGCCTATGGCCTTTTTCTACACCAAGCCCAAAACTTTCCACCACACGCTCGCCACCAGAATCAGTATCCCCAATAAAACCGGCGTGGCCACAGCCCCCACCTTAGTGAGATCCGACGATTTGAAGTACCGGTAACTGTAGGAAATGGCATTGGGAGGACAACCGATGACCAGCAACATGGCAAAGGAAGTTGCGGTCCCGAGACAAAGGGCGATTACTCTGGGGTCCACGCCTTCCAGCTGCGCCATGGGAAGCACGATGGGTAAAATCAGGGCGGCCGCCGCCACATTGGCCATGGCATTGGTCACAAGCGCCCCGAAAACGCCGACGCCTACAAAAAGGAGCAACCAGCCTCCCCCTTGCACCAGTGGAAAAAAGAGGTTGGCAAAATAGGTGGCAGCCCCGGAATATCCCATGGCCAACCCCAGGGAAATACCGCCGCCGAAAATAAATAACGCCGTCCCCCACTCCAGATTTTTGTGGATGTCTTCCCATTCCAAAACGCGGAAAAGTACCAGGCCCGCCACCGCGAGCATTCCGGTAATGGAATAATCCATGCCGTGCAATCCCTTGGTGAGCCAGGAGATAAAGGCCAGACCGATAATGATGAGAGTTGTTTTTTCAAGGGATGTCCAGGGGCCGAGATCCTCGTCAAATTGCGGCAGTTTGAATTTCGGATCCGGTCTGAACACAAAATAAACCACCAAAACCGCCGCGGGCACCGTCAATATGGCCGCCGGCATGGCAAATTTGATCCAGTCGAAAAAACTGATCTCGATGCCCGTAAATTCATGGAGAAAAGCCGCCGACACCATGCACCGCCCCCCGCCGATAAGGCTTCCCATGCCGCCGCAGGAACAGGCAAAGGGAAGGGACAGCATCATGAACTTGGCTGTATTGGTATGGGGCTCGATCCCCACGGCCCGCATGAGGGGCAACATGGTGACAATGCCGATGGCACAGGCGGCCGCATCATGCATGAAGGAGGACGAAATCCCGAGGCCCATGGCAATGATAAAGGTGAATTTAACCACGCTGTTGCCCGCCTTCTTGATGATAAAATATCCCAGACGCTTTGTCAGCCCCGCTTTATCCAGTGATATGGCAAAAATCAGGCAACACATGATAAAAATCACCACCGGGTGCATATAGGGCGCCCAGGCCTCTTTTACATCGGCTATTCCCATGAGAACGAGAAACACGCCGATGCAGATGGCCGTAATCTCAAGGGGGATGGGCTCCACTATAAAGAGAAACACCAGCACCGCCAGAACCGCCAAAAACCGTTTGGCCTTTGGCGACAAACCGTTTACATATTCGACCTCGATATCGCTTTTGCCGAGATCGGCAGCTTTTTTCTCCAGAAACACCGCCGTACACTCAGGAGCCCCGGGGGCTTTCCCTTCCACCAGATACCCCTTGGCAGCCTTTTTACTCTCGGGGACCACCACAAAATGATTACTGATCAAAGGCAATAATGTTTTGTTCGCATCTCCCGTAATCCTAAACTTTGTTCCCTCAGGCCTTGGCAACAGTAAAACAATAATGCCCAGGGCAATCGCTAATCCCAGCTGAAATCCCTTTGACTTAAAAAACATGTTTTTCCTCCTCACCTGTTCTCGGCGCTCAGGTATTTGGCGCCGCTAAAAAATTTTATGAAGCTTGCCGATTCTAACACGCATCCACTAGAGAAAAATTTCACAAAATAACCTGGAGCAAAAAAATCACGCCAACACATCACAATGCTGAATCCTATATCGGATTTTCAAATTGCGGTCAAGATCTTTACAGTAGCCCAAAATTCTTTTTTATGGCCCCTTTTTCATTCTTTTCCACACGCTCTGCCTTTCCCCCAAGACTCCTGTCGCTGTCTTTGAAGGCCGCCGTAAAAACCGAGCAGTCAATTCTCCCGGCTTCCTTCGCACGCTTTTCGGTCATCCTGATGCCGGCAAAATCGAGAACAGAAGGGCGGACACATAGGTCCGCCCCTACGGGCATATCATGAATCAAAAGATGGGGTGAGTAGAGGCAGGCTGAGAGTCTGCCCGGTTGGCGGTCCGGTAATTTGGCGATTGTTGTGCGGAAATGACCACGTTTGGTTCTATATAACTTTTTTGTATTGCACCCGTCCCTGCTCTACTGCATCCTCGCCCTGCGTTTCTCTTCCGCCCATTGACGAATCTCATCCACGCTCTCGGCATCCAGAAAACGCTCGCCAAGATCTTCGATATCTTCCGCACGCAAACCCGTGAAGATCGGCGGTAGCGATTCGTAACCGGTTTTAAACCGCTTCGCAATTTGACGGCACAGAAGATTCAGGCTGCCTTTCTCCATACCGATTCTTTCCACGCTGGTAACATATTCCATTTTCGTTTCCTCCTCGAACTTTTGGATTTCCGTCCAAAGGCCTTTTTCCATATCCGCGGGAAGGGACATGACCCAATCTATGAATGCAAAGAGCCTGATCACATCTGCTTTAGCGTATCCCTGGCGGTAGAGCCTTTTGATGGGAATCAGCTTCCACCGGTATCGCTGTTCGTTGTCTCCCTTGGTTTCAACCGCCTTTAAATGCGCCATCACAACCGAGGCAAAGGGATTGGTCGATGCCTCCAGTTCCGACCATTTCTCACGGTAATCAAGAAGTTTCACGCATGGAAACCACAGCCCGGAACGACTTCCCCACAATTCATAAGGGTTTCCTTTTCTGCCCCTGCACTTCCACGTGCGCCAACACCCATTCATCGCTGCCGTCTTTTCGGTACAGTTGTACGAGTTTATCGGCATATCTGCGACCGACAGCCGCATTTTTGGACACCTGCTGCAATTCCTTGTCGAGAAAAAAGTATCCCCTTTCCCAATCCACATCCCGAGCCATCTCAGGAAGAAAAAACTCAACGCATTCCCGAAAATAACATTCCAGAGCGTTTTTCCACGGACTGTCGTAATCAGCCGTTTCAGGATCGAAGGTCATTTTTTGTTCCACCCATTCAAGGTTAAATATACTGCCGGAATATCAGAAAGCCCAAGGTCGGGCAAGATTCTTTTGATGTTTGGAAATTGATGGAAGGAATGGAGAGTAAGGAGAATTCGGCCCACGTCGGCAAAATATAATTATCGGTCTGTCCCTTTTGAAAATCCCGTGCCGGCGCCTTTTGCCAATACAAAACAAGTTTTCAAAGTCATCAGCGTTCCCACCACCGCGCATCAATGAAATGCAGTAACCGTTCACAGTGTTGGATTTATCTCGTTATGCAGGCATTGTCATTGGTAAGGGCAGGCCCCTTCCTGATGATGCGGTATAAACCACCCAACAGGGCAACCACGGAGGATTGCCATTTCACTGCGATTTTCTTAGGTGACCGATTTTCCCAGCAAAAATGGGGTTTTAAGCCCTGAAACATGCCGGTTTTAGCGCTAATATTCAAGCATTTCAGCCTACTGGATTGGTCCAACCCCAATGGACTTACTGAACGTAAGACAAATATTATGGTTCCCACGCGGGAGTGTGGGAACCAGGAAAAATCTCCTGTTGTTCGATTCCTTCTCAATGAATATAAGATACCTCCTCATTGCTTCCTGAGCAGCCCGGTGCCGCATCCTCACACGTAGGTGTAAATGAGAATTTCACCTCGGCCACAAGGCCAGTGAAGTTGATGTCAACAATGTAAGGATCGTTGGTTGAGGCATCAGATGGGTCGCGCCATGTTCCCTGGTAAGTACGCGTATCAGGATAGGTCAAATCCCTCACGGTGCGGATCAGCTTGCCGTCCACATCATGGGTTGTCACCGTAAAAGTGGTTCCCTCAATGGGTGGATTACCGTTTACGTCCTGAATATAGATGGTATAGGTATAAGAATCTCCACCGTTATGGGTTTCCGCAATTTCCATGGTACAAACCCCGGAAAACAGCACCGGCATACGCGCCATAATGCGGTTGGTCAACCCACTGTCGCTTTGCTGCCACTGGGGGTCACCGGTAGCCAGGTTGCTGGTGGCCTTGTAAAGGTTAATCCCTTCTCCCCCAATATACAGTGCCGATGCCGCGCCGCTCGCATAGGGTGGAACATTTGAGGCCAGCGCATGCTGGGCAAAGAGTGTCGTATCATCAGGCGGGTCGTATGACGGCAGACCGTCAACGGCCTCGGCCCAGTCCCCGGTGGGAACGTGGGTTGCCGCATTCAGCTCAACCATATAAAGGTTCCCCACCGCATGGGGCTCGATGGCGCCCCAGAAATAGGTCACCGCATACAGCCGATTATTTCCCTCATCCACCAGAAGGTCTTT
The DNA here is from genome assembly GCA_963664475.2 of Desulfatiglandales bacterium. GTDB lineage: Bacteria > Desulfobacterota > DSM-4660 > Desulfatiglandales > Desulfatiglandaceae > NaphS2. Next base: position 720,060 of record CAXXXE010000001.1, read on the forward strand.
GATTTCCCTCCCCGGATCCCGGGTGGTTCTGAAGGTAAAGGTGTCACCCACCACAAAGTCGGTGGATCCTGCGGTAATGGTGAACGTCATGACATCCGCAATGGTGTAGGCCCCCGTGCTGATATCATAATCGGGCTGTGATCCGGAAACGGTTCCGATCACACTAAAGACGCCTTTACCTGCTACAGCGGTCTTACACGTGATGGTCCAGTATTCGGACAGGGCGTTATTGCCCACCGTTACCCGGCTCATGACCCCGGTTCCAGTGTTCTGGGTCCCTGGAACCGGTGTGGAAGCGCTCAGGCCCCTGCCCATGCCGCCGGTGTACGGGGTCCACGTGGTTCCCGTGTCGGCGCTGACATAAACACCCGCATCGTTCGTTCCGGCATAGATGATATCCGTGGCGCCATCGGAATCGGGATGCAGGGCCAGGGTGTTGATGTTGTCACCGGTAAAGCTACTGATATCAATCCAGTTGCTGCCACCATCGGTACTCCTGAAAACACCGGTGGCCGTAGCCGCGTAAAGCACGGCCGTAGCGCCGTGAGTTCCGGGCGCCTTCACCAGGTCTTTTACGGTTGTGCCATTACCCAGTCCACTGGCCTGTATCCAGTTAATTCTAGGCGTGGCGGCACCATTCGTGGTGTAGTAGACACCATTGCCCTGGGTTCCGACCCAGACGTAATTGCCGGCATCATCACAAATCACCGTGAGCAGCGCCGAATCTGACCTGAATACGCCATTATACTCTTCCGCATTGTTGCTGTTCCAGCTCGAGCCGCCGTCCAGGCTGCGATATACATGGCCGTCACCCAGATACCCGGTGGCCGCATAGACCGTGTTGTTGTTTTCAGGATCGACAGCCACATCGTTGACATAGGGGTCAATCCAGTTCTGGCCCGGCACGGTGGAAGAGGAACTCACATTGCGCCAGGTAACCCCGGCGTCAGTGGATTTATATACGCCTCCCCCGTCCGTGGCGGCAAAGACCACGTTGCTCGATACCGGGTCAACGGCCATGGCGGTGACATGGGTGGTCCGTCCCCCATTGATGGCTTCGCCCGTGATGGAAACAAATCCCTGCAAGGGGCTCGGGCTTGCAACTGAAACCAGATCGCTGTTGGCAAAGCCGCCCGAAGTCCCGTCGCTGCCCGGGTTAAACAAACCGCCAGTGTTGTAGGTTTTGAAGGATATGGCCGTGTTATCGGGCACGGCATTCCCGTAGATGTCACCGGCGTTGACCGTAACCCCATTCTTCAGGCCCATCTTCCACAGACCGGAAATATTGACATATTGGACATGGATGCCGAGTTCCTCTCCCACGGGAGGACCGGATACGATGGCAATATCGCCGGTGGTGGTGGTCACATTGGTATCATGGAAATAGGTTCCCTTCACACTGACGGGTCCGGATTTAAAACCACTTGTCAGAATGGTTCCGGCCTTTCCACCGGAAGTGGTGGTCAGCACGGGTGAAATTTCCTCCCCCCCGTTGGGTCCACTCAGAATGGAGAAGTCGATTCGGTAGCCGTCCGCCACCAGCTCGCCGGCCGCGTCTTTCACCTCGAAGACGATCTGGGAGGTGGATTGCCCGCCGGTACCCTTTACGTTAACGCTGGTCGGACTGGGATAGCCGTCCGCCACCTGAATAAAGGCTGGCGGCGGGTAGATAACGATGTCGGCTGTTCCGCTGACATCTACCCCGCCCGTGGTCCAGGTGCCGGTCACCGTCATGGTGCCTCCCTTTGCTGCAGCTTCAAAGGTCACCTGTGCTTTGCCCTCCCCGCCCGCGGTAACTGCGGAAGCAGGGATATCCCCCAGACTTTCGTCGCTCAGGCTGAATCGGACAGTCTGTCCGTTCTCCGCAGGCGTGCCGTCAGCATTTTTCAGTTGCACTGTTACGGTGGCCGTTTCCTCACCCGTCCCCAGCAGAGCGTTGGGCACAATGGCAAGGATGACGCTGCCCGGCGTATAATCTACATCGATCTGGGCGGTCCGACCCCCGGCTTCGGCCTGGATAGTGGCGGTTTCCGCCACATTTCCGCTGGTCAGAGTGGCCGATGCAACCCCATTGGCGCTGGTGGCGGTAGAGGTGATGCTGCCACCGCCGCGAATGATGGAGAAATTGACGCTGGTGCCGTCCGGCGGATTACCGCCGCCCACCACCGTCAGTGTCGCGCTGATGGTGGCCGTGCTTGCCTCATCCGCCGGGAGGCTTTCCGGATTGGCGGTCAAACTGATGGTCGCGATCTGAGCGCCGATCAGATGAATCGCCGCATTCCCATTCGCCCCATTGACGGTTCTTGCCGTCACCGTAGCCTGGTCTCCAGCCGGTTTAGCGGAAGGCACTGTGTAGGTAACGGAGAGGGCGCCGTTTGTGGTAACGCCATTCAAACTGCTGAGGGTTCCGTAGTCCACCGTAAAAGTAACGGCTGTGCCGTTGGTCACCGGGTTGTCATTGACATCCAGCACCACCACCCGGATGGTGCTGGTACTGACGCCGTCAGCCGTAAGATTGCTCGGATCTGCCGTCACCAGGACCTTGAAGGCCGGACCGGCCACAAAGACAACGGATACCGTATCTGAACGCCCGCCGACGGTGGCTGTTACAACCGCCGTCCCCGGATTTGTACCGCTGGTAAGCGTCACCCTGGCGATACCATTGGTTGTGGTAGCAGTTGTGGTAAGGACGTCCGGGAAGCCACCGGCGGTGGTTGCAAATGTAACAGACGTACCGTCCGCAACGTTGTTGCCGTTGACGTCTTTCACCGTGGCAAAAATGGTTGTACTGGAACCGTCGGCCAGCAGACTCGAAGAGCCAGCAGTAACCGTTACAGATCCTACAGTCGCTGCAATAAGGGTAATAGTTGCCGGTCCGGATTTTCCATTTGTGGATTTGGCGGTAATGGTATCTTTTCCGCCCGTGGGGACGGTTTTCGGGGCGGTATAGGTCACAGTGGCAATGCCGCTGGCGTTGGTGACGGCAGCGGCGTTGGACAGGCTACCGAAAAGTGCTGTAAAAGCGATGGTCTCCCCACTTGAAGGGTTGCCATCCTTATCGGTTGCGGTTGCCTGAATCGTGCTGAGGGTTGAACTGCCGGCTGAAAGATTCGCCGGGTTAGCCGTTACCGTCACGGCATTCACCGCCCCGGCCACAAAGGTGACACTCGCGCTGCCGTTCACGCCGCCGCAGGTGGCCGTGACCGTGGCCGTCCCCAGATTGGTGGCGCTTTTCAGGGTGACCTGGGCGATGCCGCCCGATGTTTCGGCGGTAATGGAAGTGGTCCTGACAGTAGCCTTTACAACATCGCCAGCGGCCGCTAAGGATTCAAGGGAACCTGCCGTTGTGACGAAGGTCACGACTGTGCCATCCGGAATATTCGCCCCACTTATGCCCATCACAGTGGCCCTTATGATCGTACCCGATGCTCCATCCGCAACAACGGTTTGGCTGCCGGCTGTGACGGTTACTTCACCCACGGAGGCAGCCACAAGAATAATATCCTTAGTGCCGGTTGCATTACCGGTTGTGGCGGTAACGGTGTCTTTTCCGCCGGTGGGAACGCCGTATGGGGATGTATAGGTGACGGTTGCCACGCCGTTTTTGGTTGTAGCGGTTCCCGAACTGAGGGCGCCATACTTTGCTGTTACCGTAATGGCGGTCCCATCAGCCACATATTCACCGACGGCGTTCGTAGCGACCAGGGTGATGGTACTGGTACTCTTGCCGTCGGCCGTCAGGGTGCTGGGCGCGGCGCCACGGTTACGGTATTGGGGTCATCGCTGTAAATGAGGACTGTTTTTTCGGGGGATGTAATTGTACCTGATGAAACCATTATATTCGCAGTGCCATGGGATGTTCCGGTTAGGAAATCGGCCATGAGGCCGGTATTGTCATACAGGGTAAAGGTTCTCGTCTGAAGACCGTTGGAAAAGCTGCCCCAGGTGGTTTTGAAGGTCACCGACGTACCAATCATTGCCGGATCACCCTTGCTATTGGTCATGGTGGCCGTGACGATGGAGTAAGTGGAACCATCGGAGGGTATCTCGGTGGGATTCACAGACAATGCAATGGCAGTCATATCGGATACAAACTGAACGTCGATATTCTTGGAAATGCCGGTAGCGGTGGACGCCGTCACCCTGGCGGTGCCGATATCCCCTACCTTTGTGCTGCATATGGCGACCTGAGCCGTACCGCCCGTGGTCTTGGCACTTCGGGCCGACAGCAGGCCCCGGTTCGTGTAAAAATAGACATCCGTTCCGTCGGCCACATTGTTGCCCGCCGCGTCTTTCACCACGGCGGAAAGGGTCGATTTCTGAACGCCGTCGGCCACAACGGACTGGGGAGCGGCGCTGAGGGTCAGGGAAGCGGCAGGACCCACCTGCCGGACAATGTTGACCACGGAGCCGGGCAGAAATCTGGCGCCGTTCACAATACCGACGGTAGGCGCCTTGAAGGTAACGGTGGCGCCCCCCTGGACCGTCACATTGGGCCCGATGGTCAGGGACTTTGTGCCCACGCATTCACACACATCCCCCGCGTAAAAAACAACATCCCGGACCGTATATGCGTCACCTGAGCAATTCGGGCAAGCCCTCGTTGCCTCCGTGTAGGAGATTGACGCAGTGTCCGTTTCTTCCTGTCCAGAGATTTCAGGGACAGGGATCAGCGCCCAGGAAGTCAGCCCGAGTATCAGAATTATAGCTGTCAGCAGTCTTTTCATGGAAACACCTCCCATCCCAACACGTTCATATCTCCAGTTCCGAAATGCGTAAGAATAAGCTCTAAAGCGGCAAAGCCGCAGTTTTAAGTTTTTAGTTTTTCAGCCAATTAACTTCGTGTTTTTTGAGACAGAAAACCAGGGAATAAGCGCTAATACGCAATGCCGCAGGTACCGTTATCAACCATTTTCTGCGTACAAAGCAATACGGTTTCATAAAAATTAGAAACACCCCCCGCTTCGGCCGTTATTCTGACCCGAATGTTGTTGGCCTGGGGGGCGGGATAGATCAGCGTTGCTTCACCCACACCATTTACCGTTTCAACGGAATCATTAATGGTGCAACCCTGGATGGGATCAATCACCCCGTTGTCGTTTTTGTCCTCTCCCGGGTCCAGGATACCGTTATGATTCACATCCTCTGTTGTAGACATAGGCCCCCCCAGAGTGTACATGGTGCCATCCTGATTAACGTCATCGCTGAACCAGGTGAAGCCAAAACCGGGAGTCCCTTTTGCAGGGCAGGGCGTCAGAGGATTTTTATTATCGTCCCAGCAATCAATCGTGAAATCATGGGCTCTGTCCTCATTGAATTCAACGGCGGTTACGGCAAAATAGAGTTTTGTGCCGTCAGCCACAGGATTTCCGTTTACATCGGTGGCAATGCCGGCGATGTCGATTTCCAGCGACCCCCCCGCAGGTGTAAGGGTCTCAAGGTTCATGCCGATTCCGATATTCGCCACGGGACCCGCAATGGTCAATATGGCCAGCCCGAAGCTGCCACCGAAATCAGACTGTGTGTTGGCCTCAATTTCAACACCCTTTAAAGCACTGGGTAATGAACCGGCATAAAAACTGACCGTCGCCAGGCCGGAGTTGTCTGTGGTTTTAACACTGGCGCTCAGATACTCGCCGCCGCCGGGACCGGCATTGATGCGAAAATAAATCTCCTGATTTGCCGCCGGCTGATCATTGGCGTCATACACCGCCGCCGTAAGGGTGGAAACACCCGTAACGGTGGTAATGATATCGGGATCCGCGGTGAGCACAATCTTGGCGGCGGTGCCCCCCGTAATGACCACCTGTGTGTTGGCGGAAAGTTCAGTTGCCGGCGTAACGATGGTAGTGGTAGCATCAATAATCGCCTTTCCCGATTGAACCCCCGAGGTCAGCGCGATGGTCGCTTTCCCGTCAGTTCCCGTATCCTTCTGATAAAGACTCAAGGTTCCCAGTGTGGTACTGAAGTAGACGGTTTGCCCTGATTTAGGAACCCCCTCGTCCAGCAGTTCCGCCGTAATTTGGCTCGTTTCGCCCCCGACCCTGATGGTCGTGGGGATGGCTGAGAGGTTGAATGCATAGCGCGTAAAATTGACTTCCACTTTCCCCTCGGCGCCCAGGGCCGACCCTTTCACGGTTGCGGTGCCTGATTCATCGGAATTAAGGGTTACGAAAGCCTGTCCTGCTGAATTGGTGATCTGGGGGCTGGGAGGTGTAAGCGCTCCTTTGTCTGTAGTAAATGTCACGGCCGTATTGGATATGGGATTGCCGGCCGCATCCGTTAGCTTTGCTGTTATGGCGGAGCCATCTTTGTCGCCCACGAGAAGGCTTTCCGGAACGGCGGTGAGGGTAAGGGTAACGCCGGTAAACGCCACAAAGGTGTACGCTTCCTTGCCCTGGCATGTTGCCGTGATCTGTACGCTGGTATCCACATAGCGTTCGCTGGTGAGGGTTGCCGTCGCCTGGCCGTTTGCATCCGTGATGTGAGGGGACGTAATAGCGCCCCGGGCGGTGATGAAGGAGACGGAGGCGCCCTCCACCACCTGGTTGTCAGCGGTTTTGACCAGTGCGGTAATGGCACTCGTACTTTTCCCGTCGGCCAGAATACTGGTGGGGTTTGCGGATACCACAATGCTGCCCACCTCCGGCGCTCCTGAAAACACCACCTCAACCACGTGGGAAACCCCGCTGGATGTGGCGGTTACGGTTGCGGCGCCCGGCGTTTTCCCCGCAATCAGGGCGACCGATACCGTGCCCTTATCATCCAAAGTGGTGGCGGTAATAGTATTGGTTTTGTTGCTGAAGGTTCCCAGGGTCGTGGTAAAAACGACAGAGGTCCCCGGTGTGACCGGTTTTCCAGCGCCATCTATCAATGTGGCGGTAATCGTGGAGGAACTGGCGCCGTCCGCCGGGATTGATGTTGGAACCGCCTCCAGGGTAATGGAGATGGGTGCGCCTCCCATACCCACATAGACGGTTTGCGAGGTGTTGATGGCAGATGCGGTAACCTTGGCGGACCCCGGTGTGGTGGCTGAAATGAGAGAAACGGAAACGGAGCCCGTATCGTCGGGGGTGATGATCGTATAGGTTTGCGCGCCGTTGCTGAATTTGCCCAGATTGGTAGCAAAGGTGACTGAGGTCCCCTTGGGCACGGCGGCGCCGCTACTGTAAGTTACTGTCGCGGTGATAGTAGCGGAACTGGTACCGTCCGCCGGGATGATGATGGGATTCGCCGCAAGGGTGATGGAGCCGGCTCCGACCGCCTCAAAAGAGACATTCGTATTTGTGGTGAGGGTTCCATAAACGGCTTTGATGGTGGCCTTTCCGGTAACGGTAGGCGCCATCAGCGTGGTTTTGGCCAATCCATCGGCATCCGTCACGGTCGAAAGAAGACCAAGGGTCCCTTTGTCCGCATTAAAAACAATCGTCTCTCCGACCACGGCGGCGCCGGATTGGTCCTTGAGCCGAACCGTAATTTCGGAAGTATCCGTCCCGTTTGCAAAAATGGCAACCGGTGTTGCCTGCATATCCGACAGAGACACGCCCATGAAGGTTACAACTGTGGCGTCGGCATAACCGCCGCTGGTGGCGGTAACCGTTGATTCAACATTGGCGGCGCCGGCCACCGCAATGAGGGTGGTAGAGGCTTTGCCGCTCACGGTTGTGACGGAAGTCTCTTTCAGTGTCCCGGTGGTGGCGGAAAAAGAGACCACTGCGCCATTGGGCGCCGGGTCACCGTTTTCATCCCAGACATCTGCCTCGATAATGATTTCGTTTTCGCCGTTGGCGTAAATGGATGGGGGGGTCGCTTTCACATCGACCCTGGACGGCGGTCCTTCGGTCTCGGTGATATCCACAGTACCGCTGAGCGCGTTCGCGGAATTGCTCACTTCCCCGGTTTCCGCCTTGATGGTCACCAAGCCCGGCGTTGTGCTGCTGGTATAGGCGTATCTCGCTTTGCCGTTGCTATCGGTTTCCGTTATGGCCAGCACAATGGGTTCAGTGGTGGTTGCAGTTGAAACATTCCCATCCACCTTGATCTCCCAGTAACCATCTGAAAGGATCTGAAACTGATAATTTCCTGAAGTCAGGGTATAGGTAACGGACTGCCCGCTAACCGGGCCCGCTGTGTTGATCAAAAACTTTTTGACATTGGGATCCGCATCGATTTTCCAGAGAACAACCGCAAAATTAGAGGTCTCCGCCCCCACATACGTTATGGTAAAGGTAATGGACCCATTGGCGTAAAACGCCGGGACGACAAATAGTGAGGTACCGGTTCCCGTCCAGGTGTTGTTGGTGGGCAATGGGTCCGGCGTGGCGGAAGAAGTGGCGTCATAAAAGGTCACGGGAACACCCGAAATAGGCGTTCCCGCGGCATTGGCGGAGGCGGTAGCGCCCGGAATAGAACTCACGGTGGCGGTCACAATGGAAGAGGACTGCCCATCCGCCGCAATTCGCAATGGATCCGCATCCACGTTGATTTCCGAACGGACAGGATCGGTTCGAGTTAGGCTGATAGACACGGCCTGGGTGATGCCGTTTGCTGAAGCCTCCACATAGGTAATGCCGGGAACCACCCCGGCAATGAGCGAAACACTGACGGTCCCCGTGCTACCCGGGGTGGTGATGGTGTAGGTCTTCTGACCATTTTGGAAAAGGCCCAGGCCGGTTTTGAAGGTGACGGGCGTTCCTGGCGTAACGCCTGTGCCGCTGCTGTCTGTGACAGTTGCGGTGACGGTGGACGAAGTGACGCCGTCAGCCGGCATGGTGGCGGGGCTGGCTGTAAGGGTGATATTCCCGGCGGTTCCGGTGATACTCACATAAATGCTCTGGGTTACCCCGTTGGAGGAGACCGTCACCTTGGCGCTACCGGACGTCCAACCGGAAATCAAAGCGACCTGTGCCATGCCCGTAGGGCTGGCGTCGGGGTTCGGCAAGCCGTCGGAACCCAGGGGCGGCTGGGTCTTGACCGTGTAGCTGGTACTTCCGTTTCTAAAACGGCCCAGGGTCGTGGTAAAGGTCACGTCGGTATAGTGCCGTACCGGACTGCCGGACCCATCCAGGATGGTCGCGGTAATGATACAGGAACTGGAGTTGTCCGCGGGAAGGGTTGTAGCGCTGGTAGAAAGGGTAATGGTGCCGCTTTCCCCAGGGGTGCTTTCGGAATCCCCGCCGCTACCCCCGCAGGAAAACAGAAGGGTTAGCATGCAAACGAAAACGGCTGCCGTCATCACGGACCGAACGGATTTTTTAATATTCATTTTTTTTTCTCCCCACCCATTTTTTGATTGCGAATTGCGGAATGGAAGCGCAATCCCGTTTACCAAAATCCCTTGTTCAATGTTCGGCTTTGAAAAATTCAAATATCTTTACTGAGGTTTGCCGCATGATACTATTATTTTGGCTGTTCCCGCCATTTTCCAAGCTGCTACATGTCAATACGACTTTTTTAAAAATACCAAAGCCCTTCCCCTGCTTCTGCATCAGTTTAATATCTTTTTTGAACTGTTTTATTCTTCTGAAACCTTGAATTGTAAACACCGCAACCACCCAAAAGGTCACATTTTTCTTTGCGTCTTTGCGCGAGAAAAAACCAATTCTCAACCCTGAAGCGTTTCCAGCAGTTTTCTCGCCTCCCCGGCTTCCGGCCCCTTGGGTGAAGCCTTAATGACCTGGATCAGATGCTCTTTGGCTTCCCGGGGGTTGCCGTTTTGCATCAACAGTTTCGCCATCCCCAGGTGGGCGGCCGGGTTGCGAGGCTGGTAAAGAAGCGCCTCCCGGTATTGGGTCTCCGCTTGCTTTAAGTCTCCTTTGGCCTCGTAAACGTTCGCCAGATTGATATGGCAAACCGTATAGGAGGGTATCAGCCTCAGAGCCCGCTCATAGCTTTGGATGGCCTTTTGATGATCACCCATTTTAAAATAAGCGAGCCCCATGTTGTTATAGGCATATTGGGGTGTTTCATATTGGATATTCTCCGCTGCTTCGTTGAAACAGGCGATGGCCTTTTTCCAATCTCCCATCAGCAAATAAACGGTCCCCATGTTGTTTGTTGCCTCGGGAAACCGGGGCTGCAATTCCAGGGCCTTGCGGAAATATTTAAGGGACAGCGGGTAATCTCCCAGGCTTCGAAAAACAAGGGCGATCTGATGGTATATCATGGCATTTTCGGGATCCAGCCGGGCCGCTTCCAAAAGCTTCTGCAAACCTCCCCGGAAATTCCCATCGGCGGCCATGGCGTCGCCCAGATTTGCCAGGGAGTTTGCTTTTTTCTTTTGAGCGGCCTGGTCGGCGCCGCACCCGGACAAAAGAGCAAGCAAGAACAGCACCGAAAACAACCCCAAAAAACCCGATAAAAAACGTTCCCTTAACTGCATCATTAATCCTTTTCAATAATGCTCTTGACCACGGTGGGAGTCAAGAAGATCAATAGCTCTGTTTGCCCCCGCTCTTTTCGCTCAGCCTTGAAAAGCCATCCCAGAAGGGGGATATCCTTTAAAAATGGGATCCCCGAATCCCCGGTTCGCTCCTCTTTTTGATAGATGCCGCCGATGACCACCGTATCCCCGGTTTTTACAATCAGGGTGCTGGTGATTTTCTTTTCAGTCCGTCCCGGCGGAGACTCCTGGGTTCCTTCCTCCGTATCCGTTTGTTCAGCGGGAAGGGATTTGTCATCCGTAACTTCCACCTCCATGGTGACGTGGGAGTTGTCCGCGCTTACCGTGGGACTGACCTTCAGGGAGAGTACCGCGGGGATCTGTTCGAAACTGATGGTATCCAAAGTCCTGACTGAAAAATATTCCACGGTTCCCCGTGAGATGAAAGCCTCCCCTCCGTTAACCGTCATCACCTTGGGCGCCGAGATGATGTTGACCTTCTGATCTTCCTCGGCCAGGGCAAGCGAAGCATCCAAAGCCAGGGAGCCCAAGCCCCCGTCCGTGAGCCAGCCGAAGGCCAGTCCGATATTGGGTGCCCAGTTTGCCGGTGCATTGGTGGAGAAACGGCCGTCAAAGGCGCTGCCGCTGGAGTTGTACCATTTCCGGGTAATGCCGGCATTCTGCCCATCCAGGGATTGCCACTGTATCCCGAGATCCCGGGTAAAGCCGGTGGTGGCCTCCACGATTCGGGCTTCGATCAGCACCTGCTTTTCCGGTACATCCAGCTTATGGACAAGCTCCTTAACCTTGTCCACCTTGGCGCGAACCCCGTTTGCGATAATCATGTTGGTGCCCGAGTCATACGAGAGATAAAGATCCAGAGCGGCAATTTGAATATTTTTTCCCTCTTCTTCCTCTCCCTCTTCCTTTTCCTGGGACTTCGCACCTTCAATATCCAGAATGGGCGAAATGGGAGGAACGGCATTCTTATCCCCCACGAGCATCTTGAAAATGTCCGCCACGGGTCGGTGACGAACGGTGATAAATTCCACCACCTTGGCTTCAAATACCCCTTGAAGCCGTTTGGCGGCCATTAAAGCACCTTTTCGCTTCTTTTCGGCGATCTCCATGTCTATCAGTTTGGCCCGGGGAACCACCCAGAGCACTTCGTCTTCAATCTGGTAGGTCAATCCGTTGGGCTTGAGAACCATTTCCAGGGCTTGATCCCATGGGACGTTATCCAGCCGCATGGATATTTTGCCTTCTACATCGGTTCCCCAGACAATGTTGAGATTGGCCACTTCGGCCAGGAGCTTGAGGATATTGCGAATATCCGTATCCACAAAATCGAAGCTCATCTTCTGGCCGGCGTACTCCTTGCTGGTAGCCTCGGAAAGTTCGGCGCGGCTTTTTTCGTTGGAAACACCGCGGTTCTCCCTTGTGGAAAGTTGGGAATTGCCCGATTTTCTTGGCGCCGGCTTGGCAGGAGGCTTGGGGGCCGTAGGCCGGATAACGGCAGGCTGAGTTACCGGAGCCGAGGTCGGAGGCGTCAACGACCCGTCCAGCATGGCGTCAAAATCAACCATCAGCAGGGTATCCTCACGGGTTACATGGTATGGTGCCGGCGCCCTTAAAACAACTTTCAGGCGTACAGTTGAATCCTGGGGTGAATAAACGGCCCGGATACTCTCGATGGCCCCTCCCGCGGGGTCGATCTCAAGGGATTTTAACCCCTGGGGCGTCACCACGGCGCCTTTTAAATCAATCAAGAGCAGGTTTCCGTCCGGTTTGATATTGTGTTCGATTTGCGGGTCGATATCGATACTCAGTCGGGTTCGGTTGTCGGGCCGCTCAATGACGGCCATATTAAGGAGTTTTGGTGGTGGTGCATCGCCCTGTACCGGTGAAACCGGCTTGGCGGCTGTGAATTTTTCGGGACCCAACGGCGTAACCGTCAGGAGAATCTTGTCTTCTCCGGGCGTAAGCCGGTATTTATACTCCTCGGGCCTGACATATACCACCATGCCCGTATGACCGGGACCGCGATCCTGAATCATGATTTTTTCGACGGGTCCCTCTTCCAGATTCGATTGCCTGGGCAGATCTTCCACGGGTTTTCCCTGCATGTCCACGCAAATGCGTGGCGGATCGGTGAGGGTGTAGGCTTTCCGATCGGCCTTGACACCGGGGGCCGTCATGATAATAGTGGTCTTTTCAGGCGTTGCCGTAATCTCAATGGCCTCCAGTGTCCCTTGACGGCCGGTTTTATCCGTGACCTGGGTGGCGGAAGGGGTCGAACAGGAACACATCAGGAAGCCCAGCAGGGAAAGCCAAAAGCTCAGTGTATTCGGCAATGCCCTGTTTTTATTTAATCGCATCAATTACTCCTCCTCACCCGTTTTTTTGCCGTAAACCCTGTAAACCTCGGTGATTGTTTTTATGGATTTGATTTTTGGGACATCGCGGGTTGTCTCTATTTCCAGTCGGCGCACATAGATTTCCGGCCAGTCTCGCTTGTACTCAAAGTTGATGACGTAAATATTCAGACCCGGCTTGACCAGAAATTTGAATCGAATGACATAGTCGGCCCGGGGCGTTTTTGAGCCATAGAGACTTTCGGCAATAGGGGAGAGAACGGCCGTTGCCATATTCGCGCCAACGGGAAGAACAATGCCATAATCCTCCTGCGCCATGTTAAGCTTCCAACCTTTGCCGCCTTCAATGGGGGAGGGGCGCTTGCTCATACCCCGCCTTCCCCATATGTATTGAAACCGCAGACCGGTTTCATCCCGGCTGATGGGAAGAAAGAAATAGTCGCTCTCCTCCGGAATCACGTAAGGCTCACATTTGAACCCTTCGCCGTCCCGTTCCCTGATGATGAGGGCGCAATCCTGGATGACGTAGCTCAGTTCTTTCAATGTTTCCCGGCTTTTGACGCGGCTCTGAAAGACGCCCCCGGTTCGATTCCGCAATGACCCGGTATCACGGACTTTCCGAAGGTCGTACACCATGCCGTCCGCCCTGATTTGCCAGGAAAGATTCAAATCGTCGCAGATAGGCTGGGTTAAGAAAATGATCTTTCCCAGGTTTTCCCTTTTGATCTCTTTTTTTACGCCGCTTGCGCCTGCCATCGTCACATGTTTGAAAAGTTGACTCCCCGAGGGGGAGAAGGCAAGCTTCCATGGGAGAGGGGTTTCAACATCGAGGGGCTCGATTGCATACCAGTTTTCAAAAGGTGGCGCAACACCCCAGAGCGTTACCTTGCAGATCTCGTTTGAATCCCCTTCCGCAGCAACGGTTCCGAAAATGTAAACATCCGCTCTAAATTCATCCACCAGTCGTTCTTTCAAACCAGCGTTGTTTGAAAATTCTTTTGAGGTGAGCACCACTCCCCGTTTTTCCAGCTCCTGAACCGGAAGGAGTTCAAACTGAAGCCCCTCGGCAAAGGCCAGTCTGAGCCGGGTCGAAACATATCGCGACCCAACGGTAATGTTGCCTTCAGCGTCCACAAAGTCGAAAACAGCCACCCGAACCAAGGGCTTTTTATCCGCGTTGAAGTATCGGTCGGCGATTTTTTTTGTCAGCGCCGTCGCCAGCTTGTCAATGCCCGCGTTAAGGGTTGGCAGGTTGTTTTCCTCGGCGACCGCAGCCGTTGAAAACACGCATCCCGCGAGAAACAGGCATATCATCCATTGGGTGATCCTTTTCATTTACGATTCTCCGTGATGTCAATTTGACCTGCTGCCGCATAGGACAGCTTGTATTGTTTTTCGTCTTTCAGCTTTGCGCTTTTCGATTCAGTGAAACGAAACGGTTTGTGGGCAAGCCCCCATTAATTCAATCGATAAACCAATGCGTCTTCAATATAAGTGCCGTCGATCGTGCTTCTCGAAAAGCGAATGTCGGAAAGTCCACTTCCGGTTTTTATCCCTTTTTTCAAAAGAGACACAAGATGATCGTGATCATTTACAAGGGTAATGTTTTTCAGCGCCGGTACGGGCAAATCTTCCGGTAAACCGGCGATGGCTTCTCGAACTTTCATATACACCTTCCTGGGGCCTTCGGTTCGAACTAAAGGAGAGGCAAAAATCAACTTCCATGTGTCTCCATCCACCGAAAAGAACCAAAAAGCCGCTTTCGGACTTATTCCCGCATCATCCAGTTTTTCCGTTATTTGCTTCCCGATTTGTATCATTTCATCCGTAAGCGTTTCACTTACCACCAGTTCTTTAGCCATGGCAAAATACCTGTACCTTCCTCCGTTAGGGCATTATATAAATCGAGGGATTCAATTTTTCCCTTTCCGCACTGATATCTTGTCTGTTCGGACCAGTCTTTTGCAATACCCCAATTCAACTCCATTGCTGGATTGTCTTTCAATTCTACGTCGAGTTTCCTTTTTAGCCCGGATACGCGCAGGAGTTTTTCGAGTTCATGGGTATAACTGTCGAGCACCAACCTTTTGTCCGGGAAATCATATTGCTTGAATTGCCTTGCGATGCAACTTTTTAAAGCGCATTCAAGCGCATAACCCAGCAGATAATAGGCTCCGTCGAAATATCCTTGATCAAGCAATACTTTGGCTTCTTTTACGCGAAGGTCTGAAAGTGTTTGCAAATCCTCTCTGTTCATTCGATTCTCCGCCCAGCCGGTTGGAAGCTGTCTTATTCAAAAACCTCGTCCGGCAACTCGATGAAAACCGTCTTATACTTGATTTCGATCTCTTTTTCCAAATAGGGTTCCTTAATGATGACTTTTTTCTGTGGTCCGGATATTTTTGCGACACGCCCTCCCCTGGCGCCGATGGCGGTTCCTTTTTTAAGGATATAGCCCATGCCCTTTTCATCCCTGACCATGGCCCATTCCCCTTCCGGGGAGCTGATAATCGCCGTCAATAAAAGCTGATGCAGATTCAGTTTTTGAAGTTCAGTTTTGGGTTCTTGCATTTGCCGAAGCCGCTCGGCTGCATCCGCTTTCAGTTTGGCGAGTTTTTGTTCCGCTTGTTTTCGCTTCTCGCTTTCCTGTTTCAACAATGCGGCATCGTTTCTTCCCGCTCTCACCAGATAGGAGAGAAAGGGATCCGGCAGCGTTTCCAGGTCCAGGGGAGGGGGTGGCACGTTTTCAGCGGTATTTAAGTTTTTCTGAGGGAGCATGGGTTTGTAGACGACCGTTGAACTTCCATGGGCTGCATTTCGCCGGATAAACATCGCCATACAGATCCCCAGGACAATGAACAGAAAAAGCACAGGTGCGATACGCCTGTTATTTCTTTTTCGGCGCTTCTTTAACATCGTCTTTTCCTTTAAACCGGTAGGTAATGGCCATACATTTTGTGATGAGCGTCGTCGACAGGGGCTTATCCGGGCTCATGGAGATATTGAGAATATTCATGATACGATCCATACGCCCGATTTGGTCAAAGAAGCGGGTAACGTTTCGATAATCGCCTTTTATTTCCAGTGCTACAGGAATTTCCATATAAAAATCCTTTGGGTTTTCCGGTTGGGGGCTGATGAGACGAAACTCAAGTTTGGAATCTGTTCCCATCTGTGAAATGTTCCGCAAAAGATTAGGAATTTCTCGTTTGTCCGGCAGCAGCTTGAGAGCATCTTGAAATTGTTCCTGCACCCTTGCGAATTCTTCCCTGAATTTCCGGAGGTTTCCAGCGTGGATCTTAACGGTTCTTAGCTGTTGTTCCAAACGTTCCACATTTTCTTTCGCATTGGCGATTTTTTCGGCTTTGGGAATGTAATCCAGCGCATAGAAAGCGCCACTGAATAAAATGATCGTTCCAAAAGAAATCAGAAGTCGTTGCTTCCTTCCAATCTTTCCGGCCTTTTCAAAAAAAGCCTCGATCAGGGATTGCCAGTTGAATGACTTTGGCAGGGGCATCTGAGATCACCGTCTTTTTTTCTTCTGGGTTTTTTCCTTTTCGGCTGTCGCTGCCGCATAAGCCGTACGGCACGTCAACACAAAACCGGCGGCCCTGAGCTTCTGTTCCGGAAAAAACTTGAGAGTGGTCTTATCCAGATCCACGGAGCGAATTTGGGGTGCCTTTTCAAGTTCGGTCATGAAAAGCGCCACGGTATCGTTGTCCATGGCGGTTCCCTGTAAGGTCATCACGCCTTGGGACTCCGACAGGCTCTCCAGCCATAAACGATCCAATGGCGCCGCACGCGCCACTTGAGCCAGGAGTTGAACCGGACCCACCCTTTGTTTTTCCAGATTCCGGATGACCTCAAGTTTGGTTTTAAGTGTTTTTGTTTCCCTTTTGAGTTTCGCAATCTCATGGGTGATGCGCTCGTAAGTCTTCAGTTCCTTTTGAAGATTTTTTTCACGGGTCTCCAATCCCTCCATCTGGATGTTTGAGTCGATGTGAAAATAGAACATGAGTGAAAAAAGAAAGAGCAGGCATAAAAAGAAAACATTGACCTGACGCCTGACGTTTTCTCTTCTGCGGGCCCCTCTGAAAGGGAGGAGGTTGATTTTGATCATTTATCGTCAATGCTCCTCAGGGCCAGTCCCGTGGCCACGCAAGCCTGCGGCGCCATAAAGTTCAGGTATTTTTCATCAAAGAGGTCATGGTTCGTGATGAGATTCAAAAAAGGATTCAATTCCAGCACCGGCAATCCGGCCTGGTCTTCCAGGTAGCCCTGAAACCCTTTAATTCGGCAGGAACCACCGCATATAAAGATTTTGCTGATGGTTTTATCCGGGTAGGTGGTATCCACAAAATCCAGGGCGCGCTTGATTTCCTGTACCCAATCCGAAACCACTCCGGCAGCACCGTTTACGAGGTTTTCACCCCATGGTTTGTTCTCTTCCGTACCGAGTTTGATCGCTTCGGCCTTTTCAAAATCCACGTCGAAATGGCTCATAATGAGATCCGTGATCTGCGAGCCGCCAAAAGATGAATCGCGGGAAAACAGGGACGACCCATTGAACAGGGTGTTGATGCCGAGTTCTTCGGCCCCCACATTGACAATGGCATAACCTTCCTTGTTGTCTCCAATGGTCATTTCAACCGCATTTTGAAGGGCAAACACATCCACGTCCAGTACGCTCGGCGTTAAATCCGCTGCTGCCAGCAGTTCCAAATAAGTCTCAATGACGTCTTTTTTAGCGGCAACCAGCATAACGTCAAGGGTTTCATTTTTTTCATCCGTATGCTCCTTCTCTAAAGGATCGTCATCGCTTTTCAGAATGTCAAAATCAAGATTCACATCGTTTATATCAAAGGGTATGTATTGTTCAGCATGTTCGTGGATAGTGCTTTCGATTTTCTCTCGGTTGGTATTGGGCAGCGTAATGCGTTTGGCCATGACAGGATATCCGGACAAAGCAACGGCAACGTTCCTGTTCTTGATTTTCAGATTTCTAAAAAGTGTTTTCAGGGCCTCAGCCACCACTGTCTTTTCAACGATGTCGCCTTCCCGAATTGCATTTTGAGGCAACCCGACGACGCCGAAATTCTTTAAGAATCGGCCTCGTTTGTTTTGATTGATTTCAACCACTTTGATGGAATGGGAACCAATATCCACGCCCACCAGCTGATTTTTTTTCTTTACGGTCATAAACAATATTCCACATATATGTACCAATGCTTGTAGTATTATGAAATAAAAACCAAGTGCTGTCAAGGGTTTGTGATAGGGCTGTTAAATTAACGGAGCAACCACCCGGGGTTGCCCTACTGTTCCCAGGTAACCCTGAGTACCTCCTCATATGTGGTTATTCCTTTCAGCACCGCCTTCATGGCATTTTGTCTGAGGGGAACCATGCCTTGGCGGACGGCCTCGTCTCGAATCGATGGCTGAGATCCCTGTTCACGGATGAAAGTTTTGATCCGCGCCGTCAAGGGGAACACCTCGAAAATGCCGATCCGTCCCATATAACCGGTGCCGCGACATTTGATGCACCCTTCTCCCCGGTACAGCTTATATTGTCCATCTTTTCCGGGATCAAGACCCATGTGGGCCAGTTGTTTGCGGTTCATGATAAATGATTTCCGACAATGAAGGCAGATTTTTCGTACAAGGCGCTGGGCCAATACGCCGATCAATGTGGTTTCAATCAGGAAAGGCGGAATTCCCAAATCCATGAGCCGCGTGACGGCGGAGGGAGCATCGTTGGTGTGAAGGGTTGACAGCACCAGGTGCCCGGTCAAAGCGGCTTGAACGGCATTTTCCGCCGTCTCCAGATCGCGCATTTCACCAATCATAATGATGTCTGGATCCTGCCGAAGAATGTTTCTCAAAATGGAAGCGAAGGTCACCCCTACCGCCGGCTGAACGCCGATCTGGTTGAATTCTTCATGGATCATTTCTATGGGATCTTCAATGGTGGTCACATTGACTTCAGGGGTCGACAGCATTCGAAGGGTTGAATAAAGGGTTGTAGATTTTCCACTGCCGGTAGGTCCGCATACCAATACGATGCCGTGAGGCATCTCGATGAATTTTCGGTAAAGGGCCATATCACGGGAAGCGAAGCCCAGGTATTTCAGATCTTGAAAAAGCACAGTGGGATCCATGATCCGCATGACGAGCTTTTCCCCGAAGGCCACGGGAATGGTGGACACTCTGATTTCCACCTCCAGGCCTGCTTTGTCCGTCTTGATTCGACCGTCCTGAGGCCTCCTTTTTTCACTCATATCCAAACGCGCCAGGTTTTTGATGCGGCTCACGATGGCGGCATGGACCGGCTTCGGAAGGTTGTAGGCGGTATGAAGGACACCGTCAATGCGCATTCTCACCATGCTGGTTTCCCGCTTGGGTTCAATGTGAATATCACTTGCACGCTGGTCAAAGGCATAGGAAAGAATATGGTCCACGGCGTTGACGATATGTCGGACATTGACGCCCGGATCATCTGAAGCGTCATCCAAACGCACATACTGTTCCAGGTTTCCGATATCGACGCCCGGACGTGTAAACTGGGTTTCAGCCGCTGAGATAGACCGCTTGAAGCCGAAAAATTCCTTGATCAACCGAATGATATCGCTTTTTGAAGTGACCACCGGCTTGACCGGCATATGGCTGACCCTCGCCACATCTTCCAGGACTTCCTCGAGAAACGGGTTTGCCGTGGCGACAAGAAGATGATGGTCTTCGATGCCGATGGGAAGGATCAGGTGTTTCATGGCAAAGGTGTGGGGGATCGTAGTGGTGACCAGGTTCAAGTCTAGCCTGAGGGGATCTATTTTTTTGTAGGGAACATGCCACTCTTCGGCCAGGGTCTGGTAGATGAGGTCCTCATCCAGCACTTTTTCCGTCTGATCGGCTCGTTCCAAATTGAGGAACGTGATCACATCGATTATGGATATATTGTCTAAAAACCGGGCATCCGGGAAAAAATTGTCTTTTTTTCCGCGATTGATCAGGCCAATCTTTTTTTCAGCCTCGCGCCTTTTTGCCAGGATTATTTTTTCCTGAAGGGGGGAAATGAGGTTTCGCTCTTTTAAAATATTGCAGATCGTGTCAGGGGCGAAAGGATTGCCGGGTTTTTTTTTCATTCATTCGGTCCTAAACAGGAATCATTTTTCTTTTGACTTGCCGGGCAAAAGCCACAGTGAGGTAATCCGGCCATTGCGGTCTTCCACATATCCCACCCGGCTGCCCACGGAAAAGGCGGATGCGGGAATTTTGATGGGTCCCGGTTTATAATATTTTATTCCGGAAGACAACTCTCTTAAACGGTCGTCGATCACAAATTGACCTCCTTCCATGCTGTCAATATGACCCACCCCGTCGAAATCCGAAAGGGAAGAACCGGTAATGAACCCTTCCCCTCGGGACTGACCTGCCTCTGCGCGCTCAAATGGCGCAATGACGGAAGAAATCATCAGCAGGAACAGGACCAGCGTAAGGATTGTCGACAAAGGGGTTTCGTGTGTTTCGCGCATCATTCATCTCCTTT
Source organism: Desulfatiglandales bacterium (assembly GCA_963664475.2). Taxonomy (GTDB): domain Bacteria; phylum Desulfobacterota; class DSM-4660; order Desulfatiglandales; family Desulfatiglandaceae; genus NaphS2. The sequence goes on from CAXXXE010000001.1 coordinate 740,359, forward strand.
TTCTCGAACAGCTTTGTTATAGTCGTCCGCATTTTTCTGAAACGCTGTGTTGCGTTTCTTGTAATCGTCGATTTCTTTGTTCAAACGGGTCACTTTTTTTCGGTATTTTTTCACCTCTTCCGGTGTTTTCAGCGTCTCTTTTTCTTTTTTAAGATCCTTTTTCCGCTTCATAAGCTCTGCATAAATCTTGTCCAGGGCGGCCTTTTCTTTGTTGAGATCTTCAACAATGGGGGTTGACGCAGGTTTGCCGGGAGTTTCAGTCCCCGGCGTTTCAGTGGGAAGTTCGGTTGTCTTTTCCGGTTCCGATGGGTTCCGGTCCATCGCTTTTTCACCTGTTTTTTGCGCTTCCATCGACTTTTTCGCCTGCTTCATCAGCACTTCAGGCAGTTGATCTTCGGGAACATCCGACAGTTGATTTGTAAAACACAACCGACCGTTTTGGTCCCGGTATTGGTAAACCTGCGCGAAAGAAGGAATTGCCATCAGCATAAAGAACATCACCAGAAAAATAAACCGCCAAAGGTTTATGGTAATTCTCCCCTTCATCTCCCCTCTCCCTTCACTTTTCACTCTTCTCAATCCTCTGTCCGCTCCCGCCAGTAAAAAATCCCCCGTTTTTCCCCTTCCTCTTTAAGCATTTCGATACTTCCGGAGGCGGTGCTGAAATACTTGGTTTCCGTGCCGTCCGGGAGTCGCATGATTTTCGGGGGATAGATCATCTCTGGATAGGTGATGCCGGTTGGGGCTACCAGAATTTCCTGTGTGGGATCATTGGGGTCGGGGATGCTGATCATGTCGCCGGCGTCAATGACGCCGTCGTTGTTAATGTCGAATTGGGCCTGGGACATCCTGCCCCCGGTGCAGGCGTTGATTTCGTGGAGAATGGAATCTCCGCCGGCCGCGCACGGTGAACTCTTGGGAATGGACGAAATAAAGATGACCTTGCCGTTTCGAATCATGAAATTACGGATGACCCGTTCCTTGCTGATGGGAAGGTCAAAATACCACCCGGCATTGTTGTCTTCGCTGTCTGATGGGTCGACTGCCTGACCGGCCATATCATCGGTCATGGTGATCCAGTCAGGCGTGTACTGGCTTAGGACCCTGAGGGGGTAATTGCTGTTGCTGGGTTGACCGTAATAGACTTCCACCTGCTGAAGCAGCGTCACGGTATTCGGTTGGTTGGAAAGTTGAGGCGTCGATCCGCGATTGAAAGTCCCCAGATATTCGCTGTCGTCCACATCATCGCCGTAGTCCCACAGGCCGTAGATGGTCTGGGTCTGGGTATCGGCGAAATCCGCATCGCCGAGGTACTTTCCCGTGGCGGTAACGACCATGTAACCGGGAAGTTCGGGCAGGCAATGCAGCATAACCTCGGGTTGGGTGGTGATGGGCTGTGGGGCGCCGGCGCTGTCCCTGGCCTGAAAGAGGGGTTTAACCGTCCCGCTGTTGTCAAAAGCCACCTCCCAGCCGCCGGCGCTCGCTGCGGTCAAATCAAATTTCCACAGATTTCCCTTCAGGTCCCCCGCATAAACATAATCCACTATGTAATCCAGGTCCACATCCACGGGAATAGGGGTGGACAGACCGTTGCAGGATCCAACCCCGGTGTCGATCTGGGCGATTTTGACGCCCGTAAGGGCGTCCAGTACAAATAAAACGGCGTGTTCATTGGCGCTGGCATAGCCGTTTCCGAAAATCACCACCCAACCCGCATTGGAGTTGACAATATAGGCCTCACTGAAACTGTACCCCATATCGTCGCTTTCTCCTGAGGGCGTTGTTGCGTTTGGATACTCCCATTTTACGTTGCCCGCCAACTCACTTTCAGACGTCATGGTTTTGGCGTTGGTTACATCCAGGCAGTAGTAGCCTTTCCCCCCTTTGCCCAGCCCCCCCACCAGCAGTGTGCCGCTTTCCGTTTTTGCCACGTAGGGCGTCAGATCCACATAGTAGCGGTGGGCATAAACAAAATTGGCCAGGTCGGACAGGTTAGCAAACACCTGGCCCGGCACATAGGCAAAGAGTTCCTGCCCGTTTAAGGCGTTAAAGGCATGCAGCATGCCATCATTGGCGCCGGCGTAGATAACGTCGTCAAAATAGGTGGGCGAGGAGTGAACGATGTCCCCCAGCTTGCTGTTGCGATTCCTGAAGATACCCCCGTTTTGCTGTTCGCCGGCGGCATCGCCCCGGAGATAATTCAGGATGCTCTCCGCCGTGGTGGGATCAGCATCCAGTTGCAGTTGCTGGGCCGGGCTGAGCTGGTTGTACTGGAACGGAATGGCGGTCGAAGTAGCAGTGTTGTAAGTGGCAATGATACGGCTGCCATGGGCCACATCCGCCAGTTCTTCACTGGCGGACCAGATATAGTTGTCCCGAATGACGGCACCCGAACTCTGGTTCAGGCCATAGGCCTTGACGTCGCCGGTCCAGTTATCAGTGGAATAGCTGGCCTGGTAAATACGGCTTCCCTCCTGGAGTTCCTCACCGTTAATGGATATGGAAGCGCCGCTTCCAATGCGGCTCATGACGTTTTCCATGAGGGCCTCCAGGGAATCGATGAGATTTTCCGGGTTCGCGGCGCTCAGAAACTGCCCCCGTCCATTGACCGCCGCATGCCACAGATCGTCGACCCGTTCCTGGTTTTCCGTGTCGGTGGGGTTGGGCCACCCGGGGTATACGCGTTGGGCGACATCCATGTTGTAAAGGTCATAATCAAAGGGGTTCAAGGTTCCGGTGACGCCGAAGGAAATGCCGTACGTCACCATATGCTGCCAGGTCGCCAGATCCGGGTAACAGGAGGGGACCAGGTCGGTCAGGCTGGTGGAAAGATCGGTTTTATAGTACTTCATGGCCACGTCCGCGAGGGTGGCCGTCCAACTGTCCGCATAGGGCGCCCCCTCGCCGCCATCCTCGTTTCCGATGCCCGAGAGATAGCCGTTCCAGAATCCATCCGTTACCACAATGGCAAAAGACTGCTGGCAGGCGCCGCCGTCGGCTGCGCCTGCATAGGGAGATGATCCGATGCCCCCGGTGCCGCCTGCCTGATCAAAGTAATCCCCCACGTTCTTGAGAGCGCTGCGAAGGGGGGTGCCGCTTGATGAATTGAGGCTATATAAAAGGTTCAGGAGGGTGGTGGTGTCGTCGTAGCTGCCGGCGCCCAGGGTGACATTCACCGGCAGAACCGTTTGATTGATGCGGTTATTAATGGAGTAAAACCCGACTTTCACGCCCTCGATCTGGTCGATAACCCGGGCGATAGCCGCTTTGGCGGTCAATTCACGGCGCCGGTAAAAGGAAAACCAGTTGGCGAAGTTTTGAAGTTCCGCCGCATAGGAACGGATGTTGCCGTCGCTGTCCTTGGGAACCACGTCGTCAGGGGGTGTTGTGTCCAGAATGAGGCCGGCTTCGGATACATCATCCTCATCATTCCGGCTGAAGCGATAATATTTGATGCTGCCGTCCAATACGATCAGGTAAGGAGTATCCTCACTGTCGGAGTAGGTATAGTAATGCGCGTTTTTTATGCTGATGGTGGAAGAACCGCCGGGTGCGAATTTTATGGCATCCGCGCAGTATTTGCTGTCCCCGGACACGGTTGCGTCAAGTTTCACGTAATCGGTATTGCCCTCTGAAAGGGTATGAGTCCCCAAAGACCGCCATTGTCCGCCATTCTGCTGTTGATTGACGGTAACGGTGCTGGGCGTTCCGTTGTGATAAATCTTGTACGCCACATCGGTTCGTCTATCGCTGTTGCTCACCCACCAGGCAAAAACCTCGTAACTGCCGGATGTTGGGATATCCGGGGTCCATTTGGCCCAGGCCGTTCCATCGTTATTGTAGGCATAGTAGTAATCATTCCCATAGTCGCCACTCGCCGAATAAATGGCCCAGCCGTTGGCGGACTTGGTAAAGCCCGCATCCGAATTGTCCACGATGATCCCCGTTTCAACGGAATCATACTCGCTTGCCAGGGTCAGGGTGGGGGTGGCATTTATGGGATTGGAACGGGGCGCCGTGGTATCGGCATCTGCTTTGCCCGGCCAGGGGGTGTAGTCCGCCGTGGGATTATAGTACATCTTGTTGTATTCGGCCCATCTCGCTTTCCAGAGTCGTTTTTCATCTCCTTCCACGATGTAGCTGTCCGAATAGGCGTTGTCGCTCAGGTCGAAATTGTAATATTCCCCGTGAAAAATACCGCTACTTTCAGAGGTCATGAACTCCCAGTCCATGCTGCCGGAATCATCGATGACGAACATGATGCTGGCCGGTGCCGCCTGAAGCTGTGTATCCATGGGAATATCGGCGATATCCAGACAAAGGGATCCGGGCAGGGTTGTGGAGGTCGTACTCGTTGTGCTGGTGCTTGTCGTGGTAGTGGTAGTGGTGGTGGTGGTTGTGGTGGTTGTGGTGGTCGTTGTTGTGGTTGTTGTGGTCGTTGTTGTGGTGGTACTGGTGGTAGTCGTGGTAGAAGTAGTCGTTGTTGTCACGGGGGTTTGGGTGTACCAGAGGTTCACGGTTTCGGAGTCCCAATTGCCAAACCATGCAGTGGCGTTGGCCGGGGTGGTCCAACCGGGGATATCGGTCCCCCTGATTTCCACCCCGGCATGCCCCCAAACACTTCCCTGAACCTCGGTATTATGACTGAAAGTGCCGTACCACTGGGAGGTCGAGGGGTAAACATATCGGACCTCCCAGCCGGCCCCGGCATTCCTTGCCGCCTCGGGGTAGATCCTGACGCGCAAGTAGAAGGTTGCCGCCTCGGCCCGGTCAGCGGAGATATGGAGAAAAACAGGCGTGAAAAGGAAAGCGAAAACCACCAGGGCGGTTGCTTTGGCGCCTTTTTTCATCAGTTGCCGAAAGAGCATGAGAAGGGTTGGCTGGATGAAAGACATAATTCGCCTCCTTTAATACCGTTTTTTGTATCCCACTTCAATAATCACTTCACCCAGCCTCCTGCTGGAATTGGCCGGCTTCAGAATCGATCTTCCATAGACGACGAATTCATGCATTCTGGTGCCGGAGGCGCCGGCAAGGGCCAGTGAAGCGCCTCTTGCGGGCATTTCAACGGGCAGAAACCTGGCTTCACAACCTTCGTCTGAAATGGCATCAGGCGCCTCGGCGGAGATTTTATCCGTTCCGGTTGTCCAGTTGTCGTCGTCATTGATGTCATCGGCATCCGGCAATTGCGACTTCGCAGCCAGGGTAATCTCTTCTCCGGTTTCCCCTTCCGTTTTGAATTTCCGTTCTTTCAACACCGTCTCAAGGGTACCTTCTATCGCGCCTGCTCCCACCATGGCGGCCGCTTCGGCCCTGTAAAAATTTTCCGCATAGTGTTTATCGTTGCCGGAAATCTGAAGTTCAAGGGATGCGGTCATGGTGGCGGCAATCCCGATCATGCTGGCCAGTGTCAGTACAATCAGGGATATGACCAGGATGGCGCCGTCTTCATTTTTCAGCGGTTTAATCTCTTTCATGACTTCCTCAAATGCTATGGCGGTCCCGGTTTGATGTTCATGAGTACCATATCTTTATTGAGTTTGGGGTGTTGTACCGTAACCTCGATGAGCTTTGTGTTGGCGATGGTATCGCAACCGGCGCTACCCCCGTCGCATATCTCCCAGTCGATGGTGTACCCGGCGGGCGGATCGGAATCCTGATAGGTGTTTTCAGTCAACCCCGCATCCGTATACGCTAGCCCCATGAGCTTTTCCAGCCGGTCCCGAGCCAGTATGCCGGCTTCCGTCATCCGGTTCGCGCGAGCATTCTGCTGGATGGAAGTGACCTGCATGCTTCCCACGGCCAGAATGCCGAAAGCCAGCACAAACATGGCAATGAGTACTTCCACGAGAGTGAAACCGCGGTGACTTTCCCGGCAAAGGCATACCGTTCCGGTTCGTTGATATTTATTTCCGAATGGCATCATCGTTATTCCTATAATCCCAGGTTTCGGCATGCGATGCATGCACTCAACCGTTTGCGGCGAAAATGATCGTTTTGCGCCCCTAGGATAACGTCTCCCCACTGATTTTGATATTCGTTGTCGTCAGTGTAATCGGGGTCTTCCCTCGACGCACGCACCACAAGGGTTACCTCAACCGATCGAATGGCATTCATGCTGGTTGTGACGTTTCCATTTCCGTCATCGTTCAGACGGTTTCCGCTCTGGTCCAGATAAACAAAATTGAGGGCATCCACATTTTCAGCCACTGGCTGGTTCGTAGCGGTGGCCGTACTCTTTACGCCCAGTTTCTGAATGCCGTCGGAGGTGTAAAGGGAATAGGTAACGTTTTCATATGAATCGTCTGTCTTCCCGTCCGGGTTTCCGTTGACCCCCGTGATATCCGCAGTGAAATTGATTTCATCCACATCGGCGGTCACAATTCCGGGTCTGTTGGTATCCGTTTGCGTCGGATTGCATCCTGCCTCTCTAATCTGATTCGACATATAAAACATGGCCGCCCTGAGATTCTGTTGAAGAGCCGCCACCTCCTCCTGAATCACATAGGATTTATTCTGAGAATTGTAGGCGGCATAAACGGCCGTCATAATAATGGCCGATACGAAAATGGCCACCAGCAATTCGACCAGTGTAAAACCTGGGTTTTTTTTAGATACGATCATAAATCATCCTAATGGATAGCGAACTCCACTCTGATATTGCCGGCACTGGACATGACAATATCGGCTTCACTGTTATCCGTGTTTTTAAGGGAAACCGTTCCCGCGCCAAACCCACCGCCGTTATTTCTCGTAATACCGTTTGACCGGAAAGCAACCGCCGGAAAGCCGTCATCGTTATCGGTAAAGCTATTTGAATCTAAGGAAATGCTGGGGTGGTAATCCAACCATTTGACCTTTTTGACGATGCCGGTAGTTTCGGAATTATCCAGCTCCAGATCATTGTCCGCATCCTGAAAAATCACATAATCGTAAGTATCGCCGTCAACCGGCTGATTGAAAGTGATGGTGCAGTTGCGGCCGCTCTTGATGGCGGTTATTTTGGCCAGTTGAAAACCGGCCCGGAGATCCCTCGCCGCACTTTTCAGGTAATAATCCGGCAGCCATCCGACAAACCCGGGAACCGCGATGGCGGAGACAATTCCAATTATCGCAATGACCGTCATCACTTCCGCCAGGGAGAACCCGGAATGGGTGGATATCTTTTTTGGGAATGCGCTCATTTTCAGAATCTGATCCACTGTGCTTCCCTTCACTTTATCAGGTTTTCCGACATCAGGGGCGCCGGCGCCTTTTCCGTTTGGACTAACGCTGAATGTTAAAGCAATGTTCATGCCACATGTAAACATAACGCAACCATGGGCATATTATATTAAAATACATGCTGTTTTGCCAAATAAAAAATATTCGGCAATCTATTGTAAAATTATTTTCCGGATAAGTGTCATAACTTTTTACACTTGTTTATTTAGAAGACGGCGTCCTGACAACTTATTTACTTTTTCTCCAGATCCGATTGACCCTGTTCAGCCTTTGGGCGCCTTATGCCCTTTTTTTGAGGCCCTGTTCATCCATTCCGAGAAATATCCAGCCGCCACGGCAACCTGAGAAACCAGGAAGAGGGCGCCAAAATGGGCGGTTTTCCGGCTGAAGGGGCGTTGATACGGATACCTTAAAAGACCTGAATAAAATGAAAAATGTTCAAAATTTGTGAGATGCTCGGAGCGATTCTGTTGTTTACCATGAAAAAGAAAGGCCCCCCGGCCATAAATAAAGTGTTGCTTGAAAAACGTATGGAATGTCAAGGCGTGGCGATGCAAAAGCGCTGCCTCCGGAGCATAGATGATACGATACCCATGATGCAGCCACCTGCGGGAGAATTCCCTGTCTTCGCCGCCGGCCAGGCGAAAGTTCGTATCAAAGCCACCGATTCCAATGAAATGTTTCCTTTTCAAGCCCAGGTTGTTGGACGTGAGGAATCGTGCCTTTTGGCAATCGGCGTTATAGGTGGCATACAGATAATCACAGAGGAGTTGACCGGCGCCGGCATAGGGATTGTCGGGTAAACCGTTAAGGGTTCGACCTCCGATGAGACCATCAGGGGCCTCCAAAAAACACTTTGCATAAATTTGAAGCCAGTTGGGAAGCGGAAGGCAATCGTCATCGGTAAATACCAGGAACTCCCCTTTGGCCCTGGCGGCGCCGATATTGCGGGCGGCTGCGGGACCGTCGTGATCCGCTTTCAACAAAGTCACGTTAAGGCGAGCGGCAAAGGGGGCTACAATTTTTTCAGGATGCTCCCTGCTGCCGTCATCCACCACCACCACCTCAAATCGGTTGACGGGATAGTCCAGTCGCGTGATGGCCCGGAGGCACTGTTCTAATTGCGCCGGTCGTTGGTAGGTGGGGATGATGATGGAAAAAAAAGGGCAGAGAGTGTGTGTCATGATATAAATGTTCCGCTTTTTTCTTTGCTTGCGAGAAACACCATCCAGTTGTAAATCCACCCGATCAGAAGACCGCTTGCGCCCCCCAGGAGAGCGCCATAGGCAAATCCCACAAGGCTCCCCATAAAGGATACGCTGTATCCGATAAAGTACTGGCTCAGAAGCTGTAAATGGGGACCCACGGGATCACCATCTTTGATGATGAGCCAGTTGGTTGCAATAAATATGGCAATCCCGAAAACCAGTCCCAGAACGAGCGCCAGGACCTTTGCGTTAAGCCGGAGAACAGTCCCCACCAGTTTCTCCGTTTCATCACGGGCCATGACATCTTCCTTTTTCATTTTGCTCTCCTCATCCAAAACCCGAAAATCCCTATGGAAGGATCACGTATGATCCATAAACGCTTTTAATGCGGCCCGTTCGGCTTTCTTTTTCACGCGACGCAGATAGAGAATCAATGACAGGTTTCGAAGGTACGCAAAGATCCAGCCGAACAGAAACCCCCAGAAAAAACCGTAGGCAAAGGCCATGAAGGCGCCTGTTGTTGTTACCGTATAACCCGGAAAATATTGCGACAACAGTTGCAAATTGGGACCCACCACCGGGCCGTCCTTCAACACCAGCCACAGGGTCGCCACAAAAAGCAGCAACCCCGCCACCGTTCCAGAGGCAACGCCGAATGCGCCCTTGTGCATCATGGCAAAGGATTGAATGATGGCTTTTTCCATAAGGGTTGCGGGTGCAGAGGCCGTTTGGTCTTCTTCATGATACGCCGCTTCTTCATTGACCGACCAGATGTCGTGATCGGCGCCTGAAACATTTTTGGCGGCCAGTATCCCCGTTTGCATGGAGTGGTCCATGTTATTGTAACGGTGCATGCCGTTGCGACCGATGGTTTGAAGGTTGTGAAAGCCGTCGAGAAAACCGCGAATGATCCCAAGTTGATCCGTATAACCATCATGGTAGATGGGATAGGCCTTCGGCTGCCGCACCACAAAGGCGTCTTGAACGTCTTTTTCCGTCGCCAGTCCGAGGGCGTCCAATTCCCGGGCGGCAATCTTCGACAGTTCCCCATCGGACATTTTCCACAACGCGTCGCCTTCACTGCAAAAATATTCCATGCCAAGGCTCGTTTTTTGTGGGTCCGGGACCATATCGGCACTCCAGTTCTTGAAATTCTGAATGCGGCCAACCTTGAACCCCGGGCTATGGATATAGATCCACTGATCCGGGAAATATGCCCCTTTATGGAGAATCAGGACCACGAGAATCAGGGACCGATAAGAAAGGGTGTCGTTCGCTTCCAATACCGCAATTGGCGCCTTTGCCCTGAGCATGGTGACCAGCGTTGTGAGTGGAAGGCTGGTAATGAGGCGGTCCACCGGCATTTCAAAGGGTTTTCCCCGTTGAACGTACTGGACGCCGTTTATCCGTCCGTTTGCGTGATTCAAGGCCACAACGCTCGCATTGAACTGAACACTGCCGCCATTTTCCTCGATCCGTTTCCCAAAACGCTCCCACATCATACCGGGGCCCTCTCGGGGGTAGTAGAACTCGTGGATCAGGCTCCTTGCCTTTTGGTTCCCCAGCATCGCATTGGAAAGGGCGGCCATCAGGGACAATCCCTTAATCCGTTGCCGGGCCCAGTCCGCCGGGATGCTGCTGCACGGCATACCCCACATTTTGGCGGTGTAGGGCTCAAAAAATGTACCATAGAGCCGTCTGCCAAACCGATTGGAGACCCATTGTTCAAAGGTCTTCTCTTCGGGGTAAGGAAGGATCTGCGCTCTGAGATAGCTAAAAAGGATAGCCAGGCTTTCCAACAACCCCATGCGCGACAGGGCGTTCAGAAATCCCAAAGGATAGTCAAAAAATTTACCCTCGTAATATATTCGAGATTTCCGGGGTACCGTTATGAACTCATCACCCAGCAATTCCCGCCAGAGCTGCATGATAGCCTCATTTTTTGTGAAAAACCGATGCCCGCCGATGTCGAACCGGTATCCTTTGAAAACCTCCGTCCTCGCGATGCCACCGGGCCGGTCTCCTTTTTCAAGCACCACCGGACGAAGACCCTGTTTGATCAATTCATAGGCGGCCGCGAGACCCGCCGGGCCGGCGCCGATGATGATCACGGGTTTATGGTTTACCGGGTTGTTCATGGGGATCTCCGGTTTCGTTTTGTTTGCGGGTGCAAGGGGCAGGCGCAAAAATGGGTTGTCCGTGGTGAAGAGGGATGTTAAGGAAAATGGGGGGTCTGTTAGAAGGGATCATGGGGTAGCGCATAAAAGAAGTTTTGAGGAAATATCAACTTAACACCTTTGGGTATCTGAGAGATCAATAAAAAAAACCAAAATGTCAGGTCTCAGCGAAAGAACGCGGCTATGGCATCATGCTCACGTCCTCCCAACTCAGGATTCGTAGCGGAATGCTGCTGAGAGCGGCATCGATTGCGCAACTATTGTAACGCACAGATACGTTTCCCTTATTACCCGTACCCGAAGGTGGATTGATCCAGACCTCACCGTTTACCAAGACAGCCCCTTCTATGAATGTTCCTGCCGTCCCGCCATTCAGGATCAGTTGACCCGTAACGAGAATCAGCCCGTTCCAGGTGGTTCCTTCCAGCGTCAAGTCCCCCTCCACCAAGAGAATTCCGCTCCCTGTCTGATTGGTAATGGTCTCATTACTGGTTGAAGAACAAATGTTATAATCGGAATTATAGCAACCGGAGGGGGTTGAGCTTGTTTTCCACACCTTCAGGGAGGTTATGCCCTGGCTGATGTTAATGTTGCCGGTTCCGGTTGCAATTGTGGGAGACGACGAAAGTGGGGTGGTATTGCTAATGTTTAATTGGGGGCCAGGCGCCGACGGGGCAACATAAACATAGACGTCTGACTTTGGATCATTCCCACAGAAGGGGCAAGCCCCCGGGGTGCAATTATCTGCGCCGCTGATGGTCACCGCATAACTGCTGGCATCTCCGTCGACATCGTTCTCCGCATAAAGTGCCGCCGAAATCGGGGGACCGGGGTCATGTACGACCTCGGCCCGGATGGTACACTTGCTGTTTTCACCGATTCCATATGCGGTTATGATATCGACCGGTCGGTACGCCGTTGGGGAGGAGGACCAAAAAGGTTTAATTGTAAGATCGGAAGTCGGGTTTTGGCAGCCATAATAAGAGATTTCCGTAGTCCCTGATGCGTTTACTCTCGTCTTATGCCGGATTTTGACCCAGTATTCAAGCGCCGATTGCAGGCTGTTCGTGGTGATGGAAGTGTTGGTCTGGGAACTTGAGTTGGGAACATAATTCGTGTCGGCGCCGTCATAATCCGGATCGTCACTTGTGGTCCATGGAGTTGTTGCCAGGATATAGGCTGTCCACGAAGTATCGGGATAAGTTGTGGCGGGGTCATATATCGCGTTGCCGTAAGGGGGCGTGCCCGGAGGGTTTGTGCTGGGTAACGCTAGTGCGGCTCGCGCCTCTTCCAACCCGGCGCTTGCCGCATAGAAGGACTCCTTGCTCAAATTGAAATTCCCGGCAATCATGAGTTCGCTGGCGGTCATTCGATAGGCCATGGATCCGGCAATGGCCAATATGCACACAAATATCAGCGAGATGACCAGAATCGCTCCCTTTTCATTGCCTGAAGGCTGAAATCTCATGATATGGCGCCTTTTTAAATTACGCATAGGCCCCTAACTTGAGCTTGATCCTGTTTCAATCCATGTCTCATCCTGGGCCGTTTCATAATCGGAGGCGGTTCGCGTTTTGCCCAGATTGGGCGGTGAGACGCTGTCTTTAAGGGCTCTGGTGTTTGTGGCAAATGCGGATGGCGTCAGCACTTCCGCTACGGCCTTCCACACCTGAACCGCTCCACCATAGGCTAACCGGACAATGTTTTCTTCGTTCCCCTTGTGGTTGAAATTGGCGGATTGGGGCATTATGGGCGTCACTTCCACCGAAACCCGCGTAACGTTTGCTTTATCGGCATTGCTCAGGGGAACGCTGGTCAGTTCGTTGCCGTCACTGTCAAAATAGGAAAAGGCAAGGGATTGGATATTCTCCGCTATGGGCTGCCCATTTCTCGTGACCTGATTTTCAGCCGTATCCAGAGCATATAGGATTCTTTCCGTGCCGGTAAAGGTTTGGTCGCTATCCGTATCCATTGTAAATTGAACCCTGTCGGAATCCGCAACTTCAATGCCGGCGCCTGCTCCCCCGGTAGGATCATACCCCGCCATGAGCAGCTCCTTGGTCATGAGTTGCAGGGCAGCCCTGGCATTTTCCTGAGCGTCCACAACCTGTTCCTGGTTTGAAAAACTTTTGTTTTGAGTGATGAACGTGGCGCTGATGGCTGCAAGCACAATCAGGGATACCGTTATGGAAACTAAAAGCTCTACGATCGTAAACCCTTCGTCATTTTTTTGGATTCCGCTCTCAAGAAATACATGTCAACCTCCTTTTCTACATTGTTGATAAAAATAGCCTTTTATTTTTACTGAACACATAAAAAAGTGCGGTCCGGTTCCTATCGGCCCACAATTGAGCTGAATGAAGTGTTTTTGGTAGTCCCTTTCCAGGTCCATGACACCGTTACGGTAATGGTCGTCATGTCAGTATCCGGTGTATTCGTGGTAACCGTCCATGCTCTCGTAAAGATCGAATCCGGCGGATCATAACCACTTCCCAGGCTCGTGAGGCTCTGGTAGTCCAAGTTTCTCATTTCCTCCATTTTGTCATTTGCCAGTGCCACGGCCTTTGTGGAATTATAAGCTTCCCTGTTATAGTTCATCATGGCGCCTGTCAGGGTTCCCATGCCCAGCAGTCACACAGACAGAATCGCCACAGCAACCAGGAATTCTAGCAGTGTAAAGCCCTTTTGATTATTCGGTTCGGCTATTTGAGGTTTCGGCATTACGTTATTCCCACCCACTGCCCGTATTCTTGTATAACCTGACCCGTCCGGTTTGAAGAACTGTAATGCACCTTTGCCGGTCTCTCCTGGAAGTTTCATCGGTCGGTTTAAGATAAACCGCTCCGAATTTATTTGCTAAACCCGAAGGCTTAAAAGTCACTTTCGGCGGAGAGCCGCTAAACATCACGTCGCTGGTAATCGCATCACCCGAAGGATTGGTTGAATCAATATAGCCATACCCGATCCCAGGATAATCATTGGCGATGTTAACCGTTCTGACCGCTTCCCCGGTATCCTGAACCGGTGGATCATCGTTGTCGTCATTGTCGTGAATCGTGTAAGCGTTATTCGTTATTAGCGGTATCAAACGTAATGACATAATTATTGTTTTCGGAGATGGCTTTTGCCCTGGCGGCCATCATTTCCGAAAAGACCTGCCTGGCCGCACCGTTCACCCGATATTTGGGCGCCCATGACATAAAAGCGGGAATGGCGATAGCGGTCAGGATGCCCCCGACAGCGATGACAATGAGCATTTCAGCCAGGGTGAAGCCAGCTTCATTTCTCCAGCAACGCGGTACCATTTAAAGTATCCTTACCACAACTCAGGGAAGACGAGAAAAGGGGCTGTACATGCCGGCACCTAATGCCTTATCCTGTTCATTGCAGACTATTATGATTATTTTTCTAGCAAAGTTTATGCCGAATAAATCTTAGTACAATACTCTAACCGAAAAGAAAACTGAATTCAAGCCAAAACGCATGTTTTCCCTGTCATTTTCATGTCCGGAAAACAGCCTGAAATCATATCGGGTTTAGCCATTCTAAAAACCGGCGAAAACTTGGACCACCCCTACTTTGTTTGGGAACAAACCCATGAATCATCTGAACAACAGGTCTGGTTCTGGCTGGATTGTAAAAAAATATTACAGCATAATTGTAAGAAGAAATTACAGCACCAAGCTTTGGCAGAGATGTAAAATGGGTTTTATCTGCCCGGCTAAGAACCATAGGGATCAAACCTCTTTTGACTTTTTTAATGATTGCAAGGGTCCGTGTTTCGGAATACGATTAAAGATAAAAGCCAAAGGTCAAAAAACATGTTCATCCCATCCCAACCTCCGATTGCATTTACCATCAGCACCACCAACCATCTTTCCCGGGCGCTGACCCTGGCCGACAGCATGACTGCGCATGCACCGGAATATGCGTTTTTTATCGTGCTTGTCGACCCGTTAACACCCGCTGTTAGCAGGATTGTCATGGACGACCATCGGATTGTTCCCATTGATGATTTGAAGGTCCCCTCCCTAAAGGACCTTATGGCGAAATATGATCCGGCTGAGGTTTGTTTTTCACTGAAACCGGTGGCCTTCAGATATTTCTTTGGGAAATTTCCACAATCCCCTTTTGTCGTATATTTTGATTCCGATGTGATGATTTATCATCCCATCCATCGAATCGAAGCCCTTCTAAGCGATCGCGATGTGATGCTGACCCCGCATTTGCTGCGCCCTTACGCCTCGGATGGTAAAATGCCCGATGAATTCGGGACCCTGCGTACCGGTTATTTCAACATGGGTTTTGCGGCCATGGCCAATAGGCCCTCGGCCTTTCTACTGCTGGATTGGTGGCGGGATCGCATGATTCGTCACGGCCACGCCAACCGCGCCATCGGCTTGAGCGCCGATCAGTTCTGGATGGCATTTGCTCCCCATTATTTTGACGGCGTTTACATTGACCGACATCCGGGTATGAACGTGGCCTACTGGAACCTGCATGAACGGAATTTGTCCGACGTAAACGACAGGATTCTTGTCAACGGCCAATATCCGCTGATTTTTATTCATTTCTCGGGCTTTGATCCCCAGAACCCCCATCAAATTACTAATCCGCTCTTTTTCAACCGCTTCAGCAGCAGTGAGCAGCCGGTTTTTGCTCGTCTTTCCAGAGAGTACACCGAACGTCTTCTGGTAAATCATCATGACCTTTTGAGCAAAATACCATCACCCTGGTTTTCAAACGGAAAACAACTGGCCGAAAAAATGAGGGAACAGCGAGATTTCCCCATAAGAATACAGTACGTGCTGGTCTATTTGACGGCAAAAATGCCGTTACGGTTGCGAAGATATTTGTGGCGCCTTGCGTTGCTGCTGGTAAGTCACATTCAATATTGAGGGTTTTGATGAAAAGTCTTCGTTTACATGGCTGCCACTGACGCATAAACAGGTTCCTTGTTTAAATCAAACCCATCCATGACAGGGAGTGGATGCCTCAATGAAGATTCGATCCGGCTTAAGTCAGTTTCAATACGGCAATGATGACCCCGGACATGGTCACGGTCAGCCCAAAAGACCAGACCATGAAACGGTCTATCCTTTTGGTGAGGCTTTCAAAGCGCTTATCCACCTGCTCAAAACGCCTATCCATCTGCTCGAAGCGCTTATCTACCTGCTCAAAGCGCCGTTCCACCTGATCGAACCGTTTATCCATATCCTCGTGCATCTGCTCGAAGCGCCTGTCCACCTGCTCGAAGCGCCTGTCCACCTGCTCAAAGCGCTTATTCATGTCCTCACGCATTTCTTCGAAGCGCTTGTCCACCTGTTCGAAACGCTTATTCATGTCCTCACGCATTTCTTCAAAGCGCTTGTCCATCAGGTCGAATCCCTGCTTCATTAAATCACGCTGGTTTTTTAATTCTTCTTCCACCCGAACCATGCGTTCACGAAGCTCTATCTCATAGACGTGAGGCGGTTTGGAAAAACTCTGCGCCTGCAGCCAACCGCTCAGGTTCCGGCGCACATATTCACCGATGGCTTCATAATCTTCCTGTGCAAAAGGCATTTTGATTGCTCCTCATTATTGTTGGGGCCATGTTGTTCTTACGGTCCTATAATCTAACGCATGTTTTCGTGAACGTTTGAAAAGCGTCAGGTTTCCTGAACTCTTTCATTACATTAGCGAGCATAACCTTTCCCAAAACTGAAGTCAATCCTATGAAATTCCAACCTCATTTTCTATCCTTTTCAAGGATCAGTTTACAGAAAATCCCCAAAGAACCCTGAAATCAAATTCACGCTCATAACAGCTCAAAAGTAGTTTACACTTTTCAGGGCTACGGTCGCAAGCCGGGAAATGTTTGAACACGATTTGAAAGATTGAATGATGGACAGGATTGTCATTGGACGATGAAACGCAATCAAAAGGGTGTAAAGGGGTTTGTTTGAAGGAACTTGTCCTGACGTCGGAGATGGTTCATCGTCCGTAGACTAAAGAATAATCTCGCGCAAAGACGCAAAGAAAAAGACTATGTTTTAAAAACTTTGCGTCTTGGCGTCTTTGCGCGAGAAATAAAAAGAGGTCGTAAGTAGAGACAAGGCATGCCTTGTCTCTGGGGAAGGTTTCATGCCTGGAAACGAAACGCAGGAGGACAAAATATAAAAACGGGTTCGATCCGCTGTGAATGGATTTTCGTTCGTCCTTTGTATACATGGGGACACCCGTTTTCATCCATTTGTAGGCCACATATTCATATTTATTTTCCACGGCATAACGGTATCCTGCCTGCAATGCCCGCCCATAACCAACGTTTGTTTGTAGCCTTGCATAATCACATAAACAATGGTACTCTGACCTTGTAAAATTACTTCCGAATAGTTCAAAAGAAAGGACGACTAGAACATGGAACGATTCATTGATACAGCGCTTCTGGGTTGGAAAAAGAGTCAATTCAGAAAACCTTTGATCATAAGGGGGGCGAGGCAGGTCGGAAAGACATTTTCTGTATCCGGTTTCGGGGAGAATCACTTTGAGGCATTTATAAAGATCGATTTCGAACGGGATCGGACAAGCCACAAGATCTTTGAAGGAGACCTGTCTGCCAAAAGGCTGCTTTCGGAGCTTGAAATTCACGCCAATAAATTAATTATACCGGGGAAAACCCTGTTGTTTTTTGATGAAATCCAGGAATGTGAAAGGGCCTTATTGAGCCTGAGGTATTTTTACGAGGAAATGCCTGAGCTGCACATCATTGCAGCAGGTTCCATGCTCGAATTCACGTTGGGCAGCATATCTTTTCCCGTGGGAAGAGTCTCCTTTGAGTGGATGAGGCCCATGACTTTTCATGAATTTTTAATTGCATCCGACCGGAAAATCCTTGCGGATAAACTGCCATCCATTTCAGACTTCGAGCCGATAAGTGAAAACATTCATCTTAAGATATTAGAACAGCTCAAATTCTATTTTCTTGTGGGGGGAATGCCCGAGGCTGTGAAAAGATATTGCAAAACTGGAAGTTTGAGCCAAAGTTTCAGTGTCCATGCGGAAATATTTGAATCGTACCTTCAGTCATTGGTGAAATACAATAAAAGGGCGGACGTTGACAGCCTGGATTATTTGTTAAGATCCTTGCCTTCCCACGTGGGAAGACAAATCAAATATACCCGGCTGGACCCTGAACGAAGAATTGAAAAAACCAAGAGGTCTCTTCAACTACTTGAAAGAGCTTTGCTTTGCCACATTATCAGGTCATCCAATGCCGAAGGGCTTCCCCTGAATGCCGGTGCGTCGTCAAAAATAATGAAACCGCTTTTTTTGGATC
Organism: Desulfatiglandales bacterium; assembly: GCA_963664475.2. Lineage (GTDB taxonomy): Bacteria > Desulfobacterota > DSM-4660 > Desulfatiglandales > Desulfatiglandaceae > NaphS2. The sequence goes on from CAXXXE010000001.1 coordinate 758,289, forward strand.
TGGGATTGATGCAGTATCATTGCGGGATCCATCCATCCGATATCCTGAATCAAAAAGACCTCTCAAAAGTATATAAAGGGGCTCTGGCAGAGCAGTTCGTCGGGCAGGAAATACTGGCGGCGGGGGGATCTGAAAATTTCAAAATGTTTTACTGGTCAAGGGCAAAAAAGAGCAGCTCGGCGGAAGTGGATTATCTTTACGTGAAAAACGGCAGGATATTTCCCGTTGAGGTCAAAAGCGGACCGGCCGGAAAGCTCAAAAGCCTGCACATTTTCCTCCAAGAGCATCCCAATGTGGAAAAGGGATATGTCATGTCTCCAGCCCTTTTTGAGAAACAAACAGCGAAAAACCTCTTATTTATGCCGGTGTACACGAGATTTGCTTGAGTTCCTTCCCCATTCACTGTCACACCCTCCCTTCGCAACCGACCACTTACCCTGGCGCTTCCTGCAAATTGAGCACGAGGCGGGGACCCTCGTCCACAATTTTTTTCATCTAGCACACGCCCAACGCACGGCTTCGCTGACACAATCTTCGGAAAGACCCAATTTTCTTGATCTTTGTCCTTATTTGTTTAAGATCGGCATCATACACTTTTACAGGTTTCAGAAAAACCACGCCGTTGTCATAGTCCACATCGAAATACCGCACATTCGGAAGTCTGGAAATAATATCTCTCGGAATGGTGATCTGATTCTTGGTTGTGAGTTTTGCAAGCATATCCTTACCTCCTTACTTTCAGGTTTTCCTCCTATCGAAATCTTGCTCGTAAAACTCGTCAAGACATTTGGGAAAGGGGACCGTGAATATTCAAATATCTCAAGTTTCCAGTTGGTAATCCGTTCCCTTTGCCGGAATTTTCCGGATTCTTTTCAATTTATCTGCCCTCAAGCTTATACGGGGTATTTTCGTTGTGTCAACCGCATCCCAAAATCTCTGAGCCAATTAGAAATGCTGTTTAGAGCGCATTGATTTCCGATTCGGGTCAGATTCCCCAAATCCGCGATGGGGTCTTGGAATATGTCCTCCTTGAGGACTGCCAGGAATATTTTATGCTGGGGATGGCTTTGAAGGTGGACCGCTCTTTCTTTGAACTCGCTGTCTGAAAATGTCCCCCAGTTGAGCAGCTGGCCGAAATAGACATGATCAAACCGGAACCGTCTGCCCAGGCGGACAAAATCCGGCATTTCGCGGAAATTGTTTTCCTGGACCACCATACTGATTTTAACCGATTTTAGGGGACCCTTCAAGCGCAGACTCCTGATAAAATTCAGGTTATCCAGCAGCCGGTTAAAGTTTCCGCCCCTGCGGTTGACGGCATAAACCGCCGGTGTGGCGGCGTCGATGGAGATTTCAGCGGCGGTGATGAGCGGTTGAATATCCTTCGGCAATGTATCCCACATGCGCGGGGTCCACAGCTGACCGTTGGTATGCAGACAGATATCCTTCAGGTTTGGCATTTCCAGCCGGTCCATGGATTGCAGCCATTTTCTGAAAAAGGGGCTGCCGAAAGGATCTCCCGAACCGCTGATATAGAGCAATTCAGCCTGTCCAAGGGCCTGCTTCCGGATTTTGTTTTCGATCGCCGCTATTTCCTGGCGGCTCTCCGTTTCCACAATTATGTGGTTCCGACAGGTGGGGCATGTCAGGTTGCAGGACTGATCGTAGGTACAGATGATTTTTCGGGGGCCGTAAGGGAGTCGGGTTAACCCTTTGCTGATCACTTCCTGAAATATCGGGTCGGTAACGGCCTTTATTTTCTGAACAGGGCCGGATCGGGTCTGTAAAAAGGCACATTTTTCAACATCACAGAATTGAAAAGACCCGTTCAGGATGGAGCGCCGGATGGCCCTGGCTTTTTGACCGTTCCAGATCTCTTCCACGGATGCATGCCGGATATTGCCGATACAGGTGTTCAACCAGGACGGACAACACAGGTATACGCCGCCCCGGTCATTTAACTGGGTGATTTCAAACCATTCAAAGGGTTTGGAACAAAATATGTTATGCCGCGGCCACATTTACTTTTTTGTCAGTCTATTCAATATATTTTTCAGAAAACTGACAGGATCCAGCTTCAGCCGAAACGGTTCAGGTTTCGGATCGAAGGTCTTTTTTTTGAATTCCAGATTAATTTTCTGATGCTGCCAGTCATCTTCAAAATCGATGTAGGGATCTCGAAGCTTTTTGAAGAACACCGTATTTTCCATGATGCGCACCTGTTGCCATTCATCCTCCATATTCAGGTAATCAAAAAGGATGCCCACGGACGGCATGGTATAATCGTCCACCGCCACCATACCCCCCGCCTTGAGCCTCTGCGATGTATAATACCAGTCGATGATGGGGAGCGGGAACCGGTGAGCGCCGTCAATAAAGACCATATCCAGTTCCCGGGGGATATGGTCACCGCACGGCAGCGCGATTTCCGAACTTTCACTGATAAAGTTGATATGTTCAGGCAGTTTGGCCTTCCGGCAATAAGCGCGGATGCGTGTGGTTTCCTCCATATTCGGTGTAATACAGGTATGCCGGGTTTTTGCAAGGGCAAACGCTATGGTGGTCTGCCCGCAGCCGGTTTCAAGGGTCACCATGCCGGGTTCCAGCATTTGATACAGAAAACGAAGCGTGTCCGGGTGAACCGACCAGCTCGTGGGCACGCCTTTATACTCGTGAAATTGGGGGTTGTCCCGAATCAACCGTTCAATCATGGTGGAACTCCTCATTAATCCTCAAAAAAAATCTCCCATTCAGTCCCCCGGAACTCTTTTTTTAACCGGGCGTAATTTAAAATGGCTTCAGACAGGGGTTGATTGGCCTGTTTATACGTATTTGCCGAAAGGCGCATTGGGGAGAGGCCCAGAAATTCCTGCACCCGCCGGGTTTCCTCTTCACAGTCAGCCGTCAGATTTTCGTAAATCAGATCCATCTTGGGATGCTTCCGAAAAACATGATCATATGCCATCCACATATCCCGGGTCCAGGTAAACTGCTCCCGACATTCATGCTGGGAGAGTTCAATTGACAGGACATCCTTTTCAGGTCCGGTGACATTTGTCCATTTGTCGGTCATATGCGCTTTTTTCCGGGAAAGAAGCACCCGCAGACTGTTTTTGCGCTTAAGATGGATAATGTGGATAGCCTCACTTTCCAGCAGGTGCTGCCATATTGTTTTGCGGGAATCTTCCTGTGCGTGGTAATAAAACATCTTGAATCCCACGGCATGGATGGTGGGTGGAAATTTTTCAAATACACAGGTTTCCAGAAACTTCACCGGGTTTCGCTGCATGCGGGAAATGAACGCCTGGGTTTGGCGGTATTTTTCGAAATCCGGGATTTCCCAGCCGATATTATCATAAAATCGGAAGATTTCGCCGAAAGTAACCACATGGGGATGCGAGTTGAGCAATCCCCGCAGGAAATTGGAACCGGATCGGGCTTCCCCCAGGATGATGAACCGGCGATAATCGGATTGCCCACCGAGAAGACCGCAATTCAGGGCCAGGTGTTTCAAGTTGAAGGTGATTTTCTTCAATTCCATCCGTTTTTCCTTTGAAACCATTGGCTGACAAGATTCACAAGTCGTGGGAGAAACGGGGCCTTCGGTCGGAAGGGGGCATACTTGCGACAGACGTTAAATAGAGCTCCCGCGGCTTCTCTATGCATCCGGGGTGAAGGGTAGTACCAATTCTTTTTCCAAGTGCCGCCCCAGGGGTCGATCACCGTTACCGTCCGCCCCGTAAAACGGCTTTTGAGGGTCTGGGGCAGTCCTTTTTTTGAGATGCATTCCACATAAGCATCGGCGTTCCCTCTGATCCGATGCATCATATCCGCATTCACCAGTTGCGGAAATTCACCGAAGAGCGCATCCAGATCTCCGGACAGGCTTTCCCGGTAAACGGGGCTGCGACTGGAAAACCAGAACAGGACCGTGGGGACGGTGATTTGGGCCAGCAGCTCATGGCAACTGTTGATCCAGTTCTCCCGGTTTTGGGCAATGACGTTTTTCAAAAGCGCCGGATCCTTTTGTGCCAGAAGTTCCCTGAAAGCGGCATCGCACCCGATTCCGGCGCCATCTGAAATCCGGTAGTAGTATCCCAGCCCCTTGCTTCTAAACAGTGCGTTGCTCTCGGACCTTGCGGCCATAACCTGAACAACGGCAAAGCGGGCGTGGTTGATGTACCTGAGAAGGTTCTCGTTTTTTTTTGAAAAAAAAGAGAACCCAGCCCCACCGCGACCCAGGTTGAGGACGGGCAGTTGAAGCATTTGTCCCAATAAATCCGGATACGGGGTCCGGCAGAAACGCCCGAAGGTCTGGGCGGCGCCGATACAGACGAAGTAATTGCCCGTGCTGAAATCTTCCGGACGAGGCCCTCTCAGGCGTAAAGGTGTCTCATCCTGGCTGTCCGGAACCTGTTTATCCAGTTCATAGATCTGATAATCGACCACTTCTCGGTCTGGAATCTGATATTGATCCGTCATTTTGCCTGTTTCTTCCTAACTGCTTTTGGCCAGGTCATCGTACATAGCTTCAAATAACGGCGTGACCCTGCGCCAATCCAGTTCCAGTGCCCTTTGGCGGGCCGCCGCCGCCATCTGTTGATGGCATTCCGAATTTTGAACCACCTGCAATATGGCGCTAGTAAATCCTTCAGTGGAATTTTCCTTTACCAGAAGGGCTTCCCGACCCGGCACATAGGCCTTCAATCCCGGCAGAGCGCTTGCCACCACCGGCAGGCCGCAGGCGATCCCTTCCAAAAGGGCGTTATTGGCCGTGGCATGAACCATGGGGAGCAGTAACAGGGTGGATTGCTGGTACAACTTTCGCAGCGCCACATCATCAATCCCCTTATAGACCCTGACGTTCGGCAAGTCGTCAAGGCCTTCATGACGGGAACTTACCACCCTGAATGTAATATCCCGTCGGGATGAAAACCCTTGGCATATTCTCCGTAACAGTTTGAAATCTCGCAAATAATGCCCAACAGTAAGGCAATTGAATTGGCCGGTGGGGCGCAAATGGGGTTCCGGATGGAAAAAATCCACATCAATTCCCATCAGTATCACCTTAATCCGGTCCCGATCCATAAACCGGCTGAAGTATATTGCCTGATCCGGTGAGACCACGTTCAGGATATCAATATGCCTCACAACCCTCCGATCAATCAAATCATCAATGATACCGGGCGGCTGGTGAAAGCTCACCGCGATTCGGGGTTTTTCCGCCGGTAGCCTTTTCAACAGCATGGGCAAATACCGGGCGGAATGCTCACCGTCCAGATAATGGATGACATCCGGCGGGTTAAGGCTCAGGCAGCGCCGAAGCAGTCTTATCTCCAGGGCAAGATCGCTCAGTTTATACCATTTCATATTGCCCCGTTGTATAAACCGAAAGGCAAGGTTTTGGATGATCCTGTTCCGGATAGGAAAATCCGCATGGTTATCGGAAACCTCATGGAGCCACGGACGATATTTTTTCCGGTCAAGATACCTCACAAACTGTTGGAAACCGGAATAGTTGCCCCAATGCGGATAGCGGGTGCGGATGATATGGACATTTATGGGCATATTAATTCTCCTCAGATGGAGAACGTGGCAGAACCAGCAATCCCACCATATGCCCCAGAACGATCAGGTTGAAACATTTCCGGGTGAACCGTTCCGGATCCTTTGTGGGCCATATCAAGTTCAGCAGCCCTCCCGGTTGCCGCAAAAGATCGACCGCCATTCTTATGATGATCCTCGCACGCCTTTTTTTTGAGGGAAATTCGGTCAATAACGCCATGACGGCATCGCTGATCCCCTGATAGTAATACCGGCGGACAAACCAGGACTGGGTCAGGCGGGATGCCGGGATGTGGTGTGAAACTTCCACATCGGGATGATAGAAGCAGGTATACCCGATCTTTTGAGTCTCTTTTTCCAGAAAAACATCCCCGCTGGATAATAGACGGGTGCCGGCCCTGTCCAGGCAGGGTGTGAAACCATTCAGCCGGTCCAGAACTTTTCTGGGAAATGCGAGATTGGCGCCCGCCAGCCACTCTGCATTGAGATTTTCCAAAACATGGGGGGTATCGGACCAGTCCACCACCGTCAGACAGCAGACAATTTTGTCGCCCAGCCAGGCCGGCCGGGGGGCTTCCCATATGGGTGTCACCCTCCCGCCCACGCACCCCGGCCAGGGGTGGGTGGTCTCAAAAATGTGAAGGATTTTTCCCAGCCAGCCAGGGGTTGCCACGGCATCATCATCCAGATAGGCCACATAGGGCGCGGCTGCATTTTGCCATCCCGCGTTTCGGGCATGGGACAGCCCGATAACCGGTTCATGGATATATCGGATATTGCCCACATGGGTGAAGCCTGAAACCACATTCCGGGTGTTGTCCGTGGAACCATTGTCCACGATGATGATTTCGTAGGCATCATTTGGCAGATCCTGATCCGTCAGACTTGAAATGGCCCCGGGCAGATAATCAGCCCGGTTGTGGGTACAGATAATGGCGGTTATCTTTTTCTCCATGGGTTATCCATTCCCCCGGCGGGTTTTCGCTCGGGACAGGAACCGGTTGCCTATGATTCTTTCAAAAGCTCTGGAAAAGCGCGATTTTAAAATGAAGTACTGGTGCTGAAGCAGCAGACCGGTTTGGGTTTCGTTCATCATGATGACATCCACGGCGTCTTTTGCAATCAATTCCGGGAATCTTTCGAGCATGGCTTTTCGCATTCCTCGATGAATGTTCAGATTGCTGCCGGAATAGGGTTTTTCTTCGAAACGGCAAGTGCCCAAAATGTCGGGAACCGTAACCCCCGACCAACCTGTCGCCATCACCGCGTTAAACAGGTCCCAGCGCTCGAATTCACCGTCCATTTCTGAACGAAACTGCCCTGCCGCCATGAGGGCTTCGGTTCGAACGGCGGCAAACGGGGCGATTTCGTTGACGGCCCATTGGAAAGGGAATCCCGGACAGGGGCGAATCCAGATATTTTTTCGTTTCTCTCTAAATTCAACCCACCCGGAAATCAGCCCGATTTTTGGACAATGTTCCAATATGGCGGTGCAGATTTCAATAAAATGGGGGTTTAACCGATCTTCAGCGCTGAGAAAGGAAAATCCGGCGGGATGGATCCCCGATCTCATAACATGCCGAATACCTTGGTTTTTGCCTGGGATATTATTTTCTTGGGGTTTGCTTAGAATTTCCCAACCATCCTTTTTTTTTGCTTTCAGAATCTGTTTTGTTTCGGATTCCGTACTATTGTCGTCCACGATAACAACGGCGGTGGGTTGACGGATCTGTCGCATTATGCTTTCAAGGCACTCATTTAGATAATGGCCTGAATTACAGCAGGTGATCACCACCGCGATACCGTTTGACGCTGTACTACAAACAACGTTTCGAGTGCTGTCGTTTTGATGCGATACACAGGTGCCGACGGAGGGTTTTTGCGGCAAAAACATTGAGTTTGCGGCCCCTTTTTCAAACACCCGGGTACGAAACTTCAGGTGTTCTTCCAGTACTCTTTGGTTATCGCATTTTTTCCGGATGGATGCGGCGGCGGCCGCTCCCATTTGAGCAAGATCGTTTGCGGGAGTATGAAGTGCGCGTTTCAGCGCTTCATAAAGTCCGTCCCCGTCAACGGATTCCGCCAGCCAGCCCGTATGTCCGTCGTCGATCATCTCAACCATTCCCCCTTCTCTCGTGGAGATGACCGGCAAACCCGCGCACATGGCCTCGATGCAGGTGTTGGGGAAATTTTCCCAGCGGGAGGGAACTACCGCCAGACGGGCAGTGGAAAAAAAATGAGGCAGACTGGATTGATTCTGCTGACCGTGGAAAATAAACTGTTTTTTCAGGTCGGCTGGGACTTGGCCTGCGACGATCTCCTCCCCGTTCAAGAGATCGGTACTCAGACAGTTTGCACCCACAAACTCGAATCTGAGGCGGCGATCTTTACGGGCCGCGGCAACCGCTGCCTGAAGCCACTCCAGCACCCCTTTGCGTCTTTCAAGCCGTCCTACAAAAAGGATCACGCCGTTTTCCCAGATTCCAATATCCCGTTCGATAAAAGGGCCTGCGTTGACGGGCAGCGAAATGACCTGAATAGCACCATCGGGCAATCCATAATGGGTCTGAGCTTGACGCGCCAGATATTGACTGGGACAAAGCCTTGCATCCGCCGCTCCGATGCAGTAATCCTCAAGGCATTTGGCGATGCGAAAATAGGGATGGTGGATGTCCCAGTCGTTATATCGCACAATAAATTCCATGGGTGAATGGAGATGTACAATGCATGGGGGGCGGCGCTTTGGCCCCAGCCCCAGTGCGCGTCTGAGCAGCAGATAATAGAGAGGCGCTTCAAATTCCTGTCCTTCGATCAGATCGATCTTTTCCTGCTCAATAAGCGTTTCAGCCAGAAGACTTGCTTGAAAGGAGAAAGCTTGCGGTGGAAATGAAGAGGCTTTAAGGCTCGATAGTTCCCTCTTCTGAACATTGTGTCCGGAAAGTACACGCCACGGCCTCGGAAGCTCACCCACGCGATGAATGATCAGCCGGTCATGCATCCGTTCCTTTTTACGCCGGGCCCCTTTCCAGCGTGTGGCGATCACATGAACGGTATCACCTGCTTCCACCAACATTCTGGAAATGTGGTGTACATAAGTACCGATACCGCCTGCATATTCCGCCGGAGGATATTCAGGGCAAACAATCAATTGTTTCATAAAACCAAAAACCTATACCAGTGAAAAGCCGGGGTTAAGGGAGACCACGCCGGAATTTCCGTGACCTTCGCCAACAGAGCTTCTAATGGTGAAAGAATGGATCTTCCAGTAGTAATCATACACATAACTTTGGCCCAGGGGCCGAAGACCAAGGTTGATATAATATTTGCCGGTGTTAAGGGGTAGATGTGGAAAATTGCAGCGGACAACGCCCCGCCGTCCTGAAGTATCCAAAAGCGTGTTGAGAGAATCAATGAAAGTTTCGAAACACTTGATATCCATTTCTGAATAAATTCCCAGAACAAACGCCGTATCGGCAACATGAGGGCCTAAGTCATAAGCAAACTCCACCAGCAGACCCGATTCGCCGGTCATGGCATGCGTCGCCTCCCCGCTTTCAAGATAGACCCGGATATTCGAGAGGGTCGCCTCCCGGGTTCCCATCCGGACCCCATCGTTTACAAATGTGGTGGCGGAAGGCCCTTCTTTGGTACCCAGTTGTGTGGCCCTTTTTTCAGTGCGCTGTTGCATCAGGTCATTATACCGTTTCACCGCTATTACCGGGTCTGCCTGGAGATCAAGACGACCCTCTTCCAGAATGAGCACCTCATCGCAGAGATGCTGAATTTGATCGGTATCGTGAGAGGTGAGGATCATGGTTTTACCTCTCGCGCGGAATTGATCCAGCCAATCGGTACATTTTTTTCTGAACCGGTTGTCCCCCACAGCCAGCACTTCATCAATGACAAGGATGTCGGGATCCAGGTGGATGGCCGTGGCGAATGCCAAACGGAGATACATCCCCTTGGAATAGGTTCTGACGGGTTGATCAATGAATTCCTCAAGCTCCGCAAACTGAATGATGTCTCCCTGGAGTACTTCCACCTGCCGCTTTGAAAGCCCGTTCAGAATCCCGCCGGTAATGAGATTCTCACGCCCCGTCATGTCCGGGTGAAACCCTTTGCCCAGGTCCAAAAGACCGCTGATGTTGCCGAAGCGTTTGATAGCGCCCGAAGAGGGTCTCCCCAGGCCGCAAAGGAGCCTCAAAAGCGTACTCTTTCCCGCGCCATTATGCCCGATCACCCCCAGGGACAGGCCCGGCAAGAGCTCAAAACTGATGTTATGGAGTGCCCAAAAGATCTTCCGTCGCTTCAGGCGGCCGGTCAACCCCCTGACAAACAGTTCATGCAGGGTGAGGGGTCGGTTCCGCTGGAGCCTGTATTTTTTTGAAACGGAATTGACGGTTATGACGGCGGACATCGTTAATTTTCTTCCATTCATTTAAATCTCATCGATGACATGGGCCAGTTGAGAGCGGTAAACTGCGTAACCCATAGCAGCGATAAAGAGGCTGAAAACGCATAAGACACAAAGAGAACCCCACTCCGGATAGCGGCTGTAAAAGAAAACAGCGCGATAATCCGCAATTAGTTCCGCAAGGGGGTTGAGGGTAAACACGATGCTGAAAGGCCCGGTAAGGGCGTCGGTCTCATAAAAAACAGGGGTCATATAAAACATCAGCAGCAGGGCGATACCGACGCAGTGCTCCACATCCCGGTAAAAAACGTTCAGGGTGGCGATGATCAGACTCAATCCGGTAATGAGAATCCCCTGGATCAGAACGAGAAAGGGCCAGAATAGAAGTGTACCGGCGGGGGGACGTCCGTACAGTAACAGTAAGACCATGAGTATGGGAAGTGCGGCCACGTATATGAGGAGGTTCGAGAGGGTATTAACGATCACAAGAATGACGGGATTAAAATTGGGCTGAAACATCAGATCGCGATTGTTGTAGAAAATCCCGCCGGCCGATGCCAGACATGCACTGAACCACGTCCAAGGGAGAAGCGCGGTGAACAGGAAGGCTGGGTAGTCGTCGATCTTAAGGGGGACAATTTTACCGAAAATAAACGCCAGCACCAGAAGCTGGGCCAGGGGAACCAGAAGCGACCACAGGATACCCAGCGCCGAACGTTTATAGCGCAGCGCAAAATCGCGCTTGACCAGATGCAGTAAAAGATCCCGCTGATATTTTAAGGGGTGCATGAGCTGATGCGGTGAACCGCAGTTTTAAGTTTTAAGATTTAAGTTTTAAGAGCTACCACAAATCCCAATGCTTTCAAACCATTTTTGTGTTATTAGGAATAATCATGACTCATCCTTCAACATGCCCGGAAGATCCCCTGGTTACCGTCGTCATTCCCGCGTATAATGCCGCGGCTTACATGGCATCGACCCTTATCTCGGTTACGGGGCAGACCCACAGCAACCTGGAAATCATCGTGGTGGATGACGGTTCCACGGATGAAACGGCCGCTATTGTTTCAGGCTTTGCCGAAAGAGATTCCCGCATCCGTTTGCTTCAACAGCAAAATTCCGGGCTGTCCGCGGCCCGCAACCTTGGCGTACGAGCGGCCAGGGGTGAATACATCGCAAACATCGACGCCGACGATGTCTGGCGTTCAAAAAATGTGGAGAGGCAGCTTGCGGCCATAGGGGACGCTCCATTTGAAGCGAGGGTCGCCTATGGCTGGTCCCTGGGCATCGATGAAGCCAATCGCCTGAATGGCAGGTTTTACATGTCGTTTCTTGAAGGGCGCATGTTTTGGCCGCTGGTCTATAAATTTTTCGTTTTTAATGCCAGTTCCTCTTTGATTCACAGGACCTGTTTTGAAACCTTCGGACTCTACGACACCCGCTACCGTGAGGAAAATGCCCAAGGGTGTGAGGACTGGGATTTGCACCTGCGGTTTGCAAACCATTACCATTTCGCGGTGGCGCCGTCATTTCTGACCGGGTACCGCCAGACCACCACCAACATGTCCAGCGATGACGCCACCATGGCCCGAAGCTATCATATCACCATGGACAACGCCCGCAGGGAGTCTCTCGATATACCGGAGTGGGTGTTTCGCTGGTCATTGGCCAATTTCACCCTGTATCTGGCTCTGAAAAGCAGTCAGGCGGGGAAATGTTTTGCCGCCTGGAAATGGCTTCTAAAGGCCCTTATAAATGATCCCGGGATGACCATTATGCGGCATGATTTTCATGTTATCCTGACCCGGACTCTCCTGGACGCGTTTATTCAATGCTGCTCTCTGTGGATTGTCGGGCGCAAAATATCTCTTGTACAACTGGAAAGCCGGCTTTTCAAACAAGAAACGGGCAATGTCACATCCCGGATTCTGAACCGCATTCACATCTATCACCGCTTGCCGGCACAGCGCTGGGAAAGACGACGTATCAAAAAACTGCTGGCCGGTCAAGGGCAGGGGCTAAAATGAGATTTCCTCTGAAAATAAAGCACATTGACTTGATGGAAACGGTGACCGGCCTTGAAGCGGAAAAGGGGATCGAGGGCTTTTACCTGGTGTTCTGGATACATAACATTCCCTTTGGCCGGCTGGAGGTATCAACGAAGAGGCTTCCCATGTCCGGGGTCGATGTTCGCTTGAATGCCTTATGGGTGATCATGCCGGCGCTACGGCAAATGGCGCCGGCTGAAATGCTGGATACATGGCCTTTTAATTCATACGACTTGTCTCAGAGAGATCTCAATTTTGCCTTCAGGGAGATTGCGGCGATGCTACCCAGGCGTCGCCCACCCGATAGGTCCCAACGCGTTTCCGTGGTGATCTGTACGCGGAACAGGACCGATGAGATCAGAAAATGCCTCACATCCCTGATGCGACAGTCTCAGCCTCCCCATGAAATCATCGTTGTGGATAATGCTCCCCAGAGCAATGCCACACATGACATACTGGGTCAGTTTCCCCGAGTACGCTATGTTATGGAGCCACGCCCTGGCCTGGACTGGGCCCGCAATGCGGGAGTTCGGAACAGCCGGGGCGACATTATCGCTTTTACAGACGACGATGTCACAGTACACGAGGACTGGATCGCCAGAATTTCTGAAAGCTTCCAGGACCCAAAGGTGACGGCGGTCACGGGGCTGGTGCTGCCGGAGCAGTTGAGAACCTTTTCCCAGGTCTATTTCGAGCGATATTGGCCACTGGGAAAAGGTTTCATTACCCGTCGGTTTTCTCCCGCTTTTCTGGCCGGAATCCGGCACGGGGTGGCGCCGGTTTGGGAAATCGGCGCCGGGGCAAATATGGCTTTTCGACAGCAGGTCTTTATCAAGTTCGGCGAATTTGACGAAAGGCTTGACGTTGGTGCGGCCGGATGCAGCGGCGACTCTGAGTTTTGGTACCGGATACTGGCGGGCGGGGGGTATTGTCTTTATAATCCGGCAGCGGTTGTTTTTCACCGTCACCGGGTTGAAATGAAGGCTCTCAGACGACAGATTTACGGGTATATGAAAGGGCATGTCACGGCCCTTTTCATCCAATATGAAAAATTCGGGAACAGGGGGAATCTGTGCTGGCTTCTGGGGGGCCTGCCGAAATATTACCTTCAGCGCCTTGGAAGGTGTCTGTGGTGCAAATCCAGTCATAAGGACCGGTTACTGGTCTATGAAATCTTGGGATATATGGCCGGGTTTCTATTTTACTTTTACCACACGAAAATCAAGGGGTAAGCTTAGCCATGAGCATGGAAAACGATAGTCCCCATAATGGGACGGAATAATGGGCGTGAAAGGGACAAAGATTATCGTCTGTCTGTCGGCGACACTGGTCTTGGTGACGGTTGTTGCTCTTTTCTTGCGAGCTTCTGAACCATTGAGCCGAGCAGTCATCATTTCCTCCGATGATGCCGGAATGTGTGCCGCCGTTAACGATGGAACGATTCTTGCTTTGGCAAGTGGTGTGATAAGGTCCGTGAGTATCATGACTTGTTGCCCTGCCTTCGAGGATTTCGCCCGATTCGCCGCCAGGCATCCGGAGTATGATTATGGTGTGCATTTAACCCTTACCTGTGATCTGCCGGAGCAACCCTGGGGGCCGGTTCTCTCGGCAGTTGAGGTCCCCAGCCTGGTCACCTCCGATGGGAGATTTCCATTCCTGCCCCGGGACGTTGCCGCATCAGCCAAGATCAAAGAAGTTGAAGCGGAACTGCGAGCGCAAATTCGGAAGGCCCTTGATGCGGGTATCCGTATTTCGCATTTGGACCACCATATGTTTGTACTCTTTGCCCGTCCCGATCTTCTGGCTTTGTACGGGCAACTTTCCCGCGAATTCGACCTGCCGGTGCGTTTTGAATCAAAACCGCCCATGCCATTGCTTGAGCCCTATGGGAGCGAGGTTATCAAAGCGTATCGTCGACAATTTCAGCAACTTAATAAATCAAAAATGCCCATTCTCGACAGCATTGATTATGATAATTACGTGGAACAAGCAGAAGCCAAACGAGCCTATTATCTGAGCACCCTTCGCAAACTGAGGCCAGGGACAACGGAAATTATCATCCATTGCGCAAGCAAATCAAAATCCGGGATCAACCCACCGCATGTGGACAGACGCGTTGCGGACAGATCTTTTTTTTCCTCAAAAGAAGCGATGAACGAACTCATAAAACTTCAGGCCAAGGTGATTGATTGGAAAGAATTTCGCCGAATGGTTCAATCTCCTGCGCGATAGATGTAAATGGAATACCCCACCCGGGCAATCGGTTGCAACTTTTTAAAATAGCTGAAAGACCCGGGGGCACACCATTTGCGATCTCCCTTTCCGTCAAAGATGGTGTAGGGCATGCCTTCTACAAGTGATACGCTGATGGCGTACAGGCCGGGCGGGAGTTGGGCCGGCAGATCGGCAAAGGTATTCTTCGCTTCAGGAACGGCAGGGAGTTGAAACTGAATGCCGGCCAGACGCGGGTCTATTTCTCCATAATAGGCAACATACAGGGGCTCGGAACCTGATTGATTGGCTAACCATTTCTTGAGCAACAGCAGGTCTTGGCCCCAATCCACATTGCTGTCCACAAGATGGGCATGACCGTTCTCCGGTCCTCCCGCAAATTCGTTGAAATAGGACTGACTGTGAGGGTAGACCGCCAGACTGCTGACGATCGTGCCTGCGATGCAAATGATGGTCAAAATCCTGACCGCTTTCTGTGGCGCTGCAACATGACGCATAAGCTTGCTGCACCATACGAACAAAAACGGCAGAATCCCGAAAGCATAACGGACATGCTGACTGAAACCCGTCTGACTGCTGACCGCAAACAGGACCAGTCCCATGGGCATTAGAAGACAGAGTTCCGACCACCGGGACGTTCGATATTCACGGAAAAAAGTGGCAATGAATGCACCCACACAAAGCAGCAGGAGTCCAACGGGAAGCTTAACGGCGAGCCCATAAAAATAGTAATACCACCATCCCCCATACCGACTTTCCCCCGCCATATATGACCAGCGCGGTCGTTCAAAATCGTGTCTCTGGGAGTCCATTCCCATAACATAATCTCTTGGCAAGGGGACCGGCAGGGCGGCTAACGACGACCTCCATGTCAATTCATTCCCACTTTCCGTCAATGTTATGGGGGATGTCAGATTCCGGAACGTCCGGCTGACGAACCGATAATTCCCAAGCGGTTTCAGTGTCCCGGAAAAACCATAACTGAGGTTGAGCACCAGGAACGCAATTCCGAAAATTGCCGGCAAGGCAAGAGACCGGAGTTTTTTTCTTGACTTTGGACTTGTATGGGTATCGCTGTTATTCCTCCATTTCCGGATCACCCAAAGGGTGATCCAGGCCGGCACCAGAACAATCCACGTGGTACGGGTTGACAGGGCCACCCCGAGACAAAATCCAGCCCACAGCAGTCGTATCCGGTTCGGATTTTCCAGCCATCGCCAGAAGGTGTATCCCGCCAGAACGCCTGTTGCTGCACCGCCTATGTCCGGGGTGAGCAGTGCCCCGTGTCCGAGGATATTCGGGCTGAAGCACCACAAGAGCAGGGCCGTTATTCCTGAACCGAAGCCATACAATTCGGATGCCCATTTGAAACAGACCAAGCCACCGAGCAGGCAAAAGGGCAGGCACCCCCAACGTCCCAGCGTTACGAGCCAAAATATCCTCGAACGGTTCTGTTCCACGAACTTGGGACCAATCACCCATTCCGAGCGCACCCCCGGTCGGTCATCGAGTCCACGCCAATCAACCTCCGGGTTCGAAAACAATACCGGCAATGCCGCCATCATACGCACCAGCGGAGGCGAGACGCGGGCAGCTTCAAATCTGCCCAGCTGTAAATGGCTGATCCCGGCAGGCAAATAAGCCACTTCGTCAATCACCGGGGAATGAACATAACCGTTCCAGGCAACCAGACCGAGATGTATGGCCAGCAGAAGCACAACCCACACTGTACCCCGTTGTGTCTTCCCGACCCGTATTGTTTGAAGACTCATTTTTAACGAAAAAAAACCATTGATTTGAGATTCGGCTAACCAATTCAAAATGCGGTATTTTAGCAAAGAAGCATTGCCCATGACAAGCGGTTCTGATATGATTAAAAATTATTCCATAATCAAAAAAACAACATACACGGTATGGGTTATTTAAAGAATTTCATCATAATTGTAACGACACTAATGTGGGTGAGCGATATTTTTGAGGCGGGAGCCAGCAGTGACTAGGCTTTCAATCATTATACCCGTCTACAACGAACAATCTACCATAGCTGAGGTGATTGATCGTGTTCTTGCCGTTGATATCGGGGATATTGAGAAGGAAATTATCATTACAGATGATGGCTCCACAGATCAAAGTCCGCAAATTATCGCAAAAAAACAAAAGATCAATCCAACGATCAAGGTACACACTTCAATCAGGAATCTCGGCAAGGGCGCCGCAATTCGATTCGGCCTCCAATATGCCACCGGGGATATTATTATTATTCAAGATGCTGACCTTGAATTGGAACCGACCGAATATATGAAATTGCTCCAGCCCATCCTTGCCAATAAAACCAAGGTGGTTTACGGTTCCCGTTTTCTCAAAAGCAATACAAATGTTCCATGTATGACGCGGGTAGCAAATCGGTTTTTGACTAAACTGACCAATTTGCTATACAGCGGATCCCTTACGGATATGGAAACAGCTTATAAGGTTTTCAGAAAGGCAACCATTGACCCAATCGAACTGCGCTCGATTGGTTTTGATATTGAACCGGAGCTTACCGCTAAATTTTTTAAAAATGGTTATGAAATCCATGAGGTGCCCGTATCGTACAACCCGAGATCCAGCCGGGAAGGCAAGAAGATATCTTGGGTTGATGGATTGAAAGCAATCTACACATTATTCAAATGCCGCTTTTTTTGATTTCCGGCAGCTTTCCGTTTTTTTCTCAACAAAAAAGTTGCATGGTGTACTGATATTAAGGGAAACGTAATGGTTACGGCTATTTCAGATGTATTCAGTTTAATCGGTCTTTCCAACAAAACTCAAAAATACGCTTTTTATGGCCATCACAAATGCGCCACCCACTTTTTCACATGCCTGCTGAAAGATGCCTGCCGCCATCTCAAACTGCGTCCGGCGATAGCCTACCATCCCGATGTATTTCAGGGGAATTTACCGAAGTTCCTTATGGAAAAAGGAGTCGATTTTCTCCTGTATACCAATTCTCAAATACACCATGTTAAGCAGCTTTCCGGGGTTCGCGGATTTCACGTGGTGCGTGATCCGAGAGATGTTCTGGTATCCGCCTATTTCTCCCACCTGTATTCCCACCCCACTACGGAATGGCCGGAACTGGCTGAACACCGTGAAGTGCTAAAAAAAGTCTCAAAAACGAAAGGTCTTCTGATGGAAATGGAGTTCAGTCGCTTCATATTTGAGGATATGTTTGCTTGGGATTACAATCAGTCTCAAGTACTGGAACTCCGTTGGGAAGATATCATTAAAGACCCGGAAAAAGCCATGATTCGCATATCCAAATTTCTGGGCCTGTTCAAAAAACAGGATAGTCTTGGAGAGCTTTTGGTCTTTTTTATGATGAGGCTAAAAGGGAATTTTGCCCAGCGTATCAGAAGTCGATTAGAGAACCGCCTAAAAAGGAGGCTCTCCGTCGACGATATAACCCGCATCGTCTGGGAAAACCGATTTGAAGCACACGCCAAAGGTCGCAGCCCTGGTGAAGAGCAGAAGACGAGCCATTATCGCAAGGGCGTTTCCGGAGACTGGGTAAACCATTTTGAGGAAGTACATCTCCTTAATTTTAAAGAAAAATACAACCATGTCCTCCTCAAACTTGGGTATGAATAAAAGGGATATGCCCTGTCTTCGGCCCTTTTTGAGAAACAAACAGCGAAAAACCTCTTATTCATGCCGATGTACAAAAGATTTAAGTGAACCACACTTCAAAAACCCCTTTACAAAGCTTGCCGTTAAAGCTTACATTTCTCCAAAAAAAAATCAAAAGCATTCTCATAATGCTCAAAATGGTGTTTTATTCCTTGAAATCCCGTCAACAATAACAAGAATAAGAACACTTAACATTTATTATTTTGCGGTTTGCCGCTTGAGGAAGGATTGTATTCACATGGCGCAGAGCAGTCACGTTCAGAAGGAGGCATTATTGAAAGAACCAAAAGCTAGAAGTGGGTTGAAAAAAAAAGGCGTATTTCGGGAATATGCGGAGGCGGCGATCATTGCCGTTCTTCTGGCGCTTTTCATTCGAACCTTCGTGGTGCAGGCTTTTAAAATCCCGTCAGGTTCCATGAAACCCACGCTTCTGGTGGGGGACCACATTCTGGTCAATAAATTTTTATATGGCATCAAGATTCCCTTCACCACCAAAACCCTGATTCCCATCAGTGACCCCAAACGGGGTGACGTCATCGTTTTCATTTATCCCGTTGATCCGGATAAGGATTTTATCAAGCGTGTTATCGGACTTCCCGGCGACAGCGTGGAGATGTCGGGTGAAAAGGTGTTGGTCAACGGCAAGCCGTACGATGACAAACACGGATTTTATTCCAATTTGGGCCGAACAACGGATCCCAGGGTCGGAGAAAATAGCCATTTCGGCCCGGTCACGGTCCCCGAGGGACATCTTTTTGTCATGGGAGACAACCGAAACCATAGCTATGACAGCCGATTCTGGGGATTTGTACCCCTGTCGTCGGTCAAAGGAAAAGCCTTTATCATTTACTGGTCCTGGCCCCACTGGAAACGGTTTCTACACATTGTAAACTAAAGTGTTGACAGAACATTACTCATTGCGTAAACTGAAGACTTTTCAAAAACCAATAACCGATATCGCTGTTTGCGGGTTCAAAATTGTCATTTTCCCTAACCCTGAATCCTGAGCCTGTTAACACCATTAATGAAAGGAACCGTTATCATGAGCGCGACAATCAAAACCATTGAGGGAAATGAAGCGGCGGCCCATGTGGCTTACGCCATGAGCGATGTGGCGGCCATATATCCCATTACGCCTTCAAGTACCATGGGCGAATATTGTGATGAATGGGCGGCTCACGGACGCAAGAATATTTTTGGCCAGGTGTTGAATGTGACGGAATTGCAGTCCGAGGCCGGCGCCGCCGGCGCGGTTCACGGGTGCCTCTCAGCCGGAGCGCTTTCCACCACTTTTACGGCGTCCCAGGGTCTTTTGCTGATGATTCCCAATATGTATAAGATCGCCGGGGAGCTGATGCCCGTAGTGTTTCATGTGTCCGCACGGTCTATCGCCACCCATGCCTTGAGCATCTTCGGCGATCATTCGGACATCAATGCGGTACGCCAGACCGGTTTTTCCCTGCTAGCCTCCGCTTCCGTGCAGGAGGTCATGGATCTGGCCCTGGTGGCGCACCTGGCCAGTATTCGAACGGGGCTTCCCTTTGTGCATTTTTTTGATGGGTTCAGAACCAGTATGGAGATTCAGAAAATTGAACTCATCGACTACGACGACATGGCGTCGCTGGTAGACTGGGAAGCCATTGAAGATTTCAGAAGCCGGGCCATGAATCCGGAATACCCCCAACTGCGGGGCACCGCCCAGAATCCCGATATCTTTTTTCAGAACCGGGAAGCCTCCAATCCCTTTTTCGCCCCGGTGGCCAACATTGTTCAGGAAGAAATGGATAAGGTGGGGGCACTGACCGGTCGCCCCTATAATCTCTTCGATTATGTGGGGGACCCCGAAGCGGACCGCGTGGTGGTGTCCATGGCCTCCAGCTGTGATACCATCGAGGAAACGGTCAATTATCTGAACGGTCTCGGCGAACGGGTGGGACTCATCAAAGTTCGCCTTTATTCCCCCTTTTCCGCGGAACATTTCCTGCGGGCACTGCCGGCGACGGCTGAAAGCATCGGGGTGCTGGATCGGAGCAAATCCCCCGGCGCTCTGGGTGAACCCCTTTACCAGGATGTTTGTACCGTCTTCCAGGAAATGAAGGAAACGCCGGTCATCGTGGGCGGGCGTTATGGTCTCGGCAGCAAGGATTTTACGCCCAACATGGTGGCGGCGGTTTTTGACAACCTGCGCGGCCGCGTGCCGAAAAATCATTTCACAGTGGGTATTGTGGATGATGTGAGTCATACCTCCCTTCCGGCGCACCGTCAAATTGATTCCGCTCCCGAAGGCACCGTTCGGTGTAAGTTCTGGGGACTGGGCGCCGATGGAACCGTGGGCGCCAACAAGAATTCCATCAAAATCATCGGTGAAAATACCGATATGTACGCCCAGGCTTATTTTGCCTATGACGCCAAGAAATCCGGCGGTATTACCATTAGCCACCTGCGATTTGCTCCCCATAAAATCCAGGCGCCGTACCTGCTCACCAAATCAGACTTTATTGCCTGTCACAACCCGTCGTTTGTGGAAGAATACGACATCCTGGGCGGCATTCGGGAAGGCGGCGCCTTTCTGCTGAATTCCTCCTGGACGTTGAAGGACATGGAAACGCGTCTTCCCGATCATGTGAAACGCACCATCGCCCAAAAAAATCTGGAATTCTACAATATCGATGCCGTTAAAATTGGCGCCGAGTTGGGCCTGGGTACCCGCATCAACATGATTATGCAGGCGGCCTTCTTTCAAATTGCCAATGTCATTCCCCCCAAAGAAGCCTTTGATTATGTGAAGGTGGCCATCAAAAAAAGCTATGGCAAAAAGGGCGACAAGGTGGTCCAGATGAACATCGACGCGGTGGATCGGGCCGTGGGAGCACTGGAAAAGATTAAAGTTCCCAAATCCTGGGCCACGGCAGGGCATGAGGCTTATCTGGAAAAGGACGAACCCGAATTCGTGAAAAATGTGATGCGGCCCATGCTGAGCCAGCGGGGTGATGAGCTTCCCGTGAGCGCCATGCCGCCCGACGGCATTTTCCCCACGGCCACCACCCGGTATGAAAAGCGGGGCATCGCCATTAACGTTCCCGAATGGCAGCCGGAAAACTGCATCCAGTGCAACCAGTGTGCATTTGTCTGTCCCCATGGGGTCATCAGGCCGGTGCTGGCTGCCCCGGAAGATCTTGAAGAGGCGCCTGAAGGATTTGTCACGGTGGAAGCCAAGGGGAAGGAACTGAAAGAGTTGCGGTATCGCATCCAGATCAGTCCCCTGGACTGCACCGGTTGCGGTAGTTGCGCCAATACCTGTCCGGCCAAGGAAAAAGCCCTCATCATGAAGCCTTTGGGGACTCAGAAAGAGACCCAGGTTCCAAACCATCTGTTTTCAACGGAACTTCCCCTTCTGGATGAACTGATACCGGCCACCAGCGTCAAGGGAAGCCAGTTCAAACTACCCCTGTTCGAGTTTTCCGGGGCTTGCCCCGGGTGTGGTGAAACACCGTACATCAAACTGGTCACCCAGTTGTTCGGGGATCGCATGATGATCGCAAACGCCACGGGATGTTCCTCCATTTATGGGGGATCCGCGCCGGTCTGTCCGTACACGGTAAATGCGGACGGTCATGGTCCCGCATGGGCCAATTCGCTGTTTGAAGACAATGCCGAGTATGGACTCGGCATGGAACTGGCGGTGAGCCATCGGAGATCAAAGCTGGCGGATCTGGTCCGTGAGGCGCTTCAGGAGGACATCTCCGAACCGCTGAAAGGGGCGTTGGCCGGTTGGCTTGAAAACATGAATGACGGACCCAAATCCAAGGAAATGGGTCGCAAGATCAATGATTTGCTGGAAGTGGCATTGGTCTCCTCCGAAGATGAGATAAATCCGGTTTTCATGGACATTCTGGATCGGAGCGATTACCTTACCAAAAAATCCATCTGGATATTCGGCGGGGACGGATGGGCCTATGATATCGGCTACGGCGGTTTGGATCACGTGATCGCCTCAGGGCATGATGTGAATATCCTGGTAATGGACACGGAAGTCTATTCCAATACCGGCGGCCAGTCCTCCAAAGCCACCCCCACGGGTGCCGTTGCCAAGTTTGCCGCCAGTGGCAAACCGGTTCGCAAAAAGGATCTGGGCCTTATGGCCATGAGTTACGGATATGTTTATGTGGCCTCCGTGGCCATGGGCGCCAACAAAAACCAGCTCATGAAGGCCGTATGGGAAGCGGAGACCTATGACGGTCCTTCCCTCATCATTGCCTATTCCCCCTGCATCAACCACGGCATCAACATGGGGCTCAGCCAGCTTGAAGAGAAAAAAGCGGTGGAGGCCGGCTACTGGCTCCTTTACCGGTATGATCCGAGACGCAAGGAAGAGGGTCAGAATCCGCTGGTGCTGGATTCCAAGGAACCCGAAGGGGATTTCAGGGAGTTTCTCATGGGAGAAGTGCGATACTCAAGCCTCACCCGGACCTTCCCTGAAAATGCCGAAACCCTTTTTGCAAAAGCGGAAAAGGATATGAAGGAGCGGTACGCATTTTACAAAAAAATGGCCGCCAAGTTGAAAGGAATAGGTGTGATGGAACAAATTGAAAGGTCAAAGGCCCGAGGTTTTTGACCCGTAATCGTGATTTGAAAAAAAGGCCTCTTGTTAAGAGGCCTTTTTTTATTTGGGTCCGAAATCTTTTAATCAAGTAGAAACATGGGAACCCTTAGGATGAGCGTTTATCACACCATTGGCTTTTTCGCCGATGGCAGTTCTCCCAACCTGTTAAGGATATCGCTGTTTTTCAATCGCGCCAGTTCCCCTTCAGAGGTCAGATCGTAATGGATGGGGGTGATGGTAATCTTATTCCGTTTGAGGGCCGCGGAATCGTTGTCGGGATTTCCGTTTTCAATGAATGTTTCACCGCTCAACCAGTAGTAAACGTTTCCCCTGGGGTCCCGGCGTTTTTCAAAGCGTTCCTTGAATCGGCTGGTCCCCTGTCTTGCCAGGCACACCCCTGAAATCTTATCAGGGGATACCGGAGGAATATTCACATTCAGGGCCGTGCCGTCTTTAAGGCCGCTCTCCGTGAGAATCCGAATGATGTTTCGGCTGAAACGGGCGGCGAAGGCAAAATCCTGATCAGGTTGAAGGCCAAGGGATATGGCGGCGGAAGGAATTCCCAAAAATGCACCTTCCGTGGCGGCGGAAACCGTTCCAGAGTAGAGGATGTTGACGCCCACATTATTGCCCCAATTGATGCCTGAGAGGATAATGTCCGGCGGCGGATCCAGAATCTCCTGCACCGCAATCTTGACGCAGTCAGCCGGGGTGCCGTTGACGGCGTAGCCAAAAAAAATCCCCTTTTTGTGTACCGGTTTGACGCGTATGGGATCGGCAAGGGTAATGGCGTGGCCTACGGCGCTCATTTCCAGTTCAGGCGCGATAACGTGAAGGCCATGATCGGATTTCAGGGCTTCATGCAGGGCAAAAAGCCCCGGCGCATGAATGCCGTCATCATTGGTCAGCAGTATTTTCATGTTTATGACCCGTGTTCCTGTTGCTTCCTGAAACCAATTTCTGTATATTTCCACCTTACCTCATTTTCCACAAAAACGCCATTTTCAAAAATGGGGCAAAAGCTTATCAATTCAAATGGAGAGCAACATGGCCGTGGAAGCGAAGAAAAAAACAATGCTGCATCAGGGTCGGATATTTCGGCTTATGCGGGAAAATATCACCCTGGAAAACGGGATCAACACGGATATGGATGTGATCCGACATCCCGGCGCCGCGGCCGTTGTCCCCTTCGTGGATGAAAACACCCTGTTGATGATTCGGCAATACCGATATGCCGCCGGAGGGTATATCTGGGAGATACCCGCGGGAACCCTGGATCCTGGTGAAACGCCCCGGGATTGCGCCGAACGGGAACTGATCGAAGAAGTCGGGTTTTCAGGGGGAACCTGGCGTTTCCTGGGTGAAATTACCCCGCTCCCCGGCTATTCGGATGAGCGCATTCATATTTTTGCGGCAACGGATTTGAGTTCCGCACACCAGCATCTCGATCATGATGAAATTCTGGAGGTGCATAAGGTCAGGCTTCAGGATGCCCTTGAGATGATTCGCAACAATGAAATTCAGGATGCAAAAACCATTTCAGGGTTGTTTCTGGCAAAGCTCCGGATGAAGGATTAAAAGATCAATGGTTTCGATTCGACAACTGCTGACACGAACGCCGGTGACGGTGTCCGCACCCTGTCGCGTGGACACGGGCGGCACGTGGGATATCAAGGCATTGGCCCTTCCCCTGCAGCGGAAAATTCCCGTCACGGTAAACATGGCTTTGACCCTCAGGACGACCGTAACCCTTCAGCCCCATGAAGACGGTTGGGTGAAAATAACATCCCGCGGCTTTACCCACACTGAAACATTTGCTGCCGATCGGTTGCCGTTCGATACGCCCTTCGGCATTTTCTTCGCTGCGGTGTCCTATTTCGGGTTTCATGGTTTGGAAGTAAAGATCGATTCCCAGTCCCCGGTCAAATCCGCGCTTGGGGGGTCCAGTACCGCCCTTGTTGCCCTGGTGGGAGCGCTTCAGGAAGCGGCGGCACTGCTGAATGGTCGGGGCCTTACCAGGAAAGAAATCCTTCATCTGGCCTATCACCTGGAAGACGGGATCAGTGGCGGAAACTGCGGTATTCAGGATCAGGCCGCGGCTGTTTATGGCGGCGTTCACCTGTGGAAATGGCATTTTGGAAATTTGCTCGATCCGTTGACCCGGATTTCACTGCTGGATCAAAAGGGCCGGGAGATGCTTTCAAACCATATTCTGGTGGCTTACAGCGGCAAGAGCCATGTTTCCGCCCATACCAATCATCGATGGATCAATGATTTTCTGTCGGGCAAAACACGGTCCGGCTGGATCAAAGCCAATGGCGTCGTGCGTTCTTTTGCCCGGGCCATCGAGACCGCAAATTGGGATCAGGCTGCGGTTTTTCTGAGGGAAGAGATGGCCTTAAGGCGCGAGATGACCCCCGAAGCCCTCGATGGGGTAACGGAAAAGATGGTGGCGATGGCGGAAAGCACCGGTTGTGGGGCCCGGTTCGCCGGCGCCGGCGCCGGCGGGTCCGTCTGGGCCATAGGGAAAAAGGCGAACATGGATCTGTTGAGAAAGAAATGGCGGGAATTGCTTAAGCCCATAAAGGACGCTCAAATACTTTGTGCCGGGATTGATTCCGAAGGGGTACGCCGGGACGTTTGAGTGAATCGTTTCAATTAACGGTTTGCCGATACACCATTCCATAGGTTCCTGTTTCAAACAGCCCTTTCAGTTCCCCCAGGAGGGTGTTTGTGGCCTGTTCCACCATGAGGATATCCAACTCTGAAACCAGGTCCATGTCCAGACTTCCGATTTCCTCTTCCAAATCTTCAAACTGCATTAAAAATTCCTCATTTTTAAACGCTTCGCTGATGGCACTGTGTACGTCAATGATGGTGCCGACGCAGTGTTGCACCCTGAGCCGATATTGATCTGTTGTATTCATCTGTTTCCTTTTAAGGTTTTGTTCTAATCACTAAGGCGGCAAGCCGCAATTTTAAGTTTTAGGGTTCAAGTTTTTCCGTCTTTGCTCGAGACATTTTTGGTTGCGGCGATGCCGCATTGGGAAATAATGCACTATTGCGTGCTGCCTATCCCTTGCCGAGTTCGTTAAGCGTTTCCGTAAAGGGCCCGTAAAAATTCTCGTGATTCCACAGGGCCGCTTTTAAGATGCCGGCAAATTCCTTCATATCCTTGGGGTTCACCACCAGGTTGACGCTCAATCCAAAAGCGGCCATGCGATCCATGGTGATAAACTCCGATCCCAGTAAAACCAGGAAGGTTTTTCTACGGGTGTGCATGGGCAGCCGGTTCAGATAGTGAAGCACGGGGCTTTGCGCCCATGGAACACCGTCAAAATGATTTGAAAGAACCGCCAGGTCAAACAGGTGGAAGCGCATTTTGTTGATGGCTTCTCCGGCATCTTTCACCAGGAGCGTTTTGTGACGCAACCCTTCCGCAGCTTCTCGAACACCGCTGTCCGCTTCCGCCTGACTTAACATCAACAATGCCAGCTTCGCCCCCTCTTCATAAAAATCAAGGGAAAAAGAATCATCGCCGCGATATTCCCCATCTTGATCAAGTGACCCTGCATCCATTTCCGTGGGGTCTTGAATTGAAGGCGGCACTTTTTCGGGATGGGGCCTTTCAAAAGAAATTTTACTGTTACATTTTGGGCAATTGGCTGTTACCCGGCCGCTTTCGGGAACTTTTTCATCCGGAATCTTGAGCCTGGCCTGGCAATTGGAGCAGACAATTTCCATTTTTTCTTCCTTTCCTTGACGACAGTCTCAGGTTATGGTCTGTCCTTTTTCCCATATTTTGTATCCACCGTCAGATTCTCGATGGTGGTTGTCTTTTCACCCCTGGCCGACTTTATGGAATCAATGGCCCGTCCCACAATGGCCTTCTTCGAGGCGTAGCTCATGGCGGTTTCTTCGGTGATAAGCTCATTTTTGTAAAGACCGACGATGGACTGGTCAAAGGTCATCATACCAAAGGTATTCCCACCCTGAATGATTTCATAAAAGGTCTTTCCCTCTGATTCGCCGTGCAAAATCGTATCCCTGACGCGCAGGTTGGCGGCCATGATCTCGAAGGCGGCAACACGTCCGCCCCCGATTTTGGGCAGCAGCCGCTGGCAGGCAATCCAGCGAAGGGTGTCCGCCAGCCGCACGCGGATCTGTGCTTCTTCTTCCTTATCAAAAAGCCCCACAAACCGGTTGACGGTCTGCCCCGCGTCCACCGTATGCAGGGTGCTGAGGACCAGGTGCCCGGTTTCCGCGGCGGATAGGCCGATATCCGCGGTGACCCTGTCTCTCATTTCCCCCACCAGAATTGCCTTGGGCGCCTGCCGCAGCGCCGCCCTCAGCCCGGAGGCGAAAGAATCGAAATCTATGCCCAGTTCACGCTGGTTAAAGGTAGATTTCTTTTGGGAATGAACAAACTCCACCGGGTCTTCCAACGTCACCACGTGGACGGATTTTTCCTCGTTGATTTCATTTAGGACAGCCGCCAGAGAAGTGCTTTTGCCGCTACCGGTGGCGCCGGTTACCAGAACAATCCCGTTTCTTTCCTGCGCCATCTTTGAGAAAGCGGGCGGTAAACCCATTTCCTTCAGGGTCGGCACCCGTGTGGACAGTTGGCGCATCACGATGGAATAACAGCCCCGCTGAGAAAAGATGTTTACCCTGAAGCGGGCCTTTCCCGCCAGTTGATAGGAGATATCGCAGGATCCCTCCATCAACAGATTTTTTATCAGTCGGCGATCCCCCTTGATCAGGTTGAGGGCTATGGCTTCAGTTTGAAATGCGGTCAGTTTTTTCGGAAGAGGTTCCAGAAGGACGGGTTTCAGTTGTCCGGAGGACTCTACCTGGCAGGGCTTATCCACCGTGAAGTTCAGGTCCGACACATTGTCGTAGGCCTTCAGCATTGTCGTCAATATATAATCCAGTTCCTGCGGTTTCATCGTAACGCCTCCCTCTTCTTTACGTTACACATCCGTAAAATCTTCCGGAGGATTCTTGAGATAAGGGAGAAATTTCGTTTTGTCATTGGCTTTCCCGTATGCCTCGTCAGGACTGATTCTCCCTTTTGACAAATGTTCCATGATGGCATCATCCAGGGTCTGCATACCGTATTTTTTGCCCGTTTGCAACATGGATGGAATCTGGAACGTCTTTCCCTCACGAATCAGGTTCCGGACGGCCGGGGTGGCAATCATGATCTCCAGGGCCGCCACCCGGCCTTTCTTGTCGATCCGTTTAAACAGATTCTGAGCTACCACGGCTCTGAGCCCATCGGAAAGCGTGTTGCGGATCTGCTCCTGCTGGTTGGTGGGAAACACCTCGATCACACGATCCACGGTTTTCGAGGCGCTGGTGGTATGAAGGGTTCCAAAAACCAGATGTCCCGTGGCTGAAGCTTCAATGGCGAGGGAGATGGTTTCCAGGTCCCGCATTTCACCCACCAGGATAATATCCGGGTCCTCCCGCAAGGCGCCCTTCAATGCTGCTGTAAACGATTGGGTATGAAGGCCCACTTCCCTGTGATTGACAATGGCTTTCTGGCTTTTATGAACAAACTCGATGGGGTCCTCAATGGTCAGGATATGGTCTTTTCGGGTTCTGTTGGCTTCATCCACGATGGCCGCCAGCGTGGTTGATTTTCCGCTCCCGGTCGGTCCCGTTACCAGGACCAGTCCCCTGGGCAAAGATGCCAGTTTCCGAACGACGGGGGGCAATCCCAGTTGCTCACAGGTGAGAATGTCTGAAGGAATTTCCCTGAAAACCGCTCCGACCCCATATTTTTGTTGAAAAAAATTGGCTCGATACCGGGCAAGGTTCGGGATCTCATAAGCGAAATCCACATCTCCGGTTTCTTCATAAACCTTCACTTTTTCTTCCGGAGCGATTTCATAAAGCATCCCCTTGAGCGTATCGTTATCCAGTGCCTTGTATTTTACCCGCTCAAGCTCCCCCTGTATGCGCAAAACGGGCTGTTGCCCCGACATCAGGTGAAGGTCCGATGCCCCCTGATCATTCATCAACCTGAAAAACGCATCAATTTGCGCCATAACATCCTCCCACACCTGAATTTCTGACTGAACCTCTGGAACAAAAGTACAATCCGAAAAATCATTATACATAGAGCGTCGCTCTGTCAACCCTAAAGCGGCAAGCCGCAAAATTTTAGGGTTTAAGTTTTATGTGCTTTTTGTCGGTTCCCTATGCATTGGCATGGAAAGAAATTGTATTGACAACAGATCAACCCTTTGATAATTTTTTGATAAACGCCGGTCAGAAAAGGTGATCTCCGTGTATGGAGGGGACGTCTATTTCTAAGGGTGTTTCTTTTTCAGAACACAAGATCAGGAAAACAAGATTCCTTAACTTGAAACCGCCTGGATCGGCATGAGACATTGACCGGGACGGTGACATCATTTGCTTGAGCCCGTTGGAAAAGGAAATCAATTGCGCTTTTATGATTTTCCCGAAACAACGTCCCTCGATGCAGCTATCCGGTCTTTTGGTTTTCCCCCCAAAAGGCTTTTTTTTTGCCGCGATGCCGGTTTTCTGAAGCCCGCTTCCGGGAAATAATGGTGATTGATGCACGTTCTCGACCCTAAACAGTCAACAATAAGGAGGAATAGCGATGGCCCAGGAAAAAGTCACAATTGGCGCGTTACAGAAAAAAATGCAAACAGGCCAAAAAATCACGATGATGACGGCCTATGATTACCCGACCGCGAGTTTTGTGGACCAGTCTGAAATCGACACCATTCTGGTGGGAGATTCCCTGGGCATGGTGGTCTTGGGCTACGATTCAACGGTGCCCGTGACCATGGAAGAAATGATTCATCACTGTAAAGCCGTCCGAAGGGGCACAAAACGTGCCTTTGTGATCGGCGATATGCCGTTTATGTCCTACCAGGTGAGCCTTGAAAAGGCAGTGGAAAATGCCGGGCGTTTTATCAAGGAAGCTGGATGTGAATGTGTGAAACTGGAGGGAGGATCGGAAATGGTTCCGGTGGTGAAAGCCATTACCACGGCGGGAATTCCCGTGTGCGCACATATTGGATTGACCCCGCAAACCGCGACAAAATTGAGTGGCTTCAAGGTTCAGGGCAAAGATGCGGAAGGGGCCAGAAAATTGATTCAGTCGGCCAGGGACCTGGAAGAAGCGGGGGCCTTCATGATTGTACTGGAATGCATTCCCGATCTGGTGGCGTCAAAAATTACCGATGCCCTCAACATCCCCACCATCGGCATTGGCGCGGGCAAGGATTGCGATGGCCAAGTGTTGGTTTACCATGATCTGGTGGGACTTTTCGAGCGGTTCACACCCAAGATGGTCAAACAATACGTGAATCTGGCGCCTCAAATTCGAGAGGCCCTGGTTCAATACAAACGCGAAGTGGAAGAAGGGTCATTCCCCGGTCCGGAGCATAGTTTTGCCATGAAAGAGGAAGAAGCGGGAAAGATGTGAGCTTATCCACACAGGAGTCATACCATGAATTTCTTAATCGTCGGTCCCGGTGCAATGGGTTGTGTCTTTGCCGGTCATTTGAAAAGGGCAGGTCACTCAGTGGTGCTCCTGGATTACAGGGAAGATCGGGCCAACCGCATCAATGTGAACGGCATTACCCTGGAAGGGGTTGGGGGAGACTTTAAAGTCCCTGTATCCGCCGTTACGGGAAAACCGCGTCAGAAAATAGAGGTGGTCCTCATTTGCGTCAAAGCCTATCAAACGAGAGAGGTTGCCGATGCTCTGGCCGTCTGGCTTGATCCCGAAGCCGTGGTACTCACCCTGCAAAATGGTCTTGGCAATCTGGAAACCCTTAAAAAAACATTCGGCCCAAAACGAGTATTGGGCGGTGTAACCGCGGAAGGGGCAACCCTTCTAGGTCCCGGCCATGTGCGACATGCCGGGCGGGGGCCTACGATTATCGGCCCGGTGGGACCGGACGACGGACCCGTGGCGAGCATTGTTTCCGCTTTTGTGGATGCCGGTTTTGATATCCGTGCCGTGGATGGCGTAGAGGACCTGATCTGGGGTAAGTTGATCGTAAACGTGGGCATCAACGCCCTGGCCGCCATTACAAGGCTCAAAAACGGTCGATTGCCGGGTATAGAGGGTACGCGCCAGGTGATGAAAGAGGCAATTTTTGAGGCCGTTAGTGTTGCGGACGCCAAGGGGATACGGTTGCCGTTTCCAGATCCCGTAGCGCGGGTCTTGGAAGTGTGTCACGGCACGGCCGACAATATTGCGTCCATGCTGCAGGACGTGTTGGCCCAGCGCGTCACGGAAATCCGATTTATTAACGGGGCTATTGTTTCGGAAGGTCTGAAACTGGGCATTCCAACGCCTGTCAATTTCACGCTGAGCTGTCTGGTTCAGGCCCTTCAGGATTCCTACAAGGAGGTCGTAAGGGTATAGCGTCGAATATACGGATCATTGAAATTTTATTTGACAAAACCCCAAAACGATGGTTCACTGAAAGAAAATCAAGCCCCTGCAGCAATCCGGCTCGGAGGTCCCTACATGGACGATCGTTCATTTACCATGGTCATGGCTTCATTTGCGGCCGATTCTTTGGCCCTGGGCGCTCACTGGATTTATGACACCCAGGCCATAGCGCGACAATTCGGACGGGTGGATACGTTTTTAAAACCCCTGTCCAACAGCTATCATCCCACAAAAGAACTGGGAGATTTCACCCATTATGGGGACCAGACTTTTATACTTCTGGAATCCCTGGCGGCGCGGAAACGTTTTTTGCTCGCAGACTTTTCGGTTCGCTGGAAAACGCTTTTTGAAAACTACACCGGTTATATGGATCAGGCTACCCAGGGAACCCTTGCATCTTATGATTCCGGCAAAGGGCCCGAAGATGGCGGTTCCCCTTCCGACGACTTGGCCGGCGCGGCCCGTATCGCTCCCCTGGTTTATGTATATTCGAATGATCTTGAAAGCCTGACCGAAACCGCTCGAGCCCAGACACGAATGACCCACGCCAACCCCTTGACCGTGGAAAGTGCGGCTTTCTTTGCAGAGGTGACTTTCCGGGTTTTAGGCGGTTTGACGCCCGGAAAAGCGATTCAGGAAACAGCCGGCGAACGTCTTAGGGATTCCCCCCTTTTTGAATGGGTCAATGCGGGCCTTCAGTCGCTTGATGATGATTCCGTTCAAACCATTGTCCGTTTCGGCCAAAGTTGCCATACGCCGGAGGCCTTTCCCGGCGTCGTCCATTTGATTGCCAAATACGAAAACGATCTGAAAGAAGCGCTGATCCAGTCGGTCATGGCGGGAGGCGACAGCGCCGCCAGGGGCATGCTGGCAGGGATGGTGCTGGGGGCGCATTTGGGCTCCGAAAGCCTTCCCCGGGAATGGGTATCAAATTTAAAGCGTGGCGAACAGGTCACCCGAATGTTGCGGGACCTTCGTCCTGGAGGTTAAGGCAATGGAGAAACCGGTCAAATTGTGCATACCGTTCATCCTCAGGAGAATCCGGCGGATTTCCCTGAGGATGTGCGGGCTTGATTAGCCCTTCGATGGGTTTTTAAAACTCAAAAACTGTACCAGCCCTCACGCCCGTTCGGGCAAAACCACGGATCAAGGCGGGGGGTTTGCCTCCAGGCCGGCTGTTCTATCCAACTTCCAGCTTCGGAGAAAAACCCACTACCTTCGAACACCGGACCGATTACAAATAACATCAAACCGAGCCCAACACTATAAAAATTTTGGCATTGTTGTTTATTTGTAGGCTTCATCTTAATGAGGTTTACGGAAAGGAGGGCGCCATGAAAAAGGAATTGATGAATTATGAAGCTATCTTGAAAGTGACGCGGGACGTCGTTCAGTCCAGGGATCCCGAAGAGGTGGCCCTTTTGACGGTGGAAAGTGTAAAAAGAGCGTTGCAGGCCAAAGGATGTGCACTACTTCTTTTTAATCGCAAAACCGATGAATTGGAGGTCGCTGCTTCTTTTGGCTTGAGCAATGAATATCTTAACAAGGGTCCACTCAGCTCGATGCGGTCCATTGCCGGGTCTTTAAAGGACGGTCCCGTGGCCATATCCGACGTCGCCGATGATCCGCGCATTCAGTATCCGGAAGAGGCCGGTAAAGAGGGTATTGCTTCGATTCTTTCCGTACCCATTGTTGTTGGGAAAAACCCCATTGGTGCGTTGCGCGTATACTCGGCGGACCCTTGGGAAGCAACACTGGAAGATGTGAACCTGGTCCAGGCCCTGGCGCAGATCGCCGGTATGGGTTTGGAGCTGGCACGTCTGTACAGGGGCCTCAAGAGCAGTATTGAAATCCTGAAGTCCAAGCGAGACCCCAAGGAGTTGAAATCCAACAAATGGACACCATACGAGGGCGTTCCTGAAAGTATTGGAAAGGAAAAGCTGGTGGAAAGGAATGTTGCCTGAATTCATTGTGATGGAATCCGGTCCGTTTGATCTTAATTCCCTCGGGGGTGATATCGCGGCCCGGGCCTGTTGCCGTTAAAGGCGCAATGCCCGGGCCGTGTTATATGCGGACAAGGCGATGGGCCATAGGCGATAGGGGCTTCCCCCCATGGCCTATCGGACTATGGCCTAAGTCGTTTTAATCCTCGGGCGGAGTTCGTAGCTTTCTTTTTTTTGATATAAACCACTGAAATAAGGCATTATTGAGGGTTATAGATTTCCAGGAGCCTCTTTTCCGTTTCCCCCTCGATTTTGACTATAATCTCAACATAATTGGCAATACTGGAGTTTTGAAGTTTGTGGCGCAGAAGTTCATCCACCTGGAAAATCCCCGCTGAATTGGCCAGGGTGATCACCATTTTTACCGGCTTTTTATTTCCCTTTTCAATATCCACGGAGTCCACGGCCTGGGCCGAGATGGAGTGAATGTTCACCCGGCCCGTTTCAAAGGGGATACGAGATCGCCCCTCGGTCATATCCAGGGCATCCGCCACCTTGAGAACGCCCGCTTCGATGGTTAAACAGGTTTCCTTGGCATTGTGGGCCACAATGGCGTGCAGCACTTCCGACGTTATGGTGGTCAAATCAGGCTCTTCATAGATGCCTTTCAGTAATTCCCGGGCCTTGGGGTAGGCCAGAAAAAGGCTGTATCGCTCGTGATGAACACGATGAACGGCGATGCCGATGTCATGAAGACATGCAGCAAGGACCACAATGAGTTCCGCATCATCCTGCCCCAAAGAATGATTTTTCACCACACTGGGTTCAACCCCTCCCTGTATGAGTAACCGCAGCAACTTCAAGGCGGCATTGGCCACGATGCGGATATGGATTTCCCCATGGTCGCTGATGCCGCTCCGATCCATGGCATTCACGTTGGCGCATTTCCAAAGTTGCAACAGCTCCGGATCTTCGTTGATGTGATGGACCAACCGTTTTATTTTATGATTTTTTTTAGCTAAAACAAAGAATTTCATAAGGTAAGATAATAGCCCCTTTTTTCCAATTATGCGGGCCTTTCCATCTTGCAGCCGCTCTGTTCCGGTGTCTGATAGGCCTCGCGGGCAGGCACTTTGCCCACAATATCAAAATAATCCCAGGGTTCGGTAATTTCCGTCTGACTCTTGCACCGAACAATGAGAGCATCATTAATGGCCTGGTGGTTCTCTTTGTAGATGTACCCGGGATTGGCGAACATGTCCCTAAATTCATGGCCTTCCAGTTGTTCAATGATCTTGTCGGGATCCTTGGCGTTGGCGCGCTGGACGGCTTTAATGAATTGCAGAGTGGCGGAGTAATTGGCGGCCGTGAGCCAGTGGGGCGGCGCTTTCATAATTTTCTTGAACCGTTCCACGTAGGACTTTACCCCCGGATTTTCAGACTTCCAGTACCACGATACCGTGGCATAGTCCCCTTCGTAAACCTTCACACCGGTGGCATGGATATTGGCAGTGAACATGAGGGCATGGAGGATGGTCATTTTCTTTTTAAGGCCTAATTCATTGGCGGCTTTGGTGGAATTGACCGTATCCTCTCCGGCGTTTAAAAGAACGAGAACGTCCGCTCCGGAATTCAGCGCCTTGATCATATAAGGTGAAAAATCAGATGTCCCCAGAGCAACCATGTCGTTGCCGATAATTGTACCGCCCTTTTTCTCCACGGCGGCACGAAAATTTTTCAGCAGATCATGCCCCCAGGCATAATCTGCCGTGATAGCGTACCATTTTTTCCCCAGGTTTTCGGCCGCCCACAATCCGCCGGCCGTGGCCAGCATGTAATTGTCATATCCCCAATCAAAACCGTAATAGTTGCACTTATCACCGGTCTGTACCGTGGTGCCCGAATCCACCGAAATGAAAAGTCGTTTGTATCGCCGCGACTGCTCATTAACGAGCAGGGAACAGGCGGACTGGGGCACGTCGATAATGACATCCACCTTTTCCTTTTCGTAAAGTTCCCTGGCTTCTTCATTGGCAATCCCCGGATCCAGGCGGTGGTCCCGGATGATGACCTGGATAGGCTTTCCAAGGGCTTTTCCGCCGGCATCTTCCACAGCCAGCCTGATACCCAGAAGGTCCTGTTTGTTCAGAAACGCATATGCCTTATTCATATCGATCATCACGCCGATTTTCAAGGGGTCGGAAGCCCAGGCGGGTTTAATCCAGACATGCGGCGCCACAGCGGTCATCGCCCCGGTAATAGCGGCCGTTTTGATGAAATCGCGCCGGGTCATGATGGAGGCTTTTTTTTCTTCGGAAAGCCCCTTTTTTCCATTTTTCACCTTAATGGTTTCAGTGTCCTTGGTTTTTTTTTGGCCCCCCATTGCAGCCTCCTTTTCCCTAAACGTGGTTTTGGTTTAAGCGGTCAAATGCCGCTTCTAAAATGAAGGAACCCCGGATTTTGATTGTCTCCGTCATGTTGAATCTAGCGGTTTATGACTTCTTTGAATAGATAATGCATACTACAAAACAGATCTGTATCTGTCAAAATTTTCTTCTAAAATCTGCTGCAATGAGGGACCTGAAACTGCAATATGCCCATCTGAGCCGTGTCGCACAAAAAGTTCTTGACAACGGATAAGTTTCCATGAAAGGAATATCTACTTCTATTTGAATAAAAATGCGTTATTTGTCTGAGGGGTGCATGTTCGAAAAATTTTCAACAGATTGAACTTTTTAAACGCGTAAACTGTGGCGGAAAGGTCGAGAAATGACTGGGGAAGGGGAAAGACAATCTGTTCAAAATCCGGGAACCCCCATCCTTTTCGTTGATGATGATCCGATCATCCATCGGGTGGTGGCCAAATACCTGGAGGATTGGAATGTAACGTCGGTTTTTTCCGGATGGGAGGCACTGGAACTTCTTGAAAAGGAGAACTTTGTCATTGTTATTACAGACCTTAAAATGCCGGGCATAGACGGCATGGAGCTTCTGCACAAGATCAAAGCCAAATACAACAACCGTGTGCAGGTGATCGTTATTACAGTTTCGGATGATTTGGATGACCTTGTGGGCGCATTGGACGGCGGCGCCAGCGACTTTTTACTGAAACCCCTCAAAAAAGAGGTGCTGGTAGAGGTCTTACAGCACACCGTATCGAGAATTAATCGGTGGAATCAATCCTTGAACAACCTCATTCGCAAAAAAAATCTCCCTTAAATCAGTTTTGATTTTTTCTCCAATATGGCCTCGGCGTGAGCCATGGCATGCAGCGTGGTATTGCGCCCTCCAAGGAGCCTTGCAATTTCCATAACCCTCATTTCAGGGGTAAGTTCCTGGATAACAGCCCGGGTTCGCCCCCCCTCAACCTCTTTTTTTACCAGAAAGTGGTTGACTCCCTGGGATGCAATTTGAGGCAGATGCGTGATACATAAAATCTGATGAAATGCGGCCAGTGAAAAAATTTTTTCGCCAACGACCTCGGCTGTAGCGCCGCTGATACCGGCGTCAACTTCGTCAAAAACGATGGTTTCCACTGAGGCGTTTTTGGCCAGAATTGTTTTGACGGCCAGCATGATCCTGGAAAGTTCCCCCCCTGAGACAATTGTTGACATGGGTTTCAAGGCTTCACCGGGATTGGTGGAAAGCATGAAGGCCACGCGATCAAAACCTTCGGGGCCTAATGCTTTAATGCGGTATTCTTTTGATGCCTGGGTCTCCGGCGCCTCCCCTTCAAATGGCGCCTCAAACCGGGTGTCCTTCATGTGAAGTTGGCGGAGTTCTCTTTCCATGGCCGTTTTGAGCCCTTGAGCGCCCTCTTTTCTTTTTTGGGAAAGGCGTTCCGCCTGCTCGATGAGCTTTAATTCCATGGCTTTCCGTTCCTTGATGAGCGTTGCCAGCGCCTCTTTTTGACTCATCAGATCGTCAAATCCGAAGGCCAGTTTTTCTTTGAAATTCAAAACCTCTTCAAGGGTTCCGCCATATTTTCGTTTGAGTCCGTTTAACGCATCGAGTCTGTCTGAAATGGCAGACAGCCGTTTGGGATTAATCTGAACGCTTTCCTGAAAATCCCTCAGCGCATAGGAAACATCCTCGATGTTGACTTGAATTTCGGCCAGGGAATTGGCCATGGGCAAGAGGCGTTTGTCCAGTTGGGCGCCTTTCGCGACGCTTTTTTCACAGCGGGAAAGGATGGAAAGAATGGAATCGGTTCGCTCATAAAGGGTCTGATGCCCGTTTCGAGCGATTTCCAGTAGATCTTCGGCGTGTTGGAGGCGTACTTTTTCTTCATTTAGAAGATCGTCCTCCCCGGGTTTTGGCTGTACGCTTTCAATTTCCCGCAGCTGAAAATCCCCGAGTTCCCGGCGTTCCTGCCTTGCGGCGATTTCTTTCTCAGTTTCGTGTATTCGGTCTTTTAATCTCTGGTATCTCTCAAATTCGGCGCTGAAACGGTTTCGGTCTTTTTTTAATCCACTGAACTCATCCAGCAAATAAAGATAATGCTCGGGCTTCAGCAGATGCTGGTGAGCATGCTGGCCCGAAACACTCACCATATGCGGTCCCAGGCGAGCCAGCATCTGAAGCGTGCAGAGGGAACCGTTGATGAGGATCTTGTTTCGTCCCGCGCGGAAAATGACTCTTTTGATGAGCAGTTCCCGGTCGAATGAAATGTTCCACTCCAGCAGCAGTTGCTTCAATTTCGGATTGCTCGGAAAGACAAAGAACGCTTCCACGGATGCTTCCATACATCCTGTGCGAATCAAGTCCGAGTAGGATCTTTCCCCCAGGATAAGATTGAAGGCCCTGACAATAATAGACTTTCCAGCGCCGGTTTCGCCGGAAAGTATGTTGAGGCCATCCTTCAGGGACAATTCCAGATTGTCGATAATGGCGAAATTATGGATGTTCAGATTGACAAGCATGTCATGTCGAAGCCATTAATGGGTCTTTTAACATTCTATTCCCTGAGCGCAAACCTGCGCCCTCAAGAGGCGCTATCAGCGTGAATCTTTACTGTCTTCCAAAAGTCGCCTGACTTCTATTCGAAGACAAACAGGAGCCTGCCCGGCGATCATCTGGTATTCCACCAGGGCCTCACAGGGGATGGGCAAGTCGCATAGGGATATGGCTTTGCCCATCAGATCAAGAATAATCGTCGATTCGGAAATGCCATATTGCCGGCTGTTGATCAGGATGCCGTAGTCGCCTTTGTCGTTGATGGTTGCAGGTGCAATGATTTCGCTCGTTGCTTCCGTATTCCGGTCCAGACAAAGGGCCGGCAAAGCCGATCCTAAAATGATGATCAAAACCATCCATGGGGTCAACTGTCGATTCAAATAATTTTTGCGGAATTTTTCCATCCCATAGAACCTCTCACCTGAGAAAAAAGCTATCGTTAGAAAGTTTTTGTTTTCCCAAGCCTGCCGGCGTTGTTAAAGATCGGAACAGCAGGCGGGTCTTTTGAAGCATTGACTTTGGCCATAGATATCATTAAAGTCAACGTTCGTCGATCAAAATTTGGTTATTTTTCGCGTTCAAAGGGACGACTGCTCCCAAAATAAAGTGCATGATAATGAAATTGAAAAAAGGACACACGGTTGAGCTGAACATTGACAGGATGGCCTATGGGGGCCGCGGCATTGCGCGCATGGATGGATTTGTGATCTTTGTACGCGGCGCTGTTCCCGGGGACAGGGTTATGGCCAGGATCTACAAAAAAAAGAAGGATTATGCCGAGGCAGGCCTTGTGGAACTGCTGGAGGCATCATGTGATCGCATCGAAGCCGCCTGTCCATATGCGGGACACTGCGGGGGTTGTCAATGGCAGCATGTGGCCTATGAAAAACAGTTGGCATTTAAAAGCGAACACATAAAGGAACCCCTTGAACGTATTGCGGGGCTGAAAGATGTGCCGGTTCGACCGCTGCTTCCTTCCAACAATGTTTTTGGATACCGAAATAAAATGGAGTTTTCTTTCTCCGACAGGCGCTGGTATCTTCCCGATGAACTGCCTTTCAAAGAAAAAGGCGAAGATTTTGCGTTGGGACTCCATGTGCCCGGAACTTATCATAAGGTCATTGACATGACGGCATGTTTGCTGCAGCCGAAAACCGGAAACGCGATTTTAAGGGAAGTCGGTCAATATGTGAAGAATTCGGGCATTCCGGTATATGGATTGAAAAGCCATAAAGGCTTTTGGCGTTATTTGACCATTCGCCATTCCGAGGCGTTTGACCACTGGATGGTCAATCTCGTCACGTCGGAAGAGAATAAAGCCATGGTTCAACCCCTGGCCGACAGTCTCTGTCAAAAGTTTGAGCAAATCAAAACCGTGGTCAACAATATCAATGGGCGGAAGGCTTCCATTGCAGTCGGCGAACAGGAAAAAGTACTCAGGGGCGATGGCTTTATCAACGATAAAATCGGTCCCTTTACATTCCGGATTTCGGCAAACTCCTTTTTCCAAACCAACACCTCTTCTGCTGAAAAACTCTATAATCAGGTCCTGCGTTATGCGAACCCAAAAGGCACGGAAATGGTGCTTGATCTTTACAGCGGCACCGGCACCATTCCGATTTTCCTGGCAAACAGTGTTCGTGCCGTCACGGGCATAGAAATAAGCGAAAGCGCCACGGCGGACGCAAACAGGAATGCCTTGGAAAACGGCGTTCGCAACTGTCGATTCGTGTGTGGAGACATTCGTGAAAAACTTGGACAAATAACCTTTAAACCCGACCTTATGATCATTGATCCGCCGCGCGCGGGAATGCATAAGGATGTGCTGGCCGAAACGCTGGCCCTTGCCCCAAACCGAATCGTTTATGTTTCCTGCAATCCCACCACCCTGGCCAGAGATTTGGAGGCAATGGTTGAATTCTACGATTTGAATGAAATACAGCCCGTCGATATGTTTCCCCACACATTTCACATTGAAGCGGTTGCCAAGCTTTCCCGTCGAAAAAAATGACAACAGCGGGAAAAAGATTGACAAAATGATATTTTATAAATATTCTGGCGTGCTAGATGCAATAATTGATTCAATTTGAGTAAAGGGGGTGATTCATAATGGCCGTAAGTTTATCGGCGATTTTTTTTTGCGAGGCCTTACGGTCCCGGCAAATGTCGCATACCCCCCAAACATATGAGTGCTTTTGAACCTTCATCGCTTCAACAGGTGAGCCTTGATGCTTATTTGCCAGTGACCCATATATAACGACGACAAGATAGACCCTGTCCGCTGTTGAAAGCGAAGGAAAGCATCTCTGATTGTTGTGAGGTGTTTTTTTTTGAACTCAGACTTTATGGTACAACGAGGTAATCTATGAAAGTAATTGTTCGTGATAATCAGATAGAAAAAGCGATTAAAGATCTAAAAAGAAAGTTAACCAAAGAGGGTTTTTTTTCGGAAATCAAAGAACGGCGTTTCTACGATAAGCCCAGTATCCAGAAAAAGAAGAAACAGGCTAAGGCCGCGAAAAGACGTCGCAAAAAGATAAGAAGATTTTAGCTTTTCCTTGCTGCGGATGCCGGGAAAGCTTGCGGTAGGGGAACTCGTGTTTCGTGTTTTGAGTGTGGTTTTTCACTTGACAAAATGAGGACCAATTAGGTAAATACCCGAAACTGTTTGCCCCTTATTGACTCAACCCATAACCGGATGCAAGAGGCTTACGACCATGAAAAACAAAACGAATTCCGCTGAAAACGGAACCCAATCATCCATTGGAGGCTTGGTCCCGAGGTGGATTAATCTCAGCCTTGCAGTTCAGGACGTCAGTTTTTTCGTCTTAGGCCTTGTCGGCGCCTTGATTGTGGGTTGGGTGGTTTTTCCCGCGGTACTCTATTCCAAGCAACCGCAGCCCCTCAATTTCAATCATGCACTACACCTTGATTCTGAAAAAGTAGATGGCATTGAAGGCGATACGCCGGAAGAAAAATGCGAGAGCTGTCACGCTTTTCGAGACGATGGCAGTTTCGCCGGCATTCCAAAACTGGATAAATGCATGGAATGCCACGATGATCCTGAATCCCCCCTGGGGGAAACACCGGAAGAGAAACAATTTCTGGATGAGTATGTCGCCGATGAGAAACCGATACCGTGGCTTGTCTACTCAAAACAACCCGACTGTGTTTATTTTTCTCATATTGCCCACGTTAAAATGGGTGAAATGGCATGTGCCACCTGTCATGGTGATTTTGCAAGCAACCAAAAACTGCCGCTATATGTTGAAAACCGGTTAACCGGTTACAGCATCAATATCTGGGGAAAAAATATTTCCGGATTTCATCTGAATAAAAAGCCGTCTGACCGTATGAAGATGGATGACTGTGCCGAATGCCACACCCAAAAGGGACAGGAACAGAATAACGCCTGTTTCGTGTGTCACAAATAAGGGGAAGATGACCATGAAAATAACCAGAAGAAATTTCATCGCATCTGTCGTTGGCGGGGTCGTGGGAATTCAGGTCACGCCTCTACCCTGGAAGCTTACGGATGACGCCGCCATATGGACCCAGAATTGGCCATGGGTGCCGGTTCCCCCCACCGGCGCCGCCACGGAGGAAAACACCGTTTGCAATCTCTGTCCGGGAGGATGCGGCATTTCCGTCAGGAAAATCGACCAACGAGCCGTCAAGATTGAAGGTCGCACCGATTATCCCATAAACCCGGGGGGTGTCTGTCCCGTTGGTATGGGTGGCCTTCAGTTGCTTTACGATAATGACATGCGGTTTCCCGGTCCCATGAAGCGGGCCGGCGCCAGAGGGCAGGGTCAGTTTGTCAGCATCAGCTGGGGCGAAGCTTACGACATTCTGGCATCGCGAATATCCGACTTGCGGAAAGCTGGAAAGCCCGAGGCCATTGCCGCTGTTGACGGGAATGCCGAGGGAACTACCACATCCTTGCTGATCCAAAGGTTTATGCGGGCCGTGGGCAGTCCCAATTATGTGAAGCCCGCATCAATCACCGATACCTATGCCATGGGCAACCTTTTGATGTTGGGAAAATCAACCCCAATGGCCTACGATCTGGAGAATTCAGATTATGTGCTGAGCTTCGGATGTGGACTCCTGGAAGGTTGGGGGGCTCCTGGTCGGGTGATGAACGCATGGGGAATGTGGCACAACGCCAATCCGGCCAAACGTAAAACCAAAGTCGTACAGATTGAATCCCGTGCGTCCAATACCGCATCCAAGGCGGACTTCTGGGTGGCGCCCAAACCGGGGACTGATGGCGCATTGGCCTTGGGCATTGCACACGTGCTCATCAGCAAGGGACGTTTAGACAATCGATTTATAGACAATTTTTCGTTTGGATTTGATGATCTGACGTCTCTGGGGGGTCAGAAAAAACCTGGCTTTAAATCAGTTGTTTTAAAGAACTATTCCCCTGCACAGGTAGAAAAAATTACCGGGGTTGACGCAAGTACCATTGTCGCATTGGCAGAGAATTTCAGCAAAGCAAAGACGCCGGTTGCCATTTACGGAAAAGGGAAAAACA
Source organism: Desulfatiglandales bacterium (assembly GCA_963664475.2). GTDB lineage: Bacteria > Desulfobacterota > DSM-4660 > Desulfatiglandales > Desulfatiglandaceae > NaphS2. The sequence goes on from CAXXXE010000001.1 coordinate 800,708, forward strand.
ATCTGAACGGCAGCCTGTATGAATTTATGGCAGTCCAAAGCCTGAATGCCATTGCGGGAAGGATAAACCGTCCGGGAGGCGTTTTACTTCCAGAACCTCTTCCCTTGTCTCCTTTTCCTGACTTCGAGCCTGATGAAGTGGCCGCGGAAGGTCTGAAAAAACCACGCCTCGACGGCGCAGGGTCTCCGGCATATCCTTTCTCTCAGAGCCTTATCAACCACTTTGCCGAAGCCATTAATAACAGTGAGCAATCACCGGTGGATACGCTTCTTGTCTTTTCAGCAAACCCGTTTTTTACGGTTCCCGATGGCGGCGGGTTTAAGAATGCACTGGAAAAGATCCCCTTCATTGTGAGCTTTTCTCCATACCGCGATGAAACAGCCAATATGGCAGATCTCATCTTGCCGGATCACAACTACCTTGAAAAGATAGAGGATACGGTCTGGCCGGTAGGACTGCAGTATCCCTTTTTCGGGTTGTCAAAATCGGTGGTGGAACCTGTAAACGACACACAGAATGTTGGTGATGTGGTCATTTCCCTGGCCAAAGCCGTTGGCGATGAAACCGGCAGTGCATTTCCCTGGGAGGATTTTGAAGAGGCGCTTCAGCTTCGAGCGAAGGGCCTGTTTGAGGCGGGCGGCGGGATGGTCCATTATGATCCTGCCCATCCTGCCTGGAAATTTAACCCGTTTCGGAGTAGTCCTAAACCAACATACGACTCCTTCGATGACATGTGGGAAGCAATGAAATCGGGTGGGATGTGGTATAGGCCCGTGACCTTTGGAAAATCATGGGCCGGACTTTTCACTACCCCCAGCGGTAAATTTGAATTCGTCAGCCAGAAACTGGCCCAGGCCGTTATGGCCAATTCCCGTGAAACCTCAATCAAGGACGCCTTTCGTCAACTGGGAATACGCGTTTCCGGCGCCGAAGCGTTTATGGGGCATTACCAAGCACCCAGGTTGGATGTGGATCGAACGCGGTACCCGCTTTTTATGGTGCCCTATGAGATGATGAATCTCGCGAGTGGATGGATACCGACCCCGCCTTTTCTCTATAAAACTATTTTTGACAGCCAGCTCTTGAAAAACGAATCTTTTGCCGCAATAAATCCAGAGACAGCAACCAAATACAATTTGCGGCAAGGCGATCGGGTGCTTGTCGAATCACCTGCCGGAAAACTGAAGGTGCAGGTGGCTCTTTTTGAGGGCGCGATGCCGGGGATGGTCTATATGCCACTGGGCTTCGGGCACACGGCATATGATGAATTCCAGAAGGGAAAGGGCGTTAACCCGAACAATATCGTCAATGCTTTAAATGATCCGGTCAGCGGCTATCCGGTCTGGTGGAATACGCCAGTTAAGTTAACAAAGGTTTAGGTGAGGTAGCTCATGAAAAAAGAAAATGACCACGGGAAATCCGACGCCGGTCATAAAGCCCCGCATCGGTCCGGTCAAAAATACGGCATGGTCATCGATCTTGACAAATGTACCGGGTGTGGAACGTGTATGGTTGCCTGTGCAGCGGAAAACAATGTTCCCGTAAGGGCCGACCAAACCGATAAAGAGCGAACCATCACCTGGATGAGGCTGTATAAGATTTCCAATGGAAAAAAATTCCCCCATACTGAGGTGAGTTATTTTCCCCGACCCTGTATGCATTGCGACCATCATCCACCGTGCGTTTCGGTGTGTGTGGCCACGGCTACGAAACTGGATTTCAATACCGGTATTGTCAGTCAGATTTATACCCGGTGTATCGGCTGTCGGTATTGTCAGGCGGCCTGTCCTTATGGCGCCCGGTATTTTAACTGGTGGGATGTCTTCCCACAGGACAAAGGCATGGATCGTTATCTTTCTCCTGACGTTTCTCCCAGAATGCGGGGCGTGGTAGAGAAGTGTACCTTTTGTCATCATCGACTGATGCGGGCAAAAAATCAGGCTTACGCGGAAGATCGCAGGGAAGTGGCGGAAGGCGAATATGTGACGGCCTGCACTGAAGCCTGTCCCGCAGGCGCCATCACTTTCGGGGATTTAAACAACCCGAAACATGCCGTATCGAAATTGATCCAGCACCCCTATGCCTTCAGGCTTCTCGAACGTCTGGGGACGGAACCCAAGGTGTACTATCTCTCCAGCAGAGATTGGGTGCGTCGGTTGGCTGACAATTTCCTGCCCGGCGAATATGAACCTGTCGTCAACAAAACATGGGCCGAAGAGGAATGGTCCACCAAACCGGGTCGAGATCAGTTCTAGGAATGTAAGGATCAAAAAAATGGCATGCTATCAGATGTCAGGAGGATGAGTAATGGATTCCCCATTGTTACCGCATGGCGTAAAGAGATGTACCCCGGGGGTCTTTTTTCTATGGACCCTGCCTTGGCTGGCGCTGCTCGCATGGGGGGGCCTTTCGGCCGTTCTGTGTCTTTGGAAAGGCTTGAACCAGACCAATATGAGCAATGTTTTCGCCTTTGCTCTGTGGATTGTTTTTGATCTGGCGGTGATTGCTTTGGGCGCCGGCGCTTTTTTTACCGGTTTTCTAACCTATATTGTGGGTCGTAAAGAACTGAAAAGCATCATCAATACGGCTGTTATCATTGGTTTTATCTGTTATTCCGGCGCCATGGCCATGCTGGGCATCGACATTGGTCAGCCTGTCAGGGGCTGGTTTATTTTCTGGCATGCCAATATTCACTCCATGCTGGTAGAGGTGTCCTTTTGCATCACCTGTTATTTGACCGTTCTGGCCATTGAATTCATCCCGATTATTCTTGAAAACAGAAAAATTGAAAAGGTAAAGGAACTGCGGTTATTGGGTCACAATCTCCATGAGATCATGGCGGTTTTTGCGGCAACCGGAACATTTTTATCATTCTTCCATCAGGGGTCTTTGGGGGGAATGTTCGGCGTCATGTATGCGAGGCCATTTGCGGCTCGAGAAGGCTTTTATATCTGGCCTTGGACCTTTTTTCTCTTTGTACTTTCCGCCATTGCCTGCGGTCCGTGCTTTACCATTCTCTGTACAAAACTGACCGAGTTCCTTTCACGCAAAAAACTGGTTCCTGACGATGCTATTCAGTTTCTGGCAAAGATGTCCGGTTGGCTTCTCTCGCTGTACATGGTTCTAAAGACCCTGGACTATCTGGGCTGGATATATGGTGTTGTTCCGAGAGCCGGGTTGACATTTATGGATTTTTTCAGTGACGGCCCCTATGGCGTTTGGATGATCATCGCGGAGATGGTATTTTGCGGATTTCTCCCTGCCATTATTTTGATGACGCCTGCCGGTCGAAAAAGCCAGGGCTGGCTTATCTTTGCCAGCCTGTTGAATTGTACCGGGATTGTGCTGAATCGATTTCTTTTCATTATTGTGACCTTGGCGGTTCCGGTGATGCCCTTTGACCGCTTTTGGGGTTATCTTCCCACATGGCAGGAGTGGGGCATCGGGTTGGCGGTGATCGGTTATGGATTTATCGTTTTTTCCCTGGCCTATCGCTATTTGCCCATTTTCCCGAAGGAGACTGCACTGAACCCGTTGCCGGTTGAATGATTGCTAAATTAAGGAGATCGCCATGACACCATTTTCTTTTGAATGGCAGTGGAACATTGAGTATATAATTTTTTTCGGATTGCTGTACCTTGCTTTGGGGATCATCGGCGGGGGAATTACCTTTGTGGCCGTGAAAACGGCGCTTCAGGTGTTCGGGTTTATGCGGGAAAGAGATTTTCACGATTAGAAAGAACCTTTGAACTTTATCCCTGTTGCAAGGGTTCTTTTCGGAACCCTTGCAACACTCTGGCCCAGAATTTAAAATTCCGATTTTTGAGCAATAAATCTCAATTAAATTCCCTAATTTCAATTCTTAATTTCAATTCCACGCAAATTTTGCGCAAATCTCCAAATTACCAGAGATGCTTCAGCGGTTTTTCTTATTGCAGTGTTATATCTGTTGTGACATATTTATAAAATATGAATTTTGAAAGTCTTCAATCCGAACGCCCAAAAGATTTCTAAACGAACGGTGGACATTGATGGAAGCGTTTTTCAATCTCAAAACTCCCGATGAAGTTTTTCACATCATCGATGATTTTTCTCCTGTCGAGCCGGAGACCGTTTCCCTGGAAGACGCTTTAGGTCGAGTATTGAGCCTGGATTTAACCGCTCCTGAGGATTTGCCTGACTTTTTTAAGTCCACCATGGACGGCTATGCGGTTCACGCCAAAAGCACTTTCGGGGCCACGGAAAGCCTTCCCGCCCTGCTGGAAATTGCCGGCGAGGTTTCCATGGGCGAGGCTGGAAAAATGGCTTTAAAGCCCGGACAAGCCGCAAAAATTCCCACTGGCGGCATGCTGCCCACTGGCGCCGACGGGGTCGTAATGGTGGAGTACTGTACCCTCCTGGATGCAGGAACCCTCGAAGTCAGTCGCGCCATAAGCCCCCTGGAAAACACCATTCAACCCGGAGACGACTTCAAGCTGGGTTCGGTCATCCTGCCCAGGGGAAAGCGCCTGCGCCCCCAGGACCTGGGTGTCCTGGGGGGCCTGGGATTTCATGAAATTCCGGTCTTTCGCAGGCCATTGGTCGCCATCCTGTCCACCGGCGATGAAATCGTGCCGGTTTCAGGAAAACCTGATCCCGGGCAGATTCGAGACATCAATCGATACACGTTGGGTGGTCTGTGCCGAAACATGGGCGCTGTTCCCATCTATATGGGCATATGTCCTGACCATTTTGAAACCCTCAGGGAAATGGCGGAGAAAGCCCTTATAAAAGCCGATGCCTTGTGGATATCGGGGGGAAGCTCCGTGGGAACCCGGGATTTTACCCTCAATGTTTTTGAAACCCTTCCCGATTTTTCCTTGCTGGTTCACGGCATATCCCTCAGCCCCGGAAAACCGACCATTATGGGTCGCTCCGGCGCCAAACCCGTGATCGGTTTTCCCGGGCACCCCGCTTCAACCGCCGTGGTGGCTGAAATTTTTATGACCAGAATGCTGGCAAGGATTTCCGGTCGCATGGATGCGCAAGATGAGTTTCATTTTTTCAAGAAAGCCATCCTCGATCGAAACATGCCTTCATCCGGAGGGCGAGAGGATTATGTTCGCGTTAAACTGAAAAAAGACGGGGAACGGGGAGGCTTGACAGCCACCCCCATATTTGGAAAGTCCGGCTTGATTTCAACATTAGCGGCGGCTGACGGGCTGGTCAGAATTGATATGAATACCGAAGGCCTTTACCAGGGCCAGGAAATAGATGTGATGCTTTTTTCTCACACGTAAAAGAGGTCAGTATGAAAAGACAGGTATACCTTTCCATGAAGTCTCTCCATGAGGCTAAAAAAATCTTCTTTTCCCGATTTGGCCCCGATAAAAAGACCGGTGTTACCAGCGTCAGAGCTGAGGACAGTGATGGGCGCATAACTGCGGAACCTGTGTTTGCGGTGCGTTCGGCGCCATCGTATCATTCCTCGGCCATGGACGGCATTGCCGTAAAGGCTGATCAGACCTATGGCGCCACCGAGCGAATGCCCGTAACATTGACCCTTCCAGGGGATGCCGCCTGGGTCAATACGGGGCAACCCATTCCCAAGCCCTTCAATGCCGTCATTATGATCGAAAATGTGCATTTGATTGATGAGGCGCATGTGGAAATTCGCGCTGCCGCCTACCCCTGGCAGCATGTGCGCAAGGTGGGCGAAGACATTGTGGCGACCCAGCTGCTGTTTCCACAGAACCATCGCATCAGGCCCTATGATATTGGCGCGCTCATCAGCGGCGGGGTATTTTTTGTCAATGTGCGTCAAAAGCCCCGCGTAATGATCATCCCCACCGGATCGGAACTTATCCGCCATGAACATTTAGAAAACGAACCGCCTGATGAAGGCCGGATCGTGGAATACAACGCCCAGGTCCTTGCCGGCCTGGTCAGGGAATGCAACGGAATCCCCTTGATCCACGACATTGTTTCGGATTCGGAAAAAGACATTCAAAAGGTGTTGATTAAAGGTGTCAACTCCGAGGCGGATGTGATCATCATAAATGCCGGGTCATCGGCGGGAAGTAAGGATTTCACGGTTCACGCCATCCGGGAAATGGGGGAGGTTCTGATTCACGGGGTTGCCATGATGCCGGGGAAACCCACGATCCTGGGCATTGTAGAAGGCAAACCGGTCATCGGTAATCCCGGTTATGCAGTTTCCGCGGTGCTGTCCTTTGAACAGTTTGTAAAACCGTTGCTCTACGCCCTTCAGGGCGTTTCTCCCCCAAAAAAACAAACCATTGGCGTTTATCCCACAAGGGATATCCCCTCCAAAATGGGAACCGAAGAATTTATCCGCGTCAATATCGGCAAAGTGGGCAACCGCCATGTGGCAACCCCTCTGGCGCGAGCGGCAGGCGCTATCACGACCCTAACCCGGGCTGAAGGCATTATCCGCATACCCGCCCTTTCGGAGGGTCTCCGTCAGGGCCGGGAAACCAACGCGGAGCTTCTGGTGGATACGGAAGACCTCTTAAATACGGTGGTCATCATCGGCAGTCACGATATGGCCCTTGACATCCTTGGAGACGAAGTCAGACGAAACAGCGGTCATATGCGCATTTCCTCGGGCAATGTGGGTAGTCTCGGGGGACTTCTCGCCATTCGAAAGGGAACTTGCCACATGGCCGGTTCTCACCTGTTGGATACGAAAACCGGAACGTACAATATTTCCTATATCAACCGCTATATTCCCGACATGAACGTGACCGTGTTTCACCTGGTTTTGCGAGATCAGGGTTTCATCCTTAAAAAGGGAAATCCAAAGGGCATCAGGGGTATTCATGACCTTGTCCGGAAAGACGTAGCGTTTGTCAATCGTCAGGCCGGCTCCGGGACCCGAATACTTTTTGACTACCAGCTCAGCCGGGCCGGCATTTTATCGGAAACCGTCCAAGGGTATGACCACGAGGAATTCACTCACATGGCCGTAGCTGTGGATGTCTTGAGTGGAGCGGCAGATTGTGGCATGGGAATCCATGCGGCGGCAAAGGCGTTGGATCTGGATTTTGTCCCCGTGGAGCAGGAGCAATATGATCTCATTATACCGTCCCAAATGGTGGATCAGCCGAACATTCAGACGGTATTGAACACCATACGCTCCGACAATTTTCGAAAACGTGTCGCGGCTCTGGGTGGATATGATCCGTCCAAAAGCGGCGAACGTTTCGTGGAGGTGAAAAGTGGAGAACCTTGAGTCGCTTAAAATTAAAAGCAGACATTGGATCGTTGACGACCAGGATCGCATCATCATGGGAGAAGGGCGAAAAGAAATTCTGGAAACCATCGATAAAACGGGATCCATCAATAAAACCGCAAAGATGATGAAAATGAGCTACAAAGGGGTCTGGAGCAAAATCAAGGTGACGGAGCAATATCTTGGCAAAAGCATTATTCATTCCGACCGTAGAGACGGCAGTCGGCTGACAACGGAAGGCAAAGCACTGCTGGAAAAATACCGCATTTTGAAAGCGCGTTGCTTAAAGGAAGACAACCGTTGTTTTACCGACATTTTCGGCGGATAATCGTTGATTCCGGGGAGGAGAAAAAGCGTGAATGAAATGAACCCGCCCCCCATTATTTCAGTGGTGGGCTTTTCTGGGTCTGGAAAAACAACGTTAATGGAGAAACTCATTGGCGAACTGACCCACCGTGGGTACCGGGTGGGCAGCATCAAGCATGATGTCCATGGGTTTGAAATGGACAAACCGGGGAAAGACAGTTGGCGACACAAGCAGGCCGGGGCCTGCACCACGCTCATTTCATCCCCTTACCAGATCGGTATGGTGATGGATGTCGATCATGATCACCACCCCGACGAACTCAGAAAATTTTTCAATACCGTGAATGTCATTTTGACCGAAGGGTACAAACGGCAACGCCGGCCGAAAGTGGAGATTTTCAGATCTGAAGTTCATGATGAACCGCTCTGTACCAATGACGCTGATATCGTGGCCATTATGAGCGACATTCCGGTAAACATCGATGTGCCCCGATTCGCACTGGAGGATACCAAATCCCTGGTTGACTTTCTGATAGAAAAATTCCATCTGGTTCGCAATCCGCATTTATGAAGATTCTGCTTGAAACCTGATCCCAGGCACTATAGAAGTAATGCACGACATAATTCGGGCAAAGCCCTGCAATTGCGCATGGCGTCACATTTACTGAATCATGAGGAGAGCCAATGACGAGTATCCCGATAGCCTGTCTCATCCCGGCAGGCATCAGCTTTGACGGCGCCTTCGGCGGCGACATCGTCCAGATGATCCTGCATGCGGGACCCATCGTAAAATTTGTTTTGCTGATCCTTTTTTTCTTTTCAATCGGCACATGGGCAATCATTTTTTTGAAATTCAGGTTGCTGAAAAAAGCCAGAGATGAAACCGATGACTTTCTGGCACTTTTCTATGAATCCAGAGATATCAAAAAAATTTACCGATCGAGCCAGACGTTGACCCTCAGCCCCGTGGCGCGCCTTTTTAGCGCGGGGTATGGTGAATTTACCCGATTCAGGAAAATGCAAAACAATGATCCGGGTTCAGCATCACAGGATGGGCTTACCAGTCAACAGGAATATCCCCTGCACACCCATCAGACCCTTATGGACAATCTCGAAAGGTCTCTCCGCAAAGCGGAAATTGATCAGAATAAGCGACTGGGAAAGGCTTTGGGATTTCTGGCCACAACGGGAAACACCGCACCTTTTATCGGCCTGTTCGGAACCGTTTGGGGGATCATGGAATCCTTTCGCAGCATCGGCTTGAAGGGCTCCGCAAACCTGGCCGTGGTGGCGCCGGGTATTTCGGAAGCCCTTATTGCCACCGCCGCCGGGCTAGCGGCAGCCATTCCCGCCGTGGTGGCTTTCAACTATTTTACCCAGCGCGTCAACTCCCTGCGCGCCGAAATGGACATTTTCGAAACCGATTTTTTGAGCATGGTGGTAAGGCAATTTTTCAAAAGGTCACCCGTGAACAACAAGGCTGAGTTCTGATATGGCGTTTAATTCCAACGGCAATAATAGACAATTGATGTCGGAGATCAATGTGACGCCCCTTGTGGATGTGATGCTGGTCCTGTTGATTATTTTCATGGTTGCAGCCCCCATGATGATACAGGGCGTAGACGTCAACCTTCCGAAGACAGCGGCCAAAAACATTAAAACCTCGGACGAACCCCTTATGTTGACCATCAACCGGAAAAAGGAGATTTTTTTGGAAAACCATTCCATTCCGCTGGAGGGTCTTGAAATGAAGGTTCAAAAAATCTTTGAAAACAGAAGGAATAAAGAGGTGTTGCTGCGGGCGGACCAGGATGTTCCCTATGGCTTTGTGATTAAAGTAATGGCCGGCGTGAAACAGGCCGGGATAGAAAAACTGGGAATGGTTACTGAACCTGTGGACTGATTTTAATGAAAGGCTTACAGGTAAAAACCAGGTTGGATCAATCAAGGGAACCCAGATGGAGCCGGGTGATTATTTTATCCCTTGCCCTTCATCTAGCGGTTTTTGCACTGCTCCTGTTTTTTCCTGATCCCAGCCCGACCCGGAAGATGAGCGGTCCAACGGTTTACGAAGTAAACCTCGTAACGTTGCCCGCCGTTAAACCGAAATCAGCGCCAAAGCCCACAGCGTCGAAAGGGGTCGAAAAAAAGGCACCCACTTCAGTACTTGCTGCGCCCGCCAAAAGGATTAGTCCACCCATAAGGGAAGAAAAGCCCGTCATTATCGGGAAAAGGGTGGTTGAACGGAAAAAGAAGGTTCCAAAAAAATCGCCAAAACCCCAAAAGCCCCAGATCTCACCATCCAAGCTCATAGACCAGGCGGTGGCAAAAATTAAAAAAAATGTCAGGATCCAAAAGGATGATCGTCGCCTGGATCAGGCCATTTCCAAAATTCAAACCCGTGTAAATGAATCTGAAACCACCGGTCCGGAGGGAATACCGATGGAAGGCATTGCCTTTCGCGTGTACCAGATGGAAGTGGAAGCACGGATCAAAAGCAATTGGCAGTATCCGGTTGCCCTGATCAGTCCGGCCAAACGAAAAGATATTGAAGCCAGGGTGGTGATCAAGGTGAGGCAAGACGGAACCATATTAAAATCATGGTTTGAGGACACATCAAGAAATGCTGGTTTTGACGATTCGGTCATGAAGGCGGTGGAAAAGTCAAAGCCACTTCCCCCTTTTCCTGACGGAATCAACAAAGGCAACATCGAAATCGTACTCAGGTTCAATTTAGGCGACATGGAATAAGATTGATGCTGTCGTAACAAGTCCCCGAAAGACTTTTTACGAAAGGTTTTAAGTAATATGGACCATATGGTGGAGGTTATCAAATGAGAAGGGGACACTTACTTTTTGGATGGCTGTTTGCGTGCACGCTTCTCTTTTGCTGGTCTGAGGGCGTCACATTCGGCCGAATCTATATCGACATTAATTCTCCATCCGTTCCGAAGTTTAATATCGCCATTCCCGATTTCAAGAATCTGGGCGGGGACAATCATCATCCGGCCTTGTCGGCGGACCTGCCCGGTGTTGTCAGTAATGACCTCGAGTTGAGCGGCTATTTCAATCCCCTGGACAAAGCGGCCTTTCTGGAGGAAAAGAATGGTCCCATCAAAGGAAAAGACATCAATTTTAAAGACTGGTCCGTTATCGGCGCGGAACTCCTTTTGAAAGGGGGATACACCTGCATCAATGATCGCCTGGAGGTTGAAATCAGGCTTTTTGACGTATTCTGGGGTCGCCAGATTCTGGGCAAGAGGGCACTGGGAAAAGTAGGCGAATACCGACATCTGATGCATCGCCTCTCAAATGAAATCATTCTCAAACTGACCGGACACGAAGGCATCTTCTTGACCCGGCTGGCCTTTGTGGGAACCGCTACGGGAGAAAGGGAAATATATGCCTGCGATTACGACGGACATAATACCAGGCCCTTAACCCAGGACAAGAGCATCGCCATCCTGCCCAGATGGTCCCCCGACGGGAAAAAAATTGCCTATAATTCCTACAAAAACGGCGGCCCCATGCTTTACATGAGAGATTTGGTTTCCGGCGATCTCAGGCGATTGTCCGGTCGGTCAGGATTGAATATCGGCGCATGCTGGTCCCCGGACGGCAAAGCACTGGCGTTGACCATGAGCCACAAGGGAAATCCGGATATCTATACCATTGATCTTCAGGGAAAGATACTGAAGCAGCTAGTGGAACACTGGGGGATTGATGTGTCGCCGGCCTTTTCCCCCGACGGCGATAAAATTGCATTTGTATCCAACCGGTCCGGCTCTCCACAGATTTATCTGCTGGAGATTGACACGGGAAGAGTGGACCGGCTCACCTATGAGGGCAAATACAACACTTCCCCTGCCTGGTCCAAACTGAACCGGATTGCCTTTGTCGGCATGACCAACGGAAATTTTGATGTCTTCACCATGGACCCGGACGGCGGTGGAATAAAAAGAATTACCGCCGACGTCGGCAATAACGAGGATCCCTGCTGGTCCCCGGACGGCAGGTATATCGCTTTCAGCTCCAACAGGACGGGCGAATACCACATCTACATCATGAATGCCAATGGACAGACCCAGCGACGCGTAACCTTTGAAAAAGGAAAACAGACCTCCCCCTCCTGGGGGCCCGAGTGATCGTCCAAATGATGGATGCCCCCATTTCATATCCATTTTCCTTTTTTTTGTAATATCCGGAGATCCACGCCATGGGCTCAAAAAGCGTATTCTGTTTTGGCCGGGCCCGCGGCCAGCATCTCCGCCACTTCCGATTCTTTCAGGGAATAACGCAGCAAAAACTCCTCGTCAGACATATTGGGACCCGCGCCAATGGACTTCCTGAGCTCCGCCAGCGTGGGCTCGGGCCGCTCTTCCCCAGCCATCTTTTTGGTCTTGGGAAGCTGGTGTATGCGGTCCAGAATCTCGGGATCCATGGGGGCCGGGGGATCCCCAAAATAGCCCAGAACGTATTGGATGATACCATCGGGAACCATCCGGTAGCGTTTCCCCGAAATCACGTTCATGGATGCCTGGGTCGCCACGAACTGGCTTAAAGGGGTCACCATAATGGGATACCCCAGATCCTGGCGCACCTGTTTGATTTCTTCCATCACCTGGGGGAGCTTATGTTCCATGCCCCCTTCCACCAACTGCCGGCGAAGGGTCGAAACCATGCCGCCCGGAACCTGATGCTCATAATAGGCGGGGTCGTAATCCACGGGCTCTCCGGGTTTTCGCCCCTCTTTTTCAGCAATGCGGTAAAGATCTTTTGATACCGCATCCAGTGCCTCCAGATGAATCCGGCTCTCACACGCCAACGCACCCAACTGATCCAGCACATCGAAAACAGACGGTTGAGAAGTTCCGTTTGCCAGCGGCGGTATGGCCGTATGCAGGATATCGATTCCCTGATGGATGGCTTCTTTATAGACGCCCAATGCCATGCCGGCGCTGCAGTGGGTATGAATTTCAAGCGGCTTTCCGGACAGATTCCGCCGGATAATGGGAACGAGCGTCTTGACACGATCAGGAGTTAAAAGTCCACCCTGGTCCTTGAGATACAGGGTGTCCACATCCGGACAGGCGGCGATTTCTCGCGTTTTTTCCTGGTAGTAGGCATCCGTGTGGACCGGACTGATGGAATAGGACAGCGCCGCCACGAACTCTTCAATACCGGCCTGTTTGGCCATTCGGGCATTTTTTGAAATGACCGCCATGTCATGAGCTGCATCAATAAGCCACACCCTTCGAATGCCGGCGGCCGCCACGGTTTTCATCACCAGTTCCATAATGGCATCCGGCGACCAGACAAATCCGATAAACCGCCTTCCCGTGGTGCCGAAGCTAAGCGGAGTATCCGGCATGGCCCGGGCTGCCAGGCGGATTTTTTCAAATGGATTTTCCTTATGATATCGAACCGCCACACCGATATGAATGCTGCTGATAAAATCAATGGCTTTAAAACCTGCCCGGTTCATGTTCTCCGCCACTTTCAATACCATCGATGTGGTAATCCCCGTGGCATCCCAGAGGCTTTGATTGCCGTCCCTAAGCGTGGTGTCCACAAAACGTATTGCTCCCATGGATTCTCCTTTAGCCTGGTTGTTCCTCATAGACTTTTCGAATGAGTTTTCCTTTGTACTGGTACTGGGGCAATTCATCCACCAGCTCCACACGGGCCTGAAAAATAAGCCGCGAACGGATTTCGTGTTCCAGCAACTTTTTCAATTCCACCGAATCCCCCGGTGTTTCACCCAACTCCACTTTGATTTTCAAGGGCGGGGCCACCGCGGGCCCGGGACTTTCCAACTGGACTTCAATATTTCCGCTGACCCTGGGAGTGAGCCTGGTCACCACCTCTTTGACCGCCAGGGGGTACACGTTGACCCCCAGAACCGTCAGCATGTCGTCGATACGGCCCAGCACTTCAATGCGGAATCCTCCCCGGCCGCACCGGCACGTCTCGGTGGAGACAACCCTGACATGGTCTCTGGAGCGGTACCTCAGAAGGGGCATCCCTTTTTGAATGAGACCGGTGTAAACCAGCTCACCCATAACCCCTTCCTTGATTTCAAGGGATTCATCCGTTTCCGGATCGATGATCTCCACATGGACCAGACCCTGACCCAGAAAATGCATACCGGCCCCGCGGTTATCCACGCATTCGCCCCAGATGATGCAACACTGCTCCCCCATGCCCATGCCTTCCACCACTGTGGTCCCAAAGCTTTCTTCAATCAACGGGCGAACCGTCTTGGTCCCCCCTTCGGCCCCGCCGACGATGTTTCGGATCCCCAGGTTTTTTGGGTTCAGACCGGCTTTTTCGACCTCTCCCAGAAGATAGCTCCAGAATGAAACCGTCGAATGCAGCGTATTGGCCTTCTGGTACTGAAATGCACTGAGGACACGGTCCGTGTTAAAACCGGTGGGGAAATTGACGGCGCCCGTTTTTTCAATCCCTTCCCGGAAGGTATCCGCAATGAAAGGCGCCGTGGGGATATTTACGACGATACTGTCCGGTCGTATTCCGCCAGCCCAGCAAAAACGGGCAATGGCTTCCGCGTGAACATCCTGGATATCGGATGCCGTCAACCCCAGGTAAGTGGGGATTCCCGTGGTTCCGCTGGACGAATAGACCCGGGAAAGATCCAGCACACTGCACGCCCTGTGGACGCCCACCGGGGCATTGCTCATCTGCGCTTCACGAAGCTCGCTTTTAACCGTAAAGGGGAGCTTGACAATATCGTCCAGGCTTTTGATCCGGCTTGCGTCCAAATCGGCTTTCTTGAATTTCTCCCGGTAAAAGGAAGAATTCTCGGCAACATACTGGACCTGCGTCAGGAATTTTTTTTCGTGAAGAGCCACAATATCGCTAATCGTTACAGACTCCATTGCCTCATTGAACATTCTTCGCCATTTCTCCGACATGGAAAACTCCTTTCATATGCAACTGATTTAGTTATGCTTTAACCATTCGATCCAGGCTGTCCACAAGCGCCCGTGCCGTGGGTAGATCTTCCAGATTGCAGTCCACGGTTTCAATTGGGATGTCTTTCTTTAAGTGCCTTTTCAATGCGTCCATAAATCTTTGGTCCGCTTCAGGATCGTAAAGAACGCCCCCTTCCCGGTCTATGGAAGACCAGCCCCTGGTGGGTACGATCATTTTGAGCGGTCCCTCGGCCATATTCATTTTTTCGGCGTACATGCGCGCCCCTTCCATCAGTTCATCCTCCGGAAAACGCGTCATGGCCCGCATCTGATCGATCTCAAGAATACGCCCGTCAGCCATGTATTTTTCACGATTGTGACGGGTCGGGCCCACACCCGTCAGATTCAGGCAGCAGGGTGCCCACACCTGGGGTATCCCCCGCTTAATCGCCGCATCCAGCCTTTGCATATCGGCCGCCCGATTGCCGTTATATTTAGCTTCCACAAGACCTGCCGGTACAATTTCCACCACCGCATCAAAGAATCCCTGTCCGATGAGTCGGTCCATGGCTTTGTCGCTGGTGCCGTTGGCGTGGAAAGGAAATACATGGTACCCTTTTTCCGTTAAGAGTCTTTCAACGTTTTTGGCGCAGGCATCCGAAAATCCCAGCTCCGTAACCGCTACCGAGGGTTTCGGCAGCGCTAATTCCCGATAATCGGTTACGGCGTCCACCATTCCCGATGCCGCACCCGCTACCGAAGCCAGGGCGTTTTTGACCAGGGAATTCATCCCCGCCACTTCCATGATCATCTGCATGACGACCATGTCCGTGGGGCCGAACCAACGCCCCACATAGACCGGCATGGCCGCCGGTGTCGCGATAATTTTGGGTATGCCGAAAGGTAGTTTGGCCATAATCCGCGCCCCCACCAGCGCGATAGTCACGCCGCCCAGGGCCACAATCCCCTGCAAACGGTTTTCCGAAAGCAGGTTCAGAGCCGTTTGAACAGCGCCACGCGTCATGATATCCGTCACCCACATGCGATCTTTGGATTGAATGAGTTCCTGAATATCCTTGCCGACACTTCCGGCGATCTCTTCGGGGGTAATATCACCCTTCAATTCCGAAGGACCCCCCATACTGATGTCCATGAGGATGGCGCCGTGTCCTCTGGATTCAATCTTTTCCTTCAAAAATGTCAGCTGTTCGCCTTTGGTATCGGCTGCGCCCACAAGCACGATGTTTTTTTTCATTCCTGATTCCTTTCTATAATGATAAAGGATTGAGCCTGACACATTCGTTCCGGGCAAAGCCCGATTCTATTCTTCCTGAATGGTCAGGGTTTCCCGGTAAGCGTCACGGAGTGCCGTTGCCAATGGACGGGCGCCCCGGTTTGCGGCGGTTTTGAGGTTTTCCTGGGTTTTCAGAAGTTTTCCGATGGTTTTGCGTATCGGTGCCAGGTTTTCAAGGTACGAGGTTGCCGCCGCATCTTTGTGATAAAAATGCTCAATCACTGCCTCGGCCGCCAGAATGCCGCTTTTAAGAGCGGAACCGATCCCCTCAAAGGTGATCGGTAAGATAAGACTCGCGGCATCCCCGGTGAGCAGAACATTCCCTTTGGCCGGTTTAAATGCGCCTGAAAGCAGATCGTCGTGCAACAGCGCAATGGTGCAGCCGTCTTTTCGAATGGGTTCGCTGTTTGGATCAAAACCATAGGGGGAAAGGGTGTCTCCGATTTCCCGTCTCAGTTCCTTGAGACCCGAACCCTCAATCAGAAATACGTCGCCCTTGTGATTGACGTTAAATCGGGGACGCGGCAGTTTTTTCGGAAAAAACCAGTGAAAAACATCTCTTGGAAGATCCAGGTTGCCCTGATAGCACTCCCGTATGGGTCCTGAAAAACGCACCTTCAGATCCGGGAACAAATGTCTTCGAACCACGGATGACGCCCCATCGGCGCCGATTACAAACCGTGCCCTGAGGTTTTGGGCCGTGCCTTTCTTGTCAAGGACAATCCGGCAAAAGCCTTCATCCATCTCCATGTTCACCATCCGAACCCCATCTTCCAGAATCGCACCGCTACCAAGTGCCCCCTCAACCATGAAGAAGTCCAGATCTTTCCGCCATGACAGAGCGGTCGGCCATTCCAAATGCTCAATTTCGGTCCCCACATAAAAACGGTGGCCCGTAAGCATGGGCGGATCGGTCAGCACGGATTCGGGAATCTTGCCGAATTCCTTTTCGATAATTTCCGTTGCC
Source organism: Desulfatiglandales bacterium (assembly GCA_963664475.2). Classification (GTDB taxonomy): domain Bacteria; phylum Desulfobacterota; class DSM-4660; order Desulfatiglandales; family Desulfatiglandaceae; genus NaphS2. The sequence continues at coordinate 817,444 of CAXXXE010000001.1, forward strand.
CATTTCCCCATCACCATTCCGGAGCAGACCTTGTCGCGGGGGAGTTTCTTTTTTTCAACCAGAAGGGTTTTGAGTCCCTTTTCCGCACATCGTTTGGCCGCGGCCGCACCTCCGGGTCCCGCGCCCACCACAATGACATCAAACATCTCCAGATCTTTCATGGCTCAGCCTCCCTATTCAAGAAACCTAGTTTTCATCAAACACCGACGAAGTTCAAAATGCGATCCATGGCCTCATTCAATCTTTCTTCAATCATGTGCATGGCCTCGCCCGTAAATTCCCAATGGTCGCACGCCAGCATGCAGAATTTATCCGGCGGCATCAGGCCGGGTGGCTCGTTCGTGATGTCGGGAAGATTAAACGGTTTTGAAAGCGCTTCAAGGCTGAAAACCTTTTTTTTGCCGGCCGGATAGGCTTTTATGACCGCATCGCGGTGCTTATCGACTACGGAAATCACCATGTCCGCATTATCGAAAAGCGTTTTTGACAGTGCTTTCGATCGATGCATGGACGAATCAATACCGCGTTTCATCAGATAGTGCATGACACAGACATGCGGTCTGTATCCGAATATCGGATCAGGCAAGTCAAGTCCCTTTTGAAGTAGAAGCGCTCTTTCCCGGTCCGGAATGATGCCGGCGGATGAAACGTTTGTCTGTTTATGAAGATCGCCTCCTTTTCCTTCCAGAATGTCCCTGAAAATGTATTCCGCCATGGGGCTGCGCCAGCGATTCACCGTGCATATGAATATCAGTCGTTTCAACTCTCAGGATTCTCTCTTCAGGAGGGACTCATGGAATTTCTTAAAAAAAACGTCCTTTTCCTTCCAGTCCGACCCGTACCGATTGTTAAAGAAATCACCCGTTCGTTCAAAGGATTTCATCCACCAAAAGCGTTTTCCGCCGCCTGTGACGACTTCTTCCAGTAAGGATTTCAATTCGGTGATATATTCTTTCGGCAAAAAACCCGCGGCCCCCAGTTCTATGGATTTTTTTAAGGATTCAGGCGTTGCCGAATGGGCTGTCAGCATGAGAGCCGGACAATCTCTTAACACCGCCTGTTTGAGCAGTTCGAACCCGTTGACCCCTTGTATATCCAAAACCACCGCAGCGTAATCATGCTTTGACATGGACGCAACCGCGGCATCATAATCAGCGGCTCGATCCACGACACACATGTCCAGAATTTCCTGAAGCATGTCCAGTACGTCCGGCTCATCATCCACAACCAGTATCCGTTTTCCATTCAATGGACTTTGCGAATCCGTCATTGGTCTGGCTCCTTTCAAATTTCCGTCTTGTTCATGAAACATAGTAATCCTACTGGTATCGTTTTGCGAGCAGATCCACGATACGATCGGCGGTAGAGAGCGCCTTTTTTGCCTGAACCTTTGCGGGCCGCGTCTGAAGCCAGAAGATATTTCCCGGAAAGGACAGATCCGCATCAACAGCCCATTCCATGTCCTGGGCACACCCCAGGCGCTGTTCCACCGATTTTCCGACCTTTACGATTTCAATGACTTCCTCATCACTGAGGGACGGCATCCGCTGCATTTCAGCGGGAACATCCACCCATTCGGCCCCTTTTTTTTTGTTGACGACGCATCTGGTTTTTTGACCCACGTGGCGACTCACGATCCCAAGACTTTCCTTTTCCACCACGAAACCATCCACACTTCCCGATCCGCTCACGACGCCTTCGCCCAAGCCCCAATTGGCCTCCAAAATAACCTTGGTATCATCTCCGGTTACAGGATCCACGGTAAAACTGACGCCCGAGGATCGGGAATTGACCATTTTGGGAATGGCGACACCCAGTTCATCGCCGATCACGGGAATATTTTTGTTCACCCGGAATGCCACTGCTCGAGTGGTGTATGCGCTGGCCCAGACCTTTTTTACTTTTTCAATCAGATCATCCGGACCCATCACATTAAGATAGGTTTCAAACATTCCGGGCCGACTCTCCGTTCCGGCGCTTCTCACGGAGACCGGTACATCGGCAATGCCCAGTTTCTCGCAGAGTTGCTCATAGTATTGCAGAATGGGCTCTCGCACCTGGCGTGGCAGGGGGTTATTTTCAACCATGGATCTGAGTCTTTCGCTGACCTCATCAAAGGTTCCGATTCCAGATCCCTTAAGTTCTCCAAGACTTTCCACATATTCGGTCATCTCTCTCAACGTCCCGCTTTCCCCCAAAAATTTTTCGTATATCTTAATGGAAATAGCAAACCCCGGGGGTACCGGCATGCCGAGATGGACCATCTGTCCCAGGTTCGCACACTTTTTTCCCACAATATCGTTGTGCTTTTCCTCCAGTTCTTCAAACCAGAAAATCAGTTTTTCCGACATGCTTTCCCTCCCTCATTTTCTTTGAAACCCTTTCTACGCGTCCAGAATAAAAACAGCACCATTGGCGGCGTCTATGCGAATACGCTGCCCGGACTTTATTTTCGCGGTACCCTCAAACGTATTGACAATGGTGGGCACGCCATACTCCCTTCCAATAATGGCCGTGTGCGACAGGGTTCCGCCCCGATCCGCCACAACACCCCCAACAATGCCAAAAACCGGTGTCCATGCCGGATTGGTGCCGGGACAGACCAGGATATCACCCGGCTGAACCTGGTTTAACTCTTCATAGTAGGTTACAACCCGTGCGATCCCTTCGGCTTCTCCCGCGCACCCACAGATACCGAACATATCCGCATTGAGTTCCGGTTTGGGTTGCGGCAGATCTCCCACCACGATTTTAATGGCAATGGCATCGCCTGAAGGCAGCAAATCTTTTCCCACGGCTTCTTCGAAGTCTGCCCGGTCGGTGATAACCGGCGGGTTGGGTCGGGTCTGCCATTTTTTCCAGGCTTTTTTCCGCTTGTTTGTGAGCCAGCGCATGTCATGGGCTTCAGGAACCATCATGACCCGGTCGATTTCATCCGGATTCAACATGAAGATATCGCCGGCCTCGTCAATGGTCCCGCTTTCCACCATTTTTCGTCCCATGGCCATATAGCCCCGTCGAAGCAAGGCCTGAACCATCAATTCGCAGTAAAGGTCATGTTCTTCACTGTAAGAACTGGCCTTTCCGGCAAGCCTGATGAGCCCTTCAAAAAAATCCTTTTCTCCCGGGTCCACCCGTTCAAGGAATGCGGCAATGGCCGTTTCCCGCTTTTTTGACAATTCCCTGCGTTTTTCCTCGAGATCATAGTCTGCGCCACTCACCAGATAATCCCGAATCACGCCAAGTGGTGTGCTGGGATCTTCCAGCCAGTAGGGCTCATTGAGTTCATTCATGCGACGCATTCGCCATCCACCCACTTCATCGGTTTCAAGATAATGCATGAACCCTTTCATCCACGCCCGTCCGTTTTCCGATTCTTCCAGTTTACCCATGAGGGTTTCAATGGGATTATCCCTGAACGTCGCTTCAAGCCCCACGGACAAAGCTTCCTGGGAAAACTCCCACAACCGCTTGTCCATTTCGTAGACTTTGTTATTGAAGCCCGTCATCATGTCCTGAAAATCGGGGGACTGGTCGCTCATGCCAAACCGTTCCTTGCACAGGTCTTCGGCCAGAATCCAGGCCATGTAGGACGCATACATCCCCAGGAAATGGATTTCCCACATACGCTTGTAGGCGGCAATGAGATCGTAGTTGTGCTGGTGCAGCTGCGCGTTGGTGGCCTGATCCACATCCAGGGCTTTCAGTCCCGCGTAAATTTCCAGCAGTTCCTTCTTTCCCTTGCCCCACAGGCCGTCAAAATCCTCAATCCATGGGAGCAGGTTTTTTCGAAATGCAACACTTCTTTCGCGAATCTCTTCCGGGTCCCGCACCACATGAAAGGCGTTATAGGAGCCTCCATCCTTATAGCGCATCTCCCATCCTTTACAGGTGGGGATGCTGAACTCTGATGCCACATACTTGAGACCGTGGCTGCAAAACCGAATCCAGAACCATCCATACAGCGGTGTCCACGGCGGTACGCTGTGGGTTGCATCCAGAAACCATGAATGCATCGCGGGAACATCCACTTCTTCAATCATGTCATACCCCGGAAGTTCATCCCACACGGCCGTTCTTTCCTGTTTTTCCTCTCCCACGCTTTCTCCTCCTCGTTGTCGACACATTTTATTCAAACGAGATTTTCTATCATTGATATGGACCCCTTTCACCTTTGTTCGCCTTTTCGATGGACCGCTTTTACCACCTCCCTCTTTTTGTTTGAGCGGGTTTTTTAATGGGCCGTCCACCCCCCATCCGAAGCAAATACCTGACCCGTGACATAGCTGGAAGCATCTGATGCCAGAAAAAGGAGCATTCCCTGAAGCTCATCCAGTCGCCCCCGCCGTTTCATGGGCGTCAGGGCCATCATTTTTGCTTCCCGTTCATTCTGCTCTTTGGTGGACTGGATATCCTGCCTGGCTTTGGCCAGCGACGTGCCGGAATGCCAGGCCGGCGCCATGGCGTTGACCCGAATCCCTTTTTCGGCATACTCAACAGCCCCCTGCCGGGTGAGACCCATCAAACCATGCTTTGAGGCGATGTAGTTGACCCGGGGATTTAAATCCGGGTCCAGCCCCACCAGCCCCAGCACCGAAGAAATATTGATGATACTGCCGCCTTCGGGCTGGTTGAGCATCACCTCGATTTCACGCTGCATGCACAAAAACACGCCCGTCAGGTTGACTGAAATCACCTGGTTCCAATCGTCCGGATCCATCTCATGGAAAGGAACAGGCCGAGTTAGAATGCCCGCGTTGTTGACCGCCACATGGAGCCCGCCAAACTGGGAAACGGTTTCGTCCACCATTCTCCTGACATCCTCGGGGATCGACATATCGCCAACGACTTTGAGAACCCGTCTTCCGGTCTGTTTGAGTAACTTCTTCGTTTCACCGAGGCGCTCCTCGTTCCGGGCTGAAATGACCACGTCCGCGCCGGCTTCTGCCAGGGTCAGGGCAAAACTTCGCCCGAATCCTGTGCTGGCGCCCGTCACCAGCGCGATTTTTCCTTTCAGATTGAAAAGATCTTCTATCTGCGACATCGAATTTCTCCTTTGCCCGCTATTCCGGCTGCCGCAAATCGAAATCTTCGGCAATCGCTTTGTAGCAATTGTAACTGGAACCTCGGCCGATACCGCCCCCCCCCACAACAGAGGAGGAACACATATAGAGGTTTTTGATAAAGGTTCGAAATCCTCCCGGAAGCCCCCTGAAACGCCCGCTTTGACTGCCGGCCATGCTCCCTTCACTCCATGATCCGTTTCGCATATCCAGGTGGGTATCCTGAACATCCACCGGCGTAATGATCCGTTTTCCGATGATGTTGTCTTTTTTCATGTTGGGTGCGTAAGTTCCCCACTGGGAAATGAGTTCCTCCATGAACTCCTCACCCATCTGCCGCCATTCTTTCCTGGAAAAAAACGGCGTGGGGCACGTGTAGTCCTCGAAAACCACCGAATGTTTCCCTTCGGGAACCCGCGACGGATCCCAGATGCTGTCCGGCGCGGAGAGGCAGAAAATCTTACTGCTCATTCCCAGCAGAAATATTTCGTGCATGTATTTGTTTTCCATGTACTCCAGGTCCTTCGGCGCCCAGTATGTGCGCGGGGTGGCGTTAATATCCGGGTTGTTTTTTGCCGCCTTGTACTCGGGAAGCTCGTGAACCCCCATGGTTCCCCACCAGACATGACCCCGGTCATAGAGATTGGTATCCAGCCTTCTTTTAAGTTCCGTATTGACGTACTTTTCAGGGAGCATGCGCGAAAAAAGCTGGGGCGTACCGATATCACCCACCACCATCTGCCGGGCTTCCACCTCTGTACCGTCGGCCAGTTTTATCCCTCCGGCAGCCCCGTTTTCGATGATGACTTCATCGATTTCGGAGTTGGTGAAATATTCCACACCCAATTTCTTTCCGGCCGACACCAGTGCATTGGTGATGGACTGGGTTCCGCCTTTGGCAATGGCCGCCGATTCCCAGCCCAAAGCCAGGTGTATTGTGGCGATCATGAGACCCAACCCCGGCAAATCATCCGGAAAGATGCCGCCTGAAGTGAGAAACCCCCTGAGGGTCAGCAACCTCAATTCCGGGCTTTCAAAAAAATAATGGGCAAACTGTTTGCAGTTCATGAACAGCATGGACGGGTCCAGTCCGCTTTTGGGATCCGTCAGAAGTTCTTCCAGCGCATCGGGGGTTCCCCAGGGCGTGGGTGAGGAATATCGATATTTTTTGAAAGCCGGGCGCCATTTCTCCCGGTAAAGGTCTGTCAAACGCAGATAGGTTTCCGCATCATTTTTGGAAAATTGAAGAATCTGATCATAGGTCTTTTGAACGTTTTCTTCACTGAATTCTACCTTTCCGGTCTTGGGGTCCACTACGCGCCAGGCCGCATATCCCAGATAGGAGGTATCATCATCAAAGACGATGGCTTCATTGGTATCGGGAAACACGTATTCCAGTCCCTCTTCCCGAAGGTTGAATTCCTTGTAGGCCGGGTGACCAAAATACCGCGTGAAATGAGCGCAAAAATTCATTCGAAAGCCGGGCGCCGGACCGTCTTCGGTCACCGCACCACCTCCCAGGTGGTCCAGCCGCTCAAAAACCCCCACTGAAAGTCCTGCCTTTGCCAGATAGGGGGCGATGGTGGTGCCGTGGTGGCCCCCGCCCATCACGATTGCGTCGTAAGATTTGTCTGCCATTATGTTTTCCTCCTCTGGTTCTGTTCCGGTTATTTGAGTGACATGAAAACTTCCGCCAGTTTCGCCGCCTGGTCGTCCAGTGAGCCATCCATAAACCGGCAGTCCCGTCCCATATCCGGTGGTGAGGAAAGCGCCGATATCTCCATTTGTTGAAGTGCTTCCATGGGCACGTCAATTTCTCCTCTATTCCATGAGGAAATACTGCTGGATACGCGAAGCATCTTGAGCATTTTTGTTCTCGAAATATACCGCGGTTCACCCACTTCATTGCTCACCGTCACCAGTGCCGGCAGTGGCGCGGTTACCCGTTCATAGCCATCCGGAAGGCTTTTCTTGACCACCACGCGACCCTCTTCCACAAGGATTTCCCGAGCCAGACTGATGCTTGGAAGCCCCAAAATCTCCCCCAGAATGAGGCCCACTTGACCGGAATCCCAGTCACCGGCCTGGCGGCCGGTAAGAACCAGATCGTAGGCCCCGATTTTTTTGATGGCCGCCGCTAGGGCCGCGGCCGTGGAAAGACTGTCCAGCTTTTCAAATTCATCATCCTGAAGCAGTATCAACTTGTCCGCACCGGCTGCCAGGCTCTTTCGCATGACCGTATCCGAGACTTTCCGGCCCAGGCTCAAGACGGTTATTTTTCCACCCAGGTCCTCTTTTAACTGAACGGCCGCCTCCAAAGCATTTTCATCAAACGGACTGATGACCTGTGGCGCATCCACAATCACTTCCATGTTTTCCGCATCCACACGCACATCCGACAATGGGGCTTCGGGATCCGGAATCTGTTTGGCACACACGATGATATTGATTTGTGTCATGACAATTCCTCCAGTTTCTCAATAAGTGCCGGAATCACATCTTCATAGTCCTCAGCAATGCCATAGTCCGAAACCTTGAACATGTTGCAACCGGTATCGGTGTTGATGGTGATGATTTTTTTAGAATGCACCATGCCTACCAGATGTTGAATCGCGCCGGATATGCCCACTGCCACATAGATATCCGGGGAGATCATTGTGCCGGTCAATCCCACCTGATGATCCGATGATATCCAGCCTTTATCCACGGCCACACGGCTGCAACCGATCATCACATTGTCAAAGGAGTTGCGGAGGGCCTCGGCCAGTTCTTCAAGAAGCGCAAAGCCATCTTCGTCGCCTAAGCCGGCGCCGCCCGCCACCACCACATTGGCTTTGTCGAGGGAAACCACCTCTTCTTTTACCCTTTCAAGGGATGTCACCCGGAGCATGGATTCATCCAAATCCACCGACAGATCCACGATCTCTCCGACGGCGGCATTTGGCTCAAGCGGCGGAAATACCTTTTTGCGAACGGTGGCCAACTGCAATGCCCCCCGGCCTTTGAAGACCGAGATGGCATTGCCGCCTGAAACCGGTTTGGTTCGTAGTAAAAGCCCGTCATCAGGATTGATGGCAAGATCGATACAGTCGGTGGTCAGTCTTGTGTTCAAGCGGCCGGATAGCCTTGGCCCGATCTCCATGCCGACAAATGCATGACTCATCAGAAGAATTTTCGGTTGGATCTCCCGACAGGCCTTTTCCAGACCTTCAAGCCACATATCCGGTTGAAACCCCTGGAGCAGCGGATGTTCCAATTTGTAAACCCTGGCTGGACCATAGAAAAGGCCATCATCCGCAGCTTGTGAGACCGCGTCGCCCATGAGCAGCAGGTTGTAATTTCCGTTAGAAGCCTCAGCCAGTCTTTTGCCGGCCCCCAGCAGTTCCGGTATTCTTGGATCCAGCGAACCGTCCTTTACTTCACCCAATATCAACACATCACGCATCATCAACCTCCCTTTTTTCCAAGCTCTTCAAAATAAGCTCATTTAAATCCATCACTTTGAACGGTTCATCGAACCCAGCTGCCTTCCTGGCATCCTCCAGCATGATGAGGCACAACGGACAGGCAGTGATCAAAATCCGTGCGCCCGTTGCATGTGCTTCCCGAATTCGGACCTCGCTCATTTTCATCTCTCCGGGCGCCGGATCCTGCCACATTCTTCCGCCACCGCCGCCGCAGCAGAGGCTGTTTTCGCCATGGTTGGGCATTTCCACCAGGTCAAGTCCGGGGATGGCACGAATAAGCTCTCGCGGTGGGTCAAAAATTCGGTTATGACGTCCCAGATAGCAGGGGTCATGATAGGTTACTTTGGCATCAAAGCTTTTCAATTTGAGCTTTCCTTCCCTCAACAGCTCATGAAGCAGCTGAATGTAATGCTTCGCACGGAATGGGGCTTCCGGATATTCATTTTTAAAGGTGTGAAAACAATGGGGCGATGAGGTTACAATTTCCGTGATGTCGTATTTTTCAAACAGTTTCTCACAACCCTCTCTTTGTTCCTCAAACAGCCCCAATTCCCCCACCCTGCGGCCGATATCCCCGCAGCATGGCTCTTTCTTCCCCAAAATTCCAAATTTGACCCCGGCAGCCTCAAGTACTCCTGAAAAGGATTGTGCGATTCTCTGTGCCGTATCGTCAAAAGAGGTGGTACACCCCACAAAGTAACAGAGATCGGCTGTCGCGCCTCTCTTGGTAAGATCCACAATTTCAAGATCATCCGCCCAGGCGCCCCGGTTCTTTTTGGAGGATTCCCATGGATTATTGTATTTAAAGAGTTTCTCCAGGGTCTGATTCAAGAGCTTGGGCACCCGGGTTCCCTCTTCCACGGCCAGCACCCGTTTTTTTGTTACCACTTCAAAAGCAGCACCGTAAACGGGGCAAACCTCCAGACAGGCCCGGCAAGTGGTACAGTACCAGAGGTTTTCGTCCACTTGTTTTTCTTCATTGCGGTTCAAGAAACGGATATCTCCCACAAAAGAGTGTTCCCGCCACAGATCTCGACGCATGGCCTGTACAAAATCCCTGGGGGCAAAGGATTCACCGGCGCCGACCGAGGGGCAGGCCTCGACACAACGGCCGCACCGCATACAGCCGTCAAGGAAAATGGCATCACCCAGATTCAAATCCGCGGCACCTTCCACCATGCTCAGGGGGACTGGTTCCACGGCGCTCCTGAAATAAATGCCCGCCGGAGCCCCAAGAATATGAAAGAGTTTGGTATAGGGGATTAGCGCAATGAAGCTTAAACAAAGCAGTGCATGGATCCACCAGCAGGCAGGGTAAAAGGCTTTAGCCGATTCCGGCGAGAAGAAACCTCCCAGCCCGGCACCCACAAAAGACCAGGCAGCCCAGGTCGGTTGCCGGGCGGATAACCTCAACCCTTCCAGGATAAAGCCCGAAAGCACCATCAACAGAAGCCACAAAGGCACCAGTGCATCCTCCAGCCGTCTTTCAAGGCGGGGAACACGCTGAAGATAACGACGAACGAGCGCCCATATGATCCCTATCAGGAGCATGAGCCCTGCCAGTTCCATACAGAAGGAAAAAGCCAGATGGGACATGCCCTCCAGAAAACACGTCACATAATGATGGATTGCCAGGACGCTGGTGCCGATAAAAAGGATCACAAATCCCCAGAAAATAAGCAGGTGCATCAAACCCGCCGCCGCATGGCCTTTGAACAGACGTCGACCCAGAAAAACATCCAATAACATCTTCTTGAGGGCATCCCCTGAATAACCGACGTCCCGGGTTCCCCCACTCTTTTTCCACACCATGATATGAGCCGCCAAACCGGCCAAAAACAACGCCATGGCCAACACAGCCAGGACATAAAAGATCCAGACGGGGTTAATCTGCCAAAACATGGTGCGATGGGGTGTCATCATTATTTCTCTCATCAAACTGAATAAAAACTTGCTTTGTGCTTTAAAACCAGTGCAAAGCATGTGCCAGCGAAGAATATTTACATAATAAACTGGTTTTATTGGATTTATTCCTAAAAATAAAAAACTTGACGAAAACACAAGGATACGATATTTCGTACATATACGATTTATAGAATATGCTCGGAGATTTTCAGCCGGCATTCGACAATGGTTTCCTGAAAATATCGGCCCATAGCGAGAGGAGCGAACAATGGCAGCATTTAAATGGTGGCATCCTTTGAATAAGGGTGAAAAGCAGCTCCTGCTACTCCTGGCAATGGTCCCTTATCCCCTGTCTTTGGATGCCCTGATCGCCGTAAGTGGATTGAAAGCCGTAAAGCTTTTGCAGTTTCTGGACGACATGACAAAAGAGGGCACGCTTTCGAACGATGACAGCTTTAAAAAGGGTTTCTATACGCTCGCAAGTGGTACATACCGGGCCTTCATACTTGAAAATACAGACAATGAAGACCTGAAAAAGACTGCAACGGAACTCATCGCCTACCTTGAAGAAACTTCAGAGGAAGAACCGGAAAGGATCCTGACGCTGGCACACCTTCATAAATCAACGGACATCACACCGCAACGGATGGATTATGTTATGGCCGCGGCGGAATTCTGTGAAAAGAAAGAGAGACATGAAGAAGCGATTGTATATTTTCAATTCATCTTGGATAAACCCGCCAGCCAGATAAAATCCTTTGAAGAAAAAGAAGTTTATGTGAATGCGGCGATCAGCCTTAGCGCCGCATACGGACACATGCTCTTCCTGCCGGATCAAACAGCCTACCTTGAAAAGGCGCAAGCGTTTGCCGAAGAAATCAACAAAAATGAAAAGCTTTTGAACATTCAACTGGCGCTCGGTAAAACCCTTGAAGTTGGCGGATTTTACACCCGGGCCGCAAGCCATCTGGAACAGGCCTGGGGCCTGGCGCAAAAGCTGGAAAATGAGCATCTCCTGAAAAAAGCGGCGCTCATGACCAGCGATTTTCTCTTTCGGCAAGGGCGGGTGGCTGAAGCGGTTGCCAGATACGAGGACACCATTGGAGATTTAGAGGCTTTTTCTTCAGACGCATCGACCCTCCGGGCCTGCGCGACCCTCGGCTGGTGTTACGGCGTGTGCGGACAAACATCCCGGGGAAACGGATTGATAGAGGCGGTCCGTATCAAAGCCAAAGAATATGGAATGAAAGATATCGAAATCTTTGCGGATCTCATGATAGTAAATACCCTTCTGGAAGCCCGTCGCATTTCTGAAGCGGAAATATACCTGAAAAAACTCCTGGACCTGCCGGAGGACGTGGCGGGTCACGCCATTCACTGGGCGACACATTGGTGTCTCGCCTTTTTGGCCTTTTGTGGGGGAGATCTGGACAAGTGTCTTGAAGAGCATATTCTTGGCTGTGAACTGTTAAAAAAATACGGCAGACCCCATCACCGGGGCGGGTGGGTCATGGAATATCTTGAAGGTCTGGAAATGGTCGGCAGCATTCCTCCGGAAATGACGCTGACCTCTGAATTGAACCGTCTGATGGACTGGCCCGACATTTTCATGAAAGGGGTGGCCCACCGTTTCAGCGGCCAAAAAGCATTACGCGCATCCCGGAGTGCTGTTTCCGCAAAAGCGGATTTTCAGAAAAGCCTTGAGATGTTAACACAGTCCGGCGCCCGGCTGGAACTGGCAAGAACCCAGATCGTTTTGGCGAGAACACTGTTGGGGGAAGGAAACTCGGAAGAAGCGAAAAAACTGTTGGAAGACGCGTGGGATGCCATGTCCAGATCCAATGCAAAACTCTTTCCCGAAGACCTAAAGCCGTACCTCACGGAAAAGACCCATGAAGATCTTTTAATCGATACCATTGTCGAAATTACCAACGTACTGGGAACGGTAAGAGAAAAGAAAAAACTGCTGGAACTGGTGATCCATTTGACCATGCGCTTTACCTTTGCCGAGCGGGGCGGCTTTTTCCTTTTTGGAGAAAACAGAGAGCTGGAGATGGTGGCCAGCCGGAATATGGATCTGGAGATGGTGCAATCAGATCGTTTTCAGCCCTATTTTGCTGAAATTGAAAACGTGGCCCGGTCCGGTCGGGAATGCATCAGAGAAACCACTGGTTCCGAAACATTTGGACATTCCGCAAATCCCATAAACAGCTGGATGATCTGCAGCCCCGTCACCCTCCAGGACCGGGTCCTGGGGGTATTGTATCTGGCCAGCAAGGTAACACCGGATTATTTAAAAAATGATATGCCACTCTTGCGGGCCATTAGTACCCAGGTGGCGGTGGCCCTGGACAATGTTACGGCCTACGAAAGGATTGCAGCATTAAAAGACCGCCTTGAGGAAGAAACCCGTTACTATCGCATGGACCGACAGGTTTCCCCTCAATTAAAGCATATGGTGGGAGACTCAAATGAAATTCGTTTGGTGCAGCGCCAGATACAAAAAGTGGCGCCCATGGATTCCACCGTCCTTATCAACGGGGAAACAGGCGTTGGCAAGGAGCTGGTGGCGCGCGGCATTCACCAACTCAGCAAACGGTTCAACGGACCTTTCATCGCTGTAAATGTCGCGTCTCTTTCCGAAGGGGTCATTGAAAGCGAACTTTTCGGACACGAAAAAGGCGCTTTTTCCGGTGCTGTCAGCTCTCGATTGGGCCGGTTTGAACTGGCTCAGGGGGGGACGCTGTTTCTGGACGACATTCAGAATCTATCCCTTGACATACAAGCCAAGCTCCTGCGGATTTTAGAAGAAAAAGAATTTGAACGGGTTGGCGGTATAAAATTGAAAAAGGCTGATTTTCGATTGATCGCGGCCACCAATCGATCACTTAAGGAGCTGGTCGCGGAAAAGCAATTTCGTTCGGACCTCTATTACCGGCTCAACGTGTTCCCGATCCATGTTCCTCCGTTGCGAGAACGGAAAGCGGACATCCCTTTACTGGCCATTCACTTTCTGGAAATGTACAATAATAACCTGGGGAAAAAAATTGAGGGTATTTCCAACCAGAAAATGAAACAACTGCTGGTCTATGCCTGGCCCGGGAACGTCCGGGAGCTGCGTCATGTCATTGAACGTGCTGTCATTTTGAGCGAGGGCAGTTCCCTGGTAATTCCCAGCTTACCGCCGCCTGCTAAAAATGAGGATGATCCTCAGCGTATCGTTACGTTGGAGGAAATGGAAAGGACTTATATTATAAGGGCTCTAAAGAAATCCGGGTTTAAAGTGGGCGGTCCTGATGGCGCAGCCCTGGCCTTGGGTCTAAAACCCACCACATTGCACTCAAAAATCAAGAAATTGGGCATTCGAAAAAAAATCACCCCTGCCTAGGGGTGAAAATACCCTCAAGGATTCTCATTTTTTTGGCCTTTATCATCGTTTCGGCTACGATGGCGCCCATGGAAACCGATGGTCGATGCGGCGGAAGCGTCCATTCAGCACGTTAGACCCATCAGCCGCATACCACATCATTGTTGAACCACGGGATTGATTACCAGCTCAACTCTCCCGTCCAGGTAGTTGCTGTTGGCATTGCCCGATGACCTCACCAGGGCGGATGAAACCCCCATCCCCAGAAACATGTTCCGGATCGCTTCGGCGCGCTGATCGGCGAGGGCCTGAATGGTTGAGATAAAGTCCTGTTTGACCACTGCGGAACCCGGTGAAAAGGCCGTTTCGCCGGTCTCTGTCACCAGTATGACATTCCCTTGCAGAACCTGAAGCGTAATTTTTCCGGCGTTGATCTGGGGTGCCAGGGACTTCTCAAGATTCCTTTTCCGATCATTCATGAAATGCCCCACAACGCCGCCGGTGAGGACTCAGACTGCTGCCCCGATCAGTGCACCCACCAGAGGATTGCCAATGGTACATGATGGCGCCCAGCGCGGCCCCGCCTGCACCGCCCAGGATGCCGCCTTTGCCGGTATCCGTCATGTTGGAAAAACCGCCACTGCCCGAGCAAGCCGCACAGATAAACAGAATCGTGATTCCCACCGCCACCATTTTCACAAAACCGGAACGTCTTTTGAATGATTCCATCATGATTGGCTTGACAGGTAATCGTGGAAGTTTAGCTTTTTTGAAGGCTGATGTAAATATGCCACTAATCCCGTATTTCACCCCTTTTTCGCACCGCGAACACGGGCCGGCTTCCATTCGGACGCAAGCCCCATTATAACGTTTCGGCGCCATTTTTTGTTACATAAATAAGGTTGCTGCAATATTGCTTTTCAAGTATGAACAATCCGAAAATTTAAAAACGAGGTCTTTAAAAGGCCTCTAAATTTTACAGGTGAGGTGAACGGTATGGAAACACCTGAATATGAATATATTCTTGAAACCAGAAATGTGAGAATCTCTGATTACGACGATATTAAAGCCATCATGGATCAGGCATATCGGAATATGGGGGGCGCCTGGGAGCCTGACGAATTCAGAACGCTTCTGGCGTTGTTTCCCCAGGGCCAGATCTGTATTGAGGACAAAGGTCATGTGGTCGCCTGCGCCTTGGCCCTGATCATCGACTATGACAGTTTGGAACACGACCATTCTTACGAAGATATCGTTTCAGACGGTAGTTTCGAAGGTCACGATCCGAACGGAGACTATTTGTATGGAATTGATCTTTTTGTGCATTCGGACTATCGGAACATACGTTTGGGCCGAAGGCTGTATGACGTTCGCAAGACCCTTTGTGAGGAATTGAATTTAAAGGGCATGATCGTGGGTGGACGTATCCCCAATTACAGCCGGCACGCATCAGAGCTGTCTCCCATGCAGTATATTCAGAAAGTCAAAACACGTGAAATCATAGATCCGGTGCTGACTTTTCAACTGGCCAATGATTTTCACCCCAAACGGGCCATTCGCAACTATATTCCGGAAGACAATAAATCGAAAAGCTATGCCGTGTGGCTGGAATGGAACAACATTTTCTATGAGGGTCGAAAGAAGATCATTTGGGGCCGAAAATCCAATGTAAGGCTGGGAACCGTGCAGTGGCAAATGCGCATATTCAAATCGTTCGAGGATCTCCTTCAGCAGGTGGAGTTTTTTGTGGATACCATGGCTGGTTACAAAGCGGATTTACTGCTCTTTCCGGAGTTGTTCAATGCGCCGTTGTTGTGCCAGTTCGATCAGCAGGACCCCCCAAGCGCCATGGTTTCCCTGGCCGAATACACGGAGCGCTTGAGGGACGAAATGCTCCAGATGGCAGTCACTTATAACATTAATATTGTAAGCGGAAGTCTGCCGCACTATGAAAACCATCGGCTTTATAATGTTTCCTTTCTTTGCCGCCGGGACGGCACCTGGGATGCGCAGTATAAGCTCCATATCACGCCTGATGAGGCCGAGAGCTGGGGCCTTCAGGGCGGTGATGGTCTGAAGGTTTTTGACACGGATATTGGTAAAATCGGAATTCTGATCTGTTATGACATTGAATTTCCAGAGCTTCCCCGCATACTCGCGGAACGAGGCATGCAGATTTTACTGGTGCCTTTTTGGACGGATACGAAGAACGGTTATCTGCGTATTCGGCGATGTGCGCAGGCTCGCGCCATTGAAAACGAATGCTATGTGGCCATTTCCGGCAGTGTGGGCAATTTGCCAAAAGTGGAGAACATGGATATTCAGTATTCCCAGTCCGCTATCTTTACCCCTTCGGATTTTGCATTCCCCCATGATGCCGTTGCTGCGGAAAGCACGCCCAACACCGAGATGACCCTGATCGCGGATGTGGATCTGGACCTTTTAAAAGAACTCAGAAAACACGGCAGCGTTCGCAATCTGGAAAGCCGCCGAAAAGACCTCTATGAAGTCAAATGGTTGAAATGATCATTGGGCGTTAGCCGTTCTGGAATAAACGGTTTCTGACAAAAAACAGTGTAACGAGGCTATTCCCAGGGAGACTATGACGCTGCACTGGCCGTGGCGTTTATGGCAAGTACGGATCAGCTAATGAAGAAAGCGCGGATGTTTCGGCATGGGAAACGATGAAAATCACAGAAGCTTAACCAGGGCAGCGACAACACCAGCCTGGACAACCAGCATGCCGGCAACCCATTTGATAATTTCGGACCTGGAAGACGCTATCTCGACTTTTACAGAAGCAATTTCCCTTTCAAGCCGCAGGATATCGCTTTTCGTCGCAAGTGTGGTATCAAGGATTTCATTGAAGGACTCTTTTTGTGCATCGGATAAGGCTTCAGCCTGTTTTTCATTGAAACCGGCGTCTTTCAGCTTTTTGATATATGCGTGCGTGTCAAATGTAATGGTAGCGCCCATGATGAACCCCTTTCTTGAAATGAATATGACAAATTTTACCATGGGGGAAAGTCAGGGACAACTTTTATTTTGCCGGGAAGGTTCCCGCAATCTGTTTCGGGAACATGGTAGCCTGTTTTTTTTGAGGGGTACGGTGAGGGGTATAGAAAAACAGGTCGCAAAAAAAGGGCTTACAAAATTGATGTAAGCCCTTGTTGTTGTTATGGTGGGCGATGCGCGACTCGAACGCGCGACCTCTGGTTCCGGAGACCAACGCTCTATCCAACTGAGCTAATCGCCCTTTAGCCTCTACTGATATCAGGTTTTTTTCCCAAGGTCAAGAAAAGGGTTGAAAGAAACCCCAGTTATTGAGTTGATTTTCCATCCTATGCCTGTGACTTCCAGGCCAAAAATATCTTCCGCAGGAGGGACAAAACCGGATGGCGTTGATATTTTTGTAGAAGACATATTCCGGAATATTGTCCCGCGCCACATCTTCCGGAGCATCCACCAAGAGCACATTACACACGAGGCAACGACTAAACCACCCGGCATGATGGGGTTTCGAAAGATACTCGTTTTTGAGTTGAGCCAGTTGCTCGCCCACATGATTGTCCCGAATAAAGACGGTCCCTTCCAGTAACGGGATCAATTTCCGTTGGCGCGTGAGTGGTATTCGGCCCTTCTTTGCCATTTGATCGATGAGGTGAACCCGACCAAACGTCCGATAATCCGTATCGTAGCCAAGAACCCTGAGCCATTTGGCAAGCCTTCCCAGCATGACATCCGCAACAAACCGCACTGGAAATCCCCCTTCATTCACTTTTCCATTACGGACAAGACCTAGGATATTGAAAGCAATCAAGCGAAATCGTGAACCACTGTCAAGCTTGCATTACGGGAGAGATTATAGTAGGCTTTTTCGAAAATAGGAAGCAGGAATATGTCTCCTTTTCTCATTTAGGCTGGTTTTTATGACCATTAAAATACTACCGGTAGTGCAAATGACCTTCCCAATGCTTTAAAAAAGCATCGAGAAGTTCCCAGCCATAACATTATAATATAAAGGAAAGATCGCCGTGGGTTGCACCGGTATGATTCATGGTGGCGTGGCGAAAAAACTTGGAGGAAAAAGGGCATGGGTTCAAGGGTTGTAACAAAAACCGATTTTAAGGATATCCCTCTTTTAAAGCGGGGAAAAGTCCGGGATGTTTATGAAATTGAAGACAAACTGCTGATTGTGGCAAGCGACCGCATGAGTGCCTTTGATGTTGTGATGAATGATCCCATTCCCGACAAAGGCAGCATCCTCACGGGGATATCTCTTTTCTGGTTTGAAAAACTGGCGCCAATGGTCGAAAACCATCTCATCAGTAGTTCGCCCTCTGAGTACCCTGAAATCTGCCGTAAATATGTTGAACAGCTTGAGCACCGCAGCATGCTCGTCAAAAGAACAGCGCCATTGCCCGTTGAATGTATCGTCAGAGGATATCTTTCCGGGTCCGGCTGGAAGGAATATACGGCGACCGGAGCGATTTGCGGCATAACGCTTCCAAAAGGGCTTCGAGAATCGGAAAAGCTGTCGGAACCCATCTTTACCCCCTCCACCAAAGCCGACGACGGCATGCATGACGAAAACATTGATTTTGAAACGACTGTTGGGCTTCTGGGCAGGGACATGGCTGAAAACGTTCGTCGTTTAAGCCTCAAAATTTATGAATTCGGAAGGGACCTGGCGGCCCAAAAAGGAATTATTGTAGCGGATACCAAATTTGAATTCGGTGTCAAAGACGGAAAATTGATCCTGATTGACGAGGTGTTAACCCCTGATTCGTCCCGGTTCTGGCCCATGGATACCTACGTGCCGGGAGGCCCGCAAAAGAGTTTTGACAAGCAATTCCTGCGGGATTATCTGGTCCAAATCAAATGGCCCAAAACGCCGCCACCGCCAAAGTTACCCAAGGAAATCATCGATAAAACGAGAGAAAAATATCTGGATGCATTGGAACGGTTGACCGGGCATGGTTTGAAATGAAGAGACACTGTGAAAAAGGCGGAAGGGTGTAAAGCAGGATGGATTATGAAATATGTTTATGGTGAGTCTTTCATCGCTCCCCGGGCTCCAAACCGATTTCAATCATAACGATTGCCTCATTGCAGCGGTACGCAAACGTTTCGTGTCTGGACAATCTCAATAATTTCATCTCGAAATTGCTGCCCGTGGTGAAGGAGGGTGGTGAGAGGACGCAGTTGTGCCCTGCGTCGCAAAGATCCGATTTCAGGGTTCCGGAAATCATATTACAGATCTCACCGATCACATCTTTCACTTCATCCAGGCTCTCAATCTCCTCCAGTTCAATTCCAAGCATCGCCGCAGTCATTTGGCGGGAAAATTTTTCCGTGATATGGAGGTTCAGTCGGCCCTGAATGGCGCCTGACATACTGATGGATCCCACCATTCGACTCACGTTTCCGTCCAGTTTCACTGGGCCGGGATCGCAGGCTACAGCTTCCATTTCCAGCATCGTATCAAATACTTCGGGAACTGATTTGGTGATACTCTTTTCCACATCGAAGAATTCAAGACCGATGTTTTCATCCGCATCCACAGCCTCGGGAAATAAGCCGTCAGGCATATTTCCCGGTTTTACGGATTTCATTCCCACTTCCACCAGGATAGCGTGTTCATCGTGGTAAAAGGTCAGATATTCGTTGCGCTTCATATCCCGGGTATTACACCGGTAATCTTTCCCTGTGGTCAATACGGGCGTGGAGAGTTTGCAGGACAGGCCCGCGTCGCAAAGATTCGATTTCAAATTTCCACCCACCATGTTGCATACTTCGCCGACAACGTCCTTTATTTCGTCAATTCCATTGAGTTCCTCATCCTCAATCCCCAGCATGGCGCAGGTGATTTCTCTGGAGAATTCCTCGCTGACCTGGATATTGACGATCCCCATGATCGCGCCAACCAGATTGACCGAGCCGAGTATTCGTTCTCCATATAAATAGGACTGGCTTACTTGTTCAAAATATTGGACATCCATGGAGAGCATTGTGTCAAACACTTCCGTAACAGAGTCGACAATCGCCTTCTTTATATCAAACGTATCAATAGTCTCCATTGCCTCTCCACTTTGATTTCCATTAGTCATATTGGGGCTTTCATCCAAGTGAATCACCGCCATCGGAGCTTATTCAGGAAAGATCCACCAACCTTAAAAACATTTCAATTTTATTTGACATTACAGGATAAACTGCTGAAACTCAAACGAAAAATCGGCTAAAATCAGTTTATCCCAGATAAAACATTGAAAATACGAATTATGCATCATATCTGAATGACAAATTGATATTCAGGCATACCCTCAATTGACAATTGCAACAAAATCTGTCAACAATTCCTGTACACTCATAATTAAACAAAATTTTAGAGGAAACCCATGAAACCGATTATTTGTTTTATTGATGATTCCAATTTCGAGCATGACCTGGTTAAACATGAAATCGCACCCTGCGCGCTGGATTTTCAGTTTGTTCAAGCATACACTTTTCACGAAGCCAAAACGTTATTGAAAAACGCTGTGCCGGCGCTATTTCTCCTGGATCTCTGGGGGCAGGATGAAGCCGTGACAACCCCCCGGGTAACGCCTATGGAGGAGGTTCGGGAAAAAATTGCCGATTTTCCATGTTTGGAAGATGTCTATTCCGGCTTGGACGAAGTCATTGGCGATGTAAACAATGAATATCTAAAGCGATTCTTTTCCATCGTGGACAGCTGGCGATCCCTCTTTGAAGACGTTTGCAATAAAATCGGACAAAACCGGAAGTATGGGCTCAGGAACCTGCAACAAACTCGAAAGCATTACCCTGAAGTACCGGCGGTTTTTTACACCAGGAAATCGCTGATCAATGACGCCGTCGCGATGTTCAAAGCGGGCGCAGATGGTCTTTTTATCAAACCCACCGGAAAAACGAATGAGGAGACCCATCGCCTTACTCGGGAAAATGCGCCGCTCCTGCTGAAAGATCTTGAAAGAATCATGGCTAATTTCCCCGGCGGCCATTAAGAACCTCCTTAAAAATTATCTCAGGCACAGCCGCGGGGCATCTTAATATGATTTCAGTCATGCACGCATTTTCTCTTTCCTGCCAACAGCCATTTTTCAACCACTTTTTCTTTAAAAACAGCCTCTTTTTATCTCGGGAAAAGTTCAAAATGTGCAACTTGACAAAACTTTTTCCGATGCTTAACGTAACGCTTGTGTACGAAATGAGAACCAACCCCGTTTGATGGTATTTGCAGGAGAGAAATGTGGCCAGGATTGATGTCATGGAAGGAAATAATACAACTGAAGATTTACCGGAGGAAGTCACTGGGGAAGAGCAAGGGGAATTGACCTCGGAAGACGAATCTCAAGATGAACAGAAAACAGAAGTCCCCTTATCGGACATGACAAAAGACCAGTTGATTGAAAAAATATCAGAAGTGCAGGCTTTGGCCGATCATAATCTGGATAACTATCTCCGTTCTCAGGCGGAGATGGAAAACATGAAAAAACGGTTCCAGAAAGACAAACAGGAACTGGTCAAGTACGGGAACGAAGCGCTCACCAAACAGCTCCTTCCCGTTGCCGACAATCTTGAAAAGGCCCTGGCCCATTCACGAGATGAAAATGCCCTTGAAGCCTTGAGGGAGGGGGTAGACCTGACGCTGAAAGGACTGATAAACGTCCTGGAAAAAGCCGGTGTGGAAACGGTAAAAGCAGTTGGCGCGCCCTTTGATCCCAATTTCCACGAAGCTGTTTCTGAACAGGCAGATGAAGAAGCGGCCCCCGGAGCGGTGCTAATGGAACTTCAAAAAGGATATTTGTTGAACCAGAGACTTATCAGGCCAGCCATGGTCGTTGTTAATAAGATAAAAAATACTTAGGAGGCAGGTAAATGGGAAAAACGATAGGAATTGATCTCGGGACAACCAACTCGTGCGTAGCCGTGATGGAAGGTGGAGATCCCGTTGTGATCGCCAATGCTGAAGGAAGCCGGACAACGCCTTCTATTGTGGGCTTTACGGAAGGCGGAGAACGACTGGTTGGGCAGACGGCCAAACGGCAGGCCGTAACCAACCCGGAAAACACGGTTTTTGCGGTTAAACGGTTGATTGGACGGAAATACGACTCCCCGGAAGTCTCCAGGGACATCAAAGTTCTCCCTTACAACATCAGCAAGGCGGCCAACGGCGACGCCCATGTGAATATCAGGGGTAAAGATTACAGCCCCGCTGAGATATCCGCCATCATCCTTAAAAAGATGAAAGAAACCGCCGAGAGCTATCTTGGGGAAACGGTGACCGATGCGGTCATTACCGTTCCCGCGTATTTTAATGACAGCCAGCGACAGGCCACAAAAGATGCCGGACGGATTGCGGGCCTGAACGTCGAACGGATTATCAATGAGCCCACCGCGGCTTCTCTGGCTTTTGGCGTGGATAAAAAAGGAGATCGAAAGATCGCGGTTTTTGATCTGGGGGGCGGGACCTTTGATATCTCTATTCTGGAAATCGGGGAAGGGGTTTTCGAGGTCAAATCCACCAATGGCGATACTCATCTGGGCGGTGAAGATTTTGATCTGAGAATCATTGACTATCTGGCCGATGAATTTAAAAAAGACCAGGGAATTGATCTGCGCAGCGACAAAATGGCGCTTCAGCGTTTAAAGGAAGGCGCTGAAAAGGCAAAGACGGAACTTTCCGGTTCCATGGAAACCGATGTCAACCTTCCCTTCATCACAGCGGATGCCAGCGGTCCTAAACACCTGAACATCAAACTGACCCGCGCTAAACTGGAAGGGTTGGTGGACGATCTCGTTCAGAAAGTCGTGGCCCCTTGTCAGATGGCCATGAAAGATGCCGGGCTTTCCGCTAAGGAAATTGATGACGTTATCCTGGTGGGCGGCATGACCCGAATGCCCAAGGTTCAGGCAAAAGTCGCCGAAATTTTCGGCAGGGAACCCAACAAAGGCGTCAACCCCGATGAGGTCGTAGCGGTAGGCGCAGGCATTCAAGGCGGGGTGTTGAAGGGGGAAGTCAAAGACGTTCTGCTTCTCGACGTCACGCCGCTATCTTTGGGAATCGAAACCTTGGGCGGCGTATTCACCAAGCTGATCGAAAAAAACACGACGATTCCCACCAAAAAGAGTCAGACTTTCAGCACGGCGGCCGACAGCCAGCCCGCGGTGGAAATCCATGTTCTTCAGGGAGAGCGGGAAATGGCTGCCTATAACAAAACCCTGGGCCGCTTTCAGCTTGTGGGAATTCCACCGGCGCCGAGAGGTGTTCCTCAAATCGAAGTGACCTTTGATATCGATGCCAACGGCATTGTTAGTGTTTCCGCAAAGGATCTCGGAACGGGCAAAGAGCAATCCATCAAAATTACCGCGTCCAGCGGCTTGAGTGAAGAAGAAATCAAAAACCTCGTAAAAGACGCCGAACTGCACGCCGAAGAAGATAAGAAAAAACGGGCACTCATCGATGCTCGCAATATGGCGGATTCCCTGATCTATTCCACCGAGAAATCAGTTAAAGAATTCGGCGACAAACTGGACGACGCCAATAAATCAAATATCGAACAGGCGATCGAGAAGTTGAAAAAATCCCTGGAAGGGGAAGATACGGAAGAAATAAAGCGACTTACTGAAGAATTGACCCAAGCCTCCCATAAACTGGCGGAAGCCATGTATGCCAACGCAAACCAGGGACAAGAGGCGGGACAGCCCGGCCCCGGGCCGGATGCGGATGTGGGGGGCGCCAAAGATGATGATGTGGTAGATGCTGATTTTGAGGAAGTCAAGAAGTGATTGTTTGCTCTATTCCAATTAAAAGGGCTGTTTCTGTTTTACTGGCAGGGATGGCCCTTTTTTTATTTTCCTGCCAGCCAAAAAAACCCACAACTGCCACAGATCGGGAAAGTCGTTCGGATCCCTTTGCCATGGCCGAAAAATACCAACGAAGCGGCAATTTTCAAAAAGCGTTGGCGGACTACCATATCTTTCTAAAACGGGCGCCAGGAGACAACCGAATACCCCTGGCCCTTCAACGCATAGCGGAAATCCATTTGAAGCTGAAACAGCCGGAAAAGGCTCTCGGTTCCCTCCAAAGACTATCAAAAACTTATCCCAATTATACCTGGATGCCTGAAATTCGATATCAGATTTCGCTTATTCTCGCTCACCTGGGGAAATATGAAACTTCCGCCCGTGAAGCCTTTCGGTGGCTTGACCGGTATCAGCAACACTTTCTGAAAAAGGATATTCTTGTTCTGCTGGGGGATGATTTCTGTGCCTTGGGAGAAACGGAGGAGGCTTTTTTCTGGTGGGTTGAGGCTAAAAGAATATGGAAGGATGACCCTGCAAAGGAAATGCAGCTGAATGAAAAGCTGGAAATTCTGATGTCCACGGCCGGGCCCATACTCCTGGATCGTCTTCTGGAAAACGAAAAAACAGCCATCTATCCCCCTGACATCTATCATCAAATGAGCCGTGTTTTTCTTTCGCAAAATGAACTGGGCCGGGCGGAAAAAGCGGCTCAATTGCTCATTAGATCCACTCGCGATTCCCGTTGGATTTCCATGGGAGAGGCAATACTGGCACAGATAGCAGAAGAGATGTCCATCAGCACAAACCGCATCGGCTGTTTGCTCCCCTTAAGCGGCCCCTTTGCCGTCTTTGGTCAAGAAGTCCTCAACGGAATAACGCTGGGGATGCTGAATGTCCCCCTTGATGGAAAGCAAATTGAGGTAATTATAAAGGATACGGGGGGAAGTCCGGAAAAAGCGATGGATGAACTTGAAGGATTGGTCAAAAAGCAGAAAGTCGTGGGCATCATCGGTCCTCTTTCCAGCAAAACAGCCGTTTCCATTGCAGCGGAGGCACAGAAACTGGGAATTCCAATGGTCGCCCTCACGCAACATCAAAATATTGTGAAGGAGGGGAATATGGTATTTCGAAATTTTCTCACTCCAACACAGGAAATCAATGCACTCCTTCAGGTGGCCATGGGCCAATGGGGATTGGCGCGGTTCGGCATTTTATACCCGGACAACGCCTATGGACGATTTTGTATGAACCTATTTTGGGATAAGCTGGATGAAATGGGCGGCAGCGTCACCGCCGTCGAATCTTATCCCACGGATGCAACGGACTTTGCGGATCAAATCAAGAAGATGGTGGGACTTTACCATAATGGAAAAACCGCCGACGGCAAAGAAGCCCCCCCCCTGATCGACTTTGATGCGATTTTCATTCCCGACATCTACCAACGGGTCGCCATGATTGCGCCGCAACTGGCATTTCATGATGTCTTGGGTATCCGGTTGATGGGCACCAGGCCCTGGCATTCTCCCCAATTGTTAAGCCTGGCCAACAACTATCTCCAAGGCGCTGTTTTTTCTTCAGGTTTTGCGGCGGACTCCGAAAACCCAAAGGTCATGGCCTTTGTAAATGATTACAGAAATAACTTTGGGGCTATACCGGGAATCCTGGCAGCCAGTGGGTACGATACCATCCGTTTGTTGAAAACAATCCTTACCCAAGGCAACCTGCAAACCCGGAATGATTTGCGACAAGCCTTGGTTGATCTGCCGGTTTTTGATGGCGTAACGGGCCCTTTCACCTTCGATACCGAAGGGGAAGCCCGAAAAATGCCACTACTTCTGACCATTTCCGGAAACAGGGCCGTATCGATCAATTGACGAAACCGTGAACGGTTACTCATTGACTTCGTCATCATCCTCCGCTTCCTTTTTCTTGGTCTCTTTTTTCTTCCAGGCGACTTGTGCCACCAGAATGCCTATTTCGTAGAGGATGATCAGAGGACCCGCCATCATACACTGGGTAATTACGTCAGGGGGAGTGAGGATTGCAGCCACAACGAACGTCATCAAAATCGCGTATTTGCGGTTTTTTCTAAGCAACTGGGGCGTCACCACCCCCATCTTTGCCAGGAAAAAAATAACGACCGGAAGTTCAAAAACCACCCCAAAGGCAAATAGCAGTTTTATGGCAAAGGAAAAATACTGTTTTACCGAGGGTAAAGCCTCTACATATTCGTTTGAAAATCCGACGAAAAACTTGAAACCAAATGGGAAAACGATAAAATAGCCAAAGAGGGACCCTCCCACAAAAAGAATGGTGGAAGCCACGACAAAAGGGATCACATATTTCTTTTCCTTTTTGTAAAGACCCGGAGCGATAAACATCCATATCTGGTAGAAAATAAACGGGGCTACCAGCAATATGCCCGATAGAAACGAAACTTTTAAGTAGGTGAAAAACATCTCGGGAAGATTGGTGAAGATCAGATGCCCTCCCTCCGGCATAACGGCTTGCAGCGGCGCCACCAGTAAACCGAAAAGCCTTTCAGCAAAGGCGTATGAAGCTGCAAAACCGATTCCAACCGCGACAGCGGATATGATCAGACGCTTGCGGAGTTCCTCCAAATGACTTAGAAAGGGTTGTTTTTCTTCGCTATCCATTTCGGTCTTTCTCCATCGGAATCTCCGGCGGGGTTTTCTCTTTCATGTCCTTTAACGGCGGTACGCTTTCCTTGTGGTAATCGTCCAGCATTTCATCGAAGTCTTCGAATTTTGAGGCTTTGCCATTTGAGGAATCCGGTTCTTTCGAAGTTGCGGGGTTATCCAGCCCACTGACGGCATCTACCAAGCTTTCTCGGGTCTCTTTCAGATCCTCGTCCAGGTTCAACCCGTCCTTGATTTCCGAGGTCGCCTTTTTGAATTCGGACAGTCCTTTTCCCAGGGCCTTGGCCAGATCAGGAAGCTTTTTGGGTCCGATAACAATTAGGGCGATCACCAAAATGATAATTAATTCCGGCATGCCAATGCCAAACATTTTTTCCTCCACACTTTCAAAGTTGAAGCATCAAGGCGGTCTCATCGCAATCAGGAAACTTGGGACACTTCAAGCAATCAGCCCATATCTTGTGGGGAAGACACGATTTGTCAACCTCACAAAACCCCATTTTAATAAAAAATTCGGGAACATAGGTCAATGTAAAGACCTTGTCAAGCCCGAGTGCGGAAGCCTCACTCAAGCATGCTTCCACGAGTTTTCGTCCCAGTCCCTGTCCCTGCAATGCTTCAACAACCGCCAGCGATTTGATTTCCGCCAGGTCCTTCCAGCATATCCCTAGACCACAGACCCCCTGCACTCGCTCTCCCGGTGCGATTTCCAAGACAAAATAGGCGCGTAAATGTTCATAAAGCTCGCTGAGAGACCTGGGCAGCAGGCGACCCTTCACGGCAAAGGCGTTTAAAATTCCGTGAATCGGTTCAATATCCTCAATGACCGCTTTTCTCACAAGCGGATATTCATGTTCGTCGTATACCACAGTTTGTTCCTTTTTGTCAGTTTTTCACTTAACGATTGACGCTTATTGCCCATCAACCTTTTGAACGTAACCTTTCAGATGCTCCTGTTTCGCCAGTTTCTCCTGAACACTCAAAGCTTCCGCCCTTGTTTTGAATGGGCCGCATCGCACGCGGAAATAACTCCGCCCTTTGATGAAAACTTTGTAATGGTAGGCAGGATATCCTCGCGGCAACAGTTGGTTGACCATTCCCAATGCCGGTTTCTCTTGATCCAGGGAAGCCACCTGAACCACGTATCGTTCTGAAGCAGGCAATGCCGGTTTCGGTTGTTCCACTTCCGGCTCTTCCGTCTTTTCAACAATGGATCGTTTAGGGGGCGGTTCGTGCGGGCTTTGTACCACCGGCATTTTTCTTGAAGAAAGTTCATCATAAAATCCAAATTCCGGATTTGTTTGAACCCCCTTAATTCGGTCTAACTCCGATGCGTTTTTTTTGCCCACCATCTCCTGAAGCTTGACAATCTGGTTTTTGAGCTCAGCCAAGGTCTTTGCGCCGCTGGGCAAAAGCCCCCTGCCCGCCAGAACGCCCAGAGCAAAGATCCAACCCAAAAGGACTAAAAGGCCCAGGCTCCAAAAAAAGAGCGCCGTACGAGAAAGCTCCAGGCGAAGACCCTTTTTCCCTTTTTCAGCCTTTTCTTCTTTTTCCGGCATACCGTTTTTCTTACATTTTTTCAGGTGCACTGACACCCAGCAACTTCAATCCGTTTGCGATGACAATCTTCACTCCCGAAACCAGGACCAACCTGGCCTGGGTTAGGTTTTTATCTTCAGTGATCACCCGAAGCGCCGCATTTTTTGATCCCATGTTGAAGTATCGATGGAAGGATGCTGCCAAGTGCGTCAGGTAGTAGGTTAACCGGTGTGCTTCCAGGGTTTTGGAGATATCCTCCAGAAGCGATGGAAATTCCGACAGGGTCCTGATAAGCGCCATTTCTTCTTCCATCACCAGACATTCTGAAAGTCCATCATGGTAGTCCGGTACGGCAATCCCATCCAATTCGGCCTTTCGAATGATACTGCATATCCGGGCATGCGCATATTGAACATAATAAACGGGGTTTTCGCTATCCTGTTTTTTTACAAGATCCATATCCACATCAAGCGGTGAATCGTGGCTTTTGGTAAGGAATACAAAACGTGCCGCATCAACCCCAACATCATCCAACAGTTCCTGGAGTGTTACGAAATTCCCGGCCCGCTTGCTCATCCGGACTTCCTGTCCATCCTGCCATAATTTTACCAGCTGAATCAACGGAACGGAAAGCCACGCTGACGGGATACCGTGACTCAAAAGCGCCGCTTTTACGCGAGGGACGTACCCATGGTGGTCAGCGCCCCATATGTTGATGGCCTTTGTAAACCCCCGCTGATGTTTTTCCAGGTGATACGCAATATCCGACGCAAAATAGGTAAACTGTCCATCTCCTTTTCGAATCACCCGGTCCTTGTCGTCCCCAAACGCTGATGTTCTGATCCACTCCGCACCGTCCTGTTCATACAGATGTCCCCTGTCCCGTATCGCTTCCAATGTTTTGTCAAGCAAGCCCGAGGCATAGAGATCGCTCTCACTGGACCAAACATCAAAGTCTACCCTGAAACGGGTCAATACCTGCTGAATATCCTTCAGCATGATGGCCTTCCCGGATTCGGAGCAGTGGTCTATGGTTTTCTCATGGCTCAGAAGCGTTAAATCCGTTTCCCTTGAGATGGTCTCGGCCAAATCCAGGATGTAGTCGCCATGATAGCCATTTTCAGGAAAAGCAAAGCCCGGGTCATCCATCTGTTTGAAGCGGGCCCAAATGGACTCACCCAGCATTTTGATCTGCAACCCGGCATCATTGATATAAAACTCTCTAACGACTTGATGCCCGCAAAAGGAAAGTATCCTGCAGAGGGTATCACCCAAAGCGGCGCCTCGGCCATGCCCGAGATGAAGCGGGCCCGTTGGGTTGGCGCTGACGAATTCAACCAGAATTTTTTCATTTCGCCCCATCTCGCTCCGTCCGTAGTCCTCCTCATCCTGAAGAATTTGATTGAGGATACGGTGCCATTCTTTTGCTCGAATCGTAAAATTGATAAATCCGGGTCCCGCGATTTCCGCCTTTTCAAAAAAATCTTCCTCATCCTTCAGATTATCCAAAATAATCGATGCAATTTCACGAGGGTTTCTTTTTTGACTGGATGCAAGGGTCATGGGTAAATTGGTGGCGAAATGGCCATGTTCTGAATTTTTGGGTACTTCGATGACATAATTCGGAAAAACAGTTTCCTTGAGTTTATCCTGCTCAAAACAGCAGGAAAGGGTTTTTTTTAATATTACATCGATTGCAAATTTCATTTCACAGGTTCCTTTTGACGCTCGTTAAAATATTTCTGACTTCCTTTTTTTGAATTCCCATCATGGAAAACTTCTTATTGGATCATAACTAACTGATCCTTTTTCAGATATCAAGCAATATGTGTAAACGGGATCGACACAGGTTGACATTATGCCAAAATGAAAATTGTTCATAAGGCATAAACCGTTTGACTTAAAAATTCAATTTGTATATCTTATACGATTTAAAGTGTTTCCGATGCTGAAAACAGAACATTATGATTTCTATCTCCCGGAAAACCTCATCGCTCAAATTCCGGCTGCAGAACGGGATCATTCTAAATTGCTCAGAGTGAATCGCTCAACAGGCGCCCTTTCGGATCAGCGTTTTTTTGAGTTGCCGTCTCTTCTTCAACCCCATGATCTTTTGGTGGTGAACAATACCCGGGTGCTTCCCGCGAGGATTTTTGGCCGCAAGGAGAGCGGGGGCAAAGTTGAGATTCTCGTTCTGGAACATTTCGGCGCGGAGGACCGGCGCAGCAGACCCAGGTTATGCCTGCTGAAGTCTTCTCGAAAACCGAAGCGGGGGAGCCTGCTTTTTTTTGATGGGGTTTCGGGAAAAATTGAGGAGGTCCTTGAGCGGGGCATGGTGAGAATATCCTTTTCCGAGAATGGAAAAGGCATTCAAGGTCTCTTGGCTGAAAAAGGGCATCTTCCTTTGCCCCCCTATATAAAGCGATCAAAAGGCGGTTCGCTGGCGGCCCTTGACAACGAAAGATATCAAACGGTTTATGCCGCATGTGACGGCGCGGTTGCGGCACCCACAGCCGGCCTCCATTTTACGGAAAATGTTATCGCTGCTCTTAAGGAGCGCGGCATTTCCATTGCTCCTTTGACGCTTCATGTGGGTTACGGTACGTTCCGACCTGTGGAAACAGAGGACATTCGAAAGCACCATCTGGGAATCGAACGTTATTTTATCGATCCCGATACCGTGCGGTCGATTACCGAAACCAGAGAGCGGGGCGGAAAAGTTTTTGCCGTTGGAACAACAGTTGTTCGTGCGCTGGAAACGGCATGGACGGCGGAAGAAGGGCTGCGCGCCGGTCATGGAGAAAGCGGGCTTCTGATCACGCCCGGATTTGATTTTCATGTGGTGGATGGACTCATCACGAATTTTCATCTGCCTAAGAGTTCACTGCTCTTTCTGGTATCGGCATTTGCAGGGTTCAGTTTGATCAAAGATGCCTATGCCTGGGCCATCGCGAATGAATACCGTTTTTACAGTTACGGCGATGCCATGGTTATTGTTTAGCGGTTGGCTAACAGCTAAAAATATATTGGATTCAATTTGGAATTTAAGGTAACCCATAACGAGGCGAATTGTCGCGCCAGGACCGGAATCCTCAAGACCCCTCACGGAAGCATTGAAACCCCTGTTTTCATGCCGGTGGGTACGCAAGGATCCGTCAAGGCAATGTCCCCCGAAGACCTGATGGCGGCACAAGCTTCCGTTATACTGGCCAACACTTACCACCTATATCTGAGACCCGGACATGAGCTCATTCGTCGTCTGGGCGGTCTGCATCCGTTTATGAACTGGAAAGGCGCAATCCTTACGGATAGTGGTGGATTTCAGGTTTACAGCCTGGCGCGGTTGCGGGAAATTTCCGAAAGAGGGGTCGTTTTTCAATCTCACATAGACGGCTCAAAACACCTCATTGGTCCGGAAGAGGCCATAGACATTCAGGAAGCTCTGGGAGCGGACATTGCCATGGCCTTTGATGAATGCACCCCTTATCCCGCTGATTACGATTATATTTTGAGGTCCGTTGAACTAACCAGCCTGTGGGCGCGCCGGTGCATGGATCACAGAAAGAGGCATGACCAAGCCCTGTTCGGCATTGTACAGGGAGGCATGCACAAGGACCTGCGGGAAAAAAGCGCGGGAGAACTCGTTGCCATGCACTTCGATGGTTATGCATTGGGGGGACTTTCCGTGGGCGAAGATGCCGTCACTAGACATCGGGTCATCGATGATGTCATCGACTTCCTTCCCGTAGATGCCCCTGTTTATTTA
Source organism: Desulfatiglandales bacterium (assembly GCA_963664475.2). GTDB lineage: Bacteria > Desulfobacterota > DSM-4660 > Desulfatiglandales > Desulfatiglandaceae > NaphS2. The sequence goes on from CAXXXE010000001.1 coordinate 849,039, forward strand.
ATGGGTGTGGGGAAGCCCGAAGACCTTGTTGAGGCGGTTCGCCGTGGGGTTGACATGTTCGACTGCGTCATGCCGACCCGCAATGCCAGAAACGGCACACTGTTTACAACCTCCGGCAAACTGAACATCAAAAATGCACGGTACATGGAAGACGAAAAGCCGGTTGATACACACTGCAATTGTTACACCTGCACGAACTATTCCAGAGCCTATTTAAGACATCTTTTTATGGCGAAAGAAATTCTGGCATACAGGCTGAATTCAATACATAACATTTCATACTATTGCAGCTTGATGTCGAGCATGCGATCTGCTATTAAGGACGATAATTTTGATCTTTTTTGCTCAAAATTTTATGAATCAAAACGAAACAGGAATGATTGAGAGGAGGTTCAAGAATGAATTTTTTAGCGCATGCCATGGGTAATTTGGGCGGCGGTGGCGGCGAAGGCGCGGGTGGCGGATTCGGCGCCTTTCTGCCCCTTATTTTGATGTTCGCAATTTTTTATTTTCTGCTGATCAGACCGCAACAAAAAAAGGCCAAACAACATAAACAACTGCTTGCCGCCATTAAAAAAGGGGATCGGATTGTAACCGGCGGGGGTCTTCACGGAGTGGTCACCGGGCTCACCGATGACGTGGTCACAGTGGAAATCGCGCCGAAAGTGAGAGTCAAAATTTCAAGGGGTTCCATTTCCGGCGTGGCAACCAAGGGACAACAGTAGAAACAGGCAATCCAACAGTCCTCATGAACCCAATCTGGGAGTAGCAAGTGTCTAGAAGCTTAAGTTGGCGTAGCGCAATCGCGTTGTTTGCAATCTTGGCGGCAGTGGCTTATCTTTTGCCGTCCATAACCGGCGAGGTTCCTGCATGGTGGTCGAGTATTCTGCCGAAAGACAAGATTCACCTGGGTCTTGATTTGCAGGGAGGAATGCATCTTGTTCTGGAAGTACAGGCCTCAAAGGCCATTGAAAACCACCTTGAAAGGGTGGTAGACGAAATGAAAGGAGACCTGCGAAAGGATAAAATACGCTACCTGGCATTGAAACGCAATGGTCTTGACAGCATCATGATTACGCTCATGCGATCGAAAGACGAAACGGTGTTCCAGGACATGGTGGCTGCCGGTTACTCGGATTTCACCGTGGAATCCATGCCCGACCAGAATGGAAAACCCGTATTTCAGATGATTCTTAACCCCGACGCCAAAATTCATATCATGAAAATGGCGGTGGATCAGGCCCTGGAAACCATTCGAAACAGAATTGACCAATTCGGGGTCAGTGAACCGGACATTCGTCCTCAGGAAAATCACAGGCTTCTGATTCAGTTGCCCGGTATCAAAGACTCTCAAAGGGCTATTGCACTGATCGGTAAAACCGCCCTCCTGGAATTTAAGCTGGTGGACGAAGAACACAGTGTGCAAGAGGCCCTTAAAGGTAATATTCCCCCGGGGGATGAAATTTTGTACCAGGTTTCAGTTGATCCCAAAACCGGCCATGAACGGAAAACGCCCTATCTTTTGAAAAAACGAACGGCGCTCACCGGGGAATATTTGACGGATGCCCGTGTACAAATCGACAGCCGATATAACGAGCCCTATGTCTCCATTTCCTTTGATGCCAGGGGAGCAAGGCTTTTCGAACAGGTAACCGCTCAAAATATCAAGAAACGTCTGGCCATCGTACTGGACGGGAAAGTCAACTCCGCACCCGTTATTCAGGATAAAATTTCCGGGGGGAAGGCCCAGATAACAGGACGTTATACCACTGATGAGGCCAGAGACCTGGCTATCGTATTGCGGGCGGGGGCACTTCCCGCGCCCGTTAAAATCATTGAAGAACGGACGGTAGGGCCCTCCCTTGGAAAGGACTCCATAGAGAAAGGCTTTAAATCCATGCTCATCGGCGGCATCATCGTTGTCCTTTTCATGATGATCTATTATGGACTTTCCGGCGCCATTGCGGACATGGCGCTCCTGTTGAACATACTGTTCATTATGGCGGGGCTCGCCTTTTTCAGCGCAACCCTGACGCTTCCCGGAATTGCGGGCATTATCCTGACCATCGGCATGTCGGTTGATGCCAATGTCTTGATATTCGAGCGGATTCGGGAAGAACTCCGGCTTGGGAAACCCCCCAGGGCCGCGATTGAAGGCGGCTATGCCAAAGCGCTGGTGACGATCCTGGATGCCCAGTTGACAACCCTGATCGTTGCCCTGGTCCTCTTTCAGTTTGGAACGGGGCCGGTTCGCGGGTTTGCCGTGACCCTCAGCATCGGCATTGTGGCCAGTCTTTTCACAGCCATCTTTTTTACCCGAATCATCTTTGATTATCTGTATGTAAAACGCAGCATAAAGACATTGAGCATATAAGATGGGCTTATAGACTATGGGTTGCCCATTGCCCCATGGCCTGATTATCAACTTTCATTTGGAGTTATTCAATGCAATTTATAAAACCCGGAATTAACATCGATTTCATTGGAAAGCGAAAAATCGCCTTCGCTTTTTCCGGTTTAATGATTCTTGCCACCATCCTGTTGCTTTTGTGGCGGGGAGGGCCGAACTATGGTGTGGATTTCTCCGGAGGTGTACTCGTTCAAGTTAAAATGGCACAAAAAACATCTCCTTCCGAAATTAAGAAAGCCCTCGGCGCCGTTAATCTTGAAGACAGCATTGTTCAACAATTCGGTGAAGCCGGACAATTTGAATATCTCATTCGAATTCGAAACACGGAAGTTGAAATGGAAAACCTGGGCGACCGGGTTGCGCAGGCATTAAAAACTACATTTGGCGCAAACGTTGACATCCGGCGGGTTGAAATGGTGGGGCCAAAAGTGGGCAAGGACCTGCGTCAAAAGGCCCTTTTTGCCATTTTCTATTCAATCCTGTTCATTGCCATCTATATCTCCGGACGATTTGAGCTTAAATGGCTGATGAGCATCATCATGGCCATAAGTCTGGCTTTTGTGGTCTATGTCACCTCGCAAATCGGCATCAGCGTCACCTGGCTTATTCTGATTGCCCTCATGGTAACCCTCGCACTATGCTTGTTCTTGAACCTCAAATATGCTTTAGGGGCCATCATTGCGCTGATGCACGATGTCATCATTACCCTGGGCTTTTTTGCCTTGACGGAAAGGGAGCTGTCTCTTTCCATTATTGCGGCATTTTTGACCATTGTGGGGTATTCGCTCAATGACACGATTATTGTCTTTGACCGAATACGCGAAAATCTGAGGCGCTTCAGGCGAAAACCTTTTGAAGAAACCATGAATATGAGCATCAATGAAACCCTCAGTCGAACCATCCTGACGTCTGGTACCACGCTAATCGTCATCCTTGCCCTTTTTATCCTGGGCGGGGGCGTCATACATGACTTTGCCTTCGCGTTGTTGGTGGGGGTGATTGTAGGGACCTATTCCTCTGTTTTTGTGGCCAGTCCCATTCTTTTAATTTGGGAAGGAAAGTTCGGAAAAAGGACCCAAAAAAAAGTGTCGGCATAGAACTAACGCCGCAAATGCGACATTAACAGCCTCAGGTTATGTCAAAGTTGTGATTTATGGTCGTCTCTTTGCAAGTTCCATTAGCCTAAGATCGGTGCTTTGAGGTTGTCCATTGCTGGAAAATCGCAGAAAAAAAAGGGCGCGCCGTAGACGGCTCTTCTGGCTGTTCACCTTTTTAGTGCTGAGCGTTTCCGCCATAGGCGGTTGGTTGTGGTGGCAGCATTCCCAGACCCCCCGCTTGAATTACCTGTCGATGAATGTCAACGGCCGTCCCCTTAAACTTTTATCTAGGGAAACCCTTTCCCTGCGCCCCCGGGACAAGCTGGAAATTGCCGACATTTCCACAAACATTCCCTTCAACATGGATATCCGTCTCGTCTGCAAAGGGCTTGACGTCAATGCTCTGCAATACGATGAGACAACCCTCTCCGAACTGTTGCCCGACAAAGATTCTTTTCAGCGATACCATTTTAAAATTCAAGTCAAATACCTGAATCGGGAAATCGGGTATCTTACATGGATTGTTCAGCCCTATACGGAGGACTGGCTGGAAAAAGCCAGTCGAATAATTGATGATGAAATGAGAGTGGAGATCCTTGAAAGAGGGTATGCCCTCCTTCCAGAAGACGATCGCATCCATGATCGCCTTCTGGACGAGTACATGGCGCAGAACATATGGGAAAAAGCAATCCCCATGCTTCAAAAAAGGGCGGCTGAAAAAAATGACCCCGAAACACTGAAGAAGCTTCTGACAGGCTACACCGTTCTGAAAGACCAAAATGGAATGCTTGATGTTTTGAGGGAATTAATCAAACACAATCCCGACGATTTTGAAACACGCGCACGGCTCGCTGAAATACTGGAACAAAAAGGCGAATGGGAAGAAGCTGCCAGGGAGTATCAAATACTGCTTGAACATGCGCCTGTCGATAAACAACTGTCGTTGTATAAAAACCTCGGTTACCTCTATACGAAAGCCGGGCAGGTGGAAAAAGCCGTTTCGATTTATCTTTCGGCTGTGAGTCTTGACCAGAAGGATCCCAACCTTCACTATAATCTATCTGATTTGTATGAACGATTGGGACGGCAAAAAGAGGCTGATTTTTATCTGGATAATGCGGTCACTTTAAATTCCGATGATATCGAGGGACGATTGAAGCTGGCGGAAAGGCTGGAGAACAAGGGAGACCTTGAAAAGTCTCGACAATGCCTATCCCAGATCCTGAAGAAAAAGCCTGATTCAAAGCGCGGTCTTGCACTCATGGCCAAGATCCTGGAGCAGCAGGCGGATAACGATGCGCTCCGGGGGGTATATGAGAAAATTCTTGCGCTTGATCCCAAAAATGAAGCGGCACTTTACAATTTGAACGCTCTGGAATACGAAAATGGAAATCTGAAGGTTGCGCTGCCCTATTTTGAGACCTATGTCGAAAACCACCCTGAAGATACCACAGGCCGGGAAATCCTCTTTGATATCTACCGAAAAGAAGGCAATGCACCTGCTGCCTACCAGCAAGCACTGATCCTGTTGGAACTTAAACCCGGCGAGATGGACCTTTACGATTTTGTTTTTGAACATCTGAAAAAACGAGGCGAATATGCCCAACTCATCCCCCTTCTTGAAATGGGTCTGAAAAAAAACCCGGAGGAAATTCGGATCAATGAACACTTGGCGTCTGCATATCTAAAGGCTGGAAAAGTAGATCTGGGGATCAGGGAAATTGAAAAACTTTTAATGAACAAACAGATTCAAGTGGATTCGTTGCTCCAGGAATTATTTGAAATTCTCGTGGTCCGAAAGGACTATCAAGAAATCATTGATGTGATAAAAAAGGCCAATACCGTCGATCCGAAAAATATCATCTTACGGGAATATCTGATTTTTGCCTACCTTAAAACCGGTAAAGAAAATCAAGCCATCAATGAGATGGAAGAAATTTTAAAGGAAAAACCTGACGACATGGTTCTTTGGCTGCAACTGGCACGACTCAGCGAAAAGAAAAGGCAGATTCCCAAAGCGGTAAAGGCCTATAAACGCGTACTTGAATTGTCACCTGAACACCCGGAAGCTTCGGAAGCCTACCTGAGGTTGCGGCTTGAGGGGGTTGGTGGGGAATAAACATCTATATGAACGGAGGTTTAATTATCAAAACAGCAATTAAAACTTTAGTCTTTCTGGTTTGCATTGTCCTTTTGATAGCGGTTTCTACCGCAGCGTTTGTTGCCGCGGGGTATCTCCTTTCCTTTTTGCTTCCCGTGACCCTGTTTCAATGCTCAGTCCTTTGCATTGGCGCCACCTTTGTATTCGCATTTATTCTTTCCGCCGTGACAATTGCTAAATATCTATATGAAAATCCATATGATATCGGGCAAAGCGTTTACGATGACGAGGAGGAGGACTCTGAGGAATGGGAGGAGAAAAACAGAAATGATTTTTTAGAACGAAATTTTACCGTTGTACGAAGCAGAAAAATCGGTAGAAATGAACTCTGCCCTTGTGGAAGTGGTAAAAAATATAAGAATTGTTGCGGAAAATAGGCGACCCAAACAGAAGAATAAACGAGAGGATAAGGATATGTTTTACAAAAAGGATTTTGAAGGTTACAATACACCGGCAAAAGGCGTTCAGATGAAAAGCCTCGTTTATGGCGAAAAAACGCATCTGTGCGAATTCATTCTCGACGGCGGAAGCGCGATTCCCGAACACCGTCACCCTCATGAACAAACCGGCTACCTGGTTTCAGGGAAAATTCAGTTTATAATAGAAGGCAAAACCTTTAACGCCGAACCCGGCGATAGCTGGAGCGTACCGGGAGACGTGCCGCATTCAGCCAAGGTGCTAGAAGATTCGGTGATTGTAGAAGTTTTTTCCCCCATTCGGGAAGAATATCTCTAAGCGTAAACCATTGAGGATACAAACATTTATAGGAAGAGGTGGGTGAATGTCAAAAGGAAATTGTCAATTCGAGGCAACCGGCGGACAGTATTTCATCACCCTGTTTTTGCATCTGGGATTGTTCAGCCTGGCGTCTTTAGGGTTCTACTTCCCTTGGGCCCTCGTTCGATTGTTCAAACTCAAAGCTTCCCACACGCTCATTCACGACCAGAAAACCATTTTTTCGGGAACCGGGGGGCAATTCTTTGTGCCCCTTCTGTTAAACGGTCTTTTGACAATTGCCACACTGGGATTTTATGGGCCTTGGGCGCTCTGCCGGATTTTTCGATGGAAAGCCGATCATACCCTTGTGGCCGGCAAACCGAGCAAATTTACCGGAACAGGGGGCGCCCTCTTTGCTCTATATGTCTTGCACCTGATGCTACTGCCCCTGGTTACTTTCGGATTATACTATCTGGTGGGAATGTACCGTTTTCACGCCTGGAAGGAAGAACATACCTTATACGGAGGAGAGGTCACATCTTTTGGCGCCCGCTTGGGTGAGTATATTAAAATCTGCCTGCTGACCTGGATACTGAACGGCATTACATTTTCTATTTTCGCACCCTGGTCGCTCTGTATGCTGTACCGGTGGCAGATGGGCGGTCTGATGGTCGGCGACAAGGATCTTGTTGCCCATTTTCCGCCGGTAAAAACAAACTGGCGGATTGTGCTGCTCGCTTTTCTTATGGGCCTTCTGTTGTTTGCCGCCGCGGGATTTTATGTTTTTGAGGAACTCATGTTGCACATCCAGGCATTTTCCCAGGGTTCCCTTCAAGAAACCGGGATTTTGAAATCGAAAATCATCAGAAGCAAACCCGAGGCGCCTATCCCTTTAAAAGGCCGGGAAGGACCAAAAATACCAAAAAAGCAAACAACCGTTACTGAACCCACTAAAATGAAGGTTGCCCGGGAACCTCAACACCCTAAAATAACACAGCCAAAAAAAGAGCAACCCCGCGGAAAAGCCTTTGAAAAAGAGCTGCAGAATCTCAACCTTGCTATTAAGGAAAATGCCAAAGACGGAGATGCTTTCTATAACAGGGGCTGGCTCTATGCTTCAAACGGGGATTTGAATCGGGCGCTTCAGGACTACACTGAAGCCATCCGCATCAATCCGAAAAATGGGGATGCCTATTACAACAGGGGCCTGGTCCGGGTAAAAATGGAAAAATATGATGAGGCCCTTCGGGATTTCCAAAAGGTTATTGCCATAAAGCCCTCTTTTCCAGATGCCTTTTGCAACAGCGCCAACGTTTATTATACCTTGGGAAAATATGATCTCGCCATCAGGGATTACACCTCAGCCCTCAAAATTGATCCCAAAGACGGGGATTTTTATTTCAATCGAGGATTGGCCTACCTGGCCTCCGAACAAAAGGATCAGGCGCTTTCGGATTTTAAACAGGCTTCTCAACTGGGGCAGAAAAATGCCGAAGCATATTTGAAATGAGTTATACTGCGCAAAGACATTTCTCATGTGAATATTCTTGACTCTCAATGGACTGCGCAGTAAATATACCTGTATTTACCATATTTATCATTCTGATACCGAGGCAACTTGATGCTAAAAATCCTGGGGAAATGGCTTAAGGTTTACGAAGATGAGATTTCGCTGTTTTTTTGGGTCGTTCTGCTTCTCTTCCTAATCCGCACATCCAGTATCCTGTTTAATAATTTTGCGGAAACAGCCTTCCTTAAACGATACGGCGTTGAGTATTTGCCCATTGTCAATGTGGTCAATTCCATCTCCACCTTTTTCATCATGGCCTTTCTGACGGGACTTATGCAAAAGATTCCGGGCAGCCGCATGTTGGGAAATACCCTCTTGTTTTGCGGCATATCCGTTGCGGCCCTTCGCTTTGTGGTTCCCCTCGGTTTTGACCTCATTTACCCGGTTCTTTATATTCTCAAAGCGCAATACGAGGTTCTTCTGGCGCTCATCTTCTGGAATCTGGCCAACGACCTTTTTAACACCAGACAATCCAAGCGCCTTTTCCCGCTGATTACCGCAGGAGGCGTCATCGGGGGCATTATCGGCAGCTTCGCCACGCCCCCCCTGGCCAAAGCCATTACCATGGACAATCTCATGTTTGCCTATTTAATTACCACCAGTCTGGGCGCTCTGGGGGTTCGGCGAATGGGCAAAAAGTTTCCCACATTGCTTCTGTCGGACAAAAAAGGGAAAAAGGGCAAAAAAAGCATCAATTTAGTGCAGGATTTCAAGAACGTGCTTCCCCTCATGAAGAAATCCACCCTGGTTAAAATTTTGATTCTTCTGACCCTGCTGCCCAATATGGTCATCCCCATCATGAATTACCAGTTTGCTTTTTCGGTCAACCAAACCTTTGCCACCCAAAGTGGCATGCTGACATTTTTCGGCTATTTCAGAGGCTGCATGAATATTGTAAGCCTCATTATCCTGCTCTTTGTTGGACGTGTATACGGGCGCCTGGGTCTCCCCGTGGTACTCATGTTTCATCCCATCAACTATATGCTGGCATTCCTGGCATTCCTGCTGCGGTTTGATATTTTTTCCGCCATGTACGCCAGGATTTCCACCAATATCCTGAGAACCACCATGAACAACCCGGCCCGCGCCATTCTCATGGGGCTTTTTCCGGTATCCTACCGTGCGGTGATAAGACCGTTTCTGAGGGGAACCGTGGTTCGCGTGGGCATATTGATCGGGTCCGGGATTATCATGGTTTCAGAGGGTCTTTACCCGCCCCGATATCTTTCCATTGCCGCCATGATTTTTGTGGGCGCGTGGGTTTTCACCACATTTGTTCTCAAAAAAAGCTATCCCCGTATATTGCTGGATCTGATCAGCAACAACATGCTGGATCTCAAATCCCTCGAGGAAAAGGACGCCAACAGCGTTTTTGCTGACAAAAGCATCCAGAACAGACTCCTGGAGACCTTCCTTGCCTCCCGGGGAGAAGATTGTTTGTGGCATGCGCGCGTACTCAAAGCCCAGAACTTTGAAAACCTGGATAACCACATCCTGTCGGTCCTTGAAAATAATGACGACAAAACCAAAATCCAACTGCTGGCCATGCTGTCTTCGGAAGCCGGTGATGATGCCATTGCCCGTTTCAGGGAATGGCTTGACCTAAAACAGCAGGACCTCACCATTGCGATGGTCAAAGCCGCCAATCGTCTTTCCGCCCAGGGAGGCCTGGACTTTTCCAGGGAAATCTTTGAAACCAGTGAAAACCCCGAGATCAAAGCCTATGCCGTAATCGGTTTGTACAGAGCTTCCCCCGAAGCGTATAAAGAGGTTATTGATGCATGGTTAACCTCCCGAGAACTGGCTGAAAGGCGTGCCGGGGTTATCGCCTCGGGCGAAACCGATGATGAAAGCTATGTTCCAAGACTGAAGGCCATGCTGGCGACGCCGGAAAATCATGACCTCATCCATCATATTCTGTATGCGCTTCACAACTTGAAAGTGGAAGCCCCCAACAGCTTGGTTCTGCCTTATCTGGTCCATGCTTCGGAGCAGGTTCGGCTGGCGGCTTTAACGGCCTTTGAATTAAATAACGATGATGCCATTCGAATGGCCATCAGCCGGATGGACGATGTTTCAGATACCATATGCGCCCTGGCAAAAGAAAAAATCCTGAATGCACCTCACCAGAATCCGCAGGTTCTGGTTGAAGCGCTTAACATACCCAGGCGGCGCGTTCGGGAAGGCATCTTTGATTTGCTGGAATCCCTGAACATCAAAGACCTCGATCTGTATCGATTTGCGCGTTCCCAGCTGGAGAGATGTTACAACCACCTGTCGGAAGTTGAAAGTCTAAATGCGTTTCCTGAAAGCTTGGCAAGAGATCTTATCACCAGCCACCTTGCCGGCAAGATGCAGGTGGAGCTTGAAACAATCCTTCGCGTGCTGGCTACGGAGGATCGATCAGGACAAATGCGAATCATCTGGCGCGGCATTTTTTCAGCGGATAAGCGGGCGAGATCCAACAGCCTTGAAGCTTTGGATGATACAATGGATTCGTCTCTTTCGAGTATTATGCTGCCGCTTCTGGAAAATCAAAACAACAAGGATGCATTGGCGGTAGGCCGAAAAAAATTCAAACTGCCCGATTTCAGTGGCGACCAGGGCGCCCTGTGTTCCCATCTTCTGGGTAAACGGGATTGGGTCACAGTGGTACTGACGCTGTTTCTTCTGGCCAACCAGAAAAATGATATTTCAGACAAAGGCATTGTGAAGGATTTGACTGAATCGGAAAATTTGTATGTTCGACAAATGGCCGCAAAAGTTGTGGCTGTTCGGCATGGTGATTCAGACGAAATGGAGGATGGTATGGAAACGGAAATTACAATTCCCGACAAAATCCTGAGACTCAAAGGAATCAACATCTTTGAAGGTCTTTCCGTCAGTGAATTGGCTGCCGTCGCATCGGTAACAGAAGAGCTGGATTGCAAAAAGGATGAATTTGTCATCAAAGAGGGTGAAGCCGGCGAAACCATGTTTCTGATTATTAATGGAACTGTTTCCGTACTCAAGGGCGTGGGAGAAGAAGGCGCCCGCGAGATTGAACTGGCTTGTATCAAGGCCGGGGATTACTTCGGGGAGATGGCGCTTTTTGAAGATGCTGTTCGATCAGCCTCTATCAAAACTTCGGAAGACTCTCGATTTCTGGTACTCCACAAGCAGGAATTTAGTGAAATCGTGCGAGAATACCCGCAGATCGCCCTTCACATCTGCAAGGCTCTCAGCGGCCGGATGCGCAGCCTGCATGAAAAGTTGCAAAGCTATGAAAAGTAGGACCTTGCTACCTATCCCGCCGCCTTAGAATTTGACCTTTTGACCTTTATTCCGCTGGACCATAACGAATCGGAATTAACTTTTGCCCTTTCCTATCGCTCCGCCTTGGGAGTGTCTGGGGGGTCTTTGCTGAACCGTCCCACGTTGTGTCCGTAGCCTTTTAAGGAGTATGCATGCGGAAATTAGACTTGTATTCGGGCCCCGTTGAAAACTGTGATGAAAACGGCCGGGTGCGTATCAACATTAATTTAAATCGGTCTTATGATGAAGACTTAAAACTATGGTATTCGGTTCCCCCGGACCAATGGCAATACATTTCCTGCGATATGATGGATCCCTTTGTTCTGGCAGCCTTACCGAAGGCCATGGAGGACAAGGCAACCTTACGGGTGCATGGACCGGTTTCGTCGTCCCTGCTGGATAACCTGGAAGAATTTCAGATTATTTTCAGTACATGGTTTCCTGATAAATACCAGCGCATTGATATTGTTCCCGACAGTGAGCGGGAAGAAAATAAAAGCCACAACAACGTGATTTTAAGCTTTTCCGGAGGCGTGGATGGGGCCTTTAGTGCACTGAATCACGTACTGAAAAAGGGTCCCATCAAACGAAAGCGTTTTAATGTGAACGCCATTCTGTATATTGAGGGATTTGATGTAAACATCAATTACAATGTGCAGTGCCGGAATGTCGTCGAACGAAATCGGAAGCTCTTTGCGTTATACCCCGACTTAACCTTTCTGAACGTCAGAACCAACTTAAAGTATCTGCTTTCCATTAAAAGATTCTGGATGACTCACGCCTGCGTCATTGCATCGGTATCATCCCTGTTTCGCACGCTGTGGGGGGGCTGCCTCATAGGCAGCAGCCATTCCTATCTTCATCTGCGTCCATGGGGAAGTCATCCTCTGACGGATCGACTCCTTTCAAGCAACCGCTTTAAAATACACCACGATATGGTGTTTACGCGGATGGAAAAACTGGAAGCCCTGTTTTTATGGCCCGAAGCGCTGGATAACCTCAAGGTCTGTTGGGAGGGACAATACAGGTTCGATACGCTTCCTGACGCCAACTGTTGCCAATGTGACAAATGTATCCGCACCATGCTCGCATTCAGGGCACTGGGCCGTGAGATTCCAGCCAGTTTTCCCGGGGACGTGACGCCGGAAAAGGTGCGGAGCCTGAAAAATAAGCCCTTTGACTGGTCCAGGCTCATGTTCCTGAATGAAGTAATGGATACCGCCAGAAGAAGAGGGGTGGGCAAGGACCCGATCTTCCAGGCGCTTCTGGAAATCACGCAACCATACAACTCGAAAATCGATTAAACTTAGGGATGGTGAAAAAAATGAAAGTCGCCTATGTGTATCCGCCATTATTCAAGCCTTTTTATCCCATGGCAACCCGGATCATGACGGAAAATCTGCTTCGCAACAAAAATCTTGATGTCCAATTCAGTCATATCCCCGTCAGGACTTATACCTCAAACAAGGACAAAGAGCTGTATGACGGCATTCTGGAAAAGGCGGCATCCCGTTTCTCTCCAAATGTCATCTCTTTTTTGCAGCAGAAATACATGGTATACAATGTTTTTTATGTCTTCATGGCCCATGGGTATTATGATGAATTTATCAGGGAAAATTTTGAAGCGGATCATATTATTGTTACCTGTATCAATTTCTGTGATTTACTGATCGTCAAACAATTGCTTCAAAGTGAAAAGAAAGTGGTCTTAGGGGGGCCACTCGTCAATATTGGTTTATCGGCCCCTTTTTTCCGGCAATTTCTCTTCAATATGGGAGTGGAAAAATCGATAGTCCGCGACAATCTTATTGTTATTTCGGGCAATGTTGACCTGACAACCGATCTGTACCAAATCATCAAAAATTGGAAAGACGGAAAAATCGATCAAAACGACTATCGGACCATTTATGAATGCCGCAATGACTTCCTGAGCCCCCATTATCAGGGGAAGGCTGCCATCCCTGTCCATTTCGGATTCAATAACTGGTGCTGGTACGGCAAATGCAAATTTTGTACATACAAGGAATTGCCGCGAATGGATTTTTTGAAGGATATGGAAAGCCAAAACGCGGTTCAGGCCATCCATGAGACCATGCAGGGCTTCAATTCCAAACACATTCGTTTCATTGACTCCTATTATCGTCCTCACTCCCCCATGGTTCAGAAAATTCTTCAGCAGATCTCCCAATACCACATCACCATATTTACCGGCATCACACTGTTAAAAGACAAAAATTACATTGAATTTATCAATCAGTACGTTAACTGTCTGCTTATCGGATTGGAATCCACCTCTGATTTTACCCTGAAGCACGTGGCAAAAGGCTATCTCTACCACGACATTGAATTGGCGGTTGAGAACATGATTCGATATCTGGACAGAAGCATTTTCCTCGAGATATCCGTTATTCTCGACCTTCCCTACCGGGATGTAGATGATGTTCGGGAAAATTATCGAAAAATCGCGGAACTAAAAGACCGGTTGGATGACGCCGGATTTCGGGTGGCGGTACATATGAATATTTTAAGCGTTTTTCCCAACCTGGAACTCCTTTATACTGAGGATGCCATGCTCAAACGTTCCTTCAACGGAGACGATATGGCCATGTCCACTGGAAAGAACTATTTGATCCACATTTTGAAGGAGTCCGGCATGGCACAACCCGCCCAGTTGCCTGCTTCATCCGTTCTTGTGGATGAAAGCAACGCCTATGGGCTGCGCTATGGCTATATCAGTTCCAATGTTCCCGTAGTCCGCCATGGTGTCAATGGAAAGATCTTGCTTTCAGATCTTGAAATTATGGAAGAGGATGTGATGAAAAAGATCCTCCTGCGAAAAAGTCGTTTTGGGAAAGAAATGAAAGATGTTGACGATTGAAAAACCATCAACAAAAAAGGCATCGATCTTTCTCAAGGATCAATGCCTTTTTTTGTATTTCTAAACCTGCTGTATCACGTGGTGCTTAAACCGCCTTTGCCATCCCCAGGTCAAAGGCTTTCAAATTAGACTCCAGAAACGCCTTTTTAGTGGAAGTTGACAGAACTTTCTTCATCTCTTCAGCCCCAATGGGGGTTGTCCCTGAACCGATGAGTGCGCCCAGCATAACCATGTTCAGCGCCAGAGGGTTTCCCACCTCTTCCGCGATGGCCGTTCCATCGAGCTCAATGACCCTTTTCGCCCTTTCACGAATAAACTGAAGGGTTTCTTCCACCTTAGGGTAGGTCCCCTGACCCACGGCCACGGTAAAGGGGGGCAATGGGTGTATGTTGGTGATGACCACCGTCTCTTTGTTGCATTTGCCTAAGGCCCGCAGCGTTTCCAGGGGCTCAAAACCGATCAAGACATCGGCTTCAGAGCTGGATACGATGGGGCTTTGTACGTCTCCCAACAACACCGCCGATTCCACAATACCACCCCGCTGAGCCATACCGTGAATTTCACTGACCACGGTGGGGATATTCATTGAGAGTGCCGCTTCGCCCAATAAACGAGAAGCAAGAAGGTTCCCCTGACCACCCACACCGATAAATACCAATCTCTTTGTTTTCATCATTTAGAGCCTCCCTATCCCTCTTTCACGGGTACAATGGCGTTCTCCGGACAAACCTGAGCACACACGGTGCAGCCGATGCAAGCGATTTTATCAATTTCCACCTGGTCTCCATCCAAGTACATGGCCGGACATGCCAGAAGATTGATGCAGTCCCTGTGGTTCTTGCATTTGTCATGATTGACGCGGAAAGGTTTGGTCTTCTTGAACTGCTTTGTGGCCTTGGCAAAGAGGGGGCACAGCTCCTGTGAAATAATGACCGATAACCCGTCGTATTCCATGGCCTTTTTAATGGATTCCATGGTTTTATTCAGTTTAAAGGGTTTCACCACATGGATATCCTTAACGCCCAAACCCCGCACTACCTCTTCAATGGAGATGCGGGTCCGTTCGATCCCCATGGGTTCCGTATTGACGCCGGGATGAATTTGGTGACCGGTCATGGCCGTCGTGCCATTATCCAGGATGACCAGGGTGAATTTGTGGTTGTTGTGAACGGCATCCACGAGTCCGGTGATGCCTGAATGAAAGAAGGTGGAATCACCAATAAAGGAGACCACCTTTTGGTTTGTGGCTTGCGCAAAACCGCAACTGGAACTGGCGGAAGACCCCATACAGATGACGAAATCAGCCATGGAAATGGGCGGCAGAACGCCGAGGGTGTAACATCCGATATCCGTTGGGAAGATGGCGTCCGGACCAAAAACCTTTTTGACGGCATAGTAGGTGGCGCGATGGGGACACCCGGCACAAAGATTGGGCGGTCTTCCCGGCAGATCCGGTGTGGCCGAAAGATCCAGTGGCTCGGGAGCCGTGTATGGGATGCCAAAATAGTCCGCAATGGCTTGGCGCACCATACCGGGGTCATATTCAAAAAGGCGTGAGAATGCGCCGACCCCTTTCCCCTTGATGGGGATGGTAATCCCGTTCTCCTGTGCCATAGCCTTCAGTTCGGTTTCATTAAGGGGTTCCAGTTCTTCCACCACCAGAACCTTATCCATTTTTTTCATAAAATCGATACACCGGGTACGCGGCATAGGCCATGACATCACCAGTTTCAGGATGGAAACTTTATCGCCGATCCCCAAATCCAAGACCGCATCTTTCACATAGTTAAAGCAGGCGCCATTGGCGACAATGCCCCATTTTCCGGTCCCGATCACCTCATTGTAGGCAGCGTCATCGTCGGAAATTTCGGAGGCCTTATCAAATTTTTCCAGCAACACCTTATGGAGATTCCTGGAAACCGCCGGAACCGTCACAAAGCGGAAGGGATTTTTTTCAAAGGTGGCTTTTTTCGTAACGGGTTTCAGCGTCCCCAGTTCCACCGGCCCTCTCACATGAGCCAACCGGGTGGTGGTCCTGATAATGACCGGGAGTTCCAGGGCTTCGGACATTTCAAAGGCCGCAAGGGTCATGTCCTTCATTTCCTGACTGGAGGTGGGTTCGAGCATGGGCAAACCCGACAGCCTGGCAAAGTAACGGTTGTCCTGCTCGTTCTGGCTGGAAAAGAGCGAAGGATCATCTGCATTGATAATCACCATACCGCCCTTGACGCCCACATAGGCCAGGGTCATTAACGGGTCGGCGGCCACATTGAGCCCCACATGTTTCATGGTAACAATGGTCCTGAGCCCCGAAACAGCCGCTGCGGCAGCCACTTCCATGGCGACCTTCTCATTGGTGGAGTATTCAAAATAGAGGTCCGATTCCAGGCTGATGCTAAAAAAGTTTTGTGGAATCTCTGAAGAAGGCGTACCCGGATAACATGTGGCAAATGATACGCCCGCCTCTAGGGCGCCCCGGGCAATGGCCTCGTTGCCCAACAAAAGCATTTTTTCCCCTGGAGAGTCTGTCAGCAATTTGTGCATATTTTCCTCCGAATTGTTTCTGGTTAGCGTTTAAGTGAAACGTTACAACTTGAAACTTTCAGCCATGCCTGCATATTTCTTTCTAAGTTTGGGTTTTTCAATCTTTCCCGTGGGATTTCTGGGAACATCATCAAAAAAGATCCTTCGGGGCCTTTTGTACCGCGGCAGTCCTTCACAAAAACGGAGGGCTTCCTCTTCACTCAAGGATGCCCCCGGTTTGACTTTGAGCACGGCTGCGGCGATCTCTCCCAAACGTTCGTCGGCAATACCGATGACCGCGGCGTCCTGCAGGTTTTGATTTTCCATCAGATACGCTTCAATCTCCACTGGAAAAATGTTTTCGCCGCCGGTAATGATCACATCTTTTTTGCGATCCACAAGCCAGATAAATCCGTCTTCATCAAAGCGAGCCATGTCGCCGGTGAGTAACCATCCATCAATAAGGGTGTTTTCCGTAGCCTCGGGGTTTTTATAGTATTCTTTCATAACGCCGGGTCCCTTGACCATGAGTTCACCGGGGTTTCCTTTTGGCACTTCCTTCAGGTTAAAATCAACGATTTTGCACGCCCAATCAAATCCGGGAACCCCGATGGCCCCCACCTTGTGAAGATTCTCCATTCCCAAATGGACACAACCAGGGCCCGTGGTCTCGCTCAAACCATAGTTGGTATCGTAGTCATGGGCAGGGAAAACCTTTTTCCAGTTTTTAACCAGACTTGGCGGAACCGGCTGAGCGCCGATGTGCATCAACCGCCATTGATCCAATTGATAATCACTCAAATTGATGTCGCCGTTCTCAATGGCAATGAGGATGTCCTGGGCCCAAGGCACCAGCAGCCACACAATGGTGGCCTTTTCCTCGCTTACGGCTTCCAGTATCCACTCCGGTTTGATTCCTTTTAAAATGACACCTTTCCCCCCCACGATAAAGCTCCCAAACCAATGCATTTTGGCGCCGGTGTGATATAGGGGCGGAATGCAGAGAAATGTATCTTCATGGGTTTGATTGTGATGACGATTTTCAGTGATACAGGACGATTCCAGATTCCGGTGGGTCAAAAGGATCGGTTTAGGCGTTCCGGTGGTGCCGGAAGTGAAATAAAGGGCTGCTTCATCCAGAAGATTGATTTCCTTGCCGGGATCATTGGGGGAACCCGTTTCAAGAAAAGCGACAAAGGGTTCAGCGTAGGAAGGTTTCAGATTATCGGGCCCTACAAATATGAAATCCTTGATGGCCTTCAGATCATCTTTGACGACATCGATACGCTCAACAAACTCCTCACCAAAAATCATTGCCTTGGCTTCCGCAATATCCGCGCAATACCGGATATCCTCGGCGGTAAACCGGAAATTCAGAGGAACGACCCATGCGCCGGTCCGTAGGATTCCAAAATAGGCGGGGAGCCATTCCAGGCAATTCATCATCAAGTGGATGACTTTATCGCCTCGTTTTACGCCCTTGGCAATCAAACCATTGGCGACCCGGTTGGCCATCCCATCAAATTCCTTCCATGTCAAGGTTGCCCGCCTCCCTTTTTCGGGCTCCCGCTCAACAAGGGCAATCTCATCTCCGTACATGCCGGCGTTTCTTGCCAAAATTTCGGTGATCACCATATCAAGCCTCCTCAAAAGCTACATTTTAGCTACATCGTAACTATAAAAAAAGAACCCTGAAGCTGTCAAGAAAAAAGACCGAGGCCATCAATTCTCATTTTGAAAAGATAAGCTTGCGGCAGCAGGGGCGAAATATTTTTCGTCCCTGCTCACCAGCATTTATCGACTAACCCGACTTCATAATGGAAACAGCTGAGCGAGAGGGGGGGACAAAGATTGAATGAACAAAATAAAGTCAAAAAAATGCGGCAGGATATAAAAAGGGCTTTTTTGAGCTTAGATACGAGCTTTGACCATTGGATAAAAAGGCGAATTTGCATATTCCTTGGCAAAATTTTTCAAAATTTCGTCCGCCTTTTCGGGTTGTTTGTCAAGCCTGTAAACCCGCTCTAAATTTAACATGGCATTTTCCCGAAAAGGGTTGTCGGCGGTTTTTACAATGCCGGTTAGAATCGAAACCGCCTTCGCCATATCCCCTTTGGCTTCGTGACACGCCGCCAGTGCCAGGAGGGTCAGGGTTTCATAGGCTTCATTCCCCGACACTTTACTCGAAAACTCCTGGTAATAATTGATGGCGTCGTCATACTGTTTGTTTGTGAACTTTGCATGTCCTACCTGGGCAAGGGCCAGGTCCGCCGCCTTGCTCATGCCATAATCGCTGATCACCGCTTCAAAAAGCGCCTCTGATTTTTTCACGCTTTCTTCATCCGCAGCTTCAGGCTGAGGACTTTGGACCAACGCATCATAGGCCACGTTATACGCTTCCTGCCCCATCTTATTGGTATGTCCCATGTATGCCCAGATGGCGATATAAGCCACCACGACAACAGCCAGACCAATCCCCGCCAATTTCAACTCACGCACGTGCTGGTTTGAATAAAGCGCTACTTTGCTGGAAAGCGTCATGAACTCATCGGCACCCTTCAAAAGCTCTTTCCGGGTCAATTTTTTCTTTGCCATAACTGGAAAATCCTCCTTAGTATTGTCGACAGAGCAATAGCAAATGAAAGAAAATCAGTCAACCATCATTTTAAAAAAAACCAATGTTCTGCCCAAACTTCATCAAGGTTCTATATTCACATTTTGGATTGTTAGGGAACCTTGTGGCGCACTGGGGGCCTTGATGGTCGTTGTCCCTGACGGTTGAGTGAATGAGGAATTCCAGCCTCCCTGAAGGGTTAAAAGCTTGGCGTCTTTCAGGGTAATCGTTTCTGGATAGGTTCCGTTTTCAATAAGGATCAGTGCACCGCTCTCCGCCGCATCCATGGCACTCTGAATGGAAGCATGGCAACCCGGTTTGCCCCCGCAATCTCCGGTGGGGCTGACATAGAGCATCGAGCTGGGGGCAAATTGGAACACAGCGCGGGCAGAGGCCTGCCGGTCCAAAAGCACCGCACAGGTCTTATCTGATCCACTGCAATCTCCCTCCCATTCCTTAAAGGCCCAGCCCGGTTCCGGTGTGGCCGTCAGGATGACGTATCCGCCCCTTTCAAAGCTTCCCGAACAGTTCTCGCCACATGATATTCCGATGGGGTCGCTGCTAATGGCGCCGCTGCCGGTTCTGGAAACCGTCACCGCGCCGATGGTGCTGGTTGAATGGGTCCACAGACGCTGGTTATTGGCTGGATTGCTGTCGGCTGGGCTGGTGGATTCAACCACGGCGCGAAACACATAGTCCCCTTCGGAAACCGGTGTAAATTCGGTGGTCAAAAGGACCTCATCAAAGGGACCTAACGCAAATGCCGTCTCCTTGAGCAGGGTTTCGGTCTGTCCCGGCGCTTTCATAAAGAGTTTCAGGGACAGGGTTGAATGGGTTCCCGTGTTCCGAAGGGATAAGCGGGTCGGATGCGCCTTGTTCAAAACCAGTGGGGCCAATCGCTGTTCATACGGATCCTTTCCGGGTATGGTTATTTTCAGGGCATCCGAAGCGAATGCAAAATCAAATGATTCAATCGCTTCCTGCTCCACCGTAATACCGACACCGGCGTGACCTGAAAGGCCTTTTGAGTCCACAACCGTGTAGGTGATCACATGGTCGCCCTCAGTCAGAACAATATTTTGGAGACTGGCGCCGGTTCCCAGTTCCCCGTCAAGGGATGATGTCCACTTGCCTTCTGCATCAAGATCTTCATCCAGGGAGTAACTTTCACCCGAAAAAGACCAGGCATGGCCAGGGTCGGATCGATCACCCTCCAGGGGCAGCCGTACGGTCACCACAGGGGGCCGGGCAGGTATGCGGAGGTTGTCCACGCGGTCTTCCGCATACCGCAGACCGTCCGAGGTAATCACACGGAAAGAGATGTTATCGCCGGCCGCAAGGCTCTTCAGCGGGATCTCCAGACGTTCATCCTCGATAAACCAGCCCATGGGGTTCCAGCTTTGGCCCCCGTCATGGCTGACATGCACTTGGTGCTGGAGGGACTGGCCGGAAGTTCTATCCGGCGAAACCATGGACCGGGTCTGGGTTGTTTGCCATTGGAGCACAACACCCTCCTCAAGGGTTTCACCGTTACTCGGCGAAATGATCCGGGTGGAGAGCGTATCTGAAATGGGTAAGGACAAAACCAACTCGGAACCAGAAATACTTCCGTCTGCCGCATAAACAAGATTATAGAGTTCCAGCAGCGTTGTACTGTCAGGCACATCGGCGGTAAGCTGGAGGGCGTCATAATCCAAGAAACCCTGACCATCGTCATCCGGAATATAGAAGCCTGCATCTTTAATTAGATTGCCGGATGCATCGTAAGCCTTCCAATAGGCATATGATGGAGAATTTGGTATCACGATATTGTAATCCGCAAATAGACTGACATTGAAGGCGGTGACTGTGCCAGGTATTAGGCGCTGTCTGGCTGGGAACACAGAATCAGCTTCCACATGGGCATTGAAGAAGATACGCCACTCTCCCGCTGGAACAGGATAGTCGCCGACGGTTTTCAGCCGTTGATCGGAAGCTGGATATGCCCGGCTTCGCGAAGCGTTCCAGCCTGCAAAGGAAGCGAGGGTATCCACGGCTATCCAACTGGGCTCAACAGCCCCCATAATGTCGTACCACATCTGATTCGTGTTTTCTGGAAAGTGG
This sequence comes from Desulfatiglandales bacterium, assembly GCA_963664475.2. GTDB lineage: Bacteria > Desulfobacterota > DSM-4660 > Desulfatiglandales > Desulfatiglandaceae > NaphS2. Next base: position 870,406 of record CAXXXE010000001.1, read on the forward strand.
AGAAATCGATATCGTGATATGGAAAAATCATCCCCGGCCTTATCCGTTACAAATAGGCTCATGCCCTTGAGCCGCATGCCCGAAGGCGCCCATCTCGGATCATCGTATTGTTCCTTGTCAAGATATAACCCTGGACCCGCGTGGCCAAGCTCGTGAACCAGCGCTTTGAGTTTATCTTCGGTTACAAAGAGGGTGCTGCGGAAAAGTTTGACATTCATGCCCTCGACGCCTGCTGGAAACGAATTTCCGGGAAATACGGAAATGACAAAATCAGGCGTGACCTGCGCTCCGCTGGCCCAGTCGCACAGGGAAAAAAGACCGCGAACCGCAGAATTCAGCATTGCCAATGGATACAGTGAAAGCCCTTGGGAAATCCCCGCGCCCGGCGTGTAGGATACCGCCTTGGACGTTCCCCATACGTGCAGATTTGCTCTGTCGAAAGGAAGCATTGCGCTTATGAGGTTGCGAATATCGGAAACGATCTTGGACACCGGTGTTGAGGGTCCGCCCTGACCAACCACATTTACAGGCTGAACAAATAAGTACAGTGGTCTGGTCTTCTTCTGGTTGAAGAATATATACGGCTCGTCGATGATCAGCTCTTTGCCTTTTTGCATGCTGTCAAATCCTTTAACACCGGTGGTATCGAGCCATGCTTTCAGATGAATGCAGGTTTTGTCCATGGCAGGCAGTATAAAATCAAATGTGGCATAGCCGTTGGCTAAAAAGGTGTCGGAATGTTGACTTATATCCCGGTAAAGGACCGGAGCTGGTCCTGTGGCAATGGAATCGGGCAGTGTTTCGCCATCGATTTCAACAATCACTTTGGCGTCCGCAACTTCCTGGTGACTGCTCACGATTTCAATGCTCAGGAGAGTCTCCTTGCCTCCCCAGCCCGCAGGGCTCAGACGGCTCCACTCATGACTGACAGCGCTTTGCCCCATAATGTATTTTGACATCCAGAAGGTGGGCGGGACGCTTTCGGGCAGGTGGCTGCCCGAATCCGCGTATCCGGATAAAGAAAAGATGGCATCCACAATTGCGCCGCGGGGGCCCAGAAATGAGTTGTCGAACTGTCGTCCGGGGCCATTTTTGTCCCCATAGTAGTTGTTGCCAATATTGATGGGGCGCGACAGGCTGTCCGGCCCGATAAGCGCCCATTTTCCGAGAAAGCTGTTATCTTGAATGGTCGGATCGTATTGATGCTCCGAAGAACCGGGATAATCGAAAATAATGCTTTCTTTAAACAGGTTGCCCGTAAAAACAGATTCATTTTTTCCATCGATCCGAACATATTTAAAAAATACGCTGTCATAAACAGAGGGGCTGCTGTTTTTCAGATAAAGCGCCTCTCCCTCGGTGGATTCATTGGCCGTATGAATTTTAATACCGCTGAATTTGCAGTTGTAAAAAGAAATGTTGCCGCCGGCACGGTTGCCGACTGTTCCGTGGTTTGCGTCTAATGTTTCATCCACTGTTAGAGACGTATCCCGGACAGATGATGCGCCGGCATCAATGATGGCGGACGGTATGATTTTCAGCACGGTTTTTTCGACCTCAACGTTTTCCAATTGGGCATTCCGGATAGAGAGGCTCTTGTCGGCCGGTACCGTAAGGGTGTATCGAGACCAGCCATCGTTTAGGCGAATATAAGTGGATATCTTTTTTGACGCAGCATCAACCTCTTCATCGAAGAGAAGCGTACCACGAATGGTTTCACCGTTGACTGTCCCACTGCGTGAAAACACGACTCCTTCCACTTCGATTTTTTTTCCATCTTTAATGTAATAATATCTATGAACAATACTGTAGGTATAGGCCCCCGGATCCAGGTCCTTATCGCATATCGTTCCTTCAAGGGTTCCCGAACTTGAATCGAGAACCGTGTCATCTCGTTTTAGCGTAATAGACAAGGTGGTTGGGCTTCCGACATATTTGTAGCGTACATGGGTTTTATCGAGTCCCACATACGCAACTGTCAGTTCATTCGAATCTTCTTCGCACACGCCTTCCACAGCAAAGAACAACACCGTAAACATGATCCAGAGAAAAAAACAACCTGAAGTTCTTTTCATTACAAATCTCCTTTTCATTCGAGGCTATAAAACCATTGCCTCTGGACGTGGTAAAAGTTTAATTCCAACCTGGACCAAAGCTTGAGCCCGCCATGCAATCCACCAACCGGCTCAATTGATTATCAGGTCATTTTAACCTGATAATAAGCTTAATCATTCATTATAAAAACAAAATTTTAAAAATGTATGCAAACCATAGATTTGCAAGCCTTCCTTATTTTTTAATCATCGGATGAGTATAGAGAGAGTAGCCACAATGTCAACATAAAACCAAAAACTAATGGATGATATTCATTCGGTTCTTTGGTTTGGGCATTATTCGATTCACACCGAAAGATCGAACAATTCTTGACCCATCGCGCTGTTGAAGGGAACGCCGCAACTGGTCGTAAAGCTCCTTTATGGCGGCGGATTTAGGATAATTGGCTCATCGCGGATTAACGTAAAAATCGCTACTGACTTCGCTTTTGCCCGATGGAACAACAAAATTCTCTTCTTCACGTTAACCCACGAAGACCCAGAATTATCAAGTCCATTGACATTTCATGCCCGGAAAACATAGAATCCGTCAAAAACACTGCCTGAGCATACGGCTTTTACATAAACCTAATCTGCAAGGATCCCATTGTCTTATCTGGATCGTTTTTTGAATCTCTTTGATACGCTGCCAAACGCGCTGCTCTATCTTCTACTGGGGTTGAGCGCCTTTGTGGAAAACATCTTCCCCCCCATTCCAGGAGATACCATTACGGCGTTTGGGGCTTTCCTGGTGGGCGCCCGCCGCCTTGATTTTATGGGTGTGTACCTGTCCACTACCCTGGGAAGTCTGGCAGGGTTTATGTCGCTGTTCTGGATTGGCCGTTTTTTGGGCAGGAAATTCTTTATTGAAAAGGATTACAAACTTTTCAGCGCTCAAAACATTCTTCAGGCTGAGCACTGGTTCCAACGATATGGTTATTTTCTGATCCTGCTCAACCGATTTTTTCCCGGCATTCGTTCCATCATCTCACTGGCGGGAGGCATCTCCCGCCTGGGCGTTTTCAGGGTTGCCCTTCTCGCCTTGATCAGTGCCGGCGCATGGAACCTCATCTGGATTGCCATCGGCTATTCACTGGGGAACAACTGGGAAACGGTAAAAGAAAAAATGGGGCACATCCTCTTTCAGTACAACATCGCATTTCTGATTCTCATCGCCCTTGTGGCTATCCTCTTTTTGCCGCGGATAATCAGGAAAAAACGGCGGACCAAAAAATAAGGGCAAAGGCTGAGAGCCTGTTTGAAAATTATTCCCGGGTAACCGCGTCAATCCAGTCCAAAAAGGCCTGATGGCCTTTTTCAATGGGGATGCTGATAACACAGGGACAAACATAGCTGTGCATGGCCGTCACCTTTTCGGTCAGTCTTTCAACAAGCGCAGCACTTGTTTTGGCCACAATGACCACTTCCTGCTCGTCGTGAATTTCTCCCTCCCACCAGTACAGAGACCGAACAGAATTGATGATATTGACCGATGCCGCCAATCTTTCCGAAACGAGCGCTTTGCCGATGCTCAAGGCCTCATTTTCGCTTGATGCAGTGATGTAAACCAGATTTGCTTTCATGGTTTTTTTTCCGCTCCTTTTCTCTTGACAAATAATTATACCCTATGTAATGACCTTTTCTAAAAATAATTACACGTCTTGCTTATCTTTACGCAATTATTTATTGTCATGGTCCTTATCCGTGGACAATCTAATCACTTAAAGAGAGGAGTAGAACATGTCGATGTTGGATAAATCTTGTAAGGATTTTGTAGAGGTATTGGCATCCAAAGCCGCCGTTCCCGGAGGCGGTGGCGCAGCCGCAATGGGTGGCGCTATTGGTGTGGCCCTTTCCAATATGGTGGGAAATCTCACCGTAGGAAAAAAGAAATATGCTGATGTTGAAGGAGAGGTCAAGGAACTTATCGCCAAAGGCGACCGGATAATCGCTGAATTGGAAAATCTTGTGGACAAAGATGCCGAGGTTTTCGAGCCATTATCGAAGGCCTATGGATTGCCCAAAAACACACCCGAAGAGGCGAAATACAAAGCAGAAACCATGGAAAACTGCTGTAAAGTCGCCTGTTCCGTCCCCATGGAGATTATGCGTAAGGCGTATGAAGGCATCAAGGTCCATCATAGGATGGGACAAATTGGCACCATGATTGCCATCTCTGATGTGGGTTGTGGTGTTGTTTTTTTGAAGGCTGCCCTTATTGCCGGAAGGCTGAATGTTATTATTAATTTAAACGCCATAAAAGACACCGGCTTTATAGAACAAACCAGAACGGAAATGAACGAATTGTTGGAAGAAGGATCAAAACTTGCCGATGAAGCACTTGATCTTGTGGTTTCCAAATTAACCAAATGAGGAGGTTTATTGATGGGAGAGAGACTTAAAGGCAAACCCGTTGCGGATGCGATGAAAGAGGAACTGACCCAAAAGGTTGAAGCACTGAAGGGTCGCAATATTATTCCCAAGCTTGGAATAGTAAGGGTCGGCGCCCGTCCCGATGACCTGTTCTACGAGGGTGGCGCCAAAAAGACATGTACCGCTGTGGGTATGGAAAGTGAAGTATTCGAATTTCCGGAAGATATTGATCAGGCGGCATTTGAGAAAGCCCTTACGGATATCGGCGCTAAAAAGGACGTCAATGGCATCCTCATGTTTTCTCCCCTGCCCAAACATTTGGATGAACGGAAAATAAGAACCCTGATACCCGTGGAAAAGGATGTTGACTGTTTGAGCCTGGGCGGCGCGGCAAAGGTGTTTACGGATGATCCTACGGGCTTCCCCCCCTGTACCCCCACGGCATGCATGGATATGATCCATCATTATGATATCCCCATCAAAGGGAAGAAATGTGTGGTGGTCGGTCGGTCTCTGGTTGTGGGTAAGCCGCTTGCCATGCTGCTTCTGCGAGAACACGGCACGGTAACCATCTGCCATTCAAGGACGGAAAATCTGCCCGCGGTGTGTAAGGAAGCCGAGATCCTTATTGCAGCCGTTGGCCGTGCAAAGATGATCAACGCCGACTATGTTAAGGAAGGACAAGTTGTCATTGACGTGGGAATCAACGCAGATCCGGATAACCCCGGCAAATACTGCGGTGATGTGGACTATGCCGCGGTGGAACCCATCGTGGCGCGCATTTCCCCTGTTCCCGCGGGTGTTGGTTCCGTAACGACATCCGTACTCTGCAAACAGACGATTATGGCCTGTGAAATGCAGAACGCCTAAAATCCCTGAGATTTCAGTTGGGAATTGACTGCACAAAAAAAGGGGGATCGGCGGCTAAAACCGATCCCCCATTCTTTTGAAAAATGCCTTAATGATGGGCGTTTTGTTCTGGAGAGGAAAACTTTCCGGCAATGGCCGAACCACTGAACAGGGCTACAATGACAATCATGGCAACCACTGACAACCAGGAATGAGACATGTTCCAGATCAGTCCACTCAATACAAAAGCCGGTATCATCGAGACGATTGCAATACCAATTTTCCTCCAAAGGTCCATTTGAGGCCTCCTGTCATGTTTTGATGAAATGGGGAACCAAAAAAACTGCATGTTGGGTGATTATTTCCCCCAAAGCGAGGGTTTCCTCCCTGAATTAATTTTACATTATAAAAGAACGTTTTTCATGGGTCAAGAAATTAAGAGATAAATATTCCTTTGAGAAAACGCAAAAATTGCCATTGCTCTGGAAATCTTCGGCAGATGCGGCTCACTCCTTTGCCACCACAATCTCAACCCGGCGGTTAAGCTGCTTGTTCTTTTCTGAAGTATTGGGTTTTAGGGGCATGCATTCGCCATAACCCATTACCTTCAGTCGATCCGGTGAGACATTGTAGTGATCCATTAAATACTTTTTAACTGCTCCCGCCCGATTCAGACTCAACCGAAGATTGTATTTGTCCTTTCCATCGGAATCCGTATGCCCATTGATAATCATAATTCTCTCACGCAGGCGAGGATCGGAGAGCGCCTTTCCCAATTCATCCAGGAGATTGAAAGATCCAGGCCGAATGGTGTAACTGTTAACATCGAACTCAATTTTGAGATTAACAAAACCGCCGGTCCTTTTCTCCGGAGCGTTGACGGTCTCCCATACTTCAACCCCTTTTTCCTTTTTGAGCACCTTGATGGACCGGGTTTTTTTCTCCGGTTTTACGGGAGAATTCAGAGGTTGCCAGCCTTCCTCGCTGTTCGACTGGGAGCTGTTGCTTTTATCAGGTTTAAGAAGACTTTCAGCAATCCCTCCGGAAGTTGTTTCAAAAACGTTCTCAGCACACAGACAACTGCTCGTGAAAAACAAACAAACCGATGCCGCCAGCAAAATTGCTTTTACCATGTCGTCCCCCCCTTCATATTTAACCGGATATCACCCCAATAAGAGATGTGTTTATATTCCGCTTTTTCATTTTTCATTGTCAAGTCCGTAAATCAAAGCATACAGGTTCTCGCCCAAAACATTGTATTTAGGGAATGATTGGAATATTATTTTTTCTTGATATTCCTATTCGGGTATCCTAAAATTATCACTGTTTGTCAAATATGACGTTATAAAATACACCGATAGCTGAAGACTTCATCAACCCATCTTGCATCATAGTTTAAGGAGAAAAAAATGAAAAAAAGAGGCAAAATTCAGTTTTTTTTTCTATTTTCATGGCTGGTCTTTCTCTTGGTGACAACCACGACCTGGGCCATTGAAACTACCAGTATTGGGGAAGGACAAACCCGTCAGGAAGCCATCAACAACGGGATCCGGGTTGCCGTCGAGCAGACGTTGGGAACGCTGGTCAAATCAGACACCCAGGTCAGTCAGGGAAAACTTGTATGGGACCGAATCGCATCTGCCGGCGCCGGCTACGTTAAAGACTACAAAGTGCTGGCGGAAGGAAAAGACCCTGTCACGGACGTCTATAAGGTAAAGCTGACCGTCAATGTTGACGACTACAAATTGAAAGACGCCGTGGATGATTTTCTGAAAGATCCCAAGCAGCAGCAGATTTTTCAGGAAACCAGATTCGACGAACGAAAAGTCGTCGTACTCTATCAGCCCAAGACCGGATTTGATCTGCCTTACGATTCCAAAGGGGTTCAGACCATCATTGGACTCATTCAGGACAAACTGGCGGCGCATGGCTTCAGGGTATTCTTGCCGGAACAGATTAAACGGATTAAAGGCAAAAGCGCTGAAATGGTCGTGGACGAGGAGACCGCCATTGAAATCGCACGTCAGGAAACCGGCGACTGCGCCGTGATCGTCAGCCTTTACGGCGCCAAGAGGCCCACTGACGATGGCTTTTTCCTTTTAATGTGCACCCTGAATCTGAGTGCCTATGATACCAGTACGGGCGCGCTGTTCGCCAATGTTCAGGACAGGGACAAAACCATCAGTCGTAGGGGCGATTACGCCATTCAAGACGGCATGTCGCGGGCGGCCATCAAAATAGGACCACGAGCCGTGGAAAACCTGGTTAAAAAAATTGTCAAAAGGTTCAGCGGTCCCAAATATATAACCCTTATTCTCAAAAACATTTCCAGTAAAAACCAGAACCAAATGGAGGATATCCTGGATGAACTGGGCTGGAGAATTCGCGTTGCCCGGCAAACCGGAAATTATATCGAATTCGAGATCATCGGCGAAGCCGACCCTTCCTCTGTCAGGAAGATTGTACGAAAAGAAATTAAGAAGGCCGGGCTGCCCTTAAAATCAGGAGAAATGGTCGGGAGCCGGATTACATTTGACGGAGAAGCAACGGGGGGATATTAGAATGAAGCGTTACCGACAAGCGACGCCGGCATTATTTTTCTTCCTGTTCCTTACATCCTGCGCATCCACGGGGCCCGCCAGCACAGGAGCGCTGGTCAAGGTTTACCGACCCAATACCCAAACTGCGTCCCTGGCCTGCTCAACACCTCAAAGCAAGGGGATGTCCTTTATGTATGTGGGGCCTGAAACCATTTCCGGTCAGGTGACCCCAAAAGAAAAAAAACTCATTACCCAGTTCGCCCGTACAGTTCTCAGCGAAACGCGGGTTATCAACCCCATCGGAATTCCACCCATGGAGGGAGAATACCCGAACCTCTCCATTGACGTGCTTGAATTGTCCGTGGCCACCCAGAAAAGAAAAAACCGAATTACCCGGAATGGCGCCTTTCAAGCCAACATCAATATTCGGCAGATGGGGCTTATCGACTGCGCAACCACTGAACCCATTTCAGTTGACAAGCAATATGAAGCCCCATCTTATAAGGCTGAAACCCTTCTTTCCGAACGGAATATTAAGGAAAAGATGATCAAAGAAGCCATCCGCCGCGCTGTCAGGCAATTTGTTCCGGTGAAACGCACGGTGCTTCGGCCCGTGAAAACCGGAGGCGGAGACATGGTGGAAAATTCAGCCCGGATGATTGACGGAGGGAATTGCAGAGGGGCTTATGACGCCATCAAGCTCATTGTCAAAAGCCCTGACTGTAAAAATGCCGAATTGCTCTATAACGCCGGCGTTGCCGTAGAGTGTATGGCCTGGAAAGGCGCCATTAATCAAAACATTCAAACCCGGTATCTTCAGGAAGCGGAAAGATACTACCGAAAGGCCGCCATGCTGGCGCCCGAGGATGGCGACATGCAGAAAGCCAGCCGCGAGGTCTCCTACGAAGTGGAAACATTCTTTATTTCCAGCGAAGCACAGAATAACACGCGGCAAGAACGAGATAAGTATAAAGCCCCCAGCAGTTATTAGAGATGGCGTAGCGCATTTAAGAGATTGTAAATGCGCTTATCACCGATTAAAAAAGGCAAACTAAAATGCAAAATTTCACCTGTTTATTCATGGCCCTGTTGCTTTTTTCGGGGTGCATGAAGTTCATTGAAGGCACAACCGGCATTGAGATTTCGAAAAATACCAATCCGGTCATGGAGATGGAGATGGACCTGGTGTTTCTGGATGAACTGGCAGCCCTGACCAAGCTGAATCAGATCATCCTGGAACGGGTTCCCATCTCTTTGGACGATCAATGGCCTGCCCTGTTGAATGACTATTCCGCCAAACCCCGGGAAGGGGAGTCAGAACGATACGAAGCATACAAAGCATGCCTGACGGGACTCCTGAAACAGGATTTTAGTTTTTACGGCAATTACAATCCATCTACGTATTTCAATCTTTTAAGCGGCAGTGGTACGGGCATTCAGGCCTTGCTGGCGCAGGGGCTGATAGCCGCACGCAATACCCTGATTATGGACGGGGCTGAAGAAATGGGACGAAAGTATGAACATGGAAAATGGGTGATCAGTTATTTCCCCTTCGGCTGCAAATGCCCTTTTTACAGCTCGAAATTCGAACACCTTGTGCCGGGATGCAATGAATGCAGACAGGCAGGCAGGAGAACCGACTGCCCGTTCTTCAGCCGACCAACGGAAGAGATGCTCTACGAATATCTACTCGAAAAGGGTGGCTTGGACGCATGGGAGGACTTGAAAATCTCTCCGAATTGCCTCCATATCGTGGAGGGAGAGAAACTGGGCACCTTTAAAACGGTTTTCTATTCCCTTTTTCCCGATCATATCCGCGATGAAGCGGCGAAGGTGGATGCGGATCTGGAATCAGTGGAAACCGAACTTAAATCCACGCAGGAAAGGCTCAAAGAAAAGGACCTGTCTTCAACCGAACAGACATCCCTTGAAAAGGAAGAGGAGAACCTGGAAGCCGCGGTAAACAACCTTATTGTCGTTCAGAAAAAATTGTATACTGCCGCCCTGTCGACCCTGGAGCCGACGTCTGAAAAAATCATAAAAGCCAAAAGGCTGTTGGAGATCACCCGGTTCATCAATGAAGGCTTCGACGAAATTTCAACGGCCATGTTTGCCTTAACCATCAAAATGACCGACGACATGATCGTTTTTTCACAACTGGGCGCCGTACAAATCAATAACGACAGCATATCCCTGGCCAACGAGGGGGTTGCATCAAAGCCCATGTCCCGGAAAAGGGCCAAGCTTCTGACCCAAAGACTTACAAACCTGCCCGTCAACTACGCTTCGATTCTGGGTTATGCCATGACCCAGAAAAGTCTGGTAAACGAATACAGCGACTATCTCGAAGCGGTGGCCGCCATGGAGGACAAGTTGAAAAACCAATAATTGTAGCTTTTAAAATTCAAGATAAAGGAGGTAAAATAATGCGAAGAAATTTTATACTGGTGTTTTTTTTGAGTTTTGTCTGGCTGGCGGCCGGTTGCGCTACCCAGAAACTGGCGCCCGTCTCGGACGAAGACAACCCGGGACACCATTATCTGATGGGAATGGAGATGATCGACAAGGGAAATCTCAATGAGGCTGATGCCCGCTTTCAACGGGCGCTGAAACTGGAACCGGAATACGCTCCCGCCCTGGCGGGTAGAGCCCTTGCAGCCGCCTGCCGTGCCGAAGCCGAAAGCGATAGGGAACACAAATCGGTGGAAATGAAAAGATCGCTAAACCTCCTGGATGACGCCCAGGACGAAGCAAAAGGAGATTCTCAGAAATTTATCGCTAAAGTCACCGGCATTCGGGTTTTCACCCATGCAAAACCCAAGAAATGGATTAAAGACGCCGAAGACTGCTATGAAGACAGCATGGATCTGGATGAGGTCAATGTGGGGGAATTGCCCTATTACAGAAGCAAAGAGGCCGCTGCCTACTTCATGGGTAAAGCCCATTTCGCGGCCTATCAGTTCAGGGAGTCGGAAGACATGCTGTCAAAGGTCTTATCGGCGCCGCCCGGTCGCTGGCATGCCCCCGCTGAAATGCTGTTTAAAAAAGTACACAAAATCGTTCGGGCGTCCGCCGGTTTTACCCTTACGGACGTGGCCAGGAAAATCGCTATAAAAGACAAGGTTTCCCGAGCGGATGTAGCGGCCCTGCTGGTGGATGAAATACATCTGGACCGTTTTCTGGCAGGACGGATTTCCGTACCTCAAAAAAAAGACCCAGAAGCTTTTGTTCCCGCCGATGTACGCGAAAATCTGTTCAAACCTGAAATTCTAATCGTCGTAAAATGGGGACTCAGAGGACTTGAACCCATGTATGACAAGACTTCCAGGGCCTATTTTTTCTACCCAAACAAACCCATCAACCGAAAAGAGCTGGCATTTGTTCTGGAAGACATCCTGATCAAAATCACCGGGGATCAGGCGCTCGCCACCAAGTATTATGGACAAACCAATTCGCCCTACCCTGACGTTCTTCCAACGTCTTCCTATTACAACGCGGTCACCAATTCGGTCACCCGGGGTCTCATGGAGCCCGATCTCTCAGGGGCTTTCAGGCCGGACGACAATACGGACGGCGCGGAATTGCTTCAGTCCGTCCTGCGGTTGAGAAATGCAATGAACATTCATTAGGAAAGGAGATTTAACATGAAAAAATTTTTAGGTTCCATAGGGGTTCTTTTAATGATATTCGCGTTCATCCCGGGACTTTGGGCTGAAGATACCTGGCAAAGCGTAACTGAGCCCGCACAGGTTTTTGAAGAAGGTTATATTCAGGTCATCGGCATAAGCGAGGAGGGGCAGAGTCGTTATAAAGCCCTGAGAGCGGCCACAGTAGTCGCTCAGCGAGACCTGCTGGAAATCATCGAGGGGCTTCGGCTCTCCGGGGAGACCACGGTAAAGGACGGCATGCTCCAATCCGACGATATTCGCACCAGCATTAATGGATTTCTCCGAGGGGCGGTCAAGTGCGGTGAAAAATATCATAATGACAGACGATACGGCGAAGTTTGCATGAAACTTCATATTCGCGGAAAAGGCGGGTTGTATGATGTAATTTTACCATTGATCAAAGAAAAAAGGATTCAAAAAATGATGCCTGATCTGCCACGGGACTACTACAAACCCAAAATGATCCCCAAAGTAGTGGGGACCGAGGTTGTGGAGGAAATGGTTCAAAAAAAGGTTCCGGAACCCGGGAACAAAACAGCGATCATTACGGAAAAAATCACTGAGACAGCCGCGGTTGTCGAGGAGGTTCCGGCGGTTCCGCCCGTCGTTATTTTTGACGGTCTTATTGTTGACGTGCGGGATTTCCAGTTCAGGCCCGCCCTGGTCAACACCATCGTTACCGAAGAAGACAAGATCGTATTTGATCCGTCTAAGATATTGAGTCCCATTTTGGTGGAAAGAGGGTGCGGCGGGTTTACCACGGATCCCAACAAGGCCAAAGCACTGCTTGAGAGCTGGGGGAGTACAAAACCCATGACCGTTAAAGGACTGGGAGTGGTCAAAATGACCAATGCCAAAGTTTCCGCGGACGATGCGGCCGCCATTTATCTGAGTGATCAGAAAAGCAACCTGCTGGCGCAGGCCAAGGTGGTTTTTCTTCTGAAATAGACCTTGGCCAAGAACCCGGACTTGCCTGCCCGCCGAACCTGTTCCGGCGGGCTTTCCATAGCGGGGATAGAAAAATGAAAAAAAAAGTTTTCATCGTTTTGTCCATCTGTTTACTGGTTTTTGCAGCCCTGGTATTTGCCTCGGGCGTTTACATCAACGCAAATATCGAAGACATCACTCGCCAACACCTGGGGGCCGGCATTCAATTCGAAAGTGTTGATTTCAGTTTTACACCCATGCCGGCGGTTGCCTTTTCAAATCTGAAAGTCGAGAAGGGGGAAAACACCATCAAGATCCCTTCACTTGTTTTGTATCCAGACCTCTTGGCCCTTGTAAAAGGTGATATCGTTATGAGAAAGGCGGTGGTGGAAGCGCCGCTGATCCTTTCGGAAAGAATTTTTAAAGCAGACAACCAAACAGCGCAGCCTTCCTCAAAATCACCACTCGTCCCATTGCCTTTGACCACTGCCGCCATTCCCGTGGGCATGATCAACGAAATTATGGTTCATGACGGAAGACTGGTGCTGAATTCTAAAAACGAGACCATACCGCCCGTCGCCTTCGCCGTTGCCGTGAACAACATTGAAAAAAAAGAGAAGACCATATCGGTGCAGGTAAAGGATTTCACCATAGACGAAATAGGCCTTAAATTTGCGGGCGATGTGGCCATCACGTCCTTTTCTCCTCTGGGTCTGAAAATTAACGCCTCAAAGGCGGCTATTAACCCTTCGGCACTCAAAAATTTTCTTGTTGAATTCGCGTTTTTGAAAGTTTCCGTGGGTGAACAGATCCCCAAAATAGAACAGGTAAGCGCCGCCGGCCTGCAACTGAACATCGATCCGGTCACGGGAAAAATGGATCTTCTTTCCGAATCTCTCAGCTTTGGGCAAAACCAGCTTCAAAATGTTGTGGTCAACCTTTCCAAAGAAGGCGAGTATAATCTGAAGTGCGACAAAATTATCATGGATGTTGGCACGGTTCAGGGATGGCTGGCCGAAAACCCCAAAGGAAAGGAAACCCTCGATCAATTGTTTGTCAAAGCAAAGCTCAAGGACCTGCGCGCTGCCGGGCGTATTGAACTCTCCGCCATCAGCCTGAAGGGTCACGGTGGAGAAGGTAGCCGGATGAATGGCGCCATGGATTTTAAAACCGAAGGACTCGAAATCCATCTGGTTGCGGAAAACGGAAAGGAACAGGACTTCACCATCAGCCATCTTGATACACGGGTAACCATTGAAGAAGGAAAACCTGCACTTCAGATCAGCAACCTTCGACTGGCCTCTTCCCGGGGAGGAACCGGCCTCCTGAAAGGCATGCTGAAAATTCCGGTGACGTTGAAAAATACCCAGTTCGAAGCAACACTCCATTCATTTCAGGTTTTTGATACGGTGGTAAACCTGAAGGCCGTCAAAAAACCGGAAAAAAAACTGATTTTTGATATGGATGTCAGAGGCCCTTCCTTAACACTTCTGGCCAAGGGGCAACTTCAAACGCCTGGAAGCGAAAAGGCGGATTTCCGGATCCGCATGACGGAATGCCGAATATCCAGAGGGCCTACGGGAAAAAAAGTCGCTACGCAGGCGCAAAGCGCGTCAACCGACGAAACGGCTAAGGGGCTTGCCCCTAGGGCCAATCAAGATTTTGACTTCAATGCCATAAAAGGCAGGACCCTGTCCGGGGAGGCTTTCGTTAAAATATTTCAATATAACGACATGCCTCAACTAAATGACGTTCACTTAACACTGAACTGCGAAAACAACCGGGCCGTTGTGAAAGGCGCCATGGGGATCTGCCAGATGAATCTTTTTGTAAACGCCGTTTTTATGACGCCCGGGCAAGTTGTCGCTCAAATTGAAGGCAAAGGAGCGAACATGAACCTGACGTCCCTTATGGCCTGCTTTTCTCGTGAACTCCCCCTGTTTCTTTCCGGAAGCGTTTCGCTCATGACTTCCCTGTTTATTCAGGGACAAAACACCGAAACCCTTTTGGATTCCGCGCATGGCGACCTGGTGGTCACCCTGCGGGAATGCGTTGTACGCAAGGTGAGCAACCTGGATTACCGACTCGATTTTCTGGTGGACCTATTGAATGTAGCGGGGATCACATCCTTGAAAGAAGACGCCATCAATTTCCGGAAAGGGCTGATAACGGCTGATATCACAAACGGACGGATTATTCTGGATCGTTTCTCCTTGACCGGCCCCCTTTTGAGCGCCTGGGGAACTGGTGAGATCCTGTTGAAAAAGAAACATCTGAAACTGGCGGGCCAGGTTCAGACAACAATTGGCACCACCAATGATTTAAAGATCGACCGATTTTTTCAGAAAAGGAAAACATGATGAGGCATACTCGATTTGGAACGAATTCCACGCCCTTTTTCCTTCTCTTCCTCATATTAATGACACTTTTCCTTACCACTTGTGGCGGAACCCAAAAACCCCGGGAAATATCCTACGTTCCGGAAAAAGACATCCCAAGAACCATCGCGGTCATGCCGGCCAAATTTTTGCCTGGAAAAGAAGGCGATACGGGTTTTGAGATTAAGCCCGGAAGCGAGGACGAGGCTTTTGTTGACGAGTTGGTCAGAGGTGTTATCAATAATCAGTTGATTGGTAAAGGTTATGAGGCTATTCCCTTAAATCGGGTTGACCGGAAACTGGCCGCTTCTCCTGAAGGCAAGGACTGGCAAAAGACTTCTCCCAAGGCGCTGTGTCAACTTCTGGGCGCCCACGGTTTGGTTTTTCCTGAAATTATTACAGCCACCATGCTCCAGGCCGTGGCTTATGACGAATATTCTCTGGAAGTTCGCATCACGCTGTTCAACAACAAAGGCGACAATTTGGGGGTATGGACTGAATCCGCATCCAAAAGGAAAATCGCCATTCCCATCAGCGCCATCGGCGCCCTGGCCACCGTTGCAGTGGCCGCCATGGATGAACCGGCCAAGAAACATATGCGACTCGTCATATACGACTGGGGCTGGAAGATTTCCCAGCTGATGCCCGACAGTCCCCATGGCAAAGATCTTCCGGAGATTCTCTTTGTGGGTACCAATGTGGATAAGGGCGTTTTCGGTGCGGAAGAACGTATTGAGGTGGAGGTCAACGCGGAAAAAGGCCTGACATGCAGCTTTGACCTGGGGGACTTCAAAAAGGGCATCCCCATGCATTATTCCGATGGCGGGACCTATAAGGGGGCTTATATGGTCCGAGAAGGGGAGCAGGCTGCCTTCCTCCCCCTGACCCTTCATGTGGCAAAACCCAACGGCCTTGAACGAACATGGGCGGAAACGGGAACCGTAAGCATTGATGCCGTTCCACCACCCCCGCCGACCGACCTGACAGCCCTTTCCGGAAAACAAGGCATTTCCCTTTCCTGGTCTTTGGAAAAAAGCGAAGATTTGAGCGAATTCCTGGTGGAACGGAGCGAAAAGGCGGTGGGTAATTTTGAACTACTGGGGAAAACGAAGGATTTAAATTACCTGGATGCACAAGTCACTCAGGGGAAATCCTATTACTACCGCATCCGTTCTGTAGATGGACTTGGAAATCGATCATCCTCGACCCCGGTTCGAAACATCACCATGCCCTATTTTGATGCGGTGAAACTGCCGCTTCGGCTCAAGGGGCCGCTGGTTCAGGGAACCTACCTGGTGGAAGGTACCTGTACCGTCCCGGAAGGAGAAATTTCCATGGTAGGGCCGGGGACACATTTTAATTTTTCACCTGGCGCAAAACTGGTGGCCAAAGGCGGTCTTACCATCAAGGGCGATGCAAAAAACCGTGTTTTTTTAGAAGGAAATGGATGGCAGGGAATTGAAATCCCCGCTGGTGGACGTGCGGAGATTTCCCACGTGGCCATTTCAGGTTGTTCCAACTGCCTCAAAGCTGAAGGAGGACTCCTGGAAGCGAAAGCCGTGTCCCTTAAGGGGTCTGGAGGAAACGGCATTATTGTTCAGGAAGGCAGTCCTTATGAATTGAGTGAACTGACGATTACCGGTTTCGAGCAAGGAATCGTTATCGAGGGAGGCAAAGGACGTATCGAAAAAAGCACCATCACCAAAAACCACGTGGGGCTAAACTTCCTTGGCGGGAACACGGAAATTTTGAATAATAATATTTTTAATAATCGAGATCTGGAAATCAGTGCCGATGCGAAACTGGTTCTGGATCGCAACTATCTGGGCGCCGAAAACGTCAAAAATTTAAAATTGAAAGGAGATATCCTGGTTGCCAGCCTGCTGAATGCCCCTTATCCCAAGGGGACGAAAGTGGTTCTGGTGGACCAAAAAGATATAACCCCCGAGGTCATCGAGGCGCGACTCCAGGATTATAAATCCAAAGGCATTGAGGCATTCAAAAACAGGAAATTCGGCGATGCCTACCAGTTCCTGAAAAAAGGCCTGGCCCTGAAGGAGGACCGAGAACTCTACCTCTATCTCGCCTACACTCAGATGATTCTCGAAGATACAATAGCCTCGGAAAAAACACTGGAAAAGGGAATTCATGCATTTCCCTATGAAGTACGGCTCTACCAGGTGTATGCCCGGCAGCTTGTGGCCGGAGGGAAAAAAGAAAAAGCCATAAAACTGGTGGAAAAAGCCCTTCGCATGAACCCGGATGACCCCACCTTGAAATTGATCGACCGGGACCTGAAAAGCACCGGCGCCCCGCCACCTGAAAAGCCACAGACTAAAAAAACACCACCGGCTCAACAAGCTGCGCTTTCAGGGAAAGGCTCTAAAGAAGTTGAATCCTTGAAATCCCGCGGCATTGATGCATTTAAGGAAAAAAAATACACGGCAGCGGAAGAACTTCTTTCCAGTTCACTTTCGAAAAAACCGAACAGGGAAGCATACCTCTATCTCATTTACGCTCAGATGCGGCTGGGTAAGAAAACAGCGCTGACAGCCACACTTCAGAAGAGTATCCACGATTTTCCTCAGGAAGTACGGTTTTACCGCTTGTATGCCAAACATCTGGCTGATAGAGGACAAAACAAAAACGCCCTTGTTCAAATCAAAGAAGGGCTAAAAAAACACCCGGATGACCCTCAATTAAAGATGCTCAAAGATTATCTGGAACAAACCTTAGAGGGGCAGGAGAAACAATGACCATCACAGGAAAATGGGCTTTCTTGTCCGCGCCCCCTTATCTTTTAACAACATGTGGCCTTTTGATAATCTTTTGCCTTTTTATGGTTTGTCCTTCAACCCGGGCAGCGCCGCCTGATCCGACACAAGAGCATGAAGCCCGTTACAACATCAATGAAGCGGCCTATCTGATCGAAGTGGGGAAATACATGGAGGCCCTCGAAAATTACCAGAGCGCTTTTGAACTATCCACCCTTCCCAAAACCAGAATTGATGCCCTTCTGTCCAAGGCCACTCTCTTGTCTGCATTCCTGGATGCGCCGGAAAAAGCGATTGAAGTCTACCAGAAAGTCTCACGGGAATACCCACAGGCAGCGGAAATAGGGCAATACAGAGAAGGGCTCCTGCTTTTCCAGCTGGATCGACCTGACAAAGCAAAGCCCGTGCTTCAGAATTATCTGAAAGCCTACCCAAAAGGAAAATTCCGCTTTCAATCCGAAGCGTTACTGGAGCAAATAGAAAAAGAACCCCCCAAACCCAGACCAAAACCTGTGCCTGAACCAATACCGACACCACCCATTGAACTCCCACCGCCCCCCCCTTCCGGGCTACCCATGCCAACGCCGCCGGTCAAGCCACCCCCCGCAAAACCTTCTCCCGCTCTCATACCCTCGCCACAACTCCGAGTGCGCCTGTGTAAAACCACGGGGAGTGCGACCATCAGCGGAACAGGCGTCTGCGCCAAAGGGTTGGGCTGCCGGAACCGCTTTATAATCAAAGGCTCCGGAGGCGCACTGACGGTCAATGGAAGTCGGCGAACTGAGAGTGAAGTTCTCTTTGAAAGCAGGCATCCTCTTGAAATTAACTGCGGCAGCAAAAAGAAAAAAATTCGGGGTGATATCCTGGCAAAACTGAAGGAGGGAAAACTGTACATCATCAATCTAGTGGATATGGAACATTACCTGAAATCGGTTGTGCCTTCTGAATCCTATGCCTCATGGCCCCTGGAAACCCTTAAAGCTCAGGCCGTGGCAGCCAGGACCTATGCTTATTACCAATTGCTGCACCGAAAAACCTGGGCCTACGACCTGGTAGACGACGAAGGGGATCAAGCCTACAAAGGAATAAAGAGAGAAACCCCAAAAAGCGACCAGGCTGTTCGAGAAACCGAAGGGCAAATTCTCACTTATGGAAACAGACCGATTCTTTGCATGTACAGCGCCAACAGCGGCGGATACACCGCGGACGCAGGATCGATTTTCGGTCTCGACAAACCCTATCTGATCGCCCACCCAGACCCCGAGAGTCTCAAGGGAAAAATGGCGCGATGGAAAAAGACCTTTTCCGTTTTAGAGGTAGAAAGTGCTCTGAACCGAAGAGGCCTTAAGATAAAGGGGCTCAAAAGCATTGAACCGGCGGAAAAAGGGCCGTCCGGCCGCATCATCAAAGTGCGGATCATTTCCAGTAGCAGCACCAAAACCGTTCGCACCCGCACTACCCTTGGAAGAGCCCTTAAACTCCCTGAAATCCTGCTGGAAATTGCACGAAACAACGACGGGGACTTTGTCTTTGACGGCAAAGGCTGGGGTCATGGCGTGGGATACTCCCAATGGGGATCCGCCATACTTGGCAAGAGCGACAGTTTCGACAGCATCTTGGGTTTTTATTACCCCAATGCGTCACTTATCAAAAGATGGTGATTTTATAACTTTATTATTTTAGGGCTTTCAAATTGCGTTTATGTTAAGCTGGTTCAGCCATGACCAACGGATTTAAAAAAGCGAATACTCTCGCAGTTGCAGGATTTCTGGCGCCTTTTGTTGCTGCGGGGATTACCTGTGTTCTACTTCTCATCGCAGGAGATGCATTCAAATCATCCAGGATTTTCATTATTTACCAGATTTTCATTCCGCTTATCCTAATCATCGGTGTAATCCTGGGGATCAAATCCATTCCTCACATCGGTGAACTGGGCGACAAGGACTATGCCTATAGCGGTTTGTTTCTGTGCATTTTTTTTTTAGCCGTTTTTTTACTATCTCTAATTTACCTCGATTGATCATTCCACCATCACTCCTGCTCAACGCTAAACTCGCATGGATATGGTAGTAATACAGCCTGAACTAACCATATATTGTGGCTGATTTCAAACCCCAAAAAGTCTGCAAATAGCTTATATCCCCGTTTTTTTTCCTTGACATGAAAATTGTTTTACTGGATAGTGTCATGAAGTGGTAGATACTGCCGTAAAGTGATACAGATGGCTCTTCATGTTTCGTGGACGTTCAAAACATAACCTTGACAATAAGGGCAGGCTGGCCGTTCCCACACGGTTTCGGGAGTTCCTGGCCCAAAAAGGCGATGAATTTCTCGTGATAACCCATAAAGACGATTGCCTCTGGGTTTTTACAAGAGACGATTGGCGGGTTCTCGAAGAAAAAGCGGCCAATCTCCCCCTGTTTGACAACGCGGGAATCGCTTTTCTCCGGTATTTTATTTCCGGCGCTGAAGAATGTATGGTCAAGAACGGCAGAATCACAATTCCCCTTTACTTGAGGGAAGCCATCGGATTGGAAAAAGAGGTTGTGGTTGTCGGTCAATTAAAACGGTTTGAAATTTGGGATAGAAAAAAATGGGAGGAGGAATTCAAAAGAGTGGCGGAGATTTTTCCCGAAGCAAGCCAAACCCTTCAAGAACTTCGGATCTAGAGATTCAAAATTCGGATTACCCTCATGTGCCGGTTCTTGTTCAGGAAACTGTGCAATATCTTAATCTTAAGTCCGAAGGTATCTATGTTGATGGAACAGTCGGGTCGGGCGGTCACAGCCTTGAAATCTTATGCCGTCTACCTCGGAAGAGCCGTCTGATCTGTCTTGACAGAGACCCTGACGCCGTAAGCATATCAAAAAGAAGATTAAGCGCGGATCATCGGGTACACCTTATTCGAGCCAATTTCGCAGATCTGAACACGGTAATGCAGAATTTAGGCATCAGCAAAATTGATGGTATTCTGCTTGATTTGGGCATGTCCTCTTACCAAATTGAGAAATCCGGAAGAGGATTCAGCTTCAGCAGAGAGGAGCCCCTCGACATGAGAATGAATCCAGACCATAAGCCGACCGGAGGCCACCTGATCAACACCCTGTCCGCACGATCCCTTCAAACCCTGTTGTGGGAATATGGAGAAGAACGCAGGGCCAAAACCTTATCAAAGGCGATTCTTAGGGCTCGTGAAAAAGGACCCATTGAGACAGCATCCCAGCTGGCGGCAATAATTGAAGCGTCGACTCCAAAATCTCATCAGCCCTGGAAACGACATCCTGCGACAAAAACTTTTCAGGCACTCAGAATAGCCGTTAACAAGGAAATGGATAACCTTAAGATTTTTCTAGATAAAATTCCATCATTAATGGCAACGGAAGGAAGACTGGTTGTTATTTCCTACCATTCTCTCGAGGACCGTCAGGTCAAAAAGGCAATGGTTGATTGGGAAAAGGCTTGCATCTGTCCTCCGGATTTTCCGATTTGCGCATGTAATAAGGTTCCTGTTTTTAAACGTCCATTTAAAAAAGGCAAAAGACCCGGAGACGAGGAAATCCAAAAAAATCCCAGGGCACGCAGCGCTATCATGAGGGTTGCGGAAAGGATATCGGCATGACCAGGCCGGATAGTTTATCAAAAATGATGGGCTCCCGTAACACCGGAAACGGGGTTCGCATCGGAAATGTACGATCGAAAACCACCAGACTTCATGTCACCCGAAAGCAGGTTCTGATAACCCTGTTGATGTTGATTTGTTTTATGGTAACAGGTATCGGTTACGTTTGGTCAAATTTTGAGAGAACCCAGATCGGCTATGATCTCAGCCAATTAAAGAGAGAAGAAATGAGGCTTCGTGAAATCAACCAAAAAATCAAACTGGAATTGGCCACCCTGAAATCACCACAAAACCTGGAACGTCTTGCGATTCAAAAACTGGGACTCAGCCCTCCGACGCCTGAGCAGATCATTTTGTTGCCATGAAGCTGAAGGAAAAAAAATGGATCCGCTTTCGCATCCATTTGGTAAGTGTTTTTTTCATATGTGGATTGATCGCTATTTTCATCAGAGTTTATCAACTGCAAGTATTGCAACAGGACTATCTGCGTGGAATTGCGGAAAACGGCATCATCGGAACCACAAAACTGCCGCCGGAACGCGGCGTCATTTATGACCGGGAAGGACATGAACTGGCCATCAGCGTACAGGTTGGGTCGGTTTTTGCCCATCCAAAACAAATCAAGGAAATAAATAAAACCGCCGGACAGTTGTCCGAAATCCTGGGCGAAAAACAGGGTAAAATCCTGAAAATACTCAAGCGAAACCGCTCTTTTGTGTGGGTCAAAAGAAGGATTTCACAGACGCTGACGGAACAGATTAAAGCCCTTAACCTCAGGGGTTTGGGTGTAACGACTGAAACCCGGCGATATTATCCCGGGCGTGAGACGGCTGCCCATATGATCGGTTTTACCGGAACCGACAACCAGGGGCTGGAAGGTCTTGAAAAAAAATATGATGGACTGCTAAAGGGGCCCGAAGAAAATCTGGCCTTCATGCGGGATGCGCTGGGTCGCCCGTTTGCTGTCGTAAGGCCCATAACTTCAGACAAGAAAAAACATAGCCTCTTTCTGACCATCGACAAAGATATTCAGTATAAGGCACAGCAATCTCTTCGGGCTGCCGTCCAAAAAGCAAAGGCAAAGGGCGGGCATTGTATCGTCCTGGACCCAAATACCGGGGAGATTCTGGCCATGGCGGTAACGCCCGAATTCAACCCGAACGTCTTTTTTCAATACAAACCCTATCAGTGGCGCAACCGAGCCATTACGGATTGTTTTGAACCGGGTTCCACTATCAAAGCCTTTTTATTGTCGGCGGCATTGGAGGAATCGGTCGTCACACCCGAGACCCGATTCTACTGTGAACAGGGGAAATTCAAAGTGGGCGGCAGGGTGGTTCATGACACCCATAAATATGGAAATCTTTCCGCGGCCGATATTGTTATCTATTCCAGCAACATCGGCGCCATCAAGATTGGTCGGAAACTGGGATACCAAAAATTCACTGACTATTTGAGAAACTTTGGTTTTGGGAGCAAAACGGAAATTGAACTGCTGGGTGAACGGAGCGGATTCATCAGGAATGCGGAAGATGCCAGGGAAATCGACCAGGCAACACATTTTTTTGGACAGGGTATGACCACCACGTCCTTGCAGATGGCAATGGCCATGGGGGCAATCGCAAACGGAGGAAAATTGATGCGCCCGTATATTGTCTCAAAAGTTATTGATGAATCCGGACATATTGTTGAAAAAACCGAGCCAAAGGTTGTGAGAAAGGCTATTTCGACCGAAACCGCCAGGAAAGTAGCCGTCATTCTTGAAGGGGTGGCGACAGAAGCAGGGACCGCGGAAAAGTCAGCCATAGATGGATTCAGGGTTGCGGGTAAAACGGGAACTTCCCAAAAAGTGGATCCGGAGACCAAACGATACTCCAAAACAAAGTATGTAGCGAGCTTCGTGGGTTTCGTTCCATCCGAAAAACCACGCCTGGTAATTCTGGTAATGATTGATGAGCCCAAAGGCCACATCTACGGCGGCCTGGTGGCGGGGCCTGTATTCAAAGAGGTGGGCTCATGGGCGCTGAATCATCTCAGAATCAATCCTCAGCTTTCTTTGCAGCGTAATACAAAAATTCAACCTGAAAATGTAATGGCGGCCCCCCGATTATTGGCGGAAACATCAAAAATGATTCACGAACCCCAACCGGGACAATTGCCCGATTTCACCGGCCTGGGCATGCGAGAGGTCCTCAAACGGGGCCGGGCCCTGGGGCTGAAAATATGCCTCGAAGGATCAGGGCTGGCCATTAAACAAAATCCAGACCCCGGAGCTCCACTTAAAACCGTTCGGAGCGTTACCGTTAATTTTAAGCCCCCCATGTAGGGACGTTATGCGATTGAAAGAACTCATAGAGGATATCGACATCAAATGCCTGTCGGGCAACCCTGATATTGACATCTCTCATATACACTATGATTCCCGTAAAATTGGACCCGGGGACCTTTTCGTAGCCATTAAAGGGTATGCTCAAGATGGTCACGATTTTATCGTGGATGCCGCCGCCAAAGGCGCCCTAGCCGTATTATCCGAATTGGCGCCGGACATTGTCCTCGAAAGATGTAAAAAACCCAATCAGATACCGGTCCTCCTTCAGACGCCCGACTCTCGCGGAGCACTGTCCAAATTGGCTGTAAAGTATTATCAATTCCCTTTCAGCAAAATGAATCTCATCGGGATCACCGGAACCAATGGAAAGACCACTACCAGTTATCTTCTGGAATCCATCCTCATTGCCGCGGGTCGGAATCCGGGCGTCATCGGGACCATTAATCACCGGATTTCCAGCCGGGTGCTGAAATCGTCCATGACCACACCCGAATCCCTGGATCTTATGAAAATTTTTCGCGACATGGCGGATCATTTTGCCACGGATGTGGTCATGGAAGTCTCTTCTCATGCCCTGGACCAGGGCAGGGTTGTGGATTGTCCTTTTCGCACGGTTGTGTTTACCAATATCAGCCGGGACCACCTCGATTACCACTTATCCATGGACGCCTATTTCAAGGCAAAAAGCCTTCTGTTTACCGGACCTGCCGCCAAGGGCATGGATGGCGCTTTAAACGCGGTTATCAATACCGATGATCCCAGGGGGAACCGACTCACGGCATTGACCCGTGCCCGGGTAACGACGTTTGGCCTCAAGCATCCATGTGATGTGACGGCCGCTGACATCAGCATCAGCCGGGAAGGGCTTCGGGCAAGGCTCATCTGTAAAAAGGAGGGGGAAATGGAAATCAGCTCCTCCCTCATCGGCGATTTTGACATTTATAATATCATGGCCGCGGCTGCCGCGGGTCTCACCATGGGGATTAATTTAAAGACCATCGTTTCGGGAATAGAACAGTTGAAAGGGATTCCGGGCCGCATGGAGCTGGTTAAAAACGACCGTTCACTGGCCATCGTGGTGGACTACGCACACACCCCCGACGCACTGGAAAAAGTACTGGGGGCGCTGAAACAACTCACGCGGGGGCGGATACTGACGGTTTTCGGGTGCGGCGGCGACAGGGACAAGGGAAAAAGAATCGAAATGGGCCATGTGGCGGGCCGCCTCAGCCAGAAGGTGTTCATCACATCCGACAATCCCCGCTCAGAAAATCCCCGGGCCATTGCCGATGAAATTGAAAGGGGCGTTATCGCTTCCGGACAAAAAGATTACAGGGTGATACTGGAAAGGGAAACGGCCATTCAAGCAGCCGTTGACGCCGCCCTCAAAGACGATCTGGTGCTCATTGCCGGAAAAGGGCATGAAACCTACCAGATAATGGGGAAAACAAAACGGGTTTTCGATGATCGAGTGGTGGCGGCCCAGGCCGCCTCAATGAAAAGACAGCCATTAGCTGTTAGCTATTAGCTTAATGATGGAAGATATGCCTGCTGAATGGGGAAAGATATCATCAAGAGAAATTTTGGCGGCCGTCAAAGGCCGTATGATCTCCGGAAACCCTCAAACGCGGTTTACCGGTTTCAGCTCTGATTCAAGGCACATCGATCCCGGAGGGATCTTCTGGGCGCTGAAAGGGGACCGGTTTGACGGCCATGACTTTGTTTCACGGGCCATTGAACAAGGCGCCCTGGGTGTGGTCGTTCAGGAAGTTCACCCGTCTCTGAAAGAAAGTCCCCGGGTGGTTGTCATCTCCGTGGCGGACACCTTGAGAGCACTGGGGGATCTGGCCGCCTGGTGGCGACGGCAACATACCGCCAAAGTGATCGCCATTACGGGGAGTTCCGGGAAAACCACCACCAAGGAAATGACGGCCGACATTCTTCAGATAGGAACCGAAACCCTGAAAAATCAGGGAAACCACAACAACCTCATCGGATTGCCGGCGACACTCTTAAAATTAACAAAAGCGCATCAGCGGGCGGTGCTTGAAATGGGCATGAACCGGAGAGGCGAAATCGCCCGTTTGACTGAAATTGCAACCCCTGATGTGGGCATCATTCTGAACGTGGGGATGGCCCATCTTGAAGGGTTGGGCACCCTTGAGGGTGTTGCGAAAGCCAAAACGGAACTGATGGACCGGCTTCCGCCCA
Organism: Desulfatiglandales bacterium; assembly: GCA_963664475.2. Lineage (GTDB taxonomy): Bacteria > Desulfobacterota > DSM-4660 > Desulfatiglandales > Desulfatiglandaceae > NaphS2. Next base: position 896,167 of record CAXXXE010000001.1, read on the forward strand.
AAGCGCAAATGGTATTAAACGGCGATGATGATATGCTGATGAAACACGCGGGTCAATTTAACAAAAAATACATCACCTTCGGTCTTAGGGACAACAACAGCATCAGGGGCGTCAATATCGAAAATCGCGGATCCGAAGGAATGGGGTTTGACCTGGTTTTTAACGGTGACACCTGGCCGATTTGCCTGAGCGTATCAGGCCTCCACAATGTGAAAAATGCACTGGCTGCCGCGGCCATCGCTTTTTGTCTTGATGTCCCCCCGGAACACATCGTGAAAGGCCTGGGCCTTTTTACCGGCGTCAAGGGACGGTTTCAAACCATACCCCTTAAAAACCATATCCTTCTGGTTGACGACACCTATAACGCCAACCCAAGCGCCTTACAGGCATCGCTTGTTTCCGCTGCGGCACTGGTGCCAAAAGGCGGACGCTTCCTTGTGGGCTTGGGCGATATGCTGGAATTGGGGGACACCGCTGTTTCCGCCCACAGGGAAGCGGGAAGCAGGGTGGCCGGGTCGGGCGCTTCGTGGCTTTTCGCCATGGGGACACACGCCGATCACATAAAATATGGCGCCTTGTCGGCCGGTATGCCTGAGAAGCACATCGTCATTGTTGAAACACACGACGAACTGATCATGAAAATCAGCCGGGAAATAAAAACCAACGATACGATTTTGCTGAAAGGTTCCAGAAAAATGCAATTTGAAAAAGTAGTTGAGGGCATCCGGAAAACGGATAACCAATAACGTAGGGGCAATGCCCCCGTGCTTGCCCATTTAGTAGATAACGTAGGGGCAATGCCCCCGTGCTTGCCCATCCGGGAATAGGAAAAGGATATAAATCCATGCGGTCCCATAATAAGGTTCAACGTCGATGCTTTTCAAACTGATCTATCTATTTCATTCGGATTTTTCCTGGCTCAATGTTTTCAGGTACATCACCTTCAGGACAATCCTCTCCAGTTTGACGGGACTGACGCTCTGTTTTTTTGTTGGAAGCTGGGGCATCAAAAAGCTGAAGACCCTGCAGATTCGAGAACGGATCCGGGAGGACGGCCCTCCCGACCACCAGATTAAAGCGGGCACGCCCACCATGGGGGGATGCCTGATACTCCCGGCCATTATCGTTGCAACCCTTCTATGGGCAGACCCTTTTAACCGCTATATTCAGTTGACCACCTTTGTGGTGCTGTTCTTCGGCGGCATCGGTTTTGCGGATGATTATTCAAAGGTAACGGGGAAAAACCCCAAAGGCATGAGCGCATCCACCAAATTTACGCTCCAGGTCGTCGGCGCCCTGGTGGTCGCGTTGACCCTCTATTTCTCCCCGGAATTCGATTCCAGGCTCAATATACCGTTTTTAAAAAATTTCGCTCCCGATCTTGGATGGGGATACATCCCCCTTACCGTATTCATCATCGTGGGAACTTCCAATGCGGTCAATTTGACCGATGGCCTGGATGGACTGGCCATCAGTCCGCTCATTGTCGCCTTTGCCTGCTACCTGATCTTCGCCTATCTGGCCGGCCATGTGAAAATTGCCGCTTATCTCCAAATCCCCTATCTTCCGGGCGCTGGAGAACTCTCCATTCTTTGCGGGGCGGCGGTGGGAACCGGCCTTGGATTTCTCTGGTACAATGCCTATCCCGCCGAGATATTCATGGGGGATGTGGGATCTCTCCCTCTGGGGGCCCTGCTGGGAACGGTGGCCGTCATGACAAAACAGGAACTGGTCCTGATACTGGTGGGAGGACTCTTCGTGTTTGAGGCCCTCAGCGTCATTTTTCAGGTCGGCTACTTCAAATTAACCGGCGGACAGCGAATTTTCCGAATGGCCCCCATCCATCATCATTTTGAACTCAAGGGATGGCCGGAACCCAAGGTGATTGTGCGGTTCTGGATTATTGCCATTATTCTGGCCCTTTTATCCATCAGCACGCTGAAATTGAGGTAAAACAGTTGGATAAGTCTTTTCACTCTTCACTCTTCACTCTTCAATCTTCAATTTTAGTGGTGGGTCTCGGCATATCGGGATACTGGGCGGCCCGATGGCTGGCGGAAAAAGGCGCCAGGGTCAGCGTCAGCGATATGAAGGAGATGGCCCAACTGGACCCTACGGTTGTTGACGAACTTCAAGCCCTGGGGGTTACCCTGGAAACCGGAGGCCATCGAGAAGAAACCTTTTTAAACGCCGATGCCATTATTCTGAGCCCCGGCGCCCCCCATGATACGCCATTGATTCGCACGGCAATTCAAAAACAAATTCCGGTAATGGGGGAAATGGAGCTGGCAACCCGTTACATTGACGCTCCCATGATCGGTGTCACCGGCACAAACGGCAAAACCACCGTGACGTCATTTCTGGGCCAACTGCTCGAAACCGCGGGATATAGCGTCTTTGTTGGCGGCAACATCGGCACCCCCCTGACCGCCTATTTGGCCCAGGAGAAAAAGGCGGACTATCTGGTGGTGGAAGTCAGTAGTTTTCAACTGGATACCATCCGAGCATTTAGCCCTCTGATTTCAATCATCTTGAATATATCACCCGACCATCTGGATCGATATCCGAATTATGGCGCTTACATTCAGTCCAAACTGAGGATTTATGAAAATCAGGGACCTGGACAGACGGTGATCCTCAATGATGATGATCCGGAACTGAAAAAGGTTTCCCCATCCACCGGCGCCAGGGTGTTCCGTTATGGGTTGGAGAAAAAGGAAGGACGACACGCTTATCTTGATGAGGGCGGCGTTTTTTCGGATGTAGCGGAAAAGAGCCGTTTCAATTTGAACGCTTTTTCCCTGGCAGGGTCCCACAACCTGGAAAATCTTCTGGCCGCGGTGCTGGCGGGGCGGGTGCTTGGCCTGGAACCCAGGGTTATTCAAGAAACCATTGACACCTTTAAAGGACTTCCCAACAGACTGGAATTTACAGCGAAAATTGAGAACGTTCTATTTTTCAACGATTCAAAGGCAACCAACGTGGATGCGGCCATCAGAGCGGTTCAGAGTTTTGATGGACCATTGATTCTCATCGCGGGGGGACGGCACAAAGGTTCGAATTACCATCCCCTGCTGCAGGCAGCCCGGGGCAAAGTAAAAAAAGCGGTATTCATGGGTGAGGCGGCAAATCTTCTGGCCGAAGCTTTCACCGATGAAATCCCTTTCTCCCTGGCCGCGGATATGCAAGATGCCGTATCCCAGGCCTTTAGCGGCGCCGAGAATGGCGATACCGTGCTCCTGGCCCCCGCATGCGCAAGCTTTGACATGTTTAGAGATTACGATCACAGGGGCAAGGCATTCAAATCCGCTGTCCGGGAACTTTCAAATGGCCACTAAGGGAAAAATATTCGAAGGATACAATCTCCTGATCCTCATTCCGGTGATTTTGTTGATCGGATTGGGGTTGCTCATGGTCTACAGCGCCAGCAGCAACATTGCCGAGCACCGGTTCGGGGACAGTAATTTCTATTTGAAAAGACAAATCCTGTTTTGTTTTATCGGAATTATCGCCATGATGGTCACGCGATATATCCCCTGTACCCTCTACCAGAAACTGGTCTATCCCTTATTGCTGGTGAGTGTCGCACTTCTGGCGCTTCTTTTTGTTCCCGGCCTGGGACGAAAGGTGGGCGGGGCTTACCGCTGGATGAGCCTTGGGGGATTCTCTTTTCAGCCTTCTGAAATGGTCAAGTTTTCCCTGGCGGTTTACCTGGCGTATTCCATGAGCAAAAAGGGAACGGATCTGGCGTTGTTCACCAAAGGCCTGCTCCCCCATATGCTGGTCGTCGGCACATTCATGGTCCTGATTTATCTGCAACCGGACCTTGGCACAGCGGTGATTATCGGGGTATGGACATTGGTGCTGTTGTTTGTGGGGGGCGTCAGAATTCTACAACTCTTCGCCCTTTTCCTCCTTGCGGCGCCCGTGGTCATATGGATGATTTGGCATGCGGAATACAGGCTCAGAAGGATAATGGCCTTTATGAACCCCTGGGATGATCCAAGGGGGATCGGCTTTCAAATCATTCACTCTTTTCTGGCCTTTGGTTCGGGGGGTATTTTCGGCGCGGGCCTGGGCAACAGCAAACAGAAACTCTTTTACCTGCCGGAACCCCATACCGATTTCGCTCTTTCCATCATGGGCGAAGAATTGGGCTTTGTCGGTGTAACCGCCACCATTGCGCTCTTCGGGGTGCTGATCATGGGCGGCATTCGAATTGCGCTGAATGCCAAAGACCTTTACAGCAGCTATCTGGCCCTCGGTTTAACCTGTTTCCTGGGCCTTCAGGTGATTGTCAATATGGCAGTGGTTCTGGGGTTGCTGCCCACAAAAGGACTGACACTTCCCCTCATCAGTTATGGCGGCTCATCCCTGGTCATGACGCTGGCGGGGATCGGGGTTCTGCTGAATATTTCTTCGAGGAATTGACGGATGACGGATATCAGGGGTCAGGGGTCAGGGGTCAGGGGGCAGGGGTCGGAGGTCGGAGGTCGGAAGACGCGATGCATCGTTGCGGGAGGAGGGACCGGCGGGCATCTGTTTCCGGGAATTGCGGTTGCAAAGGAACTGGAAGAAAGATTTCCAGGATCGGAAATCCTTTTTGTGGTGGGACGAAAAAGGATGGAGTCGGAAATTCTTGGCCGCTACGGTTTTCGGGTGACTGTCATTGATGTGGAAGGCATGAAAGGGCGAGGCTGGAAAAAAGGACTGGCGGTTTTGGGAATGATCCCCAGGAGCCTGGTCCAGTCCATGCGGATCATCAAAAATTATAAACCTTCATTCGTGATCGGCGTGGGGGGGTATTCATCGGGCCCATTTTGCCTTTGCGCCAGACTCATGGGTATTCCCACTGCCATCCACGAACAAAATTCCTATCCCGGTGTAACGAACCGTTTGCTGGCCCGGGTAGTGGATCGGATTCTCATCTCTTTTGAGGAAAGTGCACCCTGTTTTAAGCATCAAAAAACAATCCTCACGGGGAATCCCGTTCGGCGGGAATTGTTATCCCCCCCATTATCGAAACCCGCCGGTGACTTTGTTGTACTGGTGGTAGGCGGAAGTCAAGGGGCCAAAGCCGTCAACGAGGCTTTTATGGAGGCCTATGCCTTGTTGCACAAGCGGGGAAGAAAAATCGCGGTCATCCACCAGACGGGCGCATACGATTATCAAAGGGTAATGGCGGCATATCGAACCGAGGGACTTGAAGCCGTTGCAGCACCCTTTATCAAAGATATGGCGTCGGCTTATCACCGGGCGGACATGGTGGTGAGCCGCGCCGGGGCAACGACCCTCTTTGAATTGGCGGCCCTCGGGAAACCATCGATCCTCATTCCCTATCCCCATGCCGCCAATGGACATCAGGAGGCCAACGCCCGTTGTCTGGCCCGCCATGGCGGCGCGGAGATAGTGCTTCAACAAGATCTGACCGGTGAAAGACTGGCGAACATCCTGGTGAAATATATGGATGATCAAGAAGGATTAAAAAGGATGGGGGACGCGGCGAAAGCATTCAGCTGTCCGGATGCGGCCCGATTAATCGTGGATGAACTGGTAAAGCTTTTAGCCGTTAGCTATTAGCACCTGGTTCCCATGCTCCAGCGTGGAAACCCATAACGCGTAAGGAAAACGATGAAACAATTCGGCAAAGCAAAACATATCCATTTCGTGGGGATCGGGGGAATCGGCATGAGCGGTCTGGCGGAGCTCCTGATCAACCTCGGCTACAGCGTCAGCGGTTCCGATTTGAGGGACTCCGCGGCTACCCGAAGACTCTCCCTCATGGGATGTCGGATTTTCAAGGGCCACGACAGTCAACACGTGGAAGGGGCTGATGTGGTGGTCTACTCTTCGGCCATAAGCCTCCAGAACCCGGAAATACGGGAAGCCAAAGACGGTTATATTCCCGTTATCCCCAGGGCGGAAATGCTGTCGGAACTCATGCGACTGAAGTACGGCGTGGCCATCGCGGGTGCCCACGGCAAAACCACCACCACATCGATGGTCGCCTCCATATTAACCAAGGGGGAACTGGATCCCACGGTGGTGATCGGCGGACGTCTCGATATCTGGGGGGGATCCAACGCCAAACTGGGTCAGGGAGATATCCTGGTAGCCGAAGCGGATGAAAGCGACGGCTCCTTTCTCGCCTTATCGCCCACCATCGCAGTGGTCACCAACATCGATCACGAGCATATGGACCATTATGGCGACATGGCGGCCATTCGCCGAACCTTCGTGGACTTCATCAACAAAATTCCATTTTACGGCACCGCGATCCTATGTCAGGATAACGAAGAAATTCAAGGCATTATTCCCCAGCTCAGGAAGCGTTACATCACTTACGGCATGAGCAACCAGGCCGATCTCAGGGGCAAAGAGTTGAAGAATGAGAAATGGGGCACCAGCCTGGAAGTGATCTATCGGAACCATTCCATGGGCAGAATTTCCGTGGGGATCCCCGGCGAACACAATGCGTTAAACGCCCTGGCGGCAACCGCCGTGGGCCTTGAACTCGAACTGGGGATGGGGATCATCAAAGAGGGACTCAGCGCGTTAGGTGGTCTCGCGCGACGCCTTCAGATTAAAGGGGAACAAAACGGCGTTCTGGTGCTGGATGATTACGGACATCATCCCACCGAAATCATGGCAACCCTTAAAACGGTGAAAGCCTGCTGGTCGGAAAGACGGATGGTCGTCCTGTTCCAGCCTCACCGGTATACCCGCACTCAGGCATTGCTGGAACGTTTCGTGATCGCCTTCAATGATGCGGATGTGCTTCTGGTAACCCCCATCTATCCCGCGGGAGAACAACCGATCGAAGGGATCACCACGGAAAATCTGGTGAAAGGTATCAAAGACCACGGGCACAAAGATGTGATGTTCTGCGCCGATCCGGAAAAGATCGTCTCCACATTGGAAAAGCTGACAAAACCGGGCGATCTGATATTAACACTGGGAGCGGGAAACATCCACAAAGAAGGGGAACGGTTTTTGGAGCTGTCAGCTGTTAGCCATTAGCTTTACGCCAACAGCTGACAGCTAAGCGCTAACAGCGAACAAACCATGGATATTCGTCAGAAAGCGGAACTTAAGCGTTTAACGGGAGACCGAATCGAATTCGATTATCCCATGGCTCACCTCACCACTTTTCAGGTGGGCGGACCCGCTGAAGCGTTTTGGAAAGCACGGGACCTTGAAACATTGAAAAAGGTCATGGCGTACCTGTCCATGGAGGGGATCCCCTACGGGGTATTGGGCAGGGGAAGCAACCTGCTGATAAAAGACGAAGGCATCGACGGGGTCATGATTCTTTTGACGGACTTTTTTGCGACCATCAACGATAGCGACAATGGGGTCTGGGCGGGCGGAGGGGTTCACCTCGCTGAGCTGTTGAGGTGGTCTCGGCGCAACGGCATGGGGGGGCTTGAATTTCTGGCGGGAATACCCGGGACCGTCGGAGGCGCGGTAATCATGAATGCGGGGGCTTTCGGGCGAGAGATCAATGAAAGGATTCAAGCCATTCAATGGGTCACCCCTTGGGGCATGCAGATGAAAAAGGATCGCACGGAACTCAACTTCTCATACCGTCGCCTTCATACGGAAACGGACAATGTGGTGACAAATGCGTGCTTTACCCTGGATCGTGTCACGCCGAAAATGGTGTCCGAACGAATGGGCGAACATCTTAAAATCCGAAAACAAACACAGCCCCTCGAATATCCAAACGCCGGCTCGGTGTTTAAAAATCCGCCCGGGGATTATGCGGGCAGGCTCATTGAAAAAGCAGGACTCAAGGGGAAAAAAATCGGCGGCGCCATGATATCTGAAAAGCATGCGAATTTTATTGTGAACAAGGGGGGAGCGACCGCCAAAGATATTCTGACACTCATAGCTCTGGCCCACATGGCGGTTAAACGGACGACGGGCGTGAGCCTTGAGCCTGAAATACGGGTTTTGGGAAAATAGCGGCAAAGGGATCAAAATGGGAAAAAGCCAAAAAGAGCATAAGGTCCGGACAAATAAACCGGCCAAGAGGAAAAAGGCTTCAAAGCCTCCCATTTCAGGCATTATTCAGAGCATAAGTTCAGGGCTTTTCAAGGTGTTCGTTTTTCTGTCGGTTTTAACCGTAATCAGCTTGACCTTTGTGATGCTTTACAACTATCTGCTCACTTCCCCCTATATGAAGCTGGAAATTTTGGAAATTCGAGGGGTTGACGAAACCACTAAAAATGAACTGGTTCAAATGTGCGGACTGAATATGGAACAGGGGCTACTGGGCCTTAAATTGGCATTTTTGAAACGAAAGATGGAGATGCACCCATGGGTCAGAAAAGCGACCGTGGAAAGACACTTTCCGCACACCTTGATCGTTGAAGTGGAAAAAGAGAAACCGGTAGCGGTGGTCCTGTTGGACAAACTGTTTTACATGAATCGATGGGGGCATCTGTTTAAAGCGGTCTCACCCACGGAGAAAATAGACCTGCCCATTGTTACGGGTTTATCGGCAGCGGACGCCGACCAAAGGGAAGGCCTGCATCAAACCGCTCATGTATTCACCGTCCTGGCGCCCGAAGAAGACCGTTGGTCCCTTGAAAACCTGTCCGAAATACACCTGAAGAAAAATGGAGAGATGTCCCTGTACTTCAATCATATCCGAGCCGCAATCAATGTTAACTGGGACAATCTGGCCCGCAATATGGAAGGGCTGAAACAGGTAACGACGCATTTAAGCAAATCGGGGAAAATCAACCTTGCGACCCAAATTGACCTGAACCATGTGGATGGCGCGGTTGTCTCTTTTGAAAAAAATCAGGGTTGAACATACAGCATTAACCGGGAAAAATGGGGTAAAATTTTTATGGGCATGGACATTATTGTAGGCTTGGATATCGGCACCACCAAAATCTGTGCGGTAGTGGGGGAAGTTCACCCTGAAGGCGTGGAAATCATAGGGGTGGGAAGTCATCCCTCGGATGGCCTCAGAAAGGGTGTGGTCATCAACATCGAGAATACCGTGAATTCCATCAAGGCGGCTATTGGAGAGGCGGAAACCACAGCCGGTTGTGAAATCAGTTCCGTATATGCCGGAATAGCGGGCGGACATATCAAGGGATTCAACACACCGGGAATCATTGCCCTCAAAGAAAAAGAGGTCACCCAGAAAGACATCGACCGGGTCATCGAAGCGGCCAGTGCCGTGGCCATTCCCATGGACAGAGAGGTCATCCACACGCTGGTCCAGGAATTTATTGTAGACGACCAGGACGGCATTGTAGACCCATTGGGCATGTCGGGGGTTCGTTTGGAAGCCAAGATCCACATCGTTACCGCCGCCGTCACATCCGCACAAAACATCATCAAATGCGCCAACAGAGCGGGACTTGACGTCTATGACATCGTACTGGAATCCCTGGCATCCAGTGAGGCGGTCCTTTCAAAGGAAGAGCGCAACCTGGGCGCGGCACTGATCGACTTCGGGGGGGGGACGACCGATCTAGCCCTGTTTACCAGAGGCGCCATCAAACACACCTCGGTTCTGGCCCTTGGCGGCGATAACCTGACCTACGACATCGCGGTGGGTCTTAGAACGCCCCGGCTGGAAGCAGAAAAAATAAAGATCCAGCATGGATGCGCCCTTTCGTCCATGATCGGAAAGGATGAAACCATTGAGGTTCCAGGCGTTGGCGGTAGAAAACCAAGGACACTATCCAGACAGATCCTGGGCGAAATTCTGGAACCCAGGGTCGAAGAGATATTCACCCTGATTTACCAGGACCTCGTCCGTTCGGGGTACGATGATCTCGCCAGTTCGGGTGTGGTTGTGACGGGCGGATCCGCCGAACTCCCGGGCATCAGCGAAATGGCCGAGCAGATATTCAGTGCCCCATCCCGTGTGGGCTATCCCCAGGAAATCAATGGTCTTATGGAGATGATTAACAAGCCCATGTATGCCACAGCCGTCGGTCTCGTCCTATACGGCGCCAAAACCAACAAGCAGAAAAAGAAATTTAGAATTCGAGATTCCAACATTTTTCACATGGTCATGGCCAGAATGAAAAGATGGTTTAAGGATATTGTTTAACCCTAAAGAAAGAGGAGGGAGCAATGAAATTTGAATTTGTCGATGAAGTTGAAAAAGGAACTTACCGCGCCAGGATTAAGGTTCTGGGCATTGGCGGCGCCGGAGGAAACGCCATCAACAACATGATCACATCCGACCTGCGCGGCGTGGAATTCGTTGTCGCCAACACGGATTGCCAGGATCTTGATCGGTCATCCTGCACCCAAAAAATTCAGTTGGGCCCTGAGATCACCATGGGCCTTGGCGCCGGCGCGGATCCGGAAGTGGGCAGAACATCCGCGGAAGAGAGTCTCACGGAAGTCAGGGAAGCACTGGATAAATCCGATATGGTCTTTATAACGGCCGGGATGGGTGGCGGAACGGGCACCGGCGCCTCCCCCGTGGCCGCCAGGGAAAGCAAGGAAAATGGTTCGCTTACCGTAGCCGTGGTAACCAAACCCTTCGAGTTTGAAGGGGACAAACGGATGAAGCAGGCATTGGAGGGAATCGAACAACTCAAAAAGGAAGTTGACAGCATCATCGTGATTCCCAATGAACGACTCAACACCATCGGAGAAAAGGGCGCTTCCTTCAAGGAACTGATCACCAGAGCGGATGATGTCCTGCTTCAAGCGGTCAAAGGGATCTCGGACATCAGCAGCAGCGTGGGTTTCATTAACCTGGATTTTGCCGATGTCAGGAAAGTCATGAGCAAGACCGGAACGGCCATCATGGGCATGGGCCGGGCATCGGGAGAAAAGCGAGCCGTTGAAGCGGCGCAGCAGGCCATTAACAGTCCCCTTTTAGAGGATATCTCCATTGAGGGCGCAAAGGGACTTTTGATGAACCTGACCGGCCCTTCCGACATGACCATGGAAGAAGTAAAAGAAGCCTCGACGTATATTAAAAATGAAGCAAAGGAAGCAGAGGTATTCTGGGGTCTGGTCTATGACGACAACATGGGAGATGAAGTTCAGGTAACCGTTGTGGCCACTGGCATAGATGGGTTCGAAGAGAAAAAAACCTCTGGCCGCGTCGTGGACATAAACGGGCGAGTTCGGAAATCCATTCAGGATTACGATAATGTGGTCAACCTGAGGGATGTGACCATTGAAGATTTTGAAGAGGAATGGACCGTGAAAAAAGACGGGATATCCCTGGATACCCCCACTTTTCAAAGAAAAGGATTGACCCCTGAAGAAAATCTTGATGAACAATTCGATAAAAAAAAGAAGAAAAGTTTTTTTGACAGATTCCGCATTAAGGATGGTTTGGATTGTCCTACTTTCATGCGCATGAAAGCGGAATAAACCGTGTCTGACGACATCACCGCCCTCTATCGCGCCATATTGGCAAAGGAAAAAGGCGCCATACGAAAAGATTGGGGAGGGAAGCTTTCTATTGCAGTGGCATTCCCCAACCACTATCGATTGGGCATGTCGAATCTAGGGCTACAGATTGTTTACCGTCTTCTGAACGAAAGATCCGATGTGGTAGCCGAGCGTTTTTTTCTGCCTGAAGGTCAGGAAATGGTCCGTTATCTTCGGTCCGGAGAGCCTCTCCTTTCCATGGAAAGTCAAACGCCGCTTACGAACTTTGATCTGGCGGCCTTCTCCCTTTCCTTTGAAAACGATTATTTGAACGTTCTTCAAATGTTGGAAATGGGAAAAGTGCCCCTCCTTTCGGAAGAAAGAACGGAACACGATCCTTTTATCATGGCGGGAGGCGTTGCATCTTTTCTAAACCCGGAGCCTTTAGCGCCCTTTATGGATTTTTTTCTTCTGGGTGAAGCGGAGATCAACCTTGACCCATTTGTGGATGCCTTTCTTGAATTTGGAAGTAAAGACAAGACATGCCCTGCCTCTACTTCCAAACGAAAGGATGTCCTCCTGCATTTGGCAAAAAATGTACCGGGCCTTTACGTGCCATCCCTCTATGAACCGGCATACCGGAAAGACGGGACGCTGAAATATTTCATCCCGCTTAAAAAGAACATTCCCGAGAAAATTCAGCCACCCTCTTCTATCCAGGGAGGATTTGCAAATGGGGGAATGCCGCTTTCATGTATTACCACACCGGACACGGAGTTTGGCGATAAGGTCCTGATGGAGGTGGGGAGAGGATGCGGGCATGCGTGCCGTTTCTGCGCGGCAGGGTATATTTATCGCCCACCGCGGGTGTATGATGCATCCACACTTCGCGATGGCCTGTCCACGGCCCTGGAAAGATGCTCCCAGGTGGGTCTGGTGAGTGCCGCCGTATCAGACACGCCTGGAATTGAAGACCTGATGGCCATGATTCTGGACCGAAATGCTAAGTTTTCGGTGTCGTCCCTGAGGGCCGAAAGCCTGACCCGGGGAATACTCGAACATCTTAAAAAGTCGGGTCAAAAAACGGTTGCCATTGCGCCGGAAGCAGGAAGCCGGAGACTTCGAAACATCATCAACAAGCATTTAACGGAAGAGCAGATTGTTGACGCCGTTCGCATGATCTCAAGCATCAGCGATTTTTCCATAAGACTTTACTTTCTCATGGGACTTCCCACCGAGACCCCCCAAGATGTGAATGAAATTTCGGATCTGGTCAAACGGATCAAACACCACATGGTAAAAGAATCGGGCGCCAGGGGGAAAATCGGTCGTATTAAACTCAGCGTCAACTGCTTTATTCCTAAACCCTTTACCCCGTTTCAGTGGTTTCCAATGGAAGAAGCGGGATCGCTCAAAAAGAAACAACAGCGCCTGAAGAAGTCGCTCATCAAATCCGGGGGCATTGTGGTCAATTCAGACGTTCCCAAATGGGCCTATATTCAGGCGTTGCTCTCATTGGGGGACCGACGGGTCGGCGCCATACTGCAAGGGGCTTATGACTTGAAAGGCAACTGGAACAAAGCCATGCGGCTTTCCCCGATAAATCCTGATTTTTTCGTGTACCGCCAAAAAAACCTGGATGAACTCCTTCCGTGGGATTTTATTGATCACGGAATCACAAAAAAGCACCTTCAGACAGAATTCCGCCTTGCCCTTGAGGGCAGACAATCGGATATCTGCAAGGTAGGAGAATGCTTTCGTTGTGGAGCATGCCGGGAAAAAACTAATTCGAGGCAACCATAAAATGCTTAGAAAACTCGTGGTCGGCCCCTACCAGGCCAACTGTTACATTCTGGGTTGCGATAAGACCAAAGAAGGGTTGGTCATCGACCCGGGAGATGAAGCTGTTCGCATTGTAACGGAAATTTCCAATTTGGGACTCAAAATCCGTTATATTCTCATCACGCACGGTCATGTAGACCATGTGGGCGGCGCCCGGGAACTGAAAGAAATAACCGGCGCACCCGTATGGATACACCCTCAGGATGCGGGGGCGTTGGGCTTTCCGTCCGATGGAAATCTATTTGAAGGCCAGGAAATCTCCTGGGGGAACTTCACCCTGTCCGTGATCCACACACCGGGCCATTCCACCGGCGGAGTCTGTTTTCATGCACCGGGGGCCGTGTTCACCGGGGACACCCTGTTTGCCGGCTCCATCGGGCGAACGGATTTTCCCGGCGGCAACCATGCGCAATTGATCCAGGGCGTCGTAAAAAAGATTTTTCCCCTGGGGGATGAATTGCGTGTATATCCGGGCCACGGCCCCCACAGCACCATCGGCCAGGAACGAAAATTCAACCCCTTTTTCAGGGGTTAGATTCGATTTTCGTTCCGAAAAACCTTACTCTTTTTCATAAAGGGCCAGAACCCCTTCCATGGGACTGAGTTCCTTCATGAGCCGAAAACCCGGATAGCGAGGCATGATTTTATGAAGCCCATAAACCATGTATATGGCCCCTTTCCTGGCTTTTTCCGCCAGCATATGGGCAAACTCCTCATGCATAATTAAATAGGTGTAAAACAGATCAAAGTCGGCAAGCCCCAGACTCGTTTCATGCATAATTTGGTCATGAACCGCTTCATCCGTAGCATCCCCGTGAAATAGAAAGACATTCTCATGGGGGGGCGTCATTCCAGCGGCCTTCAGGGTTTCCGACAGCTCCGGTCGCAGCAAATCATATTCATCCAGGGTCCACTCATCCAGTTCAACGCCAACGGAAATCCGTGCCAGATAACTGAAGAACAGGTTGACCCTGCCATCCGCGCATCCCAAATCCAGAAAAGCACTCCGACCGGGGATGATGAGCCTTTCCGCAATCAATTGCGTCGCACAGGCCATAAGTTTTGTCAGATCCGTGGATCGCCTGAACCCCAGGGGGCCCACATCGCCCACCTTTCGAGCATCAAAAAAATCGGCAATCTTTAAAAGGCTTTTTTTTGATCTAAAATCCATTTTCTAAAAACACTTTTTATCCGTTCATGCAGTATGAACAAGCAGTTTATTTCCTCCCCTTCCATTTCCCGAAGTGCGTTGAGAGCGGAAGGTCGAACACCATTGGTAATTTTTTTGCATATGTAGTTGATACAGATCACATGCCGCGCCATAAGCAAACAGCCCTTTTCACCCAGAAAAAAACAACCATCCGCCTGCCGGCGTTCTTGGGGAAGCGGTATCCCCAAAAGCAAATTAATCAAAAGGAGCCAGACATCATACCGGTTCTCCAGCCCTTTGCCGCAACAGGACCCGCCCTCTTCCCGGTCGCATTCTCTGCACAAATCCACCACTCCGATCGCGACCATTTTGCTGCTGGAGGCCTTGACGGCCGATTCAAATTCGGCCAAAAGACCGACGATGATATCGTCTTTGATGAAAAGCGCGCGCCCCGCCTCATAACAGGATTGGGCCCAGGCAATCTTTTCCTCCACGGGATGGTTAATGGATATGGGATGGGGCAATGTATTCACGGATATCTCCATACAGCGTTACATAATACGGGATTCCCTACACCAGGAATCCTCCAAATCCGAGCCAGGTAACAGAATCAAATGCACCATCTTTTGTCAACACTTAAGTAAGACGCGTTTTAAGAATTAATCATTGAGCCCTAAAAAACATTGTGCTATAATCTTTTGGATCGGTTGATTCTTCATTATTTTCTTCCCAGGAAGACTTTAAAGAGCAGCGATAACCAGAGGTTTTGAATTTATGGCCCTTTTTTTGAAGTTTGTTGTGTTTTTTGTCGGTTATCTCGTTGTACAAATCCTTCACCCCGAAAGCGCCTTTGCATGGGGGCCGGGCGTTCACACGGCCATTGCATTGGGGTCCCTTGACGCAGCCGCCCAACTGCTTCCCGCCATCGGCAGAACCATTGCCGCCTTTCCCATTGAATATCTATATGGTTCACTTTCAGCCGATTTTTTTATTGGAAAAGGCAAAAAGAAACGGGCGGGCGCCCCCCACAACTGGGAGGGCGGTTTCAAATTTCTAGGCGACGCAGGCGACGACCGCGAAGTTGCTTATGCCCTTGGTTTTCTCTCACATCTGGCGGCGGATGTTATCGCGCACAATTATTTTATTCCAAATCTCATCAGTGCCTACCCGGGAAAAGGAAAGATGGGGCACTTGTTCTGGGAAATACGATCCGACTATTTGATCGGGGCCGGGTACACCAGCATCGCCAACGGTGTCCTCAACATGGACCACCAAGTATGCGATGATCTGTTGCAGCTTCTCGACGGAAAAAAAAGAAACCGGCTTAAATCAAAAAAACGTGTTTTCACCCAAACCGTCAAATTTTCGGACTATCTTTACACAACCCGCAACCTGTTCTTTGAAACACGGGCAGTGCGCGGACGCGTTTTCCATGAATATCTGGCCATGATGGTGGATCTTTCCCGCCGTTTGGTTTACGATCTGTTAAAACATCCTGAATCATCTCCTTGCTTACACTATGATCCCATGGGCGCTAAAAACCTTCTGATGGCAAAGGGAAAACGATCTTTCCCCAGACTCTTCAGGACTGTGGCCACTGCGCCGCAGTTCGATGTGGATGACAAACTCCTCTACTTATGAACACCATAAGAATTCTCCCGGAGAAGGTGGCGTCTCAAATTGCAGCCGGCGAGGTAATCGAAAGGCCTGCCTCCGTTGTCAGAGAATTGATTGACAACAGCATCGACGCAAAAGCCGATCGAATCACGATCAAAATAGAAAATGGCGGCAAAGGCCTCATCAAAGTCCGAGATAACGGCATCGGCATGAGCAGGGACGATCTTCTCCTGTGTCTTGAAAGACACGCCACGAGCAAAATCAGAACGGCATCGGACCTGATGCAAATTACATCCTTTGGGTTCAGGGGTGAGGCGATCCCCAGTATGGCTTCGGTATCCCGAATGCAGATGACATCTCTGCCTCAAAAAGAACTGCTGGGTAACCAGGTCAAGATTTCCGGTGGAAAACTGCTGACCATCGACGAAGTCGGCGCCCCCCCCGGCACCATTGTCGAAATAAGGGACCTGTTTTTTAATATTCCGGCAAGGCGCAAATTCCTGAAAACCAAGGCCACGGAAATGAACCATATTATGGATTCAGTTTTAAGGGCCGCCATGCCTTTTCCCAATATTTCCTTCCGGCTGGAAGACGGTGAAAAAGAGATACTTCATCTTCCCGCATCCCAAGATCCCCTTTTGCGCCTTTCCCTCCTCATGGGTCGAGAGGCAGGCCAATCCATACTGAGCAAAGAGGATGACCAAAGAGATCTCCATATTGCCATCCATGCCGCCCCTGGGGATTTCGCCAGAAACAGGGCCGACCGATTGTTTGTTTATGTAAACGGTCGAAATATCAAAGATCGGTTTGTAACCAAAGCCATTATGGAGGGATATGGCCAACGTTTGATGAAAGGCAGGTATCCCCAGGCCCTGGTTTTTATTGACATAGACCCGTCCCAAATCGATGTGAACGTTCATCCCGCCAAACAGGAAATCAAATTTCAAAACGGCCAAAAGGTTTTTAGCGCCATTGCCGCCGCCGTCGATAAAGCGCTGACGCCCACATCCCATACATTTCTGAGCAATTCACGAATTAACGAAAATCACACTATTCCCCAAACGACTCCTTCAGCCCCCATCATCTCCGAACCTTCTGAAACCTATGAACAGCGACTGACGCCCACGCCCCCCCTGGCCCCGGAAAAGCCTCCCCTGTCCCTGAACACGGTCGAGGGCCCCCGGATAATCGGACAATTAGGCAATATGTACATATTATGCCAAATGGAAGACAGTCTTCTGATAGTGGATCAGCACGCCGCCCACGAAAGGATCGTTTACGAAACCCTCAAAAAATCCATCCTTTCGGCCAGGATTGAAATCCAGAACCTGCTCATTCCACTCGAAATGGAGTTTTCTTTGAGAGAAAAAGGGACGCTCTTGGAAAAGGGTGATTTGCTGACGCACTTCGGCATTGAGCTTGATCATTTTGGGGGTAATGCCTTTTTGCTACGGGCGGTTCCAGCCTTACTCAAAAATGTGAACTGGCAAATGTTTATTTCGGAATTAATTTCAAACCTGGAAGAAGGCAATCAAACCGATAACGCCGACATAACGGATAAAGCCGTTACACTCATGGCTTGCCATGGCGCCATACGCGCCGGACAGCGGTTAACGTTTACAGAGATGTCCAATTTGCTGCATCAGCTCAAGGAAATGGATCTGCCCACAAATTGTCCCCACGGAAGGCCTATTTTTAAGCAGTTCACCTTTTACGAAATGAGCAAAATGTTTAAGAGAGTTGTATAAACCGCCATGGTGGCTCCTAAAAAACCAAAAGTCATTGTTATCGCGGGTCCCACCGCCAGCGGAAAAACCGGTCTGGCCGTAGCGATGGCCCTTTCTCAGGGCGGGGAGGTTATTAATGCGGACTCCATGCAGGTATACCGCGGCATGGATATCGGAACAGCCAAGCCCACCCTTGAAGAAAGATGCGGCGTTTGCCATCATCTTCTGGATGTTGTAAATCCCGACGAGGATTTTAATGCGGCTCGTTACCGCCAAATGGCGCTTCCCCTGGCAAAAGGTATTTGCGCAAAAAAGGTTCCCTGTTTTATTGTTGGGGGAACCGGACTCTACATCAGGGCGCTATTAGGGGGATTGGTGAAATTACCCCCTTCCGATCCCATGCTTCGGGAACGATTGCAGCTGGAATGCCATCGCAGCGGTGCGTCGGAACTATATCGGAAGCTGGCCGAGCTGGATCCTGAAAGCGCAAAATCGATCCACCCCAACGACAGACGCAGAATCATCAGGGCTCTTGAAATTATCCACCTGACACATCGCAAACCTTCGGATCTGCTTAAGGAACATCGATTTCAAAACCAGGAATTTCTTACGTTAAAATTCTGTTTACAGGTAGAAAGAGAGCAACTTTACGACCGCATTAATGCACGCACCGAAAAAATGGTAGAGCAGGGTCTCATTCAGGAAACGGAAATTCTGCTGACAAAAGGCTATGATCCCCATCTCAAATCCATGGCAGCCATCGGTTACCGCCACATGACCCTGTATCTGCAAGGCAAATGGCCCTTGGAAAAGGCAACGGAAGCCCTTAAACGAGATACCAGGAAATACGCAAAACGACAGATGACCTGGTTCAAAGCTGAACAGGATATGATTGGGATAGATCCAGAAAATAAGACCCTGGCGGAAGAAAAGATTCGCGCTTTCATGTCGGAAAGCGCTTGACCTTTTGGCATTAATTCTCTATTTCAGAACTGTTGACGCATTCTCCGCATTTCATAAAGATTTAAGAGCGCATTATCCTTTTTTTGCTCTCTCAACCATAACGATAGGTCTACGGAGGCAGTCCAATGGGCGTCATCTCACCCAAAACCCTATGTACAACCTTTACGGCTTGCCTATTGGTTTTTCTTTTAATGGAGAGTTGTTCTCCAACACCCAGGGCTCCCGAAGGAATACTGGATACCCCTGCCCATCATGTCACCAGCGGTTTTAAATTTCTTCAGAAAGATTATGATGCCGATGCACAGCGGGAATTTGAACTGGCGCTTCAACTGGATCCCTTTTGCAGCGCCGCACACCGTGGCTTAGGGCTGGTTTATGGAAAAGAAAAGGAATTTGAATCCGCATTGGATTCCATGCGCAAAGCCAGGGACAATGCAAATACCGGAGAACAAAAGGCAATGGCCTATGTAGGATTCATGCGTCTTTACACCATGCGCGAAAAAACGGGCTGGCTTGAACAAACAGAAGAGCGGTTCAAAGATGCGCTGCAATGGGATAATAATCTTCCCGACGCTTTCTTTTACATGGGCATTGCCTATAAAAAAGCAAAGCGATACCCTGAAGCGGAAAAATCATTTAATCAGGTACTCAACATCAACCAAGGCCTGGAAATAGACACCCGGAAAGAATTGGCGTCCTTACACAACCGCATAAAATAGCCAGCCCTTCTTACGAGGTAAAATGTCAAAATGATCGCGAAAAAGACCCAAAAATTAATCGTTTTCATGATATCCTTTTTTGCCGTTTATTTTTGCATGCCACTGATTTCGCCTGTTATTGCGGAAAATCCACAGGAAAAAGACGCGTGTTTCGCCATTGGCACGGCCGCCGTTGTCAAGGGAAATTTGCCTCAGGCAAAAAAAAACGCCATCCGTATGGCCCTGTTGAAAGGGGTTGAAAGCTACCTGGTTCGCCTGTTGGGAAACCAGACAGTTACCCGCCACTTCGAAAACCTTGCGCAGAACATTATCCCCAATTTAGACCAGGAGATTGAAAATTTTCATATTTTAGCTGAACAGCAGGTGGGTGAGCACTATAACGTTTTTGTCAAAATGAAGGTCAACGAGAACGGCATCGCGGAAAAGTTGAGGAATGCGGGAATTTTCCAAACCGTTAACCTATCGGTCAAGGTTCTGTTCATGGTTTCGGAAACCCGAGGCCCCGTGGAAGTATTCTGGTGGCAGGACGCAGCGGCTCACCAAGCCCTTACCCCCATTGAACTGGCATTGCACAGCGTTTTTCAGGACAGAGGATTTAATCCCGTCAACCGCATCATGGACCTTCCCCCTTCAGAAGATTTGATCGGCGCATTTCCCGCCAATATTCGGCCGGAAGAGGCCCTTAAATGGGGGAAACTCTTTTCCGCGGAGGTGGTGGTTTACGGCAAAAGCCTCATCCTTGATCATAACCTTATTTTGAATCTGAAAGCCCTTGACGTACGGCAGGGAGTGCAAATTTGTGAAAAATCCGGGACTCAAAAAATACCGCAAGACATGGGAGACACTCAGCAGATTTTAGGCCTCATGAGACAATGCGTCAACAAATTGGCCGACGAATTATGCCCTTGCATTCTCAAAAATATCAACACGACACCCCAGGAAACGCAACAACTGGATATTACCCTGTCAGGCATCAGCCAACCAAAACAATTTCGATCCTTTGTCGATTTTCTGAAAAGCCATGTTCCAGGCATAAAAACCATTATCCCTTCCAGGATCACTGAGGATTCAATGTCCGCCACCATTGATTTTCAAGGGGACAGAATCGCATTTATCAGCCGGGTCCTTAACAATCAAGATCTTCCTTTTCCGCTTCATCTGGGCCAAACTGACACTGAAAGCATTCTTTTTTACCTGGAATAGACCTTAACTCATGACCATTCCGAACATTATCAGCCTTTTTCGAATACTCCTGGTTCCCATTTTCCTGGTTTTCATCATCAATAAACAATTTCTGGCCGGACTGGTTGTTTTTGTTCTGGCCGGTCTCAGCGACGGCGCCGACGGCATGGTGGCTCGACTTTTCAACCAGAAAAGCCGCCTGGGATCCTATCTTGACCCCCTGGCGGACAAATGCCTTTTGGTCTCAGCTTTTATCTGTCTCGCCGCCATAGACATCCTACCGGTATGGCTCACCGTCCTCGTCATAACCCGGGATATTTTAATTTTGCTCGGCGCCCTCATCCTTTTCTTAAAAAATGGGGTGGATACGGTAAAACCCTCCATATGGGGAAAAGCAACGACTTTTTTTCAACTGGCCACGGTGTTTCTGGTTCTGGTTGAAAAACACTTTTGCCTTTTTTCACAATACGTATATGTGATTTATGGGGCAACGGGAACCTTAACCGTTTCATCGGGGATTCTCTATATCCGGTCCTGGTTTTTCACCATGAAAGGCGGCCTGAAAGACCGCCGTTAATGCGCAAATGAAATTTCCCTATTCGAAACCATTTTACACCTTGACATTCGCCATCATAACTTGTAAACATTATACATTATAGGCGCGTAGCTCAGGGGGAGAGCACTACCCTGACACGGTAGGGGTCAAGGGTTCAAATCCCTTCGCGCCTACCAGAAAAAAACAGGGACTTAGCGGATTTCGTTAAGTCCCTTTTTTCGTTTGGGTAACATTTTGGGTAACATTTTCGAAAAACACCTCCAGGCTGTTAACAGCGTTCCGGGTGTCCTCCAGGTCAATGGTATTGTATCTATCAAACATTTGGCGTGTTGAATGGCCTGTAATTGCCATGATAACGCTTTCCGGTACGCCTGCTTTCCGCATATTCGTGTTGAACGTGTGCCTTAAGTCGTGAAAAATGAAACCGCCTTTCTCGAAACGGCCATAAATAATCTCCGCTCTTTTACATGCCTGCTTCATTCCAGTTTTTATTCCCTTGATAGGCTTCCCCCGAAAAAGGAAAACATGGTTGTCGTGAAGATGCCGGGTAACATTTTTTAACATTTCATAGCATTCATCGCACAAAGGTATTGTCCGCCGTTCATTGTCTTTTGTGTCAGCTGCCTCCAGGTTGATGAAACGGTTTTTCATGTCAACTTTATCCCATGTCAGGTTTAGGATTTCCCCACGTCGCATTCCGGTGTAATATCCCATGATCAGGATATCTCGAAGATGTCGCGCTGAATTTTCACAAAGCCGGGTGAATTCGTCATGGGTCATAATCCGGTCCCTGATATCAGCACCTTTTTTGAGCATATTCTTGACGACCTTAAACGTCCGCATGGTTTCGCCGCTGATCATTCTATTATCGAATGCCTTTGACACCATGGTTCTTGTTTTGCCGATCCCATGGTCAATGGTCGCTGGGGCCATGCCTGCTTTTAGGCGGATAGCCTGGTAGTTCTCCAGGTCCGCCGGTGTGATCTGTGCAATAATGGTTCCGCCATAAACCTTGTTGAATTTCACAAGGGATATCCTGATAGTATCGTATGAAGCCAGGGCCTTCACCTTTTCCAATTTCAGATACCAGTCGGTCAATTCCTGAAACGTCATCTTAGCATCGGCCTTGATGTCGAAAAGCCGCCCTTCTTTTTTCTGAGCTTTCTTTTTCCCTTCCGCTGCTCGGGCCTCTTCAATGGACGTGCCCACGGGTTCCTGTTTCTGCTTGCCGCTGGGGAGCCTGTAACTGATCCAGTATATCAGCCTTTTCCCTGACTTGGCTTTATTCAGGTCAGATCCGCACATCTTGCAGAGTTTATTTTTTATGGATTGCCTTGTCTTACATACCGGGCACTGCGCCAGAATTCCCATAAGGCCTCCAGAAAAGAATTGTCGGTCTTGTTGTTTCATGGTAGCATGGTTATATTCCGTTTGTGAAAGGGAAATGTCATGGCTACGATTACATTTGATACGTTCGAAAACGTCAAGAGGTTAAAAGCAGTCGGTTTCACGGAAGAGCAAGCCGCCGAACAAACCAAAATTATCAGCGAATTGATAGAAAACCGTCTTGCCACAAAACAGGATGTAGAGTTGATTAGACGTGACATGCGAGAGCTTGAACTCAGGCTTAAACATGATTTAACCATCCGTATGGGAACGATTACCGCTGCCTCTATTGCTATTGTGGCCACCCTGGTTAAGCTCCTGTAGGCTCACCACAAAAAAACCCGCCCCATTTCTGGAACCGGTTTTGGTGTTCCCACCAATCGGCATGATCACCTGACAGTTTGCCAACCGCTTGAATATTCCCTTTCCAACTTTGCCGGAAAATTCCCAACATGGATTAATCTCAGGGACACGCCACCACGGGAAATGATTTTCCCCCCTCGGGTAGAAGTTCCCTTGATGGTTTTGGCCAATTTTTGCATAACTTCCTTTCTTTCATTTAAACAGCTTTTTTTCCAAAAAACATCGCTGCGGTATTGCTTTAAGGTGGACTCAGTAACGGGTTTCCCCCTGGTTCCAATGCCCGTATTGATGATGCTGTTCATTCTCGCAATGTCTTTCACCATGCCTTTGTAATCGGTAAGCTCATTTTCAAGCTGGTTCCGGATCTCCCCCACTGTGGCCACCTTCCGCCCTTTTTCAACTATCTTTGCTGCATCCAAGAAAATTTCATCCAGGACTTCGGTATTCATCGTATCCGCTGCCTTATTAATCCGTTCAATCAGCGTTCCGATATACGGCCACCAATCAATTGCTTTTTGCCTGACTATCATTCCCGCCTGGTAATCTCTCATGACGCCACCTGCTTATAACCCTGCTCTACCATTGTTGTGAGGTTCTCACCATTTGACACCACCTGTTCAATAATCTTCGCATCGACCCCATCATTAATCATCGCCTTTGCAGCGTCGATCAATGCCGTTATAATGGCCTTCAGCTCAAAAATGGTTTCCCTGTCGATGCTTCTTTTTTGTGTGGGAACAGGACGGGTAAGGTTCATCGCCTTTGGGTCGTTTAGCAAATGCAATTTCTGAGACATGGTACAACCTCCATAAAAAAAGCGCACAAGATGTCTCATGGTGTATTAAACCATTCCGGGCCTCACGGCTGCCGGCATCTTGTGCGCGAATATTTTGTATAAATAAAAAATGCCATTTACGGTTGGCCTCCGAATACGTTTTGAGAGAGACCCAGCAATACTCCGCTGCCCTTGTCATGTCAAGGTTTTTTCGCCTGGTCGCTGGTTCCATGATATTTGCAGAAGGTTTTCAGCGTTTTTTTTAGGTCAAAATTTGGCCCTAAAATTCTGCGTTTCTGCCTTACATTTACCAAACTAAAGTTCCGAAAAGGTGCTGTAGGCAGGAGGCTAATGACATGATGGTTATATATTTTAGGCCGGGGCAATTCCCGGGTATTTAGGATGGTGAGACTCATGGCCCCACCTTACCATCCTGGCGTCTCTTAACCTCCTGCCTATAACCCCTTTCTTTGATTTGAAATTCCATGGGTGATCCGGTATGGATTGTTTGCCAACACTCCATAACCTGAGGAAACACCTTCACCCTGTTAAATGCCGCCTTTGGCGGCCCTGTTTCACAGGATTTAACAGGGCAGGCAATTCATTCTTGAAACAATTCTCTGAGAATATCAAGTTCAAATATTGCTGTTTCGATCGAGTCATCATTCGCGGATACATCCTGTCCATGTTCTTTCCAGCCGGCATCGTAAGGTTTCTCAGAGCTGTCGGCTTCAAAGGATTGTCAAATGGGGTTATGCGAATTCTGACCGATCAACTGAATGCCCATATTCAAAAGGTAGCCAGGAAACATGAGATTCCCATCCATTGGTGGCCTTCTGAAGGTGGCGGCATTGACGGTGCAAAATCGAAGTTTGTAGAACAAAAATACGCCGCCGCTTTTACCGGGAAGGGCAACCATGTCTTCTGCATCCTCACCGACAAGGAACCGGTTAGAACATTTGCCTGCAGACAACTCACTTCAAAAGCCGGCAGCCCTATGACAAGGTCTATGAATGCAGAAAGCCGGTCAGGCAGTATTACATCTACTTTCACGATGCGCTCCTCGGTGGCCTATGCTACTTGAAAATCTCTTCCTATCTCCCGTTCCATTCCGAATTCTATTTCAAAGGCCACCCAGTTAAATGCTTCGCTGTCACTGCGTGAATTTAACCGGGCAGGCAACGCCATTCAATTACAACTGGATAAGCAAGGCATCCGATACAGGCTCAAGGATAATGCCTTTGTTGAAGTTGAAGATCCGGAAGCCCTCCAAAAGGCAGCTGAATCCCTGGATGGCAGGGCGGTCTTAAACAGAATCAATTATTGGATGAACATCTTCTTCAAGTTCGACAAAGGAAAATACTCCACCCGATCCAGATTTCTCGAACATGGCTGGTATCTAAGCCAGATTGAAATATCCTCCAACGTGGTGTTTCGTTCCCCACGTTTTTGTACCAGTCTTTTTGAAAGGCTCCTGGATAAGTTTCACAGGCTCGGATTGCCCGAGACCATTGCCCAAATTTTCAGCCGTCGGCTCCATCGCCGATCCACATCCAAGACCTTCTGGAGACTGTATGACAATAATGCGTGCATCAAACACTGGTTCCGAGGGAACTCCATCAAACAGTACAACAAGACCGGGTATTACATCCGCACCGAGACCACCATCAACAACCCCAAATCGCTGGGGCTTCAAAAACCTGTCCTTTTTCTACAGGCCTATCTTTGGGAAGGTGTCGCATGCAATGATCGGTTCCTGAACTGCTGTGCTGACGTGGAAGTAGCTTCCATTTCAGCAGGTGAAGATGACTCCTTTAAAAACCCTGTTCCAGATCATTTGGGCCGCAACATAACCGCCCCGGACTTCAGGAAAGACCGGCAAACTGCACTGGCAACGGAGCTCTTGAAACCGAAGTACCATGCATACGGCTTCAGAACAGTCGATCTGGTCAAAAGCCTCCCCCAATTTTTCCGAAATCCTGCACAAATCCGGTATGAATTGAACAAATTGAGAGTCCGCGGCATTGTTGAAAAGCAGAAAAGCATGTCATTCTATAGGGTTACGGATACAGGCTGGAAGTGGCTCTGGGTATCAATCTGCTCCGAGCGGCATTTCAAAAATCCAATGATTTCAAGGTGTACCAAAAACATGCCTTTCCACAACGCCGAGCAACCATCTAAAATTGAAGCTGCTTACTCCCTTCTCGATAAGGGATTAAGTCTGATAACTCAGGAGCTTGCAATGATTTCATGAAAGTTAAAAAACGTAATTTTTTCTAACGTTTTTAATGGTAAAAGCATATGATTTCATCAGAAGCAATAACTGATGCCGATGATTAAAGCCGTGCTGCTCACAAAGGTCCCCTGAAGGTTGGCCTTGAACCCCATGGGCAGATCCAAATCCAGGCCCACCAGACCCGTGAAGCTGTTCTCATTGCTGAAGGAGGCGCTGTAATCGACCGATCCGTAAAGGGGATCGCCGGGGTTCCATTTTCCGCTGAAATCCACGTCATAATAGGTATACCCGGCACCCACATAGGGCGTGAAGTCTCCGATTTTCCAGTAGGCGTTAGCCAATATGTCCAGTTGCCAGTAGTCCAGTTTATCGTTGGTGGACCACCCCAGTTGCGAAGCCGATTCCCCGGTTTCCTCGCTGCGCCAGTTGCTCACCTCGCGGTTGTCATAGCGCAGATACTGAGCCGCCAGATGGAAACCGAGTCCGTTGTCAAACTCATACAGTTTTCCCTTGGCGCCCACGGCCCAGACGAAATTGCTGTCCAGATCACCTTTCCAATTGTTGCCCGCCTCGTAATCCTTCCATTTGCCGCCGTCCACCACACCCAGTTTGGCGAACACATTGATCTGATCGATGATGCCGTAGGTAAAGGTGGCCATGTAGTATTGATCGTCTTCAAAGTCGGCACCTTTTCTCTCACTGTCTCGATAGCCGTCCGAGTAGCTTCTCTGGAGGTCGTAGTCCTCAAAGCTTTGCTTGAACCGGCTGGTCCACTGAAACCCCACGTCAAACTGCCCACCATTGATCAAAGTTGCCGGATTGCCCAAATCTCCCGCAAAACATACGTTTCCAGCCAAGAGCAACAGGGATACCACCATGATCAGTACCTTTTGCATTTTCATCCTCCTTTTCAATCCCTTTCAGAAATATATACCCCATGACAATAGCAAGAAACGCATCTCATCGATCGGCTGGCAACCGGTGTCCCGGCATTTCCAAATCCATGAAAGCCCATATGTTTACGGCTTCCGTTTCTTCCTCACCTTAAATAAATAGCCTCACCTATTTCTATTCAAAACACCACAAAATACGGGAGTCAATCAACTTGCCGTTTATCTCTTCGGCGTTGAAGACAACGTGCATCATCCCTCACCCCGGTGTCACCGAAATCGTGCAAAACTGACAGATCAATCTTACACTATTTCTCCATGAAATTAAACGGATGTTTCATATAGGAATCTTTCACTTTTGGATTAACGACCTAAAGAGGTCGTGACCACAATATGTAGTGGTGTTGGATAATGAGTGAAATCGCAACTTCAATCTTGTCCGATTGAAAGCGGAAAATGCCAATATAAACTGTTTACCATCCACAAAAACCCCATTAATCCCAATTCCACCAATGTCGAAGACAATCTCGAGAGTCTAGAACAGATTTTTGACGATCGGTTCTCAAAAAACCCAATCTCCTGTCAGCGGATCCCGCGGAACAAGTACGCCAGAAGCAGGGTCCCGATGGTGGCGAACAAAGAATAAATAAAAACGCCCGCCAGGGCCGCGGTGCCGGCAAAATTGCCCGATGCGATGACCACGGCCGCGGGAACGTTGCGGACCGTTGTATTCAGGGTCATGGCCTTTTTTCTGCTCCTGTCGGGCCCCGACGTCCACCAGGCAACGGCAACGCTCAACAGGAACATGGCGGTCATGGCGCCATAGGCTTTCAGGCCGAAAATCTTGAAAGCGCCCACCTGGCATATCACAACCAGGATCAGGATGATCACCACTAAAATGTTGTTGAAAGGCCTGAGCAGACGCACCATTTTCCCGGCAAAGGAAGGGAGATACCGGTTGCCCGCCAGTCCCAGGGCCAGGGGAATGATTTGACCCGTGACAATGACCCGCAGGATCTGAAAAAAGTTGAAATTCAGATCCTCGCCGCCGGACAGATGGCCCAGGAGAAACGTCAGAACCAGCGGGGAAATGACGGGGCTGGCGGCCGCAAGGAGAATCATGAGACCGATGGAAAAGGGAAAATCTCCCCGGGCCAGTTGCGTGAACGGCGGGGCCAGGGAAGCGCCGGAGAAAACCACACTGATGAGAAACTCGGTGGCGACGATGGGCTGGGTGTCGCACAGCAGAAGCAGACCGAATCCCATGAACGGCACCACCAGGAAGTTGATGAAAAATCCCCTGAGCACGAGCCCCGTCTCTTTTGCAGAGGCGATGACCCTGTGGGGAGACACGGAAAGACCCACCTGTAGCATCACACTAACGAGCCACAGGAATGTTGCCGCATCGGCGATGCTGTCCAATTTCATTCAGACGATCTCCCGTTTTTCATTTTATGCGGAGGGCTTTCTTGACCCCTATGACGGTTTCATCGGCAACCTTTCGTATTCTGTCCACCTCTCCTGAAGCGTACGTGTAAAAGCCTTTTCCGGATTTCATCCCCAGTTCCCCTTTTTCCACCTTTTCCACGAGGATTTTCGGTGGTTTGAACCAGGGGTTGCCGGTTTTCCCGTACACGTATTTCATGAGCGCAAGAGCCGTGTCTAAACCGGCATAATCCACCATCCTCACGGGACCGATGCTGGCCAGTCTCAGGGCAAAACCGTTTTGAACAATGGCATCCACATCACTCTCGGCGCGCCGGGCGTATGCCATGACCCCGCATCCCCCCAGGGCAAACCCCAGGGAAATATCCGGCCCCATGATCCCCATGCCGACGACCGCTGTGTTCCTGACGTTTCGCATACTTTTTCCTTTCCTCTTTAAATCCCCGCTTCTCAGGGCTCCCTGTTCTTGAATGCTTCGGCAACAAGGTCCCGCAATTTCCGAATCCGTTCCGGGTCCGGCGGGGTGAAGTCCCTGAGGGCATACACTTTTCCCAGGTACTTGTACTTTCCCTCGCCCAGCCGGTGGTACGGTAACAGCTCGAAGTCCACCACGTTCCGGCAAGGTTTGATAAAAGAGAAAACCGCCTCCACATGGTCTTCCGTGTCGTTGACACCGGGAATGATGGGACTGCGAACCACAAACCGCTTGTCTCTAAAGACCTCGTAGGCTTTGAGCAGATTTTTCAGAATGACGTTGTTGTCTACACCCACCCACGCGCGGTGTCGCTGGGGGTCCATGAGCTTGATATCGTGAAGGACGGTATCCACATGGGGAAGGGCTCTTGAAACGGCCGACCAGGGAACATTGGCGGCCGTCTCGATGGATGTATTGATTTTGCGGCGCCGAGCATCGGTGAGAAGGGCCGCTGAGAAATCCGGCTGCATGAGACATTCCCCGCCGCTCAGGCATATCCCCCCGC
Source organism: Desulfatiglandales bacterium (assembly GCA_963664475.2). Lineage (GTDB taxonomy): Bacteria > Desulfobacterota > DSM-4660 > Desulfatiglandales > Desulfatiglandaceae > NaphS2. The sequence continues at coordinate 925,372 of CAXXXE010000001.1, forward strand.
CTGAGCCGCTGTAAAAGGCACCACCCCTTTCCACCGCCTCCAGCACCTCGTCAACGGTCATCCGCTTTCCAAAAAGGGTGAGCGCCCCTGAAGGACAGGCTTCCACGCAGTTGCCGCAATCCGTGCAGAGATCCCAGTTGATATGGACCTGTTCGCTTTTTCCCACGGTAAAAACAGCCGATTCCGGACAGGCCCCAACACAGGCGCCGCATTCCCCGATCCCGATACACCGCCCCGCATTATAAGCCAGCTCCTGGCCCGGATGGATGCTCTCGGGGTTGCAGCACCACTTGCAGCGAAGCGTGCACCCTTTTAGAAAAACCGTTGTCCGGATCCCCGGGCCGTCGTGAAGGCTGTACGGCTGGATATTCAGGACCATGCCGGCGCTTGATCCGTCAGTCGCCAAGAGAAATCCCCATTGCACGTGCAACCTGTATGAATTCACTGTCTTCGGGAACCGTGCGCACCCTGTTTAGCGCCTCTGCCAGGGGGACGTACTTCAGGTCCGGCGGCTGAAAGGCCACCATGGCCCCCTGCTCGCCGGTTTTCAGTGCCCGAACGGCAGCGGCGCCGAATCCCATGCCCAACTGACAGTCCACAGCCGTGGGTGTTCCGCCCCGGAGCAGAACTCCGGGAACAATGGGTAAGGTTTCGTGTCCGGTGAGGCGCTGGAGTTCCAGGGTCACGGTTTTTGCCGCAAGTCCCGCGCGGTCGATCACGTGGGCACCCTCGTGATCCTGTTCCAGGGCGGCATCCAGGGGACGCGCGCCCTCGGAAGCCACCACCAGTGACACGGCCATCCTGAAGACTCTTTTTTAGAGAGCCTGGCCGCGACCTTGCCCAGGTCGTAGGGAATCTCGGGAATCAGAACCGCATCGGCCGATACCGCGATTCCGCCCTGAAGGGCCAGCCATCCGGCATGGGTTCCCAAAACTTCCACAACGGCAATCCGGCCCAGAGACCGTGCCGCCATCCGGGCACGGCGCAGGGTGTCGATCACATAGGTGAGGGAACTGTTAAAGCCGAAGGACAGGTGGATGGCGGCCACATCGTTTTCCACGGCCACCGGAATACACACCGTGGCAAGACCCTTGCGGGCCAGTTTAAAGGAAAGTGCGAACTCGTCAGTGCCCACAATGGAAATCACCGCATCCATTCCCTCGGCCCGAAGCCTTGTAAGGAGCTCATCGGAACGGTCCTGTTCCTCGATCCGGTGGTCCGGGACAACGGTGCGGACACGAAAGGGATCGGTCCGACATGCCGTTCCCAGAATCCCCTCGGAAAACCCGGAAAGGGCTTCGATATTACGTGGCGTCAGATCGACAACCCCGCTTCGGTCCGGATAGCGATCCTCGAACAGAAGCCCGTCAAAACCGTCCCGAATGGCCGCAACCTGCCATCCCGCTTCGTCCGCGGCCCGGACCACCCCGTGAAGACCGACTCAAGCCCGGCCACATACCGCCCGGCCACGGTGACACCGATACGTTTCATACAAGGACTCCCATCCTGTTGGCGTTACATTCCATATTCCGTACGTGTGATGATCTCGTCCTGCGTTCCCTTGTCCAGTTCAGAGAAATAGGCGGAAAACCCCGCAACCCGCACGATCAGGTTTCGATACTTGTCCGGGTCTTTCTGTGCCGCGCGAAGGGTTTGTGCGGAGATGCAGTTCATCTGGATGTGCCAGATCTTCAGTCTGTGCTAGCCGCGAATCAGAGAGACCAGCTTTTCAGTGCCTTCTTTTCCCTGCAAAGGGCCCGGGGAGAGTTTGATGTTCAGCAGGGGGGAGCACCAGTGTTTGGAGTCATGGGGCAAAAATTTCGATGCTGAATTCAATAGCGCCGTGGGCCCCCGCGTGTCATGCCCCTGCTGGGGGCCGCATCCCTCCGAAAGGGGTTCTCCTGTCCTGCGGCCGTTGGGTGTGGCCCATGTGCCCCGGCCCAGGGCCACGTGCACGGTTACCGGAAGAACGCGCATTTCCCAGTTGCGGCCGGCCACTTGGTTGGGGTTGCCGAGTTTTGCGATCTCATCGACCATGAACCGGTTGATGCGCATCATCATCTCGTCGGCACGGGGGTCGTCGTTTCCCCATTTGGGCGCGTTGAGACAATGCTGGCGAGGGGCCTCCTTTCCCTCCCAGTTGGCTTCGATGGCTTCCAGCAACTCATTCATGGTCACCTTCTTTTCCTCGAAGACCAGTTTTTGGATCGCCACCAGGGAATCGCACAGGGTGCCCGCGCCGATCATGTCGATATTGACCAGGGACACAAAATCCCTCCCCTCGAACCCCACGCCGGAGGTCATGGCATCCTTCATCTCACGCATGAAGGGTTCGTTGATCACGCTGCTCAGGGGCGAAGCGATGAATTCGGCCCGGTAGCCCTCGTAGATCATGTTCCTGTCGTAAACCATGCGGATGTGAGTCCTCATCTGCCGGGTCCACGCTTCCCAGACATCTTCAAAGGTCTCGAACCCGAGAGGGTCGCCCGTCCGCGGGCCCACCTGGAGGTTTTGGTGTCCGCGGATCCTGCCGTTGTTTAAGGCCATCTCCAGGCTCATGACCTGATTGTTGTACGCACTGCCGCAGTTGTAGACCTCGGCCCGAATCTGGCGGCACTCCATGCAGCCGTTCACGGCCCAGTCGTTGGCCAGGTGCAGGGGGACCCCCTTGGCCAGGTACATGGGGATCACGACTTCATCGTTGAGCAGCTTCGGGTATCCCTGGCCTTCCTTGATGGTTTCCGCGATTTCGTAATAGAGCCGGTCCGGGGTGCCCGAATGAACGCGCACGGCCAGGTCGGGCATGGTGAGCGCCACCCCGCGCTTGGATTGAAGGAACAGATAGGTGAGTTCGTTTGTCGCGTCACGGCCTTCCAGGGTCTGTCCGCCCAGGGTGACACACTCGAAGTGGGCAAAGCCCGAGGCTCCGGCCGTCAAGTGGCCCGCAAGGGGCATGAAAACATATCATTCCTGCAAAAATGCAGGTAATCAAACATATCCGGCCCAAATATGCGTGCAAAAATTGTGAAGGTGTGGAAGATGATGGCCCGACGGTCAAAATCGCCCCGGTTCCTCCTCGAATCATTCCCCGATCCATTGCGACTCCGGGTCTCCTGGCCCATATTTTGACTGCAAAATTTGTGGATCACACGCCGTTTTACCGGCAAGAAAAGCAATTTCAGCGTTTAGGAGTAGAAATTTCGAGAACATCCATGTGCAGTTGGGCAATGCAAGTGGCGGCATCCTCTCAACCCCTTCTCAACCTGTTCATTGATGAGGTTTTATCCGGTTTTGTGATTCAGGCTGATGAAACCACCCTGCAAGTGTTGCAGGAACCGGGTCGGGACCCGACCACCAAATCATATATGTGGATTTTCCGTCGGGGGGATCCTAAAAAACCGGTTTTGATCTATGAGTATCATCCAACCCGAGGCGGCGATGTTGCCAAGGCATTTCTGGGCGATTTTGAAGGCTGCGTACAGACGGACGGCTATTCGGGCTATAATTTCCTGGATCATGAGGAAAAGATTCGGCATATCGGGCGCTGGGCTCATGCCCGTCGGAAATTCATGGATGTGATCAAGGCCCAAGGTAAAAACAGAAAGAATTGCAGCGCAGATAAGGCGTTGGACTATATTCGAAAATTGTATCGTATAGAAAAGGAAGCCCGTGAAAAAGGGCTGTCTACAGATGAAATTTACCTTGTGCGCCAGCAGGAATCCAAGCCGATTCTGGATAAATTCAAGCAGTGGCTTGACAGAACGGCACTCCGGACACCCCCCAAGGGACTGCTCGGCAAAGCCGTAGGCCTATACGCTGAACCAGTGGCACCGGCTGATTGGCTACGTTGAAGATGGCAGATTGTCCATTGACAATAACATGGCCGAAAATTCTATACGGCCATTCGTGGTGGGCCGAAAGAACTGGCTATTCTCAGGAACTCCGGAGGGAGCTGAGGCCAGCGCGCTCCTCTATAGTCTGATCGAAACGGCCAGAGCAAATAAGCTGGAGCCGTATGCGTACCTCCGGGTCATTTTCGAAAAGCTGCCGATGGCTGAATCGCTTGAGGATTATGATGCATTACTGCCCTGGAATCTCAGTCCAGAGCAGCTGGAAATTCCGAAGGCCCTGAGGTGTGTTTGAGATGGCGCTTACTTAAGCCAATACTTTGCATAGGACTCCAGTGAAAAATTTGGATTTATCTTAAGGATTTGTTCAATAGCTTTTTTGTGCCTTTTCCTTGTTACCCAGCAAAAAATAGCTGGCAGCTATTCTTAGATAATTTCGAACAGCAAAACCTCCAATTTTAAGCTGCTTTTTGCCCGCTTCAATGGCTCTCTCATATTCTCCCAGCGCAAGATAGGCTTGGCAAAGGCTGCCATTGAAATATGGGTTAATCGGGCTCAATTGCAGCGCTTTTATTAATTTATCAGCCGCTTCCTGAAACAACCCTGATCTTAACAGTGTGTAACCGTAAAGGAAGTTTACATCAGCGTTGTTAGGGTCTAAGGAAAATCCCTTTTCCCCTTCACTCAGGGCTTTTTCGAATTGCCCCGTTTCAACATCTACCAAAGCAAACACCATATAGGAGATGGCATTCGTATCATCTAATGAAATAGCATGTTTGGCCATTTCAATCGCTTTTTTACGAGATTCCTCAGGGGTTTTTGTCCATCCATAGTGAGCTTCATGTCTATAAGTCCAGGCCAAGAGCGCATATGCGTTCGCATAATCGGGGTCTAATGCTATTGCTTCCTCATAATACTTTCGAGCGATTTCGTTATCATTTCTGTTAAACCGGAGAACGTGATGCATGCTCCGCATAGCTTTTAAGTAGGCCTCAAGGTTGTCTGTGCCGCTTCCGTAAATACGTGCATATTCACCCTCAGTCAGTTTGATTTGTAGCGCCATGACGACATTTCTTGAGATATCATCCTGTAGCGAAAAGATTTCTTTCAGGTGGCGGTCATACTTGTCCGCCCACAAATGGTTGCCTGTAATAGCATCAATCAGTTGGGCTGTAATACGGACTCGGTCTCCAGATTTCTGGACGCTTCCCTCCAGCACATACTGTACTCCCAAATCTTTTCTCACCTGCTGAATCGTTACCGGTTTTCCTTTGTAGGTAAAGGTTGAGTTGCTGGCAATAACAAAGAGTTTGGGAGTTCTGGAGAGTGCAGTGATAATCTGTTCGCTAATGCCGTCGCTCAAATAATCTTCCTTTGGGTCGCCGCTTATGTTGGCGAAAGGGAGCACCGCAATAGAAGCCTTGGAGGAATCCTGAAGGGAAACAGGTTTTTTTAACTTCATTGAATCCGGTTCGAACATCGGATGCAGGTAAAATTTCCAGAGTGCCACAGCCGCCATCAAAAGAAACACACCGGAAATGAGGATGAGGCCAAACCTTTTCGACCGTTTCACCTGAGCCTTTTGATCAGAGGAGGCTTTGTTCGAGGTTGTAATGACATCGCCTTCCCGAATAGGCGTTAATGTATCACTGCCGGCTGGCGCAGAAGTTGCCTGGCTCTCCGTGGATCGACTGTTTTCAATCGGACCTTGTGCGCTTATCGTTGTCTTGAGCGCTCCGCCATTTTCAGTCCCCTCTACAAATTCAAAGCTATTTACGCTTCGATCATGACCGTTACTCGTTACGTGCTTGTTTTCGAAATTTTTTCTAAGTCTTTCCAGGAACCGATCCCACGCCATCCTCCCAGTTGTATCCGATTGGTTCCCATAAGCAATGAAAACATCCTTTGGTCTGATTCCCAACTTTTCAACTGAGAACCGTAGCTTCACCTTTAGACGGCTTCCGTTGTACTCAAACAGATTAGCCCATACATCTTTGGTTTTGGTATCAAACCGGTATGTCTTGACCGATGAATCGCTATATCCCTTTTTAGCACCAATTACCTTGAAAAGGGAGGCATGTTCCAGATCGGGAAGGGCATCTTTCCACTTCTTGTAGATACGCGTTAGCAGTTTTTCAATTTTTGATGACCCTGCCGAACCACCAACAGTTTCATTGTGTGCCTATCGAAAAAGCATCTATTTGAAGTGTTTGAAGAAAAAATGAAAAAAGTTCACGGTCCAGACGGTGAACAAATGTTCAAAAACTATATCATACGCTCAATTCTTATGCAAACGTACAGGTTATCGTTCTGTTCCAACTTAGGCTAACTTTTAAGATATGCCTCACGAATGGCATACTGATGCTGAGAAAGCATTTTTTTTGTGGACACCGCAATGCAGACAAAACCGCCGCGCTATATACCGCCTACCTGTCTGAAGAAACCGGATGACCGGCGGATAGTCTTGAAACTCATTATAGACTGCACATAGATGAAAGTGAACCAAGTAAATCACCTCGAAACCAGAAGCCGAAATATGCCTCGAATCATGATTGTTAGCTCCGATGCAACCTTGGCCATGCATCTGGAAGAATATCTTCCTACGATTGGATATGAGGTAAAAGGCGTTGCCTCTTCAGGTTGGGAAGCCATTAAAATGGCTAGGGTTATTAAACCCGAGTTAATTCTCATAGGGATTAAGATGCCGGGCAAACTGAATGGCATCCAGGCTGCGGGCATTATCAAGTCGGAATTGGGTATAGATATTGTTTTTATTTCAGGGTTTGAAGACGAAGAACTCATAGATACGGCAAAACTTATTGAACCATTGTCATATATACATAAGCCTTTCAGTGAGGAGCAACTTTCCGCTGCACTAAAGATGGCATGCTACCAAATCGGCCTAAATCCAATACCCCCCGTCTCATCTTAACTCATTGCTTATACCAAAACACAAAATACCGTAAAGATCGAAAAAGCTGTGATATCATCAAATCAGACGGCTTGAATGAATGTTGAGATTAATGCCATCTCTCGGGGCCGGTCTCTCTGGGTATACATTGAGAAACTTCCAACTATCCTAAGCCCCTGAAATTTTGTGATTAACCTTACATATCTATAAGTGTCCTCAGATTGCAGATTCTTAATCAGAAGATTTTACCACCACAACATATTGTGGTCAATCTGGTTTCCGATTATCCGGTCACAGAAAAAGAGTATGTGCATCATCTCTCACCCCGACGTCATCAAAATCGTGCGAGGCTGACAGATCAATCATTGACGTCGGGCCTGAGATACGTTGGAGGTAGTGCAGGTTTCCCCGAAAATATTGGAACCACAACATATGGTATGACCACCCAATATTTGGAAAAGCGTTGTCGTCGGGATTGAGACCCGCTTAGTGAGCTCAGGAATTACTCTCCTACAACGGAAGACTGCCAGCCTGACCCGGCCCCCCGCACGGCTCTGTGAGATTCAAAGTACCAGTCGATGCGCTACCCCATCTTATTGCGCTTCAAGGTGTACCGAGATATCATACTGGGTCTCAACCCCTGTTGGCAGATTGGCGTTTGAACAGTCTACATGTACAACGACCTCTGCATTAACATTCTGAAGTTTTGTCAAGGTGAGGTAAGATTCATCCTCTCCAGAGTAATTGAGCGTTTCAGTTTTGAGAGAAACGTACCCCTGCGGTACAGCACCATAGGTGCATTTGTCAACCACATTGATATCTGTTCGGTAATTGGGCGTACCGTCTTCGTTGTAATCTCCGGGGTAGTATTCGACATAATGGATTTTCATACTCATCGACTGGTATTTCAAAGTCAGTTCCGGTGGGATCGCGATATAGCGTTGCAGTTGGTCCTCCTTCCAGATCTTCCACATTTTGTTACTGTCGGAGCCGTCATCATTCTTGCCGCCGTGGTAGATGATCTGCTTGTTACCGTTTTCATCGGTATAATTTCCCACGGCTCCATAAGGATCGGCAGGCATATCTTCTTGCTGCTGCCAGCGGTTTTCACTCAGGTTGTAACTCCACACTTCTCGGGTGGCTTCATTGTTTTTACTGCCGCCAAAAAAATGGACCCAGTCGCCATCGACGAGAATAACGCTATCTTTTCGGGCATCGGGAGCGGTGCCTTGGACGGTAACAGTGCTGCATGTATGGTTATCAGGATCGACTGCGACCATATCGCTTCGATCACTGCTGCCATCGCTTCCAAAAACGAGATAGAGTTTTCCGTCTTTCATAAAGCTGCCGTGGCCGTAGCGTGCCAGATCACTTTCGCACGAAGCGACCTGAGAAACGGCGCCGGTTTCGGGGGTGCAGGAAAACACGTCGGCGGTGGCTGCACCACTTTCATCCTGACCGCCGCTGATGTAGATGTTGTAGACGTCCGGGGCGAAACTCATATCGGTCCTGTGTTTGGGGGTAACACCGGAAAGCTCTTTTTTTGTCCAACTTTTTGCTGCAGGATCGTATTCCCAAAAATCATCAAGATTTTTTCCGTTCTCATCTTCTCCAAAGAGGACATACATTTTTCCTTTGAGTGCAACGGCTCCGTGATTCTCGCGTGCCGGAGGAGGATTGTAGGTACTAATTTCCACCCAACCGGCACTCGAGTCATAACTCCATAACTTATTCAACAGGTCGCCTCTTATGGCCGCTGCTCTCTCCCGGGAGGCGTACTCCTGGGATGCGTACATATACAGCTCGTTATCAAGCGTCACGATGCTGTGGTGCGAAAGTGCAGGTGAAGAGACTACAGAGAGAGCTTTCCATACCAGGCTGTTGGTCCAGGGTGGGGGCGCGCCCACCGGGAGTATGCTCAGCATTTGAAATTTCAGAGACCCACCGGTCGCTTGAATGGTTGTCTGCCCGATTCCCTGGATAAATGTCGTATTGGCTGTCTGCCCGCTGTATGCAGAATCGTATCCACCTTTGACGGTCACCGTTTTGCTGCCTGTCAGGCTGATGGATTCTTCATAGGTTCCCTGCCGGACCAAAATTTCCGATCCGTCAGTAGCGGCATCAACGGCATCCTGAATTTTGCTGTAGCAGGGTGTCTCGTTCCCACAATCTCCGCTGCTGCCGACAAAATACTGAGCTCTGACCGACGTCTGAAAACCAAAGACAGGGGTCAACATCATCATTACCCCCCAAATCCCTGCCGTGAGCACACGCTTTCTCATATCAAACCTCTCAATGATAAAGTATTATTCATTAATCCGTATCAACGGAATGTGACGTATCTTTCATTCAGTCATGCCATGGAAACCATAGATACGTAACGCGGGTAAAATCCGTGGCATCAAAAAACAGTCACACGCCTTTATTATCTGTAAGTGCCCTCAGATTCTTCCAATTCTAATCGGAGAATCCTACCATCACAACATATGGAGCTCAGTCCGTTTACCGACGATTCTGTTGCAGAACAAGAGTACGTGCATCATCCCTCACCCCGGTGTCACCGAAATTGTGTAAAACTGACAGATCAATCTTACACTATTTCTCCATGAAATCAAAGGGATGTTTCATATAGGAAGTCTTCACTTTTGGATTAACGACCTAAAGAGGTCGTGACCACAATATGTAGTGGTGTTGGATAATGAGTGAAATCGCAACTTCAATCTTGTCCGATTGAGATATGTGGCTCGTATCTCAATATGGTTTTTGGTTGTGGTACGTTGGAGAATGGAGCTTCACCTAAAATTTGTCAAAATTGTCTATGGTGCTCTTTTGGGCAAACGGAAAAATGTTCAATGATGTCCCGAGTTATAGAGTTGGAAAGGAGATAAGGGCTCATCTAAAGGCCCCTCTCCTTACCAACATCTATAACTCGGAAAGGTACCAGTAATCTGCAGTCTCATGTCATCCAAGAGACGTACAGTGCACATGCATCTTTCGACCGTCAGGCCGCCCTTTCCCGATGACGATATCACAAGAGTTCGGCTGCGGAAAAATCGGTTGTGATATCCATCGGCCAAAATCATGGAATTGACCTGGTAAGATTTGAAAAACACTTTGAGCCATAATTTGGAGATTGGCTCTAATCACCGATCAACGGCCAAAGGATTGCCTTATGATCTAAAACGGCTATCACCATATGACCCATAATCACAGGTCTTTAAGACGTCTGTTTCCGAACAAAAGTAACCATTGCCCGGCTTGCACGTGGACTTCTCTACCGAGCGGGTTGTTAACCTTTGCTCGGGTGGGACTTTCACTTTCGCGATCAACCCCCGGATAACAATAACCAGATTCATCCTGATTTTACGCGGTTTCCCAATGTTTTAGGCTTACCTTGGCACGATCAGCGTTTGTTTGGCCACTCCGCCACCTTCTAATCGCATAAAATTACATTAGAAAAGCGTAATGCCTAGCCTGCGTACAAAACGCTTTCGATTTTTTGCAAATCTCTTACAACTTGTTCTCATTCAAAAAACTTCAATAGAATTAAATGGGTTTTGCCCAACCCATTTTGCATCTCGTGAAAAAACTTCAATATCTTATGCTGTAAAGTATGCTTTAGGACCGTTTGTCGACATCAATGATCACTTAGCCAGGTAAAAGTCCCTCATCAAGGTCTTTCACTGCGCCAGGTAAACTAGGCCACTGATTGTATTCACCAATACCGATTACGAGTGCATGATAATCATTGTAAAGGTAAACACTGTTGCCTGACTCCGTTGTGAAGCGTACACTACGTTGAGCCGCAAATATGTTTTCAGAAAAAGCCAGGCAGATAAATAGCAAAAGGATTAAAATAGTTGTCGACTTTTTCATATTAGCCTCATGGTTTCCGGTCTTTTGATGTTAATTACAGCATGCTTCATTTGCATTTAACGGATTGACTTCGCATGGTCGGGTAGCCGAGGGATGGTACCATCCCGAGGTTCAGACCGTGCGTGAGTCTCTCGCCTCACACAGCTCAAAGCACAGCTAGAGCAAACCTAAATAAATAGTGCTTTTTTTATTAATAAGGTCCTCTGAGAAGAAACTCGAATTTCATTTTTCAAAACCATTTTCATTCGCTCCCTTTGATTTCAATGACTTTTTCCTCGTTTCTCTGCGATATGCGCTGTGCTACCCCCTATGACTGATACCCCGCGACGACGGTCAATATGGAGTTGCCCATACTAAAACATCATCTCTCGGAAGACCTATTCGTGACCTTTACATTCTTTAACGAGAATATCACCTCGTATTTTAGAAAAGGTCAGCCCTCCTGCCTCACTTTTTATGCCAAAACCCAAACAGCATAAAGATCAAGAAAGCTATAATATCATAAAATCAGAAGGTTTGAACAAATGCTGAAACTGGCTCCATCTCTCAGGGCCGGCCAACTTTTGATTGATTCAGATTACCCCAAAATTTCTTTCATGTCAAAAACTTGGTATATGTTTTAATTATCTGTACATTTTGGATACTTGTCGATTGTTGGAGTTATGTCAAATCTGATGTCATCCCAAAAACAGCCAATTCCATGCATCTCTCGATCGTCAATCCGACCTCATCCCAATGATGATATCATAACCATTTGGCTGCTAAAATCGATTAAGATATCATCAAGACCGAAAGAGTGGTGTTGACCTCATGAGACATAGAGTATTTTAATCCAAAATTTGAAGATGCTCTTCTCTCAAACCTTCCAGCCACCTGATGTATCAGAAATATTAACAGGTCGTTAAAAAGGGCTCCCCAGTAACTATTACTCCGGGTACAAATCCATCTGTTAAGTTAGTGCCATTGTAATCTGCCTCAGAAAAATGTGCCAGGTTGTAGACCACCTTATGGCGACAAGAATGGACCTTACCGATTTCGTGCTTTTTTTGTGTAATCGAAGTGAAAATTGAACAGGGGTGCGAATGTATTGAAGGTTTTTGAGCGGGTTAAGTTGGCAGACCACAGACTGAAAGTTACATATTTTCAAATGGAGATCGTTTAAAGAATCCATGAGAGAAATTAATCATTTAAAGGCATCTACGACCTCTGAATCCAACATAAGAATGGGCAATTTATTTCATTGACTTCTTAGATATTTTTTTATAGACGGATCTGGAATGCAGTATCTCCAGATTTTGCTTTCAAATTAAGGAATTTATGGCAATGAAAAGATTCTTTTGTGTTTCATTCATTTTCGCGGCATTTTTCTGTCCCTTGTTTCTCTCTTGCAGTGACGATACCAGCGGCAATCGTATCAACCCCATTTACGATTTAAGACCGCTCACCCGAGTTTCCCAAAAGTTTGATTCAACCATTCAGCGTCCAAATTTGCTTATGAACCGTAAGAAACGCCTGGGGCATTGGTTGGTTCCATCGGGAGAAGAAATGATGCCGGGAATCCATGACGCCTCGTTCCGGGAATCCGCCGCCATCGAAAAAACTTATACCTTTACATACGGCAACAATGCTCACCTGTACTGGACGGAAGCCATCGGCAAAGATTCTCAGGGAATCACTGTGGCCACAGCCAAGCAGACCCTTGACGATGCAGGGTTTCCCATGCGTGTGTTATGGTATGACGGCGAGGGGAATTTCATGTATGCCTATGATTACACCTATGACACGACCCTATATTTAAGGACTTCCGTTATCAGTTACCTGGACGACCCTACAAACGATCCGGACGTCGGAAAAGATTATGAATTCGAGAACGTATGGAACGAGGACGGCATTCTCACCACCCAAAGCTACGTCGAATACGATTCAAACGGAGTCAAAGAATATGAGGGTAAATGGCGATCCACAACCATCATGAACTCCCTGAGAGGTTCGGACGGTATGGGCTATGATGAATATTATCGAGAATACAAGGCGGGGCTGTTGACATATCAGGAAGAAACCACGTTCGACCAGGATGGATACCCCGAAATTCTGCGTATCGACAATCATGGTGACGGAACCTTTGAAGAGACTTACAACGCCGAGATTGCAAAAACCGCTCAAGGTTATCTTGAATCGCTTATCTGGCTGGAAGCGGGTACGGACAATAAAGAGTGGAAGGAAACATTTGCCTATGAAGATAAAGGCCTCCTCAAGACATTCAAGTATTACGATTGGGTTGACAATGAATTCTTCCTATATAGCATCGTTACAAATGTGTGGTATCAAAACCCTGTCAACGGTCCCACAGGGGGATTAAGCGTTTACTTTGAATCGGATGCGGCGGGGAACCCCGTGGGAGAATATGAAAAAGTAGACTGGACCGAAAAATTAAAGACTCGCCATTATTTTTCAGCCCCGGAAGAAGAGGCTCTTAGGATATCGGAATCGCTGGAAAAAATAAGGCTTTAATAATTTTCTCGAATGGCCTTGATGAGAATTTTATGGGCTTGGCTTAAAAGACTTCCCACATATTCGGTATTGGCAAGGATGACCATGCCCACATTTTTCTCCGGCAACAAAATAACGATGGAAGTAAAATTATCGTAAGCGCCCTCGTGGCTGACAACCCTGGTTCCGTCAACGGTTCTTGACTCCCAACCCATGCCGTACTTTTCCTCAAGTGAAATACTGGTCGGCTCCCAGGTCTTGGTCAGATTCTTGGAACTGACGACCCGGGTCCCATCCGGAGCCACCCCTTCCAGAAGTTGGGTAATAAGGAAGTTATTCATATCATTGACACTGGATTTGATGGAACCGGAAGGTGCGAGTGGATCATCGTCCCGGTCCTCGGAATCGGCGACCACCACCCGCTTTTTGATTTTTTTCTTGGAACCGGGGACCACCGCCTGCTTTTTGATTTTTTCATGGGGAACCGCCATATTGCCGCTGGCCTGGGCTTCGGAGATAAAAACAGTCGAGTCGTTCATTCCCATCGGCACAAGTAGATATTGCCGTAGCAAATCGGAGTAACCCTCGTTCAGGGGTTTATTGACCCCAGCGGCAACATAGACAAACAGATATCCACCCAAAGACACCGCCAAATTGCTGTAGCTGAATTTTTCCCCTGGCGATTTCGACAGTCTAAAGCCGGTAAAAAAAGAGACAACGTCCATGGGAACCGCTTTATCACCAAAATCGTCCCAGAGACTATCCTCATCATCGGCGAGAATACCACTGGTCATGGAGAGTAGCTCGAACACCGTGACGCTTTTCAACGTCTCGTCTTTCAGTTGCCACCCGGGATACATTTCATGGATGGTCGAATTCCAGTCAATGACCCCCATGTCAACCAGGCACGCCGCCAACATGGATGTAAAACTTTTATTGACCGAACCGATATGGAACAGGGTGTCGGAGTCCACAGGTTCATGGGTAGCCACACTTTTGACGCCGTATCCCTTGGCTAGGACTATTTCGTTGCCTTCCACCAGACCGACGCCGACCCCTGGTATCATATTTTCATCCATCTGCTTTTCCACAAAAGACTCAATATACCGGACCGCATCTGCGGTCAAACGCCGGGATTCTCCGGCACGGGCCGGTGGAGCGGAATTGCAGCAAAATATTGATGCAGAGACAAAGCAAATCCAAAAAATATTTTTACGAATCATTGTTCCGGCTCCTTAATGTTGTCTTAATAGAGGATAACGCTTGATAAAGGCAATGCCAAACATCAAAAACATCTCCCGATTTTTGTTCATTTTTCCTTCTATATGGCGTATGGACGGGATAATAATATATTATATGGCGGACATCAAAAAACGGCATTTCACAATCACCGGGCAAGGACCGGTTCGATAACGGAAAACCAGTTGGAGCCCCCCTGCCAGGAATGATCGACATCGGATGTCCACAAGCGAACTTCGGCCCCCGGATCGAGGGGTTTGACGAGGCCGGTCCAGACGCCGCCCGCAAAATCGACGGGGTAGTTGGGAACGACCTCCACGACCACGGGTACGGGCGGCGGACCGAAGCGCAGGTTGGGAAAGAACCAGGTTTTTACAGGGGAGGGCATGTCTTCGGACCACAAAAGAGGGTCACCGTACTCGTTGTCGCTGGCGTAAGAGATGGACACGTTCGCACCGGATTTGGTGGCGCAGCACTGGCCTTCCCTTCCGTAGCGATCATTGTAGAAACTGAAATCGACCATCAGGTGGCTTTCGCCGTCATATTCAAAGGGCTGGATAAACTCGAAATATACCCATCCCGTATGGGAGATGGTTTGATTGGCGGCGTATACCACGGTCCAGCCGTCGGTCTCCCATACGGGGGTTTCCGGATAGGCGCTGAGGGAGGTATGTTTCATGCGAATGGTCCAGTTGTTCAAGGTCAGGCTCGGGGGGGTGACCACTTCAAGCGCGAAACCATCGATGGTCCGCGCGCCTCCCAGCAACTCCGGCGGATAGATAACCTGTGTTCGGGTATCCATATAATCGGTTCTCAGGGGGTATTCCCAGTTTTTCGTACCCGTTCCCACGTATCGGCCCGTGTCCATGGGTTTCGCTTCCGCCCGCAAGGCGGCAGGTCCGGAATAGTCGGCGATGATATTTCCGAATACGTTTTGCGCGGTGATTCTGACGGAAAACGGTCTGTCGACGACCTGATAGAGGCGCGTGGGAATGGGATCGAAGACCAGTTCCCCCATACCCAGATCCTTGGGATCGGGAAGGGTCGGGAACAGCTGCTTGCCGGATCCGGAAGGATTTTCGCTGTACATGGGGTGGTCGTAGGGATTTTTATGGAGCACTGCGTATCGGTAGGCTTCCTCGAATGAGACGTAGAGGTCTTCGTTGAAGTCGGCATTGCACGGTTCAGTATCGATCCACGGTTTTTCGTTATCCGGATAGAACCCCCGCAATGCCGCGGTGAAATGATAGGCCCATTGGTTGAAATAGGGATAGGTGTCTCCCGCATAGGAGGATTCATCGAATCGGGCGGCCGTGGCGATGGCGCGATTCGTCTGGTTCAGATTGTCCAGGAATCCGCCGCCGAAACATTGCTCCATGGCGAAGAAAACAGGACAGGGGATGGACTCGGTCAGGGCTGCCAGTTCGTAATCGGTCAATAATTCTTCGTCCCACAGGACGAGATTGACATCCCACTCGCCGCCGCCGATGGTGGGTCCGCCGTGGTCCGTAAAGAAAACAAAGAGCTGGTCGGTGGGTTGCAGTTGCGTCTGCAGGGCCGCGAACACATTGCTGATGTTGGCTTTGGTGGCCGAAGCCCGGGTGTCGGGGCTGCCGTCGCCGTCCAGGTCGGTGGGGGAGTTGGTGTCGTCACTCCGGTCCGGTGCGGGATCGAGTCCATCCGAAATCAAGGCATAGACGTTGTTTTTCGGATAACCGTATTTCAGGGTCAGGGTGCTGTACGTGAACGCGGCATCGCCCCAGTAACGGATATGGTTGTTTTCGAGGTTGTAGCCGCCGGATACGATTACCGCATAACAGTTGGAGACATCGCCGTCATAGCGGCGCATGGAACCGGCCCGGGGCAATTCCTCGGGCGCTTCCTGTTTGCCGGACGTCAGATCCGGCACGAAGGGGATGATGGTTTCGAGAGCGCTTTCGCTTCGGGTTGTTTGCGTGGAGAGGGGGAGGACGGCGAGCGGCGTGTATGCATAGCGAACAACGACGGCCGAGAGATCGGGGGAAACAAAGACATAGCGGCACGGGTGGGCCCAGTTGGCCAGAGGTGCGTCATCCACCATGAAGACCCAGTAGGCATCCCAGGGAGCTTTGATTTCCCTCTTGCCCCATGTTTCGAGGCTTACCTGGTCCACTCTCGCCAAATAGGGCACCCCCGATACTTGCACTCTGGCGGTGCCATTGTGCAGGACAACCGACAGCATCCTTGCGAGGGCCTCGTCAAAGACCGGATCAGGCTGCACCGTCAAACCGGTGGCGCAGAAATAGAGGGGTTGCCAGGCCTCGCCACGGCGACGGCTCCCCATGACGTAAGTGACTCCGTCCTCTTGGGCGCTCATGGACCAGACTTCGCCGCCCTTGTCCGTTGCGCCAAGCTCGGGCGTGGTCAAGGGGAGCGATTTGACGGGAACCGGTACGGCGCGATCCAGCAACGGCAATAATCGCTCGCCTGCTTCAGTCCCGGAACCGCTCATGTAGTCGGGCGGCGCGGTGGCGGAAGTCCATCGGACGGCATCGGCCGCAATTGCCGCGGTCCATGCCTTCACTCCCGTATTTTCAGCGTTCGCGGTTGCGGTGGTCAACAACAGCGCCATGATACAGATCAAGCGACCCGCCCATGCGGATCCGGTCCGGAGTTTATTCATTTATCTCTCTCTTTTCTAAATTCATAACGAGCGCATTCTCCGTTTCTGATGTTCCAACGGCTCAAGCGGGATTGTGGGGGTTTTCAACAAGGCGTTACAGGATTGATCAGGAGTCTGTTCCATCGGCCACGGCGGCCGGTGATCCCGATTCCTTCCGAGGGGGACTATGGGATAAAAAGGTCCCCCGTGTCAATGGTAATCGGGAAAGTGTCGGAGAGGTAAACAATTCTGGCTCATCGCGGATTGACGTGAAAAATATCTGATGGTGCATTTTTTGCGGAACATTTCCCCCTGATTAGTCTAATGGACCATGAAAACGAAGCTCAGGTGGCCCCATTGGAGGTGCTTAAAATTGACCCTTGGATTCTCTCTAAAAAAGTTTTTTGAAGGAACAGCTCTAAGAAATCGGGATAAACAAAAGCGCTAAATGGAAGCCCTGGGAAAGGCGGGGTTGAAGCAAAAAAAAAGGATGAACTACTTGGGAATGAAAGCAGCACGGAAGCCTTGATTTTTTTGAGAGGTTCGCACTTAAAACCGAGGTAGAGATCATCAGGAGTGTAGATATTTGCAGCAACTCCGATTCCATATAACTCCAATATCTCAAAGAATGCACCACGCCATCAAAAACCTTTGATATTCCTTTATTATCTGTAAGTGCCCTCAGATTCCTGAATTCTAATCGGAGAATCTTGCCATCACAACATATGGTGGTCGGCCGGTTTATTTTTTATCCCGCCGCATTCCAAGATTCGTGCATAAGTCCGGCGTTTGAGTAACCCGCTTTCATTCAACAATACCGAATAAAACCTTGAATCGCACCAAAGGAAGCCTGCTCAAAAACGGGTCGTTTTTAGTCGCTTGAAAATCCCCAAAGCTTCTTGCATTTTTCTTGAGTACAGCCATAACTGAACATACCATTGCATTGCCATTTTTGATTGCAAACGATCTATACATTCACCTGAGCTTTAGAAGGCCGCATACCACATATTGTGTGCGCTTTTCAGACGTCAAAACTGTGATAATCAGATTCCATTGGCCCTCTCCATCAGTGTCAGCATGGTTCCCATATTCAAAATCGTGCGCATATGTCTGAAGCTTTGCGGCAAGTAGGAGATTATGTTCCGCCATTTGAACCAGCAACTGATCAACGGCCTCCATATCGGCACGGATGAGCGCATTCTTCAGATCGTTTTTTAACGGGTCAGGCACCGTGTTCATGAGAGATTGCCAGTCATCATCCGCGTCCCGGTCTTTTTCTCCCGCTTCAGGGATGGATGACGCTTCATAGATCCATCGAATCCCCAGATGGGTTTCCAGGACTCCGAAAATGTCCGATTCCCGGAACGGTTTGGCGATATAGCCGTCATAGTCACCTTCCCGAATGGCAGCGTGTTCAAGTTTCAGGCGGCTGGCGCTGACGGCGATCACTTTTATCTGACCCTCCTGATCCGCGGATTTGATCTGCCGAGTGGCCTCATAGCCATCCATCACCGGCATTCGCATATCCATGAAAATGAGATGGGGACGCCAGGTTTGACATAGCAGAACGGCTGATTTTCCGTTCTTCGAATTTGAAGGCATTGTTCAGCAGGTTAATGAGCACCTGCCGAAGTTTGACCGGATCGCTTCGAATAAACCGGGGAATCCCCTGCTCCAGTTCAAACGAAAAACGCAACTGTTGTTGGGCAGCGTGAATTCGGAACATGCCCTCCACCTCTCGCAGCAGCCCGAAAAGGTCGAAATCGACTTCATTTAATGCCAGCCTGCCCGCTTCGATGGTGGAAAGATCCAGGATCTGGTTAATCAGCGTGAGCAGGTGCTCCCCGCTTCGATGAATGGTGTTCAGGGCTTCCATGTCACGGGAAGAAAGGCTTCCGCTTCGGCTCAAAACCTGTGAAAACCCCAAAACGGCGTTAAGGGGGGTTCGAAGTTCATGGCTCATGTTGGCCAGAAAGTCGCTTTTGGCCTGGTTGGCTGTTTCCGCGGCCTGCCGGGCCTCCCGAAGATTCTTTTCATCGTCATCCCGCTTCCTGACAAAGTAGGCAAGGGATCGGGCCATGCCTGCAATTTCGTCATCTCCCCGGCTGTGAATGGGCAACGGGTTTCCCTCCACATGGGCTTTCATAACCTTCTCAAGGTTCAGAATGCGACCAATCACCGAACGGCGAATAAACAGGAAGATGAGAATGGCGCTCATCACAATCACCGCCGGAATTGCCAGAAAGAGCTTGCCGAGCCATTCTATTTCACGGGTGACTTTTCGGCTCTGGCGTTCCATTTTGGTGGAGATTTTTGAAAATACCTTGTCGGTCTGCCCCACCAGTTCATCGGACAAAAATGCAATTTGAGCCAGCCTGGCCTGGATCAAAGTTTTTTGCTCAAGATTTTGTTTGGCCATGGCCCGCAAGCCCTGTTTACCCACACCGTAACGGGCCAGTATGTTCAAATACCGTTTAAACCGCGTCAGAGATTGCTCCGTCCTCTGCAGTGATACCTCAAGTTTCTCTTTCAATTCAAAAATCTGGGTCTGATACTCCTCCAGCCGCTGGCCGTCTGCAAGGGTGGGCACATCCATCAGGAGCCTGAAGGTCTTCCCAAACAGTTCTCGAAGGTGGTCAATGGATGCACTTTTGTCAAGGTTATCTTCAACATTCACGGATTCCCAGGTCCGTCTGATGTGAAGGGAAAGTTGAAGGATACGCTCGTTAATATGGATTTCCTTCTTCTTCAGGTTCACAAGATCCCGCAGGTCTTCAAAAATCCGGTTGGATTTTTGAGAGAGTACCGCTGCTTCCGCGGAATCCACCCCTTTCAGTAGGAAGATGAGTTGCTGGATTCTTTGATGGTCCGCTGCCAGCTCGAGGGAAAGGGATTCGAGAATCAACGGGTTCTTCGTGAGAACCAGCATGGACCCATCTGAGATGAGCCCTTCCATTTCCTTTGACAACATAGAGTAAACCGGGACTTCATCCGTGATGATGCGTTGAAATTTTCGGTAGAAAGCGCGCCGTTTTTCAAAATCAAGCTCTGAACCGGCCTCCTCGAGCAGCGCGTCTACTTCCGGGTTGCGGTACCGCTGGGTGTTGGACCAGATCACCCCTTTACGAATATTGGAACTGAGATAGGTCCGATGAACCCCGATCACCGGGTCTCCCCAGTTATAAACATCGTCCATGGTGGCATCAAAATTCCAGCTGGAGACCTTTTGTTTCCAGTCCTTGAAATTTTCCGGATGTTCGATAACGGTCTCCACGCCGAGATCGTTCAGAAAAACCCGGACCAGGTATTCAACGATTTTCCGACTGCTGCCCGTCTTTTCCGGAATGTAGGTGATTCGAAAGGAAAATCTTTTTCCCATTCTGTCCCGGGGATATCCAGCCTCGTCCAGCAGGCGGTTGGCCTTTTCCACATCCCGCGCATACGTGTTTACGTCAGAGGAATAAAAAGGGCTGTTAGACGAAATGGGCCCCGTTTCCAGTGCCGCTTCTCCCTGAAACAGCGTTTCCACGATAAACCTGCGATCGATGGCGTATGCCAGGGCTTTTCGAACCCGAATGTCATCAAAGGGCTTTTTTTGAAGGTTGAATGCCAGCCAGTAGATGGGCCCGACACCTTTGGAACCGTTCTTGACCACCGTCATATGCTCCTGGCTTCGAAGGTGATTCAATTCATTCAAATCCTGGAAACTCAGCATCATGTCAATTTCGCCGGTCTCAACCCCCAGGCCTTCTTCCAGGGTATTCCGAATGATGCGGATGGTCAGGCGATCCATATAGGGCCGGTCCTTGATGAAAAAATTCTTGTTTTTAACGAGCCGAATCTCTTTTCCCGGGACAAAAGCCTCCAATTTGAAGGGGCCCGATCCGAACCCATTGTAGCAACCACATTGCTTTTGAGCATATGATGTCGCATGATTATTTTGATTTTACTTCCCTTCAAGACTGAATCCTAATTTTTCAAACCCCATGGAGGGACTGAATAGGATACGACAAGTTTATGTTTACTTGTTTAGAATGTGCTTTTCATATATTCCGTTGACACCAAATAAAGATATCGCCTATATTTGCTCACCCAAAAAAATGTCGTTTGTTTACAGCGTCAAGGACGCTTTCTGGTCTATTCTATGGCTATGCAACATCTATAAATCCCTGGAGGATTACCGTGAATCGAATTTTTCGTAACATTTTTTTGTGTTGTTGCCTCTCCTTTTTGTTTGCCTGCAGTGACTCCTCCGATACCGTAACCGAGCCGTTCCAGCTGCAGCCGGCGGGCGATTATACTCAAATGACCTGGAGTGAAGCTTTCGACGCTTTGCATACGCAGTTTTCGGCAGCGTATGCGTTTACCGAGTGGAAAGGAATAGATTGGGAAGCCATGAAGGCCGTGACGAGGCCAAAAATCGTCCTGGCGGAAGCCGACGGTGACGAGATCGCATTCGCCACGGCACTTAGGGAATACATCTTCTTCGTGCCCGACGGCCATGTATCGATGTCGGGCGGGGAGATCGTCGATCTGCTCACCACGAAAAATGAGTGCAGCTTCGGTATGGCTATCATGGGACTTGATGACGGGAGGGTTGTAGCATATGTCGTGACCCAAGGTGGCCCTGCGGCAGAAGCCGGAATAGAGGTGGGCGACGAGATAGTTTTGTGGGACGGCCGCCCCATAACGGAAGCTCTGACGGCCCAATCGATATTATGGACATATTCACTCAATCCGCCGGCTACCAATGAGCACAGGTTGCTCAAGCAATATCAGAGGCTCGTGATCAGACCAGAGGGCTCGCAGTCGGCGGTGACATTCAGGAAGGATGGCGGTGGAGGCGATCAGACGGTAACGCTGACGACGACAGACGATGGAGGGGAAATCCTTAAGAAGAGCTCCCTGTGGAAAAAAGTGGATATTGACAATCTGGTTCACCACCGTCTGCTACCATCTGGATACGGATATCTCTTTCTCGGAGCACTCGTGGATGTTGTGGCGTATCAGGAGGGTCTTGATCCCCTCACGCCCATCTACGATAAGTTCAAGGAGGCAATAGAGTTCTTCACGGATCACGGCGTGCCGGGAGTCATTGTCGATCTTCGCGCAAACATGGGAGGATCCGACTACCTGGCGGCTGAACTCTCTGGTTTCTTCTATCAATCGCCTGCTTTCTACGAATACCAGAACTTCTACAACGATATCACTGGTAAGTTCGAAAACGTTCTCCTCGACGACGAAAATGAGATCATAGGCAGGAATGCAGCACTGAATATTTCTCCCCAAACGCCACACTACGAAGGACCGGTGATTGTGATAGTCAACCCCCTCACGATAAGTTCGGGTGAAGGCGTTGCCATGGCGATCCAAAATCTCCTCCAGGGGCAAGTCTTGGGTTTCTGGGGAACCAATGGTTCGTTTGGGATGACGGGCGGGGAAGCTACCATGCCGGGGGACCATAAGGTACACTTTCCCTATGGACAGTCGCTCAATTCCAACGAAACGGCTCAGCTCGATAGTCGCAACGGAGTGGGCGGTGTACACCCCGACATAGCCGTCCCGAAGATTTTGGGAAACATGGTAGCCTATTCAAATGGCGAGGACGTCGAACTCGACTACGCCGTTCGGACCCTTCAAGACCAGGAGTAAGAAATTCCGCAAAAAGTTTTTGGATTCCGACTCAAACGCGAAATGACGATTTTTTTCCATAGAATGGGACCGCGGCGCAGGCGACATCATCTCGGCCATGGGCGACCTCAACGATTTCCATCGCGCGCTGCGAGAGGGGCAGATCATCGGAGCCACGGAGTTTGAGGCCATGCGACAGTTTAGAACCAATTGACGCAACGGCCGGATACGGCTTCGCCTACATGCGCATCCACATCGACTCTTTGGGGATCACGATCGAGGGTCGCGAGGGAAGCTATCCCGGCTTCACAATGCACGTTGGATATTACCGGTCTCCTTTCTCCCGGTGGATTACGTGGCTATTTGTCAACCCGTCGCTCTCCTGACTTATCAATATGTATTCTCAATTCACGTTTTCTCTCAGGAACGTGCGGATGGCGAGGGTCGGCAGGTGGATCTTTGACTTCAATCTTAGAAAAAAGTGGTTAATGTCCTCATTCTGAAATGCCCAAGGACCCCAAGGTGCCGTTTATTACTGCGATTACGGCTGGAGTGAAATAAATGAGTAGGCATAGCAGCTGAATTCCGATGCTTCATAGAACAGGCCGATATAGTTGTACATCGGATCCAGAAAGTTATTATATGTTATCGACTTGTCAAACTTGATGGTTTTTAAAGATAACGTGCTATATCCAGAAGGAAGAAAAGCTGCTAACGTATCAGGAAGTTCTGGAAAGATAAGGCTGGTGGCTGTAGCTGGTGCTGTCAGGCCATAAGAAAAGTAAGCCTTCTCTGGTTCCTGGTAACTATAATTGATGAAAACCTTTTGAGCAGTTGACAGAGAACCATTATTTGTCCAGGAAATAATCGGCCGACTGGTTGTGCCCTGATTGTAAGTGAGGTCACTGGGCAGAGCAGGAACCGAATTGAAGTCGTAAACTTGATCAGATGCGTCTTGCACATAGCGATCAAAACCTACATTTCCGTCGGAGTTCCCGTCACTATCTTGGTCCAGCGTTAACGAGACCCCGAACTCGTTGCTGTCGCTGAAGCTGTCAAATGAATACGTGTTTATTGTGGCAGGTACAGGCGCCGTATTTCCCACAAAGTTATATGGCAGATTGGTTGCACTATGTTTGCGAAGCAGCGAAGCAAAGGCTGAGTATGACACTGTGTCTAACGGAACATTGACTAAAGAATGGGTAAGTTGGGCCAGATCAGTACGGTCAATGTCAATATCGATCACACTACCGTCGACAACAGATTGGTCAAGCGCGACCCCATAGCCCTTAATATTATCTTCATTATCGTAACCTGTAGCAAAAACCGAAATGTTGCCATCATCCTGGAGTCCATAGACATCCATGGTTAGGTCTGTACCACTGTAAGTTATTGGGCCGAGTGTAACTTCGCTATAGTTGATCCCTTCGAACTCATAGGTGACATGGATATCAACTTCACGCTGAGTATTCTGTCCACAGGTCCCCAGCATTAGGGTAACACCTGAAACATTCACATCGTAGATGGTTTCAAGAAAATAATAAGTTGTCTTATAGGAAGAATTATAACAACTGAAGGCGGCGGTTACAGTAGCGTTTGCCGGGAATGAGCTAAAATGTGCCTCGCCAATTTCATCTGTAGTTACATAAGATATCAAGTAACCAGACCGGTTTCCGATAACGACAGTGGCGTTTTCAATCCCTTCGCCATATCCATCGATAACTTTGACGGCCACACGGTTGGTTTGCGAATCCTCACCACTGCATCCAGCAATGGCAATTATACAGAAAATAGTAAAAAACTGATATAGTTTCATAGTGATACCCTCCGAAACCCCAAATATATGAGGCATGCCTGTCCTTAATTCTGAATCCTGAAGTTTGGGAGCATCTTACTTGTCTTTCGCTTTGGGATTCATGCAAATGCATGGCAAATGTTCTCGTATTCTTCCATGCTTCTTGCGTCCTGCCATAATCGAACATACCATTGGCATATTTAATTGTAAACTATCAAGGCATCCGGCCGGGAGTGTAGAAAGCCGGATACATATATTGTATGCCGCTTTTCAGCCGTCAAGAATGGAATTATTGATTACCACATGAGATCCAATTTTCTAAATACGAGATATACCCGCCTGATGACAGCCAAAAAACGGCCAGTTTCATGCATCTCTCAGCTCTCAGTCCGACCCCTCCCGATGAGGATATCACAATCATTCGGTTGCCAGAGATCGTTTGTGATATCCATCCGGACCGAGAGCGTGGAGTTGACCTCATGAAAAACTTAAAGCATTTTAATCCATAATTTGGAGATGCGGTGCTTATGGAATTCCTCGTTATTCCATATAGCTAAGAGATATTCTCATGCCGACCGATTACCGCAACCAGTCATTATTGCCGCGCAATATTGGGCTTAGAAGCAAAGATGGTGAAACCGCCTCAGAACCAGCTGACGGCCTCATTTGATGGCTAGACAAATCCTGTCGACAAAAGGACCGTTGAATTGTAATCGTCATTCCCCATATTCTTGACTTTTTTAAATCAATTCGTCAGGGTTTTAGGGTTAGCATTTGAAACCTCAGGGACCCTTTTGGTGCCTGGACGGTCGTCCGATCAAGCCCTTGGATGAATGTTGAATTCTCTGTCTGTTGGCCATATGCTGAATTGTATCCACCTTTAACGATGAGCGTTTTGCCACTTCCAAGACTAATTGATTCTGGATAGCTTCCCTGTTTTACCAAAATAACCGATCCAGTAGGGGCATTGTTGCTGAAGCAGCATGATGGCTGCCGCCGTAAAAGTTTTCGTCGTGCTGACCGCTCTGAAAGGTGAATCAGCAGTAGTCGCACTCGAAGTGTTTCCTGTTTTTAAAAAGAAATTTCTGCATATAGGCAAGTATGACTTCCATCCCAGACAGTCAAAGCCCGGTTTCACGTTAATACGCGATAAGCCAAAGTATCTTTCCGCGCAATAAGTCCCAGGACCCCGGAAAGCTGAATCCTCTGCAGGGGTGCCAGACAGTAGTGGCCCTCGCAGTTGACCGGTCCTTGCGTGTTGAAAAATCATTCTGTCATATGCTTTCTCCTTGTCTGTTTTTTTTATTGCCCGCTATAATGACGAATTCCCTTGACTCTATGTCTTTTTCATCTTTTCATGAAACAGTAGAATATTACCGATATATTAATGCCTTATTCCTTGAATTTTGTCAAAAAAGCAAGATTTGTTTTGCCGAACCGGATTTATACTGGTTTTTTTGGAATCCAGGATGCAAAATTCAGCACCGCCTTGCCGTTTTAATGCGGGAAATGATCGAGAAAGAAACATGGTTGGAGAAAAACTCATGACCCGCTTCAAATTGATCCGGACCAAGAATGCTCTTCTGTTTTCAAATCTTATCGCCAATCTTATAGGAGTTTCCATTGTTACTTTCCGAACATCGGGCCCTTTTTCTCCAATCACGGAAGAGCTTTCCCATCTGATTCGGGTTCCCCATACCATCTTCATGTTTTTGGCCTTTTTCGTCCCGGTTGTTCTGACAATCCTCTATGAAAAACCTATTCGAAATTACCTTGGAAGAATCTACAAAGAGAAACCGATTCCGGATGAACTCGTCTTGGAAGCGCGGCGAAAACTCTTGAATGAACCATTTTTTCTCATTGCTCTTGATCTGGGCATCTGGTTCTTTGCAGCTGCCTTTTTCCCTTTTCTTTTCTGTACATTGGATGCGGGAATTGATGTCATAAGACAGTCTTTTTTCGCGAGCTTCTACACAGGTCTGATCACGACCACTGCGGCCTTCTTCGTTTTTGAATTTGTTATGCAACGCCGCGTCATCCCGGTTTTCTTTCCGGAAGGCGGGCTCCACAAAATGCTGGGAACCATTCGAATTCGTATTCGCACGCGGTTGATCGCTCTTCTTTTTGCGTGCAATCTGATTCCTCTCATTTCGATCCTGCTGGAACTGTACCATCTCCCCCAGGCAAATGATGACCCGTCACTTGTATTGAGCCATTTGCATTCCAGTCTTGTCAGCCTGGTGTTTCTTTTCATGGCAGTGGGCCTCTGGCTCAGTTTCCTGGTCAGCAGCAACTTCACCCGTCCGCTTCAACAGATTATCGAGGTACTGAGGCGTGTACGCAATGGGGATTTTGAAGGAAAGGTGGCCGTTGTTTCCAATGACGAGATCGGGTATACAGGAGACGCCATTAATGAGATGACGGAAGGCCTCAAGGAACGTGACTTCGTCAAAGATACATTCGGAAAATATGTGACACGCGAAATTCGCGATGAGATCCTCTCGGGCAAAATTTCACTGGACGGGGAAGTTAAGGAGGTAACAATGCTCTTTGCTGACCTTCGGAATTTTACTTCAATGGTGGAAATGACGGAACCGAAAATGGTGGTAGAAACCATTAACAGTTATTTTAAAGAGATGGAGGAAGCTATTCGAGCACATTACGGTCTGGTTGTACAGTATATTGGAGACGAAATTGAAGCTGTTTTCGGGGCACCTCTGTTTCGAGAAGACCACCCTGAACTCGCTGTGCGGGCGGCACTGGAAATGAGGGAGCGGATGCATATCGTAAACCGGGGTCTTGAAAAAAAAGGTCGACTGCCGCTGGCTCATGGGATCGGGATTCACACGGGAGAGGTACTCGCCGCCAACATCGGGAGTCCGAATCGACTCTCCTATGCACTGGTGGGAGATACGGTAAACACGGCGTCCAGACTGCAGGGCCTGAACAAGGAATTTGGCACGGAAATCATTATAAGCGAAGCTACCAGAAAGCTTCTGAAGGGAAAATATGACCTGGAAGTCCTGCCCGCGACCCGACTCAAAGGGAAAAAGGATCCCATGGAAATCTATTTACTTAAATAATTCGCAAAACTACTCTTTCATCCTCCGGGTAGTTCTGCGATTCATTTCGCGGCCTCAAGGAGCGCCCTTCAGAACCACTTCCACCGCCGTTCTGAGCTTTTCCAGCTCCAGGGGTTTTTCCAGAAAATCCGACGCGCTCAGTCACATCGCTTCCAGGACGTGCTCCTTTTCCCCAAAACCAGTGACCATAATGGCTTTGCAGGAAGGATCGATATCGCGGACCTTTTTCAGTAATTTCAGCCCATTCATACCGGGCATATTAATATCTGTAATCAGCGCAGGAAAAGACCTTTTCCTAAATGCGAACAGCCAGCGCCGTGACCCCCCTAGCATGTCCAGCAGTATAAGGGTCGCAGCTTTCCAACAGGTCACTGATGGCCTGGGTTGAGCCTACAAAG
This sequence comes from Desulfatiglandales bacterium, assembly GCA_963664475.2. Lineage (GTDB taxonomy): Bacteria > Desulfobacterota > DSM-4660 > Desulfatiglandales > Desulfatiglandaceae > NaphS2. Next base: position 953,284 of record CAXXXE010000001.1, read on the forward strand.
CTCGTGGTGAGCTGTTCGTTTTTTTCTCTTACAATACTTTATAAACGGTCATTTAATCCCTGAAGTTCCTCCTGGGTTCTGGTAAGCTGTCTGTTCTTCTCCAGAGCATTCTGATAGATGGAAAAAAAGAGGGTCAGAATCTGTTCGTGGCGGGATTTTACACTATACGTTTTTCCATCGATGATCAGCTCCATTTCTTTCGGGGTAGCCTGCGCTCTTTCTCTGGTTCCAAAAAAATCTTTCTGCGGAACAAATATTTTTTTCTTTTTGGTTTTGTTCGGAAGATGTTGGGTATTGAAAAAACAGTAATAAAAAAGGGGTCAGCAAATATAAGCTAACCCCTTGTTTTTGTTGTGGCGGGGACGACGAGACTCGAACTCGCGACCTCCGGCGTGACAGTCCGTCGATAGTAAATCTCTAATGATTTCAGCAACTTAGATGACACCTCTATTTATTATAGGTCTAAGAATTAGATCCGTCAAGGATTAGTTTTAGATCAATTTAAATTATTTATTTTAGTTTAAACTCAAATTTGGCTTAAAGGTTATCCTTCAAGGGTCACGGTGGTTCCGGTAAAGTCCTTCGCTCAAGTTATAAAAATGTTATAAATCCATTTATTAGGAAGGATTTGTTCAATTAAGTCAGAATTTTATGTTAGACTTGTTGTTGCGGGAAGTTGTCAGGGAAGGTTTTCTTGGAAAATCTTGCGGTAGGATAGTTACTCTCGGGATCTTCTTGACAGGCATGCCACCGATTTCTTCCTCCTATTTCGCATTTTCCAAGACACGCTAAAGATTTTTGATGAACTCTGAGATTACATTTGCCTCATATGGAAATCTCTGTTGCTGATTGGTTGATTCTTTCTATCACATGTCAATTCTCGCAGATTTTTTTCATTTATCAAAGCTCAACATATCTAATTCCATATAGAATATTTTAAGGTTTCTGGCAAACTGATACCATTACAAAGTTGTCGCTTCCCCTCATCCACTTCGACTGTAATCCTATTTTAGAGAAAGCTTTTTCTATTAATTTAGCTTCTTCAGTTTTTGTATTTTTAGATGTTATTAGTATTCCGCTAACACCCGGACAGTTTGTCATACCAAAGGCGTCTGTTTTCCATTGAGCCGTTTTGAAGGCAGCAAAAATAATTCTGGCGAGTTTGTAGGCCTCTTTATCATTCTGAGCAGAGCATACTCTTACTTCTTTTCCTGAACCAGCTTTTAGAATTGATATGAGTTCGCTAAATTGCTTTCTAGATATTCCTCTGGGTTTTAATTTGTTTTCAAGTTCTATGGTTCTCTCTTTTAACTTTTCGTGTTCAGAGTTTATTTTTTTGTAATCATCAATTAGCTTAGAAACCGCTCCGCTAAGCTCTAATTTCGGATACAATAGCTTTATAGGAGCTATTTCATCTTTAATGTTTTCAACCTTTGTTCTTAAATCAGATGTGTAATCGGCTAAAAAGTAAAGTGCAGCAAAAAGTGGAATTGGAAGAATAAACCATATTGTAAGAATCACTTTACGCCATGATTTCTCTTTAAACCAATTTGCGTATTTCATTAAATTGTCAAAATTTGGCAAGTCCATGGAATCAAATTAAATTTTGGCAAGGTTACTTTTTAGGAAAAGGATGACTTTATTTTCTACATGTTCTTTTTGATGTTGTCAATTTTAATAAAGAATTGGTATGGAGTTAACCAAAAAAATGAGTCATGAGTTTTGGTGCTATTCAGATGTCTGACAGAGCGAGTCCTTTTTTTCTTGGGAAATCTTGCGAGGGTTTGTAGCCCGTTACATCCCGAAGATATCACACTGACGACTTTTTCCAATCCTTTCGCATTTTCCAAGATCAAGACAGTTCCTTCCCCATCTCGAAAACCAAATGACCATCCCAATCATATTTTGAATAGACAAGATGGAAGCCTTGGTCTTTCATTTTTTGCAAAAGATCAATTATGTAGCCTTTCCTCGAATTTGTAGCCATTCCACCAAGAAGTTTCCCGAGTATAGAATTGTGCCTTTTCGCTTTGATTTCAACGAAATGAGTGGTCTGTTTGCCTATCTCCCATTTTGAATCGTCGATGTTTATGTGAGGCACCGGATTGCTTACTGGAAAATATGGAATTTCGAAAGGCTTGTTCCAAAAGGATTCTTTTTTATCAGAGTCTTTGAATGACGGATGCCATTGGTTGATTTTGTGTGCTGTTGGTTTTTGGATTTTCATCACCTTCTATTATTTTCATACAGGCAGGCTTCGCAAAAGCCATCATGACAAAATATTTTATGGATTGGACAAGTGTTTTCATTTCTATGTTGTTCATCTGCACAATCTTCGCAAAGATCACAGTCTTCAGATACACCGAATTTCTGTAATTCTTCTTCACTCCATTCAATAATTCTTTCTCCGCAATTTCTGCACTTCGCCGTTTTAATCACCTACACTTGTGCAATTTTCGCAAAGTTCTTCATCTTCGTATCTTTTGAATTCTTTGCATTGAGGACACCGCTCAAAACCGTCACAGCTATCGCAATAGAATCCTCCTTCCACATAATTTTCTTCGTATGATACTCTACTTTCATTACCGCAACGAGGACGTTTCGTATAATCCATCCAGCCGAATAGACCTCTTTTGAGACCTTCGATAGCTTGTCCTGGTTTTGTCCCATATATTCCATATGGAAGATCATCAATTTTGGCATCCTTAAGCCAAGATACTCTGATATCAATGAAATCTATATCCTCAAGTCCATCAGCGCCAAAAGCCATTTTTTTAGCTTCTTTTGCTGAATGTGCGATTACCGGCCATCCATATTCATCGTCAGTCCCTTTTACGAAATATGCTCTTTTGATTTCTTTTCTTTCAGTCGTTTGGATCACCTCCGATTGCAGAACATTTTAGCAAAGCCAATTTATCCTGCACTTTTCGTATCCCTTCGATCTTAATTCCTCTTCTATCTGAGAAACTTTTGAGAGAGGAACGCTTTCGATTGTTCCTTTCTTCCCACAGTCTTCTAAGAAGATGTCTTGAATTCTTTTTCCAAGCAGATCGGTATAGATTCTGGAAACGCCATATTTTTTCATTTTTCACATCCGAGGCACACCTCACTTCTTGGGTGTGCCTTTCGGCTTACCAAGATTATGAAGGCTTCCTCCATTCACGCGATAATATACAGAGTCATGTTTTTCAATCAGGTACTTCTGTTTTAGATAATCAAACATATTTTTTCTATCTACTGTCATAATGCTGTGGCCTGCATATGGAATTAGCTTGAATCCGTTAGATCCATCATAAACTTGTTTATGAATAGATATTTCATACCTCAAGCCTATTCCCTCAGGAGATTCCGTTATTTTTGCAAGATAATGCGTCATTTTTACACCTTCAAAAATTCAAACGGCTTTTACGAAGGCAACCTTTTCAAGCTGATCTAGCTCCTTGATTATTGTTTTTGCTGTTTCTGGTGGCATATTTTTGTCGTTAACCAATAATTTTCTGATTCGGCGGATTTCATCCTGAATCATTTTGTCATTCAGTCCTACAACCTCTTCCTTGTCGTATCCTGTTCTCAATATAATTTGTTCTACTGATTCAGTATATTTTCCTTTTGCAATCAGATATGATTCTGTAATTATATGCCAATTTTCATCGACAAATTTCTGTTCATATTTCTTTCCTAAAGTTTCATACAATTCTTTCAGATATGGGTTTTCAATTTCCATTTTTACCTCCGAGGCGCGCCTCACTTCTTGGGTGCGCCGGTGCTGGCGAGATCCATTATGAAATCGTGCCAGGTCTTATCGCCTTTTTGCTTGGTCAATTTTTTGTGTTCAGAATCTTCGAATACGACATTTACAGTTCTCATTTGGGTTTGCCTCACTTACTTTGATTGATTGAAAGAAAGCATAGGATATATATAAAGATTTAGGTGTTTGGGAATATATCTACCCCCCTCTATTCCCATAATATGCACCTTCAACATCTTCCGTGACTTTTCCTGCTACACACCGATACAATCCATTGAACCCTACGCCTCTCTCAAAATATCTGAGTTCGAATTCCAGAAGAGGAAAAAGCTCACTCATTTTCTTGATGACAGGTATCGGCGGACTCCAAGCACATTCAAATTCGTATTTCAGTTCTTCATCTCCTTGTTCAAGAAATTCGGCGTGACAAATACCCCATTTAGTTCCCCAGTTTTCAAGGCACCATTCATATCCACCAGAGTTGAATCCGTCTTTCATTTTGAGACGGTTCTCCGGTTTGGCTGCTTCTTCGTCAAGCTTTCTGAATTTTTCTGGATATGGGATAAATTTGTTGGTATCCAAAATATTTACTTCCTTCTTTCCATCAATTTTCTTTTCCGTCATTGAGAATTCTTTAAACCGCTTCAGTTCGGCTTCTGCTTTCTTCCTCTCTTCTTCTGTTAACTCCTTTCCCCAAGGCACAGACACACTCAGATCACATTCACACCAGTTTGGCATTTATTACACCTCCGAGGGCTTTCCCCTCAGAATGTTGGGGAAAGCCATTTACCCTTAGATTCAATGTGTTGACTGAAATGGAGAAATGTTGTAGATTCCGAGTAATCGAATATAATCAGCATTATTTATGTATCGTTCAGCGAGCAATCTTTAAGAGGATGATTTCCTAGTTTTTGTTGTAGGAGTGTTGAATTTATGACCTCTCCAATGAAAAAGCTACGAACCCGAAGAGATACAAAACTCGAATCCGAAGGTGCGGGATTCCTTTTCCTTGGCAGGCTCCCGCTAGAAAAAATCACCGCGTTCAAGACGTACACAAACTTTCCCAGTTACGAATTGATCGCCACCTCAGCGGACAATATCACCTCAATCAGAATCCAGGGAAAAAGCCGATTCCAAACAAATTTGGACGGTTTCATCATAAAGAATTTTGTTTGCGATTTCGTTGTGTTCATTGCGTTGAGTAAGGGCTATTCCACGAAAAAAGAAGCCAACTCCATGTGATGAATTGATTTTTGATGCGCGCAGAGTGTTCACCTTCAAATACTTCAGTATACTGAAAAAAAATGGCTAAAAGAAAATCGCCAATGAGGACAGTAAAACATACAGTAGTTACGTTCGATATTTGTTCTTCATCAGATATTCTTGAAGATCTAATTCGAACAGAGAACACAAAAGATTGGCGCGATTTGTTAATTAAAGTGAAAAAATTTCTTATTAGAAAACAAAGCGATTTAAACTTTGATCTTTACAAGTTTACTGGCGATGGCTGGATACTTTTGTTGGACTATGACTGTTCAGGGGAAGAGCTTTTTGATTTTCTTAAGAAGCTTTCTGGAATTTTTGAACGTAATATTATTCGGTTAGCCAACAACCTACTTGAAACCACACCTGATATTTTAGGGCTCACATTCGGAATCGATAGAGGCACCTTGATTAGATTTGTCATGGCTGAGAAAACAGAATATGTCGGAAGAGCAATTAATGTTGCTTGCAGACTGCAAGGGGCAATAAAAGACAAAGATAAAAAACCACAATATAAGGTTCTCATGACTAAGAATGTTTACAAGCATATCAAGGGAGAAATTGGCAACTATCAACATAAAAATGTAACAAGAAAACTTCATAACATCGCTGGAAATAAGGCTTTTAATTGTGTGAAAATCTCGATTCCTTTTTGAAAAGATTTGTTGAATCAGAAATGTAGGAGGAAACTGATTATGCTGTGGTTAGACGGATTACTCGCTCACCCAACAATAGGCATTCAAGTGATCCCAAGTTTTAAGGAAATTCATCTTTTCAAGAATGGAATCAATTATTTTATAGATTATCTCGTTCAAGAGTATTCAGACCTAGATATTGAAGTAACTGATATCTTTGGGTATACCATACGAGCAAAAAAGACAGGTCATTTTTTTTCATTAACCAATAAAAACATAGTTCTAGGGATTGGATACTTTGTCGAAAAAAAACCTCGACCAGGCAAATTGCCAAGATTCCAAATGCCTGAAGTTCAGTCCTACAGTGAAAATTTTGAAATTTTACAACAGCATCTTGATAAACTTTTGACATGTTTAGTAGAATTGAACAATTTCAAATTCAACCGCATAGGTATTGTTGCTGATGTAAATATAGATAAAGGATCTCTTCCTCCAGGAGTAGAAAAATGGATTGAAAGCTTAGAGAAACCTTTAGGGAACACGTTGGTTTCTTCAAGGACATCATTAATTTCAAAAATATCTGAAAATGATAAAGTTAAAGAGCAATGCCACCACATAATAGATTTTGATGATTACAGGCCTGAATTAGGAGTTCATCTGAAATTGGATTGGCAGAGATTTTTCAATATTAGTGAACCCTTATCCCACAATATCACTTCAAGGCTTGCCCAAAATTGTAAAGAAGATGCATTCGATTATTTTGAGAAATTTGCAGAGGGGAATTTAGAAAATGGCTAAATCTACCCTGAAAAGGAACTTGGAATCAAAATCCGATGATTTTTTTCAAATAGGATCAACCGAAAACAAGGGCAGCTTGACTGATACAGCTCAAGACATCAAATATGAAACAATTGGTGTTGACCTAGGCGGAATACACCCTAGATCTGCTAAATCTTTATCTGTGCCCAGTGATGCTGAAAGCAATCTGGCTGGCTCATTAACGAAAGATCTTACACCAGAAATAATAATGGAGGCAAATAGGGCTGTAACCAGAAGAATTCCTCCAGAGACTAAGAAAAAACTTATTATTGAGCATCAAAATTTGGTCAGAAAAAAATACGGTGATGGTCTATCAAGGCGGGAAGAGAGGAGGCTCAATCTTGTTAGATGGGAGTTGGATAGGATTGACGATGCTGAGATAGGCCCTGAAATGGATGTCTTGGAGGCTTTCACAGATGCAAATGAGCAATTCGCCTCTGAAATTGGAAAGTTGATAAATCAGCTTAACCCAAATGTTCTTGGCGCTAAATACAAGAAAAAAGGATCTTGAAAAATTATGTGTCAAGAAGCAACAACTTTGCCTACAGTAATTAGAAGTGAGGTTGAAGTACGCAAAGATTATCACAAATATCTCAATAATTTACGGAGTGATTTTTATTATTCTTGTGCATATTGTTCTATCATGGAACAGGAAGCTTGTGGAATTAGGTTTGAAATAGATCATTATTACCCAAAAAGTAAATATCCTGAGCTGAAATCGGATTACCATAATTTGATGTACTCTTGTGAAAAGTGCAACAGCTTTAAAACTGATTTCTTTCCTGATGATAACCAAGTTTCAAAAGGATATGTGATCATCAGACCTGATGAAAGCAATCCAAGTAATCATTTTAAAATCAAAGGTATACTTTTGACTGGCATTACCCCGACTGGAGAGTTCAATATTGATTGGCTCAATTTAAACCGATTACAACTTAAAAAGCTGAGAGAAATTCGTAATAAATTATCTAAATCACGAGAGTTTATTGCTTTTGGACTTAAATTGTTGGCTTCTGCTAGGATTGATAGGCTCAAACCTAATGAAAGAGCAGTGTTTCTTAACATAATTAAACAATTTAAAAACAGAGAACTTAAAATTATTACCTCATTCCAGGAGTTAGCTGAAAAAATTGCTAAGTCGGTTCTACTAGATGAAGATCCAGAAAAAAAGACACGACTAGAACGGAGAAAGAAATACCTGAAAGAACAGAAAGCGATAGGAATGGATTTGTTAAAATAAGTAGGTTAGATCCTATTAATCCCAATAAGAACTCTCATCCAACGACAAATCGAAGCCACAGACCGCCAGATAGACAAACTGGTCTACCGCCTGTATGACCTCACGGAAGATGAAATCCAAACCGTCGAATCCGCCACCGCTTAAATTAAATGTCACCGCCTCCGACTCTGATACCGCTTAACCTCATTACTGGCAAACCACTCCTCCAATTTGTCTAGTGGATACCGTATCCGCTTACCCATCTTGTGATAAGCGGGACCTCTCCCTTCGCTACGCCAATTTGCGAGAGTCTTATGGCTGATGTCATATTTTTCTGAGACTTCAATCGGAGTGAGCCATTCTTTCTCGGATTCAGGTTGAGGCTCCGGTTTCGGTTGTGGGGCTTCTGGTCGTTTCTCAATGGCTACCGATTTCTTCCGCATGTTCTTCTTTAGTTTGGCTTCCGTTTCTGCTTCATCAATCCTGAACCACTCCTCAATATCCTTGGCATGGTAGAGGATTTTCCCCTTCCACCTTAAGCAATCAGGGCCGATCAGGTTAGCCCTCCAGTGGGTGAGAGTATTTCTATTGATCCCGAATTTTCTTTCGACATCTTTTGGAGTGTAGAATTTTTCCATAGCCGATCCTCCTTTTGAGATGATTTTACGGATGAGGATAGGCAAGGTTAGGTTATAAATTATTATAAATTTCTGGGGTGAGAGGCTGGAATAGGAGTGGGAGTGCCGTGTTGCCTCTTAATTTCGGATGGGTGGAAGGAATCTTTATTTTCGGCGTAGGTTGGAAAATCGGGGCTTTCGTGCCTGGTCATTCCCACAAACGGTTGGAAAGCCAGATATGTTATAAAAATGTTATAAATTTTGAAAAAGGCATAAAAAAAGCACTTAGTTTTTAGGCTAAGTGCTTGAATTTACTGGCGGGGACGACGAGACTCGAACTCGCGACCTCCGGCGTGACAGGCCGGCGTTCTAACCAGAGCTGAACTACGCCCCCGCATTATTTTAAAAGCCTCTTTCTCAGCGGCCGGTAAATCCTTTCAGCATCATCCTGTTTAAAGTGGTAGGCGGAACGGGATTTGAACCCGTGACCCCCGGCTTGTAAGGCCGATGCTCTCCCACTGAGCTACCCGCCTGAACCAAAGCTCAGTTGAAAAAATATAGCAGGTTCAGACAGCACTGTCAAGAGATATTTTTCAATCAATGTGCAATAAAACCAGCTTCAACTCCTTTTTCAGATTTAACGATGTTGTTGAAGCAAAAGGGTTCAATATTTGCTTCCGACGAAAACAGCTCCTGGCCGGCCTCCAGTATCAGGGCTTCCTTCAACACGTCATCCGCATGCTCAACGAGGACCAGCTCAACCTTCCGCAAAATCCTCTTGGGTATTTCCGCGATGTCCTTTTTGTTTTCCATGGGAATCAACACCTTGGTAACACCCCCACGGTGTGCTGCAAGGATCTTCTCTTTGAGGCCCCCAATGGGAAGGACTCTTCCCCGCAGGGTTATTTCACCCGTCATGGCAAGATTGCAACGAACAGGATACCCCATTAACGCCGAAACGATGGATGTGGCCAGTGTAATGCCCGCCGACGGCCCGTCCTTGGGAGTAGCGCCCTCGGGTACATGGACATGAAGATCGACTTTTTCATAAAAATCATCCGGCAGCTTGAGAGCTCTTGCCTTTGAACGAACATAGCTCAAGGCAGCCTGGGCCGATTCCTGCATGACCTCCCCCAGTTTGCCGGTAAGCGACAGCTTGCCCTTCCCCGGCATGACCGTTACTTCCGTCTGAAGCAATTCCCCACCAAATTCAGTCCATGCCAGCCCCGTAGTAACGCCAACACTGTCTTTTTGCTCAGTTCTGCCGTAACGGTACTTGGGGACACCCAGGTATTTGTGAAGAGACTGGGTTTTGATGTTGATTTTGGTGCTTCCTCCGTTCAGGACCACCTCTTTGGCGACTTTTCGGCAAATGGATGAAATCTCACGTTCAAGATTCCGAACACCCGCTTCGCCGGTATAAGTTCGGATAATGGTCAGAATAGCCTTGTCGGTAAAAGCAATGTTTTCCGGATCAAGGCCGTTTTGCTCAATCTGTTTTTTAACCAAAAACTGTTTTGCAATATTTAATTTTTCAATTTCCGTATAGCCGGCCAACCGGATAATCTCCATCCTGTCCTGCAAGGGAACCGGAATATTATGCAGATTATTGGCGGTGGTGATAAAAAAGATGTCCGAGAGATCATAGTCCAAATCCAGGTAATGATCGTTAAAAGCCACGTTCTGTTCCGGGTCCAGCACTTCCAGTAACGCAGAGGATGGATCCCCCCTGAAATCAGTACTCATCTTATCCACTTCATCCAGGCAAAACACGGGATTGTTGGATTTTGCCTTTTTCAGAAACTGGATGATTTTTCCCGGAAGCGCTCCGATATAGGTTCGCCTGTGCCCCCTGATTTCGGCTTCATCCCGGACCCCTCCGAGGGAGAGACGCACATAATGACGTCCTGTCGCCCGAGCCACAGACTTGGCCAGGGACGTTTTCCCAACACCGGGAGGTCCCACCAGGCAAAGAATGGGTCCTCGCATTTTTTTTGTCAGACGCTGAACGGCCAGGTATTCCAGAATTCGTTCCTTGGGTTTTTCAAGCCCATAATGGTCCTCGTTCAAGATGGTCTCGGCTTCGGCAATATCAAATTTGCTCCGGCTCTTGTCAAACCATGGCAAATCAATAATCCAATCAATATAATTACGCACCACCGAGGCTTCCGCCGACATGGGAGACATCATCTTCAGTTTTTTGAATTCCTGCCGTATACGCAGATGGGCCTCCTTGGAGACTCTTTTTCGCTTAATTTTCTTTTCCAGATCCGCGAGTTCAGCCTTGAAATCATCCTTGGTCCCCATTTCTTTTTGAATGGCGCGAATCTGTTCGTTTAAATAATAATCTTTCTGGGTCTTCTCCATCTGCTTTTTGACCCGTGAACGCAACCGTTGTTCCAGGCGAAGGATATCCACCTCATTTTCCAACTCGCCATAAAGCCTTTCAAGCCTTTTGTTGGGGTCGATGGTTTCCAGAATCCCCTGTTTTTCCGCAACTTTCAAAGCTAAATGACCGGCAATGGTATCGGCCAGACGCCCGGGATCTTCAATAGCAATCACGGCTGAAACAATTTCCTTGCCGATTTTTGTATTCAGTTTTGCATATTCGTCAAAACTGCTACTGATAGTGCGCATCAGGGCTTCCGTTTCCAGGTCGGATACAACAACAGGCTCGACTTTGCTGACCTCAACCATGAAAAAACCCTGTTTGTCCATGAAGTTCTCTATTTTCCCCCGCTCTTTCCCTTCAATAAGGGCTTTTACGGTACCGTCAGGCAGCTTGAGCAGTTGAAGGACAGTACCCAGCGTCCCAAAAGAATAGATATCCCTTGGCGTCGGGTCGTCCACATTAGCATCCGCCTGGGCCGATAAAAAGACCTCTTTTTCATGGGAAAGCGCATATTCAAGCGCTCTGATGGACTTTTCACGTCCCACGAAAAGGGGCACAACCACATTGGGAAAAACCACCACATCCCTTAAAGGAAGAAGCGGGTAATAAAACTTCTCGTCAACGGCAATTCTATCGCGAATATCTTTCTTTATGGCATTCAGCATTTTTTTATCCAAATTTGGCTTGGTTTTCATAGACTAGCAAAGGAGGATCACCTTTGGTGATCACCTCTTCATTGATAACACACTCCCGAATTTCCGGAATCGAAGGAATATCATACATGATTTCCAACATCAGGGATTCAAGAACCGCTCTCAGGCCTCTAGCCCCCGATTTTCGTTTGAGCGCCGCTTCGGCCACGGCCTTCAAAACACCTTCCGTAAATTTCAATTCCACATCTTCCAGCTCAAACAGTTTTTTATACTGTTTGATCAGAGCGTTTTTGGGTTCCGTAAGGATACGGACAAGGGCATCCAGGCTAAGCTCGGACAAGGTGGTCACAATGGGTATCCGACCGATGAATTCAGGGATCAAACCAAACTTGATCAAATCTTCCGGCTGAACGAGGCCCATAATTTCATTGATATCCACATCGCCCTTCCCTTTGATATCCGCCTCGAATCCCATTAATTTGCTGCCGATGCGATTTCGGATGATCCTGTCCATGCCATTAAAGGTGCCACCGCAGATAAACAAAATGTTGCTGGTGTCTACCTTGACAAAGTCCTGCTGTGGGTGTTTTCGACCCCCCTTGGGCGGAACATTGGCCATAGTGCCCTCGATGATTTTCAGCAGCGCCTGCTGCACCCCTTCACCGGAAACATCTCTCGTGATAGAAGGACTATCCGACTTTCGTGCGATTTTATCGATTTCATCGATATACACAATGCCCTTGCACGCTGATTCCACATCGTAGTCCGCCATCTGGACCAGGTTTAAAATAATGTTTTCAACGTCCTCGCCCACATAGCCGGCCTCCGTCAATGTTGTGGCGTCCGCTATGGTGAAGGGAACCTTCAATATTCTGGCAAGGGTCTGTGCGAGAAGGGTTTTCCCTGACCCGGTCGGACCAATGAGCAGGATATTGCTCTTTTCGATCTCGACCCCTTCCATGTCCACTTTAGTGTTGATTCTCTTGTAGTGATTGTGAACGGCGACCGACAGGATCTTTTTGGCTTTGTCCTGCTCAATGACGTACTGGTCCAGCGTTTCCTTGATATCAACTGGCTTTAAAAGCTGGGGACCCTCCTCTTCATCCTCCTGGTTATATTCTTCGGCGATAATTTCGTTGCAAAGCTGGATACATTCGTCGCAAATATATACCGAAGGGCCTGCAATGAGTTTTTTCACCTCATCCTGGCTCTTTCCACAGAATGAACACAGCAAGTCATCGTTGGTAATGTCGTTCTTGCCCATAACCCTCTTTCCTATTTTTTGTCGGTTAACTGATCTTTGATTTCTCGTTTATGGATAACTTTATCAATAATGCCATATTCCTTGGCCTGCCCGGCATCCATAAAAAAGTCCCGCTCCGTATCTTTACGGATCCTCTTGATGTCCGTTCCTGTATGGTCGGCAAGAATCCGATTGAGACTCTCCCTGGTTTTGAGGATTTCCCTGGCGTGGATATCAATATCCGTTGCCTGCCCCTGGGCGCCCCCCATCGGCTGATGAATCATGATTCTGGAATTGGGGAGGGCGTAGCGTTTATCTTTGGCGCCCGCCGCCAGAAGCAGCGCCGCCATGCTGGCGGTTTGTCCCATACAAATGGTCGCCACATCCGGCTTGATATACTGCATGGTATCATAGACGGCCATGCCGGCGGTAACGGAACCGCCGGGAGAGTTGATGTACATATGGATGTCTTTATCCGGATCTTCCGACTCCAGAAAAAGCAACTGTGCAATAATGGTGTTGGCCATTGGATCCGCGATCTGATCCGTAATAAAAATAATGCGGTCTTTCAACAGTCGGGAATAAATATCAAACGCTCTTTCGCCGCGGCTTGATTGCTCGATCACCATGGGTATTAACATCTGGGTCTATTGAACCTCCGTCTCAGGGCTTTTATCCGGGGCCGGTGTTCCGGCTTCCACCTGCGTAATATGGGCATTTTCCACCAGATAGTTCAAGGTTTTTTCCTCAAGCATCTGCTCTTTCAATATGTCCGTTTCACCTCTCGCTTCGTAGTATTTTTTGATGGTTTCGACGTCTTGTCCCATGCCCTGGGCCAGTTTTTCGATTCCTTCCGTAAATTCATCATCGCTGATGATAAGATTGTCCTGTTCGGCAATCCGGCCCAGGATAAGCCTTTCTCTGACGCGGCTTTCTGAGGAAGGTCGGAATTGTTGTTTCAGTGATTCCGGCATAATTCCCGCTTTTTCGAAACTGGCGCCACTTCTTTCAAAATTTGCCTGAAGGCTTTTGAGTGAAAAATCGACCTCGGCATCAACCAGAACCTGCGGCACTTCGAACTCGGTTCCTTTGGAAATTTGCTCCAGCAATTTACGTTTCAAACCCTGTTCAACGCGGTTATTCTCCTGGTTGACAATGTCCTTTTCGATTTGTTCCCTGAGCCCTTTCAAATTCTCAAAACCGGCCCCAAGACTTTGAGCAAAATCATCATTTAGCTCCGGAAGGTTCCGTTCCTTGATATCTATCACCGAAACTTGGAAACGAACGTTTTTGCCCTTCAGGTTGGGATTGAAATAATCTTCTTCGAAATCAATGACAATTTCTTTATTGTCACCCTTATGGAGCCCCATCAGCGCTTCATCAAATTTTGCATGAAAGTCGCCTTTTCCCATATTCAAAAGAAAATTCTCATTTTTGATGCCTTCAAGAGGTTGATCGTTTTCAAATCCTTGATAATTAATGACAACAAAATCTCCTTCCTTTATGGCCCGAGGCTCCGTTATGGATTCAAGTTTTCCATGGCCGTCCCGAATCTGTTCAAGTTTTTTCTGAACGTCATCCTCTCCGATGGACACCATTTCTTTTTCTGCAGTCAGGCCCAGGTAATCTTTCACTTCAAACTCGGGACGAACCTCCATGGTTGCCGAGTAAATGAAATCTTCGCCCTGTTTAACGGGTCCCTTCTCCAATTCAGGCTGGCCCAGAGGAAACGCTTTGGTTTCTTCTACGGCCTGGGGAAAAGACTCATTGACCAGTTCACTGGCCACGTCGGCCTCTACCTGTTTTCCGAAGTAAGATTCCAGAATTTTTCTGGGAACCTTCCCTGGTCTGAAGCCGGGAATTTTGGTCTGTTTCCGTATTTTTCCGTAGGCGTTATTAAGCTTTTGGTTTACTTCTTTTGCATCAATCGCTACGGACAACTTTTTTTTGACCTGGCTGATGTCTTCCAAGCTGGCTTTCATGGTTCTCCTCTTCCTGTTTCGCTTTTTGAAATCCCACGATAAATTATGGGTGCATATTTACCTGATGTTTTATTACAACCTGGAAGACCCATCCAACGTGAAGTGAAAATTTAACAATGATTTTTTTGATTTCAAGGCACATTTAAAGTTCGGTCCTGTTTCAGGTCATAGCGCTCAGCGCTTTGGTGATGGTGCGAGAGAGGGGACTCGAACCCCTACAGGTTACCCCACTGGATCCTAAATCCAGCGCGTCTACCAGTTCCGCCACTCTCGCATTTTCCATCCGTTTACTGCTATAATCCACAAATATACGGAATTGTCAAGGATTTACGCCGTATCGAACCGCTGGTGATACGCATCGGTAAAACGTTTGATGACACCCTGGTCCGCAAAACTAAAATACTGGTTATTCCCAATGATCAGGTGATCCAGGACCTGTATCCCCATCAGCATGGCGGCCCATACCAGGTCTTTTGTCAGGCGTTGGTCTTCGGGAGACGGCGCTGGATCCCCGGATGGGTGGTTGTGAACGAACACAAGCCCCGCCGCCTTGTATTCCAACGCAAGGGTGACAATTTCCCGGGGATAGACCGCACTCCCCGTCAAGCTCCCCTCAAACATGTCGCAATCGGTGATGACTTCATTTTTCCGGGTCAGAAAAAAAACTTTGAAAATCTCTCTTTTCAGATCCCGCAGGGAATGAAAAAGATAATCGAATACGGCCTGGGATGAACCAAAAAAGGTTTTCCCCGAAACGCGATCCCGAAGATATCGTTTGGCCGTTTGATGAACCAGCCCCAGGTAGAGGGCGTTTTTTTGGCCGATACCCTTGATCTCTACAAGTTTTTTCATGGGCGCCGACAAAACGCCGGAAAGGGAGCCAAAGGCTTTCATGGCTTCCCGGGCGGCATTTTTCAGGTCTCCCCTGGGGGTCCCCAGGGTGAGGAGAAACTCCACCACCTCTTCATCGGTAAATTTCTCAAGTCCACCCGTTACAAACCGCTGGCGCAACCGTTCACGGTGTCCCTTACCCCGCTTCTGCCAATCTTCTTTTTCCACAAGTCACTCGTCACGCATCATGAACACTGCTTACACCCTTTGCTTTCTTCCTTTTTACCTTCCTCCTTGTCTCCCGCAAAATTTTTGAGGCCCTCCGCCAGTTCCTTCAGTTTACTGTCCACGAGGTTATCAATGGAGCCTTTGGGGTAGGATCCGTCCGCTTTCCTTTTGCCGGCCTTTTTACCCGTAAGAATCTCAATGCCCTGATCGATGGTCTTCACCGGGTATATATGAAATCGGCCCTGGCTGACCGCATCAACCACGTCTTGCCTGAGCATCAAGTCCTTAACATTGCTCTCGGGAATCATCACACCCTGGGAATCCATGGCCCCCATTTTTCGGCAGCAGTCATAAAATCCTTCGATTTTTTCATTGACACCACCAATGGCCTGTACCTGGCCGTTCTGGTTTACCGAACCGGTCACCGCAATGTACTGTTTGATGGGAATCTGGGAAAGGGCGGAGAGAAGCGCGTAGATTTCCGTGGAAGAGGCGCTGTCGCCGTCCACGCCGCCATAGGATTGCTCGAATGCGATACTGGCACTCATGGTCAGGGGTTTGTCCTGGGCATATTTTTTTCGCAGATATCCTCCCAGAATCAGCACCCCCTTGTTATGGGTACTCCCCGACAGGTCCGCTTCCCGTTCAATGTTGATAATGCCGGCACGACCCATGGCGGTTGAACAGGTAATACGACTCGGCTTACCGAACATGTAATCGCCCATGGCATAGACCGCAAGCCCGTTCACCTGACCCACCTCTTCGCCTTTGACATCGATCATGAGGGTTCCGCGGTCCATCATTTCCTGAAGGTGTTCCTCCACCATGCCGGATCTGAATTTTCGGCTTTCGAGAACCTTTTGCACGTGGCTTCCGTCAACCTTCTGGCTGTTTTCCTGTGCCGCCACATAATTGGCTTCACGCACAAAGTCGGTCAATTGTGGAAAACTGGTTGAAATTTTCTCCTGCCGGCCCGTCATGCGAACAGCCTGCTCCATCAGGAGCGCCACCGCTGTTCGGTCAAAGGGTTTAAGCTTCTCCTCCATGGTTTTCATCTTGATAAACCGGGCAATCTGATGGATGCTCTTCTCGGTTTTGTCCATGGCGGTGTCAAAATCGGCTTTTACTTTAAAAACTTTTTTCATGTCAGGGTCATAATTGAGCAGCAGGTGATAGAGATAGGTATCTCCGATCACCACAACCTTGACATCCAGATCGATGGGTTCCGGTTTCAAACCGCTGGTGGTAAATAAATAAAAGGGGTCGTAGGTTTGAATTTCAAGCTGTTCGCTTTTGAGTGCCCGTTTGAGGGCCTGCCATACGCCCGGTTCCTGGACAGCGTCCAGAAGATTGATGATCAGGTAGCCGCCCAGGGCCTTGAGAAGAGAACCCGCTTTCACCTTGCTGAAATCCGTACGCCAGACGCCGGCGCGATCCACAATCCGTTCGATGCTGCCGAAAATGTTGCGGTAGGTGGGATAGCTCTCAACAATGACGGGCGGCGCATTCTGTTCACTGTTATCCACCAGCAGATTGACCTGATAGGGTTGAAAATGATCTCCATCGGAAGGCATCGGGGCCATTAAACCCGGAATCTGAGGCTGTTGTTGCGGATTGAAAATCTGCAGGTTGTCCGCCATGTCTTCCAGCATGCTTTTCAGATAAGTCTTGATTTTTTCGCTGTCATACTTTTCAAGGAGGGGTTTGACCATATCCGATGCATTGTGGAGAAAAGCCTCCCGATCCATTTCTTCGATTTTTTCCTGAACCTCTTTTTGCAGATCCCGCAGTCCAATAAAAATCTGTTCAACCCTTTCGCGAAGTTGGGTGTGCTTTTCCTTCATGGTTTCGAATTCGTCCCGGGGAAAGCGCCCCTTTTCCACCATGGCCTCAACCTGGTCAATGTGTATGGGGTTTCCGTCCACCAGGGGCATGACCTCGGGCCGTTTGATCTGGCCAACTTGAACATCCACCAGAGCAAAGCCTTCTTCCTTGACCTTTTCATCCAGGCTTTTAAAAAATCCTTTTCCCTTGGCCTCATAGGCGGCCATCAGTTCTTTTTTCGTGTTGATGTATTCCTGACTTTCAAAGAGCATGGGGATCTGCTTTTTGAGCAATTCCACAAAGTCATGAAGCTCTTTTTTAAAGGCAGCGCCCTCGCCGCCCTTGAGGCGAAGCAATATGGGGGCCTCGGGGTTTTTAAAATTATTGATATAACAAAGATCATCCGGAACCCCCTCTTTTTTGGAGATCTCTTCCAGCATCTTCTTAACCGTGGACATCCTTCCGGTGCCGGGCATGCCGGTGACAAAAACATTGTAACCCTGGCTGTCGATGCCCATTCCGAATTTGAAAGCTTCAACGGCCCGTTTTTGACCCACGATTTCATTAAGCGGTTCCAGATCATCGGTATTTTCAAATGGCAGAGTGGCGGGATCAAGCCTCCATCGGAGTTTATCAAGGGGTACTTCCGTATAAGAAGTCTTTCTGGGCATGGATGAATCTCCTTTTTAATTTCGGTTTATCATCGGGCGATCTCAATTTTGACACAGCACTTTTTTTTCGGATCCTGTAAGGGGATATGAATGTTGAGGACATCCAAATTCAGGGTCGCTTTGATTTCTTCGGGAGCGGCCTTGAAGGGGAGGGGCACTGAACGCGAAAAAGATCTGAGTTTTCGTTCCATCTGTTTGCAGTACCCGTCATTATCTTCAGATTCCTCTTTCTTGCAGCCTTTGATGGTCAACCGGTAGTCTATGACCGATATCTCCAGGCTCTTGGGATCCACCCCGGGAAGCACAGCACGAATGATGAAGGCCTGTTCGGTCATGAAAGTTTCAATAAAAATATGCTGAGATACCTTTTCCTGGAACAAGCCAACGCCGATGCCGGGCCATGATTCCCTGAAGAGACGATCCATATCCTGTCTCATCTTATTGATTTCCTTATCCATCCAGAGGACCAATTCGGTCATGACAACGCCTCCTGAGCGGCAAGCCGCGGTTTTGAAAGTTTTAAGTTTTAGGATTTAAGTTTTAGGATTTAAGTTTTTCCCGAACCCCCCGGGGGACCGGGGCGCCATCCAGGTGGACCTGCCCCAGGGCGTCAAAGGCAAAGCGTCCCCGGGCAATCAATTCAATGGTGCGGGGAAATATTTTCCAGTCTCCTACTTTCTTGAGTTGTTCCTGATGATCATCTACCACGTGAGCAAGCATTGCGGGGTGTCTTAATAAATCTTCCAGGGGTTCCGGAAGCGCAACGGGAAGCGGGTCCGAAACCATGAGCACGGGTCCAGTATCCACCCCATCGTCCGTCCACAGGGTGGAGGCGTGCAGCACCCGCTCTCCGGCGGAAATGGCATCTCGAACGGCATGATCACCCACATATTTTCGTCGTCCGTCTTCCCCAAGAATGGAAAGATCCGCCGGATGCACATTCACACAGGGACTAAGGGTCGTATAGCTCATATAACCGCCCAGAGCGATGACATCAATATCAAATGCCTTCACCAGCTTTGCGGCCACCCTGTCGTATTCCCGCCTTGCCGCAAGCCCGTCCTCATTTCCAACCGTCCGTTTGAGGACTCTCAAGGAATGAAAAGTTCTGATATCATAGCTAAAATAGGGTAGACCATTTTCAAGCGCAATTTTCTCGGCGGCGGAATTGCCGTCGGATCGGTCGCTGAAAATAAAAATCGTCTCAAAGGGGGACCGTCCGTCTCTTGCCTGAAGGGCCTTTTCATGTTCCAGTAACCGCATGATGTTGGTTCCCGAACCGGACATAAAGGCTGCCACCCGCATGGGTCTTTCCCATTTCAAAGGGTCAAAAATGGGGATTGGGATCATGGGTTTTCCTTCCTGAGCAATACCTCGAAGGGCTTCATTTTGTAAGGGCTCCCCTGTTCAATGGCCGCAAGGACGCTTCCCCCACCAGTGAAATAATAGGTTTGGGGGTCATCGAGGCCGGCCATATAAATGCCGGGGCAGAGATT
This sequence comes from Desulfatiglandales bacterium, assembly GCA_963664475.2. Lineage (GTDB taxonomy): Bacteria > Desulfobacterota > DSM-4660 > Desulfatiglandales > Desulfatiglandaceae > NaphS2. The sequence continues at coordinate 972,905 of CAXXXE010000001.1, forward strand.
TCGAAGTTCCTGGAGGGTATCGCCCCCCGCATAAAGCTTTGTCGCGGCGGCATTTTCGTCGATAAGACGGTAAAGGGCACGGGAACCTTCGTAAAAGAGTGGCATCAGGCCCATCACCGCATTGACGAAGATGGTTTTAGCCGAACCAATGACCTCCATGATACGCGGGTCCTGAAATGATTTTTCGCTGACATCCAGAAGGTATTTTAAATGGGCGCCGTTTTTGAATTGAGCCGTTTCCACAAGGCGAAATCCACCTTCTATCCGATTCTCAGCGCTGTCCGACTCCACCAGATAGGGCATTTCAAGGATTTTTTCCTTGGCGCGGTCCAACTCAACCAGTTCCATGGCCAGGGCCTTATCCTCCTCTGAAACGCCGTTAATGGTGACCCCATACTTTGCCGAGAGGAAAGTGTTATACATGAGCCCACCCAGAATCAGGTGATCGACTTTATTGTAAAGGGCCTTGAGGGGGCCGATCTTGGTGTCGTACTTGGCGCCGGCCACCACCCCCACAAAGGGTCTTTCAGGTTCCAGAACCCGATACAGGTTGGCAATTTCCTTTTGAAGCAGATTTCCGGCGAAGGATGGAAGACGGGTGGCCACATCGAAGGTGGACGCCGCCACACCCCAGGACCCAAAGGCGTCATTCACATAGACATCCGCAATGGACGCCAGCTCCGCCGAAAGGGTATCTCTTTCGGGTCCCTTGCTCTGCTCTCCCGCAAACCACCGTGAATTGGGGAGATAGATCATGCTGATCTCTCCCTGCCGCAAGGCCTTAAGGGCCGATTTTATGGAATCGTCAATATGGGTAATCCCTTTCTCGGGATCCACGGGAAATTCCTGAGCATGGATCTTAACAGGCAGTTTCTGTTCCAGATAACGCACAATGGGCAATACGGATTGTTCTTTGCGGCATGAAATCATGCCGGTTTTTTTGTCCCTGGGACGGCCCACATGGCTCATGAGAATCGGTTTTCCTCCCGCCGCGGCGATGGCATAAAGCGTTCCGATAGTGGCGTCGATACGGTACGGGTCCTTGATCATGCCCTTTTTAACCACATTATGATCGACCCGCAACAAAACCACCTTATTCTTTATATCCGCCTGTTGGATCAATTTCAACCGGGAATCCAGCTTTCCTTTTTCCATTTGGCATCCTCCGAAATTTCGTTTATAAGATTCCATGACAAAAAAACTAATTTTGGAATTTTTACTGAATGCAACTGAAAAGTCAATAAGGTTAATCATATGCTAGTAAGAAATATCAGCGACAAGGAAGTTCTGGATACCACCTATCTAGCCCACGGGGGCGCCATCGCCCAGATGATTCTGGACCGGCGAGACCTGAAAGAGATCGGTTTTCTGGCCATTGCCAGGCTGGATCCGGGTAAGGAAATCGAAGCCCATGTGGACCCCATGGAGGAGATCTACTTTATTGCCAACGGAACGGGAGAGATGACCGTGGGAAATGAAACCCGGCCCGTAAAACCGGGAGACGCCATTTGGATTCCCGTGGGGGACAGCCATGCCCTGTTGAATACGGGGGAAGAGCAGTGCGTGGTCCTGGTGGTGGCCTCCCCGGCCTGGTAGCGGGGCATTGCCGTTGAAGGTCCTGATTATCCGGCCAGGCGCCCTGGGCGATACCCTTTTGATGTTGCCTGCGCTGGCGGCGCTTAAAGGCGTCGCGGCTGTCGATTTTGTGGGAAGACAACCGGGGCTGGGCTATATCGGCGATACCGGTTGCCGCACCATGGATCTGGAAAGTGCCGGGTGGCATCGGCTGTTTGCGGACCATCCTCCCGTTTCCGGGCGTTTATCGCTTCCTGTTTCGAAAGCGGACCAGGTTGTGGCATTTTTCAAGGACAAAGAGGGAATCATAAGGAAAAACCTGGAATTTTCTTTCCCCAATGCCCCAGTATCGGTTTTTCCGGCTTTCCCGCCCAGGGATAAACGGATTCATGTGGCCCGGTATCTGGCGGAATGTTTGGAATCCGCGGGGCTTCCCGTAAGTGTTGACAGGGCCATGGAAGAAGCCTCCAGAGGCGCCCTCTTTCCCGGCCCATGGACCTCAAAAAACCGGCACGGAATCGTTTTTCATCCCGGGTCGGGGGGGCCAAGCAAAAATCATCCGCCTGATTTCTGGATAGACATCCTGCGCCGGTTTCAGGAAATGGGCCGGTTTGCTCATTTAAGGCACATCCTTTTGCTGGGGCCTGCCGAGAACCATCTGCGGGTCTTTTTCGAGAATCATCAGGATACGGTTTCCCATCTTGAAATCATTTTTTATCCCAAAAAGGAACTGCTGATGAATATTCTGGGATCGGCTGCTTTTTGTGTGGGGCATGACAGCGGCGTCACCCACCTGTCAGGGCTGATGGGCACCCCGACCGTGGCGTTTTTTAAACAGACGGATCCGGTTCAGTGGGGACCACTGGGACCCTATGTTCGCATTATTCATCGCCGAAAAGCGGATGGAAAACTACTTGAACTTTTTACGGCCGCTGCAAATGAATTGACCTCCTAACCTCCCTTCGTCACGATTTTTTCACTTGCCATGAATTTCGCTTTTTCTTATATTCACTCCCTTTAAACGGTTGGGGTCATCCTCCAGCCCATTTCGACCAAACACCAAAAAATATGAGAGGGTAATAATTAATGGCTTATGATGCAAGCAAGGATGTGGTGCTGACTTCCTGGGAAAACGAAGAAACAGGGCTCATGGTTTCAATCAACCGGTATGGGGATGGGGATCCGAAATTACAGATCGGCCCCAGAGCATACACACGGAAGGATGGGAAAAAGAGTTCCACCAAGGCCGGTCGGCTCACCATTGATGATGTGCTTTGGCTTGATGAAATCCTTGAGGAAGTAGCGGATAAAATGAAGGAATTATTTTTAAGTGAGGCGTGACAAGTAACGAGTAACGAGCGATCCACCTGACCCATCACTTGTTACTCGTCACTTTCCCCAAGAGTCTCGCGTACTTGCGCGGCAATCTGCTCGCAATACCTTTCCGTAATGGCCATGGTTGCGCCCTCCACCATGACCCGGCATAAATTCTGTGTTCCGGAGTAACGCACCAGTACGCGTCCTTCGTCGCCCAGGTCCGATTCAACCTGCCGGATGGCTTCCGCCAGCCGGGGCACGGTGGCGATTTCGGGTTTTTCCCGGACCGGCACATTGATCAGCTTCTGCGGATAGATGTCCATCATTTGAGAAAGTTCGGAAAGACGTCTGTTTTTCTCCAGCATGACCGCCAGAATCTGTAGCGCCGTAATAATGCCGTCGCTGGTTCCGTGGTGGTTCAGAAGGATAATATGCCCGGATTCTTCGCCCCCGATAACGGCGCCCAGCCGCTGCATGTCCTCCAGCACATACCGGTCCCCCACCTGGGATTCGTGACGACGAATATCATATTTTCGACAGGCCCTGGCGAGTCCGAGATTACTCATGACCGTGCTGACAAGCAGGTTGTTTTTGAGACCACCCGCATCTTTTAGCGCATCGGCACAGATCAACAAAATCTGATCGCCGGAGAGCTTTCGTCCGGTTTCATCCACCGCAATGAGTCGGTCCCCATCTCCATCAAAGGCAAACCCGGCGTCAGCACCGTTTGCCGTCACATTTGCCTCCAAATCGGCGGTGTACTGGGAACCGCATCGATCGTTGATGTTGATGCCGTTCGGGTGATGGTGAATGACAGTCACATCCGCGCCAAGTGCTCTGAAAAGCGCGGGTGCGGCTTCGCAGGTTGCCCCGTTGGCCGTATCCAGAACAATCTTAACGCCCGCCATGGACAGATTGGCGGGGAAATGCCCCTTTAAAAACAGCACGTATTGTTGCAGGCTGTTTTCCAGCCGTTGGATACGGCCTATTTTTTCAGGCAAGGGCGTAAATTCGGCAAGCGTATCTCGCAGGATCAGGGCTTCAATGGCGTCTTCCTGATGGTCTGAAAGTTTAAAACCATTTGCACCGAAAATTTTGATGCCGTTATCCTGAAAAGGATTGTGAGAAGCGGAAATCACGATTCCCGCATGGGCTTTGGCGCTGGTGGTAAAAAAAGAAACAGCGGGTGTGGGCAGCACCCCTACGGAACAGACACCCCCCCCCATGGCAGCAATGCCTGCCGAAAGGGCTCCTTCAAGCATGTCCCCTGAAATCCGGGTATCCCTGCCGATTATCACGGTGGGGTGACGGTTTTCGGCATTGAGGGTAAGCGCAATGGCCTGGCCTACGCGAAAAGCGGTCTCGCCGTCCATGGGATATCGATTGGCCCGACCCCTGATGCCGTCCGTACCGAATAGTCTGCCCATTTTGGTTCTCCTTTTTTGGTCTTGATCATCCTTCAGGCCATTTGTAAGGGCGAAAAATTTTTCGCCCCTACCGGTTATGATCCAAATAAATTCATGGCAGGCAAAAAAGTGCCTGCCTTTTTGCAAAGTCCCTGCACAATGGTTTCAAGCCACCGTGTGCCATCCTTGGAAACAGCCTCGGGAAGGCTCTGAATGACGGCTAGATAGTCGGCGTCCTGATTTTTCTGGTGAATTTGCAAGGCTTCCAAAAACCGGTCCCTGTATTCATTTCCGAATTCGGCGGCCTGTGTGGCGTCAAACACGCCGCAGACTTCGTCCACACGGTGTTGAAATTCCATTTTGCAGCTTCTGATGGTATCGCTTCGGTCATGGAGAATCGATTCCGGCATTTTTTCGGCCACGGCCTTCAGACGTTTGATACGTTCCTTCCCGGCCAGGGACAAATTCTCGATACCCCCATTATAAATCAGATACCCCAGTTCTTCCCCATGGAAAAAATCTTGCCGAACGTGCCGATACCATTGATCGAGGGCCGCCAGATTTGCCAGATATTGCAGATTCTTTTCCAGCATCCGGGACAAACCCGGGTAGCGATTGGAAACAAATGGCAGTTCACCGCCGCGATGAGATTTCCCCATGATCAACCGACGCTCCATCAACACATCCTTTCGCAGAATGGTTCCGGCAGACACCACATTTCCAAAACCCAATCGGATCGGCCCCACGGCGCCGCCCTGGCCGCCCAGAAAAATGGGCGGCTGGTTGAGCATTACCCCCCGGGATACATCCCCAAACAATGAAGGGGTTACTTTATCACCATCGACTGAAAAATTGAAGTGGATATAAGAACTTCCCACTTCACTATGGTTTTGACGGCTGGTCCCGCCGGCCAGCAGGCAATCGCAGAAATTGATCAAACTGCCCAGAGTGGCAAAGGGAAACAGGATCGTCTGCTTGAGACCCACGCAATGGGCGCCGCCGGCCTGTTCCTCCAGGATGGTGCCTTCCCGCACATGGGCGCCCAGTCCCATGTTGGCTTTTTCAAGAAAAACCGCCTTTTTGAAATACCCCCCCTTCAATTCCACACGGGGACCAATCCGACAGTCTTCGATGGTTACGGGGCCCTCATATCCGATTTTGGCCCCTCGTGAAATAACGGTTTCGGCACCGAGAATACGGCAACCGGGATAAAGGGCAACCCCGTCGCCGGAAATCCGTTCCACCTTGACGTCATCGTCCAGATAGAGGGTCATGGGGTTCGGGATATTCACCCCCTTTTCAAGAAGCGCAATAATTTTATGGTGGTTGCGGGATGTTAGCGCCAAGGGTCGCTCCTTTATCAAAACTACGATTGTTCCGGCGGGCTGTCAGCACTCATACCAACGGCCCATTGATTTCGCTTTTTCATGGGTTATGTCTAACATGCCATTCCGGCCATGTCAACATAAAAAAGTCAAATCAAATCAACAACATATATCAATAAATATTCTCACATGGAAAATGACAAAGTAGAACTAATCTGGTTTTAGAAAGAGAGTCGAAAACAATATTTCGACGGCGAATTGCGATGGCAGGGGCGAGTCGTGAACACAATCAGATAGCAAGTTGAAAAAAATCGCCCGTCAGGATGATGGGACATGGATATACTCGAAATATGAGATTTCTGACAATATTTTTGGAGAGTTGAAAAATTCGCCCGTCAGGATGATGGAACATGGATATACTCGAAATATGAGACTGACGGGAATGCGTTAAAATTGAGGCGATAAACTGTGAACTTCCTGTGTCAGAAATATACAGGAAGGTGAATCTCGATAAACATCACTTGAAACCCAATCGCCTGAAAATAGAAGCGACATAACCCCGGATTGAAGTATGCCGGGGAAAATGAAAGCGCCGGTTTGACAGCTCGTCGGATTTCGGTTATATTGCACGCAAATAATGGAGGGTGGACCATGAAAAATGCCGCCGGGGAAATGTCCGGATTGGAGAACGTGAACACTTGTACCGGTAAAATGGAGGTGCCGACTCCCAGGGAAAGAGAGGCCCTCGCAGCCATGAAAGCCACCAAAGAGCGCGTTCGCGAAATCAAAAAGAGGCTGAATGAATTAAAAGCGCTGAAAGATGATGCCCTCGCCGAAGAAATCCCGGTGTTGGAAGGGGAACTGGCGCTATTGAAACAAGAGTGGGATGCCTGGGAGACAAAAAGGGAAGCGGCAGCCAGGGAAAGAATGATTCTGCTAGGCCATGAAACCGAGGATTAAGGAAAACTCGGCCCATGGGGAGAGCAATTAGATCATGGCGTTGCGAAGCAAAAAACTTCAACCGAAAAAATTAAAAAAGACAAAAGAGAGAAAAAAAAGAAAGGCGACCCTCCGTCGGGAAGCCGCACTGTCCGACATCACCCATCGCTTGGCCACGGCACAGGCCCTGCGGGCGCCCCTCTATGAATGCTGGGAGTCGGAAGCACTTTTTGAAGCGAATGCCGGTATTGGAACGGTTGTGGTCGCACGAAAAACCGCCGCCGGCCAGATCCTTATGGCCGCCTTCTTCCTGGATGTTTTTTGTTTGGGAGCGAAAAATGCCTATTGTCTGCTCATGGGGGAAGAAGAATACCGATTGAGGTTGCGGGAAATTGAAACAAAGGGAATTTTAAAAAAGATTCATCCCAGCTGTGCGAGAAAACTGGTGGAAGGCGCCGTAGCCCATGCCGAAAATCTGGATTTTTGCCCCCACGAAGATTACGATTTTGCAAAAAAGATTTTTGGTGACGTGGAAAAAGAGCTGTGTCCCCATTCTTTTGTTTTCGGAAAAGACGAAAAACTCCGAAGGCATACCGGCTTAAAAGACCGATCACTGCAAGATCATGGCAAGGAAGAGGCTTCAAATTTTCAGTCCCATGGATATTTTCACGAACTGAAAAGAGTATCCTCTTGACGTACCGCAAAAAAATATTGTAGAAGAATGGAATATGATCTTTATCAGTTGATGGCGCAGGCGCTTCAGGAAGCGAAAAAAGCCTATTTGGAGGGTGAGGTTCCCATTGGTGCTGTATTGGTTGATCCGGAAGGACATGTCTTGTCCCGGGCTTATAATCAACCCATAGCCCTTTGTGACCCCACAGCCCATGCTGAAATCCTGGTGATCCGAAAGGCCTGCGAGATCGTGGGAAATTACCGGCTGAGTCGGTGTCTGCTGGTATCGACCATAGAACCATGCCTTATGTGTGTGGGCGCTGCCGTTCATGCGCGGCTGTCGGTGCTGGCATTCGGTGCCTATGATGTAAAGGGCGGCGCCGCCGGGTCTTTATATAATCCCGCGCAGGATGATCGCCTCAACCATCGAATAGAAATTGTACCCGGCATTATGGAAGAGGAATGCCGGGCGCTGATGAAGGATTTTTTTCGAGCCCGCAGGGGAAAAGGCAATAAACCGGATTCCGGAGAGGTACCGAAGTGGCCGTAACGGGGTCGACTCGAAATCGACTTGTCCCGTTAATAGCGGGGCACGTGGGTTCGAATCCCACCCTCTCCGCCAGGTTCAGAACGGCGGCTTTCTGCTGTTTTCTTGGCGGGTAGATCGGTTGGTAAGCGTATCATAGGAAAATAAAACGGAGAGATGTCCGAGCTGGCTGAAGGAGCGCGACTGGAAATCGCGTGTGCTGCTAACGTGGTACCGGGGGTTCGAATCCCCCTCTCTCCGCCATACACCTGGAGCGGAAAATTGCACTTTTGAGTTTTTTTTGTCATCATCAAATTACGGTATCCTCAGGATTTCTTGAAGGGCCGACCCCATCCGGAGTTTGCTTTCCCAGGCGTTTTTTTTCAGTTCTTCATGAGTTATAAAGATGTCTTACGAAGTTCTTGCCAGAAAATGGCGTCCCCAGGTTTTTGAGGATGTCATCGGCCAGGAGCACATAACCCGAACGTTGGTAAATGCCATCGGAACCGGCAGGCTGGCGCACGGCTATATCTTTGGCGGTCCCCGGGGCGTGGGCAAGACTTCCGTGGCCAGAATTTTTGCCAAGGCCATCAACTGCACAATGGGGAAACCGGGAATTCCCTGTAACCAGTGTCGATCGTGCCGTGAGATAACGAACGGCAATTCCGTTGACGTGCAGGAAATCGATGGGGCTTCCAACCGGGGCATCGACGAGATCCGGGAACTTCGAGAAAACGCCAAATACCTGCCTTCCGCCAGTCAATACCGCATTTACGTAATTGATGAAGTCCACATGCTGACCCTTCCGGCCTTTAATGCGCTCCTGAAAACCCTGGAAGAACCACCGGCCCATGTGAAGTTCATCTTTGCCACCACAGAATCCCACAAGGTTCCCATAACGATCCTGTCCCGTTGCCAGCGATTTGATTTCAAGCGGATACCGCTGCCCAAAATCGTCGCCTATCTGGAAAAAATCTGCCGGCATGAGGAGGTCGGCATTGGGACCACGGCGCTTACCATGATTGCCAGGGAAGCCGAGGGGAGCATGCGGGATGCGGAAAGTCTTCTGGACCAGGTGATCGCCTTTGCCGGACAAACGGTTTCCGACAGTCAGGTTCCGGAAATTTTAGGCATCATCGATCGCGACCTTATTTTCGAGTCGTCGCTGGCCATCATTGAAGGCGCCGCGTTAAGGTGTCTGAGGGTGGTTGAAAAGGTTTACCATCAGGGATACGATATCAAGGAATTCTATCGCACGCTCATGGGGCAATTCAGAAACCTGCTGGTCAGCTTGATCGCCCCCGGGGAGAACCTGATTGACATGACGGAAAGCGACGGGGAAGAAATCAGACGGCAGGCTGAAATGGCAGGGGAGGAAAAGCTGCAGGTCATATTGAATTTTCTAATCGCCAGAGAAGAGGATCTTCGATTTACATCCTACCCCCGCCTGGTCCTGGAAACCACCATGATTAAGTTGTGCAGTCTGGGTGACTACCTTTCCTTCGGCGATATTATGAAAAAAATGGCCGTTCTTGAAAAACGGATGGCCGACATTTCACCCGGGCAAAGTGATGGAAACGGGAAAATCCTGTCGGATCCTCCCACGGGCTGGACCCCCGAGACCGTGGAAAGAGATATTCCCGAAACAAACACCGACGAAGTTGAAATTGAAGAATCCGGTCCGCGTGAAAAAACCTGGGATAATTTTCTACAGTTTGTTTTTGATAAAAGCAAGGTGGCCTACACCATCCTAAAAGACTGGAACCCCTCTAAACTCACTGAAGATCTGCTGGAAATAGGGAATGACAGTCAAAAATTTTCCGCCGGTTATTTTGACGACCCGGAAAAATATGACCAGCTGCTGGGGTATTGTCGGGAGTTTTTCCAAAAGGGCATACAGGTAAAGATAAGAGCCAACTCACGGAAAACGACCCTCGAAAAGGACAATACCGAAAACATACGCAAAAACATCAGGCCGGCCGAATCATCCGGCCTTCCACCGGACGTTCAAGATGTGGCGCAGAAGGTTCTGGATTTATTTGAAGGCAAAGTGATAGGGAAATAAATAACTGCATTAAGGAGGAATCAAGATGAAAGGCATGCCGAACATGGGTCAGTTGATGAAACAGGCCCAGAAGTTTCAGTCCAAAATGGCCAAACTTCAGGAAGAACTGGGTGAAAAAACCATGGAGGCTTCCGCCGGAGGCGGGATGGTTTCAGTGGTGGCCAATGGGAAACAGGAACTCATCTCCATTAAAATTGATCGTGAGGTCGTAGATCCGGAAGATATTGAAATGCTGCAAGATCTGGTCTTGGCAGCGGCCAATGATGCCCTGACCCGGGCCAAGGACATGATGAACGAAGAAATGGGAAAACTAACCAAGGGAATGAATATTCCGGGAATGCCGGGTATGATGTGATTCTGAGTGACAAGTGACGAGTGAGATGAAGCATGGGTATTTATCCTGAACCTTTAGTCAAACTGATTGATCAATTTTCCAAACTTCCCGGTATCGGGCAAAAATCCGCTACCCGCATGGCGCTTTTCGTTTTGCGAAGCAACCGAAATCTGGCGGAAGGCCTGGCCCGGAGCTTAATGGAAGTCAAAGAAAAGATTCGGTTTTGTTCGGTGTGTTTCAACTTGACCGATGAAGATCCCTGTGCTATTTGCCAAAACGCCCAGCGCGCCAACGGGACACTCTGCGTAATTGAAACTCCGGGAGACCAGATGGCCCTCGAGGAATCCGGCGTTTATAGTGGAAAATACCATGTTTTACATGGCGTACTTTCCCCCCTTGACGGCGTCGGCCCGGAAGACCTTAAAATCGACAGGCTTCTGGCACGGTTGGAGAAGGAGAGGATTGAAGAAGTCATTCTGGCAACCAATCCGACCGCAGGCGGTGAAACCACGGCCTCATTCATTTCCGGGTTATTATGGGAAAAAAATCCCGGAATCAAGATTTCAAGGATTGCGCTGGGGGTGCCCATGGGGGGGGACCTCAAATTCATGGACAGCATGACCCTCCAGCATGCCCTCAAAAGTCGTGTTTTAATTCCCCGATGATTTCTAAAACGGTTCTCAAGGAAATATCCGGTGTTGTCGGTGAAGCGTATCTATTGACGGCCACAAAGGACATGGCGGCGTTTTCGGCAGATGCCACCAAAATCTCCCATATGCCCGATGCCGTGGTATTTCCAGAAAACAGCGCGCAGATTTCTCGAATCCTGCAACTGGCAACGGAAAACGGATTTCCCGTTGTTCCGAGGGGTGCGGGCACGGGAATGAGCGGAGGCGCCGTTCCGGTTCAAGGAGGCGTCGTGCTGGCCATGAACCGCCTGAACAGCATCCTTTCCATCGACCGGGACAACTTGATTGCAAAAGCCGAACCCGGCGTCATAACGGCCCATCTCCAGGAAGCAGTTGAGGCATTGGACCTTTTTTATCCCCCTGATCCGGCCAGCTTGAAGGTCTCGACCCTTGGGGGAAATGTGGCGGAATGCGCCGGTGGACTTCGGGCCGTCAAATACGGCGTCACCCGGGATTATGTGCTGGGACTCACCATCGTATTGCCCACCGGAGAAATCCTCGACACGGGCGTGGAGACGCGAAAGGGGGTTGCCGGTTACGATCTGGTCCGGCTCATTGCCGGATCCGAAGGAACCCTGGCGGTCATTACAGCCATGACCCTTCGCCTGGTGCCGAAGCCCCAGTCAAAACGCACCATGACCGCCTTCTTTTCGGATGTGTCCCTGGCCGTTGAAACGGTCTCCGAATTGACCCGAAACAAAATTGTTCCCACCATTCTGGAGTTCATGGATCGGTTATGCATCGATTGCGTCAGGGAGGAGATGCACCTTGACTTGCCCGAAGATTCCGGCGCCATGCTTCTGATCGAAGTGGATGGGGACCCGTCACTGGTGGCGCATCAGGCCCGAATCGTCGCGGATCTTTGTCGGCAGTGCGGGGCAATGGCCGTTAGCGTTGCCAAGGATCATGAAAGCGCTGAAATACTTTGGGAGGCGCGAAGGAATGTATCGCCATCACTTCACAAGTTGAGACCGCACAAAATCAACGAGGATATTGTGGTGCCTCGAAGCAGCCTGGCGGAACTCATATCTTTTCTGGAAATGATGTCTCGCAAATATGGCCTGCCCATTCCGGCCTTCGGCCATGCCGGGGACGGCAATATCCATGTGAATATCATGCTCGACAAGGAAGACCCCATTCAGCTGAAAGGCGGCCACGCCATTGTTGAAGCGCTTTTTGAAAAGGTCATCCACATGGGCGGAACCATTACGGGCGAACACGGCATCGGCATCACCAAGGCGCCGTACCTGGAAATGGAAATTTCGGCAGCGGGCATTCAGCTGATGGCGCGGATCAAAAAAGCGTTTGATCCAAAGGGAATCCTGAATCCGGGCAAGATTTTCTCATGAGGGTAAACCGGAAACCGATAACGGTTACGATTCGCCCATCAGCTTTTCCATAATCGCTCTCGTGGCCCACCGTAAAAAGATCTTTGAGTACTCGGCCCCCGCCAGATACATCCCCAGAATGAACACCAGATGGGACAGGCCATAGGTTAAAGGCCCCCCGATCAACACGACCATGGGTTTGTTGAAATAAACGGAAACAGCGCCCAGCAGGGCCACCGCGGGCCAGCCGATAATGTAACTGATGCCGATGGCGGAAAGGCCGATGATGGTCCGGGGGGTTGGTTTTTCCCTGAAGGCCCTTAAGTCTGCCTTATCCGCCATGGCCCTTTGCACAAATTTCGTGCCGGCTGCCTTTTTCAGAATTTTTCGGGTCATGCGATTCATTCATTTCGTCGATGGATAATTTTAAACAAGATGATTTTATACCCCTAAAGTGGGATACCCGCAACCCAAAGATGAAGTTGTAAGAGGCCGTTGTCAGTTTTCAGTTGTCAGTTATCAGAGCTGGAGGTTATTTTGAAATTTGAGGATTTGGAAGTATGGAAGAGGTCTTCACAATTATGCGCAGATTTGTACAAACACTTTCAAAATGTTATGGGTATGCTTTTACTGATAACTGACAACTGACAAATGAAATCCATTAAAATCAATTTTCCTGTTTTGATAACTGTGTTGGTCGTGATGGCGCTGCTATTTGGAGCGGCCCTGTTACGCATGGAAATCGACACGGACGTCGCCAAATATCTACCGCAAAATGATCCGGTGATCTCCGATGCCGGCGATGTTTTCAAAAATCATTCCATCCAGGACCGCATGATTATCGATGTGGGCCTTCAAGATAAGGATATGACCCGTCTGTTGGCGGCGGGTCGGTTTGTAGAACAGAAGCTGGTGCAAAGCGGCATGTTTAAACAGGTGGGCGTAAAAGATTTTGCAGCGGTGATGCCGGACCTCATGGACCATGTGTTAAATCACCTGCCGACCCTGTTTGATGAAAAAGAATTGCTGGAAAAAGTGGCGCCGTTGCTGGCCTATGAAAAGATCGACATGAAGATGCGGGATCATTACCATCATCTGCTGAATCTGGACGGTATCGGGCGCTCGGCAACCATTTCTAAAGACCCTCTGGACCTGGCCCACATGGTTCTGGCTCGATTGGCTACGCTGGCGCCGTCAAAAGAAATCCGATTTCACGGCGGACAGCTCATTTCTTCGGACGGCAAACACCTCCTTTTGATTGCGACACCATTGGGCTCAGGAACGGATACCGCACTGGCGCGAAAACTAGGCGCGCTTTTTTCGACCACAAGCCGGGAATTAACCGAAAAATTCGGTGAATCGAAAAATCCCGTTGTCATGACGCCCATGGGAGCCTATCGAGCGGCGCTTGACAATGAAACCATTGCCAAAAAGGACAGCCAAAGAGCGATTCTCATGGCCGGCATCGGCATTGCCCTGCTGCTTGTGTTTGCTTTTCCGAGACCCCTGCTGGGACTTTTCGCGTTTTTGCCGGCGTTGTTCGGTTCCGCGGCGGCCTTGTTTGTCCTCGCCCTTCTGGATCGGTCCATCTCCATCATGGCCCTGGGGTTTGGGGGGGCCATCATTGCCATAACCGTGGACCACGGCATCGCATTTCTGCTCTTTTTGGACCGTCCCCTGCCCATCCGGGGAAAGGCGGCTGCCCGGGAAATATGGTCCGTTGGCCTGGTGGCGGCACTCACCACCATGGGGGCTTTCGGGGCGCTGACCTTTTGTGATTTTCCCATTTTTCAGCAACTGGGACGGTTTACAGCCCTGGGCGTTGCCTTCTCATTCCTGTTCGTTCATTTGGTTTTCCCATTGATCTTTCCCGCCATGCCACCGGCCTCGCCCAGGTCGTTGCCGCTTCGGAAAGGCGTTGAAAAGCTGACAAATTTCGGCTGGAAAGGGGCCTTGGGGGCCGTTGTTTTAGCTGTTTTCATGGTCTTTTTTGCCCGCCCCGAATTTCTCGTGAGCCTACACGCCATGAATACTGTCAGTGAAGAGACCCTCTCCGCCGAAAAAACGGTCGCCCGCGTATGGGGAAAAGGTATTTTCGAAAACATTTTCCTGATGACGGAAGGCCAAAGCGTTGCGGATCTTCAGACAAAGGGGGATAACCTGTTGCCGATGTTCCATCACGCCCTGCGTTCGGATGTGCTTTCTTCCGGATTTGTACCGGCAATGGTTTTTCCGGGGGAAATTAGAGCCGAGGAAAATCTTTCCGCATGGCGGTCTTTCTGGAACCGGGAGCGGGTTGCGCGTCTTAAAGGAGATCTTAACCGGGCTTCCGCAAACACGGGGTTCAGTGGGGAGGCTTTCGAACCTTTTCTGGGAACCCTTTCCCATCAGGGTTATCCCATAGAGGGTACGGAAATTCCGCCGGAATTTTATGATTTACTGAGCATCACCCACAAATCGGGAACCGGTAAATGGGTCCAGATCTCAAACCTGAAACCGGGCAAGGCCTACGACCCTCCGACATTTTACGAGCGATATGGGGCCTTGGGGAAAATATTTGATCCGACTTTTTTTGCCCAAAGACTGGGAGGGCTTTTATTTTCCACTTTTTTGAACATGCTATGGATCATCGGCTTAAGCGTTGTATTTTTGCTTTTTCTTTTCTTTCTGGACTGGCGATGGGTGCTGATTTCATTGATACCGGTTTTGTTTGCACTGGTCTGCACCCTTGGGACCCTGAATCTCATGGGCCATCCCCTGGATATTCCCGGATTGATGCTTTCCATCGTTGTGATCGGCATGGGAATTGACTATTCACTTTTCATGGTAAGAGCCTACCAACGGTATGGACATGAGGATCATCCTTCTTTTGGGTTAATTAAAATGACGATTTTCATGGGATCAACGTCCACCCTCATCGGTTTCGGGGTGTTATGTTTTGCTCAGCATGCCCTCCTGAGAAGTGCGGGATTGACATCACTGCTGGGGATTGCCTATTCCTTAGCGGGGGCCTTTATCATTTTGCCGCCGCTCATCAAATTCGTGCTTCGCCACCCGAAAAAAACCAAAGAAAAATTATATGCCGCGCATCAGGCGATCCTTAGACGATATCGCAACATGGAGGCCTATCCAAGATGTTTTGTCCGGTTTAAAATGAAGTTGGACCCCATGTTTAGAGAACTCCCCCGGTTTTTTGACGCCGCCCAGGACCTGAAAATTATTATGGATATCGGCACGGGATACGGCGTTCCGGCCTGCTGGATGCTCGAACGCT
Source organism: Desulfatiglandales bacterium (assembly GCA_963664475.2). GTDB lineage: Bacteria > Desulfobacterota > DSM-4660 > Desulfatiglandales > Desulfatiglandaceae > NaphS2. Next base: position 988,355 of record CAXXXE010000001.1, read on the forward strand.
TTTCGGAAGCAACCATTTTCGGCATGGATCCTGACGGTGAAAGGGTTCGGGTGGCATCCAGGGCGATGGGAAACAGGGGACGGATAAGCCAGAATGTCGCCCCCCATATTCCCACTGTTCCCGCCGCTGCGGACGCGGCCCTGATGCTGGATATGATCCACTATTTAACCGATGATGCGTTGGCCCATACCCTCAAGGGGTTGCACCTGCGCCTTGCCCATGGGGGATTGCTTTTAATTCGGGCGGCGGTGCAGACCGGACAACGGTCCTGGTTATGGAAAGTGGAAGATTTTAAATCCGTGCTTTCAAAGACGCCCCTGTATTACAGATCCCCCGGCAAGATGGTTGAAATGATGGAAAGCGCGGGCTTTCGGGTGAACGTCAAAAGGCCTTCCGGGTCAAACGGGGATTCCGTTTGGATGATGGCTGAAAAGTGCGGTTTACGGTTGCCGGTTGCCGGTTGCCGGTTGCAAAAAACGTAAACCGTAAGCAAAAAGATGATGGCAATCCTCAATTTTATTTCACGAGCCCATGTATTGGGGTTCGCGTTCTATTTCGCAGCCTTTCTGCTGGTTTTTTTTGATGTGCGCCTGGCAGTTGTTCCGCTGCTTTTATTTGTGGTTGTCTGCATAATCGCCCCTTTTCTGCCGCGATTCGGATTTTTTCTTCCCATCATCAGCCGCGGCGATTCGGGTCAAAGGAGCGTTGCCATAACCTTTGACGACGGTCCGGACCCTTTTTCAACCGAACCGCTGCTGGCCCTGCTTGAAAAGCACGGGGTCAAGGCGACTTTTTTTGTGGTTGGGAAAAAAGCGGTTGCCTATCCACAATTAATCCAAAAGATATTAAGGCACGGCCATTTGTTGGCCAACCATTCCTACAGCCACGACAACCTTCTGATGCTAAGGCGCCGGAAGCGTCTGTTTTGGGAAATCGATGCGGTCCAGGAAATTCTGGCGCGATTCGGCGTTAGCCCCCTGGCTTTTCGGCCCCCCGTGGGCATCACCAATCCAAGGCTGTGGGGGGTGCTGCGGGAGTTGGACATGATCAACGTCAATTTCAGTTGTCGCGGTATGGATGCTGGAAACAGAAGGATCGAGGGGCTTTCGAGACGGGTGTTGAAGCAGCTGCGAAATGATGATATCATTGTACTTCATGATGTGATGCCGAAAGGCCGGGGGAGCCTGTCGGGGTGGTTGACGGAAATTGACGGGATACTGCAGGGCATCCAGGATCGGGGCATGATGGTCCTGCCCCTTTCGGAGCTCATCGGTCGGCCGGTGATGATTCAGATATCGAATGAAAAAGGCCAATAACGAATCCGGAGGTTCCATGATAAAAAGGCCTGAACGGACATTTCGAAAGGATATTGCCAACCCGCAATCCTTTGTGATGACCCTGGAACTGGTGCCGGGAGAACAGTCCAGCGGTCGCGCCGTAGACACGGTGATGGCCATTGCGGAGGCGGCTCTTTCGGACGGCAGAATTTCCGCGGTAAGCATTACGGATAATCCCGGCGGACATCCCTCCCTGAGTCCGGACGTTCTGGGAACGGACATCATCCGCAAGGGGATGGATGTGATTGTCCACTTCACCTGTCGGGACCAGAACCGCGTGGGGCTTGAGAGCCGTGCCCTTCAGATGGGGCATATGGGGATTCGCAATATCCTGGCCCTTACCGGTGATTATTCAGGCGAAGGGTTTGCCGGAAAAGGTGCGCCGGTTTTCGATCTGGATGCGGTCAGCCTTCTCGTCATGCTTAAAATGATGGGTGAAGGCACATTGGCCCCGGACGATCGGGAAGATTTTTTTGTGGGATGCGCGGTTTCCCCCTTTAAGCAGTCGTGGGAAGAAGGATTTTGCCAATACGCCAAAATGCGGAAAAAGGTGTCGGCTTCGGCCCGTTTCATCATCACGCAACTGGGTTATGATGTTCGTAAATTCCATGAGTTGCTCCGCATTCAGCGAGACTGGAGTCTCCAAATCCCAACCCTGGGATCGGTGTATGTCCTGACGCCGGGGGCGGCAAAAACCATGGCAAAGGGGCGGGTGCCGGGTGTCGTGGTAACCCCCGAACTGTTAAAAAGGGTTCAGGCGGAATGGCGGGATAAGAAAAGAGGCCATTCAGCGGCCGTTGAACGATCGGCGCGACTGGCGGTGGTGCTCAAAGGCCTGGGATACAAGGGCGTCCATTTCGGCGGCATCAACCGTAACTTTGATACCCTGGCCCAAATTCTGGATCGCATGGCCCGGATCGAGGACCAATGGCGGGATTTTGTGCCGGAATTTGATTTTCCCCAGAAAAACGGCTTTTACCTTTATACCCGGGATCCGAAAACCGGACTCTGTGCAAAGGAAATGAATCCCGCCATGAGCAGAATCTCACCGGGTGAGAAGGTTCTCTTTGGTGTGTATCGGGAGGTTCATCGCACCTTTTTCAGCCATGATGCGCTCTTTGCCCCCCTGTATCGGAATCTCTGCCGCAGACTCGAAAAACGCCCTTTTGGATACCTTTTCACCAAAACCCTGGAGGATATTTCCAAAAAAATGCTTTTTTCATGTCGGGAGTGTGGGGATTGCGGTCTTCAACATCTGGCGTTTTTCTGTCCCGAATCCCAATGCCCCAAACACACCCGAAACGGTCCCTGCGGCGGCAGCCGGGACAGCCGTTGTGAAGTGCATCCGGACCGCCATTGCGTATGGTTCAGGGCTTACAGACGGTGGGCCGCCATTGGCCGGCCGGATAAAATTTATCAGGGATTTATCCCGCCCCGCAATTGGGAACTGGACCGAACCTCCTCGTGGATCAACTTCCATCTTGGCAAAGACCACCAGGGATCACCTTCGTTAAAAATGCCTACGGACTGTTCTATTTCCAGATAACGGTATCCTGTTGCCAGAACTTATTGTCCTTGGAGGGATAATCAAGGTTGAAATGAAGTCCGCGGCTCTCTTTTCTGAGGGAGGCGCAGGTGATAATGAGTTCCGCTACAAGGGCGAGATTTCGGAGTTCAAGGAGATCCTGACTGATGAGAAAGTCCCAATAGTATTCCTTAATTTCATCCTGAATAATGTCCACGCGTCTTTTAGCCCGAGCCAGCCGTTTGTTGGTCCTTACAATGCCCACATAATTCCACATAAACCTTCTGATCTCATCCCAGTTGTGGGATACCACCACCAGCTCTTCACTGTCAGTTGCGCTGCCGGCGTCCCATTCGGGCGCCCGTGGAAATGATTCCTGCTTCTTTTCGGCTAATTCCCGTGCGGATTTTAAAGCCGCACGCCTGGCAAAGACAAGGGCCTCGATGAGTGAATTGCTGGCGAGCCGGTTTGCGCCGTGCAATCCGGTGCAGGCCACTTCACCAATGGCAAAGAGGTTTTCCATATTGGTCCGCCCGTGTTCATCGGTCAAAAGGCCGCCGCACATATAATGAGCGGCGGGAACTACGGGAATCGGCTCCTCCGTAATATCGATGTGATAGGTCAGGCAGGTTTTATAAATATGGGGAAAACGATGGATGATGAAATCTTTGTCTTTGTGGCTGATATCCAGGTAAACGCAGTGATCGCCGCTTTTTTTCAGTTCCATGTCAATGGAGCGGGCCACGACATCTCTGAAAGCCAGATCCTTCAGGGGATGGTAGGCTTCCATGAAGCGTTTCCCTTTTTTGTCCAAAAGGATACCTCCCTCTCCCCTCACGGCTTCGGAAATGAGAAAATTCTTTGCCAGAGGATGATAAAGGGAAGTGGGATGAAACTGAACGAATTCCATGTTGGCCACTTTTACGCCGGCTCGGTACCCGATGGCAACCCCGTCCCCGGTAGCGATATCAGGGTTGCTGGTATAGCGGTACACCTTGCCGGCGCCGCCGGAACACAGGACCGTAATCCTTGAAAGGAATGTCAGGATATCGCCTGTTTCCGCGTCCAGAACGTAGGCACCCCAACAGCTTTGATCCGTTTGCTTGGAAACGATGCCACGACGAACCAGGGTGGATTTGGTGATCAAATCAATGGCCATGTGGTTTTCATAAATCTGAATGTTCTCGGCATCCGCCGCTCTTTCGAGAAGACGCTTTTCAACCTCCCGACCGGTCAAATCCCTGGTATGGACGATTCGGCGTTTGGAGTGTCCGCCTTCACGACCCAGATCAAATGTGTTTTTATGCCCTTCCTGCCGAGAAAACTGGACGCCCATGGACACCAGTTCGTGAATCCGCTGGGGACCTTCCTGTACCACGATCCTGACGATATCTTCATGGCAGATGCCGTCGCCCGAAGTCAGGGTATCCTTGATATGGAGATCAAAACTATCATCGGGATCCAGAACAGAAGCAATGCCGCCCTGTGCATAGTTGGTTGAGCCTTCCGTTTTTTCTTTTTTGGTCACAATGGCCACGGTACCGGTTTTAGCGGCATCAAGGGCAAATCGCAGTCCGGCGATGCCGCTGCCGATGACGAGGTAATCAGTGGTGATGGGCATGGTTTTCTCCTAATTCAGTATGAAGGTTAGCTTTGCTCAAGAAAATGGTTACAAAAAAACCGTTTTCAGGAGATTTTTCCCAAAGCATTGGAGAACGGGTTATTAAAAGGACTTTTTTCAGTATGCTTCGAATGACCTTTTGCCTTTGGTTTAGGTTTTTGATGAGCGGTTGGCGAAACGATTTTGTCGGAATCGTTCCCTTTGGCTTTTAATGAGAGGGAAATCCGTTTTCTTTTAATATCCACATCCAAAACCCGAACATTGACCTTCTGCTGCACCTTGACCACCTCATTGGGATCTTTTACAAAACGATCGGCCATCTGGCTCACATGGATAAGGCCGTCCTGATGAACACCGACATCCACAAAAGCGCCAAAGGCCGTAATATTGGTGACCACCCCGGGCAGGTTCATCCCCGGCTCCAGGTCTTCCATTTTTTCAATTCCTTCTTTAAAGGCGATATTTTCAAATTGTTTACGCGGGTCGCGCCCGGGTTTGGCCAGCTCCTCCAGGATATCATTTAAAGTGGGCAGGCCTACGGTTTCGGTGACATATGCCTCCTTTTTAATTTGTTTGCGAAGGGTCTCATTCTCCATGAGATCCTGGATGGAACAATGAAGGTCTTTTGCCATGGCTTCTACAATGGGGTAGCTTTCAGGGTGGACGGCACTTGCATCCAACGGGTGTAAAGCACCCCTGATGCGCAAAAATCCGCCGGCCTGTTCAAAGGCTTTGGCGCCAAGGCGACGAACGTCCAGGAGTGCTTTTCGGGAGGCAAAGGGTCCGTTCTCCTCCCGGTGGCGAACAATATTTTTAGCCAGCTGGGGCCCTAACCCCGATACATAGGTCAATAACTGTCGGCTTGCGGTGTTGACCTCCACGCCAACCCTGTTGACGCAGCTCATGACCACATCGTCAAGGCTTTGGCGCAATGCTTTCTGGTCCACGTCGTGCTGGTACTGCCCGACCCCTATGGATTTCGGGTCAATCTTAACCAGCTCAGCAAGGGGATCCATGAGTCTCCTTCCGATTGAGACGGCCCCTCTCACGGTAATATCCTGGTCCGGAAATTCTTCGCGGCCCGCTTCGGAGGCGGAGTAAATGGATGCGCCGCTTTCGTTGACCATGATCACCTGAATCTTTTTTTCAAGGGACAGCCCTTTGATAAAAGCCTCGGTTTCCCTTCCGGCAGTGCCGTTTCCAATGGCAATGGCATCCACATGAAAACGATCACAAAAATCCCGTATTTTTTGTCCTGCCTGCACGGCTTTTGAATCCCCAAAATGAGGGAAAATGGCATCTGCGTGCAGCAGTTTTCCCTGGGAATCCAAACAGACCACTTTACAACCGGTTCGAAATCCGGGGTCGATGGCCAGAACATTTCTCTGCCCAAGAGGGGCTGCCAGAAGCAGTTGGCGAAGGTTGCCGGCAAAGATTCGAATGGCCTCTTCATCCGCCTCTTTTTTTGAGGTCATTCGGACCTCGGTTTCCATGGAATGGCTCAGGAGCCTTTTATAACTGTCGAAAATGGCCATCCGAACCTGATCTGATGTGGAAAAATGACCGGTGATGAACAGAGATTCGAGCAAGGCAAGGGCCCGGGTTTCTTCCGGCGCAATGCGAAGGGTCAGAATTCCTTCGTTTTCACCCCTTCGCATGGCCAATAGCCGGTGTGAGGGCGCTTTTGAAAGCGGTTCTTCCCAATCAAAATAATCTCTATATTTTGCCCCTTCTTCTATTTTTGAGGCATCGACTTTTGAAATAACAACGCCTTTTTCTAAAAAAAGAGACCGTACCAATGCCCGAGCTTCCTGGTTTTCAGTAATCCATTCCGCGATGATGTCCCTTGCGCCGGCCAGTGCATCTTCGATGGTTTCAATCTCTTTTTCAAGATCCACAAAAGGGGCCGCAACCCCAAGCGGATCAAGATCTTCCTGCTGAAACAAAACATGGGCCAGGGGTTCAAGCCCCCGTTCTCTGGCGATACTCGCCCGGGTTCGCCGTTTGGGTTTAAATGGCAGGTAAATGTCTTCAAGGACCGCAAGGGTTTCGGCGCCCTGAATTTTGGCTGCCAGATCATCATCCAGTTTTTCCTGGTCGCGCAAAGACTTAAGGATGGCGTCTCGCCTTCGATCCAATTCTTCCAGCTGAGCGGACCGGTCACGGATATCGGAGATGGCAACCTCATCCAGGGAATCCGTTGCTTCTTTTCGGTACCGGGCAATAAAGGGGATGGTCGCACTTTGCGACAGAAGGTCCAGTACGGCCTCCACCTGTTTTGAGCGAAGGTCCATTTCCTTCGCAATCTTTTGCACATATTTCGAATTCATCGGTTAAAAAACTCCAGGTATAGTTTCTGAAAGCTTCCCTAATAGCGATAGCACGACTTTACTCATGAGTAAAGTAGAATAGCAACGATTTTACCGGCCGCGGCCGTCAAGGATTGAGCTGCTCCAGAATTTGTTCAATTCTTTGGAGATCCTTCGGAAAAGCCATCAATCCCATGTAAATGCTGAGCTTATTGTTGGGGAGAAATCGAAACCGCTTGGGCCGCTCCTGCGCCAGTTTTACCAGATGGTCCCGGTTCCGGATCCTGCCCTCCAGGAAAGTGAGCGTCAGCTGGTTTTTCCCCATATCCAACTTGGTGATGCGAAGCTGCTTCAGGCGCAAACGGATGGACATCAACGCCAGGAGGTTTTGCACCTCCGGAGGCGGACTTCCAAAACGATCGCGGATTTCCTCAATCATTTCAGAAAGCTCGGACTGATCAATGAGGGAAGAAAGCCGACGATACAGGTTTAGCCTCACATCCGTATCCATCATATAGTCGCCGGGCAGAAATGCGGGAACATCAATATTGATTTCCGGATTCACTTCGTCCTGCCATTGTTCACCTTTGAGTTCAGTGACGGTTCGTTCAATCAGTTTCAGATAGAGTTCGTATCCCACCGCCGAAATATGCCCTGATTGGGAAAACCCAAGAATATTGCCGCCTCCCCTGATTTTCAGGTCATGCATGGCAAGGTGCAGACCGGCGCCCAGGTTGGAAAAATCCATGAGGGCCTTCAGCCGTTTTTCCGCATCTTTTGAGAGCGTGGAATCCTTGGAGATCAACAAATAGGCGTAGGCCTTCTCTTTGGCGCGTCCCACCCGGCCCCGCAGCTGGTAAATCTGAGCCAGGCCCAGGCAATCGGCTTCATGGATGATAATGGTATTGGCGGAAGGGATGTCCAAACCGGATTCGATAATGGTAGTGCAAACCAGAACGTCGATTTCTTTTTTAAGGAACCGCATCATGACGTCTTCGAGTTCTTTGGGCTTCATCTGGCCGTGGGCCACTTCAAGATTCGCCGTCGGGACCAGCTTTTTCAACCGGGTTGCCATTTCGCCGATGCTTTTAACTTTGTTGTGAACAAAAAAAGTCTGCCCCCCCCTGTTCAATTCATTTTCGATCGCTCTTTTAATGGTGGCATCGTCATATGGCGAAAGATAGGTTTCAATGGACAACCGATCTATGGGCGGCGTTTCAATGACGCTCAAATCTCTCACGCCCATCATGGACATCTGAAGGGTCCTGGGAACCGGGGTGGCGGTAATCGCCAGCACATCCACCAGGGCACGATATTTTTTGAGGGCTTCTTTCTGTTTGACGCCGAAGCGCTGCTCTTCATCGATGATCACCAGCCCCAGATCGGCAAACCCCACATCCTTCTGAAGCATCCTGTGGGTGCCGATAAGGATATTGATGTGGCCGGACCTGACTTCTCCAACAATCCTGGTTTGTTCCGACTTGGTTTTAAACCGGCTGAGAACGCCCACCTTGACGGAGTAAGGCGCCATTCGCTTTTTAAAGGTTTCAAAATGCTGCTCCGCCAGAACCGTGGTGGGCACCAGAAAGGCTACCTGTTTGCCATCGGATACGGCCTTGAAAGCGGCTCGAATGGCGATTTCTGTTTTGCCGAAGCCCACGTCGCCGCAGATGAGGCGGTCCATGGTTTTGTCGGATGCAAGATCCGCTAAAACATCGTCGATGGCCTTGCTCTGATCATCGGTTTCATCATGTTCAAAGGTCGCTTCGAATTCGCGGAAATAGGGGTCGGGCGGCGAAAACCGGAATCCCTTCCGGTATTTTCTGAGGGCGTACAACTCTACAAGCTGCTTGGCGATCTTCTTGACGGAATTCTTGGCTTTTTGCTTGGTCAGAGCCCACGCGTGCCCCCCCAGCTGGTCCAGTTTCGGACTTTTCTCCTCACTCCCCGCGTATTTCTGTAAAATGCTGACTCGGTCGGCCGGAAGATACAGCTTGGATTGCCCGGCGTATTCCACGATTACAAAATCATGGATGCGCTGCGCAATCTCCAGGGTGGAAAGGCCCATATACCGGCCGATGCCGTGTTCCTCGTGAACCACCAGATCCCCTGCCTTCAGCTGGCTGAAAGCTGACCAGGACAGTCCCCGACGCCGTTTTTTCCGGTCGTGTCGCAAACCCGCGCGTCTTGTACCGAAAATCTCGTCTTCACTCACCACATAAAGACCCAGATCCGGCCACGCAAAGCCCCTTGCCAGACGATCCAGGCACACAATGAGCCCCCGGCGCTTTTTCACTTCATGCCAGCAATGCACCACCGAGTCCACAACAACATCATAATGGCCGAGGATTTCCTTCAACCGGTTGGCCTGCTGCAGGGTACTGCAAGTCATCACGACCTGTGCGCCCGAAGAGATCCAGGCATCTATTTTCTGAGCAAAAGGCACCATGGAAACCCTGCCTTTGGCCAACCGCCGGAGCTCCAGGTCCTCTTCAATTTCAAAACGCCCCTCGATTTCCAGGGTTTTTTCGTCGGTGTTTTCGTAGCCCACATTCAGCGCGGAGAACAGCAGTTGCCGATGCGGTTCCATGTATGCTTCAATTTTCGTGAACGGGACAAAAATGCCTTCAATATCCGGAAAGGGTTCGCCCCTGGCAGCCGATTCCTCCCGATATTTTTCCATGTCTTTTTGGAATTTCTTTTCAATTTTTAGGCCGTTAGGTGCAGCCGAGATGGGGTCCACCAGAGTCAGCAGGCTCTGTTTCGGTAAATAGTCGATTAAGGTGTCCGGGTGGGCATGGAAATGGTTAAGCCATGCTTCCTGCCCTGGGAAACCGGTGCGTGCATCGGACCCCCCCGGGAGCCGCCCCATGGACCTGGCACGCTTGACGTTATTTCGGCCCATGATGATCTCGCGGGCGGGCAGGAGGATCAACTCATGCAGGCTTTTTTCCGACCGTTGGCTGAGGGGGTCAAATTGACGGATGGATTCCAACCGATCTCCCCAGAACTCAAGGCGCACCGGCAACGGATACAGGGGGGAAAAAATGTCGATAACGCCGCCCCTGACCGAATAGTCGCCTCTCTCTTCCACCATGGAACTGCGCTGGTAACCGTTCGTTTCAAGGGTTTTGATAAGGTCTTCCCGCTCAACGGCCTCCCCCTCTTCCAGATATTCCAGGGCGTCAATGAGCGATGCCTTGGGCAAAACCCTGAAGCAAAGCGCTTCCGGGCAGGTGATCACCACCGGATTCGGGTCCGTAGTCAGTGCGTAAAGCGCCTTGATTCGCTCCGTGATCAGTTGCCGGTGGGGACTGAGACCGGTCAGGGGCGACATGTCGTAGGGGGGAAATTGGTGCAGTCGTGTGACGGCGTCGTCATTTCCGTTTTTCGAGGACCCCATGAAAAACCGGAGTTCACGGTAAAACCGTTCGGCTCTTTTTTTTTCCGGGAGAATGATCAGACAGGGGGAATCAAGGGGCTCCAGAAAGCGGGCCAGAAAATAGGCGCGGGCAGGGCCGGAAAGCCCCACGACCCGCATGGCTTTGCACCCGTCCTCAAACCAGTGGTTCAACTGCCCCAGGGGGTTGTTTTGATAGTTTTTTGATTCCAATGGGTTTTTAAGTTTTAAGTATTAGGTTTTAAGTTTTCAGGAAACAAGTCACCAATAGGTTAGGCTTGGGTGTGACCGCAAATTATTTTTTTGAGACGGTCTGTGTCTGATTTTGATTGCTTGAGCAGTTCATCCCAATCATCAGGGGGATGCCCACTCTTCAGCATTTTTTTAAAGACCCGATAAGCATCCGTTTTGCTCCTATAGGCACGTTTTGTGCCATTATCATTGACCCAGGCAAAAACGATTATCTTACTTTCCAAGTGATATCGAAAGAACAGACGATATTGTTGGAAAAACTTCGCGCGAAACCAATGTTTGCGATGATCACAAGTTCGGTAAGGTGTACTTGAATCTGCGCCGAGGGTCGTCCCTTGACGATAAACAGCAAGTGTTGGATCTTGTGGAACCACTTCAAAAGATAGCTTCACAATTGCCGCTAATCGTTTTGCCGCATTCTTTTTTGTGTAATCAGCGGTATTCCGGCGCAGAAACTCAACCTGTGTGATTAGCGCTTCAATTTGATCTAAGAATAAAGAATGAGCGAATATTTTCCATCCGTTAATGATCAAAAGCGTTGATTTTGACAACCTTACTCGTCCTCATCGGAAAGTGGGCGATCCAAGTCAATTTCAACATTCATCACCAGAGGCCGGACACGGTCTAGTAAGTTAGCGTCTATGGCACGAACATTCTGAGGGTTTTGATTCATGTCATTTGCTAAAAAAGTTAAGAATTTAGCCAAGACAGGGTCTTCTTCAGTCCGGTTTGCACGCGAGATCATGACGCTTCCATCCGGCTGAACGGTATACCGTATCTAACTGACAAGCAATGTCTTGTTTTTCTAACCCCAGCGCTTTTCTGATCATATTTGGGATCGTTGTTTGATATCGGTTTGTCAGTGTAGAATCGATGGTTAATAATGGGGACATCGCCATACCTCCAAAACGGGAATACTTTTTATGTATCAGAGGTAATGCAATCGCATTACATTGTCAAGCAAAACCTAATCAAACAACGGCTGATTCCAAAAGAGTCAATGTCATGGCGTCGGCATCCAGTTCGGCCGGAATCCCTAAGGGGAGGGTCATATTATCCGAGCCGTGTCCCACGGGAAAACCGGTTAAAATGGGAATATTCATGGGCGCAAACTGCTCACTTATCAGACGATCGATGGCAGTGGGCTCCCCACAGTCCACAAACTGACCCGCGATCACGCCCGCAATCCCTTTCAGGCTGCCCGCGAGTTTCAAGTGGGTGAGCATTCGATCCAACCGATAGGGCGCTTCCCCCTTGTCTTCCAAGAACAGGATGCAACCGTCGAGACTTGGCATAAAAGGGGTCCCCAGCAGATGACAGATGAGGGACAGATTGCCGCCCATGAGGGGACCGACGGCTTTTCCCCTTGAAAGGGGCCGGCCTTCCATGAGGTTCATTGAAACCGGTTGTTCGGAGCAAAGGATTTTAAACAGGTTTTCCAGGACCTTTTCGGGAAGGGATGAAAGCCCCCTCACGATGGGACCATGAAACGTCATCAAACCGGTTTTTTTGAAAATGGCCATCAAAAGGGCCGTAATGTCGCTGTAACCCACAATAATTTTTGGATTTTTCCGGATGAGGTCGTAATCGATTCGCTCCAGTAATCTCATGCTGCCATATCCGCCGCGTGCACAAAAAACGGCTTTTATTTCGGGGCGTTGAAACATATGATGCAGATCCGTGAGGCGGTCTTCATCTTTCCCTGCCAGGTATCCGTGCCGATCATGGGCATGTGGCGCCACATGGACGGAAAACCCTCTGGTTTTCAGCAAATGAAGATCCCTTTCCAGGTCGGATTCATCGACGGGACCCGCCGGGGAAACAACTCCCACAGAATCGCCATGGCTTAATTTTGATGGTTTAAACATCAAATCAACATCTCGGGCAAGGCCTTTTGCATTGGCGCGACAGGGATTATTTGGCGTTTTTGTTGAAGAGGAGAATCAGGCCATGCAGGGTTAAAAATTCTTCAACGCCCTGGATCGTCTCGGAAACCTCGGAGATCAGAGGCGCCAGGCCTCCCGTGGCGATGATTTGGGGGTCTTCGCCTGACTCCTTTACCATGCGGTTTACGATACCGTCCACCAATCCGGCATAACCGTAGACAATACCGGCATTCATACTGCTGATGGTATCCTTGGCAATGACGGATGTCGGCCGCGAAAAAATTTCAACCCTTGGCAGCTTCGAAGCCTCATGGAAGAGCGCTTCGCAGGATATAGTGATGCCCGGAGCGATGGCGCCACCCATATAGTCCCCGCCGCCGGAAATATAGTCAAAGGTGGTGGCGGTTCCAAAATCCACCACAATCAGAGCGGTCTTATATTTTTCGTAAGCTGCAACCGCATTTACGATCCTGTCGGCGCCGACCTCTCTGGGATTATCGTATTTGATGGGCATGCCGGTTTTAAGGCCCGGCCCTACAATGACCGGTTCCACGCCGAAATACCGACGTGAAAAATCCGCCACCGTATTCAGCAAAGGGGGGACCACGCAAGAGACAATGGTATTTTTAATATCCTTGAAGCCGAGGCCTTCCCACTGGAAAAAATTTCCCACCAGAATCCCCAATTCATCGGCCGTGATCTCTTTTTCAGTACGAATTCTCCAGTGATGAAGAATCTTATGGTCCCGGGTCACCCCCAGAACAATATTGGTATTTCCGATGTCAATGCAGAACAGCATGTGATGTTACCTCGGTGTGATTTTTTCATCGCCGATTCGCTCTCTTTTGACGGCGTCAATAATTTTGATGGTTTCCACGGCCATTTTGACGTTGTGGGCCCTGATGATATGGGCGCCGTTCATGACGCAGGCCGCCACCGCCGCCATGGTGCCCGTATCTCTCTCATGAGCTTCTTTATCCAGAATACGACCGATAAAGGCCTTATTGGAAGGCCCCAGCAAAAGCGGCATTCCAAGGGTTTGAAATGCCGCAAGCTGGTGAATGACCTTCAGATTGTGTTCAAAGGTTTTCCCGAATCCGATCCCGGGATCCAGAATCATCATCTCCCTTTTGATGCCGGCGGATTCAGAGCGTTGTACGGCCTCTTTCAAAAAATCCAGTATTTCCCGAATCAGATCATCATATTCGGGGTGGCGCTGCATACTCTCGGGCGTGCCCTTCATGTGCATCAGGATCAGGGGAACACCGGCTTCAGCGGCCACCCTCCCCATATCCGGATCCAACCGCAGGGAGCTGATATCGTTAATGATGGAAGCGCCGGCATTTAACGCTGCCTCGGCTACCGCCGCCTTGTAGGTATCGATACTGATGGGAATAGAAATTTCCCGGCTCAATTGGCGAATGACCGGTATGACGCGCGCCATTTCCTCATCCGCGGGGAGTCTCCTGGAATAAGGCCGGGTTGACTCGCCCCCGATGTCGATAATGTCGGCGCCGTCTCGCGCCATGGCAATACCGTGATCCACGGCGTCGGTCACGGAAAAATGCATGCCGCCGTCTGAAAATGAATCGGGGGTCACGTTCAGAACGCCCATGAGGTGGGTTCTGGTTCCCAGTTTCAGTAAATGGTTGTTCCAGTTCAGCTGGTAGTTCATGTAAAATTCTAGCCCTGTGAGATTGTCGACGCTTCCGGATCATTATCGGATTCCGGATCGGGAGTACTTTTTCTGTCCCATTTCTTATCTCCGGCCATGATTTCCTCAATGTCCTTGTTGTTTAAGGTTTCCTTTTCCAGCAAAGCGTTGGCCATATTGTGTATGGTATTCAAATGTTCTTTGATAAGCCGACAGGAGTCGTCATAGGCGTTTGTAACAATTTTCCTGACTTCCTCATCGATCTTTTTAGCGGTATCTTCACCATAATCCCTGTGCTGTGAAAGCTCCCGTCCCAGAAAGATCTGTTCGTCTTTTTTTCCAAAACTCAAGGGACCCAGTTCTTCGCTCATGCCGAAAGAACAGACCATTTTTCGGGCCAGGTCCGAGGCTCGCTCAATATCGTTTCCCGCGCCGGTGGTTTCCGTATTCAAAACAATTTTTTCGGCGGCACGCCCCCCCATCAATATGGCAATGTTACTCAGCAGGTGCTCCTTGGGATAGGTGTGTTTTTCATCGGTCGGCAGTTGCAGGGTCAAACCCAATGCCCTCCCCCTGGGGATGATCGTTACTTTGTGGATGGGGTCCGTACCGGGAAGCAACCGGGCCACCAGGGTGTGCCCGGACTCATGGTAGGCGGTGATCTTTTTTTCGTCCTCGCTGATGATCATGCTTTTCCGCTCGGTTCCATGAGGACTTTGTCCTTGGCATCCTCAAAATCGGCCATTTCAATTTTGTCTTTGCCGCGCCTTGCGGCCATGAGAGCTGCCTCGTTGACCATATTTTCGATGTCGGCGCCGGTAAACCCCGGGGTTCCCCTGGCCAAAATGGAAGTATCCAGATTTTCGGTGACCATTTTTTTTCTGAGGTGTACTTTCAAAATACCTTCCCGGCCCGTCAGGTCCGGAACCGGAACCACCACCTGCCGGTCAAAACGGCCCGGCCTCAACAGCGCAGGATCCAGTACATCGGGCCTGTTGGTGGCCGAGATGAGAATGACCCCCTCGTTGGATTCAAAACCGTCCATTTCCACCAGAAGTTGATTCAGGGTCTGTTCCCGTTCGTCGTGGCCGCCGCCCAGTCCCGCGCCCCGATGCCGTCCTACGGCGTCAATTTCATCAATGAAAATAATGCAGGGC
This sequence comes from Desulfatiglandales bacterium, assembly GCA_963664475.2. Classification (GTDB taxonomy): domain Bacteria; phylum Desulfobacterota; class DSM-4660; order Desulfatiglandales; family Desulfatiglandaceae; genus NaphS2. Next base: position 1,003,496 of record CAXXXE010000001.1, read on the forward strand.
GCGTTCTTTTTCCCCTGGTTGAAAAGATCCCTGACCCGGGAGGCGCCGACGCCCACAAACATTTCCACAAAATCGGAACCGCTGATGGTGAAAAAGGGAACACCCGCTTCCCCCGCAATGGCGCGGGCCAGAAGGGTTTTTCCCGTACCCGGACTTCCCACCAGGAGGACGCCTTTTGGGATTCGACCTCCCAGCCGGGTGAATTTCTTGGGATCACTGAGAAAATCCACAATTTCACCCAGCTCCTCCTTGGCTTCGTCAATGCCCGCCACATCCTCAAAGGTGACCTTTTCCTGTGCATCGGTCATGAGTCTGGCGCGACTTTTGCCAAATGACATGGCTTTTCCACCGCCGGCTTGCATCTGTCGCATGAAAAATATCCACACGCCGATGAGCAACAGCATGGGAACCCAGGATAAAAATACCTGGAACCAGGGCGATTCTTCCATGGGTTTGGCGGTTATGGCGACGCCCTTGCTTCTGAGCATGCTGATAAGTTCAGGATCTTTCGGGGCATAGGTCCGAAATGGCCCCTGGCCGGACATGCCCGAAATGTTTTCTCCCTGAATGGTCACCTGATTGACGCCGCCGCTTTCCACCATGTTCAGGAAATCGCTGTAACTGATCTTGACGTTGCTCCTGTCAGGGTGTTTAAACATTTGAAACAGCATGACCATCATTAAACTGATGACGAGCCATAAGGCAAGATTTTTATAGAAAGGATTCAACGGTCTGTCACCTCCATGAAGAGACTGTCGGTCATTTGAAAATTTCCATCCAAAGCGCCGGCCATGATCGCCTTTTTGAACACTGCGCAAGGTTTCTGAAATGTTTCCACAAAGAAAAACCTGAGCCTTGGATGCACAATCTTAACATTATAGTTACAATTTTCCCAAATTCCATAGAAATTTGTAAATCCATTTTGTAAAAGGGTCTCTTTGCCTTGATTACAGGGTGTCCGGACCTTGTTTTTTTGTTGACATTCGCTCCCATCCCACAGCATTTTGATGCAAATGACAAGCAGGAGGGACATGGTATGGATGGAAAAATATTTAACAACGATGATACGGCCCAGATGACCGCACACGGGATTACCCCGAAAGAGGCGGAACGACAGGTTGAATTGTTTAAAAAAGCCAGACCCTATCTCAAACTTGTGGGCCCATGTGTTCCCGGGGAAGGGATCACTGTATTCAGCAGTGAAGAGCAAAAAGCGCTGACGGCGCTTTACGAAAAGGAAAGGCACAGGCGTTTCTGCCTCAAGTTTGTTCCCGCTTCGGGAGCCGCTTCCAGAATGTTCAAGATTCTGTCGGCGTATTTGAATCAGGCCGGGGAAATTGAACGGGATGCGGTTTCCAGAAAAGCCGCTGCCGGTAAAACCGATGCGAAACAGTTGCTGGTTTTCATGGACGGCATTTCCAAGTTCGCTTTTTTTCAGGACTTATCTTTGGCGCTTTCCGAAAAAGGGTTGTCCATGGGAGAATTCCTGAACAAGGGCCGGTTCAGGGACATTATTCGGTTATTGTTGAAGGAGGAGGGCCTCGATTATGCCGCTTTACCCAAAGGACTGCTCACGTTTCATGGGTATCCGGAAGGGAATCGTACCGCCTTTGAGGAACACCTGGTGGAAGCTGTTGCTTACGCCTGTGATGCCTCGGGCCGTTGTCCCATGCATTTTACCGTTTCCCCTGAACATCTAAAACGGTTTGAAGCCTGTTTGCATGGAATAGAACCTATCCTTGAAAAAAAATACCGGGTAAATTACCATGTGGCTTTTTCCACACAGAAAACCGCCACGGATACGCTTGCGGTGGATTTGGAAAACCGGCCTTTTCGTCTGGCGAACGGTCGCCTGCTGTTTCGACCGGGCGGGCATGGGGCACTGCTTGAAAATATAAACGACCTTCAGGGTGACATTGTCTTTGTCAAAAACATTGACAATGTGGTGCCCGATTATCTCAAGGGAGAGACCATCCGATGGAAAAAAATCACGGGAGGTTACCTGATTTCCATACAGAACCGAATCGCCCGTTACATGAAAGAACTGACCTCGGGATCCGCATCAGGCCGGCTTTTGGATGAAGCATCGGAATTTTTGGAAAAAGATCTTTTGATTGCAATGCCCTCCGCCATGAAAAACGCAAATGCGGAAGAAAAAAGGCATTATATCATGGAGCGCCTCGACCGACCGGTCCGTGTCTGTGGCATGGTCAAGAATGCGGGGGAGCCGGGCGGGGGACCTTTCTGGGTGAAAGACGCATCGGGCGGGAAATCCCGCCAGATTGTCGAGACGGCCCAGATCGACCCGGATGACGCAGCACAGCAGGCCATACTGGCCGGCGCCACCCATTTCAATCCCGTGGACCTGGTGTGCGGGGTTCGGAACTGGCGGGGAGAACCGTTTGATTTACGGGCCTTTGTGGACCCGGATACCGTTTTTATTTCCCTGAAATCCAAGGACGGAAAAGAACTCAAAGCACTTGAGCATCCAGGACTCTGGAATGGTGGCATGGCGCACTGGATTACGCTTTTTGTTGAAGTGCCGGCCATAACATTCAATCCCGTAAAAACCGTCAATGACCTGCTCAGGAAAGAACATCAACCGCTAGCGGTTAGCGGTTAGCGGCCATGAACATCCTGGATATTATCATCATTGCGGCAACGATCTTTTTTCTTATTCGAGGTGTTTTTCGGGGGTTTATTCGAGAAATCGCTTCCCTGGCGGGCGTTGTTCTGGGGATTTGGCTTGCCAATGTTTACCATGTGCAGATGACGGATTTCCTGAAAAAATTTATTGTTTCGGAAAAATTCCTGTCTTTGATGGCATTTGCCCTTATTTTCCTGGTGGTCCTGGTGTTGTGCAACCTGGCCGGTTGGGCTTTAAAGAAACTGTTTCAAAAAATATTCCTGGGATGGGTGGACCGAATGCTGGGCGCCGGCTTGGCGCTGGTGAAAGGCGTTATTCTAAGTTATGTCATCATTGTTTTAGCGACGTTTTTTGTACCGGCAAGCTCGCCCCTTGTGGCGCAATCACGGTTGACGCCGATCGTTGTCGCCGCTTATCAAACCATGGTTGGGTTCATCCCTTCGGATTCCCACCAAAAGCTGAAAAAATCATTTGATCAACAAAAAAAGAATCTCCAAGAGGTTTTTAAAGGAAAGATTTGAGCTTAAAATGAAAAAAATCGACACTGATAAACTGGGCAAAGCCATGGGGGATCTGCTGACGCTGGTTAGGCGACTTCGCGGACCTGGAGGCTGTCCCTGGGATGCCAAACAGACCGATGCCAGCATAAAAATCTATCTCATTGAAGAAGCCTATGAGGTGTTGGACGCCATCGAAAATTCATCCCCCGCGGAAACCCGCGGCGAACTGGGAGACCTGTTGTTTCAAATTGTTTTTCTGGCGGCGCTGGCGGAAGAAAAGGGGGAGTTTGATTTTGCCGAGGTGGTGGAAAAAATCACGGCGAAAATGATTCACCGGCATCCCCATGTTTTTTCGGATGTAAAGGTAACCTCAGCCGAACAAGTGGCCGTCAACTGGGCCAGGATCAAGCGGGAAGAAGGAGGCGCGGTCGAACCGGTTTCTTTAGCGCTGAAAAATGTGCCGGATGGACTGCCCGCCCTTTTGAGAGCCCACAGATTGAGTGAAAGGGCCGCCAAAACAGGTTTCGACTGGGCCGGCAGAGAAGAGATCTGGGAAAAGGTTCTGGAAGAAGTGGCGGAACTGAAAATGGCGGTGAGCGAAGACGATGAAACGGCGGTCATCGAGGAAATAGGGGACCTTTTGTTCAGCCTGGTCAATATGAGCAGGCACTGGGGGAGAAACGCGGAGGATCTTTTAAGATCGGCAAACCGAAAATTTCTGAACCGTTTTGAGCAAATGGAAGAACTTTTAACGCAAAGGGGCGTCTCCATGGAGGAGGCAACCGTTGATCAAATGAATGGGGCATGGGAAGCGGTAAAAAAGCAGGGTTAGGAAAAACGGTCGAAAAAAAGAAAAAAAGGTGGATCATAAAGTGGGGATGCGGTTTTCTCGTGACGGTGGTTTGCATCAGCATCCTTCAGGTGGTCTTTTTGCGGTACATTAACCCGCCTTCTTTCCTGATAACGCCGTTAAAATCCATGATCGAAGGATTTGGCATCCGGTCGTCCGAGCAGCCGCTACACTGGCTTTCATCGGAACAAATATCGTCGTCCGTCAAAAAGGCGGTCCTTGCGGCTGAAGATCAGCGGTTTTTAGCCCACAACGGGTTCGATCTTATCGAACTTAACGAAGCCATCAAAGACATCGCCATGGGAAAGGGTTTCAGGGGGGCCAGCACCCTTACCATGCAGGTGGCCAGAACGGTATTCCTCTGGCCTTCAAGAACCTGGATCCGAAAAGGGATTGAGGCCTATTATACGGTATTGCTTGAGATTTTTCTCTCCAAAAAGCGGATTTTGGAGATTTATCTCAACACTGTGGATTGGGGAAAAGAAATCAGGGGCATTGAAGCGGCTGCTAATGCATACTTCCATGTTTCCGCAAGCCGTGTGTCCCGAACACAGGCGGCGCTTCTCGCGGCCATACTGCCCAGCCCCCATCGCTGGTCCCCCACAAAACCCAATGTTCGGGTGCTGAAGCGACAGATAAGGATTCTGAACGATATGAACAAAATGGCCTTGCCTGAAAAAAAGTAACCGTTGCCGGTTGCCGGTTTACGGTTTACGGTTTTTCAATGAATTATGGGTTTTCTTACCAGTTTTCCCAGGAATAAATTTCTTATTTTTCGTGACAGGTTTCTGGGAATAAGGCCTAATGACAGCTGTTAGATAATATATCAAGATGCCAACGGGTTCCAACGCTAGAGCGTGGGAGCGGGAAGCAACCGGCAACCGTAAACTGTAAACCGACAACCGTAAACCAACAAGCCTATGTTTTCGGACTTCATAAATCGTATACAGGGTATCAGTTTGAAGTGGAAGCTTCTGATTCCCTTTCTGTTTTTTTCTTTTGCCGGAACGACCTCCCTGGTCTACGTCAGTCTGAATTCTCAGCAGGAAATTATCAAGGAAGAGGAAAAAAAAGAACTGTTTCGTGTTTATCAGCTTTTTCTGGCGTCTGTTCGCCAGAAAGGAGAACAGGCGCTTTCCATGGCGACCATTATTTCTGAAAATCCCATGGTTCAAAAGCTGTTGTCCGAACGAAACCAAAAGGGGCTTTTGGCGTATACCCGCCCCTTGTTTGAGGAATTGAAAAAAGATTTCGGTATTCGCCAGTTGCATTTTCATGTTTCGCCCGGGAAATCCTTTCTGCGGGTTCACCTGCCGGATCAATTCGGTGAGATGATTGCCTACCGAACCAGCATCATGGACGCATTAAAAAGCGGCAAAGGCAAAATGGGCCTTGAATGGGGGGTGACGGGTCTGGGCATTCGGGGGGTCGTTCCAGTATCCCTTAACGGCGGACTGGTGGGAAGCCTGGAAATCGGTTATCCCTTCGGCAGTCTTTTTTTGCAGGATCTCAAGGAACATTGGGGACCTGATTTCGCCGTTTATGAAAAAAAGAGTTCAACCGTATATGCCTTGCTGGCATCCACCAACGGTCCCGGAAAAACCTTTTCTTTAACCCGATCCCTTATTCCCGACGCCATTAAACAGATCCGGATTCTGATTGCGCCGCCTCAATTTCCAAATATCGCCCTGCTGGTAGGCCCCATCAAAGACTACCGGGGAGAGGTGGCGGCCCTGGTGGAGATCGAAATCAATCGATCGGCCATTATGGCCCGGTTGGCTAAAACGAAGACCCTGATGATCGTTGTAGGGCTTGTCGGCATTTGTATTTCTTTCTTTCTGGTATGGGTTGTGGCACTTCTCTTTATCCGCCCCATTAAAAAAATGGTGGCCGGCGCTCAGGAGATCGCTCAGGGAAAAAGGGAAACCCGACTGAAGCCCGGCCCCAATGATGAAATCGGGATCCTGGGCCACTCGCTCAACACCATGCTCAACTCTCTCAAGGCGCGACGACTGCAAATTGAAAATTATGCCAAAACACTGGAAAGAAGGGTTCAGGAGCGGACTGCGGACCTGGTTTCTTCAGAAGAGAAATACCGAACCCTGGTGGACAATCTGCCCTTGGGGGTGTACCGGATTTTGAGCGACGGCACCATCGAGTTTGTCAATCCCTACCTGATCAATACCCTGGGGTTTGATTCCGATGACATGGTAGGGCACCGGTTTTTCTGGCAGAAAAGGGTCTGGGGATGCAACAGGGACCAAAGTGAAGCGATCATGGCAGCCATGAAAAGAGATGCCAAAGGGTTTCGTGTGGAACGGGTGGTCAAAGACCAACAAGGCCGCAAACACGTTTTTATGGATGATGCCATCCCTTCCTGGGACGAATCCGGCAACCTCCGCTGGTTTGAAGGCATCATGGTGGATATCACCGAGCTGAAAGCGCTTCAGGAAAAGGCACTGCGGACGGAAGAAGTACGGCTTCTGGGGGAAATATCCGCACGTTTTGCTCACGAAATGAGAAATCCGCTGGCCACGGTGGGCGGTTTTGCCCGTCGGCTGCAGGATACCCTTACGGAAAATGAACGGGAGAAAATGTTTGCCAAAGTCATCGTGGACCAGGTGAGCAGACTGGAAGATATCCTGAAAAGCATCCTGGCCTCCATAAAGCCTTTTTCTCTCAACATCGGCACCGTGGACATCAATGACATCCTTCGAAGTTCGCTCCATGAGGAGGCCCATCGGATGGCAACCAAAAAAATCGCGGTTGAAACCCTGTTTTCCCCATCTATCCCGCATATTCAGGGTGACGATGCCCTCCTTAGCCGGGCCTTTGGCTGTATTTTAAAAAATGAAGTCATTAACATGCCGGAAGGCGAAACCCTTTCCCTTCAAACGGTCATGGAGGCCGACAATGTGGCGGTCACCATCCGGCATGATGCAAAAGGACTGGCCGAAGAGGACCTGAGTCAGTTCTTTTTCCCCCGTTTCACGGGCAATGCGGAAACCACCATCCACGATTTGCCCCTGGCCAAGGTGGTCATCAATCGGCACGGGGGAAAGGTGGACGTTTTTCGGGACGGGGAAGATGTTGTTTTGCGAATTGAATTACCGGCAACACCGCCGGTTTGATTTGAATCAGGGAGAGGATTATGTTGAGATACATTGCATTAAACGCTTTTATTGGTCTTTTTTCCGTTTTGATGTGTATATGGGCACTGGTGATTCATATCTTCAGGGGATCGGGTCGAACGGTCCATTTTCGTTGCGCCGTGCCCTGGGCCAAAGTCATCTTGCGTGTCTGCGGTATTCGGGTGACAGTTCGGGGCAGGGAAAATGTAGACCCGGAAATCCCCCGGATCTACATGAGCAATCATCAGAGTTTTTTTGACATCTGGACCCTGCTGGCCTTTCTTCCGGTGGATTTCAAGTTCATTTTGAAACAGGAACTCATGAACATCCCCCTTCTCGGGCCCGCCATGAGGGGCGCCGGCTACATCGGCATTGAGCGAAAAGACCCCCGAAAGGCTGTCAAGAGCATTGCGTTGGCGGCGGAACGGATCAGGGATGGGGCCTCGGTGCTGATTTTTCCGGAAGGCACCCGGAGCGTGGACGGCAGGCTGCAGTCTTTCAAACGGGGGGGCTTCAACCTGGCCTTTAAATCCCGCTGCGATATCGTGCCGGTGGTCATCAACGGCAGCCACCGGATTGCCAGAAAGGGGAGTCTCCGCATCCATAAGGAGGCTTGCAGCCTTCACATCGGAGAACCCATTGCCCTATCGAATTTTAAAAAGAAGGACATTCAGCGCTTAATGGACCAGGTCCATCAGGCCATGGGGGAACAGTTGCCGTGATGCTGTTGATCCTGAATGGGGGGGGCCGGTTGCCCCCATGAAAAAACAGGCTGACCCGGACCACCTTCTCCGCTTCCGGGATCACCTTGAACCGGTCGTCCAGTCTCAGGCCGCATACCCAGATGAGATCATTTCCCCGGCACAACAGGGGAAGACGTCTTCTGATGTCGGAGGGCACTTTCCTATCCACGAAGAAATTCTTGAGTTTTTTGTGGCCCCGCATGCCCAGGGGAACAAACCGGTCACCGGGCAGAAAACTTCGGACAATCAGTGGGTACCTGATGCGGTCTCGGTTCAGGTAGGCGATCCATGGTGAAGGGTCGGCCTCCGGCAAAACCCCTTTGCCGTTGACTTCCTCAATGGTAATGGTACAGGCGATGGCATCCAGCCGGAATACACCCGGCCCATCCAGCACATAGTGAAATCCCTCAATCTTTTCGTCGGCCGGTTTTTCTTCATTTTTGCCGATGATCAGCGTTTCATAGGTTTTTTGGACAAAAATACCGTTGGGAAGGTTCAGTGTCCCCTGGGGTCGCCCCCGCACCAGTCCTTTTACGGCCTCGATGTGCCGCAGGCTGATGCGGCGAAGGTCTCCTTGAATACGTTTAATGATTTGTCGAATGACCTGCCCCTGAAGTGCCGGTGCAAGTTCCGAAAACGCTTGGGGAGACATTAGTACCTTATTTCTCGCTTTTCCGTCAAAAAAATCAAGAAAATCTTTGCGTCTTTGCGTCTTTGCGCGAGATATTTTGGTTGTGGTTATCCGTTTTAGATGCGATTCCGTTTCATCGACCCGCACCGTTTCTTGGATCCATCGGTCCGCTTCCATTTCCAGCCATCTGCTTTCTTCTCGCATAATGCCGGCGGTCTGGCCCAGCAGGTGAACGATTCGGGGTTGATAACGCTTCATCCGGGGCAAAAGATCCATGCGGATACGGTTCCTTAAATGCCGTTCTTCAAAGTTGGAAGAATCGGTGATATACTGAAGTTTCCGGTGCGCAATATACGCCAAAATTTCCTCGCGGGTGATTTCGATGAGGGGCCGGATGATGGTATAATCCCGAACGGGCGGAATTCCGGCAAGGCCGGCGGACCCGCTGCCGCGCAAAAGCCTCATGATGACGGTTTCCGCCTGGTCGTCAAGGGTATGCCCCAGTGCAATTTTTTGGGCGGTGTATTTCTTTTTGGCATGTTCGAGAAATTCATACCGCCGGTTTCTGGCTTCTTCTTCAAGGGACATACCGTTCTTCCCCATGGGCGATATCACCTTTTCCGTAACAAACGGCAGGTTTTTTGACACCGCCAGGGATGCCGCAAACCGGGTTTCCCTTTCATCATCCTTCGGTCTGAGACCGTGGTCAAAATGGGCTACCACCAGGTCCAGCGAAAATGCCGCTTTCACCCCATCCAGCACATCCAGCAGCACCACGGAATCCGGTCCGCCCGATACAGCCACCAAAACCCGGTCCCCATGGTTCAGCATGTCATGACGTGCAATGGTCCTTTCAATTTCCCGGATGATGTCTTTCACGGCGCAACCCCAAAACCTTTAGACGGTCTTTTTTTCCGGGAACAGGGCCATGATATCCGCTTCCGCAGCTTTGCAGACGCCCCTTTCCGTAATAAAACCCGTCACCAGGCGTGAGGGGGTCACATCAAAGGCATAATTGGCGGCAGGGCTTTCTTCAGGCATTACCAGCACGGCTTCGGTTTTGCCATGGCAAAGCCCCCGAACATATCGGACCTCATCGGGATCCCGTTCCTCGATGGGAATGTCTTTGATGCCGTCGGTGATGCCCCAGTCAAAGGTGGAGGAGGGTAGTGCCACATAAAAGGGAATGTTATTGTCCCTGGCAGCCAGGGCCTTCAAATAGGTACCGATCTTATTGGCCACATCTCCGGCCCGCGTGGTCCGGTCCGTCCCCACAATGACCAGGTCCACCATGCCGTGCTGCATAAGATGACCGCCGGCATTATCCGTGATGACGGTGTGTTGAATCCCATGTTTGCCCAGTTCCCAGGCAGTCAGACGAGCCCCCTGATTTAGCGGCCTTGTTTCATCCACCCAGACATGGACATCGATACCATTGTCGAAAGCCGTATAGATGGGGGCGGTGGCAGTGCCATATTCGATACAGGCCAGCCAGCCGGCATTGCAATGGGTCAGGATATTGACCGGCTTTCCGTTTTTCTTTCGGCTGAGTTCCTCGATAATGGGAAGGCCGTGTCGGCCGATGTTTCGGCAATTGACAGCTTCTTCTTCCACCACGGCAAGGGCCTCTGCCAGGGCAGCCTTTACACGGGCGCCTTGGGCGCTCTCTTTCAGAGCCGCATCCCGAACCCGGTCCACGCCCCAGAACAGGTTCATGGCCGTGGGCCGTGCAGCCTTTAGCCGGTTGCATTCAGCCTCGAGGTATTCATTGTCCGCATCCTTACCGGTTTCCCGGACCAGACCGACATAGACGCCCAGAGCGCCAGCGGCGCCGATAAGGGGGGCACCCCGAACCCACATCTCTTTAATGGCGCAAATCACATCATCCACCGTGTTCAGCGTTTCAATGATCAATTCATGGGGAAGGAACCGCTGGTCAATGATCCGGACGTTTCCTGAAGCATTGTCAATCCAAACAGGCCGCATCTCTTTTCCATCCACTTTCATCCTCAATATCTCCGGTATGGTTGTTGAAATTTTATAAAAAAATGCTTGACACGGACTACCCTGGTATCATTATATACTTTCTCAATATAGTCACCCATTTTTTCCGTTTTTTCGGTTCTTCGAACACATAAAAAAAACCTCATTGCCTAATTTTCGAGCAATTATTTTTAAGGTGAAAATGTGAAAACATCCAAGCTCGGGAATGTGGGTTTGTCTTGCATATGGAGACCCCATGTTCGGCCTCGCCGCCACTTTCGAATCTTTTTGTCCATTGCGATCCTTGCCTTTTTTGTCATAATCCCTCAGGTTTTTGGCGCTGACACCGGAACCCAAACGTCTCCACGGCTGGAAAAGGCCGGGCATATCGAATTGAAAAAGCCATTAATATTCATTAATTTCCTTGCCAAGGCAGATCCTCCCCCCGCGCCCATTTCCGAAAACCCGCCGAAAACCACACCGGGAACCCAACCCAAGGCCATGGATTTTTTCATGGACGGGATTGATGCACTGGATGTAGAAAACTTCGAGGAAGCCGCCAGGCTCTTTAAAAAAGCGGTCGCCCTGGAACCCGGGAACCTGGAATATCAATACTACCTTGCGGTGGCTTATGTGCGAATCAAAAAAACCCATGAAGCCCTTGAAATATTTGAATCCCTGATAGTGAAGGAACCGAAGCTTTTTTTCAAGGCCTATTTTGATGTCGCCGCCATTTACAGCAGCCAAAAAAATTACGACAAAGCCATTCTAACCCTGCGCACAGCTGAAAAAATAGATCCCAAGAGCGGTCGTGTATTTCTCGATTTGGGCTATGCCTATAAGGATTCCGGGAATTATGTTGATGCCGTAAAATGCTTCAGCCGTGCAAAGGAACTGGACCCTCAACTAAACCAGATATCCGTTTACATGACCGGCGCCACCTACCTCGAGGAAGAAAAATTTGATCAGGCAGCCCAGATGTTTAAAAAAGCGGTTGAACTGGATCCAAAAAACCCATTGGCTGAAAGCGCGCGGCAGACCATTCCCCGGGTTGAGGACGCAGCCTGGGCCCGCAAGCCGTGGTATCTGATAACATCTTTCAACTGGGGCTATGACGACAATGTGGCCCGCGATCCCCTGGAAGAAGTCACAGGGGGGCCCGTCACCGGCGGCACCGGAAAAGGGGATCAGTACCAGACCTTTTTCCTGCGGGGCGGGTACAAATTTCTGAACCTGAAAGACCTGGAGGCGGGTGTGGGCTATACCCTTTTTTCCCTCGGCTACCGGGACTGGACGGACAGCAATGTGACATCCCACAGTCCCCATGTGTATGTTCAGGCAAACCTGGAACCTGTTTTTTTTCGGTTTCAGTATGATTTCAGCTATTTTTATTCCGGCGGAAAAAAACAGGGCATCAACCCTCCCGTTTACATCACCTTTGCCAACAATTCTTTTGCCCGGCTTCGCATGCACAGCTTTATGCCCACCATCAGCATCCTCGAACCCTATGACCTGAGAACCGATATTAACCTCATATACCAGATCAAGGATTACTTAGATGGCGTCACCGGGGATTCCTCCCGCTATGGCGCGGATATTACCCAATCCTACAAAATTCCCGATACCCAGATTCTTCCCAGAATCGGATACCGAACCGCTTACGAAAAATCGGGTGATAATCCATCCACTTACAGCTACCACGAATTAATGGCCGGGGTGGCATCCTCTATCTATTGGGGCATATGGGGAGATCTCTCTTTTTCTTACATGCGGACGCATTATCCCGATTTCACCACCAGCGGTGGCCGCAGGGACAGCACCTATACGACCACATTTTCCCTCAGGCGCAGTTTTCTGGAGCGGCTTCTGCTTTCGTTTTCATACCTGCACATTAAAAATGATTCCGATTATTTATTGAATGGCGCCAACCTCTATTCTTTCAAGAAAAACGTATATATGCTGGAATTAACCTATTCATTCTGAGTTTTAAGTCGCAGATTCAGGTTTTTTAAAAATAATGAAATAAAAACCTTTACCATACAGGTGGGTCACCATGGAAAAAAGCAATTTGATACCGAGGTCAAACTCGACACGGGATAACCGCAGGGGTTGGTTTCTTCTGATCGTGGCGATGCTGTTTATCTTTTTACCGTTGGGCGCCCATGGGGAAGATGTGATCGGAAAAATCGCCCGGGTAAAAGGATCGGCCACTGTTTCCAGAAAAGGGATGGCGAAACCCATCAAAGTCACCCTGGGCATGCCACTCTATCTCCATGACCAGCTCAAAACCGAGACAAATTCGAGACTGCGGTTGACATTCAAGGACGGCAGCTTCATGGCCATGGGTGAAAAGGCAAACCTACATCTGGACAAATTTGATTTTGACGCCGGAAAAAAGAAACGAAACGCCGAATTCAGGGTAATGGTGGGTAAATTCAAGGTTTTTGCCAAGGACTTGATGAAGTTCAAGGAACGAGGCTTTCAGGTAAAAACCCCCACAGCGGTTATCGGCGTTCGCGGCACCGTCTATATGGTCTGGGTGGTGGACCAAACCATTACAAAGGTTGCTTGCTTTGAAGGTATGGTTGAAGTCGGCAATCAGTTTGATCCATCTCAATATGTGAATCTGACCAATGGCTTGGCGACTGATGTGATAAAGAACCTGCCACCTTCAACACCTGTCCTTCTGAATGAGGGACAGATGCAGAAACTCCAGGAATCGCTTGGGGAAACCCAAACCACAAGTGAAGATACAGAGGAAAGCACCTCGACGGCGGAAACCTCGGAAAAAACCACCACAGCGGAAACTACGGAAGAGTCCACCGCTGTCGCCACAAGCACCATCTCCACTACCACGGTAGAAACCACAGCTGAGGTAACCACCACCGCTGTCGCCACAACCATAGAGACAACCACCACGGTCCCGACAACCACTACTATTTCAAGTACCACAATACCCGACACCACCACGACCACTCTGCCGACAACCCAGGCCGCCGGGAGTCCTTCCACTTCAACCACCAGCTCCACCACGACCATGCCCACAACGACGTCCACAACCACCTCCACAACCACCTCCATGCCTTCCACGACCACCTCCACCAGCACGACGACGGCACCAACGACGACTACAACTACCACCACGACCACAACCACGACCACAACCACGACTTCAACGACCACCACTACCACCACGACATCGACAACGTCCACGACTACCACAACAACGACAACGACAACAACGACCACAACAACGACTTCAACGACTACTACAGCGCCTACGACCACGACATCAACGACAACTACCACGGCGCCTACAACAACGACCACAACAACGACAACAACGACAACAACGACAACTACCACGACTTCGACGACTACTACAGCGCCTACGACCACGACATCAACGACAACTACCACGGCGCCTACAACGACCACAACAACGACAACTACCACAGCGCCTACCACAACAACGACCACAACAACGACTTCAACGACTACTACAGTGCCTACGACCACGACATCAACGACAACTACCACGGCGCCTACAACAACGACAACAACGACAACAACAACAACAACGACAACTACCACGACTTCAACGACTACTACAGCGCCTACGACAACAACGCTGCCCCACCTTCCCGGGCCACCAACTCCGCCCTGATTATTGATCCTGATTCAGGTTGGCGGCATTGAGGTTCCGATTCAAAAATGAGCTGTGGGATCATGCGGCATTGGGGCCCAGGGCCTTATATGACCAAACGTAGATTTCGAATAAGGGACATTCAAATCACCAACCTTACTTAAATCTCTGGAGAAAAAATAATGACTCATACGACCAAATATCCGCGCTTGTTACTTTTGCTCACAGCGATTTTTTTGCCGTTTTTCACGCCGGGCACCGTTTCCGCCGCAGCTATCTCCGGGACCGTCTACCAGAGTGATGGATCGACTCCTGTCACCGGGGGAGGATTTGTTGCCGCATATTTCGGTGATCCATGCGGCGGTTATGGTACAGTCAGCTCTGGTATCATGGATTTCACCGATGGCACTTACACCATCAACGGCCTGCCATCCGGAACCTATTTTCTCCGAGCCTTTCCCAATGAAAACCATATCCATGAGTGGTGGGCCGATCCCAACAGTGTGATCGGCTGCAGCGGCGCTCAATTTATTACTGTCACCGCGGAAACCACCATTGAGGGGAAGGACTTTCAACTGGACGCAGGCGCCGCTTTTTCCGGGACTGTCTACCAGAGCGATGGGTCAACTCCCATTACCGGCGGAGGACAGGTTTACGCCTATACCGGTGATCCTTGCGGGTCATATTCATGGGCAGGATCCGGCGCCATGGATTTTACTGACGGCACTTACACCATCAATGGCCTGCCATCCGGAACCTATTTTCTCCGAGCCTTTCCTAGCGAAAACTTTATTCATGAGTGGTGGGCTGATCCCAACAGTGTGATCGACTGCAGCGGCGCTCAGTCCACTACCGTTATCGCGGGGAACACCGTCACCGGCAAAAATTTCCAATTGGATCCCGGCGCGGCTATTACGGGTACTGCATATGAAAGCAATGGGTCTACCCCCATCACTGGAGGTGGCTGGGTTGGGGCTTATACCGGTGACCCTTGTGGCCCATATACTCAGGTGAGTGATGGTTACATCAATTCCACCGACGGCACTTACACCATCAATGGCCTGCCATCCGGAACCTATTTTCTCCGGACCGAGCCCTATGGGAACTTTATTAACGAATGGTGGGCATCTCCTTCAAGCGTTATCGACTGCAGCGGCGCTCAGTCCACTACCGTTATCGCGGGGAACACCGTCACCGGCAAAAATTTCCAATTGGATCCCGGCGCCACCATCTCCGGCACCGTATTTGAGAACGACGGATCAACTCCCGTTACCGGGGGCGGACGAGTTTACGCCTTTACCGGCGATCCGTGTGGGCCATATTCCTGGGCAGGCTCCGGTTCTATAAATACCATCGACGGCACATACACCATAAACGGGCTGCCATCCGGAACCTATTTTCTCCGGACCGAGCCCTATGGGAACTTTATTAATGAATGGTGGGCATCTCCTTCAAGCGTTATCGACTGCAGCAGCGCTCAGTCCACTACCGTTATCGCGGGGAACACCGTCACCGGCAAAAATTTCCAATTGGATCCCGGCGCCACCATCTCCGGCACCGTATTTGAGAACGACGGATCAACTCCCGTTACCGGAGGCGGATGGGTTGGCGCCTTTACCGGAAACCCGTGCGGTTCACATTCCTGGGTTGCGGATGCCTACATCAATCCCTCCAACGGCACATACACCATAAACGGGCTGCCATCCGGCGACTATTTTCTCCTTGCGCAACCCGATGGGAATTACCGTAATGAATGGTGGGCATCTCCTTCAAGCGTCATCGACTGCAACGGTGCACAGTTCACTACCGTTATCGCGGGCAACACCATTTCAGGGAAAAATTTCCAATTGGATCCCGCTGCCACCATCTCCGGCACCATATTTGAGAGCGACGGATCAACTCCCGTTACCGGGGGCGGACTAGTTTACGCCTTTACCGGCGATCCGTGTGGGGCATATTCCTGGGTTGCGGATGCCTACATCAATTCCTACAACGGCACATACACCATCACTGGGCTACCATCCGGATCTTATTTTCTCCAAGCGCACGCCTATGGGAACTTTATTAGCGAATGGTGGGCATCTCCTACAAGCGTCACGGACTGCAACGGCGCGCAATCCACCACGGTTATTGCAGGCAACACCGTTTCAGGGAAAAATTTCCAATTGGATCCCGCTGCCACCATCTCCGGCACCGTATTTGAGAACGACGGATCAACTCCCGTTACCGGGGGCGGGTACGTGCAGGCCTATACCGGCGACCCGTGCGGAGCATATTATTCGGCAGGGTCCGCTTCCATCAACAGCGCGGATGGGACTTATACCATTAACTGGTTAACCACCGGGTCTTATTTTCTTAAAGCCTACCCCTCCGGCAACTACCTCGATGAATGGTGGGCATCTCCTGATAGTGTCCTTGACTGCAACAGCGCGCAAAGCGTCAGTGCCACAGAGGGGACCACCGTCTCAGGGAAGAACTTTCAATTGAACCCGGGCGCTGCCATCTCAGGCACCGTTTTCCAGCACGACGGATCAACCCCTGTTACGGGGGGAGGGTCCGTGCAGGCCTATATCGGCGACCCGTGCGGGTCACACTCCTGGGCAGGGTCCGCTTCCATCAACAGCACAGACGGCACTTACACCATCAACCAGTTGCCCACCGGGTCTTATTTTCTTGAAGCCTACCCCTACGGCAATTACTTTGATGAGTGGTGGGCATCTCCCGTAAGTGTCCTTGACTGCAACGGCGCGCAAAGCGTCAGTGCCACAGAGGGGACTACCGTCTCAGGGAAAGATTTCCAATTGAACCCGGCCGCGGCTATCTCAGGTACCGTTTTCCAGCACGATGGCTCAACTCCCATTTCGGGAGGCGGGGATGTTTACGCCTATACCGGAGACCCGTGCGGAACATATTCCTGGGCAGGCTATGCTTCCATCAACAGCACGGATGGGACTTATACCATCAACCGGTTAACCACCGGGTCTTATTTTCTTAAAGCCTACCCCTCCGGCAACTACCTCGATGAATGGTGGGCATCTCCTGATAGTGTCCTTGACTGCAACAGCGCGCAAAGCGTCAGTGCCACAGAGGGGACCACCGTCTCAGGGAAGAACTTTCAATTGAACCCGGGCGCTGCCATCTCAGGTACCGTTTTCCAGCACAATGGCTCAACTCCCATTTCGGGAGGCGGGTACGTGCAAGCCTTTACTGGAGACCCATGCGGGTCATATTCCTATGCAGAATCTGCTTCCATCAACAGCACGGATGGGACTTATACCATCAACCGGTTAACCACCGGGTCTTATTTCCTTAAGGCCTACCCCTCCGGCAATTACTTTGATGAATGGTGGGCATCTCCTGATAGTGTCCTTGACTGCAACAGCGCGCAAAGCGTCAGTGCCACAGAGGGGACCACCGTCTCAGGGAAAAACTTCCAATTGAACCCGGGCGC
Organism: Desulfatiglandales bacterium; assembly: GCA_963664475.2. Taxonomy (GTDB): domain Bacteria; phylum Desulfobacterota; class DSM-4660; order Desulfatiglandales; family Desulfatiglandaceae; genus NaphS2. Next base: position 1,021,078 of record CAXXXE010000001.1, read on the forward strand.
CGCTATCTCAGGTACCGTTTTTCAGGCCGACGGCTCAACCCCCGTTACGGGAGGCGGCTGGGTTTACGCTTATACCGGAGACCCGTGCGGAGAATACTCTTCGGCAGGGTCCGGCTATATCGACAGTCAGAATGGCACGTACACCATCAACGGGTTGACCACCGGTTCTTATTTCCTTAAAACCTGGGTGTATAGCGGTTACACCAATGAATGGTGGGCATCACCTTTAAGCGTCATCGACTGCGGCGGCGCGGAGAGCGTCAGTGCCGTCGAGGGGACTATCGCCACCGGCAAAAATTTCCAGTTGAGCGGCGATGCCGCCATTACCGGAACGGTCACAAGCGATACGGACGGACAGCCTGTCCCGGGAGTGCAAGTGTGTACCCAGCCTTTTACAGGAGGAGAAAGCAGGTGTACCACCACCATGAGTGACGGCACCTATACGTTATCGGAACTGGAACCGGGGTACACCCGGGTGGAAGCGTCAGGTGCAGGCTATCTCACAGAATATTACCAGAACAGCTACGACCCCAACTGGGCCACGGCCCTTTGGACATCCGGGGGGCAAACCACATACAACATTAATTTTTCCATGGGGCATTACGGGTCCATTTCAGGGACCATTTATCAGAGCAACGGCACAACGCCCCTGGCCAATGTCTGCGTGGGTGCTTACATGCATGCGTGCGGCAGCAGCGCCTATGCCGGCGCCCAGACCGACAGCGGCGGCAACTTCAGCATTTCGGATCTTCCCCCGGGCAGCTATCACATCCATACCAGGGCTGCCTGCACGGACCCGCTCCATTACGTGGACCAGTGGTGGACCGAAAACGGCGGGACAGCATTCTGCGACCAGGCGGGACCCGTAACGGTCATTTCGGATCAAAACACGCCGGGGATTAATTTCTCCCTGCTTCCATCGCCGGCCGCCTATCCGGGACCCACCTTTAACTGGGCGACGGTTTTTTCCGCTCATCATGCGGACGGCACCACAGGAACGGAGCTGGTTGCATCAGTCAGCGGGCCCGGCCCCAAAGACGTGGCCTCAATTACCGCTTCGGGGCCTTCCGGAACCTTTACCCTGACATTGGCCCAGGCGCCCTTCAGACAAATGGGCAACTTCTATTCGGCAAATTCCCAGTCTGTCATAAATGACGGGACCTACACCTTTGTGGTGACCGACAGCCTGGGCCGAACAGCCACCACGGAGAGAAGTTTTACCTACGACAGCACCATTCCCCAGGTGGATTCAGCCACTATGAAGGTGGAGGGAAAGGATAACAACGCCTATATCGGAACAACCACACCCACCCTTACCTGGGGAGCCGTCAACAGGTCCGGGACGACACCTTATTACCAGGTTTTTATCTGGGACTATGACGGCAGGGCTATATGGTACCATGAGACAACCCAAAGTACCTCAATTACCGTTCCCGACGGATACCTCCTGCCCGATACCCCATACCGCTGGTGGGTCCGTGTCCAGGATGAAAGCGGACAGAATCGGCATTACAGCGACACCCTCTATTTTTACACCGGTCAGGAAGGCCTCACGCCCGATGTAAGCCAAAACCTGCCATACGCCTATACCGGCCCCGACACGCCGGGGGCTACCTGGTTCGGGGTTCATAATGTCAATCTGGCGCCCTGGGATATTGACAATCTTCGGGTTACCGGCCCCAACGGAACCCTTTATCCCTATAACGGCCGCTCATGGTTCGGCTATACCTCCATGTGGTATAACTGCTGGAGCAGTGGACCGTTTCCCCTGCCTGACGGCACTTACACCTATTCGGTAACGGACAATGCGTCAAATACCTATACCGCCACCACGAATCATACCTATACCCACGTTCCGAGGATTTCCGAGGCTTCGCGGATTCCCGCCGAAAACGCCTATCTTTACACAAAGAGCCCCACATTCAGTTGGAATCCCCCAACCGGAACCGGGTCATTTTATTATTCTCTTCGAATATATGATTACAACTCGCGGGTTGGCTGGTATTCATCGCCGCCCACCACGGAAACGTCTTTCACGCTCCCTGAAGAGGTAATAATGAACTTACCGCTGGCAAACTACAAGTGGCAGGTGAGAGTTTATAACGGACCGGTTTATGACGGCACCAACGCCGCTCTTTCACCCATGTACACTTTCACCATCCCACCGCTTTTTAGCCGGAATTACACCCTCCCGAAGGGGACCGGGGTTGTCACCAGCTATCGGCTGTTCTCCGTTCCCTATTACATGGGGTCCGGGGCAAATCTCCTAAAAGCCATGGAAAAGGTGCTGGGTCCCTACGATCCCACCCACTGGCGGGTATTCATGTTAGTGGACGGGACAAATATCGAGATCAACGCCAACGATTTCGCCGCATTGACCCTCGTTCCGGGCATGGGCTTCTGGATCATCACTCTTTATGACAACTCCGTTGTGTTTGAAGGTGCCCTCTGTCCCCAGGATACCAGTTACACGAGGGACCTGAAGACGGGCTGGCAGGCCATCTCCCTGCCGTGGGCCGAAGGGAGCGTCGATTTGGGCAGTATCATGGTTTCCGACGGAACCTACACGTATCACCTGACGGACAGCGACAACCCCCTGACCCAGACCTGTCTATGGGACTATACCGGCACGGGGCCGGAACTTTATTCCTATTATGAGAAGCGAAGCGATCCCAATTACCCTTTGGAAAACGGGACCGGATATCTGCTTCAGGTTCTGGCGTCCAATGTTAAAGTGATCATTCCGCCTCCCGCCGCCGGGGCTGGAAACAGCCTTTCCGTCAAGACTGATGTCGAACAAAAAGCAGGCACATCCGTGAATGAACCGCCCCCGGGTTTCCTCTGCAAATTGGGGCAAAACACCCGGTCATCTTCCGGCGGCGTTCTCCTGCCCCTCCCTCCGGGCGGAAAGGTTGCCCGCCCCCAATGTACCCATTGTCCGGAGAATATGGAAAATCTCAAACTTGATAATGTCACCTTTGATTCACCAACCCCATGCCGATGTACCGCCATGGAATCCATTACCATCGGTGAAAACGTCAACATCAAACGTGGCGCCGATGTCACTTTCGAGGCGCCCAGGGTCGACGTTCAGAGCGGGTTTCATGTGGACCCGGGAGCCCTTGTGGGGATCAGACGGAATTGATAACAACCGCCTTACCGACACAAATGGCGCTGGGGAACACGCAAGTTCCCATTGTTAAAAAGAGAACACGCAGCGAAAATCTCCATTTGAAAAGAATGATCAACTTTCCCGGCATAAAACCACTGCTGATTTTCGTCCTCTGCATCTTTTTTTCCTGGAACCTGTCATGGGCTGGGCAAACGCATGTACTCGTGACTCAGGGAACAAATTTCTCCACAGACGATAACCGGAAAAAGGGAGAAATCGATCAATCCAGCAACAATTCAGATGCCAACACCGAAACACGAGCCAACCTGTGTAGCGGTTGCGCCATCCCCAATGTGGTCATCACCAACAGAGAATTTACCAAAGGAACTGATTGTCTCTGCATTGGAACGGAATCCATCACCATTGGCGAGGGGGTGGTCATTCAAAACGGTGCCAGGGTGACTTTCGAGGCCCCAAAAGTTTACCTCCAAAACAGTTTTAAAGCGGAAAAGGGTTCCACCGTCATTATTCAATGGGATACACCCCCTCCTCCTCCGGGTTGACGTATCGGAAACTAAATCGCCGCAATTCCGAGCCATTGCAAACCCGTTGACGCCGACATTTTTCTCATATAGGATTATCAAGGCCAGGTTGTTTATGATTTGAACGTATACGTGCTTTCCGGATGATACTCTTTCTCAAGCCGGAAACAGTTCCGTTGACCTTCCCAACCTGTATCGTGATTTCAGGCCTAGACTTTGGAGGGAGCAAAATGAAATCCAAAAATACACCCGCTAATGCAGGCGTTTTTTTCGCCCTTTTGTTGTTCCTGGCGTCGGCGATACCGGCTAAGGCCCATGTTTTGTGGTCTTACGATGTGGGTGAAAGCCATAGCCGAGTGGTGATTACCGATATCAACGAAGACGGCTGCGATGATGTGGTTATCCTGGATAATGCCGAGCAAGTACGCGTTTTGAGCGGAATAGACGGCTCAACAGTATTGTGGTCCTATCAGGTATCCAATGCGGCCAGATACCGGCGGGGCCTTGCCACCATTAGCGATCTGGATGGGGACGGCGTTAAGGATATTATCCTCATTCTGGGAACTTCGGGCAACGGTTATGGCGAAAACCATAATGATGACGAACTCTATGCTGTCAGTGGTGCCGTCATGCCGCCCGGGGAGAGAATACTGTGGGGAGGACCGATCCATATCGGATGCGGGCTCAATAGTCCCATCATCCTGCCCGATGTGAATGGCGACGGCAAAGAGGATATCTTCGCCAACACCTCTACCCCTACCTGTTCCGGTTCAGGGGATGCGGGATACCATTTCAGCGGCGCCGACGGTTCGCTCTTCTGGACCTTCGTTATCTATGCCGAGGGGGCCATCTGGGACATTTACGGCCGAGTGGCTTCCCCGGATCTGAACGGAGACAGCCTCGCCGACATCGTTATTACCGGTGCAGGTGGAAGCGGCGGAGTTGAAGCCTGGAAGGGCGGGCCGACAAAGGGTAAAATTTGGCGATCCCTGACAGGAGAATGGGTACTGAATCCTACTGTCGTCCCGGATATCACCGGTGACGGCATTCCCGAAGTAGCCGTTTCCTCCGGACCCAACACCCCCTTCAAATTGAAAGTGCTGAACGGCTCAGACGGCAGTCTTGTATGGGAGAGGCCTTTCGGAAACGCCGTTTATCCCACCGGAGATCTGGGAGATATCAATGACGACGGCTTTGCCGATATCGCCCTGGGAACTTATTATTTCAGCGGGTGGTCACCGCAGGGAAACGAGTACATCGTCCATGTCCTGAATGGCAACCCGGGTGCTGCTGATCGTGTCATATGGTCCTATGAAATGGTGGACAAGAATAGTTATGTTACCGCCGTGGATGACATGAACGATGACGGGAAAAAAGATCTTATGGTCTGGGGCGCCAACGCCAAGGTCATGGCACTCAGCGGTACGGACGGGAGCCTTATCTGGGAAGAGACCTTTTCAACAGGGACGGGTGGGGTCCAGGTAGGGGAATTCAGCGGGACAGGCGGGCAGGATTTTCTCACCAGTTCAGGTAACGAAATATTTGCATTGTCCTCAAATGTGCTCCTGTCGATTTCAACGGCCGAGGCCACATCCGTTACGACAAATTCAGCGGTGAGCGGTGGTGAAGTGATATCCGAAGGCGGTGCGCCTGTAACCGCCCGGGGGGTCTGCTGGTCCACCAGCGCCAACCCCACAATTGCCGACAGCCATACCACGGATGGCAGCGGTCTGGGAAGCTTCACCAGCAACCTGACCGGTCTGTCCAATCAAACAACCTATTATGTCCGGGCTTGGGCCACCAACCTGGTGGGTACCGCCTACGGCAACGAAATCACCTTCACCACCGGTGTTCATCCGGAATTGACCACCCAGGAAGCCTCTGACCTGGGCATGTGGTCCGCCACGGGGTACGGCACCGTCACAAATGTGGGGACCCCTGCACCGACTCAGCACGGTCTTTGTTGGAATACCTACGGCATGCCGGACATTTTGTGGGATGATTATACGGAGGAAGGACCGGTGACCGCAACCGGAACCTTTACCTCCGAACCAACCAAACTTTCTCCCGGAACCCTTTACTATGTGAGAGCCTATGCCACCAATACAAACGGAACTGTTTACGGCAATGAGATATCCTTTTCAACCCTGTCATCCACCGCTCCCGGCGCCTGTTTCAGCGACAGCGGCCAACGCCTGGGCGCCATTTGGCCCGAATATCCCGACGATTATACCTATAGCCACGGGGTGGCATTGGGGGATCTGAACGGCGACAATTACCCGGACGCTTTTGTGGTAAATGCCCATTGCAATCCCAATACGGTCTGGTTCAATGATGGATCGGGCACTTTCACCGACAGTGGCCAAAGACTGGGACTGATTCCCGACCCTGCCTACCCTGAGGATTATGCCCCCAGCCGAAGAGTATCGCTGGGAGATCTTGATGGGGATGGAGACCTGGACGCCTTTGTGGCAAACGGCGGCAATCAGGCCGACACGGTCTGGTTCAACGATGGCGCCGGCACCTTCACCGACAGCGGACAACGCCTGGGATTCGGGATTGATCCCCTGTATCCAACTGGATACACCACAAGCCATGGGCTGGCACTGGGAGATCTCGATGGTGACGGAGACCTGGATGCTTTTGTGGCAAATGCCGACGAAACACCCAATACGGTCTGGTTCAATAACGGTTCCGGCAGTTTCAGTGACAGCACACAGCGGCTGGGAGGCGCTGTGTGCAGCAAGTCGGTGGCCCTGGGAGATCTGAACAATGACGGCCACCTGGATGCCTTTGTGGGAAATGGGAATGGCTCTATCAATGCCGTTTTCCTGAATGACGGCACCGGAACCTTCAGCCTGTTGACACAGCCCGACTTCACGGACGACACCACAGCCCATGACGTGGCCCTGGGAGATCTGGACGGAGATAACGACCTGGATGTTTATGTGGCCAGGGGCCTGTCAGAACCCGATCAAATATGGTTCAACGATGGTGCCGCCCTGTTTTCCAACTCGGGACAGGCGTTGGGGGGTGATCTCTGCAGTCATGGCGTTGCCCTGGGGGATGTGGATGGTGACGGCGATGTGGATGCGTTTACCGTAAAAGCCGCCGGCGAAGCCAACCAGCTGTTCCTGAATAATGGTAACGGGCAGTTTTCTCCCGCCGCAACCATGGGTCAGTCTTCCAGCCACGGGGTGGGCCTTTCGGATCTGAACAGTGACGGCACTTTGGATGCTTTCGTGGCAAATGCCAATGGGGAACCCAATAAGGTCTGGTTTAACAGAGCAGGAGCCTTCATCTCCGGAACGGTTTATGCGTCTGATGGCACAACACCCCTTCAGGGCATAGCGATCACCGTCAATCTCTATAGCGGGAATCCCTGCGACCAGCCGCAATTGCTGGCCTCCACAACCACCGATCCCACCGACGGGACCTATTCCCTGGGGTGTCTTTTTCCGGGCACCTACTATTTACAGGCAGGGGGCGGCGGTTATCAAAGCGAATGGTGGGCTCTTCCCTCAAGCGTCGTGGCGTGCCAAAACACACAACCTATTGTCCTGAATGCAGCCGATCAGAAAAACGGCATCAATTTTCAGCTCTCCTTAATCGCTCCGCAAACTTTTTATGTAAACATTGTAAACGGCGATGACAACAACGACGGCAGCTCAGATCATCCCTGGAAGACCCTGCACCATGCCATTAGTCAAATCAATGCCGGACAACCGGGTACTTACGTCCTGAATGTGGGAGCCGGAACCTACGGCATCGAAACGGAAGCGGATGCTCAGCTTATACTCACTCAAAGTAATGTTACCCTTCTTGGGGAAAGCAGCGCTTCCGTCATTATTGATGGTGCAAACACCCCGAACTGGACCACTGGATTGGAAATCACAGGTGAAAATGTCATGATTAAACACATTTCCGTCACCGGTTTTTCCAACACTGATGAAGAAGGCATCCGAATCTCAAATGGTACGGGAAACGAAATCCGAAATTGTAGTATTTACGGTAATAACTGGGGGATAAGGGTATGGTTTTCCGGCGGCAGCGTTATCGAAGACTGCGAAATTTTCGGCAACATCACCCATGGCATTGATATTGTCAGGAGTACCGAAACGGTTGTGGTGCACAATTCAATCCATAACAATCCCCAATACGGCATTCGTGTGGAATCCAGCCCGAAAATAAGCCGCAATCTGATCTTTGACAACCGGTGCGGTATTTTTATTTTTGCGCAAGGCTACGAAGGAAGGGTTTCGACTGGGAGCAATCCTTTGATCGTGAATAATGTGATCTATGAGCAGACCGCCGGTAAGGTGGATTACGGAATTTTGATCAATACCGGTGAATATGGCTCGACAAACCCGGAAATCTACCATAACACACTGGATCGAGGGACCTATGATGGCATCCTCATCGAGACTTATGGTACTTCCACGGCAAACCCCGCCATCCTATACAACATCATCACCAATTTCAGTCAGTACGGTATCGAAAACAGCGGCGGCAACCCGTGGATTGACTACAACGATGTCTGGAACAATGCTTCAGGCAATTACAAAGACTGTGAAGGATTCATTGGGAGCAACAACATTTCCGATAACCCGCTTTATGGTAGTTATACCCTGCAGTCGAATTCTCCGTGCATCAATAAAATTCCTGCTTCATCCGGGGACCCTGTTGACATTGACTATTCCGGGTTTACCCGTCCCCGCCCCTTGGAAACCGCCAAAGACATGGGGGCCTATGAATACGTGGGAAACATCACGGACCCCTATACCCTGCCGGGGGGCACCGGGCAGATTACGGATTACCGGATTTTCACCGTCCCCTTTTACATGACCGGCGCCCAAATGCTGGCCGCCATGGAAAATGTGCTGGGCCCATACAACAATACAAGCTGGCGGGGATTCGCCTCGGTGGGCGGAAATTACCTGGAATTCAATGACGGAAGCTTTCAAACACTTTCCATCATTCCCGGCATGGGTTTCTGGATGATCAGCCTTCGTACGGATACCATTCCATTTGAAGGCCGGACCGCGCCCGACGGCGTCCATTACGAAAAAAAACTCTCTCCCGGCTGGCATATGATGGGTCTGCCATGGGTCAGTGAAAATATCAACCTGGGCAGCATTAAAGTCACCGACGGTATCAATACCTATGCCGTTACCAGTTCCGAAAACATGCTGACACAGCGATGCGTGTGGGATTATACGGGAACCGGCCCCTACAATGGATATGAAAAACGGGATCTCAGCACCGACAACCTTCAGTGCGGCGCCGGCTATTTTTTCAAGGTCCTTTCAACTAATAATGTCACCATCATCATACCGCCCAAAAGTGATGTAAGTTCCTTTCGGCGGGGGGAACGGGGGTCAACGGGCAATGAGGAAGAGCCGCCACCGCCGCCGGGTGGAAGAGCTTGCCCCGAATTTCATGATGGCCGACTTATAAATTTTACCTTCCCCAAAGGTGGTGAATGTACATATTCAGGCGAGAAATCATATATTTTAGGCAATGGCGTCACCATTGAAAATGGCGCCACAGTGACCATTAAGCCCATAGAGGATAAGTGATTTTCTGACGCGAAAGATGGCGACATGATCAAAATTCAATCGCCCTAATCTGGAAAAAAGCGGCCACTTTAATTTCAACTTCATATCAAACAGGAAATAATCATGTTTTTAGAATCTCCCCCACCCATGGAAGAACGATTGAAACCTGAGGATACGTTTCATTTCTCATGTCATGAAGCGCTTTCCTGCTTTAACACTTGCTGTTGCAATAAGCACCTGCCTTTGACACCCTATGATATCCTGAGAATCAAAACGAATCTCGGCATTCATTCCGATGATTTTCTTTCCCAATATGTGGTCTATCGACCGGACCCGGAGTCCGGTTTCCCCATTCTCTCCATAAAGATGGGCGACCATGATGCCAAATGTCCCTTTGTGACGCCCAAAGGATGCAACATCTACAACGACCGACCCACGGCATGTCGCCTATACCCTTTAGGGCGATCTTCAGGCATTCATCCGGAGGAAGGCAAATCGGATGCGTTTTTCTCGCGGCTTCATATCACCCACTGCCGCGGCCTTTCAGAAGAGAAGGCGTGGACCGTGGCCGAATGGGTGAAAAACCAGGGCCTTTTGCCCTATATCCACATGAACGACAAGATGCTGAGCATCCTGTTCCATCCCCGAAGAAATCCTGGGGCGCCAATCAAAGAATCCCAACAGCAAAAAGTGATGGTCGCCTGCTACAACCTGGACCTGTTTCGGGAATTTGTCTTTGAGACCCCCTTCCTGAGACAATTCGGGATGGATGAGGATACGGCCCTGAACGTCAAGACCAACGACACGGCACTTTTGGATCTGGGCCTTTCCTATCTGAAAACGGCCTTATACGCCTGATCCCCTTGTCGACATGGCGCCGGAAAGTTCTTGACCTTTTTTTCTCCTATTGGTAATTATAAAACTTTTTTTCGACAACTTACGGGAGCATTGAAATGGCAGGATCATTCCTTACGGCCCAGGGGCTTTCATCAGAACAACTCTTTGAAATCTTTGACCGGATCAAGATTTTAAAACATGATATGAAGCAGGGAAAAATCCTTGATGTGCTTCGAAATAAAGTGATCGGCATCCTTTTTGAGAAACCCTCCACTCGCACCCGAACCAGTTTCGAGTCGGCCATCATCCGGCTGGGCGGCGCCACCATAAATCTACCGGTAGGGGATCTTCAAATCAAACGCGGGGAACCCATCGAGGATACGAGCCGCATGTTCGGAAGCTATCTGGACGCCTTGATAGCGCGCGTCTATGATCAACAAACCGTTGAAGACCTTTCCCGATACTCCGGGATCCCGGTCATTAACGGCCTGAGCGATATGGCGCACCCGACCCAGGCGGTCTGCGATCTCTTCACGGTTCTGGAAGTGAAGGGGAACATTCAGGGATTGAAACTGGCCTATATCGGCGACGGCAACAATGTGTGCCACTCCTTGCTGATGGTTTGCGCCCTGGCGGGGATGCACATGAACGTGGCGTGCCCCAAAGGATATTGCCCTGATCCGGGGATATTGGACAAAGCCAACGGCATCGCGGCAAAAACCGGCGCCCGGCTGGCGGTCCTTGAAAGTCCCGAAGAAGCAGCTCTGGGCGCCCATATTCTCTATACCGATGTGTGGGTCAGCATGGGAGAGGAAGAGGAAGAAAAAACAAAGATGGAGATTTTTACGGGCTATCAGATCAACGACGATCTTCTCAAGATAGCGGCCAAAGATGCTCATGTGATGCACTGTCTTCCCGCTCACAGAGGTCTTGAAATCACGAACGACGTCATCGAGGGACCGCAATCCATTGTCTGGCAACAGGCGGAAAACAAAATGTATGGGGCCGCCGGCATTCTGGATTATTTTGTTTCCTGACCCTCTAATCCACGGTAAAAACCGCTGATCCGTAGCCCACCACCCAACGGTCGCGACTTTCCGGGAAATCATCTCCGCTGTTGCGGTAATGCAGCACCGATCCTTTCTGACACCCAAGGCCTTTGGCAAATTTCATGACGGCCAGAACCGGTCCAATACCACAGAAAATCTGGTGATCGTATCCCCATGCCTTTTGTATGCCTTCACAATCCATCCGCTTCAGCTTTTCAAGGGTCTTTAAGTCTGTTTCCCTGACCCGATCATAGCTGGCGTCGTGCAGCATGTCGGTACTGGCGATGACCAGAATACGCTTTTTTTCGGAAAGGGCGCCCAACGCCGCTACCAGATCATCCAGGGTTTGGGGATCATGGTCCCCCATGAGCCCCACCACCATTTTTACGCCCGGCAATGCCGCCTGTACAAAGGGGATTTCATTTTCAGCCGAATGTTCACCCTGGTGGGGACCATAGTTGAAAAATATTCGGGGACTTTCCGCCGCCAGCATCTTTCCCGCTTCCCCATCGAGGGCCGCGCTCCCCAAAGGGGTTTCAATGGCATCCCCATCCATAAGGGCCACCCCGGGGAAACCACCTGAATGGCTCAACCCCAGCACCACCACCGTTTCCGGTACTCCTTCACGTCTGGCGTTGTCCCGAATGGCCTGAAAGGTAAAGCCCGCCACTTTGCCGGAATAGATGTATCCGGCATGAGGGGCTATGGCCCCCACGATCCGCCCCTCGACCGGGTTGAATCGCGCATTAGCCATGTAACCCTCAACCATTGCTTTCAATTCCCGCCTGTTTCCCGGAAACCACCGTCCGGAACCGTAGGCCTGACGGGTTACAACCTCAGAAGTCTTTGTCATTTTCCGACCCTCCCAGCCAAAGGAATTAGGTGGTGCAACCAGAAAACTCATACATAAGGCAAACAGAAGTATGGGTTTTAAGGCTGCGCCTGGTGAACATAAGTGAAACAACCATTTCAAAATAACACCACCATCAAGACGAAACTGCAATGATCTGATTGCCATGGGCGCCTCTCCGGAATTCTCAAATCACTGTTGACGTTGATAAACCCTCTTTCAGGAAACCACCTCACAGACGTTTCCCCCCAAAATGTCCTCCACTTCCTCAAAGAACTGAGGGCATGGCAAAACACAGTAGCGGAAATGGGCGGAAATCATGACCGGGTTATCGTCGGAAGACCCCACCCTGAACATGAGTTTGCAGTCTCCGGGATACTTGAAGACCGCATCCTTTAAATCTTCCAGCATCTCCTTTGAAGATCGTCCGTTTTCAATAGAAATAATGACGGCCCTGGCCTCTTTTAAGGTGATCCCATGGAGAGATTGAATTTCCTTGGCAATCATCTTTGCGGAACTGTCGCCGATTTCGACGGTTCCCGTCACCAGAAGGGGTTCGTCTCCCTTTAACAGGACCCCCGAAGCGCTGAAGACATCCGGAAATATAACCACTTCCGTGGAACCGGTCAAATCTTCCAGCTGCATGATGGCCATTTTATCGCCTTTTTTGGTCCTCTTGAGCTTGAGGCTCTCCACCACCCCCGCGAGCTTGACCTGATCTTTATCCTTCTGTGTGGGAAGGTCATGCACCAGGCACGTGGAAAGCCGTTCAATGGCCTTTTGAAAACCCTCCAGAGGGTGTCCGGTAATATAAAACCCCAGGGCCTCCTTTTCCCGCCTCAGCTTTTCCTTTTCGTCCCATTCCGCCACATCCGGCAACTCAAGGAGCCCGCCGGTCTGCCCCTCCCCCAGATCGATGGACCCGAACATATTGAGCTGGTTGGGATCATGTTTGGCGCCGCAAAGCCTGAGGGCGTCATCCAGACCCTCAAAAAGCCTGGAACGAAAGGCATGGGTGAAATCAAATGCCCCGCATTGAATCAACCCTTCAATGACCCGCCGGTTGACCTTGCTCCCTTCCATCCGCCGGCAGAAATCCAACAGACCGTTGAAGGGGCCATGGGTGTTTCGTTCTTCTATCACCATTTCCACGGCTTTTAACCCGACGTTTTTGACCGCGGCCAGTCCAAACCGGATACGGTCTTCCACCACGGAAAAATCCGCCTGGCTCTGGTTGACGTCGGGGGGCAGGATCTCGATGCCCATGGTGCGGCACTCGGCAATATTCTTGATGGTTTTGTCCTGGTTGCCCATATCCTGGGTCAACAGGGCGCACATGAACTGCACCGGGTAGTGGGCCTTGAGATAGGCGGTGTGATAAGAAATCATGGCGTAGGCGGCGGAATGGGATTTGTTGAACCCATAGCCGCCAAACTTCTCGATCAACCCGAACAGTTTTTCGGCGATTGCGGCCTTGACGTCATTTTCCTTGGCCCCGTCGATAAACCGGGCCCGGTGCTTCGCCATCACCTCGGGTTTTTTCTTTCCCACCGCCTTTCTCAGTTCATCGGCTTCCGCCATGGTATACCGGGCCAGAATCTGGGCGATTTTCATCACCTGTTCCTGGTACAGGATAACCCCATAGGTTTCTTTCAAAATCGGTTTCAGTTGCGGCAGGAAATAGGAGACTTTGATCCTTCCATGCTTTCCGTTGATGAAATCATCCACCATGTTGCTGCCCAGGGGACCGGGCCGGTAGAGCGCCACCAGGGCGATGAGGTCCTCGAAAACTTCGGGATTGAGTTTCCGCAAAAGTTCTTTGATACCCGAACTTTCCAACTGAAATACGCCGGTTGTTTTGCCATCCGCGCATAACTGGTAGGTGGCCTTGTCTTCCAGGGAAATACGATCCAGATCGATTTTTTGGCCGGTGGAGGCATCGATGAGCCGAAGGGCTTCCTTCAGGACCGTCAGGGTCTTTAACCCCAGAAAGTCAAACTTGATCAATCCCAGCTGTTCCACCTTGTCCATGGTGAACTGGGCCATGATTTCACCCTTGCTCCCTCTATAAAGGGGCAGGTATTCCGTAAGCGGCCGATCGGAAATGACCACCCCGCATGCGTGGGTGGAGGCGTGCCGGGCCAGTCCTTCCAGGGAGCGGGAGATGCTTAGTAGTTTCCTGGATGTCCCCTCGGCCCGCTCCAGCCGCATAAGTTCCGGCTCTTCCCGAATCGCGCTGTCCAGCTTGACCCCGGGACCCTCGGGAACCAGCTTGGCAATCCGGTCCACTTCGCTTAAGGGGACGTTCAGGGTTCTGCCCACGTCCCGGATCACCCCCCTGGCCTTCATGGTACCGAAGGTGATGATCTGGCTCACATTGTTCCGGCCGTATTTGTCCGCCACATACTGAATGACCTGATCCCTGCCATGAATGCAGAAATCAATGTCAATATCGGGCATGCTGATGCGCGAAGGATTTAGAAATCGTTCAAAAATGAGCCCGTATTTGATGGGTTCGATATTGGTGATGTTCAGACAGAAGGCCACCAGTGAACCGGCGGCGGAACCTCTTCCCGGTCCCACGGCAATGTCATGATGCAGGGCATAATCGATAAAATCGGCCACGATGAGGAAATAGCCCGCAAAACCCATTTTCAGAATGATTTTAAGTTCATATTCCAGCCGTTCCTCGTATTCGCGCAGCACCTCGGGGCTGATGGGACCCTCGTCCTCTGCTTTACGGGCCAATCGGGTTTCCAGCCCTTTCCGGGCCGCCTCGATCAACATCTCGTCCAGGCTTTGCTTTCCCGGCGCCTGAAACACCGGAAATTTGTACTCGCCAAACCGCATTTCATATTGACAAAGGGCGGCGACATGGGCCGTATTGTTCAGGGCTTCGGTGTACTCCGGAAGGGCTTCCGCCATCTCAGCCCTGGTTTTAAAGTAAAATTCATCTGAAGAAAACCTGAGCCGTTTTTCCTCGTCGACACTTTTTCCCGTCTGGATGCAGAGCAGGATGTCATGGGCTTCCGCATCTTCCCGGTTCAGATAATGGCAGTCATTGGTGGCCACCATGGGAATGGAGAGATCCCTGGAAAGTTCTCTGAGACCCCGGTTGACCTTCCGCTGTTCCACCATCTTGTTGGCCTGGAGTTCCAGAAAAAATCGATCCTGATCAAAAATGGAGGCCATTTCAATGGTTTTTTCCCTGGCGGCTTCCATTTGACCCACATTGATAAGGTAGGGGATATTCCCGGCAAGACAGGCGGAAAGGGCGATGAGCCCCTGATTGTATTCTTTCAAAAGGGCCATATCCACCCGCGGGCGATAATAGAACCCTTCCAGATGACCCAGGGTCACCAGGGTGCTCAGGTTTTTGTACCCCTGCTCATTCATGACCAGCAAAACCAGATGGTAGGCATAGGACCTGCCATTAGGGGCAGGGGAACGATCCCTCCGATCTTCCGGCGCCACATAGACCTCACACCCGATAATGGGCTTAATGCCGGCCTTGGCCGCCTGAGCGTAAAACTGGACCACTCCGAACATGTTCCCATGATCGGTGATGGCCACGGAATCCATTCCCAACGCCTTACATTTATCCAGCATCCGGTCAATCCGAATGGCGCCGTCCAACAGGCTGTATTCCGTGTGAACATGAAGGTGAACAAAGGGTGATGTCACGCGCTCTTCTCCTTGATGAGGCATGCCGTAAAGCAAATGCAAAACACGAATCCATTGTAAGATCAAAAATAAATATGATACGGTATATTCCGAAAATCATCAAGAAGGTTTCAAGAAATCCCAAAGGCCCAATAGCGGAATAGAAATGGTGAAAGAAAAAACAATGAGTTGGGGTCACCGACTCAGAGAGGAAAACAGCGGTCTCAGAGAAAAGATCTCGATTTTGACCAAAGAAAATGATCGTTTAAAAAAAAATCTTGAAAAAACATGGGAATTGGTGGCCCATGTTCCAGGAGGACTTTTTCTGCTGCGTCAGGAGACGATCGTTTATGCCAACCAGACGGCCTGCGATTGGCTGGGGTGCAAATCAGGACAGCTTAACGGAAAAATTCTTTCAGAGGTCATCGATCCGGAAGGTGTTCGATCTATTCTTGAATTTATTCAGGATGAGGCGGGGAACCAGAGGCCCGATGCGTTACGCTTCAAGAACAGTGACGGCAGAGCGGTTTATTGCGCGGTTTACCTCAAAAAAATCCGGCACGAGGGACGAAAGGCATTGCTGCTCAACATGATCGAAATAGATCGGAAGATTGAGCAGGAAACCGAAATTTTAGAAGCGCAAAAGGTTAAAGCACTTCAAAGAATGGCTGCGGCCTTTGTACGGGAAACGGAAATCGCCGCCAAACCGGGGAGCCCCCTTTCCTCATGCTTGAAGGACTTCGCCAAGCAGTCGTATCATCCATCCGAAATTTCCCTCCTGAACCTCAATGAAATTATCGAAACATCCATTGCCCGGTACTGTTCGGCAAAGGGAATAGACCCATTGCAGGATAATGACCCTTCGGATGGAATCCGCTTTAAAACCTCTCTCAACAGGCTATCCCTCATCCACGGATGTAAAAAAGATTTACACCATGCGTTTATAACCCTTCTGGCCAATGCGCTGGAGGCCCTGGGCGGCAAAGGAGAGATCTACCTGACAACCGAGGAATACGCCGGCGCCATCAACGTTTATGTACAGGAAAATGGCATCGGAATTCATGAAAGCGCGCTGAATAAGATTTTCGACCCCTTTTTTACCACCAAGGAAAATGGGCGACTGGGACTGGGATTGAGCCTGGCGCGTGCCGTCATGGATCGACACGGGGGGAAAATAAAGGTATTGCGCCATGAAGCAGGGGGAACGACCGTTCATGTCAAACTCCCTCTGGATCACCAGGCATTTGAAATAAAAGATTCGGGCAAAAAGAAGACCGTCAAAGATGCCCGGGTCCTGCTCGTTGGAAAACAAAACCTCTTGATGAATTTGCTGTACCGTTTTCTGGAGGGTAAACATTTCAACATCACCCACATCGACGGCTATGGTGAAAGTTTAAAAACACTGAAAAACGCATCATTCGATTTGTTGTTGATGGATCAAGGCAAAGACCCTCGAAACACCGCATGGCTCATCAAAAAGGCAAGCGACACCAACCCGGATATGCCAATCGTCGTATTCAATGTTGCAACTGCCGATTATTCGAAATTTTCAAGAAACCAAAGGGTGGACCTGGCGACAAAAACGCCGCTGAATATGGATCAACTTTTTTCGGGCATCTCCCGTCTTTTGGCGGAAGGGAAAACACATCAGAGCGGCGGGGACCACCGGCTGGTAAAACCATCGTAAGACCAGCAGTCTTGAAGCGCTTTTCGGGTCGTATACTGGGGGTTTTCAGCCCACAAAAGCATCTGCTCATGGGCATCGTTCAATTTTTTAAACTTATCTTCGTCACCCCCGACATCGGGGTGGTAAACCTTTGCCAACCTCTTGTAAGCGGTTTTGATCTCGAATTTCGATCCATCGCGGGATAAATCATTTCGTTCCAGCCTCAGAATCTTTAAGCACCCCGTTTCATGTTTGGAAAGCCTCGGACGGGAATTTTCGTCCGGCTTAATCTGTCCGAGGGCGATGGACTTCTCGTGATTCCGGTTGACCAGATGAAGGGATGCATAACTCATACTTCGATTGTTTTTCACCATCTCGTGCCATTCCGTTCCAAACTCAAGCACCAGTCGTTTCAAATCCTCGGCAGGTTTTCTCCCCCGGGTTCGAGGGACCATAAACCTGGAAATATGCTCGGACCAGATGGGAAATACATCCAGAATAACCTGGTCGCTGGTGAAGGAAAACGCGGCATACCGGGTATTAAGCGCCCTCAGCAAGCCTTTGGACAAAGAAAGGACCCATTCAATATAGCTGCGGCAGGCTTTTGAGCAGTAGCGCCTGCCGGGAGCAATCGCACTCCTTCCGCAAGCCAGGCATACTTTTCCCTTAATGGGCGTCGGATTTTTTTGAATTGGATTGTCGGCGGCCTTTTGCATAGCTACTTTTGTAACTGATATTCCAGGGATAATCAAGAGAATCTTCGTTTACACTTCCTCCGGCGTAAAGGCCACCACCTGGTCAATGCCGTCGGCGCCGGAAAGCATCATCGCCAGCCGGTCCACCCCCAGGGCAATCCCGGCGGCCTCGGGCATGTGTTCCAGGGCTTTCAAAAACCGCTCCGGCATGGGAGAGATGTCTTTTCCCAATTGCACCCTTTTTTCAAGCTCTTTTTGAAACCGCATCCGTTGTTCGTGAGCGTCGTTCAACTCAGAAAAACCGTTGGCCAGCTCAACGCCTGCCACATAGAGTTCAAACCGTTCCGCAAGGGAAGGGTGTCCCGGTTTCAATCGCGCCAGCGCCGCCAGGGGCGCGGGATAATCATATAGAAAAGTGGGGGTCGCAACCCCCAGATGGGGTTCGATTTCCTCAACCATAACCAGGTCAAAGCGATCGCTGTTCAGCGTCGCTGTTCATCGCCTGATCCAGGGAAACGGAGGCATATCGTTCAAAGGCCGTTTGGACGGAAATCCTTTCCCAGGGTCGATTCAGTTTGATATCCACACCCCGGTATCGGAGTCGGGATCCCCTATCAAACCGATGGGCCAAAAAGAGGAGCAGCGCTTCACACTCTTCCATGAGGGAGCAATAGTCGGCCTTTGTCCGATACCATTCCAGCAGGGAAAATTCAGGAAGATGAAAGCCGCCCCTTTCACCGTCCCTGAAACATCTGGCAATTTGAAAGATTTTGGGAAAACCAAAGGCCAGCAGGCGTTTCATACACAGTTCCGGAGACGACTGCAGATAGCGGTCGCGGACGGGAATGGATTCGATATGGGTTTCCGGGGCAGGCGCGGATATCAGTTGAGGCGTTTCGATTTCCAGATATCCCCGGGTGATGAAAAATTCCCGAAGACCCTGAACCATCCGGGCCCGCAACAACAGATGGGGTTTGCGTTTTTCAAAGGCTGCCAGGTCATCCTCGAAAGCGCTATTCCTTGACCCGTGTGACATATTCCCCCGTTCTCGTGTCGACGGTAATTTTCCCGCCCTCTTCGACAAACGGGGGCACTCGCAGTTCGTAGCCTGTTTCCAGGATAATCGGCTTGGTATCGCCGGTCACGGAGTCCCCCTTGGCCCAGGGATCAGCCTTGGTTACGGTGAGATCCACAAAATTGGGCAGGGTAATGCCGATGGGTCGATCCCCAAAAAAAAGGACGTTCACTTCCAGGTTGTCAATGAGATAGTTTTTGGCATCGCCCACCTGATCTTCCTTCAGGACGGACTGCTCATAGTTTTCCACATCCATAAACCAGAATTCATCGTCCTGGTTATACAGATACTGCATCTTTCTCTCTGAAAGATCCGCCGGTTTGAAGCTATCCCCGGACCGGTAAGTCGGATCGATGATAACGCCGGTAATCATATTTTTCAGCTTGCATTTGTAAAGGGACTGGCCCTTTCCCGGTTTGGAAAATTCAAAAACCGTCACCACATAGGGTTCACCGTCAATTTCAATTTTCAACCCTTTCCTCAGGTCGCTTGCACTATACATGGTCTTGCTCTCCCATTTTCTGTTGTGTGGGCCGTGCCCTACTTGATCAATGTTTAAATGCTCTTTGTCCGGTAAACACCATTGAAACCTGTGGGTCGGCTTCATTACAGGCCTCGATCACTTCAAAATCTCTCATGGAACCGCCCGGTTGTACAATGGCGCTGATGCCCTCCCTGATCGCCACGTCCACGCCGTCCCTGAAAGGAAAAAAGGCATCCGACACCATCGATGCACCCATGAGACCGCCTTTTGCCGCTTTTGTTTCCGCATCGATCTCACGCAGGCGGTCGCCGTCGGCATCGCCTTTTTCCACCTGAAGCGCCAGATCCTTATAGGGGATGCCATGCCGCTTGAAACACAGGGTATCCGCATATTTGGTGTAGGCCTTGAAAATGCCGATCTCCGCCACGCCCACCCGGTCCTGCTCGCCGGTCCCGATGCCGACGGTGACCCCGTCTTTGACATAAATAACCGAATTGGAAGTCACCCCCTGCTCCACCTGCCATCCGAACAGCAGATCCGCATACTCCTCCGCTGTGGGCTTTCGCTCGATGACATAGGATTTGCCCTGATGATCCGCGGCGGCAAGGGTTAGATCCTTCATGGATTTGATACGGTTCAAGGGCGATTGCTGTACAATGAAGCCCCCATCAATTAGACTTTTGAAATCCACGAATCTTTTTTCGGCGTATTGGGCGATTCGATCCATTCGGGGAACCCGGATAATGCGCAGGTTCGTACGCCTGGACAGAATGTCCACGCTCCCCGCTTCAAAGTCGGGGGCCGCCACCACTTCCAGATAGTTTTCGGAAATCCGAAGCGCCGTTGCCTTGTCCACGGGTTGGTTAAAAAGAGCGCACCCGCCAAAGGCCGCAATCCGGTCCGCCATGTCCGCCTTTTCATAGGCTTCCACAAGGGTGGCGCCATAGGCCACGCCGCAGGGGTTGTTGTGCTTGACGATAACGGCTGCCGGCCCCACATCCAGATACTTCATGATGTTCAAGGCATTGTCCACGTCGGTCAAGTTGATCTTTCCGGGATGTTTGCCGCTTTGAAGCATGTCTTCTTCCGAAATGGCGGAAACCAGGCCGTTTCCGGGGTCAATGAACCGGCAATCCCCCAGTTTAAGGTTTCCCCGAACCAGTTCATAAAGGGCCGCCTCCTGTCCCGGGTTTTCGCCGTACCTGAGCCCTTTTTCAATGATTTCGCCGCTGTTCGCATCGGGAATCCGCCATGATTTTTTGCGGTACGTCAGTGTTTGATCCCCAAATGAAATGGTGACCTCCGTTGGAAAATGATCATCCATAACGGTTTTGTACATCTTTTTCAGGTCGTCAGCCATTGATTCCTCCTAACTGTGAACGGTTCTGATGGCCCTTGCCGTTTTCGATGTATGCATAGGCATTATGATTATGAATGGATTCGAAATTCTCGGATTCCACGGCAAACCAGGTGATATTGGGGTCATTGCTCAATTTCATGGCAATATCCCGGACAATGTCTTCCACAAACATGGGATTTTCGTAGGCCTTTTCAGTGACATATTTTTCATCTTCTCTTTTAAGGACCGAATAAACTTCGCATGAAGCGGATTCTTCGACCAGTTTGATCAAATCTTCGATCCACACGAATTTTTTGAAGCGAACCTGAAGCCGCACCTCTCCCCGCTGGTTGTGCGCCCCAAAGTCGCTGATCTCCTTGGAGCAGGGGCACAGGGTTGAAATGGGCACATGAATCATCATGACCAGATCGCTGCCGCTGTTCAGCGCCCCTTTAATAGCGCATTTGTATTCCATCAATCCATTGGAACCGGTCACCGGCGCCGATTTGTTGATAAAATAAGGGAAACTCATTTCCATGTGAGCGCTTTCGGCGTTCAGGCGGTCTTTCATTTCTTCCAGAATCTCGGAGAAATTCCGCAGCGATATTCGCCGGCTGTGTTCATTTAAAATTTCCACAAACCGGCTCATGTGGGTGCCCTTATAATAGCGGGGCAGGTTTACATACATGTTGATTTCCGCTACGGTCTGTTGTTCCCCCATGTCCTTGTCCAGAACCGTAATAGGGTATCGGATACCTTTTACGCCCACCTGGTCGATATCAATATTTCGGTGGTCTCGGTGATTTTGAATGTCTTCCATAAATATTTATTTCCAATATGTTCATTAGATCTGCACTATAATGATCCGGCAAACAAAGTCAATAGGGAACCGTTTACGGTTGTCGGTTCACGGTTTACAGTTTTTAGAAAGGGTAAACGGTTCTACCTGACTTGTTTATCAGGCCAGATATTGCGCCAGTTTCTCGCTCAGGGAAACGGGCCAGACTTCTTCAAACACAAACGCTTTAACCTCTTCCTTGGTAAGACTTCTCAGGATATCCCCCGGCAGATCCCTCAACACTTCCATGCGACCGGGAAGCGGTTCGTTGTTTTTTGGTTTTTTCTCTTCCATATAGATTTTTCTCCTTAATTTATCCAAATTGATGATTATAGCAAATGGGTTACTTAAAACTTAAAACTTAAAACGTAGAACTCTCTACCCCAAATAAGCTTCCTTGACCCTCGGATTTAGAAGCAATTCAGCGCCTTTACCCTCCAGGACCACCCGACCCGTTTCAATGACGTAACCGTAGTCACCCAGTTCCAGGGCGGCGCCGGCATTCTGTTCCACGAGAAGGACCGTCAAGCCTTGCTCCCGTATTCGGCGAATGATTTCCATAATCTGCGCCACCACCAGGGGGGCCAGTCCCAGTGACGGCTCATCCAGCAGAAGCAGTCTGGGGGAGGCCATCAGGGCCCGGGCCATGGCCAGCATCTGCTGCTCTCCTCCTGAAAGGGTGCCGCCGCTCTGGGTGGATCGCTCTTTCAGAATGGGAAAAAGGGTAAAGGACTTTTCCATTAACGCAGCGATTTTCCTCCGATTCCGGTTCAGGTAGGCCCCCAAAATCAGATTTTCCCGGACCGTAAGATCCGGAAAGATGCGACGTCCCTCAGGCGCCTGCACCACCCCCCGGGAAACGATCTTCTCAGGCGACAACTTCTGAAGATCCTCCCCTTCAAACAGAATGTTCCCGGTGGTAATCCCCTGAATGCCGCTGATGGCCATGAGGGTGGTGGATTTGCCCGCCCCGTTGGCCCCGATGAGGCAACAGATGCTCTTTTCCCGGACCTTCAGGGATATGCCTTTGAGCGCATGAATTTTCCTGTAATAACTGTGGACGTTTAAAAGCCTCAACATCAGCCACCACCTCCCCCGAGGTACGCGGCGATGACTTTCGGGTTTTCGCGGATCGCATGGGGCGTTCCTTCAGCAATCAAGGTTCCATAATCAAAGACATAGATGTAATCCGCCAGGGTCATCATGACCTTCATGTCATGTTCGATGATCAGCACCGCGGTGCCGTTTTTCTGAATTTTTCGGACGAGCCCAATGAGGTTTGCCGATTCCCGAGGGTTCATGCCCGCCGCCGGTTCATCCAGCAGCAGCAATTTCGGTTCGGAAGCCAGTGCCCGGGCGATTTCCAATCGGCGTTGTTCCCCGTAAGCCAGGGTCTCGGCCAGGTCAAAGGCCCTGGGTTCCAGGCCCACAAAGCGAAGGAAATGAAGACCTTTCTTTTCAACGGATGCCTCTTCCGTTTGCTGCAACGGGGTTTTAAAAAGTGTTTTTCCCAATCCGGAATGCAGGCGGCCATGTCGACCGATCTTGACATTGTCCAACACGCTCAGATTGAAAAAAAGACGGATGTTTTGAAAGGTTCTTGCCATTCCCATCCGGCAAACCGCATCCGGACCCTTTCGGAATCCATAAAGCCGGCGCACATCCTTCGTACACAACATCCCCATGAAATAGAGGCTGAAAAGACCCGCTGCCATTCCCCACACCATGGCCGTATCATGGAGGGGAACATCCGTAAACATCAAGACATGGGACGGGTCCACTGAACTCAGAAAAAGGCCGGCAAAACAGATGTCGGACAATAAAAAAACAAACATGAGTCCCCATGCCCAGATTTCAAAGCGCATTACCCCTCGAACCAGCAAAAAGCGGATAGAGAGGATCAAAAGCCCCAACAAGAAGACCTCCGTCTTGAAGAAAGTCGCCGGCAACAGAAAAGACCAGAAAAGGGGCAGTCGAAGCAGGCCCATGCCTAAAAATATCAGGGCAAAAATACGAATGCGCTTTTGCGCCGGGCGGGAAATGGGGGGCGCCAGGTGAATATCCTCAAATGCCATTTGTCCGCCGGTGGGATCATAGAGACCGGACAGGCAATTAAAAAAGGTGGTCTTTCCAGCGCCGTTGGGGCCGATGACGCCCACAATTTGACCTTGATCCACCTTCAGGCTGATGTCTTTCAACGCCTGCAACCCCCCAAAGGACTTGGAAAGGTTTTTAACCTGGAGAAGTGCGCCCATATCTCCGTCTACTCCTCTCCCTGGAAGAGCGGCAGTCGCGCCTTTGCCTGCTCGGCCTTGCGGCGCCGGGACAACTGGAATGGGATGAGGCCTTCAGGCCGCACCCGCATCATAATAACCAGGAGCAACCCGTAAATCAGGTACCGGGCATTGAACATGCCCTGGGGTAAAACCGCCCGCAGGATTTCAGATAAGGGGATCAGAATGAGGGCCCCCAGCAGGGTGCCGGCAATGCTTCCCATGCCCCCGAATACGATGAGGCATAAAATGAGAATGGATTCCCAGAATTTGAACATGTCCGGATGGATAAACCGGAACCATTTGGCATAAAAGGCGCCCCCCATGGCGCCGATGGCGGCGCTGACGGCAAAGGCCATGACCTTGTAGCGAATGAGGTTGACGCCGCAGCACTGGGCCGCGATTTCATCCTCGCGAATGGCGAACCAGGCCCGCCCCAGCCGGGAGTTCTCGAGGCGTACGACCACCGCCAGCACCACCGCCAGAAGAAACAACGCCAGATAGAAATACTGCCAATCCCGGGTAAACGCGTGGCCGAAAATGGCGGGTGGCGAAATCCCCGGCAATCCCATGGGGCCCCGGGTCAACCAGAGTTCATTTCGAAGGAGCAGGACCACCAGCTCGGAAAACCCGAAGGTGACGATAGCGAAATAGTCCCCCGTCAGACGAAGGGTGGGCGCCCCCAGAAGGATGCCCCAAATTGCGCCGTTTGCCGCCGCAAGGGGCAAAATGACCCACAGGCTGAGATCATAATGGATGGACAGCAACCCGGACGTATACGCGCCGATGCCGTAAAACCCCACATACCCCAGGTCCAGAAGACCGGTAAACCCGGGAACGATATTGAGCCCCAGCGCCAGGATCATGTACAGGACCGCGCTGGTCAGCACCCTAAGGAGGTAATTGCCGGAAGCGCCCATGGGAATCCACGGCAGCAGCAGCGCCAACAGGAGAACGGATAAAAAAAGAATGCGCGGATTTTTAGACACCCGGGGTAAGGTCATCAGACTTTCTCCCCCATCTGTTTGCCGATCAGGCCCGAAGGTTTAAAGAGGATCACCGCAATCATGACGGCATAGGAAATGCCGTCCCGGTATTCGGAAGAAATGTATCCCGCTCCCATCACCTCGGCAATCCCCAGCACGCCCCCCCCCAGCATGGCGCCGGGAACACTGCCGATGCCCCCCAGGACCGCGGCGGCAAAGGCTTTGATGCCGGCCACATACCCCATGGTGGGAAAAATGGCATTGTAATAGAGCCCCACCAGGATTCCGGCCATGGCCCCCATGGCCGAGCCGATGGCAAAGGTAAAACTGATAACGCGATTGACCCCGATCCCCATGAGGGCCGATGCGGTCTTGTCCTGTGAAATGGCGCGCATGGCCATACCGATTCTGGTTTTATGGATCGTGAGATGAAGGATGATCATGGACAGAAGGGTAATGGACAGAATAAACACCTGAAGCCAGCTTAAGGTGACATCTCCAAAGGTGATGGCCGCTTCGGAAAAAAACGCCGGGAGCATGTCCCTGGGATATGACTTGATCTGGCTCCCCCAGATCAGCATGGCCATGTTCTGCAAAAATATGGACATGCCGATGGCGGTAATCAATGCGGCCAGGCGAGGGGCCTTGCGCAAAGGACGATAGGCCACGAAATCCAGAACAATGCCAAAAACCGCGCAGATCACCAGGGTCAGGAAGAATGCTGGAAAAAAGGGCATTCCCAGAACCGCCACCAGGGTGTAGGAAAGGAAAGCGCCCAGCATGTAGATCTCCCCATGGGCGAAATTGATCAATGAAATAACCCCGTAAACCATGGTATAGCCGACGGCAATGAGCGCGTAGACGCCTCCCAGGGTGATGCCGTTCACCAGTTGCTGTAAAAAAAGACTCGATTGATCCAGAAGGCTTTCCACCGGCAGGCCTGTCAATTGCGGATTTCGGATTGCGGATTTCGGAATGTGGAATGCGGAATGCGGATTTGGGAATAAGGCCCGCCAACTCCTGAACGTCGGTTTTCAAGTATGGCAAATGGTAACATAATGCCACTTATACAAAAGGACAAAAATCTGAAAACATTCCGCATTCCGCAATCCGCAATCCGCATTTCTCTATTTGAGCTGTTTTTCCGCACCGACCCATTTCCCGTTTCGGATCTCCTTGATAAAAGCCTCTTTCAGACAATCGCCATTTTTATCAAAATAGGTCTTGCCGGCAACTCCGTTATAGGCTTTTTCCCGGGTGTCAATGGCAGCCAGATACACTCGAATTTTTTCCCGGTCCCGTCCCGCCGCGGCAATGGCCGCCGCCGCAATACCAACGGCATCGTAGGTGTTGGCGGCAAACCAGTTGGGGTCTATGCCGAATTTTTCCCGGTACGCCTTGATGAAACCGGCGGCTTCCGGTCCGGCTTTGTCGGGAATAAAAGGGGTTGTCACAAAAAGACCTTCCGCATCCGGGTTTTTCAGCATGAGATCGTCGTCCAGCCCATCCGCCCCCAGAAAATCCACATTTTTGATGCCCAGGCTTTTGGCCTGGGAAATGATCAGGGTTCCCTGAGGGGCGTATCCGGGAATAAAGATGGCATCCGGTTTCATCATTTTGAATTTGGTGAGTTGGGGTTTGAAGTCCGTGGTCTCGGCGGTGTAGGCTTCTTTTCCCAGAATTCTGACGCCGCTCTTTTTGGCCTGTTTCACAAAGGCCTCCATCAACCCGATGGAATAGTCATTCATTTCATAAAAGACAGCCACCTTCCTGTAACCCTTTATGCGCTTGACATATTTGGCCAGGAAAAGACCCTGCAGGTCGTCTTTATAGACGTTGCGAAAGTAGTAGGGACTCATTTTCCCGAGGCTGATATTCGTGGATGCCGGCGATATGGCCGGGAGCCCGGCTTCCTTGTAAACGGGAAGAGCGGCCAGGGATGCGGAGCTGCAAAGGTGTCCCACAACCACGGATATTTCAGGATTCCCGGCCAGTTTGGTGGCCACGATGGCCGCTTCCTTGGGGTCGCACAGTTCATCCTCCAGCACAACCTCAACTTTGCTGCCGTTGATGCCGCCCGCAGCATTAATTTCCTCGGCTTTCAGCAATGCGCCGTTTTTCATCCCTTCGCCAAAGGATGCCAGGGGACCTGTAAACGGCGCGGCCAAAGGAATCTTGATGACATCCGCCCACGAAGGGCAGGTCATAAAAATCCAGAAAAAAAGAAAAAACCCGAGCCTTTTCATAAACATCCTCCTTCCCCTAGCCCCTCAAGACACTGTCCTTAATCCGCTTGATATGCCCCCGCCCCATCCCTTTCACTTCGCAACCCAGCTCAAAATACCGTCTGATTTTTTCATCATCCAGAATACCGAAGCAGTCCACAACGGCAAGGGGACCACCAGCCATTTCCACCAGGTCGTCGGGGGCAAGTTCCAGGTACGGGCGATGGCGCACGGCCAGAACCACGGCATCCGCGCCTCTTAATGCCGTCGCCAGATCTTTTGTCATTTTGAAATCTGAAAAATGGTCCTGGTTTCTGAAAAACCTGGCCCAGCCGGCGCCCACAGCCGGATAAGAATCCTGATTTTCCAATTCCCACCAGTGCTGCACGTAAGGGTCGTGGGCCTTTATCTCGGCCCCCATTTCCGTCAGTTTTCGCGCAATGATTTCGCTGCCGCTATACCGGGTATCCCCCACATCCTCCCGGTAAGAGGCCCCCAGCAGGGTGATCTGGGACGCGGCAACGATGCGGCCCCTGTTCCTGAGGGCATCCCGCACCAGCTGGGCGGCGTGCAACGCCCGGGTATCATTGATGTTGATGGCCTCCGGGGTGATTTTGAAAATCTCATTTTCAAATCCCATGAGATGTTTGTAGGCCCATATGCCCAAACCGCCGTCTTTTGGAAGGCAGTACCCCCCGATGCCGGGACCGGGAAACAGAATGTTGCTGTGGGTGGGGCGTATTTTAATGGCATCGATGACCTTGACGATATCGACCCCGTTGGTTTCGGAAAAAAGACTCCATTCGTTCAGAAAAGCCAGAATGGTGGCGCGATAGCTGTTTTCCACGATCTTGCAGGTTTCGCTTTCGATGGGCCGATCCAATACGGTAAGGGGATAATCTTTCACATTGAGCACATGAGACAGAAACCGGGTCACCTTTTCCCTGCTTTCGGCATTGATGCCGCTGCAAACCCGCCAGAAATCCCGCACCGAGCGCACATACTCTTTACCGGGCATCACCCGTTCATAACTGTGGGCCAAAAGTGGATCCGCTTCAATCCCCCGGGCCTTAAACCCCTTTTTGATGTGCGGATAAGCCACATATTCGGTGGTTCCAGGCGGCACGGTGGTTTCAATCAACACCAGGCAATGGGGGGATATCTTTTCCCCGATGATTTTAAAACTGCTTTCCAGGGCGCCGATCTCAGCAAACCCCGTCTTGAGGTTGCCCAGCTCCTGCTTCAAAAAATCACATTGCACATCCACTACCAGAATGTCCGCTAGGGAAAGGGCGTCATGGGTAAAGGTGGCCGTAAGGGTCTTTTTTTCATTGACGCAGCGCGCGATCAGGGGCGCCACTTCCGGATCCTCGGCCTTGATGGGGGACACGCCGCGGTTAAAGAGAGGAATTTTCCAGTAACTTCGGGTACTCGGCCGCTGCATGCCGATGACAAACTTATTGGGTTTGCCGGTTTCAGGGTCAACGGAATCCGCCACAACCCCCGCCATGACAGCGCCTACGAATCCCAGCCCCATGACCACGACAATTTCGAGCCCCTGTTCGCGGTGCTCACGGACCAGGGTCTTTAATCTGTCAAATTCCCTCGCATGTTCTTCTTCCGTGGGGAGCTCGAATTTTTCCCCTTCCGGGCTGATTGAATATTCCATATAATTAACCTCAATTTAGACGATTGAAACGCTGTTACAAAAAACCAGAAAATCATTGTCGGGAAAACTTGAAATTGCGGCTATGCCGCCTTTGATAATTGAGATAGTGAGGAATGTCAAGCAGAAGGGCTTGGGACCATTAGCCCCTTATTCCCTGGTTTTCTGTCATAAAAAGCAAGAAAACCTTTGCGCCTTTGCGTCTTTGCGCGAGATATTTTGGTTACGGCTATGCCGCGTCATACCCCTTTCGATCTAATGATCATCGCCCAACTCAAGGGGCACAAACACGCGGATGGGTTCCTTGACACCCGCAGCGCCGGCAAAACTCATCAATCTTTCCTTCAGCGCCAGAGTGACTTCCTGTCCCCGGCTAATCAGCAACTGACCATTAAGTGCTTTTACATCCTCCCCAAGAATCATTTGAGGTCTAAGCCTGCTCACGGGCTCGTCTTTGACCACATATCTTTTGCTAACCCCCAAAACCGCTTCAAAAGCCTTTAGGACAGCAGGATCATACCAACCCGGGCGTTGTCCCAATTCCTTCAAGGCATCGATCTTGGAAAGGCCTTTGGACTCCAGGGTGTCAAAATCAAGAACCACTTTTAATATTCGTGCGCCCAGGGGAATATTTTCCCCTTTCCGGGGGTCTTCAATGTGGCCTTTGCCATCAAAACATCTGTCCTGGCAGGCAATAATCTCCGCGATCTCCTCCATCCTGGGAATGTGACGCAGAAGTTCGGATGCAATCCTGGGATGCGCACCAAAACGCCTGGCCTCTTCTTCAGTGAGATCCTTTCCTCGATGTATCTTCCGGATGACCTCCTCCGACAACGTAACGCAGCCGATTTGCGACAGCATGGCGGCGGTTTCGATACGCCAGATATCCGCAATCCGCAACTCTGCCGCCAAATCCGCGGCGTGGCGCTTTATTCTTGAAGACCTTCCAAAGGCCTCCGGGTTTAAAAGGGAAAGCAGTTCGCTCAGGACCTTGACGCTCCCCTTCAGGGTCTTTTCCAACAATTCCCTCTCAGCGGTGATAAGCCGGTACTGTTCCACCGCCTGCTTCAGTACGCCGCTTAGAATCTGGCTGGGACAGGGTTTCGTGAGAAAGCGGTAGATGCTCCCCTTGTTGACCGCCTCTATGGCGTTTTGCAGATCGGCATTCCCGGTGAGGATGATGCGCACACTGTCGGGGGTGATGGTTTTGGCCTTGGTAAGGAATTGGATTCCATCCATGACGGGCATGCGCAGATCGGAAACGATCACCGCAAAGGGCCCTTTGCGGGCAAGAATTCTCAGGCCCTCTTCCGGCCCCAGGGCCGCCTCCACCTGAAATTTCTTTCTCAACCCTCGAATCAGGGAATTCAACAGATTTCGATCGTCATCCACCACCAGTACATTACGATTCATCGCCATTGATTTGCTTCTCCACTTCCCGGCATGCCTCGATCCATGCGGGCAACCGGGTTTTGAGACCCAAACGGTCCAATCCTTCCATATCGACGCCTTCCACAAAAGCCGCATCCCCCTTTGATGGACAGGCAGCGTGTTCCATTGCGCTCGCCACATGAACGGCGATGAGCGGCTCAAATCCTTTTGCGAGGGATCTCCCCAGATTATGGTGAAATGCCACCCCTTCCACAACGGCGTCGGTCAATCCCCACAGGCCCAGAAGATAAGCGCCCACTTCCCCATGGGTGGTGCCCAGTTCCGCTCTTTCCGCTTCAAAAAAAGGAATATTTTCCCGAGAGGACCGTTCAAAAATCCTCTGGTAAATGTCAGGAATATTGTGTGCGAGCAGCAGCTTTCCCACATCATGAAGCAAACCGGTCATAAAGGCATCGGCCGTCATTGCCGTATCGGCGCCCTCGGCCCCGGCAATCTCTCTGGCCAGAAGCCCCGTTCTCATGGAATGTTCATAAATGCGCTTGATGGGAATGAACGACAATGTGGATTCGTCAAATTTGGAAAACAGTCCCAGGGTGAGCGCCAATGCTTTCACCGTATCCAGACCCAGCAGCATCACCGCTTCCGAAGGGCGCGAAATCCGTCTGGGCAGGCCGAAGAAGGCTGAACTTACCAGTTGTATCACCTTGGCGCTCATGCTCAAATCCGTTTCAATGATTTCCCCTACCCGCTGAATCGACCCTTCGGAAGTCCTCATTTCTTCCATGAGCCTGCAGTAAAGATCCGGCAGGCTCGGCAGGGAATCGGTCTGGGAGACGATCCGCTCCAGAATTTCGTTGTTCAGAAGATCCCGCAAGGCGCAGGCCCGATTTATGGTGCGAATAAGCAGTGCGGGTTCGCACGGTTTCATCAAAAACTGATGGGCCAAACCGGTTGCCTGAATAATCATCTCATCGCTGGAAAGGCCGGAAAGAATAATTCTGACCATATGGGGATACCCCCTTTGAACTTGCGCCAGAAGACCGGCGCCGTCCATGCCGGGCATGCGCATATCCGTCACGATAACATCAAAGGCCTCCCCGGCCAACAGACGAAGCGCCTCCGGGCCGTTTTGGGCGAATTTCATTTCCCAATCCCGGCCCATCTTATGCAGCATCCGTCTCAGCCCCTGGATGATTCTCGATTCATCATCGACAAAAAGAATCCGGCGCTTCACAATTTCCCGTTCCGTCATTTTTTACGACTCCCATTGGTGTTTATTTCGATACCACCGGCAGATGAATAAAAAAGGATGTCCCTTTTCCCTCCTGGGTTTCGAACGAGAGGGTTCCGCCGTGTTTATCGACGATGACCGACCGGGAGATGGCCAATCCCTGTCCGGTTCCTTTGCCGACTTCCTTGGTGGTAAAAAAAGGATCATAAATGCGGGTTTGGATTTTTTCCGGAATGCCCGCGCCCGTATCACTGATTCGAATCTCGACAAAACCGTCTCTGGCCCGGGTGCGAATGGTGATCATACCCTTTTCGCCCCCGTCATTGCCAACCACATCTTTGACGGCATGGGCGGCGTTGGTGATCATATTCAAAATGACTTGATTGACTTCAGCGGGCAAACAGGAAACATGCGGCAGCAGGGGATCCAGATCCGTTTTCAGATCGGCCACGTATTTCCACTCGTTTCGAGAAACAATGATCGTATTTTCAATGGCCCGATTGATATCCACAGCCACCTTTTCCTTGGCGCCCGGATGGGAAAATTCCTTCATGGAGCGAACGATGGTGGAAACACGTTCCACGCCTTCCTGGGTCTGTTCCAGGGCCTCGGGAATTTCAGCCAGGATATAATCCATGTCGCCATTGACAATGTTTTCCTTTATCTCCGCAATAATGCTTTCCGCCACCCCCTCTTTCAGCAATTTGTCCGGCAACTCCCTGTAATGTTCAAACACCGGTTTCATATCGTTAAAAGCATCCTGAAAAAACCGGATGTTGTCGCCCACATACTGCGTGGGGGTATTGATTTCATGGGCAATGCCCGCCGCCAGTTGTCCGATGGCTTCCAGCTTTCGCGCCTGGTCAAGCTGAAGTTCCAGCATGATGCGGTTCGTGATGTCCGCCCCCAGGACCAGGAAACCGGGTCTTTCGGCGTCATCGGACGCAACGGGTGTAAAGGTGAGCCCCAGGAACCCCTCTTTGCCGTCGCTTCCGGTGAAACGAACCTTTTCGCGGGAAATGGAGCGTTTCGTATTCAGGCAATCCGCGATGGCTTCATGAACCCTGGGCCAATCCCATTGAATGCCGCAGCGGGAAAACGGTTTACACAGAATCTCAGACGCCCGAATACCGAAGGTTCTCTCCGAAACCGGGTTCCACTGGCTGATCTGCCCTTCGGGCGTCACGCCGATCAGGATGGAGGGGATCGATTTGATGAGTTGCTCTTTTTCCCGATGTGCCTTTCTCACTTCGGCCACGGCTTTTTTGTGGCGACTGATATCGACAAAGATGTCGATCAGGTGCTCTCGACCCTCAAGAGAAACGGGAACCGTTGTCTTGGTTACCTGAATGTGTTGTCCATCCAGCCTTGTAATAGCGGTTTCCCGGTTATGAATTTCCTCTCCGGAATCCATCACCGGACAAAAATCCTTTGATTCAGGGCATACAAATTCACAACAGGGCCGATCAACGATCATCTCCCTTGAAATACCGATCATTTTCTCGCCGGCGCGGTTTATTTCCACAATCTTTCGGCTTTCCACGTCAACGATTTTGATGCCCACCGGTGCATTTTCGAGGATGGCCTTAAGTCTCTTCTCACTTTCCTTCAATGCCTTTTGAACACGGGTACTTTCGGTGACGTCTCTGAAAAAGGCGAATGCCGTTTTCTGCCCCTGGTAGTCTACACGCGTCACCGAAACTTCCACCATGATGGGTTCGCCCGATTTTTTCAACGCCTTGAACCGATACCGGTCCGGAATTTTTTCCCCCTTGATTCTCTGGTCGTACATCTTCATAAGCCGAGCCCTTTCTTCGGGATGTACGATCTCGTTTATTGAACGACCGGCAATCTCTTCCTTGTGGTCATATCCGAACATTTTCAGGAAATTCCGGTTGACATAGATATGTTGTCCTTTCCGCGTCATGGAGATCCCATCGGTGGCTTTCTCGATGACGATTCGGAACTTGGTTTCACTTTCCTGAATTTTGTTTTTGGCGGCCTCCAGCCGCAGGATTGAATCTTGAAGCTCGGCCGTCCTTTCACGCACGGTGTTTTCCAGATTTTCAGACTGCCGTTTCTGTTCTCTTTCCAGCTCACACCGTCTCAGGGCGTTGTCCACGGTGATTAAAAGCTGATCGTTGGTAAAAGGCTTGATAATGTAGCCGTATACGCCGACGCCCAATACCTCCTTGGCCGATTGCGGGTCCGCGATTCCCGTCACCATAATGGCGCCCATATCCGGATATTGTTCTTGGCAAAACCGGATGAGATCAAGGCCGGATTCACCGGGCATGATAATATCGCACAGGATCAAATCAAATGGGCGGGTTTTCAACAGCTCACGTGCCGACACGGCATCTTCCGCCACAAGGCAGGCATATCCTTCCTTTTCGAGGATCGTGGACAACAGAACCCTCACGGCATCATCGTCATCAACAATCAATAGTCGGTGCTTCATCTCCCTAAATTCCCCTGTTACGCGACCACGCAACCCTTTCAGGCCGTTGGCGCTGAAAATTCACAATTTACAAGATCTTCGCAAAATATGCACCATAATTTGGCGCAAGCAACCAAATTCCGCCAAAAGAACACAGGTTAAAAACAAAAAATTTACGGCAATAGCTAAAAAAACCTTGACAATCTCATAAAATTCCTATTTATTTATAGATTCGCTTTGAATTGTATGAAAGATGCCTGAACACAAAACGAAAAACGGGCGCCGTGGGCTTACGTAACCACCGGCGAACAAAACCGCGGCATCCTCCTGACAATACTCAAAAAAAGCATGCCGGGCCGGAGTATCATCTAACTCTGACCGATCTTCTCGTTTTAAGATTTCGGTGGATATCGCGCATCAGGACATTCCGGCCATCACCCCGGCCTTTTTTATCAGGACGGTAGATGTCGACATAACACCAGCCGCCGCCCCCGTTTGCGAGCGTTGCTGAAAACATATCCCATACCATATTTCAGGAAATAAGGAGGAGTTAACAAATGGGTATTAAAACGAAAGATGAGTATATTGAATCTCTGCGCAAATTGAACCCTGTAGCGTACATGTTTGGCGAACGTATCACCAATGTGGTGGACAACCCGCGAATTCGCGCCGGCATTGAAGCCACCGGCTCCACATACGAAGTAGCGGAAATGGATGAATACCGCGACATGGTGGTAACCCAAAGTCCGCTGATCAACGAACCGGTCAATCGTTTTACGCTGCCCCCTTCCTCCATCGAAGACCTGGTGGCGCGGGTAAAAATCAATCGAAATCTGGGAAGCTACGTGGGAACCTGCCACCAGCGGTGTACCGGGCTGGATTGCCTCTCCACCCTGTCCATCGTCTGCTACAACATCGACCAGAAATACGGAACCCATTACCACAACAATTTCAATGAGTTTCTGAAATACGTCCAAAAAGAGGACCTGACCTGCAATGCGGGGGTAACCGATGTCAAGGGGGATCGATCCAAGGGCCCCAAAGACCAGGAAGACAAGGACATGTACGTGCGGGTCGTGGAAAAAAGAGACGACGGCATCGTGGTCCGCGGCGCCAAAGCCCACCAGACGGGCTCCCTTTCCTCCCATGAAATTATCGTGCTGCCGACCCGGGCTTTAAGAAAAGGGGACGAGGACTACGCTGTCGCCTTTGCCGTACCGGCGGACACCAAGGGCCTGATCCATGTGGTGGGCCGCTCCAGCCTGGATGTACGAGAGATGGAAGGATGCGACACCGGAAATTTTCGCTATTCCAAAAATTGTCCCACCCTGATTTTTGACGATGTGTTCGTCCCCTGGGACCGCGTGTTCATGTGCGGAGAAGTGGAATTTGCCGTGGATATGGTGATCAAGTTTTCCTCATTTCACAGACAAAGCCATGGCGGCTGCAAGGCCGGAAAAATAGACTGCATGATCGGTACGGCCCTGAACATGATGGAATATAACGGCACCACCAAACCGGGCCACATGAAGCAGAAGGTGATTGACATGATCCACCGGTCCGAGACCCTTTACGGGTGCTGCCTGGCTTCCTCCTACGAAGGCAACCAGCAGCCTTCCGGAACCTACTATATCGATACGGTCCTGGCCAATGCCTCCAAAATTCATGAGGGCAAGGAAATGGCCGAGGCGACGCGACTGATGATCGATGTATGCGGTGGGTTCGTGGCGGACCTGCCTTCCGACCGGGATTTTGAAATCCCCGAGGTGGGCCCTCTGCTGAAAAAATATATGAAGGGCGCCGACGGCGTTCCCGTGGAAAAACGCATCAAGATGTTTCGCCTGGCGGAAAAACTGGCCATGGAAAGCGCGGACACCATCTCCGATATCCATGGGGGCGGTTCGCCGGAAGCCCACCGGGTGACCATTTTCCGGGAAACCAATGTGGAGCAGAAGAAAAAAGCTTCCAAACGATTGGCCGGGATTGAAGACTAAGTAAGTTTTAAGTTTTAAGTTTTAAGTTTTAAGTTTTTTTGACAATAAACCCCTGTTGGCGATATAACCTTCCTGGTTTTCGCCGCGGGGGTTTTGGAAATAAGGCAATAATGGCTGCTTATGATGTTCTGATTATTGGGGCGGGCGTTGTGGGAAACGCCATCGCACGGGAGCTGTCCCGATACCGGTTAACGGTCGGGGTCCTGGAAAAAGACCCGGACGTGGGGATGGGGACCAGCTCCCGAAACAGCGGGGTCCTTCACTCGGGCATTCACTACAA
The DNA here is from genome assembly GCA_963664475.2 of Desulfatiglandales bacterium. Lineage (GTDB taxonomy): Bacteria > Desulfobacterota > DSM-4660 > Desulfatiglandales > Desulfatiglandaceae > NaphS2. The sequence goes on from CAXXXE010000001.1 coordinate 1,057,273, forward strand.
ACCCGGCACCCTGCGGGCCCGGTTGAATGTTCAGGGAAACGAGCTCATGAAGGGGCTTTGTCGGGATCTGAAGGTCAAAATCCAGTATATCGGCAAGCTGACCGTGGCCCAGGACCGGGAGGATATTGAGACCCTCGAGGCATTGAAAGCTCAGGGGGAAACCAATGGCGTTCCCGGCCTTGAAATCATCGATGTGGCCCGAATGCAGCAAATCCAGCCGGGCGTGGGCGGCATTCGCGCCCTTCATTCCCCCACCACCGGCATCATTTGCCCCTATGGGTTAACCATCGCCCTGGCGGACAACGCTCGGGAAAACGGCGTCGATTTTCACCTGGAGGCTCAGGTCACCGGCATCCTGAAGACTGAAACCGGCTTTCAGGTCAAAACAGCCGCGGGCACCTCCTTTGAAACCAAAGTCCTCATCAATGCCGCGGGCCTCTATAGCGATGCCGTCTGTAAAATGCTGGGACTGACCGAGTACGCCATCTATCCCTGCCGGGGGGAATATCTGATCCTGGACAAACGCCTGAACGGCAGTCTCTCCACCCTGATCTATCCGGCTCCCAGAAAAGGGGGCGCCGGTCTGGGGATCCACTTAACCAACACGGTGGACGGCAATATTCTCATCGGACCCAGTAATGAATACGTGGATCAAGCGGACGATTACGCCTGCACCGCCGACATTATCGACCAGCTTAAAAAAGAAGGCCGGCAGTTGCTCCCGGCCATCAGCACTTCCGATTTTATCCGGGGGTTTTCGGGGTTGCGGCCCAAGCAGACCCCTCCGGCGGTGAAGGGCTACAAGGATTTCGTCATCGAAAGCCGAGAAGACATTCCCGGCTTTATCAACCTGGTGGGCATCGAAAGCCCCGGGCTCACCTGTTCGCCTGCCATCGCGCTCATGGTCCGGGATATGGTGGGCGAAAAACTTCCCCTGACGGAAAAGGACCATTTTGTGGCGGAGCGGTCCGGTTTCCCGGGATCTTTTCACGACCTGCCCGAAGAAGAAAAGGCGGATCTGGTCTCCCGGGACCCTGATTACGGAGAAATCGTCTGTCGTTGCGAGCAGATCACCAAGCGGGAAATCCTGGACGCAATCGAAAATCCTCTTGGCAACAAAACCATTGCCGGCATCAAATATCGCTCCCGGGCCATGATGGGAAGATGCCAGGGGGGGTTCTGTCTGCCCCGAATCGTTCAGATATTGGAAAAGGATTTCGGCTATCGGCCTGAGGATTATCGGCTGTACAGTCGGGATTCTTATCTCTTTACAGGACATGTGCGGTAAGTATTTTTACTCGCGCAAAGGCGCAAAGACGCAAAGGGTTTTCAAAAAAACCGTGTTTTTTTCTTTTCTTTGCGCCTTGGCGGCTTTGCGTGAGACTTATGTTGTTTCAGTTTTTCCAAGCCAGGAGTTTCTACGGCATGCATGAGATAAAACATGATTTGGTAATTATCGGCGGAGGGCCCGCGGGTCTTTCCGCCGCGGTGGCCGCCAGGCAGGCCGGATGCGAAGATATTCTCTTGATCGAACGGGACCGGATACTCGGGGGCATCCTCAACCAGTGCATTCACGATGGTTTCGGGCTGCACCGCTTCGGTCAGGCCCTTACCGGCCCCGAGTATGCGCAGCGGTATATCGATGAATTTTATGCGCATGGCATCGATGCCATGCTGGGCACCATCGTCCTTTCCATGGACCGGGAGCGCAATCTCACCGTAAGCTCCAGGAAAGGGTACACCCGGATTCATGCGGGAGCCGTGATCCTGGCCATGGGCTGCCGGGAGCGAACGGCCGGGGCCATATCGCTGCCGGGCACCCGGCCTTCGGGCATCTACACCGCCGGGGCCGCCCAGAATTTCATTAATTTACAAAACATCATGGTGGGCCAAAGGGTCGTGATACTCGGTTCCGGGGATATCGGCCTCATCATGGCCAGACGGATGACCCTCGAAGGGGCAAAGGTGGAAGCGGTTTTTGAAATCCTGCCCTACGCCAGCGGATTGCCGCGAAATATTCAGCAATGCCTCAACGATTACGACATCCCCCTGCATCTCGGCACATCGGTGATAGCGGTGCATGGCAAGGATCGCCTCACCGGCGTCACAGTGGCGGAAATGGACAATTTTCAACCGCGGCCCGGAACCCAACGCTTTGTCCCCTGCGACACCCTGCTCCTTTCCGTGGGGCTCATTCCGGAAAATGAGCTTTCCGCGGGGGCGACGGTTAAAATGGAATCCAGAACCAGCGGGGCCTTTGTGGATGAAACGTTTATGACCAGCATTCCCGGCGTGTTTTCATGCGGCAATGTGCTGCATGTTCACGATCTGGTGGATCATGTTTCCGAAGAGGCATCCCTGGCGGGAGAATTTGCCTGCCGGTATCTGGAAGGACCTGTTTCTCACAGAAAGACCGCCATCGACATCGAACCCAAAAACGGGGTCCGATACGTCCTGCCGCAGCAGGTATCGGGAAAAAGCGATTTCACCCTGTCCCTCCGCGTCACCGAACCCTCGCGCAATCGGGCCGTCTGGATCCGGGACGGGGATCGAAAAGTGGCCCGAAAGAAACTGGTGCGGTTGCACCCGGCCGAAATGATTCGCATTAAGGTTAAAAAAGACAAACTGGAAAATACCGGAAAACTGGAAGTGAGCGTAGAATGAAACGAAAAGAACTCACCTGTATCGTATGTCCCAATGGATGTCCGCTGGAAATCGATTTTGAAGAAACACCCCAAATCCGGGTAACACGGGTCGAAGGTCATACCTGCGACAAAGGACCCAAATGGGCGGAACAGGAATTGATTCGGCCCATGCGGACCATTGCCGGGAACATCCGGGTGGAAAACGGCGATTTCCCCCTGGTCAGCGTTCGAACGAACGCGCCCATTCCCAAAAACAGCATCTTCCAGGTCATGGCGGAAATTCAATCCCTCACCGTCCAGGCCCCCGTATCCATCGGTGACCCCCTCATCAAAAATCCCGCGGGTACGGACTGCCATATCATTGCCACCCGGCATGTGCATCTTGTTTAGGCGGCATCGCCGCGGTTTTAAGCGGTAAGTCGCTAAACATTCCTTCCCCCACAAATTCTTGTTATTTGTTGAAGATCCTCCTCAAATTCTGTTATGCTGTACAAAAATCAGCATGAGAGTGTAGGGCTTGGAACGGATTAAATGCCTCTTAGGATGTAACGCAAGGGGCGGAGCTGTGTATCTGAACCCACAAAAAACCCCGGCTTTGAAGATAAGGCGATGGATATAATGGGCGACCCCTTAAACCATTAAAATGAAGGATGCTAAAAAATGACACCTGAAATCCACCATCTCGGAGCAAAACATTGCGTCACAGGCTCATGCCATCTGGTGCAGACGCATCCGGGTTCAACGGGCGGTGTGAATATCCTTGTGGACTGCGGCAAAGCCTATGGCAACGACCCTGAACTTGCCTTTGACCGGTTTCCTGTTTTACCATCGGATATTGATTATCTGTTTCTGACCCATGCGCATATTGATCATATCGGAAGGGTGCCTGATCTGATTGACGCTGGATTCCAGGGCGAGATAATCTGTACTCACGCTACCAAAGCCCTTTTGATTCCCATGCTGCACGATGCCCTCTCTTTCACGGATAAAAGTGACAAACAGGTTCAGCGACTTGAAAAAACCATTGATGACCTTTCCTGGGGCTTTGAGTATAATGAAGTATTTGCCCTGAAAAAAGGGATCAACTTCAAGTTTGGCAATGCGGGCCATATCCTGGGGTCGTGTTTTATACGATTCAGCTTTCCCCAAAAATCGGTCGGAGATTATACGGTTATTTTCTCAGGGGATCTGGGATGCACGGATACGCCCATCCTGCCTGATCCTGACCCACCGGATGCCTGTGATCTGCTGGTGCTGGAATCCACTTATGGTGACCGGAATCATACCGGCAGAAAGAACAGGATCGATGCCTTGAACAAAATACTCCATAAAGCCATGGATGACAAAGGTATCGTTTATATTCCGGCATTTTCACTCGGAAGAACACAGGAGCTGATCTATGAGCTTGACAGGATTGGCACAAAAATTCCTGTTTTCATTGATTCTCCCCTGGGCCTTGAAATTACGAAGATATATTCAGCGCTTGATTCCTTCTGGGATAAAGAAGCAAAGGCGCTCAAGGCAAAAGGCGATCACCCCATTGACTTTAAAAACCTTTATTCAGTGGAAAGATTCCGGGATCACAAAAAACTTTTAAATTTCAAAGGACCTGCCGTCATCATAGCCGGCAGCGGCATGTGTACCGGCGGACGTATTCTTGATCACCTGAAGTACGGCCTTGATGATCCCAAAAATGACATATTTTTTGTGGGATATCAGGCAAAGGGAACCCTGGGGCGGCGCATTATTGATAAAAAAGCGCCAGTCAAGGCCGGTGTATATTCACTTACAGGATATTCAGCCCATGCAGATCAACGCATGCTGGTCAATTGGGTAAAAGCCATGCCTGAACCTCCGGGAGAAATAAGGCTGGTGCATGGGGAAGCAAAGGCAATGCAGGCGTTGCGCAGGCTTTTAAGAGATTATGCTTGTTGACCGTCTTTTGCAGACTTTGGATGCTGACATGGATTCATCAAAAAAGGCTTGGACAGAAGTGACAGAGAAACGATTGGAGAACTTCCGTTCAGGGCATTAGCCCCCTGCCTACAGCCCCTTTTCGGAACTTTAGTTGGGTAAATTTTGGAAAACGTTTACGGAGACTGATAGTGCCCCATTGACGGAAGAAGAAAGCGTACGTCTTTCAATTGCGGAAAAGGAATTTGAAAGAGGCGACACGGTCAATTGGAACGATTTACGATAGCGTTTTCTAAGAAGGCAGCAAAGGAGTATCAGAAACTTCCCTCCAGTTACAAAACCCTTATAGATGCATCTCTGAGAAGCCTCAGTAAAGGCATTCCAACGGATGTGAAACCACTCAAAGAAGAAAAGAACGTATTCCGAATAAGGGTTGGAAAATATCGAATCTTGGGCCTTGATCATCGTTCCGTCCACCCGGCAATAAATTGCCGGGCTATTGTCTGTCGCCCCGATGGGGCTTTTACCGTCCTGTAGGGACGGCTGATAATAGCCAGGGGTTTCAACCCCTGGTGGCAAATGGCCGAAACAATGATCAAGGCCGAATTTTGTTCAAAAAGATTCAAGCGACACTCCTCATCGCCAAAATTGGACCCAGAGGCGACGTTTACAAAAACTGAGGGATTTTTCTGACCAACCTTATTAAATGGCTCATTACCCTTAAAACCCCCTTTTTGGGGGCAAAAAGGGAATTCTAAGGTCGATTTTAGAGAGCTTTTTTGATTCAGCTGACTGATTAAATTGCACTTTCCATGGTCCGACCCCGGACCCTAATTCCTCATGCTGTGTAAAAAGAGGTTTTCATGAAGGTAATAAGAAAAATCGTTGATCGGCAAAGCATTAAATCTATTTTTATCCCGGAAGAATTCGGTAACCAGGTCGAAATTATCGTAATGCCCATAGAAGACCAAGAAACCATTTCTTCGAATTCACAATATCTCATGAAACTACAGGAAAAAACAGGATTTGCAGCGAATATCCTGGGGGATGAGAGAGAGGATGTCTGGAATGATCTATGAATTCGAATTTGTTTCGGATTTCGAAACCGCGATCATCGACGACGGCTGCGAAATCTGCAAAGGCACCAAAATCTGGCATTTTTCCCATATCCTGTCCAACACAACCCTGGGCGAAAACTGCAACATCGGGCAGAATGTGGTGATCGGTCCCGATGTCGCCATCGGCAAAGGGTGTAAAATTCAGAACAATGTTACCGTTTACAAAGGCGTTACCCTGGAAGACGGTGTTTTCTGCGGGCCGTCCATGGTCTTTACCAACATCTATAACCCAAGGGCCGAAATTCGGAAGATGGATCAGGTACGCCCCACCCGGGTGAAACACGGCGCTACTCTGGGGGCGAACTGCACCATCGTCTGTGGCGCGACCATCGGGAAATACGGTTTTGTGGGCACCGGGGCTGTGGTTACCCGCAATGTTCCGGACTACGCCCTTATGTTGGGTAACCCCGCTCGAAGGGTCGGCTGGATGTGCCAGTGCGGGGAACGTCTGACCGACGATCTGGATTGTATGGGATGTGGAAAAATTTACACAAAAACAGAAGAAGGGCTTATATTAACAAAAGAATGAATTTTACAGAAGGCAAGAAAGATAAGAAAGGTTTTTTCTTCGTTACCTTCTGTAAAATATTTAGGAGGTTGGTTTTGGAAGACTATGCCAGGGTTTTGATTGAAAAAAATGGTCTGCCGAGTCTTAAGGATAGTATCATCATTGGAAAAGAGGTAATTGAAAGGAAATTGGCTGTTTACAAAAAGAAAATCAGAAGATTTGAAGAAGCCAAAGGTATGAGTAATAAAAAATTCCTGACATTATTTACTAATGGCAAACTCGGTGATGACAAGGAATGGCTGGAATGGGAGCATATCGCAAACGTTTCGGATTTGCTGAAAAAGAAATTGGACGACCTTGCAAGACTGAAATATGAATATTGAAGATATCCTGAAACAAATCAGGATTGCATTCAATATTGCCGACTGGTTCAGTATCGAGCAGCATGTTGATTCATTACCAAGACAAACATAGCAAGCTGATATTCAGATATGACAATGCACTCCACAGGCCGGCTTTGGGATTTATTGATCACAAGCACCTGGGCGACGGTACTGTGCAAGAGTAGGCTTGACCCCTTTTATGGGGGCAATCTATTTTTGACTAAAATAGCTGATATGTCTATCATGGCTATATTAGCTAATGTTTAGTTGGGGGGATATGATATGGATGTTACGGCGACAGAATTGAAGAACAGATTGGGGAGATACCTGGATACCGCCGAGAGGGTTCCGGTTATTGTCAAGAAGTCAGGCAGGGCAAAGTCAGTCATTATATCTCACAGAATGTATGAGAGATTCCTTGAAATCGAGGATGCATACTGGGCTCAGAAGGCCCGCGAGGCTGAGGACGGTGGCTACTTGGGTGAGACCGAAACCAAACGCCTTTTGAGCGGAAGAGATGTATAAGCTGGATATTACTAAGGCTGCCGGAAAATTTGTCAGAAAATTGGATGCAAAGCAATTCCGTCAGATATTATCAACGATTTTAAAGCTGAGGGAAGAAGCCGAGCCCCATGACTCAAAACAGCTCATAGGAAGCGCTGAGTACAGACGAGTTGATATCGGTGAGTATCGGATCATCTATAGGGTTGAAAAAGACACCGTTAAGATCGCTGTTGTTGGCAAGCGAAACGATGACGATGTCTACAGGAGATTTGAAAGAAAACACAACTGACAGAAGGACTCCCGAAGCTCTGAAAATAGGGTTTTAATTTTCAAGGAAACCCCGCGAACAAGAGATATGCGCTTGTTGACATAAGGCACACAATTACGGAGCCAAGAATATTGGACAGGATCAACAAGATTAACCGGATATACCCCCTTCGCGTAGCGAATGTAGTATTTTTGATTTCTTCTCTCCGAGGCGTGGGCAAGCAATTGGAAATGTAAACAAAAAAATCCTGAAAATCCTGTTTATCCTGGTGCGCCAGGTCAAGCCTGGCCAATCTTGTGAACTGAAAGGAGTTCACCTTGTAAGTTGTCCGTTTGGCAAGTAGCCGATCGAGCGCGGGACGGGGTAACCCGACCCTGCGAAGCCTCGTGAGGCGAAAGCGCGAGCCGTAGCGCAAGCGAACCCGATTCGGCCTCGTTAAACTCATGGAAGTGGCTAACCGTCCAGGATAGGCGAAGCCCAGTGCTGACAGCGAAGGAACGGACGTATGCAACTGTCTGGCTTCCCGGGGTGATTGGGGACGGCGCGTGCTGAAAGATTGACCGAGGAACCTGGGAGACCCGGCATGGAGATGGTCTCGCCCTCAACGTTTGCTGTGACCGGGGCGGGGGACGTACTTCAGATTATAAGTTTATATGTCACGCAAAACTCGTAAAGAGGAGTATAGAAGACTGCTCAATTGAAGGGAAAGAACCGAAAGCTTTTGAGTAACTTATAATCTGACGAACGTCCCCCATTATTACGTGGGAAGGAAACTTCTTGACAAATCGACAGGCTTGGGTGAATACTTGGGGTAAATTCAAGAGGTGACAATATAGCTGGGAAGCGCCTTTTTCAAGAAGGTGGATACACATATGCCACAGATAACTCTCAAAGAAACAATATCCAAGAAAATAGAAATACCTATGGATACACTTTATGAGCTTGTTGACAGCCTACCGGAGGAGGAACGCAAAAAGTTGTTGCAGAGACTTAAGGCCAAGCCGGTCAGATTCAAAAGTTTCAAGAAAGCTAAAATTGATGCCATCCTGGCTGACTTTGCAGAGACAAATTTATATGAAGAAGATTTTTTGAAAGATTTGGAAGAGGGATTGACAAAATCATCGGTATATCAATAGAATCGACATGCCTGTTATTATTGAACTAAGACCTGATATTGAAGAATACATCAGGAAGCACGGGCTTTCAAGAAAGTGGGAAAAATCCAAAAAGCTTTTTGAAGACAACCCTTCTCATCCATCGCTTAATACTGAATTACTCGAACCGAAGCATCGCCTGATTTATTCATTTAATTTTGAGGTCAAAAAATAGCAGCCTAAGTCAATCAAAGATTTGACCCATGATACTGATCTGAGTTGACACCGCGCGTCAAATGTACTAACATTACATATTGATTCTGAAAAAGGAGATCAATCATGACAGCGACTCAACCGATTGGAAAAAGACCCGTTAAATCGTCTCGACTTGGACTTCGTACAACCCCGGAACAGGAGGTCGTCCTGCGCCGTGCGGCAGAGGTGTGCCACAAGTCACTGACAGAATTTATCATGGACAGTGCATATCATGCCGCTGAAAACGCGTTGCTGGATCAGCGGATGTTCATGGTCTCCGGCAACCGATATCAGAACCTGCTGGATCTACTGGATCGTCCCGCTGAGGAAAACATCGGGTTGCAGGATTTGTTCTCCAAGCCTGCGCCTTGGGATGAGCAATGTCCCTGATTCCCCCCGAACCGCTGAATACTGAGCATCCCGTTTCACCCTTCGACTGTGGCAAGCCGGTTCTAAATGACTGGTTGGCTCGTCATGCGCGTCAGGCACAGGCCAGCGGCTCAGCCAAAACATTTGTAGTGGTTGATAGTGACCGAATTGTTGGATACTTCAGTCTGACCGTCGGACAGGTGGATACGCTGGAAGCTCCAGAGCGCATCCGTAAGGGTACGGGGCAGTACCCTATCCCTGTGGTTCTACTCGCTCGGCTTGCCGTTTCTCTACGACATCAGGGGCGTGGTATTGGAAGAGGTCTCCTTCAGGACGCCATTCGCCGCACTCTCATGATGGCTGAACATGCCGGCATACGAGCCTTACTTACGCATCCGATCGATGAGGATGCAACTCAATTCTATCTTCGTTTTGGTTTTGTTGCCTCACCGCTTTATGATCGACAACTTCTCCTTTTGTTAAAAGATGCACGTCGCCTGCTTCTTACGTTCAGCAAAAAAAGCTAACAAAACTACCCCAGTCCATGAGAAACTCAGTTAAATAGCAACGGACCCCCATTCCACCCACTATGGGTGTTCAACTGGGGTGTAATCCGTGCCTGCTCCGTTGAATTTATAACAATGACAGCGAAGTTTACCTTACTGAACGGGTTAAAATCCTTAATCACAAATCAAGGTTTGACCCCACTCCTACATGAGATTCCTGACTGCTGACAGCATGCTGGAGCAATACTCCGAATTGGTAACGATGGTCCCAAGGGGAAAGATTACTTAACAACATCTTCAACGTCGATAAAGCGGCAAAAGCACCCCTTATTTCACAGTCGTATTCCATGCACAATGCGTTGTTCGCCAGGGCTTGTTGTGTTGTGATCCTTGGTCCCTCTTTAAGGATCATAACAAAACCGACAAAAAGCCTTCTTAGCGAAAACAAGAAAAAAATCCTGCAAAATCCTGTTATCCTGTCTGAAACAAAGAAAGAACAAGTGGCTTATTTTCAATTTTTGATAGATTGGGGTGTTTCCCTCTATTGAATGCTCTTTGCCAAAGGCTCAATGGCCAAAAAATGCCTGAGTTTACCCATGCATCCATATCTCAGCGGTAAAGAGCAAAAGCGAATCGCGGTCAGTATTGGAGATGGGCGATAGGTACAGATAGATGTAAGAGTTGGCAACTCAAAACCCAACACCATCTTTGCTCTCTTCGTTACCTTTTGTAAAAAGCCCTTAAAAAAAATCCTGTAAAATCCTGTTAATCCTGCCTGCCCCGTGAAACCCGTTTTGTTGTTTCACTGGGGTCTAAAAAAAATACAAAGCATTGTACACAGTAAGAAACTGGGCGCCCAAATTTTTACTGCAAAAAAAAACAAAACCCGCGCAATCCGCGCCAAAAAAAACCGTTGACATCTTCCCCGTCTTCGCCTAGCGTTCGCCCCATGAACCATCTTTACGAACAAGAAATACGCTACAACGTCCTGAAACTCCTGGCATCCAAGGCCAATCTCTCCCAGCGGGAAATGGCCAAACGAATGGGCATCAGCCTGGGGAAAACCAACTATGTCCTCACGGAACTGGCCAACAAGGGCATCATCAAAATAAAACGTTTCAAAAGCGCCCCCAGCAAAATCCCTTACACCTACACGCTGACACCCCAAGGCCTTGAAGAGAAGGCCAAAATAACCCTCAAATTCCTGAAACGGAAACTCTCTGAATACGAAGAAATCAAGCGACAGATAAAAGAGATCGCAAAAGAAGCCGAAAAAGACAAAGTTCTCGATGCCACAGGCGCCGACACAAACCAAGTATTGGCTCAAATCATTTAACGAAAGAAAACAGCAATTATTACAGGCATATAAATGATTTTCCGTTATGGAAATCAGGGAGCGGAGCCGTCTTCAAGGCTGAGTCCCCCGAGAATTCGGGTGCCTGAATTTTAATGCAACACCCCTTTGCTCCAACAATCATCAATAGTCAATATTCAATCTCAATGGGTGCCCCATTACGCTACCCCAGACTGAGCGTTCCTTACATTAGTCTCATAGAAAGGGCAATACTATGACCTCAGCATTACAAGAAAAAGCATATCCCTACGTTGATTGTCATCCGGAAATCGCTGACGGAAAGCCAATAATTTCTGGAACGCGGATTACCGTCAGATGCATTGCCGGCTACTACCAAATGGGAATGAGCAGTGACGAAATTTTGACGACATTGGCGCATCTAACGCCCTCACAGCTACATTCTGCTTTGGCGTACTATTTTGACCATCAAGTTGAAGTTGATTCTGATTTGGCTGAATCTTCAGACGTAGAGTTCTGGAAATCGCAAGTTACACACCGCTCCAATCTGAAAAGTTTGAACTCATGAAAATCGAATTATTTCTTGATGAAGATGTGCATTCGGTATTAGCACATGCCTTGCGAAAGAGAGGATATGATGCCATTCACGCTCAGGAATTGAATAGGAAGGGAGTGTCCGATGTAGATCAACTGCTTTTTGCAATAGGGCAAGAACGCTGTCTTTTTACTTTCAATGTGAAAGATTTTGTAATTCTCCACAACGAGCAGATGAAAGCCCAACAAGAACACTGGGGAATCATACTTTCAAAGCAACTTCCATTCAGAGAAACCATGTCCAGATTGTTGAGCCTACTTCAGCGATATAATAAAGAAGAAATGAAAGATCGATTGGAATTTCTATAGATATTGCCAGTTTTCGGCTTTGTGCCTCTGACACTTTGAACCTTTTCTTCCACATATTGACAACCGAAAAGATATATGGGATTTCTCCAGAATAGTGGAATTGTGGAACAACGTTAAGTTTGGTGGAAGATCATCGGTGCCCATAACGATTCGTCTTATAATCGGCAGGGGTTGGGGATAGGGGCTTACTCATTTGTTGATTATCGAAAACAAGCCGAAAAAGAAGATTGGGTTTATGGCAAAGGAGAAGCCGGCGGAATACGGGAAGCGCGGTAATCGGAAAAATGAGAGAAACGCATGAATGCATGAGCGTCCCTCTGCCCACACAGTATTTACAGGCTCAACCAGATTAAAACCAAAAAAAATCCTGCCTGCCCCGTAGCTCCGGCAGATGGTACTGGGGTTAATCCTGTCCAAAAAATAGAATGCCCCACCAACCCAGACTGGACGCTCCCGACCTCCTCCAAACGCGCCCACCCTGTAACAGCTGGAAGGTATTCAGAAAAGATAAGAAATTGATTGACAACATGAGGGGATTTGGACAATCTTAGAGAAATGCAGTTAGGTAGCAACGCCCCTATTACTCAGTTCACGCGTGGAGGTTTACATGACCACTACTCAAACATTCAATATCCAGGAAGCCAAGACACGCCTGTCTAGCTTGCTTCAGGCGGTCGCTTCCGGTACAGAGGTAATTATCGCCAAGGCTGGAAAGCCGATGGCTCGCCTTTCTCGGATAGAAGAGAGTCGGCCTCAGATTCGTTTCGGCGTCCTCAAGGGTAAGGTTAAGGTATCAGACGATTTTGACGCGCCACTACCAGACAATATCCTTTTGGAATTCGAGGGGCGTGAATGCGGCTCTTAATCGATACGCAGATTTTCATTTGGGTAGTTCTGGACAGTGATAAGCTTGGCGCCAAGGCCCGGCAGGTTATGCTTGCCGCAGCCGAACCTTGTTTCGGCTGCTTCGATCTGGGAGATCGCCATCAAGGCAAAGATCGGCAAGCTCGAAGGAGATCCCGACGAATTTGTGGACGCAATTGAACAGAGTGGTTTCCGAGAGCTTATGATTTCGGCAAGGCATGCAGCGAAAGTGCATGAACTGCCTCTTTATCATCGCGATCCATTCGATCGGCTATTAATAGCCCAGGCCCTTACCGAGCCCATGCGATTCCTGACTGCTGACAGCATGCTGGAGCAATACTCCGAATTGGTAACGATGGTCCCAAGGGGAAAGATTACTTAACAACATCTTCAACGTCGATAAAGCGGCAAAAGCACCTCTTATTTCACAGTCGTATTCCATGCACAATGCGTTGTTCGCCAGGGCTTGTTGTGTTGTGATCCTTGGTCCCTCTTTAAGGATCATAACAAAACCGACAAAAAGCCTTCTTAGCGAAAACAAGAAAAAAATCCTGCAAAATCCTGTTAATCCTGCCTGCCCCGTGAAACCCGTTTTGTTGTTTCACTGGGGTCTAAAAAAAATACAAAGCATTGTGCGCAGTAAGAAACTGGGCGCCCAAAAAAAACCGTTGACATCTTCCCTGTCTTCGCCTAGTGTTCGCCCCATGAACCATCTTTACGAACAAGAAATACGCTACAAAGTCCTGAAACTCCTGGCATCCAAGGCCAATCTCTCCCAGCGGGAAATGGCCAAACGAATGGGCATCAGCCTGGGGAAAACCAACTATGTCTCACAGAACTGGCCAACAAGGGCATCATCAAAATAAAACGCTTCAAAAGCGCCCCCAGCAAAGTCCCTTACACCTACACGCTGACACCCCAAGGCCTTGAAGAGAAGGCCAAAATAACCCTCAAATTCCTGAAACGGAAACTTTCTGAATACGAAGAGATCAAGCGACAGATAAAAGAGATTGCAAAAGAAGCCGAAAAAGACAAAGTTCTCGATGCCACAGGCGACGACACAAACGAAGTATTGGCTCAAATCATTTAACGAAAGAAAACAGCAATTATTCCAAACACATGAATGATTTTCCGTTATGGAAATCAAAGAGCGGAGCCTTCTTCGAAGGCTGAGTCCCCCGAGAATTCGGGTGCCTGAATTTTAATGCAACACCCCTTTGCTCTAACAATCATCAATAGTCAAGATTCAATCTCAATGGGTGCCCCATAGCGCAACATTATTGCCACGACCCTAAGAGAGGAGGTTTAAAATGTTAACGATAAATGGAGTATATGACAAGGGGAAGATTGAGTTGTTAAAGGGAGTTCCGATTAAAGGAAAAAGAAGCGTGATTGTCGTTTTCCTTGATGAACCTGTTCCGGACACTTATCGTGGATTGGAGATAGACCCAATCAGAGCTTTAAGAGGTTGTGCAAAAGGTATAGACTTGACCCAGAAATTGTTGGAATCCCGGAGAGAGGATTTAAACCTTGAAGAATCAAAATGGGGATGATAAGGGTTACGTTCTTGACAGTTCCGCCTTCTTAACCTTTTTTGAAGATGAAAAAGGAGCAGATACTGTCCAAGAACTACTTGAAATGGCAAAGAAAGATGAGCTTGTTATTTTTGTCTGTTTTGCCACTTTTACTGAAGTTTTCTATATCACATTTCGAGAGCAGGGACGAGAAGAAGCTCAGAAGCGAGTTGAATTGATGGCCAAACTTGCGATAACAAGAATTGAATCTTCAGAAGAGATTGGCTTAATAGCCGGAAGATTAAAGGCGACCCATAAACTCTCCTTTGCCGACGCATGGATAGCAGCAACAGCAATTTTGTATGCTTCAACCCTCGTGCATAAAGACCCTGAATTCGAGCAGTTGGAAGATGAGATAGAAATCTTAAAGTTGCCTTATAAATGAATAAAGCAGCAAAAGCACCAACGTTATATATTAAAAAACCGACAGGTTACACTCCCCATTACAGACAAGGTGAGTAGATAATTGGGGCTTGGTCATTATCTCGCCCATTAGCCCCGGGGTTGAAACCCCGGGCTATTTCCTGCCGTCCCTACGGGACTGTGAGAGCCCTGTAAGGGCGACAGACAATAGCCCGGCAATTCATTGCCGGGTGGGCGAAGTTAGGACCAAGCCCGATAATTGGAACAGCTTACCTAAAATGGCTTTGGGCTAAAATAGGTAAAGGGAAAGGAAGGGGTACTATGTTTTGGGTGGGGTTTGGAGGTTCAGTTGGCATCAATGATCCACAGCCTTGTTGACGAGCCTTTCAAAACCCTCCATCCTGTCCAGCTTAACGACTTGTCTTGCCAAATTTTTCAAAGTCGTGATGGACTTAATGGATTTGATTTTCGCTTCCAGTACGGAAGGCAAAAGTCCATATCGTTCACCGGCAACGTCTATGAGCATTTCCTGAGCGTTTTCCAGTTTCCCATGTTGTTTACCTAAAACCACTCCCTTGTCATACCCTTCTTTTCTCAAAACTTCTGCTGTGGTACGCACGGTCTCTTCTCCTTTTGGAAGATGTTTTACCCTCTTTTCCACCTCTATGGGGTTTACATCGGTGGCCGAAAGCAAATATTTCACAAACACATAAAACAACTCTCCGGCCTTATCTGTGTTTAACCCCTGAAACAACAACTCAAGGGATTCATAGATTCGTTCCCGTTTCTCCGGATAGAAAATACACTCGAGAACAACATGAAATACTTCAAGAGCAATGGTGGATTTGATCTTGCGCTTATTGATCTCTTGGACTTCATGCAAAATATGTTCGAATTTGGGGACATATCTCCTGTAATGTTCTCCAGGCAGATTGAACTGATCCGAGAATTCCAGGCTGTATCTCCACTTTTTCTTGCCATGGTAGAAAACCACGGGAATGATAACAGCCAGTGATCCCCGGTCAGAGGTCAGAGGTCAGAGGTCAGAGGTCAGAGGCTGAGTACGATATCGGAAAGGCTCTCTTTGAGTAGAGACAAGGCATGCCTTGTCTCTACTGATATACGATTCAGAGGCCACTTCCAAAGTATCCAGGTCCAGATCACCGACGATTTCCGGCGGCATATAGTACCGAACAAAATCCCTGGCCATATCTTCACGGCCAAGGATGTTCTGGAACAGATGATTGTGCGCTGATCCGATTTCATTACTCATAATCCGATAATAACCCAAATCTTATCAAATGGCAACGACCAAGAACCAACACCCCGCCGTCAAGCAAAAAACCCTTTTGTGCTTCAGTGTAGCCTATTCCTTCGGTATGTGGACCACCGCCCTGAATAAGTTTACAAAGTTGCCAACGTATTTCCATAAAGGGCTATTGACAAGATATGATAAGATATGATAACCATTTAACATGAAAATTCTTCAGATGCCACCATTCAAAAAATATATAAAAAAGCTTCCAAGGCATTTTCAACAGGTTGTGTTGGATGCCGTTGAGGATATCGTCACGAATCCGACCATCGGTGAATCGAAAAAAGGAGATTTGGACGGTTTTCGAGTATACAAGTTCAGCATGGGTCGCCATTTGACGCTAATGGCTTATAAACTTGAAGACGATTCACTTGTTCTATATCAGACAGGCCCTCACGAGAACTTCTACAGAGATCTCAAGAAATATCTTAATGAAACATGGAGGTAACCATGCAAACTGCAGAAAACGTCATTGATTCAATCTACCAGCTTCCTGAAAAAGAAAAGGAAAAACTGGGCGTGTACATTTTAAAATATGGGATAATGGGGACACATCAAGACTCCCCTGCGGTGCTGGATCTGAAGCAGTGGCAAACTGAAATCGCGTTAAAGCCATTCAATCTGAAGGAGGCTTCAGAATATCTCGGGATCTCAGAGGTAACGCTGAGAAGGTGGATTAAAAAGGGGCGTTTGACGGCCTGCAAGGCCGGCCGTGCGTATGCCTTTGATGTGTTGGATCTCAAGAGATTCAAAAATGAGCACCTCATTTCAGCATCCAGCAAAGGATAAGATCCCCAGCCCGTTCCCCCCATGGGCGCCAAAGGCATGATACGCTAATCCAAGGCCCTGAGATCGACTCCAGAACCACCACCCAGAACCACGATCCATTTGACATCTTTCAAAGTTTGAAAATCTGTAGGGGAGGGTGGTGTTCCAACGGCTTCACCAGCGTATCCGAAACCGCGTCGTAGCTCAAAATTCCAAAGGATAGCGTTGAAATGGTCAAAAGAACCTTACCCGTCTTTTGCCTGCGCGTAAACCATAAACAAAAAAGGCCCAAAAGGGCCAGAAGAAGACATACCGGAAGAGGCATGAAAAGTGGTACTCGCGCCAAGACGCAAAGACGCCAAGTTTTTCAAAAATAACCCTATGGCTTTTCTTTGCGCCTCTGCGTCTTTGCGCGAGATTATTTTTTTATTTTTAAGCTTTTTTATTTACCCGCCTACCCCCGTTAGATGTCATCCACCCATCCACCCATCCTTCAACCCTCTCACCTTCTGTTGTTCCAATCTTCTCATTTTCCGCTGTCCTCTGCACTCTCCGCATGATACTCAGGCACAATCCGCTTCAACTCCTCCCGAATCTTTTCCCCATTCCCCGCTTCCGCAAAATTCACCAACCGCTTAATATGCTTTCGCAACACCTTCAAAGTAATCCCATTCCCAACCAACCCTCCGTCCTCCGCCTTTCTTTTCCCATCCAATCCCGCGGGGATCATCCTACGCATCCTAATCATCCCTTCGTTTTGCCGTCCGTTCAGGGACTCATCCTGTTTCTCTGAGACCTATGTCCGAGGAAGAGCAATATCTTTAAACGATTTCTGCCAATACCCCGCTTTCTGCTTTTCCGCCCAGGCATTGAAGATGGCCTTTTTCAATTTCCCAAAACGATCATATTGACCCGCCTCGATGTATTTATTCGACGGCAAACCCAACTGCTCCTTGTACTTCCCGTTGATGTCATCCAGGGGCACTCCCGAGGAAAGCCGCTTTCCCTTCAGCAGTTCCAAACAATCCTTTGCCAGCTGCGGATAGGCAGGATCATCCCTTAGGAACCTTCGCACCCTGTTCTCATCGGTATCCGACAGATAGATATTGGCATCTGACAGGTCCTTTTCCAACAGGGACGGTGAAATAATCTCAGGCGGAATCCTGACCACATCGCTACCCTTTGGAAAAAGATAAGGAATAATCCCCAGCGCATCACCTATAACGGCAGCCACGGCGCCGATGATGGCCACAATAATCAAGGTCTTCAGGTAATCCTTATTCTTGCTGTTTTGCTCGGTCATTTTTGAATACCTTCGGATTCAGGTGGTTTAGCTTTATTGTTAGATGAAAAGCCACTCCCTCCTGAAGCCATGCATTTATATCACCACAGAGACACAGAGAACACAGCGTCTTTTTGTTTTTCTCAGTGTTCTCTGTGTCTCTGTGGTCAAAAATCACTTCACCATCCGCTTAATCCCATCTTTCAACACCGGCACATTAAAATTGATCAACAGCCCATATTTGACACCCGCCAATTTCAAATACGTCAGCAACTGTGCCTGATGAATTCTCTCAAGCCGTTCGCATGCCTTCAATTCCACAATAACACAACCCGCCACCACAATATCCAGCCGATACCCGCAATCAAGCGCCACGCCCTTATAGCTTACCGGCAGTGCTTTCTGCCGCTCATAAGAAATCCCACGCAAACTCAGCTCCCTGCAAAGGCATTCCTCATACGCGGACTCCAGCAAACCCGGCCCAAGAACTCTATGCACCTCAATAGCCGCACCAATAATCTGCCCTGTCACCTGATTGATATCCATACATTTATATCACCACAGAGACACAGAGAGCACAGCGTTTTTTTGTTTTTCTCTGTGTTCTCAGTGTCTCTGTGGTGAACCCGAATAAAGGCCTTTCTCAGTGTTCTCTGTGTCTCTGTGGTGAACCTAATAAAAAGCCCGGGCGGCCACCCAAAATCCCCCACCTGTGGCCACTTGAAAATCCCCCACCTAAAGAGGTTCAAAATGTAGTTTTTTGATCTTCGGTTCAATTCACAAAATGGTGACAGGGCGTTATACCATCTCCCAATGCAATTTAATTGAATTGGGAGGAAGAAAGGATGAACGTTTTGAAGCCGGACAAGAAATCTACCATCATTACCCTACTTAAAAATGGCGTCGGTCAGCGTGAAGTACATCGTAAGACCAACATTGACAGGAAAACTATCCGAAAATACGCAAAAGAAAGTGGCTTTTTACCCGAAGACTCCGACTTAAATTCAAAATCCCCCACCCTGGCCACCGGGACTGATTGCATCATCAGTGAAAATCCCCCACCCCGGCCACCGGTAAACAGCACCTCCAAGGAAGAAAAACGGGCGATTCCACTCCATGCCGGATCAGCATGTGAGCCACACCGAGAATGGATTGAAAAGCAGGTGAAGCTTGGGAGGAATGCCGTGGCGATCTACCAGGATTTGGTCGAGCGATTTTCCTTTACCCACAAATACAACAGCGTAAAGCGGTTTGTAAGGGGTCTGAGGAAAAAGGACCCCAAGCAATTCGATCGATTGGAGTTTTTACCAGGGGAAGAGGCTCAGGTAGACTATGGCACGGGAGCCAAGACGCTTCATTCAACAGGGAAATACCGCAAAACTCGTCTCTTTATAATGACGCTGAAATATTCCAGGCGCTCATTCCGGAAAGTAGTTTGGCAATCAAGCAAAGAAACATGGGCAAGACTTCATGAGGAGTCATTTCGGTATTTCGGAGGTTGCCCCCAATATGTAGTTTTGGACAATTTGAAAGAAGGCGTCATTAAACCGGATCTTTACGAACCTGAATTGAACGCTGTTTATGCGGCCATGCTGGAACATTACGGGGTTGTTGCGGATCCGGCAAGAGTTAGAGACCCAAACCGGAAAGGGACTGTTGAAAATGCCGTACAGCATACACAGGATACAGCCTTAAAGGGCCGCACATTTGAAACGATTGAACGGCAGAATGAATGGCTTATGCACTGGGAGGAACGATGGGCCGCCCAGCGGATACACGGGAGAGTCAAGCGACAGGTTGAAGAAATGTTCCAGGAAGAAAAACCGTACCTTAAACAACTTCCCTTAACTGCATTCAGCTATTTCAGCCAAGAAATCCGTACGGTCTGGGATGACGGCGCCATTCAGGTGGGGAAATCCTATTATTCAGCCTTGCCGGCTCCCCTTTATACAAAGGTTATTGTCAGGATTTATGACAGAGAGATTGAGATTATCAATCCTGTAAGAATGGAGATTTTCCGCAGACACGCCAAGAACAGCAGGCCTGGATCTGTCAATATACCGCCGGAAGATAGGATTTTTAATCCTTCACGGCAAACAACGTATCTCTTTGCCAAAGCAGAGAGCATTGGTCCCGCAACTTTAAAATTATGCAAGGTCTTGTTTGAGGAAGAAGGCAGAACCGGTCAAAGACGAATACAGGGGATTGTCAACCTGGTCCGACATTATGAGGCCCGTTACGTGGAACAGGCCTGCATCAAAGCCAATAATGTGGGGCTGCGCAATTACAAATCCATCCGCAACCTTGTCAAAACGTTAGCTGAAAAAAACCAGGAAGAAAAGGATACTGAGGGGCTAATCCAGGAACATAAATTAATACGACCTCCGGAAGACTATGCTGCATTCTGGGAGCAGCACGCCGCACAGACACCGGTTTCGGAGGAAGGAACAAACCGTTTTGTCATGCCCAAAGAGCAACTACCCACAGTTTGGAAAAACGCAAGCTGGGAGAGAGTGATTGATGTTTTTGGCCTGGAAGTTGATGGAAACCGCCGCTGTAAGGCCAACGAGACATGGATCAAATCGCCTTTTACAGGCGAAAAAACTGCTTCGCTGCATTTGAACCTGACCGAGAATATCTTCAAGGATTTCAGCAGTGGCCTGGGGGCGAAAGTCGGTGTGCTCAATTTCTGCCAGGATCTTTTAGCGCTGCGAGGCCAGGCAATGAACTGCTATGAAGTTGCCTCCTGGATGGTGGAAAATGGAATTTCAAATTTGGATATACGTTCACGTGAGGTTAAAAACCATGTTCCTGAACCCAAAAAACCTAAAGAAAACAAACCGATTCGAGTGGATTTAAGGCGTTTTGTACAGCCGCAACATCCAGAATTGAAACATCGACATGTTTCAGAGGCGACATGTCGATATCTGGGATGTGGTTTCCTCCCGGAAAGGCCGAATGGAAACAAACAGTCACCTCTCAATGGCCGGTTGGTGTTTCAAGTGCGGGGAATGTCCGGCGCTATACTGACACATGTCGGTCGTGCATTGACACTGCGGCAAGAAAAAACGAATGGGAAATACTGGAGCTTTCCGTTCTTCAAAAAACTGGAAATATACAACCAGGACAAACTGTTATCAGATGCTTCAGCAAAGGATCAAGTTCAGCGGCTTGGCTTGGTGTTGGTAGAAGGTTTTTTTGATGTGGCAGTTTTGGTCGAATCGGGTTGTTTGAACGTCGGAGCACTGATGGGGTCGCACCTGACCGAACAACAGGCAGCCCGAATAAAATTGATCAGTTCACATATTGAGATTCCCAAAATCACCGTTTTTCTGGACAGGGATGAAGCTGGGAGGATTGGCGCACAAAAAGCAGTTACTGTTCTGCGGAAGAATGGGTTTTCAGCAGAGGCATTTGACTGGAACCAGACCCTTGGGCCGTCATTGGCAAAAATCCCAATGGTCGTTATGGATCCAGGCGATATGTCGTTAAGGCAACTGAAGTGGTTGAGAAAAAAGGAAAAAATTTGATTTCCATCGCCACGTTCTCGGTGGCGCGGAAATTTGTTTAACCTAAACGGCCATCCGAAGGAATCGGGCTTATGTATAGGCGAATATGGTCGGACTTTTTGAATCTCGTTACACGATAATCATAGGGCTTGATTGTTTTGGAGGTGAAAATGCGAGGCGGAAAACGTACGGGAGCCGGTCGAAAAAAGAAATCAGATCATTTGAGACGTGAACTGCTGACAATTCGATTGCCGAAGTGGATGATTTCACAGCTCAAAAACAAATGCGAAATTGGCTATTTGATCGAGGATCAATTGAGGAAGATAGATTTTTTGGATATCCCGGATGACTATGACATTGATAACTGAAATCGAGAAAGGAGAAACTGAATATGCCGATGTCAATGCAGGAAATAGAGAAAAGTCTAGGAACGCTACGTTTAAGCGGTATGCGAGCGACATTAGAAACCCGAGTGATACAGGCAAATCAAGGAGAATCTTCTTTCCTGGAAGTCTTTTCATGCCTGCTTCAGGATGAGTTGGATCACAGGCGGTCGTGCCTGATAGAACGTAGATTTAATGCTTCCGGTCTTCGTGAGAGAAAAACATTGACTGAGTTTGACTGGGGCTTTAATCCAAGACTTCCAAAAAAGGAAATTTTTGAACTGGTGACCATCAAATTTATACACAACGGTGAAGACGCACTCCTGATCGGTTCTCCCGGAACAGGTAAAAGCCATATTGTTAAAACAATTGCTCATGCTGCAACACAGGCATGCCATCAGGTTGTTTATCGTGAGGCGCATAATTTCTTTGAAGATGTCTTCGAAGCGGCCCAAACAGGGAAGACAAAAAAAATAACAAAGCTTTTTTCAGAGGCAGACTTGCTGATAATAGATGATCTTTTCCTGAGAAAAAGGGTCCCTGAACATGCAGCAGATGATCTTCTTGATATCATACTGAATCGTTATTCCAAAAGAAAAAGTACACTCATAACATCAAACCGTCCGGTGGAGGACTGGGGTAAACTGCTCAGAGACAATGCCGCATCCTCTGCGATCCTTGACAGGTTGCTCCACCGAGGCCATTTGCTCGAATTTGAAGGAAAAAGCTACAGGCTAAAGGAGGCTGCAGAAAAGCTTGCCATAGGGAAGAAAAAAGAATAAATTGTAATCGTTCTGTCGCTGAAGATCTTTCCATTGCCACGGTCAAGATCCTACACAAACTCCTTCACAGGTGGGGGATTTTGGGGTGGCCACAAGTGGGGGATTTTGAAGTGGCCATCCGGGAAAGTAATATTCCGAAACGAATCAACAAACGCCCTGGTAAAAGGTTCCTGATAATATCCCGCCCTATCCCAATTCCGAATATACGCCAGCGTCTTCTCACTCCCCCAATCCAGCAACTGTCTTGCATTCAGGCTTTTGTCCACCTTGACTTCCAGATAGTTGCCCAGGTCAAACTCCATACCGCGCAAGAGCTGAACCTCCCACCATACCGCCAAAGACTCGTTTATGCCTGCCAGTTGGGCCAGGCTTACGCCCAGTTTCCATTCAAAAGAATCCGGGCCATTTTCCCGGGTTGCGGTTAGATCCTGAAGGGATTTTATTGGGACACCCCTTCGGCCCAACGCGGATGTCAGCAGACTTGTCGCTGCCATCATGGGCCGGTCTTGAAGGCAGTAACACAAAAAATGGCAGAACTCATGGAGCCAGGGGGTAAAATACACCGGCAATTCATATGCGGAAAGCCTTGAGGCACAATGTTTGATCGCCTCGTCCCAATACAAAAAGACGGGACGTGTTTCCAGCCTCAGATTCGCAGGCTGGATTCGACCGTCCTCTTTCACATGGATCTGAGCACCCTTATCAAGTATCGTGAGGACATAAAATCCAAGGTCTTCCTCTTTCCCCACGAAAATACCGCCCAACCGCCGCATTGCTTCAGGATCTTCCACGAAAGCACCTGAGGCTTCCAATGCTTCCAGCCGACGAAATACATTTTCCGTCTCCATCTCCCCTAAAACCCCGGCAAGGGCACGCATCAGGATGGGGCGATAAACCATTATCTCCCGGAAAAACACCTGCTTTATGTTTAGATCATTCATGGAGAACTCGCATCCGAAAGCTCAGGGTTTGGCTGTGGTTTTGATTGCGCACATCAACCCATCAGGGAAGAGTTCAGCCCCGTTATAATCGCCATCCGCACCACCAAGCGCCACCTCTTCCCCGATCTGGTTTTCGCATGTGGCACAGGTGGCGAATGACGGCCCACTCAACCCGGCCAAAGCGTCCTTCAGGTCATGTTTTCCCGGCAAAGGGCACCCAAGGATCATGAGCCAATACCCGCCATGTTTTTCATCTCTAAGTCGATATGCATCCATTTGATTTCAACTTTCGGTTTCCCAAAGTTAATGATCAACCCCAATGACAACCCGCTTGCCTTCAAATAATTCAGACACTGGGCCAAATGCATTCCCCCGGCATTCTCCAAAACTCAGGACAAAAAAAGCAGCATGGTCATCAACCATACTGCTTTTTGCTTGCGCATCAATATCACTTCTTCACCTCATCCTCAGATTCGATTCTATGGCTACAAAAGCCCCGATACGGAAAGAGATTATCTCTTTGCCGGCAAAGAGACGGGCCAATTGATCCACCGGCTCATTGAGATGGACAACCCCTGAAGCAACAATCCAGCAGATTAATGGAAATGCGCCCCCTTTACGGTCGTTTCAAAATCCTCCAGGTCCCGAGCGTTCTTCACGGCCTCCTTGACCGCTTTCAGCCGCACGACTTCACGGATTTGACGCACAGCCCCCATCAGTTTCAGCCCCCCATCGCCAAATCGAAGCTCTATGCCCAATTCGATGCCCTCAACAAGACCATCCATAATTCCCTGCTGAACTCCTTTCTGAATTCCTTGCTGAATTCCCTGCTCCATCCCCTCATTGAAACCCTTCTCTCTGATGTATTGTGCCAACATGACGGTTTCCTCCTTTTCTGTGATAGCGCGGTAGAGTTCTTCCCGTTCCCCATCCTGGACTCCCGCATACACATCGATAAAGTCCACATATTTGTCAAACAGCATCGGCGTTACCAATTGATACAAGCCCAGATATGCCTGACGAATTACCTCCGGCCGTTCTTCAGGGGCGTAATTCATCCTGGGCATCAGGATTTTCACAATGGGATTTCGGTTCTCGTAATAGTCCCTCGCGTTAAAGTCGAAGAGACGGATAAACTGATATTCAAAATGAAGATACTCCCTGTCTCCCAGGCGACTCCCCATCTTACGCATCACATCTTTTCGCCATTTCCCGCGCCGCGTAAAGAGTACCATCGGAATGACTGTAGCCAGAGGATACGCCTCCATCAGGTCAGTGGTATACCGCAGCAGTCGATAGATGGAAAAACGGCTTTTGTCCTCCTCGAACTCCACCAGCCACAAAAGAACCTGTCCCTCTTCAAAATTGAACAATATGGGCATGTCGAGCGCCAGATGGGCATCTTTCAGCTTCTGCTTCCGTGGTTCCTGCCGCACAAACTCCAGACCCTTTAGCGGTCCAAAAGCCTCAAACGCCTCCGGCGCCAGCCAGGCAAGCGCCTCTCTGGGAAAATCCAGAAACACATTTTTAAAATGATGGTCATGGGATTCCACTGGGTACATCCCCTTCCTCAGTACTAGGCCTGTTCACGAAGCGCTCCTTGCGGCAACCCCATTTGCCGAAGAGGACAATGACGCTGCAATTCACTGCAAGGCATGATCATAATCAATTGATCGGATTTCTGCAAAGGATTTTCAGTGGGAAACCGGAACGTATAAACGAAATTCGGCATCCCAATCTGTATATTAACCGCAGATAAACGCAGATAAAAAAGTGGCTCAACCGGAACTGGTGTGATGCCGAACCCCGTCAACCGGAATCAATGTGGTCAATAAAATCAATCTGTTACGCAAACTATTGTAAGATATCAATATCTTAACAATGTTATTAAGAGTAAAAAAATGAGCACTTTTTGATTTTAACGTAACCACCTGTAAAAGAACGAGAAAACAGCAAAAAGACAGTCATTTTACCACAGCGGTTCCGGTTGACCCAAGAAAGTTTAAGGCCGTCAGCATCTGCGTTCATCTGCGTCCATCTGCGGCTAATACTCAAAAATTGTTGACAACCCGTTTAATTTCAACTTTCGGTTTCCCAAAGTTAATGATCAGCCCCAGTGACAACCCGGTTGCCCTCAAATAATTCAGACACTGAGCCAAATGAATATCTTCGATTCTCTTTGTTGCTTTGAGTTCCACAATAACAAGGTCTTGAATGAATAAGTCAGCGTAGTAATCACCAACAATGACATCCTCATAGAGAACCTTGATGGGTTTTTGCTGTTCCACCTTGAAGTTGAGTTTTTCAACTCATATACCAAGGCATTTTCATACACTTTCTCAAGAAATCCAACCCCCAAAAAATTACTCACCCTGTAAGCGCAACCAATAATCTTCTGAATTATTTCGTTCAGAAGTTCTTTGTTTGTCACGCCATGTCTCCCTGTTCCCCCTAAAATCCGCGTTCATCTGCGTTCATCTGCGGCTAATACTTTCACCCAATCCACATGCAAATACCGGTAATTATACGCATCCTCCGGGTTATTCGTTAAATGGACTTCAACCCGATGCTCCCCCGCCTTCATCTGTGTCTTAAACCGATAAAGTCGCCATTGCGGTTCATCCACAAAACACGCACCCACCTCTTTCCCATCCAACATCACCTTCATCTCCGGAGGCAAATCAAGCTTCACCCGTCTCCTGGCCCTCACCTCAATAACCCGTTCCCCATCAGGTCCATTCACTTCAAAATCCTGAGCCAGAAAATTGTTCTTGAAAATGGCCCAGTAGTTGTGATTCCGGTTCCTGATCAACGGTTGCCCCGGCGTCCTCACCGCCATATTCTCCGCTTCAATCTGAATGGCCTCCCGCCCCACAAGCCTCACCCCCAGATTTGTCAACAACCCCGAAAACAACCGAACCCCCATCTCCTGATTCTCATCAAACCCCACCACCTCCGGGGCGTTATTTGTTATGGGTTGATTCGTTATTCGTGAACCCTGCTTCTCCCCCTCCTCCTTCGCGCCTTTGCGCCTTTGCGTGAGACCTTTTTCATCTGCGTTCATCTGCGTCCATCTGCGGCTAATACCCGAAAGCCCCCAACTATCCCCCGGAACCCGATTCCAAAACGGCAACTCATGGGGATAATGCAGGCTCACAATCCACAGGCTGGAAATCCCACATCCCATTCAAGGAAACCACCTGCGGGTAACGTCCAAATTTCCCTCGTTCACCTTCCACTCCCCAGCACTCACCCATATTCAGAACAAAAAAAAGCAGCATGGTCCAAAACCACACTGCCTTTCGCGCATTCAACAATGTCACAGCTTCACCTCATCCAGTGCATCCGTAGGGCCCTCCACTGCCAAACCAATCCTCAGCTCAGACATTGGGTACGCCTCCAATGTGTCCCATCATCCAAAGCCTGGAAAGGGGCCAGTTTTTTTCCTTAACCATATCCGCCAACTCAGCAGTCATCATCACCCTGTGAGCCCGGCTATGCCCGGTATTGTCCCTGTCGATGGCAAAAAGACGGATGCGGTCATCCTGTAAATCGAGGCCATCGATCGCCGCGGGATTATGAGCAGTGAAAATAATCTGACGAAGACCACTCTTGACAACCCATCGGCATATCATCCCGGTAAGCGCCTTTACCAGCCGCGGATTCAAAGCCTGGTCCAGGTTGTCGATGGCCAGGAGAGGGGGCACTGTCGGCGACAGGGCAAGTGCCGCGGCAAACAACATATACAAAACGCCCTCACTGGCATCAAAAGCGGTCAGTCGATTTCGATCCCTCACCATGTAACGATCCGTAAAACGAACCATGCGTTTTACGCGTGGCACAGAGGGCGACAAGAGTTCATTTGCCCCAGTACTCGTATCGAATTTTTCGACCCAATCCATGCAGAGGCAATTTAATACCACAAACTGCTTGGCATAACATGAGTTTTCAACCCACCATTTTTAATTTCAACCCAAAAAAGTGACCTGCTACGGTCCCCTCCGGGTCTGGCAAAACTTTTTTCGGCCTGAGTTTCCTCTTTTGTGAAAACAAAATTATCTGGTATTTGGTTTACTGATGCCGCTAAAAAGTTGCCTTACTTTCCTTGCACTTTGGGCTAGAGTTCATACCATGTCAGACTGTCGAAAAATTTGGGCTACCTTAAATGCACAGGATCGGACGTTTTCGACTCGGTTGTTTTTTCCCCTGGTCGCGACCGTCGTTCTTTCACAATAATTAGCTGCCAATTAGATAATCGTCTGGTAAGTCAAGGAAATCCTTTTTCGTCGCCAATTCAAGCTCAATCAAATATCCTATCTCGCCTTTCTTTTTGATCTGTGAAACCATCCACTTTGGTAACCGAATCGTCACGGGGATACGCCTCAGATGATCAGGTTTCTTTTTGCGACCAGCGCCCTCTCGACTTCCGCCTCTCATTTTCACCCTAAATTCGCCGAGTAAATTTAAATACCGTGTACGTTTTTCAAAGAAAACAATCTATATATTTGATATTGATGTAATTTATAAATTAAAGCTCCCCAGCATAACACCCGTTTCCAACCCGAAAAATGACCCGCTACAGCCAGACTCAGGTTCTCCCATATTTTTTTGGCCTTTGTCCATTTTAGGGTGGCGTCCGTTGATCCTTTCTGATATACAATTGAAATGCTGCCTCTTACCATCCGAAAAAGAACCATCACCGAGGAAGACATTCCTCCTATCCAAGCCACTGTCAACTGTTATTGGGACAGGGGCCGGAAGCATATTTCCAGAATTCTTTGTGAGGAGTGGAACTGGAAGCAACCCAACGGCCGCCTCAAGGACATGGCCTGCCGAGAAGTTCTCCTCACCTTGAAGCGAAAAGGCCTTATTTCTCTGCCACCAAGGCGTAACAACGCCAATAATGAAAAGCGCAACCGTAAGGTCCCTGTCGTTGAAATCGAAAAACTCCCTGTACGGGGAAAACCCTCTGATTTTGAACCGGTTCAGCTCCAGTTAGTCCGGAACACTTCCCTTGAACCTCTCTATAACAGCTTGATTCAGCAGAATCATTATTTGGGTTATCGCCAGATTGTCGGAAATCATCTCAAATATTTGGCCTTTATCGACAATCAGCCCGTCGCATGTCTGGGATGGGGCTCCGCCGCATGGTCCGTCAAATCCCGGGACTCCTTTATAAAATGGGACAAGACGACCAAGGAAAAAAATCTCCATATGGTGGTCAACAACACGCGATTTCTCATTCTGCCATGGGTCAATATAAAGTTCCTGGCTTCAAAAATTCTGGCCCTCAATGCCGGAAGAATTTCTGACGACTGGTTCAATATTTACAAGCACCACATCTATTTACTCGAGACCTTCGTAGAGCAAAATCGGTTCCAGGGGACATGTTACAAGGCTGCCAACTGGATCCGGGTCGGTCAAACCAAAGGGACTTCCAAGCGAGGTCATGACCATTTGTTCCACGGAAAAATAAAGGATGTCTATCTGTATCCATTGAGGAAAGGCTTTAAGCAAAACCTGACGGGATAGTTCGGGTAGAAGCAGCCACCCCTACCCGAACCATGGAGCTTATGGTGAACCCTCTCGAAAAATTCACCATCGCTAATGTTAGCAAACAGCTCAATGAAATCAATCCAAAAATTTCATTGTCTCATCAGAGGCCTTTTCCCAGCTTACACCTTTTGTCTCAGTACGAATTTCATAAGCGTCCTGTAAAAATCCTGCCAAACGGGGACATTGATGGCGGTTACTCCAAAATGATCATCTCGTTGATTGATTTTTCCTTCATCCGTTCTTTGGTTGCTCACCGCTATTCAATTAAGGCTCCGCCTCCTTATGATCCCCCCAGCATCTTTCTCACGGACCTGTTCCGACATATGGAAGGGTTTAAACATATGAATCAATTCCTCAAAGTCGTTCGAGATGAACAAAGGGGGGCGGCTTACCGGGAATACGCCGGATTCACAGACTATGTTCCTTGTGAAGGAACTCTTTCCAATTTCAGGGCCAGGCTGGGCGAAAAGCTCTACAGCGATATTTTTCACGTGCTGGTCGATATCTTCCGTCAGCTTGAAATGATCACATTTAATATCCTGGCTCATGATGGCACCCTTTATGAGACCCATGCGAAATATAAGGGGTGTACCTATTTTTGTGAACAGTGCCAAGCCATCAAGATTCCGAATATTATTGACAAAGTTCACAACCGCATTATTTACCGGCTAAAAAAAGTCGACGAAAATAATTTGGGGTCTGAAATCCGGGTTTATGCACCATGTCCTTCTGAAAACTTTCCCGAAAAGAATCACAAGGGAAAACACATCAAACGGCCAAAGGTTGAGGTGTTTGCCTGCAAACTCGCTTTTTCTGATGGGAATCCAACCTCAGAACAAAAAAATACCGCCATATTGTTTCGCGTAAATGAAGAGCTGGAAAGACAGGGGCTCTGCCTTGACACGCTTCGCACCAACGTCACGGGTATTAATCCTGATGATGGCTCCATAACCATCTCATGTCCGAAAATGCCTAAGGACATGGATGCCCGCATCGGAGTACGCCGAAATCCCAGAAACCCCGACAAGAAAGAAAAAATCTTTGGTTATAATCTGGTGTTGTCAACATCTGTCGAACTTCAGCTGAAACTTGAACTGCCGGTTGCAGCTACCAATATCGCCGGAAACGCTGAAGAGGGGAGCCAGATTATTGAAAACAGGGAGCAGATTTACAGGCATCACGAGGTGGCCGATACGAAAATTGATATTGCGGATGCAAAGTATGACATTATCAAAAATTACCACTATCTTCGGCAAAAGGGTTCTATTCCGATTATCGACTACAATCGAAGAAACGAGGACTTATCCAAAACTGCGATTTTTAATCGTGGATATGACATAAACGGCTGGCCCTTGGCTCCCTGTGGGCTTTTGTCACGTCCCAATGGATTTGATCAGGCCCATCAGCGCCTGACCTTTTGTTGTTTTAAAGGTTGCCTTAAACTCAACAAAACTTCCCTCGAAAGGCTCAATGCCGCCTACAATATCGCTCAATGCCCTCATATTCATAATCGGACCGGCTTTACAAAACACATGGCTATCAAGGATTATCCCCGTCTCATCAATGAAATTCCAAGAGGGTCCAGCCGGTACAAGGCCATCAAAAACCTACGGTCTGCTTCTGAACGGGCAAACAGCACCATTAAAGAAGATATCAAGATACTCGATAAGCCGAGGGTTCTGAATCGCTTCAGGGCGAACATCCTGGCCCAGATGGCCGGCATCACCTTACTGCTGAAGCGCGCTCTTTCATTCGTTGTTAAGACCACTGTTCAATTCGCCAAGGGATTGGAGCCTGTACCGCCGTCACTACCCAAATCCATTCAGAATATCATTCAAATCGAATAGATTTTCTACTTTGGACATAAACCTACCCAGAAAAAGCTCGCAAGCATTTTCGTGGATCACTGTTGCCTTTTTTGTCGTTTTTGCGCTCTTCTGACCAAAGAATCCGACCATCGCTAGACTAACGCACCTCTCGCGGCCAAGCCTAAAAAAAATTCCGCAAACCCACCACAGAAAGCCGCAGTATTAAATCGGCTCATGCACCCTAAAATGTCTTCCAGTGCAAATTCGATATCTTCATTCTCATCTGCCAATGCCTGCAATTCATTAAGGGCAGTGGCCAGACGACCACCGGAGAGCCCCACAGGTTCCCGGGTTTGCGGATCAGGTTCAACCCCCCGCAAAATGGTTGTATAGGGTGTAATGTTTTAAAACCATTAACTTTAATTTTCTCAATCATGCGCACCCCCTGGTTTTGATTTGGACATCCATCGATATCTTCCCAAACCCCGGTGTTTCCCTAAGTACTCTCATGCTATCCGACATGAAAAAAAGGCGTGAACTCACCCGCCCAATAGCTCTTTTCTTCGCGCCTTCGCGTCTTTGCGTGAGACCGTGAACAAAATCCTCCACCTTCTCCGCAAACCAATGCGTATTCACCATCACCTCAAACACCCCATGCCGCCCCATCAAGTCCAGCCATATCTGAAGCAACGGCTTCCCCCCGATCGGCAAAAGACACTTGGGAATATGATCCGTCAAAGGCCGAAGCCTGGTCCCCAATCCAGCTGATAATAAAAAGGCTTTCATATCCACAGATTCCGACCTACATACCCGCCGGCGCCAATCACTAATGCTGATCCCTCACGGCTCATCGACATTCCCCATCAGCTTTAAGCAGCCTCCATCCTAAGTACAGGATTTACCAGCCTTGACATCTGAGGAGCAACCTTTTCGATTTCTACATGTACTACGGCTTGTCCTGGTTCCCGTTGTGCCTTCGCAATTTCGATGTTTTTTTCTCGAAGCTCCGGATCATCTTCAGGCAAAAGCACAACCTGAGCATTTTCAGGTATCTTATCTGCGAATTCAGGATGTTCTAAAACGTACCGATCAAATTCAGTACTTAAAATCAGGTTTTTTGAGAATATCTCTTGCTCTGTCATCATTTTGCAACCTCCTTCAAAAACCGTCTTCTATAATCTGCCCAGTTTGCTCGCAGATCATTTTCTGCGAACGTCAGGCAAATATTCAAATCCTTTGATAACAGATCGGTTTTTTCTTTGCGGCCATCAGGATGCATCAGATCCTTGTGAGCAAACCCATGGAAATTATCATATCGCACAACCGGGTGCCATTGACCTTCCACAAAAATCTCATATTGCACCATAAAGCGAACAACTCTACCACCAACTCTCTCACGCCGAATCCGCCTTCGCCCATCAAAACCCAGCGGCGAAACATACTCAACTTTACTTATACCATCAGCCATAAGCGCTTTCCTTACCATATTAAGTGGCTGAATACTCTCCCTTTCGAAGATATGAATTACCCAAAATGGCTTTGGGCCGATTTGGGTAAAGAGAATCGTTCTGTTTGACGATTGTTCGTTCCGAAGGATTATTTCCCATGGGTAATTCAGGTGCCTGAATTCTCAGGGAAACAACAAAAAAACGAATCCTGTTAATCCTGTCAATCCTGTCAAACTCCTTCAACTCAAAACCCAAAACTAAAAACCCAAAACTTTTTTTATGTATTCCTCATCCGGATAAGAATTCCAAACACAATCCCGAATTTCCTTCTTCATCCGCTTCAACGTCCCGCCCGTCTCCAGGCTCTGCGCTTTGCGAAAATGCCACACCGCCTTCGCCCACGCCTCATGGTGCAATGGATCATTGGGCATCACCGACCTGCTCCGCATGGTCCAGTAATTCCCCAGCTCCTGATGCAGGTGAGGATTCTTCACACCCGCAAAATACCCCGCCCGATCCATGGAAATATCCGCCGCCGGCAGCCATTTCGTATGGTAATCCTTCTCCTGCCACAGATGCGCATATTCCCACCCCAACCGAAGATGGTACTGCGCGTCAAAAGGATTCAGTTCCACGGATCTCTCCAAAGCCTTTATCCGCAGATTACGCAGATTACACGGATTTTTTAAAGACCCCTTGTAATTTTTCCCAAGATTCTGCCCCAGCCAACCATCCAACCATTCTTTCGTCTGTTTTTTTTCATCCGTGTAATCTGCGTAATCCGCGGACCCACCCACTTTGTCTTTTTCATCCGTGTAATCTGTGTAATCTGCGGATCCGAGCTTGTACCAATACGCCGCATTCCCCCCATCCCAAGAAACTGCCCTCAAGAGTTCCTCCATCGGCGGAGCCTGATCCCGGTTCATCGTGCTGTTGGGCACAGTATTACAATTCACTTCCCCCATAAAATGCCGTATGGAGGCATACCCCGTCCACCCAATCAACCCCAGTATCAGCACCAAAACCACTCCACCCCGATATTTCAACGGCAGATCATAATACCGGTAACTCATCACATCCCGCCGATGATGCCGTTCCAGATGAAGGGCCGCATACCCGATGGCCATGATGGACAGCAAAATGAGTACGTTTGCCGGGGTATGCAGCGTAAATTCAACATAGGAATGCAGCCCGATGTAAGCAAGCGCCACAACCGGCGCCACCCCCAGACACACCGCATAGGCATCCTTCCGCCTGGCCCACAGCTTGAGGGTCTTGAAAAGGTAATACCCAGCCCCGCCCAGCAACAAACCCAGTCCTAAAATACCTGCCTCCGCCATATATTGGGCCCAGTCATTATGCGCAAAAATATAGTACTTTTTCTTATCTTTCTCCGACTGGTATTTTGGAAACGCATACTGGAAATTCCCGACCCCCACACCAGCCACTTGAAAATCCTGAAAAAGATCCATGGTCCTGGCGGCATAGCGCGACCGGCTTTTGATTCCCGATTCGATCTTCATAAAGCGCTCCAGGGGATACTCCACACCGATTTGAACCGCATAACCGCAAATCAACACAAAAATACCCAGCAATAAGGCGCCTTTTCGCCGATATGGTTTTCGTAAAACTAGCAGCAACCCCATCAGAAACATGGCCCCGGCCCAGCCCAAAATGGCGCCCCGGCAGGCTGAAAAGATCAATCCGAGCCCCATCACCACCCCGGAAAGTCCCACCAGAACCCGCTTGAACAAAGCCTCTTCCCCTTCCAGAAAAGAGGCGACCCTTGCACTCAGACTTGGCTTCCTTCTGGAATGATTACGGTGGATACGTTTTTCCGGCGCAATAGCGCCCGCAAAGGCCGCCGCCAGCAACACCCCCATGGCCATGAACGCGGCAAAATGATTGCCATTGATAAAAGTGCCTTTCACCCGTTCTTTGGCGTAATCCATGGTGTACCACAACACCTGGTGCGATCCGGAATAGGTTTCCATGAGTCCATATAAAGCCTCAAAGCACCCCATGGCCAACAGAAAGGAAACCGCCACATTGATCCGCCCGCGCGACTGAAGGGTCTGAAGGAATCCGAAAAAAAACAACCCGTAAACCACAAACCGAACCATCGACATGCGAACCGGATACCCATAGGCCGCGAGTGAAAACCAGCGCCCTTCCGCCGCGGCGCCATTCACCATTTCCACTGCCGGCAATGATTTTTCAGCCACCACCGATGCCCCCGGCGACAGAAAATCCAGCACAAAAGAAGGCAGGGGGATCACCTGAAAAACCAGGAAGCCCAGCAGAACCAGAAATCCCACATGTAAACTGTTCCGGGGTACCCGAAGCCGGTATTGCCGGCTTTTGTAGTCCTTGCGAACATTTTTCCAAAGGACCAAAACCGTCGCCGACAACACCCCAAGGGTCATCAGGGTATACATGTAGGTATGCACCGCCCCGAACATGAAGATGCTGAAGAGGAGGATGCTGAGGTATATGATGTATGCCGCTTTTTCCATTTTTTACCCACTGATTACGATCCGCAGATTACGATCCACAGATTACGCAGATTACACGGATTTTACTGATTGTTATGGATGAACCTTTTATATTCCAGGGATTTGGCTCCAAAATTGAGAAGAAGACCTATCTTAAAATTTGACGCTTTCAGGTAGTTTATGACCTGCGCCGCCTCAATACCAGACATTTTTGATAAAGCTTTAATTTCCACAATTATTTTTTCATAACAAACAAAATCCGCGATATACGTTTTGTTCAGTACGACCCCTTTGTAAACAATTTGAATCTCATACTGCGAAATATAAGGAATTCCCTGAATTCTAAACTCCCTCTCAAGTGCCTCCTGGTACACTGCTTCAAGAAAACCACAACCCAACCCCTTATGCACCTCCATAGCAGCCCCAATAACCTTATAAGACCTCTCATCTTCCATCCTAATCCCCGTAATCAGTGTAATCTGTGGATAAAAGCCTTGACCCCATAAGCCCCCAACCGCACCCGCACTTTCCCATCCCTGACAACATAATCCTTCCCGGAAAACACCTCTTTCAGAATCATCTTTTCATCCTTGTTTTTCTCTAATCTGCGAAAATCTGCGTAATCTGCGGATAACAAACACTCAACCCCAGTCCCAATCGTATTCACCGCAATCAACAACCCATCATCCCCTTTCCGCTTAAGGCAACACTGCACCGCCGCACGTCCCTTCTCATCCACCCGATTCTCCGACACCATCTCCACCCCAACCTTCTCCCCCGAATTTTCCACCACCAGCCAGGGATAAACCCGATTCAACCGACCCACCACCCGGCCCAGCCGTTCACGCCCCGCCTCGGTTTGCCCGATCCACGAAAACGTATAGAAGAAAATCCCCCTCGACCCATGCACCACCGACAAAAACGCCAAACAATCCATCTCCCGCCACGTGGGCATCCTGGGATGATCCAACCGCCGCTCCCCCCCAAACGCCTGAATCACCGACGCCAACCGAGAACCTCCGCCCTCCGCCCTCTGACCTCTGACCTCTGACCTCTGACCTCTGACCTGTTCCTCACACTCCCCCATACAATCCGACAACCATGTCATCGGCATAAACGGCACCGGATACTGATCCAGCATGAAAAAATCCGCTCCATCCTTATACTCCCCGCACACCTGGGGCCGCACAATGGCCATACAGGTCGCACAATCCGGAAACCGTTCCTTGATCAACCGGTTCACATCCACCGCCTTTGCGCTGGGAAACGAATGAATCCCCGGTTCATCATTCACATAAAAGGCCAGATCGTAAGGCCTCACATATCCCGAAATCTCATCCAGATAAACCACCAGCCGATCGGGGTCATGGGGAACGGAAAGCACGTACCGCAACCCCACCTCATGACATTTTTCCACCTGTTCCCTGAGTTTCTTTCCCGTCCCGCCCAGCACCACCGTATTGATGGCCAATTTCTTAATCTCCGCCAGGTTCTCCAGATTGGCCCCATAAACCCCGATGGGAAAAAAATGTTCATCAAAAAAAGCCCCTTTCAAAGGCACGCCCGGTTCCGGGGCAAACCCATAAAATCGCCTCACCTCAGGCTTACGCATCCGTATATCCTTCTCAGGGTTGCAGTTCTTAAACCGAAATGTCTGATCCCTCACCTCACCCGGACACCTCACATACACCCGCAGCGGCTGAAACGCCTTGCTTTTCCAATGGGTATTCAACAGAAATTCCCGCCCCCAAAGCGACACCATGGGATAAGCCCCATTCTCCCAAACCCGCTGCCAAAAATCCCCCCGAAACTCATAGACGGCCCCCGCCTCACAATCCGCCAACGGCACAATCCATTCCCCACATTCCCCATACCCCGGCTGAATCTCTACTAATCTGCGTAAATCTGCGTAATCTGCGGATACCAACAGATTCGGCAACCGCTCAAACCCCCGAAATCCCTCCCACAACCCAGCCTTATCGATCGCACCAAACGGATACCCCAGCACCCCATCCGCCCCGCCCTCACCCGCATATCGCATAACCGCCGCAAATTCTTCAACCGTACAATCCATGGCCTGAACAATCGGCCAAATTTCGCACGAAACCCGCTCCTCATAATACCGGGTCATAACCCCCACCCACGCTTCCGACCGCCCCACCTTTTTGTGATACACCATGGGAGAAATCACATCCGCATATTTCGTCAGTTCAAACCCATCCTGACCAAAGGCATAACAGACACCATTTTGCCTTTCCCCTTTCGTCCAGGGAACCAGGAAAATCCCCAGAAGCGGACGACTTTCAGAGGGTTCTTTATCCAACCGCTCTCTCACTTTCTCCACAAAAGCGTTGATCTGCTCCTTTTTCCATTTCATCCACTCATATGGACAGTTCTCTTTGATCCACCGAGACGTCTCTCTAGTCTTGAGATCTTTGGAAAATTGAATCCCCGTATCCTTTGAAAATTTGCTTAAACATCTCCCGCAGTAACACGTATCCGGAATCTTCGGATCCAAAACGCTCCACCGACCCGGATAGCGAA
Source organism: Desulfatiglandales bacterium (assembly GCA_963664475.2). Lineage (GTDB taxonomy): Bacteria > Desulfobacterota > DSM-4660 > Desulfatiglandales > Desulfatiglandaceae > NaphS2. Next base: position 1,094,684 of record CAXXXE010000001.1, read on the forward strand.
TATAATCGAGCCATATCCCGTCAATCTTAAGATCTCCACTATCAAATTCCTTGAGCAAACCGGCAATATACGAAATCCTTTCCCGCTGCCAACCCTCATGGCTCGGGCATGCCCCTCCATGACAGGCATAGGGCTTCTCCCCCAAAAGAGACCCATCCGCCAACACCGGCCGGGAATCCGGAAACCGTTTCCATGCCTTTGACCCGCCATAAGCATCAACGGAAACAAACACCTTAAACCCCTTGGCCTTGAACCATTTTACGGTATCCCGATCCGGCTTCACAAAAACCGCATTCACCCCGGCCTTCTCCATATCCTCCACGTAAGACAAGGGATCCCGCTCCCCAACAGCCGGCACCCCGTAAATCCCTTTTACCACCTCACCCGCTGCCACATTCGGCAAAAGCAAACACAACAACCCCAACCAAAAAATCCTCATCATAATGCTCCCTCCCCGCTACCTGCTTCCCTCAGGTTTTTTGACCCCTGTGAAACAAAAAAACGGGTTTCACGGGGCAGGCACGATTTACAGGATTTACAGGATACTTACATCCATTTTCTTTTATCCTGTTAATCCTGTTAATCCTGTCAGAATATTGAGGTCTGTAATCTGTGTAATCTGTGTAATCTGTGGATCAAAAAAAAGCCGACCCAAAGGCCAGCCATTTTATTTAATCAAACAAGAGCCATAGTCATTTAACCCGGAAGACCCTTCTCCGCACGTCTTCTCAAAACACGCGCCAGGAAAAGATACCACACCAAAATCCCAAAAAGCATCCCAAAAAGATTGGCGGCGATATCCACCGGGTTGAAGGTTCGATACGGAATATAAAACTGAACAACTTCAATGAAGACACCGAAAAGCAGCACCACCGCAACGAGAAAAGCTCTCTTCCAATAGGAAGAACCTCTTCCCGCGCCAAGAGAAAACACCGCCATACATGCAAAACCGATAAAGTGGACAATCTTGTCAAGCCCAATGGAAGCTACTGAAACACTTTGCACTTTGGAACCGTATGGGACAACCGCGGCAATGGCGATCAATACGTAAGACGCCACCAGCACCCGCCCGCACCAACCCTTGGATTTCTCACGCAAAGACGCCGAGACGCCAGGATTTTTAACCAACATTATCACATCGCTTTTCTTTGCGCCTCTGCGCCTCTGCGCGATCAATTGCCCTCATCACACCCTTTCTTCCCTTCGTTTGCTTCTGTAAACCCTATTCCTTTAAAAGATCGCAGATCCGCACAATATCCCCATTCCCCAGATATGGATGCATGGGCAGGCTGAAGATCCTCCTGGAACAATCTTCGCTCACGGGGAAATCGCCTTCTTTATAACCCAGATACGAAAAAGCACTCTGAAGATGCAGCGGCTTTGGGTAATAAACTGCCGTTGGAATCCCATTGTCCTTCAATTTTTGCTGAATGGCCGACCGCTGCGCCTCATCTTCGGCCAAAACCGAATACTGGGCCCAGGCGCTCTTGTACCCATCCGGAGTATATGGCGCAGAGAGCATCGCACATTGCGAAAGGCCTTCCGCATAACCTTTTGCCACCTTCTGCCGCAACTCGATTTCTTCAGGAAAGATATCCAGTTTCGGGAGCAAAATAGCCGCCTGCAAGGTATCCAACCGCGCGTTCAGGCCGATTCGTGCATTGTCGTACTTGTGTGTGCCTTTGCCATGCACCCGGATCGAGCCCATGACCTCGGCCAGCCCGTCATCATCCGTAAACACCGCTCCGCCATCCCCATAACACCCCAGCGGTTTAGCCGGAAAAAAGGACGTACACCCGATTTCAGCCAACGCACAAGCCTTCCGTCCCTGATACTCGCCCCCCAACCCCTGCGCCGCATCCTCAACGACAAACAACCCATATTCCCGAGCAATTCCATCGATCGCTTCATAATCACACGGCAACCCAAACAGATCCACCGTCACGATCCCTTTGGGGACAATAGGCGAGGGGCTATTGGCGATAGGCGAGGGGGCGCCCGAAGCGTGTTCTGACATCATGGCGCGAATAGCCAGTTGTAATTTCTCTGGATCAATATTGAAAGTCCCGGGGTCAATATCCACAAAAACAGGGGTAGCACCCAGAAGCGCGAACACCTCGGCCGTAGCGATAAACGTAAACGGCGTTGTAAAGACGGCATCGCCGGAACCAACCCCCTTGGCCATCAACGCCATCAATAGTGCATCAGTTCCAGAGGCGCATCCTATACAATGCTTGACGCCCACATATTCCGCCAGGCGCTTCTCCAATTCCCCCACCTCAGGCCCCATGATGTATTTTCCGTGGGACAGAACAGCCTGAATGTTGGCATCAATTCTTTCTTTGATTCTTTTCTGTTGTGCTGCCAGATCAATAAATTGCATTTCAAACCCTTTCTTTAGACAGGATTAACAGGATTCTCAGGATACTTTTTTTTGGTAACATCCGGTTAATCCTGTAAATCCTGTCCAAAAACTTCTTTGAGGCCGTTGTCATATTCCATATATTTCTTTCCACATCCCATACAATCCAGATCATCCGTCAACCGTTCCCCACACGCACACATCCACCCGACCCTCCTCGCTGGGTTCCCCAGCATCAACCCATAATCCGGCACATTCCGCGTAACCACCGCCCCAGCCCCCACAAACCCATACTTTCCAATGGTCGTTCCGCACACAATGGTGCAATTGGCTCCCAGTGTCGCCCCATGCTTCACCAACGTCGGCCGCACCTGATCCATCTTTCGAATCTCCGCCCTGGGATTATAAATATTCGTAAACACCATACTCGGCCCGCAAAAAACCCCATCCTCCAGCGTGACGCCCTTATACACACTCACATTATTCTGAATCTTGCACCCATCCCCAATATTCACATCCGGCCCAATCACCACATTCTGCCCGATATTGCACTTCCCCCCAATCCGCGAATTCCCCAACACATGCGAAAAATGCCAGATCTTCGTCCCTTCCCCAATCTCGCATCCCCCATCAATGACCGCCGTCTCATGAACAAAATACTCCCCCTGTTTCTCACCCTCTAACCCTCTTACCCTCTTACCTTCTTCTTTTCCGCCCTCCAACCCCTCTGCGCCTCTGTGCCTCTGCGCGAGATCAATCTTAACCCCTTCACCATCCAGCGACCGCTGGGCGGCGTTGAGAACACGAAGAACCCGGAGCCCCTCGGCGCCGTCTGTCTGGGGCCGCCGGCAGTCAGTCATGCACTCGAGGAAGTGTTCACATTCCATTCTGAGCGGTTCCGCCTGGGGAATATCAAGCCTTTCGGCCTCTGCCTTGGAGGGAACGGGGATATTGTTCTGCCACTTGATTTCGTGCGGGTAGAGGAGCAGCTTATCCTCCCAGGGGAGGGTATCGTCAAAAACAGCCATCTTTTTATCGCCCACGATCACCAGTTGCTGTACCTTGAAAGGATGGAGCCAGGAAACAAAGATATGGGCACGGAGTCCTGAGGGGAATTCCAGATGGGTGGTCGTGACATCGGCGATCTTCTTATGCAGGTAATTGCCGCCCGTGGCCAGAACGGTATCCGGTTCTTCATCCGCCAAAGACAGGATCATGGAGATGTCGTGGGGAGCAAAGGACCACAGAATATTTTCTTCCCGGCGAATCTTGCCCAGGTTGAGGCGATGGGAATAGATGTAGTTAATGCGCCCCAGTTCACCGGAGGCGGCCATCTCTTTCAGTTTCAGGAAGATCGGATGGTACTGAAGGAGGTGCCCCACCATAAGTACGAGCTTTCTCTCATGGGCGAGCTGGATAAGGTCCTGACCCTCTTCTTCTTTGAGAACCAGGGGTTTTTCAATATATACATGCTTCCCCGCTAAAAGCGCCTCCCGTGCCAGCGTGTAGTGGGTTTCCGCCGGCGTGGCAATGACAATGCCCTGAACGTCTTTCCGGGAGAGAGCATCGTGCAGGGCAAGACAGGTGTCGATGCCGGGGTATTGCTCCAAAAAGTTCGAAAGGATCATTTCGTTCTTGTCGCAAATAAGTTTGAGGGCACCGATCTGGTAGTAGTTGCGAACCAGGTTCTTTCCCCAGTACCCGCTTCCGATGACTGCAATTCCCGCATCCTTTTCCATTAAAACTCTCCCATTATCCTCGCGCAAAGACGTTTAAAATTTCCTCGCGCAAAGACGCAAAGACGCTAAGAAAAGCCAAAAAACCCCTTCTTTTCTCTGCGCCTTTGCGGCTCTGCGCGAGATTATTCCTCCAGGTTATTTACCGCCCGAGTAATCCCCTGTTTCATCAACGCTTCCCCAAAATTCAACAGATATCCGAGCGTAATTAGAGCAGTTTTGAGTTTTGGGTTTTGGGTTTTGGAAGAAACTACAGTTTTAAGGTTTTTCCTTCGGTTGCTGTTCCTTTGTGGTTTTCACGATTTTCGTGAGAATATTTATGATTGAGGAAATCTCGCTTTCCAGGATATTTACTTTTGCATATCCCTTGAAAAAACCGGACCTTTTTAACAGTCTGATCCAATATAGCGTTTCTCTCGCTTCCTTGGAAGCGATGGCCATTTTAGAAATGAAATCTTTCCTGCTTTGGGCAGCTTGGGCCTCCGTCACATTCGCACCGATCGAAGTACCAGCCCTTAAAAACTGCTTCGAAAGCACAAACTCCTTTTTCCCCAGAAGAAATTTATAACCATCCACAACCAGTAAAGCAAACTCAAAAGTCCGCGCATCTATCTTCCTTTCACTCAAAACTCAAAACCCATAACCCAAAACTGTCTTTAAAGATCTTCCTATCACCCATAACTCAAAACCCAAAACTGCAGTTCCTAGTTCCCTAACCCAAAACCCAAAACTCAAAACCCAAAACTGCTTTTCGTCTCTGCGCCTCTGCGCCTCCGCGCGAGAATTTTTTATAATTTGATGCAACGACCAGCTTTTCCTCACGCTACCCAATGGGGTCAGGCATGTTCCTGAAGCAGCACGTTTACATAGGTCTCTGTAGATATGCCTTGAGATCTGGCCTTTTGCCGAAGTCTGTCGAGAACAGATCCAGCTATAGGAACCAAATACATATGGCGTTTGATATCCACCTCGAACTCAACTTCTTCCATCATATCCTCATAGTCCGCGGAATCATGGGTTTCCCAAAAAGTTGCCGCATCTGAAATGGAATCAAATTCTTCGGGCAGAATATCTCGGTGCTGATCCCTTCTATCTTTTCCTTTTTGCATACTGTCTTCTCTCCTTTTCCGTCATGTCACGGGCCGATATCACCAAGACCGCACGTGTCTTTTTGTAAATAAAGAACACAGCAAGGTATCTTCCCGAATCAGACTGTCCCAGCGCCCTGAAAAGATCTTCACCCTTAACATGACCTTTTTGGACTCTATTGAAAACCGGATTCTCAGTAAAGATGCTTTCCACTTCAGATATTCTAACAGCGTGTTTATCCTCAAGCTTATCAATAACATCGGGAAGCCAGATGAACCCTTCAATAATCATATTGGCATATCCTCCCCCTGCTGCCCACTCCTACTCAATAATACATCGCCAAGCGATTCACCCCGCTAAATTGCGCGGCAAAATCCAGTTCTGTATCACTTAACTAGTGCCTGAACGAAAAAGCCGTTCAGGCACGGTTTTAAGTTTTAGGTTTTAAGTTTTAAGTTAAAAAACAAAACCATATCATCTAGTTGTAAATTCTTTATCCAGTGTTTTCAGAAAGCCGCTTGTGCGAGTTTCTTATAAACTTATGGATGTCCGGCACTTCCCTCCGTCACATTCGCACCGATCGAAGTACCAGCCCTTAAAAACTGCTTCGAAAGCACAAACTCCTTTTTCCCCAGAAGAAATTTATAACCATCCACAACCAGTAAAGCAAACTCAAAAGTCCGCTCGTCTATCTTCCTTTCACTCAAAACCCATAACCCAAAACTGTCTTTAAAGATCTTCCTATCAACCATAACTCAAAACCCAAAACTCAAAACCCAAAACTGCAGTTGCCTAACTCAAAACTCAAAACCCAAAACTGCTTTTCGTCTCTGCGCGAGTTAAACATCACCCGCTCCTCGCCCCCCGAAACACAATATTATAAAAAGCCTTCCAAAAATACCGAACCTGCGTCCAAACCGGCCGCTCCAAATACGCCAAAATATACCGCCGCTCCGACTCACAAATCTCCTCAAAGGTCACCGGCATATCCGCATAAAACGGCGGCACCAACCCAGGCTTCACCCGTTTCCTCAATTCCTGCAAATCCTGTGGATACAGACTGAAATAGTGCGCGCTCAACGGCCGCACCCCAAAGAGCTGCAGCTCCCCCCGCACCCAGTTGTACAGCATGGGCAGCTCGTCCAGCCAGAGTTTCCGCATCACCTTTCCCCAGGCCGTAATGCGAAAATCATTCTCCAGCTTTCCTCCCTTCTGAAGGCCGCTTTTCTCATACACATAATCCTGCAGAAATTCGGAATAGGGGTGCATGGTCCGAAATTTATAGGTCCGAATGGGTTTATTGCCGGCCCCGATCCGGTTAAACCCCACCAGGGGACCATAGGACGGATTTTCCACCCTGGAGATGGTTTTGGCCTTTCGCGCCACAAAGCAGAACCGTTTGTCAATATCTTCTTCCCCCACAATCTCAAACCCGCAGAAACAAAGCCTGCCCAGCAACTCCGATCGGCTCATGACCCGGTTCTTCCCCCTGGTCACGGAAAAATAGACCTGCTTGACCCATGGAAGTTTGGGCATCACCCGGTTAAACAGAAAATCCACTGCGTACAGAGCATTGGCCAGTTGCCGCGGAAACTTCCGGATCATCCATTCCCGATGGGTGGCAAGGGTATGGGCGCGCCCCACCAGGTACCCCCCGGGAATCAACAAATTATGCACCGCCAGAAAATACTGGTTGATATACCGAATATCATTGATCTTCCGCAGATTAACAAACAACCGCATGTACCGCTCGCCCACGGTATCGGAATAGAGCATTTCACTGCTGTTTCGAATGGCTGTTTCCGCCCTTAAAATGTCCTTCAGATCCATGGACCGGTCCATGAGCGCAAACAGACCCGAATGATTTTTCAGGTACCGATCCCGCAACCGCTCCCGAATGGGCGACAAAAACGCCTCCTTCAGGGCCTCCAGATCCGTTTCCACCGTCAACGATTCCTGCTTCAGGATGCGGGACACTGTATTAGCGGATTCAATATCCCCCTCGGCGCCGACCCGTTTTTTGCGCTCAAAATAAAACCGGTAGAAAACCGTCTCCAGCACCATCAGCACGACCATGGGCCCGAACACCTGGGTTCTTGAAAAATAGCGAAACCGAAACAGAAAAACGATTACCCCCAGGGAAAAGGCCAACAGAATCATCGCCTTAATCCACGGCCAGAGCCCATGGTAGTAATTCACGTAATCCAGCCGTTCAAACTTCCGGGTGGCCAGCGAACAGACAAGCCACAACCCATAAATCAACAGCAGCAGCTTCTCATAATCCGGAAGAATATGAAAACCGTCCCGTTTCAAATAATTGACCAAGAAAAAGGAAACCCCCACCAGCACAAAATCCACCACCATCAGCCGCCAGGAAATCCGGACAGGACGCTCCCCCATCAACGGTTCCCGCCTTACCTCCCCCCCATTGGACCGCCGAAGCAGGAAATACGCTCCCCCGAACACAACCCCTTCCAATCCCACAAACACCAGGCAGATCCCGAACACCTGCCCCCTGGAATAGGCATAAAGGCCCATGATCACCACCATGACGGCCACACAGTAGGCCAGATACAGCCCGCATCGGGCCAGGGTCCACAGCCCCTTTTCCAACCCAGCGTATTCTCGCCATTGAAATTTCTTATTGGCCAGGGAAACCAGGAACCAGACCCCATAAAAGGCCAACAGCAGCTTCCCATAGATGGGGCTCAACTCAAAAGATCCCCGCTTCCAGTAATTGAGCAGAAAAAACGCCAGGTTCAGCAAACAGAAATCCACAACACCCAGAACAACGGGCGGAATTCCGCTGACATTTTTCGGCTCTTCAGGATTTAATGGGTTCATTTGTTTTGGTATCTCGTGTGATGAGGAGGTGGTTGTTACTCTGGTGGGCAATCGAAAGGAAGGATAAATGCAGAAAACTCAAAAATGGTACTGGTGCTGGGGTCGCTGGGCTGCTTATTCATTATGGGTTATTGGTATTAGCTGTATGGAACCTCTGCCACTTCTCATCGTCTAAACCTCTTACCCTCTCACCGTCTTTTCCTCTCTTCTCTGCGCCTCTGCGTCTCTGCGCGAGATTATCTATAACCCCCACAATCCGTTCAGCCGCTCTCCCATCCCACAGCCCCGGCACCTGTCCCTGCTTCCCCCGCCCGGCCAGAATATCCAGCACCTTGCCTTCGAGATCTTCCACCGTCACCAACTGATTCGTCCCTTCTTCTATGGTCACCGGTCGCTCGGTATTCTCCCGTAGCGTCAAACACGGTATTCCCAGAGCCGTGGTTTCTTCCTGCAAGCCGCCGCTATCCGTAAGCACAGCCTTCGCGTCCTTCCACAGATACAGCGACTCGCGAAACCCCAGGGGCAGCAACTGATGTATGTTTTCAGACAATTGGATCTCAAAATGATCCAGCATCTTGCGGGTCCGGGGATGTATCGGAAAGATAATGGGAATCTTTGCCGCAACACGATCCAAAACATTCGCAATGGCTTCCAAGGTTCCTCGATGATCCACATTGGATGGCCGATGAAGGGTCATAAAGGCATACTCTCCAAGGCGCTCTTTCAACCCTTTGCACTCAAATGAAAAAGGACCGGCATTGACTTTATCCAACTGATACAGGAGATTATCAACCATCACATGCCCCACAAAAAATATGCGGTTTTCAGGTTTCCCCTCCTTTTTCAAATTCTCAACCCCGGCTTTCTCCGTCACAAAGAAATAATCCGTGATGGAATCAGTGACCATTCGGTTGATTTCTTCCGGCATGGACAAGTCAAAGCTCCGCAGCCCGGCCTCCACATGGGCCACCTCAATTCCCATTTTCTTGGCCACCACAGAGCAGGCCAGGGTGGAATTGATATCCCCTACCACCACCACCAGATCCGGTCTGTCTTGTTCGCAAACTTTTTCAAAACTCACCATAACCCTGGCCGTCTGCTCTGCGTGGGTTCCCGAACCCGCCGCCAAAAAATAGTCGGGCTTGGGAAGCTCCAGATCCTCAAAAAACGACTGCGACATTTCATAGTCGTAGTGCTGGCCGGTATGAACAATCTTCCAATCAATCTGTGTAATCGGCGTAATCTGCGGATCGCTTTGTGATTTAAGCGCTCTGACAATCGGTGCAATCTTCATGAAATTGGGGCGAGCACCCGCCACAATGAGAACTTTGTATTGTTTGTTTGACAACAACATTGCGTCTTTCTTTGCGCCTTGGCGACTTTGTTTACCCAGTTAACTCTCTTTGGCCCTTATTTGACCGGAGTGCGACACCATACCTATCCCAGCATGCCGGCATTTGCTTTGCTAACATTCTCACCTTCTTGCACTTCCGTCCTCTGTCCTTCTATCTTTGCGTCTTTGCGCGAGAACCCCAATCTGCGTCAATCTGCGTAATCTGCGGATCGTAATCTGCGAACAACAATACGTTTCACCACATTTTTCAAATTCTGCCAAACCAACTCTTTCGTCCACGCCACCGGGTTATCCGTCCACCTCTGCGGATGTGTATTAATCATCATCTTATCCGGCAACAACCCCTTCTCCGCCGCCGCAATAATATCAAATGTGGAATGGAACCGAAGATTCTGAAACGGCTGTTCTTTATGCCCAATTCCTGAGACCTGGGATCTGTCTTCCGTCATCTGTCGCCTGACCTCAGTCCTCAGTCCTCCGTCCTCTGTCCTCTGCCCACCAACCTTATCCCTCACCGAAACCCGATCCCCGTCCCACCGCCTGCCCGTATCCGTCAGATAAAACACTTCATCAAAATCCAAATCAAGGAAGGGTTCCGCTTTGATGCCCAATTTTTTGTAATCATACTTCTCCCATATATCGCGGTTATCCCATTTTGAAAGCGGACTCCCATGCATGCAGATCGTATCAATCGAGGCTACTTTTCGAAATTTCTCCAGGTTGCGACAAAACTCGTCATAGGCTTTGGCAATATCACCTCTACAAGTGTCCATGGTTTCATAATGATATCCGATCTCATGTCCCATTTCCTCTACTTCTCTGATAATATCTTCATCATAGCTCTCAGGCACAGCCCGGAAATAATAACTGGCTCTTATGCCGACACTTTTTTCAAGCCGAGCAATTTCAAGTGAATTCTTTGGTTTGCGATCAACATCGTGCCTCAAAGTGATCATTTTCTCTTTTGAAACCTGAATAAATTCCCGAAAAATTAAAAAAAAATAGCCCTGATCTTTCAAGGCTTTCAATAAATGTTCGGATGCTTTGATCGTAAAATCCAGCATTTCAATCCAACCGGTCACAGCGAATGCCATACCTGGACAAAAACCTATAAAACTCTTCCCCTATCAGGGACGTGCCGATTCGCTCCTTTTCCGGTATTGAGATGATCATAGCAACATTTGAACTTTGATATATTTCTTCAGCTCTCGGATCACTTGTATTCAGGACTAAAACACTGTCCTCTAATGTTCTGGAGAGTTTTGAATACTTTTCCACAAAAATGAGCTGATGCCTGTCCGAATTTCTAAAAATAGCAGAAAACCCATCCGGGATTGAAGTCTTAGACAATTGAAAATGGTTGTGCTTCATATGACTTTCAAACTCAGAAAAGATTTCCATCAGTATCGCATTCTTTTCCTGATCAGACAAAGCTGTCGGAAAATTCTCTTTCACAACTTTGGCAGGATTACCGGCAGCAATACAATTGGATGGAATGTCCCTGTTAATAATCGACCCCGCACCGACCACAACGTTGTCACCGATCGTCACGCCTGGCAAAATAAAGACATCCCAAGGTATCCAGACGTTGTTCCCAAGCGTTATAGGTGCAAAGGCAACAGGGTAGCCCTCCAGCTTCGACAAGAAGGACCCGTGGGTAAAAAGCTTTGATAAGCCCCCAATTCCGCAATCATCTCCGAGAATAATCGGTTTTGTTGGGTTCAGAAAACAATACTGGAAAATCCCGCACCTTTTACCAAGCTTCAACTTAGACTCTGGAGTCTTCAGGCCTGCTACATATACATACTCGCGAACTTCGGAATCTTCCCCGACCTCCAAATCCACCGTGTCGATATAGACAAACGAGCCGATATGAACGTAGCGGCCCAATCTGATTTGTGTGGCTCTGACTATCGTAAGAAAGCCGATCTTGGTATTATCATGCACCCGAACGGTTTGGCCAATAATGACACTGCCGAACCCTATGGAAACATTTTTTCCTATTAAAAAACCTCTTTTTCTATATAGCCAAACCTTCAGAAAGGAAGGTAGAAAACCGAAGAGAAGCAGTTCCTTTAGAGGTAGTTTTTTCCTTTTGATCAACACAGCAAAAGCCTCAGCACTCGTCATAAAGCGGGCTTGGTCCTAACTTCGCCCATTCGCACCTCGCGACTGAATTGGCAAGCCTCTGATGCAGAGCCCTGTAAGGGTTGGATCAGAAAGGTATCAATTGAGTTGCGAAGCAGATTATGGGCGAAGTTAGGAACAAGCCCCATAAAGCTTTGGAATAGAATTGATCACTTTTATAACTTCTGTAAAATCCATACCAAGCGTATCTAAATACCAGCGTAAATTTGTATATCTTGGCCTGTTTTCATCTTCTACCAATTCAAGAGCCTCATCTCTGGTAATCTGCCCTTCACGTATTTGGTTGCTCCTGAAAGTATCATGCTCGGTAAAACCCGCAACAGTATAATAAATATAGTTGTAAAAAGCTGCCGTACCGTCACCAATGCGCCATGTTGTATTGGTGTCTGGTGCTATCTCCCAATCATATGTCGCCAGCGTTTCATCAATCAGCGGTTCTTCCCATCGCCAATAATCGAAAACATGATAATAATCGCTCTTTTCTGTAAGACTACGATAGTATTCGCCTGAAATTGTATCCCACAGCGACCTATTAAAATAACCAGGGCTTTCCATCATGGCCTTGAACCTAAGATATTGGTACCTCAACTGTTTTGAAATCCCATGCATGTAAACGCGTTTTTCCTCAAAATTAGGCTTAACCCCCAGAAAACCCGCTTTGAAATGCGTCACCTCTAATGGGTTTATACTCCATAAATTCAAATTTACACCAGTTTGTTTTTTGACCGTTTCTACATGCCTGAAAAAATGCTTATCGCCTGCTGTAAAGATACTGATCATTCCCAAATGGGGGAATTTCAACCATGCCTTTAGATTCAGGGCGATATTTCGCCTCTTTTTGGAAATATCATCGGCAATAATGATATTTTCAACGCCAAGCGCCGCGCACATTCGGCTAATGTTTCGTCGCCCAAGATCTGTCACCATACCCCAGTCATATGTATACGTTACTGGGTTCATTTCTAATTCGTTTACTATGAGGTGAAGGCCATAACAACTGTCTCGCCCTCCTGAGAAAGGAACAATGCAATCAACCCCCTTACTCCGACGATATGGTTCAACCAATTTGAATAGTTCGTCTTTGGGTTTTGGGTTGTTCCTGAGTTCATAGTTCCTGCAATAATTACACACACCCTTCGAGTCAAAAGAGATGAAAGGCATGGTTTCAGGTAATACACACTTCGTGCACCGTTTCAGATTTGGTTTTTTATACTCCAGAATTTTTTCCTCTGAAGCGATATATTTAAACTGAGGGATCAAATCCTCCGTACGAATGTTGTCATCCTTGATAGTCACATTTGATGATACGGGAATTTCGAATATGTGCCCTTTTCCATTGACTTGAGTGATATTCCTGCAACCAATGACCGCCAAAGGGTAATTTTCTGAAGAAAAATACGTTCCGTTTTCACTATTTCCGACGTACAAACTGCCATTATTGGATAAAAGGACGATCTTTCCAATACTGGGAATAGCAATCGCGCTGGATACCACTCCCCTACAGAAAGAGAAGATTTTTTCCGGCAACGCCTCCAAATCCTCGGAATTAGCCAAATGCTCTGATGTAATCGCTGCAATCACCTCAGTATCTATACGAAATTGTCTCTCAATACTAATTTTATTCCAGATCTCTTCATCATTGACAATAATTCCATTGTGCAAAACACAAATACCATTACGCACGACAGGCTGATTGTCATGGAGGCCATTTGTGATTAACCGACTATGACCCAATACCAAATTTGAAGCAAAAGGCCTTATTTTCTTCAGAAGTTTTTTCAGATCATAATCTGCTCGATAAACCTTATAAACGGAATTTTGGGCTACAACAAAACCACTTGAATCACGCCCTCTTTGTCGAGAATGATCAACAAGCGTTTTCAAATGCTTTTTGTTTATGGATGATTCAGATATTAGACCAAAAATTCCACACATAAAAATCCTCTACTCATGCTAAAAACAATTTGGGTTTCGAAAAAAAAATAACGAAAAATGACCAAACAACTGTGAAGGGCAAAAAACCCGAGTGGAAATTACTTAAACTGCATTTGGTAACTGGGATCCAACTTAACCTTTTGAATACTTATTGGATAATTAGTAATAAGCCAAATAAAAAAAGTGGAAATATCCACCTTTTCAGCCAACATTCTTTTTCTTCGAAGCAGATACATATTCTCCAAAGAGGGTCGGGCCAATATCTCATTTATTTTACCAAAAAGCTCATTTTCATCGAATGTATAGTATATTAAGTCATAATTTGAAAGTTCGACCGCCTGCTTGTAAAGGTGGGTCCAGTTATTGTATTCAAGTGTGGGAATACCCAGCATGGCTGCCTCGGCGCATACCGTAGAACTATCGCTAATTGCCATCTTGGCAAATGCGAGAAGATGCGGAAGATCCTGCTTCGCGAAATCCAAATTAAACTTCTGGAAGTCCCTCGCTATTGGTCTCTCCGAATTTAATATCACGTTCCCCCGCTGAGAAAGACGATCAATTAGCCTACTAAGGAGATGATCATTTATTCCTTTCATGCCCGAATCATGATGCGAAGTTATCAAAACGGTTCTTAAAAAAAAGTATTCTTTGGGAACCAAGCCATATTTACGAGGCACGGTAGGATCCGGAGAAAAATGATTTGGATGCAGATGTGCTAAAGCTTTGTAGCCAAAAAAACCTATCTTCTTTTTATTGTAGCGCCCAAGATCGCAAACAAGAGGGGCCATAATATGGTCAGCACTCCAAAGCAGAATCCATGTGTGGGGGGCACCCTGCAAATCGTCGTCTGTAAAAAGGATTGACGGAACGTGCTTTATTCTCCCGACGATGGTTAAAAAATCGCTTGTAAGAAATAAATCATACTTTTTTCCAGACACAATCCTAAGGAGTTTAAGAATAGTCCTGATGGAGTTAATTAAAGCACTCGCAAAGATAGGCAACCCCCGAATCTTTCGACCTCTGGGAAAAATGAGCGAATATTGCCAACCTTCAGATCTAACCAAATCCTCTAAAACACTTCTACCCGTTATTACAATATCGACCTGATTGCCCAATTCAATCAGCCTATTTATTGTCACTCTGAAAAGATGAAACTTAGCTGGATGTGCAAAGAAGAAAAGAAATCGTTTCTTCATTAATAAAATCTCCTGTCATAAAAACTTATGGAAGAAGTCAGTAAGAAATTGGCGGAAAAAGTTTGCTCGGAAAAAAGAATTGGCCAAAAGAGCAACAATGATAAAGCAGGTTATGCAGGATCTGGTTAAGAATTTGGCCTTAAAGCAAACGCTTAATCGGTTCTTTGTTACTTCCAAAATCATTTTCTTAGAAGCTATATATAGGTCGATGTTAATTTAAACACTTCAGTCAGAGCACAATTTATTCCATTGAGCCTCTTGCAAAATACACTTGCGTTGATTTTTTCTCAGCAATTCTCATTTTGAGATCAGTAGCTCCTTACTCCGCTTTCCACGCTCTGCGTAGGAAACTACATCTGGACGCTCTGCGCCCTATTGCGTGAATTTTGTTTCCTTCAACCCTGCTTTTATGAGGGTTTGATACATGACCCAGAGCGTCCCAAAAACCGTTCCCACGCAGAACGGGGTAACCCGATTGAAAATCCACAGCCATGATGAGAATTGTAGATATTTACTTGACTTAGTGCAATAATCGTGTATAGTTACATCGTTTTCTGGAGTCAAGGTATTTTGGATCGGAGGTCACTTGTATATGGGTTTTTTGGAGAATATTTCGCAATATTGGTATCGAGTGCAGATGGACCTTTTTCCGTGGATCGAAGAGATAGTTGGGGAGCTAAGTGCAAAGCAGCGTTTGCTTGTCAGCATATTGGAACTTGTAAGGATAGAGGAATTTGTGCCGTGTATGAGTGGACTGCCTGGACGGAATCGTAAAGAACGGGCCGCTATAGCCAGAGCTTTTGTAGCAAAGGCCGTATACAATATGCCGACAACCCGATATTTGCTGGATAGATTGTCAAGCGACCAGAAGCTTTTGCGAATCTGCGGCTGGGAAAAGGGTGGGGATATTCCCAGTGAATCGACCTTTTCAAGGGCATTTGCCGAGTTTTCTATGACCCAATTGCCCACACGAGTGCATGAAGCGATGGTAAATGGGACGGTGTCCAATGTGATAGTTGGGCACCTTTCACGGGATTCGACAGAGATAGAGGGCCGTGAAAAGCTGGCAAAAAAGGAAACTGTGGCTGAAAATAAGCCGAAGAATAAACGCGGTCGACCAAAAAAAGGAGAAGAGAAGGTCAGTGAGCCTACGCGCCTTGAGCGACAGAAGGAGATGTGTTTGGAAGAGATGTTGGAGGACCTCCCAAATGCCTGTGATGTTGGAACCAAGAAAAATAGTAAAGGGTACATGGAGAGTTGGATCGGCTATGCCATTAAAAACGTTAGAAAAAATTACGTTTTTTAACTTTCATGAAACCATTGCAAGCTCCTGAGTTATCAGACTTAATCCCTTATCGAGAAGGGAGTAAGCCGCCTCAATTTTGGAGGGTTGCTCGGGCCTTGAGCAAGGTGTTATTTTGCTACCCGTTGAAATCATTGGGGTTTTAAAGTGGCGCTCTGCACAGACTGATACCCAGAGCCACTTCCAGCCTGTATCCGTAACCCTATAGAATGACATGCTTTTCTGCTTTTCGACAATGCCGCGAACTCTCAATTTGTTCAATTCATACCGGATTTGTGCAGGATTTCGGAAAAATTGGGGGAGGCTTTTGACCAGATCGACTGTTCTGAAGCCGTATGCATGGTACTTCGGTTTCAAGAGCTCCGTTGCCAGTGCAGTTTGCCGGTCTTTCCTGAAGTCCGGGGCGGTTATGTTGCGGCCCAAATGATCTGGAACAGGGTTTTTAAAGGAGTCATCTTCACCTGCTGAAATGGAAGCTACTTCCACGTCAGCACAGCAGTTCAAAAACCGATCATTGCATGCGACACCTTCCCAAAGATAGGCCTGTAGAAAAAGGACAGGTTTTTGAAGCCCCAGCGATTTGGGGTTGTTGATGGTGGTCTCGGTGCGGATGTAATACCCGGTCTTGTTGTACTGTTTGATGGAGTTCCCTCGGAACCAGTGTTTGATGCACGCATTATTGTCATACAGTCTCCAGAAGGTCTTGGATGTGGATCGGCGATGGAGCCGACGGCTGAAAATTTGGGCAATGGTCTCGGGCAATCCGAGCCTGTGAAACTTATCCAGGAGCCTTTCAAAAAGACTGGTGCAAAAACGTGGGGAACGAAACACCACGTTGGAGGATATTTCAATCTGGCTTAGATACCAGCCATGTTCGAGAAATCTGGATCGGGTGGAGTATTTTCCTTTGTCGAACTTGAAGAAGATGTTCATCCAATAATTGATTCTGTTTAAGACCGCCCTGCCATCCAGGGATTCAGCTGCCTTTTGGAGGGCTTCCGGATCTTCAACTTCAACAAAGGCATTATCCTTGAGCCTGTATCGGATGCCTTGCTTATCCAGTTGTAATTGAATGGCGTTATGGCCGTTGAAATAGAATTCGGAATGGAACGGGAGATAGGAAGAGATTTTCAGGTAGCATAGGCCACCGAGGAGCGCATCGTGAAAGTAGATGTAATACTGCTTGACCGGTTTCCTACACTCATAGACCCTTTCATAGGGCTTCCCGGATTTTGAGGTGAGTTGTCTGCAGGCAAATGTTCTAACCGGTTCCTTGTCGGTGAGGATGCAGAAGACATGGTTGCCCTTTCCGGAAAAACCTGCGGCATATTTCTGTTCCACAAACTTGGATTTTGCACCGTCAGTCCCACCTCCTTCAGAAGGCCACCAATGGATGGGAATCCCATGTTTCCTGGCTACCTTTTGAATATGGGCATTGAGTTGATCGGTCAGAATTCGCATGACGCCATTTGACAATCCTTTGAAGCCGACAGCTCTGAGAAACCTTACGATGCCGGCTGGAAAGAACATGGACAGGATATATCCGCGAATGATGACTCGATCGAAACAGAAATATTTGAACTTGATATTCTGTGAGAATTGGTTCAAAAATGAATTGTTCATGGGTGTTTCCTCAGGTTATGGAGTGTTGGCTAAACAATCCATACCGGATCACCCATGAAATTTCAAATCAAAAAAAGGGGTTATAGGCAGGAGGTTAAGAGACGCCAGGATGGTAAGGTGGGGCCATGAGTCTCACCATCCAAAATACCCGGGAATTGCTCCGGCTTAAATATAGAGCCATCATGTCATTAGCCCCCTGTCTACAGCCCCTTTTCGGAACTTCAGTTTGGTAAGTTTTCCGGAAGTAGGAGGTGTCGCTTCATTAATCTCCAATTAACTTACAGTAAAACTTACAGTTTCAAATAACATTTTGCAAGAGGCTCCATTATATTGTTTTGATGCTACAGGTTCGCATATAAAAACACATGATGCTCGTTTGCTTCCACCTATTGATCGAGAAGACCTTAGAAGAAATGTTATTACTGACATAAAACATCAGCAACAATTTTTCTAAATTTTTCTTTGTTGGCTTCCGCAGATAGTTCTTTCGCGCTTTCATGACTCTTGTTCTTGTGGTACATAATTTTCTCAGGAGTCAATCGGTTAAGTTTCTCCGCCATCCCTTTCGGATCATAATTATCGGCCACAACGCCAAGGTCATACGCCTCGACAAGCCTCTTCATTTCCGGAAGCGGGCTCACTGCAAGCGCCAGCCGAGACTGTACATATTGAAAAAACTTATTTGCGAGGCTATACTCTTCGTTCATGTTGGACGGTGGCATAAAAAAAAGCCCAATGTCATAGTCATTGCAGAATTTTATCAACTCGTTTTGAGGCATTACATCCAGGAAAATAACTTTTGGGTTATCCTTAGCCATTCTCTTGAGGCGTTTCACGTATTCCCTGCTTGAGTAATTGATTTCAAGCAAAATCAGGGTCAGCGTAAATCGAACGTCCAAATATTTTGCCATCTCAATCATCAGTTCAAGCTTACGTGATTTACTTGCTAGTCCATGATGAACAATCTTAATATGACTTTGTTCAACATCCGAAGGTTGAATTTCAATGTAATCAAAGGCACTTGTGATGAATTCAGTGGCGATATTAAAATT
Organism: Desulfatiglandales bacterium; assembly: GCA_963664475.2. Taxonomy (GTDB): domain Bacteria; phylum Desulfobacterota; class DSM-4660; order Desulfatiglandales; family Desulfatiglandaceae; genus NaphS2. The sequence goes on from CAXXXE010000001.1 coordinate 1,113,326, forward strand.
CATTTCATAGAGGTGCTGCATGCTCTCATTAACTGCAATGGTCAAATTGCATTTCTTAAGATAGTTTATCGAAAGCCAATTGTAAAAATCCTTCATCAAGAAATTCCAGATGGGTGAGTCATTGTAGACTTCAGTGTAATATTCATGTGCATCCTGAATAACCTTTGCATTCCCTGCGAATCGGAATGCAACAGGAAGTAGCTTGATGTGGTGAACAATGATCAGGTCATATCTTTTTCCCGCCAATTTCGATACGAGTCCTTTGTTGCAGTCATCCCAGATATAAACATTGTAAAGTTTCAATTTGAGCAATAGGAGTCTCATCTTATTCAATAGGCTTGTCTTAGATTCGTACTCTATGAAACGGCCACCTATATTCGGATCGGGGATCTGGGATACATATTCAACATCATATTCATCTTTTAGCCACTGTATTTGTCTCTGTGGTCTCGGATCCCTGTTCATATCGTGATAAGCAAAAATCAATATCTTCTTTTTATGTAACATTTCAGATTTCATAATGTTATCCACCAGCCGATTTTATGGCCTTTCACCTCAGCAATGACAAAACGACCTAAGCGGTTCGGCATACAAAAGAGATCACAGGCGTCAAGATATTACCCCAATTCTTTTTTTCATCATCCTGAAAATCCACATCCAAATCACTTGGTCGAATATTCTACACATGTTTCAATTAATCCAGATTTCCTAACTTTACACAACTCTTATAAATAGTTTCTAGCTTACGCATATTTTCAAAATAGTCGGATTTTTCTTTAACCAGGGTTAAATTATACGCAACGAACTTATCCCTTTTTACTTCCGAATTTAATAATTTTATAATCGCGTCAGCCAAGGCGTGTACATCTCGAATAGGTACAACATATCCATTGACATTATTTTGCACCCATTCTTTCACTGAAGGCAAATCAGACACAATGGGTGGCACCCCACATGCCATTGCTTCCTGCAAAGTAACCGGAACACTGTCGGAAGAGGGCACAGATACGCATACATCGGCCAAGTTGTGATAAAAGGGCAGTTCATCTAATGGTACAAAACCAAAAAATTTAACGTTATCCAATACACCACATTCTCGTGCAATTTTTTGCAACTCGGTTTTTTTATCAGTATCCTGCGCTTTTAATAATAAGTAACATTTACGTTCAGATTTCAGTACGTTTGCAAATGCTTTTATAACAATATCGTGATTATAAATCGGGTGATTATTTCTCGGGCTGATTATTACAAACCCATCTTTTAGATTTAATTCTTTTCGCAATTTTACCACATTTAAATGAGGCTTAAATAAATCCAACCTAACACCAAATTGAACTACATGATTATTTTTGTCTGAATTTCTGTACGTTGAAACGATATTCTTTATTGTTTGAGACTCTGATATTATATGGTCGGCCTTTCTTATAGCGAAATATCCCATCTTTTTCTTGACGGCAGAAGATATAAACAGATCAGAACCCATTATGTGCAAAATAAAAGGTCTGAAACCACTGAATGCTCCAATCCATCCACACTGGTTTATTCCAAATGAAGAAACCATGTCCGGTTTATTAAGGTGATTCCGCAGATACCTTCTTACGTTAATGCAGAATCCAAATTGAGAAAGGGGTTTCCTCGGCTTAAGAATGCCCATGTCGTGATAGATGGCTCCAGATACAGGATTTACCGGATCGCTCAGAGGGATCACGTGAATATCATGCTCCATAGATATTAAATATTCGCAATATCTTTCAAAAAAAACATTGTTCGCGCCGACTATAAAACAAATTTTCATGTTAATATTCAGTCTCTGAATAAAGCTCCATGGCCTTTTCATACTCTTCCGGTCGCCCTATATCAATCCAGTAGGCATCGTTGAAATAGCCGATCACCTTTTCGTTTGCGACAATCAGTTTTTTCGTCAAATCAGGAAAATCCATATATTCATTTTCCGGTATATGATTCACGACAGCAGGATCACAAACATATATCCCCATGGACATATTATACGTTTTGACAGGCTTTTCGATATAATCAGTAATACCATTTTCATTATCAATTTCAAGAAACCCTAAAGGAAGCCTATATTCAAGTTTATGAATGCCGATTGTCAAAATCCCTTTATTCTCAATATGATATTTATAAATGTCTTCAAAGTTCAAATTTGTAACCAAGTCCCCGTTAACAACCAGAAAAGTCTCTTCCATCTCTGGCAGCAATGATAAAGGTCCCGCTGTACCAAGGCGTTTTTCCTCTTGAATATAATTAATATCCAACCCCCATTTTTTACCGTTACCGAAATACGCCATTATCAGGGAAGATAAATGCCCGACTGAAAGATAAATCTTATCAACATTGCATTCCTTCAACCGAAGAATTAATCGTTCCAATATTGGTTTGTTTCCCAGAGGGATCAAAGGTTTGGGTAAAACCGTTGTATAAGGCCGCAACCGCATACCAAGGCCGCCGGCTAATATTAAAACGTTCATAGATTCCTCTCGATTTTTAAATATGCAGAATTTCTTTAACGGATTGACTGACGTACTTTTGATCAGTTTCAGTAAGACTTGTTGAACAGGGGAGGGTTAAGATTTTTGCCCATATTTCATCCGACACATCCATTTTTGTCCTTGGTGCATCTATATATGGGGGTTGCAGATGAATAGGTTTCCAGAATGTTCGGGCAGCAATGCCTCTCTCTTTTAATTTCTCACAGATTAGTGGAACATCGGGAAATTTATTACTATCCTCTATAATTATTCCCGAAAACCAGCAGGCGCTTTCGGCCCAGGCTGGCTGGGGAAATACTCTGATGCCTTTTATGTCTTTAAACGCATCATCATAACCCGCGCGTATCTTCCTTTTTGCTTCAATAAACTTATCAAGCAGTTCGAGTTGCGCGCAACCGACAGCCGCCTGGATATTCGTCATCCTGTAATTATAACCGACTCGATCATGATGGTATTCTATCCCGACTCTGGCCGTTGTTGATATGTGATGAGCCAGATCAACAAGCTCATTATTGTTTCCAACTACCGCTCCTCCCCCACCTGCCGTGACTGTCTTATTGCCGTTGAAAGAAAAAACCGACAGATCCGCTAATTCAGCTAAATTCCTGTTTTTGTATTTCGCGCCAAGCGCCGCCGCGGCGTCTGCGATTACAGGTAGCTGGTAATCCCGCGCAATACTATAAATCCTATCCATATCAGCAGGCGTACCCAGTGTATATACCGGCATTATTGCGGCAACCCTCCTGCCGGATGGTCGGTGAATCAAAGCATCGTCTTTAAAAAAAGTATGCTTCTTCAGTTCCTGTTCAAGAAGGGCGGGATCAAGAGACCAACTTTCACAATCTATATCAAAAAGCCAGGGAACAGCACCACAATACGAAACAGCATTCACGCTGGCAATAAAGGTAAACGATGGAACTATAACCAAACAATCTCTCTGAACACCAACACTTATGAGAGAAACATGCAGACTCGTGGTGCCGCTTGAAGTGGCTGTGCAAAATTGTCCCCCGGCCTTCGCCGCCACCATCTCTTCAAATTTATTTACAAATGGGCCTACTGACGACACAAAATTGGAGGTTACACACTCCTGGAGATACTTGCCCTCGTTCCCAGCAAGATTTGGAATAGCAAGAGGAATCATTATTTAATACATCCCATTAGCAAAGATAAGTGCTGCCATAATTCATAATTCACACACCCCTTTATACATTGTACATATCGGGTTTATATTCATTCAAATGATCTTTAAGCCATTCTATAGTTTCCCTTAATCCTGCTTCTAAATTGTATTTGGGTCTCCAACCTGTCATTGCCAAAATCTTTGTATTATCACAGCGTAATCTTTCTACTTCACTTTTTTCAGGACGCACCCTCTTAGCATCTGCGTTAATTGTAATCTCAACATTCATTATCTCCGCTATTAAATTAACAAGATTCCGAACAGATATTTCTTCATTCATTCCAATATTTACTATCTCCCCAAACAATTTATCCGTTTTGTATATCTCCAGGAAACCTTCCACTGTGTCTTTGACGAACGTTAAATCTCTTGTCGGATGTAAGTTACCTAAAGTAATATCTCTCTGCCCTGATAATATCTGAGTAATAACGGTAGGAATAATTGCCCGTGCGGATTGCCTCGGCCCATAGCTATTAAAAGGCCTGACTATTTTTACGGGCAAATTAAAAGCCCGGTAATAGCTCAATGCCAATTGGTCGGCTCCTATCTTTGTCGCGGAATAGGGTGATTGGCCGACCATAGGATGTTTTTCATCGATTGGGACGTATTGTGCAGTCCCATAAGTTTCACTGGTTGAAGTAACCAGAATATTTTCCACATTCAATTGTTTAGCTGCCTGTAGAACATTATATGTCCCTTCGGTATTTGTTTTGATATATGCCAAAGGTGATTTATAAGAATAAGGAATTCCTATCAACGCTGCTAAATGAAAAACAGCGCAACAACCCTTCAGCGCATCCTTTACAGAATCATAATCACGAATGTCCCCAACTATCACTTCGCTGTTTATTTTATACCTGGATTGCTCTAACCAGCCCCATGCGTTCCTGGAATTATATCTGATTAATGCTTTTACATGGAATCCACATTCGATACATGCTTCAACAAGATGGGATCCTATAAAACCGGCTGCACCAGTTACTAATACATTTTGTCTATTTATCATATTCTATTTCTATTTCGATCTATGTCCGCAAATGACAGTTGGCATTAAAATTGCTTCTAACACAAAAAATCTCTGAGATTTTCTGAGGTAGATCCAGCTGCTTGATGAGCTTTCTTAACCCGGGGGGTACTTTTCCCCGGTTCCTTTCCGCCTGTTTCAATTTTTCGCGAACGAGTTTATCATCAATTTGTGAGAATCTTTCTGCCAACGAAGCACATCCGTTTAGAATCGCTTTTCGATATTCCTCATTTTCAAGGTTTCTGACCAAGGGTGTATCTGCAAGAATGGTCTTCAGCATTTTGTTCAGCGAAACAGTTCCGCTTTTTTTGCGTCCCCGCCTTTTTTCACCCCTGAAAAACCTCTCCAGAATGTTGTTTGTCCGTTGGGGTGCAATGTGGACCGGCCCGTTTGACGTTTCAACCAAAATGGGATCAGCGAAGAGCTTTTCCCAATACTTGTCCATCTGGTTTACCATTTTGATATAAGTGGTTTTTCGCAATGGTTCGCATTCAAGCCAGGCTTTGAATTCACCCACCTGTTCTTCAATGGTTTTCGTATCTGTTTCATCGCCAGGGTCGTTCAGTCCATTTTTTCCTTCCGGTACAGCAATGCGTAGCGCTTCACGAAGTTTATCAAATACCTTGGCTTTCTTTTTCATAGACGAGGCGGCGTTGTTCAACTCTTTGTCTGAAAGGACTTCTTCCAGCAATTTGTTGATTTGAATGAAGGATCTGTTATCTTTGGCCTTGTTTCGCAGATGCACACCGGAAATATTTTGCAGCAGGCCATGAACTGTTTTCAATCTATCGTAAAATTCCAAATGCGGACGGTCGAACGGAAAACCATATCCCTGTGAAGGCGATTCAAAAATCCAGTTTACGAGCGCATAGGTTGTCAAAGGCGGAATACCTTCAAGTAAAGATGGCTGCCGCTCAGCCTTTTTTAAGACGGCCTTAAAATCGGAGATCGCTTCGGAATCCAAATCGATCTTTTTCTCCAGATATCTGGCCTTCTGTCTCAGCAATGTCCTCACCTTATGCTTTCTCAGGCAGGCGATAATGATCTGGTAATCATCCAGAAGCAAGTCCTTACCCACGTCTCTCAAAAAGTGAAAATGGCAAATATAGTCGGGAATGCCTGGAAAAACTTCCGCAACCGCACTCAAGATTCCGATACCCATATCATGTACCAATGCAACAGGGTCTCCGTAATGATTCCTGATGCGACGGAAAAATGGAATGAGCAGCTTCTTTTTCTCAGAAGGAATTTTGATGTTATCCAGGATCCATTCCGATAATCCGTCCATACCGCAGAACAGGTGGGGGCTGTCACCCTCGCATGTCCCATCGACATGAAGAATATATCCACCCCGTTTAGCCATTGACTGAACCAGTTTTTCTCTACTTTCCCCATGCGCCAGAGCCAGATAAACAACAAATTTTCTACCCAAATACCCGATTTTCCGTTCCGAAATGAAGATATTCCTGGCATTCAGCGCTTCCCGGATCTCCCGCTCATTACGGCAGTGGACAAAAAGTTCATTGCCAATATATTCGATGATGTCAAAACCGTAAGTGCATTTATCGGGGGCGAGAGACCGTAACTGACGTGAACCGAAGATCTTTTGATCCTTCGGACACTGCAATACGATTTCCCGGGCTTCAAATGCTCCGATATCCATGGTCACAACCGTCTTTCTCCAGCTTTTCAAAACTTGTAATCCGGTACCACATTCATTGCATCGTTCCGCTTCAGGGTAAAAGTGAATGGTCGGTTTACTGGGGAACAGGGTTCCCGAGCGAACCCCCGAAACCAATCCGTTTATGAAGCTGTTGAGGAGCTTTACCGCTTTGTAGTCAGAGTTTTTTTTACAAGACCGTGGTGCTCCAGAAAATTGTGAACGGCCTTCGGGGAAATCTGATGCATTCGGATCTCAGGTAACGCCATGATGGCCTCAAAACCGATCCCATGATGCTTGATCAGTGCACACAGAATAACCACCGCCTTGGTATCGGAAACAAATTCACCGGATGGGTGTTCCAGCATTTCGCGACGTTTCTTTTGCTGTTCATACGTAACGTCATTACTGGCGTAGTACACATAGACACCGTCTCTTTTCTCCCTTTGGATGCCTTTCGTGTTTCGGAAATGGTGCAAAAACGACCGAGGATCAAGACGTACAATGGCTCCAATCTCTTTCCCCGTTAAACCGAAAATAGAATCCGATACCAACTGAATGATTGTATTTTTCAGATTGCCGTATTGAGAGAAATAAATTTCCCTGTAATGCCACAATCCGTTATCGTCAAATCGAGGGACCGAAGGCATCGTATAATAACGTCCATTCTGATTATAGCTTGTATAGGTCCCCCATTGCTTTAGTTTCAATCGAGCTGTCGGAACGGAACAACTCAGAAATGATACCAGACTGTCCAGGGTGAAAACCTTCTTTGCTTCGAGTGAGTTCAGAACCCTGGCGAGCTTTCCTTCGGTGATTTTGCCCATGCTGCCCCCAGATATCAAGTATATGTTTTCTGGGTCATGTTAGCATATACTTAATAAATCTGGAAGCGGAAAATACCTCCTTTTACTTGAAAATCCAGGGTTTTCATTGCAACTTCAACCGCTTTCAATAGCATATACTTGATAAATACCAAAAGTCGTGATATTATTTACCAATGATATCGGGATTTTGGCTAGATCCAACCGTCATTTGCGCTCAATGATTTCGATTATATCACATTCGGTTTCAAATGCTTAATATTACTCTCCCGTAGCAAAGCGCGCGCAAGAACAATAGCAGGATCTATCATGATAGTGCCTCCGATCTTTCGATCAATAATCGCAATTGGAAGTTCTGTACACCCTAATATTATTGCATCAACATTCCTTTTTTTTAAGCGATAAATGCAGCCAAATAGCTTTTTTTTGCAGATATCGCTCACAGTAAAACCATTAGTTTTAATGCCATAAGCGGAATTATAAATTGCTTCATGGACAACACTGCGATCATTTTCATCAGGTATTACTATTTCAGCTCTGTTTTCGAATATATTTTGGTATATTTCACTTTTGTAGGTGCCCAATGATGACAGAAGGCCGATTTTTTTTACCTTTGGATAATGCAGATCAAGAAATTTCGCGACTTCATCAATCATATGAATTAGAGCTATTCTGCATCCCATCTCCACCATTTTTTCTTTTATCCGATTAAATATCGGGGCAGAATGAGATGTGTTACAAGGTATACCGGCTATATTTGCACCGGCCTTTTCGAGCTGGAATAGAACATTAGCAATACTTTCACCTGGATTATCATCAGTTATTCCATATAAAAACGAAGTCCTATCAGAAATGACATTAGAATGAGATATTAGTATTGTAGATACATAATCTTGATCGCATTTGGCGTCTATTTGGTCAAATATCTTTTTGTTCAAGTCTAACCCTGCATAAGGACCAACGCCCCCAACAATTCCGATAACTCTTTGCTTATTTTCGAACATCATAATCGAAGAAACGGCCAATAATATTCAGCTAAATTGTTTTTGAAAGAAGATACTAAATGTTGTCATATAGTTTAACTGGTTTGAATAGTCAATCTCGCCTGATAAATGCTTATTATATATACCAATACTATTATCCTTATTGAAATATTCGTCTGGTAGCTGTTCTATTTGTTTCTTTACAAACTTCTGCCATTGTTTGCTTGACCTTATCCACATTCCGATATCTGCATATGGCATTTGGCTGTTAAGCATTAATTTTCCTTTAGTCAATAAAGCAATAATCCGTTCAGTTTTTCTTGAAAGTCTTTTATAATTATGCATCATTTTCCTATAGTATAACGGATAGGAAATCGGCACTCCAATATTAAAATATTCGATCTTCGACAGTTCCGGTGACAATTTTAATAAAAATTCCCGATAATTCCGATAGTCTTTTCTAAAAGATGGCTTCATCAATAAAATTGTGTCGACAACATCATTGTCCATAAACGGAAGAGCAATTTCAAAATTGGATCTCATTATAACATCACCCATAATCGAGAGACGTCTGTATCTCGTTTTATACATGAAGCTTTCTAGTTTGTTCGCTGGTAACTGGTTGTCGCATTCTTCAAGATCTTTATCGAGGGATTCGGAAAATAAAGTCAGGAACATTCTTCCGCATCTTTTGTGAAATATACTCAGGAAAATGTCATCTGAAAAATAACCTCCAAATTTGTAGCGAGTTTTCATTTCACTTTGAAATATTTGAGATTTCATATTATAGAATGCTTTGGGAATATGGCTACCGCCAAGTGAATTTCCGCCAAGTCCGTCAAAAACAACATCCACATTATGCTGCAACTTCCTATATACGTAAAGAAGATGACTTGCACCTATTGTATTCATTCCATCTGTTATATCAACTACGTTTTCAGAGTAGGGGCTTATGATATCACTGGGATCATAATCGAAAACGAAATTACTAATGTTTCTTACCTTGGATGCTTCCTTTGCAATTTCTAACTCTCTTGCTCCTTTTTGCCCGAAGGTAAATGTAAACACATTAGGATGCTTATATCCTGGAAACGCAGCAAGAATACTACGTGAATCCATGCCACCGCTTAATGCTATTCCATATTTGTGGTTACTGTCAGCGATATTGCTCACCGCTTTTTGAAAAACATCCACTAATCTCAAAACTAACTCACAATTTGAAATACTTTCTTCTTCCTTGAACCGCAAATTGTAGTATTGATGTATCTGCAATTTCCCCTTTTTGTATTTAAGAATTGATCCAGCAGGTAATACGTCAATGTTTTCGAAAAAAGTATCACTCCCCAGGCCTTGACCGATTTTAAAGTAGCTTGCCAACATTTTTTGATTCAGTGTTTTCCTAAAGCCTTGATCTGTCAATATAGCCTTCACCTCTGAAGAAAAAATGAGCCTGTTACCGTCCGTATTATAGTAGAGCGGACGCAAACCATATCTATCATTAAAAATTAGGATAGCTTCTTCTTTAAAATCATATATAACGATCAAAAATGACCCGTTCAACTCTTTTACAAAACCTGTACCCGTTTCCTCAAATATGGCGAGACAGTATTCTGGATCATTTCTATGCGTGAACGTATACCCACTTTTCTCCAACATGCTTAAACTGTTTTCGTACCCATAAATCTTACCATACATGAAAATACATAAAGACCGATCTTTGTTATAAATTGGTTGCGGTTCAGGGTTAAATATATTTTGATGTATGCGCGCAAAAGCAAATTTATCACCTTTAAGCAAATCCGTTTTATACCATTGCTCATGCATTAAACATTTAATCATTCTTGTTATCAATCCACCAAAACAGTTTATCTGCTTAATGTCGCTATATACATACCCTAATAGACCAGGCATTTTAATTAACCCTCAAATATTAGCACACTATCTAAACAGCATGACTACTGCTTAAAAATAATGCCGCAAAAAAACTTGTCATTACATATTATTACAGAAAACACGATTTGTTACGGAAGCTTTGCTTAATCCGCTTGCTAAGCCTAAGCAAAGAACCAATGACACGTTTCGGTAGAAACGTTATAATTAATATCAACCATGCTTTGAAATTACATGGGTCATATTTAATAGAAGAAACTGCGCTTTTTCTTGCTAATTCTTTTCTGTAACCAACCGTCAACTGAGTAGCTGCAATTTTTTTATAATAGTCTGATACGTTTACATTATCATTTATGTTACCCCAAGATGGCTTTATCGAGTTTAGCTTATCGATATTTAACAAGCCAGTGGCATAGTATTCACGTACTATTGTCATTTGATAATCGAAATATCTTGTGGACCACTGTTGACTATTTCCTGGTCTCACCCTATATTTATGTAGAATCAGGGGCAGGTTATGAAATTTGCCATATTTACTCAAATCTACCCATAATAGAAGATCATCCTGATTAAAATATCTATTGGAACTTTTATAACCATTTACTTGCTTAACATAATCATATCGCATCATTACTGAGCTATGAATAAATGGGCATTTGTTTGGCAACTGATTTATAAGTGTATCTGAATCTATAGGGGGGGTATTAAGATATAATAAATTAGATTCAATATCAATCATTTCAGACCAACAGCCGACGGCCACATACTCGTTGTTTCCTTCTAAATACGCTACTTCTTCTCTAAATCTATTCGGCATTGATACATCATCATCATCCATTCTCGCGATATATTTTCCTCTTGATATATCGATCCCTCGATTCCAACTTGCCGCCATGCCGTGGTTATCTTGTTGAATCAATATGATTCTATTGTCCTTAAAGGATCTAATTATCTCTCCACTATTGTCTATTGATCCGTCGTCAATGATAATAAACTCAAAATCGGAGAACGTCTGCCCCAGAATACTGTCAATAGCTTCGCAGACGTATTTTTCTCCGTTATATACAGACATGACTACGCTTACTTTGGGAACTATTCCTGACACAAACTTACCTATTGAATAGTTTTTCAACAAATCGGCCAATAAGAATTGATTGAGCTTCAGCATGAAATTGCTTTCTCATCTCATTTGCTTTATTCCTCAATTGGAACATCGCTGCTTTATCAAGCAGTTTACTCTTCAAGTCTTTTTCATCCTTGTAAGTAAATCCAATTTTCTGGTCAGCAACAAACCGCGAGCAAGATACAAATCCTTCGCGCACCGCAACCGGAATACCAGCACTCAATGCTGAAAAAAAACGTGTTGGTAGCGTAGAGCGAAAACGCTCCTCCTTATTAATCATCTCTTTGTTATAAGTGACTAACGCTGCATCAAAGCTATTTGCATATTTTGAAAGGAGACCCCTGAAAACATCATGATTACTTAAATTGTGGTAACGGTGACCAAATCCTGTGGCAACAACACGATCTGAGATCGCGGAACTATACACATGTACCTTCTCACATGCTAATTTCATAAACTCTTCATCCACATCGTCCAATTTGTTTCCAAAGCGTTCTGGAGCACCGAGAAATATAACAGATGGATTATCATCATCAACATCAAGTTGTTCTCTTTCTGAATTATCAGCATATTGAAAATCTTTTGGGAGATAATCGGGCAAAATCGTTATATTCTTTCCCAATTTGCCAAATTGCCTTTCTGCAAAATCATGCATTTCTTTTGAAGCAAAAATAACACCATCGATTTTACCCAACCAGTGATGATAACTCGCCATTTCAACTAGTAATGATATGTTTTTCTTCCCACCTAATGCAAGATTTGAGGGTAATAAATTTAGAATGTCAATTACTGGAAGATTAGGCTGCACTCGCTTAATTATACGAGCATAGTGAATTGCTCCTGTTCCGAAATGCAATACCGCAAAATCCGGCCGGCACGTCGATATAACCTGGCGGAGTTCCATTTCTAAATTAATATTTTCAGAAAGCATCCCTATGATGCGAAAATATTCTATAGAACTTTTTATTATACGATGGCATTTCATATGCCCCATAAACCGCTTTTTAACCACCCTATAGTACGGATCAAGACGCCTTTTGTGCCAGTCATCGATAATTGCCACCTCATCAATGGGATATTCACCCATTAATCCGTTAGCCGCCCCCACATTTATTAGCAACATCTCATATCCCGCAGCCTTAAAAGCCGCCACGCGTCCTATTGTTGCATGATTAGCCAAGTGGCCCAAAAATAAGCATTTCATCTTTTCACGTTTATTCTTTCGGAAATCCAGTTATATGTTCTCTCTAATCCTGTCTCCAAACCCGTTTCAGGTTTCCAACCCAAAATCTTTCTGGCCCTATCGCATACCGCAATCCTTCCCCTATCGCCTTCCGGTCTTGAAGCATCATAACGAACTGTAATCCTTTTTTTACTTATACCCACAATCAATTCTGCCAATTCCTTTATTGTTGTCGCTTTTTCAGAACCTATCTGTATCAGTCCTTTATTCATGCCATGCTCTAAGACCAACGCTAATGACTCAACAACATCGTCTATAAATACAAAATCTCTGTATTGGTTTCCACTTCCCCAAACATTGAGCAATCCATCCTTTAAATTGATAACCTTATAAATCAGCGATGGTATCACCTGAGAATCTTCAGGGTCATAAGACTGGCCAGGACCATACACATTGTGGAATCGAAGCAGCCCTATATTTATTTTCCCTGATCTCTGATGCAGCCCTGCAAAATACTCACCCATGAGTTTACTCCATCCATAGGATGATTCAGGTTCTGCAGGATAGGTTTGTTCTTCGGACAATGCTACAATACCCTCTTGCATTTGCAAATGTTTTGGGAAACTACACGCAGTACCCACGTAGATGTAGTTGGGAATATTATTAAGCAAGCATGCGGATATGACATTAGAGTCAATCAAAACATTTTGTCTAAAGACAAATTCTTCATTATTAAAAACAAAATGAATCCCCCCAACAACGTCGGCAAGATGGTATACAACATCAGCTTCACGAATCAATTCAAGGCATTTTGAATAATCGGTTAGGTCAGCAAGATAAAAGTCCTTATTTAAATCGATTACAGCTTCATCATCAGATAATTTCAGGTTCTTTAGATTGCCTCTCCAGAGATTATCAATCACCTTAACGGAAATACCGTCTTTAACTAAGTGCTTAACTAATGCGCTACCTATAAAACCGGCTCCACCGGCAACTATTGCATTCATTTTTATCACCTTTTGCTGGGAATAATTCTCTCATTAATTCGTTAATAATAGCCGGTAAAGTTTCTTTATCACTTTTTTTGGCACGTCCTTTAGAGGTGTGTTTCTTATGTTGGCTGTACTAAATAAGAAAGACCTATATATTTTTTTGGATATATGAAATTTTCCCCCATCGCCGGCAGCATCCGGCATTTCTGCGTACAAATACAACCGGTCAAAAAACCGATCTCTTTTTGAGTTTGATGAGAGTCTGTCTCTTACATATTCAAGGTGCCCTATCTTATCAGGTCTCTTCTCATACCATTCGAGATATTCAATATACCTCAAGATAAAATCGTCTATTTCATCAGGCACATAAACATGATATTCGTTTTCATCATATTTTCTCTCTATTGCTTTTCTTCTGTCAATGACACTATAGAAAAACCATTTTTTTATTCTTATGTTTTCATATTGCGGCAAGGCCTTATATATATCAAACCTAAAGTCAATTTCATCGTTAAAGTAGAAATCAATGTATATTTTATTTTGTTTTGATGAATCTACTTTTACATCAAACCCCTGCCGGATATATTTGTTTCCAAATTCCAAAACTTTTATAGCAAATTCATCGCCATCTGTACAAAATATGTCAATATCACTACCCTGATAATAATTTGGGAAATCATTATTAAATTTTATTATCGCATATTCTTGATCTTGAATATGATGGAAACATCTATCCAGATCAAGTCTGTTTGAAAACATCATTCCATCACCGCCACAATACAGTTATTAACACCGCTGTGGCTTAATATGGCAACCCGGTGCACGCCATCACTAACCACATATTTACCGGACTTAAGCTTCCTTGTTAAGATATAAGAAGTAGAATAGGGGGCTTTAAGATATTTGAAACTACTTGCAAACGCCATATAGCGTGATGGAAATTGATCATCCATCATAGAGGAAAGAAAACTCTCAACCATTAATCTATACTCTTCATATTGCACTGTATCACCGATCAGGAATCTAAAGTGCGGCGTTTCCTGAATTCTACATAATTTGAGTGATTTTGGGCCTGTAGAGATGTTACAATAAAGGTCAGACAGGTTTACTTCTTTTACAACAAACTTTTCAAATTTGCTTAAATGATAAGGCGCTGTCAAAATCGAATTCCGCATAAATCTGATTTTATCAACGCCCTCTTTATAACCTAGATATTTTAATATATAGTCAGTCTGTGATTGGTTGTCAGATGCATGCACGACATGATCTTCCGTGCGCCTATCTCCCTTTCTTTCATTAAACCGATCACGAATCTCCTCTTTTGTGCTTTTGATTAACATGCATTCTTCGTGTTTGAATACAGGGTTCTCTCCGATACATTTTTCTCTTGGAAGTGTATTTCTTACAAAAACGAACAAAACATTCGCTTCTGTTGACAGGAGATATTTTGTCTTTTCTATTAGGTGTTTAAATGGCGCATAATCATAAGAGTAAACTGCCTTTACCAAAGTTTCAATATTCTTCACTGAGTGTTGTTTCACTGCGATAATCTGCAAGTTCGGCTTTTCTCTTATAATTTTTAATATTTCCTCTTTAAATTTTAAACCGTGGCCCCAGATTACAAAATAATCGTATCTTTCCTTTTTTATTTTAATCATCTCAATTAAGCATCTCAGTTTCTATATTCAACAATACGTGAGCATAATTATCAGAAGACGTTAATACCCCATTAAAGAATAAATGTCATGAAAAAAAATGTTGAAATTATACTTAGCATTGAAACATTCGATACAGTTATCCCTTATTTGATCTTTGTTGTCTCTAATGGTTTTAAGCGTATCTTTCAGTTCAGAAATTGAACGTAAGCAAAAAAGACTTTCGGTCCCTTCCGCAAATTCATCTACGCCACCGATATTATTGGTTATAACCGGCAATCCACTCCCCAGGTATTTTGCTATTTTACCGGATGAATTTGAGATGAAATTGAAATTATCATTTTGTCCATCATGTAAATAAAAAGCTAAACCAGCATCGGCTGAACCGAGCATCCAATTATGTTCTTCATCATCAAAATATCGTGGCACAAGCATAATATTGTTTTCATCCTTTATGATGGCCTTTAACTGATTTAAATAACTGATGTCTCCCTGTGTTCTACCTTGAATGAACAGCAAAAAACCGTCATCAACTTCTTTAAATACTTCTGATACTTCGAGAAGGCCTGCCCATGAACATATAGTTCCTGAATAAAGAAGTATGAATTTATCTTCAATCCCATATTTCTTTTGGAAAAAATCTCTTTTTACGCTTCTATCGGGAGGGATGCTACTAACGGGAACTTTTAGAAATTCATGGTTCAATCCTAAAAATCTATTTAATGATTTTTCTCTGTATTCGTCTTGTATAATTGATAAACGAAATAGACTTAGATTTCTCGTAATTACTTCTTTGATAAAGGAACGTTTCATGTCATCTGACAATTCCAAGCTCCAATATATAACTTTGCCTAATTCATCTTTTTTACAGTTTAAATAAAAAGGCAAAAATGAAAAGGCATCTGCTACTATATAATAGTCATAATTGTTTAGATACGATTTTAGTTTTTTACCGAAAACAAATATATTCGGCTTAAATGCTAACACCAATAATTGCAAAATAAATTTTTTTTTGCCACTTGAGCCGAATTGGAACTTATTGTCTAGCCGTACAAAAATGTCATTAACTCTCCGAAATATTTTCTTGAATATTTTCCCTCTGTGGAATTGAATATCAAAATTAAATATAGTCGCTCCATCAATTCGAAATTCCTTATTTTCTAATAAATTCTCAAGGTATATATCCACATGAATTCCATTCTTAACAAAGCATCTAACAGCGCTTATCAAAACAGGGTTTGATTCTATGCTATGTTGACAAACTACAAAAGCAATTCGCTTGACCACTTTCTAAAATACCTGACGAAAGTCACAAAATGTTTTGCCGCAGCTAACAAAATCCAAGTCCAGCGTTGTCATCGATTTGTAGCAAACATACATCGTTCAGCTATTCTATTCCCTTCCCTTTGAATTCTGATCTCCGAATTTCGCCATCTGCCCTCTGACCGCTCCCTTCTGTATTCAGAAATCCGACCACCTTCCCCTCCCTCCCCTCTCTGCTTCCCTCTGGTAACGTAGCTACGGCCATGCTAATCCCAATAGGTATCCAGACCATGAATGTCTGCCACGGATCGTAATATATAGGTGAACCCTGCCCTGTAACTAGCAGTGAGGTTGCACAGCCGATTCCCGTAATACATAACAGACGACGATTGGGGCTGTTAGAATGAAGCCCAGACCAACAGGCTTTTACATAAAGGAGAAAAAACCAAAAAAAGGCAATAAGTCCTATAATTCCAAAGGAAAGCCATAGAAATAAGTAAAGATTGTGAGCAGCCCACGATTGCTTACTAGCATCAGGGAAGCCCCACATTCCCACTCCAAATGGATTATCGATAGCCACATCGAAGGCAGTCTGCCACCGCTGGGTACGCCCAGATTTAACACTGGCATCATATAAACCACCAAAGAAAGTTAAACCACGATGTCGAAAAGATTCAATTGTTGAAAACCTGGCATGATACCAAAAAGCAAATAATAGAGAAAAGACAAGTATTGCGGGCTTCAATAAACTTTGCAAGGACGATCTGGATGGAAGCCTATTGAATCGAAGGCTTAATGCCTGAATAACTATCACAGAGCATGTCGTGCCAACGATCGCTCCCCGAGCCTGACCGCGAATGATTATCAAGGAAGCTATCACCAGTACAGCCGCCGCTATTAAACGCCCTCGGTAAGAAGGGTAGTTTAGCCATAAACCAAACGATAGCACTATTACGAATGTAAAACATTCGGCAGTAGTCTCTGCACTCATAAACATCGTGCCAAATAAAGGTATTTTAAAAGTTTTCATTAAGCGGCCAGTTTCTTTGCTAAGCTGGGTAGTCAAATTCGAAGTGTCTGGAAATAATAAAAATATTAGCCCCAATAGGCCTGAGGAAATCAAAAAAATCCAAACCAAATGCTCCGCCTGCTTCATGGTTTTAATGAAATAAATAAGCAAAAAACAGAGAACTGCCGGCAAAAAACAAAGAATCCGGATCTGAAAAACCTCAGTTTCAGGAAAATAATTTCCCGACACTAAATTTGCGGCTATAGAACCAGCAAAAAGCAGCGCGAATGGCAGGAAAGGAAGTCTGCTTACCGCATAATTAAATTGAGAACTTTTAGACCTAATTCCATGAATAAATATCCCCACGCATAGCAACCACATACAAAATTCGGTTGGATACATGTTAGTTAAAGAATGGGAAACATGAGTACCGAGTCCCAATCTGAATGGCAACCAATAAATAAAAACCAACCCAGAAAAGAACGGAAATGAGCCAATTTTATCAAAAGCATAAGGAATCATAAGGAGACCCGAAATACCAATGAGAAGATAAATTGTTTTCAGCTTCCCATCCGTGATTCCAACGCCAACCTTATGTAGCATCCATAAGAGTATTAGGCAAATTATAACGACGCCTAATTTTGGCATTCTTTGAATTATTTGCATTTAATCATCTCCGTGCTCTTTACCCCGTGAAATTTTTACCCCTTTAAACCTTTCTTTTATGTTTACATGGGGCACGACAGTGACAAGCGAAGCGTATTTCACAGGGGTACCCTCTGATCTCTGACTCCTGGCCTCTGTCTTATGGCAACTTCCCATTCTCTCCTAAATAATTGTTTCGTAGCACCCATTCAAACAGTTTGGGATTTTTTGTTACTTCTTCCTGGTGATAACGAAAACCTTCTTGAGAGCTCTTCTTAAATATTTCTCTGAGTTTTGAAATTTCTTCTGACTCAGGCTTGCTTGGTACATTTACAAGCCTTTTGATTTTTCCTTTTGTATTCCTAATAACTTTCATCAAAAAAGAGTTGCTTTCATTGCTAACCGCTAATCGTTCACCGCCTATACCATTATCCATTCGAATTTTTGCAAATGAGCTTGAAATACCCTGCAAATAATATCGATACCGGAAATATTCTGTTGTCGTTCTATATGTTGCAACAAAATGATGAATTTTTGCATCCGGTCTATACAGAGCTTTGTGCCCCAATTTTATCAGGCTTTCAGAAACAGATGTTTCACCATCGCCTCTATAATGAATCAATTCTTTCGGCATGGCATCAGGATGAAATCCGCCTATTTCCTCCAAAACATCTCTTCTGATATTAAAATTGCAGCCATAAACATAGTGCGGTGATATTTGGGTAATTTGATCGCCGAAATCTAGCAGACTCAAACTTCCAAAACACTTTCCATGAACTGTATCGATCCAAAACCGATTTGTCCAGGTCGGCGGAACGATCTCATACTGCGGCAAGCAGGGGCCGCCAACCAAAACTGTGCCAGAATCCCGAAAAGCCCTTTCTATCGCCTTTAGCCATCCTTCTGATACAAAGGAGTCGTCATCTATATAACAAAGAATTTCACCTTTAGCTTTCTGCAATGCCAGGTTCCTGCCTACGTGCAACCCCGGATCCTTCGTATGAAAATATCGTAGATTAGGAAGTATTTTCCGGTAAGAGTTTACTACCTCATTCGTGCTATCGTTTGAATTATTATTCAGCGTCAGGATTTCCCAATCTGAATCGGGCGGTTCTAATTGGCAGATACACTGTAAGCATCTTGCCAATATTCCTGCTCTATTATGAGTTGGAATAATTATAGAATATCTTACTGTCATTCAATTAATCCAAAATTGAAAGCCCAGACATTGGAGGTTTCCTGGTTACAATTAACTTTCTTTTGAAGCATTTCAACCTTTCCCCATTGACCTTATCTGGCCACAGCTTTTAGAAAGATGCGCTGACACTCCTTTTCGGATATGCAGAAAAAAAGGTGCCTTTTATACCAGCGATAAATCACCGAAAGCAGGTGTGGATTATTGAGAATAAAGAAGCTGTTACTCAAAACTTTCGACATTAATCCACGGCGCCGCGTAATCCTCTCAAAAGGAACGACTTCAACAACATTAAAATGGGGCCACAGATAATTGACGATCTTTTCAACAGAAAAATGCTGGAAGTGTTTATACTCAAGTGGCTTATTCTCATGTGGTACAGTGAGATATAGAACACCACCATCCTTCAGTAACGCACGCACCGAGCCCATAAAGCTTCCGGCGTCCTCTTCCGGTAAATGCTCAAACACCTCCATTAGCACAGCAATATCAAACCGCTCAGCACTATGTTTCTTGGTAATATCAAGTGACTGGAATTTAAGGTTAGCGATGTCTGGATTCATTGCCGTAGCGAGCGCTATTGCCCTCTTGGAGTAGTCAACACCAACAACGGTGGCGGATGTAAAAGCAAGAGCTAATTCCCGGCTGAACCGCCCGTCACCACATCCAATATCAATAATTCGTGTATTGGGACGGGCATCTACTTTTTGCAGCAAAAATTCGATTGTAGAAACGTAGTTGATAGACCAAGTGTCAAGAAAATAATGCCTAAAATGATTATTTTCAAACTGTGCAACATAGTGGTACGGAAACCAATACTCATCTTCTTGATAAGTTTGTTCGATCTTAAAACTATTTGTCATAATCCGATCAATTCTCTAAGCCTGGTCCAGGTGTAATATAGAACCCACCTATAGAAAAATGCCTCGCCAAATAAGCTAAACACAATATCCTAAACCACGTAGGAAACATACCGCCACAGTTCTTTCCGCTAACCATCTCCTCATGGCCATAAGTCATGGCTTCGTACAACCTGAAAACAAAACCCCCATCGCAACCTTGATTGCACAAAACCCAGCCAAGCGCTTTTCTCATTGCGGTATCGATTTCCACTTTGCGAAGCGGCACCAAGGGCAACAACCTTGCGAGAATATCGACCGAGTCAATATCTTCGCACGCACTAGAATTTAACCTAACTCCGAATCCGCCATGCTTATTCTGTGTTGCCAACACTATCTGCACAACTTTATCCGGATGTTTAATTTGGAGCTTATCGTAGAAAAAAAGAGGAAACAAATGATAGGCAAACTGAACCATCCTTGATCGTTGATCCGGATCCTGAACATCAAAGCGCCCCCACATTCCTGTTTCAGGATTGACTTTATCCATCAGATATTTCTGAAGACAAGCAACAGACGAGCCAGCCCGCTGATCTCCCCAATTATCACGTTGATACTGCAACAAACAACCTATGTTCATGATCTTATTGTCAATGTCATCAGCGTGCGTGACTGAACCAGACCAATCAAAACCATCCAGCCAATCATTGATTCGATCGTGATCGTAGTATCCTTCGAGGAAGCGGAACGGCAATCTTGGCTTTCCCCCTAAGTCCGTATAGGCGGTGATCATATGCAGGGCAAGATGACGTGCTCCCCACCAATCGGATGTCTTGAACAAAGCTGAATCAACGACCGGATCATAAAACAAACCATCAGCATCGCTCTGATAACTATCAAAATACCTAATCCAGCCCAATTTTTGATCTGGTGTGAATAACTTTGCTCTGCCGAGTAGAGAAAGAGTCATACAGGCATATGCTGAAGAATACAATGTGGGCTGTTTTGCACTTTTTGAGTATAAATACTCGAAATCTTTTCCGGGAACCTTCCGTTGATTTACAAATTCACAAACCTTATCTGCTACGTCCTGAAATAGCACTTCCATGTTTGCCATGGACGAAATGGTCATCTTATTAATTTTTGGTATAATTTGTCGTCTAATGTTCCGGCTAGAAATCAACTCCTCAAATAGAGAATATTGTTTCTTTATTCTAAGTCTATTATTTCGACTAAAAATGCGACGAGCAACCATTGTCATGAACCGCCGAACATTCCGTTTCAATAACCAGGTGGTTAAAGAGATATGACAAAAAAGGCCTTTGAGTTCACGCTGACAAAACATATACTGCTGGTAAGCTAATGCATATTGGCCCAACATAAAACGACCATACATAAGCGACTGGTTCCAATTCAAAAAACTATTAATAGCGGTATCAGGAATCTTATATCCTGGATTGGGATAGAATGATTTTATAGTGCCATTTTCTATGTCTGCAAGATACCGCCGCCAGATGGATTCAAAGGAATAATTTTTTTCGACTTTTTCTTTTGCCCGCGTGGCCATCTCCCCTCTGATACTGCTATTTCCAAGATAAAACCTGATCTTATCTAGCAGCTCCTGCGGCGATCTGAACGTATCAATCTCACGACCAATGTCAAAATAATCGGCCAATTCATCGCTATGTTCAGACAAAACAAACCCGCCTCCCATGATAATTTCGAACAACCTGGCTTTGAGTTGCGCACGATCAGAGCCTCCGATTGCTTTAACAAAGTTGAGACCAATTTTGGATGAATTGAAAGCTACAATCATCTGTTCAGTTGAGAGCATGCCTGCATCCCACCCCCGGCCATAAACAGCTATATCTATAGCATTGTCTTTCAGATAATTAATAAAAATATCCCGGTCTGCTATTCTTGCACCAACAAATACAACATCGTTTGCGCACTTAAGCTGTTCTTTGTCGCGGCGCTGGATGATTTCTTTATAAAAAGTATGGCTGGGAACGACTGGAAAACATTTAGCATCAACACCATAAGCCTTGTACGGAGTTTTGGTCATAATGTAGTCGTGCGCCAAATAATAATCGAACGAACTTAAATAGAAGCGATTCGTATCCTCAAATCGCATTGAATCATCAAAAAATTCTATTAGGGATCTGCAGCCGATTGCCCTCAACTCATTAAGGAATGATGGGGCAAGTTCATAATACATATTGGGAACAATAAGAAGCTGTATATTATTTTTTTCCACCAATTCACGGATACTGCATTCCATACCAAACGGCCCATCAGACACAAAGCTCGCATAATAATCAAAGATGAAAACATTGGAACTCACCGCCCGGTAACCTGCTGCCCACGCGCTTAAATCAAGGTTGCAATGCAAATCAACATATTTATGCAACGGGTGATGTTGTTGGTCTGTAATTGTTAAGAATAATATTTTCACCAATTATCTCCGCAAGAGACTGGATGCATTTGAATAGTGGTTTGAAAATATCTGAAGGAATATTGAGGTTTTTATCCTGTCCAAATAAGAAAATTACTTTAAAACTCTAAAAAATTTGTTCATTAAATCGGAAAGGATATTAAGACGATCCTTATCTACAAACTGATTATTGCCTATGTAAAAAGCATTGGTATGGATAAAATCAGCATTGGGATAATCAGTGGTGTTATAGTATTTATTCAAGAATGGCTGACGAAGAAGGTTTCCGCTGATTAAAGGTCGAGACTCAATACCTCCCCCCCGAATGATTTTTTGAAAAGCCTCCTTACGTTCTTTATTTCTGAAAAAGAAAGGCAGAACGAATGAGGAAATGCCTGGAGCGTCCAAGAGAATCAGTTCATTCCGGTAATTTTTGCAGATTTCAATAAATTCCTGATAATTTTTATTCCGCTTCAGTATGAAGTCGTTGATGTGTGACAACTGCGCAAGGCCCAACACGGCGTTGAACTCTGTATTTCGCAGATTAAAACCATCTGTCAAAAAGAGAAAATTAAAATCAATATCCCCATAAGCCCTCTTCAATTCAGCATGGTTTTCTGTTGGCAGCTCACGCGCTAAACCATGAGAGCGCTTCAACAAAAAAAGTTTATACAATTCCTCATTATTGGTACACAGCATTCCGCCTTCTACTGTTGTCATGTGATGTCCCCAGTAGAAACTAAAAGTACCCGCAACGCCAAGATTGCCTACCTTTGTTCCGTTTAACATGGCGCCCTGTGATTCACAACAGTCTTCCAATATCACAATGTTCCGACCTGAAATGATTTTTTGCAATCTGGCAATATTTGCAGGAAAACCTAATAAATGAGCAACAAAGATGGCCCTTGTTTTTGATGAAATTTTGGAACTTACCTTATCATAATCCAAGGAAAGATCAGATAGGTTTGCATCAACAAAGACAGGACTCAACCCGCATTGCAGCACTGGCGTAACCGTTGTGGGCCAAGTTACCGCAGGGACAATTACTTCATCACCATTCTCCCAGCCAAAATGCTCTTTGGCGGAATTGATCAGCAGCAGATTGGCAGAACTGCCTGAATTCACGAACACACAATGCCTGCAACCCTGCCACTTCGCGAAAACATTTTCAAACTCAGCCACTTTTGTGAACTGTGTGAACCGCTTGGTCTCTTTGATAAAGGACACCAAGAGGTCAAGATCAGAATCATTAACTACATTTTCTTGGAGTTTCCAAAACATATGTCGAGTATCCATCAGCATTTCAATTTTGTTTGGATCTTGGGACAAAAGGTGAATTAAGATACCAATTGTAAGCCTTTGTTAAGCCTTGTCTCAAAACCGTTTGGGCTTTCCACCCCATAGAATGAAGTTTGGTCATATCAAGCAACTTTTGCGGCACCCCGTCCGGTTTACTCGTGTCAAATAGAACATCGCCTTGATAACCGACGATATCGCGAACCGCCTCAGCAAGCGCCCTAATAGTCAAATCCTCACCCAGTCCGACATTCATCGGATCATTGCCGGCATAGTTCTGCATAAGGAATATGGCGGCTTCGGCGGCATCATCAACATACATCAACTCACGACGCGGCGTTCCCGTACCCCAGAGGGTTACAGACGGATTTTTCTCAATTTTCGCACGATGGAATTTGTCAATTAGAGCCGCCATCACATGAGATTGCTCAGGATCATAGTTATCGTTGCAGCCATACAGATTTGTTGGCACTACAGAAACAAAATGGGTACCATATTGCTCGTTATAAGCCCGACACATAGACATTCCGGATAGCTTTGCCATTGCATAAGGCTCATTTGTTGGTTCGAGTTTGCCTGAGCAAAGATATTCTTCTTTCATGGGTTGGGGACACATCCTGGGGTAAACACACGAACTAGAAAAGAACAACAGCTTTTTGATGCCTGTATTCCATGCCGACTGAATCACATTACTTTGAATCATAATGTTGGTGTAAATGAATTCGGCCCGATAGGTGTTATTCGCCATAATACCACCCACGCGGGCTGCGGCAAGGAATACAAATTCCGGTTTCGTTTCATTAAAAAACTGCTCAACATCTGCCTGACGAGTGAGATCAAGTTCTTTTGAGGTGCGCAAAACGAGATTGGTATAACCATGAGCATTGAGACACCGCACAACCGATGATCCAACCATTCCCGAATGACCTGCCACATATATCTTTGCATCCTTATTCATGCTGAATCTAACTCCTTGCAATAGAGTTCACGCTGCCATCCAAGCGTTCTTCTCAATCCTTCTTCGAGTTCCACATATTCGGCCTTGCCAAATTCAGTCTCTGTTCTCCTTAGATCTAATTGCAACATTTCAGGCGAACCAGCAACTTGAATTTCATTCGATGGAAAAACAACCGGAACATGTGTAATTTCGCCGATCATTTTGGCTAATTCTGCAATGCTTGTATATGAATGCCCTCCCACATTGTAAACCGCCTGCTTTCCGTAACATAGTATCTTTATCAGCAATTCCAATGCATCAGCGACATAGCAGTATGTCCTCATTGCAGTTCCGGCGTCCAACAGATCAATCCTTTGATTAAATAAAGCCTTTTCAATAAAAGAATTTAAAGCTCTTTTATCGTGCTTACGTGTGCCAGGGCCATAAACATCACCCAAACGGGCTGAAATTGCTCGGACACCTTGAGATCGGAAAGCATTGCAAGCGGCCTCTCCACTTTTTTTCCCTTCAATATATGAAGCGCGAGGATGATATGGTGTTGTTGTTCCAATGTTCTCTTCATGAAAAACTGAATCTGCCAGACCACAATACACTTCACTTGAACTTATAAAAATAAAGCTGCCCTCAGGTCTCAGTCGCTGCAATAGTGCAATCGTAGCCGATATGTTTATTTGCATTGTTGCTATTGGGTTAGACATGAATAGCGTCGGCTGAGCATAACCGGCGGAATGTATAATCAGGTCAGACTCAGGCAATCGTTCATACTCGTTTATATTTGAGAGATCAATTTGCAGCACCTTTATTTTTCCACAACTGATCAATTCCAACATGTGCGCGGGGGGCGCAGAGAACGTCTGCGCATAAACTTCAAGAGGAATGCCGTTTTTAATAAGAGATGCCATATAAGCAAGGATGTATGTGCCTATTAGACCAGATGCTCCCGTAATAAGAACTCTTTGATTCCTTAAAAAATCATGATCAATTTGACCACAACTCGTTTCTACATCATTCATTATAATTTCACTTAACATCCCATACCTCAGCATATTTATCATCACTTCTCATTAAAATAATCTCCATACTCTACCAAGATCGAGCTTTTATTGTCTTTACGTTCATAGGCAAACTTATATGCGTTGAATATTTCTTCGGGTTCTTCAAGGCGAATTACTTCAACTGTTTTCAACATGAGACTAAATGCATCGGTAAAATCACCCGTGTGCTGTATTTGTGGGTTTATTGGCCGTTCGGATCCGATTGCTGTCCTGATAATAACCTTAGGGGTAAATTCGCCATGAGAATATATGGGCATTTTGTCCAAATGATTTACAAGTTGATTCGTAGCCAGAAGAAGAAAATTCCATCGAGGAAAGATACTTATAGGGATGGTTCCATTTACTGCCAACCCTATTGATAATCCCATTTGAAATTCTTCATCAACAGGCATTTCCAGCAGCTTCGATCTGTCAATTTCCCGCAAGGTGTTCGTCATAGCAGTGCCATCAAATTCAACCGCTTGTCCTAAAAACAAGGTGTCTTGTTTTTCGGCTAACCACTCCATTGCATTTTTTAACTCATCAAAATATTTCATTCTTACTCCTAAAATTGTATTCGTTTTCCACTTCCAGCATGTGGGTACTTACTGGAGTCATAACGATAGTAAGTAACATACTCATCAGTAAGGTCTTCAAACGATAGCTTTTCACACCCCCAAGCCTGTCTCGTGATGGTACAAACTGATTTTGCATTGTCCTCAATTATGAAGTGAATAGGCAATTTAAAATTCCTTGAATACTTAATACATTCATACGCAATTCCTGTTTCAGATGTCATATCGCCCATGAAACAATAGACTTTGTTAGTTTCTTTTTTGCGTTTAATATCTAAAGCAATGCCCACTGCAATGGGCAATACACCCGTTACAATTCCGGACGATATAACCCTGTATTCGCTATAACATAGACTAATTGACTTGCCTGCCAAGATGTCAGACTTGAGTCGATCAGGTGGCACACCCTTCAATAAACATTGATAGTGGTTTCTCCAAGAACACAGCACCCAGTCCGCTTCATTAATGTCACGAAAGATTTCGATCATCCGTCTTTCGTTACTATGATATAAATGTATTGGGGCACGAATCTGGCCACGGTTGAAACATTCAGCAAT
The DNA here is from genome assembly GCA_963664475.2 of Desulfatiglandales bacterium. GTDB lineage: Bacteria > Desulfobacterota > DSM-4660 > Desulfatiglandales > Desulfatiglandaceae > NaphS2. The sequence continues at coordinate 1,140,158 of CAXXXE010000001.1, forward strand.
ATCAGCCTCAAATTCAACCAGCTCTTCCTCGGTTAACAGATTCTTCATCTCAATTACCCTCTTTTATTTCTTGTCATATGCATGTTCTATTTTATTGTGCTTACACGTTTGAATAAACGGAATTACGTAGTATTGTAAAGCCTTTGATAAGTTCCTTTATCCCCATATCCAGAGAATAGGCAGTTTTGAAGCCAGTGCCCTCTATTTTTTGGTTTGAAACGATATAATCCCTCTTGTCCGGGTCTTCGCCAACCTGTGCCTCAAAAAAGATAAAATTCGGCAGATGCTTTTGAATCGCCTTGCAGAGATCAATCTTGGACAGGTTTGCGTCATTGATCCCGACATTATAGGACTCTCCCTTCAAATCTTCAAAACTATTTATCGCGTGAATTATAACCCTCGCAATATCTCGAATATGGAGAAAATTCCGTCTGAAATGGCCTTCAAAAATGACGATTGCACGATCATTAACCGCCCGGTATATGAAATCATTAACAAGGAGGTCTATTCTCATCCGAGGCGACATCCCAAAGACAGTGGCAAAACGAAAGCTAATGGCGTTTCCTCTATCAAGCACAGCTTTTTCTGCTTCCACTTTGGTGGTCCCGTACAATGAAATAGGGTTAAGGGGTGATTCTTCCGTACAGTATCTTCCCGTCTCCCCGACCCCATACAGGCTGTTTGTTGACGGATACAATATCGCCTGGGTTTTAGAGCATAGCTTTACAATAAGCCTGACAGCATCAAGATTGGTCGTTGTTGCACCCATCACATCGCGGCTGCATTGGGGCGCTCCCACCAACGCGGCTAATGGAATAATCATATCATGAGTTTTCAGGAGCTTTCTCATCAAGCCCTCTTCACGACAGTCACCTCTAACAACTGAGAACCTGTCCAAGCAGCAACAATCGGCCAGGCTATGTTGCTTATACATGAAGTTATCAAGAACAGTCACCTCATGACCTTGTTTCAATAATTCAGGAACAATTATTGATCCTAAATATCCTGCGCCACCTGTTACTATGATCTTAAACGACATTTTGATATAACCCTCTTCTGCGAATAGCTTGGCTTTCGTATCCTCTCACTTTATGCGTGACCACTCCGGTATCTCATGAACCACCGCAGAAGCGCGGTCCAGTTGGCGGATAACAATACCTCCGCCTTCAACCACATTGAATTTGAAGGCATTTAGAATTCTGTCTAACGCTTCATAAGATGTATCTGCCAACCATAAACTTACGTAGTATTCACCTGGATAGATTTTCTGGTTCCTTAAAGCAATGCGTATCATCGATTCACCCCGGATATTGATCAACTCAAAACCGGCATCAACAGCAACCAGATGATATACGGGTATGCCATCAGATGAGACTATGCTCAATGACATTCTTCCGCTTCTGATATTTTCGGGAGATAATATGCTTATGTCAACTATAAGATCGTCACCAATTGTAAACGTATCACAGATATCACCTGCACGGTTTCTTGTCGCTGCATGAATGAACCGAGCTTTTCCATTGCCCGTTCTTTCTTTAATCACATTAAGATCAACATCTCCCGATCCAGCATGAACGGAAAGATATTCTCCAACAACATCCTTAATTGGGCCATAAGCCCTAATTTCACCACCTTCCAAAAGAATGCCTTTTGAACAGAGGCTGCCAACAGCCCCCATGTTATGACTTACAAAGAGAACTGTTCTTCCTCCTTTAGATACCTCGCTCATCTTACCGAGACATTTTTTTTGAAATCCTGCATCTCCTACCGCAAGAACCTCGTCCACCACAAGTATTTCAGGCTCCAAGTGGGCAGCCACGGCAAAAGCTAAGCGCACGTACATGCCGCTGGAGTAACGCTTCACCGGTGTGTCCAGGTATTTCTCCACCTCGGCAAAGGCTACGATCTCGTCGAACTTACCCTTTATCTCCTTCCGAGTCATACCCAAAATAGTGCCATTCAAGTAGATGTTTTCCCGCCCGGTCAGCTCATGGTGAAAGCCTGTACCGACCTCAAGCAAACTGGTGACACGCCCCTTGATGGTCACCCGCCCCGTTGAAGGCTCGGTAATACGGCTCAAAATCTTCAATAGAGTACTTTTCCCGGCCCCGTTCCGGCCGATGATGCCAACCGCTTCTCCACTGCTAATCTCAAAGCTCACATCCTTGAGCGCCCAGACTTCCTCCATCGTGTCGCCCTTTATAATGGCCTTCCCCGTTGCCAGGTCTTTCGTTTTGCTCCAGAGGGTTCGAGCGTTCTGCATCAGCACATCACGGAGAGCCGTATAGCCGCCCCTTTCCGCCTGGTGACCGATGACATATTTCTTGCCGAGATTTTCAGTTGTAATGACGATATCAGTCATAAAGCCAACCGGGAAGAGGGAAGGGGCAAGGGGGAAGGATCATGGTCTTCTGCTCCGGATATAGTTAGTGATTTTACGACTTAATTCGTCACATTTCCATAGCAGCTCATCGACTTTCTCACTGTCTATCAGTTCCATGGCTTCAAAAACGAGCAGCATAGAGGCATTTTCAAAAACCGACCGTCTGGCAATGTTGAGAAATTGTTGAAACTCTTTTGGATGCAGGCTACCACTGCCTTCCGCAATATTATTGGGAACGGAGAGGCCGGCAGCCCGAATCTGCTCAGCGTAGCGATAAAGCTTCCGTTGCTCAAGATCGTCGGCCACCATATGGAAGCGGACCGAAAGCTCTTTGGCTATTTGCCAAATCTCAAGATCTTCAAATCGAAAATGTGGTCTCTTCATCTACTCCCTTACCCCTTCCCCCTTGCCACTCCCCCCTTCCCATTTTTTTAGATAAGATCTGCAAAAATTTTTTCCATCTTTCGGAAACGGGATACGCCCAGCCAGAGGAAGAAGGCGATGATGGCGAGGCTAAGTAGAAAGCCGGGCACATAAATGGGGCTGTCTCCGCCCAGGATGCACCAGCGGAAGCCGTCGATGACCCCCACCATGGGATTGAGGCTGTAAAGCAGCCGCCATTGCTCCGGGACGACCTTGCTACTGAATCCTACCGGAGAAACATAAAGACCGAACTGCACTATAAAAGGGATGATGTAACGGAAATCCCGGTATTTCACGTTGAGCGCCGTAATCCAGAGCCCAGGTCCCAGGCTGGCCAACAACGCCAGGATGATGAAGCCCGGCAGCAACAGAATTTGCCAGCCCGGTGCGAATTGATAATAGATCATCATTCCGATCAGAATAGTGAAACTGATGAGAAAATCGATGAAAGCGGTTACCAGGGTTGCCGCAGGGATGATCAACCTTGGGAAGTAAACCTTGCCGATCAAATTGGCGTTGGTGATCAGGCTGTTGGACGATTCACTCAGGGCGCTTGAGAAAAGGGACCAGGGGAGCATGGCGGCAAAGACCATCAATGCGTAAGGTGCGCTTCCGTCGCTCGGAAGTTTGGCAATCCGGCCAAAAATGACGGTGAAGACAACCATGGTAAGAAAAGGCCGGATAATTGCCCAAAGAATCCCGATGATGGTCTGCTTGTATCGGACGGAGATATCACGCCATGCCAGAATCAGAAAGAGTTCACGGTATCGCCAGAGATCGGTCCAGTAGTTTTTCTCCGTGCGACCGGGTTCAATGATGAGTACTGCTTCTTGAGAATGTGCGGAAGATTTTTCAGCCATTCAGGAGTTATCCGTCTTGTTTGTGTGCAATGCTGTTTTCAGAACGAAGCAAACGCCCCAAGTGCCACAGCCGATTGCCTTTCCCGACAGCCATTCTTCGGCATGCATGCTTTGAAAACCGGCGTGGGTGGCAATCCGTTCGATCTCCGGTTTGAAAAAATACCGCATGACATGGGTTTCCTTCAATTCAGAGACAGTCTGCGAAGGGATGAGGTTGCGCACAAACACATGGTAATGCACATCCACCCGGTTTTCATTGGGATGAAGAATCGGCTCCGCCAGTCGTGTGATCTCGGCCTGATCATTTGCCATCCGTTTGATGCGGACCGCAGGACGTTCGGTCAGGACCGCCGGGCCGTACCAGATATCAAATATGAAGAGACCGCCGGGATTCAGGTGGTACCTGGCTGTTTCGAATGCCGCCGTTACATCGTCGTTGGTCGTCTGGTAGCTGATTACGTGAAACAGGGCGATGACCGTATCGAACTGTTTGTTTAGACGGACGTCACGGATGTCGCCCGGGGTAAAGGTCAAGCCGACCGCCCCAGGCCTGTTTTCAGTCAGGGCCAAGGAGCGGGCAAGCATTTCCGGACTACGCTCAACGCCGTGCACAGTGAAGCCTTTTTCGGCCAGCAGGGAGGCGTGAATACCCGTTCCGGAACCCAGTTCGAGGACGGATCGGGCCGAGGGATGAAATTTTCGGATCAGGCCTGCGACATACTCGGCCTCCGCCGCATAGTCCTTGTCCCGGTAGAGCAGATCGTAATAGCGGGCGTAGCCGGCAAATACCGCCGTTCTGTTCTGTGTCTCATCTTTTGATTGGTTGTTTTGAATTTCAGACATGAATATATTCCCAGTCCTTGATCGGCTCGAAAAGTTTACGGCGTTCTTTATTACGTGGGTGTTGAAGGATGATTTCAACGGAGACAGCGGGCAGAATGTCCTCACCAATGCCATTTTTCACATAAATGGTGTTAAATCCGTATTTATTGGCACCAACGAGTCGATATCCCTTTTTTCTGGCCAGCTTTTCCATGGCCACGGGGGAGGCGCCGTGATAATCGGGGTGCTTCCCTGGATACGAATAATCTTTGTCATATGGTACCACAATGCTGTCCATTCCAAATTCGATATGGGTCTCAATGATTACCACGCGTGGTTCCACAACGGTCAGAGCATCCCATATCCAATAGTCATTCCCATCGATGTCAATGGAGACGAGATCTACCCCCCCCCCCGCAAAATCATTGTCTCGTATCAATTCATTGATGTTTTCCCGTTGGATAAAGGCCTGAACGAACGTTGGGGGGTAAAGGGTTGTGTCGGGGTTATTTGCGTAATACTTCCTTCCTTTTTCGATGTTTTCCGGATTGCCATCCATAAAGAGGCCGTTCCAGCCGAAATTAACCGCAAAATTTGCGCAGTTGCTGTTAATCCCGGCACCTGATCCAATGTCGATGAAGGTTTTGTGTTCTACACCAATAGCCGCAAAAACGTAGAGTAGTATCCCATCCTCCTCAAACTGGGAATATACCCGGAAACCGGTATCAGACAGTGGGAATCGGTGCCCCTGACTAATTGAATACCGATAGAAATTGAACAACATGCGTTGGTTGATCTTTACCTGGGGGGAATTCTTTGCTTGGAGATTGGCCTGGAGAACAAATTGAGAAGTAAAGCGATTGATGGCTTTGCCAATATATCTCTTCGCCGCTGCTTTCAGGGGAACTGGCATATAAGGCCTCCGGAGTGGTTCAAGTTAAATACCATTGTGTGAATATTGGGTTTTTCAGTCAACCAAAAGGCCTGAACTTGCCTAACATACTCGGTTCCAGACCGTGTGTGGTGGTCCCGATATTTTCATCGATATTTTCTGCAATTTTAATAATTTTTTACAAGTGCCTGCCAGTGCCAGGCAGTTTTAATAATTTCAGCAAGCTCAGGATATTCGGGCTGCCAGTTCAAATATTTTCTTGCTTTTTGTGAGCTTCCGACCAGAATAGGGGGATCACCGGGGCGTCTTTCCGTCTCAACAACTTTGATGGATTTGCCTGTCACACGCTCAGCCGTACAGATAACTTCCTTAACTGAAAAACCGTTGCCATTGCCAAGATTGAAAGCGTCTGAAGGTGCACCACTCTGAAGATATTCAAGGGCCAAAAGGTGGGCCGCTGCTAAATCATTGATGTGGATATAATCACGGATACATGTGCCGTCCGGGGTGCCATAATCCGTCCCATAGATTTGCACGTACTCACGTTGCCCAGCCGCTACCTGAAGGGCTAAAGGAATCAAATGCGGCTCCGGTTCATGCCATTCACCAATCTCACCCTCCGGATCTGCCCCTGCGGCATTAAAATAGCGAAGGCAAACATGGTGCATGCCATAGGCTGTATCATAATCTTTCAGGATTTGTTCAACCATGAGCTTGGTTTTACCATAAGGATTGATCGGCTGCTGCTGATGATCCTCTTTCATCGGAATCTGGAGAGGATTGCCATAAGTGGCACAAGTAGAAGAAAAGATGAAATATTTCACGTCATATTCAACCATGACGTCGAGAAGTTTCAGCGTATTGACCACATTGTTCCGGTAATATTCGGAAGGGTGATCTACAGACTCGCCTACGTAACAGGATGCACAGTAATGCATGACCGCCTCAATCGGGTAAGCTTTGAAACAGAGGCGTAATTGATCTTTATCTGCCAAATCGCCCAAGATGAAATGACCCCATTTGGCAAATTCCCGGTGTCCACGACTGAGATTGTCATAGACAACCGTTTCATAGCCTCTTTTATTGAGGATTTTATTGCTATGTGAACCGATATATCCAGCCCCTCCAGCGATGAGTATCATGAACTATACCTCCTATGAAACTTCAACATGCAGGCACTAACTCCGAGCTCGCTCATTCGAAACAACTGTTACCAAATCACAGACTTGGACCAGTTGCGCTTCGGTCAGAGTCAGTCCTGATGGCAGATAGAGGCCCTGCCTGGCGATACGTTCGGCGACGGGGTATTTTTCATTCTGGAAAAGGCCCATGTTATGGAAGACGGGCTGTTCGTGCATGCCGAGGAAGAAGGGGCGGGTTTCCACCCCTTTAGCCTTTAGTTTTTGCGCGAATTGGACGGCGTCCAGACCCGTGCTTTCATCGAGGACGATGCCGTACATCCAGTACACCTGTCTTGCCCAAGGCTCTTCCACGGGCAACTGAAGGCCGGGGCTGCCCTGGAGGCGTTCAGTGTAGGCCTTCCCCATCCAGCGTTTCTTGGCGATGATCTCCTCCATACGTTCCAATTGGCCAAGGCCAATGGCCGCCTGCAGGTTGGTGAGACGGAAGTTGTGGCCAAGTTCAGTGTGATAGAAGCGGCGATTCGGGAGGAAGCAGAGGTTGCGCAGGCTTCTTGCCTTCTCCGCATAGGCGGGGTCATTGGTGATGACCATGCCGCCTTCGCCGGTGGTGATGAGTTTGTTGGCGTAAAAGCTGAAAACGCTGATGTGGCCCAGGCCGCCGCAGCGTTTCCATTGGGGGTTCGTGGTGGCGCGGCCGATGACATATTCGGCACCGTGGACTTCGGCGGCGTCTTCGATGATTTTGAGATTATACTTCTCTGCAAGCTCCAAAATCGGGTCCATGTCTACGGGATGGCCGTAGATGTGAACCGGCATGATAGCCTTCAGCTTTCCATCCCCTTTCTCAATCTCATTTTCAACCTTAATCTTTACTTGTTCCACGTCCATGCACCAGGTGCGGGGATCGCTGTCCACAAGGATCGGAACGCCGCCGTTGTAGATGATCGCCTGGGCGCAGGAGATGATCGTGAAAGTGGGCATGAGGACCTTGTCGCCTGGCCGGAGGCCGAGGCAGCCGACGGCGACCTGGAGGGCCGTGGTGCCGTTGCTCATGGCGATGCCGTATTTCATCCCGCAGTATCCCGCCCACTTCTCCTCGAATTCCTCGATGAAGCGGCCGGCAGAGGAAATCCAGCCGGTGCGGAGGCACTCGTTGACGTATGCGATCTCTTTTTCGCCGATGAGGGGTTCGTTGACGGGGATCATGCGCATTCCTCATCAAACCGGGTCTTATCGCCGTCGCCGGCGAATGGACCCTGCTTGACTTCAATCATAGACGTTTCTTCCAGCATTTCGAAGGAGTGGCCACCGCCGCAGAGGAGGATGAGGTCGCCTGAATGCAGAATCCGGTCGCCGATGTATGCTTTGCTGGAAGTATAGAGCTTTACCTTCACCTTGCCCCGCCGGACAACGAGGACCTCCTGAGTATAGAGGACCTGCCGCGTCATCATATTGTGAACGTGGGCGGCGATCTTGTGGCCCTGGGGATGCTTCATGTAAGCCAACTGCTGGGAAAAACTGTCGGGCGTAAAAAATTGAATACCAGGTTCATCATAATCGGCACGAACAATCAGGGCAATAGGCTCAAGGCCGTGGGTGATGCTTTCAATGTGTTTGTCGCTCATAAAGATTTCCTTTGATTTACGAGATTGACATGGTCCTTAATCCTCTTAACGATTCCTTTTTCATCTCTTAATTGCGTTGAGGTCTTGAAATCCAGCTATTGTGCGTGGCCCTGCGTGGTCGGGGCTTATTTGTCGGCCATCACTTTTGACAGGTGAATAATAAACCTGTTAACGCCTTCAAACTGACGTAGTGGGAAGAATATTTCTTGGGTTTTATTCCCATTCATCTTTAATCCATGATCCTCCGCAGTTATAATCAACGTCTTCGCTCCGCTTTTTTCAACATAGTCGATCTCATATCCGTGTGTAGCCCCATTGCCATGTTGCACGATCATCCAGACACCGTGCAAAACATGTCCACTCGGCAGCTCAGCATTCGTAACAAAAGCGTCGTATGGGTTTCCGTCTTCCTTGCGCAGTGCGTCAAGAATTTTGCCCCCGTATTGGCCGATATTGTTCTTGATGCCTTCCCCCCCTACTGTTAACGTGCTACCGTTGAAAAGCCAAATACCTTTTATATTGCCAGATGTTTGCCGTACAATACCGAGTTTTCCGAGCATTCTTATGCCTGAATTGGCTACGAAGCGTTCCTCGTATGGGGGATTATCTATCGTACTGATGATGGTGTCCACAGTTTCTCCATACGCCACACGAAGTGCGACGGCATGTTTCTCTTGTGGCACCAACTTGATTCTTTCGACCTTGCTGATAAACGGCTCGCCTTGATAGGGCTCTTCCACTACAGTGAATGTACTTTGAAGCGGGGCTTCTCCTTTTCTTCTCACAACTAATTTTGGCATCCAATAATCCCATGCTTTTCGCATGTCCTTTTCAGCACGTCGAACGGATGGGCTTTTACCAAGCCATACCTCTGTCTCTTCCTCATTGGTAATGTGGATTCGGATGCCTTTTGTTTTATCCGCTGTATATTGGAAATTGATTTCGAATGGGCCTCCTGAACTTCCATATGTGACGTCACGGATCATCCCATATGAATTAAAAACATCTCCTGAGAGCGTCGGCTCTTTCCATTCTTCACCCTCTTCCAGCATCCACTTTTGCTTGTTGTTAAGATCACTGCTGCACATTGCTGTGGTATCTTGATCTGCATCCCCATTGATTGTCCAATCATGAGCATTACCGCCACGCACTCGGAAGATGTCAACAATATATGCATCTTCATCTGATACAGGGATCGTCACAAGCATTCGGCGGTATATATCGAGATCGTGAATGTTTGAATAGCTTCGTCTACCGTCCGCCTCGACCACAGACACCCCGCCTGAGTTCGGGAAATACGATAAAAGATCTCCGTTGCTTCTACTTGTTACCTGATCCTTCCGATTCACCACCACGAGGTTATGTCCCAACGAGCATGTAGCCCAATGGCGCATCTGCGTCAAGGTATAACCCAAGTCGGGCAGCATCTCGCTGCCCTTTGCAAACAGGCTGATGTTTAAATTGTCGGCATGAGCATGGCCATACCCTCCGGAAAAATGTAGTTGTGCCTGCATTTGATTGATACCGGTGCCGCGCCCCAGAGATGCATGCCCAAAGCCAGGAAGAATGGATGAGACTGTTTTGTTCCGTGCTCCCGATCTTTTTTCGTAAGGATGGGTATCATGAAAGCAGCTAGAATTGCCGTTGGGCCAATCCATTTTTGATGGAACATTGGCAATTTTCAACAAGATGGGAACCTGTTGTGCAGGTTCGAGACTGTCGAAACGCTTGCCATCTATCGGGTCTATGTATCCATTTGGATCGGAATAACCTTTCATGGATTTGAAAGCCGATTGGAGTCCTCCGATGGTCATGTAATGATAGGAAGCTGTCCCTTCTTTCCACATGCCATCGCAGAAGAAACCTTCGTCGACATTTTTTTTCATCCACTCATAAGCGCGATGGACGTAGCGGGGTTCATTGAGAACGCGTCCCAAAATAGCAGCAGAAGTGATGTCATAACCGACTACATTGCCGACATGATAGGGACTTGCTTCTGCAGCTTTGTACGCTGGATGGAAGCAATCTTTTACCAATTTATCACGGACGTTATAGCCTTTCAGCTTGGATAATTTATCGAATTCCATGCTTTCATAAACAAGATCGTACGCCAGAATCATTGATCTGGGAATTTCATTATGGAAACAACCCCATTTGCCGGAGTCCCAGGAAAAAGGAGGTACTTGCGAACCCTGAAAACGGAAGGTTCCGTTACCGTTTTGCATGACCGGATAGTGTGGATAGCGCTGGGCCAGTTTGTCTAAAATCAAAACGACACGGCGCGCATATTCCTCTTTTCTTGAGACTTGATAGGCCTTGCCCAATGCAACGAGCTGTCCATCTAACCATCTTCTTTTTAGATAGATATTATGGATGCTCAGAAAATGTGATTTTTTGCGATTCTCACTATAGAAGAAAGAAAAGCTGATTTCCTCTCCTAATTTGTTTTTGCCTGTTATTTTTCGATTTTCAGGGTATTTATCGTTTGGAAAGGACATTCCACAAAATCGGCACTTCATTTGATTCGGACGATCAATAGACCATTCAAATACGTCTAGTCCCATTACGCCCCCATAACAGTTGGGGCATTCGCAATATCTTGCGTAGGACCAATCAGGCAGAAACGAGAGCATTTCTGAATCGCTCATGGTCATTATTGTTACTACGGATTCCTCGCATGCGGATGCTTTTGCAGGGTCGATATCATGCTGTAAAACAGGATATCGCGGTCGGGATGACTGACAGCCAATGGCTACGTATGAAGTGACAATAAGTACGATAAGTCCCACCTTAAACAGGCAAAGTGGGGTATTGGGGGACATCCTATAATGCTCCTGCCAAGAAAAAAATTTCGAAAAACTCAAATTGCGTAAATTCAACCATTTATATACTGTGCAATAGATTTTTGGTACAGTTTAGCGTCGAGCCAATTTCGGGCTCTATGCAGTTTTCAGTGAGTTTCTCATCTTTAGTGAACTCTACATCTTATCGTTACGTTTATCCGGTATGCTCGCTCTACTGGGTTGCCACCAATCATCCCTTATCCAGGTTGTAAGGTTCAATGAGAGGCCCAGTATTGTCCCCCACGAGATCCAAAATTGTCCCAACGTTGTTGCTCGAGCTCTCTCACTGATAAACTGCATGCTCTTAAGCTGTGATTTTCAACGATAAAAGCCGCTTCAGAAAAAGCCTGTTCCTCCGACGTGCTATCCTTCAGGTCCATTCTCGGGACAGGCTTTTTCTTCCGCTCCTTTGGTCGGTAAAAATTGGCATCAAGATGGTGTCACGGAATTATGAACACTCCCTGATTTTCAAATATTCAGGATTAAAGGGTTCCTGCTTCTTCATTAAGGTCCACGCGATCACCAGGAGTTTGGCTGCCAGTTTGACCCCCATTTTCGTCTTGATGCCTTTTTCACGGGACCTTTGACGGAGTTTTTCCGTAAAGTATGCGACAAAGTGTTGGTTGCGGGAAGAAACGACCAGGGCCGCCTGGTACAAGGCATAACGGAGGTCGGCCTTGCCTTTTTTCGAGATCACTGCCGTGGCATACCCTGAACTTTTGCCGCTACGGTTTGCATTGAGATCCCAACCGGACAGCTTTATCACCTGTTTTGCATTATCAAACCGCAATGGGTTACCGATAGCGCCCAAAACCTTCGATGAAATATCTTTTCCAAAACCAGGTATGGTGAGAAGATATTTGTACTCAGGAAAATCCAAGCAAATTTCTTCAATCTTTTCTTCGATTTCCAAAATGGATTCGCGGAAATGTTGAAGTGCTTCCACCATCATTTTTCTTTAAACTGAACAGTTTATGGGTTAAGGCTTTCGGCTATGGTCTATCCCCGATAGCAGCTGCAATTTTCTTTTGGTCTTCCTCTGTGAGATACGGATGCATGGGTAAACTCAGGCACTGGGCCGCGACCTGTTCCGCGACTGGAAAATCTCCTGCTTTATGACCGAGATCTGTAAATGCCCCCTGCAGGTGCAACGGTACTGCATAGTAGGCTACAGATGGGATGCCCTCTGCCTTCAGCACATTCGATACCTTGTCGCGATTTTCCGTTAGAAGCGTATACTGGGCATAAACGGAATCGTTTCCCTTTGAAATGACTGGGGCTTTAATACCTGTGACTTCAGAAAGGAGTTCATTGTAACGCTGCCCGGCTTCCCATCGTAGCCGGCATTCCTCAGGGAATAGCTCCAATTTTTCAAGCAGAATGGCTGCCTGCATGGTGTCCAAACGTCCATTGATGCCGACCAGGGGATGCTGATGCTTGACCTTCTGACCGTGGACGCGGATCTGTCGCATTTTCTCCGCCAATCCATCATCATGGGTGAAGATGGCGCCACCGTCGCCATAACAGCCCAGGGGTTTGGACGGGAAAAAGGACGTGCAGCCAATAGAGGAAAGACCGCAGGACTTTTGCTCGTAGTGAGTGGCGCCGAAACTCTGGGCGCCGTCTTCGATGACCGGGATATTGTGCTTTTCGGCGATGGCGTTGATTCGGGTCATGTCCGCGCACTGGCCGTAGATACTCACCGGCATGATGGCTTTGGTATTGGGGGTGATGGCAGCTTCAATCAGATCCGGGTCCATGTTGAAGGTGTCGGGCTGGATGTCCACGAAGACGGGTTTGGCGTTTAAAAGCGCAATGACTTCCGCGGTGGAAATCCAGGTGTAGGGGACAGTAATCACCTCGTCACCGGGTCCGATATCCAGTGCCATGAGGGCGATGAGAAGAGCGTCTGTGCCGGATGAACAGGTAATGCAGTGGGGAACGGCGACGAAATCTGCGAGCCTTTGTTCCAGTTCCTTGACTTCGGGGCCCATGATGTACTGGCCGTGGTCGAATACTTGAAGGACTCGGGCTTCGAGTTTTTGGCGGATGCGGGATTGTTGGGTTTTGAGGTCTATGAATTGCATTTTTTCCTCTTTTTTTTTGACAGGATTAACAGGATTTTACAGGATTTTTTTTGTTTTTCATTTTCCCTTCGTCCTTAACGACAGATAGTTCCTGAATGTTTCTGGAAAGCTTTCTAAGTTTTGAAAATGTCTCAATGATTGAGAAAGTCGCTTCAACGGCCTGCGTGCTTTTCAGGATTGTTGCAAGCATGTACAAACCTTTCTCAGTGAATGCTTTGGGCAGCCCTCTTCTCTTCGTAAATTTTGTGGTCGAAAATTTCGACCGCAAATCCGAAAATTCATTTGAATATTATTTTGACAGGATTAACAGGATTTTACAGGAGTTTTTTTGGTTTTAATCTGGTTGAGCCTGTAAATACTGTGCAAGACTTTTTCTGTATTTTCTTTTAACTTTGACTCCGGTCGGACCGAAGTTGATGAGGAGGCCGATTTCTTTTTTTGAGGCTGTGAGGTAGTTGACGAGCTGGACTTCATGAGCCTTTACAAGGTGCTCAACGGATTTGAGTTCCACGATGATTTCATTTTCAACGTAAATGTCTATTGAAAATTCACCAATTATTTTGTCTCTGTAAGTGACTTTCAGGGGTTTTTCTGATTCGGCAGCCATCCCGACTTCGGCAAGTTCGATCAGCATGGCTTTGTGATAGATGCTTTCGAGGAAGCCGAAGCCGAGGGTGTTATATACTTTGTAGGCACAGCCGATGATTTTGTGGGTTAGGTCTTCCTGTTCCATTTTTTTAGACAGGATTAACAGGATTTTACAGGATTTCTTTTGCGAAAAGAATTGCTCACAGTTCAGTTGTTGGAGCCATTCTTTCGGATTGAAATGTAGGAACTTCAAGAAGAGGAAGAATTAACGGCTTATAACCAGCCCTTATTGTGAGAGCATAAGCTTCTTCTCTTAGGTATGGAAAAAGAATAAATGGCGCGTTCCTTCTGGCCCAATCATAAATGTGTTCTTTGTCGAACTTAGACTCATCAACTTCGAACAAGGCTGCTAATTCAACCTTGAGGAAATAGGGCAATTCACTTTCCTTTTCCTCACCCTCTTTGAGTTCTAAAGTGAGACCCACAACTATACGATGGTTTGCCGTGTCGTATTCAGAATGACCAACGTTAATTGATGAGTTCCTCGCTGCTTGCTCTTCGTTGATTTCATCAGGATGGATATTTCCTCTGATGTATAGTTCTATAACCCGCACATCCCTCAAACAGATGGGATGGTGTTTGAATTGTGCCTGACTTGTCATCATTTTATGAAGGCGCCTTTAAGCAGCAATCTTGAAATTATATGGATAGTTGTCTGGCGTAAAAACGTTATGAAACCTAAGGTCTACTTTGTTGAAGGCAGTCCTGGCTGTTCTGCTCTTTACCGAAAATGTAAATTCTTCTTCAGAAACAGCATCGCTCAAAATATGGACGTCTACATTTTTATAAACCTCATATCCGGCCTTTTCCATATCTTTACGGAGTTGGTCATCGCTTATTTCGGAAAAATACTGAACTATTTTTTGCCTGAAATCTCTTAACTCATTTTCCATTTTCAGCCCCCCTCATCAGCCAGTTCAATGCTGAGAATTGATTCCTGGTTTCTTACGCAAATTATGAGCTGTGAAAAATCATCTATTCTTGATCCTGGATATATTTTGCCATATTTGCCGCCAGTTGCGGTGTATGTCCATCTAACGGTGTCAAATTCTTTTATGTTGGTAGCGCAGAAGTTTATCAAAAAAGTGTCGGTTAATTTTTTGTAACCTTTCATTTCCAAGTTTAATCTTACTTGCTGAAGAAGCTTGCGGTGTTCGTAATTATGGAGGTCCAAACACCTCCTTAAATTGATTGCAGCACAAATTACACCATGTCTTAAACCAGGAAAACGCCTTTGACACCATTGTCTGGCGTGCCATAATGAGCTTTCGTAAAAATATACGCCATCCCCTAAATATGTTTCTCTCCCTCTGCTCGGAATAAAGTTCTTTCCTCTGAGTATTTTTAGAGCTGTTTTAAGCTCAGTTCCATGGTAAGCATCGGGAACGATTTTATCAACATAGACAATTTCAGCATTCGACCCCATCATCTCAAGAAGATTATCAAATATTACCGGATGCTTTACAAAGAAGGCAAGTTCTTATACACATCTGAAAAATTTTTTCAACAAAAAACTGTTTTCTGACAGGATTAACAGAATTTTGCAGGATTGTTTTCTTGTTTTTAATCTTGTTGATCCTGTTAATCCTGTCTAATTTCTTTTAAGCCGTCTTCGTTTTTTTCATAGGTTTTGCCGCAGGCAAGGCAGTCCAGGTCGTCGGTCAAGCGTTCTCCGCACCGGCACATCCAGCCCGTTCTGCGAGCGGGGTTGCCGAGCATGAGGGCGTGGGCCGGGGCGTTTCGTGTGACCACAGCACCGGCACCGATGAAGGCGTAGCGGCCGATGGTGGTGCCGCAGACGATGGTGCAGTTGGCGCCCAGGGTGGCGCCGTGTTTCACAAGGGTGGAACGGACCTGATCCATCTTCCGGATTTCGGCCCTTGGGTTGTAGATGTTGGTAAAGACCATGGACGGTCCGCAGAAAACACCGTCTTCCAGGGTAACGCCTTTGTAAACGGAGACATTGTTCTGAATTTTACACCCTTTGCCGATGGCGACATCCGGGCCTATGACCACGTTTTGCCCGATATTGCAGTTTTCGCCCAGGGTTGTGTTGGACAGGATATGGGAAAAATGCCAGATTTTGGTTCCTTTGCCGATTTCGCAGCCGTCGTCGATGATCGCGGTTTCGTGAACAAAGAAATCAGTTGTCGGTTTCCGGTTGTCGGTTGTCGGTTCCACCCCACGTCTTCCGTACTCTAACTTCTTTGCGGCTTTGCGGCTTTGCGCGAGATCAATCTTCTCCCCCTCAACATCCAGCGACCGCTGGGCGGCATTGAGAATCCGCAAAACCCGCAGCCCTTCAGCCCCGTCCGTTTGTGGGGTCCGTCCATCGGCCATGCATTGAAGGAAATGCTCACATTCCATCTTGAGCGGTTCGGCTTGTGGAATATCGAGCCTTTCCGCTTCCCCTTTCGAAGGGATAGGAATGTTGTTTTGCCAGTTGATTTCGTGGGGGTAGAGCAGCAGTTTGTCTTCCCAGGGCAGCGTGTCGTCAAATACCGCCATCTTTTTGTCCCCGACCACCACCAGTTGCTGAACCTTGAAGGGATGCAGCCAGGAGACGAAGATGTGGGCGCGGAGGCCGGAGGGGAACTCCATGTGGGTGGTGGTGACATCAGCGATTTTTTTGTGGAGGTAGTTGCCGCCCGTGGCCATGACCGCATCCGGTTCTTCGCCGGCCAGGGAGAGAATCATGGAAATATCGTGGGGGGCAAAGGACCAGAGGATATTTTCCTCCCGGCGGATTTTGCCTAAATTGAGCCGATGGGAATAGATGTAGTTGATCCTGCCCAGTTCACCAGAGACGGCCATGTCCTTCAGTTTGAGGAAGACCGGATGGTACTGAAGCAGGTGGCCGACCATCAGAACCAGGTCGCTTTCTTTGGCCAGTCGGATCAGATCCTGCCCATCTTCCTCTTTGAGAACCAGGGGTTTTTCGATATAAACATGCTTGCCGGCGAGTAGCGCTTCCCGTGCCAGGGTGTAGTGGGTCTCGGCCGGGGTGGCGATGACGATGCCCTGAATGTCTTCACGGGACAGGACATCATTCAGGGCAAAGCAGGTGTCGATACCGGGGTATTGTTCCAAAAAACTGGAAAGGACAGTTTCGTTTTTGTCGCAGATAAGCTTGAGGGCGCCGAGCTGGTGGTAGTTGCGAACGAGGTTCTTGCCCCAGTAGCCGGAACCGATGACGCCGATGTTGGGTTGGGTATTTTTCATTTTCAGCCTTTTTTTTTGACAGGATTAACAGGATTTTAAGGATTTGTCTTTTACAGAAGGTAACAAAGAAAACGAAGGGGATTTAGGGATTACGCATCTAAAACCCGTCTTTGAGGCAATTTAATACCACAAACTGCTTGGCATAACATGAGTTTTCAACCCACCATTTTTAATTTCAACCCAAAAAAGTGACCTGCTACGGTCCCCTCCGGGTCTGGCAAAACTTTTTTCGGTCTGAGTTTCCTCTTTTGTGAAAACAAAATTATCTGGTATTTGGTTTACTGATGCCGCTAAAAAGTTGCCTTACTTTCCTTGCACTTTGGACTAGAGTTCATACCATGTCAGACTGTCGAGAAATTTGGGCTACCTTAAATGCACAGGATCGGACGTTTTCGACTCGGTTGTTTTTTCCCCTGGTCGCGACCGTCGTTCTTTCACAATAATTAGCTGCCAATTAGATAATCGTCTGGTAAGTCAAGGAAATCCTTTTTCGTCGCCAATTCAAGCTCAATCAAATATCCTATCTCGCCTTTCTTTTTGATCTGTGAAACCATCCACTTTGGTAACCGAATCGTCACGGGGATACGCCTCAGATGATCAGGTTTCTTTTTGCGACCAGCGCCCTCTCGACTTCCGCCTCTCATTTTCACCCTAAATTCGCCGAGTAAATTTGAATACCGTGTACGTTTTTCAAAGAAAACAATCTATATATTTGATATTGATGTAATTTAGAAATTAAAGCTCCCCAGCATAACACCCGTTTCCAACCCGAAAAATGACCCGCTACAGCCAGACTCAGGTTCTCCCATATTTTTTTGGCCTTTGTCCATTTTAGGCTGGCGTCCGTTGATCCTTTCTGATATACAATTGAAATGCTGCCTCTTACCATCCGAAAAAGAACCATCACCGAGGAAGACATTCCTCCTATCCAAGCCACTGTCAACTGTTATTGGGACAGGGGCCGGAAGCATATTTCCAGAATTCTTTGTGAGGAGTGGAACTGGAAGCAACCCAACGGCCGCCTCAAGGACATGGCCTGCCGAGAAGTTCTCCTCACCTTGAAGCGAAAAGGCCTTATTTCTCTGCCACCAAGGCGTAACAACGCCAATAATGAAAAGCGCAACCGTAAGGTCCCTGTCGTTGAAATCGAAAAACTCCCTGTACGGAGGCAATTTAATACCACAAACTGCTTGGCATAACATGAGTTTTCAACCCACCATTTTTAATTTCAACCCAAAAAAGTGACCTGCTACGGTCCCCTCCGGGTCTGGCAAAACTTTTTTCGGTCTGAGTTTCCTCTTTTGTGAAAACAAAATTATCTGGTATTTGGTTTACTGATGCCGCTAAAAAGTTGCCTTACTTTCCTTGCACTTTGGGCTAGAGTTCATACCATGTCAGACTGTCGAGAAATTTGGGCTACCTTAAATGCACAGGATCGGACGTTTTCGACTCGGTTGTTTTTTCCCCTGGTCGCGACCGTCGTTCTTTCACAATAATTAGCTGCCAATTAGATAATCGTCTGGTAAGTCAAGGAAATCCTTTTTCGTCGCCAATTCAAGCTCAATCAAATATCCTATCTCGCCTTTCTTTTTGATCTGTGAAACCATCCACTTTGGTAACCGAATCGTCACGGGGATACGCCCCATATGATCAGGTTTCTTTTTGCGACCAGCGCCCTCAGGACTTCCGCCTCTCATTTTCACCCTAAATTCGCCGAGTAAATTTGAATACCGTGTACGTTTTTCAAATAAAACGCTCTATCTATCTGATATTGATGTAATTTATTAACTCAAGCTCCCCAGTATAACACCCGTTTCCAACCCGAAAAATGACCCGCTACAGCCAGACTCAGTTCTCCCATATTTTTTTTGGCCTTTGTCCATTTTAGGGTGGCGTCCGTTGATTCTTTCTGATATACAATTGAAATGCTGCCTCTTACCATCCGAAAAAGAACCATCACCGAGGAAGACATTCCTCCTATCCAAGCCACTGTTAACGGCTATTGGGACAGGGGCCGGAAGCATATTTCCAGAATTCTTTGTGAGGAGTGGAACTGGAAGCAACCCAACGGCCGCCTCAAGGACATGGCCTGCCGAGAAGTTCTCCTCACCTTGAAGCGAAAAGGCCTTATTTCTCTGCCACCAAGGCGTAACAACGCCAATAATGAAAAGCGCAACCGTAAGGTCCCTGTCGTTGAAATCGAAAAACTCCCCGTACGGGGAAAACCCTCTGATTTTGAACCGGTTCAGCTCCAGTTAGTCCGGAACACTTCCCTTGAACCTCTCTATAACAGCTTGATTCAGCAGAATCATTATTTGGGTTATCGCCAGATTGTCGGAAATCATCTCAAATATTTGGCCTTTATCGACAATCAGCCCGTCGCATGTCTGGGATGGGGCTCCGCCGCATGGTCCGTCAAATCCCGGGACTCCTTTATAAAATGGGACAAGATGACCAAGGAAAAAAATCTCCATATGGTGGTCAACAACACGCGATTTCTCATTCTGCCATGGGTCAATATAAAGTTCCTGGCTTCAAAAATTCTGGCCCTCAATGCCGGAAGAATTTCTGACGACTGGTTCAATATTTACAAGCACCACATCTATTTACTCGAGACCTTCGTAGAGCAAAATCGGTTCCAGGGGACATGTTACAAGGCTGCCAACTGGATCCGGGTCGGTCAAACCAAAGGGACTTCCAAGCGAGGTCATGACCATTTGTTCCACGGAAAAATAAAGGATGTCTATCTGTATCCATTGAGGAAAGGCTTTAAGCAAAACCTGACGGGATAGTTCGGGTAGAAGCAGCCACTCCTACCCGAACCATGGAGCTTATGGTGAACCCTCTCGAAAAATTCACCGTCGCTAATGTTAGCAGACAGCTCAATGAAATCAATCCAAAAATTTCATTGTCTCATCAGAGGCCTTTTCCCAGCTTACACCTTTTGTCTCAGTACGAATTTCATAAGCGCACTGTAAAAATCCTGCCAAACGGGGACATTGATGGCGGTTACGCCAAAATGATCACCTCGTTGATTGATTTTTCCTTCATCCGTTCTTTGGTTGCTCACCGCTATTCAATTAAGGCTCCGCCTCCTTATGATCCCCCCAGCATCTTTCTCACGGACCTGTTCCGACATATGGAAGGGTTTAAACATATGAATCAATTCCTCAAAGTCGTTCGAGATGAACAAAGGGGGGCGGCTTACCGGGAATACGCCGGATTCACAGACTGTGTTCCTTGTGAAGGAACTCTTTCCAATTTCAGGGCCAGGCTGGGCGAAAAGCTCTACAGCGATATTTTTCACGTGCTGGTCGATATCTTCCGTCAGCTTGAAATGATCACATTTAATATCCTGGCTCATGATGGCACCCTTTATGAGACCCATGCGAAATATAAGGGGTGTACCTATTTTTGTGAACAGTGCCAAGCCATCAAGATTCCGAATATTATTGACAAAGTTCACAACCGCATTATTTACCGGCTAAAAAAAGTCGACGAAAATAATTTGGGGTCTGAAATCCGGGTTTATGCACCATGTCCTTCTGAAAACTTTCCCGAAAAGAATCACAAGGGAAAACCCATCAAACGGCCAAAGGTTGAGGTGTTTGCCTGCAAACTGGCTTTTTCTGATGGGAATCCAACCTCAGAACAAAAAAATACCGCCATATTGTTTCGCGTAAATGAAGAGCTGGAAAGACAGGGGCTCTGCCTTGACACGCTTCGCATCCGAACGTCACGGGTATTAATCCTGATGATGGCTCCATAACCATCTCATGTCCGAAAATGCCTAAGGACATGGATGCCCGCATCGGAGTACGCCGAAATCCCAGAAACCCCGACAAGAAAGAAAAAATCTTTGGTTATAATCTGGTGTTGTCAACATCTGTCGAACTTCAGCTGAAACTTGAACTGCCGGTTGCATCTGTCGAACTTCAGCTGAAACTTGAACTGCCGGTTGCAGCTACCAATATCGCCGGAAACGCTGAAGAGGGGAGCCAGATTATTGAAAACAGGGAGCAGATTTACAGGCATCACGAGGTGGCCGATACGAAAATTGATATTGCGGATGCAAAGTATGACATTATCAAAAATTACCACTATCTTCGGCAAAAGGGTTCTATTCCGATTATCGACTACAATCGAAGAAACGAGGACTTATCCAAAACTGCGATTTTTAATCGTGGATATGACATAAACGGCTGGCCCTTGGCTCCCTGTGGGCTTTTGTCACGTCCCAATGGATTTGATCAGGCCCATCAGCGCCTGATCTTTTGTTGTTTTAAAGGTTGCCTTAAACTCAACAAAACTTCCCTCGAAAGGCTCAATGCCGCCTACAATATCGCTCAATGCCCTCATATTCATAATCGGACCGGCTTTACAAAACACATGGCTATCAAGGATTATCCCCGTCTCATCAATGAAATTCCAAGAGGGTCCAGCCGGTACAAGGCCATCAAAAACCTACGGTCTGCTTCTGAACGGGCAAACAGCACCATTAAAGAAGATATCAAGATACTCCATAAGCCGAGGGTTCTGAATCGCTTCAGGGCGAACATTCTGGCACAGATGGCCGGCATCACCTTACTGCTGAAGCGCGCTCTTTCATTCGTTGTTAAGACCACTGTTCAATTCGCCAAGGGATTGGAGCCTGTACCGCCGTCACTACCCAAATCCATTCAGAATATCATTCAAATCGAATAGATTTTCTACTTTGGACATAAACCTACCCAGAAAAAGCTCGCAAGCATTTTCGTGGATCACTGTTGCCTTTTTTGTCGTTTTTGCGCTCTCCTGACC
The DNA here is from genome assembly GCA_963664475.2 of Desulfatiglandales bacterium. Lineage (GTDB taxonomy): Bacteria > Desulfobacterota > DSM-4660 > Desulfatiglandales > Desulfatiglandaceae > NaphS2. The sequence goes on from CAXXXE010000001.1 coordinate 1,161,905, forward strand.
AAAGAATCCGACCATCGCTAGACTAACGCACCGCTCGCGGCCAAGCCTAAAAAAAATTCCGCAAACCCACCACAGAAAGCCGCAGTATTAAATCGGCTCTACCCAGAAAAAGCTCGCAAGCATTTTCGTGGATCACTGTTGCCTTTTTTGTCGTTTTTGCGCTCTCCTGACCAAAGAATCCGACCATCGCTAGACTAACGCACCGCTCGCGGCCAAGCCTAAAAAAAATTCCGCAAACCCACCACAGAAAGCCGCAGTATTAAATCGGCTCGGCATCGTAAGGTTTCTCAGAGCTGTCGGATTCAAAGGACTGTCAAATGGCGTCATGCGAATTCTGACCGATCAACTCAATGCCCATATTCAAAAGGTAGCCAGGAAACATGAGATTCCCATCCATTGGTGGCCTTCTGAAGGAGGTGGGACTGACGGTGCAAAATCCAAGTTTGTGGAACAGAAATATGCCGCAGGTTTTTCCGGAAAGGGCAACCATGTCTTCTGCATCCTCACCGACAAGGAACCGGTTAGAACATTTGCCTGCAGACAACTCACCTCAAAATCCGGGAAGCCCTATGAAAGGGTCTATGACTGTAGGAAACCGGTCAAGCAGTATTACATCTACTTTCACGATGCGCTCCTCGGCGGCCTATGCTACTTGAAAATCTCTTCCTATCTCCCGTTCCATTCCGAATTCTATTTCAACGGCCATAACGCCATTCAATTACAACTGGATAAGCAAGGCATCCGATACAGGCTCAAGGATAATGCCTTTGTTGAAGTTGAAGATCCGGAAGCCCTCCAAAAGGCAGCTGAATCCCTGGATGGCAGGGCGGTCTTAAACAGAATCAATTATTGGATGAACATCTTCTTCAAGTTCGACAAAGGAAAATACGCCACCCGATCCAGATTTCTCGAACATGGCTGGTATCTAAGCCAGATTGAAATATCCTCCAACGTGGTGTTTCGTTCCCCACGTTTTTGTACCAGTCTTTTTGAAAGGCTCCTGGATAAGTTTCACAGGCTCGGATTGCCCGAGACCATTGCCCAAATTTTCAGCCGTCGGCTCCATCGCCGATCCACATCCAAGACCTTCTGGAGACTGTATGACAATAATGCGTGCATCAAACACTGGTTCCGAGGGAACTCCATCAAACAGTACAACAAGACCGGGTATTACATCCGCACCGAGACCACCATCAACAACCCCAAATCGCTGGGGCTTCAAAAACCTGTCCTTTTTCTACAGGCTTGCCCGCATTGCCTCTTTTCGCACATTTGCGCACATTTCCCTATCATCTTTGGGCTGGTTTTTCTCCTGGATTGACATAATAGCTCCGGCAGTCGGGCCTATCTTTGGGAAGGTGTCGCATGCAATGATCGGTTCTTGAACTGCTGTGCTGACGCCTGCCCCGTTGAACAGGGTCCCCTCTGGGGGTTCAACCGGGGTGGAAGTAGCTTACATTTCAGCAGGTGAAGATGACTCCTTTAAAAACCCTGTTCCAGATCATTTGGGCCGCAACATAACCGCCCCGGACTTCAGGAAAGACCGGCAAACTGCACTGGCAACGGAACTCTTGAAACCGAAGTACCATGCATACGGCTTCAGAACAGTCGATCTGGTCAAAAGCCTCCCCCAATTTTTCCGAAATCCTGCACAAACCTGCCCGCCCAAGCCTGTAGACAATCTAATAGCAAAAAAGCTAAGTATCGCCTCAACGCAATGAGCCACACACCATAAGTTCACTGTGCTATGGCAGGCGGGTCCGGTATGAATTGAACAAATTGAGAGTCCGCGGCATTGTTGAAAAGCAGAAAAGCATGTCATTCTATAGGGTTACGGATACAGGCTGGAAGTGGCTCTGGGTATCAATCTGTGCAGAGCGCCACTTTAAAACCCCAATGATTTCAATGGGTAGCAAAATCAAACCTTGCTCAAGGCCCGAGCAACCCTCCAAAATTGAGGCGGCTTATTCCATGCTGGATCAGGGATTAAGTGTTTTGACTCAGGAACTTGCATTGATTTCATGAGTTGCAAAAAACGTAAATTTTTCTAACGTTTTTCATGACAAAAGGTAACGAAGAGAGCAAAGATGGTGTTGGGTTTTGAGTTTTGGGTTTTGAGTTGCCAACTCTTACATAACGTTGGTGCTTTTGTTACTTTACTGGTGAACCTTTAGTTTTTTTGGCACCCCGGTTAAATACGTTCCACTCGTCACTGGCGTGCCCCAGTTAAACAAAGGAAAAAGAAGGTTCAACGGGGTAAAAATTGAACGGGGCAGGCGGATTTCACAGATTACGCTGTTTTTATAAAAGCTTAAAGGTGAAGGTGTCCGTTTATCCGGTCCTTGTTCAAGATTTGTTACCTCGGGATTAATTGTTCACCATGCAATCTGTACGCTCGGGTACTTCCGAATAATTTTGTCCTTTGACAGAAGAAGCCATCCCTCTTCCCGGCACAGAGCAATGAGCACCCGATCGAAGGGATCATTGTGGATATCAGGCAAACGAACAGAAAGCTGAACAACTTTTCGCTCCAAAGGCACTTCGTTCAAATCATGCTGTTTGATGAGGCGATCAACATACTGTTCCGGCTCCATGGGCAGTTGCAGGCGATTTCGTTTGTGCAACATGGATATCTCCCACGCAGACACAACAGAGACATACAACTGGCCCGCATTATCCCTGATCAATGCTCGCCCCTTCTCCGTAAACCGATCCTGGTCTGAAGCAAGCCAAACAATGGCGTGCGTATCGAGTAGAATCATCGAAGCGCCTCGGGCCAATCAGCTTCCGACAGGGGAGCCATCGGGTCATCGACAAAAAAAGCACCCCTCAACGTCGGGTCCATACTGAGCGGGTCCTTGCTTTTGTGTGGTATCAACTTGGCCACCGGCTTTTTGCCGCGGGAAATAATTAGAGTTTTGCCCGTTTTCTCTATTTGGGCAATACACTCCTTCAACTGCATCTTTTTGTCATTTAGCTCAATTATGGTTTCCATTTTGACTTACCCCCGTTTCTTCTTGCCGGTTTTGAGAAGCGTTTCGCACCTGATCCTTGATTCGCTTAACATGCCCGCGGCCCAGGCCTTCGACCTCACAGCCCAGTTCAAAGTAGTGCCGGACGGCCCGATCGTCCAATATCCCATACTTAATGGGGGACGTTGGAAGGTTTGTAAGGTTATTCCCCTAACTCCCCTTCTTCCTTTGAAAATACCGATGCGCTGATACAGCTCAGCCCCTTGACTTCCATAAAGGAAAATCATTTATATGACTGGATTAATTACTTTTTTCTTCTTTCGTTAAATAATTTGTGATAATACTTCGTTTGTGTCGGCGCCTGAGAAGTTGATCGTTTCGTCTTTTTCGGCTTCTTTTGCAATCTCTTTTATCTGTCGCTTGATCTCTTCGTATTCAGAGAGTTTCCGTTTCAGGAATTTGAGGGTTATTTTGGCCTTCTCTTCAAGGCCTTGGGGTGTCAGCGTGTAGGTGTAAGGGATTTTGCTGGGAGCGCTTTTGAAACGTTTTATTTTGATGATGCCTTTGTTGGCCAGTTCCGTGAGGACATAGTTGGTTTTCCCCAGGCTGATGCCCATTCGTTTGGCCATTTCCCGCTGGGAGAGATTGGCCTTGGATGCCAGGAGTTTCAGGACTTTGTAGCGTATTTCTTGTTCGTAAAGATGGTTCATGGGGCGAACACTAGGCGAAGACGGGGAAGATGTCAACGGTTTTTTTTAGACCCCAGTGAAACAACAAAACGGGTTTCACCCCGATGGAATGAAAAAGATAAGATTCCATCCCGGTTAAACAAAAGCCAAAGAGGTTTAACGGGATAAATTGGGCAGGCGGGGCAGGCAGGATTAACCCCAGTACCATCTGCCGGAGCTACGGGGCAGGCAGGATTTTACAGGATTTTTTTTGGGTTGATTCTTTGTACCTGTTTGAGGGGTTTTCGGTATTTGCGGGTGGCTTTCACGCCTGTTGGGCCGAAGTTTACCCTGTCAAATAAGATTTGAGCCTGTTCCTCAGAAACATTTTCCCCATATATGTTTTCAGATATTTCTCTCGTTTCGTCGCATCCTGCTGGGAAACACATGCTTCGTAGTAAATTAACTCCAATGGCCTCCGGTGCCTCGTGGAAGCCACTTTTCCCTTTTTGTGCAGTTCAAATCTTGACTTGAGATCTTTGGTAAATCCGGTATAGAAATTCCCATCCTTTTTGCTTAGCAAAACATACGTATAATACATTTGATCTCAAGTCATTTGATAGGGTGAATTAGCAGGCCAATTTCATTTTCCACAAATATGTCGGCTGAGAACTCTCCAATAACCTCCATGGCCACCGGGCCACAACGAATGATGAAAGTTTTTGGTGTCCATTTGTACCAAGAGACAGCACAAAAGCACGGAATGAACCGGAAACCGTCAACTGGAAACCGGAAACTTTCATATAAACCATCTCATAAGGCAGGGGGACGTTGTTGACTAGCGTGACAAACTTTCTTTGTTAAATACCGCTGAACATCGTGTTCCATTGCTCTGTCATTTTCTCTATTGGGATGCAGATTTTCGCAGATACACGCGGATAGGTTTCTTGCCTTGGAAGTCTTTGGATGTTAAGCAATGTACTATTTGGTATTATCCGCATTATTCCTACGCCGGTCTTGCCGGATGATCCAGAAACCAACACCAAGCACTATGGCGGCACCAAATAAAAAGATCCATGTCATAATATCCATACGACACCTCCTTGCTGATGAGTACAGCAACTACAAAACAACAAAGTGCGAAAAGTACACCGGCAATAGCCGCTCCTGCGGCAATTGGGCGAGGAGAAACAAAATAGCCAATAACCATACCAACAGTAGTAAACTTGCCTACTTCGATTAAGATCGTTACCAGCGTCTTTCGTTGCACAATATTCAGCATAAAAAGGTAGAAACCAGTCTAATTTGTTAACACAGGCTTACAGTCTTTTCCATGATTGAAGCAATCCGTTCCTGGTCTTCCCTCAAAATAGCCCACTACCCCGTCTTTCAGTATTGAAAAGGGCAGCCGGGCGAGGAGTCGGTGCTTTACCCAAGCAACGGCGTTTGAAAGCCTGCTTGTCGGAAGTGATCATCAAAGGTTAATGCTTGTTTTATCCGTTTTTCTTTCATAACCACAAACGAAAAGCAATCAACCAAACCCCAGGTGGGTCGTTATCCATACTCAACGCTTGGCAATCGAAGCCTTTTCTTGTTTAACCCTTTCATACAGCCAAACCTTGATCAAGGCCCCACGGTCCACGCCGATCGTATCCCTGATGCCGTCAATTTCTTTAACCAGCTCTTCTGCTACATCAAGTGTGATACGTACTTTTCGACCATGCCGCACAATTTTGGCTTTGGAAATGTCGATCAACTCATGGATGTCTTCACCATCATCGAATCTCCGATCAAATTCCTCTGTGCTCTTAGCCGTTTTCTTTTTGACCATAGAGATTTGCCTCCCGCTTTCCGGCGCGTCTGACGGATATAATTCGCAGCGCACTCCCGCGCCTTGTGAAAATTGCCGTCCATAGTTTGTTATCAAGCGCACCAATTAAAATATTCCTGCTTTCAAGTGGGTAAGGGCTCTGAATTTCAACCCGGTTGTCATCGTCCCACAAAGCCTTGGCAGTATGAAAATCAATGCCATGTTTGGCCCGGTTACTCCGGCTTTTTTTATCATCCCACTCAAATTCCATGGTTTAGGTTTACAGATATTACACAAAATTGCAACAATAAATTCCACTTGTGGGAAGCTGGACGCTGCTAAAACCAATACCCGTGAATGAATTTGATTCATACATTGCTTGGTTTACCATGAAGAACATGAAGGGCATGAAGAGGCTGTGTGAAAAAAGTGAACCGGATTTTCAAAACTCATAAAGATATTCAAATTACAGACCTCAATATCCTGGCAGGATTAACAGGATTGACAGGATAAAAGAAAATGGATGTAAGTATCCATAAAATCATGTAAATCGTGCCTGCCCTGCCTGCCCCATGGAATCTTATCTTTTTCATTCCATCGGGGTGAAACCCGTTTTTTTGTTTCACTGGGGTCAAAAAACCTGAAAAAATGGTTCCTTACACTAAAATTGGACGTTCATTGGCTTTCAGCTTCTCGAAACATCAAATACTTATGTTTATAATGAGCGTATGACAGGCCATGATGGGCCACAAAACGTCCATTTTTCGTGTCTTAAAACGGAGCGAAATAACGAGGTCTGAATTAACATCATTTAATCAGATTTTATCTTCCCCTTATTAAGTTCCAAAAGTGAACTTCTTCATGGTCTTCATGCCCTTCATGGTGAAATACAGATCAGCCATAAGGATGAACGTTATTCATTCACGGGTATTGTATTTAAACCTCATCTGCGTTTATCTGCGGGTATCTGCGGCTAAATTGGCAGGCAATGCCCACTGCGGCTTGCCGCTTCAGACAGCTCCGCCCCTTGAGTTACGAAAGTGGGGAAAAGGTTTTACGTTTTACGTTTTAAGTTTTAAGTCTTACGTTTAAATTTTGGCTGTTTCTTTCAATAAATGCAGGCCTGAATCACCCAGGTTTTCGACTGTTTTGAGTTCTTCGGTGATTTCTGCTATCTGGTATTTGATTTCTTCGTATTCCATTAATTTTCGCTTCAGGAACAGGGCGGTGATTTTGGCTTTTTGTTCCAGGCCCAGGGGCGTCAACATGTAGGAATAGGGAATCTTTTGGGGCGCGTCCTTGAAACGCTTGATTTTGATGATGCCCTTTTCCGCCAGCTCGGACAGGACGAAGTTGGTCTTGCCCAGGCTGATGCCCATCCGGCGGGCCAGTTCCCGCTGGGCGATATGGGGTTCGGCGGCTAAAATCTTGAGGATCTTGTACCGGATTTCCTGTTCGAATAATTGGTTCATGGTGCGAACATATATTTCAAGGAGCGGCGGATGTCAAACAGCAATTCTCATTATGGGCAGTGGGACGTCAGGTTTTGGGTTTTGGGTTTTGAGTTAAGGAAAAAAATACAGCTTATAGTTCCCTACGCAAAAGCTCTGACCGCATCCTTAATCCGCTTAATATGCCCCCGGCCAAGACCTTTAACTTCACAACCCAACTCAAAATACCGCTTGATGGCTGCATCGTCCAACACCCCGAAGCAGTCCACCACGGCCGCGGGACCACCGATCATTTCCACCACCCCATCCGGGGCCAGATCAAGATAGGCCCGGTGTCGCACCGCCAAAATAACGGCATCGGCTCCGGACAAGGGCTTATTCAGGTCATCCTGAACGGCGGTTTCCTTTTTTTAGACAGGATTTACAGGATTTTACAGGATTTTTTTTAAGGGCTTTTTACAGAAGGTAACGAAGAGAGCAAAGATGGTTTTGGGTTTTGGGTTGCCAACTCTTACATCTATCTTCCGCCGGCTCCTCCGATTCAAGCGCTTGAATAATTTCCTCATCGCCTGATAGTAAAACGATGCCAAAAGCATAATGACAAAATTTTCGAAACAAAGGGCCATTGGATCTAGGCAGACCTTTGTCATTTGTTCTTCTTTTTCACCAGGTGCTTGAACTTCAAGACTGCAAAATTCAATTCTATGGATGTTTCCGTTTCCGATGTTTCAAGATCTTCGTCCAGGAGCTCAGCGATAATTTCACCACTCTTTTTCATAAGGCTCTGCTGCTCATCCTTTTCACTGATTTTTGAAAGCGCTTTGATATTACTTGACAGCTTTCTCATCTTCGAAAAAGTTTCAATAATTGCCAGCGTCGCCCGTACCGCTTGCGGACTCTTGAGGATCGTTGCGAGCATGTACAAACCTTTTTCCGGGAAGGCTTTCGGTTTCACGGTGGAATGCTTCAGTCGGTTGAACCGGTGGAAATTTTCCACCAGTTCATCTTTTTCCTCTTTAGAGACTTCAAAAACATAACCCGATGGAAATTTTTCAGGGTTGTTGGCAACCGCTTTATTAATGTCTCTTGTTTCTACACCGTAAATTTGAGCAACATCAGCGTCGAGCAAAACCTTTTGTTCCCTGATTTCGATGATAAGGTTTTGCAGTTCTTCAAATTTTACCATTTCGCTCATATCAGTTCATCCGTGTTGTAAAAGGGGGTCATTATGGGGCAGAGGGACGCCCATGCATTCATGCGTTTCTCTCATTTTTCCGATTACCGCGCTTCCCGTATTCCGCCGGCTTCTCCTTTGCCATAAACCCAATCTTCTTTTTCGGCTTGTTTTCGATAATCAACAAATGAGTAGGCCCCTATCCCCAACCCCTGCCGATTATAAGACGAATCGTTATGGGCACCGATGATCTTCCACCAAACTTACCAAACTGAAGTTCCGAAAAGGGGCTGTAGACAGGAGGCTAATGACATGATGGTTATATGTTTTAAGCCGGGGCAATTCCCGGGTATTTAGGATGGTGAGACTCATGGCCCCACCTTACCATCCTGGCGTCTCTTAACCTCCTGCCTATAACCCCTTTCTTTGATTTGAAATTCCATGGGTGATCCGGTATGGATTGTTTAGCCAACACTCCATAACCTGAGGAAGCACCTTCACCCTGTTAAATGCCGCCTTTGGCGGCCCTGTTTCACAGGATTTAACAGGGCAGGCAATTCATTCTTGAAACAATTCTCTGAGAATATCAAGTTCAAATATTGCTGTTTCGATCGAGTCATCATTCGCGGATACATCCTGTCCATGTTCTTTCCAGCCGGCATCGTAAGGTTTCTCAGAGCTGTCGGCTTCAAAGGATTGTCAAATGGCGTCATGCGAATTCTGACCGATCAACTGAATGCCCATATTCAAAAGGTAGCCAGGAAACATGAGATTCCCATCCATTGGTGGCCTTCTGAAGGAGGTGGGACTGACGGTGCAAAATCCAAGTTTGTGGAACAGAAATATGCCGCAGGTTTTTCCGGAAAGGGCAACCATGTCTTCTGCATCCTCACCGACAAGGAACCGGTTAGAACATTTGCCTGCAGACAACTCACTTCAAAAGCCGGCAAGCCCTATGACAAGGTCTATGAATGCAGAAAGCCGGTCAAGCAGTATTACATCTACTTTCACGATGCGCTCCTCGGTGGCCTATGCTACTTGAAAATCTCTTCCTATCTCCCGTTCCATTCCGAATTCTATTTCAACAGCCACCCAGTTAAATGCTTCGCTGTCACTGCGTGAATTTAACCGGGCAGGCAACGCCATTCAATTACAACTGGATAAGCAAGGCATCCGATACAGGCTCAAGGATAATGCCTTTGTTGAAGTTGAAGATCCGGAAGCCCTCCAAAAGGCAGCTGAATCCCTGGATGGCAGGGCGGTCTTAAACAGAATCAATTATTGGATGAACATCTTCTTCAAGTTCGACAAAGGAAAATACTCCACCCGATCCAGATTTCTCGAACATGGCTGGTATCTAAGCCAGATTGAAATATCCTCCAACGTGGTGTTTCGTTCCCCACGTTTTTGTACCAGTCTTTTTGAAAGGCTCCTGGATAAGTTTCACAGGCTCGGACCCGCCTGCAGCGCCTTTGCCGCAGGGAATGCGGGCAGGTTGCCCGAGACCATTGCCCAAATTTTCAGCCGTCGGCTCCATCGCCGATCCACATCCAAGACCTTCTGGAGACTGTATGACAATAATGCGTGTATCAAACACTGGTTCCGAGGGAACTCCATCAAACAGTACAACAAGACCGGGTATTACATCCGCACCGAGACCACCATCAACAACCCCAAATCGCTGGGGCTTCAAAAACCTGTCCTTTTTCTACAGGCCTATCTTTGGGAAGGTGTCGCATGCAATGATCGGTTCTTGAACTGCTGTGCTGACGCCTGCCCCGTTGAACAGGGTCCCCTCTGGGGGTTCAACCGGGGTGGAAGTATCTTCCATTTCAGCAGGTGAAGATGACTCCTTTAAAAACCCTGTTCCAGATCATTTGGGCCGCAACATAACCGCCCCGAACTTCAGGAAAGACCGGCAAACTGCACTGGCAACGGAGCTCTTGAAACCGAAGTACCATGCATACGGCTTCAGAACAGTCGATCTGGTCAAAAGCCTCCCCCAATTTTTCCGAAATCCTGCACAAATCCGGTATGAATTGAACAAATTGAGAGTCCGCGGCATTGTCGAAAAGCAGAAAAGCACGTCATTCTATAGGGTTACGGATACAGGCTGGAAGTGGCTCTGGCTCTCAATCTGTGCCGAGCGGCACTTCAAAAACCCAATTTACCCGGTTAAATTGCGGCGAAGCTGCACAACGAAGTGAATTTAACTGGGTGATTTCAATGGGTAGCAAAACCACATCTTCCTCAGCGGCCGAGCAACCTTCCAAAATTGAAGTCGCTTATTCCATGCTGGATCAGGGATTAAGCTTTTTAACTCAGGAACTTGCATTGATTTCGTGAGTTGGAAAAAACGTAAATTTTTCTCGCGTTTTTCATGACAAAAGCATAACGGACCCTTCATCACTTGCAATAACCGTTTCCTCTTCATCCCTCACGGCTCTAAGGATAACGCTCTTCAAATTTTGCGACGCTTTATCATATGTAAGGGTTTGCATTTCAAACTCCTTGCCGGTTCAGACAATGGTGGATTGGGGTCGGACCATGGAAAACCCCGTAATAGGGGACATCCTATAATACCCCTGTCAAGAAAAAAGTCTATGTAGAAAAAACGTAGGTCGGGAATGAAGGACGTTGCTACTTAACTGCGTTACCACTGAAAACAAACCACAAAGGCACGAAGTTCACAGAAAAGCATACAGATTATGTAATGTAATGGGGGACATCCTATAATGCTCCTGACAAGAAAAAACTTCAAAAAACCGTAAACCCTGTAATAACAGGTAGTTACGCTATCTCCAGAATTTTTTACACAATTCAGCAGCAAGTCCGTTGCGGACTTTTTGCAGTTTTCAGTGAGTTTCTCACCTTTTATGAACTCTACACCTTATCGTTACGTTTATCCGGTATGCTCGCCCTGCTGGGCGGCCACCTATCATCCCTTATCCAGGTTGTAAAGTTCAGTGAGAGGCCCAGTATTGTCCCCTACGAGATCCAAAATGGTCCCAACGTTGTTAATCGAGCTCTCTCACTGATAAACTTGCATGCTTTTATATGTGAAACGACAACTGCATTTCCCTTCAGAAGATAATCAAGATTTTCTCTCGATTGCTTGTTTGCTCTGAAGAACATCATTCCAGTCCTGACCTTCCCGGGGCGGCAAATCCAACGTAAATGACACCCCTGAATAACGCTCCTGGAATTGTCGGATATATTTTCTTCCTGCTGGATCGTTGTCAAATGCAAGAAAAATATCCATTTCTTCGGAACTGTATTTCTTTATCAGACCGTCGATCAGCTCCCATTGAAAACGGCCAATCTGACCGCCGATTGCAAAATACCTGGTTCGGTCGTTGGTATCATGGCGTAGTTTGGTATAGGAAAGTGCGTCAATTGGAGCTTCACAAATCACGGCCTTTGAGTCACCCTCCATCAGCGTACTCCTCCACAACCCTTTACTGCCTCCTTTCGTGTAACATTTGAAATTATGATTCCGCCTTTCAATACCCGCTATCCCTTTAAAATCAAAATACGGAAAACAAACATTCAGATACCGATCAACTCTTACGGCGCCGGCAAACCGACCAGCCAAAATGCCTTCAAGACCAATGCCCCGGCTTTCCAAGTAATTATGATGCCTTGTAATGGGCGTGGTGTCAGCATATTCCCACGCCACTTTTTGCCGGTTCTTGGTGGCTGATCGAGGATTAGGTAAAGGGGCAGTATGGGAAAAAGAATTAACGTTGCTGCATAACGCTTTTCTCAGCTCTTTTCTGGTTTGGCCAAGATTGCAGCCGGTATGCTGCATTACAAAGTCAAGGATTGAACCACCTTTGCCACGCCTGAAGTCATAGTAAACCCAATGCCCATCATAGCCTCGGCTCACGGCGATTTTGCCGTCATCAGCCTCGCGCCTGAGTACTACACATGTCTTGCTGGACTGGCTACGGTCAAGCTCAGTGTAATCGTGGGTCGGTGCATATTCCATCAGGCTAATCTCTTTTTTAAATCGTTCAAGTTCATCCATTTCAACTCCGGCTGTCTCATGTTGCTCATTGTGCAATGATGTCGTTTGACTGCCGTCTCCATGCCCCCACTTCCTGATAGTGTGGACATTATTCTGAGTAAACCCCCGGCTTTACCGGAGGTTCTTGGCTGATTTGGCCTCTATCATGTTACTTTCAAATATTCAGGATTGAACGGTTCCTGCTTTTTCATTAAGGTCCACGCGATTACCAGAAGTTTAGCCGCCAGTTTCACTCTCATTTTTGTCTTGATGCCCCGTTCGCGGGATCTTCCCCGGAGTTTTTCCGTAAAATATGCAACAAAGTGTTGGTTTCTGGATGAAGCAACCAGGGCCGCCTGGTACAACGCATAGCGCAGGTCGGCTTTGCCTTTTTTAGAAATTACTGCCGTAGCACCTGCTGGACTTTTTCCGCTACGGTTTGCATTCAGGTCCCACCCTGACAGTTTTACCACCTGTTTTGCATTATCAAACCGAAATGGGTTGCCGATAGCGCCCAAAACCTTCGATGAAATATCTTTTCCAAAACCAGGTATGGTGAGAAGATGTTTGTATTCAGGGAAATCTAAGCAAATTTCTTCAATCTTTTCTTCGACTTCCGAAATTGATTCCCGAACATGTTCAAGTTCTTCCACCATCATTTTTGCCTCAAACTGAACGGTTCCCCCGGCATTACATCCGATGGATTCAAATGCCTTTTCCCAAATCTGCTTCACGTGCTCCAGCTGTCTTACCGTACGTTTACCGGGTGCGACCAACCTAAGGAACTCTTCGTACTCCAGTCCTGCAATCAAAGAAGGTTCCAGACACCATTTCACAACGCTAAGGCTACAGCCTGATATCCGGGAAAAATAAGGATCCAATTCAGGAAAATACTGAGCAAGCAAATGATTCCGAATCCGTACTCTGGTCCCATGTTCCTGTTTTTTCAGCCGACGTTTAAAAGACAGCAGATTTCGCAGTTCACGAAGCGGCATAATCGGATATTCGTAAAACAAACATTTGCCTTGGGAAACCAAATCCGCTACATTGGCCGCATCCTTCGTATCATGCTTATCCCAGCGCCCATCCAGTAATTCACGGTTTTTCTTCACGGCCGTGCCTGCCACAAGCACCACATCAAAACCGCATTTGATCAAATGTTCTCCCAGAGGTTTGTGGTAATTGGCGGTCGGTTCAAGACCAAACACCACTTTATTCAGGTTATTCTTAACTTTGGTAGCATCAACGTATGTGAACAATTTCTCATACCCCTGAAAATTGTTATTAAAAACCAACCGCTTCAGAAGTGTTTTGCCCCTGGCTGTCCCCAAAAAAGCATGATGATTATCCTTGGCCACGTCAATGCCTACAATCAAATGTTCCTTGGATCCACGGATTTCCTTCCTCAATTGACGAAAACGCTCCAACCTGGTACTATCTACACCGTCCATTTGAAACCTCCTTTTTAAGTTAAAGTTGTTTGGAAAGCGACTTCATCTTAACAGGAGGTTTCTTTTTTCGATAGCTATTGAAAAATATTTATTTATGCTGTAATGGGGAGTGTAACCTGTTGGTTTTTTATTATATAACGTTGGTAGTTCTGTTAGTTTATTAGACAGGATCAACAGGATCAACAGGATCAACAGGATAAAAGAAAAGAGTTATCAGTATCGTTATCCATTTCGGCTCAAAGCCGTTTTGGGGAGCAGAAAAGGTTTGTGAGCAGGAGAGGCGGGATTTGGTTGTTGTGGCCGGCGGGACGCTCTTTAATAATTCAATAACTTACTGAGGTTATTACAAAACAGAGGACGGAGGTCACCCCGGTTGAACATCCCCATGTACCATCTTTTGGACCATCCTCCAGGATATTGTACTGGAGCCGAAAACCGGAGATGATCCCGTCCGTATTGTGGGAAAGGGCTTTGCTGTGGTTAAGCAATTGGAAGTCCTGCTTGCAGATGGGGAAACTCATCAACTGATAGAACAATGGATGGTCACCCGCAGCGACGCTCATGCGGATGACGCTCAATCAAAGCACTCAATATTATCGGGATGAATGGCTGGTCGAAAGAGGGTTCCATCGGTTCAAAAAGGGGCATATCCCCGCATTGCCGCTGTTTCTGCGCATTCCGGAAAGAATCAAGGGCCTCATGTTGTTGCTGACCATTGCACTTCAGGTACTGACCTTGATGGAATTTGTTTCCCGGGACGAGCCAGCCAAAAAGAATGAAACAATTTCCGGGCTTGTCCCTGGAAATCCAAAAATGAAAACAAGTCGTCCCACTGCAGAACGATTGCTTACTCAATTTGATAACCTCAACCTTCTGATCGAACAAAAGCAAAAGAAGATCAAAGCCGTTATGATCGGAGAGCTAACCGAATGACAGAAGCGCATACTATCGACATTGCGTCTGTCGGAAGATATTTACAATCTGTCTTTCACCCAGGCAAAAATGAAAGAGGCCACAAAAATAACCCGGGGTCAGGGTTTGCTTGCATGCCTATCCGGTTGTCACCCAAAACGATCTCTTCCCTGTACCAAACTGAAGTTCCGAAAAGGGGCTGTAGACAGGGGGCTAATGACATGATGGCTCTATATTTAAGCCGGAGCAATTCCCGGGTATTTTGGATGGTGAGACTCATGGCCCCACCTTACCATCCTGGCGTCTCTTAACCTCCTGCCTATAACCCCTTTCTTTGATTTGAAATTTCATGGGTGATCCGGTATGGATTGTTTAGCCAACACTCCATAACCTGAGGAAGCACCTTCACCCTGTTAAATGCCGCCTTTGGCGGCCCTGTTTCACAGGATTTAACAGGGCAGGCAATTCATTTTTGAACCAATTCTCACAGAATATCAAGTTCAAATATTTCTGTTTCGATCGAGTCATCATTCGCGGATATATCCTGTCCATGTTCTTTCCAGCCGGCATCGTAAGGTTTCTCAGAGCTGTCGGCTTCAAAGGATTGTCAAATGGCGTCATGCGAATTCTGACCGATCAACTCAATGCCCATATTCAAAAGGTAGCCAGGAAACATGGGATTCCCATCCATTGGTGGCCTTCTGAAGGAGGTGGGACTGACGGTGCAAAATCCAAGTTTGTGGAACAGAAATATGCCGCAGGTTTTTCCGGAAAGGGCAACCATGTCTTCTGCATCCTCACCGACAAGGAACCGGTTAGAACATTTGCCTGCAGACAACTCACCTCAAAATCCGGGAAGCCCTATGAAAGGGTCTATGAGTGTAGGAAACCGGTCAAGCAGTATTACATCTACTTTCACGATGCGCTCCTCGGTGGCCTATGCTACCTGAAAATCTCTTCCTATCTCCCGTTCCATTCCGAATTCTATTTCAACGGCCACCCAGTTAAATGCTTCGCTGTCACTGCGTGAATTTAACCGGGCAGGCAACGCCATTCAATTACAACTGGATAAGCAAGGCATCCGATACAGGCTCAAGGATAATGCCTTTGTTGAAGTTGAAGATCCGGAAGCCCTCCAAAAGGCAGCTGAATCCCTGGATGGCAGGGCGGTCTTAAACAGAATCAATTATTGGATGAACATCTTCTTCAAGTTCGACAAAGGAAAATACGCCACCCGATCCAGATTTCTCGAACATGGCTGGTATCTAAGCCAGATTGAAATATCCTCCAACGTGGTGTTTCGTTCCCCACGTTTTTGTACCAGTCTTTTTGAAAGGCTCCTGGATAAGTTTCACAGGCTCGGATTGCCCGAGACCATTGCCCAAATTTTCAGCCGTCGGCTCCATCGCCGATCCACATCCAAGACCTTCTGGAGACTGTATGACAATAATGCGTGCATCAAACACTGGTTCCGAGGGAACTCCATCAAACAGTACAACAAGACCGGGTATTACATCCGCACCGAGACCACCATCAACAACCCCAAATCGCTGGGGCTTCAAAAACCTGTCCTTTTTCTACAGGCCTATCTTTGGGAAGGTGTCGCATGCAATGATCGGTTCTTGAACTGCTGTGCTGACGCCTGCCCCGTTGAACAGGGTCCCCTCTGGGGGTTCAACCGGGGTGGAAGTAGCTTCCATTTCAGCAGGTGAAGATGACTCCTTTAAAAACCCTGTTCCAGATCATTTGGGCCGCAACATAACCGCCCCGGACTTCAGGAAAGACCGGCAAACTGCACTGGCAACGGAGCTCTTGAAACCGAAGTACCATGCATACGGCTTCAGAACAGTCGATCTGGTCAAAAGCCTCCCACAATTTTTCCGAAATCCTGCACAAATCCGGTATGAATTGAACAAATTGAGAGTCCGCGGCATTGTCGAAAAGCAGAAAAGCACGTCATTCTATAGGGTTACGGATACAGGCTGGAAGTGGCTCTGGCTCTCAATCTGCTCCGAGCGGCATTTCAAAAATCCAATGATTTCAAGGTGTACCAAAAACATGCCTTTCCACAACGCCGAGCAACCATCTAAAATTGAAGCTGCTTACTCCCTTCTCGATAAGGGATTAAGTCTGATAACTCAGGAGCTTGCAATGATTTCATGAAAGTTAAAAAACGTAATTTTTTCTAACGTTTTTAATGGCAAAAGCATAACCGCCTTATTGTAGAACTGAAGGCTTGCAAGACTTTGGTTCCGGAACACACTGCGCAGCTTTTGGGCTACCTTCGTACTTGCAAGAAGAATAGGGACAGGCAAATAATGTTGGCAAGCCAAAAAGCCGGAAGATTGGAAGGTTAGATGTTTAGAAAATTAGAAACAGAGGCTGAAAAAGGGGCTTGGAGGGTAGTTGTAGGTGTGTTAATATCGAACCACGGTTTTAAGTTTTAAGTTTTAAGTTTTTCCGTCAATGAACTTCTTGTTTCTTGTGTCAGGTTTTTAGTACCTTATCATCTGGTTTTCTGTCACAAAAAACAAGAAAATGATGGCTCAGGAACTTAAAACTTAAAACTGCGGCTATGCCGCGTTAGGAAATAAGGGGCTAAATAGCCCGATAAGAATGGCTTAAAATGAGGACAAATAACGAGGTCTGAAGGTAGATGCGATGGCTGATATTGCAAATCCACATGACAAATTTTTTAAAGAGGTGCTTTCACGGGAAGAGATTGCGCGGGATTTCATGATTCACTATCTGCCTTCTGATGTGGTTGATCTTTTTGATATGACGTCGTTGGAGATCCGGAAGGACAGCTTTGTTGACAACACTCTCAAGGAGTATTTTTCAGATCTTCTTTACTGTGTGGATACAAAAGCTGGAGGCTCATCTTATGTGTATGTGCTGTTTGAACATAAGAGCTATCCTGAACGCTTGATCAGCCTACACCTTTTACGGTACATGGCCCGGATATGGGAACAGGCCGTAAAGCTGGGCGAGTCAAAGCCGCTTCCCCCTGTGATTCCCGTGGTGGTATATCACGGGCGATCAAAATGGAAAGTGGGGCTTGACTTTCAGGACCTGTTTGACCTTCCTGAATCGCTGCAAGAATATCTGCCGGATTTCAGATACCTGCTCTGTGATCTTACGCAATACAGCGATGAGGAGATGCGGGGGGCAGTTACATTGAAGGCCGCCTTTCTCCTCATGAAGCATATTTTTGCGGAGGATCTGGCGGATCGTCTGCCGGGGATACTGGAGTTGATAAAGGATCTTCTGGGTAAGCGAAGCGGCCTTGAATACCTTGAAACGCTTTTGAGATATGTGGCTTCAGGGTCGGATAAGATCCGGGAAGAAGAAATTGAACGTGGGATCAAGGAAATTCTGAAAGAAAAGGGAGGTGACATTATGCCTACTGTAGCTGAACAATGGGTTGAACGTGGAATCCAGCAGGGAATCCAGCAGGGAATCCAGCAGGGAATCCAGCAGGGAATTTTGGAGACTTCAAGAGGATACTTGATAGAAGTCCTGGAAGAGCGTTTTGAAACGGTTTCGCAAACGCTGAGAAGCAGGCTGAGAGCGATAACTGATCCTGATGTGCTTAAGTCCTTGCATAAAAGAGCTCTTAATGCCGGTTCGTTGGAAGAATTCAATGCTGAGGTGCAGGTTGCATTGGCGTAATCCGTGGAATTGCTAAAGAAGATTAGAAGGGGTGCCGGCGTTTTGAGTAACAAATGTAATGGGGGGACCTTGGCACTATTACACTATTCTTGTGTAGCTGCTTTTTCCCAACCTTCTCCGCCTTATTTACCATATTCCGGTTACGGATGAATGGGATGGTTGGTGGTTGTTAACTGGGCTTTTGTTCAACAGGTTTGTCCGCAGGCTGCCGTCTTCAGCCAGGCCGTAAAACAGGTTGTGGGCTGACGTTTTTTCATGTATCCAGAAGAAGAGGAATGAGGACAGGCAAATTATGTCTTTTTTTGGCACCCCAGTGAAATACGCTTCGCTGTCCTTCGGAATTGCACGGGGCACGGCGGATTTCGCGGATGACACGGTTTTGGCTTTTTTTCTGTTTTCCTGAGAATTCATGCAACTGAATTACACAGGGGGAACATCCTCCGGAGGGGGATGCATCCCAAAGTGAACCTTTACCCATTTCAGCCTTGAGCTATTTTGGGTAAATCAGATCCCCGAAAGACAGGTTGTGCAGGTGCCTAAATGATATTCGTTCTCAAGAAAATAATTTCTCCATTTTTCATGCCTGTTCCGGCATGTCTCATTCTGGCCCTTTTGGGTCTTTTCTTTTTGTGGTTTACGCGAACCCTTTGGGAGAGAAGAATAGGGACAGGCAAATAATGTTGGCAAGCCAAAAAGCCGGAAGATTGGAAGGTTAGATGTTTAGAAAATTAGAAACCATGAATCATGACAACTTTGCAGAAGATCCAACAGCGTATCATTGATCGGAATTACTATGTGTCTTCTCACGCTGAGGAAGAAATGATAGATGATGATCTTGAGCGTAAAGATGTGGAAAATGCGATTCTGAAAGGGCGTATAAACAAGAAAATGACCCGAGACATTCGGGGGACAAGATATCGGATAGAAGGGCCTGCAAGGGATCGAAGGGTAATCCATGTTCTTTGTAGGTTCAAAGAAGGCTCAAATCTTATAATCGTAACAGTATATGCACTATAGGTGAACTTATGCAATGTGAATTCTGTGGTGGGAAAACAAAGAGCAAAGGTGTCACTCGTCAGCACTGGCTCGACAAGAAGCTGTATATAGTTGAAAATGTTAGAGCTGAAGTCTGTACTGAATGCGGTGAAAGATATTTTCATGCCAAAACACTTGACCAAATTGATGATTTTCTTTCTCAAAAGCATCCGGTGAAAGCGCGTATTAATGTTGAGATAGTGAATTTAAGCCAGGTGCAGGCAATGGCATAAAAAGCTGGTGGAGGCGACCGGGCTGTTTTGTGCGGTTTTTGTGAGAGAAAAAAGAAAAAAGGGACAGGCGAATTATGCTACTGGAATGTCTCGCGCAGAGACGCCAAGGCGCAAAGAAAAAAGTGAAAAGGTCTGGGGGACGGGAAGGGACTGATCAAAGAAGATGACCCCAGTTGAACACCCTGAAAGGGGTCCCCAGTAAGAGAATGGGGACAGGCAAATAATGTTCAAACGGGAAAAAACTGGAATTAGCCACAGACACACACAGACTGACACAGACGTTTTTCCCTGCGGACTTCACAGGGAAAAAAGAGTCATCGCTTCACGAAAAATGAGGCGGTTTGGTCGGTGGAAAAGGAATAGGGAACACTATTAACTTGTAAACAGATTGCGATATTGACATGAGGCGGTTCGGATGTTAATTTGAGAGCATGAGAAGGATGATCATCATAATCAGTGTTTTGATGGGTTTACTGACACCTTGTTTGCTGTTTGCTGTGGAAACGGCGCCGCGGATAAGCGACAGGGAGGTTGTGGAACGACTTACCCGGTTGGAAGAGGGACAGAAGAGCCTTGAAAGACGAATTGATAATTTGGATAAAGGGCTTAATAACCGTATTGATGACCTTCGATCTGAAATGAACCGTCGTTTTGACACGATACAATGGATGTTCGGGCTTTTTATTACGATTACCCTTATCATACTCGGGTTTGTGCTGAGGATGCAATGGCAGATGCATAGGAGACAGACCCGGATGGAAACCATTCTTGAGACGCATAAAGATGAGTTCGCCTTCCTGAAAGGGCTCATCGAGAAACTCCTTCCACCGAAAGGCGTATTGTAGCGCTTCATTTCTTTTTTTATGGTCACAGTTTACCAAACTGAAGTTCCGAAAAGGGGCTGTAGACAGGGGGCTAATGACATGATGGCTCTATATTTAAGCCGGAGCAATTCCCGGGTATTTTGGATGGTGAGACTCATGGCCCCACCTTACCATCCTGGCGTCTCTTAACCTCCTGCCTATAACCCCTTTCTTTGATTTGAAATTTCATGGGTGATCCGGTATGGATTGTTTAGCCAACACTCCATAACCTGAGGAAACACCTTCACCCTGTTAAATGCCGCCTTTGGCGGCCCTGTTTCACAGGATTTAACAGGGCAGGCAATTCATTTTTGAACCAATTCTCACAGAATATCAAGTTCAAATATTTCTGTTTCGATCGAGTCATCATTCGCGGATATATCCTGTCCATGTTCTTTCCAGCCGGCATCGTAAGGTTTCTCAGAGCTGTCGGCTTCAAAGGATTGTCAAATGGCGTCATGCGAATTCTGACCGATCAACTCAATGCCCATATTCAAAAGGTAGCCAGGAAACATGAGATTCCCATCCATTGGTGGCCTTCTGAAGGTGGCGGCATTGACGGTGCAAAATCGAAGTTTGTTGAACAAAAATACGCCGCCGCTTTTACCGGGAAGGGCAACCATGTCTTCTGCATCCTCACCGACAAGGAACCGGTTAGAACATTTGCCTGCAGACAACTCACTTCAAAAGCCGGCAAGCCCTATGACAAGGTCTATGAATGCAGAAAGCCGGTCAAGCAGTATTACATCTACTTTCACGATGCGCTCCTCGGTGGCCTATGCTACTTGAAAATCTCTTCCTATCTCCCGTTCCATTCCGAATTCTATTTCAACGGCCACCCAGTTAAATGCTTCGCTGTCACTGCGTGAATTTAACCGGGCAGGCAACGCCATTCAATTACAACTGGATAAGCAAGGCATCCGATACAGGCTCAAGGATAATGCCTTTGTTGAAGTTGAAGATCCGGAAGCCCTCCAAAAGGCAGCTGAATCCCTGGATGGCAGGGCGGTCTTAAACAGAATCAATTACTGGATGAACATCTTCTTCAAGTTCGACAAAGGAAAATACGCCACCCGATCCAGATTTCTCGAACATGGCTGGTATCTAAGCCAGATTGAAATATCCTCCAACGTGGTGTTTCGTTCCCCACGTTTTTGTACCAGTCTTTTTGAAAGGCTCCTGGATAAGTTTCACAGGCTCGGATTGCCCGAGACCATTGCCCAAATTTTCAGCCGTCGGCTCCATCGCCGATCCACATCCAAGACCTTCTGGAGACTGTATGACAATAATGCGTGCATCAAACACTGGTTCCGAGGGAACTCCATCAAACAGTACAACAAGACCGGGTATTACATCCGCACCGAGACCACCATCAACAACCCCAAATCGCTGGGGCTTCAAAAACCTGTCCTTTTTCTACAGGCCTATCTTTGGGAAGGTGTCGCATGCAATGATCGGTTCTTGAACTGCTGTGCTGACGCCTGCCCCGTTGAACAGGGTCCCCTCTGGGGGTTCAACCGGGGTGGAAGTAGCTTCCATTTCAGCAGGTGAAGATGACTCCTTTAAAAACCCTGTTCCAGATCATTTGGGCCGCAACATAACCGCCCCGGACTTCAGGAAAGACCGGCAAACTGCACTGGCAACGGAGCTCTTGAAACCGAAGTCCCATGCATACGGCTTCAGAACAGTCGATCTGGTCAAAAGCCTCCCCCAATTTTTCCGAAATCCTGCACAAATCCGGTATGAATTGAACAAATTGAGAGTCCGCGGCATTGTCGAAAAGCAGAAAAGTATGTCATTCTATAGGGTTACGGATACAGGCTGGAAGTGGCTCTGGGTATCAATCTGTGCAGAGCGCCACTTTAAAACCCCAATTTACCCGGTTAAATTGCGGCGAAGCTGCACAACGAAGTGAATTTAACTGGGTGATTTCAACGGGTAGCAAAATCACACCTTGCTCAAGGCCCGAGCAACCCTCCAAAATTGAGGCGGCTTATTCCATGCTGGATAAGGGATTAAGCGTTTTAACTCAGGAGCTTGCAATGATTTCATGAAAGTTAAAAAACGTAATTTTTTCTAACGTTTTTAATGGCAAAAGCATACCCACCCTGCTCAAGTCACAGGAGATCTCAAAGGACACATTCGATCTCCTTACCGGCCTTTTTGAAGTTCTGGATGCATTCGAAAATGTGGAAGAGACCATCAAAGCCAAGGAGGACGGAATGGACAAAACGGCACGACGGTTGGCAAAAAATGTCCAATCCATCAGGAAAAAGCTTGTCCGGCTGCTCAAAGCCAATGGTATCGTCAAACTGGAATTTCCCCATGGTCGGGCAAGTATGGATACCTGAAGGGTGGTGGAGACCCGGGCTTCCGAAACGCTGGGAGACGAAATGATCCTTGAGATTGTCAAAAACGGCTGCATCAATCAGGATGAGGACAGGGTTCTTAGAAAAACGGAGGTCATTACGGTTCTTAATGAAAGTCAATGAATCTGTTGTTGCTCTCGAAGCACGCGAGCGCAACACCGGCTGACTGCTGGAGAGTTGACAAAGATTCTGATTTTGTTTACATTAAAAAATAAGTTAAAAAGAAAAGGATGTGGTTTTTTTGAGATCGGTTTCTAAACCGGGAGTCTGCAAACTGCGAGAGGAGTTCGGCCATGTCTGATTTTTCTCAAAATAACAGCAAAGTCACCTCGTTTCATATTCTTCGCCAGGACCGGGAACATCTGAGAAAACAACTGACCCTGCACTCCAGATGGCAAAAGACGATCCTGATCCTGCCGCTTCTGGCCAGTGAATATACCGATCCTGCCAACCATCCGGTTTTTGAAAATATCCTGAGTCAGCTCAAAGACGTCACCTACGTTTCCACCATTATCTTCGGGCTGGATAGAGCCACGGAGGAAGAGGCATTTCTCTTGCGGGACCTCCTGAATAATGCCGGCATCCAGAATTACATGATCCAGTGGAATGACGGTCCGGGATTTCGGGGCATATATGACAGATTGAACGAGGCCGGATTTAATATCAGTGAGCCGGGCAAAGGAAAAAACATGTTCCTGAGTTTTGGAATCGCCATGGCCCTGGGTGGGGAAACCATCGGCCTCATCGATGCGGATATTCGAACCTTTGAACGGGTGCAGCTGGATCGGCTTTTTTATCCGGTGGTGGCCCTCAACTACGACTTTTCCAAGGCCTATTATTCCCGAATCAAGGATAACCAGCTCTATGGTCGGGTCAAGCGACTTCTCCTTGACCCCCTTCTCATCTCCCTCAAGCGGAAATTCAGCGAAACCAGAGATCAGAAAATGTTGAATCTCATCGAGTTTCTCCTGAACTTCAAGTATCAGCTCAGCGGGGAGGTGGCTTTTCATGTGGATCTGCTGAAAAAGATGCGGTTTGCCACCAACTGGGGTGTGGAGATTTTCACCCTCATCGAGGTGTATCGAAAAGCCTCATCGCCCGCTCAGGTCATGTTTACCCAGGAACCCTTTGACCATAAACATCAGGATGTTTCTCCGAACGATCGCACGAAGGGCCTGAACCGGATGGCCGTTGACATCGTTACCACGCTGATGAATGCCCTGATCATCGAAGAGGGGTTGGAGATTTCGGATACTTTCTTCAGGGACCTGACGGTAACCTACCAGGCCGTGGCGGAAGGGCAGGTTAAAAAATATTCCGATGATGCGGATTTCAGTGGCCTGACATACGATCGTGATAAGGAAGAATTCCTGGTCAGGGAGGTCTTTAGCCATTGTATTCTCGAAGCGGGGGATGTGCTCACTTCACCTTACCGCATGACGGAAAAATTTTTGCGGTTTGTCAATTCCCACGAGGAATTCGGCGAATTCCTGAATAACGGGTTGGCCCAGACCATTTTACAGGTGGAACAGAAAAATGAAAGACGACTCTTTGAGACGCCCCAAACGGTTTCCTGGGAACGGGTGAGCAACAAACTGCCGCGCATTTTTTATGATTTGATCGAAGTGGTGGAAAGCGAGAAAAGACGTTTTTCCTGATGTAAAAGCGGAACAATTCAATGTCCGATTCTTTTTTTATTGGGAATTTTCCTTCGCCATCCCATCTGGTGTTTACCGATCTGGACGGCACCCTGCTGGATCGCCACACCTACGGCTGGAAAGAGGCTCTTCAGGCCCTTGAACATTGTCGAAGGACCGGTGTTCCGGTGATCCTGGTTTCCAGTAAAACCAGGGCTGAGATGGATGTGTTACGCCGTAAATTGAGCCTTTCGGCGCCCTTTGTTTCTGAAAATGGCGGGGGCGTCTTTTTTCCGAGAGAAACGTTTAAGGAAGCGCCGGTCTGTTCATTTCCATCTAAACCCCAGGGGTTAGAGGTCTTAAAAAATACGGCTGTATGCCCGGCCCCCGCATCGGAAGATCTCTGGCAGTGGTCTCTGGGCGTTCCCTACGTCCATTTGATTCGCGCATTGAGTGATATTCGAAAAAGCCTGGGTTTGTCCATCAAGGGTTTTTCCGACATGGATGTTGACGAAATTTCCAGACTGACCGGTCTGAACGCGGAGGGAGCTCGTCTCGCCGCCATGAGGGAATACGATGAACCCTTTATTTTTGAGGGCGAGATACCTTCCGATCTACGCCCCCTTTACGAAAGTGCCGCCGGAAGAGGACTGATGATTGTCTCAGGAGGTCGCTTTTACCATCTGTTGGGAAATAACCACAAGGGAAAAGCCATGGCACGCATTGCGTCCTGGTACAATATGCAATATCATGTTGATGGGCATGGCCATATTCCGACCGTTGCCCTGGGTGACAGCCCAAATGATTTTCCCATGCTTATGCGTGCCGACTTCCCCGTGTTGATCCGCTCGGATCACGATTTTTCAGATCTAAAAAGAAAAATTCCAAGTCTCAAAATAACAGAATATCCAGGTCCAAAAGGCTGGAACACAGCTATTTTGAATATTTTATGCAAAAATGAGGAGAAGCCCGATGCCCGATCGTTTTGAAAAGGAGATTAATCCGGAAAACATCAAAAAAGTGGACATGGTGGTCTGTATCCCTTCTTACAAAGAAGCGGATTCCATCATTTATCCGACCACCCAGGCAGACGAAGGGTTGCGGAAATATTTTGGTGAGTACAGCGCGGTTATTATCAATTGCGACAACAACTCACCCGATCATACCCGGGAGGCTTTTCTTGAGACACCGACCCAAATGCCTAAAATTTATCTTTCCACCGAACCCGGTTTGAAAGGAAAAGGGAATAATTTTAGAAACCTGTTTCAAAAGGTGGTGGACCTCAAGGCCAAGGCCGTGGTGGTGGTGGACGCTGACCTCAAGAGCATCACTCCTGAGTGGATCAAGCACCTGGGTGAACCGTTATTCAGTGGGTTTTCATATGTGGCGCCCCTGTACATTCGGCATAAATATGATGGAACCATTACCAACGGTATTGCCTACCCCATGACAAGATCCCTTTATGGGAGACGGGTTCGTCAACCCATCGGCGGAGATTTTGGGTTCAGCGGCAAACTGGCGCCGTTGTACCTCGAAAGCAAGACCTGGAGTGAGGCGGTCGCCAATTTCGGAATCGATATCTGGATGACCACTCTTGCCATGAACCATAAGGCTCAGATCTGCCAGGCATTCATGGGAAGGCCCAAAATCCATCGCACCAAGGATCCGGGATCCGATCTGGGACCCATGTTTCGTCAGGTGGTCGGCACCATTTTTGCCATGATGAAAGAGTTTTCTCCCTTCTGGCTCAAGGTGAAATACAGCCGCCCCACGGCCATTTACGGGTTCGGCCTGGGTGAAACGGAAATGCCGCCGGAGGTTTCCGTGAATCGGGAGAACCTGTTGAATCAGTTTCATGAGGGATTTGGTAAATACAGCGGCATCTGGAAAACCATCCTTTCGACCGATGTTTACCAAAAACTCCTGGAGATCAAGGATATGAGGGAGCAGGAGTTCAATTTCCCCACCGATTTATGGGCACGGCTGCTTTTTGATACCGCCGCCTCATATGGCGAGGTGGGCATTGAAGTGGACGTCACCATGGATTCCCTGATTCCACTCTATTTTGGCCGTACGCTTTCCTTTGTCAGAAGGACGGAAAAAATGTCCATCAAACAGGCGGAAGAGGCCATTGAAGATGACTGTACCACTTTTGAAATGGCGAAACCTTACCTTCTTCAGCGCTGGAAGGAGAGACATTAGCGAATCAGCAAAAGCCTCACGTCCATAACATTGGTATTGGTGGGACCGGTCATGAGAAGGTCCTTCGTTTTCTGGAAGAAGTGGTAGGCGTCATTGTTGTTCAAAAAATCAACGGCCGCCATGCCCGCGTCCCTGCCCCGTGTGACCGTAAAAGGGTCCACAACGGCTCCCGCCGCATCCGTGGGGCCGTCATTGCCGTCGGTTCCACCGCTTAAAACAACCAGCTTCAATGGCCGTTCGGCAATTTCAATGGCCGCTGCCAGGCAGAACTCCTGATTTCTGCCGCCCAGCCCCTTTCCCCGAATGGTTACGGTGGTTTCCCCCCCTGAAATGATACAGGCAGGTTTATGAATGGGCCTGCCGCTACGACAAACCTCTTTGGCAATGGCACAGTGGACCCGGGCGACATCCCTGGTTTCCCCCTCGATCAAAGAGGAGAGAATCATGGGGTTGTATCCAAACTCCCCGGCCTTTTTTTCCGCCGCTTCAAGGGCCAGGATATTGCTGCCCACGATGATGTTCGAGACATAAAGAAAAACCGGGTCGCCCGCTTTGGGGGTATCGGGAATTTTTCCCCTGGCGCCCTTTGTCAGTCGCTGCACAATGGCTTCGGGAACGTTTTTCAAATCATATTTTCGTAGAATGCCCAAGGCGTCTTCAAAGGTGGAAGAATCCGGTACGAATGGGCCTGACGCGATGACGTCCATTTTGTCTCCCACCACATCGGACAGCATGAGGTTGACCACGGTGGCCGGAAAGGCGGCGCGGGCCATCTGTCCGCCCTTGGCGGCGGATATGTGCTTTCGCAGGGTGTTGATTTCGTCAATGCCGGCGCCGCAATCCAGCAGCATCCCGGTGACGGTCTGTTTTTCCGCCAGCGTAATGCCCTGGGCGGGTTGGCAAAGGAGGGCGGATCCGCCGCCGCTGATGAGCGAAATGATCAGGTCTTTGTTGTTGGCTTTTGCCAGGAAATTAAGGATTGCCTTGGTTCCCTTGACCCCGTTTTCGTCGGGCAGGGGATGACTTGCCTCAATGGTTTGTGTTACCGAGAGGTCGTCGGTGAACCCATATTTCACGTTGATCAGCCCTTTGTGAATGCGGTCTTTCAGCAGCTCCTCCATGGCCCTGGCCATGGGCGCCGTGGCTTTACCACCGCCCACGAGGGAGATGCGGTCAAATTGACTCAGATCCAGGGTAATGCGATCGGTTTCATCCTTTCCAAGGATGAGCTGGTTGTCTTTTATCCGCACAAAGTTTTTTACGGCGTCAAAGGGGTTCACGGAGCGCAACGATTCCCTGAATATGGCTTTGGCCTCCGTACGCATTTGATTGATGAGGTATTCATCCATTTTTTTCTCCTTATGCTGACTCCCATTTCGATATTCGTTTTTTCGGAGTTTATCCTATTTTATTTTAAAATAAAAGGCTTGCGCCGAAACATTGACCCTCTGTCCTGATTTCAACTTGACACGAGGGTTCCATTTTATCTAATATCCGACGATTAAAGTTTAGTTGAAATGATATTTCCAATCTTTTGCCACGAAAATCCAGGGACCGATTCAAATTTCCAGGCAATACTTCGAAATCAGAACCAACCCTCAGATTGAAAAAAGGAGCCTCGTATGCCGAAGCGCGACGACATCAACAAGGTAATGATCATTAGTTCCGGACCCATCATCATCGGACAGGCCTGTGAATTTGACTATTCGGGGACCCAGGCTTGCAAGGCCCTTCGGAAACTGGGCTATGAAATTGTTCTGGCCAATTCAAATCCCGCCACCATTATGACCGATCCAGGCATGGCGGAAGCCACTTATATCGAGCCCCTCAATGTGCGGACCATGACCGAGATTATCGAAAAGGAGCGGCCGGATGCACTGCTCCCCAATCTTGGGGGTCAGACAGGCCTCAATCTTTCCTCCGAACTGGCGGAAACAGGCGTTTTGGAAAAATACGGCGTCAAGATCATCGGTGTTGAGGTGGATGCCATCAAACGGGGGGAGGATCGCATCGCCTTCAAGGCCACCATGGATAAACTGGGCATTGAAATGCCGAAAAGCGAGCCTGCCTTCAGCGTTGAAGAAGCGGAAAAAATTGCCGACCAGCTGGGTTATCCCGTGGTGATACGGCCTGCCTATACCATGGGCGGTACGGGCGGTGGCCTGGTTTATAACGTGGAAGAGCTACGCATCATTGCGGCCCGGGGCATCTCCGCCAGTTTTGTGAACCAGATTCTTGTGGAAGAGTCGGTGCTGGGTTGGGAGGAACTGGAGCTTGAAGTGGTGCGCGACGCCAAAAACCAGAAGATTACGGTTTGCTTCATCGAAAACGTAGATGCCATGGGGGTCCATACCGGCGATTCCTACTGTACGGCCCCCATGCTGACCATTGCTCCGGAACTTCAAAAAAAGCTGGAACAATACGCCTATGATATTGTTGATGCCATCAAAGTGATCGGCGGCACCAATGTGCAATTTGCCCACGATCCAAAAACCGGACGCGTCGTGGTGATCGAAATCAATCCGAGGACAAGCAGGTCTTCGGCTCTGGCCTCAAAAGCCACCGGTTTTCCCATTGCACTGGTGTCCGCCATGCTTGCCGGTGGTTTGACCCTGGACGAAATACCCTACTGGCGTGAAGGGACCCTGGACAAGTATATTCCGTGGGGAGATTACGTGGTAGTGAAATTCGCCCGCTGGGCCTTTGAAAAATTTGAAGGTTCAGAGGACAAGCTGGGGACCCAGATGCGGGCCGTGGGCGAAGTTATGAGCATCGGGAAAAACTACAAGGAGGCATTTCAAAAGGCCATCCGGTCCCTGGAAAACGGGCGGTACGGTCTGGGGTTTGCCAAGGATTTTAATGAAAAGCCCCTGGAAGACCTCATGGATCTTTTGGCCGAACCCAGCAGCGAACGTCAGTTTGTCATGTATGAAGCGCTGAGAAAAGGTGTTTCCGTGGATGTGCTTCATCAGAAAACCCATATCAAACAATGGTTCATCGAGCAGATGAAGGAGCTGGTGACGCTGGAGGAGAAGATCCTTGGTTTTAAAGGCGGGTCACTGCCGGATGATCTTTTAATCGAGGCCAAAAAAGATGGGTTTGCGGATCGGTATCTCTCTCAAATCCTGGCGGTTCCTGAAAAAGAGATTCGGGAAAAGCGTGTGGGACTTGGGGTGGTGGAAGGGTGGGAGCCGGTTCCCGTCAGTGGCGTTGAAAACGCGGCCTACTATTTTTCCACCTATAACGCGCCGGATCGGGTGGATGTCAGCGACCGGCGGAAGATCATGGTGCTGGGGGGCGGCCCCAACCGGATCGGCCAGGGTATTGAATTCGATTACTGTTGCGTGCATGCGGCTTTCTCGCTGAAGGACGAAGGGTTTGAATCCATTATGGTCAACTGCAACCCTGAAACCGTATCCACGGATTACGATACTTCCGACAAACTTTACTTTGAGCCGCTGACCGTTGAGGACGTGTTGAGCATCTATGAAAAAGAAAAGCCGGAAGGGGTGATTGTTCAGTTCGGCGGGCAAACGCCTCTAAACATTGCTTCCGAACTGGCTCGGGCAGGGGTCAGGATCATCGGTACATCCCCTGAAACCATCGATCTTGCCGAAGATCGCGACCGGTTCAGGCACATGATGCGCAAGCTGGGCATTCCACAGCCCGAGTCGGGCATGGCCAGTACCCTGGAACAGGCCCTTGAAATTGCGGAGCGGATCGGCTATCCCCTCATGGTCAGGCCGTCCTATGTGCTGGGAGGCCGCGGTATGGAAGTGGTTCACGATGCGGAAATGCTCAAGCATTATGTGGCTGCCGCCGTTGATGTCAGTCCCGAACGGCCCATTCTCATCGATAAATTCCTGGAAAACGCCATCGAGGTCGAAGCCGACGCCATCAGCGACGGTACGGACGCCTATGTTCCGGCGGTGATGGAGCATATCGAATTGGCAGGCATTCATTCGGGGGATTCCGCCTGCGTGATACCGCCCATCAGCATCGCGGCCAAGCACCTGGACACCATTAATGAATACACCCGCAGGATTGCCATTGAACTGAATGTTGTGGGGTTGATGAACATTCAGTATGCCATTGCAGACGATACGGTTTATATCATCGAGGCCAATCCGCGGGCATCCCGGACGGTTCCCCTGGTCTCCAAGGTGTGCAATATCTCCATGGCGCGCATCGCTACCCAGCTGATGCTGGGCAAAAAATTGTCGGATCTGAATATCAAACCCAAAAACATTCCCCACTACGGTGTGAAGGAAGCGGTTTTCCCCTTTAACATGTTTCCGGAAGTGGATCCGCTCCTGGGGCCTGAGATGCGATCCACCGGAGAAGTGTTGGGGATGGCGGATTCCTTCGGTTTGGCCTATTATAAAGCGCAGGAAGCCACTCAACTTGTTCTGCCGGACCAAGGAACGGTTCTTCTGACCGTATCGGAGGCGGATCGACCGGCTGTGGGGGAGGTGGCGCGGCAACTTCATCAATTGGGGTTCAAGATCCTGGCTACCAATGGTACCCAGCAATTTTTGAAGGAATGTGGCATTGAATCCGGGCTCATCCTTAAGATGCATGAAGGCCGTCCCAATATCGTGGACGCCATTAAGAACAATGAAATTCAACTGGTGATCAATACCCCCAGCGGCAAATTGAGTAAGCATGATGATTCCTACATTCGAAAAACCGCGATCAAGTTCAAAATTCCCTACATCACAACCCTGGCCGCCGCACTGGCCGCCGCCCGGGGAATTGCCGCCCATCAGCGGGGCCATGGAACGGTAAAATCTCTTCAGGACTATCATCAGGATATTAAATAAGGGGAAACATTATGGATGGAATTGTGGGGATTTATGGGCCGGATGACGACGAGCTGGTGAGCAAGGCCTTTCTGGCCACGGGTGCCTGTCAGCACCGGGGAAAAGCCAGCACCGGACTGGCGGTGGGGAACAGCAAAGGGCTTTATGTTTATAAAGGCCTGGGCCGGATCGCCGAAGTCATTGACCGGGATATCGCCAAGACCTTTCAGGACCTGTCGCCCATGGCCGCCATCGGCAATATCGGATATACCAAGCAGCGAATCCCCGAAAAAATCAACGTGGAGCCCATAGAGATTCGGCCGAAAGAAAGTTCAACGCTGAAGGTGGTGTTGACCATGGATGGGTACCTCATCAAGGAAGATGATATCAAGGCCGATCTTGAAGCGCATTACCGTTTTCAAACCAATAACAAAACCGAGGTTGTGGGTGCCCTGCTGCATCGATATCTGCTTGAGGAAGGGATCAGCTTTGCCGCCGGCGAAAAACTCGTCGACAAGTTGAGCGGCCGGGGGACCTTTGCCTTGACCGCTCTGGTTCATGACGGCCACGAGACCCACCTGGTGGCGCTGAATGACGATAAGGCATTTGAGCCCTTCTGTCATGCTATCATTGACGGCGCCTTCGTGGCGTGCTCCGAATCCTGCTCCCACCGACGATTGGGGGGGAATACTGAAAATGAGTACGACGGCGCCGAGATGACCCTTTGTTCATCGGCGGGCATTGAGACCCGGCGTTTGCGGAACAGGCCCATTATGCCCGATATTTTTCAGGGGGTCTATTTTGGTAATGTGGCATCAATATTTCGGGGAAAAGAGGTCTTTCAGATTCGAAGGGAACTGGGCCTGGGGTTGACGGAGCAGTATCACACGTCGAGGGCCGACGTGGTTATTCCCAATCCCGAATCCGGTTGGGGCGTTACGGTGGGTGTGGCGGAAGGGCTGGGAAAAAATCTGCTCCCAGCGCTCATCAAACTGCCCCAGGCGGTAAGGACTTTTCAGGAAGGCGCCCGAAAGGCAAGATCCCAGGAAGTGGGTCTGAAGTTTGGCGGCATCGATTCTCTTCTAAAGGGGAAAAATATTGCCATGGGAGACGACAGCATTGTGCGGGGGACCGTGAGCGAAGGGGGTTCCGTATGGGTGGTTTACAATGCCGGCGCCAAATTTGTCGAATTCTGGATATCCTACGGCCCCATGGTTTTCCCTTCTTTCAAGGAATGGCACAGGGGGCTGGACTGTCTAAACGAACTCGCCGCCAGGCGTGCATTCCCCGACGGAAATCCTTATGATAAATCCCTCGATGACATCAACCGGGCCGTGGCGGGGTTAATCGGTGTCGACGAGGTTCGGTATAATACCCTTGAAGGCATCAGGAAGGTGGCAGGCGACGGGTCCTTCCAGTCCTTGGATGCCAGCTATCCCATCGACGAGGCTTTCTGGCCCGACTGGCTTAAAGTCGAGGTTGAACGGTACCATCGGTATCGTCCCTGAAGATGTTCCCCGGCGCCATGATGCCCGTTGGATCCAACTCTTTTTTGAGGGCTTTCATGGCATTGATGATGCTTGAGGGATACTGTAATGTCAGTTGCCGGCGTTTCAGTTTTCCGATGCCGTGTTCGGCTGAAACGCATCCCCCCAGTGCCACGGCCTTTTGGGCCATGAGGTCGTCGATTTTTGATGCCGTCGACTTTTCTTCCCTGGTTCGGGCGATAAAATTGAAGTGAGGGTGTCCACTTCCCAGATGTCCGAACCGGGTGACCATCATGTCGCCCAGAGGACGCCTGATTTCTTCAAAATATGCAAAGAGGTGGTGCAGCTGGTTTTGGGGGACGGCCCAGTCGGTTGAAATTTTGCAACCCCCGGTTTTGACGGCCTTGATGCTTTCCTCATTGGTTTTTGAGGGCACATGATGCCGCAAGTCGAGAAGATGCTTTTTTTGTTTCCGGCTGACAGCGATCTGGGTGTCATCGGAGAAGGGGGTGTGCTTTTCGATGAGGGGAAACCATTGATCCACCCAACGGTCTTTTTCTGAATCATCATTATATTCCTGTTCAAAATAGACCATGACCCGTGCATTGGTGGGTATGGCAATCCCTTTTGCTTTCGGGCGGATTATTTCCAGGCAGGCGTAATCCATGAACTCCATGCTTGTCGCTTGATAGGCGGGTGCATAATGGGCTTCCATGGTAAAATCAATGGCGCTTTTCAGGTTTGGGAAGAAGACAATTCCCACAAACACATTTGTGGGCAATGCCGTTAAGGATACTTCAATCCGGGTCACAATTCCCAAGGTCCCTTCGGATCCCACAAACAGTTGCGCGGGTCTGTACATGGCGCCGTAACCGACGCATATTTTTTCAGTCAGGCCGTTTTTCACTTCAAACAACCTGCCCGTCCCATCCACCACACGCAATCCCCTGACCCAGTCGATGGTGGCCCCATACTTGAGGGATCGTGAACCGGAGGCGTTGGTGGCCACGTTGCCCCCCAGGGTGCATTCTTCCGCACTTGTGGGATCCGGGGCATACATGAGGCCTGCGTCTTCCACTGATTTTTTGAATTGGGACAAAAGGATACCGGGTTCAGCGATGGCGTACTTTTTTTTGATGTCAATATCGATCAGCCGGTCCATTCGTTCCAGGGAAAGGGCTGCGCCTCTTTCACATATGGCAGCCCCGGTCAGGGATGACCTCAATCCCTGAGCGGTCAGCGGGGTCTTTTCGGAGAGGCAGGCCCTTACAACTTCCAGGACTTCCTGCTCGGAGGTGGGACGATAAAGTTTTTCGACCCCCCCTTGAATGCCCAGAGCATCTTCATTATAGGCCGCAATAATATCAGGGTCGGTGATCATTTGGGGCATTGATGATTTTCTCCTTGAATCCTGGCACAGATTTTCATACCGTATCAGAATTATGTTGACTGTGGCTAGCTGAAAAATAAAAAGTAAACTGCAAACGTTCATTTTCTATTTTAACAGAATGCGGGGCCGAATCATGGGACTTATTTTCGATAACAATACACTGGGTTTCTATGAGTCATGGCGGAAAAGCCATCAAAGCCGGACCATTGACAGGGCCATCGAACCGCTTGTGGTATCCCTGTTGGAACCGCGGCCTGGAGACAGGGTGCTGGATATTGGTTGCGGCACTGGAAACCACCTGATCATGTTTAGCAAAATGGGCCTGGACGTCAGCGGAGTGGATGCGTCGCCACAGATGTTGGAAAGCGCCAGGGCGCGTCTGGGAAACAAATCCAACTTCAAAATCGGCATGGCGGAGGATCTGCCCTTCGATGACAATGAATTTGATCTGGCGGTTTTGATCCATACGTTGGAATTTTTGGATAATCCCCTTTCTGCCTTACGGGAGGCTGGGCGTGTGATTCGAAAGAGGATCTTTATCGGTGTGTTAAACAGTTTTTCCTGGAACGGCTTTTTAAAAACAGTTCAGGGTTATTTTGGGGATCCCATTTTTGGGCAGGCAAAACTTTATAATCTCTGGCAGCTCAAATCCCTGCTTCAGCTGGCCTATGGTCCGGTTCCGATTTCCTGGCAGTGTATTCGAATTATACCCTCTTTCCTTGAGGAGACCTTTTCCGAAAGCGGGGACTCAACGTGCTTTAAACACTCCCCTTTTGGTTTTTTTCTGGGCCTTTCCGCTACCTTGGTGTACCATTTTGAGACCGACAACCTTCCCCTGAAGGTCAGGCTCAAGACGGCGAGTCAGTCATTTATGGGGATAGAGACTTAGGCGTGAAAAAGGAGCAAACCATGAAAGAGGCATGCTTATACGAAAAACTGACTGAGAAAAGGGTGCAATGTCGTCTCTGTAATCATTTCTGCATGATTGAAGAGGGCGATAGAGGTCTCTGCGGTGTCAGGGAAAACCGATCGGGGACGCTCTTCAGCCTGGTTTATGGAAAAATTATTGCCGCACACTGTGATCCCATCGAAAAAAAACCCCTGTTTCATTTTTTTCCGGGAAGCAGATCTTATTCCATTGCGACGGTGGGATGCAATTTTCGATGTTCCTTTTGTCAAAACGCTGATATCAGCCAGATGCCCCTGGATCAAGCCCGTATCGTTGGGCAGGATACGAAACCCGAAGATATTGTACAGGCCGCGGTCGACCAGGGGGCAACCTCTATTTCCTATACTTACACGGAACCGACCATTTACATTGAAACGGCGCTTGAAACCGCGAGGATTGCCTTAGACAGGGGTCTGTCAAACGTTTTTGTGTCCAACGGTTATATGACAACCCCCTGTCTGGAAAAAATGGGTGGAACCCTGCACGCCGCTAATGTGGACCTCAAAGCATTCAATGGAAAATTTTACCGGGAACAGTGCGGCGCTAAACTGGCGCCGGTTCTCAAAACCCTTGAAACCTTGAAGAACATGGGGATTTGGTTGGAAGTTACCACCCTGCTGATTCCTGGATTAAATGATAACCCGAGTGAGCTAAAGGAACTAGCCCGGTTTTTGGTGGATCTGGATCCGGGTATTCCATGGCACATCAGTCGTTTTCACCCCACGTACCGCCTTATGGACATCCCCTCGACCCCTGTGAAAAGCATCCAACGTGCCAGGGAACTGGGATATGAGGCAGGTCTCCAATATGTGTATACGGGGAACATTCATGGGGACGAGGGGGAAAATACTTTTTGCCATCATTGTAAGGCGCTCCTGATCGATCGCACCGGATTTTTTGTGGGTGAGAACCGGATCAAGGCGAATCGGTGCGTTGTTTGTGGAAAAGAAATTCCCGGACGCTGGAACATTTGATTTTTTTTGCGTCTGGTGCTAAGTAAACATCGGGTGTCGAGAAGGGCTTTATGGGTTCTTTTTTTCACCAGGAACCCCGCTGAATTATTTTGATGGCCTTCTTCTGTTCAGCGGGGTTCCAAAAAAAAACGGTGCATGTTTGGAGAATCGCCATGAAAAAAGAAGATGAACTCGCGATTAAGGTGACCAAGGAAATTGTGGTTAAATTTATTGAGGCGGGACGGTTAAGCGCCGGCTCGTTTCAGGAAGTTTGGAATGATATTTATCGCATCGTCAGTCATTCAATGAAAGAGGCTAAAACGGAGGACTAATATTTTACCGTCATGAGGAATAAACCCTGAGGTGGCGCTTTTTTACCGGCCAATCGCCGGTCCCTCGATTCCAGGATTTTTCCAAACCGCTTGATGTCCATCTGACCTAACCCCGCGCCCACAAGTGTTCCCACCATGTTCCTAACCATGTGTCTCAAAAAACCATTCCCCTCTACCACGATACGTAAAATCCCATCTAGGTCGTTTTTGATGCAGGCAGCCAATATTGTTCTTATAGGGTCGGTATTGCTGCTTCCAGACGACTTGAAGCAGGAAAAATCATGGGTTCCCTTGAGGAGGTTCAGGCAATCGGACATTTTTTCCACATCAAGGGGTATCCTGATATGCCACAGAGCATTACGGCGAAAAATGTCCGGATATTTCCTGTTCAGGATTCGATATTCATATATTTTGCTTTTAGCCCCGTATCTGGAATGAAAATCCAGCGGAACAATGGCGGCCTTCGTGATGAGAATGTCTGAAGGGAGAAGGGCGTTGAGACCTCGCCAAAGGGCTTCAATGGGGATAAGGGAATGAGTTTGGAAATTGCAAACCTGGTTTAAGGCATGGACGCCTGCGTCAGTTCTGCCGGAGGCCAGAAGTTTGACAGGTGATTTTGTCATTATTTGGAGTCTGTCTTCAATCACCTCCTGAACAGTCAGTCCGTTTTTTTGCCGTTGCCATCCGTGATATCGGGTGCCATCATAGGCAACGTCAAGCCTGATGTTTCTCTCAGCCATTTTTTTTCAAAAAAAAAGGAATCTGATGCAGATTCCCTTTTTGATAAACCATAATATGGATACAGCGTTAACGTTTTGAATACTGGTATCGCGCCCTTGCACCAGGCTGACCATATTTTTTTCGTTCTTTCATTCTGGAATCTCGGGTTAAAAAACCGGCTTTTTTGAGGGGATCCCGCAATGAAGGATCCGTATCCACAAGTATCCGACTGATGCCATGGCGAATGGCACCGGCTTGCCCTGCAATTCCACCGCCCTTGACATTGATATAAACATCAAATTTTTCAGCTAAATCAACCAGTTTAAGAGGTTCCATGACAGAGTTCTGATCCGCTTCTCTGGGCAGATATTGGTTCAAAGGCCTCTTGTTGATCGTTATCGCACCTGTGCCGGACTTCATCCAGACCCGGGCAACAGCTGACTTTCTTTTACCAGTGGCGTGAAATAGTTCCTCTGCCATTTATATCTCCAATGCCTCCAGTTGTTGTGCCTCATGTGGATTTTCAGGGCCGACGTAAATTTTCAACTTTTTCAGCTGGCGTCTGCCCAGGCTGTTTTTGGGGAGCATACCCCTAACCGCAAAGCGCAGAACATCTTCCGGTTTTTTCTCAAGCAGTTTTCGTGCGGAAATCTCTTTCAAACCACCGATATAACCACTGTGTCGATAATAGATCTTTTTGTCCCATTTCTTGCCGGAAAGGGCAACCTTTTCAGCATTGACGACGACAATAAAGTCTCCGGTATCCGCATGGGGCGTAAAAATGGGTTTATGTTTTCCCCGCAATCTCATGGCAATCTGGGTGGCAAGCTTTCCCAGGATTTTATCTTCAGCATCGACCAGATACCACTTCCTATCGACTTCCCGTTCTTTGGCAACAAATGTTTTCATTTTCTTTATCCTGTTCAACAAAATACGAAAAAGTCTTTTTAGGCTAAATAGGCTTACTTGTCAAGGTATTTTTTAGGAAAAAAAATGTTGACATGACTTCGATTTCCTGTTAGATACTGTTTTCCATTCGGCGCCCGTAGCTCAGCTGGATAGAGCGCCGGGCTTCGAACCCGTAGGCCGCAGGTTCGAGTCCTGCCGGGCGCGCCATGGAAAAAGTTGCATTATGGGCCTGTAGCTCAGCTGGCAGAGCAGTTGACTCTTAATCAATTGGTCGAAGGTTCGAATCCTTCCAGGCCCACCAAAGAAATCAAGCACTTACGGCATTTTGCTGAGAGTGCTTTTTTTATGCTTGCCCGGTTTTGTACAGTCTTTGTACAAGATTATGGATTTTACCACAAACCCCCATGTTCCCGAAACGTATTTCAGGAACCTCCCCGGCAAAATAAAAGTTGTCCATGGTTTCCCTCCATGGTAAAATCCATCATGTTCATCAAGAAAGGGGTTCTCATATGGCAACCACACTCGCATTTGACACTTTGGCATATTCCAAAAAGCTGAAGGCCGCCGGTGTTCCTGAAAAACAGGCTGAGGTACAGGCTGAGGCATTCGCCGAAATCATTGAAGAACGGCTCGCCACTAAACGGGATCTCAAAGACCTTGAAAATAAATTAAGCCGTGACATAAAAGAATCTGAAATGCGTCTCACTATCCGCCTTGGCGGTATGATGGCGTTGGCTATCGCCATTGTGGCCACCCTGGTCAAACTTCTGTAGGCTTCTCACAAAAAAACCGGGTCCAATCTTGGACTTGGTCCTGAATTCTCCCACCATTATTTTTTTGAATATCGCATAAGAAAAGCTGAATAATAAAATAAAAACAGAGCATTCTGCCTCGAAATGCGATACCCCGTGTTCAATATGGTAAAGCCTTTCTGATACAAATTTTGGATCATGGGTGTACGCAAAAGCGATTATCCGCGAAAATGAGTCGGTATTTGCGATTTTTTTCTTTGCGTCCTTGATTATGCTGCGGCAAAGAAAAAGCGCCGACCCTGTTCTCTCCCCTCGGGTTTGTGGTAAAAAATGACTGCCTTATTTCAGATAAGAAAGACTCTCGGGAAGCGTCACGGCCTTTCCATTTCCAGTCTCCCCATAGTTGTATTCCGCCAGAATTTTGAGGTCGTCCAAAGCGCGTTTATCTCCCCGAAATTGAACATGATCCAGCCTTTTTGTCACAATATATCCGCCGGCACTCAACAACTCCAGAACGCTGCCGGCATTAAAGGTCTGGTCATCGACCAGCATTTTTACGTCAGCCCCATGCTGCTGAACTATCTTGGCCACAAGGGTTGAAGGGCGGGCATGGAAACCGAGACTTTGGGGTATGGGAAGGTCGTAGGTAACCTCTTCCAGCATACCGGGTAAAACGGCATCGGCAATCCGCCTTGCAGAATGGAAACACTCTACCAGATAGTAAAGGGTGAAAAAGAAAGCCTCTTCCAGCAGTCTGTCGGCAGAGACAATGTCCTTTAGTTTGTCCCCTGCCGGAGAAGTGGTCATGAGATGTCGCTCAAAATAATGGACCAGGATCGTACCTATTTTAGAAAGATTCAGCTGCACCGAAAAATTTTCGCGCATTTTTTTGAGTTCCGGAAACTCCCTTTCAATACTGTGGTTCACCACATAGGAATCGTACCAGGACACCAGGTTGTGCAGACGGGTTCCAAGGCGCCTTAATTTGCCTTCGTTAATAAGGCGGGGAATTTGAGAAGCCAAGTCGCGACCCTTTGACTGAATGATCTTTTCAAGGAATCGGGAGTCTTCTTCAACAGCCACATATCGATAAAGAATTTTCTGGGTGGTAAACCCTATCTCGGAATCGGCCGATTCTTCGATGGTATGGGGAAGAATCACCTCCTTTTGAAATCTGAGACCATAAGTGGAAAGCGGGTTCTCTTTCGGAATCGAAAGCCCCCGTCTCAGGGCTTCTGATTGCAGTTCCGAAAAAACGGCCAGAAGGACTTCGTTCAAAAAGAGAGATGCGGTTTCAGCTTTCTGAACAAAATCATTTTTTTCCTGGATGATGACATCTTCCCGGTTTAAATTTTTTATGAGTTCTTCCAGGAGGAAAGAGGCTTTTCCAAAATTTTTGGCGGTCGCCGTGAGTTCGCGAAAATAGACCCAGTTCAGGTTGTACCGGGCCCGATACCGGTCCAGCAGGTGTTCCACATCGGACGCATGCTTGATCACATTGGCCAGAAAGCCCATGTGCAGGTGTTTGGAATTTTCATTGTCCGTTGATGCGTTTGAATGGTGCGACAGGGAAAGAAAAGGTCCGGCAAAGGATTCCAGGATTCCGGCAAAGTCCTTCTCGCTAACAATTTTTTGTTCTGTTCTCATAGTCAAATTTTTCAGACCTCGCGCTCAAGCGCTGAATTTGAAACAATAGGGTATCAGGCACGAATATTCTTGACAAGCACAATCCTTTCCTAGCATTTAAAATGTAACGCTTAAAACATTATGGGTTCGATTTTCGGGAATTCACCAGGATTGGATTTGAAAAAAATGAAATACCCTAGAATAATCCCTATACTTTCTGTTGTTCTGATGCTGTTGACAGGTGAGAGCCTCGCTTATGTTATTCCTTTGGAGCAGATACTCGGAGGAGTTCAAAAAAAAATTTCAGGCCTAAACAGCTTGATCATCGAACAGGCTACCCATGTGATCCATTCCCGAGACCCCTTGAGGGAAACGGTGTTCAGGGAAAAGGTGTGGATTAAAACGCCCCGTTATGAACGGACCATGGAAATGGCGGCGCCCCATATCCCAAATGTTGAGGAGAGTGTACCAAAAACCAGACCCGGCACCGGAAATGAGGGGTTAAAGGCGGAAAACCACTCCAACCCGGTGGTGCGTCAACCAAACCCGGATACGGCATTCAGGTGGTTTTTGATGGCCAACCCCAAGGGTGGCATTGCTGCGTTTCTGTCCCAATTGGGTATCCAGATCTGGGACGTTGGATATGACCGATGCGACGGTATTGTGGCGTATAGGGTGGGGGCCCGAGGTCCTGAAAATCCAAAATTTCTGGTGGATAAGGAACGGTTTTTACCGTTGATGCTTTGTTATATCCTGCCGGGGGATCCGGATGGCAGACTTGTGACGGTGAGATTCAAAGATTACCGAAAAATTGACGCCGGATGGTATCCCTATGAAATTGACTATGCTTTGGCAAACGGCCCGACGGAAGTGTATTATATCCTGGATCTCACGGCGAACGTTCCGATTCAGGCCTCCTTTTTTGAAAATGTCGAAAGGGCGACAGCCCCGCCAAAACCTTCCGGACACCCAGAAAAACCGGATGATCAGCGCTTGGAAGAGATCATGCGGGCATTGAAAAACAAATATCAATAATCCAGGGGATTTTTCCATATGTCATTTGATTTCGGAAGGGTCGATGAAAAGGAAGTCAGGCGTGAAAAAGAAAAGGCCCGGCGTCTCAGGCGCACCAACTGGTGGTATACCCGAATTCAAAAGGGCGAATGTTACTATTGTCGCCGGACGGTGGGCCGCGAAAACCTGACCATGGATCACGTGGTGCCACTGATTCGCGGGGGCAAAAGTAAAAAAGGAAACCTGGTTCCCGCCTGCAAGGAATGTAATAACAAGAAGAAGTATCTGCTTCCCCTGGAATGGGATGCGTATCTGGAAGATTTGGCGAAAATACAGGCCTAACGCCGCATAGCCGCAGTTTTAAGGTTTAAGTGCATGTCTGCTGAAATTTCTTGTTTTTTTGTTACAGAAAACCACGGTACTAAGAGCCTCGATCTACAGCTACTACAGGGAGGGTATGGGATTCGTCGAGCTTCAGGCGATGATCTGCCCGGCCCGAGTTCACGGCGATTTCCAAAAAATCGTTGCTGCCGAACAGTGCAAGCAGTTTCCCCTGGGTCCCATCGCCGTAAGTGGTCATGATGCCTTGTATTTTTTTATCTCCTACCCGAATGATTGCTTGATGTCCCCCGAGAAAGCGGGTCATCTCCTCCCGATGAATATTGGTGATGATATTGCCGAAGTGGTCGATGTTCACAATCCGACCGACAAGGGTATCTCCCTCACGGGTGGGGGGTGTGTCCGGCAGGGTCATGGGATTTTCCATGGCATTCCCCATTTTCAAGGGGTTAACGCCGGTGGAAAGGTGGGCTGCAACCGGTGCAAAAATATCGCGCCCATGAAATGTACGGGAAATGTGCGGCAGAAAATACCTTTCATTGGTGAGGTGAATCATAAGGGCCTGGGGATCAGCCTTGATCATGGGCCAGAAAAGGCCGTTGTCCGGCCCCACGAAAAAATGCCGGTGGCTTTTGACCAGGATGGGTCTTCTGTCTGTTCCCACCCCCGGGTCCACCACCGCCACATGAACGGTGTCTGGGGGAAAAAAAGAGCAGGCCTGGTAGAGCGCATGGGACGCCTGCGCAATGTCCCCCGGTTTAATCCGGTGGGTCAGATCCACGATGGTGACCCCCGGATTCAGGCTGATAATGACGCCTTTCATGATTCCCACATAGGTGTCTTCCAGACCAAAATCCGTGAGTAGCGTGATGATTCGTGATAACATGAAACCCGAAAATTACCTTTTTTATGACTGTTTTTTCCCACCGACGGCATGTTAAATAAAGGGTTTGTTTAAGTCAAGGGGCGATGCGGGCAGGGATTGACCTGTGTATCTGCCCTGTTGGTTTCAAAGTACCTTGAGGATGAAAGCTAAAAAAACAATAGTTGTTGCCCTCTGTATGTTCCTTTTGGCATTGATGCTAGGGGTCGGCACCGGTATTTATTATTACACCCATCCTCTCGCCGTAAAGCGACTTGCTGAAAAAACGGTGTTGCGGACAACGGGCGCCGCCTTCTCCATTGAACATCTGACCTATTCATTAAACCCCATACGGATCAAGGC
This sequence comes from Desulfatiglandales bacterium, assembly GCA_963664475.2. GTDB lineage: Bacteria > Desulfobacterota > DSM-4660 > Desulfatiglandales > Desulfatiglandaceae > NaphS2. The sequence goes on from CAXXXE010000001.1 coordinate 1,204,861, forward strand.
AAAAGGAATTGTTTTTGAGTCCCCGGATGGCTCCGTCAGGATTTCATCCAAAATTAAAGAAGTTGTGGCGGAATGCGTTCTGGATGGATCCTTTGGCCGTAAAACCCTCGTTTGCAAAATTCCGCGGGTCAACGGTTTTGAATGCCGGGTTAAAGAAGGGGCAAGTTTAGCTCCAAAGGCAATTGAAAACGAAGAATCCTCGTTCTTGGGTTCGATGGTCAAATTCGGCGTCTCCTTCTTTCTGTTTAAGGATTTTAAACTTGAGGCCATTGAAATAGGAGGGGGTGTATTAACTGCACAGTGGAACGGTCGGCAAATTCAACTTTCAGGTCTTTCGGGGCATCTCAATGCCGATCATTTGTTGGATATCAGGGGCGACATCCTGGTTGCGTCGCCAACGGAAAATGCGACGCTTTCAATTCCTGATTTTCACCTTGAAACCAATGGCGCCATATCCTTTACCGATCCCCGGCTGGATTTCACCATTGCTTTTTTAAATGGTGGATTTCAAAGCCCTGAAGTGAACATGAAAAATATGGGTGCAAAAGCAATGGTTCATTATGACCACGGGGAACAAGCAATTGCCGTTCCCGATTTGCATTTCACCGTCGGTGAAGCGCGTTTGAAGAGATCTCCGCAAACAGAGAAAACGCCAATGGATATCAGGCTTGAAGCAGCGGGACATGTTGCAATTGAAGGGCCCATTTCTAATTTAAGGCTTTCGGGGCAGGTGGAAGCGGACAATGTGGCGTTTCAGGGGATGGGCCTTTCAGCAACGTCCGCCGGCGGGACGGCCAGGTTTTCGGGAACCTATCCCGTGTTTAACATTACCGACTTTTCCTGCCGCATTCCCCATGTTAAAAGTCTGATGGGAAAACGGACATTTTCAGTTGAGCAAATTGAAATTGATGCTCCGAAAGGGTGGGCAAACGTACTCACCCAAACCCTGAATTTTTCTGAAATCAAAATCCAATCCTCCCTTTTTAAAAATCTTTTCATCGCCTTCCAAAGGGATAATGGCGAGGTGACGTTCACCATAAAGGGCAAACAGACGGAATTGACCCGTGCGGCCATGGCCTTAAAACTGCTCCCAACCGGCTGGACATTTCAGGGGACGGATGCCATCGAAATCGAGGCCGCCCTGGAGAAAAAGGGCGGCATTTCCTTTTCCTCAACATTAGCCCTTGAAAAATTCGCATTTCAAAATTTCCAACAAACCCGTATGGGCGAAAATATATCCATCCGCGCCCGGGTTTCGGGCCGGATGACATTCCCCGACTTAACGGTGAAGGCCGTTGCCGCCATCGAGGCCGATAAAGGCGAAGTCCTTTTGGATCGGTTCTATTTCGATCTTAAGGAGACCGGTTTTTTTGTGAATTGCGATGGAACCTACAGCGGTCCTCTTAAGCGCATCATGCTGGAGGGTTTGTCCCTGGGAATAAAAAAAATTGCAGCGGCCCACATGACGGGGACATTGGTTCAAACGAAGGACGACTATGAGGGGAATCTTTCCCTGGAAATTCCCGATACCCCCCTGAAAGGGGCATTTCACCGGTTGGTTCGAGAACCTTTCCAGACCGAGAACCCTTCCCTGACGGCGTTAACGCTGGATGGCGTTTTATCGGCGAAAATGACCCTCGAGGGCAATTTCTCCCATTGGATAACCCATGGGTTTTGTGTATTGAAAAAGGGCTCTTTGTCCTATGGGAAGAGAACGACCCTTACCGGCATCGCATTGTCTCTTCCTTTGTGGCTGACCAGTGGCGTGGACAAAGGACTGGGGCAGCAACTTAAAGGCGGTTTATGGATCCGTTCCATGCGGGGTCCCTTTTTACCGGAGCAGAGTTTGAACATTCCCATTCTGGCGGAATCGAATGGTTTGTCCGTACCCATTGCCGTGGATTTGACGGTTCCGGGGGGGCATATTCGCATTGGCCCTTCCACCATAACCGGACTGATCGGGAACATGCCGACGATTCATTCGGCACTTCATTTTGAAGATCTTCAGATGGAACCCGTATTAAAAATCATCTGGCCCCGTTCCGTGCAGGGCGTTGCTGACGGAAACCTGAACCCAATTCATATTACGGCTGGAAAATTAAGCAGTGTCGGTGAGATTAAGGCAACGGTTTTCAATGGGGAATGTATCCTGTCCGATTTGGGTGCAACCGGGCTGTTAACCCCCCTTCCGGTTTTCAGTTTGAATGCCCGTTGGCATGATCTGAACCTGGCTGAAATCACCCAAGACACCTCTTTTGGAAAAATAGACGGTATTTTAAACGGTTATGCAAACAATCTTGAGATTTCCAATGGTCAGCTTCAGGGATTCGATCTTCTCCTTCAAACGGTTAAGACCGAAGGTGTTCCCCAGAAAATCAGTGTCAAAGCCGTGGACAATATTGCCCGCCTCGGGGGGGGGCAAAGCCCATTTATCGGCGTGGCCGGCATGTTTGTTTCTCTCTTCAAAGAATTTTCCTATGAACAAATCGGTGTACAAGCCACGCTTCAAAATGATGTTTTCAGAATTCATGGCACCATTCGAGAGAACGGTAAAGAGTATCTGGTGAAAAGAGGTTTTTTTTCAGGAGTGGATGTGATAAATCAAAGTAAAGATAATCGGGTTGGTTTTAAAGATATGCTCAAAAGAATAAAACGGATAACCGATGCTAAATCGGGTCCGGTTATTCGATAAAAAAATTCCGGGAGGCGCCGCCATGAAAATCCGAAGAAAACCCATCTGGATGACGATGATGTTTTTTACGCTGTTAATTTTTGCCTGCGTTACCATCAATATATATTTTCCCGCTGAACAGGTGGAATCCGTGGCCGGGGAAATCGTGGATGAAATCAGGGGGCAGAAGCCGGGGGACGAAAAATCCCCCAACAATGAAAAGAGCACCCTGTTCAACAATACTTTTTATGCATTTTTTTGCCCCGTTGCCGTGGCAGCGGAACCTTTAACGGTTTCCAATCCCGGCATCCGCATGCTGAAGCAGCAAATGAAAGCCCGTTATGCACAAATGAAACCTTTTTATCAAAAGGGGATTCTCAGGGAGAACAACGACGGATATGTCTCTTTGGCCCAAACAGCTGGATTGGGATTAAAGGAAAAAAGAGATCTGAACAGTCTTGTGGCGGCGGAAAACGCGGACCGAAGGAAACTCTACTCCGAAATCGCCAAGGCGATGAAGATAGATCCGAGTCAGGTGGGCCGGATCGGTGAAATTTTCGCCAGGGAGTGGCAGAAACCCGTTCGATAGCTTGGATGAGCGGTCACTTGAGTCAACCCCCCGCTTTGGATTGAACAACCGCGCTCAGGCCTGTAAAATAGGGGGCAGGGAACAGTTGTCAGGGGGCAGGATAAAATTCGAAGCTGATTTTCTGCACCCTGACAACTGCACCCTGTGAACGGTCACTAAAACCATAAACCGTCAGGGATAACAGCGAACCATTCCGAAATGTGCTTGCTTTTTCCCACATGCCTGCTATTTTAAGGGGTTCGAAGGTTTTATCGGCGGGTGCATTTTTTCCTGTGAGGGAACGGGAAGCAACAAATGATCCATCGGGCTGTGTTAAAAACTAAATTGAGTGTTTTGTATAGGGTCCTTTTTCTGCTTTTGGGGATCGCTGGTTTATTTTCTATTGCCGGTTGTAGCTTTCCTGAACCCGAACTCAGCCCGGTTGTTGTGGTCATTGGCGACCGACGCCTCACCGCCGATGTTCTGAAAAAGGATATGGTTTTTGTAAGTGAGGATTTACCCCTTTCGGTCCAGAGCTCAAAACAGGCTAAAATCGGCCTGCTTGACCATATCATAGACCGTTATCTCATAATGGAATACGCCGGAAAACATGCCATCTCCGTTTCCGAGGGCGAATTTCAAACGCGCTTGAATAAAATCAAGGAAGGATATACCGATTCTGAATTTGAACGGACACTGCTTCAACAATATGCGGACCCGGTCTCCTGGACAAACCGTTTGAGGGAGCAGCTTCTCATTGAAAAAGTCATCGAAACGGTTACCCGGGATATAAAACCACCCGGCTATGAAGAAATAAAGGGTTACTTTGAATCAAACCCGAATCAGTTCAAAACCCCGGACATGGTAAAATTCAGGCAGATTTTCTGCCGGACCCGGAAAGAAGGCAACCGGTTGCATGCCAGAATCCGTGCGGGCGAGACTTTGGCCGAACTGGTTCGGGAACACGCTGGGGCGCCCGAGGCGGAAAAGGGCGCTGAAGTAGTTTGGATCGCTAAAGGCACGCTGGATAAAGCCCTTGAAAAAGAGCTTTTTTCATTGGCACCCGGTAAGATCAGTGCGGTAACGAAAGGTCCCTCGGGATACCATATTTTTGAGGTCATATCCCGTCGATCTGCCGGATTCCAGGACTTTTCGGCGGTTATTCGCAATATAGAACAAGAACTTGTCCACCAAAAGCGAGCGGACTTTTGCAAAGAATGGCTGAAGAATCTCCGTAGTGATGTTGTGGTCAAAATTAATCAAAAAGCAATTGATAACTTGGAGTTTTCCTGAATGAAAAAAACAACCACCCTTATTTTGGTACTTCTGTTTCTGGGGGGAAGTGTTTTCCTTCAGAACCAGGCTTTTGGCGAAATCTACAATCGCGTGGTGGCCATTGTTAACGCCGATGTGGTTACATTGTATGAACTCAATACGCGAATCAGGGAATTGACCGGTATGCCTCCGGAAACGCTCAAAAGAAAATCTGAACCGCAGTACGTTGAAGCACGCCGAAAAATTCTTCAGATGTTGATCGAAGAAAAAATTGCCCTTGAGAAAATTCAGGAATTGAAAATCAATGTGGAACCCAAGGAAGTGGATGAGGCCATTGAAAGAGTCAAGCAAGATAACAATCTGACCCAGGAAGATCTGATTGCCGCTCTCAAGGAACAAGGTCAAACCTATGACCACTATCGAAAATCAATCAAAACAGAGCTTGAAAGGATACGGCTGGTCAACTATGAGGTCAAAAGCAAGATTATTATCAGGGAAGAAGAACTGAAACAGTATTATGATGAACACAAAGCTGAATTCAGCACTCAGGGAAAAGTTCATCTGGCCATGATTTTTCTGAAACAGGAAGATCCGGCGGACAAGGCGGAATCCCGTGCGCTTCAGAAACAGGCCCTTGGAATCATTCGGAAAATAAAAGCCGGCGAAGATTTCGGTGAACTGGCCGGGAAATTTTCCAACGGTCCGGGGGCGAAAGAAGGGGGTGATCTCGGGGTGTTTAAAACATCGGAACTGAATAAGGAGATGGCCGATACCATCAAAGACCTTTCCACCGGAGAGGTCGGGTCCCCCATCATCGGGCCTAACGGAATACAAATTATCAAAGTGGTGGAAAAAGACAAGGGTGGTGAAAAATCATTCGACCAGGTTAAAAACTCCATTCAGTCGACCCTTTACCGCAAAAAACTGGATCAGGCTTATTCGGCATGGATTAAGGAATTAAGAGAAAAAGCATATACCAAAATCATCTTTTGAAAACCTCAGGTTATTCAACATATGGGCCAAGATAAACAACAGCCATTGAGTGCTGAAACTGATGATTGGGTTTTTTCTTCCGGCATTTCCCTGGGTGCGCTGCTCAAGAATCAAAGGGAGAAAATGGGGCTCAGCCATGCCCAAATATCTCAGCAAACTTGCCTGCGGCCCCATATCCTGGAGGCCATTGAAAACGGGGATTGGCACCTGCTCCCCGCGCCAACGCTTGTAAAGGGCTTTATACGGGCCTACGCCCGCGCGCTGGCGCTCGAAGAGGATCGGTTGATAGACCTCTATAACGAAGAATCGGGGACCCCGCATTTTCCGGATAAATTGTTGCTTCCGCCGATTCATGGAAAGAACAAATGGCCCCTTGTCGTAACCGGGTTGCTGGTTTTCCTGGCAGTTTTGATGGGGGGGTATGCATGGATGCAATATTCAATCAGCCCAAAGGCAGACCCTGAATCCGACGCTGTCAGTGTCCGGGATTTACGGAAAACCGAGACGCCAATGGTTCCGGATGAACAACGAATGACTGAAACAACGCCAGTTGATGAACCAACGCCTGCTTCAGACGTCGAAGCGGAATTGACGGAGGATATTTCATCCGTCAATCCCGAGACGCCGGAAAGTCCGGACACGCTGCCTGTGCCGGTTGTAACACAAAATGCCGACGGCACTGAATCTGAGGCGGAAAACCTTTCCGTTTCAGAGGCTGTTGAAACCTTCACGTGGCGTCTAAAGGGGTATGTGACGGAAAGGACCTGGCTGCGAATATCAATCGATGGCCGGGCGCCGAAAGAGCACATCTTTGTTCCTTCGGACCAGCCTGAATGGAAGGCAAAAAAGGGTTTTGAACTGTTGATCGGCAATGCCGGGGGCATTGCCCTTGAGTTCAACGGAAAAAAAATGGATAATCTCGGAAAACAGGGACAGGTCGTTCGAATCAAACTTCCCGAAGATGAAGAAAGGAGTACACCCAAAAACTGACAATGGAAAATATTTTAGAAATTTTTGAAAGCAGGGGGTTTTTTGAACAGTCCACGGACAGGGCATCTCTTGCGGAAATGCTTTCTCAGCCCACCACCTGCTATATCGGTTTTGACCCTACCGCGAAAAGCCTTCACGTGGGGAGCCTGCTTCCCATCATGAGCCTGGTTCATATGCAGAATGCCGGTCACAGGCCGGTTGTACTGGTGGGGGGAGGGACGGCTCTGGTTGGCGATCCCAGCGGAAAAACCGAAATGCGCCGCATCATGAGCCGTGAAGAGATTAATGATAATGCCGATGGTTTGAAACGGCAGCTTTCCAATTTTATCGATTTTGGTGGTGACCGGGCAATCATGGCCAACAACGCCGACTGGCTTACGGAACTCCGATACGTGGATTTTCTACGAGATATCGGCCGGCATTTCAGCGTCAATCGGATGCTGACCGCGGAAAGCTATAAGATGCGTTTGGAAACCGGCTTAAGCTTTATCGAATTCAACTACATGCTGTTGCAGGCTTACGATTTCTGGCATCTCTTCAAAAATTACGATTGTCGCCTTCAAATGGGTGGGAACGATCAATGGGGCAATATCCTGGCCGGCGCCGATTTGATACGGCGCCTGGAAAGCGAAGTGGTTCACGGACTGACCTTTCCCCTTCTTACCACCAGTTCCGGCATCAAGATGGGTAAAACCCATAAGGGCGCCGTCTGGCTTGATGCTGAAATGACTTCTCCCTATGAATACTATCAGTATTGGGTTAACCAGGATGACGGCGACATTGGAAGATTCTTGTCCCTCTTTACCCTGCTGGAGATGGATGAAATCCAGCGGCTGAGAAAACTGGAAGGCGCTGAAATCCGGGAAGCGAAAAAAGTGTTGGCCTATGAGGCGACCCAATTATGCCACGGCAAGGAAAACGCGGATCAGGCCCGTGCCGCGGCCGAAGGATTGTTCGGCCAAAGCAAAGGCGTCTCGGATGAATCCGCTCCCCTGTACCAAATTGAGCCGGAAATCCTTGAAACCGGCATACCGGCCTACATCCTCTTTGAAAATTCCGGTCTTTGTAAAACAAGAGGGGAAGCGCGCAGGCTGATTTCCCAGGGAGGCGGCTATTTGAACGACCGAAAAATTTTGGCCTTTGACCAGATGGTCGGCATCAATGATCTTACGGATGATGGGCTGCTTTTGCGGGCAGGGAAAAAGAGATATATGAAGGTTGTTTCCGACGTTGTGGAGAAATAAAGAAGTTTTAAGGTTTTAAGTTTTAGGTTTTAAGTAAAAAAACTAAAGCGGGTAACCGCAACCAAAATATTTCGCGCAAAGGCGCAAAGATTTTCTTGTTTTTTTATGATAGAAAACTAGGTGATAAGGCACTAAACCGTACCATTGCCGGGAAAACTTAAAACTTAAAACTTAATAATAAAAGCCCAGATTAAAGGTTTTCTCATGGAAAAAGGGAAAAAGAAACCCGGGTCAAAAAAAATAAAGGCGAAAACGCCCGACCGGAAGCCGGTCCAGCATCGCACGGCGCTTGCACCCGTGGTACAGCGCTCGGACACCGCGCTTGTCCCTTACGATCCACTTCAAATATATCTTCTTGAAATTAAGCAATATAATTTGCTGACCCGGGAAGAAGAGACAGATCTGGCGACCCGAATCAGAGAACATAATGACGATGACGCAGCCTTCAGACTTGTGACGTCAAATTTGAGACTGGTCGTCAAAATCGCCATGGATTTCCATCGTTACTGGACTAAAAATCTTCTGGACCTGATCCAGGAAGGGAACTTGGGATTATTGCAGGCCGTCAGAAAATTTGACCCTTACCGCGGCATAAAATTTTCGTACTATGCGTCATTTTGGATTAAGGCTTACATCCTTAAATTCATAATGGATAACTGGAAGATGGTCAAAATTGGAACGACCCAGAGCCAGCGGAAGCTCTTCTTCAACCTTGCCAAGGAAAGGGACAAACTGATTGCTCAGGGCTTTACCCCCGAACCCCGTCTGTTAGCCGAAAAACTGGATGTGAAGGAGTCGGAAGTCGTTGAAATGACCCAGCGCCTGGGGGGATGGGAAGTTTCCCTCAGTGCGCCCGTAGGCGAGGATTCCAAGGAATCTTACGGTGCCTTTCTGCCCGACCCCGGAATGCCTGTTGACGATCAGCTGTCCAATAACGAAAGCAGGAATCAGCTGTCTAAAAGTCTTCGAGAATTTCGCAAAACCCTTTCCGGAAAAGAAGCCGACATTTTTGACAACCGAATTCTGGCTGAAAAACCCCTGACCCTTCAGGATCTGGGCAATAAATACAAGATTTCCCGAGAAAGGATTCGGCAAATCCAGGAAAAAATTATCAAAAATATTCGAAAATGGTTGAAAGAAAAGATCCCGAATTTTGAGGAGGAATACTCGGATTTCTTGAAATAGCAACGACTGTCTATGAAAAATCCGGCGTAAACAGTTACATATGAAACCAAGGCTCACAGTATTCAACAGCCCATTTTTTCGGTATGCCCTATTCTCGGGGGGCGGGAATTTGAAGCGACTACCTTTGCTTTTGGTGACCTTTTTGGCCATTGGGATCACCGGTTGCGCAACGATGATCAAACCGGAGCCTCAAAAAGCGACCGACCCTGTTTTTGAGGTTCCCGAACCTAAAATTTATCGTCCCCAGCAACCGGATGTAACCCAGAAAGCCTATGAGCAGTTCACCTATGCCTCAATCGCTTTAAACCAGGGTCGTTACCAGGATGCTCGTAAATATCTTGAAACGGCCATTCAAAATGACCCCGGTTCCGTCTATTTGAACACCAAAATGGCTATATTGCTGAAAGGTCTGAAAAAATATCCCGAAGCATTGGCCTATGCCCGGAAAAGCGTTGGAATGGACCCTCAAAACGCGAACACCCGTGCATTGCTGGGAGACTTGTATGCATTGACGGGGAACGATGATCTCGCCATGGCGGAGTATCGGAACATTCTTAAACAAGATCCGGATGCTCAGCGGGTCAGGCTGCTTTTGACCACCATCCTGGTCCGGAAAAAAGAATTTGAAAAGGCCTTGACCCACCTGGACGTTCTGCTCAGTCAGGATCCGGAACTGATTATCGCCTATTATTACCAGGGTAGAATCAACCTGGAAATGCATCGTTATAAAGCAGCCGAAAAATCCATGAATGAAGCCCTGAAACGCAACCGGACGCTGGAACCGGCGTTGTTTGATAAAGCCACCCTCTATCAAATAACCCATCGGAATCCGCAAGCGGCCAAGGCCTACGAAAATTTGCTTTCCATTTATCCCGACAATATCCCCGCCAGGGAAAGGCTGGTGGAAGTATACCGGGAACTGGGTCAAAAAACCAAAGCGGCAGATCAGGTGGAGCAGATCAAAAAGCACTCAAACCCCGGTGATCCTGAGCGGCAGGCCCTGGGTCTTATTTATCTGAGAGAGGGAAAAATTGATGAATCCATCACCGAGCTGGACCTGATTGTCACCGCATGGCCCAAAGACTACAAATCCCGATATTATCTGGGGACCGCCTACGAAGAAAAGGGAGATACCGAGGCGGCTCTGGCGCAATTTGACCGGATCGATAAGGGCTCAAAGTATTACGCCAACGCTCAGATGCACATAGTGCATCTTTTTATCATCGAAGAAAAATACGACGACGCGCTGAGTACTTTGACGCGGTTGATGGCGTTGGACAGGGATAATACGGACCTGTATCTTATGCTGGCGTCCATTTATGAAGCACAGGAAAAATACGAAAAGGCCATTGCCGCGGTTAAAGACGGTTTGAAATTGGATGAAAAAAACATCAATCTTCGATTTCGTCTGGGTATACTTTTGGACAAGATTGGAAAAAAAGGCGCCTGCATCAAAGAAATGCGACAATTGCTTGCAATTGACCCCGACAATGCCGATGCGCTCAACTACATCGGGTATACCTATGCCGAACAGGGCGTCAAACTGGACGAGGCCCTGTTCCTGATTCAAAAAGCACTGAAATTGAAACCCGACAGTGGCTATATTATCGACAGCCTGGGATGGGTCTATTTTCAGAAAGGTCAATACCGGAAAGCGGTACACACCATTGAAAAGGCAGCGGCTCTAACCGGAGACGACCCAACCGTTCAGGAGCATCTGGGGGATGCCTACCTTAAGATCCAAGAATACGAAAAGGCTCTTCGATGTTATGAAAAGGCCCTCTCTTTAGAGCACCCGGAGGCAAAACGGATAAAAGAAAAAATTGTCGAGGTGCGCGAACTTTTGAAGAAAAAAAATTGAACTTCGCCAACGTCCATTCGAGCATAAAAACTCTCTTGGCGGCGACAGCCTTTCTGATTTTTCAGTGCTGTTCCCCTATAACGGTCAACCGTCCGTCTCCTGGTCTCGAGGGGATAAAAATCGCTTCCCTCGTTTCCGATTTCGAAGAACAGGCATGGGCGGCAAGAACCCTTTTTTACTCAGGTACGCTGACCTTTAACCATCCGGATGCTGAAACCGCGGTTCAAATCCTGATGATTGCGGATGCAGGCCATAGGGCAGGCACGAGGGCCGGCCATGGGGTCGAACCAGGTGGCAGGGCAGACACACAGGTCTGCCCCTACGGGCGGATCAAAATTGAAATTACGCACCCTTGGGGAAAACCCCTGCTTCATATTTTGATACGGGGTCGAAAACTCGATATTTTGGATTTTACTGAGAAACGCATTTACAGGGACAGCCTCGACAGCCGGCAAATTTCCGACAATTTTCCCATGCCTCTGGACCCTTGTGTATTATGGTCTCTGGCGAGGGCTTTTCCAGTCCTGGTCGAACACCGGCAGGCAAGGTCTCTTGCCGGGAATCAGATCACCCTCCTGGACAGCAATGGAGACAAGATTCAGGTGGTTGAACTTTATTCGGGGGAACTCCTTCCACACAAGGTATGTTTTATAAAAGAACATGAGACCCTGGTCTTTTCAAATTTTGAAAACGACGACGGCATTTTATATGCGCGGCAGGTGAAGTTCCATGGTCCGGCGTATCAGGCCTCACTGGAGATTGCAATTGACCAGATGACTTTCAATAAGCCCCTTCCGGAAGCCGTGTTTGAAATGGAGGCGCCCCATGACTTTACCATCGTCCATTTAGAGAACCCTTTTCCGGAGCATTAGGTTTGGATATCTCATTTGTCATCGTCAACTGGAATACCCGGGAACTGCTGCTGCGGTGTTTGGCTTCCATTTACAACACAATCCGGGACATCGACTTTGAGGTCCGGCTGGTGGACAATGCATCCTCGGACGGCAGCGTTGCGGCCGCACGGGCGGCCTATCCCGACATTCATGTGATTCAAAACCGCCAGAATCTGGGGTTTGCCGCAGCCAACAATCTGGCCTTTCCCAAAATGCGGGGGCGTTATGCCGTTTTGATCAACACGGATGCACGGCTGAAGGCAGACGCCATTAAGCACCTTTTCGCTTTCATGGAAAAAACCCCGGATGCCGCTATGGCCTGTGGACAGCTGCTGAATGAGGATGGATCAAAACAAAACGCCATCGCGCCATTTCCGTCCCTGCTTTCCCTGCTTTCCAATGAGACCCTGCTGCGACTCCTGTTTCCTCAAAAATACCCCAGCAAAAGAAAATGCTATACGGCACCCATGGCGGTGGATTCCTGCATCGGGGCCTGCATTATGGTTTCAAAAAAAGCCATGGATCGCGTCGGTTTCCTGGATGAGCGGTATTTTTTTTTCATGGAGGAAACGGACTGGGCTTACCGAATGAAACAAGGGGGATGGAACCGCTATTTTGTTCCGGCCGCGGAAATTGTTCATGCGCAGGGAAAAACCGTCGGCAGCGGGGTTTCCGCCAGGATCCTCTTTTATCGTTCCCGATATCAGTATTTTAAAAAATGGCACCCAAAAACCTATCCCCTGTTTTTTTGGGCGGCCTTTTTCCGGCTGCTCATCAATACCCTGCTGAACCTGTCGGCCATGGGGGGTACCTTGGGATTAAACAAACGCATCAAGCAAAAACTGGCGGTCTACACGCAACTGCTGAGATGGCACCTCAAAGGACGCCCTTAGATGATGCAAACGAAAACTGCACAACTTTTGAAAGGAAATCCGTCACTGCCCACGACAAACGGTCCCATTCTGGTCATACAACTGGGGGACATCGGGGACACGGTCCTGACCCTTCCCGCCATAGGGGTTTTGCGGCGCACTTTTCCAAACCATCCCCTGGTCCTGTGCGTCAGGGAACATGCCAGAGAATTAATGGAGGACTGTCCCTGGGTGCACCATGTCCTGTCCGTAAACAAACAAAAGCGGTCGTTTAAGGATGCCCTGGCCTATCAGTTCCACTTTTTCAGGGAACTCAGAAAATGCCGATGCACGCTGGCCATCGAATTGAGAACGGGTACCCGGGGCGCGGTGATTGCCCGGCTGTCAGGGGCAAAAACCCGGGTTGCCCGCTATGCCAACGACGGAACCCTGTGGCGAAATCGCATGTTTACCCATCTTGTGCGACCGACCCATGAGGGCACTCAATACGCCGCCCGGCATAACCTAAATATCATGGCCCCATTTGGACTTTTCGACCCCGACCCCCGGCCCACCCTTTCAGTCTCCCGACGGCGCCGTGAAAAGGCCAAGAACATTTTTGTAAAGGCCGGAGTGCCGGAACATGGTCCCATGGTGGCGGTTCACCCGTTTTCACTTTGGAAATACAAGGAATGGGATATTTCCGAGATGGCTCGGTTGCTGGATCATATTCAAACCCGATACCACTGCAACCTTGTGGTCACCGGGGCGCCCAATGAACGGGAACGAGCTGCGGTTCTCTCCGCCACTTGCAGGCAAAAATCGTATAATCTGGCAGGGGAAACGTCCATTGGAGAACTTCCCGCCGTTCTTCAGGCATGCTGTCTGTTTATCGGGGTGGATACGGCGGCTCTCCATATGGCGGCTGCCGTGGGAACCCCTACTGTGGGCATATTCGGTCCGTCCTCGTGGACAAACTGGGCCCCCCGGGGCCGTGATCATCTTGTGATTCAAAAAGGCCTCGCCTGCCAGCCATGCAGCCAAAAGGGTTGCGAAGGTTCGGAGAAAAGCCGGTGTCTGGAGGAGCTGACGGCTGAAGAGGTCTTTCAAATGATGGAAAAGATTTTAAAACGGACTTTGGTTGAAAAGCCTGAAACATGGACTATGGCGGCAACGGATCGGTTAAAGGTATGATGTCTTTCCCAGGGTCTGAAACACCATTTTTCGGAAAAAAAGATATCATAATCGTTTTATGCGTCGCGGTGTTGGCCGTCTCCGTTTACTTTACGGGACTGGACAACTATCCATTGCTGGATCCCGACGAAGGACGCTATGCGGAAATCCCCCGTGAAATGCTGGAAAGCGGGGATTTCATAACGCCTCGGCTCAATTATGTCAAATACTTTGAAAAACCCCCCTTGTTTTACTGGTTGACGGCCGGGTCCATGGCCCTTTTCGGCCAAAAGGAATGGGCGGTTCGACTGGTGCCCGCCCTGGCGGGATTTCTGACGTTTTTGCTGGTGATGGGTTTTGGTAAACGGCTGTTTAATGCACGAGCCGGCATGATGGCAGCCTGGATCTACCTGACCAGTATGATTCCCCTGATTTTAGCAAGGATGCCCATTATCGATGGGGTTTTCAGCCTTTTTCTGACGGCCACCTGGGGAACCTGGCTTCTGGGTTATCAATCTGCCGGAAAACGATCCCGGCAAGGTTGGTACTGTATTTCCTGGGCCTGCCTCGGTATGGCGGTCATGACCAAGGGGATTGCGGCCATTGCACTGACGGGATTGATTGTCGGGGGGATGGTCATCAGCCGTCGCGACTGGCGGGCCCTTGGGTCCATGGCATGGGTGCCGGGGTTGTTGATTTTCGCCATCATTGTGGTTCCCTGGCATTGGGCCGTCAGCTCGCGAAATCCCGAGTTTTTTCATTTTTACATTGTGGTGCAGCATTTTTCCAGGCTGGTCAGCCTTGAACACGCCAAACCGTTTTGGTTCTTTATCGTACTTTTCCCCTTCGGTATGCTGTTCTGGACGGGTCTTTTTTTCCCTGCCGCCGCAAAATCCATCAAAACGGGTTGGCGCGTGGTTCGGGATCCCAAAAACAAGAAGGTGCAATCGGAAAGCATTCTTTTTCTGGCAATATGGATTGCTGCGGTCATTGGCCTGTTCAGCCTGAGCCGATGCAAGCTCGTTCCCTATATTTTGCCCGCCTACCCGTCCATGGCACTCCTGATCGCCGTGTATCTCGATAAGGGTGCATTGGTGAAGCGCCCGGCCCGATGGTGTACTGCTTTTATGGCCTTTCTGCTGTTGGCGGCGGTTGTCCCTGTTTTCCTGTTTGCCCGAGGGCAGGACATGATTCCCATGGCCGAGTTGACGCTGCCCCTGGTGATGGCGCAGGCCGCTCTACTCTCAGGCGGCATCCTTTTGCTGGTGTCGCTTTTCAAAAGGCGCCTGATCCCCTTTGCCACCGGTTTTGCCCTGATTCTTCTGATGCCGGCCATGTTCATGATCGTACCGGTTCCCGCTAAATACCGAAAAATCGGTGGTTTCATCAAGGCGATGCCTCAGCCCCTGCCCAGAGAAATCAGGGTGGCCGAATGGCGAAACTACGATCAGGCCTTAAGCTTTTACAGCGGCAGAAGAACCATTTTAATCGATGAAATTAACGAGCTTGCATTCGGAAAATCTCTGGGAGATCATAGTGAATATTTTTTACAGGGTGAAGAAAGTCTCAAGCGCCTGGCCCGTGAGGTCCCCCTGCTGGTGAATATTCGCCCTCAGGACTGGCCAACGGTTCAAACCTGGCAAACCCTGCAACCCGTCGCCGCAAACAGTACCAATGTAATGCTAGGCAACAGCGCCTTCTTTCGCCTGACCGGCCTTAAGCCCTGGCCCGATGCCGCCATTACGCCGCCGCCTCTGTTGCTGATGCCGCGTTAGGGGAAACCCAATGAATGTTTTAACCCGATATCTCATAACGGATTTTTTCAAGCTGCTCATCATGTGTCAGCTGGTGTTCATTGCACTGTACCTGATGATCGATTTTGCCGGTGGAATCGATGATTTCATAAAGGCCAATGCGTCAAAGGGCATTATGATGGCCTATTTCGCATACAAAATCCCATCCATTGCCGGTCAGATGCTGCCGCCCGCCACGTTGACCACGGTTATTATCCAGTTCAGCCTCATGAAAAGGAACAACGAAATGGTGGCGTTGAAGGCCAGCGGTGTCAACACCTGGCAAATTGCGCAACCGATCATTCTTCTGGCGGCATTTCTTTCCATTGGTCTTTTCCTGTTCACTGAAACCATTGTTCCCTATGCCAGTTCGCGAAGCAATGAAATATGGCGAACCGACGTTAAAAAAGAGCATCCCGGCCGATTTCATGGGCAAAACCATATCTGGTACAAGGGAAAGAATTGCATCTATTTCATAAGACAGTTCGACCAACAGAAAATGGTAATGGTGGAACCCACTTTCTATTTTTTTAACGACGAGTTTAAGATTACCAAAAGGATCGACGGTCGTATGGGCATGTGGAAGAACCATGTCTGGCAGGTTCAAAATGGTATTGTGCAAAATCGGGAGAAGGACGGGAGTTACGATCTCCACAAGTTTGAATATATGGATGTAAACCTCGCTGAAAATCCGGAAGACTTTGTGCAGGAGACGGCGGAACCGGAAGAAATGGGATATGTCCGGCTTAAGCGGTTTGCGGAAAGGCTTAAACTGGAAGGGTACGATGCCACCCGATATTTTGTTGAGCTGAATATCAAGGTTGCCTTTCCATTTATTGTCCTCATTATGGCGCTGATTGGAATCCCCATCGCCCTTTGGCGAAAAAATATGAGTACTCCCTTGGCGGTTTCCATGGGGATATCCCTTTGTTTTGTTTACCTGCTGATCCTGGGTCTTTCTCGAACCTTAGGTTTTGCGGGAATTCTCCCCCCGTTTTTCTCGGCATGGTTAGCCAATAGTATATTCCTTTTTTTAGGCATTTATCTCATGATTCATGTCAATCGGTGATGGGAACATAAAAGGGTAGGAAAATATCAGGATTTTTTTCCCTTTTTGTGGTATAGGTCCAGAAGAATCAAACAGGTTGGGGGACGCTGGAAAATGAGAAACAAACGATATCAAATCTTAAGGTTTTTTTCTTTTGTATTGCTTTTTTTCGGCTGTTTGGTTTTTAAAACCATTTTGGCAACCGCGGCCTCTGAAATCATCATGTCCAGAGGTCAGACGGTCTACACGCCTGTTTATTCGCATATTTACAGTGGTGACCGGGAGCACCCCTTTTATCTGGCGGCGACGCTCAGCATTCGAAACACGGATCCGAAATATATCATTACCATTCTCGCCGTGGACTATTATGATTCAAAGGGAAAACTGCTGAGACGGTACCTGGAAGCGCCGGTCAATCTCAATCCCCTGGCCACCATACGTTACATCATCAAGGAATCGGATAAGAGCGGTGGATCGGGCGCTAATTTTATCGTGAAATGGAAATCCGATATGGAGGTCAATGCGCCCATCATTGAAAGTATTATGATCGGGACCAAAACCCAGCAGGGCATTTCATTTATTTCTCGGGGTCGGGCGCTTCGGGAATGAGTGGTGCTGGATGCAAAGTGATGTTAACAATTTTTTAGTGCCTTATTCCCAGGTGTTCTCTCACAAAAAACAAGAAAATTTATAACCGCATGAACTTAAAACTTAAAGCTGCGGTATGCCGCTTTAGAATGACAACCCGACACGGGAGGAATACCATGTTTGATGAGATTACGGAAAAGATTGAAACGGTGATGGGACAGTTGAATGCGCTAAGAGGTCATCTTTGACTTAGACAACCAGAAACTCAAGCTTGAAGAACTGGAAAATCTCATGAGCAAGGCTGATTTCTGGCAGAAGGACCAGGATGAAATATCCCGGTTAAACCAGAAACGGTCGGTTCTCAGTGAACAGGTCGAATCATGGCAGAATCTTTTCAAGAAAACCGAAGATGCCGGCTTGCTGGCGGAAATGGCCATTGAGGAGAAGGATGACGCCACGCTGAAAGAAGTCGGTCTGGAGGTGGAAAGCCTTCAGAAGCATATTGAGGCCCTGGAACTCAGATCGTTATTGGGTAAACCCGATGACCAGCGGAACGCCATTGTCGCCATTAATGCGGGCGCCGGAGGGACCGAAGCCCAGGATTGGGTGGAAATGCTCTTCAGAATGTATGTCCGGTGGGCTGAGGGAAAGGGGATGAAAGTTCAGGTCATCGATTATCTGGCGGGCGATGAAGCAGGTATCAAGAATGTGGATTTTACGGTTACGGGGCCTTATGCCTATGGGTATATGAAATCCGAACATGGTATTCACCGCATGGTCCGAATTTCGCCCTTTGACGCAACGGGTCGACGGCACACCTCCTTTGCATCTGTTTCAGTGCTCCCGGAGGTGGATGTGGACATCAACATCGAAGTGGACGACAATGATTTGAGGATTGACACCTTTCGGGCGAGCGGCCCCGGGGGGCAACATGTCAATAAGACCAGTTCAGCCATCAGAATCACCCACCTGCCCACTAAAATCGTGGTCCAGTGTCAGAATGAAAAGTCGCAACATCGCAACAAAGACATGGCCATGAAGGTGCTGAAATCGAAACTCTATGATCTGGAGAAAAACAAACTGGATCAGAAGAAACAGGAAATGCATCAGACCCAGAAAGATATTGCATGGGGAAGTCAGATTCGTTCCTATGTTTTCAATCCTTACCGGATGGTGAAGGATCATCGCACTCAGGTGGATGACGGCAATGTGGAGAAGGTAATGGATGGGGGAATAGATGGTTTCATTGATGCTTATTTAAGGATGAAGTAGGCGTTATCCTTCCTGATAGCTTTGATCGATATTTTCGATGTACAATTTTATGCCGTCGCAGATGCCGACTGCCAGCCGTTCCTGGTACGCCTTGTTCAATAGCCTTTTTCTTTCAGAACGGTTGCTCAAAAAGCCTATTTCCACCAGGACCGCCGGCATCTGAGCGCCAATGAGAACGTAAAAAGGGGCTTGTTTGACGCCAAGACTTTTAATTTTTTTGTACCGTTTCTCGGCGCTTCCCACCATGCCGTTTTGAACTTGATGGGCCAGTCTGCTGGATTCGCGGATTTTGGTGTTGAGCATCAGATCATTTAATATGGTTTGAAGGTCGCTGATGCTTTTTTCCGAGGTGGCATTTTCCCGTGCCGCCACCATTACCGCTTGCTGATCCGTGGCCATGTTTAAAAAATAAGTTTCCAGCCCATGAATTCGGTTGTCCTTATGGGCATTGACATGCAACGATATAAAAAGATCCGCTTTTCTCATGTTGGCGATGGCGGTTCTTTTCTCCAGGGAGAGAAAAACGTCTTTATCCCGTGTGAGGAAAACTTCACAGCCGGTTTCTTTTTTCAGTCTGCTTGCCAACCGTTTTGCGAGGGAAAGGGTAATTTCTTTTTCCTGGTATTTCCCGTGAGATCGGCAGCCCGGGTCTTTGCCCCCATGGCCCGGATCAATAACGATTCTGTTCACATTCAGCCCCAACTGCCGAGCCAGGGAAATGGTTTGATCCGGTTCACTGGTTTTTCGGATGCCGCGCCTTGTTTTTCGTTTTTTTGCTGTTGGGATGAAAGATTTTTCGTCCCGATCCTCTGGTTGAGATTTGTTTTTCTGTTGTTCAAATCCACGCACATCCACCACAATACGAAATGGGTCGTAGAGGTGAAATACATTGTATCCTCCCAGTTTCTCCATATCCAGAACCACGCGCACCGTATTTTCCGTGTATTGTCCAGCCCTGGCTTTTTGAAGCAGGTCATCCTTAATGGGTACCACGCTGTCGATACGTTTGCCGACACGGGCATTTTGAAGGTCCAGGTACAGCCTGCGGGGCTTTTTCCGGTCGGGATCGGGTGCCAAAAGATGGTGCTCGTATTTAACCGGCGCTTTCACATCAATCACCACGCGGGTGTAGTTGGGGGTTGACCAGTAACGAATATCCTTAACCATGGCCCGCCCGTTTTCTGAAATCGATCCCGGGTGCCCGTTCTTCTCTTTTATTTTTTTGTTCAGGGTTATGGCCAGCTGGTCGAGCCTTTTTTTGGCTTTAGGGCGCATGTCTCCTTTGGGAAATCTGACATCCACCTTCAGGAATTCCACATAGGCCTGGGAAGCGTCCTTCTTTATTTTGTAATAGATCTCACCGATTTTGTATTGGGCATCATCGGCCAGGAAATGTTTTTCGTGCTGCGACGCCAGTTTTCGATAAAGGGTTAGGGCTGTGTCCAGGTCCTTGGAGTCATTGGAGTATTTATAAAGTTTGGTGTAGAGATCGGCGGTGCGATACAGGGCCCATGCGGCTTCATTACTTTTCGGATAGGGGCTGTAGACCTTTCGGTATTGTTCCGCGCATTTGATCCAGTTGTGACGATAATGCTTTTTCTTAGATGAACCGTAAAGGTCTTTTCTTGAGCGATCTGCGTTTTGAAGCAGAATTTTCGCTTTGTTTTCGGCCTTTGCCCCATGTGGTGGGGCGACCAGAAAGGCGATGGCAAGACATGCGATGATGAAATAGAGGGGTCTTTGTTTCATGGGTCCGAGGATAACTGTTTTTTCAGGTTGTTTAAGGCCATTAAGGCTTCCACCGGGGTCATGACGTCTATGTTCAGATCTTTAATCCATTTTCTTAACTCCCGGTCGGGGGCTCCGAAAAGATCCAACTGCACCATTCTCTTTTCTCGGGTTGGGTTCCTTTTTTCTCCAACCGTGTGGGCCAGACGCGGTTTGCCCGTTTCATCCATTTCGCTCCCTTCCAGATTTTTCAGTATTTCCATGGCCCGTTTGATCACTTCCTCTGGAAGGCCTGCAATTTTGGCGACTTGGATGCCGTAACTTCGACTGGTTCCGCCCGGTGACAGCTTTCGCAAAAAAAAGATATTGTCATTCCATTCCCGAACTGCGATGTTGAAGTTCTTCACCCTCTGTTTGGTGGTCACGAGTTCCGTCAGTTCATGGTAGTGGGTGGCAAAGAGTGTTCGCACTCCCTTGCCGGCCCTGTCGTGAAGGGCCTCCGCCACGGCCCAGGCAATGCTCAACCCATCGTAAGTGCTGGTTCCGCGGCCGATTTCATCCAGAACCACGAGGCTTCTGGGTGATGAATGTCTTAGAATATTGGCGGTTTCGTTCATTTCCACCATGAAAGTACTTCGGCCCCCGGCCAGGTCGTCGGAGGCTCCAACCCGGGTGAAAATGCGGTCCACGATACCGATGACCGCATTTTCGGCGGGTACAAAACCGCCCATCTGGGCCATGAGTACCGTCAGTGCCGTTTGCCGCAAAATGGTGGATTTCCCGGCCATATTAGGTCCCGTAAGAATCATGACCTGCTGTTTTTGAGCATCCAGATGGATGTCGTTGGGGACAAAATCTTCACCCTTGACGGTCTGTTCAACCACAGGATGTCGCCCTTGAACAATGTCAAGATTTGCGCTATCATTGATTTCGGGACACGTATAATGGTTTCGTTCCGCCGTTTCGGCAAGACCGGCCAAAGCGTCGATTTGAGCGATAACATCGGTTGTTTCCCGGATTCGTTGGTTTTCAAGACTGATTTTGGTTCGAATCGTTTCAAAAATATCCTGCTCCAGCGCAACCCGTTTTTCCTCAGCGCCCAGGACTTCGCCTTCTTTGCGTTTCAAGTCTTCCGTGATGTAGCGTTCCCCGTTTACCAGGGTTTGTTTTCGAATATAATCCGGGGGCGCCAGGTGAAGGTTGGCTTTTGAGATTTCCAGGTAATACCCAAATACCTTGTTGAACCCCACCTTCAGGCTGCTGATTCCGGTTCGCTCCTTTTCAGAAGCGGCGAAACCGCTGATCCAGCTTTTTCCATTCCGGCTTAGCGCAACCAATTTGTCCAATGCTTCGCTGTACCCTTCCCGAATAATGCCACCATCTTTGATGGAAACCGGGGGCTCTTCATGAATGGCTTCCTGGATCAGACTTGCCACATCATCAAGGATGTCCAGTTTCGTAGCCAGTTCTGAGAGGAGGATGCTTGAAGAGCCTGTCAGCGCGGCTTTTACGGCAGGGAGTCTCAGAATGGAGGTCTTCAGCGCCAGCAGGTCTCTGGCGTTGGCCCTTTTCATGGCAATTCTGCCGTTTAGTCGGGCCATATCATAGATTTCCCCCAATTCGCTTCGAAGCACTTGTCTCAAGGCGGGTTCATCCTTTAGCCAGGCAACCCCGGCCAGCCGTTGTTGAATAGGGCCTATATGCACCAGGGGATAGGAGATCCAGTTTTTTAGCAGGCGGCTGCCCATGGGGGTGACCGATTGATCCAGAATTTGAAACAACGATCCCTTGGCGGATTGTCCCCGAATGGTTTTCAGCAGTTCCAGATGGGTACAGGTGGATACGTCCAATACCATGAATTCACCCATATGGTAGGTGATGATCTCTTTGATATGGGGCGGGAACCCTTTTTGGGTTTCTCTGAGATAGGCCACAAGTGCGCCCGCTGCAATGATGCCGCTTTCCATGCCCTCGCATCCAAAACCGATCAGAGATCCCACCGCAAGCTGTTCCTTCAGCAGGGCCTCCGCTTTAAGGGGATCAAAGGTCTCTCCGTCCAGTATTTCCAACCGGTACTGCGAAAGATCCGGTTGCCGGGTTTTGCGGTCAAGTTTTGAAAGCAATAATTCAGCCGGGTCAATCCTCCCCAGTTCATCCAGCAGGGCCTCGATGGAATTCATTTCAGTCAGTCGAAATTCACCCGTGGAGAGGTCCACATGGGCCAGGCCATAGACGTCTTCTCCCCCCCAAATGGCTGCCATATAGAGGTTTGTCTTTCGGTCGAACTCCTTTTCATCCACCAAAGACCCGGGGGTGACCACACGGACCACTTCTCTTTTGACAATTCCCTTGGTGGCTTTCGGGTCTTCCACCTGTTCGCAGACCGCCACCTTCCAGCCGCTGTCAACGAGTTTCCCGATATAGGATTGATAGGCGTGGTGGGGGATGCCGCACATGGGGACTTTCTTTTTGTTGAAAGTGCCGCGGGAAGTCAGCGTAATGCCGAGAATTTTTGATGCGATCTTCGCATCCTCAAAAAACATTTCATAAAAATCACCCATGCGAAAAAATAAAATGGCATCCGGAAACGCATCCTTGATGCCCATAAATTGTTTCAGCATGGGGGTCAGTTGGGTCATTTATTGATTTAAATCCCTCTATTGAAGGTTAATCAGTGAATCGAATCAACAGGGGGCTCCGTGTCACTGATTAACCCAATGGTATCCCATCGGTTGCACTGGGGGCATTGCCACAGAAGTTCGCTTGGCTCAAAACCGCACTGAACGCATCTGAACCTGAGATAGGGTACATTCAGGCCTTCTATAATCTCGCCGTAGTCCGCCAGGATATCTTCCACTGCGCCCCTGCTTAAAAGCATCTGCCCTCTGAATCGTCTTGCCTCCCAAAAGCCGGGGTTTAATGAAAGGGCATTGGTGATTTCTTTTAAGGCGCCCGCCATGTCATCCCTGTTGTATAAATACCGGGCCAATGCCATATGGGTAAAAGCATCCGGATTAGACCGAACGCATTCTTTCAAAAAAATTTCCACGGGTTCCAGGTTTTTCATTTTCGTGTAGGCCCCTTCCAGGCGGCCATAGGCCAGGAATGTAAATTGGGGCATGACTTCGGCCACTTTTTTCCAGGCGGCAATGGCTTTTTTGTATTCCTGCTTTTTCAGATAGAGATCCCCCAGGTGCAGGTAAGCGTCAACACATTGTTTTTGAATGGAGATCGCTTTGGTGAAAAGGGTCTTCGCTTTGCCGACATCATCTTTTTCCTGATAAACTTTGCCCGCTTCCACCAAATGGTGCGCCAGAATATGGTCGTGGCGGCCTTTTTCGAGCCTGGCGATTTTTTGCCGGGTGGCATAAGCGTTTTCCCAGTCTTTCAACCCTTCATAGATACGTTCAATTTCTTTAAGGGTTCGTACGTCGCCGGGATTTTTGGTGGAGACCTGAAGAAACGTCTTCAGGGCACGATTCAAGAAACCGCCTTTTTGATAGTCTTTGCCCAGATCGAACAGCGCCCCAAGTTTACTTTGTTCATCGATGTTGGGGCGCAAAATGATGTTTTGCCTGATTCTGATGGCGCGATCGATATCGCCTTTTGATCGATAAAGATTCCCCAAGGTGACATAGGTTTCGATGGTATCCGAATTTACCTGAACGGATTTTGTAAATTCCTCGATGGCCTGGTCATGGTCATTGGAAAGAAGGTACTGCACCCCTTTAAAAAAAGAGCTGTCCCCTCTGTTGGTTGGCTGTGGTTGCTTTTTTTCTTCGGGTGATCGAATGCGCGACCCCAGAAAGAGTCCGATTAGAAGAAAGACGATGGCAGTCAGAAAAAGGTGCTGGCTTCCAGCGCCAAGAAACCATTGCCACGTTGATTCCAGCATGGGGATCTCTTTCAACGAGCGTACATGATCATGTGTTGGCGGGAGAAGGCTCTGGATTCACATCATCGTCTGAATTCATGACCTCCGTTGTAACCGGTAAATTCCGAAGGGAGTTCAACTCCATCTCATTGCTTTTCACGTCCTTTACGAGGGCTTTGATTTGCCGCTTGAAGGCGATGCGTTCTGAGATTCCGAAAAGCCAGGTAAGCACTACACCCACAAGAAAAGTCAGCACTGCAATCAAAAACACAGACAATCCCGCTGTTTCATAATTTAAAAAGAGAAGGTTTGCTTTAAAATTGATTTTGGTTGTTAAAGCCGCATAGTTTTGAACCGACAAAACCACAACCAGAAGCAAAAAAAGAATGATCAAAAGCGCCTTGATTTGTTTCATACCCCACCTCCGTATTCAGAGACCCATTTTTAAAAGATTATGTGAAAAACTAAGTTAATGAAAAAAGTACGAAAAAACCATCCGCTAAATCGGAATAATCCGTCCCTTGACCGACTTCTCCACCTCCAGGATGCCAATGCTGTGTACGCCGGAAGCGCTGTATCCCGTGGCCGTACCGGGATTAAAAAACAAGACCCCATCCCGGACATGATTGGCAGCCACATGGGAGTGTCCATAAACAATCACATCCACATTTGGAAATAGCGGAAAGATTCGGTCTTCCAGACCATCGGCAGCCCCCCATCCGTGGATAATGCCAATTCTATGCCGTCCCACGGTCACAATTTTTTTGTCGGGGAGCAGCGCTTTTACTTCCAGGGGATCCATATTTCCTTGAACGCCGTGAAAAACAGTCTTTTCGAAAAACGCAACAATATCAGTTGATACAATGTCTCCGGCATGAAAAATCATGTCGACATCTGACAGATAAGTACGGTATATGTCGGAAAGTTCTCGGGTCACCTGATAAAGATGCGTATCCGAGAGTACGCCGATTTTCATGTCTTCACTCCAAAAAACCGAGGCCGTATAGCCCCTGACGGTAAAAATCATTGAGGAGTATACCAACCTGCGAAAAAAAGACAAGATTTATCTGAACCAGGGGGTGCATCATTGACGAGGAAAGAATATTTTTGTAAAACTTAAAAATAGAAAGGTAAAAACAATGCCCATATATGAATTCTATTGTTCCGAATGTCATACCCTGTTCAACTTTCTCTCCAAGACGATCAACACGGAAAAAAGACCGTCGTGTCCACAGTGCGGAAAGGTTGGACTGGAACGACATCCGTCGGTCTTTGCGACGCCGCGCAATCGGGGCGAAGAAGAGGATTCGTCTCTTCCGGACCTGGACGAAAGCAAGATGGAACAGGCCATGAATGTGCTGGCGGCGGAAGCGGAGCATCTGGATGAAAATGATCCGAGACAAGCTGCCAAGCTCATGCGCAAGCTGACGGATATGACCGGGCTTAATCTGGGGGATGGCATGGAGGAGGCCCTGAGTCGTATGGAAAGGGGCGAAGATCCGGAGGCCATAGAATCTGAAATGGGGGATCTTCTCGAAGGGGAAGACCCCTTTGCTTTTGGGAAAAAATCCGCCAAGGGTCTGAAAAAGCGACCGCCAAGGGTTGATGAAACGCTTTACGATCTGTAATGTCTTTATATTTCTACCAGTTCGATGTCGCCCCATGTGGCCATGCGGTCTTTTACGATTACCGCGCCTCCCAGAATTCCGCCGATCTCTTCTGCCCAATGGGCCACATGCTCAAGGTCTGAGTTGTCCTTGACCCGGTTTCCCAGGGCTGTGGCCGCGGCGTCGGCCAGGGCGCTTGACCGGGCCAGAAGACAGACCACGTCGGTAATTCCCTTGCTCAAGGAGTGACCCACGGTTGCGGAAGAGGAACATATGCCAAGGGGCATCTGTCTTGTGGGAATGCGCAACCCGAAACGTTCACTCAATGGCGAAGCGCCTGCAAAAATGGAAACGGTGAGCGGCCGTGCGGCCGTCAGAAAAATATCCCCTCCGTTTTCAATAATGATCTGACTGCTGCGATTAAGGAGTCCTTCCCCCACCTGTTGCGCTATGGCGCCTGCCACCGCGGCCATGGGCCCCACATTGGCCTTTTTCGTGGACCGGATCATATCTCTGGCAATGGGGGGTGCATAGGGATCATCGTCCAGGGGCAGGAGTGTGGTCAGGAATTCGGGATGACGTTCAATATAGGCTTTGAGTTGGTGTCTGAACATGAAAACCAGATCACGGGCTTCCTTTTTAAGGTTTGATTCCGCGCAAATCCACAGATCGGTTTCATCGACCACCACTTGAAAGGATTTCAGGTCTTTGGCATGAACGCTCTGTCTGTAGGTGCGCTCTCGATAGGATGGCATTCGTCTGTTTTCAGTATTGTTTTTTGGCGCCATAGGGGGGCACGGATAAAAAAAAGCTTCCCGAGATGCCGTTGTTTTCCTCCAAATTAATCTCTCCTCCTAAGTGGTTCAAGATTGCGGAAGAACAGATGCACGCACATCCGAGAAGCCTGGTTTTAAGCATCATCAACTGCTTCCCTTATTTTGGAGCTGGACGATACTTAAAAACGTTATTCACATGTCAAACAGCGCTAGCTTGTATTCGCCAAACACATGCTTCTCTAACGCTGCAAAATCCTTGCCATAAATGCCTCATGTTGAAATAACCAGATGTGACAAATATTTACATGAAACCCTGAAGAAAAGAAGGGGTAAATGTATCAAAAAGACCACAGGTGTGGCGGTAAAAAAAACACGCGGCAGGATCAATTTTTTCAAATGATTGCAGCGCCCTTGTAGCGAGCTTCGATGGCCATGCCGAGACCTTCCCGCTCTTTTTTGAGCGCAAGGGGTAAATGGTCAAGGATATCCTGGGCCGTCATGCCGTCCATGCCTTTTTCTTCCGCGGCAAGATCACCTGCCAAACCATGAATAAACACGCCCTTCAACGCAGCGTCTTCGATTTTCAAACCAAGGCCGAACATGGCGGAAATGACCCCGGTTAAAACATCGCCGGAACCGGCTGTGGCCATGCCTGAATTTCCCGACATGTTGATGAAAATCCGTTTGTCCGGCATTCCGATGAGGGTGTGCGCGCCCTTCAATACCACTGTTGCCTGTAACTGCTGGGCGGTTTGTTGCAGGATATCTATTTTACGGCAGTCAATTTCCGCTGCATCCATGCCTGTGATTCTGGCCATTTCGCCCAAATGGGGCGTCAGAATGGTCTCCGTTTTTCGTTCTTTCAGGATCTGGAGGTCACTGCAAATGGCGGTAATACCGTCCCCATCCAGCAGAAGGGGAACGTTCAGCCCTTTTGCAAGGAATCTTACCAGGGTCTGGGTCTCCGGATCCAGGGATAAACCGGGTCCCAGCACAACCATGTCCATGTTATTGGCGAGGTCCAGCAGAAAATCTTTGTTCAGAAGGGCGATGCTTCCTGATGCCGTCTCTTTTTGCGGTAGAAAAACGATTTCGCTGCCTTTATTGGCAATAAAAGGGGTGATGGATTGGGGGGCTGCAAGACGTGAATATCCACCACCGGCCTTCAGAAAAGAAAGGGCTGAAAAGTACGGAGCCCCAAAATAGCCCGCCGCGCCGGAAATAAAGAGGACTTTTCCCATACTTCCCTTGTGGACGTCGGCATCCCTTGGGGGAAGGTTTATGGGGGGTGTTATGGCGACTTTCAGATCATCGGCATCATAAAGTACAGGAGGAAAAGAGATATGGGTCACATATAAATTCCCGCATAAATCATAACCCGGAAACAGAAGATTTCCCAATTTGGGAAGGCCGAAGGTCACGGTGTAATCTGCTTTTACGGCAATCCCCATCACTTTTCCCGTGTCCCCCGCAACGCCGGAGGGAATGTCCGCACTGAACACGGTTTTTTCGCTTTTGTTGATGCCTGCAATGATATCCCGATAAAGCCCTTTGACTTCCCGCATCAATCCGGTTCCCAGAATGGCGTCTACGATAGCGTCCGAGTGCGTGATATCCATAAGAACAGATGATGCGGCGTTGATTTCACGGATTTCAATGGGTAGGCTCTTCAGAATATCCAGATTTAGTTTTGCCGCTCCCCGATACTTTTCCTGATTGCCCAGGATGAAGACCTTGACAAACCCGCCGTTGGAATGAAGCTTTCTCGCGATAACGAAACCGTCACCGCCATTATTGCCCATTCCGCAAAAGACAACGAAGTGCTTGTTTTGTATTCCGAATTGGTTCAAAATAACAGAATAGACCGCCGTCCCGGCATTCTCCATGAGCAGTTCTTCTCTAATGCCGTAGGTCTCAATGGCGGTTCTGTCCATCTCTCTCATTTCCTTGACGCTGCTGACTTTCATCTTTTCACCTTTATTCTGAATAAATTTTGTGGGTTATGGTATCAGCATCCCCAAATGGCGTCAATAAATTCTTGACATGAAAGGGGCGGGTAAAATAGGCTGTTAGCTCTTTTATTCACAAAACCGCCTACATCGGCTATGACCCGTGACATAACTAATGGAAAATCGAAAAAGCTGCGAGGTGGCGATAAAGATTCCCTTTCACGATCTGGATCCCATGAATATTGTCTGGCATGGGCACCTGATGAAATATTTTGACTTGGCCCGGTTTGCCCTTCTCGATGAATGCGGCATTGATCTTCAAGACTATTTTGAAAAAACGAGTGTTCTGTTTCCTATTATTAAAACTTCCACCAAGCATATCATTGCCCTTCGAAACCGCGACGAACTCCTGTGCAAGGTTACGGTGCTGGAGGCCGGAATCAAGATTGTCATGGATTTTGAAATCAGGAGAAAAGGACAGCATAAGATTTGCGCCAGAGGAAGAAGCGAGCAGGTCGCGGTGGTGTACCCACAAATGGAAATGATGTTTGAAATCCCTCAGGCGATTCGCAAGGCACTGGGGTTTTAAGGCGGCAAGCCGCGGTTTTAAGTTTTAAGTCTTCCCGACAAGGATTTTTTTGTTTTTTCTAACAGAGATTCAGAAAAACAAGGCATTAACGGCCCTGGATAATGAAGGAATGGTTTTACAAAACCCTTGTATTTGGGTCCGAAAAGTTCGGCCAATGGTTTTTTAAATTTTTTGCCTGGTTTGTTGCAACCGGTTATTTTGTTTTGTTTCCCCGTCGGGTCATAACGGGGATTAACTTCTACAGGGTGCTTTTTCCGAACCGGCAATTATCTTACCATGTCTGGTGTACCTGGAAACAATTCCATGCGTTTACGGATGTTTTTCTCGAAAGGGCAAGGATTGTAAACCCTTCGAGCAGCGCTTCTTTTTCTTCAAGGGGCCTGGAACATCTTGAACGAGCCGTAAAGAACCGCACCGGAGGCGTGATTCTCATGTCCCATGCGGGGAGTTGGGAGGCGGCGGCCCATCATTTGAAACGGGAACTGCCTGAAATCAGTTTATTGCTTTATATGGGGGCAAAGCAGAAAGAGCAGATTGAAAGGCTCCAAAAGGATGATTTTCAAAAAACCGGCATCAGGGTATTTGCCATTCAAAGGGGCGGCGGTTCTCCTTTTGATATCGTTGAAGGGGTTAAGCAGCTTAGAGATGGCGGCATGGTGTCCATGACGGGCGATGTCCTCTGGCGTGAGGATCAGCGAAGTGTTTCGGTGTCTTTTCTGGGATACGAAGCGGCAATTCCCGAGACGCCTTATCTGCTGGCCCTTCTTGCTCACGTCCCCCTGTATATCTTTTTCGCCTGGCGCACCGGCAGGGAGCGATACCATGTCTCAATCAGCGCGCCGATTACCATCGAGGATTTCCCCCGGGCCCATAGAAAGGGCGCCATTCAAAAAGCCGCCCAGGAATATGCCGACCATCTGGCGCAAAATCTTCGGCGCCATCCCTTTCAGTGGTACCACTTTGACCCCTTCCTTGGTAAAAAAATCGTTTAACTTTAAGCCCTATAATCTGATCTTTACGCAATTCTTATTTTGGACTGATGTCTCTGGGTTAATACAGTGTCCATCATTAGAATTGCGGCTGGTCTTTGTTCCACATTGACATCTATCCAGCAATTCAATAGCATCAGATGAGCAAAGGAAAAAAATACGAGGCGGTTTGATGACAAGAGATGAGATAAAAGCAACCCTGTTAACAATTTTTGAAAAGGAATTTGAAATCGTCAATCCCGGCTTGGATGATAATCTGACGGAGGTGCATGACTTCGACAGTATCGACGCGCTGGAGCTATTGGGCGAAATCGAAAAAATGCTGGATTCGGAATTGACCCGTCAGGAAAAAAAAGACGCAATGGAGATTCGCACCATCAATCAGATTTGCAATTATGTTGAGGCTCTTGCCGGAAAGAGGGCTTTGCTGTAGGCTTTCCTTCCTGAAGCCCCGTTACCCGAAAACTTAAAACCGCGGTTTGCCGCCCTAAAACAGGACCCCCATGGAAAGAAGAGTTGTCATCACAGCCGCCTCGGCCATTACCCCCATCGGCCATGCCAAGGATGACGTGATCGATAGCCTTATTACTGGAAAATCGGGCGTAACAAAAATTCGGGAAGACGACCTCCTGACCCATCGTGTGGAATCCCGAGTATTTGGGACTATCGGTTATCCCATTGATTTCGACTTCCCAAGGAAGTATCGCAAGACCATGGGGCCTGTGTCTTACTACGCCTGCCAGGTGGTCAAGGAGGTGCTCGACGCCGCTGGTCTGGATCAGAATTTCATCTCTTCGGGCAGACTCGGGGTGGCTTTTGGTTCAACCCATGGCAGCCCCACTGTGCAGCGGCAGATTTATGAACATTTTTTCAGTGGTTCGGATGCTCGGTTTGCGGCCATCGGCGCGGTGGATTACCTTAAAAGTATGGTGCATACCACTGCGGTCAACATTACCAAGATGTTTCAGATTACCGGCCGGGTGATCTCTTCGTGCACGGCCTGCACCACCAGCAGTCAATCCATTGGATATGGGTATGAGGCGGTGAAATACGGGATGCAGGACGCCATGATCTGCGGCGGGGCAGACGAGTATGACACCACTACAGTGGCCGTATTTGACAATCTGCTGGCCTGTTCAACGGCGTACAATGATACGCCTCATCTCACGCCTCGCCCCTTTGACATCAAGCGGGACGGTCTGGTGGTGGGGGAAGGGGCCGGCGCGGTTTTGCTGGAAGAGTACGAATTTGCTAGAAAAAGGGGGGCGAATATCCTGGGAGAGGTGATGGGTTTCTGGTGCGGCAACAATGGTGGGGACATGATTCTGCCCAACATGAGCGGCATCAGAGAGACCATTGTTCAGGGCTTGAAAAATGCCGGAATAGGACCCGGGGATGTGGATTTTGTCAGCGCCCATGCCACAGCCACCAAAATGGGCGATGTGGCCGAAGCCATGGCCATCTCAAGCGTCTATGGGAACGGTCCTCATGTTACGGGCCTCAAGAGTTATATGGGTCACACCATGGGGTCATGCGGGGTCATTGAAATTATCATTGCCCTCTATATGATGGAGAAGGGGTTTATCCCACCCACCCTGAACCTGGATGAAATTGACCCTAGATGCGCCATGATCCGTCACACCCAAGCGTTACGTGAAACCCCCATCAATATCGCTTCTATTCAAAATTTCGCCTTCGGCGGTGTGAATACCAGCCTGTTTTTAAAAAAGGCCCAGTAAAAAACAGAAAAGGAGCATCCCATGTATAAGGAGATTCTCGTTCGTATAGGTTTTATGCAAATTACCAAACTTGAAACAGCTATTACACAGTTTATTACTAATGTTGGATTTAATCAGCCTTTTGGGAATAAACGGAAAGGGGTTCCTTGAACCGGCACCCCTTTTTTCTACAGGCCACCATCGGTTCATCCGCCTTTTTGGGCCGTTTGATGCTTAACACCCGGGTGCCGCATTCGGGGCAAACCCCATCAAATGGCTCATCCCAGGTGGCAAACCGGCACTTGGGATATTGATTGCAGGCATAGAACTTTTTCCCTTTTTTGGAAACCTTTTCCACCAGTGTTCCCGAACAACCCGCCTCCGGACACCCAACGCCGGTGCTCACCGGATCAGGCGACCAGATATTCTTGCATTCCGGGTACCCGGAACAGGCCACAAAGGGACCGTACCGGCCGTTTTTGGTAACCATGGGTTTGCCGCATTTCTCGCAGATTCCCTGCTCCTCTCCCATATGGGGAACGGGTGCTTCAACGATAATCTTTCCTTTTTCATCCCGGGTAAAGTTGGCGGTATTCCGGCAGTCCGGATAACCGGTGCAGGCCAGAAAAATGCCGTTTCGCCCCGATTTGACCGCCATGGGGCGTTTGCATTTCTCGCAGGTGATATCCGTCAGCACCTCCCCCTTCATCCCCTGGGTTGCTTTATCCAGATCCTTTCCAAAGGAATCATAAAATTGTGTTAGCACGTCGGTCCATTTCACTTTGCCTTGCTCAATTTGGTCCAGATTGTTCTCCATTTGGGCGGTAAATGTCGTATTCAATACATCGGGAAAATTTTGGACCAGCAGATCCGTCACCAGAAAACCCAATTCGGTGGGCATAAATCGTCTCTTTTCCACGGACACATATTCTCTTCCGCTGATATTGGCCAGGATGGCGGCATAGGTGGAGGGCCTGCCTATGCCGTTTTCCTCCAGGGCCTTGATCAGAGATGCTTCCGTAAACCGCGGGGGCGGTTGGGTAAAATGCTGGGCCGGGTCCAGTTTTATGAGGGTCAAAATTTGGCCTTTGACCAATGGCGGAAGCTGGGATTCCGATCCCTTGTTCTCCCCCTGCTCTCCATTTGGGGTCTCTTTTTGTGCTTGATAAAGGGTGGTAAACCCCTTAAAGACCACCACGGAACCGGTGGCGCGAAACCCGGCGTTTCCGGCGCTGATTTCCACCTGGGTTTTATCCAATTGCGCGGGACTCATTTGGCAGGCCACGAACCGTTTCCAGATGAGCTGGTAGAGTGCGAATTGCTCCCGGCTGAGATATCTGGATATGTCCCCCGGTTCCAGGTCCACGGCGGTAGGCCGAATGGCTTCATGGGCTTCCTGTGCCCCCTTGCGACTTTTGAAACGATTCGGTTTTAGAGGGAGATAATCCTTCCCGAAAACCCGGCTGATATAGGTACGTGCCTGGTCAATGGCGTCATCGGAAAGATTGAAGGAATCGGTCCTCATATAGGTAATGAGCCCCACCAAACCTTTATCTCCCAAATCGACGCCCTCGTAAAGACTCTGCGCAATGGACATGGTTTTCTTGGCGGAATACCGCAACTTGCTGAAGGCTTCCTGCTGTAAAAGACTCGTGATAAACGGCGGAGGGGCATTCTTTTTGGTGCGTTTTTGGGTGATCTTAGCGACCTCAAATGGAAGGCTTTTGATTTCGCTGACGATGCCAAGGGTCTGTTCTTCATGGATCAGGTCGGTTTTTTTGCCCTTGTATTGAAAGAATTTAGCCTCGAAGGGCGGTGGCTCAGCGCCTTCTAGATGGGCCGTAAGGGACCAGTATTCCTGGGGATTAAAGGCCTGAATTTCCCGTTCCCGATCGCAGATCATCTTGACGGCCACGGATTGGACCCGACCGGCGCTCAACCCCCGTTTAACCCTTTTCCAGAGGAGCGGTGAGATCTGATACCCCACCAGACGATCCAGAACACGCCTGGCCTGTTGAGACTCAAATTTGTTTGTGTCCAAAGCCCTGGGCGAGGCCACAGCGGCCTGAATCGCTTTTTTGGTTAATTCATTAAACAGAACCCGATAGATTTTTTGATCCCCTTTTCCTTTGGCCAGTTCCTGGGCCACATGCCATGCAATGGCTTCCCCCTCACGGTCCGGGTCTGGCGCCAGATAAATGGCTTCGGCGTTTTGGCCGGCGGTTTTTAAATCTTTCAGAATTTTCCCCTTGCCTTTAATAACCACGTAATCAGGTTCAAAATTTTTTTCAAGATTAACGCCCAGCTTGCTGACGGGAAGGTCTTTCACATGTCCCACCGAGGCCATAATTTTGAAATCGGGTCCCAGATATTTTTTTATGGTTCTGGCCTTGGCTGGAGATTCAATGATGAGTAAATTTTTCGGCATACTTTGGGTCCAATCTAAAGCGGCAAGCCGCCGGTTTTAAGTTTTAGGTTTTGAGTTTTCCTGCCAATGACGCGCTATCGCTTTTACAATGATAATTTTACAACTCCGAGAAAGAGCACATCTCCAACCATCTGATTAAGTACTGTAATTTGTGTTTGTTGAAATCCGTAATCCGAAATACTATCGCCTACCGCACATACATCTTTCCTGGGAGTTGCCGGATGATGCCGCTTAATTCCATTTTTAGCAGGATCATGGCTACCTGGGACACATCCATTGCGCCCATGCGGACTATTTGGTCAATATGTGTCGGATAATCTCCGATCATGTCGTATACCTTACGCTCAGGCTCGTTCATCTGTTTCTGGGATCCGGAGGCTTCCCGGGGGGGAGGCAACCCGGCCCCTTGCTTCAAAAACCAGAGCTCGTCCAGGATATCATTGGCGTTTTCAATGAGCCTGGCGCCCTGTTTGATGAGCCAGTGGGCGCCGGCACTCTTAAAGGATTCAACGCTCCCTGGAACGGCAAATATTTCGCGATTCTGTTCCAGTGCCAGGGCGGCCGTAATGAGCGACCCGCTTTTCCTGGCGGCTTCAATAACGGCGATTCCTCGACAGAGGCCGCTGATAACCCGATTTCGGATGGGAAAATTTCGGGGTTCAGGGGATGTTCCCATGGGAAATTCAGACACAACGACCCCCTCTTCGAACATCTGTTCAAACAGCCGACTGTTGGATTTGGGATAAACCACATCAATTCCCGTTCCCAGTACGCCGATGGTAAAGCCGCCTCCGCGAAGGCAGCCGTTATGGGCCGCCGCGTCAATTCCCCTTGCCAGACCGCTGACCACGCCGGCCCCTCTTTTCGCCAGCGCCGTCGCGATTTTTTCGGCCGTTTTCAGGCCGTAGTGTGTTGCGTTTCGAGAACCTACCAGGCCCACAAAGGTTTGCTCAAGAGGGATTTCTCTTCCCCTGGCAAACAACACCATAGGGGGATTATGGATCTCTCGCAACAGGGGCGGATAGCTGGGATCCTCATAGGTGAGGATTCGTGCATGACAGCGCTGGGCCTTTATCATTTCCGCTTCGGCCCGGTCAAGGTATTGCCGATCCAGGATTCTTTTACAGATATCCTTTCGAAGTCCTTCGACCCCCATCAAATCAAAAAATCCCGCTTCAAAGATGGCTTCAACATGAAGAAATTTCTCGAAAAGCCGTTTTAAAACGACATTTCCCAACCCGGGAATCATGTAAAGGGCCAGCCATGCCTGTATTGGGTTCCGCGGTATGGTCATAGGATATCAAAGGGGTGTGACGCTTATTTTGTCGAACATTTCACCATGGTTGACAGCAGGTATAGACTTTCAGGTAAATCTTTTTTTAAATCAATATTTTGTCCAATTTTCATTAGAATAGGCATCAGCTCATTTTGAATATCAATTTCTTTTATTCCTTGGTAGCCCTGATCCGCCAGGGTATTTTTCAGGGTCTTGGCCAAATCTACTGCTTTGATGGTGGTTCCGTTGGGAAAATCTTTTTTTGCGTTCAATACAACAGCCGTGGCCGTCTCAAGCCGCGATTCAAGAATGATGAGGTAACCAAGTACCAGTTCCGGGAGATCCGCCTCGTTTGCGATGGTGGTTTCTATCCGGGTCACAATGGCAAAAAGATTGCCCCTTTTAACGCCGTGCTTGTATCCTTGATTGATGTAGACTACGGAATATTGACCCATTAATTCAAGTTGATCTTTGGAAGCTACAATTGCGATGTCGCATTTATTAATGTCCCCGTATCTTTTCCAGTCAGGGTTTGACGGCTGCACACAGGCCGACACCGGAGTGTAAGGCAAAAGCGGGTCTCCTACCCGCATGACCCGGTAGCTTTCCACAATCTCTGCTTTAAACAGACATTCACTGACCTGACTTTTGAGAATAATTTTCCCCAGAAACAGCACAGCGGTTCCCACATCGTCTCCGGTAAGCGGATGCTCCAGATTATCCGACGCCCTGTAAAGGTTAAAAGAGTCTCCGGGTTTCACCTTACGATCTTTTTCAAAGGTCACGTAGACGGTGTCGTATTGGGCTAGAAAGATTCGCTCTGTTTCATCCGACGTCACATGGCCCCAAGGGGTCACCCCTTCAGGCGATAGAAAACCCAATGCCTCAACATTGCAATATTCGGAAACATCAACCGCCGTTGATGCCCATGTCGTATTATCAGCCCCGATCAAAGATCGCGTTTTTTCAACAACCGGTGTCTGAACCGTCTTGATGGGCATATCTTCAAACAGGAAAATAACTTCATCCGGGTGGAGAAGACCTGGATCGGTTACCAAGGGATTTATTTTCCACAGCTTCGGCCATAAATCTCCGTCCCCATAGTAACGGACGCAGATGCTTTGAAGGGTCTCGCCTTTAACCACAATGTGGGTTGGAGACTGTGCACAGACGACGCTTACGCCAAACGTGGAAGAGGAAAAAAACCCCACACTGATCCACAGAACGAAAAAAAGCAACTGTTTTTTCCCCAAGACGCCCCCTCCTTTACTCGGACCATCTCCTGTCAAGCATCAAGATCCCAAAACACCGAATACCTAACACCTATACAAAGGCAGTGTTTAATTTGTCAAGCGCTTCGAAAATAAAAATCGCCAATGATCCATTCAGATATGGACGAAGCTCGCCATAATCGAACCATGAGTCCACTATTTACCCTATATGATAAGCCCCTTACCAATTCGTTGCCATTCCATCTTCCTCATGGTACGATTGTCCATTGAAAGTCTGGTACGCTTTCGTTGCTGAATCCCAAGGTTCTTGAAGGGCGTCATAGAAAGGTGTTTTAGAGATAAGTTTTTGATATGTTATGCCTAAAGTGATGTTTAAGGAAGCTGATAGTCCATCAGAATCCTCTAAAAAAGGAGCGTTAATTGTCGCGCATGTCTGAAATCCATGGCCCAAAGGTATATGGTGTTTATGAACTCACCGAAGAAATAAGGGACCTCCTGGAGGGGACGCTTGATTTTATTTGGGTTGAAGGGGAAATATCCAACTTCAGTGCACCCAGATCCGGCCATTACTATATGGTACTCAAAGATGAAAACGCGCAGATCAGGACGGTCATGTTTCGTCTTCAGGCACGCTATTTAAAATTCCTGCCCGAAAACGGCATGAAAGTGAT
The DNA here is from genome assembly GCA_963664475.2 of Desulfatiglandales bacterium. GTDB lineage: Bacteria > Desulfobacterota > DSM-4660 > Desulfatiglandales > Desulfatiglandaceae > NaphS2. The sequence continues at coordinate 1,242,103 of CAXXXE010000001.1, forward strand.
TGCACAGGGCCGGGTAGGCGTATACGCGCCCAGAGGAGAATACCAGCTGATCCTGGACTATCTGGAACCCGTAGGCGTGGGCGCCCTGGCCCTGGCATTTGAACAGACCAAAAACAAACTGGCAAAACAGGGCCTTTTTGATCAGGAGATCAAAAAACCGCTGCCCTTCCTGCCCAAACGGATCGCCCTGGTCACATCGCCTACCGGCGCCGCGGTGCGGGATTTCCTCAATGTCATTCAAAGGCGATTTGCCAATCTGGAGATCAGCATCCTCCCCGTTCGGGTTCAGGGAGATCAGGCCTGCGGGGACATGGTCAAAGCCCTTGAATTCATTAACCGTGAGCTATCCGTGGATGTGATTGTTTTGACCCGGGGGGGCGGATCCCTGGAGGATTTACAGGCCTTTAACCAGGAAGAACTGGCCATGGCCGTCAGGGGCTCCCGGATACCGGTGGTCTCGGCGGTAGGGCATGAAATCGATGTGACCATATGCGATCTGGCGGCGGATTTCAGGGCCCCCACCCCTTCCGCAGCAGCCGAGCTTCTGGTGGCAGAAAAAGAAGCCCTTGAAAATCGCCTCAAAGACCTGCAAAATCGTTTGTTCGGGCTCATGAGGCAACAGGTCGATCATCGCGGGCGGGTTCTGGAAAAGCTGAAGCAGCGACTTCGGGACCCGAGGAAACGGCTTGCGGACGCCTGGATTCGCCTGGATGAAGTTCAACAGAGACTGATGCGTTTGATGCGTCTGGACCTTCACCACAAACGCATGGTCTCAGGCGCAAAAGCAAATGCTTTGAGAGTTCATTCTCCCCTGGGCATGATCGCTTCGGGCAAACAAAATCTTGATTTTCAAAGGACGTCCCTCATCCGGGCTATGGAAACAAGACTTCGCGGATTTCGAATGAACCGTTCCCTGCTTGAAAAGGGCCTGGGCGACCTGAACCCTCGGGCCATTTTAAAACGGGGGTACAGTATTGCCCTTCAGCTGCCCGAAAAGAAGATTCTGAAAAAAATCAAAGGCGTGTATTCAGGGGATCAGATTATGGTCCTTCTGGCGGAGGGGTCCTTAACGTGCCGCGTGGAAACAACCGAAGGGGTTTCAGGTCTGTCCCTATTGGATAAAACCTGATGGTTCAGGGCGTATTGTTCAGTAAAAACAATCGGTTATGGATCTGTCTCATGCCGGGGTGACATAATACTGAACCTTTCTCCCGATGAATCGCTTCTGTAATCTACGGTAATCGGCTGAAATCGAAACAAAAGTTCCTTATCAACGGCGTATTGAATTCCTTCCACGTCAAAGATCTGATCGTTGGGCCTCACTGAATCAAAGAGCATGCCCAGATGAGGGCCGATGCAGCCCCCGGCCATCATGATGCGAATGGGTGAAGGGCTTTTTTCCCCATGGACAATTTCCTGAATCTTCTTCCTGGCAGGCCCTGTAATTTTAAACATCGTGTTGGCTTCCCGCGGCATCATAAAAGGGTATCCTGATCTTCATTTAAATTAAGATAGCGTAAAACTGAAAAATAGGCCATGGAATATTTTGACAATCGCCGTCAGGTGGTGCTATGGGTGTTTCAGGTCATTAAAATTCAGGGAAAATCCTGACACTCATGGGCGTTAGCACGATGGAAACAGGTATACGCTGGACCAGAACCCATTGCGCCAGAATGGATCACGGAGGGTGTGCCATTCTGGTGGGTACCCAAAACAACCGGGTTGTCAAAATAAAGGGAGACCGGAATGGTTTTTTAAACAAGGGGTATATTTGTCCCAAGGGATTGGTCTCTTCGGAACGCCTTACCCACCCGGACCGCCTGAAACACCCCCTGAAGCGAAAAGGGAAAAGGGGTGGGGGAAAATGGGAAAAAATCTCCTGGAATCAAGCCATTCAGACCATCAGCCAAAATTTCCTTCAAATCAAGGATCAATACGGCGCCAAAGGGGTTGCCTTTTGCCAGGGCATGCCCAAGGGCATGGAGCATTTTGCCCTGATTCGCCTTGCCAATCTTTTTGGGTCTCCCAATGTGGTGGCGGTTCAGGACGTTTGCCACGCACCCCGGGAAGTGACCGGGATGCATACCTGCGGTTTTTACCCGGTGGTGGATTTTCATCACCCGAGCAAAACCGTGCTGGTGTGGGGCGGCAATCCCACCCACACCCATGAAGAAGGGGAAATCGGCAGCCTCTTGCTGGAACAACTGAAGCGGGGAACGCAGTTGATCGTTATCGACCCGAGAAAAACCGATCTGGCCAAAAAGGCACAGGTCTGGCTTCAGCTTCGGCCCGCCACGGACCACTTCATGGCCCTGGCATTTTTGAATGTCATTATTGAAGAAAACCTGTTCGACAGAGCGTTTGTTGAAACCTGGACCCACGGTTTTGATGAGCTGGCCCGTCATGTGACGGATTATGCCCCCGAAAAAGTCGCGGACATTACCTGGGTTGCACCGGATCTGATTCGAAAAGCGGCAAGATTATATGCTGAATCCAGCCCCGCCGCCATTCATTGGGGAAATGCCCTGGAACAAAACAGCCATGCCTTTGACGCCATAAGGGCCATCACCTGCCTTATGGCCCTGTGCGGCAACCTGGATATTCCCGGCGGCAACATTCAACCCAGCGAGCCTGACATTCTCCCTTTGGGAAAGTACGTGCGGGCCGATCTTTTGCCCAACAAATGGAAAGAGATGATCCATGCGGCCCACGGGACCATCCCCAGGCTCATGACCGTCCCGCCCGCTTTTTTCAGAGAAGCCGTACTGGAAGAAAATCCCTATCCGGTGAAAGGCGCCTATGTCCAGTGCGCCAACCCCTTAATGGCTTATGCGGACAGCAACTTGACCTTTAAAGCGTTGAACCGGCTGGATTTTCTGGCGGTCAGCGATCTTTTCATGACCCCTACCGCGGCTTTTGCGGACATCGTTCTGCCCGCGGCCACCCATTTCGAGTTTGACGACATCGGGCATTATGGACTGGGGCATGGTTATATCCTGGCAAGACCGAAGGTGGTCGAACCGCCTGAGGAATGTCGGCCCGATATTCGCATTATCAACGACCTGGGAACCCTCATGACCTCAAAGGAACACTGGTTTGATGATGCCCATGCGTTGATTGAAATGGTGCTAAGACCGATGGGCCTGACCTTCAAGGCTTTTTCGGAATTGGGATATCTCAAAGGAAAAGACCAGTTTAAAAAATATGAAGCCAAAGGGTTCAGGACCCCCACGGGCAAGGTCGAGCTACGCTTGAGTACCGCCGAAAAATTCAAGCTTCACCCTTTGCCGGAAACCGATGTTCTACCTTTGGATGATCCGGACTATCCGCTGGTGTTGATCAGTTGTAAAGACCGGTTTTATCTCCATTCCTCCTACCGATGGGTCAGAAAACTGCGGGAGAGGAGCCCCGATGCGATGGTGGAAATTCATCCCGAAACCGCCGCTCACTTGGGCATTCAAGAGGGAGATCCCGTAAGCATTGAAACCCGGGCGGGTCAAATCCGTCAGACAGCCCGGCTGACCTCCCATATTCACCCGAGGGTGGTCAGTGCCGCCTATGGCTGGTGGTTTCCGGAAGCGCTTATGGACAAAGACAACTGGACCCGGGCCAACTTCAACATGCTCACCAGCACCGAAGACTTGGGCCGGGAATTCGGCACACCCAACCTCAAGGGGATTTCCTGTCGGATAAGTCCGGCACTTCCATGAAATCCCGGGAAACCAGCAGCGTTGCCAGGAGGCGTAAATGAAAGCGCAAAACGCATTTGAACTGATCGAAAAACGAGACATAAAGGAATTGAAAACCCAAGCCCATCTGTTCCGTCACAAAAAAACAGGGGCTGAGATCCTTTCCATCATTACCGACGACGAAAACAAGGTGTTTGGCATCACTTTTCGAACGCCTCCCTTTGATTCCACGGGAGTGGCCCATATCCTGGAGCATTCGGTCCTTTGCGGATCCAGGAAATACCCCGTCAAGGAGCCCTTTGTCGAACTTCTGAAAGGGTCTCTTCAGACATTTCTGAATGCCTTTACTTATCCGGATAAGACCTGCTATCCCGTCGCCAGTCAGAATCTTCAGGATTTTTACAACCTGATGGATGTTTACCTGGATGCGGTGTTTTATCCCAGAATCACGCCTGCCATTTTTCAGCAGGAAGGGTGGCATTACGAACTGGAGAAGAAAGAGGCCGAAATGGTCTTCAAAGGGGTGGTCTTTAACGAAATGAAAGGGGCCTATTCTTCACCGGACAACGTACTTGCCGAATACTCCCTTCAATCCCTGTTTCCGGACAATGCCTATGGGCTTGACTCAGGAGGCGATCCGAAACAAATTCCCAACCTTACCTATGAACAGTTTCATGCCTTTCATGAACGATATTATCACCCATCAAACGCGCGTATCTTTTTTTATGGCAATGATGATCCCGAAGAGCGCCTGAACCGGTTAGCGGCGGTGCTGGGTGATTTTGAACCGCTTTCGGTGGATTCCAACGTGCAATTGCAACCTTCTTTCAGCAAACCGAGACGCTTGGTCCGGCCCTACATGGTGGGTGAAGGGGATGAAACAGCCGCCAAGGGCATGATGACCGTGAACTGGATGCTGGGTGAAACAACCGATGTGGACGCCAATTTTTCCCTGCGCATTCTGGAGTACATCCTGCTGGGCATGCCCGCGTCTCCTCTCAGGAAAGCGCTCATCGACTCAGGGTTTGGAGAAGACCTGACCGGCGGCGGTTTGGAAACCGAATTGCGGCAGATGTGCTTTTCTACCGGCCTCAAGGGTATTGAAACGGATAACGCCCAAAAGATTGAAGATCTCATCCTAAAAACCCTGGAAACCCTTTCCCGGTCGGGCATCGATCCCCATACGGTGGAGGCGGCCCTGAATACCATTGAATTCCGCCTGCGGGAAAACAACTCCGGCAGTTTCCCCCGGGGACTGTCACTGATGTTGCGATCGCTCACCACCTGGCTTTACGGGGGGGACCCCCTGGCACTGGTGGCCTTTGAAGGTCCCCTTGAACGGGTGAAGACAAAAATCGCCAACAGCCCCTCCTATTTTGAGGCGCTTATTGAACAGACGTTCCTTTCAAACAACCATCGGACCACCCTGATTCTGGAACCCGATTCAAATCTTGGCAAAAAGGAAACTGAAGCTGAAAAACGGCGGCTGGAAAAAGCCCGTGCCGCCATGGATGAAACAGTTCTGGAAGCGGTTCAGAAAAACACCCGGGAACTGAAAATCCTCCAGGAAAAGCCCGATGCCCCCGAGGATCTGGCCACCATCCCCATGCTGAATCGGGAGGATCTGGAGCAGCGCAACAAAACCATTCCCTTGGCCGAAATGGATGAAGACCATATCCCCATCCTCTATCATGATCTGTTTACCAATGGGATTGCCTATGTGGATCTGGGTTTCAATCTTCAAAATCTTCCCCCTGACTGCTTGCCCTATATCCCCCTCCTGGGTCGTGCTTTCGTTGAGATGGGTACGGAAACGGAAGATTTTGTTACGCTGACCCAGCGCATCAGCCGGAAAACGGGGGGCATTCATCCGCAAGCTTTTACCTCAGGCGTGCAAGGGTCGGAAGGAAGCGCCACCTGGCTGTTCCTTCGGGGAAAAACCATGTCCCACCAGGCGACGGAACTGGCCCGTATTTTTGAGGATGTGTTGTTGACGGTGAAACTGAACAACCGGGATCGTTTTCGGCAGATGCTCATGGAAGAAAAAGCCCGGGTGGAGCAAAAACTCATTCCTACTGGCCACCAGATGGTGAACCTTCGACTGAAGTCCCATTTTTCCCCGTCTCACTGGGCCGCTGAACAAATGGGCGGCATCAGCTATCTCTTTTTTATCAGACAGCTGGTTCAGGATGTGGAAAATGACTGGCCCAAGGTCCTGGCCATTTTGAAGAACATTCATGGCATACTGGTGAACCGGAAGGCTACCCTGGTCAACGTTACCGTAGACGCTTCGGGATGGACTCGGGTTGAACCGCCATTGCGGGAATTACTGCGTGCCTTGCCCGCCGGTCCGGTTGACGAATCCGGCGCTTTAAAGAAAGACCGGCCCGTCCAAAGCAATCCACTATTCGAAGGCATGACCATTCCCACCCAGGTCAACTATGTGGGCAAAGGGACGGATCTTACTGAATTGGGATATACATTCCACGGCTCTGCCCTTGCCATTACCCGTTATGTGCGCAATGCCTGGCTGTGGGACCGGGTTCGCGTGCAGGGGGGCGCCTACGGCGCATTCTGCCTGCTGGACCGGATTTCCGGCATGTTGACCTTTGTCTCTTATCGGGATCCCAACCTGCTTCAAACCCTGGATATCTTTGACCGCTCCGCACAGTTTCTGGAAGAAGAGACCCTCACGGATGAAGAACTGACCAAAAGCATCATCGGTGCCATTGGCGATTTGGACGGCTATATGTTGCCTGATACAAAGGGGTTTGTTTCCATGATTCGATATTTGACGAACGACACCGAAAGCTTGAGGCAGCAAATGCGGGAAGAACTCCTGGGAACCACCACATCTGATTTCAAGGCCATGGGCCGGGTTTTGAAAAAAGCGGCGGAAAAGGGCGTGGTCAAGGTGCTGGGATCTTCAACGGCCATGGACGAGGTGGACAAACAACGGCCGAACTGGCTCAAGCGGTTGAAAGTGCTTTAAGAATAGGAAAATATGATAGGGTTGAACTGGATGGCGGGATGCGGGCAACCGCATCCCGCCGTCATTTTCCAGCGTCTTGTTAGATTAGAAAGGATAGGCTTCCAGATCGATGATCCGGTCTGCAATCTCCCGCTTTAAACTCACGGCGTCGATGGGTTGATAGCGGGCCAGCTTCTTGACGCCCGCCAGTTGTGTCCTGAGCATGTCGCCCTCTTCCACATAGGCGATCACCTGTTTGGCCCAGGCTTCAATTTGGGGGATGGTCTCATCCACATAAACCTTAACGGCGTCAATGTGGTATTTTGCCTTTTCTTCCCCTTCCTTATCAATAATCTTGAGGGTCCGCAGCAAACCGCTCTCCATGGCGAATATTTCAATAATAATATCCGCCACTTTACCCAGCACTTCCTGCTCTTTGGCCAGATTCTGCTGGAATTTCATTGCGGCGCCGCCCGCGACCATCAGCGCAATCTTTTTGGCCATCCGAATCATGTGCTCCTGAAGAGCAAGGGGAGAGTCGGATAATTGTACGGAAAGTGGGGAATAGCTCATGAGAAAGCCGGCAATGCCCTGTGCTTCCTTCAAGAGGTTTAGACGGCCTTTCATGGCACGCTGCATCAAGGTTCCGGGGATCAGCATTCGGTTAATTTCATTGGTGCCTTCCCAGATGCGGTTGATTCTGGAATCCCGATAATAGCGCTCGGCGGGATAATCCGCGCAAAATCCATACCCCCCCAGGATCTGAACGAATTGATCCACACAGAATTCAAGGGTTTCCGAACCATAAACCTTTGCGATGGAGCATTCCGCAGCATATTCTTCAATGGCCTTGGCGTTTTCAGCGCCGCTTTTCTTGGCCTCGGCGGAAAGCGTTCCCAGTTTATTGTCAAACATGCCGGCCAAACGGTACATGACGCTGTCGCTCATAAAGCCTTTGACGGCCATATCGGCCAGTTTGGTTTTGATCAGGCCGAAGGAGCTGATAGGCACCTTGAATTGAATGCGGCCGTTGGCGTACTTAACCGATTCCGTGACGCAGGCTTTGCATCCGCCCACGGAGGCAGCCCCCAGTTTCCACCGTCCGATGTTTAAAATGTTAAAGGCGATTTTGTGCCCTTTTCCCACTTCATAAAGGACATTTTCCACCGGAACTTCCGCATCCTCCAGAATCACAGGACGTGTGGAAGATCCATGTACGCCCATCTTTTTTTCTTCCTTCCCTGTGGAAACACCTTTGAAATCCTTTTCAACGATGAAGCCCGTGAACTTTTCTCCATCCACTTTGGCGTAGACAATAAAACTGCTGGCCCATCCCGCATTGGTGATGAACAACTTTTCGCCGTTGATAATATAGTGTTTTCCATCCTTGGAGAGGACCGCCTTGGTTTTGGCATTCAGGGCGTCCGATCCGGCGCCGGGTTCCGTGAGACAGTAGGCACCACACCACTCGCCGGATGCCAGTTTGGGCAGATATTTTTTCTTCTGTTCTTCATTTCCAAAATAAACGATGGGTAAGCTGCCGATGCCGGAGTGGGCGCCGTAAACCACGGCGAAGGACCCAGCGATCCCCAATGCCTCAGTAACCACGGTGGTACTCACCTTATCCAGCCCCATGCCGCCGTATTCCTCGGGAACATCCGTGCCCAATAAACCCAGTTCACCGGCCTTTGACAGAAGGGAAAGGGTAAGATCGTGATCTTTTTCTTCCAGTTGATCCATGATGGGCTTGATCTCTTTTTCCACGAAATCTTTCGCCATATCCTTGATCATGCGATGTTCATCGGTGAAATCTTCAGGGGTAAATACTTCCTCGGGGGCGACATCCGAAATCAGGAATTCTCCGCCAACAAAAATCTTTTCTTCGGCCATTCTTTTGCTCCTTTCTACATGTGGAGTTGTTAATTTTACCGTTTTCAAATCAACAATCGACAATCATCATTCAACAATCTCAGTAATCTTCGATCTCAAAGATGCCTGCGGCGCCCATACCGAACCCGATACACATGGACACCAACCCCCAGCGGGCTTTCCGTTCCTGCATTTCATAGATCAGTTGGGTTGTCAGTTTTGCCCCCGTACATCCCAACGGGTGTCCCAGAGCAATGGCACCGCCGTTTACGTTGGTGATGTCTTCGTTGATTCCCAGTTCGTTGATGCAGTAAATGGCTTGGGCCGCGAAAGCTTCGTTCAATTCGATCAGGTCTATTTTGCTTAAGTCCATTCCGGCCAGCTTGAGAACCCTTGGAATTGCCACGGCAGGACCGACCCCCATGACTTCGGGTTCGCATCCTTCCACCGCATGATACCTGAAGGTTGCCATGGGCTTCAGCCCCAGTTCTTTCGCCTTTTCCTTGCTCATGAGAAGGACTGCCGCCGCCGCATCGCTGGTCTGGGAAGAATTTCCCGCGGTTACCGATCCACCCGGCTTGAAGGCCGCTGGAATTCTACCGATGCTCTCCTTGGTGGTTCCGGGGCGCATCCCTTCGTCCTGATCAAAAATGAACTCTTCAAATGCAAACCGGCCGTTGGGCAGCTTTTTCTGTTTCTTGACCTTTAACGGAACAATCTGGCTTTTAAAACGTCCCGCCTTAATGGCTGCTTCCGCCTTCTGTTGGCTTTTGGCGCCGAATGCATCCTGTTCATCCCGACCGATATTGAACCGTTCCGCCACGTTTTCAGCGGTCAATCCCATGCCGGTAAAGGCGCCCGGCCTCGTATCCACCAGCGCCGGATTGGGGTACATCATGCTCCCGCCCATGGGGATCTGGCTCATGCTCTCCACGCCGCCGGCAACCACCACATCGGCAAATCCACACATGATTTTTTCGGCGGCAATGGCAATGGCCTGAAGGCCTGAAGAACAGAATCGGTTAACCGTCATGCCGGGAATACGGTCCGGCCACCCCATGCTCATGACCAAAACCCTGCCCAGGTTCAATCCCTGTACGGCTTCGGGGAATGTGCATCCAATCACCACATCATCAATTACCATCGGGTCCGGATTACCCGCCCGTTTCATTAAATCTTCCAGTACGGCACAGCCCATCGCTTCGGGACGGGTATGCTTCAATATTCCTCGAGGGGCCTTTCCCGCTGCCGTCCTGCAGGCAGCAACCACTACGGCTTCTTTCATCATATTTTCCTCCCCTGTCATTGATCCGTTATAACCTGTTTAATATCGCTTATCTGAATGCATCGTCGGCGTTTAGTTCCTGAGCGGTTTTCCCGTGGTCAGCATATGCTGTATTCTGGCCTGGGTTTTGGGATCGCCCAGAAGGCTCAGAAAAGCCTCCCTTTCCAAATCGAGGAGGTATTGTTCCGTGACGATGGTGTCTTCCTGAACTTGGCCGCCGCACAGAATATATCCGATCTTGGTGGATACGGTCACATCGTGGTCGGTGATAAAGTTCTGCTCATGCATGGTCCAGAGTCCCAGTTTAATCATGGCAAAAGTGTTGTCACCGGGGACCCGCAGATCATCCCTGGGTCTCGGTGGGGTGTAACCTTCAATATTCATGGCCAGCACCGTGTTTTTAGCGTCCTGAATCTGGTAATCGCGATTAACGGTCATTTTATCCGTGGGCCTCAAGTAGCCCAGGCTTATGGCTTCCGGACCCGATGTCGCCACCTTGGCCATGGCGATGGTTTCAAAGGCTCTGGAAATAAACGGCATCATTTCAATCTGTTTGGGGTAAAGCCCGCCTCTTTTGACTTCAAACAGGTGATCCGTGTTCCGAATAAACAACTCCTTGGTGCCCCCGCCCGCCGGAACCAGGCCAACACCCGCTTCCACAAGGCCCATATAAGTCTCCGCGGCAAACCGCACCCGATCCGCGGCGAGACAGATTTCACAGCCGCCTCCCAAAGCCATACCCGCGGGGGCCGCCACTACCGGTTTATCGAGATATTTCAGTTTCATGAAAGAATCCTGGAACACCTTGATCATCCACTCCAGATCATCCCATTCTTCTTCCTGGGCTGTGAAAAGAATGAGCGGCAGGTTGGCGCCGGCGGAAAAGTTTGTGCCATGGTTGGCAATAACCAGACCCTCAAAGTCGTTGCTGATAATGTCCGTCGATTTCAGGACCATATTGGTAATGTCTTCGCCCATGGCGTTCATTTTGGTGTGGAACTCAAGACAAGCCACGCCGTCGCCAAGATCGATGAGGGAGGCGCCTGAATTTTCCGCAACTATTTTATTCTGTTCTTTAAGTGAGGGCAGGAGAATAATGCCGGGTTTTACCGGAACTTCCTGGTAGTCCTTGGAAGCGATATCGTAGAAATAGAGTTTGCCGGCTTCCTGTTTGTAGAAAGCTTCTTTCCCGCCCGAAAGCATCTCTTCCACCCACGCGGGGATTTTATAACCGGCTTCTTTCATTTTGGCGGCGGATTTGCCGGGTCCGATGGCATCCCATGTCTCAAAGGGTCCCAGTCTGCGGCCGAAGCCCCATTTCAGGGCATTATCCACATTAACGATGTCGTCAGCGATTTCAGGAATGCGGTTGGCGGCATAGATCAGGGTTTCGCTGAGGGTTTTGAAAGTGAACACGCCCGCCTGATCCTTGGCGTAATAGAGTGATTTGATTTTTTTGCCGACTCCGGAAACATTTTTGGCCGCCTCCAGCGAGGCTATTTTTACCTTTTCCTGTGGTGTGTGATCCACCGTATTGTAATCCAGGGACAGGATGACACGTTTTCCGTCGGCATCCTTGCTCTTTTTATAGAACCCCTGTTTGGTTTTTTCACCCAAGAGCCCCTTTTCAATCATCTTTGAGATGAATTCAGGCGCTTTGAATATTTCCCGTTTTTCATCATCGGGAGACCCCTCATACACATTGTCAGCCACATGGAGCAATGTATCCAGCCCCACCAGGTCAGCCGTCCTGAAGGAAGCGCTCTTGGGGTTTCCCACCACGGGGCCCGTCAGTTTGTCCACGGCTTCCACGGTGAGTCCCAGTTCCATCATGGCGTTGATGGCGGAAAACATACTGAAGGTGCCCACACGGTTGGCCACGAAATTGGGGGTATCTTTGGCATAGACAATGCCCTTGCCCAGCTTTTTCTCGCATACTTCAGCCAGTGTTTCCACCACCTCGGGAAGGGTATCCGGCCCCGGTACAATCTCCAGAAGTTTCATGTAGCGTGGGGGATTAAAAAAATGGGTAATGGCGAAATGCTTTTTAAAGTCTTCGGAACGCCCTTCGCACATGTCTTTCGCGGTTATTCCAGAGGTGTTGCTTGAAACAATGGTGCCGGGCGTCAGCACGGTTTCAATCTTTTCAAAAACCCGTTTCTTGATATCCAGACGTTCAACAACCACCTCAATGATCCAGCCCACGTCCTTCAACAGCGCCAGATCGTCTTCCATGTTGCCGATGGTGATCAGTTTTGCATTTTCCGGAATATAGAAGGAGGCAGGCTTGGACTTTAAAGCAATGTTCAGTCCGTTGTTGCCGAATTTGTTCCTGAATCCCTTTTTTTCCGGCGTGAGGCCCTTTTTCTTGTCGTCGTCCGTGAGTTCCGGGGGAACAATGTCGAGCAAAACGGTTTCGATGCCCACATTGGCTAGTTGGGCAGCGATGGTGGCTCCCATTACACCTGCCCCAATGACGCCGGCCCTGTTCATTTTTTTGTCCATAGACACCTCCTTGCGTGTTCGGTCATGAAAGTCGCGCTTTAAAACGGATTCCCCGTAAAAAAGCTGCCTCAGTAAACATGAATGAACTGTCATTCATTTTTGAGAAGCTAATATGTCTGATGGTTTAAGTCAAGCTTTTTTTTATCTTTTAAAAATTAAAAAATGGCAGCAACAGGTTGAAATATTAATTTCAAACAGACAAAAAAATAATAATGGTGGAGGGGATTTTAGGTTATTGCTCTTCAGCATGAACAGGAAAAAGGAGGGTTTCAGGGGGCTGGGGGAAACGCTTCTCCCGCAAAGTGCCCCCTGCAATTTTAACCCGTTACCAGTTAATATGGCATTCCGGACCCGCCACTTCAAGGAGTTCACGGAAAATGGCATTGAGATTGATCACCCCGACAATTTTTCCTTCGCTTTGAACAAACTGCTGCCGAACGTTATCCTTAAAAAGCGTATAAATGCCTTCCGTCACCTTGTCCTCAGCTTTTAAACTGGATTTTTGAATGGGGCTCATAATGTCCTTGACGTTTTTATGGGCCTCCTGCTTGATCAGTTCCGTAAAACTGGATTTCAACCAGCTGAAATGTTCCTGAATATCCCCCACCTGGGCAGCCACATCCCGCGCTCGACCGGAACGCATGGCGTTATAGGCTTTAGAGACCTCCGGCTTCTTGGCCGGTTCGGGAACCAAGCCTCGAATCAGATCATACATGGATAGTTTTCCAACAATGTCGTTTTTCCCGTCCACCACCAGCAGGGTTTTATGAAAATTTCTGGAATCACCCGTTTTTAGAAGTTCATAATTTCTTTTCAGTATGCTCATGGCGTCGCAGAGCTGAGCATCGATATTCAGCCTGTCATAATCCTCAATGGGCGCCATAATATCTTTCACTTTTTTATTCTCGGCCATCTGTGTTACCTCCTGGATTCGCTGAAGTCGGCAAAACGGGAGACTGGACCTAAAGATAAACCCAGTTCCTCTTTACTATTAGATCTGCAATCATTGCATTTTAATTTTGATTTCAGGATAAGCTCATTCAACTATAATATTATTTTCGAAACCGCAAGATTTTTTTTGGCGGAAACCTTTTAGGGTCATGTGATTTTCCGGAGAAATAATATTGACCTCAGTTTGTGCTGCTTGCTAATATTGTAATCTGGAATCATTGCAACAGGGAGGAAAATCGTGCCCACCTTAGTGCCGGTGAAGATAGTGTTGAATCGGTAATAATCGAAGGGTTGAACATCAAGATGACGGCACTATTCGGTTTTTCCGCCGGGGAAGAATCACCCACAATGACTTGAAGACTCTCGATCCTTTTTCCTTGACCTGGAACCCGCAATTTCCTATCCTCCGCTTTGAAAATTAATTTTACGTAAACCCCATATGTTAGGGGTTTTTTTATTGGCTTGTGCCGCCCGTTGATATTCTATGAACACCAAACGTTTTTTAATTATCGTACCGACCATTATTATCCTTTTCCTATTCCAGTCCTATCTGTGGGTTCCCACCTATGAGGAACAGACCAGGGGAAACCCCAATCGTTTGAATGAATATGTCACAGCATCCCTGGGAGATGCCACCATTCTGAATCCGATCCTCTCCGCCAACAGCACCAGCAGCCAGATCGAATCCCTGGTCTTCGAGGGTTTGATCGACTATGACGATGAACTCCGCTTCAGGGGTCGATTGGCCAGGTCATGGGAAGTTTTCGAGGAAGCCTATTTTTATGTGAATAAAACCGCTGAAATTTTGGGAAAATTTACGTCGGATGCCGCCGCCATGCTGGTCCAAATTCTGGCGGACGCAAAGAAAAACAGCGCAGCTTTTCCACCCAAAGTAAAGGCAAGCCTGGACCGGATTCAATCCATTATTCCCCTGCCGCCTGAACATTCGGTGGTGAGCAGAGAGCTGAAAACCCCGAAAAACGGCGAAAAGGCAAATTCCGTCACGATTCGGGTCAGTGCCCCCGCCCGGATCAAGATGGTACTTTCAGAAGTGGATCAGGACCTGTTTGAAAATCTTTCCATTGTTCTTGGCGAGGACTATTTTTCAGCCTTCAATGCAACGCCATATCTGATCCCCGAATCTCCGGTTGATGAAAAGATTCTATCGGCCTGGGCAAAAGAGATCCTGCCGGCGATAGAACATAATCCCGTGCTGATTTTTCATCTTCGACCCCACGTAAAGTTCCATGACGGCCATGAGCTTGACGCGGGCGATGTACAATTCACTTACGACGCCATCATGAATCCCAAAAATCTGTCGCCGCGGGTTTCCGATTACGAACCGGTAAAATCCGTGGCGGCGCTGGACCCATTAACGGTCCGAATTGTTTATAAAAGACTTTATTCTCCTGCGTTTGGAACCTGGGGTATGGGCATTCTGCCCGAACATCTGCTGAATTCGGAGGCCCTTTTAAAGGAAGCGTCGGCCCTTAAAAGAGACCCCAAAACCTTTTCCATACGGCAAAGCGGTTTCAACCGCCACCCCGTTGGATGCGGCCCTTTTGTCTTTGATGAATGGAAATCGGACCAGTTTATCTCCATGAACGTCTTTAAGGATTATTGGGAAGGGCCGCCCAACTATAAGCGCTATGTAATGCGGATTATCCCCGATCTTCTGACCCAGGAGATGGAGTTCTATGCGGGAACCCTCGATTCCTATAATGTTCAACCCCATCAGGTCAGACGTCTGAAGGCGGACCCGCGATTTCAGAGTTTTTCAGGAACTTCCTTTGGTTATTCCTATATCGGATATAACATGCGTAAGCCCCCCTTTGATGATGTGAGGGTGCGAAGGGCTCTGGGCATGGCCATTGATGTGAACAAAATTATCGACTATGTGCTTTATGGTCAGGGTGAGAACATCACCGGTCCTTTTGTGAAGCAGACCGATTACTATGATCATCAGATCCCGCCGCTGCCCTATGACCCCCAGGGCGCGTTGAAGCTGCTCCATGAAGCCGGGTTCCAGCGAAACAAGGATGGGTGGCTGGAAAGGAATGGAAAACGACTCCAATTCACCCTGATTACCAATAGCGGCAATGACATTCGAAAGGCCGTTCTGGCCATCGCACAGGACGCCTGGAAACAGATCGGCATCGACGTGCGGACGGACATGCTGGAATGGTCGGTCTTTATCCAGGAGCGTGTGGACAAGCGAGACTTTGACGCACTGGTGCTGGGCTGGGTTATGGGGATCGATCCGGACCTTTACCAGATCTGGCATTCCAGCCAGACCCATCCCTACCAACTGAATTTTGTCGGATTCAGAAACGAGAAAGCCGATGACCTGATTGTCAAAATCCGCAGGGAATATGACCACGAAAAACAAGTGGCCTATTGCCACGCGCTTCATAAAATCATCGCCTGGGAACAACCCTATACCTTTCTATATGTGGGAAAATGGACGGCGGTTCTGGACAAGCGCGTTGTGATCAAGGATATTGATGAGGATGGGGTTATGCTCTATAAGAAGATAAAACCCACCAAGACGGGTTCATACACCTTCCATTTTAACAAATGGATCAAGGTGCCGGATATGCCTCAGTTGTCCACGGAAGGATGGTAAGCGTTTATTATGTTTTCATTTGTCGGACGGAGTATCGTTCAAAAAATCATTACGCTTTTTTTTGTGTCCGTGGTGTCATTTCTGATTATCCATCTGGCGCCGGGGGAACCCAGCCAGATCGATCCCATGAATCCGAAATTTACCCCGGAAATGGTGGAAAGATTTCAGAAGGAATTTCATCTGGATGAGCCTTTATATGTGCAGTATGTCTATTTTTACCGGGATCTTTTTACGGGAAGAATTGTTTCCTGGAAAGACAATCAGTCGGTACTCGGCAAAATCTGGGAGCGGTTTTTGAACAGCCTTCCCCTGTTTATCGTGGGGACACTGCTGACCTGGACCCTTTCTTTTCCTGTGGGCATTCGATCCGCCATCCATAGAGGAGGACTTTATGACCGCGGCGCCACATTTATTTCCTATTTTCTCATTTCAATCCCCGGTTTCTTTTTTGCCTATATCCTGATTATTCTGGTGGTCACCGTTTTTCATGTGCCGGTGATCGGTATGGAGACCTTCGGTATGGGGGATGCCCCATGGCCCAATCTATTCATGGATCGCATCTGGCATCTCCTGATACCTTCCCTTCTGGGCGCCACCGGCGGCATTGCGGTCCTCTCACGGTATGTGCGAAGTCAAATGCTGGAAGTGGAAGGTCAGGACTATGTACGGACGGCCAGGGCCAAAGGGCTGCCGCCTGATGAGGTTCACTATAAACATGCCCTTCGAAATGCGCTGCTCCCCTTTGTGACCATGTTTGGATTGATTCTGCCGGGTCTCATCGGCGGATCCGTCATTATCGAATCCATTTTTTCCTGGCCGGGTATGGGAAGAATGGCCTATGAGGCAATTCTGGCCAGGGACTATCCCATCATTCTGACCGTCAATTTCCTGTCGGCGGTGCTGGTTCTGGTGGGAACCTTTATTTCTGATCTCCTCTACCTGGTGGTGGACCCGAGGATAAGGCTTTAACCCATGACCGATACTGCCATGACGGGGAATATGAAAATGCTGGATGCGCCCCAGGCGCCGAAACGCGGAAGATTTGCGGAAGGGCTTCAACTGTTCAGGCAGAACCGGTTGGCCATTGTGGGACTGGTGATTTTTCTGTGCTTTTTCATGACCGCCGTGGCGGGCGTTATTTTGACGTCCGGCCAGGACCCGGTGTTTGATCCAGCCTTGGTTCGACTTCAGGAAAAACTGCTGCCCCCCTTGAGCAGACCCAACCTTGAGACCCTGCGTGCCCATGAGGTTCCCACCTTCGGCATATACCTCTTGGGGACCGATGATCTGGGTCGGGATGTGTTTTCAAGGATGTTGCAAGGCGCCTGGGTTTCCCTGACGGTTGGGTTTGTGGCCGTGGGCATCGCCGTGATCGTAGGCCTCTTCATGGGCGGACTTGCGGGGTATTTCGGCCAGGGCGCGGTTCGCTATGACCAACTCCTGTCGGTATTGCTTCTTGCAGCCGGCGGTATCCTTTTTTTTGTCGGGTGGACCAGGTTCGGCGGTAGCCTGTTTGCGGCGGGGATTTTCAGCATCATGTTATCACTGACGGCCCGCTTCAAAAATAGAACTATGGTTCCGGCCTTTCTTCGAATCGATGCCTTTTCCGTTGATACCCTCATCATGCGGCTGGTGGACATTATGCTCTGTTTCCCTAGCTTTTTCCTGATTCTCACGGTGGTGGCACTGTTGCCCGCCAGTATCTACAATATTATGATGGTTATCGGATTAACCAGCTGGATGGGAACCACCCGCTTTGTGCGGGCGGAGTTTTTGTCCCTCAGGGAACAGGATTTTGTCAGTGCCGCCAGAGCCCTGGGGGTGGGCAATTTTCGAATTATTTTTCGCCACATGATGCCCAATGCCATCGCCCCGGTTCTGGTGTCGTCCACCATCGGCATCGCCACGGCCATCTTGACCGAGGCGGGCCTGAGTTTTCTGGGATTCGGTGTCCCCCCCCCGTATGCCACCTGGGGAAATATCCTTTCCGACGGTAAGCGCTTCATCTTTGATGCCCCCTGGCTGACCTTTGTTCCGGGAATTGCCATTTTGATTGTGGTGCTTTGCTTTAACCTTTTCGGTGAAGGCCTGAAGGATGCTTTGAACCCGAAATTGAGGCAAGAATAGTGCCTCCACTTTGAACTTTGGAATCTGAATTGATGAATTTTGAAAACCCATTGCTTTCGGTTGAAAACCTGAAGGTCTATTTTTACGGTGGGGATAAAATCTCACGGGCCGTTGATGGGGTAACCTATGGCATTCATCCTGGGGAAACCGTCTGTTTGGTGGGGGAATCGGGCTGTGGAAAGACGGTATCGGTGCTGTCCGTATTAGGGTTGGTTCCCAGCCCTCCCGGGAAAATTGTAGACGGTCGCATTGTTTTTAAAGGTGAGGACATTCTGCACTTTGATGATGCCGCCATGCAAAAAATTCGAGGCAACAAGATCGCCATGGTTTTTCAGGAACCCCTCACTTCCCTGAACCCGGTTTTTACCATCGGCGACCAGATCGGCGAGGCCATCCGTACCCATGAAAAAATTGGCAGGGAGGAGCTCTCCGACAGATGCATTCAGCTGCTGAAGGACATGGGAATTCCATCGCCGGAACAAAGATTGAATGATTATCCCCACCAGTTAAGCGGGGGGCAGCGGCAAAGGGTCATGATTGCCATGGCGCTTAGCTGCAATCCGGAAGTGATCATTGCCGATGAACCCACCACGGCCCTGGATGTCACCGTCCAGGCGCAGATCTTGAATCTGATGAAATCCATTCAGGGACGGGCTTCCATGTCCATCTTGTATATCACCCATGATCTCGGCGTGGTGTCGAGCATTGCGGACCGCGTGTACGTCATGTATGCGGGATTGATCGTGGAGCAGGGAAATGTCGACCAGGTTTTCGGAAACCCCGGGCATCCTTATACCCGTGGGTTGCTGGCCTCACTTCCCAACCGAAGCAAGCGGGGCCGGCGCCTTCATACCATTCCAGGCGCCGTACCCAATCCCGCCTATAAGCCGGAAGGATGCCCTTTTCATCCCAGGTGTTCCCATGCGGTAAAGGGGTGCGGCATCGAGCTTCCCGAAATCATGCACCTGGGAAAAGGACACTGGAGTCGGTGTCCGGTGTTGAACGGTTAGAGAAATAAATGATGACGGAAACAGGCAAGAACAATTCCTCGACCCTGAAAGTGGAAGGTCTCAAAAAATACTTTCCCGTAACCAGGGGCTTTTTTCAGCGGGTAACAGCCCAGGTCAAAGCCGTGGACGGGGTGGACTTTGAAATTGAACCGGGAAAAAGTCTGGGGCTTGTGGGTGAAAGCGGTTGCGGCAAGTCAACGGTAGGGCGTCTGATACTCAAACTACTGGAATCCGACGCTGGAAAAATTATTTACAAGGGGCGAGACATTAGCCGCCTTTCCGCAAAAGAGATGCGGCCTTTCAGGAAAGAGATCCAGATTATCTTTCAGGATCCCTATGGCTCTCTCAACCCTCGAATGACGATTGGTCAGGCCATTGATGAGGGGCTTCGTTGCATAGGCCTTTCACGGGGTATGCGAAAAAACCGGCGAGATGAATTGCTGGAAATGGTGGGGATCTGGCCCGGCAGCGCGGACCGATTTCCCCATGAATTCAGCGGAGGCCAACGCCAGCGGGTTGGAGTTGCCCGGTCTCTGAGTGTAAACCCGTCTCTCGTTATCTGCGATGAACCGGTTTCGGCCCTGGATGTATCCATACAGGCCCAGATCATCAATCTGCTCAAAGATCTGCAGGCTCAATTGGACCTCAGCTATCTCTTTATTTCCCATGATCTCAATGTGGTGGGCTATTTGAGCGACCGGGTGGCCGTCATGTACCTGGGGCACATTATGGAGTATGCCAGAACCGATGATCTTTTTGAAACGCCCCTTCACCCCTACACCCTAGCGCTTCTTTCCGCTGTTCCGAAAATTGACGTCAATCGCACTGCTACGGTACTTACGTCCCTTGGCGGAGATGTCCCGAGCCCTCTGGATCCGCCGCCGGGGTGTAAATTCCAGGGAAGATGTGCCAGGGTCGAAGAACGGTGCCGGAAAGAGGATATCGGGTTTACCCGTTTTAACGGCGACCATTGGGTGAGGTGCTGGAAGGTGAGCCCATAGGTTCGTTTTCAAGCCTCGGGAATTTTTAATTACCGATTTTTTTGGCTTGACTTTTCCAAAGAGCATGGTAAAATGTTTACTTCTGCTGGGGGATCGTATAGGGGCAATACGGTGGGTTCTGGTCCCATTGACCGAGGTTCGAATCCTCGTCCCCCAGCCATTTTATACGCCATAGAGTTCTTCCTTCCGGTTTCAGACTACTGCATATTGTGCTTATGAGAAAAATCTTCATCATCATGGGTCTGCTTTTGAGTTGTTTCCTTTTTAACGGCTCTTTTATTCATGCGGCCCCTTACGAGCAGGAGTTCGTGGTACGACCTGAGCCCATCCTTTCCCGCGGCGCCGATCGATTGAATTTGCGTTTCAGTATCAGTAATGCAAGGGTTATATTTACCCAGTCAGAGGATACTACTTTCGTGGTGAAGGTTCTGGTTAGATACGACGGTCGGGCGCTCGCACCCATAGCCTCTGAAAATTTTTCGGGGGGTGCCTTTTCCGTGGATTTTTTATCGGGCGCTGTTTCCGCGTCGGATATGACGAATCCCTTGCACGATTGGGAGATTCAAATCGGAAGATATGGCCTGGAAACCAATCTGGTCCTGGATTTGAGCGGGGTCCAAACGAAGATCGATTTAGGGGGAATGCCCCTGGGAACCCTTGCCTTAAATTTAAAAGGAGCAAGTGCAACCCTGGATTTCAGCTCACCCACGCTTTTCAGTATACAAAACCTGGTGTTGTCATGTGAGGGCACTTTTTTTACATTTGACAACATTGGAAACACAAGTTTTGAAAAGTTTCGATTAAACGCCGTTGGGAGTAGCGTTGAACTCGATTTTAAAGGCGTTTATCCGGCTGGAGATTACAATGCGGATTTTAATCTGACCGGCAGCGGCGCCAGAATCAGCTTGCCCGCGACAGCGGGCGCCCGGGTGGTCCACCGCCCGGAAAACCGGCCTGTTGAATTGGCGGGAGCAGGATGGGAAAATGTACAAGACGTCTCTTCTTCGGGTTATATGACGGACGATTACGACGATCAGGAATGTCGACTCAACCTGAATGTTTTATCCGCTGGCGCCAACGTTCAGATTAACCGGGAAGGAAAAAATTTACACTTCCAGCTTTCCTACTGACCCCTCTTTTGCGTCAGGATTATGAAGGACCGGCGCAGCATTAAAATACCCTGCTTCTTTGTCTCACCACCAAATCCGATACAGGTGCATCATCAGCTCCAGCGCATGAAAAGGCATCTATGAACCGTGGCATGGACCCATGGCACATGCTGTGCATCATCCGGAATTCCCGGTTCTTCAGCCGGAAGACGGTCATCATCGGTCTCTTTGACCAGTGGGGTCTTTTCGGCGGCCAGATGATCCGGAAGACATTGAAATCCATTTCCGTGCAGATGTATTTTCAAGATTTCCTCGGATTTAAGCCATTCCTCACCGGGCGTCATGTTCCAGTCCGCCCGCGGGAATCCCGTGTTGTCATTAAGAACCCAGTGGTTGTAGATGATATCGTAGTAGTTTGCCACCCTGCTGACCTTGAGGATTAAGACCGGATACGGCGAATTATTGCGCTTAATCCACTTAATCTTGGCGCTTTTGTTCATTTCACGGACCCATTCATCAAATGACGGGTGCCCAAGCTTTGTAATCATGATGCAATAGGGTTGTTTAACGAAAGGTTCAACCGACCAATCCAGATGACGTTTCCTTGAGACTGTTTTCAAAACCGATTGGAGCAATGAATCCCGCTTTTCATCCCTAAGGGCTTCCTCGTTGCGTCGATAGATTGTCCCTTCCGGATAGGCTCTCTGGATTAATTCCGACAGATTCTCTTCCATTCTTTCCTCCCTTGATTGTTGCATTGAATAGATACTTAACGAATTTGGGAGACATCATAGCGGGTGCTTTTGTCAGATACGGTCACAAGACGGAAACTTTTTTCAAAAAAAAGGAATTTTTTCAGAAAGCAAACCAAGAGGGCCGTGATTTTGGTTGATCAGCCCGTCAGGATTTGATTAAAACAACTTCTTGGAAACCGCGCCGGCATTTTCCTGTCCCGGCACATCTACAGGAGGAATCCCATGGCCAGAGGTGATCGGTTAGGCAGGCAGTGGAAGATCATTCAGATCCTGGTATCGTCCAGGATTGGAAAATCGGCGGCTGAGTTGTCTGATGAATTGGAGTGCCATCCCCGAACACTTTATCGGGACCTTGAGGCGCTGCAGGTGGCGGGCTTTCCCATTTATACTGAAAGAGTAGAAGGCAAAAACCTGTGGTCTCTGCTGGATACTGTCAAGCATCAAATGCCTGTTCCATTCAGTCTCACGGAGTTGATGGCGCTTTATTTCAGCCGTGACATGCTCAAAGTCTTTAAAGACACACCCTTCTACGATTCTCTGGAATCACTCTTTCAAAAGGTCAAAACAACGCTTCCGCCCGAATCCGGAAAGTATCTGGATAGCGTTGAGCAAACGCTTCATGTGGGCGTGAAGCCATACAAGGCGTACGGCAAATTCAAGGGAATTTTGAACCAGGTGAACGATGCGGCCACGAACCGCAAATCAATTGAGATGGTTTATTTTACCATGAGCCGCAAGAAAGAAAGCCGGCGGCGAGTGGATCCCTACCGGATCTGGTTTTTCAACGGGACCTTTTATTTGATCGGTCTTTGCCATACACGAAACGAAATTCGGATTTTTGCTCTGGATCGCATTAAGATGCTCCATCAAACAGAAGAGACCTTTGATATTCCCGAGGACTTCAATCTTTCGAAATTTACGGCGTCGAGCTTCGGGGTGTATCAGGGAGAACCCGTATC
This sequence comes from Desulfatiglandales bacterium, assembly GCA_963664475.2. Taxonomy (GTDB): domain Bacteria; phylum Desulfobacterota; class DSM-4660; order Desulfatiglandales; family Desulfatiglandaceae; genus NaphS2. The sequence goes on from CAXXXE010000001.1 coordinate 1,264,960, forward strand.
TATAAAGGTATGGTTTCATCCGGACGTGGCGGGTTATATTAAGGAAAAGATCTGGCATGAATCCCAGCGGATTTACGCTCAGGATGACGGATCGATCATATTTGAGGCTGAAGTTGCGGGAACGGAGGAAATCCGGTTCTGGGTCATGACCTGGGGCGCCGGTGCCGAAGTTCTAGAACCGGCATTTCTGAGAGAAGAAATCCGGAAAGAGGTGGGAAACATGGCCGGTCGCTACAGCGCGCCCATTATGGCCGAAGACGGCCCGTTTTACAGCCGGAGTCACGAATACCCCTAAAAACGCGGTTGACCGAGGCCTGGCCATTCCGGGAATGCCGTCCAAACAGCTACCCTTCCGTGCGGTGCTTACATGATCAACCCGCCGGAGGAAAAATTTATCGTAACCGTCCACCGTGAACGGTACAATTTATCATTCAAGGCTTGGGTTTCAAGGTTTTCAGTCTTTCCCTGTGCCAGGTTGCGCCGGGTTGAAACAAGCGCATCTGTTGCGCCGCGTTCAACAGGCGCATGGTTTGAACCGCCGGCGGAGAGGGGAGGGTCAGTTTGGTATCCATGGTCGGCGTATCCGGCAGACCCAGCCCCGCCGCAATCCGGTTTTGGTGGCAGGAAAGGCAACTTCGCCCGAAAGGGGCGATGGTGTGGGGGATATAGGGCATGAATGCCCACCCCCGACCGCTCCCGTCTCCTCTTGTGGGAATGATGCCGTCAAGGGACACACGTCCCAAACGGTCTATGGCGGAGATCCGGTATTGATAGCGAGGTCTCAAAAGCGCAAAGCGCCCCGTATGATCCATTCCCAGGGGCATGGGTTCCCACCGCCTGAATCGCCGGCCCATGGACCATATCCCAGGGGTTTTTTCCCCTGATAGATAGTCTATAGACACCGGATAACCGATTACATCTGTTTCCACATGTTTTTTCAATTCCTTTTCGATCTGCCGGTCTCCCTGAACCGTTAGGTCCATCCATTTGTAGTCTTGAATGATCTCTTCACGCATAACGCTCAAACCATAATCCTGAAAGGACCACTGGGCATGACAGGCGCTGCAGCGAACGCTTTTGTGGGCGTCCATACGATGCGCGGCCGAAGTGGGGGAAAACAACGGCAGCGGATGTTTCTTGCCGGCATCCTTTGAAACAAACCAAAAGCCGCCGTGCGTTTCGGTAATGGCGCCAATGGATCCGTTGGGTAAATGACCGCCAAAACCCCCGTGACAATCCCCGCAGGAGCGTTTGGGCACTTCCATTTCAAAGCTGTAGAGGATCCCGTTTCCCATGACATCGGTTTTTGTGTGACAGTCGATGCACCAAAGGCCCCTCTCAGCATGCACGTCTTTGGCCAGGTGGTGATAATCCAGGCCATGGGTCATGGATTTCGGCTTTCCCTGAACCGGGGGAGACCGGAAAACATCGTGGTAATCATGCTCAAAAAGACCATGGTAGTCGGCACCCACATGGTTCTGGTGGTGGCAGTGAAGGCACTGTACGTCGGGGATCTGTTTCGTCCAGGAGTGCTTTTGCGGATATCCGGTCCCGGATTTTGAGATGGCGGGGTCTTGACCCTGATATCGGCCGTCATCGCTGTAGACCATATGGCATGCGGCGCACCCGGTGGCGCGATAAAAGCCGGCGCCTCCGGGTCCTCGGGTATGGATGTGGCATCTCAGACAGCGCCTTCGCAGAAAATCGTCCACGAGATTTTCCGGCGTTTCAGGGCCGTGGGATAAATCCGGAACCGGGAGGGGTTTAAGGGGGCCCTTAATGCCGTAGATTGCCGGCGCGGCCGTTTTTTGGGCGCCCCATAGAAACCGCGTCTGGTTGATAACGCCGGCCATGGAACCGTGCAGGGAATTTTCCAGACGTTCGACTTCATTTTTGTGGCAGGGAAAACAGAACTGACGGACGGTCAAGGGGTCTGAAGGATTGCGCACAATGGCCTGGTGATTGTTGAGGGGATTTCGTTGTCGATTTTTCGGGAGCAAATGACAGGTGGCACAGGCAAAAAGATGATTGGGGCTGATGGCCTCGATTCCCTCGTGACACGCCGTGCAGTTGCTGAAGTCTTGTTTTTGACGTCCTTTTTTCGATGCGGGCATATCCATTCCGAAGGATAAGAAGGGACTGGAAAGACACAGAAAAACAGCCGCGAAAATAGCCGGGAAAACCCGGACAATCTGTGGATTTATGGTTGACATGGCAACCCCTGCTCCGTTTCCAATCGTTTCATGGATTTTCTGAAATCATGGTAAATCCGGTCTTCATATGTGCCGTGACATCCCAAACAGGGTTCCAGTGCTAGTATCCGATTTATTTCTTTAAAATCAAATGGTTTGACGCCGTTTTTTTTCCCTCCTTGAAGGGGTTGTCCTTTCAGGTTTACCAAACCATCCAGGGGGAAATTAAGATCAAGTCCGTCGGCTGCGGCATTGTGGGTGGGCCGAAAGATTCGCTTACCCCCGTTTTGGTGAAGAATTCCCGTACCCAGCCCAATGGTTTTGGGGTCTGTGTGGCAATCGATGCAGGTCCGTGATTTTTTTTGAGTGGTGTGGGGGTCAAATGCGGACAGGTTGAGATTCGTAAAGGATTGGGCGTTTAAAAATTGACCACCGTCGTCAAAGGCGGAAAAAAACACCTGGCAGGGGGAGAGGGGATAGATCCGGCCATCACCCCGAAGTCCCAGGGCCGGCTTGTCAAACCGCAAATAGGAACGAGCCTCTTTCCAGTGCCCGGGCGTTTTTTTGCCGCTGATCCAGTCTTTTTGGCTTTCTGATTTTCGGTAGGTCAAATGGCATCCATAACACTGGGGGATCCAGGCACTGTGGCAGGCCTGGCAGGAAAGCCGTTCATGACCCTTCAGGTTGTGGTGTGCTTTCTTGACATCCGTTGTGACCGGGATTTTCAAGGGCCGGCCATCCATTTTCCGGTAAAAAACAGGTTTTCCCTTAACCTCCTGGAGGTTGTAAAGGGGGGTTCCTTTTCGGGTGTACGCTTTTGGGTTTTTTAAAGCATCGGGTACGTTTCCGTTCAGAAAGACCAGACGGTTTGCCAGTGTCAGGCATTCGGGGGTGGGTTTTGGTTCAAACCGGGGCAAATGGCACGCCTCACAGGTAATATCCACCTGATCCGCCATTCTATCATAGCGATGCCTGTCTCCCATCAACCCAACGGCCGTATGGCAATCAATGCAGACCATTTTTCCCTGGTGAAAATGGACATCGGCCGGGAGTTCAAGATAGAAACGCCCACCTGAAAGCCGCCTGCTGCTAAACCCATTCCCCTCATAAGGCGTGCCATATCCGGCTGACTCAAATTTTCCGAAATAGGATAATCCGATTCTTTCGGATCGGTTATGGCATTTGACGCAGTTTTCCGAAGGGATTCGTGTGGTCATCCGGGGGTGGTGGATCAGGAGACCTTTCGGGTTTTTCACCTTGTCTTCATCCACCACATGACAATCGCTGCATCCGCCGCCCCTCTTGCCCACCTCGCCTTTTTGATCCTCCTTTTCTTTCCATAAATGGCAGCCGCCGCACATTTTACGGTAAAGGTCCAAAGGTGGGTTTTGCGGTGAATCTTTTCCATATAGATCCTTGACACTTAAAGGTTTTGCCGGCATAAAGGCGCCCTTTTGTCGATTCCCCCATTCGTCTTGAACAATTTTAAGAATACCCCTGTTGGTCGCCATAAGGCTTTTTTTTACGCGCCCCACGATTTCTCCGTGGCAACCTGTTTTGCCGCAGGTCAATTCGACTACCCGAAGATCTCCCGGGTTTTTAACCAGGGTGGCATGCGCCCTTTTCTTGTTCAGGGAATAGGCATTGCCCATATGGCAGGAACTGCATCCAAAAGCAGATACCGGATGGGAGCGGTCGGAATCCGACATGGTGTTGTGACAAAACAGGCACCCTTCCCCGTAAAACGCTTCAGGGCGCTCGATATGGTTTTCCTTAAAGATCAGAATCCCCGCCACAATCGCCAGGGAAAAGATAAATAAGATTGGCTTCAAAGGGTTTTGACGCCATTTTCCACCCGTTGTTGCCATACCGGTTCTTTGGTGGAAGGACATAACTTAAGCTTTCGCTCATTTTTGAGCAAGTTTCGAATTACCTTGGCATATGGTGCGGGGCCAATTGAGGTGATTGTGCCATGCTCATCATAAAACCCATGTCTTTGGAGGTTTATGATGACACAATGGATAAAAAGAGTCGACACAATACCGCTTATGCATTACAAGCCAGGTTCCATTTTGGCGCCTTTGATTTTTATATGTGATTTTCAGCACTTTGTAAAATCCGTTACATTTCGGTTGTTTAGGTTTTGCAGTGCAATTTCAAATACCGGATTTTCTGGTATTAAGCCATGATCATGGCGAACGAACAACGGGAAAAAAACGAACAGAAGGCCCGGGAGTTCGTTAAGCTGAAGGAGATCGAGGCGGTACGAAATAAGGAAAGACGGGCTTGGTCCTAACTTCGCCCACAACCCTTTAAGCGGCTAATTTCAAACGATTCCGTGGTCGCGCTGGATAATCCATCCTATCCACGAGAAAATCAAAAAGATCGTTTTGTTTTGCCTCAAAGAATCGTTCAGCAGCTGTTGTTCCATCGCGTCTTCTGACGTAGTAGTTGTGCATGACCGTCAACGCTTTCAAATGTCGATGACTCAGGCGATGAATTCCTTGATGACGGAGAGCCAGTTGCGCGTTTCTCCCTTCAACGCAGGAACTCGATCTTTGAAAATGACCCGGAATCAAATAGTTGTACATCAAGTACTTGTCGCGATCCGATAATTGCATGTTTTCAAGGGAAATATCGATCATTTTAAAGAAAAAAGCGATAGTGGCTACCATATCGCCCATAACGCGTTGGGCTTTGTTGACGCGATCCTTGCACCGATCTGAAAGGTCACTGGTCGCCTTATGAATTTTATCGAAGCAGTCTGATAAAAGTTCGGAAACGGTTTCAGAATCCTGTCTTTGGCCGGTTTTCAGATTGTATGGATGATAAACTTTGCCTATCTCAGCCTTTGCGTTTCGAACCGTTTCGTGGTTTAAACGGGCTTGTTCTAAATCTTCTTTGATCTGCTGCTCCTTTTGTTTCGCTTGCGCGATTCTTTCCTCAAAGTGAGGTCTGCGTTCCCGGGGCCGTTTTTCAGCGCTGTCGAATTTTTCTTTTTCTCGCTCTATCTTGAGGGTCTGTTTGATCGCTTCCTCGTCTTCTTTTTCGGCTTTTCTCACTTTTGACATCAAGCCGCCACAAGTACCTCTGCCAATCTCATAAATGACGTGAAAACAGTCCGGTGAATGATGGACCTGAAGACCTTTGAGGGCGTGACTGATCAGGCTACGGCCCTCATCGCTGGCTACTTGAATAACCTCAACCGGCAAATTCTTTAGCGCTTCACAAACAGCCTCATTCCAGGTTTCGGTCTTGCGATTTATGCTATATTTTTCTACAAGGATAAAATTTGACACAGGTTCAATGGCCACAAGACAAATTTCAGGATGAAAGGTCTCATCTTCGCAAAGCGTGATTACCTTTATTGGCATTTGCTGTGCAAGCCTTTTATCCTCGATTTTTCCGAACTGGATGATGTTATTATCCATCTGTTCAGACGCTCTTCGCTGAGACGAATAAGATGACGCCACAAATGGAGACAGACCTGATCTCTTCAAAAAATCGCTAATATTGTGGATGCTGGCAGTTCCATCCTTTGTAAACGATACGTGGGCAGATGTCACCAACCTGTGCAAAAAAGCAATGCCAACCGGGCATTCAAAAACTCGATTACAACAGGGTCTGAATCAATGCTATATTTTCTGCCAACCCAATGCCTGATTGTTGATCGAGGAATGTCAGCGTTTTTTGCAAAGTCACGCTGGCTAACGGTTTGGTCCCTCGTTTCAAAATCATAAACAAGTTTCGCCGTATTGGCTCGATCCCATTTATCTCTTCCAATTGCTACCTCTGGTGTTTGGTTATATAATGTATCCAAGGCTCGATCTGGTAGTTTGGTATTGAAAATAAGTTAGTTAGCGCTCACTTATTTTCTCATATCAGATCGAGCTTAAAATGTCCTCCACTTTCTCAGGTCGAACTATCTTTTCATCGTTCCTCAGGCTAAATGGGCGAAGTTAGGACCAAGCCCGATCATCTGACCTTGTTGGCGTAGCTTTTTTGCAGGAGTTTCAGCGCTTCCAGGTTGTCGCCTTCGATGAACAGGTTTTGAGTGGTGTCCCAGTCCACGCTTTCTTCCGGGCAGGGACGGAGTGTTCCCAGTGAAGGGGTTAGGGCAATCTGGCGGGCCTTCTTTTTGCCGTACCAGGTAAGGCCATATTTTTCATCACCTTCAGCCACAGAATCCCCCAGCAGTTGTTTGAGTATTTCAAAATCGATCCCGTCTTCGGTGAAGGCTTCAGGGAAAATGGTTTTGAGGGCTTTCAGGTTTTCATTGATCAGGTCGAGGCTTTTTCCATCCTGTTCCGTTATTTCCTTCATTTCAGTCTCCGGTTTAGGGCTATTCCATTTCCTATTACATCATTTTATTGCGCAATTAAGCATTGCCGCTGTAATGGGCGCGTAATTACTTGCTTTGTTATCATATGGTTATGTGAATTCAATTGCGCCATGATTGCGCCAAATGCCTTTTTACGGCGTAATAATTTCGGTCTCCGCAGGATACCAACGGGCGCTCTTTGTCACTCCGGTTTTATAGATTTCCCCTTCTTTTTTTAGTTCGGCAACCAGCTTTTGAATCTGATTTTTCGACAGAAAGGGAAGCACCTGTACAAATTCTTTTAAACCACTCCCTTTGTTCCTGTTTCGGACGATATGTTTCAGCAGCAGGGTCTTGTTGGCTTCACGATCCAACCCTTTTCGCTGGGTGTAAACCCCTTCCTCGCCAACCATTTCGTAATAACGGCGGCTGAGGATATACTTGACACCTCGACCCCGGCCATGTCGCTCAATGACCCCCTTGTCTACCAGGGACGGCAGCCTGTGCTTCAGGTGATCCGGCACCTTCTGTTCCCGATTGATATGGTCCAGCAACAGGAAATCAGCGGTGCTGAAAAGCGCTATGGTCTCCTGACCTACCTTTTCAAGGAATTGGAGAAAGTGGGGGTCCTGCACTTCACCATTCAGGTGAAGAAACACCTGGTAGGGGTCAGTCCCGGTGAAATCAGGGGTCTGTTTGCTTTCCTTAATGCTCAATTCAAACATCAGGTTCATGCCCTGGCCGGAGCGCTCCACCAGGCCGCATTTGGCAAAAATATCAGCAATGCGCCGGTTGCGGGGCAACTGTCGATCCAGGATATTACCCGGGCTAATGCCCAGGGGAAATCCTCCGGGGCTTTCGATGGTTAGCCTTCGAGGATACTGTCGAATGAAGATATTGCCGCCATGCAGATAATCCCGATGGCTTATGGCATTCAAAATGGCTTCACGAACAACCCGCTCCGAGAAGGTAGGAATATCCAGGACAAACAGGCCGGACTGAAAATGCTGGGTATCATTTCTGAGATTGATCAACTCCCACAACTCATCATAAAAACTGAAAAACCCCTGTCGAAATTCGACTCTTTTCTGGGGCGGACCCGATACGTCGGATGAACGGTATTCAAAGATCACCTCGGCTTGCGCCAGATGTCGCCCAAGGGCCTTGCGGGTGCCGAACAAGACAAACGCCGCATAGGTGACTTTGCCATCCATCAGGGCTTCGGCATCGGTCAGAAGCTGTTCCGGGGTAAGGGTTTCGAGACTCTGATTGCCGGATTTCCGAATCCACCGGGTACGAAAATCCTCAATGGCCAACGGGTCCAGATCATCCAGAGTTGCGGGGGTACAGATATCCGCCGAAAAATCATGCCCCGCCTCCGCAAAAACAGTACGAAGCCTGTCATCTGCCATGGGGATTAGGCTGTCGCCGGACCGTTCCCAGTAAACGCCCTTGTATTTTACCGGATTGCCGATGGGTCGTGTGGGGACATGAAAAATCAACACCCGGCCATTGGGGTGATGGACAATGCTGAAGTCGACGCGAAGATGCAACTGCTCCATGAGGCTCGCACGAGTCCGTTCCGGCTGCTGGAAAGCCTTGGAACCGACAACGCGCCGGGGCCGTTTGTCAGTAACCCCGAAAACCATTTCCCCCCCGCCTTCGTTGGCCAGGGCTGTGCAGTATTTCCCAAGGTCTTCAAAGTGGAATCTGGTTTTGGCTTCCTTGAATTCCAGATGTTCCCCTTCTTTGGAAGCCATAATTTTTTCTAATTCCTCAAGCGTCATTCCAACCCTCTATTTGGTTTTCCATCACAACCGGCTTTTAAGGACCTCAATGCGGTCCCGAGCGTGTTTCCTCTGGGTGTTCAGTTGAACCTGATAGCCCAGATTTTTTTCACCACGAAGCTTCCTTTGGATTTCGGATTGTTCCTGCTCCAGCTTATCGATTTCCTGGAGAAGATCAAAGCGGTTTTCCCCTGAAAAGCCCTGCCCGTCTCCAAGGCTGAAAACGCCGGTATGATCTGAACAGGCCAACGCAATCACCCTCTCCATAGCGGCCTGGTAGAAGGCATGAAAATGGGTGTGTGGCCAGGTGGACACATCCAGGCTTTTCAAAAACCGCCCTTGGTTTTCCGTGGCATTCGCCAAATCGAGCCATGGGGTTGCGGCAAATTCCTCGGCAACGATCGCTTGTCGGTCCGCATGGGAGAACCTTTTGTTTGCAAGACTTAAAAGGCATTTTTGATTTTTGATTTCAGATGGTTGATCTGAAAAACAAAAAATCAGAAGCAACGGGTATGGAATTGAACGATGAATCATCTCGCAAAGGCGGTCCACCCGCTTTTCTTTCTTAAGGTTCACCTCCAAAAGCGCCACCTCATGGTATTCCCGGATGTCATCCTCATATGGTTGTATGGGGAGGGTTGTGGACTTGAAGGTGTACTGCCAGAAGATGCTTTCCACATCATTTTGAAGCGCATTCTTATCGCTTGAGGTCAATTTGGCGTTTTCAAGGAAAAGCTTTTTGTAGACTTTTTTTCCAAGTTTGCAGGAGCCGGGGATCATCATTTTTTCATAGAGCATTCCAATCATGGCTGGAATCCTTTGGATTGAATTACCAGATAGGAGATCACTTCAAAGTCATTCATGCCCCTGAAAGTGCCTTTGGTCAATGCTGTCCCCCCACGATGAAACAGGCTTTCAACCCCTTTCTCTTCGGCTTTGCCGGTGATGGCCGACACCGCTCGGGACAGCAAATCCTGGTACAGGCTCATATCGGCACCGTTTCTAGTGGCGACGTTGAAGCGCTGGAAGGCTTTCGGGTCGGGGTTTTCCCAGCCAAGGGAAAGCTTTTTCCAAAGGTCCATGGCTTTTTTTGCCTGGGAAATATTCAAGCGGATTTCTCCGTACCTGTGGCGGAAATATCCAACAGAACCATTCGCCCTGAAACCCTGGCTTCCAAATTGATGTATTCGTCAAGTTCCATGTTGGGCCAGAAATTGACCAGTTGAATGGTGGTGTTGATCGATCCCAGCCGGTCGATTCGGCCGAAGCGCTGGATGATCCTGACCGGGTTCCAGTGGATATCATAATTGACCAGGTAATCGCAGTCCTGAAGATTCTGGCCTTCGGAAATGCAGTCCGTCGCAATCAGGATATCGATTTCTTCCTCAAGGGAGGAATCGACTTTTTTTCGATCCTTGGATATGGGTGAAAAAGACGTGATTATGGATGCCATATCCTTTCGAATGCCCGGCAGGTTGGTTTTATTCCCTCCCGAACCGCCGGTGACCATGGCGGAATGCAGTCCAAGGTCCTGTTGTGCCCACTGGGCCAGATGGGAGTATAAGTATTCTGCGGTATGTGCGAAGGCCGTAAATATCATTACCTTCCGGTTGCCGGGATTGTGGGGAGATGTCACTTTTTCGGAAATGATTTCCCGAAGCCTGCGGAGCTTTTCATCTCTTACAGACGTTACTTCACGGGCCTGGCACAGCATCTTAACCAGCCGTTCCTCATCCTCTTTCAGTTCCTGTTTCCACCGGATACGATCCACATCCTGAATCAGCACCTTGATTTTATTTCCGATGAGGAAGGGCTCAAATTCTTCGGAATCGATTTCTATCTCTTCGATGTTCAATTCCTCAAGGTCCATGTCCTCATGGGAATCAATTCGGATGATGATGTGTTGCACACCCTGAAGCAATTTTTCCAGGGTCCGGGCAAAACTGCTGATGGAACTTTCCATTCGCTTGAGGAGGTTGACGCGTATGAGGTGGATGAGGCTTTCTTCACGGTCAATCTGTTTGAAAACAGAACCTCCCGCCACCTGCATGTCGTATTTTCTGCTGTACTCCGTCAGTTTTTCCGCAAGCACATACTTAAGCGGCGCATACGCACTGAGGTTCAACCGCCGAATGTCCCGGTTGATTTCATTAAGCGGTGGAAAAAGGTTTTCAGTATCGATGTCCGCCTTGATGTTGATGGGCCTGGCCCGTTCCGGGAAGTCTCCGATTTCAGCCATGTCGTAATATTTCTGGATGTGTTTCCGTGAACGGGCAATGGTGAGGAGGTCCAGGAGCTTAAAATAATCAAAATTGAGGCTTTCAAGCAAAGATTCCGTGGTTCGCCTGGCCTCAGAAAGTTTCAGCCACCGATTGAAACGGGTCTGGGCCTTCTTGAGGGTTTGCTCGATGCTGATGAGTCCCGAACCCGCCAGAGCATCATCAATGCCTTCGGTAATGAAGGCAACCTGGTTTTTTAAATCGTTCATTCTACTGTTCACCGGGGTGGCTGACAGCATGAGAACCTTTGTTTTAACACCGGTTTTGATGATATCCCGCATCAATCGGGAGTAGCGTGTCATTCCGTCTTTCCGAGGCGGGTTGTTACGAAAATTGTGGGATTCGTCAATGACCACCAGATCGTAGTTGCCCCAGTTAAGCGTTTCCAGGTTCAACTCACCGGAGTACCCTTTCAGCCGTGTTAGGTCAGTGTGGTTGAGGACATCGTAGTTAAACCGGTCATCCGCGAAAAGATTGCGCTTGTCGTTAACCATAAAAATGGTCCAGTTTTCCCGAATTTTCTTGGGGCAAAGTACCAGAACACGATCATTGCGCAATTCGTAGTATTTGATGATGGCCAGGGCCTCAAACGTTTTTCCGAGTCCCACGCTGTCGGCCAGAACACAACCATTATATTTTTCGATTTTGTCAATGGTGCCCAGAACACCGTCCCGTTGAAATCGGTAGAGTCTTTTCCAAACTTCGGTTTCCTTGATTCCCGTGCGGGTTTTGATGATCTTTTCTTCATCCAGGTCTTCAATGGATTCCTGAAACAGATTATGGAGAGTAAAGAAATAAACCCGTTCAGGAGATTTGGGCGTGAATATTTCTAAAAGTTGTGCCAGCATGAGGGATTTAGCATCCTGAGCTGCATCGCTATTCGCCCAGATGGAATCAAACCAATCCAGCAGTCCCGTTGTCTCCTGGTCACTTGTAAAGAGCGTATTCATGGGGGATCCCGTCGCTGGGGTAAACCCAAGACCGGAAGAGGTAAAGGGAGAGCTACCGTGAATGGCAACGGTGGACCCGTCCACATTTTTGATGTGGAATAGATTCTGGAGGACGGGTAAGGCTACGGTTCTGATCTCCGCCTTCTGTTCAAGCCATCTTGCGCAATCATGGGCTACCTTTGGCAGGTTTAGGGAATTTCGGAACACGCGGTCCCCGTTGCCACCGATTAGACCATGAACTTGAAATGTTTCGGTGGGGCTTGACGGACTAAGAAGACGCAGCTTTTTGATGCTTGCCAGTACCGAACCAAGGGAGTCATAGGCGTAGACGGAAAAGGCGTTTGAAACAACCGACAGGTGTGCGTTACGTTGTATGTTTTCGCGGAGGGCATCACCGACTTTGCCCTGGCCTTTGTTATCCAGGAGAAATGGCATTTTTTTCTCAGATGTCTATGTTTATTATGAAATCCCTTTGGCCAGTAAGTACACGCTACTCTTGCCTAATTTATTAGTGAAAACGATGATAGTCCTTACCACTTCAAAATTTCAAGCAGTTTTTAAGGAAAACAGGGATGTGGAGTGATTACAGAGAGAAAAAAGGTGTTTTTGAAAGAGGATAGGGATACCCTATCCAGCCGTAGAATGAATGAATAAAAGGATAAATTCTTTTAGGAGACTAATCATATGGAATAGAGGTGTTTAGCTCTCTTTAAGTTCGCGGGCCAGTGCTTCGGCAAGTGCTTTCGCTTCAAATTCGGAAATGGCCGAAGCCTGGGACTGGATACGGACACAGCTATCGGAGTTTTTAATTTCGAACCATTTAGACCGGGCGGCGCCGTCCATTCTATATAGTGCCCATGTGTCCCTGTCAAACACGAACGGAACATCTTCTTTTTCAAGGTATTCGAGGATCATATTTTCTCCTTTTGGAGAAAGGCCCATCGGATCACATAGCCGTTTCAGTCAGAGATGACCTACGCACGGGTCTTGCGGTCGATGAGCCTTTCAGGTGATCCCCGGTGAACCCGGTAAAGTGCACGATTCAGCCGGGCCTACGCATGATGGGCCGACACTTTCTGTTTCCCACCATGGGAGCGGGGATCAAACCGAAAATGGAAATGAACAGGGGACGGTTAGCAGACGTCCACCCCGCCCACCCCGTAGGGGATTACGGAGAGCGCCTCCACCCACACCGAAGATACGGGAAAACAATACCATGAAAATGGGACAGCGACAACAGTTTCTATCCTGGAACTGTGAATAATCGAAGCAGGGCGAAAGAAGCCGGTTCCCTCCCTGGGCCGGTTTTTTTGTGGGGTGGGGAGTGTCTCTAAAAGTTTTTTTGACCCAGTTTTGACCCAAACCGGTCCAAAACAAAAAAGGCGATTTCAGAGAAACCGCCTAAGTGCTTGTTTTTGTTGGTGCCCCCGGCGCGACTCGAACGCACGACACCCAGATTAGGAATCTGGTGCTCTATCCACCTGAGCTACGGGGGCAATGATGTTTCTTTTACCACAACTGTGTTGGATGTCAAATGAATTTAAAGAACACAGCAAAAAAATATTGATTTTTTTCTCCAGGTGTTTATACTAGGGTGTTCTATGTTGGCGCTAATGCAGGTTTGTTGCATGGAATGAACAATGATGGTTTCCTTTTCAAGTGGGGGTGTAGCTCAGTTGGGAGAGCGGTACGTTCGCAACGTACAGGCCAGGGGTTCGAATCCCCTCATCTCCACCATCTAATTGACGGAAGCAATGGCATGATGATGAGAGAAGCGAGCATAGAGCGAAAGACCAGAGAGACGGAGATTTCCCTAAAACTTAATCTCGATGGTGAAGGCCCATCCTCAGTGCATACCGAGGTCCCTTTCATGAACCATATGCTGGATTTAATGGCGGCACACGGTTTTATGCAGTTGACGTTAAAGGGCCGGGGGGATACGGAGATCGACGATCACCACACCGTGGAAGATCTGGGAATTTGCCTCGGGCTGGCATTGAAACAGGCGCTGGGTGAAAAAGAAGGGATAAGGCGCTACGGGGAAGCGACGGTTCCCATGGATGAAACGCTGGTTCGGGTTGTCTTGGATATTTCCAACCGTCCATTTCTCGCCTATCGTGTCAATTTTAAAAAAAATACCACAGGATCTTTCGATCTGGGTCTCATCAAAGAGTTTTTTCGCGCCCTGGCGTTTAACGCCGGAATTACCCTGCATATTGATCTCCTTTCCGGGGAGGAACCTCACCATATTTCCGAGGCCATCTTCAAAGCATTTGGAAAAGCGCTGGATAGGGCTACTCAGATAGAAGCTCGGCTTAAAGGGAAATTGCCCTCCACAAAAGGGCTTCTGTAGTATTTTACCTCATCCCCCCAATTTAAAACCGGTTTGTCAGGCGAGGATTCCAAATGTTTAAAAGAATTTCCCGAAAGCCTCAGAGGGTATGGCTCCCGATACTGCTTTGCACCCTTTTCATTTGGGGGTGCCATAAAGACGTAAAACCCACCGCATCTCAATTAGCAAATCAGGCCCGTTTACAGGAAGAAATAAAAAAAGTGGTGGTTATGGGCTTCCAGGCCGCCATGACGGCGGATCCGGGACCGAACCTTGTCCAAAATCCCATTACCGGCACTTCATTTCTGGCTGAACCCGTACCCGAAGATGCGGTGAAGCAAATGAACGAAGTCCTATTCAGCAAGCTGATGAAAGACAAGCAGTGGATACTGGTTTCTCCTGGCCAGGCCAAGGGTGTTCTGGCAAGCATTATTGATAGAGATCAAAAAATGGAGAGAACCCCGCTGGAAATGTTTCAGTCCGTGGGAACAACCTTTGAAGCCGATGCTGTTCTCACGGGTTGCATTTATCGGTGGCAGAAACGCGAGGGAAGCGATTTTGCGGTGAATAGGCCGGCGTCAGTGTCGTTTGATCTCGTTTTACTTCAGCCGTCAAATGGGGCTATTCTGTGGCGAAACCACTTTGATAAAACGCAGAAGTCTTTATTCTCCGATCTTTTTGATTTTGAAACCTATGTGAAGAGTTCCGGGCGTTGGCTGACGGCGGAAAAACTAGCGGATATCGGTCTCGAAAAACTGATCGCGGAAATGCCGGGAAAACCGGTGCCCAAAAAAGTAGAAAAGGAAGGGGAAACCAGTGCTAATCATTCCGGCTATTGATATTAAAGGCGGCAAATGTGTCAGGCTCAAACAGGGACGCATGTCCGATGAGACTATTTTTTCGGACAAACCTGAAGAGATGGCGGAAAAATGGTTTGAGTGTGGCGCAAAAAGGCTTCACCTGGTGGATCTGGATGGCGCGGTCAGTGGAAAACCCGTTAACCGGGAAGTCATCAAGCGGATTGTTGAAGCCGTCCCCATTCCCGTGGAACTGGGAGGCGGCGTACGGAACATGGATGTTCTTCGCGCCTATTTTGATCTCGGATTGCAATATGTGATTCTGGGCACGGTAGCCCATAAAAATCCGGATTTTGTCAAGGAGGCTTGCCGTTCCTTTCCCGGGCGAATTATTCTGGGCATTGATGCGCGAAACAACCGAATTGCCGTAGAGGGCTGGACGGAAGAGATTGATCTCACCCCCGCGTCGCTGGCCGAACGGTTTAAGGATGACGGCTTGGCGGCGATTATCTATACCGACATCAACCGCGACGGCATGAGAACCGGCTGCAACGTTGAAGCGACCGGTGTTCTGGCAAGGACAACGAACATCCCGGTCATCGCCTCCGGCGGTATTTCAGAAATGGATGATGTCTTGAAGATCATGCCCCTGTCCCACGATGGGGTGATGGGTCTTATTATCGGCCGGGCGCTTTATGATGGGAGTCTTGATCTGGCCGCCGCCATAAAAGCATGCCAACGATGACCAAAGCGCATAATCCATTGCCTCGTGGGGTTGACATTTTGTCGAAGCGTCATAGAGTTGGGGGCTGGATGATAGCAATACGATACGGAACGTTTTTAACTTTCGATTGTGGCCAGGGGTGAAATCATATGTCACTGGACAAAAGAATCGCTGAAGATCTGAAGACTGCCATGAAAGCAAAGGATGCCGTTCGCCTTTCCTGTTTGAGGATGTTGAAAACCGCATTGAAGAATCTACAGGTGGACAAACAGCGTGATTTGGAAGACGAAGAAATTCAAGGTGTCATTTCTTCCCTGATTAAGAAAGGCAAGGACTCCGCAACAGAATTCAGGAATGGCGGCAGGGAGGATCTCGCGCTTAAGGAAGAAACAGAGGTGGCTGTTTTTTATGATTATATGCCCCGGCAGTTGACGCCTGATGAAATAGAAAAGACGCTGAGGAAAATAATTTCGGAGTTGTCGGCTGAAAAACCATCGGACTTGGGAAAGGTCATGAAAACGGCCATGCCGAAGATGGCAGGACAGGCCCAGGGCAAAGAGGTTAGGGAAATTGCCGGAAGGTTGCTGGCCTGAAAGTCCGCGGAAGGGGGCAACCTGTAGTATGCGCTGTCCCTTTTACCCTTGAGTTCTTGATTTTCACCGATCGACGAGCCTGCCTATCCGCAAGCTTTTCAGTGATTTAAAAGAGGGCGTGGAAAAGGTTTCCGGGAATTATGGTATGTTTCCCAGCGTTTCCTGCCGTATCCACAAGCCCGGCGACAAATAAAGAACAACCCATGATAAGCTACCAGTCCGCCAAAGAGGAGATAAAGCAGGCGGCCGACATCGTTTCGGTTGTGGGGCAGTTTGTTCAGCTCAAAAAGGCAGGGAAAAATTTTGTTGGGCTATGCCCTTTCCATGGAGAAAAGTCTCCTTCTTTCACGGTCAGCTCGGATAAACAGATTTTTCATTGCTTCGGGTGCAAAAAGGGTGGGGATGTCTTTGACTTCTGGATGGAATATCACAGTCTGACTTTTCCCGAGGCCTTAAGGGATTTGGCGGAAAGATACCAGGTGCGGTTGCCCGAAAAGTATTCAACTCCCGAAGAAAAAAGAAAAACGGATTATCGAGAAACCCTCTATAGGGTTAATGAGCTGGCAGCCGTCTATTTTCAAAAGGGTTTGGAACATCCGGTTAAAGGGAAGCCCGGTCGCGAGTATTTGAAAAGGCGGTCTATCTCCGATGAAATTATAAAAGAATTTCGGTTGGGATATGCGCCTAAAGGGTGGGATGGTTTGAAGCAGTTTCTTCGCGGCAAAAATGTTCCCCTTGAAACGGCTGTTGCGGCAGGCGTCCTTAAAAAAAGCGACAAGGGACGCTATTACGATCTGTTCAGGGAAAGAGTGATGTTTCCCATAATTGATTTGACCCAGAAAAAGCGGGTCATCGGATTTGGGGGAAGGGTCCTGGATGATACCTTGCCCAAATACGTTAACACGCCTGAAACGCCGCTTTTTCATAAAGGCACATGCCTTTACGGGTTTGATGTTTCCCGTAAAGCCATTCGGGAATCGGGGCGCGCCGTGCTGGTGGAAGGCTATATGGATTGCCTGGCCCTCAGAAAACATGGGGTGAAGGAAGTGGTGGCAACTCTCGGCACTGCGCTTTCCGAGACGCCCATTCGAAAACTGAAAGGAATTGGAAAAGAGGCGGTTGTGGTGTTTGACGGTGATGAAGCGGGAAAAGCGGCCGCTTTGCGCACTTTGCCCATGTTTTTAAATGAAAGGCTTTCAGCAAGGGCTGTTGTGTTGCCCAATGGCCACGACCCGGACAGCTTTGTCAACACCAGCGGTCCGGAAGCTTTTTCAAAGCTCCTGGACAAGGCGCCTCCCTTGTTTGATTTTTATATTGATCACAAGCTGGGGCAAGGCGCCGACGACATCGATCGTAAAGTCGGTACTCTGGAAGAAATACTTCCCATGCTGGCAAAGGTGAGCAATGAGACTCTGGTGGCTTTTTATGTAAAAAGATTGTCTGAGAAAACCAATATTGGTGAATCCGTCGTTATTTCAGCGCTTAATAGTGTAAAGCAGTCCTCTGGGGAAAGTCGCCTCAAACAAGAAATAAAAGGCCCATTAGCATCCGGCAATACAAACAAACCTTTTCGGGAAATTCAGTTTCTCAATCTTTTGCTGCATTACCCTGAAACGGTTGCCGACCTCAAGGGGCGTCACTGCAGGAGCCTGATTACCGATCCCATGATCCGCAGGATTGTAGATGTCATCTTTGAAGGGTGCGCCAAGGCGGATGCCATAACCTTTGAGAACATCCAGGAGCGTCTTGATCACGATGGCGACCGGCTGTGGCTCAGGGAGTTTGGATTTCGTCCCTCTTTCTGTTCAGACCGGGAAGTAAAACAGGCCGTACGGGATTTTAAAGAAGATGCACGGAAAAAAATCATCGCGGATTCATTCAAGAAGGCCAAGGGAGACCCCCGGGCCATAAACGAACTTTTAAAAATGAAAGTACAGGCCGGACGGCCCTTTGGAAAATGAATCATTCAGGAGGCCATATGATAGATAAAAATACAGACATGGTCAATCTCAAGAAGTTGATCAATACCGGCAAAAACAAAGGTTACGTGACCTTTGAAGAACTGAATGACGACCTGTCTGAAGAAATCATTTCCTCGGAAGAGCAGATCGATGACCTGATGATGATGTTTGAAGAACTGGATATCATGGTCATCGATGAAACCACTAAAAAGAAAATTGAAAACCGAAAGGACCTCAAGAAAACTCGAATAAGACAGGAAGATAAAAACGCTGCTTCCTTTGACCTATCGGATTCAGCGTCTCGAATTTCAGACCCGGTCAAGATGTATTTGAAGGAAATGGGTCGGATTTCGCTCCTGACACGGGATGGAGAAGTGGAAATCGCTAAACGCATCGAGGCCGGAGAAAAGGAGGCGCTGGAAGCGCTGTTGACCTGCGGTGTCGGCGTGGAGCATATCATAAAGCTGGGGGAAAGCCTTAAAGAAACGGAAGTCAAGCTCAAAGATGTGATCAATGACCTGGAAGATGACGACAATTTCATGCAGATGGGCGAAAAAAAGGAATCACTCATTCACTTGATTGATCAGATTCAGGAACTCAATGAAAGCATTCGTCATAACCGCCGAGAAATGACAAAAGGTCGCTGCTCGGAAGAAACCCGTAAAGCGCTGAATGCCCGAATCAGGGAAGATCAGGGGAAAATTCTGTCGGTTGTCAGCTCATTCAGTCTGGAAAAAAGGCAGCTTGAAAATATGCTGGAAAGTTTTCGAGAATTGCTCGACACTGTGGAGATCGCTGAGAAAGATGTGGCGGAATGCATGCTACGGGCGGGTGGAAAACCGATTTCCTATTTGAAACGGTGTATTGCTCAGATCCCCGCGTCAGCCAAAGATACGGATGTTATTGATCCGATCAATTTGACAAAATGCGAATTGATTGCGCTAAAATCCAAGGCAGACGAATCCAGACGTGTGATCCGACAGGTCAGAGAACGGACCAACATGACGCCCAGGGAATTGAAATCCGAATTGGAACGGGTGGAAAGAAGCCTCGAAAATGCCAGTCGGGCAAAATCGGAACTCATTCAGGCCAATTTAAGACTGGTGGTCAGCATTGCAAAAAAATATACCAACCGAGGGCTCATGTTTCTGGATCTGATTCAGGAAGGCAATATCGGTTTGATGAAGGCCGTGGATAAATTTGAGTATCAGCGCGGATATAAGTTCAGCACTTACGCTACCTGGTGGATACGCCAAGCCATTACCCGGGCCATTGCCGATCAGGCCAGAACCATCCGCATTCCGGTTCATATGATCGAAACCATCAATAAACTCATGAGGACATCTCGATACCTGGTTCAAGAGCACGGTCGCGAACCCACATCGGAAGAGATTGCCGAGAAGATGGAATTTCCATTGGATAAAGTGCGAAAGGTCCTGAAAATCGCAAAGGAGCCGATTTCGCTTGAAACACCCATCGGGGAAGAGGAAGATAGTCATCTTGGAGATTTTATAGAAGACAAAAATATACTTTCACCGGGGGATGCCGTGGTCAATTTTGGTTTGGCCGAACAAACGCGGAAGGTTCTGACCACCCTGACGCCTCGAGAAGAAAAAGTGCTTCGCATGCGGTTCGGCATCGGTGAAAAGGCGGACCATACCCTTGAGGAAGTTGGAAGGGATTTCAGCGTGACGCGAGAGCGCATTCGGCAGATAGAAGCGAAAGCCCTTAGAAAATTGCGGCACCCCAGTCGAAGCAGAAAATTAAAAAGCTTCATCGAGAATAACTGAGGTAGGTCTGTAAGGTTGTGCCGTTTTTTCCTTGACAAATTTTTGTTAGATGCGCATGCTAACAAGATCGGTTGCCGATAAATCAAGGCCCCTTTCCTGAGGATGGGGTTGTTTCGTTTGGCGGCGTATAAGAGTAGGGCCCATAGCTCAGCTGGAAGAGCCACCGGCTCATAACCGGTAGGTCCCTGGTTCGAACCCAGGTGGGCCCACCATTAATTGACAGCCCTGCGGTTTTTGTGTTTTCATGGAAATGTTTTACCCGAATCGGGAATGAAGATTTCAGGAAGGGTGTATCCTTATGCAGGATGCACCCTTTACCTTTTTTTGATAGGAGTCAAAAGCAGGTTTCGATATGACACCAACATTGGGAGATTTTTTGCATCTGATTGAGCGCATTGCGCCTGTGAGGCTGGCGGAGCCATGGGATAACCCCGGTCTTCAGATCGGGGATCCAGAGCAAGAAATCAAGCATATTTTTTCGTCTCTGGATCCCACCCTTAATGCCTTGATGGCCGCGTCCGAGGCCAAGGCTCAGGTTCTTTTCACCCACCATCCCTTGATCTTCAAATCTGTTTCTCACATCGAAATTAACGCTTATCCCGGTTGTATCCTGGCCCAGGCCGCACGCAGGAATATATCTGTTGTGACGGCACACACCAATCTGGATGTTGCCAAGGGGGGGATAAACGATATCCTGGCGGATCTTCTGGGTCTTGAGAATATAGAGATCCTGCAACCTCACGACAAAGAGGGCGGCGTCGGCCTTGGAAGAGTGGGTGATTTACCTGATGTTACGGATCTGAGCACCCTGGCTAAGGATGTGAAAACGATGCTCGGCGCCGATTATATTCGCCTGGTGGGCGAAAAAGCATCGCCTGTTCAGCGTGTTGCCGTGGTTGGCGGATCAGGGGGAAGCCTTACGTCTTCCGCCGCCAAGAGTGGGGCGGATGTCCTCATTACTGGGGATGTGGGGCACCACGCTGCTCTGGAGGCGAAATCCCTCGGCATTGCCCTGCTTGATGGGGGGCATTTCCATACGGAAAAGACGGCCTTTGACATTTTTTGCAAAAACTTGAATTTTTATTTTGAAAAAGAAGGATGGGAAGTTGGGGTTGAAACGGATGGGTCCCAGGCAGATCCCATTTGGATGACGTCCGGCCTTTTTAAATCAACCTGCCCCACAAACCATAAACGCGTTGTTTAGTTGAGAGGTGAGAGCATTGGAAAAAACAATAAAACTTTTGATTGGCCTTCAGGCTTATGATATTCGCATAAGGGAGAAACTGGCCCAAAAGGAAAGGGGTCCTGCGGCAGTACTAAAGCGCAAGGAAAATCTGGAGGCGGCAGAAGCGGTGTTACAGGAAGAAATGGATAAATTGGACTCCCACAACAATCTGAGTCGAGAAACCGAACGAGGAATTCAAGATCTGGAAGACCGTTTGAAAAAAGCCGAAGTAAAATTATCCAGTATCACATCAAACAAGGAATATCGTGCGGCACTCAAGGAAATTGAGGGTATTAAACAGGAAAAAGAGACGCTGGAGCTTGCCGCTATTGAATTGATGGAACAAAAAGAGGACCTGGCGGCTGTCTGTGACGATAATCAAAAAAAATCCCAGGAAATGAAGAAGCAATTTGAACATGACCGTAAACAAATTCTGAGAGATATGAAGATTCTGGATAAAGATCTTGAAGGGCTTCAAAAGGAGAGGGAACGTTGCTCTAAGGCAACGGAACAGTCCCTTCTCCAAAAGTATGACCTGCTCAAAGACCACAAAGGCGGCGTTGCCATAACACCTGTTGTCAAGGGGGTATGCCAGGCTTGCCACATGGCCATCCCGCCTCAGAAATTCAATGAGCTGATCCGTGGGGATAAACTCATGAACTGCCCCAATTGTGCACGCATCATGTACTGGGGGGAAGATGAGCGTTACCAGGAGGACCCAGGGGAATCATAGTGTTCATACGCCGACCCGGGTATGCCGAAGTAAAACAAATGACCGCCGCCATGCCGTACGGGCAAGGGGGAGGAAAGTCCGGGCTCCAAAGGACGAGGCGCTGGGTAACGCCCAGTCCCGGTGACGGGAAGGATAGTGCAACAGAAAGGAAACCGCCTCTGGTAAGATCGCTTAGGCGTTCAAAAGGGGTAAGGGTGAAAGGGTGAGGTAAGAGCTCACCAGTTCCGCCGGCGACGGCGGAAGCTTTGTAAACCCCGCCTGGAGCAAAACCAAATAGGGGGACGTTAAGGGTGGTCCGCTCATGTTCCCGGGTAGGTCGCTTGATCTCGTCGGCAACGGCGAGGCTAGATGAATGGTCATTGTTTCGAAAGTGGGCGACCCTTTCGAAAAACAAAACCCGGCTTATGGATTACTTCGACATACCCGGGTCGGCGCGTGGATAACAACGGTTACCGGTTAACGGTTATAAAAACAAGGCAATCTTTGACTCGATAGGGGGATAACTTCCATGTTTGTTATCGGAAATTTTCTGGCGGCCATCGCCAAAATAATCGATATTGCTTTAACCCTGTACATGTGGATCATTATTGCTCGGGCCGTGGTGTCCTGGGTCAACCCGGATCCCTATAATCCCATCATCCGGTTTTTGAATGCCGTCACTGAACCGGTTCTCTACCAGATCAGGCGGCGGCTGCCCATCAGTTTCGGGGGGATCGATTTTTCACCGATCATCGTAATCCTGGTCATTATTTTTGCGCAATCCTTCCTGGTTCAAAGTCTCGCGCAACTGGCCATGCGAATGGGGGGGTAGGGATTTGCCGATTGGAAGCAAAGACACGGGAAATTCCGAAGGCGCCGTGATACAAGTGAGGGTTTTGCCTCGGTCTTCAAGGACTGAAATTGTGGGTAAAATGGACGGCGTTTACCGAATAAAACTTACGGCGCCGGCAATTGAAGGAAAGGCCAACAAGGCGCTCATCGGGTTTCTCGCAAAAATAACGGGGCTTCCCAAAAGAAAAATCGATATTGTCTCAGGGGAACATTCGAGAAACAAAACCATCCGCATCCACACGGCGTCCCCTCTAAACATCATTAAATGCCTTGAAGAAAAGTAGCGGCTTGCCTGTTTGTTTCGGCCTTGATTATCGTTCCGGCCATTTGCTGCCTAGGGTTAAAACCCCAGGCTATTATCTGCCGTCCCTACGGGACTTGTATAAGCCCCATTGGGGCGACAGACAATAGCCCGGCAATTTATTGCCGGGTGGCCGAAACGATGATCAAGGCCTTTATTTCTCTTCCTCATCTCCTGTTTGGATAAAACATCCGAATCTTTTTCAGGGTCTCTAAATATCTTTCTTTATATAGCAGATCCGGATAGTTGGACATTTCTTCCATGAGTGGTTCCATGTATGGCAGCACATTAATCCCATAGCTGTTTTTACCCGCTTTATCCGCCTGATATATGATTTGGACCGAATAATAGGTAACCAGAAGCCGCAGTTTCAATCCACGCCTGAACAAGTAGGCCCGACCGCCGGTGGTGTTCAGGAAAAAACCCGCATATCGATAAAGCGCTTCAAAAGAAGGCCTCACATTTTCAGGGTTTACGCATTGGTTGCCAAGCATAAGCCACTGGTAAAACATGCCCAGATTGTCTTCCAGCGTATCCTGGTCGTCCGCAATTACCTGACCGATCAACCGTATATCCCGTTTATCCAAAGCGCGACAGAAAAAGTAAATATTTTTAACCATGATGGCAGGGTCGACCCCTTCACCGGCGGGAATGGGCGGTCGGGCTGCCAGTCTCTCGATGATCTGTTTGAATCGGGCATAGGTGGTTTCCCCCAGGTTCAATTGTTGAATATACTTTTTCGTATTGAGATAATCAAAAAAATCGCGTACATGCTGGTTGATCAGTGCGCAATAGGGTGTTTCCCGAGCATCTACGGCCTGTTCAAGCACTTCCCGACCCTGTGTGTCTTTAGGTAAAGCCTTTTTTCCATGGAATTCAAATTGGTATTCCACCAGTTCCCCGGTCGCCGGCGGTGTCATCTCGTTTTTTTCTTCAGCGAAGTCGGCATCAGAGGCTTTTTCACCGGTGCTCCGAACCGGCGCCTGATCTGCCGGCATATCCCCGACTTTTGACGTTTTTTCGCCAGGGTCGTCGGCATGGCGCTGTTTTCCGGATAAATCCTTGCCCGGACTCTCTTCGAATGTCGACACTTCCACGGCGACTAGTTCTTCTCCGGTTTCAGGTTGCGAATATTTATACCAGCCATAACCCACAGCTGCCAAGGCGCCTATTCCGAGCAGGACCCACAACCAGACAAGACTCCCCTTTTTTTCACCCATGCTAGTCTCCCTCATGTTGAATCATTATGGTTCAGCCTGACCTCAGGCGGCATTTTTTCGGTATTTTCCCCAACCTTCAATATACAGGTCTATCTATGAGATTGTTTTAAGCTAAAAATATACAAAAGATACGGAAGATAATCAATGACGAAAGTCGGAAAGCGGCAATTCTCTTTGTAAATTCGATTTTGTCGCAATGTCATTATTCCAATAAGGAGAATTGGTGGTCGGGAAGAAAATTTCAGGTTTTGGGCAGCAGGTTTTTCAGCTTTTCAAATGGATTATGGGTAAAAGCATCATTTTTTTCGTCGCCGACCTGAGCATCCGCGCCTGCCAGGTAATCCAGATGTCGACGATGTTCGTTTTCATGGCAGTAGATGCAGAGGTTTTCCCAGTTGCTCCCGTCAGGAGGGTTGTTTTCGTGGTTATGGTCTTTATGATGAACCGTTAGTTCATGCACATTGCGGTTCGTGAACTCTCTGGCACAGCGGGCGCACACCCAGGGATGAATCTTGAGAGACTGTTCCCGGTAACTTTTTTCATTTTGGGTCTGATTTCGGCGGGAACGGGCCAGAAACTCATCTACCTTATCAGACTTGCTTTTTCCTTTTTGTGTATTATTCGGACCGAAGCTCCGTTCCATGGATTCCTCCGCTTTCGCTGAAACAATAAAACAGCGCTTTAAGTGAAAGTATCAGATATTGACCACTTTGTCTGCCAATTGCATGGCCGTCACAATATCTAACATATTTGTGGTCTCTCCCACCATCTTTTTTTCAAGCAAATTGAAATGGGTAAGACAGGTGCCGCAGACCAGGATGTAGACGCCGTTTTTATCCAGTTCCTCCAACACCGGCAACACTTCCGAATCCGAAAGGGTCATTTTGACGCCGTTGTTGACAAAAACCAATCGCCACAGCTCGTCTCCCATCTCCTTCAGGGTCTTTAAAAAACTGACCATGAGTTTCAAGCCCAGTTCGTCATCTCCGTATCCCATTCGATCTGTTCCCACCATGACCATGATTTTTTTCTTTCCTTCTTCCGGTTCCCTTGTTTTTGAGGGCGCCGCTTCGGGTACGGCCCCTTCTCCGGCATGGCCCATCACGTGGAAGTCTGTTCCTTCTTCATCGGCAGACACAACAAACCCTTGATACTCCAGGAAACGGGTGACGTTCTGTCTTGCTGCTTCATTGTCCACCGTAACCACAATGTTTTCCGGATGCACCTGCTCGATCAATTCCTTTGTTTTCAGTACCGGACCAGGGCAAGCCAAACCACGACAATCGATTGTATTTTTGTTCATTTGATTTTCCTCATTGGATTTGATTTTCAGGATCGTGATATTCTTTTCGTCCTCTGTCTCTTTCCTATTTCACAAAAACCTTTTCTTCGGATGCCGAAACGACTTCTCCAATGATCACAGCATCCTCAACGCCCTCGTTCTTCAAATTCAGAACCAGTGATTCAGAAATGTCTTCAGGGACGCAAATCAGAAGCCCACCGGATGTTTGAGGGTCAAAAAGAATATCCTGTATCAGCCGATCCACTGAAAGCGCAAATTCTGTCATGCAGGCGCGAAACTCCCGGTTTCGATAAGCGCCCGCCGGAACAAATCCCATTTGACCATATTCCAAGGCCTCCGGTATCACGGGAATCAGCTTTCCCTGAAGGCGAACGCCGCAACCGGACCCGATCACCATTTCCGCCAGGTGACCCGCAAGGCCAAACCCGGTAATGTCAGTACATGCATGGACCGGGAAACGGGCCATGATCTCGGCCGGTTTCCGATTTAACTCGGCCATGAGTCGGGTAACCCGCTCAATGACATCCTGTGACGCGAGTCCCCCTTTGATAGCCGTATTAATGATCCCGGTTCCCAGGGGCTTGGTTAAAATGAGCTTGTCACCTGGTTTGAGATTGTTCTTGGTTAAAACACGATCCGGGTGGATAAAACCGGTGACGCTCAGCCCATATTTCAGTTCCGGATCCTCCACACTGTGCCCGCCCACCAGAACGACTCCTGCCTCTTTGATTTTGTCCACCCCGCCTTGGAGAATGTCCCGGAGGATTGAGATATCCATCTCCCCCAGGGGAAATCCCACCAGGTTCATGGCGGTCTTGGGAATGCCGCCCATGGCATAGACATCACTCAGAGCATTGGCGGCCGCAATCTGCCCGAACCAGTAGGGGTCGTCTACAATCGGGGTAAAAAAATCTACGGTCTGGATCAGGGCGAGATCGTCATTTATCCGGTAAACACCGGCATCGTCGGCCCTGTCCAAACCAACAATCACATTTTCATCCGTTGGAAATTCCATTCCACAAAGCACCCGATCCAGGTCCCCTGGCGGCAATTTGGATGCTCAGCCCGAACCTTTTACGGTTTCCGTAAGACGAATTTTTTTGGATTGGGTCATTGCTTTCTCCCTTGGGTTCTTCCCCTGAAATAATACAGATTGGAATTCATATTTCCGAAAGAACGCCTCATACAGTGGCTATTGCTATCCTTTAAACTAACCCCCGCATTCTTCTTTTACAATCTGGAATTTCCGATATTGAAAACTTTCAGAACAGGAAAACCCGATGAAAAAAAATGCCTCAGCAATTCTCATTTTAAAGTGAGAATGGTTCATATCGGCGTGGAAAGTAAGCCCTTTCTTTTGGCCCCAACCGGTGCCCCAATAATACGGATCGATCCGCATAGTTGAGTAGAAGACGCATCAATTCATCGCCCCGAAGGGGACCGACGCACCCTTGGGCCGAATGGATTTCATCAAAAGCGGTTAACGGATCGCGTCGCACATTGGCGCCGATTAACATTACGGGAACGGGTTCCCCCGAGTGGATCAAGGTGGATTCGCTGGGCGTGGAATGGTCCGCGGTGACGGCCACCATCAGGTCGTTTCCGGTTTCAAGTGCGCGGATCAATCCATCAAACCCCCGATCAAGGCCGGCGATGACATCCCGCTTCAACAGGGGATCTCCTTTATGGGCCGCCTGATCCGGGGTTTTGGTATGTACGTGAAAAAAATCGTGGGCCTTATCGGCAAGGGCCAGCGCAATGCGTTCCCGCAGGTCTTCCCCTGGATCCGGTCCATCCTTCACTTTTTTGTAATCAAGGCCCAGCTCGTGGGCAAGCCCTTCATATATGGCGCCGGAGGCGATAAGCATTCCTTTCAGGCCCCAGCGTTGTTCAAAAGGCGTCTGCAAAATTCTTCGACCGCTGCGCTGTGTGGCCAGGAAATTGGCAATGGGCAGTCCCGCATCTTTCAGACGGCCATTGACGGGATGAGCGGCCAATATCTGATGGCAGTAAGAGAGATAGGCGTTTAAGGCCTCCGCCGTCCTTTCCGCTTTTTCAGGTTCCGGATTTCCGAATATGGGCATCACCCTGGCCATGGGCCGTCCAACCGTCATGGGATCGGAGTCCGATACATGGGGAGATGCGTTTCCAGCCATGACCAGAATCGCGTCATTTAATCCCGTGCGATGAAGGTGAAACCGGATGTTCCGTGATTCAAAGAATTCCAGCGCCCCATAGAGGGAAGCGAGTTCTTCTTCATTCCAGGGAATCTGTTTCCGGGCAAGTGCCAGAACGGGTGTATTCTCCTCGACCTTCACGCAGGACAGGTGCGCCAGGGAAAGCACATCCCCATCATCGAAGGGCACGCCAAAACCCACTGCTTCCAGCAAACCCCGCCCGGGGAACTGCGTGGCATCATAACCAAAAAGAAGGTAGTGTGCCATTTCACTGGGAAGACATTGGCCGATGGTGGAGGCGTGAAACAAGCCGCTCCCTCCCATGGCGGCCAGACGGTCCAGATTCGGGGTTTGTGCCGCCTGAAGGGGCGTTTGGTGGTTAAAAATGGGATAGGACCGGTCGCCAAGGCCGTCTAAAAGGATCAAAATGATTTTTGTGGGAGTGGCATCCGCCATCTATAGAACCTCTATGGCGGCGTCGGTGCCGTTGTGGCGGGCCAAATAGGCATCCATGATCTTTTTGGTGTGGAGCAACGGGTCGGGTTTCTTGATTTCAAGGACCCACCAGAAGCAACCCATACGCATTAGAAGCGCCAGGCGTGCTTCAATATCCTCGATGCATTTTGGCGGCATATGCCCCCGGCCGGGAATCTCCTCGTGATAGACGTGGGCGTTAAAAACACGATGCGCATGGGGCGTGATAAAGTCCTCAACGGCGTACTGCTGACTTTGGACAGACTCGCATACCCATGCGTGACCAATGTCAAAGGTGATCCCGGCGCCGCTCAGGCGAATCAGTTTTTCAAAAAGATTGGGTTTGCTGGTCCATCCCCAGGCCAGGTTTTCAAGACAAACCGTTATCTGGTGATTGGCGCCGAACCGGACCAGCCTTTGAAGGTTGCGAATGGTGGTTTCCCAGGAAAGGGGCTCCGTGGAATTATGACCGAGGCCGATGTGAATAGACAAGAACTTTCCACCGGCCCTGGAAACCAGCCGAATAATTCGGCGAAAGATTTGATCAGCCTTTTTTGCCTGCTCGGGGTTGTCATGCCCCAGATCGATTTGAAAAAAAGGGCAGTGATAGCGTACTTCAAAGGGTGCCAGGCGTAACTGTTCCCTGGCCCATCTTGATTCCTCCAGGGGGGTGGCGGGCAGTGTTTCGAGATCAAAAGACCAGTCAATGCCCTGGAACCCATGGGTGAGCGCAAAATCCCTGATTTTGGAAGGCTCATGAAAGATGTTGCACACTGCTAGTTGTGGCGTCACGGTAAGATCCTTTTTGTCTATCGAAAATGGCGAACGAGGTCGGGCGTTTTAAATATTTCAACTGCCAGTTGCCGATGGTCGGGAATTTGCTTTTGCCGGTAGGTTTCAATGATTTTTTGGGCCAGCGGAAATGCAAATTCCCTCAAATAGGCGTGAATCTTCTCTTCGGTGATGTTCACCTGTTGGTGCAGGTCTCTATAGTTTCCTGAAAGAACGCAACCCAACTGCTCATCTCCCTGTTTCCAGTCAAATCCGAGAATATGTTCAATCTCTTTCCCCTTATCAATGTGACGCAAGGGAAACAGCAGGGGGACCTGGAAAGTCTTCGCCAAATCCTGATAACAGTCCAAGGCCGTTGCGGTCTGGTTAATCTTTACAGCGCCGTCGTGATATTCCCGTTCCCCCGCAATAACAGGAACCTTCCCGAGGGTCACTGCAAGCGGCATACGTACCGCATGGAGATAGAGATGACACCCGACACACGGGGTGAAAAATCCGTATCTTGAAATCAATTCGCTGATCAAACGCCCGTTCAGGGCGTGCCAGAACCGGGGCGACCCCAAAACAACCAGGTCATGGATTCGTGTTTCGGGCAGCCGGTCGTGCAGTCGTTGAACCGCTTCCGTCACGCTGAACCAGGGGCCATGCTCCGTGCCGGTATAGGCATAGGTGGGAAGCAGATCCGTGAACCCTTCGGTTCGAACGGCCACAACGGCAGCCGCCACACTGTCCCGTCCCGCCATCTCCACAATGGCCAGGCCCGGCTGTTTGCGGTAGGAAATCGCTTTTTCATCGGGAAGCATCCAGGAAGGGAAATCGACGACGCACTCTCGTTTGTCCCGAAAATGATCTTTCAACATCAGATGATATGTTCCCATGCCGCTTTTTCTCCTAAACTCATGTGTCTTGGGACGTGTCTTCGGAAGATGGAAATTTTCCATTAGGCGTCAGTTCCGGGCCTCCGTGAATCAGCACATCATCATGGTCAATGTCAAATTCCGCAATAACCGCCGTTCCCTTGCCGCTCTCAAAACGAACGTCGCCTTTCAGCTGTTTCCGGATCAGATTTCGAATCAGTTTCAAACCAAGGGTCTCTGAACGTTCAATATCAATGCTTTCGGGAATGCCAACCCCTTCATCCCGCACGCAAAAATGAATCCGTTTTTTTTCAACCTCGGTCATGGAAATAAAACACTCACCTTTTGCATCTTCAGGGTAAGCGTGCTTGTAAACATTGGCAATCACTTCATTTAAAACCAGAGCACAGGGAATGGCCTGGGTGACGGAAAGAAAAACATGGGAACACTCAATTATGGGATGTATTCTTCGGTGGCTGGTGGCATAGATTTGATTAATCGACCCCAGTAGTTTTCGAATATGGACCGCCATATCAATTCGGTTGAAAGACTCGCTTCGATAAAGTTGAGAGTGAACCAGGGCCATGGTGTAAATCTTTGATCGGGCATCGGCCAGCACCATTTGCGCCTCAGGATTCAAGGTTCTTCGCCGGGTCAAATCCAGCAGACTGGAAATGACTTGCAAATTGTTTTTGACCCGATGATGAATTTCCCCCAAAAGCAGTACTTTTTCATCCAGGGAATCCTGTATCTTTTTCTCCGCCGTCATTCTTTCGGAGATTTCTCCGGTAAGTTTCTGATTGGTTTGATGCAATGAAACGGTTCGTTCCCAAATCCGGGTTTCCAGATCCTCGCGGTGTTTCTGGAGGGTTTTTTCCACATCTTTTCGAATTTTGATTTCATTTTCCAACTTCATATTGGCCTGTTTCAACCCCTCTGCCAGTTGAAGTGCTCCCAGGGTAGCGTTTTCCGCGGTTTTTCCCGCTTGTTTAAGAGCGGTGTCTTGCTGCTCGATTTGATGCAGCATTTTGTTAAAGGCATCCACCAAAGATCCGATTTCATCATTGCCGTGTTTTTTCACCCTGACGGAATAGTCTCCCTCTTGTGAAACCGAATTCGATATTGCCTCCAGATCGAGGATGGGGCGTACAACGGTCTTTTGCATTTTGATGGAGAGCAGAAAAGAAAAGAAAATCGCCAATAGAAGGCCCAGACCGGCAATATAGGCATGATATTTCGTGATTTCAGTGAGTTCATGCATTTCCGACTGTATGCACAGGGTCCCAATCCGTTTATGGGCCAACTCCACGACCTTGTGGTAATAAAAGATTCCGTTTTTAAAATAGTGTCCGCTTTTTAGAATTTCGTGGGATATCCCGCAGACTTTTTTTTGATCCGTGCGGTCATAAGTAGCCAGAAGTGTCCCTTTTTCGGTAAAAACACTGGCTGAAATAACGGACGGCTTTGTTTTGAGAACGGCGAGGGTTTCCCGAGCATCCTTTTCATCGTTAAACAACAGGGCTGTTGTGCAGTTGTAGGCCAAAAGGTCGGCAATGGTACCGTTTTGGGCGATAATGTTCTGCCGCAATTCCCATCGATCATAAATCAAAAAACCGCCAAAGACCATCAGCAAGGTGGTGATGTTGACCATCATGAGAAGGGAGAGAATTTTTTGCCTGATCGGAAGATTTTGAAAATAGACCATAGCGTTTTTTTAGGCCCCTAAGGTTTGTCAGTACTTAAGAATTTGTTGTCATATACGATATCGGATATCCTGAGTAGTCTTGATCTGATTTTCAGACAGGATCGTTCAACGACGGACATGTTTATTTCGAACTTCTTCTTTCCGATATCGGCCGGATTCTTAAAATAAACCATGCCCCCCTTCCGCGTGAAGTCTTGCGCATCACTCAATGTCAGGATACACCGGTTATGGGTTTTTTCTAAAATCGCCGGAATATCCGTTCGTTTTGTGTTGCCCACAAAAAGAACCTGGCAAGACATATCCAGATCCTTAAGGGTTTCCAATGACCTCACATGGACTGTTTTCCCCTTGATCAAATTCCCAGACAGCGCTGTGAGCGCTTTATACAGCAGCGGATCCGCATAAATGTTCACTTGGAGGGTGCTGGGTTGCCCATGCTCGTTTTCGGGCCAGTCTACGAAAAGGAGGAAATTATACAGATAGAGGGCCATAATCTCCTTATCGGTGGATTCTCCATGGGCGGGCAAAACGCCATGACTCCCGATTGGGGCCCAGAAAAAAATCACCAGCAAGCAGAAAAAAAGGTTTCTAATGATTCTGGTCATGGTTTGCCATTGCGTCATCATCGGCCTTGTCGGATGGGTGCCAGGACGCTGTAAAGTATCGATCAATTTCGTCCATGGCCGGTTGAAACTGAAGGTCTTTATGCATTGCACACAACACCTCCGCCGAGCAGATGGGCACCCAGAATGCCTCTTCCGAAATACGTTTCTGCACCCTGGAAAACAGCATTTTTCGTTTTTCCGGGTTCGTAGAAGCATTGGCCTGAATTAACATCTGATCAATCTCAGCGTTTGTTCCGTAGCAGGCGTAGGAATCGGTCATAAAAAATTGGTTCAACAGGGCGCCGGCGTCAAAAATGGAATAACTCCCCCAGGTCAGGAAGGCCATGGGAACCTTGCCGGTCAGGAATTTTTGATAAAGCTGATCCCATTTTCCCAACATCCATTGTGGGTTTGCACGTATCCCCACAGCTTTGAGGTCTTGGAGGATATTCTCGGCGGCGCTCTCATTATTGATGGCATAATAGTCTATATCAAAACCCTTTGGATATCCGGCTTCTAAAAGAAGTTTCCTGGCTCTGGCGGGGTCATAGGGATAATGGGTTACATCCTTTTCGTAACCGAAATGCAGCGGGCTTAGGACGCTGCCGGAAATAATGCCAAACCCGTCAAAGGCATTCATTAAAATTTTCTCCCGGTTAATAGCGTAATTCACCGCCTGGCGCACTTTTTTATTTTTGAAAGGGGTATCACCGCTGCGGCCCTGAGCATCCATTACCAGAAAATAGACCCTCAATATGCTTGTACTGAGGAGTTTCACATGGTTGGCCTTCTCCAGGAAAAGCGCCTGTTCCGGGTTAACGCACCCGGAACGAATAAGGTCCACTTTTCCTGAGATGATGGCTTCCATCTGTGGAATTGTCTCCTCGATGGTAAGGACCTTCAATTTCGGGATTCTTGCTTTCCCTTTAGGTTCGCCGAAATAACGGGGATTGACTTCAAAATCCATTTCCAAAGGATTTTTCCTGGAAACCAATTGGTAAGGGCCGGTCCCTACGGGATGTTGGCCGAAGCCTTTTTTCCCCACACGGCGATAGTATTTCGGCGGATAGATGAACACCACATTGGCGAGGAGCTGCAAAAATGTCGGGATGGTCTTCACCACTTCCAGGCGAACCGTGTGATCATTCAGAATAACGACGTCTTGAATATTGATCAGGTATTGTGAAACCCGGGAATCCGATTTTTTGAGAAGGTTCACTGAAAATTTAACGGCCGCGGCATTAAAGGGTTCTCCATTGTGGAATACGATCCCCTTTCGCAGCGTCAATTCAATATCGCCATTCTCCAGAAGCCGGTAGGATTGGACCAGGCAGGGAAGGATTTTGCCATCGGCCGGGTCCCTGTAAAACAGGGTATCGCCCCAGTTGTGATAGAGGGTCAATACCTGGCGGGTATTGCTGACGGCCGGGTCGAGACTTCCTGGGATCGCTTTTCCCAGGCAAACCACAATTGTATCCTTTTTCGGCTGGCAGACCGCATCCCCGATAGCGAACAGAACACAGAAAACCATGCAAATCGTCAAAAAACCATTTTTCATGGACCATCTCCCCGCACGGATTCTTCATCGCACCCATTTTGGGCATTAACGGAGGATCATTTTTTTGCTGAATTTAGCACTCGAAAACGGAATTGTAAAGCATATGTCTCTCATTTGCAGCTGTAGAGACAAGGCATGACTTGTCTCTACTTGGCCTTGCCATTGACGATTTTGGCATGTTATAATGGAATAAATGGTCGATTTTTTGAGGAATGCGCCTATGCAGAACCAAAAGCCCGTTGAAGCCATTATCGAAGCCTTTCAAACCATCCGAAAAAAGGATGTGGACGTGAACAAGGTGTTTGAAGAGGCCAAAGGCTTGTATGAAACCTTGGAAAAAAGTGAAAAGGAGAAATTTTTCCGAGTGGTCATCGATCGGATGGAAGTCCTTCAGAATGATTTGCGGCCCCTGCTGAAGACCCTGGCGGCATGCCGACCGAATGATCCCTCATGGCCCCACCTGATTTCCCAGCTGAGAACCCTGGCCTATTCGCCGCGCCTTGAAGTTTTCAAGAAAATCTCCCTGTCTCCGGGCGGCCTTAAATTCCTCCTGGATTTTCGAGGGGATTTGTTGTCCATCAGTCGCGGGACATCGCTCAATCTGAAGCCCCTGGATTCCGACATTGTCTTCCTTTTTGAGATGTGGTTTCAGGAAGGCTTCCTTTATCTGGAAGAAATCACCCTTAACTCCGCTTACGGGCAGATCGCCCTCATCAAGGATCGCGACCTGGTTCACCCCATGGCCAGCATCGAGGAAATGGGACAGCGCCTGGGAAAGGATCGGCGCTGCTTCGCCCTTTACCACCGGTTGATGCCCCATGAACCCATCATTTTTATCGAAGTGGCCCTGACCCGTGGGATTGCCCGCAGCATGTCTGAAATCATGGCGGATTCCCATCTCCGACCCGGTGAAACCAAGGCCGATACGGCTGTTTTCTATTCCATTAACAATACCCAGAACGGATTGGTGGGGCTGGGGATGGGGAAAATGTTGATTGGAAAGGTTGTGGAATATTTGAAAACGGAAAATAAAAAACTCAAGAACTTCGTGACCCTGAGTCCGATTCCCGGCTTTTGGAACGGCTATCTAAAACCCCTGCTGGAAGGAAAAGATGACGGCTTTTCCCTCAAGCAGGATGATGTCATGGATTATTTTTCTAAAAAAGCCGCGGCAAAGCTTCTGGAACGAAATGAAGGCGCCGTCTCAAACAGTTTCTGCAAGGTCCTCCTTTCCATTTTGAGCCAGGAGGCATGGGTTGGGGACGAAGACCTGAAAAGGGACCTGAAAAGCCCCCTTTGCCGGATCGCGTACCACTATATCGCCGAAGAAAAAACGTCCCGGAACAAACCCCGCAATCCCGTTGCGGGATTTCACCTGGGAAACGGCGCCGCCGTCACCGAAAAAAATGTTCATTTCCTGGCCAACCCTTCTTCCAAGGGACTTCGGGAATCCTGCGGCATGATGGTCAACTATATTTATACCTCCAGTTGGCTCGGGCAAATCAGGCGATCCTTTGGATGGTTCGATCAAGTGGAAATCAGGGGTCTTTTTGGAAAAACCCCTTAATCCGCCAGGTCCTCTTTTGCCTTGACAAACCTGCCATCGGCTGATATTTAGTCACATTGTAGCTAAATCATAGCCATGAAGGGGCTGCCTCGTCAGCTCGAAAAAGTTGCAAACCGCTGCCCAAAGCCCACACTAACAGGAGGTCATGCCATGGATATCATACCCGAACTTATCGAAATCGTCGGCCGGGAAAACGTATTTAATGATCGTGTCGAATGCTTGAGTTATTCTCGAGATCTTTCCGTGCATGAGGGCATCCCCGATGCGGTGGTTTTCGCTTATACCACGGAACAGGTGTCCGCCATCATGCGGCTCGCCAATGAACATAAGGTTCCGGTGACGGTGCAGGGTTCGGGAACCGCCACCACGGGGGCTTCCCTGCCCGTGGAAGGGGGCATTCTCCTGGACCTTCACCGCATGAACCATATCCTTGAAATCGACAAGGACAACTTCTATGCCCGAGTGGAACCGGGGGTCATCTGCGTTCAATTGAATGCGGCACTTGGTAAACAGAACCTCATGTTTCCCCCCAACCCGGGCAGCGAGGCCATCGCCACCATCGGCGGCATGATGTCCACCAATGCCAGCGGTCACCGGGCCGTCAAATACGGTACGGCCCGGGATTACGTCAAGGATCTCACGGTGGTTTTGGCCAACGGCACCGTCATTAAAACCGGTTTCAAAACGCCCAAATCCTCTTTCGGCTATGATCTCAACCGGGTTTTCGCCAGCTCCGAAGGGACTTTGGGGGTCATTACGGAGGTCACGGTCAAGATTCAGGTTCTGCCGGAATACAACGCTTTGGCCCTGGCTATTTTTGATGATCTTTTCGCGGCGGGCGCCGCCGTCACCGACATTATTGGATCAGGCATTCAGCTCACCGCCTGTGAAATTCTCGACAAGTACAGCCTGAAGGTGGTGGAAAAAGCCATCGAACGGGATATTACGGGCATCGAGGCCATGCTGATCATCGAGTCGGACGGGGTCAGGGAAACCGTTGTCAAGGACATGGAACGGATCAACGACATCTGCCATAAACATCAGGTCAAGGAGTTTACCTGGTCCGATGACCCGGCAAGAGCCGGAGAAATCATGGAGGCCAGGGGGAAACTGGTGCCGACGCTGTCCCGAATCAAACCGGGGAACCGGTTGGTGGCCATCTCCGAGGACCTGGGCATTCCCCCCACCAAGATTCCGGAAGTCATCAAGCGTGCCCAGGAGATATCCCGAAAATATGATTTGCTCATCACCACTTTCGGACATATCGGCGACGGGAATGTGCATACCACCCTGGTGACCAACATGCGGAGCAAGGATGAATGGGACCGGCTCCGACCCGCCGCCGACGAACTGGCGGACCTGGCCCTTGAAATGGGGGGAACCATTACCGCCGAACACGGGACGGGTCTGGCCCGTGCTCCCTACATTGAAAAACAGCTGGGACCGGCACTGGACGTCATGCGGTCCATCAAGAATGCGCTGGATCCCAATAATATCCTCAATCCCGGCAAAATGGGGCTGGAAAAGAAAAAATACGACATTTACGACCATTTTGCTTTTCAACCGCTCATCGATCATCCGGAAGGGGTCAATTCCTTTGGAGAACGCATTGACAACGAACTTCTGGCCTGCATCTGCTGCGGATTCTGCCGACTGGGATGTCCCACTTTCGGTATTACCCATCGGGAAAGCAAAAATGCCAGAGGGCGAAATGTGCTGGCTTTCAATTACTTGAACGGGACCATCGAACCGGATAAGGAATTTGTCGAATCGTTTTACACCTGCGCCACCTGTCAGGCCTGCACCTATTTCTGTCCGGCCCAGGTCAAGGTGGATGAAATTGTTGAAAGTGTTCGCGAAAAACTCTATCAAAAGGGGCTTACCCCCACACCGGTCCTGGCGGTGCGGGACAATATTCAAAAAACCGGAAATGTGTACGCCAGTGCCAGGGAAGACCGGATCGATATCTATCCACCAACCCTCAAGAAGCTGGTGGAAGACGCACAGCTCAAACCCCAGGCGGAAACGTTGCTGTTCATGGGATGCGTTCCCAGTTATCTGGATATGAAAATGGTGCCCAGCCTCATCAAACCCCTGGATGCGGCAGGGGTTGATTACACCACCCTGGCCGTTAACGAGAGTTGTTGCGGATTCCCTTTGTTTCTTATGGGGGACCGTGAAGGATTTGCGGCCAATGCGAAAACCCTAATTGAAAAGATCAAAGCCACCGGGGCCAGGGAGCTGGTGACCCCTTGTGCCGGCTGCTACAAGACCTTTGCCAAACTGTATCCCGAAATCGGGGATATGGGTGTCACCATCTACCATTCGGTCCATTACCTTGAAAAACTGATCCAGGACGGCCGGATCAAGCTGAAAGGGGATTTGGGGAAAAAGGTCACCTACCATGACCCCTGCGACCTGGGCCGGGCCTTCAAGATTTTTGATGAACCGCGCAGTATCCTTCAAAGCGTGCCGGGGCTGGACTATGTGGAGATGGCACGAAACAGGCTTATGGCCCGTTGCTGCGGCGCCGGCGGCGGCATCCAGGCCAGTGATCCGGATCTGGCCGTGGCCATGGCCGCGGAAAGGGTGCGGGATGCTCTGGCGGTGGGCGCGGAGATCATTGTTTCCGGTTGCGCGGCCTGTAAGGATAACCTGAAAAAAGGCGTCAAGGCCATTCCCAAAAAGGAACGGGGCAAGATGAAGGTGATGGATATCACCGAAATGGTCGCAAAAGCATTGGACGAATAGAAAGAGGATCCTCATGACGGAGCAAAAGCAGGGTCAGTTTAAGAAAATTGCGGCAGCCAAGGCATGCAAAAAGCTCATGGCCGACCACTTTTATGAAATGGATGAGGCAGTCAAGACCGGTTCCAGAAAAATTGCCTGGTGCACCAGCGTGGGTCCGGCGGAACTGCTTCGGGGCATGGGGTTTCTGGTCTATTTCCCCGAAAACCACGGCGCCATGCTGGGCGCTACCCGCATGTCCACGGATCTGATCCCCTACGCCAACGCGCTGGGGTATTCCCCCGATATCTGTTCGTATCTGACATGTGACGTGGGAAGCTATATTCAGAAGAAAAGTCCGCTCACCAAAGTTTACAATATTGAATCGGTGCCCAAACCCGATGTGCTGGTGTTCAACACCAACCAGTGCCGGGATGTGCAGGATTGGTTCGCCTGGTATGCCAGGGAGTTGAATGTGCCCCTGGTGGGGGTTCATACCCACCGGGATATCGGGGATATCGAACCGATGCAGATTAAGGATATTGCCAGCCAGTTTGAGGGGCTGGTTCCTCGCCTGGAGGCGGTCACCGGTGAAAAGCTCGATATGGACCGTTTCAAGGAGGCCCTGGGGTATTCCAGGCGAACCTCGGAGCTATGGCGGGCCTGCCTGGAATCGGGCGCAGCCATTCCCTCGCCCTGGACCTTTTTCGACGCCACCATCCACATGGGGCCGGCCGTGGTGGCCCGGGGCACAAAGGAGGCGGTGGACTATTATGAACTCCTGTTGCCGGAATTACAGCAACGCATCAAAGATGGGGTGGCCGCGGTAGAAGGGGAAAAGCACCGGCTCTACTGGGAGGGAATGCCCATCTGGGGAAAACTGCGACCGCTGTCGGATCAGTTGCTGTCCCTTAAAACCTGCGTGGTGGCCTCTACCTACTGCAACAGCTGGATATTCGATCAGTTGGATCCGGCGGCGCCCTTTGAAAGCATGGCCCGGGCCTATACGGAACTGTTTATTGTAAGGGACGAACCCTATAAGGAGCAATATATCACCGATTGCTTTGAGAAATATAAATTTGACGGCATCCTCTTTCATGACGCCAAAACCTGCCCCAACAATTCCAACAACCGTTACGGCATGCCGGAGCGGCTGGGCCGAAACTTAGGGATACCGGTTCTCACCATCAACGGGGATTTATGCGATCTCAGGTGTTACTCCGAGGAACAGGCCAAAACCAACATTGAAGCGTTTATTGAACAACTGGAGGAATAGGGAATTGCGGATTGCGGATTGTGGATTGCGGATTTCCTGCCGTAATTCATGGATCCGGAAATCTTTCGGTTCGAAACAGCGAGAATGAAAAAACAACTCTATGTAGGTGTGGATATCGGTGCCTCTCGCACCAAGGTCGCCATTTTAAACGGCGATAAACAGCTTGTTGGTTATGCGGTTCTGAAATCCGGGACTGATTTCAGCGAAACCGCCGACAAGGGGTTGGCCGAATCTTTGAAGATGGCCAATGCCGCAACAGAAGATGTGGTGGGCTGCTTTTCCACCGGATATGGTCGAAAAAACGTTTCCTTCAGTACCGACACAAAAACGGAGATCGGATGCCATGCCAAGGGATGTTATCACTATTTTCCCATGGCCATGACCATTATCGATATCGGTGGACAGGACAACAAAATCATCAAGGTGGATGAAAAGGGTCGGCGCCTTAATTTCAAGATGAATCGGAAATGTGCCGCCGGAACTGGGGCCTTCCTGGAAGAGATGGCCATGCGTCTGGATATTCCACTGGAAGAAATGGACGGCCTTGCCCGCCAATCGGAAGATATGGTGGAATTGGGAAGCTATTGCACCGTTTTTTCAGGGACGGAGGTGCTCGAAAAAATCAGACAGGGGAAGAAGGTGCCGGCCATTGTCAAGGGGCTTTTTTATTCGGTAATCAAAAGGGTTCTCGAAATGGATTCCCTGACCGACAAAGTGGCCATGACCGGCGGCGTGGTGGCCCATAACCCATTTCTGGTTAAAATGGTGGAAGAAAAGACCGGGAAAAAGATCCTGACACCCGAATATCCCCAATTAACCGGGGCTATCGGGGCAGCGCTTTTTGCCATGGAAAAGCAATAGGGATTTTGGGAATGCACAATCCGCAATTAATTGAGGAGGGATGAAGATGAATATCAGTAAATGGACGCATGCGGGTACGATTTTGAAGATGAACGCCATTAATTATCCTGACCGGCTTGGATGGCAGGATAAAAATCAGGAATTCACTTTCAGAGAATGGAATGAAAGATCCTGTCAGTTTGCCAACGGACTTCACGATCTGGGCGTGGGGCATAAAGATGCCTTTGCCGTCCTCGCATTTAACCGCGGAGAATGGATGGACATTTACGCCGGATGCGCCAAGGGTGGGCAGATGGTGGTGCCCATTATGTTTCGACTGGCGGGTCCCGACATTGAATATATCGTCAACCATTCCGAATGCAAGGCGATTGTGGTGGAAGCCCCCTTTGTTGAAATGATTGACGGTATCAGAGACAACCTTCCGATTCCCAATGAGAACTACATATTTTTGGGCGAAGGACCCGTTCCGAATGGATACATTGGTTATGAAGATTTCCTTTCCAAGTCCTCACCCGAAGAGCCGGATCTCATGGTGGATTCCGCCGATGTCTGGTGCATCATGTATACATCCGGCACCACGGGTAGACCGAAAGGCGTCATGAGGACCCATGAATCCAACGTCTCTCAATATTATCTGAACAATATCAACATGGGTGTGCGCCCCACGGATAAGGTGATGCTGGTGATGCCCATGTGCCATGTAAATTCTATTTTTTATTCTTTTCCTTACACCCTGGTGTCAGCTCCGGTCTTTGTTTACAATATGGTCAGTTTTGATCCGGTAGATCTCCTTAAGACCATTGAAGAATACAAGATTACCTTTACTTCCCTGGTGCCCACCCACTACATCATGATGCTGGGACTTCCCGATGATGTGCGAAACAGTATTGATGTATCTTCCATCCGGCAATTGCTTATTTCCTCGGCGCCGGCCAGAAAAGATCTCAAACTGGCTATCATGGAATACTTTAAAAATGCTGAACTCTGGGAGGCCTATGGCAGTTCCGAAGGCGGGTTGGTCACCTTGCTCAGGCCCGAAGACCAGTTTAAAAAACTGGGGTCCATCGGTAAGGAGATTTTCGGTGCCGACCGGATCAAAATTCTGGATGAAGAGCGAAATGAAGTGCCGGATGGCGAAGTGGGTGAATTATTCTATCGGACCCCCATGCTGTTCAAGGAATACCTTAAAGAGCCCGAAAAGACCAAAGAGGCTTTTATCGGGGAATGGTCTTCCGCCGGTGATATGGTTAAAAGAGACGAAGATGGGTATTATACCCTTGTGGATCGAAAGGCGAACATGATTATCACCGGCGGTGAAAATGTTTATCCGTCGGAGATTGAAAGCGCCGTAGGCGCCCATGAAGCCATTCGCGACATTGCCGTCATTGGTATTCCCGATGAGAAATGGGGAGAGGCCATTAAGGCGGTGGTGGTTTTAAATGACGGCTACGAGGAAAATGAAGAAACGGCCAAGGCTATTATGGAATTCTCGCGCGGTAAGATTGCCGGATTCAAGCGGCCCAAGTCCATTGATTTTGTAAAAGATGATGAGATGCCGAGGACACCCACGGGAAAAATTCTGCATCGTATTCTCAGGGAAAAATACGGCAAATGGAGTGATGCGTAGGGCATCAAAAACAAATAATTGGAGGAAAAAAAGCATGTTGACAAAAGCATTTGTTCCGTTCGGCGGATATTATTCAACCCCTTTTACCCGTTGGCAGGGGAGCATGGCCAACGAGAATTCCATTGAATTGGCAGGCAAAACCGCCAAACGCTGGCTGACCCAAAAAAAATGGGATGCGGCCATGTTTGATTACCTGGTTTTCGGTATTACCATCAGCCAGAAACATCAGTTTTATGCCAGTGCCTGGGCCGCCGCGGTCATGGGCGCCGGAAAAATCCCCGGCGTTACCATCAGCCAGGCCTGCACCACCAGCACCACCAGCGTTTTCACCGCTGCCATGGGCGTGGAGACGGGGCTCTACGAGAACTGCTGCACCCTGATGACCGATCGTTGTTCCAATGGCCCCCATACCATATGGCCCAATCCCATGGGACCCGGCGGTGAAGTTCTTTCCGAGAACTGGCTTATGGACAATTTCAACAGCGATCCCAACGTGGGCTTGAAAATGGTCGAGACCGCTGAAAATGTGGCCAAGGAGGGTGGGTTCACCAAGGAACAATGTGATGAACTGGTTTTGAGGCGGTATGAGCAGTATATGGACGCCCTTGCCGATGACCGGGCTTTTCAGAAACGTTACATGTTCCCCGCGGAAGTCAAATTGAGCAAGAAGAAAACCAAACTGGTGGAACTGGACGAAGGGCCCATGCCCACCACAAAAGAGGGTCTGGCTCGACTCAAGCCGGTTATCCCCGGCGGCGTGCTCTCTTTCGGCGCGCAGACCTTCCCGGCCGACGGAAACTGTTCCATCATTGTCGCCACAGAGGAAAAAGCCAAGGAACTGAGCGCTGATCCCGCCATTCCCATCCAGATCATTGCCTATGGATACTCGAGGACCGCGCCGGGACACATGGCGGCGGCCCCTGTGCCGGCGTCAAAAATGGCCCTTAAGAACGCTGGGTTGACCATCAATGATATCAAGGTCATCAAGACCCACAACCCCTTTGTCGTCAATGATCTTTTCTTTGCCCAGCAGTTCGGCATCGATGCCATGGGGACTGACGATCTTTGTTTCAATAACTACGGATCCTCTCTGATTTACGGACATCCCCAGGGACCCACCGCCGGCCGAAATATGGTGGAAGGGTTTGAAGAAATCGCCATGAAAGGCGGCGGTTACTTCCTGTGGACCGGATGCGCGGCGGGCGATACGGGGGGCGCCATCATCTTTAAGGTGGGCTAATCCCCGTTCGAATCATATGAATAAGCGGGGGCCATTTCTGATTAAGGAAATGGCCCCTTTTTTTGTTTAAGAAATAAGTTTTTTCACCGGCCGGCAGAAAATGGAATTAAGCCGAAGCCTTAAGCCCGGCCAAAACTTTTTCCGGGAGCGCGGGCAGCTTGCAGATCCTTACGCCGGTGGCATTATAGATTCCGTTTATGATCGCGGCGTGCGGTGTTGTCAGCGGCAGTTCACCGCAACCGCCGGCGCCGAAGGGCCCCACCCGGGGTGTTTCCACGTAAATGAGTTCCATATCATCCGGAATTTGTTTGATATAGGGAAATCCCGCTCCCGCCAGCGTGGAATGCTTTTTGATATCTTCAAAATCTTCGCTGAGCGCCAGCCCGATCCCCTGGGCCATCCCGCCATAGAGCTGTCCGTCCACAACCAGCTTGTTGTTAATGGTTCCCACGTCGGCTACGCAGGTCATTTTCATGACGTTGGTTTTACCGGAGGTGGTATCCACTTCCACTTCCGCCATGAAAATCCCGTAGGAATGTGCAAACATGGCATCTCCCTGGCAGTTCTCATCCAAATCCGGCTGCTGAATTGCCCACTTGCCCGTGTATTCAAGCGGAATATCTTCATTTACCATTTCTTCATGGGTGCGGTAGGTCCCATCATCTTTTCCCATGGCGTCCAGGAGAAGCTCGCAGGCCGCCTGAATGGCCCGACCGGTTACCACCTGGGAGCGGCTGCCGACGGAACCCAGGTTCGGCGGGGTGACACTGGTGTCATT
Source organism: Desulfatiglandales bacterium (assembly GCA_963664475.2). Taxonomy (GTDB): domain Bacteria; phylum Desulfobacterota; class DSM-4660; order Desulfatiglandales; family Desulfatiglandaceae; genus NaphS2. Next base: position 1,308,543 of record CAXXXE010000001.1, read on the forward strand.
CATGACCAGCTTGATTTGCTGTGGAGAAATGCCGAGTGGGCGCAGGGCTTCGTGGGCGGTTCCCAAGACCCCCATGTCGGCTCCCTGGCCGTGATATTCCCAAGTGACGTAAACGGTAACTGAATTGTCGGGCATCAATGCCACCACGGCGCTTGATTCGTCGTGAGCGGGAAAGCCAACCATAAAGATACCCACGGATATGCCGACGCCCCGTTTTTTTTCGGGGGTGGATTTCTCTTTCGCCAGCTTCAAGGCCTGTTGATATTTGGGACGCAATCGATCCAGCATTTCTGGAAGGCTGTGAACTTCCGGCGCTTGGCCGTTCGGGGCGGTAGATCCCGGACGATAGACGTTTTTGTGCCGCAGATCCAGAGGGTCCATGCCGATTTTTTCAGCCAGTTCATCCATGAGCACTTCGGAAGCAAATTCCGTTGAAGTGGCGCCCAAGGCCCTGAATGCGGAGCCTTGTGCATGGTTGGTGTAGACGGTGCGGCCTTTTCCCCGAATATTGGGGATGTCGTAGCCCGCGCCCAGGAACTGAGTTCCGCTCCGGGTAATAAAATCCCCCAGATCACAATAAGGTCCATAGTCCACCGTGAAGTCCCCTTCGAGGGCCAGAAGCTTGCCTTCCTTATCCGCCGCCAATTTTGCTCGAATAGAGAAAGGCGGCTGTTTTCCAGTAGAAGTCATCTGCTGCCTGTAATCGTATTTCAGGAAAACGGGTCTGCCGGTGGCAAGGCAAGCAACGCCCAAAAGGCCCTGAACGGTAATTTGAGACGCCTGTCCAAAGTCGCCTCCGGACGGATTCTGCACCATGATCAGGTTTTCGGGTTCAATCCCAACGCCCGAAAACGTCTGGCCCGTGTGCAGGTGAAGGGCGCAGGACTTGGAATGAATAACCAACTTTCCCTCTTCATTGACATAAGCGAAGCCCACATCGGGCTCGATCGGCATATGGGGCTGCCTTTGAACATAGAATTCATCTTCTACCGTGTACTCGGCGTCCTTAAAGATGGATTCCGTCTCTTTGCCCTTGGCGATGTTCTGAACGAAAAATGCGTTGGATTGTCCGGGATGAATCTCCATGGCGTCGTGCGCCATGGCAGCCGAAACATTCATATATGCCGGCAATTCTTCCAGCGCTATCTTAACTTTTTCGGCGGCTGCCTTGGCATGGGCTTCGGTATCCGCGCAGACAATGGCGATAGGGTCATCATAGCGAAGCACCTTTTCGTCGCATAGGATGGGGCGATCCTGAGCATCGCAGTTGTTGGTGGGCAGGTTCAATAGAGCGGGAATGCGATTGTTGCCCTTAACGTCCTTGTGGGTGACCACCTTAAAGACTCCGGGCATGTTCTCGGCTTCCGAAGTATCAATGGAAAGGATGTTGGCATGGGATACTTTGGCCTGCACCAGCGCCAACTGCAAGGTTTCCGAGGGCAATTGAAGACCCAGATCCGCTCCGAAGTTCCAGGCGCCCGTTACCTTGGCCAAGGCGCTGGGGCGGGGATAGTTGGTGCCCCAAATCCTACCGTCTTCCGGAAGTTCATAGCTGAGCGCATCCATCTTCATTTCACCCCGAAGGACTTTTGCCGCGTCCATGACCGCATCCACCAACTGCTTGTATCCGGTGCAACGGCAGGCATTGCGGTGTTTATTGAACCAGTCTCTTACCTCCTCCCGTGACGGGTTGGGATTTTCATCCAACAGGGCCTTGGAAGAGACGATGAAGCCGGAAGTACAGAAACCGCACTGGGCCGCGCCGTGAATGATCCAGGCCAATTGCAGGGGATGCAGTTTTTCCGGTGTGCCGATCCCCTCTATGGTTGTGATTTGGGCCTCGTCTGGAACCCGTTTCATCTTGGTAATGCAGGCCCTTACGACTTTACCGTCCATGATGACTGAGCATGCGCCGCACTGGCCCGTGTCACAGCCGACTTTGGTGCCGGTCAGCCCCAGTTGCTCGCGGAGAACGCTTGACAGGGAAGCCTCCGGGTCGACGACCAGTGTTTTGGGTGCGCCATTGACGCTGATAATCTTTTTTTTCATTCTCGTCTCCTTATAAATTAAGGCATTTTCTTATGGGATGCTCCAATCGTCCGCGAAACATATTGTCCGTGTTCTGCCGGGCGAGCGGTCAATATGTTTCAGCACGGACGGTGGTGATTTGCTAAGGGCGTAGAACCGCTTTGATCGCTTTGCCGTGTTCTGCGTCTTCAAATGCCTTGTTGATATCATCCAGTGTATAGTATGTGATCAACTTGTCAAATGGGAAACGGCCTTGTTTGTAAAGCGCCACAAGTTTCGGTATGAAAATATCGGGAATCGCGTCGCCCTCGCAGATGCCGCGAACCTTCCGACCGAGCAGCAGTCCCCAGGTATCGAGTCCAATCTCGCTGCCGAATGCCGGTGCGCCGATCATTCCGCATTCTCCCATGATTGGGATCGAATCGACCGCTTGCCTCAGCGCTTTGAGATTGCCTGAAGTCTCAAGTGAGAAATCCGAACCATATCCACCTGTGATTTCCTGGATTTTCTCGACAGGATCCGATTCGTTCGGATTGATCACATGGGTCGCTCCCAGTTCGAGGGCCAACTTGAGCCGCTCTTCGTTCGGATCAACGCAAATTCGAACTGCGCATCCGGTGACTACCGCACCCAAAAGTGCCGAGAGCCCTACCGAACCGGCGCCGTATATGGAAATGGAGTCGCCGGCATAGGGATGAAGCGAATTGATAACCGCACCCGCGCCCGTTTGAATGCCGCAACCCAGAGGGCCCATGAGCTCCAACGGAACATCGGAGGGAATCTTGACCACGCTCCGTTCGGTCCCAAGCGCGTGTGTGGCAAAAGACGACTGGCTGAAGAAGGCGCCATGAACAACCTCACCATTCTGATGCATGGTGGGTGACCCATCCATGCGTGCAAAACCGAAATTGGCCTTAAAAAAATCCCGGCAATACATGGGCTGCCCTTTTCTGCAGGGGTCGCAAACCCCGCAGGAGTTACAGCTCATAACCACATGGTCGCCGGGTTTAAATTTCGTGACTTTTTCCCCGATTTTTTCAACTACCCCCGCGCCTTCGTGGCCATAAACGGCGGGGAAAGGCGCCGGTACAATTTGGTCGCGAGGCAATGTATCGGTATGGCAAACGCCGGCGCTTTCGATACGGACCAACACTTCATCATCCCGGGGCTCATCGAGCTCTATATCCTCTATTTTGAAAAGACCGCCCTTTTCACGCATTACCGCAGCTTTAATTTCCATTTTTTTCTCCTTTAGTGATTTGTTTGATTATCATATATAATACTCTTTACAAACTCTATTAAGAAGCGGACAGCAGGCAAACAGGTTTGTCCACATTTGGGCTTCGGCGGGACCCCAAGGCTAATTCGATACCGGCCTGCCCATGGGTAGGACTTCCCGCTCATAAACTTCGTTCGTCAACGCGGCTGTAGCCGCATAATACAGAAATACCCCGAATGCAAAAACCATCCAACCTCCAATCTGCATCAGATTCACGGCGCCTTGAAGGAGACCTATGCCCCAAAGCATTAAGCCCAAACCACACACCACGCAAAGAAAGAGAGCTACAGTCCAGGGAAGCTTCGCCGCGGCGGGCAAGATGCACAACAGGAAGGCGCCCATTCCGATCCAAATCCATGCGTCGAAAGCAACGGGAATGGGATCACCCGGCGCAAACATGCGAATTAGCCCCGTAAAAGCTGCGCCGACGCACAACATCGTACCCAGGAACAACGTAATGGTCCCAAGCAATGTATCTCCTCTCCTGAACATGATGATTCCCGCTGCAATGTCAATAATGGCCAGTGCCAAAAGCCACGCGGGAGATGTCGCCCCGGCAGCAGCCGGTATCTTTCCGGCCATCATGAGTCCCACAACAAATGCCGCATTACCCGTACCATAGAGTACGACGGATAATGGCAGCGACCAACTCATTTCCTTTTCTTCGCTCATAGTCTATCTCCCCACGCTATTATTGAAGTGTCGTTTTGGATGGCGGCGCCCTGTTGCCTATACATTGATATCGTAAAGCTGATCAGGATCCAGGTCCAGACCGTTTGCGATTTGCCAAAGCGCGCCAATCGCCTTGCGGGCATTGCAATACTGAAAAGGCTGCAATTCATTGCCGTTGTCCCTCAAAATTTTCAGCATCCTGAAGTAAACTTCGGCGAGGTCTTTCTCGGCCGTCGAAAATTCGTTGTTCATGTAATTTTTCATGTGAGATTCTCCCTTTTTTCTCCAGCCCCCCCAATTACAATCCGGTCATCCACAAGACGTTTGGCCTTGAGTTCAAAACGCGGCAGGCTGCCGATTTCAACTGAGCGGACATCAATGCGCAGACCTTCGTGGGCTTCGGAAAGTTGATGGGACATTTCGCCCATAATAGGCTGAATGTTTTCGCAATCGGGAAGTTCCACAAGCACCTCTATTTCGTCCCTTATTCCCTGGGCCGTGTAGAGACGGATCTGGAATTCATCCACCTCTTCGAACTTTCTTACAATGGCTTCAATGGCCCGGGGATACACGTTGGTGCCACGAACCAATTTCATGTCGTCAACCCTGCCGCGTATGCCTCCGTCATAGATATCCCATGTCCTGCCGCATGAGCAGGTGGCGGCCGGCGTTTTTACTACCAAATCGCTGGTGCGGTAGCGTAAAAGGGGTATAAATCCGCGTGCAAAGGAAGTTACCACCCTTTCACCCATTTCACCGTAACCAACGGGTTCGCAAGTTTCGGGATTGATAACCTCCTCAATCAACTGGTCTTCGATAATGTGGGTTCCGCCGGGTTGTTTGTCGCATTCAAAGAGCATGATGGCCCCTATTTCGGTCATTCCGGCCGTATCCCCGGCCATGGCGCCCCACTGGTCTTCGATGAGCTTTTTGGTGGCGGGAATGGAGCCCGCCGGTTCTCCGGAGAGGATGACACGCTTGACCGGACCGTTGGCCAGGTCCAAACCCATTTTGTTGGCCTCCTGAGCCATTCTTAAGGCGTAGGTGGGTGTGGAACACACCACAGAGGCTTTCATGTCAAAAATCATGCTCACCCTGTCCCGGGTGGTCATGTTGCCGCCGGGCAAATTCAGGCAGCCGATTTTTTCGCAGGCATAATGAGCGCCCCAGAAACCGATGAAAGTCCCATAGCTGAAGGCGAACAAAACGATGTCGTAGGAGCGCACCCCGAACCCCCAGAAACCGTAACACCAGTTTTCCGCCAGTGCCTCCCAGTCTTTTATGCCGTCGAGCACGCGAATGGGAGTGCCCCCGCTCGTCCCGGAAGTTGTATGATAGCGGATCGCGGTTTCCGGCGGCGCAGCTAAAAAAGGACCATAGGGAGGCTGCTCCATCTGACCTACCATCAAATCATTGCGGGTCAGAAAAGGGATTCTTCTCAGATCATCCAGTGATTTAATGCCGTCGGCCGTTACCTTGGCCTTTTTGAACCGTTTGGCATGCCATGGCACCTTCTCGTCGGCCCACGCTACCAACCTTTTGAGTTTGTGCACCTGCAGCCCATTAAGTTGATCCCTGCTCATGGTCTCGTGGCGGGGATTCCAATAGGGTGAATCATTCACGGCTTACTCCTTTCTTTTTTGGATTAAAAAATGCGAATTCGCTTTTAAAAACGATGCAGATGACCTTTTTGGACTTCTGAATCGTAAAACCCACTTTCAAGTATATGAATAAAGGTTATACCAAAAAGTGAATTGGTAATATATTATCGTCGCGATTGTGTCAAGAAAAAAGTTGCGCCTATTTGTCGTGCGGTAAAACCGACGTTTGAAAATGCGTCCTATTTTTAAGCGTAGATATAACATCTCTAATTTACATGTAAACATTGCCATTATGAAAGTGCCGATTTTTCCATGGCGACATGGGGTTAGCCTTAAGCTGCCGGAAAAGATCGTACATAAGGAAAAAAACGATTCGACATTGCCTCCTGTTTGGAGTATGAAAAGGATGGTTAGTCACTTGCCATACTTAAGCCATCCGAAAAAAATAGAGGCGGAACAGGCGCCCTTGTATTTTTTGGACTTGGAGTATCAATAAAATCGTTTTTTAATTAAATAATTACGCAAATTTTTGGCTTTGGAATGCTTCTTTTTTGATGTTTTCACGAGGTTGAAATGGTAATGACATAAAAGATCATACCAAAACCCGGAAAGGTAATCGTAAAATGGCCATCGAAGAAATTGTCAAATCACTCAAAGCGGATATTATCGCGAGAAAAATATCGCCGGAGGAAAAACTGCCGCCTGAAAGGGCGCTTCAAAACATATTCGGCGTCGGCCGGGGAACGATACGGGAAGCATTAAAGGTAATGGAGGGAATGGGGCTGCTGGAGATTCGGAAAGGGCGGGGAGGAGGTGCTTTTCTGGCTTCAAATGCAGCCGAAATAGCCTCGGAAAGTATGGCAGGATTATTCAAAGTGGAAGAGTTCAATATTCGAGCCTTCACTGAATTCAGAAAAATGATTGAGCCAAAAATGGTTTTTTTTGCGGCCTCGAACAGAACTGATGACGACCTGAAGAGAATGAAGGCCGCTCTTGAGGCGTTTGATAATGATGCATCATCTCCGGAATTGTTTGTTACTGCAACTGAGACATTTTTTAGAGAATTGGCGGCATCTACGCAAAATGATTATCTCATCGCATTTTACCATCAAACATTGAGCATTTTATCCCAAACCGCCAAATTGATCTATGAAATCCCTAAATGTGTTGAGACCTCCCGATATTTTTACGAACAAATTTTGGAAACCATAGAAAACAAAGAACCCGGCAAAGGGGAGATTGTTTCCGAGTCATATCTGGTTCAAATGGAAGATTACGTGAAAAACGCCAAACGATACGGCATTTCAATAGGCGGGCGGAAACAAACCATAAAATGGGGAATCATCCAGGATCTTTCCAGCGCGACGGTGGATTACGGCAAACAGAGTGCAATGGGGCTTCTCGATGCCGCAAGATTCGTCAATGAAAACGGCGGAATAAATGGTAAAACGCTGGAATTGGTTGTTTGTGACGACAAATATCTTTTGGCCGAGGGCGTGAAAGTCTATCAACGGTTTCGAGACGAGGACAAAGTCTTCGGCATTTATGTGCAGTCCACGGGAAACAATCAGACCCTTGCTCCAAAAGCCATGAGGGACGGGATTTTTATGTTCTCGGGCGCCCCCTCTGCCAAGCTGTGCGATCCCAGGAAATACCCCTATTATTTTTGTGTTTATCCAACCTATTCTGATATGGCGCGGATCGTCTTAAAATACATTCGGGATACCTGGACAGACAAGAGCCGAAATCCCAGATTGGTCTATTTGTTTCCGGACAATCCTTACGGGAGGGACCCCCTGAGAGCCGCAAAAAGCTATGCAAAAGAATTTGAAATAGATATCGGTCCCGACCAAATCATCAATTGGCCCACGATTGACACATCCAAGCAACTTACAGCGATGCAGGAATATGATCCGGATTTCGCTTTTATTTCATCCAGTGCAAAAAATGCCGCCAGCATCTTTAAAGATGCTCACAGACTTCGTATAAAGACAAGATTTATATGCAATTTGAGGGTATTCAACGAAGATTTAATCCGCTTGGCGGATTCCACGGCTGAAGGTGCCCTAGGTGTTCAACCGTTGGCTTTTTACGGTGAAAATGTTCCCGGAATGGAGAGAATCGTCAAGGCGCATGATAAATGGCACCCTTATTACTATTCGACATTAATTTATGTTGAAGGGTGGGCAAATGTATTGGTACTTGCGGCAGGCCTTAAAATTGCCGACGATGCCGGAGAGTTAAGTCCGGACGGACTAAAAAGAGCGTTTGAAAGTTTTAGAAATTTCAATACGGAAGGACTGACCCCTCCGATCAGTTTTTTCAAACATGATCACAGGGCAACCACGGAGGCAAGGATTTTCAAGATCAGCAATGATGCATTTATTCCGATCTCCGACTATATAGATGTCGGAAGAGGGTCAGGATTCTTTTGAAAATGAGCCGGGGGCTCTATTTTTATGATGGCTGCGCCATTCAAATCATGTATTGACCCATCGGGTTTGAGTTGTTAAAAAGGGCCATCCCCTCAAAAGGGGATGGCCCTTTTTTTTGGTTTATAAACCGTTTTTTCGGTTGAATTAGATATCGAGGTTTTTGTTTTATGCGGATGATTATTTTTCAGTCCCTTGGAGGTTTGGGGCTTTTTCTTTTCGGCATGAAAATCATGTCGGAAGGTTTGCAGAAAGTGGCCGGCAACAAGATGCGCAAGATTCTGCGTCTGGTTTCCAACAATCGGTTTGTAGGTTGCGGGGTCGGGGCTATCGTCACCAGCGTTATTCAGAGTTCCAGCGCCACCACCGTTATGCTCGTTGGTTTTGTGGATGCGGGGCTCATGAATTTTGTTCAGGCCACCGGCGTGGTTTTGGGTGCCAACATCGGCACCACGGTGACAGCGCAGTTAATCGCATTTAAGATTACGGCATATGCCTTACCTGCCATTACGGCGGGCGTCGTTTTAAAATTTTTTCTGGGCCGTCGAAAATGGATTTATGTGGGGGATGTGCTCTTGGGTTTCGGACTCATATTTTTCGGTCTGGCCACCATGAAAGACGGCTTTGCCCCCTTAAAAGACCATCCCTCATTCGTTGCCCTGTTCACCCGGTTCAATGCCGACGACATGCTCAGCATTTCCCTCTGCATTCTGGTGGGCACCGTCATGACCATGATTCTGCAGAGTTCCAGCGCCACCATCGGGGTCACCATGGCGCTCGCCAGTCAGGGGCTCCTCAATTTCGAAGCCAGTGTGGCCCTGATTCTGGGGGACAATATCGGGACGACCATAACCGCCCAGCTGGCCAGTATCGGGGCGAGCATCAATGCTCGGCGAACGGCCCGTGCCCATGCTATTTTCAATGTTTTGGGGGTTCTCCTTATCATTGTTTTTTTCCCGTGGTTTCTCAAAATGGTTATTTGGATTACCGGCGCGATGATGGACATCGGTCCTCCTGATCAGCTGGTTCACGGGGAAAATCTCAACATCGGGAGATATATTGCCAACGCTCATACATTATTTAATGTGGTCAGTGCACTGTTCTTTCTGGTATTTTTGAAGTACCTGGTTCAAATCACTTGCTGGATGGTGTCGGAAAAGGAGGGGGAGAAAACCATTGAAGAGCTGCGCCGCATCAAATATATAGATTCCAAGTATATTGACACCCCATCCATTGCCATTGTCCAGGCCCGGGCGGAAATCGTTCGAATGGGGGAAGCGGTGCAACTCATGTATAGCGATGTTATTCATTCCATGGAGAGCCGAAAGCTCGAAGAGCTTTCCAAGTGGCGGCAGCGTGAAGACATCATCGACTCCCTTCAAAAGGAGATTACCCAGTTTTTGACCGACGTGATGCAGAAACAGGTCAGTTCCGAAGAATCCAAAGAGATTGCTTCGTTAATGCGCATGGCCAATAACCTGGAACGTGCCGGTGATGGCGTGGAAAATATCGCTGAGCTCATCGAGGAGCTCATTGAAGAGAATCTCCATCTTTCCGAAGGCGGCATTCATGATTACGAAGTCATATCCGCGGAAGTGGAAAAATTTCTGCAGCTTGTCGTTCTCGCCATCAAGGAGGACAAGATGGATATTATGGCCCGGGCACAGGCGTTGGAAGACGCCATTGACAAAATGCGGGAGGACATGCGGGGAAATTACATCATGCGGCTTCAAGGCGGTCTTTGCACGGTGGATCCGGGACTGATCCTGGTGGACATGCTGACTTCCTTTGAGAAGATCGGCGATTTTTGCTACAATGTCGCCCAGGCCGTCGCAGGCCTTAAATAGGATTGTTTTTCATATGGAACCTCAAATTGATACCGAAAGAACACAGTGTATCCGCTGCGGGGCATGTTGTCTCGCCGCCGGCCCGACTTTACAGAAAACGGATTTACCCCTGTTTTTCAACCATGTTGTCGAAGGACTTCATCTTTATACTATTCGAAAAGGCGAATTGGTTCGGGACAATATCAATGATGTTTTGAAGTTTACGGACCAGGAAATGATAAAGATCGGGGAACGAAACGGCAAGGGGTGTATCCTGTATGACAATGCCAAAAAGGCTTGCACGATTTATGATGATCGGCCCAGCCAATGCCGTGCCTTTGCCTGCTGGGACAACAGCGCATTTATCGATGTTTTTTCCGAACCCAAGGTCAACAGAAAAGATATGATTCGGGATGTCAACCTGTGGCGCCTTATTTTGGCGCACGAAGAAACGTGCAACTACAAGGTTGTCTCGGATTATGTCAAACAGATTCAACAACGGGGGGAATCGGCCCTTGGAAAAATTCTGAAGATACTACAGTATGACCAGAATGTCAGGCGTCTCACCCGTGAAAAACTGGGCATTGATCCTCAAGAACTGGATCTTCTTTACGGACGTCCTTTGACCGAGACCATTCACATGTTCGGCCTTAAGGTAGAAAGGGAGGCGGATGGCTCTTTTTTGTTGACCACATAAAGACGTTTTTCTATTACGTGATTCACGTTTTTCCGAGATAGAATGGAGGAAACCATGCTAAATCCAGAAAAAGCTTCAAAGCGTCCATATCATGTCGGAATTTTGCGGGCCCTCTGGCTGTTGTTGTTCCTGGGATGTTTGGTTTGCCCGTTCCATCGGGTTCCAAGCGCCCACGCAAAAAACTTCATCAAAATCGGTCTGCTGGAGGAACCCAAAACCCTCAACATCTGGCTGGCCACCGATACCTGGTCCAACAAGGTCCTGAGCCAGATTTACCAGGCCCTCTATATTCGCGACCCCAAAGACCTGAAACTGACGCCCTGGCTGGCCGCGGATGCCCCGGTTTACGATCCGGAAACCCTCACTTACACCGTTAAACTGAGGCCCGCAAAATGGTCCGACGGGTCCGAACTGACCTCCGAGGACGTGGCCTTTACGGGCCGTCTCATCAAGACCCTGAAGGTACCCCGGTTTTTATCCAACTGGGAGTTCGTCTCGAAAATTGAAACCCCGGATAAACGCACCGTCCGATTTACCCTGAGAGAACCCAAGGCCATTTTTCTGTCCCGAACCCTCACCACGCCCATCGTTCAAAAAAAATGCTGGGAAGCCATCCTGGAGCGGGTGAAGGATCTGGAAAAACCGCTTCTGGAAGTCCTCAAACAGAAGATTGATTTTCCCATCAGCAGCGGACCTTTTGTCCTCAAGGAGTGGCGAAGAGGGGCCTATGTATTCCTTGAAAAAAACGAACATTTTTTCGGCCGTGGAAAAGAGATCGCCGGCTACCACTTGGGGCCCCATATTGACGGCATCATCTTTAAATTTTTCGGCACCAGTGACGCCGCGGTTCTGGCATTGCTCAAAGGGAGCATCGACATGTTCTGGTGGGGATTGCAGCAGGGATACCTGTCGGATCTGGAGGCCGATAAAAACGTCAAGATTTACACCAGTGAAAAAAGCGCCCTCTATTACATGGGATTCAACCTCAGAAGAAAGCCATTCAACGACATCCATTTCAGAACGGCCGTGGCCCTTGCAACGGACAAACATTTCATTGTCAGAAGAATCCTTCAGGGATACGCCCTGCAGGCGGATTCCATTGTTCCCTCCAGCAACGCCTTCTGGTATGACCCCAATGTCCCCAAATATGGAGAAGGCCTGACCCGGGAGGAAAGGATTCGGAAGGCCCATGAAATTCTCAGGGAAGGGGGCTATACCTGGGAAGAACCGCCGGTAACGCCGGAAGGAAAGGTTGTGGAGGGAGAAGAAATCCGCCTGCCGGACGGAAGTCCCATGGAAAGGATCACCATCCTGACGCCCCCGGCGGATTACGATCCCCAAAGGGCCATGGTGGGCATCATGATTCAGGAATGGTTGAAAATGCTGGGCATACGCGTCACTTCCAAGCCCATGCCGCTGGGCTCCCTGATCCAGCAGGTCAAAACCCGCCATGATTTTGATCTTTTTGTCCTGGGATACGGAAACCTTGCGCTGGATCCGGACTACCTGAGGAATTTTTTCATTTCAAAAAACAGCAAACCAAAGGGATGGAATACCAGCGGTTACAACAACCCCCGCTTCAACCGAATCGCCGATGCCAGCGCCAATGCCATGGACCTTGAAAAACGAAAACAACTCATCTGGGAAATGCAGGAGATCCTCATGAAGGATTTGCCCTGGTTGCCCCTTTACACGCCCAAACTGGCCGAAGGGGTTCGCGAGGATCGGTTTACGGGATGGGTGAACACGGTAGGCGGTATCGGTAACCGCTGGTCTTTCTGCACCATCAAGCCGGTCAAGACCGACAACACAGACTAAGCCCCCATGCACCGCTTGACAGTTTTCACGCGTGTTTTCGTGTTTATCAAATAGGCTTCAAGCGGTTGTTTGGGCAGGGGCTTCGGGTCCCATTCCGCCGCCTTGACACGGACCACGACGCGGTCTATATCGCCCTTTTCCTCCTTCAGGTATTGTTTTACCCGGTTCACATATTCAGGTACCTGATTGATGGATCGGGTCATATGTTTTGCCACATCTGATCCGGTGAAGACCAGTCTGTGCGCAATACACAATATTTGCGCATCCAGTGCGGACAGGGTCATCAGAGAGTTCAGGTAAGCCTCATAATCCACCGAAAATTCACAAACCCCGTCGCACCCGGTTGCCTCTCCCGCAATCAGAATCTTTCTTTCCCGAATCCAATAGGCCATGCCGTCCCATGTGTGGCCGGGCGCGGGAATGGCTTCCACCGTCACATTCGGATCAATCTCGATAATTTGAGCATGGTTTAAAACAATATCAAAATCAAAGGGTTTAAACGCGCCTTCATAAATCTCCGAAATTCCCCAGCTGCGAAGAACGTCAAGAGCTCCCTGATTAAACGTCTTTATTTGTGCAATGGCCCCGGTGCGGGCCAGAATTTTCGAAGATTCCTGGGACCCGGCGATTTTCATTTCAGGCCACACTTGTTTCAGGTAGGCCGCGGCGCCCACGTGATCCCAGTGAGCATGGGTCAAGAAAAGAAACGCGGGAGACCGTGACCCCAAGATATTTCTGATCTCTCTTTCGTACAGGCGGGAAAGACCGGTAAAACCCGCATCGAAAAGGACCGGCGCCGGACCATCCAGCAGAAACAGCGGCGCCGCCGAATGCCCCAGTCCGTAAAACCCTTTTGCAATATTTCCAGTCCGTTCAATGCGCATATCTTTCTCTTCTCACAGGTTATGGGCCACAGCCTAACCCCCGGGTCACATTCTGCATCATCCGATTCAAAAGTCAATGCCCTTGCGGATGAGCATTCGGGCTGTCAACAGTTTTCCCTTGACGAAACAAAACAAATTAGAATATTCTTCTTTGTAATAATTCGATCCGTAACCCGCAAGTATGGGGACCAACCATGAAAGACAAACCGGCCACGGAATATGCCCTGCTGGGGGCGTTGATGTCGGGGCCCAGGCACGGCTATGAGATACTGCAATTCCTGGAGACCGGTCTGGGGCCTGCCTGGCGTATCAGCACCAGCCAGCTGTATGCGCTCTTAAAACGTCTCGACAAGGAAGGGTTGATGGGTTCAACCTTGGAAACCCAGGACACACGCCCCTCCAAACGGGTTTTTTCCATCCTGCCCCAGGGGGAAAAGAATTTCCGCGAATGGCTGAAAAGTCCAACGGACCATGTTCGAGACCTGCGGATTGAATTTCTGGCCAAGCTCTTCTTTTTTCGCAATCTCGGCATTCAGGGTGGGGATGCGCTGGTAGAGGCACAGATTGATCTGCTGGAACAGGTGAAACGAAACCTCATGGCCAGGAAGCGAAAAGAAGAGGACCGCTACAATCGACTGGTTTACAGTTTCAGGATTTCCACCCTTACGGGATGGCTTAACTGGTTAAAAGGAGAAGCCATTTCATTTGTCAAATGAGGCAATACACCATGGATGATTTTTACGAAGAATTGAAGACAAAGGTTTTTGACTTGTGGAAAGAAGAAGGGCTTCTCTCGGAAAGGATTCAAATCCGAGCCCGGGCCCTCAGCACCAAGGAGGCCATCGGCAATCCGGAACATCAGGATTTTCCCATTCAGAAGGGGAAAGAAAAGCTCATGCAGGCCACTTTTATGGATGCCGGGGGCCAGGCTTTTACGGATATGTACGGCGATTATGAGGGAACCCTGGAACAGGTACTGCATCTGCCCATGGAAAATAACCACCAAAGGGCCGTGTTCGTGGCCTCTCTCAATGCAGTACTCAGACATCTGGGTCGAATTGAGGGGTCCATCCACTGTCGGGACGAGGAACCCGTCCAATGCGGAAAAGCCCTGGTCCCCTATCTGAAAGACCGCTACAGCGGCGCCAAAATTGCGCACGTGGGGTTTCAACCGCGAATGGTGGAAAACCTGGCCGTTGTGCATCCCTTGCGGGTGCTGGATATGGATCCGGACAACATCGGCGCCCGGAAGTTCGGCATAACCATTGAAAGCGCCGACCATACGGAAGATGCGGTCAAATGGGCGGACCTGATCCTGGCCACGGGAACGGTCCTGGCCAACGGTTCCGTCGCACCGCTGGTGGGAAAAAAACCCATCATTTTCTATGGTACCACCATTGCCGGGGCCGCCCATTTGATGGGGTGGGAACGATTCTGCCCCTGCAGCCACTAGGAGATCACCTTGCACAACCGATTACCCTTCATTCATCGGCGTATCCTGATTTTGGTCGTGCTGTTCACCGCGATTTTTGGTTGGGCTCCCATGGGTATTTCAGCGGACCTGCTCCTTTTCGCGGGGGCCGGTCTCCGCCAGCCCACGGATCAATTGATTCAAACCTTTCAGAAGGAGACCGGAAACACGGTGCGCGTTACCTATGCCGGCAGCGGGCAACTCATGTCGTCCATATTGGCATCCGGCCAGGGGGATCTGTTCATGCCCGGCGCCTTTTTCTACATTCAGAAGCTTCAAGAAATGGGGCGCATTGCCGCCGTTAAGAACCTGGTTGCCCACACCGCCGTGGTGGGCGTCAATATAAAAAAAACAAATCTGATCCAGTCTTTTGACGATCTGGCCAAACCCGGTATCCGTCTGGCCATGGGAGACCCAAAGGCCATGGCACTGGGGAGGGTGGCCCAAAAAATCCTCTCCCGTTCCCCCTTGAAAGAGCTGATCCTCAAAAATGTGGTGGTATACGGCGCAACGGTCAAGCAACTGGCCCTGTATGTGGCCCAGGGAGACGTGGATGCTTCCATTATTGGGAGGGCTGACGCTTTTCAGTTTCGGGATCAGATTAAAATCGTCCCTATCCCCACCCAATACTTTCAACCCGAAACCGTTGCCATTGCCGTGTTGAAAGATACAAAGCACCTGGAGGCAGCATCCCGATTCCGTGATTTTATGGCCACCGGGCAGAGCCTCGCCGTGTTTGAACACTTTGGCTTTCTGCCCCTGACCACGGGCGCCGCCAAAAAAGGGACCCCATGAATCGCGTGTTTGCATTGCCTCTTGTACTGCTGTCTCTTTTCACCGCCGCCGTTCTGTTTGCCCTCTTTTTCCGTCTGTCGCCAGGGGAAATCATTACAGCCCTGGCATCGGAAGAGACCCGTTTCGCACTGCGCCTCAGTTTGATGACGTCCCTTTTTTCCACCTTACTGGCGCTGCTCCTGGGGGTGCCTACCGGTTATCTCCTGGCCCGTACGTCTTTCCCCGGAAAAGCGATACTGGATACCTTTCTCGACCTGCCCCTGGTCATTACCCCCCTGATCGCAGGGGTAGGACTACTCTTCCTGTTTGGTCAAGATATGCTGGGCGGCGCCCTGGGAAAATGGGGCATCCACATCCTGTTCACGCCCTGGGGCGCTGTCCTGGCCCAGACATTCGTGGCCGGCCCCATTGTCATGAGAAGCTCCCGTGCGGCCTTCGAAAGGCTGGGGCAGCGCTACGAATGGGCCGCAGCCACCCTGGGGTTGCGACCTTTTCAGGTTTTTTTCCAGGTCAGCCTGCCATTGGCCCGGCAGGGAATTTTGGCGGGGACCATTCTGGGATGGACCCGGGCCATGGGAGAATTCGGCGCCACACTCATGGTCGCGGGGGCCATCCGTTTCAAGACCGAAACCCTTCCCACCGCGGTGTACCTGAACATTTCCAGCGGTGAACTGGGTACGGCCCTTTCCTGCGCCTGGGTCCTCATGGCCACGGGATTTTTGCTCCTCCTGGCGCTTCGGTGGATCGGACATGCCCCACAGTCCGAAATTTCGCCTTCCCGGTAACGACAATGGCCGAAATTTCACTCCAAAATGTTCATAACGGCATCATCAAAGGGATTTCCATCAATATCCGGGACGGAGAACTTTTTGTACTGGTGGGGCCGTCAGGGGCAGGCAAAACCACCCTGCTCAACATGATAGCCGGTCTCATTCCCCATGAAGGCCAAATTCTGGTAGATGGCAATTGTGTGGCCGATCTTCCCCCTTTCAAGCGAAATATCGGGTATTTGTTTCAGGATCTATTGCTCTTTCCGCATATGTCCGTAGAGAAAAATATTCTGACGGCCCTTAAAAGGCTTAGACTGAGCAGGATGGAAAAACAGAAACGGGTTTCCCAGATACTGACACTTTTTAACCTGTCGCTTCTGGCGGAACGGCTGCCCGAAGCCTTGAGCGGTGGAGAAAAACAGCGGGTGGCACTGGCCAGGGCGCTGGTATCATCCCCGAAAGTGCTGCTGCTGGACGAACCCTTCAGCAGTCTTGATTTTCGAACCGCGCGCTACCTCCGTCTCGAACTCAAACGGATTCAATCAGAACTCAAAACCACCATGCTCTTTGTCACCCACAACCTGGAAGAGGCTCGGGATCTGGGGGATCGCATGGGGGTCATGACCGAGGGCGGATTGGAACAGGTGGGCGACATTCGGGAAATCATGCTTCAGGGAAAAGCCTCCGAATGCGGCTTTCTGGAAAAACCCAACGTCCTTCCCTGCCGTTACCGGGAAAGCCTGGGAAACGGGCTGGTTCATGTGCAATGGGCCGGCAGGCCGCTGTTTGTCCCTGAAGATGGCGGCAAACCCTTTCACAGGGTGGCCATTCATCCCAGACATGTTTATATTTCTCCATATCCGCCACCGGGCCCTCAAGTCAACCGATTTCAGGGCCTTATCAAGGACATCAGGCACCTGGGAGGAATGGCTCATGTGGAAATCATGGTGGCGGATCAACGGTTACATGCCCAGATGACCTCGGAACAGGCGCAATCCCTTTCCTTGTCGCCGGAGGATTCCGTTTATGGAATCCTCAAACTTCGGGCCCTTCATGGGTGTTAAAAGCGGGCAACAGAAACAAGGAGTCGTGTTATGGCAAACAAATTCAAATCTTCAGCAACCATCATTTCCGTGGACCAATCCGTGGGAACTATTCTGGCCCACGATATCACGGAGATCAGACCCGGCCAATTCAAGGGGCCGGCATTTAAAAAAGGCCATATCATCCGGGACGAGGATGTGCCCCACCTCAAACGGGTCGGCAAGGAGCACCTCTACGTATTGCACCTGGACCCGGGAGAGGTTCACGAGGATGACGCGGCCCTTCGCCTTGCCGACGCCCTAGCGGGAACGGGGGTAATCTTTGACCCCCACCCGTCCGAGGGAAAGATACAACTGAAAGCGGCCCACCGGGGTCTTTTAAAGATTGACGTGGCGGCACTCACCCGAATCAATCTGGTGCCGGATATCAGTTGTTCGTCCAGGCACACCAACACACCGGTGGAACAGGGGGACATCATCGCCGGCGTACGGGCCATTCCCCTGATCATTGACGAGGAAAATCTCAGAGAGGCGGAAAGAATTGCCGCTGAAACGGACAACTTTTTTTCCGTAAAACCTTTCCTGACCCCCAACACCGGCATTGTCATTACCGGAAACGAGGTGTTTTCAGGTCTCATCGATGATAAATTCGCTCCCATCATTCGGAAGAAACTTCAAACCTTTGATTGCAGCGTTATGGGGATTGCATTTGCCCCCGACATCAAAGAGCGGATTGTGGCTGAAATCAACCATCACCTTCAAACGGGCGCAGAAATGATTGTGGTGGCGGGCGGCATGAGCGTGGATCCCGACGATATTACGCGGGTGGCCATTGCACAAGCCGGGGCCGAAGACGTGGTCTACGGCACCCCCGTACTTCCCGGGGCCATGTTTTTGTATGGGCATTTCGGGGATGTTCCCGTCCTGGGCCTTCCGGCCTGCGTGCTTTTTTTCCGCGCAACGGTGCTGGATCTCATTTTGCCCAGGGTCCTGGCGGGAGAAGGCATTACCCGGGAGGACCTTGCGACCATGGCCCATGGGGGGATGTGCCTGGAATGCGAACAATGCCATTTTCCACGGTGTTCCTTTGGAAAGTAAATCAGCAGACTTGCTATAACGGCATGAAGGAGGTTCAAACATGTTCAGTCAAAAAAGAATTGTCATCAAGGGCGCGGGGGATCTGGCAACGGGCGTCGCCGCACGGTTGTGGCGAAGCGGTTTTCCTGTTATGATGACCGAAATCGAACACCCCCTGACGGTTCGACGTACCGTATCACTGTCCGATGCGGTCTATGAAGGGGAAGCCGTCGTTGAGGGCATCACGGCCCGGCGGGCGCGAGACAAAGCGGAAATTCTGAAGATGATGGATGAACGGATTATCCCCATTCTGGTGGATCCGGAGGCAAAAATCGTAGGGGAAATCAAAGCCTTTGCCGTGATTGACGCCATCCTGGCCAAGAAAAACATCGGGACCCGCATGGATGATGCCCCCTTTGTGGTCGGGTTGGGACCTGGATTTATAGCCGGAAAGGATGTTCATGCGGTGGTTGAAACCAAGCGGGGACATACCCTGGGCCGTGTCATATGGGAGGGGTCCGCGATCCCCAATACCGGAATCCCGGGGGAAGTCAAGGGATTCGGGTCGGAGCGCGTCATCCGGGCGCCGGGACCGGGTGTTTTCAAGGGCGTGATCACCATCGGCGACCACGTTGAAAAAGGCGACATTGTTGCCTATGCGGATGATCAGCCCATTCCGGCGCCCATTTCCGGAATGCTGCGCGGTTTGCTCCATGACGGCATATTCGTTGAAAAAGGCCTGAAAAGCGGCGATGTGGACCCCAGGGATGTTCGAGAAAGCTGCTGGGCCATTTCCGATAAAGCCCTGGCTATCGGCGGAGGCGTGCTGGAAGCGATTCTGATGGCGATTAAGAGCTGTTAGCTATAAGCTGTTAGCCAACAGCTAACGGCTAACAGCTTATCACAGGAGGCAAACGTATGATTGATATTTTTGAAGCGGCTTTAAAAACCCTTGCGACCGGTGATAGCGTTGCACTGGCCACCATCGTCCGGTCCCACGGATCCACCCCCCGCGCCATGGGCGCCAAGATGCTGGTTTTCCCCGATGGCCGCATTGTAGGGAGCATCGGCGGGGGCGCCATGGAAAACGGCGTCATTGAAGAGGCCAAAAAGGCACTGAAAAAGGGGGTGCCCCAGCTGGTGCAGTATAAATTGAAAGAAGTGGATCTCGGTCATCTGGGTGTCTGCGGCGGGGAAAACGATATTTTTATTGATGTCATTGCCGGAAAAAAACAATTGCTCATTGTGGGCGCCGGCCACCTGGGACAGCAACTGTCGAAATTGGGCGCCTTCCTGGGGATGGATGTCATTGTATTTGACGACCGGGGTGAATATGCCAATGAAGAACGGTTTCCCGATGCCCGTGAGATCATCGTGGGAGACGTGGCCGAGGAATTGAATAATTTTTCCCTTACCCCCTGGTGCCATGTGGTCATCGTCACCCGCGGGCATGAACAGGACGGCGTGGCCCTTGCAGCCGTGATCCGTTCCCCGGCCCGCTATCTGGGTATGATCGGAAGTCGCACCAAGAAGGCCAAGGTGTACGCCGACCTGCTGGAGCAGGGCATCGAGCAGGAACTGCTGGACCGGGTCCATGCGCCCATCGGGCTGAACATCGGCGCAGAGACCCCCGAGGAGATCGCCGTTGCCATCATGGCGGAAATCATTTCCATCGGGCGCGACGGCAAGTAATGAAATTACCTAAACAGCTAGAAAAGGAAGGTATTGAGCCGGATGTTCGCGCGGCATTAGAAAAAGAAGACATTGCGCTTTATAGTACTTCGACAATGTATCTTCCTGTTTTGAAATTAACCTCGAAATTGCGCACGAATATTTTCCATGCGAAATCCCTTGGCGAATTAATTATTGGGTATGAGACAATAGAAAGGGCTTTGGCAAATGAACTGCGCGGATTGAAGAAAATCGATAGCTTGGGCAACCGGGTATCAAGATTGCTGATGGTAACAAATGATGGGTCCCATCGCTTTTATCGCGAATTATCGTTCCTTCAAAAGAAACAGGGCGCGCGGGTTCTGATTTGCAGGCTGGATGTTGGCGCCGTATTGATGGGAAATATCCTCGGATTCAAAGATCAGCTGGTGAAAGCCGTTATGGTGAGCAAAAAGAACTCGGTGATGAACGTATTGAAGAGCCTGCTGTGAGCCTGGGCGATGTTTCTCGCCGGAACACGAAATAAACTACTATGAATTCAAGAATAACCAATATTAAACCTGCCGTAAATAAGGAGGTACTGCTGTTTCTTGCCGGCTTCGTGTGGTTCGGCGTCGGAGCAATGCTTTTATTGCTGTCATTTTTCTGGCTGAATGCATTTCAGGTTCACGGGTCAGTCTTGTTTTGCGCAATCGGCGTTGCGATCGCAATCGTCGTACACCATTTCGGATTTTTGAAAATCGTGGATAAAAATCTGGGACGAATATTGCCGATGGAGGGAACGAAATGTATTTTCTCTTTTATAACCTGGAAGAGTTATGTCATCGTAGCGGTGATGGTTGCAATGGGGACATTGTTGCGACATTCTCCAATCCCCAAACCATATCTATCGATGTTATACATCGGGATAGGTCTGGCGCTTATACTTTCAAGCGTTCGATACTTAAAAGTCCTCATGGGGCAAATTAGAAAAGTAAAATAAAGAGTCCCTTGTCAGGTATTTGTCACTATCTCCTCCATACAATCATTGACAACCCTAAATTTTGGAAATATGCTCTCGGTCATCGTTGGCACTCCTGTAGCTGGAATAGCGGAAATGAAGTTTCCCCTCACTCATTCCCATGCTTCAGGGATTGCATTGTGCGCCATGAAGATATTGCAACAAATGTGCGGGGCCACCCCTGCTTTTTTTGGGGATAAGATCCAGTGCTTCCAATCGTTGAAAAGCTTATAACAAAAATTGACGCCGTTTCCGGTGCGTTTCATCGGCTGGTAATCCTGGCCGGTCCATGCGAAAGTGGAAAAACCATGTGCCTAAATAGGGTTCATGAAAGAATCGGCGCCCCGCTGATCAATATCAACCTTGAGCTCAGCCAAAGACTTCTGGAATTGCCTCGGCGTCAACGGACATTCGAGGCTTCCATACTTGTCGGGGACTTGGTTACCAACATAGAAGCGCCCTGTTTGCTCATGGACAACATTGAAATTTTGTTCCACCCCGAATTGGCCCTTGATCCTTTACGCTTGCTCCAAAACCTTTCCCGCAATAGAATCATTGTGTCAACATGGAGCGGAATTATAAGCAGCGGGCATCTGGTCTATGCCGAACCCGGGCATCCTGAATACAATCGCTGGCCAACAAACGATCTAACCATTATATCCATGAACTTGAATGAAAATCCCTGACCCTTTTTTGAGGAGCCCATGAAATACGGTGACTTGATTCAATTCGATCCCATTGAGACCATTATCGAATTACGGCAGGCAAATGAGGCGCAGGCGGCCCGGCGGCTGGCACGTACCTACGTTATTTCCGACGAAATGGCGGAAAAGCTCATTGATTTGACCTTTCCACAGCTTCAAATCGACAGCCCTGCCGATAATAAAGCGCTTCTGGTGGTGGGCAATTACGGTACCGGAAAATCCCATCTGATGGCGATGATTTCAGCCCTGGCCGAAAATGCTGAAATTGCGGCAGAGTTAAGCCATCCGAGGGTCGCAAAAGCCGCCACTGCGGTAGCTGGGCGTTTTAAGGTAATACGTACCGAAATTGGGGCAACGACAATGCCGCTGAGGAACGCCATGGTACGGTCTTTGGAAACAGGGTTGTCTGATTTCGGCGTTAACTTTCAATTTCCCGAAACCGACCAGTTGGTGAGTCACAAACCGGCCTTCGAAGATATGATGGGTGCTTTCGATAAGCAGTTTCCCAACCACGGCCTTTTATTGGTCGTGGATGAACTGCTCGATTATCTGAACTCCCGCAAAGACCAGGCGTTCATTCTGGATATAAACTTTCTTCGTGAACTGGGTGAGGTCTGCAAGGATTTAAAATTCAGATTCATTGCTGGTGTTCAGGAAGCCATTTTCGATAGCCCTCGTCTTGAGTTTGTGGGCAAAAGCCTCCGGCGGGTAAAAGCACGGTTCGAGCAGTTGCTCATTGCTCGAAAGGACGTCAAATTTGTCGTGGCAGAGCGGCTGCTGAAAAAAACGGCTGAACAGCAGATTAAAATTCGGGAATACCTGACCCCCTTTGCCAAATTCTATGGCAGCATGAACGAAAAGATGGATGAGTTTGTGCGCCTGTTTCCCGTCCATCCGGACTATATCGACACCTTTGAGCGGGTGACCGTGGTCGAAAAACGTGAGATCCTGAGGACCCTTTCGGAAGCCATGAAGCACCTGTTGAACGTCGAGGTACCGGTCGACAGACCAGGCCTCATCACCTATGACGGTTATTGGGATTCGTTGCGCGATGAAAAATCCTTCAGAGCCATCCCTGAGTGCAAGGCGGTCATCGAATGCAGTCAGGTGCTGGAAGGTCGCATTGAGCAGGCTTTTACACGTCCGGCGTACAAGGATATGGCGCTGCAGTTGATCCATGCCCTCTCTGTGCATCGACTGACCACCGGTGATGTCTACGTTCCCATAGGCGCCACGGCAGCCGAGCTCAGAGATACGCTTTGTCTTTATCAGCCGGGAATCGAGGATCTGGGCGGCGATCCGGCCGACGACCTGCATTCCCAGGTGGAGACGGTGTTGCGGGAAATCCATCGGACGGTCAGCGGCCAGTTCATCTCTTTTAACAAGGACAACCTTCAATATTATCTCGACCTGAAAAAGACCGACGATTTCGATGCGATCATCGAAAAACGGGCCATTGGTTTGGAGGATGACAGCCTTAACCGCGCCTATTACACAGCCCTGAAACAGGTCATGGAATGCAGTGATTCGACCCATGTGACCGGTTATAACATTTGGGAACACGAATTGATCTGGATGGAACGAAAAGCCGCACGTAGCGGGTATCTTTTTTTCGGTGCACCCAACCAACGGTCTACCGCCGTACCGCCCAGGGATTTCTATCTCTATTTCATCCAGCCCTTGGATCCGCCCAACTATAAGGATGAAAAAGAACCCGATGAGGTGTTTTTTCATCTCAAGGGCATCGATGCAACTTTTCAAGAGCATCTGCGAAATTACGCGGCGGCCATCGACCTTTCCTCGACTTCTTCGGGCCATGCCAAGGACACCTATGCGGCAAAAGCCGACGGTTTTCTGCGACATATGAACAAATGGCTGCAAACGCATATGTTTGATGACTTTGATGTGGTTCACCATGGCAAGAAAAAATCACTGCGCGAATGGCTCAACGGCCACCTCATGTCTTCCGCCAACCCGGATCGCATAAATTTTCGAGATGTAGTCAATACCGTTGGCGGCATTTGTTTAAGTTCCACTTTTTTCGAGAAAGCCCCGGAATACCCCTTCTTCTCCGTACTGATTATGGGCGCGTCTCGGGCCCAGGCTGCCCAGGATGCCCTGAGGGCCATTGCGGGCCAGAACCGGACCAAACAGGCTACTGCCGTTTTGGATGCTCTGGAACTGCTGGATGGGGAAAAGATCGATCCGGACCGTTCTAAATATGCTCAGCACATTATAAAGATGTTGAAGAAGAAAGGTCACGGCCATGTGGTCAATCGAAACGAGCTGATCCAGGATATCGTGGGCGTGGAATACATGGCGCCCCAAACCCTGCGGATCGAACCGGATTGGGCCGTGGTAGTCCTGGCCGGCCTCGTATACACGGGAGATCTGGTTCTGGCGGTTCCCGGTGCGAAATTCGATGCCACCACGATTGGGCAACTGGCTGCCTTCGGTTTGGAAGATCTGAAACGTTTCAAACACATCGAAAAGCCGAAAGACTGGAATCTGCCGGCGCTGAAAGTTATCTACGAACTTTTAAACCTGCCCCCGGGCATGGCCCAGAAAGTTACTCAGGGAGACACCATTGCTGTCACGCAACTGCTTGACAGAATAAACGAAACGGTCAACCGGCTGGTGCTGGCCCAGCAAACGCTTCAGACTGGGATTTCCATGTGGGGACGCAGTCTGATTTCCGAAAATGAAGCCGAAACCCTTGGCACCGCACTGTCCGGGACAAAGACCTTTCTGGAATCGCTTCAAGCCTATTCCTCTCCCGGTAAGCTGAAAAACCTGCGTTATGAAACCGAAGATATCAGCCAAAATAAAAGCGGGCTCAAAGCGCTGATGGAAATTGAAGCCGTTCAAAAGGTGGTAAACGAACTGGGCCAGACGGCCGCCTACCTGGCCACGGCTGAAGCTGTGTTGCCGGAAAAACAGAGTTGGCTTATCAAGGCCAAAAAAGTCAGGGAAGACGTTATTGCAGGCATCAGCGATCCGGACAGGCGCAATACGGACAAATTCCGGCAAAAAACGCGGCGGCAATTGGAGGTCCTTAAAAAAGAATACATTCAGATTTACTTAACCCTGCATGTGCAAGCGCGTTTGGGCGTTAACGACGACAACCGCAAAAAGATGCTAATGGCCGATGATCGACTCAAAATTCTCAATAAGCTCCAGATCATAGATATGATGCCCCGACCGCAACTTGAGGATTTCAGGCATCGGCTTGAGCTGCTTGAAAGCTGTGCCGAATTAACTGAAAATGACATGGAAACGGCGCCCATCTGCGCCCACTGCGGTTACAAACCGGCGACAGAAAACGCTAATCCGGCTGCCGCGAAATGTCTGGAAAGAATGGATGAGGAGCTCGACACCCTGCTTGATAACTGGATACAAACCCTTTTGGACAATCTTGATGATCCCATTACCCAAAAAAACCTGGACCTTTTAGGCAATCGTCGCCGGCCGGTGGATGATTTCATTGCCAAAGGGTCTTTGCCGGAGCCGCTGGAAAGGGAATTTGTTGAAACGATCAAGGAGGTGCTGTCAGGGTTGGAACCAGTCCCCATGGCCTTAAACGAAATCAAAGCGGCCTTATTGGCAGGCGGTTCGCCAGTTAAGCCGGATGAAATCAAAAAACGCTTCAATATATTTGTGGATAGGCTCATCAGGGGAAAAGAGCCTGGAAAAGTCCGCATTGTTTTGGGACAAAAAAACCCATGACAAAAAACGAATTAATCGAACACCTCAAACTAAGTTGGGACCAAGTCGGGACCAAGTTGGAATTCAGAGAAAAAATAATGGTTAAAAAGAAAGCCACATCTCGTCCGTCGGAACGTCTCTTCCCGGATGACCAGCGGGATCTGTTTGAAAAATCCTACCTGGAAAAACTTGAAGAAGAAAAAAACTGGTCCGTGAAATGTTTAGGCATGACGTTTCCCAACGATGAAAAGCGCCGGAAATATTTTCTGAACATTTTACAGGAAAAACTCAAGGACCCGGAGTTTAGAAAAATCGAAGGGTTCCCCATCGGTGAGAATGAAGCCATTTTGGCGTTATCGGACCCGCCGTATTACACGGCATGTCCGAACCCGTTTGTCAAAGGTTTCATTGAGAATTGCGGAAAATCCTATGACTCGGAAACCGATGATTACAGGCGGGAGCCCTATGCAATAGATGTCAGTG
This sequence comes from Desulfatiglandales bacterium, assembly GCA_963664475.2. GTDB lineage: Bacteria > Desulfobacterota > DSM-4660 > Desulfatiglandales > Desulfatiglandaceae > NaphS2. Next base: position 1,334,499 of record CAXXXE010000001.1, read on the forward strand.
AAGGCAAAACGGATGCCCTTTACAAGGCCCATGGATACCATACAAAGGTCCCCCATCTGGCGATTGTCCCTTCGATCTTACACTATACAAAGCCCGGTGACGTGGTATTCGACGGTTTTGCCGGTTCGGGAATGACTGCGGTGGCTTCCCAGTGGTGTGCTGGGACCTCAGTAAAATACCGCCGGAAACTGGAAGGAGACTGGCAAAAGGCCAGCCGTGAAAAACCCGCATGGGGTGCCAGAAAAGCCATCGTGGGGGATCTATCGCCCGCCGCCGGCTTTATCGCAGCCAACTACAACCTGCCCTTCGATATTAAGACGTTTGAAACCGCTGCCAAGCGGATCTTGAATGAACTGGAAGAGGAAATCGGCTGGATGTACGAAACCCTTCATACGGATGGCAAAACGAAGGGGCGAATCAATTATACGGTCTGGAGTGAAGTGTTTACCTGCCCGGATTGCTCCGGCGAAGTGGTTTTTCTGGAAGAGGCGTTGGACAAAAAGAGCAAAAGGGTGGCTTTGGACTTTCCCTGTCCGAGTTGTGGAACCAAATTGACGAAGAAAAGCCTGCAACGGGTATTGGAAACCAGAATCGATCCAGCCTTAAAAATCCCTTGGAAGCGCATCCTATTAAGACCGGTTCTCATCAACTATTCTATTGGGACTGAGCAATATGAGAGAGAACCCGACAAATGCGATCTATCCATTCTTGAACGTATTGAAAAGCTTTCGTTCCCTATTGAAGTGCCCTCGAACCCGTTTCCGATTGACAAGATGTACCATGGCTCTCGTTTGGCACCAAAAGGATTTACCCATATTCATCATCTCTTTCTCTCTCGCCAAACGCAGGCTCTGTCTCTGCTCTGGCGAAATGCCAAAAAGGAGAGGGATGTTCGACTCCGGAACATGCTCTTGTTTTTCGTGGAGCAGGGAATTTGGGGGATGTCGTTGCTTAATAGATATCTCCCAACAGCCTATTCTCAAACAAACCGCCAATTATCCGGGGTGTACTATGTAGCCTCTCAAATTTCTGAAGTTTCTCCTTGGTACAATTTAAGCGGCAAACTCAAACGGCTAGTAAAGGTTTTTCAATCAATGCCCGCGAAAAACGGGCAAACACTCATAACCAATGGTACAGCCGCAGAATCAGGATTGCCGGACAACAGCATTGACTACGTCTTCACAGATCCGCCCTTTGGAGAAAACATCTATTATGCCGATTTGAATTATCTGGTGGAATCATGGCATGGGATTCGAACGGATGCCGGCCCTGAAGCAATTGTTGACAAAGCCAAACAAAAAGGGTTGCCGGAATACCAGCGACTGATGCAGCTATCTTTTGCCGAATATTATCGGATATTGAAACCGGGCCGCTGGATGACGGTGGCGTTTCACAATTCCCACAACGCGGTATGGATTGCCATTCAGGAAGCTTTGTTGTCGGCGGGCTTCGTGGTGGCCGGCGTCACAACGATGAATAAGCAACAGGGTTCGTACCGCCAGGTGACCAGCTCCGCCATGCAGGAGGATCTGGTGGTTTCAGTATACAAACCGAACGGGGGGTTGGAAGACCGCTTTGAACTTCAAGGCGGCACCGAACAAGGGGTATGGGATTTCGTTCAGACCCATCTAAAGCAGGTGAATACCCTGCCGTCATCGAGGGGCAAAACCGAAATCATCGCTGAACGGCAAGAGCATCGCATCTATGACCTGATGGTTGCATTTCACGTTCAACGAGGCGTTCAGGTTCCGCTTTCGGCCGCGGAATTCCAACAAAGGCTTTATTCAAGAGACGCCCTGTTCGCAGAAAGGGACAGCATGTGGTTTCTGCCTGAGCAGTTACCGGAATACGACCGCTGGCGAGAGAAAAACCAGGATCTGGGCCAATATGATATCATGCCGGAAGATGAAGCGTCGGTTATCCTTTGGCTTCGCCAAGAGTTGCGGCATCGTCCGAGATCTATTTCAGAATTGACACCTGTCTTTTTGAGATTAAGCCAGTGGGTCAAGCATGAAAAACCTTTGGAATTGTCTGAGATGCTGACATACAGTTTCTTGCACTACGATGGCAAAGGTCCAGTACCAAGCCAAATTCATACCTACCTTTCAAGCAATTATAAAGACCTCAGGAAATTGGAAAAAGATGACCCATTGCTTCGAACCAAAGCCAAAGACCGCTGGTATGTGCCCGACCCGAATAAAGCCGAAGACCTGGAAAAATTGCGGGAGCCCATGCTCTTGAAAGTCTTTGAAGAATATAAAGATCCAAAAAAAAAGCGATTTAAAGTGGTTCGGATGGAGGCGATCAGAACTGGATTCCGAAAAGCATTCAAAGAAAAAAAATACCAAACCATTGTTGATGTGGGCAATAAACTTCCGGAGAAAATCCTACACGGAGACCCGCAATTGCTCATGTGGTACGATCAGGGGATAACGAGAACCGGAGGTGGATAAATGCTAAAACAATTGCGAATACAAAATTTTAAGATTTGGAAAAACACCGGAAACATCCGCATGGCCCCGATCACCTTGTTCTTTGGTGCGAACAGTTCCGGCAAGTCCAGCATCGGGCAGTTCTTGATGATGCTGAAGCAAACAGCTGAATCTCCGGACCGAAAAGCAGTCCTTTATCCCGGCGGAAAGAACTCAGCGGTTCAACTCGGCTCTTACCAGGAAATGGTTTTTCACCGTGACCCCGCGAATAAGATCGCCTTTGAATACCAATGGGATTTACAAAATGTGCTTAAATTTAAAGATCCAATCTCCGGTCAATCCTTTTCTGGAAACAGAATATCTTTTGAAGCTGAAGTTGGGTTGGGCGATAAAGATCAACATTCTCTGGTTTTGGATCATCTGAAATACCAAGTGCTCGAAAATGGAGGAATAACAACCGCCATTGGCATGGAGCGCAAACCTGGAACCAAAGCCGAATACAAAGTGGAAGCCGAAAAATACTCGCTGAAAAGAAGACAAGGACGGGTTTGGTATCCCGGTGCGCCGGTTCGGTTTTATGGGTTTCCTGACGAAGTGGTTGCCTACCATCAGAACGCGGATTTTGTTCAAGCACTGAATCTATGCCATGAAAAGCTTTTCCGCTTGTTCAGTTATCTTGGCCCGCTTCGCACCAAGGCCGAGCGGTTGTACTCATGGACCGGGATGGAGCCCGAAAGCGTCGGGTATGCCGGTGAGAATACCGTGGCAGCGATACTGGCGGCCCGTAACCGGAAAATTGGTCTTGGCTATAAACGTCCCATAAAGCCTTTCCAAGAGATCATTGCATTGAAATTGAAAGAAATGAGTTTGATTGAGGAGTTTAAGGTCAATCCCATCTCAAAACAGCGCCAGGAATATGAGGTCAAGATTCGTACCAAGGGTTCAAAAGACTGGGTGGACATCCCTGATGTGGGTTTTGGCATTTCCCAGGTTCTCCCTGTGTTGGTGCAGTGTTTTTATGCCCCCCGAGGATCAATCATCCTCATGGAACAGCCGGAAATTCACTTGCACCCCAGTGCGCAGTCAGCGTTGGCGGATGTAATGATCGATGTCATCAATTCCAAAGAAAACGGCAAGGATAGGGACATTCAGTTAATTATCGAGACGCACTCCGAACATTTTTTACGGCGGCTGCAAAGGCGGATTGCCGAAGGTTCCGTAACAGAGGAAAAGGTATCTGCCTACTTTGCCAATATCACCCGAAGACCTGCCAATTTATCGGCGCTTCAAATAGACCTTTTCGGCCATATTCAAAACTGGCCGGAAGACTTTTTCGGTGATGAAATGGGTGATATCACAGCCCAAGCCAAGGCCGCTATGAAAAAGCGTATGAGTCAAGATACCGGCGTACGGGGAGGTTCCGAATGAGGAAACTCCCGAAAAAATGCATAGTTGATACCAATGTGCCCAAAACAGCAAACCTTTCTGTAGATCCGGCGGCGATTCCACAAGAATTAACGGGTTGCGTTTTGGCTTGCATTGAAGCAATCGAGCATATTCTTCATGAGGATGGGTTAGTGATCGATACAGGAGATGAAATATTCGACGAATATCGCCAAAACCTTGCCATAAAAGGCCAGCCCGGTATTGGAGATCGATTTATGAAATGGGTCCATGACAATCGCTGGAAGTTTCCTGCCGTGGATCGCGTACCGATCACAAAAAATGGTGACTCATACACCGAATTCCCTGACCATGACGGTTTGACTCAGTTTGACAGATCTGATCGAAAATTCGTAGCCGCCGCAAACGCCCACCCGGAAAAACCGCCAATCTTACAGGCAACCGATAGCAAGTGGTGGGGATGGAAGGATGCATTGGCAGAGGTTGGTATCACCGTTCATTTTCTGTGTCCGGATTATGCTCAGATGAAATATAAGGAGAAAATGGGCGCGTGAAAGACGATTTCTTTAAGTTTCCCTCAACCCCTCATTTAGCGCTCCTTGGTAACATTCAAATCAGGGACGATAAAGTCATGACGGAATCCGAGAAGAAAGAGTTGCTCGGGCATGAACTTATCATCGAAGAAAAGGTGGATGGAGCCAACCTTGGGATATCATTTGACGCCGAGGGAAATATCCTTGTACAGAATCGAGGCGCTTACCTGAATCTCCCAAGTTCAGGTCAATGGAAAAATCTCTCAGGATGGCTGAAATCAAGAATAAACGCACTCTTTGATCAGATTGCGAACCGATATATCCTTTTCGGTGAATGGTGCTACGCACGGCACTCTGTCTTCTATGATCGATTGCCGGACTGGTTTTTGGGTTTCGATATTTTTGACAAAAACACCGCGAAATTCTTTTCCTGTTCAAGACGGGATGAAACTTTTAGAGTACTTGAGATTTCCCAGGTACCCATGTTAGGGAAAGGTCACTTTTCATTCTCAGGAGTCCAAAAACTTCTTTCTCAATCACAACTGAGCAAAGAACTTGCGGAGGGTCTATATCTCCGTGTTGACCAGGAAGATTGGCTGGCGCAGAGGGCCAAACTGGTTCGCCCGGCGTTTATCCAGTCCGTTGAGGAGCATTGGTCACGCTCCGGTATCAAAGCCAACCGGTTGAGATTGGAAGCCAGCGCATGAACCCTTCCAAATCTGGAGGCGACAATTCGTGGTACTACAATCCTGACCATGGACAATATTGCAGGATGCTTGAAAACCATCAGACTATGATGCCCGATATGGTCTCGCTGTTGATGCTGCATGTTTGCGGGTGATGCCTATGACGTCTTGGCGGGACAGTATCTTGAACGAATTTATCCCCGGGGTGGCAAAATTGACCCTGGTTTCCGATCCGGATGGTTTACTCCTGGAGGAGCGGCTTCTGGAAACCATTCGGGGTCGAGGCTTTGAACTGATTCCCTTTGAAGACCATGCCGCTTTTCGGTTTGCCTATGAATCCAAGTTCCGTTCCCTATGGGACCGCAGCGAACTCACAGACCTGGTGGTGGTCTTGCGATCCGAAGACGGCGACTTGAAAACCCTGCCCTACGACCTGCTCAAAACCGGAAGACACCTATCGTTCAACCTGGGAAAACTGTTTTCGAAACTGAGTTATCCCGTGGTCGCCTCTCTGGATAAAGGGGATCTGGATGCTCTGGATAAAGCCCAGAGGGGATTTACCCCCGACATTCCAGGAGACAATGCCACCAAGGATTTTATTCTCCAACACGTATTTGGCATGGCCCCGAGCCTGATCAACACTCCCACCCGGTTGCTGCGCGATTTACTGCATCGCCACTATCGGGGTCAAATCCTTCCGCCAAACCTGGATGCCCGATTGATCGAGGTCTTGAAACAAAAGGATGCTTTTGCCCATTGGCCCTTGGACCAAATCGTTCCCGATCGCGCTGCGTTTCTGACTTTTTTGCAGGAACGTTGGCCCCTGTTCCTGGAACAGCTGAAAGCGGAATCGGATACGGGTATTCAAGAAAAGCCGCCGGACTATGGCTTTGAATTGTCCGGCCCTCACGCTCTCCCCTTTAATCATGAGGATGTTCGCGTTTACATGGCAGCGATGTTTCAAGAGGGCCAGCTGAAACCGATTCCCTTCAGTCATAGCGATAGGCTAGAACACTCATGGGTACAGGCCGGCATTCTAAACGATGAGACAGAAGAGAAACTGAATCGGTTTGATGCGTTGCTCCAAATCGTGGGCGAGTCAATTCCGAAGAAAGGCGCCAGGCACCAGGATTGGATCGAGTTTGCCTTGCGATGGGCGGAACTGTTGGTGCGGCAAAACCAATGCGGATCGACGCTATCGAATGGTCCTCATGCGAGCTTTAAGAATCTGCGGGAAAAGGTGGACGATGCTTTTGAAACCTGGATTCGCCAGAGGTTTGCGGGCCTTGCAAATCTGCCGCCCACCCCCCCGGCCATGGTACACCATATTCCACGCTATTTGTCTCGAATGCTGCGATCGGATCAAGAAACCAAAATCGCTTTGGTGGTCATTGACGGTCTGTCCATGGATCAGTGGTTTGTCATCAAAGAACGTTTGAGCTGCGATAATTTAAACTTCCGCTTGCGAGAACGAGGCGTCTTTGCCTGGCTGCCCGCAGTGACCAGTGTTTCCAGACAGGCGCTTTTTGCCGGCGACACACCCATGTCTTTCCCCATAAGCATTAAGGGCACGGACCGGGAACCATCTTTGTGGAAACGATTCTGGTTGGATTTCGGATTGAATCGTGAGCAAATTGCCTACACCAAACTGAAGGGTCACAAAGAGGAACTCCAAAACTTAGAACCAATGGTTAGCTCTGTGCAATCCGGAGTGCTGGGTCTCGTGGTGGGCAAGGTGGATAAGATTATCCACGGTATGGCCCTCGGCACGGCCGGAATGCATAACCAAATTCGCCAGTGGGCCGAAGGCGGATTTCTTGAAGCACTTTTCGATCTGTTGTTAACCCACCGCTATCGCATCATTGTCACATCCGACCATGGCAACATCGAGGCCAAAGGATGCGGACGTCCCAATGAAGGAGCGGTTTCCGATATAAAGGGGGAACGCGTCAGAATCTTCGAAAGCCAGGGGCTGCGTAAAATCATTGCCGATACGATTCCGGGCGCCCGTTGCTGGCCACCGGTAGGGCTTCCGGATGGATACCTGCCGCTTTTTGCACCCGCCCGGAAAGCCTTTGTACCAGAGAACGAAACAACCGTCTGTCATGGCGGCATCTCGGTGGAAGAACTCATTGTACCGCTTATTCACATTGAACGGAGAAAAACGTGACGAAAAGATTTACCCAGATCGGATTCAGCCAACGGATTCGGCTCGAATGGCTGGAATATTCGGCCAACCAGGTACTGGCCGGCAATCCGACCGAAGAGATTAAGGGCGCCCTTCAAAAGTACCTGGCAGATAAACTGTCGGTCGGAAATACCCCGGTACGGGGCAACCGGGACAAAGCCATCACAATTCTGATGAAAGTATGGGTCAACCCCGGAAAAGAACTGCATCCGTTTAATGAACAGGGGTTACGCTTGCTCTCCGAAAATCCGAAATCCACGCATATGGCGATTCACTGGGGGATGGCCATGGCCGCCTATCCTTTCTGGCGCGTAGTAGCAGGCTGCGTCGGCAGACTCCTGCGGCTGCAAGACAGTGTCTCCGCTGCTCAAGTGCAACAGCGAATTCGAGAGCAGTGCGGTGAACGCGTAACCGTTTCCCGGGCCGCCAGACGCATCCTGAGATCCTTTCATGATTGGGGAGTTCTGGTGGATACAAAGGTCAAGGGGGTATACAAGCAGGGCAAGATATTAACCATCAAAGACCCACAGGTTACGTCCTGGATGGTCGAAGCGCTGCTGCACACAACCGAATCCGGCGCCGATGCTCTGGAATCCCTTTTGGCGGCCCCGGCCATATTTCCTTTCCGTTTGCACCGTCTTTCAGCCGATCAAATGGCGGACCTGTCCGGTAGAATTGAACGGGTGCGTCATGGACTTGATGAGAGTCTGTTGATGCTTGTTAAGTTCCCATAAGCGAAAATACCATAGAGCTTCAAGCTCATCTTATGTCTTTGGAATGATCAAAGAACTGAGTGAGGGGAATGAAAATGCCGCAAGGGTCCGTGGGTATGGCCAACAGCAGAAACCCCATTCCTCTCATTGCAAGGGAAAATGCTTGGGCAATCCCGATCCAAAACCCAGCCCTTGAAAAAGAAACCAAAAAACGCTATTTTAAAATCCTTTTCAAAATTCAATTCGGCCCCTTCGAAATGGGCATCTTGGGTCGATCATCAACCTTGGGAGGCGAATTATGGGTTTCACACTCAAAGACATTCTTCACAACAAGGCACGGCACCTTTTGCATATTGAAACCGATCCGGGCCTGGGGTGTACGGAACCTGCCGCCATCGGACTTTGCGCGGCTGCCGCGGCCGCACTTTTAGGGGAAACCACCATTGAATCCATTACCGTCGCCACCGATCCCAACATATACAAAAATGCCATGGGCGTCATTATCCCCGGTTCCGGGGGCCAAAGCGGTATCCCACTGGCCGCGGCCATGGGGGCGGTTGCCGGAAATCCGGAAAACCGCCTCCAGGTATTTGCAACCATTGACCATCAAGGGATAGCGGCTGCCGAGGCCCTGTTGAAGGACGGCAAGGTTTCAGCCGAAATCAAGAAAGGGTGTGAGGGTCTATATGTTCAGACGGTTATCAAGGCTGGCGGACATACGGCGGAAGCCGTCATAACCGGCCGACACGACCACATCGAATCCCTCGTTTTGGATGGTCATCCTCACCCGGACCACCCGCTTCTGAAGAACGCTGGAAGCGATGATGTGAGCGTTGAAGACCTGGAACCCTGGCTCACGTCCCTTACGCTCGAAGAGATGGTGGATTTGGCCAATGATCTGGACCGAGACGGCGCCGACTATATTCAACGGGGAATCGATCTCAATATGGCGCTGGTCAGATATGGCCTTTCCCACGGTCCGGGGCTCGGGGTGGGCAAGACCCAGCAAAGTCTCCTGCGCCAGGGGCTTCTCAGAAATGATATGGTGCTCGCCGGCGGCATATTTGCCGCGGCGGGGATCGATGCCCGCATGGGCGGGGTCATGCTGCCGGCCATGACCCTTGCGGGGAGCGGCAATCAGGGCATTGCCGCGGCAACGCCCATTGTGGCGGCAAGCGAATTTGCCACCATCGAGGACAAACGGCTGCTCGTCAAATCCGTTGCCCTGAGTTATCTCCTAACCTGCTACATCAAAACCCTTGCGGGAAGAATTGGGCCTCTTTGCGGCAGTGCCGTCGCTGGAGGCGCCGGTGTTGCGGCGGGCATCACCCATCTGTTGGGTGGCACGGTGGAAAAAATCGGGGGGGCCGTCAAAAACCATATTGAAAATACCGCCACGCTTTTATGCGACGGCGCAAAGACCAGCTGCGCACTCAAGGTTGGAGAAGCTGTTTCTTCGGGGGTCAAGAGCGCCCTCATGGCCCTGCAGGGCGTCGTCGTCAAACCGGTTGACGGTATCATCGCAAAGAGCCCGGAAGAGACCATGGGCAACCTGGGCAAACTCGTCCAATCGGGTCTCGGGGGGATGGACCCGACCATCCTGAATATCATGCTGACCAAATGTCATTAAGTATCGTTGTGCCTTTCCTCATATGGCCAGAAAAGGGGATAAACAAAGCAGGATTCCCACGAAGATAATGAGATACAAATGCGGACCTTTGTATTTATGAAGTTGTGGAAGTTTGTAAACCAGATAGACCGGAACGAAACATCCCACAATCCCGAAGATCGGACTGCATATCCAGGTGAAATAGAGCAACTTGATGTTCGCGAGGGTATCCCCGGTTGCCAGAAGCACGAGGAAAACAGCGATAATCCAGTCCAATAAACGCTCGTTGATCCGCTCCTCGGCCCGAAAACGTTTGAGGATGTTGAGAACCAGACCTCGGGTCCCCTCCTTGAGCCCCAGAAAAACCGAGAAAAAGCAACAGATGACCGCAAAGATATCCAGCAGTATCGCCAGAACCGAAACGTACACATGATTTGACCCCTGGGCTGCGATGGCCAGGGCCGACACGTTTTCCTTATATGCCTCTGTTGCCTGCCCCTGGCTGATGGCCAGGTTAAAGGAGTTGGCATAGAAAAAGACCACCACAAATAGAATCCCGAAGGCCAGGTTCATGGCCCGAAGGGAACGGAAACGCGCGGCTCCCGGGGAATCGCTGTTTTGCCGGAAGAAGATCACCATGGGGCTAAGGGACTGAATAAAGAGAATGGAGGTGAGCACAAAGGGAAGCATGACAACTGCATCCTTTGAAAGGGTAAGGGCGCTGGGGTCCACCGCAATGTTTTTGATGTTCCAGGCCGGGATCATGGCGAGACTCATGAGAAAAATAATCGTCAGAACGGTCAATGTCAGCACGCTGGAGAGTTTAAACAGGAGCCTTTCCCCGATGGCGGCAATAAAGGTCAGAAAGGAGATTACGCTGATGATGTATACCGGATTGGCGGAAAGATTCGAAACCGAAACACCAAAGGTTTGCAGATAAGATGCGCTGTCCCGGATAACGGTTTCTGAATAAACGAAATACCAGATGATCAGCATGACAAAGTAGAGAAAACCGATGGCGGCTCCCCAGTTTGTTCCCAGGTATTCGGAGATGATCCCCGTGTAATCCTTGCATGATCGGGCTTCCACAAGGGTGTTTACAAAGACCCTTTGAAAGAGATACATGGAAGGATAGCCGATCGCAGAGGCGAGCATGAATACCCAGAAACCCTTCATGCTGATTTCCACCGGCAGCATGGCGATGCCTGCACCGATGCCCATGCCGATGTTGATGACGACCCATCCCCAATCTTCAAACCGAAATTTGACGCTCTTTTTTAAGACGTCGGTTTCTGAATGATTCCCCTGAATTTTCACGAATACTCCCTTTGCATCATGATCGAAACCCCGGTGAAGCCGGGGAAAGATGCCTTTCCCTCCCCGGAATCAGGCGCCTCATTCGCTCATGACAAACCGGTTACGGATAGCGCCGATTCCTTCCACTGCGCATTCCACCACGTTCCCGGGCTTTAGGGTGACGGGCGGGTCCATGAAGATGCCCACTCCCGCGGGCGTACCGGTGGAAATGATGTCTCCCGGTTCCAGGGTAATATCGCAACTGATGTTTTCAATAATGGCGGGGATATCGAAAATCATATCCCGGGTGTTGCCGTCCTGCATGATGGCGCCGTCAACAGCCGCGGTCAAACGCAGATTGCGGATGTCGCCGACCTCATCGGGCGTGATGATCCAGGGTCCCATGGGGGCGAAAGTGTCGTATGATTTTCCTCGAAACCACTGTTTTTCCGCAAACTGCGCCTCCCGTCCGGAGACGTCGTTCATAACGGTATACCCGGCAATGACACTGAAAGCATCTGATCGGGAAACCCGTTTACACCGTTTTCCGATCACCAGGGCAAGTTCCACCTCCCAGTCGATCTTCCCGCTCTCCCGGGGCATCAGGACCGGATCTTCCGGGCCATTCAGCGTGTTGGGCGTTTTACAGAAGATCAGGGGCGTCTCGGGGGCTGTCATATTCCCTTCTTTGGCGTGCTCCATGTAATTTTTTCCGAGACAGATGATTTTGCCGGCGGTATGAACAGGGCAACCCAGCCGCACCTTCATCGCCTTGCCCGAATGATCCACAGTGCAAAGCCTGTCCGGCCACCGGTCTTCAAAAAAAGCCGGTCCAACATCCGGAATTTCCGGAAAAAGTGCCCTTAAATCAACAATGTCCCCGTCCTTTATGAGTCCAGGCCGTTCGCTCCCCTTTTCTCCAAACCGTATAAATCGCAATGGTATTCCTCCTTTTACGTAATACAAAACTATTGGCAACACAATGGATTATAATAAACACCCTCATGTTAGGCTAAATAGCGGTTAATAATCATAATTCCAGTTAAAGCCCAGTCCCGCGCCCGACTTGGTACCGGCTTTGCTTTCAACTGTGAAGTTGGGGGTAATGTTGACATCTACAATCACATCCTGTTTGTTGTCCGTAAGATCCTGTTCAACCCCCACATAGACCCGGTCGGTGACATACTTACCCAAAGTGACGCTGGGACCGTTGGTGGTATTGCTGCCGTCATTGTTTTTCCCCTCCTGATCCCCGCCGCTGAAGTCCAGGCGATCCAGTCCCAGGAAGCTTCTCGTTTTGCCCATCACGTCCGGTCCGTACCCCCCGGCCAGCTGGTTTACGGAGTAGGCCATTTGAAGGGCCTGAAAGGTGTTCAATTTGGCCACGGACTGCCCAAAGAGGATCTGAGCCATAATCTCATCCTGGGGCAATGGCGGCTGGGAAGACAGCTTCAGCTTGAAAGCGTCGGCGGGTCCCGTAACATCCACCTGAGCCGTAATTTCCCCGGCATTCACCTGCGTATTGATGTTCAAATAGGGCACGGGGGGCGTGGCCCCGTCAAAGGCAATTTGTCCGCTGGTGACTTTAAAGGTCCTGGAAAGACAAAGAAAAGTACCCCGAACCACATTCAAAGACCCTCGAACCACCGGGTTATTGGCAGGTCCCCGCACGGTCAGTCGGCCTTTGAATTCCGCATCCAGACCGCGACCTCGAACGAAAAATTTGTCGGGAATATTGACGCCCAGGTCCATTTGAATCATGGTTCCACCCCCTTTCTGTGGCGGTTTTTCCGATGACGCAGCGGCGGGGTCATTGATAATTGAGACGGGAATAACCGTTACATCCGGCGGAAACCGTTTGGGAATGGCAATTTCCGTCCGCTCCAGATTGATTTCCCCGGTCAAATCCATTCGATCCTTATCCCCTTTGATATCCAGATTTCCACCGGTGGTAACGGTCAGGGTTTCCGTTCGAAGCAGGGTGGCCTGTTCCATGGTCAAGGCAATTTCCGTCTGGAAAGGCGGATCGACGTCGGTTCGACCCTTGAGAACGATAGACCCTGAATTCCCATCGGTGGCCGTCAATTGGGTCAGCTTCAATATTCGCCCTTCAGCATCAAAGCGTCCCTGAATACGGTCCAGGAGTACCCCCTGTTCAATATTTTCATACCGGCCGTCACGAATTGTCACCCCGCCATTCAACTCCCATTTTTCAAGAGACCCCTCTGCCCTCATATCCACATCCACCTTACCCTTGAGACTCTGAGCGGTCATGGCCGGCAGTGCCTGCAAAACGGCCAGGTCAAACTTTCCCTGGAGCTTTCCTTCCAGCTTACCGCTCTTGTTGATATCAAAGGCGAAAGGCTTCAGGGAAATGTGCGCAGGGATACTGCCGCCGGCCGTAAACGGGGTTTTACCCAGGCCCGACAATTCCAGATCCGCCAGAAGGCGCTCTCCATCCCGCCTGGAATGGAGTTTCACACTCATGAGTAGGGGCCGGGTTTCGTTTGGACCCATGATATTGTATTCCTTGATATGAACCGCCACATCCACCCCCGGATCCGAAAGAGGTCCGGAAAGTTCAAGACTGACCACAGCCGTGCCGGTCAAATCCTCACCCACAAAGGGTTCCAGAAGGGATAGGGGCAGATCGCTGATGCGAACCGAGGTTTTCAAGTTTTCCCGGTCCAGTTCGCCCATGGCCCGAAGTTGCCCCTTGTCCGTTTTCAATTTAAGGTCGTCCAATATAATCCTCCCGTCGTCAGACAGGGTTACAGTGGCGGGTTTTTGCAACGTAACTTTCAGATCTTCATAACCCCCTTTCAGCGCATCCAACCGAATCTGCCAGAGGTCCGTGCGCTTCACCCCTATCCCGGCGGTCAAAAAAAGGGGCGCCTCGGTGGCGGTTTTGGTGATGCCTTTGACGTCCAGGGCAATTTCCGCGCCCGCCGGATCGCCCGTTGCCCTTAAATTGAATGTCTTGATTCGCGAACTTCCCAGCGGCATATCCCTTGCCTTCAAGCTTACCCGTCCCCGCATCGCCTTCATATCGTCAACCCGGGCGCTGACCTGAACAGCGGATGCCCCATACGCCTCATATTTCAGGTCTTTAAATTCGGCCTCCAGCGTAATGGGAGCCTGGGCCTCCGACCTCCGATTTCCGACCTCTGTCCTCTGCCTCTCCGTTGCTATCCGAAAACGGCCCGCTCCGCGCGCATCCACACCGGCCAGGTCCCGGAGAATATCCATGGAAGCGATCTCGCCCTCAACTGTACCGGAAAAATGGTTGGGTCCGGGGGTCAAGGAAAGGGATGCCCGCACATCAATCCCCGGCAAACGGACGTTGCTTTTTCGAATGGACAGGGTTTCTCCAGCCCAGGCAAAATCCGAATTCAGTTCCAGGGGTTGATCTTTGGCAACTCCCTTTAGCCGCAAGGTTCCCGCGGGCTTTTGCGGCAACCCTCTCGCTTCCAGTTGCACGTTGAGTCCTTTGACATCGAGGGCCTTGAGTTGAAGCATCTCGGAGGACAGATTCACTTTAGCGGAAAAGTTCTGAAAATCGCCAAAAACATTCCCCCGGCTCTTCACCCGGCCCACAGGCAGGTTTCCCTCACTCGACAGCGGATTGCCGGCATGATCCAGGGACAGGTTATAGGCCACATCAAAAGCGCTTTTGGTCAAATTCAACCAGCCATCCGCCTTCAATTGGATATGTTCCCCTTTCAGATGAGCGCTTTCAAGCGTCACCACCCGGTCCTTCCCCATGGTGGCGCGCATTGCCAGGGTCAGCTTCGACCCTGTGAGATCCGATGCCTCGGGCGGCAAACCACTGAGATTGGATATAGCCATATCCAGATTTGCCTTGATCGCACTTTTATCATCTCCCTCCGCATGACCGCGAATTTCCAGTCGACCCTCCATGGGAGGGGTTTGGGAAGGCGGCAGAAGGGCGGCAATGCGATCCGCCTGGAACTGGAGATCCCCGGAAAAACGCCCCAGTGCCGCATTAAAAGCACCTTCTTCCACGCGGATGTTTATGCCTGGCAGGGTCATGTGAAAATCTTTTACCTGCCACGCCGCAAAATCGGGACTCCGGGCCTGGAGGTCTACATTGAGGGGGCCCTGAAGGCCAGGGGCTTGTTGGGTGTATACTTCCCGCATTTTTAGTCCTACAACGGCATCTTTCAACCCTTTAAACCCCGGCTCAAACAATGTTCGGGCCTCGAGGGTCATGTCTGTAAAGTTTGCATCCTTGGCTTCGATCTTCCCTGCCGCAGCGGAGATTGCGACATCGGGCTGCATGAAAGAACCCTTAGCCGTGATGCCCACTGGGCTCAAATTCTCAATCGAAACCCCGGTCTCCTTCAGGAGGGCCGCGATATCCATGCCGGAAACCAACCCCCGCATGTCCATGCGCTTTTTATTGATATCGGCGTTTCCTTCCAGGGAAATGGTACTTTTCCCATTCCTGATCATAAATTCCTTTAAATCAAGCACATTTTGAGATGAAAGGGCCGCCCGGCATGTCAAATCAAAGGTCAGGGAATCCATGACCTGAACGGCCTCAGTGGGCACAATCCGACGGTCAGCCTGAATTTGTCCGTCAATTTCAAGATTCATTGGGTCAGTGATCCCCAACCCGTAACGAAAGTCGGCTTTACCGTAACCACCCATGTTCAGATTCAGGGAACCCTTCAACCCGGAAAGGGGACCGTCGGCCTTCAGGAACAGCTTGATGTTTTGAATATCTCTAAGCCCGGCAAGTCCCGCCACCAGACCTCCCGCAGATTCATGATAATCCAGATCCGCCACCACATGCTCACTGGCCATGTCGTAGGAAACCATCAGGTGAAATGCATCATCCCCATGGTTGAGATCCGTTAAAGCCGCATCCAGGTTCACCTGACTGCCGTCGGTTTTAACGCCGGATTTAAGGCTGAAAGCCATTGATTTCCCTGCCACCGCTTCCCCCAGATCAATCCGGTTGAGCTGGATTTCCTGAACCCTGATATGGGGCAATAGAAGCGGTCCGCTTTTCGCGGGCGGTTTTTCCTTTTTTGCATCGGATTTAGCGGGAGCGGGCAGTCGCGAAAGCGAAAGCGTTTTCATGCGTAGCCAATCCACCTGGATCTCGCCTGAAAGTAGCTGAGCGGCTTTCATGGAAAAATCAAAATTTTCGACCTCAAGCCAGGGGCCTTTATTATCTGATAGGGCCACATGGTCCACGGTAATGGAAAATGGGAGCAGTCCACCAAGCCCCCGAAGCGTTACCCGGTAGTCGCCCGTGTTTGCAGTGAGGGATGACGCCAGGCTCTCCAACCGCGTTTTAGCCCAGGGGGTCTGAAGTCCGACCCAGACGAGTCCGATCAGCCCCATGAGGCAGACCATTGTAAGCAATGCCCACTTGACCATTCTGCGCCATAAGGGTCGTTTCATTTTTTTGACTATCTTTTTAGATGTGTTTGACATTTTTTTACCGCGGAATATTGAACAAGGAATGTCGAATTATGAAGTTTGCCAATCACTTCTCCGGTTCTACATTCCTTGTTCGATATTCGATATTCGTTTTTAAAAATTCTAAATCAAAAAGACTGCCCGATACTCACATAAATCTGGTAATCACTGTCTACGCCTTCTCGTTTTTTGAGAGGAACCGCCACATCCAGCCGAACAGGACCGATGGCAGTGTAATATCTGAGTCCAAGGCCTGCGCCATAAAGCATGTCCTGCTCACCGAAATCAGGAATTGTATCCAAAAATGCCGTTCCCGCATCCAGAAAGGGGACCACGCCGATGGACTCGGTGACCTTGAAACGCAGTTCCAGGGAAGTGGTTAAAACGGATAGGCCCCCAAGTGGGGTGTTTCCCTGCAACGGCCCGGCCATCTGATAACCATACCCTCGAATGGAACCGCCGCCTCCCGCATAAAACCGAAGGTCCGCCGGCATATTATCGTGATCGATGCCGAAACTCTGGCCGAATGCAGCGCGAAGCGCCACCACCACCCAGTCGCCGGTATTGAAATTATAATAGGTACTTCCCCCGAGGATGTAGCGGAAAAAGCGGATATCCCGATCATCGATATCCTGGTAAGGGGCCATTCCCAGGGAAAGATGGAACCCTTGAATGGGATTCAGGATGTTTTTTCGTGTGTCTAGATCGGCGGTAAGGGGCACATAGAACAACTGGTAGGTATTGCGTTCATTGTTGGCGTTTTCCTTGACCCGGGCCAGGTGAAAACCCAACCCCCCGCCCGCGCTGAAGGTTTTGGTGAATTGCTGTCTAAGGATAGTCGTAACATCCCCTGAAGTGGCATTGTAAGCATCTGTGGTTTCATCGTTCAATGCAATCTGAGCAATAAAGGTGTTGTCCCGATTCAAGAACATGGGTTTTTCAAAGCGAAGGGCCGCGGTTCTGGTTTCTTTGTTCAAGATTGCACTGGCGGTTAATTTTTCGGCCATGCCGAAAAGGTTTCGATGGGTCCAGCTTCCATTAAAACCGGGGCCGTAATCCGTTGTGTATTCCAGACCCAGACGTATGGTTCGAGGGGCGCGCTCCTTCAGTTCAACGGTCATGGGTAGTCGGCCTTCGGCATTCACTGTTTCCGGTTTTTGAAACGCAACAACACCGAACAGGTTGGTATCAAAAAGCGTTTGACGTGCCTTTTTGATCAGGCGAATGTCATAGGGTCCACCTTCTTTCCAAGGGATCAGGGCATCCACATATCGTGGTTCAAGGCGCGTTAACCCGGTCACCCGGGTGGCGCCGAAACGCGCGTAGGAGCCCGGCGAAACCTGAAACAAGACATTCACCTGATTGGTTTTGAAATCAGCGATCACCTCGCGCCGGGCGATTTTCGGAAAAGGATACCCGTTTTCCCTGTATCGGTTCAAGATAGCTTCCCCGGCCTTAACCACCAGGCTTGCGGTATAAGGGTGCCCCGCAATTAGTCCGACTTCAGTGGGCGTAGGGGGTGAAAGAACCCCCGGGGCCATGGGCGGCGCTAACACGATGCTTGGTTTGGAAAAAGTGAACCGAGGACCCATATCCACTATAAACCGCACAGTCGCCGGCAGTTCCGGCGAAGGTGGGATAAAGACATCGCTTCCGGGATCATTTGTTTTGGGGTCGACTTGAGCGTCTATTTCGGCCACGTCCGCGGTTTCCGGGGCATTCACCTGGAATTTTATGGTTCCCCGAAAATAGCCGAATGACTGCAGCACCTTTTGCATTTCCGGAAGATCCCCCTCACCGCGACGTTTAAGCATCGCCAGGCTCTTTGGCGGGTCATTTTCCTTTTGAACAGCCTGGGAGACCTCCCCGATCAACTTCTCAATCGGACTGCTTTCCAGCCCTTTTCCGATTATCTCAACATGATAGGGAACACCCGCCCCCCTGGGCTCTCCAGACGAGAACCCTGTAAACCCCAATAGCAACATCATGCACAAGACCACTGAAAACGGACGACGGACCTCTGACCTCTGACCTCTGACCTCCGACCTCTGACCTCTGACCTCTGTCATCTAACCTCCGTCATCTGTTCAGGGATGCTTCCGAAAGAAATGAATAGACATCAACTCCATCGGAACCGACCTTCACGGTAACCGCTCCAAACCCGGAAATGCAAATGCTTTTACACCCCATTCGGTCGAGTCGCGCTAAAACCTCGGGGTGTGGGAAACGACCGAAGCGATCCTCACCCGAAGAAATAACGCATAATCGGGGGGCCACCATTTCAAGAAAGGCTTCGGAACTGGAAGTCCGACTTCCATGGTGGGGCGAAAGCAGGATGTCACTCTTGACGCGGGCGCCGGCGCGGGCCAGCAGACTCTTTTCTCCGGATTCTTCCAGGTCGCCGGGAAACAAGATGGATACCCCGCAAAAGGATATTCTAAGGACCATTGAACGATTATTCAATCTTTTTCCATCCCACGACGTCGGTCCGGACAAATGACCATTCGCTCCTTCCCCCGGTTCCGGATAAAGCACTTCGATTTGAACACCATTGACCCAAATCATTTCCTGAAGGTGTAAAGGGTTCTTTTTTGAAACGCCCCGTTTTTTCAAAATACCCATCAGGTCTTTGTAGCTTTGGGTTTTTACCCGGTCCCCGTTGGACCAGAATTCTTTCGGATGAAATGCTTCGGCAATAAAACGAAGGCCGTTCATATGATCGGACTGGGGATGACTTAATACCAGGTAATCGATGGTACTGACCTTTCTGCGCCATAAATAAGGCGCAAGCACCATTTTGCCCACATCAAAATGATCATTTGAAAATCCCCCACCATCAATCATCATTTTTTTTCCGTTCGGGAAGGAAACGAAGGCCGCATTGCCTTTTCCCACATCCAGAAAAACCACCTCCAGATCCCTGTTGAACTTTACACGTTGAACCCAGAAAGCGGCATCCAGCAAAATGAACAGTAAAACGATCACCAGACCGAATTTGGCCCATCTCCAGCGCCCGGCAAAAAATGCAAAAAAGGTGACGGCGTAAAACAAGGTGATTTCAAAAAGGTTCGGTGTAACAGTCCAAATAGATGCCCAGGAAAGATTGGACCAGAACCCTATGATGTCCATCATGATGTTCAGTCCGACGGTGCCGGCATGCAGGAAAAAAACAGCCATATCCAACGACAGCGGCAATGCCAAAACCGACAGAAGTCCCAAGGGGAGGACCCACAGACCCAAAATTGGGATAGTGGTGAGGTTGGCCGGAATGGAAACCAGGGGAATACGATGAAAGTAGAAAGCGGTAATGGGCAGCAGAAAGTAAAGGGCGGACATGCTTACGGCCGCAAGGCCCATGAAATAAGACAAAACAGACCTGAAGGGGACTTTTTTTTCCGATAAGACCAATTTTCCATGGCCCATTTTGCTCAAGACGGCGGGCGTCAGCCACAAAATACCGATGACCGCCAGAAAAGAAAGCTGGAAGGAGGGGGTGAAAATAGACTCTGGATCCAGGAACAAAATTACCAGACCGGCCAGGGCAAGGGTAGACCAGATTTCTTTTTCCTTTCCCAGGATGAGGGACATCAGATACGCCAGGACCATGATCATGGCCCGTTGCGCTGAAACCTGCCCTCCCGCAAGGACGGTGTATCCGATCACGGGAAACAGGGTGAAAAAAGCGCACCATTTTCGAACATCCGTCAGGAGCAGCAAGCGGTATGAACGGGACAGCCCGAATTTGAAGAGGAAAAAACCAGCCCAGGCCACCAGTCCGATATGGAGTCCCGAGACGGCCAGCAAATGCCCCAATCCCGATCGGTTAAAGATTTCTCGGAGAGATGGGTCAATCCCCTGCCGCTCTCCCAGTATCAGTGCCCGAAAAAGAGCCGCATCCCGGTGATCCAGGCACCTCTCGAAAAGCCCTCGCACCGGGGCCTGCAGCCGCTCAACCCATCCCCGCCAAAAGGGAAGCGCCCCCGGCCCCATGGGAACCATGCGCCGCCCGTCGCTCACGGCGGCGGCGCATGTGAACCCCTTCAGGGTCATGGCCTTCTCGTAGTCGTAATGACCGGGATTTCGAAAACTTCTAAAGGTGCTCAATCGGGCGGGAAAACGGATTTTTTCTCCGGGACAAAATGGCGTTGCGTTTCGATACACTGTAACAAGGATGCTTTCGTTGACGGGGAACATTCGATTTCCCCTGACAAGACCTTGCACCAGCACTTTCATGCGCGCCATGCCCGGGAAGCGTTGTTGGGGCGGTGCGAGGACAACTCCCTGGAGGATGGCGTTTCGGTGATCCATGGCCAGGGGCCGCAATTGGGATGGCAAGCGCTTTTCCGGGGTCAACAACGCGCCGGTCAGAAAAAAAACAACCAGCAGAAGATACGCCCGTGAATATCCCCAATGAAAAAGCGCCGCTATCAGGGAGAGGGAAACCAGCAGAAATATGGGCGGAATTAGAGGCAGCGCAAAGGCATGATCGGCAGGGAAAACAGTGTGTGCAGTGAGAATACCCCCGGCAAAGGAAATCAGGCAGGGAATTAAAGGGCGATTAAACAGCCGGTCCTTTTTCTCGCCGGATTTTAGCGCCCAGCCCCCTGAATTTGTCTTCAATGGCCTCGTATCCCCTGTCCAAATGATAAATTCGATGTACTTCCGTAAGCCCCCCTTCCGCTACCAGCCCTGCCAGAATAAGGGATGCGCTGGCCCTCAGGTCCGTTGCCATGACCGGCGCTGAGAGTAGTCTTTCCCGGCCCTTTACCAGGGCCTGGTTTCCGTTGATTTCAATGTCGGCGCCGAGACGTCTCAGCTCGCTCACATGGATAAACCGGTTTTCAAAGACCGTTTCCCTGAACATGCTCCATCCTTTGGCCACGCTCATAAGCGCCATGAACTGAGCCTGAAGATCCGTGGCAAACCCTGGAAACGGCATGGTCTTGATATCGACGCTCTCGATGGACTCGGGGCCTCGAACACGAATGGCCTCATCCTCTTGCGTAATCACGGCGCCGGTCTGCCGGAGCTTGTCCGTCAGTGCCGTGAGATGCTCGGGCCTGCATCCGTTGATATGAACTTCCCCGCCGGTCATCGCCGCCGCAATCATAAAGGTGCCCGCTTCAATTCTGTCGGGAATAATGGTGTGTTCGCAGCAATTGAGATGATCCACCCCATGAATCACGATGGTGTCGGTCCCGGCGCCCTCGATGTCAGCTCCCATGGCGCACAGCATTTGCGCCAGGTCTTTGATTTCCGGCTCATTGGCGGCGTTTCGCAGTGTTGTGGTCCCTTCAGCGGTAACAGCCGCCATCAAGATGTTTTCCGTGCCGGTTACGGTGGGAATGTCGAAAAAAATATCGGCGCCGGTGAGGTGTTTTGCCCGGGCGTTGATGTAGCCATGTTCAAGATGGATGTCCGCCCCCATGGACGTCAGGGCCTTCAAGTGCAGATTCACAGGACGTGCGCCGATGGCGCAGCCGCCGGGAAGGGATATTTTGGCCCTGCCCAGGCGCGAAAGCAGTGGCCCCAGCAAAAGAATCGATGCCCGCATGGTCTTGACCAGCTCATAGGGCGCTTCATGGGCAGTAAGATTGTCGGAATTAACCTCAAGGACATCCCCCGTTTCGCTGAAAACCGTTCCCAGTTTTTCCATGATGCATTTGATGGTGCGAATATCCCTGAGATGGGGCATCCCGTGAAGCCGATGCCGGCCGCCGGTCAAAAGGCACGCCGCAATGGCGGGAAGCGCGGCGTTTTTAGCGCCGCTGATGTTGACAACCCCTTTTAGGGAATGACCGCCTTCAATGACAATTTTATCCATAATATTTTCGTTTACGGGTGGTATCCCCGTTCCAGCGTCTTGGCTCGACAGCAAAATTCCGCAATCCGCAATCCGCAATCCGTATTTTAGACTACTGCTTCAACCGAATAAACTGTTTCGCCTCAAACGGGCCTCCGCTTAGCGGTTCCGCCAGAGAATGTTTTTCCATGACCGACGTCACTTTGATTTCCCCAACCGTCTCCCCCAGGAGATGAATAGTTCTGCCGGTGCCGGAGGTTATAGATTCCCCCACGGAAAACACTTTAAAAACCGCCTCGTCTTTCAGCCCCACCTCCTTGCCCGCATTAATCATAATGGTATCTCCGTCCACAGCCAGGACCTTCCCGGTCCAGGGCTCGTCGCTGACCTTGAAATCCATTGTGCTTCCGAGATCGTTAACAAGATCGGGCAGCGCCTCGAGGGTAATCTGTCGAATATAGCTTTCCTGATCCTGCTGCTCGCTTTCTTCCAGGGTCACATCATATTCTTTCAGTGCGATATCGGTATAGATGAGGGTTTTACTGGCCGTATCGATGACATTGACCGCCGCGGAAACCGTGTAGAACCTTCGCCAGCTGTCAAAAGGCCAGAATCCGGTTTTGTGAACGGCTATTTCCACCGGATCCAGGACCCCTATAATGAGTGCATTCATCCCCATGTCCGCGGCAATGTCAACGAGTTTCGAACTGGTGACCACCCCGAATTGGGGAGATTCCATGGCCTGTGTGGAAAAAACACCGTCGGGGGGATCATAGAGGAGAAGGTTGGGGGTTTTTTTCAGGTGTTGATAGAATTCATGGCCCAGTTTCTTTGTCATTTCAGGCCCGACACCCGCCTGGTCCACAAAAGGAAAAGTCATGACACGCTTTTTGAGATCCGCCTTGTTGGTCATGATTCTCTTGGCTACCGAGGTGGGCAGGACTTTTTTGGTCAGCTCCTTGGTTGTGCTGCATCCCGATGCACCGAGCGCCAGGGGGAGCAGACATAGGAATATGATTTCTAAAAAACGCATTTTTCGCACTGCTTTTCTCCTAAATATAAGGTTTTACGTTTCAAGCAACGTAAAACGTAAAACTTAAAACTGCCCTAAAGGATATCGAAGGAGTCAAACTCCCCCTGCCATGTTTCGTCTGTTTCATGAACGTTCAGAACATGTGCGGCGGAAGGACCTTTATGGCACCAGGCAACCAGCCTCGAAACCGCTTCCTCAGTGCCTTCCAGCAAGGCTTCCACTGTTTTATCCGGTTGATTTTTCACCCAGCCTGAAACCCCCAGGGAAACTGCCTGACGGCGGGTGGACTCCCTGAACCACACGCCCTGAACCCGGCCTTCGATGATCAGGTGCTTGCGTATATTCTCCAAAATATTATCCCCCCAACAGTTTTAGAAATTGGTTTTCATCCAGGATTGGAACACCCAGGTCCTTTGCCTTTTGAAGCTTGGCGCCGGGAGAGTCTCCCGCCACCAGGTAATGGGTATTCCGGCTGACGGAAGAATGGACCTTCCCGCCTTTTCGCAGAATCGCCTCTTTAGCCGCGGAACGGTTCGTGCCGGCAAGGGTTCCGGTTAATACAAAGGATTTTCCAGCCACCGAAGCATCCAAAGCATCCGCCCTGCCTGCCCTGGGGGTTATGCCCGCAGCCAGCAACCTCTCCATCAGCGCGACATTCCGGGGATCCGCAAAATAGGAAACCACACTTTCCGAAATCTGAGGTCCGACACCGTCTATGGCGGAAAGAACCTTCTCGGTGGTTTGCGCCAATGCTTCAATACTGCCGAAATGGTTCGCCAGAAGCGCCGCCATGTATTCTCCCACATGCCGGATGCCCAGCGCATAAATAAACCGTGCCAGGGTAGGGTTTTTGCTGCCTTCGATGGCCCCTATCAGGTTGGCCGCTGATTTTTCCTTGATGTTGTCGAGACCCAGCAAATCTTCGCGGGTGAGTGCATAGAGGTCGGATTCATCCTTGACCAGCCCTTTGTTCATCAGCTTCAACAGCAGTTTGTCCCCCAGGCCATCGATCTTCATGCCTCCCTTGGAGACGAAATGTCTAAGGGATCCCCTGACCTGGGCCGGACAATTCTCATTGGGACACCTGGCCACAACCTCGCCCGGATTTTTAACCACTTTGGATCCACACACCGGACACGCCGACGGCATGACAAATTTTCTTTCGGTCCCAACCCGTTTTGAGAAAATGCTCTTAACCACCTCCGGAATCACATCACCGGCCCGCTGAACAATCACCAGGTCCCCTTCACGGACATCTTTGCGGTCAATCTCTTCCTGATTATGAAGGGTGGCGCGTTTCACAAGAACGCCGCCCAATTCAACGGGTTCAAGGTGCGCCACAGGCGTCAGAGCCCCGGTCCGTCCCACCTGAACATCGATCTTCAAAATGGTTGTCGTTTCCTGGCCGGGGGCAAATTTATAGGCTATGGCCCACCGGGGGCTTCTCGACTTCATGCCCAGCCTGGCCTGCAAATCCAGTCGATTGACCTTGATAACAGCCCCATCGATTTCATAGGGGAATCGGCCACGGGTTTCTTCAAGATGACGACAGCCCGCCACCACCTCGTCGATGGTTTCGCACACCCGAATATGGGGTCGATTGACCCTGAGCCCCCAACGTTGAAGTGAAGTTATGAGTTCCCAGTACGTTTCAAAGGGAAGAGCTTCGGCGTTGCCGACCCCGTAACAGAAAATATCCATGGGTCTTTTGACGGTCACCCGTGAATCCAGTTGCCGCAGGGAACCGGCTGCGGCATTTCGCGGATTTGCAAAAAGTGCCTCGTTTTTGGCTGCACGCTTTTGATTTAAGGTTTCAAAGGCCGTTATATCCATGTAAACCTCGCCCCTCACCTCCAGAAGATCGGGTATGGGCAGTGATTTATGCCTGGGCGACAGGTTCAGCGGCACATTGAGGATGGTTTTGATATTACGGGTCACATCCTCGCCCACGCGGCCGTCCCCGCGGGTTGATGCCACAGTCAATGCGCCTTTTTCATAAACCAGTTCCACGGCGAGTCCGTCAATCTTGGGTTCCACCGTATAACCGACCGACGCCTCATCGCCGAGAAATTTTCTGACCCTTGCATCAAAATCCAGGATCTGTTGAGCATCAAAACAATTCTCAAGACTAAGCATGGGAAAACGATGTTCAACCGTTGGAAAGCCGCCTTTAGGTCCGGCGCCGACCTTCCGGGTGGGAGAATCAGGGGAAGTCAATTCGGGGTGTTGTTTTTCCAGATGAAGCAGTCGTTGAAACAATTTGTCATATTCGGCATCCGAAATCTCCGGGTCATCCAGAACGTAATACCGATGGTTATGGTATTCAATTTTTTCTTTCAGCGTACCCATTTCTTTTTGAATGTTTTCCATTTTCTAAAAATCCATCCTTGCTTTAACTGCCTTGACCAGACCAAAACAGCCGGTGAGCATCATATCGCCGAAGGGCGCTGCCATGTGTCCCCCCAAAGAGGCAAATTTTTCCCTGTTGGGACCTGTGATCCCCACATGACCGAAGGGACTCTCCTGTTTGGCGCCGGGCATTACATGGCAGCCGTGGCCCATTTCGTCGAGTATTTCCTGGTTCGGCAAGTCCTCGTTCCTGAACCGGTCCAGATGCGCCGCCAGTTTATCGGGCGTCATCAGGGACGTATGATGCTCATAGATACCCCATACCCGGTCATTTTTCACCAGGGCGGCCAGGACATGTTCATTTCCGATATTCAGAATGGTAACCCCTTCCCGACTTTTTTCCGCTACAAAGGGATCTTCAAGCGCCCCCAGAATGGCGGAAGCGCCGGTATCCATGAGCAGGGTTCCGGGCGCTATGTCGCTTACGGCTTTCATTCGCGTCAAGTGATCGGGCGGCGTTTCGTATAAAAGCGATGTTAAATTTTTCCCAGCTGCCAGAAGTTTTTTCCATTGTTCGAACCTGAACACCCGATTGCTCATGTCCGGGGAAAAACCGTGGTCCTGAACGGCTACGGCCACGGTATCAGGCATGGGCTCATGAAACAGTTTCAATGCCCCGGCAATGGCGGACAGGTCAAGATCTCCCATTTGCAGCTGCGTCAACGGCCCCACTGACGGTTTTCGGTCCACGATTTCAAGGCCCATGGCCGCTACTTTTTCAATTTTATCATGGAATGTCAACGCGGGTTGCACCAGGGAAAAAACCCTGAAACCGGCTGAAATATGTTTCCGAACGGCTTTTGAAGAGGCGCCTCCGCCCATGGTGTGGCCGGTCAAAAAAAGGTGATGCCCCCTTTGTGTGGCCGCTTCAATTTGTCGGCCGATGATGGTAGTGGCCGAGGGGAGTATCAGCTTGGGACAATTTTCTATTCGCTGTCCCGAACGCCATACCAGGATGTCCTGGGTGCCGCTGCCCACGTCTATGGCAAGGATTCCATTTTTGAGGTTCATTTTATTTCTCCAGACAATGTTTCAGTATCCGCCAGACTTTTGTGGACCCCCAGCAACAGCTCGGCCGCCCACCGGCTTCTCGTTTTTAACCGCTGATTGGAAAACCCGGGCCGCCATTTCAGCTCAAAAAGCTCGTCCGAAACCACCAGGAGGGCTGCCAGCTGGACCGAACGATATGAAGACACGGTCATAAGGGCCGACATTTCCATCTCCACGGCCAGAATATTTTGCTGCTGACAGGCCCTCACTTTTTCCGGCGTTTCTCGATATACGGCATCCGTAGTCCAAATTGCCCCTTTTGTAAAGGGGGCCTCTTTTTCTTTGAAGGCACTTTCCAGAATTTGATTAAGCCATGGATCGGATGAGGGTATTTTTGAAGGCAACGGATAATGTTGGCTTGTTCCCTCCTCCGAAACGGCATGGGTTGGGATCACCAGATCGCCGATTTTAAGTGAGGGCGCAAGAGAACCGCACCAGCCCAGCACCAATACCCTTTCAGCGCCCAGGGCAATCAGTTTCTCCAACCCCATCACCGCATGGGGAGCACCGAGAAAAGGTCCCGCCAGTGCAATGGAGGTGTTTCGCGTTTCTGGTTCACGGTACAAGTCATAAAGATGCATATCGCTAAAAACCGTTTTCTTGGCGCCCGTCAGTCGGGCCAGGTATTTCAACTCAGAAGGTATCATCACCATGAGGACGTTTTGTGCCAATTGCGGATCTCTCTTTCCCTTCACCGGACGGATAATTCCCTCGTTCTGCATTTTTTTACCCATATCATCTTCTCACTTTGAAAAATCCTGTATCGAAATAATATGACATTTCCGGCAGATCCATGTATGATGGCCATTAACGATAATCACACGGATTTTTTCACGCACCAATAGTAGAGGGTATGGATTTCATTGGCAACCCCAAAATGATTCCACCTTCTTTTCGACTTTATAGCGTTTTTTGTTGACATCCGTACCATCATAAAGTAATTCTGACCGTTTATAAAATCCGAGGGTTCACAACGACATGTTTGACAGCTTATCTGAAAAATTGAACCGCGTTTTCAAGAAACTGAAAGGGCGGGGAAGGCTCACTGAGGCCAATATTCAGGATGCCTTGAAAGAAGTGCGACTAGCGCTTCTGGAGGCGGATGTCAACTATAAAGTCGTCAAAAAATTAATCGAAGATATTCGGGGACGCGCCATTGGACAGGATGTCCTTGATAGCCTGACGCCCGGTCAGCAGATCGTCAAAATCGTCAACCAGGAACTGTCCCGGCTCATGGGTGAATCCATCAGAGAGCTTGAGTTCGCCGGCGAAAGTCCGCATGCGTTGATGCTGGTGGGTCTGCAGGGTTCCGGTAAAACCACCACCGCCGCAAAACTGGCAAGTTACTTGCGAAAAAAGGGAAAGCATCCTTATCTGGTTCCGGCGGACATTTACAGGCCTGCCGCCGTGGACCAGCTCAAGAAGCTGGGATCACAGATCGATGTCCCGGTTTACCCGACGGAAGAAGGCCAAGCTCCCGAACAGATATGCCTGGATGCCATGGTTAAGGCCAGAGCGCAAGAGGCAGACGTTTTGATTCTCGATACGGCGGGACGTCTTCATGTGGACGAAGCCTTGATGGGTGAACTGGTGGCCATCAAGGAACAGATTAATCCCACTGAAATACTTTTGGTAGCGGATGCCATGACCGGTCAAGACGCGGTCAATGTGGCCAAACATTTCAACGAAGCTTTGAATATCAGCGGTGTCATATTATCCAAGATGGAGGGTGACGCCAGGGGCGGGGCGGCGTTATCCATCAAAGCAGTGACCGGGAAACCGATCAAATTTGTAGGCGTTGGAGAAAAGATAAGCGCCTTGGAGCCCTTTCATCCCGACAGGATGGCCTCCCAGATTCTGGGGATGGGCGATGTTCTTTCCCTCATCGAAAGAGCGGAAGCCCAATTCGATGAAAAAGAGGCCAAAAAGCTGGAGAAAAAGCTCAAAAAAAACGAGTTTGATCTGGAAGACTTTCGGTCTCAATTGAAACAAATGAAAAAACTGGGATCCCTGGAAGATATCTTAGGGATGCTTCCCGGCATGGGCAAACTGAAAAAACTGAAAAACCTCAAACCCGATGAAAAGGAACTGGTCAAAGTCGAGGCGATGATTAATTCCATGACCCGCGAAGAGCGACGCAGGTTTAAGATCATCAACGGAAGCAGAAAACGCCGCATTGCAATGGGCAGCGGCACCAAAGTTCAGGACGTTAACCGTTTGCTGAAAAATTTTGCGCAAACCAAAAAAATGATGGAACAATTTACCAAAAAAGGTGGGCTGAACATGCCGTCCCTCTTTGGATAAGAGATACGTTAATGTTGTCCGCAAACCGGTCCCGCCACGGCGGGATAACCATTACATTTAAGGGGGTGGTAAAGGAAAATGGCCGTTAGAATTCGATTGGCAAGGATGGGAGCAAAGAAAAAACCGTTTTATCGGTTGGTGGCAGCTGATTCACAGTCACCGCGGGATGGCAGGTTTCTCGAAATCCTGGGGTATTATGATCCCATGAAAGAACCCGCAATTGTAAAAATCCATGAAAACAAAGTCCACTACTGGCTTGAAAAAGGAGCGAAGCTTTCAGAGGCCGCCAGTGCCCTGATAAAACGGGAAGGAACGATTAAATCTTCTTCCGTAGCAGCCTAAGATTAAATATCGCATTTCTGTGTATTCCAATGGGAGGTGAATCGAGATGAAGGAGCTAGTTTCATACATTGCGAAAGCGCTGGTTGATAAGCCGGAAGATGTGGTCGTCACAGAAATCGAAGGGGAACAGACATCGGTTCTTGAACTGAAGGTCGCCAAAGAAGATTTAGGCAAGGTCATTGGAAAGCAGGGGCGCACGGCACGGGCCATGAGGACAATTCTCAGTGCCGCCTCCACAAAAATCAACAAACGATCCGTATTGGAGATTATTGAATAGTTTTGGGCTCAGGCTTGCCTGATAATGTGATCTTCTTTGGGAAGGTCCTTCGGCCTCACGGCTTGGAGGGTCTTCTCAGGGTACGGTCTTTTTCGCAATCGGAAGTTGCCCTATTAAACGCCGAGACGGTTTGTTTCAAACTCGGAACAGGAGAGGTTCGGCATTGCAGCGTCCTTTCCGCAAGACCTCACAAAAATTTTTTTCTGGTAAAGTTAGCGGAATTAACCAGCATAAACCAGGCGGAAACTTTCAGGGGAGCGGATGTCTATGTTCCCAAGGACGCCCTGATTCGAGAAGAGGGAGAATATTTCTGGTTTGAACTTGCGGGACTTGAGGTTTTTTCCGATGCCCATGGATTCCTGGGTGTCATCTCGCAAATTATCCCTGGGGGGAATGCCGATATTTACGTGGTTAAACATGGGTCACGGGAGATTTTGATTCCGGCTGTTCACGAGGTGGTCAAAGAGATTGATTTGAAAACCGGGAAAATGATTATTTCGGCCATGGAAGGGTTGTTGGATTTAAATGAAGTTTGATGTTCTCACCTTGTTCCCGGATATGTTTACCTCTTATTTACGGGAAGGTATTCTAGGGCGTGCCATTCAAAGAGGTCTCGTGGAAGTAGGGTTACGGGACATCCGTGATTTTGCCATGGGGCCTCACAGAATCGTTGATGACCGTCCATACGGGGGGGGGGAGGGGATGGTTATGAAAGCGGGGCCGATTTCCCGCGCTCTGAAATCCGTCCCACGTTTGGAAAATCAAGGTCCGGTGGTGCTTTTTTCACCTCAAGGAAAGACCTTCACTCAGGACATGGCCTGGGAGATGTCTGAATGGGAGCAATTGATTTTTGTCTGCGGTCGATACGAAGGTGTGGATGAACGGATACGATTAACCTGCGTCGACATGGAGTTATCCATCGGAGATTATGTTTTGAATGGTGGTGAACTGGCTGCCATGGTGGTCATTGAGGCGGTAAGCCGTTTGATTCCGGACGTCCTGGGAGGAGAACGATCAAATCAGGAAGACTCTTTTGAAAACGGTCTTCTGGAATATCCCCATTACACCCGGCCGAGGGTGTTTCAGGGCCTTGAAGTTCCACCGGTGCTTTTGTCCGGAGACCATGAAAAGATTCGATTGTGGCGAAAAAAGCAATCGCTTAAAAGGACACTGGTACGAAGGCCGGATCTGTTTCAGAATGCTGAATTATCTTCTGAAGATAAAGCGATACTGGAAGAGTTGTCGTAAAGAGGGGTGTGATGCGTCTCTATGTTGGACTTGTCCACTTTCCCGTTTACAACAAGCATGACGAGACCATTTGCTCGGCCATAACGCCCATGGATATCCATGATTTTGCCCGGCTGGGAAAGACATACGGGGCCAAGGGTTTTTTCGTCATTACACCCCTTGAGGACCAGCAGGCTCTGTCGAATCGTATTATACAGCATTGGGTCTCCGGGTATGGCGCTCAATACAACCATCACAGAAAACAAGCCATTGCCCTGGTTAGCGTAGTGCCATCATTGGACATGGCGGTTATTAAAGTGAAGGATCAAGAAGGGGAAACACCCACGCTCATTGCAACGGATGCGGCCAAACACTATCGCAGTATCTCTTATCAATCGGCGCGGGCTTTTGTTGCATCGGATGAGGTTGTTTTCTTGTTGTTTGGAACGGCATGGGGACTTCATGAAGACGTTTTGCATAAAGCCGACCATGTGCTGGAACCTGTTTTGGGAAAAACGGAATATAATCATCTTTCAGTGAGAACGGCCGCGGCCATTATCCTGGACCGGCTGGTGGGTGATCCAGCCTGATAGAGAATCTTCAGCTGCGATATTTTGGAAATCGCAGGTTACACAAAGAACGAGGACCCCTATATAAGGTCCCGTTACAGAGGAGAAAGTGATGAACATTGTAGAAATGCTCGAGATGGAGCAGATGCGCGGCGATATCCCCGGTTTTAAGCCCGGAGATACAGTTAAGGTGCATGCCAGAATCAAAGAGGGTGAAAAAGAGAGGATACAGGTATTCCAAGGCGTTGTCATTCGGAAACGGAAAGGAACTACCGGCGCCACATTTACCGTCAGGAAAGTCTCTTACGGCATTGGCGTGGAACGTATCTTTCCACTTCACTCCCCCAATATCGACAAAGTTGAAGTGGTCACAAGAGGGAGAGTCAGAAGGTCCAGGCTTTATTATCTCAGGAATCTTCGCGGTAAGGCGGCAAGAATCAAGGAAAAGCGGTTTTAAAGCCCTTTTGATGACGCAGGGAATCAGGAAAATCATGTGTTCTCAAGAGGCACCGGAAAGTGCGTCGGTCTGAAAATCTAAAATTGTTTCCAAACCATGCATGCCAATCCCCCGTGGACCCCTTTTATCACGAAACGCGGGCGCGAGGTTCCGGTTACAAGTTGATTGCCGGGGTTGATGAAGCGGGGCGGGGCCCTTTAGCCGGCCCCGTGGTTGCAGCTGCGGTCATCCTTCCCGAAGGTGTCCGGCTTTCGGGGATTAAGGATTCAAAAAAAATGACGGCTCGCGCCAGATCCGAAGCGTTTGATGTGATCAAAGGTGCAGCTCTCACCTTCGCTATCGGCGTGGCATCGGTTTCGTATATTGAAAAATTTAATATTTTGCAGGCGTCGCTGGAAGCGATGGCGTGCGCTATCAAGGCCCTTGACCCGCAGCCGGAAATCATTCTTGTTGACGGCATTCACGCTGTTCCCATCCCCATTACGCAGGAATGTTTAAAAAAAGGCGATCAAATTAGCAGAAGCATCTCGGCAGCTTCCGTACTCGCCAAGGTGTATCGTGACAGGATTATGGTTTGCAGCCATAGCATGTATCCTGACTACGGTTTTGATAAACATAAAGGGTATGGAACCCATCAACATCTGGAAGCGCTGAGACAACATGGCCCATGTCCAATTCATCGGTTGACGTTTAGAGGAGTGCGAAAGGTTTGACCAGAGAGAGACTTGAACTGGGAGAACGGGGCGAGGCGCTGGCCTTAAAAAAAATCAAAAGCCTGGGTTACAAAAAAATTGTCACGAATTACCGATGTCCGCTTGGCGAAGTGGATCTGGTTGCAAAGGATGGGGATACCCTGGTATTCATTGAGATCAAAACCAGAAGAGGACGTCCTTTGGGTTTTGCAAAAGAAGCCGTAAACGCCAGAAAACAAAAACAGATCTCCAAGGTGGCCCTGGCCTACATGAAGGCCAACAATTGCTGCGACGTCAGCGCCCGGTTTGATGTGGTGGCGGTTTCCTTGGGCAGTGGGCCCCCTCAACTTGAGGTGATCCAAAACGCTTTCGACTTGGCCTATGGATAGAAATGACATCTCAGGATCAAAAAGGGGGGAACTTGTACGTGGTTGCAACGCCCATCGGCAACCTTGAAGACATCACCCTCAGAGCCTTGCGGATCTTAAAGGAAGTTGATCTGATCGTGGCTGAGAATGGGTCCCACACCAGGCGTCTCTGCGAACACTACGGCATCAAGACAAAGGTAGCGACCTATAATCAGCATTCCCGGAAAGGCGAGACCGAACGGCTCATTGGACAACTGGAAACCGGGATGAAAATAGCGCTTGTTTCCGATGCGGGGACCCCGGGTATTTCGGATCCGGGCATCATGCTTGTTGCCGGCGCCATTGAACGGGAAATTCAAATCACGCCCGTCCCGGGCCCATGCGCCGCCGTAGCGGCGCTATCCGTTTGTGGGGTTTCGACGGCCGGTTTCTGTTTTCTGGGGTTTTTGTCAAATCGCCCCGGAAAAAGAAAAAATGAGTTGAGCGCTTTGGCTTCTGAAACACGCACCATGGTCTTTTATGAATCCCCCCACAGAATCAGAGCAACACTTTCGGATATGGCGCTCGCCTTCGGCGCCAGGCAAATGGTCATGCTTCGGGAGATAACCAAAATATTCGAAGAAATACAACGTGGGACGGCGGCACAGCTGCTGGAAATTTTGACGCCGGAAAAAACCAGAGGAGAATTTACGCTGGTAGTTTCAGGTGAAGCCGATAAAAAAAAATCAGATGATCTAAAAGAGAGCACTTTACGGAAAATTGAGGCGCTTTTGAACGAGAAGACAATGAGTGTCAAAGACATTGCCGGCTTCATTGCTGAAAAAGAAAACCTTGCTTACCGAAAAGTCTATAAAGAATGCCTTGCTCGAAAACGGCTGTTAAAGGATTCATGAAGAATGGAAATGGTCAGGAATCTGAAGATCAGAAATACGCTGGGGCTTCATGCGCGCGCCGCGGCGAAGATAGTGGCATTGGCCAACCGATATGAATCCACATTGTTTCTCAAAAAGGATGGACGTCAGGTAGAGGGGTCCAACATCCTTTCCATCCTGACCTTGGCCTGTCCTAAAGGCACGGAGATGGAAGTTCGAATCATTGGAGAAGACTCAGAGCGTTTCATGGCGGAACTGGACGATTTGTTTGAAGGAAAATTCGGGGAGAACAAATGAGCGACGACGCAGTTGCCGGTGAAAAATCTTTAAAGGGCATAGCCGTTTATCCAGGCATCGTCATCGGCAAAGCCCACCTGGTAGACAGAAGTAAAGTCAAAATTCTCTATCAGTATCTGGTGAACACGGAGCATCTGAACGAAGAGGTGGAACGTTTCGAAGAGGCCCTTCGAGTGGTTGAAAATGAAATGCAGTCACTCAAAAATGGAATGGCGGAGAAAGTCAATGACCTCTCCTTTATTCTGGACAGCCATTTGATGATCCTCAAAGACAGTATGTTGCGGGATTCCACCATTCACACGATCCAAAGCGAGAAGATCAATGCTGAGTGGGCACTAAAGAAATCCCTGGGGAAAATCCGTAAGGTTTTCAGTCAGATTGATGATGAATACATCAGTACCCGCATCAGCGATGTGGAAAATGTCACGGAAAGAATTCAGCGGACCCTTAGCGGCAAGGCTCAACAGAGCCTGGCGGAAATCGACAGAAGGGTCATCATCGTCGCCCATGATCTATCCCCGGCGGACACCACGGAACTGAACATCGGAAAAGTCATGGGCTTTATTACCGATGTCGGCGGCAGAACTTCCCACACGGCCATTATGGCGCAAGCCTTGGAAATTCCGGCTGTTGTGGGTCTGGAGACAGCGACCCATGTGGTGGCGGATGGCGATCTCCTGATTGTGGATGGCAGCACCGGGGTGGTCGTCGTGAACCCGGATGACAACGCCATCATTTATTACCAGGAGAAAAAACTCCAGCTGGAAGACTACTGGTCGAGCATCGCCAGAGAGAGTCACCTTCCGGCTTTGACCCCTGACGGTCAACGGATATCCATCACGGCCAACATCGAATTTCTGGAAGAAGTGACGGCAGTGAGGGATTCCGGGGGAGAGGGCATTGGCCTTTATCGGACGGAGTTTTTGTACTTGAGGTCCAGAGGTTTTCCGAAAGAGGAAGAATTGTTTGAGGACTACCGTGAGGTGGCGGAACTCATGGCTCCTGATCCGGTGAACATCCGAACCCTGGATATCGGCGGTGATAAATTCGTATCGGAACTTGAGATCACAAAGGAGATGAACCCGGCGCTGGGACTCCGGGCCATACGATTTTGCCTGAAACGGCCTGAAATATTCAAAACACAGCTTCGGGCCATTCTGAGGGCAAGTGTTTACGGCAATATTCGGCTGATTTTCCCCATGATATCCGGCTTGCAGGAACTTCTGGATGCAAAGAATATCCTGGCGCAGGTTAAAATGGATATGGACCGCGAACACATCCCCTATAATGACAAAATTGAAGTCGGCATCATGGTGGAAATCCCATCGGCCGTGGTCATGGCGGAAGTGCTGGCGCGTCACGTGGATTTCTTCAGTATCGGGACCAACGATCTGATTCAATATACACTGGCCATTGACAGAGTCAATGAACACGTGGCGCACATGTATCAACCTTTCGATCCCGCTATTCTGAGAATGATTGAAACTGTGGCGAAAGCCGCCAAGAATGAAGGTATTCATGTCACCCTGTGCGGTGAAATGGCAGGCGATCCCCTTTGCGTTCCAATCCTTTTGGGACTCGGCCTTGACGGGCTCAGCATGAATGCCAGATCCATACCGCTGATCAAAAAAATCGTGCGGGCCATGCCCATGGCCCAGGCCCGGGATGACCTGAAGGAAATCATGCGCCTGAACACGGCTGATGAGGTGCAGCAGTACCTTTTTAGGCGCACGGGAGGCAGGTTTCCCGGGTTGAGGGAAAAAGGGTACTTGTAGGGGAGAATGAATATGAAAATTGTTTGTCAGAACAAAAAAGCACGCCATGAATACTTCCTGGATGAATTTTTTGAAGCGGGCCTGGTGCTTATGGGCGCCGAGGTGAAATCCCTGAGGGAAGGAAGGGGCAACCTGGTGGATAGTTACGCTAAGGTAAAGCAGGGAGAGGTTTTCCTTCATCATATGCATATCACCCCCTACCCTTTTGCCCACCACATGGAAATGGACCCTGTACGAACTCGAAAGCTCCTCTTGAACAAGCGGGAAATCAGACGGTTGATCGGGAAAACCGAAGAAAAAGGTTATTCCCTGATCCCCACTAAGGTCTATTTCACACGGGGCAAAGCCAAAGTGGAAATTGCATTGGCAAAAGGCAAGAAAAAATACGATAAAAGGCAGTCTCTGAAAGAAAAAGAGCTAAAACGGGACATGGCGCAGGCACATAAGGAAAATCGCTGAGAGTTGTGAAAAACCTCACTTGACGACCGTTTTTTTTTATGATAGGCAAGGATTCTCAAAAAAGTTTCTGGTCTATTTTAGATATTTGAACATTCACTTGGGAAGGATTTTGTTTCCAACCCATAAAAAACATCATAACCATGAAGGAGGATTAATAAGGATGGCTTATAACGCGGTAGAAATGGCGGATTGGCAGATTTCCGAAGCTGCCGAAAAAAACATGCCGACACCTGATGAATGGCGGGATAAGTTGGGCCTTAAGCCCGAAGAAATGCTTCCGATGGGAAGACTTGCCAAGTTGGATTTTCTGAAAATTATCGATCGTCTCCAGGACCAACCCGATGGCAAATACATTGAAGTCACGGCCATTACCCCCACGCCCCTGGGCGAAGGCAAAAGCACCACATCCTGCGGTTTGATGGAAGGTTTGGGAAAACGCGGCGTTAGCGTCGGCGGCGCTCTCCGACAGCCCTCCGGCGGCCCCACCATGAATGTCAAGGGAACTGCAGCCGGCGGTGGCAATTCGCTCCTGATTCCCATGACCGAATTCTCACTGGGACTCACCGGCGACATCAATGACATCATGAACGCCCACAACCTGGCCATGGTGGCCATGACAAGCCGTATGCAGCACGAGCGCAACTACAACGACGAGCAGCTTCAGCGTTTAACGGGCATGCGTCGCCTCGACATCGATCCCACCCGCGTGGAAATGGGCTGGATTATCGACTTTTGCGCCCAGTCGCTGCGAAACATCGTCATCGGTATGGGTGGCCGCTTTGACGGCTTCACCATGCAGAGCAAGTTCGGCATCGCCGTGGGCTCCGAGTGTATGGCGATCCTGGCGGTTATCCGTGACCTGGCCGATCTCAAGGAACGCCTCAACAACATTACCGTGGCCTTCGACAAGAGCGGCAAACCGGTCACCACCGGCGATCTGGAAGTGGGCAATGCCATGACAGCTTTCATGCGCAACACCATTAACCCGACCCTCATGTGTACCGCCGAGTACAATCCTTGCATGGTGCATGCCGGACCCTTTGCCAATATCGCTGTGGGTCAGTCCTCCATCATCGCCGACCGCGTGGGTCTGAAATTGTTTGATTACCACGTCACGGAATCCGGATTTGCGGCCGATATCGGCTTTGAAAAATTCTGGAATGTTAAATCCCGTTTCAGCGGTTTGAAACCCAACGTATCGGTTTTGACCTCCACCATCCGCGCCCTGAAAATGCATGGCGGCGGTCCCAAGGTAACCCCCGGCATCAAAATGGACGACGTCTACACCAGAGAAAATCTGGAACTGGTGGAAAAAGGCTGCGAGAACATGGTCCATATGATCGGGGTCATTCGCAAAGCCGGCATTAATCCTGTGGTCTGTATCAACCGTTTCTATACCGACACCGATGCTGAGTGCGCCATCGTCCGCAAGGCGGCCGAGGCTGCGGGCGCCCGATGCGCTGAATCCAAGCATTGGGAAAAGGGCGGGGACGGCGCGCTTGAGTTCGCCGATGCCGTTATCGATGCCTGTAATGAGGAAAACGATTTCAAATTCCTCTATCCGCTGGAGATGAAGCTGCGTGATCGCGTCGAAAAGATCGCCAAGGAAGTCTACGGCGCAGATGGCGTTTCCTGGACCCCCGAAGCCGAAGCCAAGGCCAAGATGCTGGAAGCCGATCCCAAATACGCCGACTTCGCTACCATGATGGTCAAGAGTCACCTGAGCCTGTCCCACGATCCGACCGTCAAGGGTGTGCCCAAGGGCTGGACCCTGCCCATTCGGGACGTGTTGATCTATTCCGGCGCCAAGTTCCTTTGTCCCTGCGCGGGCGCCATCAGCCTGATGCCCGGCACCGGTTCCAACCCCGCCTTCAGGCGGATTGACGTGGATACGACAACCGGAAAGGTGAGCGGTCTGTTCTAATTAGAACGCGGTTTTATTATTAATCCCATGAAAAAGGGCGATCGTTTGATCGCCCTTTTTTTTCTACGCAAAAAGCTGAAAGGCGTTTGCGCTACGGGGATGCCAAGGATCGCCGTCCTTATCTTTTCTTTTTTCACCGGAAATAAGACCGGGTTCCAATATCCCTATTCAACAGTCCGGATTAAAGGCTTTTGAGAGCGTGTCTCTTATTCCAAGATTAAACCAATAACATTTGCAATTCTTTTTTGCCTGAGATAAACTTACCCTTAAAAACAAAGCATTAAAAACGAATTTATTTATTTATTTCATGTCGTTATGTTTAGTTGAGGAGTGACGGTGGAACTGTATGATATTGCTTTTGTCGGCCATATGTCCCTTAATCAGATCGTTCCTTTTAAAGGAACACCCAAAAATACTTCGGGTGGCGCGGTATTTTTCGCTGCCATGACGGCAGCTTCTATCGGAAAACGGACGGCATTGGTTACCAAATTTGCAAAAAATGAGGCATCATTTATGACGCCTCTAACGGAAAAGGGCGTGAAGGTATTCGCGCTTCCAGCTACGGAGACCACGCGGTTGACATTAACGCATCTATCTGAAGACATGGATCTTCGTGAAATATATCAGGAAAAGAGCGCAGGCCCTATCACTTTTGAAGAAATGCCCGAAATTAATGTTCAGCTTATTCACTTATGCCCTGTTACTGGTGAGGATTTCAATTTTAATCTCGTGAAAGCCCTTAATGAAAAGGGGTATCGCCTTTCCATTGATATGCAGGGATCCGTGCGTTTTCTGGATCCCGTCACTCGGAAGATTCAGTTACGGGATGCCCCTCAAAAGAAGGAGATTTTGACCATCGCTGAAAAAGTCAAGCTGGATGTGGTGGAAGCCAAATTGCTCACAGGGACTGACAATTTGGAAAAAGCCGCTTTGATTCTGGAAGAATGGGGCAGCCGGGAAACCCTCATCACGCGATCGGACGGTGTACTCCTGCGATACGGCGGGAAAACGTATTTTGAAAAGTTCTCAAACCGGCATGTTTTATCGAGAACCGGAAGGGGAGATACCACTTTTAGCGCCTATCTGTGTCGCAGAATGGATCATGATGCTTTGGATTCCTTGAAATTCGCAGCAGCACTGGCATCCATTAAACTGGAAAACCCGGGGCCTTTCAATGGCACCGTTGACGATGTTCTTCTGAGAATGAAACAACGTTAACCGTCCTGACGGTGCTATAATGCCCCCCTATGGAAGTTTGCGATCTTGGATCGAACCAAAGGATGATTTAGGTTTGCTTGGCCTGACCCCCACCCATTACCGCAAATTCCACCGATGATGCTTTTGCCATCAAAAACGCTAGAAAAATTACGTCTTTTAACTCTCATGAAATCATCGCAAGCCATGCGTTATCAGACGTAATCCCTGATTGAGAAGGGAAGCAGCATCGCCCATGGCGTCTCCCACCGGAGAGAGTAACCATCTGGTAACATCCGGAAAAAAACGGGTCAAGCTGATCGGGGAAAAGGAGCGTTCATCCAGCTTATTTCACTGAGGGGTTCAGTATATGGTTTTTGTCAAGGATAAAAGGCGGTCTTACCTGCTGAGCGGTTTGGCCTTAGTCACCCTCGCCGTTCTGTATTACATCAGTTTGAAAAATTTTCTCCTGTTTCACGCATTGGCGGAAGGGTTCAGCATCTGTATCGCCTTTTGCATTTTCGTAGTGGCCTGGAATTCCCGTCAGTTTTCCGATAATGACTACCTGCTGTTTATTGGGTGTTCCCTGGTGTTTGTTGCCTTTTTGGACCTGATACACTTATTTGCCTACAAAGGGATGAACATTTTCGGTGGGCTCAGCGCCAATCCGGCTACGCAGCTCTGGATCGCCGCCCGTTATATGGAAAGCATTTCGCTTTTGATCGCACCGTTCTGGCTCACCCGAAAGCTGAAAATGAACATTGCGGCACTGTGTTTTTCAGTGGTGACGGCGTTGGTGCTGGCAGCAGTTTTCTACTGGCCTGTTTTTCCAGACTGTTTTGTGGCGGGAAGCGGGCTGACGCGTTTTAAAAAGGCAAGCGAATACATCATCTGCCTGATCCTTGGGGGGGCACTGGTGTTACTGAGGCTGCATCGCCATCAGATGGATGAAAAAGTGAATCGCCTGATTGCCGCCTCCATTGTGGTGACCATCCTGGCAGAGCTCTGCTTTACTTTCTATGTCAGTGTTTACGGTTTTTCCAACATCTCCGGACACGTGTTGAAAATCATCTCTTTTTACTTGATTTACAAGGCGATTGTTGAAAACGGCCTCAAAAGACCCTACGATACCCTGTTTCGAGACTTGAAGGAAAGTGAAGAGCGGTATCAGCAGATTTTTGAAACCAATCAGGCCGTTAAGCTGTTGATCGATCCTGAAAATGGGGACATCGTGGAGGCGAATCAGGCGGCATGCGATTTCTATGGTTATTCAAAGGAGGAAATCCTCACAAAGAAAATTACCGATATCAATATGCTGCCACCCGATGAGGTGCGTCGGGAGATGAAGTGCGCCAAAACCGTTGGTCGGTTGAGATTCAGTTTCCCTCATCGTCTGGCTTCCGGTGAGGTGCGGGATGTGCATGTCTATTCCGGTCCGGTCAAAACCAGCGCGGGAAACCTGTTGTTTTCCATTATTCATGATGTGACGGATCAAAAGCGGGCAGAGGAACAGCTTCGGGAGAGTGAAAAGCGTTTCAACCTGGCCATGGACGCCTCCCGTGATGGCATTTTTGACTGGGACCTGGTGACCAATGAAATTTATTACTCGCCCGGGTGGAAAAAGATGCTCGGTTACGAGTATGATGAATTGCCTAGTGACTTTTCAGTGTGGGAAAGGCTGACGCATCCCGATGATGTCGAACGAAGCTGGCATATGCAAAAGGAACTGATCAGCGGGAAAAGGGACCGTTTTGAGATAGAATTTAAAATGAAACATAAAGATGGGCACTGGGTCGACATCCTTTCAAGGGCAAACGCCTACTTTAATGAAAACGGAAAGGCTGTCCGGATCGTGGGGACCCACTTGGATATTTCCCAGCGAAAAAAGATCGAAGAAGCTCTGAAAGAGAGCCGGGAAAGATATCAGAAGGCCCAGCGCATCGGGAAAGTGGGAAACTGGGAGTACAATATTCAAACCACGGAATTTTGGGGATCGGATGAAGCCAAACGTATCTACGGGTTTGACCCGCGTTCAGAAAATTTCACCACCGAAGAAGTGGAGCGCTGTATTCCCGAAAGAGAGCGGGTTCACCAGGCATTGATTGATTTGCTGGAAAAGGGAAAAGCGTACCATCTGGAATTCGATATTATTACCAGAGACACGCAGGAAAGAAAAACCATTATCTCCATTGCGAAACTGGAAAAGGACGCCGAGGGAAATCCATTACGAGTTACGGGGGTGATTCAGGACATCACAAAACGCAAGCAATCAGAAATGGCACTGCGGAAAAGTGAGGCACGACTTTATGCTGTTTTTGAAGCCGCCGACAAAATATCATTCATTATCACCGATGCGCAAGACCCTGAGCCTTTGATTCTGGAATTCAGCCCGGGTGCTGAGAAAATATTTGGATACGCCAGAGCAGAGATGATTGGAAAGCCCCTGTCCGTACTTCATTTGCCGGAGGATGCGACCCAATTTCCGACTGCACACCAGAGGATGGGAGAAGGCAAGGGCGGTTTTTCCGGGGAAACCACCCTCGTCAGAAAATCGGGCAAGAAATTTCCGGCTCTATTTTCAACATATCCCATGTATGACGAAGCAGGCGAAATGTACGCGATGCTGGCCGTCAGCATTGATATCAGCGAACAGAAAGAAATGGAATTAAAGCTGCTTCAAGCCCATAAAATGGAGGCCATCGGCAACCTGGCCGGAGGCATTGCCCATGAATTTAACAATGTCCTGGCCATTATTCTGGGCAATGCCGAGCTTGCTATTGATGATGTTCCCGACTGGAACCCGGCACATAATGCTCTAAAAGAAATCTGTAACGCCTCTTTCAGGGCGAAGGAAGTGGTTCTGCAGATTCTCAGTTTCGCCCGCAAAACCATGACGGCTTTGAAGCCTTTGGAGATCAACGCCATTGCAAAAGAATCGCTTAAACTGATGCGGGCGTCCATCCCCACTATGATTGATATTCAATCCAATATTCCACCCGAGCCGAGCATGATTCTCGGAGACCCGACTGAAATCCATCAAATTCTCATTAATCTTTTCACCAATGCGTCATATGCCATGAAAGAGAAAGGGGGTGTGCTTGAGATCGAAATTTCCGAGGTGGCTTTGGATAATATCGCCGCATCCCGATATGAAGACCTTTCCGCGGGTGATTTCGTCAAATTGGCGGTTCATGATTCAGGTGAAGGCATTAAGCCTGATGTTCTGGAAAAGGCTTTTGAACCCTACTTCACTACGAAAGAGTTTGGCGCCGGCAGTGGTATGGGCCTGGCGGTTGTTTATGGGATCGTCAAAAAGTGTAAGGGAGCCATTAATATCAAAAGCACTGTCGGCGAAGGAACAACCGTTGAAGTGCTTTTCCCGAGAATTGAGGAAAAAGAACCGTCCAATGAGAAAAAAGAAGACGAATTGCCGATGGGAAACGAAAGGATACTTCTCGTGGATGACGACCCCGCCATCGCCAACATGATCGGCCAGATACTGGAACGGTTGGGATATGCCGTTTCAGGCATGACTGACAGTACAGCCGCACTTGAACGATTTCAAGCATCCCCTGAAGATTTTGATCTTGTGATAACCGATATGGCAATGCCTAAGATGTCAGGCAGTCAACTTGCAGCCGAGTTGAAAAAACTACGGAACAACATCCCGATTTTTCTCTGTACGGGTCACAGCGACACCATAGATGAGAAGAAAGCCAAAGAACTCGGAATCGAGGGCTTTTCGATGAAACCGCTGGATAAAGGGGTACTGGCAAGGGCTGTGCGCACGATACTGGATCAAAATCATAATCCTTAGAAAGAACCTTAAGCTTTGCCATCAAAAACGTTAGAAAAAAATACATTATGCATTTATCGCCGGAAATGAGTAGCTGTTCAGTTTAAGGACATACTCGGAATTGAACGATGCGAGACTGCCTTCCACGTACGCTCCTGGGTGGGAAGGTCTGTCAGGAGCGTGAAAAGTCTCTGCTTGAGGTGGACGAGGCATTTGCGGGGATATCTTAACAAGCCAGAGGGGGTAGTGAATGAAGCGGATATTGACCATTGCCGGTTCCGATTCAGGGGGTGGTGCGGGGATACAGGCGGATTTGAAGACCATCACCGTTCTGGGCGCCTACGGCATGAGTGCCATAACGGCTCTGACGGCTCAGAATACCCTGGGGGTTCAGGGGGTGCATCCGGTGCCCGTGGATTTCATCCGGCAGCAGATGACATCGGTGCTGTCCGACTACGGGGCCGACGGGGCAAAGACCGGAATGCTGGCGACTCCGGAGATTGTTGTGGCGGTGGCCGAGCAATTAAAAAAGTACCAGGTGGAAGGCCTTGTGGTGGATCCGGTCATGGTGGCCAAGGGTGGGGATGTTCTTTTATCCCGGGAGGCTCGGATTGCCCTGAAGGAGGTGCTGTTGCCGCTGGCCCGGGTGGTGACCCCCAATCTCCCCGAAGCGTCGGATCTGTGCGGATTCACCGTGGAAGATATCGAGGCCAT
The DNA here is from genome assembly GCA_963664475.2 of Desulfatiglandales bacterium. Taxonomy (GTDB): domain Bacteria; phylum Desulfobacterota; class DSM-4660; order Desulfatiglandales; family Desulfatiglandaceae; genus NaphS2. Next base: position 1,378,376 of record CAXXXE010000001.1, read on the forward strand.
GAAGGCGGCCGCCAGGGAGATCCACCGGTTGGGTCCACCTTACGTGCTGGTCAAGGGGGGGCATTTGAAAGGGGATGCCGTGGATTTGCTCTTTGACGGAAAAACCTTTCAGACCTTCACCTCTCCCCGCCTCAGCACCCGGAATACCCACGGCACCGGGTGTACCTTCTCCGCGGCCCTGGCCACCCTGCTGGCCCAGGGATGCAAGATGCCCGGGGCAGTGGAAAAGGCCAAACAATTTATCACCCGGGCCATCGATATGAGTTTGGACTTTGGGGCCGGGCATGGCCCCACCAACCCCTATGCCCATGTGCTTCAATGTACCCTAAAGGAGAATGACCCATGGCACTACATGAAAAAGACGCCGTAAGGGCGAATATTCTGGATGATGTTTATGCATCCTCCGATCTTTCGGTGCGGATGCCGAAAACCAAATTTCCAGAAGTTGAGCGCAACCCCCGTCACGTGTATCAGGTGGTACACGATGAACTGATGCTGGACGGCAATTCCCGCCAGAACCTGGCGACCTTCTGTTCTACCTGGATGGAGCCGGAGGTCTATCAGCTCATGGACGAGTGTATCGATAAGAACATGATCGACAAGGATGAGTATCCACAGACCGCCGAGATCGAAGCCCGTTGCGTGCATATGCTGGCGGATTTGTGGCATTCGCCCCATGCGGCCAATACCATGGGGTGTTCCACCACCGGTTCCAGCGAAGCGGCCATGCTGGGTGGCATGGCCATGAAATGGCGGTGGCGTGAGAAGATGCGTGCTCAAGGTAAGAAAACGGACAAACCCAATATGGTCTGCGGTCCGGTACAGATTTGCTGGCATAAGTTCGCCCGTTACTGGGACGTGGCGTTGCGGGAGATCCCCATGGAAAATGATCGCCTGATCATGACGCCTGAGGAGGTTGTCAAGCGCTGCGATGAAAACACCATCGGTGTGGTGCCCACCCTGGGGGTCACCTTTACCTGTCAGTATGAACCGGTCCAGGCCGTTGCCGATGCCCTGGACCGGCTGCATGCGGATACGGGTCTGGATATTCCCATCCATGTGGACGGCGCCAGTGGAGGGTTTTTAGCGCCTTTTGCGGATCCCGACCTGGTGTGGGATTTTCGGGTGCCGCGGGTCAAATCCATCAACGCCTCCGGCCACAAATTCGGTATGGCCCCGTTGGGCGTCGGCTGGGTCGTCTGGCGGGACAAGAAAGATCTACCCGATGATCTGATTTTCCGGGTCAACTATCTGGGGGGTAATATGGCCACCTTTGCACTGAACTTTTCGCGACCCGGAGGGCAGGTTGTGGCTCAGTATTACAATTTCCTGCGATTGGGCAGAGAGGGGTATCGAAAGATTCACCAGGCCTGCTATGATACCGCCGCCTATCTGGCCGACGAGATCCGAAAGATGGGGCCGTTTAACGTGATTTATGATGGCCGGGGCGGGATTCCGGCCCTCTGCTGGTCCCTGAAGGATGGCGTCAATACGGGATTTACCCTTTATGATCTTGCGGACCGGTTGAGAAGTCGCGGTTGGCAGGTTCCGGCCTATTCCATGCCTGCCAACCGGGAGGATCTGGTGATCCAGCGCATTCTGGTGCGTCACGGCGTCAGCCGGGATCTGGGGGATCTGCTGATGGGGGATCTGCGGCGCTGCATCGATTATTTTGCGAAGAATCCGGTCAGTACGCCGCTGACCGAGGAAGCTGCCGGGGGCTATCGACATTGATTTGTAAATCATGGAAAATGAGGAGACGACAATGATCGTTCAAAATTTTAAAGACTGCGAGACGATTAAAATTGACAAATTCCCCTATCGGGGAACGCCCCATGAGGTAAAGGGGGTCAGCGTGCGGTGGTTGTCCAAATGCGGGGAGGATGATATGGGTACGCCTGAATATGGATTGCGGCATTTCACCGCTGAACCGGGTGGTGAAATTCCCATTCATAACCACTTTTACCACCAGACCATGTATATTCTGACCGGACGTTTTGAATGCTGGCAGTTTGACCGGGAAACCGATGAACTGGTTTCCAGCGTGGTTTGTGAGCCGGGAGATGCAATCTACATCCCCAGCATGGAGCCCCATGGCATGAAAAACCTGTCCGATACGGAACCCGCGACCTTTCTCTGCTGTATTGCCAATGTTTATGAGGATGAGTAGGACCTCCTCAATTCTTCAGAAATTATGAGACTCGTTAAAAGCGGTAAATACGGAGATGTGAAAGCATATGAACTGGGCTGGTCTCCTGTAGGTCAACCCATGATGACCGTTTACATTTTTATGGTAGATGATGTACTGGTGGATACCGGTTTGCGGCACATGCAGCGGGAAGTGCTTGAAATTGCCGGGGCCGCTCATATTCGAAGGGTTGTCCTGACCCATCACCATGAGGATCACAGCGGAAATGCCGCGGTACTGAAGCATGCCTTTGGCGTTTCCGTCTATGGACATCCTTTGACGGTTTCAAAAATGAAGACGACGTTCCGCATCCTTCCCTATCAGTATTACATGTGGGGTAAATCCGTTCCCCTTGAAATGGCGACTGTTCCGGAAGTGATGGAAACGGCGAATTTCAGGCTTAAGGCCATCCATACACCCGGGCACTCCAGGGATCATGTGGTTTATCATGAACCCGACAGGGGCATTATTTTTTCAGGGGATCTATACCTTTCAGACAGAATCAAATATTTCAGGGCTGATGAGATGATTTCAGATCAGATTGAATCCCTTAAAAAAATCCTCGATTTGGATTTTGATGTGGTTTTATGCAATCATCATCCGAAACCCACAAAGGGAAAACAACGGATCAGCGAGAAACTGCGGTTTCTGGAAGATCTGTATGGCGGTATCAGAAGCCTCTGGGAAAAAGGATACTCGGAAAAACGAATCTTTCGTGAACTGGGGTTGAAAGAACAGCATTTTGTTAAATGGTTCTGTTTTGGAAATGTAAGCATGAGAAACGTCGTGCGGTCAGCCATTCGATCATTTTAAGCGATCCCATGGGGAGAAGGGTTCTTTTTCCCCTTCAAGTTCGAACGTCTATAAAGAACCGGACTATGAGATTAAAAAGGAGATAAAATTATGGGTCTGAATGAATTGCTTCCCAAGGCGGTTCGTCTCTATCCTGGAAAAGAGGCCGTGGTGTGCGGTGAACTGCGCATGACCTATAGACAGTTTGCCGAAAGGGTCTGGCGTTTGGCGCATGGTTTACTGGATTTGGGCATCGGACAAAACGACAGGGTTGCCATACTGCATGAAAATACCCATGAGTTTCTCGAAGCCTATTTTGCGGCCGCCCATCTGGGCATCGTTCTGGTGCCGCTTAACTACCGGCTTTCGGCCAGAGAGCTTGCGGCTATTTTAAATGACAGCGAATCCCGAATGTTGATTGCGCAAGGGGTTTTTCATGAGAAAGCCGTTGACCTTCCAGGCGCTGTACCGACCCTTGAGAAAATCATTTGGACCCGGAACGATTTCAAACCTGTGATCAAGGGAAGTCCGGATTATGAAACCCTTCTCAAAAGTCATCCCGATGAGCCGCCCCCATCCCCTGATATACGGGATGATGATGTGGCCCACCTCTACTACACCAGCGGTACCACCGGACGTCCCAAAGGTGTTATGCTGACCCATAACAACGTCAAGAGCCATGCTTTGGGAACCATCGCCGAACTGCATTTGACGGATCGGGACCGGTGGTTTCATGTGGCCCCGCTTTTCCACCTGGCGGATGCCTGGGCCACCTTTGCGTTGACATGGGTGGGTGGAAAACATGTGCTGCTGCCTTCCTTTAAGGCGCTCTCTGTGTGCCGTTTGATCCAGGAAGAACAAATTACCCTCAGCAATCTGATCCCCACCATGCTCAACATGATGGTGAACCATCCCGAGGTTGGGAAATTTGATTACGCCGGCCTGCGGGTGGTGTTAAGCGGCGGTGCGCCCATAGCGCCCGAGACCGTGCGAAAAATTGTGGATGCCTTTGGATGCGATTACATTCAAACCTATGGCATGACTGAAACCAGTCCCTACTTAACTCTCTCCATTCTGAAAGATCACCTGAAAACCCTATCCCCTGAAGAACAGCTCAGGTTCAAGGCCAAGACCGGCAGGGAATTTATCGGCGTCAGTCTTCGCGTGGTGGACGAAGAGGGGAACGACGTGGCTTTGGACGAAAAGCAGGTGGGTGAGATCATCGTGAAAGGAGATACGGTGACGCCGGGGTACTGGCGTCTGCCGGATGAGACAAAAAAAGCCATTCGGGACGGCTGGTTGTATACCGGGGATCTGGCGGTCATGGATGCGGAACGGTATGTGAACATCGTGGATCGCAAAAAGGATATGATCGTCACGGGGGGTGAAAACGTTTATTCATCGGAGGTGGAAAACGTCCTCTACACCCACCCGGCTGTGCTGGAAGCCGCCGTTATCGGTGTGCCTGACGCCCATTGGGGAGAAGCGGTCAAAGCCTGCGTGGTGTTGAAGGAAGGATGCTCGGCAACAGAGGAAGCGATTATTGCGTACTGCCGAAAGGATCTGGCGGGGTATAAAACCCCAAAAAGCGTGGATTTTCTGGAAGCCCTCCCCAAGACCGGTTCCGGGAAAATCTTTAAGAAGGGCCTCAGATCACCATAATTCAAATTTCGATAACAAGGAAGGGGGTTTTTTTTATGTACGAAAACCATCGAACTCTGATGTCTGTGTTGGTGTGTGTTTTATCTTTTCTATCTTATTCGATGTTGGGTTGCAGTGGGTCGGATGACAACACGACGGCGCCCATGCAGAGAGCAAACAATGTCAATTTGACGATCGAACTCGAGGATCCGGAGCAAGGCCTGACCCAACCCGGGCCGGGCACACATTCCGTGTCTTCGGAAACCCCTGTGGAGGTTCTCGTTTCGCCGAGGGCGGGGTATGTGTTTTCCGGTTGGCAACTGTCGGGAAACGGATATCTTGATGATCCCGATGCGCCGGTCACCACTGTGACATTAAGCGGCGATGCCCTCCTGACGCCCCGGTTCAAGCCGGAGGTGCGGATGACGATTCAGGTGTCGCCTCCGTCCTGCGGCAGCACCGTGCCAATGCCGGAAAAAGTGCATTCATTGGGTCAAGGGGACACGGTTGAATTGAGCGCGTCTCCGGGGACCGGATACTATTTTGTGGAATGGCAGGTGGATGACGGCTGTGATATAGCGGATCCGACGGCGTCTTCCACCACGGCGGCGGTTACCGGGAATTGTGAGGTAACGGCCCAATTTGAGGAGGATCTGGTTAAATTTTCGGGCATTGTGACTGCAACAGCTTACACGAGTATGAATAGCAGTGAAGAGACGACCCAGGCGAAGTTGTCCTGGTTGGAGGCGGTAAGTCCCTTTTCCGCATTGCCGGGAGAGATCACTTATCATGTGTACTACGCAGAGAGCAGCGATCTCGAAACCCTCTACCGGCCAGACCACCTCGTGGCAAGCCTGCCAGGCGTCCTTGAGACGGAAATCGAGATTGGCTCCGATGAAAAAGAGACCTACTTTCTCGTTGTGGCCGAGGACCCGCAGGGGAATCGGAACCGCAGCCGAAAGGTGGTCTCCGTGGTGCCTTGTCAGATGGTGCTTGAGGGCGGGGCGCCCATGGATCTGGAAGAGGTCGGCGCAGAGGAAATCACAGTTTCGGGGGCCGAGAACATTGTTACGCTTCACGGAGGGGATTGGCGGTACCTGTTTACCTATGGTCAAAACATCATCGTGTACGGGGATGGCGCTGACCTGTTGAAGAAGGTTAAGAGTTTTCGGTTTGACGGCCGGAACACTGCGATCCAATACGAGGATATTCAGCTTAGTCAGGTGGCCGAAAGCGGTCACTTCCGGACCTCATCAACCTTTCCTGATCTGAGTGAATTACCCTCGCAAACTTGGCAAACCGTCCTGGGTCGCGCGGACCTGCCGGACTTCTTTATGCGTGACCTGGAATCACTGGATCGTTCCAATTCTTCGGTATATCTCAATCCGGAGGGCACTATGCTGGTGACGGAGTCCAGGGCCGATGGCGTCGTATCATCCAGGGATGGCTTCCAGAACACCATCCCCATTGGAAACTTTGGCAGCCTTCACTACCTCATGGACATCAATCTGGGGGTTAAGGACGATATCAAATGGAAAAATGGAGAAGTTGAATATTTCAAGGTTCAAATGACGGGAAAGGTTCGAATCCATGGCGTGGCGAAAATCAAACTCAATTCTGAGTCGGGGGACAGATGGGAAAAAAAGGACTTGATTCAAAAAAAGGTGCTGCTGATATATGCGCTGGGACCCATTCCTGTTGTGCAGGAAATCGAATTCTGGGTCGATGGGGCGCTTTACGTGGACATCAACAAACAATCCAATTTTGAGGCTGAGGCGGGTGTGAAACTCGAAAAGCCGATCGATATCGGGTTTGAGTATCGGCGGGATTCGGGGTGGAAAACGATCTTCAACCCAGAGAAAAAAATAGATACCCCTTTCGGCATGTCCGGATCGGCGAGTACCGATACAACGCTTCACCTGACGCCCCACTTCCGGACGAGTTTCTATCAATCCGCGACAGCTGAAGCAACGCTGTATTCGATAGATAAACTTTTCGCGGATTTTACGGCAGACAATTTGGATTTTTACCTCACGCGTTTTGACGTGTATGCCCATGCCTATATGACAATGGCATGCGATTTCAGCCCGTTTGGATATCTTCTCATAAACCATAGTGACAGTTTGTGGCTGATTGATTCGCAGGTGTACAATTTACCGGAACTAAAGGTTTGGGATTTTCTTCCTGAAACCATCCATATTGACAAAGATACCGAACCCCATTTTTTGCCCGCGGTTGTCTATTGCAAGTTTGTGGACGGTATAAATAACGGTTTGAGAGAACTTTGGTGGAGTCTGGAGCAATTGCAGCCGGACGGTGGCATGTGGGTCCCGGTTGAGGACATGCAGAACATACGGCTCTTGCTCTCAGATGGGCTTGTTTACCAGGCGGCTGTCAGTAAACCACCCCCCTACCGTTTCGTTTTCGAACAGTACACAGACCTCTTTGTAGACCGTTTATTGGAGACCGGTTTGTACCGGATCAAGGTGTGGGGGACCACTCGGGGTGGTTTGGGATTTCTGGATACACGAGTGGCCGAAGCTCGTTTTCATGTTTTATCTGAGATGGATTAGATGGGCGCACCAAAGAATGTTTCTCATGGGATTTCGCACTTGATGGATGGAAACCCGGGGCGGAAAAAAGGTAAGGAGGAGGGAGGCCTGATGACATTGTTACGTTGTTTAAGCAGGATGTTGACCTTTGGATGGGTTGGGTGGTTTGTTGTGATGTTGGCAGGGTGTACAGGTGATACCAATTCCGGGTCAGACCCCGTCCCTCCCGTGCAGGTTCGGACTGCCGTTTTGCTGCCGGACACAGGCCAGGTGACTTCCTACACGGAAACCTACGGGGAGGATTCGGATTACCGGATCAATCCACACGCCTACACCAAGCTGGATGCAGGGGGGCAAGACCTTCCGGATTCAGCGGAGGACTGGACCATGGTGCGGGACAATGTGACGGGCTTGATTTGGGAGGTTAAGACGAATGATGGATCGATTCACGATAAGGACGGCACGTTTACCTGGCAAGATGCTCGGTTTGTCTACATGAAAGCGCTGAACGAGCAGATGTTCGGAGGGTTCTCTGACTGGCGATTACCCTACATTCGGGAACTCGCCTGTTTGGTCGACGCCGACCGTTTTATCCCGGCGCTGAATACGGATTATTTCCCGAATACGCCATCTGATTTTCGTACTGATTACTGGTCCTATGATATTGACATGTGGCAGAGGGCCTGGGTTGTGCGGTTCGGTCTGGGCGAAACTTTTCCTGCTGAGCGATCCTTGCTGAATCACGTCCGTGCGGTTCGGGGAGAGGCGGCTTGGGAACAGGATGACTATATGGAAAATGGCGATGGAACCGTGACGGATCAATACACCGGTTTGATGTGGCAGCAGGACACGGCTAAAGAACAAATGACCTGGGAAGATGCCTTGACCTATTGCGAAAACTTATCTCTCGGCGATTATGACGACTGGCGTCTTCCCAACCGAAATGAACTCCAGTCGCTGGTGGACAAGCAACCGGAGGGCAGCGGTGCGGCGATTAACAAGGCGTTCCCAAATACGTATCCTGACATGTATTGGACCTCCACTCATAATGCGGTGCCACCCTACCGGACTAACGTATGGGTTGTATTTTTCTTTGATGGCAGAACCAGCCCTAACTGGAAACAGTCTGCGCAATGCTATGTTCGTGCGGTGCGGGGTGGCAACGGGTCCTGACGAGGGTTGGGTTTTGTGACAGGGACCACCCCTAAAGATTTTTTAAAAAAGGCCTCAAACCGCCACCCTGAACAAAGCCATGTCAAACGCCGGTTTTCCTTCATATTTTTTCATGAAGAATGCCGGAAAATGCTCCTTGGCCGCAAAAATATCGGGATTGATGGGAATGCCCGCATTTTGAAAGACTTCCACAATCTGCGTCGTGGAAGGGGGACAACCCTTTACGGCGAACATTTCCCGGATGTCCGGATGGTTCTTATTGGCCTGATACATGCACTTTCCGATAAGAATGGTTTTCTTTTTTCCAGGAGTGGGCGTCATGATTTTTCCGGTCAACACCTCTATGTCGTCCCACGGTTGGCCCTTCCAGGATTGGGCAATGGCCGTCAGGATCATACCATTTAAAAGAGAACAATAGGTACACATGGAATGATCATATTTGCGAAAACTCAACCCCTGAATTCCCATCCGTTTCATGGGAACCGGGAGGGCCTGGGATTCGTCCGGGGTATAGGGAAAAGTGTAATGATGTTTTGACGCCACCGCTTCAATTTTTTCTCCCACCACGGTTGTGTCCGAGAGATCGATGGGTCTGCCGGCATCATGGGCTATCCGGACCAGATAGGGGATTTCCGCCGGTTCATAACCGAGTATCCGAGCCCCTACCTTGTCGGCGGAAAGCACATCCGGAGACCCGATGAGCAGGTTTTCGCGCCTGATTTTTCCATCAAAGCCGGGGCCCCTTTCATTGGTATAGATACCGTCGATGAGGGTAAATCCCGTGGGCAGGATTTCCTGAAATCTGGCGATCATGTAATGGAGGTCTTTTTCAAGGTCAGCGCTGTGGCATTTTTTTCGAGAATTGATGTCAAGGGCCCCCTTGAGATTCTTGATTCCCAAAGTGACCACTGTCTGAGCGTGTGTTTTGAGGACTGGAATGTTGACGACAAAGTCAGCCTTGAGGAAGTCCGTGCTGAAATTAAGGGTTGTTCCGTCGCGAAATGCCACTTTTTCGTAGGGTCGTTCAAAGAGGTTCACCACGCTGATGCCGTACTTCTTTTTCAGGATGTTGTAGCCGAGGGTCTCAAAGGCATGAGCGGGTGTTTCCCTGTCCCGTGGGTCGAAAAGTACAATCCCTTCGCCAATGCATATTTCCTCGATGCCGCGTTCCTTGAGCATGACGACCATGTCTTCCACCACCCGGCTCGTGGTAATGACGCCATAGGCTGGAAAGGTTCCGAATCGGGTCCAGAAAACGATGTTGGGTTTGATAAATACTCGTGCCTTTGAAGGAAGACCATCGAGTCCCCGGCTGAGATCGACCGCTTTTTTTACGCTATCCAGTGGTTTTTCATAACGTACAATGGAAACGGTTTGTTTTTTTGAATCTGACTTCATGGGGTTCCTCCCTTGAAATGTTTAAACATGGCCAGCATTTCCTCTTTCAAATGATGGGAGACGGAAGAAAGCTGATGCTCTGCCAACATCACGAACTCACCGCGACTTCTGACCAGAAGTTTTCTCTCCTTGTCTACAATTTCGCCTTTGACCTCAATTCTTGAGTTGCCCGGTTCGTTCAGGATCTTTCCTCGTGCGGTCAACGGTATTTGCAGGGGAACCGGTTTAATGTACTTGATTTCCATATTCCGGGTGACCAGGAATGTTCGTTTGAAATAGAGTACGGTCCAGGACATGACTTCATCCAGGAGAGTGGACAGGATGCCCCCGTGGGCCATGTTTTCCCAGCCTTCATGGTTTCTTTCAAGCATAATGTCCGAGCAGACCATATCTTCCATGCGGTAAAAGTCCATGTTCAGACCGATGGGATTGTCGGTACCGCAAGCGAAACAATGGTGTCCTTGAAGTTTCCGGATAGGAACCCGGTTTCCATCTTTGTTCATAGGTGAGCTCCGTTTGGGCTTGGTCCGGTTTGGATCAGGCCAACATAATAATGGTATAAGGTTTTTTCCCGTCGCCCCCTTTTAACGTCAGGGACTCGATAAAGTCAAGAATGCATCAAATTTTCAGATGGAAAAGGCGTCGGATTTTTGTTTTCATGGAAGCCTTTTTGTGGTAAATTCAACATGTTTTTTGAAGTTTTCCCTCGTTTAAGGAGCGTGGTTATGATGGCAAATGACGAACTGAAAAACCTTTTTACCCGCGATGACCTTGAGATGCTTTTTCCCGTGGAGCGGGCCGATGAATTTTTTGAATCCCTGTTCGGGGATTCGGAAGAGGGGGCCTTTGATATTGGATTTGCGTATAAAGCGCATCTTGGGAACGAACTCCATTTTGAGTTTCAATTGCGTCAGCGCCCGGGCAGATGCCTGGCCTGCAACTTGACCTACGGACTGCCCAAGGTGTTTAAGCGCCATCCAGTGATTAATGTGACCGGACTGGCGCGTGAAATTGAGAAACGATTGAAGGGAAAATTCCAGTGTAGCGGGTGGGAATTGGGGGGGACTCGCGAACTATCCCGAGATCTCCATGTGATTCCCCTTGTCCTTTCTTTGAAGCGTTCAAGCCAATAGGTTCTTTCAGTTTCATTCTGAGCGTTTATTGATGTCAGCTTTTTTCCGCCAGGATGGTATACCAGGTCATGTCATGATCCCATTCCTTTAGGGTTTGATATCCCTGGCTTTTCAACTGTGTCTTGAGGTCTCTGGATTGGCTTCGCATTTGTCCTGAAACGATCAGGGTTTGTGGTTTGACGGGAGCATTCATTTTCAGGAAATCCCGAATGACGTCATGCTGAATATTGGCGACCACCAGGTCTGCGATCTCTTTCGCAAAATCTTCCGCTTTTCCCTGAACCGCCCGCACCCGGTGTTCCAGACCATTTAGCGCAAAGTTTCCGGCAGCGGTTTTGACACACAGAGGGTTGAAGTCCACGGCCAGAGCCGATTTGGCGCCCAGTAAAATCGCGGCGATGGCCAGAATTCCGGTCCCCGTTCCCAAATCAAGCACATGGTCCATATTGGATTGCTCCGCCACAATGGAAAGCGCTTCCAGGCAGGTCCGGGTTGTGGGATGCAGGCAGTTGCCGAACACTACCCCGGGATCCAGTAGAATTTTGATGTATCCTTCATGCAGCGGGCTTTCCAGCCAGGGCGGGACTACCAGGAATCGTCCGATTTTCAGGGTATCCAACCCCCCGCCCTGCCAGTCTTCATAGGTGAAATGATAGTGGTCCTCAAGGTGGAGTTCCTGTCGATGGTTTAGCAGCTGCGTTATCTGTTCTTCAGCCGGGGCTTCAAAGAAGAGAAACGCACTGTCTTCTTCCACCCAGTTCCCGATGAAGTCGTCGCCGAGTGCGGTTTCATCCGTTTCCGTTAATGTACCGCTTACCAGATAGATATGAAGATTTTCGTAAGGCTTTGAAACCATGTTGTTATTCCTCCCTCTGCCTTTTGGTCGCGTCTTTTCCCAGTAGCGGCATACAGATTTTTTCAATTTCTCCATGTTCCCTTTTGCTTTCCATGGACTGAGAAATATGCAGTCCCACCAACCGCGCTACCAGCAGGGCAATGTAAAGCTGGCCCACCACGGCTTCAAGAGCCGACGTCAGTTTGGCGGGTCCCGTCAATGGTATGATATCGCCATATCCCAAAGTGGTCAGGGTGACGAAACTGTAATAGGCCAGGTTGTCATTTAAAAAGCCATACTGCCCCAGGAAATCCGGGTGAGTCATTAGCCTTCCATTTATCTGGAAAGAACCCGGTATCAGCAATTCAACGAAGCCGTAGGCAATGGCCCATATGAACCCCAGGAGGAGGTAGACGCATGCAGAGCCGTATATGAGGTCCGACGTGACCCTGTCTTCTTCCATGATATGGATGAGGATGGATACGCCTACGAGGGCGAAAAAGGCTATGGCAAGCGAATAAACCACAAGCGTCAGTGTGAAATCGGTTTTGGCGTATTCCGTCATGCCTAGAAAAAAAATCGGGGCGACCAGTACGATCCCGGTGATCAAGAGGCGCCGGTTGCTGCTTACCGAATAAAGGGCCGTCAGTAGTGCTATGGTGAAAACGATATCCAGCGCTAGCAAACCAAATTCACCAAACTCTTTCAAGATGGGATCCATGATGGCAAGCGTGAACAATAATATCAAAAGGGTTTTAAATTTAAATCGGATGCTTAAAAATCGGATCATCTTGATGCTCTCCCTCTCTGTTTCTGTTACAAAAAATGCATATCCTAACGAATCGGTTTAAAGCAAGCTGGAAAAAGATCATTATTTCCCTGGGAAGGCAGGGTCAAAGTTTGCATTGACATATTCAGATCCTTATTTTAGAGAATACGGTACTTAATCGTCAAGTAATGCCTGTATGAGCCATTCGGAGGGGTTAGAGATGAAGTACAGCGTCTGTTTTGTCATGGTGTGGGTCTTTTGCTTACCGTTGATCCTTGCCATGCCGGAGCAGGCTTTGGCCTCTGAAAAAAAAGTCTATACCCTGGATGAATGCGTCAAAGAGGCTCTGAAAAATAACTGGAAGCTGAAAGCAAAAAAAGAACAGATCAATCAGTCCGAGTATGTGAAGAATCAGGCACGTGCGGATTTCCTGCCGAAATTAAGTACTTCTTACGGGTATAGGAGGCTTGGTTCCGACCAGGAAATTTTCACAAGCATGGGGTCTTTCAATGTCGGCAGTCAGAACAACTATCAATGGAAGGGAACGGTTACCCAACCGATTTTTACCGGATTTGCCATTCTCAGCGCCTATCGGCTTTCAGAGCTGGGTATTGATCAATCCCAATTGGAGGTCCAGACCCAGGAATTGGATCTGGCCCTTGAGGCCAAGGCGGCCTATTTCAATATCCTCACGGCGGATATGGCGGTGAATGCTGCTGAAATGGCTGCTGAAGCCCTGGAGTCCCATGCGGAAGTGGCCCGAAATTTTTATAAGGTTGGAATGATCCCCATCAATGATTTGCTCGAGTCGGAAGTGAATGCCAGTAATTCCAAGCATGACCTGACATCCGCGAAAAATGGCGCCAGGCTGGCCCGATCTAATTTCAATGCGGTTCTGTCAAGGCCTGTGAATGCGGAGGTGGAAGTCGAAGAAATCAGCGTTCATACCCCTGAGAAGGGAAACTTTCAGGAATATGTGGAGATTGCTTTCAAAAACCGTCCGGAGATGAAACTGATCGATGTCAATCTTCTTCAAACGGATCAGCAAATCAGGCTCAACAGAAGTAAATATTATCCCGAAGTGGTATTCAGGTGGGACTATATAAAGGAAGGCGATACGCCGTCGGTGTCAGGGGGAGAATTTCACCAGGCAAGCAACTGGGAAGCGACTGTTGGATTGGAGTGGACGTTTTGGGAGTGGGGAAAGACCTATTATTCGGTGAAACAACAGGAGAGCGTGAAAAACGAAGTACTCAAGACCAAAATGCAATTGGAAGAGCAGATACAGCTTCAAGTGAAAGATGCGGTCCTGGACCTGCAAACCGGTGAAGAAAATATTCCCATTACCCGCAAAGCCGTGGAGCAGGGGGAAGAAAACCTGAGAGTGAGTCAGGAAAGATATAAAGCGCAGGTCAGCACCTCCACGGAAGTTCTGGATGCTCAGCGGTATTTGACCCGGGCCAGGGTCAATCATTTCAATGCGCTTTTTGACTACCATCTGGCCAGGGCAAGGCTTTTGAGGGCTATGGGTACTTACTAACCTGAAATGATTAAGCTATTTCATCTCTCTAAGAAGTACGATTCTCATGCTGCACTCTGTGATATCAATCTCAGGATTGCCAAAGGGGAATTCGTTTTTATTACAGGGCCCAGCGGCGCGGGAAAAACCACGCTCCTGAGGTTGATTTTTGGCACTGAGAAACCGGAGACAGGCTCTATCCTCATCAATTCAGTTAATTTGACCCGAATCAGCCGATCAAAACTGGGTTTTTTGCGGCGAAAAATCGGATTTGTTTTTCAGGATTTCAAGCTTTTGCCCCAAAGGACCGTATTTGAAAATGTGACCATTGCTTTGGAGGTAACGGGTGCGCCTACCCGATGGATCAGAGAAAAAACCCATCAAACCCTCGAACTGGTGGGACTTGAAGATAAGGAGAAGGTCTATCCCCTCTCTCTGTCCGGGGGGGAACAGCAACGAGTTTCCATTGCGAGGGCGATTGTGAAGGATCCCGTGATCCTCCTGGCAGACGAACCCACTGGAAATCTGGATCCGGATCTTACCCATGAAATAATGGCGCTTTTCAGGAACATCCATCGAAAGGGCGCCACTGTGGTGATTGCCACTCACAGTCGAGAGTTGCTTGAGGATGTGTCTTATCGGACAATCCTTTTGCAGGAGGGCAAACTTTCCGGAGATACATGCGCATAAGATTCAGAACCTATTTTATAAAACAGGCCCTGCTAAATATCAGGGACAATTTGACGGTACATGTTTTAGGTTTGGGGACGATGGTGTCGTCCCTGTTGATTTTTGGCATATTCCTGCTCCTTTTTGCAAACGTCGCCAATTGGATCCACGAATTTGGAAATACCCTGTCCTTTTCAGTCTATTTGCAGGACGATATCAGCGCGTACAAAAGAGATAAGGTCGACGCTTTTATGCGGCAGCTGCCGGGTGAGGGAACCCTGCGCTATATATCCAAAGAAGACGCCATGGTTGATCTGAAAAAAACCCTCGGACGTGATGCGGATCTTTTAAATCGCTTATCAAACAATCCGCTCCCTGCTTCTTATGAAATCTTTTTTGAGCGCGGAAAAAAGCATGATTTAAACCCTAAGGCCATTTCAGACGCCCTGACAATATTGGATGGGGTTGCCGATGTTGAATGCAGTGAAGAATGGCTGAATAATTTCACGGCGATTATGGATATGGTGGTATTAATCGGTGTTGTTGTGGGGGGGCTTTTGTGTCTTTGCGTAGTGTTTATTATGACGAATACCGTTAAATTAACCATCTTTTGCAGAAAGTCTGAAATCGAAATCCTTAAGTTGGTGGGCGCTACCGATTGGTTTATCAAATTGCCTTTTTTGTTGGAAGGGGTTATCCAAGGCATTTTAGCCGGGATTTTGGCTTTATTGGCACTGGCGTGTGGCTATTTGTTTTTTGCCACAAAAGAAATTCATTTTTTTGGTATGAAACCTCTCGATCTTGTTTTCTTGTCTTTTGGGCATATGACCCTTCTTTTGTTGATCAGCGTGGTCCTGGGGATGTTGGGTAGCGTGATTGCTATTGGCCGTTTTTTTAAGATTTGATGAAAGCAAAATTTACACAAGAACTCAAATTTTGCGCGTGTTTTGCTTTGGCGCTCTTTTTGGTCCGGCCGTGTTCTGCTGTTGCTGTTGATCAGGGCGCTTCGGAAAAGGAACAGATCCAGCGGATCGAATCCAAGATTACCGAGGAAGCAAAGAAATTCACAGCATTTCAGTTAAAGGAAAAACGCTTGCTGACGCTTGTAGCTGAGCTTGAACAGGAGGTTGCCGGCGCAAAGAAAGAGATGGAAGGCCTGGCGTTGAACATTCAATATGTTCGTGGACGGATGGAGGTTCAAAAAGAAGAACTAAAGAATCTGAAGGATGTTTTGAAGCGTACAGAGCTCAAGATTTGTGATTATTTGATTGCTCTTTACAAATATACACGAGGCGGAAATTCTGGAATATTGGCGAATGTTAGTGAGTTGGGCGAACTTCGAAGAAGAATTAAATACATTAACATCGTTACGGAAAAAGATCGCGAACGGTTGCGTGAACTGGCGGAACAAGCGTCAAAATATCATGCTGAAATAGCAGAAACAGAAAAAACAATGGGCGAGACTGAAAGAATGGGGCGTGAAAAGGCGTCACGCTTGGCTTCCCTGGAAAAAACGCTTGAAAAGCAAGTCCTTCTGCTGATGAAAATCCATGAGGAAAAGGAGTTTTACGAAACATCGGTTCAGGAACTTGAAACTGCGGTGGAAGATCTCAGGCAAGCTCTTAGGCCGATGGAACTTGAAAATCCATATGAAATTGATCCTTCGCTTCGGTTTGAGGACTGTAAGGGGAAGCTGCCGCTGCCGGTTCAGGGAAAGCTTGTAAAGAGTCGAGAAAGAATTGGACCGGCGCTGTCCCGCTCCAAGGGTGTGGTTATTGAAGCGGAGTCCGATTTAGCGGTGCGAGCTGTTTTCTCTGGGACTGTGGCATATTCGGGACTTTTGAAAGGTTATGGGGAGGTCGTCATTTTGAACCATGGCGGGCGATATTTTACGGTATCGGCTCATCTTGCAACTCGAGAAAAGGCAAAGGGAGACCGGGTTCGGGGGGGAGAGCTTCTGGGCTGGATTGCCGAAAACGGTTCTTTGAAGGGCGCCAGTGTATATTTTGAGGTTCGAAGAGCCGACAGGCAGCTCGACCCACTGCAATGGTTGAAGATCAATTAAAAAAGCCCCCTCCGGTTTTTTTTGTTGGCTTCGCGGCTCAATTCTCTTAATATTATCCGTTCCGGGGTGTATTGCGGGTTGGCTTTCCCGGAGAAGATTTTATTTTAAAAGTAGCAGTGCGACATGAAGGCCTGACGGATGCGATTAATTATATAGGAGTTTGAAATGTTTATTCCCAAAAGAAAAATTTTTGTAAATATTGTCTTGGTATCCCTTTTTGTGAGTGGCCTGCTCTTCTTTAATGGAAATGATGCTAAGGTGGAAGCCGATACCCAGGAAGTGTACAAGAACATAGAGATTTTAACTGAAGTCCTCAGGCAGGTGGAAAAGAATTATGTGGAGCCCCAGAAACCGAAAGACCTGATATATGGTGCAATTAAAGGGATGGTGGGGAGCCTTGATCCTCACTCTTCATTTATGACCAAAGATGAATTCGGCGAGTTAATGGCTGAAACCAAGGGCAGTTTTTCCGGGATTGGAATCGAAATTACCATAAAAGATAAAGTGTTGACCGTGGTTTCCCCTATTGAGGGGACGCCTGCGTATGTCGCCGGCATGAAGGCAGGGGACAAAATCATAAAGGTGGAGGGAGAATCCACTTTGGATATGAGCCTTATGGAGGCGGTAAAAAAAATAAGGGGGCCGGAGGGAACCGTAATCAATTTGACCGTATTTCGAGAGGGTGAGGAAAAACCGCTGGAATTTGCGATTAAAAGAGGCGTGATACCCCTCAAGAGCGTGCGATATCTTTTTCTTACCCCTGACATCGGCTATGTACGAGTTTCCAATTTTCAAAGCAATACTGCTGAGGAATTGTCAAAAGCCCTTGAAGCGCTGGAAGAAGGCGGCAATCTGAAAGGTCTGGTTCTGGATATGCGGAACAATCCTGGAGGATTGCTTTCTCAGGCCATAGATGTTTCGGAGATGTTTCTTGATTCCGGGATTATTGTGAGTACAAAAGGGCGGACAGGTTCCCATGATATCGAAGCCAGAGCCCATAAGAACAGTAAGCCCAGGGCTTATCCGATGATTGTACTGGTGAATGGGGGAAGCGCCAGTGCCGCTGAAATTGTGGCGGGAGCGCTTCAGGACAACAAAAGAGCCCTAATATTGGGATCGAGAACATTTGGAAAGGGTTCCGTTCAGACAATCCTGCCGCTTTCAGATGGTTCGGGTCTTCGTTTGACAACGGCCCGGTACTATACGCCCAGCGGAAAATCAATACAGTCCAGCGGCATTGCCCCTGATATTGAGATCACATTCATTGCGCCGGACAAAGAACCGAAGAAAAAGACGCCGCGATTTATAAGAGAGGAAGACCTCAAGGGTCATATGGTCGGTGAAGGCGGTGAAAAGGAAACAAAGGACCCAAAGAAATCTGAAACGGAAAAAGAAAAAGAAAAGAAAGCCGAAGAACTGCTGGAAAAGGACAACCAGGTTCGTCAAGCCCTTCAGCTTTTAAAAAGTTGGACGGTATTCTCAAAAATAAATGTAAAGCCTTAAAAAGTTATTGACAAAGTCTGCTAAGGGTTGTATAAACGTAAATTCTTTGGCGCGCAGGAAAGAGTAAAATGCTTCGACAATAAAGCTTGACAATCTGCCCTGAACGCCCTATGTTAAAGAAGTTGTTGTCAGTTGTGTTTGTTCTTTGAAAACTAAATAGTGACGTAGCGTAGGTCTCTGTAGTAAAGTACTTTGAAGTTTGTAGTAAGTAAAGAATAGGGTCTAAGCCCTGCTTAATAGTTTAAGTGGAGAGTTTGATCCTGGCTCAGAACAAACGCTGGCGGCGTGCCTAACACATGCAAGTCGAACGAGAAATCCCGAGCTTGCTTGGGAAAGTAAAGTGGCGCACGGGTGAGTAACGCGTGGGTAACCTACCTTTGAAACTGGAATAACCAGCCGAAAGGCTGACTAATACCGGATATGGTTTTTAGGACTTAGGTTCTCTAAATTAAAGGTGACCTCTTCATGAAAGTTGCCGTTCATAGATGGGCCCGCGTACCATTAGCTAGTTGGTGGGGTAATGGCCTACCAAGGCGACGATGGTTAGCTGGTCTGAGAGGATGATCAGCCACACTGGAACTGGAACACGGTCCAGACTCCTACGGGAGGCAGCAGTGAGGAATTTTGCGCAATGGGGGAAACCCTGACGCAGCAACGCCGCGTGAGCGAAGAAGGCCCTCGGGTCGTAAAGCTCTGTCAAGTGGGAAAAAAATCTTTTGATCAATAGTCAAAAGACTTGATGGTACCACTGGAGGAAGCACCGGCTAACTCCGTGCCAGCAGCCGCGGTAATACGGAGGGTGCAAGCGTTGTTCGGATTTACTGGGCGTAAAGAGCGTGTAGGCGGTTTAGCAAGTCAGATGTGAAAGCCCTGGGCTCAACCCGGGAA
>CAXXXE010000001.1:1400000-1416437 GCA_963664475.2 Desulfatiglandales bacterium
TCGAATACCGTTAACTTTTATTGTGGGAGTCAGACTATGGGAGATAAGTTTCATGGTCGAGAGGGAAAAAGCCCAGACCGCCGGCTAAGGTCCCTAATATGTGCTAAGTGGAGAAGGAAGTGGGAATGCTGAGACAGCCAGGAGGTTGGCTTAGAAGCAGCCATCCTTTAAAGAAAGCGTAATAGCTCACTGGTCAAGTGATTCTGCGCCGAAAATTCAACGGGGCTAAAGCACATTACCGAAGCCGCGGATTGTATGAATCTTCGGATTCATATGATGGTAGGGGAGCATTCCATTCCGGGCTGAAGCCGGACCGTAAGGACCGGTGGACTGAATGGAAGAGACTATGCTGACATGAGTAACGATAAAGCGGGTGAGAAACCCGCTCGCCGTAAGCCTAAGGTTTCCTGAGTAAAGTTAATCTGCTCAGGGTTAGTCGACCCCTAAGCCGAGGCCGAAAGGCGTAGGCGATGGGAAACAGGTTAATATCCCTGTACCGCCAAGTTGGCATTTGAGTGATGGGGGGACGTAGAAGGGTAGGTCATCCACCTGTTGGATGGTGGTTTAAGCTTGTAGGCGGAAAGGATAGGTAAATCCGTTCTTTCTTAACGTCGAGAAGTGAATACGAGAGACTTTGTCTCATAAAGTGATTGATCCCATACTGCCAAGAAAAGCCTCTAGCGAGTCAACTAGGTGATCGTACCGTAAACCGACACAGGTAGGCGGGGTGAGAATCCCAAGGCGCTCGAGAGAACTCTGGTTAAGGAACTCGGCAAATTAACACCGTAACTTCGGGATAAGGTGTGCCTCCGTTAGGTGAAAAAATTTACTTTTGGAGCTGAAGGAGGTTGCAGAGAAATGGGGGTGGCGACTGTTTACTAAAAACATAGGACTCTGCCAAGTCGCAAGACGATGTATAGGGTCTGACGCCTGCCCGGTGCTGGAAGGTTAAGGGGACTTGTTATCTATTCCTCGGAATGGAGAAGCATTGAACCGAAGCCCCAGTAAACGGCGGCCGTAACTATAACGGTCCTAAGGTAGCGAAATTCCTTGTCGGGTAAGTTCCGACCTGCACGAATGGCGTAACGACTTCCCCACTGTCTCAACCAGAGGCTCGGTGAAATTGAATTCGCGGTGAAGATGCCGCGTACCCGCGAAAAGACGGAAAGACCCCGTGAACCTTTACTATAGCTTGACATTGGATTTTGGGCTAGTATGTGTAGGATAGGTGGGAGACTGCGAAACCTCAACGCCAGTTGGGGTGGAGTCATCCTTGAAATACCACCCTTACTAGTTTAGGGTTCTAACCTTGGTCCGTTATCCGGATCGGGGACAGTGTCTGGTGGGTAGTTTGACTGGGGCGGTCGCCTCCCAAAGAGTAACGGAGGCGCGCGAAGGTTCCCTCAGGCTGATTGGAAACCAGCCGAAGAGTGTAAAGGCATAAGGGAGCTTGACTGTGAGAGAGACATCTCGAACAGGTACGAAAGTAGGTCTTAGTGATCCGGCGGTTCCGTATGGAAGGGCCGTCGCTCAACGGATAAAAGGTACTCCGGGGATAACAGGCTTATCGCGCCCAAGAGTTCACATCGACGGCGCGGTTTGGCACCTCGATGTCGGCTCATCGCATCCTGGGGCTGGAGCAGGTCCCAAGGGTTTGGCTGTTCGCCAATTAAAGCGGTACGTGAGCTGGGTTTAGAACGTCGTGAGACAGTTCGGTCCCTATCTTTCGTGGGCGCAGGATATTTGAGAGGATCTTTCCCTAGTACGAGAGGACCGGGATGGACGAACCTCTGGTGTTCCAGTTGTCGCGCCAGCGGCATAGCTGGGTAGCTACGTTCGGAATGGATAACCGCTGAAAGCATCTAAGTGGGAAGCCAACCTCAAGATTAGATATCCCCATCTTGTGGAGACACAAGATCTGAAGACCCCTTGAAGACGACAAGGTTGATAGGCCAGGTGTGTAAGTGCAGTAATGCATTTAGCTAACTGGTACTAATAGGTCGTGAGGCTTGGCCATAAACTTGTTTTATTTATGCCCTTTGTGGGCTGACTCTGTATTTGGTTTAACAGTTTTCGGTGGTAATAGCGAGGAGGATACACCCGTTCCCATCCCGAACACGGAAGTTAAGTTCCTCAGCGCCGATGGTACTGCGTGGGAGTCTGCGTGGGAGAGTAGGACGCCGCCGAAATTCATATAAAAAGCCCTTCATATTTCTATGAGGGGCTTTTTTTTATGGTGACCAGGAAAGGGAAAAGGTTTCGGGGTTTTTGTTTCCCTGGACCATCAACTTGCTGGTGAAATTTTGACAAAACATTCCGAATGCCCAAATGAAACTTTTCGGCATTGGGGAAGAGGTTGCCGCGCGCCCATGCCGAGATTGTTTGCAAACGTCTTCTATACCGCCTTCAGGCACTGACCGATGCCGGCAGTCGGTTTTCGGCGTTTCTCTTATAAGAGGGAATCGCACTGAAATTTTTTGCGCTGAGAGGTATTATTGCCATGGATTTTAGAGACATTGTTGTCCGTCATCGGGACCTCATTTCGACGCTCCGTCGGGACTTGCACCGTATTCCCGAGACCGCATTTTCTGAAGAAAAGACATCGCGGTTTGTTGCCGATTTCTTGAGAGATACAGGTTTGGAAGTGGAGACGGGGATTGCCCGTTACGGGGTTGTCGGGCATTTGAGAGGTTCCGGCCCGGGTAAAACCCTCATGATTCGCGCGGACATGGATGCACTTCCCGTTTTTGAAGAAACGGGTCTGGCATTCGCTTCCACCCATGATGGGGTAATGCACGCCTGCGGTCATGACGGACACATGAGCATGGTTCTGGTAGCGGCCCGAATCCTGAAGGCGTTAGCGCCGCATTTGAAAGGGCATGTGAAATTTTTGTTTCAGCCTGCGGAAGAGGGGCCCGGCGGTGCTCTGCCCATGATAGCGGAAGGGGTGATGGAAAACCCGCGGGTTGATTACAGCGTCGGCTGCCATGTGTGGTCCGGGATTCCGGAAGGGACCATCGGCGTGAGGTCGGGAGCTTTGATGGCCGCCATGGATCGTTTTGAACTGACCATTCTGGGCCGAAGCGGTCACAGCGCCATGCCCCATCTGTGCGTGGATGCAATCGATGTGGCAACCCAGGTGATCAACGCCCTTCAGCGGGTGGTGAGCCGTCAGATAGACCCCATCCGCCCGGCTGTTTTGACGGTCGGCACATTCCACGCCGGGAGCACTTTCAATGTAATTCCTGAAGAGGCTGTTCTTTCAGGAACGACCCGAACTTTTGACCGTGAGATCTGGCGGCAGTTTCCCAGACACGTAGAAAAAATCATCCGAGGGGTATGCGATTCCATGGGTGCTTCCTATGACCTGAACTATGTGAAAGGGTTTCCCCCGTTGATTAACGACGACGATATGGCAGCTCTGGTACGCCGATCAGCAGAAAAAGTCGTGGGGAAAGCTTGTGTGGTGGTACCTGAGCCCACCATGGGGGGGGAGGACATGGCCTGTTTTCTGGAGCGGTCAAGAGGCTGTTTCTTTTTCCTGGGGGTAGGCCGTGAGGGAGGTTCCTCGCTGCACCATTCCAAATTCGATTTCAACGAAGAAGTCCTTTCCCTGGGGGTTGAGACCTACTGTCAGGTTGCATGGGAGCTATTGGAGAAATCCTGAATCATTCATAACGTAAAATCTGGTACCTATTCCGAGGAATAGATGTTGGGGAGGAGAGGGAGCCCTTTAGGGTTAGCTCTGCTCTCCTCCGCAACTCTATAACTCGCAGACATCATAGTAAATGACGTTTTTTCTCAATTCAAATTGTGCATTTAGTTCAACAGCGGCCTTGATCATTGTTTCGGCCATTAGGCAGAAAGATTTTTCGCCCCTACATGTGGTCGAAACACGATACCCTGCGTAGGATGGCTGAAACGATGATCAAGGCTTTAACAGCAATAACCCACTTGAGGGATTGAGGAGATACGAAAATAAAGGTCGAACTCCATGCGACCCCTCAATTTAGGCGACATAGTGTTTATCAGATGGCAAAATCTTGTTGCTGCTTTCCGATGTTTTTTGTCCTCTATCCAATCCAAAAGCACAACAAGTGTTTTCCCGACTAATTTCACATAACCAGGGAGTTTTGTGACCTTTGTCAGTATCTGTTTCACATCTCGCGGATCATCATAACATGAGCGGAACAAGCCAACCAAATGCTCGCGTGAGTGAAAGGCAATCATTTGTATCAAGTCGTAGAGCTTCTTTTTCTCCAGATCTGCCTTGTTCATTGGTCTGTCTTGCAGAACTTCAATTATTGATACTTTGTCAGGCATTTCTTTTAAGGCTGCCTGAAAACCGTCAAGCTCTTTGTCGTATTTCTCTATTTCTTTCTGAAACGTGTTTAGCTTTTTTTCAAGACGAAGATCTTTTCGTGCTTCTATTTTGGACTCTGTTTGTTGTTTTGCAAGCGCCAATTGCCCCATCTTTTGTTTAATTCCCTTGATCGTCTTTTTGATTGTTTTTACCTTAGGATTATCTACAAGAGGTTGTTCTTCAAGTTCTTTAAGATCATAGCCGGGATGATAATTGAAGTTGTACAGGGACATCATCTCTTTGAAAAAGTTTTCAGACTCTCCCCATCGTGAAAGCATATATGCAGCAATATCAGGAGCAAGTTTTTGATGATTGCTGGTATATATTGCCACAGGCTATAGCGCTCAGATAAACTGATACAGGTCTGCTCAGATAAATTGATACACGCGATTTGAGAATTTCCTACCTTTGAAATAAGCTTTTCCTTTACAAGAAGAAAGGACCCCCATAATACCCTATATTTTTGAGACCAATCAAAAAAGAAAAGGTATCACGAGGGGCATGCCCAATTGCATCAGTGATATAAGCGAGCATCTGGCTTTTTTATAATAGAAATCCAAGGCCATTTTCAATTTATTTCGGATTGGTACCGCGTTGGAGAGGTCCGTGCCCTTGTTGCTCGATATTATCTTGTTCTTCGCTCAGTTCTTAAGGAAAAGCCGCATCTAAAAAATCGCCTGACCCGCTGCAAGCACTGCAACATCCTTTTTTTCACCCATCCCCGGAATGCAGGCCGGAATGATCTTGGCTGCCCCTTTGGCTGCCGGGAAGCTCACCGCCGTAAAAAATCCATAGAGAGAAGTGCGGCGTATTACCGCTACGAAGAGAACAAGGAAAAGAAAAAGGCCTTGAACCGTAATCGCAGCAAAAAGGCTGACCTTCCTGAAAGAAAACAAGAGGAGACAATAGAAGAAAAATGTGAAGTGGAACGTGGCATCGTTAATCATGTCCGGTTGGTTACAAGTTTAATTGAAGGTCGCAATGTAAGTCTGGATGAAATTTATCACATGCTAAATAGCCGAATGAGACAACACAGCATCGACTCTGCTGAAAAACCGTTTTATGGTGGCCCTGGCTTTCAGAAAATTCCTCCATGAGGAACCAAAATGGTCGAGAAGATAGAAATTTCCAGTTTTGATTTGCGCTATGAGGATTACCGTCTGAGATCAGCATTGACGGAAAGAGCCCTTTTGACCTCTGTGATTGCAAACGGTATCCGGGATCCACTCCAGGGGGTGGACGTTGATGGGAACAGAATTCTGCTTGACGGCTTCAAAAGATACCGGTGTGCAAAGAAATTGCATATCGAGATTGTGCCTTACCGGTCGCTGGGCCGGGATGAGGTTCGCGGTATTATTGATTTGATTCGATTATCAAACGCAAAATCCCTCAGCATTCTGGAACAGGCCCGGTTAATCCATGAACTGAAGCGAGGCCGTCAGATGAGTTATTCAGATATCGCCAGCCTTCTTGAAAAAAGCAAATCCTGGGTCAGCATGCGTTGCGGCATTATCGGCGAGATGAGCGAAACCGTGAAAAAAGAAGTTTTTGCCGGAAGATTTCCGGTCTATTCATTTATGTATACCCTGCGTCCGTTCATACGTATGAACACCATTAAAAAAAGTGAAATTGATCAATTTGTTCGATCCGTATCCGGTAAAACTTACATTCCGCAGCATTGAAGCATGATTTTCTGAATTACGTTGAATCAAAACTCCGAGGTAGCAAAACTGGAATTTTGAAAATCCACCATTGATCTCGGATTGTGGTATAAGCTGAAATGGCAACCCCCAATAATCGGAGTACGGTTTTATGTAGCTTCGTAACACCTTTCAATATTGTATGAACGGTTCGGCCCTTTTCTTCAACCAAGCTGAGATGAACATTTTCGAAAAAAATATTGGCTCAACGTGGATTAACGTGAAAACCGGCGAATTGTGTAAGCGCCCGAAGTCTAAAATTTGCGAAATTCCTGTAACCGTAAGCTGAGCGTATCATCGTCCTCAATCCATTATTGAGCCCCTCGACGAATCCGTTGGTGATTCGTTCAATGAAATAATTGAGGATCTCCTCTCTCCAATTTTTGAATGTGGCAACAAATTTGAGCAGGTATTTGTTGCCTGTTCGTTTTGCTTTTAAAACCCATGCGTCCAAAAACCGGGCTGCCTTTTCTCTGCAATGGATTTTCTCGAATACAGTGCGGAATTCTTCTTTAAGCAGGTACAAGGAGCGAAGATCAGGGCACGTTTTCAATATGTTATCCAGATGCTCTGTTTCCTTTGGTGACAATTCAGCCCGATTGCGCACAAGTATCCAGCGACTGCCTTTGAGTAAATTTTTCATTTCATCAGTGCTTTCTTTCTGGTATTTGGTGCGCAACTGTGTCAGGCGCGTGTTCAATTGTTTCATGACATGGAATCGGTCAACTACGACCTTGGCATGGGGCAGCTTGCCGCAGGCGGCTTGATCGTAGGGCGCCCACATGTCAATAGAGACAAAACGGATAGATTGTTTCTCATGGGGACTCAAAGCATCTATCCAATTTGCCAGGGTTTTTTTCTCCCTATCAGGCAGGATAGCGACTATACATTTTCTATCAATATCAGAGAGTACGAGTACGAATTGCCTGTGACGCTTTTTGATGGAAAGTTCATCAATTCCTAAGATCCTGATAGGATAGGTGGCCGTAGACATTCGTTTCATTGCCGCCCAAAAGTTGAATATGTCTTTTACGGTAGAGTGACTTAGCCCTTCACGAACTGCAACAGCCTTCCAGGTGCTTGTAAGACAGGCCTGATAAATATGCCGTTCGAAGGCTATGGATTGCCTGCGGTGGGAATCCACGAAGGGCAATTCCTCTACAAAAGTTCGGCCACAATCTTCGCATTTGAAACGGCGAGAGAGAAAATGTATAAAGGTCTTTTTGCCCCACACATCCAAATGACGAATGCGGTAGATGTCAAGCAAGTTGTCGCCTAAACGTGTAAAAATTATTGTGACACCCGCAAAAATTTCTCATGGCCATCGGGTCAGAGGGGGCTATCAAGCCCCCGTCTGCCCACAGAACCGTGCGTACGGGTCCGTACACGGCTCCTCATGTCACCTTGATCCATTGATTTAGGTCGAACCACCGGTGGTGATGTTCGTTGGAACGTATCTTTAACCCCATTTCTTCGATAAACCAGCGATTGGGATAGGCCCTTTCTACTGCAAAGGTATGGGACAACGCCCACCGCCCTTTGTTGGAATACACTGCTTTCCAAGCCATGGAGCGCGGTACCTTGCGTTTAATGAGCTTTTTCCATAGGTACCGTTTGCGCTTCTGCTGATCCACCAGTCTCGAACGGAGCCTGCGCCGGATGTGCGCCTCAATTTTATTGAGCTGGCTGGGGTATTCAGTCATGCTGTAATAAGCTGACCATCCCATATACCAGCTATTGAGTCGTTCTATGGTTCTTTCCAGCGTCAGGTACGTTCCTCTTGGCGTCAGGGATTTCACCTTCGCCATGGCTCGGTTGATGGACTGGCCCGATATCACCATGGCGCCAGCAATAATCGTCATACCAAGAAATTTCACATACTTGGACAACGCAACCTTGCTCTTCTTCTGGTTAATCACCAGTTTCAGCTTCTTCTCTATGAATTGGCTGATACTACGCATAACACGATCTGCCGCCTTTTGTGAGCCTACAAAAATATTGCAATCGTCGGCAAAGCGGCAGAACTCAAGCCCTCGTCTTTCCAGCTCCTTGTCCAGTTCGTCCAGTACGACATTGCTCAGCAATGGGCTCAGAGGCCCACCCTGGACTGTCCCTTCCGTTGTACTTCGTACAAGACCATTTTCCATCACCCCGCTTCGCAATGTCATGCCGATAAGCCTTAATATCCGCTTGTCCGGAATGAATGAGGCCAGTCTGGCAATGAGACGGTCGTGATGAACTCGGTCGAAAAACTTGGACAGATCAATGTCTACAACGTATTCTTTACCCGAACGGACAATATCTCGGGCTGATTCCACTGCTTGGCGTTGATTCCGGCCAGGCCTAAATCCATAACTGTTATCTGAAAATTTCGGGTCTAAAATTGGTTCCAATAGTTGCTTCAGAGTAGCCTGAACCACCCTGTCGCGAACACAGGGAATCCCAAGCAAACGAACTCCCGCATCTTTTCCCGGTTTCAAAATTTCTACGCGTTGAACCGGTTGCGGGTTGTACTTCCAGTTTTCAAGTTCCCAGTTCAGCCGTTTGAGTTCTTGCTCAAGGTTTTCTTCGAATTCCTCAATTGTCACCCCGTCGACGCCAGGGGCGCCATGATTCTTCTTCACCGCCTTGAAACCGTCCCTCAAGACCTCTAACGTACATAACCTTCCGAAGATATCTTCCTCATCATAGTACAGATTCAACTGTCTCATTTCACTTCCTTTGCACCGCCTGTTCATCAATCCGGGCGATTCGATACACTGAAGCATACGTTTCCAGCAACGAACGGTTCCCTTACGGGCTGATCTCAAGACGATAGTTTATAATGACACATCAAATCTCGGTCACATGTTCCACCCTTCGCCTCCAATCCCAAATTTGTCGGGATCGCTTGATGGTAGTTTACCCTCGGGTACGTCACCGCACCTTCATCGGCTACCACCTTTACGACTACTACGGCTTCATCTGCAGACCCCCTGCCCATAACATATACATCTCTGCAATGCTTAGCGGCACCCTGTCGCAGTTACAGCGGCCACGGAACAGACGGCCCTTCACCGGGTAAGATCGATAGCTATGTCATTGCCCACCCACCTCTTGTACCCGGTCGGGTTACGGAAAGGATATCGGGCTTCGGTGGTTGGAGGCACCTCGCCCCCCTTCAAGGCCTACCAGAGGTTCACACCGAGTTTGGGTGGCAATTTTGGCTACGGCTTCCTTCAGATCCATCATTGGCTCCCACATCACCGTTTATTCCCTCATCGGGCAGCCCATGGGAGTTTCTTCAGGCACCCTTGCCTTCACCTACACGTTACCTCCTTTCAGGTCCGTGACTGGACTTTCACCAGTTAGTTATCGACCATGCCGGTCACACTCCGACGAGCTTTTTTAGAGGCCCATTCTCGGCCATGAGAATTTTTTGCTTCTCCATAGGCAAAATCAACTCTGTTGGTTTGCAGGTACGGGCGCTGGGGCAGTGACGCATCTTTCCCGTCTTCGGTGTTTTTTCCTGGATGGTTCCTTTTCTTTAACGCCACTTCACAAATGTGTTCCCAGTTTCTTGTCGTCCTAGACCAACGTTCCGGGTGAAGACTCTTTGCCATCTGGTAGACCTGATGACGTTTTTCAAGGATTTCAATATCTTTACCCTCATGTCGGTCTGTAGGAGTTACAAAGCAAATACCGCTATGAAGGTGCTCATTGTTATACCATTGGGAGAAATTTTCTGTCCACGCCCGAGCATTCTTCAAATCTTCAAAGGGATGCTCAGGGTATTCTGGTCGATATTTCATGGTTCGGAACAGCGACTCAGAGTAGGGGTTGTCATTGCTGATCCTGGGGCGGCTGAATGACGGCACTATCCCCAGGGATTCCAGTTTTGCAAGCATGGTAAAGGCTTTCATTGGCCCGCCGTTATCAGAGTGCAGAACTAACTGATCCTCTTGTACTTTTTCCTGATTACAGGTATCCGTAATCAGAGCTGCTGCAAGTTCTCCGGATTCACAATCATAGACCTGGTATCCCACTGCTTTACGGCTGTAGATATCCATGATCATATAAAGGTAGAAAAAACGACCCTTTACCCGGGTCGGCAAATATGTTATGTCCCAGGACCATACCTGATTGGGGCCTGTGGCAATGTACGCGTCCGGGCGTTTTCGGGCCCCTGCCTGGCTTGAGAGGCGGTGTTTGTTCATTTTCTGCTCTCTCAAAATCCTGTACATGGTAGCTTCCGACCCCAGGTAGATACCTTGATCCGCAAGTTTAGGAACAATTTGATGAGGGTTAAAATCCCCAAATTCCAATGATGTCAACACATCCATGATTCGTTCCCTCTCTTTTTGAGATATCTTGTTGCCTGGCACAGCCCGGGAGCCTTTACGGTGATCATTAATGCCATGCGTTTCCCAGCGTTGTACCGTCCGAAGCGGCAGACCCAGAAGCTCTGCTGCAAGATGCTTACGTGCCCCGGCCTTGCATGCCTCCTGGATCAGAGCCAAGACTTCCTTTTTGTCGCCTTCACTGATCAATCGTCCCTGGGATCCCCCCAGATAAAGTCCGCTTTTTTTTTAAGAACCAGTAAGGCTGCCGTCTCGGCAAGTGCTTTATCCTTACGGTTCAACTCTTTTTTCAGAGCGGCATTCTCCTTCTTTAACCGGGCAGTCCCTTTGAATTTAAGGGCGGAGTTGTTTGGGGTTGACAAGGAGAGGATGTCTTTTTTCCACTGTTCAAGGTGGTGAGAAAAGACCCCTCTTTTACGGCACCAGGAAACACGTTCCCCTTCCGGCATGACACCTGTTTCCATTAAAGCATTCAGTCGTTGCTCTACAGTCCAGTCTTGGGGGCGTTTTTCTTTTTCAGTCAAATTCTTGTTCCCGTCTTTTTTGTGGTTTTTGAGCCAGTAAGTCAAGGTGGACCGACCGATGCCGGCTTCACTTGCTATTTCATAATGAGGTTTTCCACCCATTTGCACTTTTTTTATCACTGTCTCTTTCATTTTAATCGGGTATACCATAAAATCACCTCAATGCCCCCGGTTTTGATTTTTCAATTGAGGCGACATCTATCCTGACACAGGGGGAATGGCTTCGACGGCTCTTCTTGATGAATTTTAGTTGAAAGTGAGCCGCAATGCGGACACAACGCAACCTCGTTAGCGATGGGTACACCACAAGATGCAGAACTTCATGCTCACCTTCGCGACGAAGTGCAAACATTTTTACAATCAATTCCCGGTTTTTAAAATTACTCATTGTATTTTAAAATCTTGTTTCTAAAAGAAACGGTGCGGTCAGAAGCTTTTGGGATAAATCTACTCCAAATTCACCATTGGTCCCCTCGATTTCTTTGTGGCTTGAAGTTACTTTTGACAAAAGTAAGGTAACTGCTCACCCCCCACGAAAATCCGGGATGTCAACCATAGGATTTACCAGTTCGATTTTTGAACAATTTTCTTCTTGACAACATAGAATCCTGGCGCTATGCTGATGACCAGCGCGGCAATAAGAAAGGTCAACAGCCATGGACCGTTATTTTGGGTCAAAGGCGACATCGGGTTTGTGTCAGCCCATTATCGCCATGATGCCACCACATGACACCTATATCGAGACCCATCTGGGCGGTGGAGCGGTGATGCAGCGCAAGCCTCCCGCATTGCGAAATATCGCCATCGATCTTGATCCAAAGCCACTTAAAGTCTTTCAGTGTGACTATCCGGTTGAAAAAATTCATGGCTGTGCACACCAGTTTCTTTCCACCTATGCCTATCGTGGACGTGAACTGGTTTACTGCGACCCTCCCTATCTTCACCACACCCGCAGCTCAACTCGACGATATCGTTTTGACTATGAGGAGCAGGATCATATTGAGCTGTTGGAGA
This sequence comes from Desulfatiglandales bacterium, assembly GCA_963664475.2. GTDB lineage: Bacteria > Desulfobacterota > DSM-4660 > Desulfatiglandales > Desulfatiglandaceae > NaphS2. The sequence continues at coordinate 1,411,942 of CAXXXE010000001.1, forward strand.
TCCTCAAGGGGCTGCCCTGTTCGGTTATCCTATCCGGCTATCCGTCTAATGTCTACGATGAACTGTTAACCGATTGGGGTACGCTTGAACTACAGGTGATGAACCAGGGCGGTGTCCGAACCGAGAAGCTGTGGTTTAACTTTACCACCGACCGGGTACACTGGTGCCGCTACGCGGGTAAAAACTTCACCGACCGGCAACGCATCAAACGTAAGGCAGAAAACTGGGGCAGGCGTTATCAAGCACTTCCTCGTGCAGAGCGTCTGGCCGTACTTTCTTCCATAATGGCCGTCGAAGCCCGGGATTAGCGCCATGCCAAGCGTCAACAAACAATCCCTCAGGGAGGAATTTGATCAACTCAAGGTAAGATTCGAGGACCTCTCGAATCAAGGCAAAATCACTCCGGAATCCTCCTCCTTGTTCCAAGCCATGATCATGCTGTTCGAATTGCTGATTGCCGTATTCATGGAGAAAAAAACCCGTAAAAACAACCTCAACTCCAGCATACCTTCCTCCCAAACCGGTAAAGATAAAACCGACCCCACATCTGGAACGAACGGCAAGGGCAAAAAACAAAACGGCATATTGTCCGGCAATACCCGTACAGTAGAAACGACCCAGGTTGCAAAGGTTACGGATTGTGAGTTCTGTGGTGAAAGTTTGGACGACGTTCCCTCTGAAGAATGCGAGCGACGTACAAAGATCGATATCATTTTCGAGAAGGTAGTTAGTCATGTAGACGCCGAAATCAAGGTGTGCCCTCGCTGCAAGATGCAAAACAAAGGGCGTTTTCCTGAAGATATGAAAGGCCCTCTGCAGTATGGTCCTGGGATCAAAGGGTATGTGGTGAATCTTCTGGTTGCCCAAATGATCTCTCTCAAGCGGGTGCAACAGATGGTTCAAACCTTAATCGGTCGACTGCTGTCTGAGGCGAGTCTCTTGAAATATGTGATGCAACTCCATTACGCTCTGGAAGCATGGGAACAGTCCGCAATTGAAAGGTTACTGCAGATGCCTGCCTTGCATGTAGATGAAACCTCATTGCGGGTTGAAAGAAAAAACCATTGGATTCACGTTGCATCGGCTGGGGATATCACCCTCAAGTTCCTTCACCCCAAACGGGGATTAGAGGCAATTGAGGAGATTGGCATTATACCACGCTATGGAGGGGTCATAATCCATGACTGCTGGCAATCATACCTTTCCTATGATCATTGCGACCATGGTTTGTGCGGCTCACATCTTTTGCGCGAACTCACTTTCATTGTGGATTCCAATGGGTATAGATGGGCTGCCAACATAAAGCGCCTGTTGCAGGAAAACTGCCTAATTGTCGCCAAACGTCAATCGAAGAAACTGACCGATAAGGAGTACAAGAATCTACAGAAACGCTACAGGAATATCCTGACTCGTGGTGGAAAGGAGCTCCCCCCTATCCCGCCAAAACAAAACGGTAAAAGAGGCAAAGTCGCAAAGTCCGATGCACACAACTTGTGGGAGCGACTGAAAAAGCATGAGAGTGCAGTGTTGCTCTTCGCCAAGGTCTCGCATGTGCCATTCACAAACAACCGCGCGGAACGTGATCTAAGAATGAGCAAGGTCAAACAGAAAGTATCGGGCTGTTTCAGAACAAAAAAATATGCCGACGCTTATTGCCGTATCTCAAGCTATCTGCAGACCATGGCAAATAAGGGATACAATCCGCTGGTCGCCATCCAAATGGCCTTTTCTGGCCACATCTACGCTGATAGGGGTGAGTAGTTACGGATTCGAACATGACAAATTCACCCAGTGTCATACAAGATGACCGGCGCTTGAAATTTTACGGCATAATAGAGAGCTTCATAGAGCATCCTCATGGATTTAAGTTCAAAATCTTGGCATCCTTCATTTCCCAGTTTACACTCTTCCTTAAATTGATGCTAAAGGAAGTGAGCTTTCCGCCCACAATCGCATCTTTTTTTAACAGATCGGACGTTTGAATCTGCTCCTTATCTTGCTATTTCTCTCAAAACAAAAGACTAATATTGACTTAAGCATATGAAATCCTTATTGAATAAAAGCTCTGGACAAAAATATTGTGCCAGTGTACCTTATCTTGGATACAAATATCTAAAGATAAGGGAGAGAAAAAATAGCCAAAACAAAAGTACTTTTACCTGGAAATAAGTTCATAAGACGTAGCGACTTAACCCCATCAATCCGCTTATACATAGCTTTTATGGCACTCACTGCTAAAGTAACCGGGCAATGGGGAAAGATAACTGAACTGTCTCGTCAGTTCATGATTTCGCGCATGTTTGTTTATATGTTGGCGAGCACCCTGCATGATGCAAGCCTGCGCGTTTTTGGCGACAAAGTTTTACAACCTGTTGTCGATTCTGACTTGCCGTATCGGTATATGCTTTCTCTTCGCCTGGAAGGTAAAATCAGCATTGAAGCCATTTCAACGATTATGACGCGCTTCGGCATACGCAATGCCTCAGTCGGATCAATTAGCCAAAAGCTACATCGTTTCGGCTCCCTTTTGCCCAACACACTGGTAAACAACAATGATGAAGTTCGTTTGGTGGTCTTTCTAAGCGATGAAATCTTCGCCAAAAATATCCCTATCTTAGTGACTGTTGACCCAATTAGTTCGGCAATCCTGAGAATTGAGCTTGCTGATTCCCGCAAAATAGAAGACTGGAAGAAGCATTGGGAATGTATTCAAGAAAATGGGCATATCGCAACATATCTCGTTACGGATGAAGGCAAAGGTTTGTGTGGAGCAAAAAAAGAAGCCTTGGCTGATATATTTCGACAGCCGGATACCTACCATGCAATCGCCCACCAGCTGGGAATGTGGGTCAATAACCTGGAACAGAAGGCCTTAGGAGCCATTGAAAAGGAATACAAGTGTTGGGATACGCTTGATTCGGCCAGAAGCGATGAAGTAATCTGCAAAAGAATAGATGCTTATGAACAAGCAAAAAGAAATGCTGATAATGCCATCGAGCTGTATGAAACCTTTTCATTCCTTTATCGGACCACAATTAAAGAACTGAACATCTTTGACAGCAACGGGAACTTGCGGGGCAGACAAAGCGCGGAGGAAAATATCGAGGCAGGCTTATCTCTAATTGAGGAATTGGGACATACCAAGATCAACGAAGCCGTCAAAAAGGTTCGCGGCACTATGCCGGACTTGCTGAATTATTTTGATGAGGCCGAAAAAATCTTTTTCGGGTTATCACAACTGCCTATTGACCCAAATGCATTGAAAGCCCTTTGTCTCGCCTGGCAATGGGGAAGGAGCGCCATCAAATCAAAAAAGGCCAACAAACGAAACTTCTGCAGAGAAAATGAGCAATTCTGCACTCAGATCGCAGAGGGCTATCTCCAGGAAGAATCACAAATTGTCAAAGAGCAGGTATACGCTCAGTTAGACCAAATTGTTCAGAGTTCAGCGCTGGTAGAGTGCATCAATTCCATCATTCGGCCCTACCTGAACGGGTCGCGGAATCACGTGGATCAGGAAATGCTAAACCTCATCATGTTCTACCATAACCATAGGCGTTATAGAGCTGGCAAGAGAAAAAACCAAACGCCCATGGAAATATTGACCGGAAAGAAACAGAAAAAGGATTGGGTCGACCTGCTCTTTGAGGTCATTCGAGAAAAAGACAAGTCCTTTTCTCTTTCTCCCGTATAAGAACCCGCACAGAAAAAAAAAGAAAAGCCGCCATTGTGGGATGTGCCACTGCTTTGCCTGAAAACCGCTTGCCAAAAAGTGTAAACTACTTTCCCCTCAATTTGAAGGATGCCAAAATCGGCATCCTTCATTTCCCAGTTTACACTCTTCCTTAAATTGATGCTAAAGGAAGTGAGCTTTCCGCCCACAATCGCATCTTTTTTTAACAGATCGGACGTTTGAATCTGCTCCTTATCTTGCTATTTCTCTCAAAACAAAAGACTAATATTGACTTAAGCATAGGAAATCCTTATTGAATGAAAGCTCCGGACAAAAATATTGTGCCAGTGTACCTTATCTTGGATACAAATATCTAAAGATAAGGGAGAGAAAAAATAGCCAAAACAAAAGTACTTTTACCTGGAAATAAGTTCATAAGACGTAGCGACTTAACCCCATCAATCCGCTTATACATAGCTTTTATGGCACTCACTGCTAAAGTAACCGGGCAATGGGGAAAGATAACTGAACTGTCTCGTCAGTTCATGATTTCGCGCATGTTTGTTTATATGTTGGCGAGCACCCTGCATGATGCAAGCCTGCGCGTTTTTGGCGACAAAGTTTTACAACCTGTTGTCGATTCTGACTTGCCGTATCGGTATATGCTTTCTCTTCGCCTGGAAGGTAAAATCAGCATTGAAGCCATTTCAACGATTATGACGCGCTTCGGCATACGCAATGCCTCAGTCGGATCAATTAGCCAAAAGCTACATCGTTTCGGCTCCCTTTTGCCCAACACACTGGTAAACAACAATGATGAAGT
>CAXXXE010000002.1:0-1237040 GCA_963664475.2 Desulfatiglandales bacterium
GGTAGCGTGTTTCATTCACGATTCTTTCGACCGCTTCCCGGAAGGCAATGCCTGCGTAGGCGGCCGCGGCCGCAAACCCGCGTCCGGAGACAGACAGGGATTGGCGTTGACCTCCAGTATCCACGGTTGATGGTGATGGTCGACCCTGAAATCCACCCTTGCGTAACCGCGGATGCCGAAAAGATGCCAGCACCTTTTGGCCAAATCCGCCATGCGGTCCAGCAGGGGCGCATCTTCCAGGGGAAATTGGAAAGTGCGGGGGGTGTGATGGTATTCAAATGAAGCCGTATCCCACTTGGCCGTGTATCCCACGATTTTCCGTTTTTCGGGAGGGAATTGGTCAAACCGGATTTCCGCGGGGGGGAGCAGCAGAGGGCCTTCAGGGGACGTCAACAGGGAAAGATTGAATTCCCCCCTTCAATATATCTCTCCGCAAAGCAGCTCCCTCCGAGGGCCTTTCTTCGGGATGCATGGCCTGGACCAGTTGCGCTTTATCCTGAACCACCACCACCGAATCATCCTCGATCCCGATGGAGGCATGTTCCCAGACGGATTTGATGATGTAGTGGGTTCCCTTCCGGGGCATTAAATGGTTTAGACCGCCTTCCTGAAAAAATGCCTCCGGGGTGGGGAGATCCGATCCTTGCAGCAGCCGCTTTGAAACGGCCTTATTAGAGGTTTGATACAACGCATCCGCGGGGGCGCCCGTATAAGGGAACCCAAGAAACTCCAGGACGGCGGGCGCCAGGTGGATCAACCGGCCGGCGCCTGATAGAGACTCCACCAGGTTGAACACAACGTCGGGGCAAAAAGCGTTCAGTTTCTCCTCCAGGTTAGCCAGGTCCATGGTGATCCCCAGTTCGAGGGGCGTATATCCCATGGCGCCCAGAACCTCGCCGACCGCCCGGACCTGTTCGAGGACATCCCTATGGTCCGGATCGGTCATCTTTTCGGCGACCTTATCATATATGATTACGGCGTTCATGGTCTAGGCCTTCTTTTGCAGCCTTCCTTCGACTGACGCGATGATCATTTCAATAAGTTTCTGGTAGGTGACGCCGGCCAGATAACACAGAATGGGGAGATCCGAATGCACGGGATGGAGCCCGGCCAGGGGATTTACTTCGATGAAGTTGGGGACGGCGTTCCCGTCGCTTCGAAGGTCCACCCGTCCCGCATCCCGGCATCCAAGACCTCGCCAGGACGCCAAAGCCACTTCTTCGGCCCTTTTTGATTCCTCATCTTTCACGAGACGGTATTCCACCAGATCCTCGAATCGTTCCTTGTTCAAGAAGGAATAGGCATCCTGCTCCGCCTCTTGACGGAGCAATACCTCCATGACGCCTATGACGGCGGCGTTTTCACCTGTTCCCACAATGCCCACGGTAAATTCCCTTCCCGGAAGAAAGGTTTCCACCAGAACCGGCTGGTTGAACCGGCCCAAAAGCCCACGGCACACCGAAGCAATATGCTCCCTTTGGGAGATCTTCGATGCGGCATCGATGCCCTTGCCTGTTCCCTCGGCCACGGGTTTGGCGAAGAGGGGAAGGGGAAGGTCGATTTTTTCCCGCATCCCGACCGGTTTCTATGACGCGAAAGTCCGGTGTGGGAATCCCCAGGTCGCGGATGACCCGCTTGGTCATCCCCTTATGCAGTGTCAGACTCAGCACCAGGGGATCGGAAAAGGTATAGGGAATGTCGTATGCATCCAGGAGAGCGGGTACCTGCGCTTCTCTGCCGAATCCCCTGAGGCCCTCGGCAATGTTGAAAACCAGGTCCCAGGTGTCGCCCCGATTCAGTTTCCGGATCAGACTCCGGATGTTTCCGATCCGCTCCGTGCGGTAACCCAATGCCCCAAGTGCCCCTTCAATGCCCAGAATCACCGCTTCACTGTCAAATTCCGCTGTATCCTCTTTGCTGAAACCGGCATTGAGGTAGTCGTCTCGAGGTCATAGGTCAGCCCGATCAGCATGCCGGTTTCTCCTGTTTGGTCAAGCCAAGGGGTGGGGGCGGGAGTGTCTCCCATGCATTGATCCACGGGATCCGGATAACGATAAAGCTTGCCCTGATAGTTTTTCAGGACGAGATCATCCTCGTCCCGGCCCATGAAATATTCCGGGAGCAACGGAATTTTTCCGCCTCCCCCGGGGGCGTCAATCACATAGTTGGGAACGGGCATATCCCGTTGTATGCCCCCGCAACCCCCTGACGATTTCCAGACCCTTTTCCACGGTGGTGCGGAAGTGGGCCGAGCCCGTGATCGGATCGCACTGATACAGGTAGTACGGCCTTACCCGCGCCTTGAGGAGACCCCTGTACCAGGCGTTTCATGGTCTCCACCTGGTCATTGATCCCTTTCAGGAGAACCGTCTGGCTTCCCAGTGGAATGCCCGCATCCGCAAGACGCCCGCAGGCCTGCACCGTTTCAGGGGTGAGTTCATCGGGATGGGTGAAATGAATGCTGATCCACAGGGGATGATAGCGTTTCAGCATTCGGGTGAGTGCCGGGGTAATGCGCTGGGGGAGCACCACGGGGACCTTGGTGCCGATGCGCACGAATTCCACATGGGAAATCTGTTTCAACCGGGAAAGGAGCCACTCCAGTTTTGTATCGGACAAGGTCAAGGGATCCCCGCCCGAAATGAGAACATCCCTGATTTCCGGGTGTTCCCGGATGTATGCCAGCGCCTTTTCAAGGCGAGCCTTATGAAAGGTCCCGCCGCCTTTTTGACCCACCATCCGTGAACGGGTGCAGTAACGGCAGTAGGTGGAGCAAAAATCGGTGACCAGGAACAACACCCTGTCGGGATAACGGTGGATTAGACCGGGAACCGGACTGTCGTTTTCTTCGCCCAGGGGGTCTGATGCTTCGCCGGGGAAGGATTGTTGTTCAGCGGTAACGGGGATTACGGCACGGCGCAAGGGTTGAAAAGGATTGTCCTGTTCCAGGAGGCTTGCATAGTAGGGCGTAACGGCAAGGGGGAGACCCCTGCCGCAATGGTTGATGGCCTCGTTTTCCTCAATGGGAAAGATGGATCATGGGGGCCAGTTGGGAAAGGCTGGTGATTCGGTTTTTCAGTTGCCAGTGCCAGTCGTCCCATTCGGCCGGTCTGATTTTGGGGAAAATACTTTTTTTGAAAATCGCAGGCAGCGGGACTTACATGGAACCTGGATACTTCCGCCACCTTTTTCAGGTATGTGACCTTGGCTTTTTTGGCCCGGTGTCGCTTTGCGGGTAAACACGCTTTCGCCGCTAAACAAGCCCCAAATGCCACCCTGATATTGGGGGGGTCACTATCATCCGCGGTGAGAATCTCCTCTTCCATTATTTCTTGCCTCCCATTGCTCCACATAAAATTTAATGGGGCACTCCGCTTCCGAAGCAAACGCGGAATCCCCGGCGCCTTTTTCTCGCTGTTTTCCATGGGGCTATAACCCCTTTCCCGTCAGCTATGCATTTGTCGTGCCATGGGTGTAATATATTGATATTGAACTGGTTTTATTTATTACGGCGTCCCGAGAGAGAGAACCGCCGGTTCCCGTATTGCAGCTAGACGAACCTAAAGTTCCGATTCATCATGGTAAAATCCCGGAAAGGGAAAATAACCCGTTGCTTTTTGCCGGATCAGGCTTATCTTGCACCAGAAAATCGAGATCAAATGAAGCCGAACATCAGAAAAAACCTTTCCCTTGCCCTGGCCGGCGGTCTGTTGCTGGGTATCCCCTGGGTTATTCCCATATTTTTTTTTCTGATCTTTGTCGCCTGGGTTCCCCTGTTTCAACTGGAAGCGGATATCCACGACCACCCTGACAACTGGAACCCTTACGCCCTCTTTAACCTCGCCCTTGCCGGGTTCCTGCTGTGGAATGTCCTGGGGTCCTGGTGGATAGTTCAGGCCCAATGGCTGGGGGCCATATGCGTCATCCTGGCCAATGCCCTTATACAGGCGCTTGTGTTCTGGTCCGCAAGCCGTGTGCGAACCATCCTGAAAATACCGTTGTTTTTCCCTTTTCTGTTCATCTGGATGGGGTACGAATATTTTCACAACATCTGGGATCTGGCCTGGCCCTGGTTTAACCTGGGGAACGCCCTGGTCACGGCGCCAGGGCTTATCCAATGGGTTGAGTTTACCGGTGTTCGCGGGGGAAGCCTCTGGATCATTCTGACCAATTTTGCCGTCTTCAAGGCATACGGGGTCTATCAAAAAAGGGGTGCGGGTTCAATGGCCCTTGCTGGTGTGGGAATATTTCTTCTGTTATGGGTTCCCTCCTTTTTATCGTTTCAACTGTACCACAATTTTCAAGAAGAGGGAGAAACGGTGAAAATCGCGCTGATTCAGCCGAATCTTGATCCTTACAGGGAAAAGTTTGTTCCGGAAAAGCAGGCCCGACACCTGGAAGAATTTATAAGGACCGCGGAGACGCTTTGCGATGATGAGACCCGGTATCTGTTGGGCCCCGAAACCTTTATTGTACAACAAATCGATGAGGAAGACCCTTTGGCATCGCCTTATTACCGTCAAGTAATGGCTTTTAGGGAAAAACACCCACGGCTCCATTGCCTCCTGGGCATCCACAGCTACCGGAAGCTGGGCGGGGAGATTCCCCCGGGGAGTCGTTTTGACCGGGAAAAGGGCTTTTACTACGAGGCCTTCAATACGGCCCTTTATCTGGCGCCGGGCGCGGCGCCGCAGTTCTACCACAAAACCAAACTGGTGCCCATATTCGAGCGAATGCCCTTTGTGCAATATCTGAGCTTTCTGGGACGGTTTTCCCTTGAGCTTGGCGGATATAACGGCACCTACAGCGACCGACAGGCGAGCACCCATTTTGAATCGTCCGACGGTTCCACCAGCATTCTGCCGATCCTCTGTTTTGAATCGGTATTCGGCCCTTACTGCGCTCAAAATCTGACCGAACAGAAGGGGTTTATCTGCATGATCACCAACGACGGATGGTGGAAAAAGACGCCGGGTTATCAATATCACTTCAATTTCAGTCCCATTCGCGCCATCGAATGCCGCCGGGATCTGGTTCGGGTGGCCAACACCGGCATTTCCGCCCTGATCGATGCCAAGGGGATGGTGACGGCCCAAACGCCCTGGTGGCAAAAGGCGACCCTGACGGGAGAGGTTCATCTTCACCGGGGGCTGACCTTCTTCGCCCGGCATGGCGATTGGCTGGGACGAATTTCTCTGGGGTTGGGAATCCTTTTGATCCTGTGGAGCATCATTCAAAGCACCCGCGGGGGCAAGCCTGGCGCCGGCCCTCAAATTTAAATAAGGAATAAAAAAATGCGCAATACCGTACACGACACATTTATCTGTAAAAACTTTATGCGTTGGCTGGCGCTGATGATTTTTAAAATCTCGGGATGGCGGGCCGCTGGGCGGAAACCCGATATTTCAAAATATATCATCATCGCGGCGCCCCATACTTCCAACTGGGATTTTGTTTACACCATCTGTCTTGCCCTCATCTTCGGCATAAAGCCCGTGATCATGATGAAGGGCGCCTGGTTCAGATGGCCCATGGGGCCCTTTATGCGATGGCTGGGGGCTTTTCCCGTTGATCGATCGAGAGCACACAATGTTGTGGCGCAATCAATTGCGGCCTTCAGGAAATATGACCCCATGGTTCTCGTGGTTTCCCCATCCGGCACCCGAAGAAAAACGGCGTACTGGAAGAGTGGATTCTACCATATTGCCAAAGGAGCGGGGGTCCCGGTGGTGTTGGGGTATCTGGATTACAGAAAAAAAATCGGGGGCATCGGACCGACGGTTTACGTCACGGGCCGTATGGAAAGGGACATGGAAACCATCGGGGATTTTTATGCCGCCATAAAAGGCAAACATCCCGCTATTTTTTGTAGTACTTCATTGCGCCGGGAATTTCTGCCTTGATCTGCTCGATACGTGTTTTGTCGGAGGGGTGGGTGCTTAGGAACTCGGGTGGGGCCTCTCCTTTTTTCTGTTGGGCCATCCGTTCCCAGAAGTCGACGGCCCTCCGGGGATCGTATCCGGCCATGGCCATAAAGACCAGTCCGAGACGGTCCGCCTCGCTCTCATGCAGGCGGCTGTACGGCAGGATGACCCCCACGGAGGATCCCACCCCGAAAGCGGTCATCCAGAGCTGACGCGTTGTTTCCGATTTGTTGGCCAGGGCTGCGGAAAGGGCGATTCCTCCCGTTTGAACCAGAAGTCCCTGGCTCATGCGTTCATCCCCGTGACGTGCCACGGCATGGGCAATTTCATGCCCCATGACCACGGCCAGGCCTGCCTCGTCTTTCGTCATGGGGAGTATCCCGGTATATACCACAACCTTTCCACCGGGCATACACCATGCGTTGACCTCCGGGCTCTCCACCAGATTAAATTCCCAATGGTAGTCTTGCAGTTTGTGGGACAGGTGGTTCTCCCCCATATAGCGTTCCACTGCCTTCTGAATTTTTTGACCGACCCGTTTGACCATCTGCGTCTGTTCGTGATTCGTGCTGAGCTTGTTTTTTTTGAGAAAATCGTCATACTGCTGGAAGCTCATGGAAAGCATTGTTGAACTGGGAATGAGATCCAGCTGGGTTCTACCGGTCAAGGGAACCGTGCTGCATGATGGAAAGAGAAAAACCATCAGTATGAATATCTGAATATGAAATAATGCGGATTTCATTTTGTTTGCCCTCCACCCCGAAAATCCCGGTCTCAGTTTCCCCATGCAGTGCCCCGTCCATAGGAGGCTACCTTCACATCTATCATGACGGTACGATATTTGACTTGAAAAATCAATGATGGTGACCTGGCAATGCCACCCGGTTATCGGCTTTTAATAACCTCGATCTGCCTTGGGTTTTCGAGAACGATCTCCGGTTTGCCCTCGTATTCCTTTATTTTTCCCCTCACCCGAACCGTTTTGTTAAGATAGAATTTTTCCGGCTGGAATGGAAACTTTCGAAAGTTGTTTTCAAAAATCACGAGACTCATGTATCGGGTAAAATTCCGGTGGAAGTTCAGGAAGCAAGCCGTTCCCGAATTGTGACTTCGAACGATTTTTCCCTCGACACTTACCTTTTTTCCAATATATTTGCCGGCCGATTCCCACGAAATCGTTCGTCCCTTGTTTCTGGCAGCCGGCTCTGTTTTCAAGAATCCATCAGCGATTTTCAGGGGATCGATGGTCCGTATGAGGTTTTCGGGAACAGGTCCATAGCCGTTTTTGGACAACATCACTTCCAGATGTTCGGCGTCAAGGTCCTTTTTCCACCCGCATAATGCCTGGATTTTCCGGTCAAGGTCTTCCGCCTGAACGCGTGGTTTGGCATGATTTCCATATATGATCCCCCATTTCCGGTGGGCCATGCCCATGACCATTACAGCAACCGCAAACGGTTCGGGGTCAACGCTTTGTGTATATCCGGATTGCCCCAGTTGTTTCCTGAGATCCCGTGGTCCCAATTCATGGGCGGTGGTATACAATTCGACCAGGTTCAAGGCGATTTCTCCAGGGTGGAAAGGTTTCGAAATCCAGGTTCCAATCCGCAGCCTGTAACGATTTGAAGGAACCCTTTCGACCTGGATCATGAGCTGCCGGCGCCCGAGGTTCCACAGAACTTCGCCCATTGCGTTTTGCCGCCAGATCCCCAATTTCTTTTGCCGGGCTGTTTGTTCCCAGGCCAGAAACTGATTTTTTCTTTTTTCATCAAATGGATACCGGGTGTAGGCAGAAGCATAGCCGTTTTTCAGGAGCTGTTCCTGAATGAATGTGCCATCTTCCAGATAAAGATATCCCAGTACTCGCCCATAGTTCCCTCGCTTGTCTTCGTCATGGGGGTCATATTCCAGGCGGATGTTTTTTCCCATGCAGAGATTTTTCGTGAAGGCGGTCGATTCCGCGGACATGAACTGGACTGGCAGTTTTGGATGATTTTTCTCGGGGGTGTCCACGCCGATGAATCGGACCGTCCCAAGCCCGTCCAGGGTGAGGGTATCCCCATCGGCCACCGCAATGCATTTGTGGTATCGGCCGTCGAGATGGAGATTTCTGAGCCGCTTATCCGTAACCGGTGTCGGGCGGTCGTTGGATGAAGCGGCAGAACAGGGAAGTGCGAATGAGAGTGCCGGCAGGAGAATCAGGAGGCGCAACAAATGAGCAAGGGACTTGAGCATGGTTAAATATCCCGGCGAACTTCCCCGCCTTCCAGCAAATCCCGGAACTCTTCGGAAATCTGATCCCCTTCCGCCAGGTTGGCCAGAAGACGACTGCCCACTGCCGCCGGTGCAAAAACCAGGTCCGCGCGGGCCAGTTTCAGCCTTCGAATGGCATTGATGGCATTGGCCACGGCCAATACGCGAACATCGGGGTTCAAATCCTTGGCCAGCAGGGTAATAAAGGCATTATCGCCATCATTGTCGCCTGCCGCAATGACCATATGCGCTTTCCGGATGCCCGCCTGCTCCTGCACTGCCTCGTCCGTGGGGTCTCCAATGATTTCGTTTTCTTCCGGCGAAATCGTCTCTCCCTGGTTTCGAATCCGGATAAAGGAAATTTTTCGATCTTTTAGTTCCCTGACGGTGTTGAGGGCGATGGCGCCTTCTCCGGCCAGGATGATATGGTTTTCCAGTTTCATTCTGCCTCCTTTGGGGTAAAGAATATGGCTTAGCTTTTTGGTAATCGCCGGCCCCAGGACTGATGCAATAGCAGTGGCAAAAATACTCAAACCTACCACCAGCAGGGATACCACAAACAACCGCGTTTCGGATGTGATGGGGTGGATATCGCCATAGCCGACGGTGGAAATGGTAATGATGGTGAAATAAAAGGACGTGGTCAGGTTATGGATGACCGGTTCGAAACCATCGCCCAGCAGATAACTGCCAAAAGTGCCATAGGCAAGGATGGAAAAGATGCCGGTTAGCGAGATGGCGTAGTTGGCCAGTTGGGTCTGTCGGTTGAAGTGTCGCCTCAGGGCCAGCATGGCGATCAGCATCACGCCGGGAAGGATGAGGTTCTTTCCCCAGTGCTGCTGGGCCAGGTTTACCCCCAGGGTCACCAACAGGAGGATTACGGCAAAGGACCATGCGGCGGCAAGCCTTCGAAGCAATGGGAATCCCACCAGCACGAGTCCGATTCCCAGAATAGCCTGAGTGCTGTTGGCCAGGATGGCCAGCGACTTTCCCAGCCCCATGAGGGGACTGAATTGGCCGAAGGGGAGGAGATCGAGTTTGAGGCTTTTGAGCACGTCCGAGGCGCCGCCCGCCACAATGAGGGCGGCTATGGGCCAGTGGGGCCAGAATCCCCGCAACCAACTAAAAAAACGGCGCCGCCGGGTGGGGCGAACGGGATGTGATGTTTTCTTTTCTTTTGTCAATGGGTTATCCGGGGTGGGTGATTTTATGCATTACCCTGTTATGTTCATTGGACCTATTGGTTTGCGTCCGCGCAATTTTGTTTCAATGACGGCGACTATTCTTTCATGTATACGGGTGTTTCGTTAAGAACTCTGCCGACGCTTGCGGGAAACCATTTTCCCGTGCCGGAAAGGCTTGGAATTCCTTGTGCATTCAGTGTTTCGGAAATCTCTCGATTGTTTAGCCCTTCCAAGTTGAGCTGAAGAATTGTTTGATAGGTTTCTTTGTTGCGTTTTGCATGCTCGGGGGAAAAGGATATCTTTTTTTTAGGGAGATCCTTATCTTGAAGATTTTCGGTGGTTTCATGATTGCCGTTAGCCTGATTAGCCTGATCATTTTGCCCATAGATATGTTTGTTCAACATATGCAGCCCCCCTATTGTTGTGATGTTTCCGATTTTTTCCATGCCTGATTATTGGAACCTTATTTGCGTGGAAAGGTCAAGGAAAAAGCAGGTGAGCGCCCTGCCGAAGAGGGAACCTCTTTTGAAAGCGAGACCTGCGTTTAAATTTTCGGGTTCAATTGATTTCTGTGTATCAAAATGGTAGTTTGAGACAGTCAGATTTGCTTATTTATGATGCTTTGTATTTTTAATATTTAAATGTTTTATGTTAATAAAAACTGTGTTTTTTAAAGGATGAGGAGCCGGAATGAAACCTGTTCGGGAACTGATGAACCAGAACAAATTCTTGCAGGGATTGTTTTCAGCGATTCCCTGCGGGGTGCTGATCGTTGACCGGGATCGAAGAGTTCTCGTGGTCAACAAGGTTATTGAACGTATTTTTGGTGTGTCTGATGAAGCGGTGACGGGCAAGAGCGGGGGCGAGGTGCTTCGGTGCGTCCATGTCCATGACAGCCCGGAAGGCTGCGGTTTTGGAGATCACTGCCAAACCTGTCTGGTTCGAAAAACAGCCCTCGAGGCCATTGGGGGTCGGCAGATTAACCGAAATCGAGCGGATATGGAATTGCTGGTGGGCGGAAAGCTTCGAAATCTGACGCTATTGGTCAGTGCAGCGCCCTTTGATCATGAAGAAGAGCGGTTGGCGGTTGTCGTCATGGAAGATATTACCGAGCTTTCCATCCTTCGTGCGCGTTTGAAGACGGAACATTCATTTGCGGGGATCATCAGCCGGGACGAGCGAATGCTTGAGCTCTTTGAAACCATCAAAGAAATTGCGGATGTCAATATTCCGACCCTGATACAGGGAGAAAGCGGTACGGGCAAGGAACTGGTGGCCTCAGCCATTCATAATGAAGGTCAGAGATCCTCTGAACCTTTTGTTCCGGTCAATTGTGGGGCATTGCCCCAGGGACTTTTGGAAAGCGAGCTGTTCGGCCATGTCAAGGGCGCCTTCACGGGTGCCGTGCGGGACAAAAAAGGCCGTTTTGAACTGGCCCACCGGGGCACGCTTTTTTTGGATGAGATTAGCGACATGCCCAAATCCGTACAGGTCAAATTGTTGCGCGTTCTTCAGGAAGGCACTTTTGAACGTGTGGGCGGAGAGCGAACCCTGACGGCGGATGTGCGTTTGATCAGCGCCACCAATCGCGATTTAAAACGGGAGGTCAGCAAGGGTAATTTCCGTGACGACCTCTACTACCGTATCAATGTGGTGCCGGTTTTCCTGCCGCCGCTAAGAGAACGGAAGCAGGATATTCCACTTCTGGCGGAACATTTTTTAAGAACAGCCGGGGATGGCGGGCAGAAAAATGGCGGTATTTCCAAAGACGCCATGGCTGTTATGATTGATTACGGGTGGCCTGGAAATATCCGTGAGCTTCAGAGCGCCATTCGATTTGCCCTCGTGAAGTCTCGAGGACGCATGGTCCAGCCGGAGCACCTTCCCCTCGAACTGAAGGCATCGGAAACCCGGAAGCCTCCAAGGGGCCCCAAGCGAAAGCTGGATGGCCGAAATGTGAGTCAGGCACTTATCCGGAGCGGTGGGAACAAAGCCAAGGCAGCCAGAATTCTGGGCGTGGGTCGTGCGACACTTTATCGATTCTTGGCGGATCGGCCGGATTTGATATTGCCTTAGTCCTGCCGGAAAGGGGCTGGCGTATGTTTTTTAGGTTTTCAGGCAGAAGGGAGATTTAACAGTGAAATTGAGTGGGTTTTTCGGTATCAGCGCGGATAAACCTTTCAGAGCCGCATCTCTCAGGGTTATTATTCCCGTTGCATTGACGTTTCTGATGTTCGTTCTGAGCTTTTTTCTGCTTTTCGTTCCTGCCATGGAGCAGCATATGATGGGGCAGAAGAGACAAATGATCCGTGATTTGACCGATAACGCCTGGAGTTTGCTGGCGCAATATGAAGCGGAACTTAAAAACGGAGCTTTTTCAGCAGAAGAGGCGCGAAAAAGAGCCATTAACCGTATTCGCAAATTGCGTTACGGGCGGGAAGGAAAAGATTATTTCTGGATTATTGATATGCACCCACGAGGGATAATGCATCCGTACCTTCCGGATTTAGAAGGTGTGGATTTGTCGGATTATAAAGATCCCAATGGAACGCGTCCCTTTGTGGAATTCGTGAAAACCATCAACCGTCATACTGCCGGATATGTGGACTATATGTGGCAATGGAAAGATGATCCGAATCGCATGGTTCCCAAGATTTCCTATGCAAGAGGTTTTGAACCCTGGGGCTGGATTGTTGGAACCGGCATCTATGTGGATGATGTCCACAAAGAGATTGCTGTTATTACGCGGCGGATGGTGATGGTTATGTCGGCCATCTTGATCGTGGCCTTGTTGTTTTCCCTCTATATTATTTGGGAGACCGTCAAGACCGAGCGGAAAAGGATACTGGCGGATCTGGAACTCAAGAAAAGTGAAAAGATGTTTCGATCTCTGTGCGAAGAGGCGCCCTTTGGGATTTCCATGACAGGCGCCGATCAACATTTTGAATATTTGAACCCCGAGTTTGTCTCCCTTTTCGGCTATACGAAAATGGATATCCCGGATAAGGAAACATGGTTTGAAAAGGCTTATCCTGATGAAGCCTACCGAAGTGAAGTGCGCTCAACCTGGCAGGATGACCAAACCAAAACCACCGCAACAGCGGAAAAGACCGATCGGGTGTTTACCGTCAGATGCAAATCAGGACAGGATAAAATTATTCGTTTTGGTGTTGTTCCCCTGGGGGAAGGCAAGCAGTTTCTGACGTACCAGGATATCACGGAGCAAAGCCAAATGGAACAGGCGCTCAGGGAGAATGAGAAGAGATTTATGAGCCTGTATGAAGAATCAAAGAAGGCTCAGGAAATTTATCGGTCTTTTCTGCTTTCTTCAGCGGATGCCATTGTTTTATACGATCTGGAAGGAAAAGCCCAATATGTGAATCGTGCTTTTACGGAGATTTTCGGTTGGACTTTGGAGGAAGTGGAGAAAAAACGAATTCCATTCGTGCCTGAATCCGAACGGGAAAAATCCATGGAGATTATTCGGGATATTGTCGTCAATGGGATCCCCTACCATAATTTTGTCACCCGGCGTTTTACAAAGGACCGCCGTGTGCTGGATGTGAGCATCAGCGGTTCCCGATTTGAGAGTTATGAGGGGCATCCAGCGGGATTGTTTGTGATCCTTCGCGATATCTCTGAAAAAAAGGCGCTTGAAATTCAGTTTTATGAGGCGCAGAAAATGGAATCCATCGGCACCCTGGCAGGGGGAATCGCCCATGACTTCAATAATCTGTTGATGGCTATCCAGGGGAATGTTTCAATGATCCTGATAAACCGAACCCTGGATCATTCGGAATATGAGAGGATCAAGAATATTGAACGATATATTCAAAAAGGTGCGGATTTGACAAGACAGCTTTTGGGGTTTGCGAGAGGGGGAAAATATGAGGTAAAAGCCACGGACTTGAATGAATTGATCCGGAACGGGGTTCCCATGTTTACCCATGCAAAGAAAGAGATTCCCATCCACTTGGAATTTCAGAAGAATCTCTGGATGGTGGAGGCGGACCAGGGGCAGCTTGATCAGGTGTTGCTGAATCTTTATGTCAACGCAGCGCAGGCCATGCCCGAAGGAGGGGAAATCTTTATTCATACTCAGAATGTTTTTCTGTCGGAAGATGATGCGAAACCCTTCGCGCTTGATCCTGGACGGTATGTCAAAGTCTCCGTGGCGGATGCGGGGGTGGGGATGGACGAGGCGACCCGGAAAAGGATTTTTGATCCGTTTTTTACGACGCGGGACGTGGGTGAGGGCACCGGCCTTGGCCTCGCTTCAGCCTACGGCATTATCCGGAATCATGGCGGCATCATTAACGCGGAAAGTGAAGCGGGTATGTGGACGACCATCAGTTTTTTCCTGCCGGCACTGGTGGCCGGTTCGGAAGAGGCATCATCGATTTCACCGAACGGCAGAATCCTTAAGGGTGACGAGACCGTGCTTCTTGTGGATGATGAAAAGATGATTATCGATATCGGTGCGGAGTTTTTAAAAATCATGGGGTATCATGTCCTGACGGCCGGAAACGGGACCGAAGCACTTCAACTGTATAGTGAGAAAAAGGATGATATTGAATTGGTTATTCTCGACATGGTGATGCCCGATATAACAGGCGGGGATTGCTTTGATCGGCTGAGAGAAATGAATCCCCATCTGAAAGTGCTTTTGTCCAGTGGTTACAGTGTAGACGGTCAGGCGGGCGACATCTTGAACCGAGGGTGCAATGGGTTTATTCAGAAGCCTTTTAAAATACAAGAGCTTTCCAAAAAAATTCGGGAAATTTTAGATTCATCTTTCCAATCTTGACTTAAATCAATGTAATTTGTTTTTTTGCGGACCATAATAACGTCAAATGTTGCTGTAGCTAAACTTTAAAAGGGCCTTTTGGGGTCTTTTTACGAAATAATTCGAAAAGGAGGATGTTATGAAATGCCCGGGACAGGACAGTCAATATTGGAAAGCGGGGGCGGTTTTTGATGTTAAATGCCCAAAGTGTGGAAATGAAGTGGAATTTTTCAAAGATGATCCCACCAGAAAATGCCCCAAATGCGGTCATCGTTTTCTGAATCCCGATCTTGATTTCGGATGCGCTTCCTATTGTCAATATGCGGAACAATGTATTGGAAACCTTCCTCCCGAACTCCTGAAGGACAAGGAAGATCTGCTGAAGGACAGAGTAGCCATTGAAATGAAGCGCTATTTAAAACAGGATTTTAAAAGAATCGGTCATGCGAGTCGCGTCGCCCGTTATGCCGAGCAGATCGGCAGGGAGGAACAGGGAAACCTGGCTGTTGTGCTGGCCGCTGCATATCTGCATGACATCGGCATCAAGGAAGCTGAACGGAAATATGACAGTACCGCCGCCAAATACCAGGAGCAGGAGGGTCCCCCCATTGCCAGGGAGATTTTACTGAAACTGGGGGCTGCTGAGGGTCTTGTTGATGAGGTGTGCGATATCATCGGCCATCACCATCATCCCCGAGAAGTGGAAACCGTCAATTTCAAGAGCCTGTACGATGCGGATATGATTGCCAACATGGAAGAAGCGCAAAAGAAAACCCCATTGAACAGGGACAACCTGCGCCGGGCGCTGTCGAAATCATTTCTCACTGAAAGCGGCCGAAAACTTGCTGAAAAAACACTTCTGAAATAACAGGCGTCATAAGGAGAAAGACCATGAAAGTCATGCGTAAAATAATCGAAATAGATGATGAACGCTGCGATGGCTGCGGCGTATGCGTGCCTGCCTGTGCCGAAGGGGCCATTGAGATTATTGATGGCAAAGCCCGCGTGGTGGCGGAAAAATATTGCGATGGATTGGGTGCCTGTATGGGGGAATGCCCCAATGATGCCCTTCGGATTGTGGAGCGTGAAGCAGATGATTTTGACGAAGAAGCGGTGGAAAAATATTTGGAGGAAAAACTGAAAGTACCGGAAAAGACCCTTGGTGCAGCCGGTTGTCCCTCTTCCCGAATCCAGACTTCCATTCCCACGGGCGTGCATGGGGGGGCGTCCAAGCTTTCCCAGTGGCCGGTCCAGATCCATCTGGTTCAGCCCCATGCTCCGTTTCTGAAAGATGCGGACCTTTTGATCGCGGCGGATTGCACGACGGTTGCCTGCGCCAATTTTCACCAGGACTATCTTAAGGGAAAGGTGGTCATGATCGGATGCCCGAAGTTCGATGATGGGGAAGCCTATATTCAGAAGTTTACGGATATTTTTAAGGCAGTGGAAATCAAAAGCATTACGGTATTGATTATGGAAGTACCCTGCTGCTCCGGATTGCCTGCGATGATCCAACGGGCCATGGCGGTTGCTGAAAAAACGATTCCAATGGAAACCGTGATCATCAGCACCCAGGGAGAGGTTTTGAAAAGGTTTTAGGGCACATTGACTTCCCGACTGGGAAAATGGTACGCTTTTTCTCCGATCACGCTTTGCAACGCCGGCTGTCGACCGAGGGATGAAAATGCAGGGAGTGTCAGGGTGTAAATAAAGCAGGAGGAAATGGAGATATGTCCACATATTCTACCCCCAGTCCGGAAGCAAGAAAAGCGATACAGGAAAAAACCAAGGCCAACGCTTCTCTTTGCTGGGCATGCAGCGCCTGTGATTCGGAATGCCCGGTTTTTCTGGGATCGAGCCGTTTACGCCCTCAAAAAGTTTTGCGCATGGCAAACCTGGGACTCCTGGATGAATTGGTGGCCTTGCCGGAAATCTGGTATTGCCTGGCCTGCAAACGCTGCACCCGATCTTGCCCCAATGCCTGTGAGCCGGAAACGGTGATTGGGTTTTTGCTCAAAGAGGCGGTTCGCACCCATTTGTATTCCGAGGAAACCCTTTCACGATACAGGGATTTCTACAAGCGGTTTCAGCGTGTTCGCTGGCGGGTTGCAAAACAATGCTTCAAAGGGGAGATGACCTCCATTTCCCAATCCCAGTGGCGGGAGTGGCTGGAGACCCCCATTGAGATTATAAGGGAAAATGTATGTTTATCGGATTTGTCGCCTTCCCAGGGGTTCCTGGATGAGGCCGAACGTTCGGCAGCGGCTTCATGCTTCAACTGTTCGGAATGCACCAATGCCTGTCCCATCTGTTTTGAACGAAACGTTTTTGATCCCCAATGGATTTTTCGCATGGTCAACCTGGGATTGGAAAAAGAAGTTCTCAAATCTCCCTCCATCTGGCTGTGCATCACGTGTCAGATTTGCACGGAAGCGTGCAGTCAGCTGGTTTCGGGGCATACCATGATCCGGCGGCTTCAGGATCTGGCGGTAAAGGAAGGGATTGTTGATCCGGGGTTTCCGCTTCGATGGAAAAAGGCTCAAAATCTTCTCTATCCGCTTTTTACGAAGGAGATTGATGCAATATTTGGGTTTTAAGGGTGATTTTTATTTGTACCCACTTGTCAATCAGACTATCCAGAGCAGACAGAATGCGAAGGTATTTTTTTTCTGAGTAAGCCCCAATATTTCATGGATAAATGCCTATTGACGTTTGCCAACGGTTACCACGGCTGCCGCGACGAGCAAGGCGCCCACCAGGTTGAGCAAGGAGAAAATCAGGGAAAAGCGCCAACCAAAATAACCGATCATCAGGGGAAGAAGCACCGGCTTGACGGCACGGCTGGATAAAAAATTGGCCAGGTGAAAATCCGATGCGCCTTTTTCCCGAATGGCCACTAAAAACGGTATCCATGCCACCACCGGCCCCATGGAAAGGATGCCCGCAACCGAGGAAAAAAAGATCCCCTTAACGCCGGCCCGGCTGCCGAGATAACGTGTCACCCGGGATGGCGAAATGGTCCAATTCAGGACGACCATCATTACAAAGGCCAGGGAAAGCGGCAGGATCACCTGTTTGAGAACATGCCCGCTTTCCATCAGGGCGTGGATGGCTTGATTCGGCGCCACCGAATAAATCACCACGTAAATGCTCATCACGACAATGGGAAAAAGCCATGGCCGTGTTTTACGCTTGATCTTCGATCTTGCCGCATCATGCCCGGTTGTTTTCATGACAGGCTGTTCCCACTCAAGATCACAGTCAGAATCGAGGCAACAATGGTCATGAAAAAAGCGGCGATGGCCCGGGTTACGGCAAACCGCGTGCCAAGGGCCGATATCTCAGCGGGAAGCTGCGGTAACCCCACGTTTACCCAAGACAGCATAAAGGCCGCTGCACCAAACAAACTAACCCCCATCTTGAGTAAGGCATCACCTACCACATAGCTGTTCACCGGATTTCCTGACAGGAGGCTTCCGATACATGCACCCAAAAAGGTATCCGGAATCATATTTCCTGAAAAAACTGACAAAAGCATGTCCTGGGACACCAATCCACGGAAAAGCCCCACCAACAAAATAACACCAGCCAACACCGGGATAATGCTGAAAAACTGCCTGCCCGCCTTCCGGAAAGCCTCCTGCAACTGCATTCGGGCATGCGAGGTGATGGGCACGTCGGATTGTTGAGGGGGCCCATTTATTTGCTGAAACGCACCTTGCCTGTAATTTTCAGCGGCAGCCATTGCACTACCGCTAACCGAAGTGATCACTTCTATTCCGATTTTTTCCAGCGTCAAGGCGATATGGGGCGATAAAAATCCGGTTAAAATGGCCTTCGCACCCATGTCCACGGCAATGGAAATCGTTTCGATCCCCGCCCCAGGTCCGGAGGATGGCGGAGGTCCGGCCACAGCCTCAAAGGACATGTCTTCCAGGTCAACGACCAGTAAATAGGGCGCTGTGCCAAGCCTGTTTGAAACGCCGGCGCCAAGATCCGGCCCATTGGCGGTAATTGCGATTTTCATTAATAACTTTTTTCCTTATTCCTGGTTCCCATTACTGACGCCTATGTACCGGATCTCAATAGAACGACATAGCTTCCATGCGGAAAACCACGCCCCCGATTGAATGATGGGTTGCACGGCTGATTTTGGACCCATCAAGAAGCATTTTTGGACCAGGCAATCCGATTTTTCAATCGCAATACAGGTTGCTGTTTTAATCCGGGTTCCGGTTCTACAGGCTCACGGTTCGCTAGGTTCTTACGAATTAAAGCTGAGAGACCATCTCTCAGAACGTTTAAGCTGCTAATAATTCGGTAATTCTTTCAATATAATCATCAGTTTGGTGATACGCTTTTTCAAGTTTGCTGTTTAAGACGTACAATTTGTTGGGCTGGTGATGAAAAAGGCTGTTGGCCAAGGGACCGAATAGGCGTTTATGAAACAAGACGAACATGGTTGCGACGTTCACCCCTTTAGAGAATTGAGGGTGATAGCCACGTCGCCGCAGGCTGATAACAGCCGCCATTTGGCTCGGGCGCCTCGCGACGGAACGCCGTCAATGCCGGGGGTCTTTTTCCCCTTGTTGGAGGTCACCCGTTTTACAGCCACTGGCTTGGCGTGGAACGAGTGGGTTAACAGATATTGTAAAGCCCTTACCTTGTTCCACCTGTTTTCCTGAACAGCCTTTGCGATACGCACCTGCAGCCTTCTGACTTCCCGTCGTGCGTGTTCAAAATCAATTGAAATCCAATTGTCCGCGTCGTCTTCGAGTGCACCAGCCTGAACGGCCGTCATTTGCCTTCTCGTCTTCGAAGATTCTCCAGATTCTCTCGCAGCGAGATACCAGTTGGACGTCTGCACGCTCATTCACCGGAGCGGATGCCTGCCGGTTTTGGCGTTAAGCCATGTTTCATGCTCTATCTTTCGGCTTTCCCGAAAGTCCTTCGGTTCTTCCAACCTCTCTTTCCCGCTCAGCAAAAAACCGAAATCAATTTTTGGTGAATTCCTTTAAGAATCCAGAGTTACATTGTACTTTGATATGGTAAATACGACAAGAACTATGAAAGATTTAAACGCATGTTGTATTAACACCCTTAAAACGTAGGGTGATAAGGAGGCTATGTGACGAGGCGTAGCAGTTGAACTGCTGTGAGTGCCAATATTCCGAACATCAAGTGGGCCATCACCTTGGTATGCCCTCGCACACGAACATTCTTACCCCCAACTCGTCTTTCAGCTGACCGTTCACTCTTCATAAAAATTTACCTAAAGAAAGGGCTCTCAGGTGAACCGACGCTATCGGTTTGCCGAAAAAAAGTTTGCCAGAGAGTGTAAACTACTTTTGAGCCCATATGAAGGATGCTAAACGCTTCTAATAAAAATCGTTTTCCCGGATGATGGATCGAAGCAGCGACAAAACCTCTTCTTTCTGTTCATCGGAAAAATGTTTCATGTAGCGGGCAATATTCTCGTCCTTTTCCCTGGATATGTTTTTTAATTGTTCCCTTCCTTTCGGTGTAATTTCCAACAGGGTTATCCGTTCATCATTGGGGTCGCTTTTCCTTAAAATGAAACCATTTTTTTCAAGCCGTTTGGCGATTCCCGTCATATTGGCGCCTGATACCAGCATGATTTTGCCCACATTGCTGATGGTATTCTGTCGGTTTTCGGAGCTGTCCAAGACCCGCAGAACGTTGTATTGTGGAAATGTAAGGCCATAGTTCTTAAAAATATTGGCGGAATTCTTCTTGAAAAATTCCGCCAGCCGAACAATGACCATCATGACCTTTTCATCGAGACTCAAGTCGTTTGTATATCCGCTATCAACCATTATTGATCCTTTTCATTTTATATTGTTTGTAAATTATAAATACATTAAATATAATATTTCATTCTGTCAACATGTTAAATAAAAAAATCTCTTAAAAATGCTATTTCTAACGCTATTCCAGGGGCGCTAATTCCTTTCAGGGGGACTTTTCGCTCCCATTGCAAGAAAAAGAAAATATAATTCCAGAAAAAGCTTGACAAATGGCGTCTATTTGCATATTAAGGATTTGCTTAATACATTAAATATCAACATTGAGATGATCATCGTATTGAGAGTTTATCTGTTTATGACTTTTATGACTAACGAAAATTAAAAATGGAGGTTAACCATGGACGTTAAAGCCAAACTGTCCGAAGTCGTCGGGGCCGAGAATTTTTCCGATGACCCAACCCAGTTGCAAGCCTATGCGACCGATTTCAGCTATACGCCTTCGGGAATGCCGAATTATGTCGTAAGGCCCGGATCTTCTGAAGAGGTATCGCGGGTTGTGACATTCTGCAGTGAAAACAAGATTCCCGTCGTTCCCGTCAGTTCAAAGATTCATTTTTACGGCGCCACGATCCCCAGGGAAGGGGGGGTGATGCTGGATATGGCCCGAATGGACCGGGTGCTGGAGATCGATCCCGATAACCGGCGTGTGCGATTCGAGGCCGGTGTGACCTGGGAAAAACTGACCGAAGCACTGGCCAGGGAAGGCTTTCGGGTCATCATGCCGCTGACGCCGCCGGCGGAGCGGTCGGTCCTCACGGACTTTATGGAGCGCGAAGAGCCCACCAACCAGGTTTACGATTACGGCGAACCCCTTGAGGCCATGGAAGTGGTATGGCCCACGGGGGAATTGTTCAGGATGGGATCGGCAAGTGTCAACGGTTATCCCGATTCCCCGTCCAAGGGCGGAAATCCTTCGGGTCCGGGACTTGATTTCTACCGGTTTTTCCAGTGCGCTCAGGGGACATTCGGTGTGGTTACCTGGACCAATCTGAAAATCGAATCCATCCCCAAAATGGACAAAGTCCTGTTTGCACCTGTTGACGATCTGGAATACGTCACCGATTTTCTGTACCGAATCCTGCCCCGCCGCATCGGCCAGGAAGTACTCCTTTTAAATAATGTGGATCTGGCGGCGATATTAGCGGAAGACTGGCCTACCGATTTTGAGAAACTGAAAAAGACGCTGCCCCCCTGGACTCTGATTCTGGTGGTCAGCGGTCTGTTGAGACGCCCGGAAGAAAAAATCGCCTACGAAGAGAATTTCCTGACGGAAGTGTTGAAGAATGAATTTTCCGACCTGAAACTGGGAGAAAGTCTTCCCGGGTTCCCCGGTATGCGAAACAAAGTCCTGCCCATGCTCCGAAAACCCTGGCCTGCCCATAAGCCCTATTGGAAGAACAGCGTCAAGGGCGCCTGTCAGAGCCTTTTCTTCCATACCCGGCCGGTTCTGGCCCAGCAGTTCGTTTACCTGGTGGAGGAGATCGCCGCCCGCCATGGATACCCCATCAATGATATCGGCATGTACATTCAGCCCATTGAGCACAACCGTGCTTGCAGACCCGAATTCAATTTCTTCTATGATCCTGATGATGCTGCTGAAGTGGCTTCCATTCGCGCCCTCTACAATGAGTTGACCAAGGTGTTGCTGAATGAAGGGGCGGTTTTTACGAGACCCTATGGAGACCTGGCGCCTATCGTTTACGAGAAGGCGGCTTCCTATGCGGCGCATCTCAAGCGGTTGAAGAAAGTGTTCGACCCGAACAACATTATGAATCCCGGGAACCTGTGCTTCTAAGGAGGGTGCTAAAATGGCCAATGAATCAAATTTCAGGTATTACAAGCCAAAAGAGGAATTCAGTCTCGATATCACTGATATGGAGAACTTTGTTTACGATATGAGCCGGTGCATCAAATGCAAGGGATGCACCTGGGTGGAGCATACTTATATGCCCGGCGCTAAATTCATGACCCGGTGCCCCAGCGCCACCAAATACGAATTTGACGCTTACGGCGCCTACGGCAAAATGAGAATCGGCCACGCCATAGCCGAAGGGAAGCTGGAGTGGAACGAAAAGGCCCTGGAAGTGATCTACGCCTGTACCCTTTGCGGGGCCTGCGATGTGGGTTGCAAACGGAACCTGGATCTTGAAATCGAATTATCCCTGGAATCGCTTAGGGTGAAGGCGGTGCAGGATGGCGTGGGACCCATGCCGGCCCACAAAAAGGTGGCCGAAAGAATAGACAAAACCCATAACTGCCTTGGGTCTCCCCATGAAAAACGCACTGACTGGTTGCCCGAAGGGATAACGCCCGCAAAAAAGGCGGATGTGTTGTACTTTGTGGGTTGCACCGCTTCCTACATCAACAAAGAGATCGCGCAATCCACGGTGAAGATTTTCAAAGCGGCCGGGACGGATTTCATGCTCATGCCCGATGAATGGTGTTGCGGCAACACCGTGTTTTCCGTGGGGCTTTATGACGAGGCCAGAGAATTGGCCGAGCGGAATGTGGAAGAGATGCGCAAAACAGGGGCCAAAACCCTTATTACCGGTTGCGCCGAAGGATACCGCATGTGGAAGGTGGATTACCCGAAATTGTTGAACATTTCCACGGATGATTTGGGATTTAAGGTGCTTCATCTGGTGGAGTACGTGGATGAAATGGTGAAGAGCGGCGCACTGGAAATGAAAAAATCCTTTAATACCCGCATGACCTACCATGATGCCTGCAGCCTGACGCGACTCTCCGAACCCTGGACGCCTTATGAAGGAAAACGGGGATGGATGGGGTGCGTCGAACCGAGGCTGAAGCGACGGCGCGGTCGGAACGGGGTCTATTCACAGCCCCGGGATATCTTAAACGCCATTCCCGGCGTGAATCTGGTGGAAATGCCCAGGACGAGGGAGAACGCCTTTTGCTGCGGCGCGGGACGGGGGACTCAGGAAGCTTTTCCGGATTTTTCCACCTGGGCTGCGGAACATCGATTGGAAGAAGTTAAGGAAATCGGCGCCGAGACGCTCGTAAGCACCTGTCCCTGGTGTAAAAATAATTTCGCCAAAGTTGTCAAAGCCAATGGCGATGATGTGCAGGTTCTGGATATTTCGGAAGTCATCTGCGCATCCATTGAGGGTTAGGCGAAAGGAGAATCATTATGGCCATATCAAAAGAAATCTACAGTGTGATGGAAGCCGTTGTCGGCGCCAAAAACATTTCCGACGACCCGGTTATTTGTGAATCATACCGCAGCGGTCCGGGAGGATATGAAAACGGACTGGGGTATGAACGTGTCATGACCACCATTCCGGGCTGCGTCATCATGCCCAACAATACCGAAGAGGTTCAGAAGATCGTCAAAGTCTGCTACCGAAACGACATTCCCTATGTGCCCTACAGCACTGGGTTTTATGGGCCACGCTCTCATCCCCACGTGGAAGATGCGCTTTTGATTGATCTCAAGCGCATGAACGATTTTGAGCTGGATGAGAAGCATTTTTACGTGGAAGTGGGTCCCGGCATGGTTTATTCGCCCATTCAGGAAGAGTGTATGAACCATGGGGCCTATGTGGTAATCGGCGGGGGCGGGGCACAGGCGTCCGCCATCGCGAACCTGATCGGGGATGGGTGGTCTCCCCTGAGCCACCGAATCGGACTGCCTCATCGTCGCATCCTGGGCACGGAAGTGGTCATGCCCGATGGTGAGATCCTCCGAATGGGTTCCCTGGCCACCGGCGACGACCCCTTCTGGGGCGAGAGCCCG
This sequence comes from Desulfatiglandales bacterium, assembly GCA_963664475.2. Taxonomy (GTDB): domain Bacteria; phylum Desulfobacterota; class DSM-4660; order Desulfatiglandales; family Desulfatiglandaceae; genus NaphS2. Next base: position 23,733 of record CAXXXE010000002.1, read on the forward strand.
GGACCGGATTTGCGAGGGCTGCTCAGAGGCTATACGGGCCTTCGGGGTTGTCTGGGCATTGTGACCCGAATGGCCATCAAAACCCTCCCCTTCCAGCCGGAACGTCTCGTTCCCACGGGGATTTCCCCGGACACGGCCCTGGCCTTGCCGGAAAAACGGATCAAGTGGATCAATTTTACCGTCCCCTCCAAGGAGGCCCAGGTGACCGCCATGCGGGAAATCGGACATGCCGAGATCGGCGGCGCCGTCACCAAGGTGCCCCTTTTCTGGCGGTCCATCGCCAAGGCGGAGTGCAAAGAGGAATTCTGGGATTTGTGGGGTAAGGAAACCGAAGAGTCCATTGCCAACTTCTTTATTGTTCGGGTGCTTCTCATCGGTTTTACCTCAGAGGAACAGATGGTTTACGACGAAAATGTGCTCATGGATATTATGGAACCTTTGGGCGGCATCGCACGTCGTACCAAGCCATCCGATGAGTCCTGGATCAAGAACGCCGATTCCGCGGGCATGTGGCTCATGTGCGGTGGGTATGTGTCGGTGGACTATGTTATTGAAACCCTGACCCAGTCAGTGGAACATGGACCCAGTTATGCCGAAGTGAAAAAGAAATACACCCCGCCGCTGATGCCCGACTATGGGGATCCGGGCTGGTTCCAGAGTTTTGAAATGGGTCATCAGGGGTATTCGGAATTCTTGGTTTACTGGGATCCGGACGACAATACGGACGGTGTGGACCAGTTCTATTTAGACACTTCCAAGATGAACATTCAGAATCGGACTTACACTTCCTTGCTGGGTCCCCATCAGCCCCTTTATTTGACCGGGCCTAAATATGGCCCCAATTATCATGAGTTTCTGCTGAAGGTGAAGGACGAGTTCGATCCCAAATGGATGAGTCATCCGCCCGTGCCTCTGGCCCACGATGTTTTTGTGGAACGTGCCCCGTGGATGCAGAATATGAAGGACTGGGAATCACCGGCGGATTTGCCGAAATAAGGCGCCTAGGGGCGATTTTATGAATCGCCCCTGCCCTAAACATACGAAAGGAGAATGTCTTATGCCTGTGGGCGACATGATCCGGAGAAGCTCAGATAAATTTCCGGAAAAAACCGCTTTGATCTTCAAAGATAAAAGGATCACCTATGAGGCGTTGAATCATCGGGTGAATGCTTTGGCGAACCGCCTTATGGATATGGGCGGTAAAAAAGGAGATCGGGTGGCGGTGATTCTGCATAACTGCCCCGAATACATCGAAGCCTATTTTGCCTGCGCCAAGTCGGGTCTGGTGTTTGTGCCCATTAACAACCTGTTGAAGCAGGGGGAATTGACGCAGATCATTCAATATATCAAACCCCGTTTTTTGCTGGTGGATACGGACTTCGAAGAACTGATTTTAAAAACGACCCAGGGGATGGCGTTTGTTGAGTTCAAAATCAGCCTTGAGGCGGCTCAAAATCCCCCGTTTATTTCCTACGAGGAAATCCTTTCCAAAGGCAGCTCCGAAGAACCGGGCGCCAAAATTTCAAATGATGATGTCATGAGCATTTTTCTCACCTCCGGCACCACGGGGCTTCCCAAAGGCGCCATGAGGACCCATCATCACAATTTTCAGAATGCCCTTGTCTGCGCTCTGGAAATGAAGCTGGGAACCAACGACCGGACCATCCTGCTCTTTCCCCTTTATCATGTTACCTTTGAGGATCATACCCGCCATTTCCTGATGGGCAACACCGTTTACATTCGGCCGGAGGGCGCCTTTGATCCCAGGGAGGTGCTGGGAATTCTTGAAAGGGAAAAAATCACCACCTGCCAGTTCGTGCCTACCATGGTGAGCGCCATGTTGCAGGAAAAAAGTATCGAAACCTATGATTTGCAGCATCTCAGGCTCATCCCTTATGCGGCAAGCCCCATGCCGGTGGAGTTGCTGAAACAGGCCATGAAGCGGTTTCAATGCGGCTTTATTCAATTTTACGGCCAGACGGAAACCGGTCCCCTGACAACGGTTTTGCCCCCCGAGGCCCATGTATTGGAAGGAAACCGTGCCCAATTGGACCGACTGGCTTCCGCGGGTCGTGCGGCCTTGAACTACGAGGTTCGGATCGTGGACGAAGGGGGCAAGGATATCCCCGTGGGAGAGGTAGGCGAGATTGCGGTGCGCAGCGAGGCCATGACCATCGGGTATTGGCATCTTCCCGAACAGACCGCTGAAAGTGTGCGGGACGGCTGGCGGTTGACCGGGGATTTTGGAAAATTCGATTCGGAAAAATATGTTTATATCGTAGACCGCAAAAACGACATGATCATCAGCGGCGGAAAGAATATTTACCCCAGAGAGGTGGAAGAAGTCATTTACAGCCATGCGGCGGTGCTGGATGTGGCGGTACTGGGTGTTCCCGATGATTACTGGGGGGAGTCGGTCAAGGCGATCGTGGTGCTGAAAAACGGCATGACCGCAACCGAGGATGAAGTGATCGGCATTTGCCGGGAACGTCTTGCCAGTTACAAGAAACCCAAGAGTGTGGAGTTCAGGGCGGAACTGCCCAGAAGTCCCACCGGCAAAATTTTGAAGCGAAAAATTCGAGAAGAATACTGGGAATCAAGAGATCGGCGGGTTTAAACCGAGAGGGGGTGATCCGGGGTTAAGTCACATGATGAGATGAGGCGATAGCGCGTAAAAAGAGAAAACTTATGGTTCATAACCAGATTCAAGGGAGGAGATTTGAAATGAAAAAGGCATTATGGCTGGCAGTGGCTGTTTTTTTTGTAATGGGGTTTGCGGCGACCCATGCGCAAAGCGGTCCCATTGTTATAAAGGCGTTAACGGCGTTTCCGAAAAATCACCTGAACAATGATCCGGTTCCCATCTTTATTCAGAAGGTCAACGAGCGGGCCAAGGGACGACTGAAGATTGAGTGGATTGGGGGTCCCGAGGTCATTAAGACCTTTGACCAGATTCATGCCCTCAAGGCCGGCACCATTGATATGATTCTCTATTACCCTTTTGGTTACATGAAGCCGGTGATGCCCGAAGCATGGGCCAAGGGATTGACGTTGTTGGCGGAATGGGAAGAGCGAAAAACCGGTCTCTATGACCTGTGGTGCGAGATCTTTGCCAAAAGAGTGAACGCCAAGTATCTGGGAAGATTACACAGTCTGGTTCCCTTTACGGTCTTTTCCAATAAGAAAATCACCAAGGTGGAAGACTTCAAGGGCTTGAAGATGCGCGTCATGCCGCTCTATATTCCCGCTCTGAAAGCATTGGGTGCAACGCCGGTCACCATTCCCCCCACGGAAATCTATACTGCCATGGAGCGCGGCGTGGTGGATGGTTTCATGTGGCCCAATGTCGGCATGATCAGTTGGGGGCTGCAGGAAGTTACCAAGTACCAGCTGAAACCCGGTGTTTTCGCCATGGAACCGGCTACCATGATGAATTTGAAGAAATGGAACCAGATCCCCAAGGACTTGCAGGAAATGATCATGGAGGTGATGAAGGACACGGAATATATCGCCACCATGCGCACCATCATGATTGAAAAGAAAGAAGAGGCCGTCCGAAAGGCCGCCGGCATGGAAATCATCACGCTTTCGCCCGAAGAGGCCCAGAAATTTCTGACCATCTGTTATGACAAAACCTGGGAATATGTGACGGGAATGGCGCCTGAGTATGGTCCTAAATTGAAGGAATTGTCTTCCCCCAAGGCCCTGGCCAAGGGAAGTTTCCCCTGGCAGCAGTAGGGATTCTATTATGAAGAGAAAAGGGCTTTTTGACCGGTTAATCGATTCCATGGCCTTCCTGGCGGGCATACTCCTTGTGGGGGCGGTGCTGATCGTATCACTTGAAATCTGCATGCGCTACTTTTTTGAAAAGCCGCAGATATGGACGGTTGAGGTGTGCGAATTCATCCTGTTTATTTTGACCTTCCTGGGAGCGCCGTGGCTTCTGAAAAAAGGGGGACACGCCAGTGTCGATATCCTGGTGGAGAGAATGAGCCCCGTGCCGAAGCGGTATGCCGGTCTTTTCGCAAGCGCCGTGGGAATGTTGGTGTCCCTGGTGCTTGTCTGCTTCAGCCTTGCCACCAGTTGGCAGTGCTACACCGACGGCGTGATACTCACCAAAACCCTCACGGTTTCCAAATACTATTTTCTGCTGTTTATCGCCCTGGGCTATTTTTGCCTTCTGATTGAATTCGGCAGGCAATTCATTCGGCTTTTCAGGTATGGCAAGGAGGTCTCCTGATGGAATGGTGGGTCCCGCTTCTTTTCATTGTCGGTATTTTTCTGGTGCTTCTGGCGGTCGGTCTTCCCGTATTTCTGGCCTTCACGGTGGTGGATGTTCTGGGGATTTATTTTCTATGGGGGGGCGGCGCCGGTTTAAGCCAGCTCATCCACTCCATTTTTTCCTCCATTAGCAGTTTTGTGCTATTGCCGGTGCCGCTTTTTGTACTCATGGGGGAGCTGCTGTTTCAATCCGGCGTCTTTGTTCGGGCCCTGGACACCCTGGATAAATGGATGGGGCGTCTGCCGGGCCGGCTGTGCATCCTCAGCGTGGGTGGGGGAACGCTTTTTTCTACCTTGAGCGGCTCCAGCATGGGCACCTCCGCCATGCTGGGTTCCCTGCTGCTTCCCGAGATGGAAAAAAGGGGATATCACAAGACCATCGCCATCGGGAGCTGCATGAGCGGGGCTCTTGCCATGATTATCCCGCCCAGCGCCCTGGCCGTGATCATGGGAAGCCTGATGGAAGTTTCCATCGGGAAACTGCTCATATCCGGCGTGGTCCCCGGCCTTCTTATGGCGGCCATGTATGTCACCTATATCGTGGTTCGATGTACGGTTCAACCAAGTCTCGCGCCGGACTATTCCCCCGAGCAAACGCCCTGGTCTGAAAAAATAAGCGCCTTTGTGAAACACGTACTGCCCTTCGGCACCATTATTTTTGTGGTGACGGGCCTGATCTTTGCCGGTCTGGCAACGCCCACGGAATCCGCGGGGATGGGGGTCGTCGCCACAGCGGCGGTGGTGGCGGCCTATAGACGGTTGTCTATTGATATTATTCGTAAATCTGTTGAATCCACCCTGCGTATTACGGTGATGATGTTCATGATTCTCACAGGCTCCACTGCTTTCAGTCAGATTCTGGCCTTTACGGGCGCAAGCCGCGGCCTGGTGGAACTGGTGGTGAATTTTCCCTTTCCGGATATCATGATCGTCGGCGTCATGCAGCTTCTGATGATCATCCTGGGAACCTTCATGGAACCGGTGTCCATCATGATGATCACCTTCCCTGTGTACATGCCCATCGTGAATGCCTTCGGGTTTGACCCCATATGGTTTGGTCTGCTAACCCTGATCAACATGGAAATCGGCATGAAAACGCCGCCCTTCGGGATGGTACTCTTTGTGATGAAGGGGGTGGTGCCGCCCAAGACCACCATGATGGATATTTATCGGTCGGTGACGCCTTTTGTGACCATCGATATGGCGGCCATGCTGTTGATCATGATTTTTCCCACCATCGCCACCATTCTGCCGAGCTTGATGAAGTATTAGATGGCCTTTACAATGATGATGAACCGACGTATCAGAGCATATGAAAAGAAAATTGTTGAATTTACGACCCTGCTGGCCGAAAATAGAATTCTGATCCCCTCATTTCAACGTGAATTTGTATGGGACCAAAATGGTATTATCAAGCTCTGGGAGAGTATCTACCGATTCTATCCTATCGGCAGCATCCTTTGCTGGGAAACGGACATTCGCCTGAACATTCATCGCAAAATCGGCGGATTTATTTTGAATAACAACGGGACGGCCCTTCAGAAACAAACCCGGTGGGTGTATATTCTGGATGGTCAGCAGCGGGCGACGGCCCTGCTGATACCCCTGTTGGGGGGGAAAGGGAATGTCAGGACGGAAAGGGATTTTGACTACGCTCTGTATTTTGATGCAATAAACGAAAGTTTCTTTTTTGCCCATGACCTTAACCGACGGAAACGAAAGGTGAATCCGGCATTCCTGATCCCCCTCAGCCATATGATTAAGGGCGCCGATGAAGTCCTGGAGCGCGTTTTGCGGGAGCCGGGGGGCAGTCCCATGACCGAAAATCACATTAAGCAACTGGCGCATGTTTTTTTAAACTACAATTTATCATTAATCCACATGGAGGGGTTTGACATCCCTGCGGTTCGGGAGATATTCGAGCGTATCAACCGGGAAGGAAAAGACTTAAGTTCAATGGACGTCATGATCGCAAGAACCTTCCAGAATTATGAGTGCCTGGTTGAGGAGGATTTGTGAGGCGGTGGAAGGTGATGGCGGGGTAGTGCCGCTCAGCAAAAACGCCTATAAAATTGAAATCGCCGGAACCCTGCTCAAAAGGGCGTTTTTTGCCGGAAGTAAAAAGGAGAAAAAAGAATGACCGACAGGTTGAAAGGAAAGAGGGTTCTCATTGTGGATGATGAGCTGGATGTGTTGGAGACGCTTTCAGAGCTTCTCCCCATGTGCCATGTGGTTGGCGCGTCCACTTTTGAGATGGCAAGGGAAAAGCTGGAGAGCGAGCATTTTGATATGGCGATTTTAGACATCATGGGCGTGGATGGATATGCATTGCTTAAGATTGCCAACCAGAAAAAGGTGATCGCCGTGATGCTGACCGCCCATGCCTTAAGCGTAAAGGATACGGTCAAATCCTTTAAGGGAGGCGCCGCCTCTTATGTCCCAAAAGAAGAGATGATGAACATTACCGTTTTTTTAAAGGATATTCTGGAGGCTCACGAAAAGGGCAAAAGCGTCATGGGGCGATGGTTTGATCGACTGGCGTCTTATTATGACAAAAGATTTGGCCCGGATTGGAAAAATGAAGACAAGGAATTCTGGGAAAAATTCAAATATTGGATATGAGAGCGTCTGAGCGCAAAAAACAACTTCCTTCCGAAGGGAGTGGATGATGAAAAGAGTGCCGTCTGACGGGGATATCAATGGAAATGAAACGAGATGTGCGTAAGCTGGCGGATGTGGCGTTGGGAAAGCATCCCGCGGATCTGGTGATTAAGGACGGGGTGCTGATGGATGTGTACACCGGGCGCATGCTGCCGGAACGTTCGGTGGCCATGGTGGACGAATGGATCGCCTATGTGGGGCAGGATGCCGCGCACGCCATCGGGCCGGATACCCGGGTGATCGATGCGGGCGGTCGCACCATGTGTCCCGGTTTCATCGATGCCCACACCCATTTAATCAACTACTTCAATATGCCCGAATTTCTTTCCTATGCCATTCCATCGGGCGTTACCACCCTGGTGACGGAAGTGGAAAGTTATGCAACGGTTCTGGGTGCGGAAGGGGTAAACATTTTTCTGGATCAGATGGATTCCTGCCCCATCAAGCTGTATGCACTGGTCCCGCCCATGATTTCCCTGAGCCCGGCGGTGGCGCCTCTGATGACGTCAGTCCAACAGTTGGCCCGGCTTTTTGAAGACGCCAGGGTGATCGGGTTGGGGGAATCCTTCTGGCAGGGCGCGATTTTGACTTCCGACCGTCGAGTGCTGGATCTGATCAGCGCCACGCAAAAGGCCGGAAAATCCGTTCAGGGCCATGCAGCCGGCGCCTTTGACCGAAAACTGGCCGCCTATGCGGCCACCGGTGTGGAATCCTGTCATGAGGCCATTTCCACCGAAGATGTCCTCAACCGTCTTGAGATGGGGATTTATGCCATGATCCGGGAAGGGGACATCCGCCGTGATCTGGAGATCATCCTTCCCCTGAAAGATACCATTGATTTTCGCAGAATAATCCTGGTAACCGACGGCACCAACCCCAGCCTGTTGATGCAACGGGGGTATATGCGGGATGTGGTTCAAAAGGCGGTGGACCTGGGCATCGACCCCATGGACGCGGTCCGCATGGCGACCCTCAATCCGGCCGAACACCTGGGATTGGACACGTTCATCGGGGGCATTGCGCCCGGTCGTCAAGGAGACATCCTGCTGCTTGCTGAACCCGGCATCATGAAACCGGAGGTCGTCATTTCAAAGGGACGGGTGGTTGCGGAGAAGGGGCAAATGAGGGCGCCGATTCCCGCGGCGACCTATCCGGACCGACTCATGAATACGGTCAAGGCCACGCCCGTTTCGCCGGCTGATTTGAGGGTTCCCCAATCCCTCGCGGAGGGGGAAGAGATGGTCAGGACCCTGGATATTCAACCGGGCGGACTGGTCGCCCGAGAGGGCAGGGCGGTCCCGAGGGTTGTGGCCGGACAATTGACGGCCGACCCCGACAATGACCTGCTGAAAATCGTTTTCATGGAACGAATCAGCGGCAGCTGTGAAAAGTTTATCGGGTTTGTCCGGGGATGGGGGCAGAAAAGGGGCGCTGTCGCCACCACCCTGTGCTGGGATGCCGGCGCCATTGTGGGCATCGGGGTTACCGATGAAGACCTGGCGGGCGCCATCAACCGTGTCATTGAAATGCAGGGGGGGACAGCCGTTGTTGTTGACGGGACCCTGAGGGTGGATATTCCCCTTCGAGCGGGGGGATATGTTTCGGAGTTGAAAATGCCGGAACTTGCGGACCGGCTGAACCGGTTCCAGGAAGCGATGGTATCTCTGTGCGTCCCCCATGATTTCGTCCATCTGACCCTGAGCGTTCTGACCACCCCTGCCATTCCTTTTATTCGGATGACGGAAAAAGGGTACTATCGGTTCAGGGAAGATGATTTTGTGGGGCTTGCACTACGGCATCCTGTCACAAATCAAGATGTGATGTTTACCCCCATAAGTTAGCCAGTTCTATTTCTATTTTCTGAAAAGGTTCGGCGCGGACTTTATCGTCTTCGGTATAAGAATCGGTGATGGTCCACTTTTTGTTTTCCAGTCGCAGTACGTCCAAGGTTTTATGAACAGGATCAACCAGCCAAAAAAACGGCACACTATGTTGTGCATAAATTGGCATTTTTTTAGTCTTATCCAGCCTTGCAGTACTCGGGGAAAGAATTTCACAAATCCAGTCCGGCGGCACGGCAATATAATTTGTCTCCGGCAGTTCAGGCAGTCGCTCCTTTTTCCATCCGGCCAGATCGGGCACGAGAATATTTTTCCCCAATTGCAGCTCTACTTCATCTAGTATCAGCCATCCCCCGGGACCACCTCTCCCGATTTGATACAATATTTATTTCGCTGTGGGTGATAAGACTTTGCTGACTATGCCGAAAAGTAAATTAAAAGTATAGAAATTTCGGCTAGGGTCGCAAGGCGGGAAGGTTATTGTCGGCATCCTCACTGTCTTGAACACGATGAAAAAGATTTTTTGGATGGACAGGATTAGAAGACGGCGTCCGGACAAGTTTTTTCCCATTCATGCGCTTTTCCCTCCTTTACTTTCCTTGCGAAAATGAATATAAACCTCAAATAAGGATGAATTATTGATATGTTGTAGTGGGAAATGGGAAATTCAAAACTTGATGCTCAATCGGAAGCGTACTGAAATCGAAACCGGAAGGGATCCATATGGCATATAAAGCGGTCATTTTCGACTTGGACGGGACGTTGCTCGATACATTGGAGGATCTTGCTGACGCCATGAATCGCACGCTGGAGGAGAGGGGTTTCCCGGCACACCCCGTTTGGGCCTATCGCCATTTCGTCGGCAACGGTGCCGCGAAAGTCGTAGAAAGGACCCTGCCGCCGGAGAAGCGAAATAGAGAGTTGATGGCAGATTGTTTAAAGGCATTCCTCAAGGAATATGGTCGGAACTGGAACAGGAAGACCAAACCTTATGACGGCGTACCGGAACTGCTGGATGCCCTCACTTCAAAACAGATCCCCATGGCTGTCTTTACCAACAAACCTCATGATTTCGCCGAGCGCTGCATTCAGGCGTTTCTCTCCAGCTGGGAGTTTAAAGCGGTATTTGGCCAGCGGGAGGGACATCCCATGAAGCCTGATCCGGCGGTTCCGTTTAAGATAGCGGAAGACCTGAACATATCCCCACGGCAGTTTCTCTATCTCGGCGACAGTGACGCCGACATGAAAACGGCGGTTAACGCCCACATGTTTCCGGTCGGGGCCCTCTGGGGGTTTCGTTGGGAAAAAGAATTGCGCGAGTCCGGCGCCGTTGAAATAATCCGTCGGCCGGCGGAACTGTTGGCGTTTGTGAAATGACTGGTTGGCGCCAGGTGTCACTGGGCTATGCCGCATGCAACAAGAATTCAACTTTCACGGCTTCGAAGGGGAAAACGATCCGTCCGTCGTCTGTCCGGTAAAGGACGCCGGCGTTAAGCAGTGCGGTAACATCGCCGTGGACGGCCTTAACATCGCGCCCGGCGCGTCGAGCAGTTTCGCGGATTGATATAGGGCCTGCTCCACAGAGAGCCTTGAGCAGCGCCCACCGTTTTTCGGTTAGCACTCGCCAAAGCAGTTCCGGGGTTGCAAAGCTGATACGCGTGGACTTTTGGGGTTTGCCTGTCTTCCAGGCACGTGTGAAGTCCGCCATTGAATCAGCAGGCGTTCGCACATCAAGCGTTAAGGTTTTCATGGTTCCACCTCGCAATGTCATTCTGGAAGTCAGCGACCAGCTGCTCCGGTGTCGTAAACATGCAAGCACTTTCCTTTCCACCGAAATGCCGGTGATCACCCTTCCCAACCTCGTTATCGTAGCGCAAAACGCATTCTCCTCGCACGACGTACGCCAGCCTGTACTTGAACCTATGTAACGATCCTTCCATCGGCTTAGGGATACGCCACAATACCAGTTCAGCGAAGGCCGATTCAGAATAAGCGATACGCGTACGAATAAGTTCAAAGGCTTTCATGTTGGAAATAATACCAATATCCATGCCCGTTGTCAATAACTCCAACAACAACGGGGTTGACAGGAGTTTCACACTGTAGGAACGCCGGTTGTGCTTACTCTCTACCTCAAGGATTTCACGGCATGTTTGGATATCCTTGAATTGCTGTGCCCAACGCCATGGACGACGTGCAGCCTCCAACTGAACGTCACATCCTCTTTCTTTGCAGAATCTCTTGCCATTTCGTAGAAACTCTGCCCGCGAGCGAATCGATGATTTCCTTGTTCCATGGCCTCAGCTGTTCTTCTTAAATACTTGTGGTTCTCATCTGTGTCCTTGTCTCCAAGGAGGATAACGAGATTCTTCCCGAACGACGTTGCAACAGCATTCCTGTCTCTTTCTGAGTCCTTAAGGCCGTATGGGAATGCTATTGTATCTATTGGCATCGTGTACCAACCTGCATTAGCAGCAATAGCGGTGCGTATTCTTGCATTGGGCTTGAACATTACAAGCCGGTGCACAAATTGGGCTCCGGCCGAATGACCATATATGCTGTAAGCCGATACTTTGCTCCGGGTAATGGCCTTAACGTGATCGAATAGGTCTTCGATTACGGAGAAACTCCATAATGGCTCGTCGTTCCTTTTCCCCGATGAGGTGAACATATTCCCAAGGTTATATTTTCCTACTTGGCATTAAAGCCCTCAGGCTTCTGGTAATAGCTGTATATTTTCTGCCGGTTTTTAGTAATAAATTTAGCTCTTGAAGTTGTTAAAATGAAGATCAATAAAAAAACATATAACCAATGATTGTGAGGATGGCATGCGTATGTTTGAGGAGACAATTGGAAAGCGGCAGTTTCTTGAGTTCAACAATGGCGGATTCAACCCCTAAGAAAGTTCTCTTGTGGTTTCGGACGGTTTTTGGTAAATGAGCAATTATTCATTTATCATCTTTTACTGATGGAGGTCATGCGCGTCAACGCGTTTCGAATAGGCGCCATGCCTCCATACATCAGGATGCAACCCGACAGGACCATCCCATTTGGTAACTGTCTGCCAATGCGCTGAAAGTAGAAAAAATCTCAATGGGTCCATCGAATGGCAAAGCGTGAACGGCGCCATCGTCGTCATTGGATGTCCCATTTGATCATAAGGATATGGAGAAAACAATGGAACGAGGAAAAATCCTCATTGTAGAAGACGAAGTCATTACCGGCAAAGACCTGAAACTAATTTTGGAACGCAATGGGTATACCGTGACGGGTCCGGCAAGATCCGGTGAAAAGGCCATTGCCCTTGCCGAGCAAGATCAACCGGACCTGGTACTCATGGATATCCAGCTCTCTTCGGCCATGGACGGCATAGAAGCGGCCCGGCGGATAAAGGAGCGCCTGGGTGTGCCGGTGGTCTATCTGACGGCCCACTCCAATGGAGAACTCATTGAAAGGGCGAAATCCACGGAACCCTTTGGATATCTGGTCAAGCCATATAGCCCCACTCAGGTGTGCACAACGCTGGAGATGGCCCTGTTTCAATCCAGGATGGAAAAGAAACTGGTTGAAAGCGAAGAACGGCTGGACCTTGCCCTCAAGGGGACCAATGCGGGGTTGTGGGACTGGTATGTTCAGACCGGAAAAATCGCTTTCAACGACCGCTGGGCCGAGATCTTGGGCTATACCCTCAATGAACTCGAACCCGTGAGCATTCAAACGTGGATGGATCTTTGTCACTCGGATGATCTGAAGAAATCCAGGGAACAGCTGGAAAAACACTTCGCCGGGGAGACCGATTTCTACCGTTGTGAATTCCGGATGAAACACAAGAACGGTTTGTGGATATGGGTGCTGGACCGAGGTCGGGTGGTTTCGTGGGATAAGGACAACAAACCGGTGCGTATGATCGGAACCCACGTGGACATCACCGAAAACAAGCACTACGAGACACTGTTGCAAGCCGAACGGGACATGGCGGCGGCATGGAGCAGCGCAACCACCTTCAATGAGAGGCTTGAGGCTTGTCTCCGGATGGCCATTCAGATCTCTGATATGGATTGCGGTGGGCTCTATTTGGTGGATAAAACCGACAGCAGTCTTGTTCTCGCCGTACACCGGGGATTATCTTCTTCCTTTGTCGGCAATGTTTCGTGCCATTTCGCCGATTCAGCGCATGCGCAACTGGTTCAAAAGGGTGTCCCGGTTTATGCTGAAATAGAAGATCTGCCCGAGACGATCAAAGATGTTTTCGCGGAGGAAGGGTTGAAGTCCCTCGCGATCATTCCCGTGCTGAGCCAAGATCGCGTTATTGCTTGTTTGAATGTCGGCGCCCATACGCTGGACCATGTGCCGGATCATGCCCGAAGGGCCCTGGAACGGATTGCCCGTTATGCCGGTTCGTTTGTCGAACAGGAACTGCAGGCAGAGGAAATTCGGCAAAGCCGGCAGGATTTGAATACCCTTTTCGACACCGTTTACGATATGATTTTCATCCTCGACGGGGAAGGCAACATTATCCATTGCAATAGAATGGTTTGTGAAAAACTGGGATACCCTAAGTCGGAATTGTCGGGGAAACACGTCCTTTATGTGCATCCCGAGGATCGCCACAAAGAAGTCGAAAGCGTGCTTGCCGCCATTCTGACCGGACAGACCAAGGTCTGCTTTATCCCATTTAAGACCCGGGACGGCCTTCTCATTCCGGTGGAAACCCGGGTGCATCTCGGCCAATGGAAGGGTCGAGAGGTAATTTTTGGCGTCAGCAGGGATATTACCGAGCGCCTGGCGCTGGAGAGGCGGACGGCGCAGGTCGAAAAGGCGGAAAGTCTTAACCGCATGGCCGGCGCCGTGGCCCATCATTTCAACAACATGCTGTTTGGGGTGATCGGCAACCTGGAACTGGTTCAGAATGATCTGCCCCCGGGAAATGAAATGGCCGAGAATATCCGCGAGGCCATGGGGTCGGCCCAACGCGCCGCGGAGATGAGTCGGCTTATGCTGACCTATACGGGTCTTTCATCGCAGAATCTGAAGGTCCTTGCCCTGTCGGAGATTTGCGACCCGATGATTCCGAAACTGCTGAGCATGATGCCCGGCCATGTGCGTCTGTTGGTCGATTTTCCTGCTCCAGGCCCGGTTGTCAAGGCCGATGTGGGGCAGATCGGGCAGGTCTTTGTCCATCTGGTCAATAACGCCTGGGAAGCCGTTGGGGACAAAAACGGTGAGATCCGGGCCTTTATTCGAACGCTGAAGGTCGAGGATATTCCGAGGGAATCCTTTTGGCCCGCCGACTGGAAGCCGACAGCAGCGCATTATGCGGCGCTTGGGGTTTCGGATACCGGATGCGGCATTTCCTCCCAGGATATGGGCAATCTGATGGACCCGTTTTTTTCCACTAAATTTACCGGTCGGGGGATGGGCCTGGCCGTTGTCCTGAGTATTGTAAAGCGCCACGGAGGCGCCATTACCGTGGAAAGCAAACCGGACGTCGGAAGCCTCTTTCAGGTTTTCCTGCCCATTGTGGATCAAAACATTGCGCCGGCTATTCGCAAAGACGTTGTCCGTGCCGCGCCGGTGAAGACAGGCCTTCGAATACTTCTGGTAGAAGATGAAGAAGTGATTCGCGGCGTGGTCGGGACCATGTTGAAACGGCTCGGTTACGAGGTGGTCATGGCCCGCGACGGCGTCGAGGCCGTGGAGATTTTCAAGGCCGAAAAGGATGCGATTTCCCTGGTAATCTCCAATTTGAGCATGCCGCGCATGAATGGCTGGGAAAGCCTGGCGGCCTTTCGGAAGATGCGACCCCATATCCCGGTGATCCTGGCAAGCGGGTACGATGAAGTCCGGATTATGGCGGAAGCCCATGTGGAGCAGCCCCAAATGTTTCTCCAGAAGCCTTATGGTTTGACGGATCTGAAGAATGCGCTGGAAAAAACCCTTGGGCCCCCATCCATGGAAGGAAGCCAATGATGCCATACGGCGTTCCCTTGAAAACAATAAAATTTTGTCTCGCGGGATTGATGGCATCGGTCCTGTTGTCGGCGATTTTGGTTCCTCGGGGCTTGTGCGGTGAAACGCTCACGGAAGAAGAAAAGCGCTACCTGAAAAACAAAGGGGAAATTGTTTTTGTGAGCCAGACGGTCTATCCCCCCTTCGAGTTTGTTGAGAAAAATGGCGACCACACTGGCATGTGTATTGAGTTGGCCAGGTGGATGGCCACGGAATTTGGATTCAAGGCACGATTTACCGACACCTTTTTAAATGAGGCTCAGCAGGCGATTTTGTCTGGAGAAGCCGATGTCTTGACCAGCCTTTTCCATAGTGAGAAGCGAGACCGGCAGTTTGATTTTACGGATACGATGTTTGATGTGCCCGCGTCCATTTTCGTGGCGGCCGACAGACCGGACATCAGGGGCGTCGAGGATCTGAACGGCAAAGCCATTGCCATGCAGAAGGGGGATTATGCCCTGGAGTTCCTGCAATCCAGCGGCATCTCTTTTAATGTGGTTGAGACCGCCAATTTTGCTGAAGCCGT
Organism: Desulfatiglandales bacterium; assembly: GCA_963664475.2. Taxonomy (GTDB): domain Bacteria; phylum Desulfobacterota; class DSM-4660; order Desulfatiglandales; family Desulfatiglandaceae; genus NaphS2. The sequence continues at coordinate 39,051 of CAXXXE010000002.1, forward strand.
AGACCTGGTGGCATCCGGCAAGGCCGATGCCGTTATCGGCGATGAACAGATCGTTTTGTATCATGCCTATTCAGATGGGCTGATCAAGCGTATCAAAAAGGTGGGGGAACCGCTTTATATGGGTCGGAACTGTATGGCCGTCAAAGAGGGGAACCGCATTCTCCGGTCCATTCTCAACAAAGGGATTGCGATAACCCGCAAGCGTGGCGTCCTGGACCGTATTCAACGCAAGTGGCTGGGTGTCCAAATATCCCTGCGGGAGTCCTTTCTGGTTAAATACAGGGTCCAGCTCATGGGCATGCTGGCAGGGATGGTTGTGATGATCCTGCTGGTTTGGTTCTGGAACCTGCAGCTGAGAAAAACGGTGGCCGGTCGGACCAAAGAACTGACCCGGTCCGAAGCTGCCCTGCGCACCATTTTAACTGCGTCCCCTGTCGGGATCGGGGTGTTGCGCGGCAAGGTGGTGAATTGGCACAATGAGGCCATGACCCGGATCACCGGATATGCTCCGGAAGAACTGCTGGGAAAGTCCCCGCGGATCCTCTATGCGCATGAGGAAACAGGCGAAAAGGCCGATTTGGAGATAACGGAGATGTTGCGTCGGCAAAGGGTTGCCGGACTGGAAACCCAATGGCGTCGCAAGGACGGTTCAGTTTTCGACTGCGCGATCCAATATGCACCCATGGGTGGGGAACAAGAAGAAGGACGGTTTGTCGTACTGGTCGAAGATATTACCGATAAAAAGCACATGGAGCGCTTGTTGTCCATTCAAAAGGATCTCGGGATGGCTTTGGGTTCCATCGGCGGTCTTGAGCAGGCTTTGAGGGTTTGTTTGGACGCGATGATCAAGGTGCCGGAAATTGATTGCGGGGGCATCTATTTGGTCGATTCCGAAGACGGCGCCGTTAATCTGACTGTCCACCAGGGCCTCCCCGCCGAATTCACAGAGATGACCCGCTATTTTGAGGGCCAGTCCCGCCATGCCCGGATGATCGCCAAGGGAGAGCCTGTCTTTACGTCTTACGCCAAATTGGTGGATGCCCTGGTAAATGATCCTGTTGGGGCGGAGTCCAGGCGGGAAAGCGGACTCCTTGCCCTTGGCGTGATGCCGGTCAAACATGAGGGCCGGGTGATCGCCGTTTTGAATGCCGGGTCTAAGACCCACGAATCGTTTTCGCGATTCTCCCGATATTCCCTCGAAAACATCGCTTCTCAGACCGCGGGCGCACTGGCCAGAATCAAGGCGGATCAGGCCTTGAAGGCCAGCCAACAGAACCTCAGCGCCCTGTTCGAAAACCTGGATGACTTTCTGTTCGTGCTGGATTCGTCCGGGCGGATTCTGGGGTTCAATCCCGTCGTGGAAAAGCGCCTGGGTTATTCGCCAAAACAACTTCTGGCCATGGATGTTCTGGCGGTACACCCCCCTGATCGACGGAAAGAGGCGGCCCGGATTGTAAAAGATATGCTGGAAGGAACCGCTACCCACTGTCCCGTTCCGCTGCTGACGGCCGATGGTCGTCTGATCCCCGTGGAGACCAAGGTTTCTCTGGGGTTCTGGAATAACAAGGAAGCGGTATTCGGCATTTCCAGGGACATTACCGAGCGACTGGAGATGGAAGCCGCCGGGAAAAAGAGCGAGGAACGCCTTCTGGCCGCCATCGATGCGATCGATGAGGGTTTCGTCATCTACGACGACCAGGACCGTTTGGTCCTGTTCAATGCAAAATTTGCGGAGATCTACCAAGACACTAAAGATCTCCTGGTGCCGGGGGCCCGGTTTGAGGATATTATTCGCGAAGGGGCCATGAAAGGGCAATATGCCGATGCCGTGGGAAAAGAGGAAGAATGGGTGGCAGATCGAATGGCCCAACATCGCCTGCCTGCCGGCAGCGTTGACCAGCGGTTGAAAGATGGGCGATGGATCAAAATCGCCGAACGAAAAACCGCGGACGGCAGCACCGTTGGCTTTCGCGTGGACATCACGGACATCAAACGTTCGGAAGAACGTACGCAAGCCGCCCTGAGGGAAAAGGAAGTCCTGTTGAAAGAGATTCATCACCGGGTCAAAAACAACATGCAGGTGATGTCAAGCCTTCTGAGCCTTCAATCGTCAAAGATCACCGGCAAGGAGGTTACGGACGCTTTTCTGGATGCCCATAGCCGCGTGCAGTCCATGGCTCTTGTGCATGAGATTTTATATCAATCGGAAAACCTCCGGGAGATTCAACTGCAATCGTATCTGGAAAGGCTGGTGGGTCATATTTTTCAGGCCTTCTCAGCGCCGGCCGGCGGAATCGATATTCACATCCATGCTGAAACGGCGATTGTGGGAATCGATCAGGCGATCCCCTTAGGGTTGATCATGAACGAACTGCTGACCAATTCCCTGAAATACGCTTTTCCGTCGGGCGCCGGCGGAGAGATCCGGATTGAAGTCGTACACGAAGCAAATGATGACATCGTCGCGACGGTGGCCGACAATGGGATCGGTCTGAGCCCGGATCTTAATCCGGGCGCTGCCGATACCCTTGGCTTGCAGCTCGTTACCGAGTTAATCGAAGGGCAGCTGGAAGGCGCCTGGCAGGTCAACAGAGACGGGGGCACCACGTGGACAATCCGATGGGCGAATCCTGAATAGGGGGATAAGGCGTTCTGATATAAACCTGCATGAGTACTACTTTGGCTGACGGGACCCAGATGATGAAATGGCATTCACTTATGGGTTAGCCTCTGGGTATTTTGCGCTATGAATTAAGTTCAAATACAACCCTTAAAGACTGGTTAATTTCCTGTACGTTGTCTATTGACAATCTTCCCCGAATTTTAACCAGCCTATGACGATGATCTATTGGACGTGTCTGCAAACAGTCTGCTACCGATTTTTTAGATAGACCATTATCGGATGACGGAGAAATTTCAACATTGGTTTTTATTCGCGCTTTTTTTGCATTCCATTCAGTAATTGGAACAACCTGGATAACAGGAACTCTTTCATTATAAATATCGTTAGTCACAACCACACATGGTCTAATTTTTCCAGTTTCTGAACCTTTTGTCGGATCAAGATTGACGTCAATAACCATACCTCTTTTCAGCACTATCATTTCGGCCATCCGTTTAATGCAGTTTCGGTCAATTCTTTTAAATCATCATCTTCAGAATAAATTTCAGAGTATAGCTCAGCGGATTTTCTTAGACTTTCAAGTTCCATTTCTTTCTTGAAATGCTCTATAGCCTCACGAAGCATAGCGCTTTTATCCTTAAAGCCATAAACTGTAAAATTATTCAAAAACTGGGCTTGCGTTTCTTCAACGCTGAATTTTGCCTGTAACATACGGCCTCCTTTTAAGTGCTTATGTTGGGCCTTTATTTGTAGGCTTATAATAGGGGCCAATGCACTGAAAGTCAATGAAACTGTTGGCCTTGATCATCGTTTCCCCCAGCTGCGCAAGCTCGTTTTTTCCGGTCAAGGCGGTTCGATGGGAAAGGTCCCCTTTTGAAAACCGGATAATGGAGTTTAAGGGTTTCTCCATTGATTCGGAAAAGCGGTTTTTCAAGACCTATTCAGAAACCGCCCATCTCCAGCCCTGTCAAGGCTTTGGGAAATTAAGTATCCGCTGCATACTGCTGATGGGCCTGAAAATAGGACCGGATCTCCGCGGGCAACGAGGTGAAGCGAACCATGTGCGAATGGCTGTTCTCATCCGATTCGCCGATGATTTTGCCATAGAAATCCTTAGAGGCCAGTTCCTGATCCACGTCCAACAGATTCATTTTCAGATTGTTCAATAGCGCCACCGGTTCCTGAAGGGTCATTTCAGCGCGTTTTCTGGAAAGGCGGGTGATAAAACAGTTGGCGGTTTTTTTCCCCACATGTTTCCCCTCCAGTACGGTGTACCGCAATGGAATACGACGTGCCAGAAGGACCGGCGTGTCCTTTCCCTCCTCCAAGGCCAGATTGAAGCGCCCGGCAATACCACCCACCTCATAAATCATTAAGGGGGTTTCGGCCCCCTTGGGAAGCACCTCCCTCTGAGCGTCGACCCGCAACATGCCGTCCGCCTGCCGGCGGACCGATTCGGAAATGAGGATCTGGCCCCCCACGGAATAACTTTCAATGCGACTGGTCATATTGACACCGCTCCCCACCACCGTATACTTGCTTCTTTTACTGCTCCCGATGTTTCCCACAACCACTTCCGCTTCATTTAAACCGATCCCCATTTCGAGTTCGGGAAGACCGTTTTGGCGGTTTTCCGCATTGACCCGTCCCATGGCGTTCTGCATGGCAATGGCACAGGCGATGGCCATCTCCGCCCGCTCCGGCATCTCCTGGGGAGCGCCGAAGATGACCAGCAGCGCGTCGCCGATGAATTCGTTGATGGTGCCGTTATACTTCAGGATTTCCTCCACCATCACTTCAAAGTAGCTGTTGAGCATCTGAACCACCCGCTCCGGCTCCAGACGTTCCGACAGGGCGGTAAACCCCCGCAAGTCCGTCATCATGATGGTCACGCTTCGGCGCTCGCCCCCCATTTCCAGGGCAAGGGGGTTCTCAATCATGGAATTCATGACCTCCGTTGAGAGATACCGGCCAAACATTTTTTTGAGCAGATCGGTCATCTCGGCCACCTTTTTCTCTCGATCCCGCCACCGGGTGAAGATGTAGGCAACCAGAATCAGCATGAGAAGGAAAACCGTCATCACAAGGAGTATGGTTCCCACGAAATAGAGGGGTGAAATCTTTCCATTGCTAAAGGCGGATGATGCAAAGAGGGGTGCATAGGGAATCACTCCCGCCCAGATGGCAATGGACGAGATAAGTGTGAGAACCGTGAACGTGACCAGCCACGGAAGCGCCAGTTTCAATTCAAAAAGGAGAAAATTAAGGGTTCCCAGGGTCATCCCCAGAAGGAAGGGGCCGGGGTGTGTGACGGAACCGAAAACATAACAGATAAAAGAAACGCTGATAGCGTTATATTGAATCATAACGTGGGTGAAAGGACGGTTGTCAGGATAACGTCCGCGGAGCCAAAAGCCGAAAACCAAAAAAATTATCCAGGGTATCCCCATGAATCGGTTATACTGGTAATAGGTTTTCGCAAAACCCCAATTGATCCAGGTCAGACGTTCAAAATAGAGGGCCATCGTGGTGGTCGTCAACAGGTTGCTGGCCCCTCCCACAAAACAGAAGAGCGAGACTACCAGGAGGCAGCGGTCCACACGGCTCCATTCCAGCGGGTTTCTGTTTGCCCGATTGCTCCGAAGGAGCAAAATAACCGTTACCAGCGCCGCCACCCAGGGGAAAGCGATCCCGGAAATATGTTGAAACCATGTTCCCCCCATCGTCATCCCTCCACCCGCGCCCTTTGCACTTTTTAAAAACGAATGATTTCAAACGCATATTACCTCAACAGCGTTTGCCATTCAAGCACTTTCCGGGTTGCACAAGCGCACTCCTTGCGTGATCCCATGATCTTTTGAATTCTTCGGGATATTGACTCACGACGCAAAACCCTTTATGGTTCGGTCTGAAAAAGACTGTTCATGAATCAAAAGGTTTTCAGGTTGGGCGTTCTGTTTCAAATGGAGATGAAGTTTTTGCGGATAGACCGGCATCGGATTTGGGTTCTTATAAATTAAATTATCAATTAATCATTGGAGGAGTGGGATATGACTGTTCTGACATCTCGAGATCTCAAAGCGTCTTTGAGTGACAATCAGATTGTTACCGCCGAAGATTTGCGGGCGTGTTTGGCCTATCCATCGCAAACCATTGAGACGGCATACGGTCCGGTTGAATACGCCGTGCGGGGGGAAGGGCCGGTGGTTTTGATTGCGCATGGCGGGCCTGGGGGCTACGATCAGGCACTGCTTCTGGGCGAGTTGTTCCGCAAGAACGGGTTTAAAGTCATCGCGCCGTCACGGCCGGGGTATCTCGGCACGCCGTTGCAGTTTGGAAAGACGGCCGCGGAGCAGGGAGATTTCATGGCCGCCCTTCTGGATGTCCTGAATATTTCCGAGGCCATCATGGTTGGCGTTTCCGGCGGCGGCCCGGCAAGCTACCAGCTGGCCCAGTGCCACCCGGAAAAAGTGAAGGCATTGCTGGTCATCGACGGCATCAGCATGAACTACACCAAGGCGGATGATGTCAACAAGGTTGAGGAGTGGATGTATCTCAGTAAGCCGGGACAATGGTTGATGGGATACTTTTTCAAGCATTTCCCGGCATCGGTCGTCAAAAGCTTCTTGCGGACTGAAAGCACCCTGGAGAAACATGATCTGGGAAAACGGGTCAAAGAGATCGTGGGTGATGCCAACAAATTTGCCTTGATTGATGCTATGTTCAAGACCATGAGTGACCGCTTTGACGAGCGCAAAGCGGGTGCGGAAAATGATATCGCCCTTGGATCGGTCATTGACAAACTACCGCTTGATAAGATCGGCGCTTCGACGTTGATCATCCACGGCGATGCCGACAACGACGTGCCCCCGCGTGATGCCAAGTATGCCTATGAAGCCATTGCCGACGCACAATTACTGTGGATCGACAAGGCGTCGCATATCGGCTTCTGGGTGGCTGAAGACGCCTACAAGGTGCAGCAGTATGCACTTGATTGGTTGCGGGAACGCTAGCGGGCAGGGTGGAGGAGCCAGCGGGGGGATGACGTGAGGAAAAAAGATGGGAAATGTTTAATGATTCAAAGATATTCTATGACCAATTCAAAGACCCCCAGGTACTGTCAAGATCCACTTCAATGAGACCATTGATTTGATTGACTTGATGTGTGCTTCATAGCCCATATTCGGGCGCGTAAAACGGCCTGGCGGCACTTTCGACTTCGGGGCGCTGCTGGTCGATATTTCTGGCGTTTTGTACCGGTGGCCGCTCTCTCCAGTGTACTGGGTGCCGGCATCTATTTTGAAACGCGGATGGAAAAGATATTTCACCATCTTTGGGAGGCGGTTCGATATATTTCGGTTTGAGTACCTGGTCGATCAGGGTGTCTGCCTTTTGTTTCACCTCTGTTTTGATCCCATCAGGGATTTTGAAATTCGATCTTTTCTTTAAAAATCTTGATCACAATGTCTGAAGCGTTTCTGTAGTCTCGATGAACCACGGCGTTTAACAGCAACTCCCGAATGGCCCTGAAAGGAGTCAGTATCCATAGATGTTTCCATTACCTGATAAACGGTTTTGAGCCATAGAATCCGGAATGAATAACAACGCCCACGAAAAATTCGCCATTTTGTCACCTGTAATGGTTCTTCAAAATATAGATCTCTTTATCCAGGGCGTGCCGGGCATATTCAATCCGGTCGTTGTCTATGATTTCATAGGCTAATTGCTCTAGCTGGAAAGGAAAAAGGGCAAAGTTCCGGACGATTTCTTTTACCGGCATAATCTTTTTGCCATTGGCTCTGATGGTCGCTTCAACGATTAAAGGCAGGATGGGTTTGTTTATTATCTGTGTCTTTTCAGCCTTTTGATAAAATCCTCTGCCTTTTGAAATTAAGACTCCCAGTTCCACAAACGTACGCAGCGCATGCCGGCCGGCCCGTTCGACGATTTCCCTGTCCCCGTATTTTTCGTAAAGGCGCCTGATAATCTGCTGTTTGGAGAGCCTGTCATCGAGGCTTGAAAGCCTGCCGGTTATTTCCGCCACCGATGCAAAAAACGGATAGGCGGCCATGCACATCACCCAGTGGACGATGGTGTCCGGTCTCAGCTTCAACGCATCATCCCTTAAAGCCGTCAGTTCTTCCGAAGGAGAGACCCAGATCCTGTTGATGACCGTAAACGTCTTTCTTCGTCCGTCCTTTCCGGGTAACTCCTCCATGAGAGAGTTCAGAAACAGCGCTCTCACCTCTTTTGGATGGGTTCCCGCGGCCATGAGATTAAAACAATAATCCATCCAGGGGCGTTTAAAGTATCTGTCAAAACCGATTTCAATTTCCTTTGGCATAAAGCAAACCCCGCTCAACTCTTTTTACGGATGTGGACAAAAGGAACAATGACCTCTTCCAGGGACAGTCCCCCGTGGGTCACGGTTCGCTTGTGGTTCTGAATAAAAGCCTTGCGATTGGGGGCCATGAGCGCGAAATAGTTTTCAGGCAGGCCGATCTGAGGCCATTTGATGGATTCAGGGAATTTCTCGAACACCTGAGACCGCAGGATATTATCTGAATAAATGCGGACCCGTTCGCCTTTGGTATCGGCCAAGACGCCTTCTTTGGGAGAACCGAATCCTGTTGCCTCCACATTTCCGTGATCCGAGGAAAGAAAAATATCGAATTCCTTATGGGCCAACAGGCCGATAGTCTTTTCCAGAAACCCCTCTTCACCCCATTGCCTGACCTGGGAATGCATGCCGGCCGTGCCCAACTGCATGCCGTGTGCAATGTCGTCCACCGCATTGATCACCAGGCCGGCGGCTCTGATATGCGGCCTGTCCACGAATTCCTCAATCTGCTTGAAGGATGCACCGGTTCCCGGATTCTTCAGAAACCCGGTCTGGTTTGCTCTTAAACCGTGATTCAGCCAGAATTGCTCCCACAGCTTCGGTTCCTTGTTTGTGGTATGGATGCTTCCTCCGAAAAACATGGGGGTTTTTCCTGAGAATGCGGCTTGTCTTGATATTGATGTGATGGTGGGAATCCACGCAAATACGCCGTTTTCCTGAAACTGAATGTCGCGAATCCGCTTTTGGAGAACATCTTTCAACACAAACCATTGGCCCAGGGACAACCCGTCCATGAGAATGAAGGCAATGCGTTTTTGAGGCATTTGATTCAGTTGATTGGCTAAAAATCCGGGGATATGGTGGACCATCACCGGCGGATTGGGCGGCTGATTGTAAAGACCGGCGTATCGGTTGAAAAGCCACTCTGTAAAGGTCTTGTCGACGGTTTGCCGCAACGTGTCAACTCGTCCCGCAGATTCGCTAATGGAAGATTTGTTTGATGCGGCTACTGCCGTTTCGAGGTTGGCCCACTTCAGCGCAAATGAAATCCATTCCTGGTGGAAAGATTGCTCGTTTGGGACGGATGCTTCCACCAAACGGACCAACTTTTTCACCTGCTCCCCTTTGCGTTGCGCTTCCTTGATGACGATCCCCACCGAAACCCACTGCTGCACCAGTTTTTCAGCCCTCGGGAGTTCGACCGGTTTCAGCATCCCTTCCAGGAATAGATTGTCCATGTAGATGCGGATGTCATCATGGCCAAAGGGGAGATGGGCGGGTCCTAGAAAACGCAGACCATAGGCTTCTCGCGGCATCTTGATTCGGTCGGCTTCCGGGACATCCAAACTCTCCAGATAGACCGGCCACCGTTCCTGGAGAAAAGAGAAAAACAGATCCCGCTTCGGGATGATGTCTGCCAGTGGCCAGTCCTGAAAGCCTCCATTCAAAGACAGGACTTCAATGAACCGCTCCTCCAGACAAACGGGAATCAACAGTCGCTGATAATGCTTTTTCAAAAGGATATGAAGCAGCTCGGAAGGGGTATTGATGATTTCAGGCGCCATATAAAACACATGGCGCAGGATGAAATCACAGGTTGCTTTGTCGGCCAAGTTGGGTTGCGGGAATTTCTGCAGGGCTTCGTGAAGCACACCCAGGCAGCTCATATCGAGAGAACGCAGGACCGGATAGCTCAAACTGGGAAACAGGTCCATCAGGGTAAAAGAGAGTTTTCGACCGGCCTCAAAAATATCGTAGGGCAGGCGGCCCAGTTCATGGGACTGGGACCTGAGAACCACCACCAGTTCCGTCAGCTCGCCTTGGTCCCATCTGGACCGGTATTTTGATTCGTAGGCGTAACGAAAGGCAATAGGATCGTCAAAGGTCAGCAGCTCAAACCCTCTGGCCCTGATGCCGGCCAGAATGCCTTCTTCAAGCAGAATACCGTCCGGATCGGCAGCCAGGGTCAGATTCGATATCTGGGGGGTGAAATGCTGTAATATTTTTGCTCGCCAGTCGGGCCTCATAAAATTATCCCTGCACATGCACGATGATCAGCGGGGTCAGGTCAGGTTGGACCTGCTCCCTTTTTTTCATTTCTCTATGAAACTCTCCGGCTTCCAGCTCCAGTTTTGAAAGTCGATAATCCCGCACCTCCGGAAGGCCCAAATTATCAATCGCCCTTCTCCTTGATTCAAAGGAATACGCTGCCTTTTCCCTTTCTTCAGCCATGCGATCCTGGTGCCTGCGAACCAGATCCTCAAACAGGGGTTTTCCGTTTTTTTCAGCGATTTTCCGCATTCGGTGAAACACGGACGCGGCTTCGTTGCCTTCCAAATGCGTAACCATACTGGGAGTTTCGGATATCATCAGATCCCAAAGGTAGTTCGCCGTAGGGACCAGATTGCGGCCGTCTTCATGAACAAAAAGCGCCAGGATCTTTCGCTGGTCCCACTGGGCGGTCTCAAGCGATATGGACCACAGAGACCAGAACCCCGCGATATCCTTCGAGAGTCCGGGCTGGATCACGTAGGGGATCGGCTGGCCGGGGACAAAACGGGGCAGGTTTAGGCTCAGCCCCCGGATTCTGCTGTTTTCAAGGGAGAGATATTTTCCCTTTGTTTGCCACATATTTTCCCGAAGGGCGAAAAACACCCCTTCCATGGTCTCTCCATCAGGCCAAGTGAGATTCCACTTTCCGTCGGGGAATTTCGCGCTTTCTTCAACCCTGCCGCCATAGGCACCCAGGTAACTTAAGGTCATCTTTTCCACCCAGAAAGGCAATGGATGTGATAAGAGCTTTTCAGCGGCCGAAGGGTCCAATGGGTCCTCGGGGGAGAACAGCGCCATGCTTTCCCTGACATCCAGGGCGGACCGTCGCACCTGGTCCACCACGGTTTCGAGTTTCGTTTTCCAGTCATCCGGTTGGATCAGGGTTTCCATATAAAGGTCATCAAAGAGCGCGCCCGCCTGAACCGAATCCAGCACATCGCCGGTTTTGTCCACCCCGAATTCCACAAGGATGGTTTCCAGTTTTTCTTCCAGGACCTCCCGGACGCGGAATTCAACGGTATTCTCAAAAATAAAGTTGAAGGCTTTCACAGGATGGATCTGGCCGATACGATCCACCCGCCCGATCCGCTGTTCGATTCGCATGGGATTCCACGGCAGATCGTAGTTGATCACCACATGGCAGAACTGAAGGTTCAGCCCTTCGCCTCCCGCATCCGTTGAAATCAGCATCTGTTTGTCGCCGGCAAAAGCCGTTTGTGCCTGTTGGCGCTCTAAAAGACCCATGGATCCGTTCAGCCTGGCGCAAGGGAAGCCCCTTTCCACCAGAAATTCAGCCAACATTTCCTGGGTGGGAATGAATTCGGTGAAAATCAATATCTTGAGGTGCGGGTCCCCTTCTTTTTGCATTAACGCGTAAAGATGCGCAAGCAGTGCCTCGGCCTTGGCATCCGTTCCCCCTGCCTCGGTGGCTCTGGCTTCTTCAAGCAGGGCTTTAACTTCTGCTTTTTCGTTTTTGAGAGCCCTGATCCGTGTGTTGAAAAGAGTTTCCAGTTGTTCCTGAGCATCAAGGTCCTCCAGGTCTTCAAAAAGGGATAGCTGGTCCAGGGGGATCTGTTCCTGGGATGTTGTCAGTGCGTTAAGGCGGCGTTCCAGGGTGGTGCGGATGGCCTGTGTTGAGGAGGATACCAGCCGTTGCATCAATATCATCAGGAAGCCGATATATCCCTTTTTCTCTTTGATCGCCTGGTTGTACCCGCGGCGCACATAATCCGTAACCTGTTCATACAGAAGCGCCTGCTTTACATGCCGCTCCTCCCATGCAACAGCGATGAACCGGGTTTCCCTGGGCTGAAACAGGGGGAGGCCCTTTGCGTCAATGGCCCGCCGTTTTTCCGTTCGAATCACATAGGGGGTAATCCGCTCCCGGCTGATGCTGGCAATATCCGGAAAAGCCCTGTCGTCCAACAGGCTGATGAGACGATGAAATGCATCTGTTTTCCCCTGGTGGGGGGTTGCTGTCAGCAAAAGCAGATATGGGGAGGCCAGGGAGAGGGATTTGCCCAGTTTGTACCGCGCCACCTGTTCCGTGGCGCCCCCCAGTCGATGGGCTTCATCCACGATCACCAGATCCCACCCGGCCGTGATCAAATCTTCGAATCGGTCCCGATTATATTCAGCGATTCGGTTTGCACTCCAGCCTTTGCGTTTTTCCATGGGTTTCACGGAATCGACGGGACAGACCACCTGGTTATGTTCCATCCAGATATTATCCGATTTAAAGATCTGCCGGATGGCTGAAAAGTCGCCGGGGATCAGGAGGGTGAAATCTTCATTAAAATGGGTTTTCATTTCCGCCACCCACTGGGTGACCAGGCCTTTGGGGGCCAGAACAATGACCCGTTTCACAAGGCCCCGCAATTTGAGTTCCCGCAAGATCAAACCGGCTTCGATGGTTTTGCCCAGACCCACTTCGTCGGCCAGAAGGTATCGAATCCGGTTGCGGGAAACGGCTTTTTTGAGGGCATTGATCTGATGGGGAAGCGGGATGACGGTGGCCTCCATGGGGGCTAAGATCGTATCATGGGCCACCGCATCCGCAACGCGGGCAGCGGATGAGATGTAGGTGAGATGGGATTGGCTGACTTTTTCGGCTTCAAATAATGGGATAACCTGATCTTCCGGAACCCGAACCACGGTATCGCTGTTGGTCAGCCACACGCGAAAATACATCTTCCCCCAAAGGGGTTCAACCGCAACAATGCGACAGTGTTCCCTGTGATGGCTGCAATATGCCCAATCGCCGGGTTTCATGACTGTTCCGATCGGGTTAAGGCCTGGTCATAAAACATCAGAAGTTTGGGATCTTCTTGGAGTACGTTTTCCTTGATCTTTTTGGCCACCTCGATGATGGTGCTGTAATCCTTTTCCTGCCAGGCTTTCTTGAATCCGGAACGGACTGCCTCCAGGCGGAAAACTTTCAGGCGTTTCTGTTTGGATTCCATGTACCCATGGAATTCCTTCAACAGCGCCCGCTCTCGAAGCTTTTCCAAATCGCCGGCTTTGTTGGGGTCGGGCACGTACCATCTGTCTTTGGCTTTGGATTGGAGAAGGGGCTCAGCTTTTGGAAGATTCCGCAATTCCTTGAAATTGCTGGACAGGTAGCTGTGAATTGGACCGGGCACTTCCCCCTTGCCATCATAGGAAAGAAAGTTTTGTTCCAGCAATTCGGATAGCTCCAGGGACTTTTCATGTTTCTGCCACCCGGCGATTTCCTTCATAAACTGCGGGTGGATGTCCTGGAAGGTTTGTGGCTTCCTGATGAGCTGCTGCTTGAGCCACTGGATGGCCGACGCTTCGTCCGTTACGAATAGCATAAGCTGGAGGATCTCCCTCACCGTCATGCGTTTCTTGTCGTATTCGGCCACCTGGTTGGGTAAGAAATACATGCCGTCACGTGGTGGAAATCGTTGTTCCATTCCCACGTAGAATTCGGACGCTGACAAGGGTACCGTGACTCCACGCTGAACGTGGAATGCGACCATGCGATCAAAAAGCAGGTAGTTTTGGCGTTCGGCGATGACTTCGGCCTGACCGTTTTTAGAAACGAAGACCGGGAGTTGCTTCAGGTGTGTTCGGACGAAATCCCATACGCCATCCTCGTTTCCGGCTGTCAGCTTGAAGCGTTCTTCTAAACCGCTGTTGGGTTTGTATGCTGTAATTGCTAAGTCCTTTTTGACTGCTCCGGCCGCTGTAACCTGGTTGAAAGTTCCGTGTGTCTTTTCAAGAGCAGAGACATTGGCAACTACAAAACCCGCTTGTCCCAAAGCCTGTTGGATAGCCATCCAAACGCTATTCCTTGAATTGTGGAACTCAACCGTTATCCATCGCCCCGGCTTAAGGACCCTTCGCATTTCCTTAAAGCAACGTTCCATTATTCGTTCGTACCCTGATAGAGGCTTTCCTTGAGCTTTGCTCACAATTGCTTCCTCCTCGGGATTAGTTCTCACACCAACCCAGGATTCAAGGAGAAAATTTAGGTCCGAATAAACCAGATTGTGGCCGAAGGGAGGATCCGTAAAGATGTAGTCGATGGAATTTGATTCTAACTGATAAAGGTTAGAAGTCGACTGAGTACTCGTCAGCACGCAACGGCCAGACGCAGTATGTGCGGAGCTAGATGCTCGCAACCTCAGGCGATAGAGCGCATTTGTTTCCACACTAATCGAAGATATATAAAGGGTGCCAGAAAGGGTCTGTCCTATCACTCCTCCACGTTTCTTGAAAAAATTCGAAACGAGAAGTCTGTTCTGCCGTGTTGTCCAAGGTAGAGTTGCTGAAAAAAGAAATGACCCAGCTGCTCCGACAGGACGAAGTAAGTTCCATGCCTTGGCAAGAACAAATAGGTTCCGTCGTGTGTGGAAATGGTGTGCATGGGTAACTCCCACACTCTTCGGGTCGCTTGTTTTGTCACCATCGTGAAGGCATTGAGTAGGGAATAAATAGGGGACTGGTCGGTCGTCAGTCTTCTGAATCAGCGCCAAGTCATTTTCATCTGGAACTTTATGGTAGTTTTTTCCTCCGAATCCATAATTGATAAGAACGGGAATACGTTTGGCCATCCGGACGGTCGCGCCAATGTCAGAGTCGAATTTTTTTACCCAAGCACGATCTAAACTGCTCTTCGATAGTTCTATTCTGCAACCAGGACATTCGAATACACCTCGAAACCCCGCTATTTTTTCGTCAACAGCAGCATACCATAAAACAAACTCTTCCCCACATTCCGAACAGAAAAAAACGTCCGACCATATGACGTATTTGATATCCCCTTCTTGTCGGCTATTTCCTGGATTGGCGTGTAAGGGAGGCCTGACACTCCGGTCTGTTGAAGGCCAACCAGTGTGCAGCGTCTGATACATCCATGAGCATTCCTCCTCAAGCTCATGAATAACTGAGGCTATATTGGCTCGATCCCTATCTGCGTTCTTCTTGATGTTGAAATTGTGCGAAATAAACGAAGCCGCCGGCGACAGCTCACAGAGAATAGCTTGTCGAATGCCAGCCTTCGAGTTTCGTTCGTGTTTATTGTAACCAAGGGATTCAAGAACACTCTCGTCTCCACACATTTGCGCAGCGACACCCGTCATCCCTGTCCCACAGAACCCATCAAACACAACATCCCCCGGTTCAGTGTAATGAAGGATGTACCTCATGATTGCCTTGTGTGGCACCTTTGTATGGTAGGAATGGGCGTTATAAATCGGATCATTCTTCCCCTCGCTCACATCCGCCGCAAATGGTTCCCGGCGATAATCATCTGTTTTTGGTTCATAAGACTTCCCATAAAGCTCAACAAAATCCCCAATCCACGGATTCGGGCATGCCGTATAATAAGGCGGATCCGAAAGCGCCAGAATATCCTCATCCTCCCCAATGGGAAACCCCTCGATCTTGCGAAACTCCAGGTCCTTGAGCTTTTCACGAAGAATCCCCAGAAAATATTCCCGACGGGCATCATCATTATCAAAGGTCATGCCGAGGCATTCCACCTTCTGATTTCGCCGTTCCGCAAGCTCTTCCTCATAGGATTTCTCGAACATGTCCGCCTGGTCTGGCCTGAACATTTTTCTGGTCTGATGGTCCACGTCTTTTCGTGCCATAAGTTTTCCTATTTTATCGTTAGTGACTGTTGCACTTATTCAATAGTTTCATCTTCATTTTTGTGAAAATCCATCATTTCAGCTTCGGGTTTGCGTTTTGAATCGTTTCTTGCCCTTTCCGGGTGAGTCGATATTTCTGCTTGCTGCTGCGGGGCTTATCCGGAATGGTCATTTCGATAAATCCTGCTTTGAGAGAGGGGTGGAGGTAATTTTTCCTGAAAGTTGGACGATGCGATAGACCCAATTTTTTCATCAGTTTCACCGTGTCCAAAGAATCCTTACTGAACAGAGCAAGAAGTTTTTCGACTTGGTCGGTGACTTGGTCGGTGACTTGGTCGGTGCGGCCAAACATAGCCTTCATCAAGTCCGACGCCATATCCACTTCCCTGTCCAGTTCCGGGATAAAGAACTCGAAGGCCTTCCATGCCCGATCGTTGTTGTAGGTGGGAACCGGGTGACCCAGTTTCCGCCATTCTTCGCGCATCATGCGCATACCGGTGCCGGCCTGTTCGCACATGGCGATACGGCGCATGGCCATTGTGATAGCCGGATTACGAACTTCTTTCTCGCCCGGTTCAAACAGGCGTGAATCGTCGCCGAATACATCCCCTGGATTCCAGAACTGGATGCCGTCCCGGAAAAACTTGATGACGGCCTTTCGGGAATGGTCGCCATAGTCCTGGTGAATCAACAGGTTCACCGTTGCTTCACGGAATACCCGGAAGCCGGGGGGATCATCCCGCCGGCCAAGGGTCACCGGGTCGATATCTCTGAACGGTTTGGGCATGAAGAACTTGTATTTGGCTACAAGCTGGAGCCATGACTGGACGATATTTTCTTCAGAAACAAAACGGTCGATCCAGCGGGTTTCGGGAAGGGGTTCATCGGTCGCATAGCCAAGAAATTGAACATCAATGACCGGACGAGGAATCAAGTTGCGAACGCCACGCAGGGATCCGAAGAGAATCACCGCGGCCCGAGTGGGAAGGCGCTTTTTACCATCCTTGATAACATACCCCCAATCATACAGGAAATCCAGATCCGGTTGTCGGGGATCGAAGTCATCGTTGACCACATGGAAACGGTCGCGATACCAGCGCAGGCTGCTGGGGTTGAAGGCTTCTTCAATATCCACCCGTTCAAAGGGTTGGCTGTCCCATCGGTCAGTGGTGGCATCCCGCAGCATCCGCTCGATATCCTGCATCTGGGCCTTGTAATCCCCACTGCCTTTTCGCAGGAAGGTCCGCCGGATGTCGCCATCCAGGTAAACTGGTTTGCGCGTTCGCGCGTTTTCCGCAATGTGAAAAGCCAGAACGGTCTTTCCCTCTATATCCATCCGCTGCTCGGTTACCTGCACATCATGGTTGATTTTTCTGTCGGCATGAAGCACAGACAGAAAATCGTTCTGAACCTTGTCCGGCTTCAGAACACCCGAGACATCAAACGCTTCGCCCTGTTGGGAAATGCCAAACACCAGCCAACCCCCATGGGTATTGGCAAAGGCGGAAACGCTTTCAAAACTGGACTTTGGTACGGCATTGCGAGCCTCCTTGAACTCGATGTCATTCCATTCACCGGCTTTGAGCAGTTTATTAAGCTGGGAAATGTCCATTCTTCATATTCCTCCGTTCAAGAATCAATCTTCAATGACTATCCTGACCTTGCTCGGGTCCTTGCCAGCGGTAAGTTGGCTGATGTACGCATCCAGCCTGCTTTTCATTTCATTAGGATTAAAGGGTGAGCCCCCCGCAAGCAGGGCATCCTTTAGATCTGGGACTTTGATGGTCACCTTTTTAAGATCCGACAACGCTTCACGGATTGCCTGGACGAATTCATCACTGAGCGGATCCGGCAGGACCCTGGCTTTAAGAAACGCCCCAATATGATTTTTCATCTCGGGTGTGAGCAGGTCAATCCTTTCCCGGGTAATGGGGTCCTCAAGGTTGTTCAATAGCGTATGGGTCCATTCATCGTAGAGCCTGTCAAGATCATCTTCCAGTTTTGAAATCCGATTGCCGACTGGAACTACAATACTTTCTTGTGAGGGTTTAAATGTGCAATGGGGGCATAAGGGGGTGGCATTCAGATCTTTTTTTAGAAAGCTGTAACAGGGCGTAAGGTTGGCCAGACGGTTCTGGAAATCCACCAGCTGGCTGGCATGCATGGTGCCGATGGTGGCCAGTTTTTTGAGCTTTTCGAGTCTGTCATCTCTTGAAAGTGCCTTTTTCCGATTGTCATCATTCACGCCCAGTCTGGCTTTCTGGTGCATGGATGTGTACGTATCCATGTAACCTTGCTGTAGTTCATTTAATTGTTGAAGGGTTTTCTGCTTGAATTCCGGTTTGGTGCGCTTTTCCGGATCGTAAAAACTGAGCAGAATAGCATCACGGGTTGTTTTCATTGTGCTGATCCATGAATCGGTATCCGGGAGATATGCCTCAGCCTGTGCCAGGTAAGCGGCAAGGTCCCCGAGGTCTCCAACGATTCCCTGCAAGGCATTGACCTCTTTGAGCACGGCCAGCCCACCACCCTGATTCCGGATTTCGGTTTCAGAGTACTTGAAATTGGTCATTTTGCCCGGCGTATTAAAGGCCTGGATTGATTCAAGGAACGTCTTGGTTCCCTCCATTTTTTGCCTGTTGGAGATGATTTCATCGTCCGACAGAAGATTCTTCCCCCAGAACGGGATGCCCGTTTGAATCTTTTGAGCGACCATGACCAGCTCTTCCACGAAACCCGCTATGCTTTTCTGGAGTTGCTCCACCGGCCCGCTTTTCCCTTGAGAAATTTCAATGGCAAGTCCGGGTGCAAGGCCCAGAAGCTCAAACAACGCTTTCAAGGGGCCAACGGGCACCCCTTTGGGCTTTTTGACATGCTTGAAATCAATTAAATCCTGGAGAGGCGTTGCGGAAAGCGCGGCAATATTGATGGCGCTGAATTCCTTTCCCGGGACATACAAAACCATATCACCCGAATAGACCAGGGCGGCCAGCAGGGCAACCACCCAGTCCGGCTCCAGCCGAAATCGTTCCGGCAGCAGGTACTCAACCCCCATGACATCCTGGATAAGCTCTGAGCGATTCAGAACCTGGCCCGTCCCTTTTTTGCTCAATAAATCCAGAATAAAAGTGGCATACCTGGAATGTCGTGGATCAATGTTTTCTCCTTTAAACAGTTCAAGGGCATCCAACACGGCTGTGCCTTGTTTGGTCCTGGTGGAACCCCCAATTCCTCGGAGCGCATCCAAAGCTGCCTGCTGACGGTTTTCGCCAGTGATCTTGATAGAAAATGAAGGATATTCGGGCGCCAGCTCTTTGAAATATTCTGCAAGGCAGATGGAAGCGGCCGTGTTTAAAAGATCCCGGACCGTGCTCTGCTCCATTTCGGTAGCGCTCATGCGACCTTTCAACCATTCCAGCATGGCTTTTGATTTTCCCTGGTATTTCAGCTCTAATGCCGTCAACAGGTTCTTCCTGAGCCATTGAACAATTTCTTTGAGGAAACCCTGAGCTTTTTCAAGATAGATGGTTTTTGACTGTCCGGAAGAAGTGGACGCCAGTGCTTGAGCGGCAGCATAGTATCGGATAAGTTTTTTGATCTCGTCATCCATATGGGTCAATTTGATAAACGCCTCGTCCGATCGGAGTTCATCCTTAAACGGTGGGGCCTCAAAAATTTGGGTGAAATAGAGATAGAAATCCCTGGGCGGCTGGGCGGTGGATCGTTCATTGGGCGTACCGAAAAACATATAGCCGATACGGGCCGCCTTTCGATCCAGCCATTGAAGTTCATATTCCCATGCCAGGTGGGTTCCCGGGTGATAGGCGTCGGATCGTTCGAGGATTCTGGAAAGGGCATTGAAATAGGCTTGGTCAAGCTTATCATTTTCGAGAAGCTCTGCCCGTTTTTCGATCAAGGCATCATAGTCTACGTCTTTTTTGAGATCCAAATAGTATTGGCCGGAATCCTGGGCCATGGAAATGAATTGTCCGTTTACGGTCTTTATAATCTCTCTCAGAACAGTCTCCACAAGGGTTTGAAGATCCTCATTCGGTTCACCACCCATGTCTTCTATGCCGGGTTGATAGAGGCATAGTTCATCCCTGAGCGATCTGGCCGACAATCCGATCGGCTGATAAATGTCCCCCGTAGCCAGCCTGTTGATGGAAAGGCCTTGAATAATCCGTAATGCCATTTTCTTATAGGGCGGCCTGCTGAATGATTGATCTACTTTTGATTCCAGGACATCGCTACATTCCATGACCGTTCGAATTTCGGGTATGGATCGAAACGCAGCGTTTTCTTTTAATTGTTTCCAATAACCATCGTAAGCGATGACGCCTGGATAATCGGTCGGCACCGGATCGTCTAAGACATCTTTCATGGCACGGGAAAAGGTCCTCAACACTTCGCGTTTTTCGACGGCTCTTATTTTTTCAAAGGTATCAATATATTCAGGATGAATGGGGAACAGCTCCACATAATCATCCATCTTTTCATTCATCTGCTCATAAAATTTCGCAAAAGGATCCAAATAGGCTGCAATCCGGGCTTTCTGCTCGGGGGTCTTTTGAAGGAGCCTTTGAGAGACCACAAACTTAACATCCTTTTTGGCAATCAACACCTGCTCAAATCTATCTTTGACCCTTTTGATGCTGTCAGAAACGAATTCGAACGAACCCGTATCAAAGATGGCTTCCTGAACCCCTGCCATGAAACGAAAGCGAAGGTTTTTGCAGACCTCCCCTATTTCCCTCAAAAACCCCAGATCCCGAACCAACTCCTGCATATTCCTTTGACGGAGATAGTCAAGCAGTTCGTCCACCACCAGCAGCAGGCCTTTTTCAGGATAAACGGATTGAAAAACAGCCATCATTTCTTCAAACGCCTGTTTGTGGTTTGTAATCTTGTCTCTATCCGGAAAGCGGTACTCAATACCCCAAACACTGAGAGCTTCACTCAGTTCGGAACAGATGATCTCTCTGAAATCCCGGGTACTGGACCCGATTTCAATACGGATCACTTTGAATTTGCCTGCAATTTTCCCCGCCTCTTCTGAGACAAGTTCATTTTTGACGTTTTCGACCATCTCCTCATATTCGGCAATGCTTGAGATGACGGACATCAGGTGGGATTTCCCCGTACCATAATTGCCGACAATCAAAAGCCCCTTGTTATCGGAGGGGAGATCAAATTGAAGCTGTTCAAAGGCGATCTTTGTTATGTTCAGGGCCATGTCGTCGGAGATGACAAATGTTGAAACCAATTCCCTGGCCTTTTCTTTATCGTCTGATTCGATGAGTTGGACCGTGGTTTCAATGGGATCGAATTGAATGAGTTCACGGTAATACATGATGTTGCCTCCGTTTCGGTCAGGATCGAATTATTCATCCGGTGATGGATTAAGATCGATTGTCATACCTGCTGTTTCGATGGGATAGGCCTGAAATTCATGATGCTCCGCCCTCGCATAAGTCAAGCGACCGTTCTCTATCACGCCATTCCATGCGGCGATTACGAGCCGATCCTTTGCATTGTTCTGAAGGAGAGACAGGGGGTTTTGCTGAAGCGTTTTATCAAAAAGAATTTCCATATTGTCCAAGAGTACCATATCGTTCCCGGTATCGTTGAGGAGGCTGGAAAACAACCTGGATAATTTGGATGCCCGCTTTTCCACGGGGATATCGAGAAGTCTGGAAGACATTTCCAGATTCACATTGATCATGGGGACAGAAAATTCGTTGGAAATTTTTTTAAGAATTCCCGTCTTACCAGACCCGGATTTACCCACCAAAAGGATCAGCTTCTGGTAGAGATGCCCGGCATCTTCAATGCTTTTCCGTATTTGCTCTTGAATTTCCATTGTCAATGACTACACCTAAGCTAATTAATAAGTCAATATAAAATCCATATGAAATGCTTTCTTTCGGATGTCTTTTTCAGGTGTTTGAAACCTTTTGATGAAGGTTTCATGGAAAACACCAGGCAAATCAAGCACTATCCCCATTGAGTTTGTCGGAAAGGGCTACAACCCTGACCTCCAGGGAGGCCGTTTTCAAGAAATCATGTGTGTGTCGCTTACGGTCCTCCCATGGAAGGGATTTGTCAGGTTCAGAAGCCCTCCTTCACAATGTCAGCGACTTTTTCGCCGAATAAATCTCTCAGGTTATCCAATGTCATGGGTGTATCTTCATAAGTATTTGATGTTTTGAGAAGCCGAAAGCCAATGAACGTCCAATTTTACTGTAAAGAACCATTTTCATCAGGTTTTTTTGACAGGATTTACATGATTTTCAGGATACTTACTCCATTATAGTTTATCCTGTCAGAATATTGAGGTCTGGAGTACGTTCTTTGGCGATTTATCAAATTTGGAACGCAGACTTAACGAATAGAAGAAAATGCAGTGTGAGTGAGTATCCGCGACCTGCCGGCCACGCCGGAAAAAATCAAAGCAGCCCTGGGCGAGGGATAAGGGTTTATTATGATCCGCTCTGGCTCTTTTCCCCTGACGGACCTCCGCCGCCTCCCAATACCGCGTAAAGCCTCACCCGGCTGGCAAGCCTGATCAGTCGGAGTTCGATCAGCACCTGCTGCTGTCCATAGAGGGATCGTTGGGCAACCAGGACGGCCAGGTAGTTGTCAATCCCTTTTTCATAACGGATATTCGAGAGGCGATAGCTTTCAGCCGTCGCATCCACCAGAGATTGTTGCGCGGATACCTGCTGGTTTATGGTACCCTGTACCGCCAGAGAATCGGTGACTTCCCTGAAGGCCGTCTGGATGGCCTTCTCATACTGGGTCAGGGCAATTTTCCGGTCGGCTTTGCTGACCCGCAGTGCAGCCCAGACGCGGGCATCAAAAATCGGCATAACGATCTGCGGCGCAAAGTTCCAGGCACCCGAGCCGGCGCTGAACAGGCCGGACAGATCGGCGCTTGCGGTTCCGAAGGCAGCGGTCAGGGAAATGCGAGGGAAGAAGGCGGCCCGGGCCGCGCCGATATAGGCGTAGGCCCCCTTGAGCCGATGTTCCGCCGCCATAATGTCGGGCCGGTTCAGGAGTACCTGGGAGGAAAGGCCCGGAGAAAGTTCTTCGGGCGGGGTAACGCTGCTCAAATCCGCCGGCAGGAGATTTTCCGGAACCGGAGACCCGGCCAGGAGGTTCAATGCGTTGTGGTCCTGGGCTGCCAGTTGCGTAAACCGGGGGATATCTCTTAACGCCGCATCCACCCGGGTTTGCGCTTCCGCCAGGTCCAACTCGGTGGCGAGTCCAAGTTCGAGACGCCGTTTAACAAAACGATAGCTGGCCTGTTGGGTTTCATGGGTGGATCGGGCCAGCTTGAGGTTTTCCCTGTCCGCGGCAAGGGTCAGATAAGCCCTGGCAACCTCAGCCACCAGCGCGATCTGTACACTGCGACGGGCCTGCTCCGTGGCCAGGTATTCCTCTAAAGCCCGCTCTTCCAGGCTGCGAATGCGGCCGAAGAAATCAATCTCCCAGGAAGCAATGCCCAGGCCCACGTCATATTGTGTCGCTGTCATGGATTGGCCGGTGGTGGAGAGGTCGGCCGGTACCCGTTGCCTGCTTCCGCCGGCCCCGGCATTGACTACTGGGAACAGTTCCGCCCGTTGAATGCCGTAGAGTGCTCGGGCCCTTTCCACATTCAGGGCGGCAAGCCGCAGATCAAGGTTGTTGTTCAGGGCCATTTCAATAATTTTCTGGAGCGGTTTGTCGGCAAAGAAATCCTCCCACTTAAGCTCCGGAACCGTTGGTCCTCCGGGCATGGCCTGCGTGTCTTTGTAAGCGGCGCCCTTCGGCCACTCAGCCGGAATCGGCGCCTCGGGCTGTGTGTATTTCGGCGCCAGGGTGCAGCCGCCCAGAAGAAGGACAATTCCGACCAGTAGAAATAACGATTGTTTATTCATGGGTTTGTCCCCCTGACGTCCTTTCATCAGTGTGCTTTAGGGTGACGCGCTTCCGGTGTTTGCCCAATGCCTTATAAATGACCACATAAAAAAGCGGCGCAAACAGGGTGACCAGGAAGGTGGAGGTTACCATGCCTCCCAGTACCCCGGTACCGATGGCGTTTTGTGCCCCTGCCCCTGCTCCCATGGCGATGGCCAGGGGCAGGACGCCGAATCCGAAGGCCAGGGATGTCATGACAATGGGGCGCAGTCTTAATTTCGCCGCTTCCAGCGTTGCCGCGATCAGCTCCTCCCCTTCATCGACCCTGGCCTTGGCGAACTGGACGATCAGGATGGCGTTTTTGGTGGTCAGCCCCAGGATGGTCAAGAGTCCTATCTGGAAATAGACGTCATTGGGGAACCCCCGCATGCTCGAGCTGATAACGCCGCCGATGACGCCTAAGGGCAGGGTCAGCAGGATGGCGATGGGGATGGGCCAGCTCTCATAGAGGGCTGCAAGAACCAGAAAAACCACAAAAATGGAGAAGGCATACAGAATCGGCCCCTGGGCTGTTGCCATCCGCTCCTGATAGGAAAGTCCGGTCCAGTCAAAACCGATCCCCTGGGGCAATTTCGAGACCATTTCTTCCATGGCGGCCATGGCCTCGCCGGAACTCTTCCCCGGCGCAGGCTCACCCCAGATGTTGATGGACGGAAAGGCATTGTAGCGCTCCAGTTTGGGAGAACCGAGGGTCCACCGCCCGGTGGCAAAGGAAGAGAACGGGACCATCTTGCCCACGCTGTTGCGCACATAGAGTTTTTTCAAATCCTTCGGCAGCATGCGGTAGGGGGCATCGGCCTGGACAAAGACCCGTTTGACCCGTCCGGCCTGGATAAAGTCGTTGACATAGGCGCTGCCGAAAGCCGATGCGATGGTATTGTGAATGGAGGTGATGGGAACCCCCAGGGCTCCGGCCTTATCCCAATCCACGTCAATCCGGTATTCGGGCACATCCTCCATGCCGTTGGGCCGGACCCGGACCAATCGCGGATCCTGCGCGGCCATGCCCAGGAGCTGATTGCGAGCTGCCATGAGTTTTTCGTGGCCCAGGCCCCCACGATCCTGCAACTGAAAATCAAAGCCCGTGGCATTGCCCAGTTCAAGAACCGCCGGGGGCGCAAAGGCGAACACCATGGCCTCTTTTATTTGTGAGAAGGCGCCCATGGCCCTGCCGGCGATGGCCCGGGCTTTCAGGTCCGCCCGCTTGCGCAGCTTCCAGTCTTTGAGCTGGACAAACCCCAGGGCCATATTCTGTCCCTGGCCGGAAAAGCTGTGACCTGAAATGGACATGATGGAGTTCACCCCGTCTTTTTCCCTGATCAGGAAATGATCCCTGACCCGGTTCATGACTTTCTCGGTCTGCTCCAGGGTGGAACCCGACGGAAGCATGGCCTGGACCATCAGTAGCCCCTGGTCCTCATTGGGGAGATAGGCGGTGGGCATGCGCTGGAACAGATACCCCATGGCCCCCGCAATGAGCAGAAACAGGAAGAGATAGCGGAGTTTTTGGGCCAGAACGCGTCCCACCAGTCTGACATACAGGTCCCTGGCGCGAAAAAAGAAGCGGTCAAACCACTTGAAAAAAGGGCGCAGAAAAAAAACGGCATTGTCCGCCGGTTCATGTCCTTTGGCGACCGGTTTAAGAAGCGACACGCAGAGTACCGGGGTCAGGATCAGGGCCACGAGAACCGAAAGCAGCATGGACGCGATGACGGTTACGGAAAACTGGCGGTAGATGACCCCGGTGGAGCCGGGGAAGAACGCCATGGGGCCGAATACCGCCGAAAGTACCAGACCGATGCCGACCAGGGCGCTGGTGATCTGCTCCATGGACTTGGCTGTGGCCTCCTTGGGAGAAAGGCCCTCTTCGCTCATGATCCGCTCCACGTTTTCCACCACCACGATGGCGTCATCCACCAGCAGCCCGATGGCCAGCACCATGGCGAACATGGTCAGCATGTTGATGGAGAATCCGAACAGCCCCAGAACCCCGAAGGTTCCCAACAGCACCACCGGCACGGCGATGGTCGGAATCAGGGTGGCCCGGAAGGTCCCCATAAAAAGATACATGATGACAAAGACCAGCAACATCGCTTCCAAAAGGGTTTTGACCACCTCCTCAATGGCGACTTGGGTAAAGGGGGTAGTGTCGTAGGGATAAATCACCTTCATGCCGTGGGGGAAATACCGGCTCATCTCAGCCAGCTTCTGTTTGACTGCATCGGCCGTATCCAGCGCATTGGCGCCGGCGACCTGCCGGATGCCCATGGCGGCGGCGGGTTTGCCATTGTACTCAGCGATGACATCATAACGCTCGGTCCCCAGTTCCGTCCGTCCGATGTCCTTGATACGGATTACGCTTCCATCCGGATTGGTGCGGACGGGGATGGCGGCGAACTCTTCCGGGGTCTGGAGCAGATGCTGGACGATGATGGCGGCATTCAGGCGCTGGTTTTTTGTTGCGGGTATTCCGCCGAACTGACCGGCGGAGACCTCAACATTGTAGGCCCGCAGTGCCATGACGACGTCTTCCATGGTCAGGTTGTAATTGGTCAGCTTGTCGGGGTTGACCCAGACCCGCATGGCATACTGGGAACCGAAATTCTCCACTTCGCCGACACCCGGCACCCGGGACAGGATCTTCTCCAGATTGGACTGGGCATAGTCCCGCAAGTCATCGCCGTCCATGCTGCCGTCTTCCGAGATGAGCCCCACGATGATCAGGTAGTTCCTGGTGGATTTACTGACTTTAACTCCTTGGCGCTGCACCACGTCGGGCAGGCTGGCCATGGCGAGCTGAAGCTTGTTTTGCACTTTGGACCAGGCAAGGTCCGGATCGGTCCCGGGGGTAAAGGTCAGTTCGATGCGGGATGCGCCGGATGAAGAACTGGTGCCCGTGAGGTAAAGCATTTCGTCTAAGCCCGTCATCTTCTGCTCGATGATTTGGGTTACGGTGTTCTCAACGGTTTCCCCCGATGCCCCGGGGAAAAAGGCATCGATGGCGATGGAAGGCGGCGCGATGGGGGGATACTGCGATATGGGCAGTTTGTGGATAGCCAGCCCGCCGGCCGCCATCATGACGATGGCGATGACCCAGGCGAAGACCAGCCGGGCCAGGAAAAATTTTGATAACATCACACGCCTCCGTTGTGGGTGGATACTACTTCGATTCAGCCTGTGCCCGGGGTGTATTTGCCGGTGTATTCCCGCTATCTTTAAAAGGAACCGCCTTCACGGCCGTCCCCGGTCGTAACATTTGCGTTCCCTCGACGATCACCCGATCACCGGGAGCAAGCCCCGCCGATATGAGCCATTGGTTGCCGATGGCACGGTCAAGGGTGAGCATGCGCAGTTCGACTTTGCCTGTGGTATCCACGATCATCGCGAAGGGATTCCCCTTGTGATCGCGGGCAACCCCCTGCTGGGGGACAAAAATGGCCTGTTCATTGAACCCCTCCTTGATTTCCGCCCGGACGAACATTCCCGGTAAAAGAACGCTTCCAGGGTTTGGAACCACTACCCGCAGGATTACGGATCCCGTGGTGGGGTCCACTGTAACATCGCTGAATTGCAGTATCCCTTCCATGGGATAGGGGATGCCGTCTTCCAGGATGAGTTTGACTTTGTTCTGGTCGCTTCCATTTTGGTTGAGGTGGCCCTCCTCCAGACGCCGTTTTAGTCGCAGCAGTTCAGCGGTGGATTGGGGGACATCCACGTAAATGGGGTCCAGTTGCTGGATGGTGGCGAGAGGGGTGGGCTGATAGGCCGTCACAATGGCGCCTTCCGTCACGTTGGATTTACCGATACGGCCCATGACGGGTGCGGTGACCCTGCAGTATCTCAGATTGATACGGGCCGTCTCCACCATCGCTTCCGCCTGATGGATGGTTGCTTCTGCCACCGACACCGCCGCCCGATCGCTTTCCAGCTGCGCCTCGACGGCCCGCAGGGTCGCCTCGGCGACATCGGCGTCGGTTTCGGCCTGGTCACGCTGGCTGGTGGAAACAACTTTGTCCTTGAATGCGTCCTCGAATCGCCGACGATTTGTCCGGGCAAGGGCCAGGGTGGCCCGCTGCTGCGTCACGCGTGCGATGCTTGCTTTCAGTGCGGCCCGCGCCTGGTCGGCCGACTTCCGTGTGACGGAAAGATTCGCGGTTGCATTGTCCAGGGCCGCCTGAAAGGGGGCCGGATCGATCTGATAAAGTATTTGGCCTGCCTTGACATCGGAACCTTCCGTAAACAGACGTTTTTGCACAAGGCCGCTGACCTGGGGCCGGATCTCCGCGATGCAAAAGGCGGCCGTGCGGCCCGGCAGTTCAGTGGTCAGCATGATCTTTTGGGGTTGGACCGTCACTGTGGTCACTTCCGGGGCGGTGGGCGGCTGGCGGGATTGTGTCGCCCGGTCGCACCCGGCGAGAAAAAAACCGCCCAACAGTACCGCCAGAACCACGGTATATCCAATGGGTTTGTAAATTATTCCGTTTTGTTGCATAAACAATCCTCCAAGACCCCGGTTAAGAGTGATCAGTCACTCCGTACTGGTGCAAAAAGACAGGTCTGCTTTTAATAAACACAATGCAAAATCATATTGAACCGGTTATCGTTTAAGGGCATCCCAGCATGCCTCAATGGTTTTATGAACTGTCCGGGAATCCAGATCGAACAATCCGAAGGATACGTCCCGAACCAAAAACACGATGGGGCCAAAGGCCAATGACATTAACACCGGCAAGGGGAGATCCTTAAGAATCTGCTGCTCCCTGGCCGATTGGAGCAGGGCGTGTACCGGATTGAAATTATTCGTGTCCTTTTGGGTCCGGTCGACCACCAGCATGTCCCGCTTGTGGGAAATACCAAAGGGAGAATTGAAATACTGCTCGTTAAAGGTTTGGATTTTCGGGTTTTCCAGTAGAAAATGAAAGAGATTGACCCCCAGCTGAAGGTATTGCTCCCGAATGGGCGCATTGGGGTCATGATCCCTTAAAATTGCCGTGCTTATTTGGTCCGCCACATATCGAAACACATGATGAATCAGGTCCTCCTTGTCTTTAAAATGACGATAGATGGACCCGGTTCCCACGCCGGCTTTTGATGCGATCATGGAAGTGGGGGCGCCATGAAAACCCTTTTTGGCGATGAGCTCAAGCGCTGCTTCCACAATCGCGCGCGATTTATCCTGTTTCTCCGCCATTCTATTCTCCTTCCAATTACGGAGTGATTAATCACTCCGTTTTTATGCTTTGATAGAACTCTTGTCAAGAGAAAATGAAAAGATTTAATCTTACACCCACTTAAATCGGGGTAGGTGTTCCGGAGTTATCGTTTCCTTATTATCAGTCCGGTTTTTTAAAGCATACCCTATAATTGCTGCTCCCCGGCTTTTCCTTTTCGCTCCCTGAGCTTTTCAAGAACTACGTACAGCACCGGCACGAGCACCAGGCTCAGGAAGGTGGAGGCGAGCATGCCGCCGAACACCGCTGTCCCCAGGGAGTGTCGGCTGGCGGCGCCGGCGCCCTGGGCCACCACCATGGGGACCACCCCCAGAATAAAAGCGAAGGCGGTCATCAGGATGGGACGAAGCCGTTCCCGCGATGCGTGAAGGGCCGCCTCCACGATGGACATGCCCTGTTCCCGCAATTCACGGGCAAACTCAACAATCAGAATGGCATTTTTGCTCGCCAGCCCGATGAGCATTACCAGGCCGATCTGGCAGTAGACGTCGTTGGCGATGCCGCGAATGTGTTGGGCCAGAAGGGCGCCCAGAATGGCCAGGGGAACCGCCAGCATGACCATGAGGGGCATGACCCAGCTTTCGTACTGGGCCGCCAGAAACAGGAAGACAAACACCAGGGCCAGGGAAAAGATGTAGGGGGCCATGCCGCCGGCTTCGATCTCCTGGTAGGCGGTGCCGGTCCATTCGTATCCATATTCGTTGCTTAGGTCTTTGGCGGCGAGGGCTTCCATGGCCGCAATGGCTTCTCCCGTACTGTAACCGGGGGCATTGCCGCCGTAAAGGGAAACCGTGCGGTAGAGGTTGTAATGTTTGATGTTCTGAACACCCCGGATCTGTTTGACCTTGACCAGGGCGCTGAGCGGCACCATGCTGCCGTCCCCCGCGCGAACATAGAGCTTTGCGATGTCCTCCCGTTTGGCTCGGTAGTTGTCTTCGGCCTGAAGGAAGACCCGGTAAACCCGTCCGAATTTGTTGAAGTCATTGACGTACATGCTGCCCAGAAACGTCTGAAGCGTGGTGAAAATATCGGAGATGGAAATCTGAAGGCTTTTTGCCTTGGTGCGGTCCAGCTCCACATAGAACTGGGGATAGTTGACTTCAAATGTGGTGCTCAAGGGGGTCAGGATCGGCTGTTTACGGCCATCTTTGATTATTTTTTCCGCAGCGGCGCGAAGATCGATCAGACTTCCCCCCGTAAGGTCCTGGAGTTCAAACTCAAATCCGCCGGTGGTACTGAGACCCTGAATCGGTGGTGGGGGAAATGGGATGATGATGGCCTCGTTGATGCCCTGAGCCTGGCCCATGAAGGCGCCCATGATGCCATTAAGACTGAGCTGGGGCGTTTTTCTTTCGTCCCATGGATCGAGCATGACGAAAGCGGCCGCCGACGACGGGTCCATGGCCGAGTTGAGGAGATTATAACCGCCGATCATGACAACGCTCTTGACGCCAGGTGTTTTGGCAAGGATCTTTTCCACGGCACTGCATACTTTGCCGGTTCGATCAAGGGCCGTGCCTTCGGGGGCTTGAAGCATGACCATGAAATACCCCTCGTCTTCTGAAGGGACAAAGCCGGTGGGAACGATCTTGAACATATAGTAGGTGGCGAAAACGAGCCCCGCAAAAACAATCAGTACCAACACCCAGCCTTTGATGAACCATCTGACCCCTGCCAGATAGCGGTTGCGGGACCATTCAAAGACCTGATTGAATTTTCGGAAAAACCACGCCTGTTTTTTGGGGGTAGGGCGCAGCAGAGCTGCGCACAGGGCCGGGCTAAGGGTGAGGGCGTTAATGGCGGAGATGCCCACGGAAAAGGCGATGGTGAGGGCGAACTGGCGATAGAGCTGTCCGGTAATGCCGGGCATGAAGGCCACGGGAACGAAAACGGCCATGAGGACCAGGGTGGTGGCAATGATCGGGCCCGTCACTTCCCGCATGGCTTCCTTGGTGGCCTCCTTGGGCGCCATGCCCTTTTCATCGATACAACGGGAGGCGTTTTCCACCACCACGATGGCGTCGTCCACCACGATGCCGATGGCCAGTACCAACCCGAATAGGGTCAGGGTATTGATGGAAAAACCGAAAGCCTTCAATACCGCAAATGTCCCCACCAGCGAAACGGGGATAGCGATGGCGGGAACCATGGTGGCGCGCCAGTTTTGAAGGAAAATGTAGACCACGAAAAATACGAGGAGCATGGCTTCCAGAAGCGTCTTGATAACTTCTTTGATGGATTCCTTTACAAAAAGTGTGGTGTCGTAACTGACCGCGTACTTGAGACCTTTGGGAAATCGTTTGGAGAGCCGTTCCATGTTGGCGTACACTTCGTTGGCCACATCCAGGGCATTGGCGCCGGGCAATTGAAAAACACCGATACAGGCGGCTTTTCCGCTGTTTAAGTGGGCGAACCAGCCGTAGTTTTCCGCACCCAGTTCCACTCGGCCCACATCTTTGACCCGGACTACGGAACCGTCCGGACGGGTTCGAATGATAATATCCTCAAACTCCTTGGGTGAGGATAGCCTTCCCTGGGTGTTGATGGAATAGGTAAAGGTTTGACCTGGGGGACTGGGGGGATCACCGATTTTTCCGGCGGCTACCTGAACATTCTGTTCCTGAACGGCTGAGATGACATCCATGGCGGTCATCTCCATGCTGGTCAATTTGTCCGGGTTAAGCCATAATCGCATGGCGTATTTTTTTTCCCCGAAAATTTCAACGTCTCCCACGCCTGGAAGGCGTTTCAGAATGTCCACGATGTTGATGGAGGCGTAGTTGCTGAGATACAGATCGTCAAACGTATCGTTGGGTGAATAAAGAGAGATAATGACCACAAAATCGGGCGATTGTTTCTGAGTGGTAATGCCGTATTTGCGCACATCGTCGGGCACCTGGGGCTGGGCCATGGTGACCCGGTTCTGAACGTCCACGGCGGCGATGTTCAGGTCATAGCCCACATCAAAGGTCACGGTGATATTGCTGGTGCCGTCGTTGGAACTGATGGAAGACATGTAGGTCATGCCTTCCACGCCGTTGATCTGTTCCTCGATGGGGGTGGTGACGGTTTTTTCCACCACTTCCGCGTTGGCGCCCGTGTAGGTGGCCTTGACCTGCACCGTCGGGGGGGTTATTTCAGGGAATTGAGCGATGGGAAGCAGGTTGATGCAGACAGCGCCGGCCAAAGAGATCACGATGGAAATGACGCCCGCGAAAATGGGCCGGTCAATGAAAAAATCGACAAACATAGGGCTTCCTTATGGCATTAAAAATTGACAATCGAAAATTAAAGACTGTTAAGAATTAAGAAGATTGAAAACGTTGGAGCGAAGCGACAACCACTAATCGACAATCTCCAATCATTTACCCGCTGAATGAGGCTCAGGGGGCTTGATTTTCCCCTGGCTTTCAGCGTTGACTTCCTTGGGCTGAACCACCATGCCGGGTCTGACCATCTGAAGTCCTTCGGTAATGACGAGGTCGCCGGCTTTCAGGCCTTTCCAGATGATTTTCTGGTGTTTGTACAGAAATCCGGCTTCCACCGGCCTTTGCTCTACCTTATTGTCTTTTCCCACCACATAAACATACATGCCGGTCTGATCCTCGGCAATGGCCTTTTCGGTAATCAACGGGGTGTCCGGCACATCACATAAAAAAAGACTGGCTTGAACATAGATGCCGGGCAAAAGCGTCTTTTCGGGATTGGGAATGACGGCGCGCATGTTGATGGTATTGGCCTGTGGGTCGGCTGTGTTGTCGATAAAATCCACCTTTCCCGGGTGGGGGTGGGTGTTGCCGTCGGAGAGGATAATATTCACGGGGATCTCTTTTCCCTGTTTGTATTTGAGGATCAAACGCAGATCTTTCTCGCTGGGGCTGAAATAGACGTACAGTGGGTCCAGCTGTACAATGGTAGCCAGTTTGGTGTTCTGGCCGCCCGCGCCCACCAGGTTGCCCACATTTACCAGGGTTCGCCCGATGCGGCCATCCAATGGTGAATACATGGTGCAATAGCCTAAGTTAAGCTTGTCCTGCTTGATTTTAGCCTGGTCCGCTTTGACCGAGGCGGCCGCTTCCCGGGCCTTGGTTTCGTAATCTTCCAGGGATTCCTGAGTCACGAAATCCTGCTTCGCAAGGGGTTTGTATCGTTTCACCTGGTCCAGGGCAAAGGAAAGGGAGGCTTTGTCCCGGGCCAGTTGGGCCAGGCTTCCTTCCAGCGCCGCCTGGTAGGGGGCTTTTTCAATGACGAATATGATATCCCCTTTTTTAACGTTCGCCCCTTCCACAAACCGTCGTTCTTCAAGAAAGCCCTCTACCCTGGCGCAAATGTCCACGGTTTTGACGGACTCCGTGGTGGCCACGTAATCGAGATGAACGGGTACGGTTTGTAATATTACCTTTTCCACGCTAACCGCCGGGGGTGGCGGGGGTTGGGAGGCCTGTTTCCGTTCTTCTTTGCAGCCGAAAAAATACATTGACGCAAGGAGTGACAAAACCATCAGGATGATCCGTATATTGGATCTTCCGATTTG
The DNA here is from genome assembly GCA_963664475.2 of Desulfatiglandales bacterium. GTDB lineage: Bacteria > Desulfobacterota > DSM-4660 > Desulfatiglandales > Desulfatiglandaceae > NaphS2. The sequence continues at coordinate 72,415 of CAXXXE010000002.1, forward strand.
GTGATCAGCGACCATTGGCGGAAACCTCCCTTATGCTGTTGGACATGGAAAATTCTTTGGAAAAATCTGTGGGAAGCTCGGCGCCGATGGCGTGCAGAAGCGCCGCGTAAGAGGTAAACAGATCCGTTCGGGCCTGCACCCGTTGTGCCCGGGCCGAGGCCAGGGTGCTCTGGGCATTGAGCAGTTCGACAATATCCGCCACCCCTGCACGGTATCGGGCCAGGGAAACCTTGTAGGACTCTTTGGAACTGATCAGGAGGGTTTCGCTCGATGTCACCTGCTGGCCGGCGGTTTGAAGGTTGTAAAAGGCCGACCAGACATCCGCGATGACCGATTCCTCCTTAAACCTGAGAGCCGCTCGACTGGCCTCGAGATCGGCTTTGGCCGCCCGAACTTTGTTTCGCAGTGAAAATCCTTCAAAAAGTGGAAATTGGAGGGAAAGTCCGCCATAGTAGCCCGTTCCGGAGCTGGTGATGTTGCCGGTGTCTCCAAAATACTCGGCATCACTGAGTTTGCCGTCAATGCCGGTCCACGCCACATTGCCCGTGGCCATCAGTTTAGGCCAGAGATCGGCGTCTGCTTTTTTCAGATCCGCCTGGCTTCGGCGAACGGCGGCCCGGGCCGAGGCCAGATCCGGTCTGTCTTTCAATGCCAGATTGATCAACGCTTCGGTACTCCGGTTTATTTTGCTGATGGGAAGATCCCCGGGTTCTTCAGCCACATCAAAATCCGCATTGGCGGGCCATCCCACTGCCGTTGCCAGCTGTCCACGTGAAATTTTTACCGCGCCCCGGTTTGTGACCAGATCCAGGCGCACCTGGTCCGCCCTTGAGCGGGCCTGGAGTACATCCGCGATGGTGCTGACGCCGGCTTTTTTTCGTTGTTCAGTGGATTTGAGACTGATCAGCGCTTCCTCCAGATTGGATTCGGAGGCGCGAACCCGCGCTTTGTTGCCCAGGTAAGTGTAATAGGCCTGGGGAACATCCCGAAGCACATCCTGAATGGTCTGGTTGTGGTTCCAGTTGGCTGCCATGAGGGCCTGGCGGGCGCTCTCCACCGAGGCTGCGCGTCCGCCGAAATCAAGCAGCAGGTAGCTCAAACTGAGGCCCACATTGCCGTAATATCCGCTGGATGAATCCCCCCCCATGCCCATTCCGCTGGCGTCGCCGCTGATGCTGGGGTAGTAGTCCCCCCGGGAAACCGCCCACTGGGCAGCCGCGGATCGCGCCTGCTCCCAGGATACCTGGGTGGAAGGGTTGATGCGCAGGGCCACATCCACGAGATCGGCGAGTGAGAGCTTTTTGGCGGGGGGAATCAGGTTGTCCGGACCCAAGGCGGTTTTTTCGTTCGCGGGAAGAATCGTTTTTTCAGTTTCTTCTTTTAATTTATAGTATTTGCCAGGTGCCGGGGACGCAAATGGGTCCGGATTTAATTCGGGAAGGGGTTTCCCGCACGATAGAAGGATGCTTCCCGTCATGAGCATCGCCAGGAGAACCAATGAGGCGCTGGACAGACTGCACTTTACCGCTGAAATCCATGCGAACTCAGTGGGCTTCAAGTGCGGATGCCACGCTGTTTTAAAGCGCCTGGAAAACATATCTTGTCCTCATTTTGCTGTTTGCACCGGGAAATTTCGAATACGATTGTTTCCCGGAAATTTTTACCTTTATTTCTGCTACGAGCGATATATCGGAAAAATCCAAATTGTTCAACCAAAAATAAGGATTTCGGTTCTGAGTTCTTTTCCCTTGACATCAAACGATCCCTTCTCCTAAAAAATGGGATCTGTTTATTTGAGGAGGTGGGTGATATGCCCGGTTTTGAAATATTTGGAGATGAAGAACGAAAAGAGGTGCTGGATGTTCTTGAAACAGGCGTTCTCTTTCGTTACGGGTTTGATCAGGTTCGCCATGGTCACTGGAAGGCCCAAACTTTTGAAAAGGAATTGGCTGAAAAGATCGGCGCCGGTTATTGCCATCTCTGTTCCAGTGGCACTGCGGCCCTTTCCATCGCCCTGGCTGCCTGTGGCATTGGGGCGGGCGATGAAGTGATTGTTCCCCCGTTTACCTTCGTGGCCACCATCGAAGCGGTGATGTCGGCCGGGGCTGTGCCGGTTTTTGCGGATATCGATGAAACCCTCTGTCTGGATCCCGGTTCCCTTGAAAAGGCCCTGACCCCGCGCACAAAGGCTGTGCTGGTGGTTCATATGTGCGGCGCCATGGCGGAAATAGAACGGATCAAGGCGTTTTGTGATCAAAAAGGACTTTTCTTAATGGAGGATGCCTGTCAGGCCCTCGGTGGAACATTTCATGGGAAATCTTTAGGAACATTCGGAAAGGTGGGCTGTTTTTCGTTTGACCCGGTCAAAACCGTCACCTGTGGGGAAGGTGGCGCCATGATTACCGATGATCGTAACCTTTATGAAATCGCGGACGCATATGCGGATCATGGCCATGACCATGTGGGCAATGACCGGGGCGCTGAAGGGCACGCCATTATGGGGGCTAACTTTCGGATCAGCGAGTTGAATGCGGCGGTGGGCCTGGCCCAGTTGAGAAAACTGGATTGGATTCTGGAAACCCAGCGTGCCCATAAAGGAGAAGTGAAGGACGCCTTGAAAAAGATTCCGGGATTGAAATTCAGGAAAATCCCCGATGAAAAAGGCGATTCCGCCACATTCCTCTCGTTTTTGCTCCCCAATGAGACCATGGCCGTGAAGGCATCCGGGGCCCTTGCGGCCGCTGGGGTTGACGGTTGTTTTTACTGGTATGACAACAACTGGCACTATATCCGCCAGTGGGACCATATCCGGGGACTAAAATCCGCTGCCCCGCTGCCGTTGACCCTTTTTGAGACCCGTCCTGACTATGAAAAGATGGACCTTGCCCAGTCGGATGGCGTCATGAGTAGAACCATTTCCATGCTGATTAAGCTTTCATGGACCCAGGATGAGATTGCCCAACGAATTGATGGAATGACCGCTGTTTTGCGTCCGTATTTCTGATTCAAAAACTGAAGTTATAAAACAAAGAGTGTAACGGTTTACGGTTGCCGGTTAACGGTTGAAAAACAGAAGGCAACGGAAGATTATGGAGTTCTATTGTGAAGATTTAGAAGTTTGCTGTTATCAATCTTTACATCATTCGGCATTCTCTATTAAAGTTGGAAAAACGATTCAGCAAAAAAGTGTGAACCTGTGTGAAGGAAACTTATAATTCATTGAAAAACCGGTAACCGTAAACCGGCAACCGTGAACGGTTACCAAAACGGTTAATAGCCCTAAATTAGGATGGTATAAGCATGTTTAGAAATTTCAAAACCGTTTCCCGCGTTATTTTTGGTCGGGGTTGTTTTTCACAGCTTTCCGATATCCTGGCTGATCAGCGAAGGGATTCGGGTGGATTCATGGTCTTTCTGGTGGACGATGTATTCATGAAAAAGCCCCTCGAAAAAAGGATACCCCTGTCGTCCGAGGATTTACTCCTATGGGTGAACGTGGACCATGAACCCACCACCCGGCAAGTGGATGACCTGACCCTTCAGGTGAAGGGGTTCAAAGGCCACCTGCCGGACGGTGTCATCGGCATTGGCGGGGGCAGCACCATGGATCTGGCGAAAGCCGTTTCCCTGATGCTTACCAACCCAGGCTCTTCCGCGGAATATCAGGGATGGGATCTCATCAAAAACCCCGCGGTTTTTCACGTGGGTATTCCGACGCTTTCCGGTACTGGAAGCGAAGTGTCCCGTACCACTGTATTGTCGGGTCCCGAAAAAAAGCTGGGTCTGAATTCCGATTACACGGTATTTGACCAGGTGGTGATGGACCCGGAATTGATCGCCGGTGTGCCAAAGGATCAATGTTTTTACACGGGTATGGACTGTTATATCCACTGTGTGGAATCCCTGACCGGAACTTACCTCAACAGTTTCAGCCAGGCCCATGGTGAAAAGGCCATAGCGCTCTGTCGGGAGGTTTTTCTGGGAGGAGGACCCGACAGCGACGACAAACTGATGATGGCCTCCTATTTGGGCGGCATGAGTATTGCCTATTCCCAGGTGGGCATTTGTCATGCCCTCTCATATGGCTTGGCCTTTGTGCGCGGTATTCACCACGGTATCGGCAACTGTCTGGCCTTTGACTGTCTTGAAGAATATTATCCGGAGGGCGTCAGGGAGTTTCACCAGATGATGGACAAGCATCGGATCGTACTTTCCCCTAACGGTCTGGATAAAGTAACACCGGAGGAGCTGGAACGAATGGTGGATGTGGCCCTGACACTGGATCCCCTGTGGGAAAATGCGCTGGGGGCCGATTGGAAACAGAAGATGCCTAGAGGGAAGGTCAGGGCGCTTTACGAGAACATCCTTTCTCGTGGATGAGTGTTTGGTTAAGGATTTGAAACCCGCTTCACTTATTCATCATGTTCATCCCGGATGCTGCCTACAAGTTCCTCCAGGATGTCCTCCAGTGTGACGATACCCGCCACGTTTCCTGTGCCGTCCACCACCACCGCCAGGTGAACCTTGTGCCGTTTGAAGCGACGCAACTGCCGGTCGATTTTCGTATCCACTGTAGCAAATTCGGGCGGCCGCATGATTTTTTGAAGTGGCGCGGCGGGATCGTTTTCAAGAAGCTTGAAAAGATCCTTGGCGTGAATGAAGCCGATGATGTGGTCGGGGGTTTCTCCCTGCACCGGAAACCGTGTGAAACCCGTCTCCAGAACGGTGTTGATGGCTTCCTTTATAGGCGCCCGAATATTCAGGGTTTTCATTCGGGATTCCGGAATCATGATCTCGCCTACGGTTTTGTCGTTTAAGGTGAACACGTTGGCCAGCATTTTTTTTTCAAGGCCGGTGATGGCGCCTTCGTCCCACCCCATCTTGATGCAGGCGTGGATCTCCGCTTCGGTCATCAACGGCTTTTCAACGGTATTCATATCGACGCCCACCAGCAGAAGCAGTTTTCTGCTTACGTAGGTGGTGACCACCAATACCGGATTGGAAATCCACATGATCCCATTCAGGATGGGGGCCGCGATCATGCTGACCCTTTCATTAAAATGTCTGGCATAGACCTTGGGGGTGATTTCCGCGAAAATGAGAATGACAACGGTCAGGATAGCGGTCACGTAAACGATGCCCCTTTCCCCCCAGAGGGAAATGGCCAGGGCCGTGGCAATGGCGCTCATGGCTACATTGACCAGGTTGTTGCCCAGAAGAATGGCGCCGATGAGTTTTTCGGGATGTTTCAGGATTTTTGAAACCATGGCGGCCCGCCGGGGCTTGGTTTCGGAAAGCAGTTTCAGGCGCAAACCACTGATGGCCATGAGCGCCGTTTCGGCGCCGGAAAAAAAGGCGGAACATCCCAGAAGCGCCACCAGAAAAAGGATCAGGAACAGCATTTTGTTTGACTCCCTTCGGGTTCAATGTTTTGGAAAGCTTGCGATTATGGGTATATTGATACCCATAATCCCATGGACATGATAAACGGTATGGGTTAAAGTTTAGAATACTATCTTCATTAATCCGTGGATTGCAAGTTTAAGGTTTCGAGCATCCATTGAAACTCAGTGGAGGATAACGGTTGGATCCCCTGTCACTCTGGCAATATGTGCCAATTGCGGACTATAAACTTCCAGAGGGGATGGTTGTGGAGACGGTTCGAGGGGGGGTGGTGGGGATTTGGCGAAGGCTTACAGCTTCCGGAAAGGACAATGTTGTACCCCTTGCAAGCCCGGAGAAATTGCAGTCGGTTTCCGACGCCCTCTTGAACGCCGCCGTGCCGCCCCCGGACTGGGGAAGCGCCCTGTTCGCCCTTGATAACGCCGTGATGCCCCGGCTCAAGGAACATAACCCCGATAATCCCGCTATATTTATCATTAGCCCTCCCCATGGGGGGAATGCCCCCATCCTGCGGCAATACGCACGGGCAAAGGGCTGGCCGGAACCGGCGCCCCCTTCGGTAAAACAAATCCTTGATGCTGACAACGGGTGGTTTGAATCTTTTACCGCAAACAGCCGCCTGCCCTGGGTTCTTCCCGCGCTGGAGCAATGCTGGTTGCGGCACGATTCGGGTTTGGGCCTTGTGCGACATTTTTTTGAGCGGCTCTTTTCCGGCGCCCTCAACAGGGGAATTGTGGGGTGCGATAGTTGGGCATGGGCCTATCTGAAGCATGCCATGGCATTAACCCGGACGGACCCGCTGGTTGCCCAGCCCCTGGACCCCCTGAGACTCTCCCTCTGGTTCGGGAGCCTGGCCCGGCAAAACAATGAAAACAGCCCCGTTTTTCGGCAGAGCGACGATGGTTCCCATGTCTTTACGCCCGATGGAGGCATGGACCTCGCAAACAACCCGGGGGAAGCGGGGAATTTTCTGAAAAAACTGGCAGCCTACAGCCGGGGTATTCCGGGGGTGGCCTGGGCCCTGTGGCGGGAAAGCCTCAATACGCTGCCCGAAGGGGATTACGAAGAGGGCCGGGACGCGGTGGTGGGGCGCAAGGGCGTGAAGACTCTGTGGGTGACGCCATGGGACAAGATGCGTTTTCCGAACCCGCCGCTGCTCCTGGAAAAAATACAGGTGTTGGTCATGCATGCCCTGTTGCTGCACAACGGGTTGCCCCGGGACCTGCTATGCCGTATCCTCCCTTTTTCACCCCATGAACTGGACCGGACGCTCAATCTGCTTCGGGTTCCGGGAATCCTGGAATTAAACGAAAAAAAATGGCGTGTTTCGGCGGCCGCCTATCCATTGGTTCGGCGTCTCATAAATGGCGAAGGGTATCTGGTGGACGAATTTTAGAGAGGGTTATGCTGATGGATGTGATCAAGTTTCTGGAGCAGGCCGCCCTGATACAGGTTGCTTTTACGCTGGTGGTTGGCTGGTTTTGCATTGTGGGCGCTCAGCGACTGATTCCGACCATCGCCGAAAAGGTTTCCGGTCGTTACCGGTTCTACATTCTGGCGACGGTTCCGGTGTTTCGTCTTGCGATCATTCTACTTGCGGCCTGGCTCATCATTTCAAGAATTATCGATCCCACCTTTGAAAACCTCATTGCGTTGCTGGGTGCGGCTGGCATTGCTCTGGGTTTTGCCCTCAAGGACTATATCAGCAGCCTGATTGCGGGTATTGTTACCCTTTACGAAATGCCCTACCACATGGGCGACTGGATCACCGTGGAAGGCGCTTACGGGGAAGTGCGATCCATCGACATGCGAGCCGTGTCCATCGTGACCCCCGATGACACCATGGTTGTCGTCCCGCACCAGAAGCTTTGGAACGGACTTTTGTTTAACGCCAATGACGGAGACCGGAACCTGCAGTGTGGGATTGACTTTTATCTGCACCCCCGCCATGATGCTGTAAAGGTCATTTCCGTCCTTAAGGATGTGGGGTTTTCCAGCCCTTTTCTGCAGGTTCAGCGTCCCGTGATGGTCGTCGTTCGAGAAATGCCCTGGGGAACCCATTACCGGCTCAAAGCCTATCCCGTGGACCCCAGGGATCAGTTTGCCTTTACCACGGACCTGACGGTGCGGGGAAAAGGGGCGCTTATGCGCCGGGGGATGGAATTTGCGGTTGCACCCATGGCCTGCGGGGTTGAATCATGACGCCATTAAACCTCGGCTCTTTTGATGGGAGGATTGCTCATGCCGGCTGATTTTCAGAACTGGGTCTCCAGTCCCATGGCCTTTCGGTGGTTGACGGCCATTGTGGGGCTGGTGGTTATTTTCACCCTGGTGCGTCTCTTTCAGCGCGCATTGCCCCGGTATGTCCGGGATGCGGACGCTCGGTATCGCACCCGAAAGTTTGCCGGATTCATGGGCTTCCTGCTGGCGGTGTTTTTTATGACCTCGGTTTTCAGCGATCAGCTCGGTAGCCTCACGGTGGCCTTTGGCGTGGCCGGTGCCGGTATCGCCTTTGCGCTTCAGGAAGTCATTACCGGCATTGCAGGATGGGTGGCTGTCACCTTCGGCCATTTTTATAAATCCGGGGATCGCATTCAACTGGGCGGCGTCATGGGGGACGTGATTGATATCGGCGTTTTGCGCACCACCCTCATGGAATGCGGCGGGTGGGTCAGGGGGGACCAGTACAACGGTCGTATTGTTAGAATTTCAAACGGTTCCGTTTTCAAGGACCCTGTTTACAACTATTCGGCCGATTTCCCATTTTTGTGGGATGAAATCACCATGCCGGTCCAATACGGCAGCCATATGCCGGAAGCCCAGCGCATTCTGGAGGAAATTTTATCGGAGGTGGTGGGGGAGTATGCCGCCTACGCAAAAGCGGCCTGGGATGGCATTGTTAAGAAATACAGGATTGAGGATGCACGGGTGGCCCCCATGGTGATCATGGTCCTCAATGAAAACTGGATGGAATTTACCATGCGCTACGTGGTGGATTATAAAGAGAGGAGAACGCGAAAACACAGGATTTTCGTTCGCATCCTTGAAGCATTTGAAAAGACGGAAGGCCGGGTAAAAATCGCATCCACTTCCATGGATCTCAATCTGATGAAAACAACGCCCTTCAACGTTGCTTTGTCGGGTGAATCAAAAGGGGAGGTCTTGCCATGATGATTCGGAGAATTGCCGTCTGGTGGGTTTTGTTTCTGTTGCTTTGTCCGTCATTGGTCGCATCGGAAGAGGGGAAGGGCCGGAAAAAGTTGCTGGTGGTGGGTACCAAGGTGGTGGCGCCCTTTGTGATGAAGACGGCGACGGGGGAGTGGACGGGTATCAGTATCGATTTATGGAAGGAGATCGCGTCCACCCTTGAATTGTCTTACGAATTTCGAGAGATGGATCTTCAGGGTCTTCTGGCGGGTGTGGCCGATGGTAACCTGGACGTTGCGGTGGCGGCGCTCACCATTACGTCGGAACGTGAGGAACGGTTCGATTTTACCCATCCCTTTCTTACCTCGGGTCTGGGGATTGCGATCAGCGGGCAGAAGGGAAGCCCCTGGTGGACGGTTTTGCGGAAATTTTTGTCCCTGGCCTTTCTCAAGGTGGTGGCTACCCTTGCCCTTGTGTTGCTGGGGGTGGGGGTGCTGGTGTGGTGGTTTGAGCGGAAACGGAATCCGAGTCAGTTCGGTCGGGGGACGAGCCGGGGTATCGGAAGCGGATTCTGGTGGTCAGCGGTAACCATGACCACCGTTGGATACGGCGACAAGGCCCCGGTGACGCCCGCGGGACGGCTGGTGGCCCTTGTCTGGATGTTTGTTTCAATTATCATCATTTCCACCTTTACGGCGGCCATTACCTCGTCCCTTACGGTGAGTAAACTGGGGTCCGTGGTTCAGGGGCCCCAGGATTTGCTGAATGTTCGCGCGGGGACCATCCCCGACACCACCAGTGCCGCTTATCTGGCGGAAGCCCGGGTCTCGTTTCAGCGGTTTATATCGGTGCAAGAGGGCCTTGATGCCATCCGCAGTGGCAAAATTGATGCTTTCGTGTATGATGCGCCGGTCCTTCGTTATCTGATCAACAAGGATTACCCCGCCACGCTGGAAGTGCTTCCCCAAACCTTCGAACAGCAGAATTACGGGATTGCTCTTCCTCAGCACAGTCCCCTGCGGGAGCTCGTCAATCGGGTTCTTCTCAAAAAAATAAAGGGTCGGGCCTGGCAGGATGTGCTGTACCGGTACCTGGGAAATTAAGTGTCAGGTGTGGGGATGTTATTCCCAACACCTGATCATCTCTCTCCAAATTATTTGACTTCAAGAATATTGTTGGTGCCGCCGAAGCAGTTGGCGCAGATCTGGTCGTTGGCGGGATCATTTCGCCATTGGCCGTCCACCATGAAGCGGTATTCGTACCGGCCCGCCGGAACCATGATGATTTTTTTCCACATGCCGGGCTTGCTTTCTTTCATGGGATGCTTTTTTTCATTCCACTGATTGAAATCACCCATCAGTAAAACCGTTTCAGCAAAGGGGGCTTCAAGGGTCAGGGTCACCCGTTTGCGTTTGATGGGGGTTTTCGCCCCCTTTTCATCCTTTTTTGTCGCCATTTCCAAACCTCCCTATGGGTCCCCATGGGACCTGCAACATAAACGCATTCCGATATTTCATTTCGGGAAAATATTTTGTTTTAACGGCAATATGCCGCGTCTACTTCCTCTTCAAGGCAAATAGCATGTTCTTTCCAATTAAAGCATCCATGGTTTCTTTGTCAAGGATGAATCACCATCATTAGAAAATAGATCCCGTTCGGTTGCTATTCCGTGAAAGTGCCGGTCTCCATATACTCGTAAACGTTTCTGATGATCAGTTTCGTGACCTCAAAAGCCGCCGTCCGTACCTCCGGGGAAAGCCCGGTTCCCACTTCGGCCAGGAAATAATGACATCCGTTATTTTACACCTTCGTTAACGCGATATCAAAACCGGATTTGGTCTTGGGAACCGAAGAAAGTAAGAAACAATGCGCTAAGGGACCTCGCCACGTCGTCCAACCCGACGATTTCCATAAAAACCGGACCTTCCGGGAAGGCCATCTGGAATCTGTTCCCGTTTTTTCTCATGATGACATTTTATGAAAAGCCTTATAGAATTAAAAAAAGCCGTAGAAATACGGATACATCCTAACGCGGGTAACACTTGCAGCCCAAAAATGAACTTGTAGTGGGCAGTTGTCAGTTTTCCGCACTGAGGGATTTAGGAGTCAACATGGCAATGAATTTGGATTTCTGGAAACTGCTGGCCGGTCTCGGCATTTTCCTGTTCGGAATGCTTTTGATCGAGGAATCGGTAAAAGCCCTGTCAGGAAGAGCTTTCAGGCGTATCATCCGTGTGTATACCAATGGCAGACTGCGGTCCATCGGCAGCGGCGCCCTGGTGACGGCCCTGCTGCAAAGCAGTTCAGCGGTTTCTCTCATGGTATTGGCGTTTGTGGGCGCCGGTGTGATGAATATGGAAAATGCCATCGGCGTCATTATGGGGTCCAACATCGGCACGACCTTGACGGCATGGATCATCGCCACCATCGGATTTAAAGTCAAAATTGAGGCCCTTGCCTTGCCTTTTATCGGCATGGGTGCCCTCGGTCTTATTTTTTTTAAACCCGCCTCCAAACCGTTTCTGGTCATAAAACTACTCATGGGTTTCGGTTTTCTGTTTCTCGGCCTCGATTTCATGAAAGTAAGCGTTGAAAACTTTACCCAGACATTTAGCTTGGAACGATTCCCCGATTACGGGCTATGGTTTTACCTGATGATCGGCACCCTTATCACGGCACTGATGCAGGCCAGCGCCGCGACCATTGCCATTGTGCTGACAGCAATGAGTACCGGGCTGATCACGTTCAACATCGGAGCGGCCATGGTTATCGGCGCCAATATCGGTACGACCATCACCGTTTTGCTGGGGGCCATCGGGGGCGTACAGGCCAAAAAGAGAGTCAGTCTAAGCCACCTGATTTTCAATGTGGTCACCGGCGGAGTGGCTTTTGCCGCGCTTCCCGCACTGGTATGGGTCGTTACGATTTTCGTGGATATACGGTCCGACAGCTTAATGGGGCTGGCTCTTTTTCATACGGTTTTCAATATCCTGGGGGTCGTACTTTTTTTTCCTTTCCTGGGGCCTTTTTCGCGATTGCTCACAAGGATCTATCCGGACTACAAAACCATTCTTACGGTTTATCTCGATCAGACACCGCCGGAAATTACGGATGCCGCTACCGCCGCTTTAAGAAAAGAAACCGGCCATTTGCTTCAGGAGTGTCAGCTCTACAATTTGAGACTGCTGCGAATCGACGAAAAACTGGTATTTGATACGGATCTGCCCTTTGAAAACAACCGAAAGAAGAAATATACCCTCGAGGATCTCTACGAAAATATAAAACTGCTCCACGCTGAAATTTTCACCTTCTATTCCCAAATCCAGATGCATAAACTTGATGAGACAGAGGTCAAGGATCTGGAGCGGCTCATCTATGCGTCGCGCAACATGATGAACTCCATAAAGAACTTCAAAGGCGTCCGGCATAATATGGATGAGTTCGACGGTTCGGACAATGCTTACCTAAACACCCAATATAAGTTGTTTCGAAAGCGTCTGATAGAGCTTTACCACAACATGGGCCGTATTCTTAACATGGAAGATAAACAAGCCCAATACCAAAGCCTGCTGACGACTTTTGCACAGATCGAAGAGGGCGACAACAAATTTATCAAGAACACCCTGAATGCGGTGGCCGACAAAAAAGTTCAGGAAATGGAAATCGCGTCCCTCTTGTTGGTGAACCGGTTGTTTACCCAGTCATGCCGGATGCAGATATACAGTATGAAGGATTTGCTGCTCAGCCAGGAACAGGTCAATAATTTTGACCGTGCCATGGATGCAAAAGAAATCATGGGTGTGGAAAAGAAGGAAATGTAAGGATGGATCTAGAACGGCAGGAAAGGCAACGGAAAGCGCTGCAATATCAGTTGCCGGAACATGTAAGCTCGCAGATGGTCTATCTTTCGGAGGGTAATCCATGAACATCATCGCCATCATTGCCAACTTCAATTTTCAGGATCTTCTCGATATCCTGTTCCTCACTGTAGTGGCCTACCATCTCTTCATCTGGTTCCAGGGGACCAAGGCGTTCAAGGCCCTTATCGGACTTCTGGTTTTAGGGGCCGTTTTTACAATCGCAAAGGCGGGGGGGTTGTTTCTGACCACTTGGGTGTTTCAATTTTTGTGGCAGATTCTGGTTATCCTGTTAGTGGTTCTTTTTCAATCGGAAATCCGGCAGGTGCTGGAAAAGGTGAACCCGCTTCAAAAACTGGGGTTTCGCAAACAGAAACAATCTGATGAATGGATTGCTGAATTCGTAAAGGGGGTTTTTCTCCTGGCCGGGGAAAAAACAGGCGCCCTCATCATTATTGAACGGGTTGAAAGGGTCCGGGAGTACATGACGGAAGGACAAAAGCTTGAAGCGGCACCAAGCTCGGAGATTTTGAAAAGTATTTTTCAGAAGGAATCCCCCCTTCATGATGGGGCCATTCTCATCCGTCAGGGTGAGATTATGGAAGTGGCCTGTTATCTCCCCCTCACACCCGCCGAAGGACTGCCGAAAGAGTGGGGTACCCGCCACCGCGCCGCCATAGGCCTCTCCGAACGCTGTGACGCCTGGGTTGTGGTGGTTTCCGAGGAACGCGGAAAAGTCTCACTGGCAAGGAAAGGCCAAATGATTCATGTGGAGAACCCCCAGGCGCTTTACCAAATGATCCGGGAAGCCCTGGCCGCCTCAGCTCCCTTGGACAAGACCTGGAAGGAAAGGATCCGTTATCTTTTGCTCAGCCGTTGGCGCACCAAATTAGCGACACTTTGCCTGGTCAGCTTTTCCTGGTTAATCCTGGCCGGCCAGCAGGATTTTGAAGTGAAATTCCAGATTCCCGTCAGGACCAAAGGATTGCCTTCTCAAATGGAAATCCTGGAACCCTTAAACGCCAAGATTCAGGTTACCCTCCGGGGGCTTCGCAGGGATGCCAGCATTCTGGATAAGGAAAAAGTGGTTGCTGAAGTTGATCTCTCCAGGGCTCGGCCGGGGAAGATGGACTTTGCCATTACCCGGAATGAAATACGGCTGTCCGATGACCGGGTGAAACTGGTTAATGTTGATCCGTCAAGGCTTGTATTCGTCTTCAAGAAACTTGAGGAACGTCAAAAGCCTGAGCTATAAGCAGTCAAATCGCTTTATCGTTGACAGAAAACGGATTTGAGGAGACAATGAACGATCAAAAGCATATCACCAACAAAGCTTTTTCAGGAGTACACGCCATGATCCATAGCCCGATGGCACACGCCTTGCTTCTCTCTCTCTCTCTTATCTTTCAGTTTTAGAAAAAAATTATTCAAAAACATCTGAAAATACCCGGGTGCCCGTGAAGGCGCCGGGGCTTTTTTGTTCCGGTACGCTTTTTACCGGCGAGGCTGATGGAAGCAACCATAACCCCGGGATCCCTGATCCCTTCTGTTTTTTCTCAACTCTTTAAATCGAAAGGCAGAGACCATGCCGACCAAAAAGAAAAAAGCGCCGCCCGCGGGTGGAACCGCTTCAAAAAAGGTCAAACAAGAGAAAAAACCCGGAGATGCCGGCAGCTTCCCCATCGTCGGCATCGGCGCCTCAGCCGGCGGCCTGGAAACCCTCAATCTCTTCTTTTCCGCCATGCCCCCTGACGGCAACATGGCCTTTGTGGTCATCCAGCATCTGAGCCCCCAGCATAAAAGCATTATGGTGTCGCTCCTGGAAAAACACACACGGATGAGTGTGATGGAGATTGAGGACGGCACAAAGGTCAACCCCAACCATGTCTATCTGAATCCCCCGGGAAAAAACGTGACCCTTTTTAACGGATGCCTTCATCTGCTGGAACCGCAAAAAACCGGCACGATTAACCTGCCCATAGATTTCTTTTTCAAATCCCTTTCCGAAGACCAGGGAGAAAAAGCGATCGGCATCATTTTGTCGGGGACGGCATCGGATGGCACCATGGGGATTCGAACCATCAAGGGCGGCGGCGGTATGGCCATGGTCCAGGAACCGGAAACCGCAAAATACGACGGCATGCCCAGAAGCGCCATTGGGACCGGCCTTGTGGATTTTATTGCGCCGGTGGAAGAGATGCCGGAAATATTAATCCGTTATGTGAAGCACCCGTTCCTTGAGTCACTGGACAAAATCAAACGGAGAGAGCCCCCCGTCAAGAACCAGATGCAGAAAATTTTCGCACTGATCCGCGGCGCTACCGGTAACGATTTCTCCCATTACAAACAGAGCACCATTGCCCGTCGCATTGAACGCCGGCTGGTGGTGAATCAGATAGAGGGGTTGCCCGATTACGTCCGCTATCTCCAGAAAAATCCCGGCGAGATCGACGTGCTGTTCAAGAATCTCACCATCGGGGTGACGAGTTTTTTCAGGGACCCGGAAGCCTATGACCTGCTTGCGGGGCAGGTGCTGCCGGCGTTGTTGCAAAGGAAAGAGCCGAATACGACGATCCGGTTCTGGATTTCGGGTTGCTCCACCGGGGAAGAAGCCTACTCTATGGGCATGATTCTTTTGGAAGTAATGGATACCATCAAGAGGCAATTCGACGTTAAAATCTTTGCCACGGACATTGACGCGGCCGCACTGGATGTTGCCCGCAAGGGGCTCTACCCGGAAAATATCGGGGCGGATGTCACCGGGGACCGGCTGAAACGGTTTTTCATCAAGGAACAGGGATTGTTAAAGGTCAACAAACAGCTTCGGGACATGATCGTTTTTTCCCTTCAAAACGTCATCAAAGATCCGCCCTTTTCCCGGGTGGACCTGGTGAGCTGTAGAAATCTGATGATCTATTTGGACAATGTCCTGCAGAAAAAGATCATCTCCCTGTTTCATTATACGCTGAACCCGGGCGGCATTCTCGTCCTGAGCACATCGGAAAGCATCGGGGAACATCCCGATCTTTTTCAGCCCATCAACCGCAAATGGAAGATCTTTGAACGAAAGAAGGGCTTTGTGGAAACCATTCCCGCCTATCCCGCTGAAGCTGATTACCTCTCCTGCCAGAGAGTCCAGTCCCATGACAAAGACCATCTGCCGGAAGTCGTTACCATCCAGGCAATGGCTGAAAGGGCCATCCTCGATGAATATGCCCCTGCCGGTGTTCTGGTCAATGATCAATATGAGATTCTGCATTTTGTGGGTAAAACGGAGAGATTCCTGATGCCGCCAACGGGCAAACCGGTATTTAACATCCTGAATATGGCACGGGAGGATCTCAAGCCACCGCTGGCCGCAACGCTTCGAAAATCAGTCCGGGAAAAAGCAAATGCGCTTACAAAGGGTGTCAGGGTCCGGTACAATGGCACGTCCTGTATCGTCGACCTGTCCGTTAAACTCATGAGCCCCGGCTTTATGCTCGTCATATTTGAGGATAAAACGCCGGCAGACGATAAAAAAGAGCCCGGCAAATTAGAGACAAAACAACAGGATACGGATCTGCAAAGTCTTGAACTGGAACTGCAATCCACCCGGGAATATCTTCAGGCGACCATCGAGGAAATGGAAACCACCAATGAGGAGCTCAAAAGCACCAATGAAGAGCTGCAATCGGTCAACGAGGAACTTCAAAGCACCAACGAGGAACTGGAGACCTCCAAGGAGGAGCTGCAATCCACCAATGAGGAGCTGGCCACGGTGAATGAGGAGCTTCAAAACAAGGTAGATGAATCTTCCAAGGCCAATGACGATATGCACAATCTTCTGGCCGCAACGGAAATCGCCTCCCTGTTTTTGGATACGGACCTCCACATTAAACGCTTCACCCCCGCCGCGGCAAACATCATCCGGTTGATTCATACGGACGTGGGCAGGTCCCTAAATGACCTTAAAACCTGCTTTCCGAATGTGGATCTGGTTGGCCTGGGAGAAAAGGTGCTGAAAGACCTCAATACGGTGGAGATGGAAATCCTGTCAACGGATTTGACCTGGTATGCCTTGAAGATCCTGCCGTACCGGACCACCGGAAATGTCATCGACGGCGTGGTGATGACCTTTCTGGATATACACACCGTCAAGCAGGCGGATAAGGTCAGGCGCTTGGCCACTGTCCTGGAAGATGCCAATGACGCCATCACCGTGCTGGATAAGAAGGGCCGGATTCTGGCCTGGAACAAGGGGGCTCAAGAGCTGTATGGATGGACCGAGCCGGAGGCCCTGCAAATGAATTATGCCGATCTTTTTCCAAAGGATCGTGAAAATGATTTTCAAGACATTATCCATGAATTGACCAAAAACAAAACCATCAAATCCTTCAAGACCCGGCGCATGACAAAAGATGGCAGCATCCTGAACATCTGGATGACCGCCAGTGCCTTGACCGATGAAAACGGTCAGATGGTGGAGATAGCGATCACGGAACGGGATTTGGCGTGGCTGGTGGGAATGGAGGATTGAGAGTGGAGAAAGAGAAAAACATGACGGACACCGAGGAACTCAGGCGACTTGCCGAAGCGACTTTGGAATTATCAGCCGATGAAGATGTGGATCTTTCTACGTTTTCCCCTGAAGAGATAAAAAGCCTGGTCCATGAGCTTCGCGTGCATCAGGTGGAACTGAACATGCAAAACGAAGAGCTAAGGCGGGTTCAGGGGGAACTGGAAGCCGCACGGGATCGGTATTCCCACCTCTATAACTTTGCACCCGTTGGCTATTTTACCCTCAGCGAAAAGGGGGTCGTTACGGAAGCGAACCTCACCGCCGCCACCCTGCTGGGAGTGGAACGGTCTTTTCTGATCGGCACGCCCTTTGGCAGTTTTATCCTGACTGAGGATGAAGACATTTTCTATCTGCACCGAAACCAACTCATGGATTCGAAAAAGCCTCAGTCCTGCCGGCTGCGGATGGTGAAAAAAGACAAGAGTGTTTTTTACGTCAATCTGGAATGTATTGTGATTGAAGAAGGGGACGGCGCCCCCAGGCATATCCGGGTGGTGGTCATCGATATCACCGAACAGAAAGAGCTGGAAAATCAGCTTCGGCAAGCGCAGAAGATGGAGGCCATCGGCACCCTTGCGGGGGGCATCGCGCACGATTTCAATAATATCCTGGCGGCCGTGATCGGTTTTACCGAGCTTGCCATGGATGAAGCGGAAAAAGGAACCCCCCTGGCGGAGGATCTGGAAGAAGTCCTGATCGGGGGCCAAAGGGCCAAACTCCTGGTCCAGCAGATCCTGTCTTTCAGCCGAAAGACTCCCGGGAAGGTGGCGCCATTATATGTGGGTGCTTTGGTTAAGGGGGTGCTCAAGCTATTGAGGTCAACCATCCCGGCGGATATTGAGATCAGCATAGAGATGCACTTGGAGGAGGACCCCTGTGTAATGGGGGATGAAGTGCAGATTCACCAGATTATCCTGAACCTGTGTACCAATGCCGCCCATGCCATGGAAGCGAACGGGGGAAAGCTGACCCTCGGCGTAGACACCGTTACCCTCGGCGACGGCAAAACCGTGACCCTCGCAAATCTTCCCCCCGGAAAATACGTCAAACTCAGTGTCACCGACACCGGGTCCGGCATTTCCCCTGAAAATGTCGAACGGATCTTTGAACCCTATTTTTCCACCAAGGAATCGGGCCGGGGAACCGGCATGGGGCTTGCGGTTGTGACAGGGATTGTAAAGGCGCACAAAGGGGATATCCTGGTCATGTCCAAGCCCCAAAAGGGGACGACCTTTACGGTATTTCTGCCCCTCCATGAAAAATCGGTGGTCGCGCCCAACAGTACATCGGGGCAGGTGCTTCCCAGGGGGACGGAGCATATCTTTTTCATAGACGATGAATTGCCCATTGTAAAACTGGGCAAAAAGACCCTTGAGAAACTGGGCTACCGGGTGACCACGAGTACCGGCAGCGCTCAGGCCCTGGAAACTTTTCGCATGGCGCCTGGGACTTTTGACCTGGTGGTTACCGACATGACCATGCCCATCATGACCGGCGACAGACTGGCCGCCGAGTTGATAAAGATCAGGCCCGACATTCCCGTGATTATTTGTACGGGTTACAGCAAGAAAATGTCGAAAGAACTGGCGGCGAAAATGGGGATCAAAGCATTTGCTTACAAACCCCTTGATAAGGTGGAACTGGCTATGACGGTTCGGAAAGTGCTGGATGGTGTTCGGATCGGTGCATAAAAGGGGAAACCATGGGAATGATGAAAGACAGGCTTGAGATTGCTCCTTGTTTTTAACTTAAAACTTAAAACTTAAAACCGTGACTGAACGGGGTTTTCGTTCAGTCACTAATTAATCAGCTCTGCCGGCGCTGTTTCGGGTCTCGAGTAACCCAATACACCCAGATAAGAGCGATAACGGCTGCACCCAATAAGATGAGCGTAACAGTCATGTTGTTTCTCCTTTTGCCAACAAGAGGCCGCAAATGAGGAAAATAAGCGAGATAAGCAACCCCAGTCCAAACAGGATGGGGTTATCGGGCAAACTTGTAAAAACATACACGCCCGCCACTATCTTCGATAAATCAAAGAAATATTTAGCCAGATTTTCATGTTGTTTATCGTCAAGTTATATTATGTAAACGTTAACATATGCGGGTTGGCAAAACAACGGATAAAATTCAATTCAACGGGAAAGAACCATGTTCCCGTGGATGTGAACCGGGTCATTGAAGAATGCTTTCTCATGATCGGAGAACAGCTCAGGCTCAGGGATATCGTTGTTCAAAAAACCCCGGCGCCGGATCTTCCCCGCATCAAGGGAGAATCCCAATGCGCTGGAACAGGTTTTTTTGAACCTGATCACCAATGCCCGGGACATGGGCGCCCGTGCAGCCAATAACGGCGAGGATAATAAAAGAAGGGGTTCGCCGGTCTGGGGACTGAATGGACAAAAATTCCAAATACGATTGTATTTTTCTTGATATTTTTCATTTTTATAGTTACGTATGGAAATATTTTAAAATATATGCTTAGGTTCGGTTATGATTGAAATCCTAAGGAAGTACAATTTTTGGAACGCGCCGCCGGTCAACATCGGTTTTCCACGGGATTCGTATGTGAACGTCCTTTCAGGATATCTGGATAACGCGCTCGTTAAAGTCATCCTTGGACAGCGGCGGGTGGGTAAGAGTTATCTGATCCGAATGTTCATTGAGTACCTGATCACCGAAAGAAAAGTGCCGCCCGAAAACATCCTCTACATCAATAAAGATATTCATGCTTTTGATTTCATTAATGACAGCCAAACGCTTCAGGCGGCCATAGACGAATATCGAAAACAGCTTAAACCAAAAGGGACGATTTACATTTTTCTGGATGAAATTCAGGAAATTGACAATTGGGAAAAGGTGGTCAATTCCCTTTCCCAGGATTATACCACCTCCTGTGAGGTTTTCATCACCGGGTCAAACGCGAAACTTCTTTCCGGTGAAATGGCAACTTATTTGAGCGGCAGGTATTTGACCATTTTGGTTTTCCCCTTCAGTTTCCCCGAGTTCCTCGGCATCAACAGGATCGGAAACACAAAAGCATCTTTTATTTTTTATCTTGAATCAGGTGGTATTCCGGAGAGCTACCGGCTTTCGGACCGGGAAATGAAGGCGAACTATTACAGAAGCCTGATGGATTCCATTGTATTGAGAGATATTGTTTACCGCCACAAGGTGCGGGATGTGGCCTTGCTGGAAAGGCTGATCCACTTCCTGATCGATTCGGTGGGCAGCTTTTTCTCCATCAAGTCCGTTGTGGGCGCTTTAAAGCATGCCGGTTGCCGCACCAATGGGGAAACCGTTGGATCCTATTTGAAGTTCCTGCAGGATGCTTATTTCATTCATGAATCCATGAGGTATGATATCAAGGGCAAAAAGATATTGACCGGTGAGCGAAAGTACTACCTGAATGACCTTGGCTTCAAATATTTTTTATCCAGCTCCTTTGATTTCGGTATTGGTAAATATCTTGAAAATGCGGTTTTCATACAATTAAAAAGAGAAGGGTATTCTGTTTATACAGGGCGGATCAAAGGCCGTGAAATTGATTTTATTGCAGAAAAAAACAACATCAAAAAGTACGTTCAGGTGGCTTATCTCCTGCCGGATGATGCGGTGTTGGAGCGGGAATTCGGGAACCTTAAATTGATTGATGATAATTTTGAGAAGATGGTTGTTTCAATGGATGACGTGAGTTTTGGAAACAGAGGCGGTATTCTTCACGTGAAGGCATGGGATTTTATGATGACGCCCAATACCGGGTTGCGGGAATCATAATGACATCCTCGATTTTTCCAAGATGGAGTCGGGGGAAATCTGGGAACGTTGCGAACGGACGCTCAGCGTCCACAGTGCGTTCCCACGCTGGAGCGTGGGAACGAGAGGAAGCGCCGTCCGCAGAAGGGTCATGAGGCGAAGTGGGGATAAACAGGCATCGGATCAGAGGATACTTGGGGACTTACGACCCGACCCATGCTTTCGCTTGTCTGAGGATGAACCGGACTAAGACGACTTGGACTTGCCCCCTTCCGCGTACATCTTAAAAAACCGTTTTTCCGCCTCATCGGTGCCGATGATAATTAATTCATTGTTCTCAAAAAGGCAGACCGAGGGGTCTGGATTTATGATCATCTTCCCATCCTGATTTGTGGCAATGACGCTGCAGCCCGTTTGCAGACGAATCTGACTTTCCGCCAGGGATTTGCCTTGCAGAGAGCCGTGTACACCCACACGGAATACGTTCAGCCCTTCGGCAAGCATCAACATTTCATCGGGTTTAAGAAGATTAAGAATCGTATTGGCGGCCAGAGAGGCATAAGACATCACCAGATCAGCCCCGGCCGTGTGCAGCTTTGAGATGCTTCTGTCAAGGGTCGCCCGGCTGATGATCTGGATATCGGGCCGCAATCTTCGACAGTAGATGGTCAGGTAGATATTGGTGGGGTCGTCATGGGTTGTAATGATCACCGACGGGGCTTCCTTGATCCCTGCCCTTTCCAGCGTGTTGATATCCGCGGCGCTTCCAAAAATGTACCGGTCATCTTCAATATGTCGCTTGTTCTTTTCAATAATGCGATATTCGGTACCCTCTTCTTCCAACGCTGCCGCAGCAGCGCGTCCAACCCTGCCGCCGCCCAGGATGAGAACCGGAGCCGGGGATTTTTGATAACCCCCGAAATGTTCATCGTAATTCTGAAGTTGTTCCGCTGTTCCGGCCATGAGAAGAACGGTGGTGGCATTGATCAGCGTTGCAGCGCTGGGATTTTCAAAGGCGCCCCTTTCCCAGACACCCACAACCGTAAGGCCCGTTGTCGCACGGAGCCCGCTTTGCTGGATTGTTTTGCCCACGAGCGTTGTCCTCATGGCGGGGGCCTCAGCCAGGAGAAGGGAATCGATGTTGCCGATGACGTTTGCCCGAGCGCTCGTTTTGAGTACCCTTCTTGACAATGACCGGCCCAGCAGCGCCATGAACTGGAAAACGTGGGTGCTGCCGGCCAGCTGTAAAATATCCACCGAATCATCCAGATCGGCATTGGCAACAATCGGCACCTCTTTGGAAACCTCTCGAACGGTAAAGGCGATGTTCGTGTTCATCATGTCGTTAATATTGGCGACCACCAGGGTGGCTTTCTCTATCTTGATACGTCTATACGTCTCCGGATTGCCCAACTCGCCCACCACCACTTGATAGTCCAGGTCGATTAACTCCAGGGCTTTTTTAACATCCTCCATGACGATGACATATTCATACTGATACTGTCTCAACCGCTCCACAAGATTCATGGTGATGGGATCGTAGTTGGTCAGAATGACATGCCCTTTCATCTCCTCGGACACTTTTCGAGGCGCGCCGGCTTTGGTCTGAGCCTCCAGCCATGGTGCGTAAAAAAACTGGATGAAAGTGAAGGGGAGCATGATGAGAAGCAATATGATGCCGGACAGAAGCACAACCATGGAGAACAGCTTTCCCAGGTCCGAGTGAAAGGTGATATCCCCGAAACCAAGGGTGGACATGACCGTAAGGGTCCAGTAAAAACCTGTAATCCAACTGAATTTTTTGTCTTCCAGGATCATCAGAAAATGAAAAAGAACACTGTAGACGGTGATCATGGTTACCAGGAGAAGAAGAAACTTCAATAACATCCTGATGTTTCGCTCACTGGTTCCGGTGAGCATATAAACGAACTGTCCAAATAGGAATTTCATGATCCTATCTCTCCGTCCCTGTTTTCAGTGAGGGTCAGAATGAATAATATAATCAGTCGCCCATCATGGCTTCGCCGATGGGAAAGAGCCCGATTTCAAGCCCTACCACAAAAAGGGCTAACCCCAAAATGGCGAGAATGAGGCCTAAAATTAATCCAGGACATCGGGAAAAGGTTGAGGCACCACGGCTAATTGAAAAATAAATATAACGAGTATGATCAGAAGGAGGTCCCGGCAGGCCCCCACGATATTCAGACCAAATCTCTTGAGAGGATTGACGATATATTCTAACAGTTCATTTTTTTCGGCCATATGCCCTCGACACCTGTTTGAAGATGATGGTCCCGGTATTGTATCAAAGGTTTAAGCAAAAAGCACGCCACAAACTAAGATCCCATGCAGATTTGAAGGATGTGAAAAAAGTTTCACGCGGAATGGAAACCACTGGTTCTAATTCCGATCCGTTTCGATTGACTGTCATGACTTTGGCTATGCCGTAGGACTCCGCATGATCAAAATACCTAAAAAGAGCCCTTTACACCGACTCTTAATTATTGTAGGCGAGATGAAAGCCGTGTTGAATCTGACAATCTTCCAAAGTCAAAGTGTTTGAGAGGCATTTTGGCTTTTCACCGAAAGATTTACCAAATACCCCTATGCGCTTTCGTGGACCAAAACTTATCGGCCTTGCGGCAGTCACCCTATGGGCACTTTTGACCCTTTCCCTTACAGGGGCATTCGGTCAGGTGATCAGTCTTCAATTTGAGAATGACTTCTTTGGAGGTGATTCGGATAAACATTTTAGCCACGGCACGCGCATGGAATGGTTGAGCAGTCCCATAGGGTGGCTAACTGATGAGGTCGGCCGGATCCAGTGGCTTGGTTTTCAAAAGAAAACCCCCGATTCCGCCGACGCCCTTGAAACCCGTGTGAGTCTGTCCATGGGCCAGAACATTTACACCCCGGAGGATACGACGGCGGTGCAATGGGTTCCCCATGACAGGCCCTATGCGGGTTGGCTCTATTTGGGTTTTGGGCTGGAGGCCAACCAGGGAAGTAAACGGTGTGACAAATTTGGCTTCGAAATCGGCATGGTGGGTCCCGATTCATTCGCTGAGGATACGCAGCGTTTCTGGCATTCCCTTCTTGGTCTGGATATTCCCAAAGGTTGGGACAACCAATTAAATAACGAACCGGGCCTTGTTCTTTTCTATGAACAGATTCGGCGCTATGAGGTTCAAGATCTGTTCTGGGGCCTGAATTTTGATCTGCTGCCAAACGCAGGGGGTGCCTTCGGCAATGTGTTCACCTACGCGGAGGCGGGGCTGGCCCTTCGTCTTGGCTCAGACCTGAGCCATGATTTCGGTCCTCCCCGTATTCGCCCCGGTCTTCCCGGAAGCAGCTATTTCCGCCCGAAAAAAGGGTTTCTCTGGTATGTGTTTGCGGGGTTCCAGGGGCGCGCCGTACTCCGAAACATCTTTCTCGATGGAAATACCTTCACAGACAGTCATTCCGTGGAAAAAAAGCCCTTTGTGGGAGATATCCAGGCCGGGATTGTGGCTCAGTGGGATTCTTTTCGTATCACCTATACACAGGTATTGCGCAGCAAGGAGTTCGACGATCAAGACGTTTCCGATATCTTCGGTTCCCTCAGCCTCTCCTACCATTTTGAGTAAGCAGAGATTTGGGTTCCTGGTATTGCTTTCGCCTGTTTGCTTGGCAATCTCCCAGTGAGGATCATCGGTAATGAAAACCTGCACGTCGGCCTCGACTCGCGCTGTTTCAAGGATTTCACGCAGTTCCAGGTCCATATTTTTGGAGTCGCCTTTCAGCGGCAGGGTGCATAGAATCCGTATCCGGCGGCGGCGCCATTCATGGCTCTGTACCAAGAGGTGGGCCATCAGAAGGGCGAGGGCCCCGTGCTTCGGCCCGCGCCACCAGATATCCACCGTCCCCGCAGGCGCCTCCGCTCAAGGCCAAAATAGATGGCCGCCAGTTCTTTGGATGATATTTTTCATCTTCCAGCTTCAGCAAAGCCTTACGGGCACGCTCAAAGGCAACACCGCTGGTTACGTCTCCCCAGCGGCAAACAATCTCCGAACGACTGATGAACCCATAGAGGGCCGCCATGGCCACAATGGCCCATAAAGGATTCATCTTCCCCGGCCGAACATCTTTATCCCTTTGAGGATATCGTCCCTGGCAAAGGCTTGAAGGATGCGGGGCGCCCCCATCATACTGCCAAGCGCTGAGCTGAGGGTGGCGGCAAACACTCCGGCGTTGATCAATACCGGCGACCAGGCAATGGCCTTCACCACAAAGGGATCCGTAATCAGCGCATGCTGGGATCGAGAAGCCGATAGAAACAGGGCCGTGGCCACCGTTCGAAATGACCATTCCGTACCTGGAAATGCCATAAGAAAGGCCTCGGTGAAACCAATCACGTACATGGACACTGAGATGGCCTGTGCCAGAAAGAAAAAGACGCCGATGGTTCCGCCGAATTCAACGCCCAGACTGCGGCTGATCAAATAGTAGGCGCCGCCGCCTTTGACCCGTGTGTTGGTGGAGATGGCGGATAAGGAGAATGCGGTTAGACCGGTGATCACGTTTGCGTACAAAATGATTAAAATCGCATGAAAAATGCCTGCTTCGCCCACGACCTGGCCCAGCCGCAAAAACATGATAACGCCGAGAATAGTGAGGGTACATGGGGTGAAAACACCCCCAAAGGTACCGAATTTGGTCGCGGACGATATGTTGTTCTTATTTCCCTGGTTTTCCATCTCAGTCAGCTACGCCTGCACCGTCAAATCCACCATGACGGACAATGTGTGGATGCCTCCGCTCATGACCACCCCCTTCACCGGCGTGACATCCCCGTAACCTTGAACCGTCACCTTTGAATCGACCTGTAAATGTCGATATATTCTTTCGCCGACCGATCCCAGGAAAAGTCCATTGTCATGGCGTTATGCATCAATTGATCCCGGTGTGTGCGGTCCCGGTAAAGGTCCACCGCCTGCAAGATGGCGCTCAGAAAAGCTTTGGAATCATAGGGGTAAAACTTGAAACCATTTCCTTTCCCGGTCGCTTTATCAAAAGGGGAAACGGTGTCTTCCAGCCCCCCCGTGCCCCTTACCACGGGAATGGTTCCATATTTCATTGCATACAATTGGGTCAGACCACAGGGTTCGTAGCGGGAGGGCATCAGAAGGATATCGGCGCCCGCGATGATGCGATGGGCCAGGTTTCCGTCAAATCCGTACCGCAGGGCGATGCGACCGGGAAATCGGACGCGGGCCGCCTCAAGGGCTTTTTCGACCCACTCATTCCCCGAACCCAGGATCACCAGGCCGGCGCCCGTTTCCATGATGTCGTCCACGATGGACACCAGGAGATCAAATCCCTTTTGACCGTCCATGCGGCTAATCATGCACAACAGCGGCCTTTCCGTCCCATTTGAATCCAGTTGCAGCTCTTCCATCAGTACTGTCTTGCACCGTTGTTTGCCGCCAGGGTCCTCAACAGTGTAATGGGCGGCAATATGCGGGTCCGTTTCCGGGCTCCAGATGGTATAATCCACGCCGTTCAGGATACCGCGAACATCTCCCCCCCGGTGTCTGAGAATGCCCGCCATGCTCATCCCCTGGTGGTCGGTCTGAATCTCTTTCGCATAGGTGGGGCTCACCGTTGTAACGGCATGGGCGTAAACGATTCCTGATTTGAGCAGACTGAAATTCCCCCAGATTTCCAGTCCGTCTGTGTGAAAGAATTGGGAATGGGACAGGCCGGTCACCGGCAATCGATCTCCTCCGAAGGACCCCTGATAGGCCAGATTGTGAATGGTGAATACGGTGGGCATTCCCGAAAGGTTGGGCCAGTCGGCGTAGGGTCCCTTCAGCAGGGCGGGGATGAGCCCCGTCTGCCAGTCGTGGAGGTGCATGACATCAGGCCTTACGGAGAGTTGATTGGCCAGTCGCAGGGCGCCGTGACAGAAAAAGGAGAACCTCTCCAGGTTGTCGTAGTAATCTCCATGACGATTCCCATAAAGGTTGGGCCGATTAAAAAGGTCTTCCCGATCGATGAGATAGACCCGGATCCCTTCGGGGGTCAGGGTTTCCAGCACATTGGCTTTAAGGGTTGCATATCCTAAGGGGACATCCATATCGGTTATCATGGGACGCCAGGAATAGCCGCTTTCGAGAATCGTTCGGTATGCCGGCAGTACCAGCGCCGTCTCCACTCCCCGGTGGGCCAGTGCCGGGGGCAAGGCCCCCGCCACATCGGCCAGTCCGCCGGTTTTGGCAAAGGGGACGGCCTCGGGGGAGATCATGAGAATTTTAAGTTCAGCCAAACGTTTTCCTCCTGAATTATGCCTTGGGTTTTGCCTTTTGGGCGGATTTTTCGTCCCAGACCTTGAGCAGGTAGCCTTTGTTGGCTTCAAACTTGACGGCCTGGTCCTCCACCAGTTTTTCAGCCTCCCGGGAACTCATGTCCCAGCTTTCCCGAACAAAGGAAGCCACCCGGGCATAGTAGAGGGGCGTCATCACATCCAGAAGCTTCATGCGGTTGATGTCCCATAGGTGAAAGGTGGCGGCCAGTTCATAGAGCATTTCCACCCATGCTTCCGTGCGCAGGTGAAAATCGGTGGCATCCATTTTAGCGGTTTTTTCGATTTCAGCCAAACAGTCTTTTGAGAAGATGCTCTTCCAGAAAGGCGAGAACTGGTTGTGTCCCGCCTTGAACAGTTCGATGAGACCCTCCAGGTTCACCTTGACGGGCTCAGGTTCCAGACTCCCCTCAAAGCCGAAGGTTTCCACGGGCTCGCTCCCTTCGATGCGTTTCCAGTAGGATTCGTAGCGCTCCATCTGGGAAAAGAGCGCAGAGAGTACTTGTCGGAACATGGGTCCCAGGTGTTGGCCCGGGTCCTTGGCATCGTGGATTTTGACGCCCAGGTTGGACTGGCAGATGCGGAATCCCTGGGTGATGGCGCTGGTAGTCATCCAGATGTCGATGCCGAAGCGGGCCACGTCCGTGTCCCACACATTTTGTTCAATATAGAATTTGGCCAGGTCTCCGGAAATGGCAAAATCACCGCCGATGGGCTGACGGATGCGTTTGCCGTAAAGGGCACGGGTCAGGTTGTAGACGATATTGTTGGTAATGGTGCCATCGTATTTGTGCCGGACATACACCGGGGCTACGAACTGGTAGCCTTTTTCCAGTACCGGGTCCAGCAGGTATTTAATCCAGTCCGGGGTAATACTGCGGAGATCCGAATCCACCATGGCGCAGACACGCACCTTCAGGCGGTCGGCGGCTTCGAAAAGGGATCGTAATGCCGTGCCTTTCCCCCCCGGCCCCCGGTAAATGGAAACCAGTTTTTCCTGCCAGGGTTTCAGTTGAAATTCCTTAGCCGCCTCCCGCGTGTCGTCGGTGGAGCCGCCGTCGGCCACGAAAATCACGCTGCGCATTCCCTTGTAATGGGTGGCCAGGCCATGGCTTACCATCTGGATCACATGGGCGATGGTGGTTTCGTTGTTAAAGCAGGGAATGCCCACCAGAACGTCGGCGGATTCAATCTCCTCGATTCGCTTGGATGTGTAGGCCCGCAGGGCCGTGTCGTATTGCATGGTTTCACCTCCGTGCGCATATTTTTGTGAAAACTTGATGTCGGAACGATTTTAAAGTGTTTGTCATTCCCAAAGCACCGAAATCTTTTATTTCCTTAACAGTATCCTGAAATGATTGCAACAGGCTTTATAAAGGCTACTGAGTTTCGTATTGTCCCCATTCTCCATTAACGCTCCTGCCGAATAATTTGCCGGCCTTTACAGGTTGTAAAAAACACTGACGCATTCGATTTTGATTTTCTTGTAAAACAACAAAAGAAGCAAACGGAACTTTTCAAATTAATGCGTTAATGTTTGTTTATGGGTGGTTTTTTGTTCCATTTATGCCCTGTGAACACGTATTGATACGTCATTACGATACATGGTTGCATTGGTGCAATGCTTGCATGGATATTTTTTTACACATGTTCTTATGGTGATGGCGAAATTATCGAATCCTTCGATTTCAGGAAAGGGGAAATTATGTATCAAACGGTTTTAGTTCCATTGGACGGATCAAAGCGGGCAGAAGAAATACTACCCCATGTTGAAGACATGGCTGACAAATACGGCGCAAAGGTCGTGTTGCTCAAAGTTGATGAGCCTGCAATGGTGTTGGATCGGGACGAAGTCATCGATATGGAGAAATACAGAGAAGCGAGTCTTATGCGGAAAAAAGAATCCACGGCCTACCTTCAAACAATTCGGAAAAGACTTGACGGAAAGGGGATAGAGACCCAGGCTTTGATCAAATATAGCGCTTCTGTTGTTAAAGAAATCCTGAGTACGGCAAAAGACGTCAAAGCGGATATTCTGGCCATGGCCAGTCATGGACATGGCGGTGCAGCCAGGACGTTTTACGGCAGTATTGCCGTGGGCGTGTTGAATCAAATCGACCGACCCTTGCTGCTGATCCGTTCACGTCATGTGGAATAGGTTAATCCGGCCCGCGGGCTTTTTATAAAGGAAGGTGTTTGTATCGGGTTATTTTGGTAAGTTAACAGATTTATAATGCTTGAGAAGATCAATGATGGCGAGGTCCGCTACAACCCTTTCCTCATTGTCCAGTATGGGAATCTCCTTGATGTTATGGTCGATCATGCGTTGGAGTACGTCTTCAACGTCCTCGGAATATACGGCAAACATGGGTTCCCGCTGCATGAAGTCGCCGGCGGTTTCCGAGACAACCATACTGACGAGACTTCGAGAATCGATGAACGGATCGTGGTAATGGAAAAAAACGTACCGGATCATATTCCCCTTATCATCTGTAACATGCCAAGACGCTCCCGAATAATAGTTTCCGGTGTTTCTCTGGTTTGGGATGGTTGTGGTGATGGCGGTTGTTGCGATTGTGATTGCGGGTGCGATTGTAGAGACAAGGCACGCCTTGTCTCTGCGTTCCCCGTTTTCCCCCGTTTTCCTTCAACCCAATGATTTCTCATGATCTATAAAATTTATCCTTTTTCCAATTTCTGGGATTGTTGAGGGTGTATTGTTCAATCCGGTGATATGATTCCGCATCGCGTATGATGTGGTCATGAAACCGTGTTTGCCAGGCAAAATCATACCCCAACCGGTGGGCGTGTTTGGTCACCGCCGATTTATATGACCCAATAATTGACGACAGGGTGTTTTTCCCCTGATTTTGAAATCGTTTTTGTCCGATGGTTTGGGGTGGTTGTGGTGATGGGGGTTGTTGCGATTTTGATATTGATTGCGATTGTGATTGCGATTGTAGAGACAAGGCATGCCTTGTCTCTACGTTCCCCGCGTTCCCCGCGTTTGCCGCGTTTGCCACGTTTCGATCATCACCATCGTTGCAATGTTCACCATTGTTGACGTTACTATTGCCATCCAAAACCAAAATACCGTGGACATGGTTGGGCATGACCACAAATGCGCCCGATTCCACGTTGGGGGTGTGATGTTTTATTTCGTGCCAAAACACATCTGCTAAAATTCCGAGGTGGGATAATTGCATTTCGTCCTGAACAATTTCCCCAAAATAACATTCCCGGTTTTGGGTGCATATGGTGATGAAATAGGTGGCATTCCATCCATAATCCCAATTTTGCAATCGGGCGGACGGGATACGGTATTTGTTTTTGAATTTTTTCATGGGGTTCTTTTTGCGCGTTGTTTGCATTGTAGAGACAAGGCATGCCTTGTCTCTACGGTTGCGGTCGCGGTTGCCTACGGTATTAAACGTCATTCATCATGCCGCCAAAGCCTCATTCAGTTCTTCAAACAACGCATTGGTCTGGTCGCCGAAAAGCTGCCACATCCTGCCCCTGCCGCCCCGGGCGTCAAAGGGCGTGTAGTCCAGATCGTCCAGCTCCGCATGAAAGCTGGTGGCGATATGGTCCTTGAGCATGCGCAGCCAGTCCATCTGTTCTTCGGTGAATTTTTCGCCGGCGCCGGAATGCTTTTTAAATACCCAGTTCTTGAAATTTCTGTCCACAATTTTGTTGTACGGCGTGAGCCGACCGTCAACGCCGGTAACACGGCGGATCAAGGAAACCAATGCCGTCAGCTCGTTTTTAGGACTCCTGTCCTTGACCTCTTCCAGCCGGGCATAGACGTCCCATACGTAATGGGGGGCGAGCAGTGGTTTTTCCCGTTTCAGCATTTCCAGCACCTCTTTGATCATGGCAAAGGTCAGTTCCCTTCTGCGATAGGGCTGGTCGTAAAAGATGCCAAGAGCCGTGATTTCATCCTTGTTGGTCTCTATGTATGCCGTAAAATCTTGAACCACTTGTTGGGCCTTGTCTGTTGAAAAGCTGTCCCACTCCGCTTTTTCAACCGTATCCGAGTTGACGGTGTCAATGATCTGCTCATGGACTTTGTGCACATTCTCGATAGTATCCGGGTTAAAAGCATCCAGCAGGTCTTTGGCCGCGTGGTGAATGCTTTTGCCATCTGCAAGCGCTTTAAAACCGTCTTTTTCCTCTTCGGTAAGTTGCTTTTGCAAGCGAATAAAACGGTTGGCCAGGGACGTGAACAGGTCTTCATCCTGTGCGCCCATAGCCACGGCCCCCAGCAGACCCTTGAGCGGTACGGCGGGTTTGCGTTCCAGGGGCCGGGAGTCGGTTTTTTTGGATTTGGTGGCGCCCACGGCATCCACAATCACAAAATGGGTCTTGGTGTGCCTGGCCGTGCGGGTCACCCGTTTCAAGTCATCGAAATTCAGGGTCCGGGTTCCCCGGCCTTTCATCTGCTCAAAATAGTTGGCGCTTTTCACATCCCGCATAAAGAGCAGCACTTCCAAGGGTTTGACATCCGTTCCCGTGGCAATCATGTCCACGGTCACGGCAATGCGCGGCGCCCAAGCATTGCGGAAGCGGTTCAAGACCGATTTGGGGTCTTCATCCAGTTGTTCCCAGCGTTTTTTCCGGGTCAGTTTTTCCCGCTTGTCCACATATTCCTTGGCCTTGATTTTCGCGCCGGCCCGGGTGATTTCCGTTTCAATGGTAAAGACATCATAGGGCACGTTTACGCCATCCACCACCGATTCCTCATAGGTGTATTCGCTCACCACGTTTTCATTGAAAAAGCCGAAGGTCCGCTTGTCGGGCGTGGCGGTCAAGCCCACCAGAAAGGCATCATAATAATCCAGCACCTGCTTCCACAGGTTGTAAATGGAGCGGTGGCACTCATCAATGATGATGAAATCAAATTGTTCTATGGGATTTTGAGGCGTGTATTCCACGGGCATGGGTTCTTTTTTCCGCCATTGCCATGTTTGTTCATTGGGATTTTCCAGCTCTGCGGTTTCATCCAGCTCTTCGCCAGTTTCCGGTGTTGATATCTTCCATTATTTGCAAACACCTTTCAGCCCCATCCGGCTTGTACGGGAATATAACGCTTCCCCTTTAACTGGTGCCTTTCCCAAAACCAGCCAATAAATGCACATTTTTTTCTTCCTTCGCGGGATCTCTCATAAATTGATCTGCCCGCGGTTCGCACTCGACTGAATTGTTTCAAATCTCACCTTCCGACCAACAAAAAACCCCGTTCTACCTTGGGTAGCGGGGTTTTTAGATGCCGTGGGTCATATTCTTTCCTCCTTGGAATGAAGACGAAAAAGAACAGGGTTGATGGCAATAGCGATGAGGCTGAAATAGGTCACTATTCAGCTTCCTTACGCCTTTGAAGATTTCAAGTCAAGAAGAAAGCTTGAGTTTTTGAGGATAAAGCCCCCCCTGTCATCCTCTCTTTTAAAACCTGCCGGGGGCGGCAAGCCAGGCGACAAGGTCACGGGCAACAGCTGTCGCGGCCTTGTTGAGCGCGGCCGCGGCGCTCCGGGCATTCTGCACGGACGCCGGCATTCGGGACGAAAACTCTTTCGTCGCTATTACCGTTTTTGTCGTATTGTCTATGAGATAAAACCGTATCCTGATAACACCATCGGAAGTCCCATCATCATTGATATGGTGACTGAAATCAAAGAGCGTGCTTTCCAAAAGTAAATCGGCTCCCGCAGCGGAGGTGGGGGGAATGACAGCCTTAAACCGGCCATTTTCTTCCAGGGTAACCTGAAAAAGTGTTTGCAGCAATTTGACGGGCGCATCACTCCAGCGGCTGTGGGCATAGCTGTTCAGGCCATATCGTGAATCGGTATAAATGATTTCAGCGCCGGTAAGGGCTTGTGTTGCGCGAACCGGGGCCAGTTTAATGATGAGAGGGCTTTTTCTCACGCTTTCCGTCCGGGCGATGCCGTCGCCCCATTCAGGCGATAGGGTATAGATATGGGCAGGCGCAATGCTTTGGGTCACGCAGCCCGCGAACAGGCAGCACAATACGAAGATTATATGAAGCCTATTCTTCATGGTATCCCTCTTCTCCAGGTCCCGGCCTCGGCGGGGTGTGTTTGAACAGCAGATCGCTTGGACTGGTTTCAATGGCCCGGATGGTTCTCTGCATGTCTCCCGCCAGGATATTTAATTCGTAAAGCAATTGATTAAAAGATTCAAGACTCTGCCGCACGTCCCGGCTTATGTCGCGACCCACTTCGGCATAGTTCTTCTCCAAACTGTCAGCCATTTTCTTGACACTGACGGATGCGGCTTCAACCTTTTCAAAGGCCGCGGTAATGCGTTTCTCCGTGGAAACACCGTTGTCGACGAGGCGCCGGAATCCTGGTAATTGCCCTCTGATATCCCTGGCGAGCATCTTTGTTTCAGAAAGTATCTCTTTAACGTTTTGCAAATTATCCTCACTGAGCAGCCGGTCAAACTTGTCCAGGGCCAGGGCTGATTTTGCGGCGAGAAGTTTCAGGTGTTCATCGATTCGTGCAAAGGTTGAAGGGCTTGCGGGAATAACCGGAATACGATCTCCTGTTTTCATGAGCAGTGGCGCGTCTTTTTTGCTTCCCGTGAGCTCTATAAAGGCGAGACCCGTTATTCCGAAAGACTTGAGCGTGGCCGTGGTGTCCACCTTGATGGGGATCTGATGCTTGATTTTTAAAAGAAGTTCCACTTCTTCCGAATTTTCCGGATTCAGGCCGAGATGTTCCACGGTGCCAACGTTAACCCCCCGGTATTTAACGGAAGCATCCGCGCTTAATCCGAAAACCGATTCCGACATATAAACATGGTAGTAGTCATATTCCTGTTTGCCGCCATATTTTCCCAACCAGAGAGCGAAAGTGATCAGCCCCGCCAACAGCAGGATAACAAACAGTCCGACCATCGCATAATTAATTCTGCTTTCCATTTCGGCTCCGTATCCGTCCCCGCGTGCCCCCGAAGAATTGTTTGACAATGGGGTGGGGGTTTTCTCTGACTTCGTTAAGGGTCCCCTCCGCGACGACTTTTTTTTCACCCAGTACGGCAAGACGGTCAACCGTGGTCCAGATGGAATCAAGATCATGGGTCACCATCACAACGGTTAACCCAAGAATTTCCCGCAATTCAAGAATCAAATGATCAAAGGCTTCCGCGCCGACGGGATCCAGTCCCGAGGTCGGTTCATCGAGAAACAGCAGCTCCGGATCCATGGCCAAGGCCCGCGCCAACGCCGCCCGCTTTACCATGCCGCCACTTAATTCCGCCGGATAAAGAACCGCCGCATGTTCGGGAAGACCCACCATATTAATTTTCATCCGCACCATATCCTGAACCAGTTTCAAGGGAAGATCGGCATACTCCCTGAGCTTTATCCCGATATTTTCCTCAACGGTGAGTGAAGAATAGAGGGCGCCCCCCTGGAAAAGGACGCCCCATCGGCGCCGCAGCATAGCGGCATCATTATAGCTGATGGTCATAAGGTTTTGGCCGAGGAGCATGATCTCTCCGGACTGCGGACGCAGCAGCATGATCAGCTCTTTAAGCAACGTAGATTTCCCTGAGCCGCTGCCGCCGAGAAGTGCGTAGATTTCCCCTTGACGCACACTCAGGCTGATGCCGTCATGGACCACGTTTTTGCCGAACCGGGTGATCACTTCCGATACTGTGATAACGGTGTCGCTCAAATGCCAAGCTCCGTAAGTATGACTGAAAAAAGTGCGTCGCATGCGATGACCAGGAAAATAGCATTGACGACGCTGATGGTGGTATAACGTCCAATGCTCTCCGTGTTTTTCGAAACCTGAAAGCCATGGAAACAGCCGACAGCGGCGATAAGCCATGCGAAAAAAGGCCCTTTACAAATGCCGATCCATACATGCTTCACCCCAAGAACGGTCTGTAACCGGTTGATAAACTCGGCATAGGAGAGATGCAGGTAGAGATGAGAAATAAACATACCGGCAAGAATACCGATGATGTCGGCAAAAAAAATCAGCAGCGGCAGCGCAATCATCAGCGCGATGATGCGCGGCAGCACCAGAAAACGATGGGGATCAAATCCCATGGTGCTCATGGCGTCAATCTCTTCGGTGATTTTCATAACCCCAAGTTGGGCGGTATAAGAAGAACCGGTCCTACCTGCCACGACGATGGCCGTGATAAGCGGGGAAAGCTCTCTGGCGATGGAAAGGCCGATCATGTCCACAATGAAAATATTGGCGCCAAACTTCTCAAGCTGCACCGCCCCCTGGTAGGCGATCACCACCCCGATTAAAAAACTGGTCAGGGCGACAATGGGTATGGCACGCACGCCGGCTTCTTCAATATTCTTCACAATTGCGCCAAAGCGGATGGAACGTGGGTGCAGCAACGAGTACAGTAAATTTACAAAATCTTCGCCGATAAAGGCGAAAAATGCCGTCATATTCAGAATGAATGTTACAACGCTTTTACCAATGCCGCTCAAAGGCTTCAGGAAACGGGAGGAAAAAGCAGGCCCGGACCAGGAATCCCCGGGTGCATACTTGAGCAGCAGTCGATACAACTTTTCATGTTCACGCTTCGCCCCAATGACGTCAATGGCGCAGTTGTTTGATTTCAGCAAATTGCAACAGTGAATAAAAAGCATGATGCCCGCTGAATCGGCACGCCCAACATGAGAAATGTCCCATTGAACGGATGCATTTCGGCTTGCTCCGGAAAACTGCTCCAGTATCTCGGCGGCATCCTGAAGCGCATCGATGGTCCAATCGCCGAAGCTTTTGAACATTATGATGCCATCCGCACTTTTAAGCTGTTCTATCCGGGCATTTTGCGAATGGGTTGATGGCATCAGTTTCCCACCCGATCGTCAAGGGACTCATTTCGCATGATTTCATACATTGTATTGTATCCGATCCTCAGAAGATTTTGAGAATTTCAAAAGGATGGTGTTTCCGCAAACCGCGACATCCTACAATACCCTATCAGAAATTGCGCCTTGATTTTTTCAATGGGTGACATTTTGTTGCACGGAATATATACTTGAGATTATCTCATCCAGCTTGCAGTCATATAAAAACAGCCATCAAGAATGACGGGAGGATCCAGAAAAATGGAAAGACATTTGCTTATAACGATCAGTGAAAAGCATGACAACCTGTTTGGGGTGCGGTTTGTGGGAAATTTCTTTGCCCACAAGGAAAAGATGAAAATCACCCTCCTGTATCTGACGCCCAAACCACCGGGAAGATTCGAGGTCGATACGGAAACCGAACTTCGGAACAAGAAATCAGAAGCCATTGGACGAAAGGCGCTGAATGAGGCAAAACAGGATTTGCTGAAACTGGGTTTTATGGAGGATCAGGTTTTCGTCAAACTCAGGCCCCGCATGTCGTCCAAGGTGAATGAAATCATTCAGGAGGGGAGTGAGGGAAGGTATGATGCCGTTGTGCTGGGACGCAGGGGGCTCACCCGGCTGGAACAAACCTTTGATGAAAGCGTTACCAGAGACTTGTTCGAGAAGGACTGGGGGTTCCCCCTCTGGATCTGCCGAAAGCCGGATTCCGAGCGAAAACATGTGCTGGCATGTGTGGATGGTTCAGATGCTTCTCATCGTATGCTGGATCATGTGGGATTCATCCTGGGGCAGGCGCAAAACCAGAATGTGACACTGTTGGCCGTTTCCAGGAAAGGAAATGTGGGGGATAAAGCGGTGGACGACATCCTTGTCGATTGCAAAGCGATGCTGGTGGCCGATGGTATTGCAGCGGAACGGATCTCTTACAAGGTGATTCCCGAGGCCAACGCGGGAAAGGCGATCCTCAGCGAAGCCGGTTCGGAGCATTTTGCCGCCGTGGCGGTAGGTCGGACCGGCAAGGTGATGGGCTTTTTGAAGAAGGTGTTCGTGGGTTCCGTCAGTCGAACCCTGTTTCAGGAGCTGGAAGGAGCGTCCCTCTGGCTGGTTTGAGATCGCGATGCGTTTGACTGAAAAAAGGGCTTCGGCTGTACGATGTCCCGGTTTTCCCTGATGCATGGGAGGAAAAGAAAATATGGAGATAAGCAGCACCTCAAAATTCGATGATAGTGCCGCCGAAAAGGTTGCAACGGTTCTGGGCTTGAGAAAAGATGAAGTTATTCGAAATGCGTTGAAAAGTATTTTGAAAGACAAACAACGTGTTTCGCTGCAAGAACGTTTGGAGATTTTATCGCGTTACGGGGTTTCAACACCCTCTGAACTGGAAAAAGGGATTGCCGTGGGAGCTATCCCTGAACATCCCGCATGGGAAGATTTGATTGTTGTTGAAAACATCTCTTCCCATATTGAGGAGATTAATGCTTGCATTGATGACTTACAGGGTCTTGAAGGCCATCGCACTCAGTGAATTCAGGGACGTGGTGGTCAACGCTGAAATCCTGCTTTTGTCGAGTGGCGACCCCACGAAACTCCGGCTCGATATTGTAGACGGTTCACTTCTGGATGTTTATATTTCATTAAGCGGCCGGTATTCCTATCATTGGGAACGTCGAATGACGCCGGCCGCGGACATTTACAGATTTGACAATGCACCCCATGAACGATGGCGGTTTCTTGAGAGCTTTCCAAATCACTTCCACGATGGCGTGGAAGGTCACGTTCTCAAAAGCGACCTTTCCGAAAAATCGGACCAGGCGATGCGGCAGGTTTTGAGTTTTGTCCGCAAGAAGCTGACATCCTCAAGATTGTAAAGCGAACCCTGAGATGGCGAGAGATCCGGGGATAAGTTTTAAACCCTCAAAGGTTGGGGGCTGCAATCATAATGTGCTGGTTGGATTTGCATGATGCCTTCACTATCATTATCCGCAAAACAGTCCGGTGTACAGGGGGCATTGCTGGCCGGGGCGCCGGTGCCGATTATGCTGGCATATCTGGATGTCGCAGGCCCCATGCCCCCCATGTGGCGTTTGGTTTTGGCTTCGGCGTCTGCTGTTTCCTGGGCTGTTTGCGCGATTGTGCTGCTTCGCCTCCCCCGTATGGCCGGAGTTCTGGGGGGCGTAGCTGCCCTATGCAGTTTCCTGGCCGCATGGCCTCATCTTGTGAATGATCCGTTTGCCGCCCTGCTGGGGTTGGTTGCCCTTATCAGTGCCGCATTTGCGCTGATTGATTTCAGGCCCGGGTTGGGGTTGGGAAATGAAAACGGGTTGGACAGCACCCTGCATCGAGCACGATGGGCGGCGATGACCGTCGCGGGCGCCGTCGGGTTCTCCATCATCACTGCAGGCGAAATTCGTCCGTTCGTCATTCACGTTACTATCGTTGCATCCGCTTTGATAGCCCAACTCTTGTTTATGGATTGGGCATGGCGGCGGAAGCCGGCACGTTTGAAGATTCTCTATACCGCGCTGGGCCTTTGCTTTGCGGGCTTGCTCATGGGGTCGCTGTATCGGGGACACACGGCTGTTGCAGCGATTGTTTTCTCTTTGGGAACGATTTTGTTGCTTTCCCGCTCATCGCCTCTCTGGGAGGAACGGGGACGCGAGTGGGAGATGTTTCTCCAACATCCGGCACGTTTGCTGTTCACCACCTTCTTTTTATTGTGTTTTCTGGGCGCACTCTTGTTGATTATTCCCGGCGCCGCCGGAAAGGGAGAGATTTCCCTGGTGGACGCGGCTTTTACCGCCGTGAGCGCGGTCTGCGTTACCGGTCTCGTGGTGCTTGACACCCCGGAGGCATTTACATTTCTCGGCCAGGCCTTTATTCTCTTGCTCATTCAACTGGGGGGGGTGGGCATCATGAGTATCGCCGCCGTTGCCCTCAATGCCATGGGACGTCGGTTGAGCCTGCGCCAGGAACGTCTTCTGACGAATATGACGGACACCGACCACCAAACCCTGGTGGATGCCCTCGTCCGCATCCTGAAGTTCACCTTTGTTGCGGAAGGAATCGGCGCCCTGATGTTGACCGGGTTGTTTTATGCTTCTGGGGATGCCATGGGGCAGGCTGCCTGGCGTGGATTATTCACGGCCGTATCCGCTTTTTGCAACGCCGGGTTTGCTTTGCAGAGCGACAACATGATCCCATATCAGAACAATCCCTTTGTTTTGCACACGGTGGCGGGTCTCATCATTTTTGGGGGAATGGCGCCCGCCACCAGTCTGATTTCCCCCAAATGGCTCATGGGCAGGCGCATTCCCATTGCGCCTCGTATCGCACTCACCACCACGGCCGTCATGCTGATTTCCGGGACGTTTTTCTTTCTGGCCTTTGAATGGAACGGTGTTTTATCCGGATTGTCCGTGGGCGACAAAATACACAATGCCTGGTTCCAATCGGCGACCCTTCGCACCGCGGGATTCAATTCCGTGGATGTGGCCGGTGTGATCAGTCCCACATTCATGGTGATGATCTGGTTCATGTTTATCGGCGGGAGCCCCGGGGGAACCGCCGGCGGGGTCAAGACGACCACCATCGGAATCCTGGCCATGACCTTCTGGGCCAACATCAACAATCGCAACAGCGTTATATTCCGGAATCGAAGGCTCCCTTCAGCCATTATTTACCGTGCCATTACCATTGTCGGCTCTGTTGCGGTGGTTTGGTTTGCAGTGGTGCTGATGCTTGAAGTGACGCAGCAGATATCGGGCCGGGACATCATTTTCGAAGCCACCTCGGCCATTGGCACGGTGGGGTTGTCCACGGGCGCCACGGCCGGGCTTGATGAAATTGGAAAGGTAATTATTATGATGGCCATGTTTGCCGGACGCGTCGGTCCCATGACCCTCTTCATGGTTTTGAGCGAAGATGTCTCCGCGCCGGTTTCAAGGTGTCCTGATGCCAAAATTACCTTGAGCTGATTATTAAGGAGAGTAATACACAATGGCCCAACAAATATTGATTATCGGTCTGGGTCGGTTCGGCATGTCTCTGGCGCGAACGTTATCGGAAAAAGGCGCCGAGGTGTTGGCGGTGGATACACGGAAAAGTCTGGTGGAAGAAGCTTCCGCCTTTGTGGCGGAAGCTCTGGTGGCCAATGCCGCCGATGAAAATGAACTGGCACGTCTGGGGCCTGAGAAAAGAGATGCCGTGGTCTGCGCCATCGGCGATGATTCCAAGGAATCGTCCATTATCTGCACGGCCCTGTTGCGTCAAATGGGTGTGCCTTTCGTGGTTTCACGGGCCGATGATAAGATGCACCAGCGCATTTTGCAACTGGTGGGCGCCCATATGATCATCAACCCGGAACAGGAATTTGGACAGCGTTTCGCCAATCGCCTCCTTTACCGCCATATCATTGCTGAAACATCCATTGGGGACGACCTGCATCTCACGGAGATCCTTGTTCAGCCGTCAATGGTGGGACAAAACCTCATCACCCTCGCGCTCCCAAAACGATTCGGCGTTATGGTGGCGGCCATCCGTCGCGGTAGCCCTGGTCGGCTGGTGCAACCCATCCCCGACCAACCGTTGCAGGAGGGAGATAAGCTGGTGATTGTTTCCACTGAAGCAGCCATCCCAAAACTGATGGAGGGTGTGTAACCATGAAGATTGTACAATCCGTTCGCATGGGCGCATGGTTGCTGATTGGGCTCAATCTACTCATGGCGCTGGGATGCATCTGGATTTTTGTACGCATGACGCCGGCCATCGAGATGATCATCGAACGTAACGAGCGGTCTCTGGAGGCGTGTGAGGAAATGCTGGCGTCGCTGGCTGTTATCAGCCATAATGTCCACGGAAACCCAGCCTTGAGAGTGACCTTCTTAAATGCTCTGGGACATGCTCAAAAGAACATCACTGAAAAGGATGAGCCCGCGGCACTGGAATCCATTCGCGCTCACTATACCGATGCTTTTCTGGGAAACAGCGATTCTCGGGAAAAAACGGTGGCGGCCATTATCCGTTTGGGAAAGATCAATCGGGCGGCCATGATCGTCGCGGACCGTCGCGCCCGGCAATTCGGGAATGCGGGCGCCTGGGGGGTGGTGTTCATGGCCGTCAATGTTTTCTTTGCCGGGATGTTGTTTAAGCGTACGGTTTCAAGGAATCTGGTGGCCCCTCTGGAAGAAATCCATGGGGTCATATCCGCCCACCAGACGGGAGACGCCATGCGTCGCTGTTCCGGTCCCGATGTGCGCGGCGATGTTAAACTGATTTATGAGGGGATAAACGATCTTTTGGATCAATGCCGTTTTCAATCGACTTCCGGTAATCGTTTGCTCGGAAGAGTGGAGGACCGCATTGTTCCGCCGTTCTCCCTATGAGCGGTGTAAACCGCAGCGCGGGAAAGCCTATGTCGTACATCTCCTGCCAGTCTCACCACACAACATGTCACTCAGGAAAATGCCACCCCGGGAAATCGATTGTTATTTCCCGGAATGGCAGTTCGACAAAAATGCACTCTCTCAAACCCTAATTGGTCTTTTCAACCGGGAAACCGGCCTCCGTCCATCCCTTGATCCCGCCCGGACAGCGGTAGACGTTTTTGTAGCCGTTTTTCTTAGCCCACACGGCGCCGTTATGCGAGCGTGTGCATTTGGTAAAACCGCAGTAAAAGACCAGTATGCGGTCCTTGTCAGGTCCCAGCAGCTTGATAAAGGCGGCCTTTTCCCCTTCGCCCATTTCTTTTAGCTCGGGTATAGGAAATTCAAATTGAACCGCACCGGGGTAATGTCCCTTTTTGTAACCGGCCTCAGGACCGGTGAAAACGATAAGCAGATTCTTCTTCTGATCCATCCACTTTTTCAGTTCATCCGTGCGGACAATGCCATAACCGCCTTTTTGAACGTCTCTAACCAGATCGACAGCGATTTTTTCTGTTTCAACCTCATTAATACCTTTGCAGAAACCAATGGAGCCTGAAACAAACTGAAATGAAAACATCGCACAAAACGCCACTAAGACAAATATCCTTCTGTTCATGACCAACATACCTCCTCTTTCAAAAATATGATTTACCTGCAATAATCCTTACCATTTCATTAATCCTTGTTCATCTTCAGAATCCGGATGTCCCCCTCTCTGCAGGTGAATCCAATGGTATCCAGATATTCTAAAATCGGTACCCCGACGGTCCTCGCGTAGCCGAGGACCTCCTTGCAGTCGCTAAGGGTAAGAATGCTGATAAAACAGGATGAGTCAGTTTTCCGGCCATACCCTGCGCCTACCGAACACCGGCAGTAAATTGATATACACTCAGGTAAAGCCGAAAAACCGATACATGCGAAAGACTCCTTGCAGGGATTATTGGCGCAGCATAGGGGGTTGGTTTCGATCTGTCAAACTGGATATTCCGATATATATGTAAACAACCTTCGCAAAAATCTATGGGAAAAGACGGTTATTGTTGCGGGCTGCTGTCGGGCTAAATCGTGATGACCTTTAAATTCCAATATTCTGAGAGATAATCTCTTACATTGAATGTGACAGAATTTTAGGAAATCAAAAACAAGTTTCGCCGTATTGTAGCGATCTCATTTATCTTTTTCAATTGCGACGTCTGGTGTTTCGATATATGATGTATTCAAGGCTCAATCTGGTAGTTTGTTATTGAAAATAAGTTAGTTAGCGATCACCTATTTTCTCATGCCAAATCGAGATAAAAATTTTCTTCACTTTCTCAGGTCAAACTATCTTTTCATCGTTCCTCCGTCCAAGCTGGGAAGTTAGAACCAAGCCCGCCTGGGGAGTGGCGTTCATGGCCGTCAATGTTTTCTTCGCCGGGATGCCGTTTTTAATCGGCTTCGGGTAATCATTTGCTCGGAAGAGTGGGGACGGCATTGTTTCGCCGGTTTCCACATGACAAGTGACAAGCCCACAGCTCTTTACTCGTTACTTGTCACTCTGTTTTTTTGGACCAGATTTTCAGGAAACAAGGCAGTAATGGGTGACGGAATGGTTCGATGGGTTCGGAAATGGCTCAATCTTTACGAGGAAGAAACCGCCCTTTTTCTGTGGGCGGCCCTGCTGCTCTTCATGATACATGTGGGGAATATTCTCTTTACCAACACCGCCGAGACGGCTTTTCTGAAACGCTACGGGGTGCAATATCTCCCCATCATGTACATGATCAACGCCGTTGTCACTTTCTTCATCATGGGGGTGCTCACGGGAATCATGGCCCGGATGCCGGACAGCCGGCTTTTGTCCTATATGCTGGTGGGAAGCGGCACCCTGGTGGGGAGTTTGCGGTTTGCCATACCGCTCGGTTACGATCTCATCTATCCAGTCCTCTTTTTGCTGAAGAGCCAGCTGGAAGTTCTCCTGGCCCTGGTTTTCTGGAATATGGCCAACGATCTTTTCAACACACGCCAATCCAAGCGGATTTTCCCCCTGATAACCGCGGGCGGTGTGATCGGCGCCATCCTGGGGAGTTTTGCCACCTCCCCCCTGGCGAAACTGATTCGGGTGGACAACCTCCTTCTGGCCTATTTTGTCCTCTCCCTGATGGCGGCTGCCGTGGTTCATCGAATGGGGCATCTCTACCCCACGCTCCTGGTACAGGATCAGACAGAACGGAAGAAGGGAAAATCCCGAACGAATATGGTTCAGGAATTCAGGAAGATTCTTCCGCTCATGAAAGAATCCACCCTGGTCCAGGTGCTCATTGTTTTTTCCCTCATGGCCAATATCGTCATTACCATTATCAATTACCAGTTCAACTTCGCGGTGAACCAGAGCTACGCCACGGAAGGGGGCATGATCAAATTCTTTGCGGTTTTCCGTGGATTCTTGAACACCATCAGCCTGGTGATTCTCCTTTTTGTGGGAAAACTCTATGGAAAATGGGGCATCCCCGTGGCCCTCATGATTCATCCCTTTAATTACGTCATTGCTTTTCTGGCACTCCTGTTCCGATTTGATATTTACTCGGCCATGTATGCCAGGATATCCACCAATGTGTTT
Organism: Desulfatiglandales bacterium; assembly: GCA_963664475.2. Classification (GTDB taxonomy): domain Bacteria; phylum Desulfobacterota; class DSM-4660; order Desulfatiglandales; family Desulfatiglandaceae; genus NaphS2. The sequence continues at coordinate 116,355 of CAXXXE010000002.1, forward strand.
CGGACCACCATCAACACCCCGGCCATGGCCGTTCTCATGGGGTTGTTTCACTCCTCTCAGCGGGCCGTTGTCAGGCCTTTTCTCAGAGGGACCGTCGTGAGGATCGGCACCCTGGTGGGATCGGGGCTCATTCTATTTCTGGGGGATCTGTTTCATCCGCGCTACCTTTCCATTATCGCCCTGGTTTGCATGGGGGTGTGGCTCTCCTTTGATTTTATCCTCAAAAGGCAGTATTCCCGGATCCTTTTAAATCTCATCAGCCGGAATATGCTGGACCTGAAATCTCTGGAGTCGGGGGAAGCGGTGCGCATTTTCAAAGACAAAAAGGTGCAGGCGCAGCTTCTGGAGCGCTTTCTTTCCGCCAGGGGTAAGGATTGCCTGTGGTACGGGGCGCTTCTGCGGGACCAGGATGTTCCTGGTTTTGACGATGCGGTTTTAAAGGTGCTGAGAAAGGAGGATGACGAAACGCGCATCGGTCTGCTCGACTTCCTGCCCCCCCAGTGGGGAAAAGAGGCGATCCCGGTTTTCATTGAACTGGCGAATGCCGCTGACCCCCGGTTTCTACTGGCCATGACGAAAGCCGCCAATCGGTTCTCACCGGAAATCACCAGGACCTGGAATCTGGAACGTTTCCAGTCCCTTTTGTCCCCGGAAATAAGGGGGTATGCCCTGGCCGGTCTTTATGGTGGCGAACCGGAGAAGTATCTGAAAGCGATTTCGTCCTTACTCCAGTCGAAAACCCCCGGGGACAGATGGGCCGGGGTGATCGCATCGGGGGAGTCCGGAAATACTGCATTTATTGAGATGCTTCGGAAGATGCTAGCTGCTGAAAAAGACCTTGACATCCTCTGTGTTCTTCTTCGATCCCTGGGGCAGCTTAAAGATCCGCAACATAACGGGGCCGCATTTTCCTATTTGTCCCATCCTTCGGACCGGGTACGCCTGGCGGCGCTTTCGGCCTTGCATATTCAGGATGATCAGTGCATTGCACGGGCCATTGCCCTCATGGGAGATCCCGCGCCGGAAATCAGCGCAAAGGCCATGGAAATGGTCCAAAACAGCGATTATCAGAATCCCCTGGTTTTGGTGGAATCTCTCAGTCTCCCCGGACGGAGAGTGCGTGAGGGCCTTTTTCAGGTTCTGGCAAAGTTGAACGTCAAGGATCTGGATGTTTACCGATATGCAAGAGCCCGGGTTGAAAAAAGTTATGAATGTCTTGCCCTTTCCCAGGCGCTTGGGTTGTGGCCTCAAAGCCCCCGGCGGGATATCCTCATGGATCATCTGGTTCAGGAGAATAATATCAACGTTGAAAACATCCTCCGTGTCCTTTCCATTCAGGACCTATCTGGACGGATGCGCATTCTGTGGAGAGGCCTTTCCTCCCCGGACCCCCGCCGGCGCGCCAACAGCATCGAGGCGCTGGGCAATGTGGTGGACCCTGCTCTTGCCCGAATTCTGCTGCCGCTTCTGGACGAGATGCCGGCCGAAGATCGTCTTAAAATCGGGAATCGGCATTTTTCCCTTCCTGATCCGGGTGGGAGCCATGGGGCGCTGTTTTCACATCTTCTGACCAAAGGGGACTGGGTGACGTCCCTGCTCACCCTTTCTCTCATGGGCACGGAGGGTCCCGGCGATCTGACGCCCCATTTTTTGACGCCCTTTACCAAGTCGGAAAATCCCCACATCCGGCGGATGGCATCAGCGGTGCAACGGGCGTGGTTCCGGGAAGGGGTCGAAACAGGGGTGGAAGAAGGTCCGGGAATGGATCTTTCAGACCGGATCTTTCAGTTGAGAAAGATCGCGGTTTTTGAGGCGCTTCATGTGAGTGAGCTGGCGGCCATTGGTTCCATGGTCGAGGAGGTTGTCTGTTTAGCGGGAGTGGCGGTCTTCAGGGAAGGGGAACCGGGGGATGCCCTGTACCTGGTGGTTGAGGGAGAAGTATCCGTCTTTAAGGCGAAAAGTGGCGAAAAAAACCTGGGTGTCGAGATTGCCCGCATCGGCGGCGGCGAATGTTTTGGCGAGATGGCCCTTCTGGAAGATGCCCCTCGATCCGCCACCATTCAAACTGTGGGTCCCGCCCGTTTCCTGGTGTTGCGGAAACGGGACTTCACGCGGATTGTTCAGGAATATCCTCAGATCGCCCTTCACATTGCCAGGGTCTTGAGCGCACGCATACGAAATATCCACCAGAAGATTAAGGACCTGGAAAAGGTGTCTGCCCCTTGATGAACGTAGAACATCTTCAGTAACCGTTCACGGTTGCCGGTTTACAGTTGCCGGTTCACGGTTTTTCAATGAATTATGGGTTTTCTTCATACAGATTTACACTTTCTTGATGAATCGTTTTTTCAATTTTAATGAAGGATGCGGAATTATGTTGGGATTGATAACCGCAATTTCTTAAATCTTCACAAGAGGACCCCATAATCTTCCGTTATCCTCTGTTTTTCAACCGTAAACCGGCAACCGTAAACCGTGAACGGTTACCATCTTCATCGGTTGTCATGCCGCGCGTAGAAGGGGGAAAGAAATTGACTTTCCGGTCAAACGTGGTCAAACTACTTCTCAGGAGGTGATTGTGATGCTAATAACCAATATTTCAGAGGCAAAGGCCCAGTTGTCGGCACTTGTGGAGAAGGTCATGGCTGGACAGGAAGTGGTCATTGGTAAGGCTGGAAAACCGGTTGTAAAGCTAGTGAGGTATGAACTAAGCGAAAAACCGCGTCAGCCCGGCGCATTAAAGGGAAAAATCAAGATAGCCGATGATTTTGATGAATTACCCTCAGACATTGCAGATGCCTTCGGCATGGTGGACCCATGAATCTTTTGCTTGATACCCATGATATCACTGTTGAACATGCGCATGCCGTGAAAGACCTTCCAATGCATCACAGAGACCCGTTTGACAGAATACTCGTGGCCCAAGCGAAAGTAGAAGACTTTACCCTTGTGACACATGATACCCGTTTAAAGCAATATGATGCCTCCATTATGGAAGCCTGATTCACCAACAGCCATCTTAAATTCGGCGCTTCTTTAAGTCGATTCTGACGTCATAGGCATGCTCTTCCGGGTCTTGGTGAATTTCGAAGCCCATTTTTTTTGACAGGTTCACCATCTGCCGGTTCTCGGGGAGAATTGTTCCCCAGACAGCGTCGAGCGACTGTTCTTCGGCAATGAAGAGCAGATGCTTCATGAGGGTCGCGCCGATCCCCTTTCCGTGCCAGGCGTCTCTCACCACCACGGCGAATTCCGCTTCCATGCCGCCGGGTTTTCGCATGAGCCGCGACACGCCCAGTATCTTCTCTTCGGTGTCGGACGTATCCATGGCGACCAGGGCCATGTCCTGGTCGTAATCGATCTGGGTAAAGACCACCAGCATCTTGCGGGAAAGGGATTTAAGCGGTGAAAAAAATCGGTAATAGACGCTCTCCCGGGACAGGGATTCAAACAGGTCCTGGAGGAGGGGGGCGTCTTCCGGTTTGATGGGACGGACCAGCAGTGTGACGCCCCCCCGGGTGGTTGAGGTGATCTCGTACTGGTTGGGATAGGGGCTGATTACCAGGTGGTAAGGACTCGGGACCTTCGATGGTTTGATGACGACCCGCCCGTCCACGGCGCGGATGCGGTCTCCGCCGAGGATCATGGGATTGATGTCCAGCTCCGCGATTTCCGGAAAATCGGACACCAGTTGCGACAGGCGGATCAGGGTCTCTTCCAAAAGATCCAGCCTGGCGGAGGGCCGGTTTCGATACCCTTTCAGCATTTGGTAAACCTTGGTGTTTTCCATGAGCCGTCGGGCCAGCAGCCGGTTCAGGGGGGGCAGGGCGATAGCCTGATCCTTCAGGATTTCGGTCATGATGCCCCCCATGCCGAAAAGGATGACCGGGCCGAAAAGGGGGTCCTGTTTGCTGCCCAGGATTACCTCATAGTCGTATTGCGTGGCCATGGGTTGAAGGGTAACCCCCAGGATTTCCGCTTTCGGGTTGTATGTTTCAGCGTTTTTAAGGATTTCCCGCCAGGCGTCTTGAACGTCCTTTTCGGAACGAAGATTCAGTTGAACCCCGCCGGCATCGGATTTGTGGGAAATATCCCTTGAATGGATTTTCATGACCACGGGATAGCCTAAGCGCTGGGCCAGGGCCAGGGCCTGATCTTCATTTTCGGCCACTTCCGTGGGGTTCACGGGGATGCCGTAGGCGTCAAACAGGGATTTGGATGCCACTTCCGTGAGAAGGGCGCCGCCGCTTTCAAGGGCCTCGTCTACAATTTTCCGAGCTTTTTTCCGATTAAAGGTTAAGGTTTGGTGCATTCGGGGGGGGATTTCTTGAAGCAATTCCAGGTTTCGTTTGTACGCATACATGTGAACAAATGCAGCGACGGCCCTTTCCGGTGTGTCGTAGGTGGGAATTCCCTCCTGGTTGAGAATCCCGCGGCCCTCTTCAACGCTTTCTCCTCCCATCCATACGGCAAATATGGGGGGGCAGGGTCTTGACCGGATCAGTTCGGAAACGGCCCTGGCCACGGCGGTTCCGCTGCTCAGGGCCTGGGGTACGAAGATGATCACCAGTGCATGGACTTCACGGGCGGAAAGACACGCATCCATGGCGCGCTTCCACCGCTCGGGGGAGGCGTCCCCCAGGATATCCACCGGGTTGGATCGGCTCCAGAAGGGCGGCAGAATATCGTTAAGGTTTCGAAGGGTTTCCGGGGAAAGATTGACCGGCTCGATGCCATGAGCGGACATGGCGTCGGCCGCCATGACGCCCGGTCCCCCACCGTTGGTGATAATGCCCAGGCCCGGACCCGCGGGGAGGGGCTGCTTGGCCATTAATTCTGCACAGTCGAACAGCTCGCTGATGGTGTCCACCCGCTGAATACCCGCCCGTTTAAAGGCCGCATCATAGATTACATCCTCCCCTGCAAGGGCTCCGGTGTGGCTTGATGCGGCCGCGGCCCCGGCGCGGGATCGCCCCGATTTCAACAAAACGATGGGTTTGACCCTGGAGATGGCTCGGGCAGCGCTCATGAACTTTCTGGCGTGGGTCAGGCTTTCGATGTACAGAACAATGCTTTTGACCTCGGGATCATCTCCCAGGTAGTTGATGAGATCACCGAAGTCCACATCCAGCATGCTGCCGATGCTCACAAAATGGCTGAAGCCGATCCCCTCCTTGATGGAAAGATCGAGGATTGCGGCGCAGATGGCGCCGCTCTGGGAAACGAAGGCCATTTTCCCGGCCAGCGGCATTAGACTTGAGAAACTGGCGTTGAGCAGGGCCTTGGCGGAGATGATTCCCATGCAGTTGGGTCCGATGATGCGGATATCGCCTCGGGCCGCTTCCTTTTGGATTTCCGCTTCCACCTCCCGCCCCTTTTCACCGATCTCCTTGCCGCCGGCGGACAGAACGATGGCGCCGCCGATTTTTGCCTTGACGCATTCCCGAATGATGGCGGGGACTTTCATGATGGGAGTGGCGATGATGGCCAGATCAACGGGCAGGCCAATGTCCCGGACGGAACCATACGCTTTTAACCCTGAAATGGTCTTGTGTTTCGGATTCACCGGAAAAACATGCCCCTTGTAGCCGCCGTCCAGGATATTTTTCATGACGGAACCACCGATGCTGTCCAGCCTTTCGCCAGCCCCGATAACCGTCAGAGATGTCGGCTTGAAGATTCTTTCAAGATTGTGAATGCTCATAAGTTCTCCTGCTGGAGATGATTTTAAATGATAAAAATTGCGAAAATTTTATCACAATGCGGTATTGTTGTGAAGTAGATTGTACCATCGCGATCCGTTTTCGATGATCTTTTCCTGAAACGTTGACTTCGGGAAAACCTTTTGCTATAGCTCAATCGTCTAAAGATAATGGTTATTCCTGATTTTTGAAAAAATATCTTAAACTTATTGAACATGAGGCACCTGATGAAAGCGGTTACTGTTGCCGGCGCCGATTCGGCGGTTGTACGGAAGATCAAGGAGGCCCTCGGGCCGGGTTACCGTGTCGACAGCGTCAAGGGCAGCAAGGAACTACTAGAAGCGGTCCGCGGGAACAGACAACATTATGTGTTTGTTGATCTGTCTCTTCTCCAGGACGGGTCATCGAAGCTGAAATCTTCCGCTGGATCGGTTCTGGGGCAGTTGAGAGTTGACGGCGATTTGTCCAGGATTATCGTTCTGTCCTCCAAGGAAAAGGCTGGAGAAGCCGTGATGGCCGTTAAAGCCGGGGCTTCCGATTATCTGACCTATCCACTGGATCCGGTGGAGATTCAGCATGTCCTTGAAAATATACGGGACCAGATCAGCATGGAGTCCGAACTGGATTATCTTCGGGATCGATTCTGGCAAACCGAATCCATGGAGGATGTTCGGACCCAGAATGCAAGAATGCGAAAAGTTTTCGAGATGATTCGTTCCGTGGCCCCCACCCGGAGTACGGTTCTGCTTTCCGGTGAAACGGGAACCGGAAAGGGCCTTCTGGCCAAGATCATCCATGCCCACAGCAACCGCGGGGACAACCAGTTTATCAGCGTCCATTGCGGCGCTATTCCGGACACGCTGTTGGAGAGCGAACTTTTCGGCCATGAAAAAGGCGCTTTTACCGGGGCCATCCGGAAAAAGCTGGGCAAATTCGAAATGGCCGATGGCGGCACTATATTTTTAGATGAAGTGGGGACCCTGACCCCTGCCGCGCAAATTAAACTGCTTCACGTGCTTCAGGATGGCGTCTTTCAACGGGTGGGTGGAGAAGAGACCATTCATGTGGATGTTCGCGTGATTTCGGCTACCAACGCGGGATTGGACGAAATGTGCCAAAGGGGGGAATTCAGAAAGGACCTTTACTATCGATTGAATGTGTTCCCCATCGAAATTCCGTCACTCAGTGCGCGGGTGGAGGATATTCCGCAGCTTGCCATGCTTTTTCTGAAACGGCAGGAAACCAAAGGCCAGAAGGGCATCCTTTCCATTGATGGAAAAGTGTTGGAAGGGTTAAAAACCTACGCATGGCCGGGAAATATCCGGGAACTTGAGAACCTTATGGAGCGGGCTTACATCCTGGGAAGTCCACCCGCCCTTACGGAAGACGATTTTCCCGATGAGGTTTCAGGGTTTGGGGATACCCCTCCGATGTTGCCCATGGATGCTTCCAAGACGTTGGCTGAAATGCGGCGCAGGGTTGTTGAAGAGGCTGAAAAGGCCTATTTGAAGGAGTTGCTGTCAAATTCCGATGGAAGGCTTAAGCCCGCTGCCCTGGTGGCCGGGATTACGACCCGTCAGCTCCACAAATTGATGAAAAAATATCATCTTCGAAAAGAGGACTTTAAAATCCGTGCGGGTTCCGGGAACCGGGAGTTGGAAATTCCGGTGTCATAGCGGGGGATTATTTGATAAGGATGTGGTCGTCTATTTACGGTCCAGAATTCCCCTCAATTTTTCCGACAATTCTTTCATTTTAAAAGGTTTCTGGATAAAACCGTCACAACCTCGATCCATGATGTCGGTGGCGTGGCCATTGATGCTGTATCCACTGGAAAGAAGCACTTTGACCTGAGGGTTTATCCGCTTCAGTGCATCGTAGGTTTCGCCACCGTTCATGTTCGGCATGATCATGTCCAAAATGATGATGTCAATTTGTTCCTTGTTCGCTTCATATCTGGCGATCGCTTCTTTTCCGCTGCCAGCTTTCAAGACGTTATAACCGATGTGCGCCAACAGTTCCACTGCAATTTCAATGATGATATCCTCATCGTCCACGAAAAGGACCGTCTCTGATCCTCCCAAAGGGCCGCCTGCCGACGACTTCTTTTCTGCCATAACGTCCTTTTCAGAAGCGGGCAGATAGATGGTAAAGGTAGCGCCATGGCCTTTTTCACTGTATACATTGATTAACCCACCGTGATTTTTGATGATGCCGTATGCCGAAGCCAGACCCAGGCCTGTGCCCCTGCTCATTTCTTTGGTGGTGAAGAAAGGGTCAAAGATCTTTTCCTGGGTCGCTTTATCCATTCCAACCCCTGTATCGGTGACGGATATTTTCACATAATTCCCCGGATTGACCCTATAAGGCTTCATGTAATGCTCATCAAGGATGGCGTTTTGTGTCTGGATGTAGAGATCACCGCCGGATGGCATTGCCTGCCAGGCATTCACATAGAGGTTCAGCAGAACCTGCTCCATCTGTCCGCGATCAACCTCCGCAGTCCAAAGATTTTTTTCGTAGGCGCCATGAATGGTGATTTCTTTTTTGGTTCGGCCGAACATGCGATTTTGATTTTTGATAAGTTCGTTTAGATCCGTTGTCTTGACTTCGTATTTCCCCCCTCGGGCAAAGCCTAAGAGTTGTCTGGTTAAATTTGCAGCACTTTCAATGTGTTTCTCCAGCAACTGTAAGTGTTCATAATCCGGATGCAAGGGGGCCTTGTCTATCAGTAATATAGAGATGCGCCCCTGAATCGCCATTAACAAATTGTTGAAATCATGGGCGATGCCACCGGACAGCGTCCCGAGGGCCTCCATCTTTTGCGCTCTTACAAGCTGGGCTTCAAGCCTGCGCTTTTCGGAAATATCCCGTAGAATGCCCCTGAATCCGATTGACTTCCCATCCTCATCCCTTCTCAGGGTCACTGAAGCTTCCACGACACTTTTGGTTCCGTCTTTTCTGATCACCGACCATTCAAAGCCTTTTTCGGCCTGTCCACTGTGGTAAACCCTTCTGAAGACCTGATACCCTTTTTCAGCGGCATTGTGATCCGTAGCCGTCCGTATATTGGTTCCCAATAATTCCTCGGTGGAATAGCCGTATATTCTGCAAAGGGAATCATTAAAAAAGGTGAAGTTGCCGTCCATGTCAATTTCATAATACCCGTCCTCAATGCTATCGAGAATGGATCGATATTTCTCCTCACTCTTCCGTAGTGCTTCTTCCGCCTGATGGTGTTCGGCCATTTCCTCCTCAAGGGCAGCTGTTCGTGAGACCACCTGCCGTCTCAGGGAAATCGTCCATAAGACCAGCACAGATCCAATTACCATAAAGCCAAGGATTATTCCGCCAATGTATTTCAGGACGGTACTCAAGGAAAAACCCGGCGGTTCCAGTGCCCCAAACCACTTTTTATAGAGGTTGTCGTATTGCCCGGATGCTTTTAAAATGCTCAATCCCTGGCTTAGTTTTTCTAAAACGGTTTTGTTTCCCTCCACCACGGCAAAGCTGAAGGGTCTGTCGTAATCCTCAACAACAATAGGCGATAGCGCGAGGTTGTTGAGTTTGAGCTCTTTTGCCAAAACCAGGCCCACCAATTTGGGCATGAGCGCGGTATCTCCTTTGCCTGACGATAGTTGTTTGAGGGCCTCGGGCAGACTGTCAACCAGAACCAGTTGCCGGGGTTCCACAAATCCGGAGGACAGAAGATAATCATGGGCCTGGTCCTGCGTCATGACGATAACCTTTTTACCGCGGAGGTCATCAAGAGATCTGATCTCGCTGCCGCTTTTTCTCGTAAAAAAGGCGTCATAGGCAATGGTGTGCGGGACCGAGAAGTCGAAAATCCGATCTCTTTCCTTTGAATAGGCCATCATGGGAAGGACCTGGATATCCCTGTGTATTAACGCGTCACGGGCCTGGTCCCATGTGGTTACACGGATGTCCAGGTCAAATCCCATCTCTTGAGCGATGGCACTGATCAAATCGACGCTGAAACCATCAGGATTTCCATTTTGATTTACAAAAGTGTAGGGAGCGTAATGATCAACGATCATGGTGCTTAACCGCTTTATCTGATGAGGTGCATCCCCAGTTAAGGTTACTGTTCGGGCGTGGGAATTAAAGGGGAAAAAGAGTATGCAGACGGCAAAAAGAAGCAAATGTTTCAGAATAGTGCTGCCATACGTTGGTGCCATCGCAACTGAAGTCATAAGGAACCTTGGCGAAATGGATGAGGATGAGGCGATTTTTTTGAAACTCATCTCATATGGGCAACACATTGTCAAGCGCTATCAGGGGATGTCCTCCACGGAACACACGTCCATGCAGGCATGGGGGTAAAATCCATTACCCGTTTCTGTCGTCCTGCATTCACCGGTTGACCTTCGCGAAAATGGCTACTATGCTTCGATAACATACAAGTTTCACCTGATGGACCTTCGGCATCAGTGACATATGGGTTTGGCAAAAGTCTTAAAGGCCTGTTTATGAAAATTCCTTTCCCCATTACCTTCAAGCTTCTTCTTTTTATTCTCCCCCTTGTTTGTCTTCCCACCGTCATTGTCGGTTATTTTTCCTACCATGCATCTATAGAAAGCGTTACCGTCCTTTCCCGTGAACAGCAGTTGTTGCAGGCAAAAGCGGTTGCCGAGCAAATCAACAACATCTTTTGCGCCTGTTTTATGGATTTGAAATTGATGGCGCAGCTGATTGTCGTTGAAAAGGGAGTGGGCGAAAAGGGGATGACATCCATGGAGGATATAGACGGCGGCAAAAATGTCAATGGGAAAATCCTGAAAGAATTTCTGGCTCGGTCTCCCTATTATAAGATGCTTCGCATCGTAAACAGGGACGGCATGACCATGACCCGGGTATTCAGTGGAGGATCCGGCGTATTCCCGGTTGAAAAGGTTTTTGATCCTGTTCGCGCCACACACCACGGAAAACAGGGCGCTTCTGTTTCTCAGGTATTGAGAGACCCTTTAGAAGACGGCTATATCCTTTGTTTCGCCAGAGCCATTCATCGTCCGGATGGAGGCTTTGTCGGTTACGTGGTGCTGGATTTTGATTACGGAAAAGTGCTTGACTTGGTTCGGTCCGTGGTCATTGGAGTTGAGGGATATGCTTTCATGGTGGACCATCTCGGATGCACCGTGGCGCATCCCCGATTTCGTCCTTACGAGTATAATCTTTCCAAGTATTCGGATCCCCGACTTCGGGAACTCGTGGTGGACATGATTTGCGGCGAAACAGGTTGGAAGCGCTTCAACTATCTGGGTGAAAAGGCGGCGGCGTACGCGGCGATCCCCGCCATGGATTGGTCCCTCGCCGTGAGCATTCCCATTGAAGAATTTAAGAAAGAAGCCAAGACCCTCAGAAAACGGATGCTGGAAGCGATTATCATTACCTTGCTTTTAGCGGGATTTGTTGTGGTGATCTTGTCTTACCACCTGTTGAAGCCCGTCAAAAGGTTGGCTGTCGCTACGGAACGGATTGCCGGTGGCGATCTGGCCCAGAAGATTCCGGTGAAATCGTCGGATGAAATGGGTATGCTGACCCGTTCTTTTAACCGAATGGTGGAAAACCTGAGAAGAATGCGGGATGAATTGTTGCGCTCGGAAAAACTGATCGCCATGGGAAAGCTTTCCGCCGGTGTGGCCCATGAGGTTCGAAATCCCTTAAATGCCATGAAAGGCGCCATTGTCTATTTGCAGCGCCGACGGTCTGGAGACGCCTTGATTCTGGAATACACCGGGCTCATTCTGGAAGAGGTGGAACGGTTGAATCGATTTGTAACGGAATTTCTTTCCTATGCGCGGCAGCCGCCTCTCAATTTGATGCCGGAAGATCTCAATCTGTTGATCGGGAAAACCACCACCCTGTTTGAAGAAAAATTACGGGAGAAGAAAATCATCATCCTTAAAGACCTTGATCCCCATTTGCCCATGATTCAAATGGATTATAACCAGATAGGGCAAGTGATCGCAAACCTTTTGATTAACGCCATGCAGGCCATGCCGGAAGGGGGAACCCTTGAGATGACCACGAAGGCTTTAAGGGAAACAAAATCGGAGCATTCTTTAAAAAAGGTCGTTATGACCATGAAGGACAACGGCGTCGGCATTCCGGCGGATAATTTGAAAAGGATTTTCGATCCGTTTTTCAGCACCGGGGAAAGCGGCGCGGGGCTGGGGCTTTCAATCAGTCTGAGGATTGTTGAGAATCATGGGGGGACCTTAAGGATCGAAAGCCGTGAAGGGGAGGGGACGACCATTACATTGGCGCTGATCGCACATAAGGAAAATGGAGCATGAAAAAACAAATTCTGATCGTAGATGATAATCTCAATACCGTCAAAGTCATCGGGGCGATTCTTGAGGATGAAGGTTATCGGGTCCATAAGGCCGGAAGTGCTGAAAAAGCACTTGGTATTTTTAAAGAAAAAGGGGATATGGATGCGATTCTGGCGGATCTCAAAATGCCGGGGAAGGATGGTTTATGGCTGTACCGGCAAGCGAGAGGCATTGATGGAAATGTGCCTTTTGTGATTATGACGGCCCATGGGACCATCGAGTCGGCGGTTCGCGCCATGAAAGACGGGGTGACCAATTATTTGATCAAACCGCTGAACTACGAGGAGTTAAGCGTCGTTTTGGAACGGGCCATCAGGGAAAGGCAGATTACCCGTGAACTGGCGGATTTGCGCCAAAAAGTCAAAGTGGGGGAGTCTTTCCAGAACATTATCGGCATCAGCAAGGTGATGAGGAAGGTTTTTGAAACGTTGCGTACGGTGGCGCCAACCGATGCGCCCATCTTGATTCAGGGGGAAACGGGTACGGGAAAAGAGCTGCTGGCAAAAGCGATTCATTCCCTGAGCAAACGGCATGATCGAAATATGGTATGCATCAATTCGGCGGCGCTCACGGAAACACTTCTCGAAGCCGAACTTTTCGGGTACGTTAAAGGCGCTTTTACCGGCGCCGTCGCCGACAAAAAGGGACGGCTTGAATTTTCCGACGGCGGCACCCTGTTTTTGGATGAAATCGCCCATATGTCGCTGAAACTCCAGTCCAAGCTTCTCCGTTTTCTCCAGGATGGCGCCTTTGAACCCGTGGGAAGCGTAGAGACCCGAAAAGTGGATGTTCGGGTGATTTCGGCGAGTAACCGGGACCTACAGGAAGCGATTTTCGAAGGCCTCTTTCTAAACGATCTCTATTATCGTATCGAGGTGATTTCCATTACCATGCCCCCGCTGCGGGATCGGAAGGACGATATCCCCCTCCTGGCGGATCACTTTGTCAGACGTTACGCCAGGCAGTATGAAAAGTCGGTAAACGGCATCCAATCTCACGCCCTGGAGGCATTGATGCACCATTCCTGGCCGGGCAATGTTAGGGAACTGGAAAACTGTCTGGCCCGAGGCGTCATTCTCTCAAAGGAAAATAAAGTTACCCTGAACGATCTTCCCGAAAGAATCAGAGCGGGGGCGGGGTTTTCCGTTTCCGCTCCTTCAGGGGGAAGCTGTATCATTGGAGAGATTCCTGAAACAGGGATCAAAATCAAAGATATGGAGAAGGAACTGATTGAAAAAACCCTTGAAACATGCAGTGGGAACAAGAGCCTGACGGCGGATTTTTTGGGGATATCCCGCAAGGCCCTCTATGAAAAGATCGCTCGGCATGGCATCCGTTCCTGACCCAAATGACAGGGATTCGTTTCCTTTCCATACAGGCCGCCCAAGTCTGCTTCCTTTCGTAACAATGCCACCTAACCATATGAGAATGTGGCCTTTATATTCCAGTGTCCGCGGTCCTCACACTGAAACGTTACCAAAAGTAACATCCTGGTTTTTCCGATTCCACGTGTAATCCTTAAAAAGTTAACCTTTTCAATTTGTTATCGCCGGAATCATTTCCGGCATGGTGTTTGCTCTCATTAAACACAACCTGTATTTTTGAAAAACCTGGGGCACTCACTTGGAAAAAACCGAAGTCGTCTTCAGTCTTGACAGAGTACGGAAAAATTTTGGCGGTCTGCTGGCACTGGACAGTGTCAGCCTGGACCTTGAAAGTCGTAAAATTGTAGGGATTCTCGGTCCCAATGGCGCGGGAAAATCAACCCTGTTCAATGTCATCACCTCCATTGTCAAACCGGATGCCGGCGATGTCTACCTTGAAGGCAACCGGATAACCGCCAAGAGCCCCCACGCCATTTGCCGAATGGGGATTTCCCGCACCTTTCAACTGGTCAGGTCTTTTTTAAGCATGACGGCTCTTGAGAACGTGCTGGTGGGTTCCGTGTTTGGGGGCAAGTTGCGAGGAAAAGCGGCCATGGCAAACGCGTTGGAGGTTCTGGAACTGGTCAACCTCATTCATAAGAAAGATATGGCCACTGCCCACATGACCCTGTCCGATCGGCGGTTGCTTGAAGTGGCAAGGGCATTGGCTTCCCGCCCCCGGGTGACCCTCCTGGATGAACCCATGGCGGGACTCAATCCATCTGAAATCATGATCATGCTGGAGGTTATCAATAAAGCCAGGGATTTAATGGGGGTGTCCATTTTGTGGGTTGAACATAAAGTAGAGGCTATCTTTCATCTTTGCGATCGGATCATGGTGTTGGAATACGGCCGGAAAATCGCCGAAGGAACACCTGCGGAGATTGCTGAAAACGAGATTGTTATTGAGGCTTATCTGGGTGAAGCACCTGCTTGAAGTGTCAAATGTCGATATTTTTCATGGAGACGCCCAGGCTGTCTGGGATGTTTCTTTTTGGGTGGACCGGGAACAGATCGTCGCCCTGGTGGGGGCTAACGGCGCCGGCAAGAGTACCCTTCTGGATACCATTTCCTGTCTGATTCGACCGAGCAGTGGGGATATTTTGTTCCAGGGGAAACCGATCAATTCTATAAAGCCTGAGGCGGTGGCGGATCTTGGCATCAGCCATGTACCGGAAGGCCGTGGTCTGTTTTCCCGAATGACGGTACTGGAAAATCTGGAACTGGGCGGGTTCCCCAGGCGTGCCAGGCCTTTTTTCGAAGAATCCCTGGCCCGTGCTTTCAATTTGTTTCCTGTGCTGAAAAAGCGCATCCATCAACGGGCGGGTTCTCTCAGCGGCGGCGAACAACAGATGCTGGCCATTGCCCGCGCCGTCATGGCAAAACCGATTTTTCTCATGCTGGACGAACCCTCTCTCGGTCTGGCGCCGGTGATCGTCAAACTGATGTTTGAGATTATCCAGGAACTTAATAGAGAAAATGTCGCCATCCTTTTGGTGGAGCAGAACGTTCACCAGACCCTGGAAATCGCGGACCATGCCTACGTACTGAAAACAGGCCGAATGGAATTGAGCGGCAAAGGGGGTGCACTTCTTCAAAACCCGGATTTCAAGCAGGCCTACCTGGGGATGAAAGGATGAATCCATGAGCGGACTTTCTCCATCCGGCGCATTTTTACAGATTTTAATCAATGGGATTTTATTCGGCAGCATGTATGGGGTTGCCGCCATTGGGTTGAGCCTTATTTTCGGCACCATGCAGATCATTTTTATCGCCCAGGGCGCCATGATGATATTGGCCGCCTATTTGACCTATTGGATTTTCACCCTTACCGCAATTGACCCTTTCTTTTGTTTTGTGTTGATCCTCCCCATTTTTTTGGGTATCGGCTGGATTTTTTATGCGGGGCTTTTCAGCCGCGTGGCGGCGGCGGGGAAAAATCCTTCGTTGCTTCTGGCCTTTGGTCTTATGATCCTGCTGGAAAATCTCATGTCCCTGGCCTGGACCGCCAATACCCGTGCTGTTTCAACCAGCTACACCGGAATGGGGCTTAGCGTGGGCAATATTCAGATCTCCTTTACCCGGCTGGTGGTTTTTCTGATCAGTCTTCTGGCCACGGGCCTGGTCTTTTTTTTCATGAAAAAGACCCTTTGGGGAAAGGCGGTTCGCGCGGCATCGGAAAATATCAAAGCCGCCGCGCTCCTCGGTATCAGCCCCCGTCGGGTGAGCGGCATCACCTTTTCCATCGGCATTGCACTGGCCGGCATCGCGGGTGTGGCCACGGCTGTCACATACCCGTTTGATCCCTATTTCGGTTTTGTTTTCAGCCTGAAGGCCCTTATTGCTGTGGCATTCGGCGGCATCGGGAGCGTGGGAGGCGCCATGTTCGGTGGGATTTTGCTGGGGGTGATCGAAAGCGTCAGTTCCTATACCATCAGCGGCGGCTGGGCCGACGCCATTTCCTACGGCGCATTCCTTCTGGTGCTGATGTTTCGGCCCCAGGGGCTTTTTGGTCGTACAAATGCTTCGTAAGGGTTACGTGTGTAATCCTGTTTTCCGGATTTATCATTGAGGGAACAACCATGACAGAGATGGGTGGGGGGCATAACTGGAAAGCAATTTGTTGGGGACTTCCCCTGCTGGGCTTCCTGTTGGTTTTTCCTTTTCTGGTGGATTCGGAGGAATCCTACCTGGTTTATTTTCTATTCCTGACCTTCATCTATGTGTCCATGGCCCAGGGATGGAACCTGGTGGCAGGTTATGCGGGTCAGGCTTCTCTGGGCCAGCATGCCTTCTTCGGATTTGGGGCTTATGTGACGGCCATGGCATGGAATGCCGGATGGATCGGATACCTGGATCCTTTCGGGATGTTGCTGAGTGGTCTTGGGGCGGCCGTGCTGGCCATTATGATTGGGATTCCCCTGCTGGCCAAGTTAAGGGGAGACTATTTTGCGTTGGGCACCCTGGGCCTGGGGGAAATTTTGCGGGTGGTGTTTACCCAGGGGGGTTCCCTTACGGGAGGTCCGGTGGGGCTCATGCTCCCTTCTTCGGCATATGAATCCATGGCGCCTTATTACTATATCGGCCTGAGCATCGCGCTTTTGACCCTGCTGACCCTTTTTTTCCTGGTTCGCTCCAGTGTGGGCCTGGCATTGGTGGCAATCCGAGAGGATGAAGAGGCCGCCGGCGCCAACGGGATTTTTGTCTTGAAATACAAAATTCTGGCCTTTGCGGTGGGCGCTTTTTTTACCGGCATGTGCGGCAGTATCTTTGCCTATTACCTGTTCCATATCCATCCATCGGGGGTTTTCAGTCTCAACTGGGCCTTGCTGCCGGTTCTCATGACGATTCTGGGGGGCATCGGCACCCTGATGGGACCGATTATCGGTGCCGTTGTCATGTCCGCTGTTTTTGAAATGGCCAATACGTGGCTTCCGGATATTCACCCTATTTTTTCAGGGGTGTTTATCGTTCTGGTGATGCTTTTTCTGCCCAAGGGGATCATGAGTCTGGGATCGAAGTTTAATTTATCTCCCATTTTGTTGCGACTTTTTCCCTTTAAACGAGCGTCTTGAGAAGTGAAAAGTGACGAAGGCAAGAAAAGAAGGTGGCGTGTTTGTGCAGAGGTGTGTTTTTTAAATCATGAACTCGGAAGACGATATGAAAGGAGAGCATTATGTGGAAGGGCATTCGTGGGTGTGGCAAAATGAGGACGGTTTTGATGGCGGCCTTTGTTGCTTTGTCGCTGCTTCTCTGTACGGGGTTGTCGGCTGAAGCAAAGAAGGAAAAGACGGAAATTCTCATCGGCAGCAATCTTCCGCTGACCGGTATTCTGGCAGGTGCCGGCATTGAACAGCGGTGGGCTTACCAGACCGCCGTGGATGACATCAACAAGGCGGGGGGCATTTTTGTAAAGGAATACGGGAAGAAGCTCCCCGTAAAGCTCATTGTGGCTGATGATGCCAGTGATCCGGGAAAGGCGGCATCAGCCGTTGAGCGGTTGATCAAACAGAAGAAAGTGGATTTGCTGCTGGGTGGCTTTGCGGCGCCCTTTGGGGTGATCCCCGGATGTATTACCGCTGAAAAATACCGCCGCTATTATCATACGTCCATATGTCTGATTCCCCCATGGCTGGAGCACCATTTCAAATGGTCCACGCTCTTTTTCTTCAAGCTGGATCAGGCGTGCAGCGTTCCCTATCAGATTTGGGACAGCCTGCCTGAAAATGAACGGCCCAAGAAACCCGCTCTGATCATGGAGGATACCTTTGACGGCAGGGCCTTTGCCGGATTGTTCCGAAGCCTGGCCAAAAAATTCGGTTATACCTTTGCCTTGGATGAGCCCTGGGCGGTAGGCGCCAAGGATTATTCCGCGCAGATTATCAAAGCCAAGAGCCAGGGCGTGGATGCCATTTTGATCTTCGGCGCCGATACCGATATTATCACCTTTGTGCGGCAGATGAAAGAGAACAACCTCAGCGTCAAATATTTCCACGGCTGGAAAGGGACCTGGGCCGGGGAGTTCTGGAAGGCGCTGGGCAAGGACGCCCAGTACATCCTTTGTGATGGATTCTGGTCCATGGATTTTCCCTTTCCCGGGGCCAAGGAACTGGGCGAGCGTTACTACAACCACTTCAAAAAACATTCCGTAAGCGTGGGCGCTTTGTACGGACTGTGCCAGATCCTGTGGCAGGCCGTTGAAAAAGCGGGCACACTGGATTCCGCAAAGGTTCGTCAGGCGGTTTTGGACAATGAATTCGAGACCGTCATGGGTAAGGTGAAGTACGGCAAGGACGGCGTGGCGGTCTTCGAGTCCACGGCCAGTCAGTGGTGGAATGGGAAGCAGATGACGGTGTATCCATTCAAATGGACGGATTATAAGATTAAACTGGCGCCTCCCTGGAATGACCGATAAGGATCTGATATTGCAAATAAACCAGCCGCCGTGATGGCGGAAAAATGAGTTTTGTCCGGGGTCGCCTTCCATATGAAGACGGCCCCGTGCTGTTATGGGGGCCGAAGATGCAACGTTGCGTCTTCGGCCCTAATGGTTTATAAGTTCCCACAAAAGGCTATTTTGGAATGAAAAAAAGATAACCCTGAGGATTTCGATTTGAAAAAAAATGCAGGTGTCCAATGGAAACTTTTTTCAATCTGGCTTATTTCGATCTCAGCCATGTTGGGATCGGCCATTCCCCCAGTTTCGGTTTTCGCGAGGGAGAGTTCAATCCGTATTGCCATGTTTTCAAACGATCCCGTGGGAATCGATGTTCTGTCCCAGGCTTTCAGCCCGGACGGATTTTCCGTTCTTTCACAGATCAGTGAGCCGTTGCTTCATCCGGATGTTGATGGGAATCTTCAGGGCGCCATTGCCCACAGCTGGAAGCAGATCAACGCCACCGAATGGGAATTCGTCATCCGGAAAGGCATCACATTTCATAACGGCGAATTATGTGACGGTTATGCCGTAAAGACTTCCATCGAAACCATTCTTGATCCTCATGTGGGTTCAGCCTTTTCCCAGCCCCTTAACACCATCAAATCCGCTTCCGTAAGTTTGACGGATCCATATGTGGTTCGCATCAAAACCTTTGTGCCGGATGGCATGCTGCTCCACCGATTATCTTTCGCGGCAATTCTGCCTCCCCGATATTTAAAGGCCGTGGGTGTTGAGGGCTTTCACAGGCGCCCCGTGGGGACGGGCCCTTTCAAATTTGTGAAATGGGTCCCCAAGCAAGAGATTGTTCTAAAGAAAAATGAGGATTACTGGCGGGAGGGTTATCCGAAAGTCGAAAATCTCGTTTATGTGATTTTACCGCCCGATCAATGGATTCAGGCTTTAACGGAGGGCCTGGTAAATGTGGTGCCCTTTCTGGATGGGCGGCATATCCGGGAAGTGGTAAAGAACAAGGATTTGAGGGTTAAAAAGAGAAAGTGCCTCTATACCACGGTCATTATGTTGCACAACCGGGGACCCCTGGCCCTTAAGGCGGTTCGACAGGCCCTGAATTACGCCTTGGATAAGCAGGATATCGTAAGATATGCCGATTACGGCAATTCCATTCCGGTCGCCTCATTGGGTCTGGAGGGAAGCATCGGCAGAAATGCGGACATAAAACCCTATCCTTACGACATCGAAAAGGCGAAGCAGCTACTGGCCCAAACGCCCTTCGAAAACGGATTTACGCTGAAAGTGCTGACCGGGGATATTTCCGAGGCACTCGCCAAAATCATGAGAGCGCAATACAGCAAGATAAACGTCAAGCTTGATTTGGAAGTGGTGCCGCGGACGGATTTGACGGAAAAGGTTATGATTTATCAGCTCCAAAATCATTTGAAACGCCCGGATTATGATTTGGTCTTGTACCCGGTGGACAATCCGTTGATCGATAGCTCTTTTACGGCACGCTGGGCCTACTTTTCCCAAAGTCCCTGGTCTCTTTTGCGGAGTCGCGAATATGATGAAAAGTATTTATGGGCCCTTCAGGCGGATTCCTTCAAGACCCATGAAAGACGGTTATGGGAGCTCGATCGGTTCTTTCATGATGAAGCCTTGTCGATCTTCACGACCCAGAGAATTTTGACGGTGGTGACCCATAAGGCGGTCACATTGCCGATTCCCCTGAACGGTAATTTTTACTATGGGACCTTCGATAAGGCTGAAGTAAATTGAAGTTTTTCAAAAGGGATATCCGGTTGTGCTCATATGAAACGCAAGGATTAGCATCTACCTAATATTTCAGTCTAAACATGAGAGATACATCTTCCGGGATTGACAAAATTCGGTCGATGTGTGACGGAAAGATAATGTAGGGGATCATTCTTTAACGACCAGGTAAGCGGCAAATTGTTTTTAGTATGGGGGGGCATATCCTCAATAGGCAGCACGAGGAAAAGTCGTGCATTTTGATGGATAACATTACAAATCGGATGATATCCAGATCCGTATAATTGCTTGTTATGTGAGGAAGCACAATGAATATTCCAAATTTGCCAACCGATCACCTGTAAAAGTTTGTCGCCCTTTCAGGGTTGGTAATACTATTGGCTACCGCCTATTTCCCGAGCACAAAGGCAAGGGAATTGAAGCTTGTAATGATCCGAATCCAAGGTCAGACTCGTCTACTCAAGATAGAGACGCAACATTTAGAGGATCAAGTAAACCTGCTTGCCTCAAATAGCCTACTGTACAATACTCAGAAAAGGGACTGGGTAGAGAAGGCATATAGTATAAAACTCAAGAACGAGGAGATGAGAACAAAATTGGCCGAAATGGAAGTTATAGGAACTGACTATCGGATAGCTCTTTCAATGAGGTGGGTGGGAGTAGTCATCGGCTTTAGTTTGTCCAGCCTTGGCTTTTCACTATGGTACTTTAAGATACAGAGATATCAGGACAAACAACTTAAGTCAAAAGAATGATTCCACATAACATACAAATCCACCCGACCTCCTTCGTCGGCGGGTGATTTTGGCGTTATTCCCCGCAAGAAATATTAATGATGGTGAATAGATGATAGAAAAGCAGTTTGATATACCGTTTATCGCAGACTTGGCACTTCGGGAAAAGCAGATTCAGCAAAACTATCGCCCGGTTATTGCTGTCCATAAATGGTTTGCAAGACGTCCGGGCACTTTGTTCCGCGGCTTGCTCCTGTCTGAGTTTTCTGGAAAGCCGCTTCAGGAAGTGTTTTACAAAGCGAACGATCTTTCCGGCTGCCGGGTAGCTGATCCATTCATGGGTGGCGGTACCCCGATCCTGGAGGCAAACCGTCTTGGGTGCGATGTCACCGCATTCGATATCAACCCGATGTCTTACTGGATCGTTAAACAGGAAATCGAACATCTTGATCTTGGCGCTTATGCAAAAGCAGCGGAGTCCCTTCGCACAACACTGGAAAAGGAAATCGGACAGTTTTATCGAACACGATGCACGCTATGCGGCTCGAACGATGCTCATGTAAAATACTTCCTTTGGGTTAAAGTAACGCCATGTCACGAATGCGGAAAGGATATGGATTTGTTTCCCGGCTATCTTCTTTCCGCGGATTCCAGACATCCCAAAAACGTCTTTATTTGCCCTGCTTGCGGAGAACTGACCGAAACTAGCGACCGTAAAGAGCCCGGCTACTGTAATCAATGCGCCAGCGAGCTGACGTTGAATGGGCCTGCCGGGCGAAGCCGTTGCAGATGCTCGGCGTGCGGCGCCGACAATCATTATCCTGATGCCGGTCTTGGCGCTCCGCGGCACCGCCTTTTTGCAATGGAATACCACTGCCAAAAATGCAAGCCATCTCATGCCGGCAGATTCTTCAAAAAGCCTGATGATCAGGACATGGAGCGGATCAATGAGGTTGAGAGTCGCTGGTCAAGAATGCGTCCAAAGTATGTTCCTGACGATGAGATCCCACGCGGTGATGAGACAGACCGTTTACATCGATGGGGATACACACGGTATCTGGAAATGTTCAACAATCGTCAGCTTCTTGGCCTGGAACTTTCTGCCCGCATGATTGCGAAAACACCCAACGAGCGTGTACGCAATGCGCTGGCGACGAACCTTTCCGACCTACTCCGCTATCAGAACATGTTATGCCGCTATGACTCGAGAGCGTTGAAGTCATTAGACATTTTCTCTGTTCACGGTTTCCCGGTAGGCTTGATTCAATGCGAGTCCAATTTCCTTGGCATCATGGATCTGGGGCGCAGCATGTGTGTGGGTAGCGGCGGGTGGGCGAATATAATCGAGAAATTCAAAAAGGCAAAGTCCTATTGTGATCATCCATTTGAGGTTAGACATCAGGGTCGCTCAAAGAAAATCATTCCAATCAATGGAGAATGGATCGGCGATCATTTGAATGGTGATAATTCCGCACCTGTACGCGTTGTCGATATCTCATGCCAAAATTCAGCATCCTGCACGCTGCCGGACGCTTCACTGGATGCTGTCTTTACCGATCCTCCCTATTTTGGCAATATCCAGTATGCGGAGCTCATGGATTTCTGCTATGTCTGGCTTAAAAAATTGGTCGGGCGGAACTCCAGCGCGTTTAATGCCGATTCTACCCGTACACCTGATGAGTTGACCGGCAATGTTAATATGGGGCGTGGGATTGAACATTTCACAGAGGGGCTTTCCTCTGTTTTCCAACGCATGGCGAGGGCTTTAAAGCCTGGCTCGCCTCTGGCATTCACCTACCACCACAACAATATTGAAGCCTACTATCCCGTCGCGGTGGCTATCCTTGACGCTGGGTTAACCTGTTCGGCGTCGCTTCCTTGTCCGGCGGAAATGAGCGCATCTATCCACATAAACGGAACAGGCTCCTCTATTATCGATACCGTGTTTGTTTGTCGGCAAACTGGTGCCATGCAGCGGAAGTGGCTAGCGAATTCTCCGGATGAAGCCGTTAGGATCGTTAAAGAAGACTTGAATCAGCTCAGGGTTGGAAACGTTAAGCCGACGCCCGGCGATATCAGATGCGTCATCTATGGGCATTTGATTCGATTAGCCATCTGGTCCTTACGCCTTGATTGGATGAAAAACGAACCGACAACCACGCGCATCGAAAAAGTTTCAGCCTGGCTCCATCACTTCGGAGGATGGGCCGAAGTTGAAAAGTGCATGGCGTACGACAGGGCAGCGACAACGAAGGATATGCCTTTGTTCGCTGTACACGAAAGTGCTGTAGAATATGGAGCCGAACATGCCGATCTTCCCTTTTGAAGTTTCCCTGGATATTATACTCCAGGACCCTGAAAGCTATGTTGATGCTGTCTTCTCATGCCTGGAGTCGGAATTCCTTGTCTTGCCCAAGGGGGTCGGCTTTGTTGAATATCCGGTCTTCGAACGAGGATACGAAGCATTGAAGGTTGCAACCGCGGGTTTTTCACAACTCGATCCGAATAAGGTGTTGCCCGTTACAGTCTCCGAGCCGATTGCCATTGTGGTTCTGCGCTCGATGCTGGGTTTTACGCCTCCGGAATGGGGTTATGTCACAACGCAGAGAACCGGCGTATCGGTTACCCAGGGCTTCGTGCGTTCGCTGGACAGAAAGGTGCGAATGGCCCCGGAAACGGAGCTTAACACCAATGGCGTTACCAAAGAACGGCTCAAAGCGATGGTTCAAACAGCATGTCAATTACTGTTGGCCGGAGCTCCCAATGTAGACGGCGACCAGTTGCATCGCTTGGACAAGGCTGATACGAAACATGGTGTTGAAGGCATCCAGAATCTGGCCGGAATGGGCGTCCCTTACGCTATGTTATTGTATGAACGATTCCTCGGAAGGCCATTCGCCGGACATCGAGATTCCGTAAGTGAAATTATTGGCGACAGCTTGGAATCCGCAATAGAAGATGTCCTTTCCAAGGCAGGGGTAAGTTTCCGCAAAACAAAACGGGCGGAACGAATCGCAGGTTTTGACCAGACGCCTGACTTCATCATTCCCAGCGAATTCAACCCGCAGGTCATTATTGAGGCAAAAATAACCGAGGATGACGGCACTGCCCGCGACAAGGTGACGCGCATTCAGCATCTCGGCGAATTGAGCCTTGCCGGTCGTTCCGAGGATAACCCAAAATATGAGGTTATCGCTTGCATCGGCGGGCGTGGCTTCGGGGTCCGCCGGGAAGACATGAAAAAGATGATCCTAGCGACCAGGGGCAAAGTGTTTACAGCGAAAACCCTGAATCGCATCGTGGAATGCACCAGAATTGGTGAATTTAAGAGTCGATAGCTTAGGATGAAAACACGGCATAACGGCATTAAAAGCGACGTCAAAAAGCCGCCGCGCCTTATGCCGGCCGTTCAGCTAATGGGCATAGTTCAAGAGAGGCCATAGCATGTCTGAGGAAACAAAAATTGATGAGCAATCCGGCGTGGACAGGGGATTGATCGCCGTGTTCTTGAGGATGTCGCCCGAGGAGCGATTGCGGGCTAACGACAACGCTTTCCGTACAATTCTGGAGTTGAGAGATGCCTACAGGCGGCAGAAAACCAACGAGCGCAAGTCTAGGTGAACTTCTGGAAGAGCTGTTGAAGGCAGGGGTCGATTTTATTCTGGTCGGAGGCCTTGCCGCCGTGATCCAGGGCGCCCCTGTCACAACAATGGATGTGGACGTTGTTCACAGCCAGTCAACCGAGAATATTGCCAGGCTACTTGCCTTTTTAAAAGCGGTTGACGCTGTTCATCGTCGCTTGGACGACAAGTTGATTGAACCAAAGGAACGCGACCTATCCGGGAAGGGTCACGTGCTTCTTGATATACCGTTTATCGCAGACCTGGCACTTCGGGAAAAGCAGATTCAGCAAAACTATCGCCATTGAAACAGGGGGCCAGGACAATAGAATGCTAGCCAACCCGGAAAATGTGATTCAGAGCATCAGGGATGCGGGGCTTCAGCCACCGGAAATGCTGACCCTTATGATCACCGGCCGGTGCAACCTTCATTGCCGGCACTGTTGGCTGGATTGCCGGCCCGATAGTGCCGCGGGCCCGGTACCGGTGAAGGTTGTCCGTGGCATTATCGACGATTTTACCCGGTTGGGAGGCACCGGTTTGACCCTCACCGGTGGAGAGGTGCTGACCCATCCGGACTGGTTCGAGATCCTGGCATTTGCCTGTGGACACAAAGGCTTGAAGGAGGTCTGCCTGCAAACCAATGCCATGCTGGTGACCCGCCATGTGGCGGCGGAACTCAGTGCGCTCGGGTCCATGAAACTCTTGATCCAAATCAGCTTGGACGGCGCTTTGGCAAAATCCCACGACCTTGTGCGCGGTAAGGGCAGCTTCAACCAGGCGCTGCGCGGGCTGAGTTGTTTGCTCGACGCAGGTATGGGACCGCGAATTCGAGTCGCCTTTACGGAAATGGTGCACAACTTTGCCGAAATACCGCGTCTCATGAAAAAACTGGAAACATTCGGCATAAGGCAGATGGTGAGTGGTACCCTGGTCAAGGGCGGGAGGGCAGGGCGGACAAACCAACTGGCCCTCCCCACCCCGAATCAGTATACTGAAATGGTCAACTGGTACCGATCTGACACGGCATTTCGCACTCTGTACGACAAGATAGGCAATATTTCCGCCATCGAATGGTACAAGGGGCGATCCGTTCCTTTAAAGCGGCTCTGCTGCTGCATCAAAACCCCGTTTGTCACCGCCGAAGGGCGGATTTACCCGTGTGTTATGTTGCCTGCCGAGAAATACAGCATCGACGGGACTCACCAGCGGCCCATGGCGGATATCATCCTCGCGGCCCTGCCCCTGTGGGCCCAATTGCCGGTTATGGAACGGGTCCGGCGCGAGACACTTGAAAACTGCAAAGGCTGTCCGGGTGAAGGGCATTGTGGGGGTGGCTGTATGGGGCGGGCCTATGCAGACTGTGGCGATTTGATGTCAGTAGAGGATCGCTGTGCATTGAGAAGGGCGGTTTACCGGTTGGACTAGGCCCAGGGTTTGTTCCCGGTTGTAAAGGGCCGCGATAAACATCATGGAAGAAAGGGTATCAGTTGAAGCAAGGCATGCGGGTAATGATCCGGAACTGGTGTCCGTTATATTGGAGTTTTAGTTCTCCTTTGATCTTTTGGTCGCCATGGGCTATTCTCCTGAAGGGTTTTAGCCCATTTTAATCCCCCTGGCCGCTGTTTTCATGCAGGCTTGCCGAAAGGAGACGGAAAAATGGCGCCCAAGGGGTGCTTCTTGAAGCATTTATCAAAGGGTAAAAGTTTGTTTCATTTGGGAATTACCGGCAAGCTACTGTGGATTGTCCTCCCGCTGGTGGTTTTGCCCTGTCTTGTCACCGGTGGATTGGGGTATTTCGCGTCGGAAGAGATCGTTACGCGTCTGCTCAACCAATCCCAGATCAACCTGGCCCGGGAAATCGCGGAGGAGATCGACCAGGTTTTCAATATCTGCCGAGCGGATCTTGAAATGATCTCCCACTTGCCGGTATTAAGAGATTATTACCTCAACCGCTTTTACGCTCTGGATTCGGAAGCGGGAATCAACCAAAAAGAAGCGGAAAGATTTTTCAAGGATGTGGCCCGAAAATCCACCCTTTACTATCGGATTTCCTATATCGACGCAAAGGGTGTGCCGGTGGCATGTGTTCAGGAAGGGCGGATTGTTTCACTGAAGGCTATCCCCAACGACTTGACCTCAATCTCGCAAAAACAACGCTTTGCCCCAAACCATACGGTGGTTTCCCCGGTCCGGAATTCCGAGCCGGAAGGGCCGTTGGTATTACCGATGGCACAACCCTTGTTTGACAGATGGCATGAACTCTCAGGCATCGTTCAGATCGATCTGAACATCAACGAACTGGGACGTCGTATTCTGTCTCGCCGGGTGGGTGTGAACGGCTATGCTTTCGTTCTGGATAATGCCGGAAGAGTCCTTATCCACCCTGAAACAGTACATGTGGGCAGAATGATCCATCAGGTGGGGGAGCCGTCTTTGGAGACCATGTTTCGGGCAATGGTGGAACAGGGCCAGGGGATGTTGTCTTATGACTACCAGGGAAACAGAATCGCCGCATTTACCGGGGTTCGGGAGTTGGGCTGGACCATTGCCGTAACGCTGCCGGTTGCCGAGTTCAAAGCCCATGTGACCGTCATTAAGAAGCAAGTTCTTCAGATTATCATGGTCGCCGCATCACTGGCCCTGGCGGCGGGGATTTTTTTCTCATGGCATTTTCTCCGTCCCATAAAAAAATTGGCCCGAGCGACCCATGTCATCGCTGAAGGCCGTTTGCCCGAAAAGATACATTTCGACTCCAATGACGAGTTGGGCATGTTAACCCGCTCGTTTAACCAGATGGTGAAAAACCTTCGCCGTATTCAATCGGAGTTGGTCAAAAGCGAAAAGCTGGTTTCCGTGGGTCGCTTGGCATCGGGGGTCGCCCATGAGGTTCGCAACCCACTGAACACCATGAATGTCACATTGGGTTTGCTCAAGCGAAGGGTAACGGGGAATAAAGAGGTGATGGCCCTGGCCGACACCATTTCTGGGGAGATTCTGCAGCTGGATCATTTTCTCTCGGATTTCCTGAACTATTCCAGGCAGCCCCCGCCCAAGCCGACGCCGACGAATGTCAATTCGTTGGCCGAAGATATTCTGTCGGGATATGCTACCCAGGCCATGGAAAAGGACATCACTTTAAAGAGCCGATTGGATCCGAATCTTCCGCTTTTCCCCCTGGACCCGTTTCAGTTCGAAAGAGCCATCGTGAATATCGTGGTCAACGCCATCGAGGCGATGCCCCAGGGGGGTGAGCTGATTGTATCAACCAAATGGCATTCGCCGACAAATGAAGGAAGCGAGAGAGAATTTCTGGAATTCGCCATTGCCGATACCGGGAAGGGGTTGTCGCCTGATGAACTTCAGAGCGTGTTGGATCCTTTTTACACCACAAAAGAGCTGGGCACGGGTCTGGGTCTGCCGCTTTCCCAAAGCATTGTCGAAAGCCATGGGGGCCATATGCAAATCCGGTCCGAACCGGGATGGGGAACCACGGTAACCATTACGTTGCCCATGACCGATGCACGGGCAGATGGAGGTTTTGATCATGAGCAGGTTTAGAGTGCTTCTCGTAGATGATAATGCCGGCTCTTTGAGAGCGTTGGATGCTTTCCTCCATGAAGAGGGGTACGAAGCCGTAACCACCACGGACCCGTTGAAAGCGGAGAAGATGTTCAAAGAGGGACCTCCATTTGACATTGTATTGTCTGATCTTAAAATGCCGGGGATTGACGGCTTGCAACTTTTTCACAGGTTGAAATCCTTGGATCGGCAACTGCTTTTCATTATCATGACCGCGCACGGCACCATTGAATCCAGCGTGAAGGCACTGAAAGAAGGCGTATATGATTATCTGGTGAAGCCGATTAACATCGAAGAACTGTCCATTGTACTGGAAAAAAGCCTGCGGGAACGTAAACAGGCCGCGGAATTAGACGCTCTTCGTCATGTGGTCAAGACCCAATACGGCTTTGGCAACATCGTCAGTGAAAGCCCTCAAATGGACGAAGTCTTCAGCATCCTGAAGGCCGTGTCGCCAACGGATGCCACCGTCCTCGTCACCGGTGAAACGGGTACGGGCAAGGAGTTGATTACAAACGCCATCCACTACAACAGTCGCCGCAATGGCGGCCCCCTCATCTGCATAAACTGTGCCGCCCTTTCAGAGCATTTGCTGGAAGCAGAACTGTTCGGGTATGTCAAAGGGGCCTTTACCGGTGCGACCACCGATCGAATCGGGCGCCTGGAAGCTGCGCACCGGGGAACGCTCTTCCTGGACGAGGTGGGGCAGATGAGTTTTTCATTGCAAACAAAATTGCTCCGTTTTCTTGAGGAGCGCACTTTTGAGCCAGTGGGCGCCGTCAATACGCGGACGGTGGATGTTCGCATCATTGCGGCCACTAACAAGGATTTGCGGAAGGAAGTTGAGAATAAACGTTTCCTGCCCGATTTCCTTTACAGGCTTCAGGTGATTCGTATCCCCATTCCCCCGTTGCGGGATCGTAAAATTGATATTCCTCTTCTAGTCAACCATTTTCTTCAGAAGGCCGCAACGGCAAACAACCGCGATGTCCCCACCATTGCGCCCGAAGCCATGGATGCGTTGCTGTCCTATTCCTGGCCCGGCAACGTTCGGGAGGTTCGGAATGTCATTGATCGCGTCGTCATTCTGGCACGTTACCACACCATTGAACTAAAAGATTTGCCGCCGGAAATGCTCCCTTCAGGCTTGTCCGGTAAGGCGGATACACCCTTTATCAATCGTCTCCCCCCCGAGGGTTTAGAACTGAGACACGTTGAAAAAGAACTCATCAAAAAAACCTTGGAACAGTTCCAGGGGCATCGTTCCAGAACAGCCCAGGCGTTGGGTATTTCCAGAAAATCGTTATATGAACGGATGCATCGATTTAAACTGAAATGAGTTTTCTGGAATCTTGTGTATTTTGGTAACGACTTCGCCTTTCTAACGGGTAGATTTGTTACCACACTTGCGTCCTTATCTTACAACATGCTGTCATTACAGTCAATATTCGCTTTGTGGGCATTAAAGGCGGAGACGCCGGATATATTTCTAAAGTTATTGCTGTCTGTTAAATCAGGCCTCGGGCGGGTTTTCAGGTGGATTCCCACATCGGCACGGATGCAGTTCGAATGGGGAAGTGTTACCAAAAGTTACAAAATAGAATCTGAATGGGTTTGTTTTTTTTCTTAACCTATTGAAAAATATTGAAATGTTGTTCTTGGCATTTTTTGTGCATTCAGTATATGGCGAATGACCTCTGAAAAAGGAAGCTTTTCCCCTTTTTCAGGATCTGGTGCGGCATTTGTCCTTGAATAATAACATTTTGACATTGAAGCATAATGCGAAATCCTAAAAAGGAGGAACATCATGGCAATTAGCATCGAAAGAAAACAATTTCCGTTGATTTATGTGCATCAGCACTCCCGAGGTATTTTCGGTTTCGGGGCCCACCAAATGGCGGGGCAGGAATGCCAGATGTACGGTATAAAGCATGCGCTGCTCGTCACTACAGGTCTAAAAGGAACGGGGATCGTTGACGAGGTGGAAGGTGTTCTTAAGGCTAACGGCATTGCCGTAACCCGCTTCGAGGGGTTCACCTCCAATCCCAAGGATTTCGAATGTGTGGAAGGGACCAAGGTCTACCTTGAGGCAGGGTGTGACGGTATTGTATCGGTGGGTGGCGGCAGTGCCCATGATGGCGCTAAGGGTATCCGGATTATGGTGACCAATGATGGGCCTGATACAAGCCTCAAGGATTTTTGCGCTGTTCTGGATCCTCACTATACGACCCGGATTCCTGGTTACAAAGTCGTGAATATTCCACATGTGGCCATTAATACGACTACCGGCACTGGGGCGGAGGGCACGGCTTTTGCCATCATTAATGACTCGGACTGGGTTTACAAACTCATCCTGGTGGTCCCGGGCGTGGCGCCGTCGGTGGGTATAAATGATCCCGCGTTTATGAGACTACAGCCGCCCCAATTAGTTGCATGGACCGGAATAGATGCTTTTTGTCATGCCATGGAGCCCGGCATAGGCCGTTTTAATATGCCCGTGGTCCATGCTACCGCCATGAGGGCAATCAAGCTGTTGAGTGAGAATATCCGACAGGCCTATGCCAACCCCGCCAATGACGTGGCAATTGAGAACATGGCCTGGGCACAGTTCATCGCCTCCATGTCTTATAATCTGGGAGGGGGTATGGGGATGGTTCACGGTACGGCCCATATGCTGTCGGTGATCAAGGACCTTCATCATGGCTACACCAACGCTATTATGATGTTGCCGGTGGAGCGTTTTAATGCGATGGCCTGCCCGGAAAAATTTAAGGAGATCGGAGAGGCCATGGGACTGGATATCCACCATATGAATCCAGTCCATGCGACTGATGTAACACTTGATGAAATTGAGAGACTCCGAAATGATGTGGGCATTCCTCAAGTTCCACTCAAGGATTTCGATTTCAGTGAGGCGGACATTGAGCATACTGCCAAATGGGCCATCAATGATCTGTCAAGGGAAGCCAACCCTCGCGACATTACACCGGAACAGATCAAGGAAATTATGCGTTCCTGTATTTGATTGATTGAACATTTTGAATTCGACCTTAATGCCATCCATTCTGGGCGGATGGATGGTTTCAATATTAAAATGCGAAGAACAGGAGGCATTAGATGGATTATAAAGTACTCATCGGTGGGGAATGGGTCTCGGCTGAAAGCGGGGAGACGATTACGATTATCAATCCGGCTAACGGGGAGGTGGTGGGGACCGTTCCAAAATGTGGCGATGCTGAAGTGGAAAAGGCCGTTGCCGCGGCCCAAAAGGCCTTTCCCGGTTGGGCGGGCAAAACCATGACCGAAAGATCCAAAGTGCTGCTGAAAATGTCCCAGCTCATCATGGCGCACCAGGAAGAACTCGCCACTCTGGAAACCCGGGAGCATGGCTCCCCCATCCGTAAAACCATGAATTTCGATGTGCCCCTTTGTGCCGAACAAATGGAATTTTTTGCCGGGGCCGCACGGGGCCTGACGGGTGAGACCCTCCCCGTGGGTCCCTGGTGCATTTCCATGACCGTCCGGGAACCCTTAGGGGTGGTGGGGCTCATTACCCCGTGGAATTTTCCGGCCCTCATGGTGATCTGGAAGATGGGGGCTGCCCTTGTTACGGGCAATACCTGCGTCATCAAACCACCTTCCATCGCGCCGTTGACGGCCTTGAAGCTGGGGGAAATTGCCATGGAGGCGGGCGTTCCCGCCGGGGTTGTGAATGTTATCACCGGTCCGGGTGAAACCGTCGGCGAGGCATTGGTCCGACACCCGGAAGTCGCGAAGATCGGTTTTACCGGGGATACGGCCACGGGTAAACGGATTATGGAAGTGGCCAGTGCTACCGTAAAGCAGGTCGGCCTGGAGTTGGGCGGCAAGAACCCCTTTCTGATCATGCCCGACGCGGATGTGGATGCCGCCGTAGAAGCAGCGGTTTTCGGGGCCTTTTTTAATTCGGGACAGGTTTGCGCTACCCCCAGCCGATTTTATGTTCATGAGTCCCTGTACGACGCATTCGCGGAAAAATTCGTGGCCGGCGCCAAACTTCTAAAATACGGAGATCCCACCGATATGGCAACGGTCATCGGCCCGGTGGCCTATGGGGAGCACCGGGATAAGATCGAAGCCTATGTACAGGGGGCGAAGGCGGCTGGCGCCAAGGTTTTACTGGGTGGAGAGAGACCGGATACGCCGGATACCAAAGACGGCTTTTTTGTGGTTCCCACCATCCTGGGCGAATGTACCAATGATATGGTAATCATGCGGGAGGAGGTCTTTGGTCCCGTGGTGGGACTTTCCCGTTTCAGTTCGCCGGAAGAAGCCCTCGCTCTGGCCAACGACACGCATTACGGCCTTTGTGCATCCGTCTGGACCAAGGATGTTCGTGCCGGCCTGGCCATGGCCGGCCAGATAAAGGCGGGGACCGTGTGGGTCAATGAACACCTGATGATTTTCTGCGAAACCCCCTGGGGAGGATGCAAACAGTCTGGGTGGGGAAAGGATCTCTCCACCATGGCCCTCGATGAGTATACCACCACCAAGCATATCTATGTGGATCTCATCGGACAGCCTGAAAAGCCGTGGCATGCCCTCATGAAATAACCCCAAAAAACGGATTCCGGATGGCGGATGGGGAACCCGCCTGTCCGTCCATCCGGGATTGTTCGATAAAAAAATATAATTTGAAAATGATGTTTTTGCAAACTGGAGATTTTACGAACGATGGAAAATCAAGAAAAGAATGTGAAGCTTGAGCACGAGGAAACCAGCCTGGACGATATTTTTGCCGCCCAGGAAATTGAGATCGAGGAAATGGCCATTGATGGGATCTGCGGCGTTTACTAGCCGTTCCTTGAAAGCTTGACTTATGAATACAAATACAACAGGCCATAAAAGGTATGTGTTGGCATCGGGTACGCAGGTGCGCAACGAGGATTTCGGACTGCTTTTCTATACCATGAAAGGGCCCCGGCTCTATTTTCTGTCCTCCGGCGCGTTGCTGGATGGCGCCTTTTTTAACGGTGGACACAGCCTGGAAGAATGGTTGGGCGAAGGAAATCAGGCGGATAAAATGCCTCGAGATCGGTTGCGGGAAATAAAGATAAGCCTGGATCGGCTTAAAGATAAGGGAGTTATCATTGAGCGCTAAAATGGCCAGGATGGGGCTTCGGGCCCCCGTGAACGTCACGTGGGAAATCACTCTGAAATGCAACCTCCACTGTGTTCACTGCCTTTCGGACGCTGGGGTTCCCTCCAAAGATGAATTGACCGCTCCGGAATGTCGCGCACTGGTGGATCAATTGACATCCCTTAAGGTGTTCCAGGCGAATATCGGCGGGGGAGAACCCTTCATCCGTCCTGATTTTCCGGATCTGCTCACCTATTGTCATGAAAAGGGGCTGGTCACCTGTGTCAGCACCAACGGCATGTTGATTGACGACGCTCTTGCCCGCCGGTTGTCCCGGTTGAAAATGCTCTATTTACAAATAAGCCTCGATGGGGCCACGGCGGACGTGAATGATCCCATACGGGGTGAAGGAACCTACCCAAAGATTTTGAACGCCGCCGATTGCCTGGCGCGCCATGGGGTGAAGTTCAGCATCAACACGGTTTTGACCCGCACCAATTATCCACAACTGGATGATCTTCGGAAACTTGCGGGCGGTTACGGGGCCGAACTGCGGGTTTCCCGGTTTCGGCCGTCGGGCCGGGCCAAAGGGAGCCGTGAATCTCTGGGGCCGGAGAAATGGCAGTTGGAGGCCTTTGCCGAATGGCTGGAAGGGCATGATCTGGTGCGGACCGGGGATTCTTTCTTTTGCCTCACTTCAGAGCATCGGCGCCGAAAGGGCCTGGATATGTGCGGCGCCGCCAAGATGACCTGCTGCATCTCTCCCACAGGGGATGTTTACCCCTGCGCCTTCCTTCAGGAACCGCCGTTTCGGGTGGGAAACGTTCGGGATGTTTCGTTTAAGATCATGTGGGATCAGGCCCCGGTTTTCAAAGAACTTCGCAACCTGAACGTGGAGACTTGCGTGACCTGCGAACGATTTGAGTTCTGTCGGGGGGGGTGTCCGGCAATGGCCTATCATACCTACCAGGATATCAACATGCCGGATCCGGAATGTCTTGTGAATCTTAAAAATTTCGGATATTTGATGAAATAATCGCTTTGCATCATCGATCCACTGAAGGCGGGTTGTTTAGATCAGAAAAAGGCATTTCGGTTTTTCTTGATCATAGCTATAAAGATGGCTATCATGAAAAAAACGCTTTCGATGAAGGAGATGCGCTTTATGCAAAAACAATACTCAATAGCTGAAGCTAAGAACAAGCTTCCAGCCATTATTCATCAAGTAGAGAAAGGACCCTTCGTCGAGCTTACGAGGAGAGGAAAACCGGTTGTGGTTTTATTGTCCATAGACGAATTCAAGCGGCTCAATCTTTCCAGTTCGGGGTTCTGGAAAGCTCTGACAGCTTTTCGTGAAACGCTCAATTCAGAAGGGACGGTTGTTTTAAATCAGGATTTTGAAGGGCTTCGGGATACTTCCCCCGGACGGGAAGTGGATTTGAGCTGATGAAATTTCTTCTTGATACCAATGTGCTGTCGGAACCTTTAAAGTCTGAAGCTGACCCATCCGTCCTTTCCATGTTGAAAGAGCACCAGCATGAAATTGTGACCGGTGCCCCGGTCTGGCATGAACTTCAGTACGGTTGCCGTCGTCTTCCGCCATCACGAAAACATCAGGAGATTGAATTTTTCCTCGAAGAGGTTGTGAGAAAGAACCTGATCATTCTTCCCTACGATGACCGGGCGGCCAAGTGGCATGCAAAAGAGAGGGCGAGGTTGTCGCGGAAGGGAATGTCGCCTCCATTTGTAGATGGTCAAATTGCGGCCATTGCCAAAGTGAACGATCTGGTTTTGGTAACCCGCAATGTTAAAGACTTCTACCATTTTTCAGAATTGACAGTTGAAAACTGGCACGGAGAATAAAGTTGATTTTATGCCGTGCGATTCGGAATGACGTGGAAAATGTTTGATCATCTGTTCAGTCCCATCACTTTTGGAACAACGCCCCTTGCCAACCGCATCTGTTTCCTGGCGCATCGCACCAATTTTGCCCGGAAAGGCCGGCTGGATGACCGTCATGTAGCCTATTACCGGCGCAGGGCCCAGGGCGGCTGCGGTCTGATTGTTGTCGGGGAACTGACCCTTCATGAAAATGACCGTCCGTGGACTGCCATGATCGAAGCATACGGGTCCCATGCGGTAACGGATTTTCAAAGGCTCACCCGTGCCATTCACGATTTCGACACCCCTGTGTTTGCGCAATTAAACCATCACGGTTTTCAGGGAAGCGGCGCCGTTACCCGGCATGCGGTATGGGGGCCTTCGGCTTTGTCGGACATCGCTTTCGGCGAGACGGCCAAACCCATGGAACCGGAGGACATGGCCTCGGTTATCGAAGCCTTCGGGCGGGCCGCGGTCCTGGCCCGGGAAGGGGGCTTTGACGGCCTTGAGATCGATATGGGGCCCGAATCCCTGCTGCGGCAGTTTCTCTCCCCCTTGAGCAATCATCGCCGGGATGAGTACGGCGGCAGCCTGGAAAACCGAATGCGGTTGCCCCTCGAAGTTCTGGAAACGGTGCGAAAAAAGGCGGGGGACGATTTCACTGTCGGTATCCGCCTGTGCGCCGACGAAAAGTTCTGGGGCGCCATATCCCCGGAGGAGTCCTCTGAAATGGCACGGGTTTTCGAAGCTGAGGGTCGCGCCCAATTTATCAACGTGGCCGTGGGGACCTATTACAACCTTCACCTTCTGATGCCCTCCATGCACACCCCCTTCGGTTTCACCATCGATACGGCGGCTCAGATCAAAGCCGCCGTGACCATTCCGGTGATCGCCAGCCATCAGATCGATACGCCCCAAATGGCTGAAGAAATTATTGAAAAGGGACAGGGAGATGCCATCGGGCTCATCCGCAACCTCATCTGCGATCCGGACTGTCCCAAGAAAGCCCGGGAAGGCCGAATCCTGGATATCCGCTATTGCGTGCGGGACAACCAGGGCTGCATCGGCCGCATCAACCAGTCCAAAACTTTGAGCTGCATCCAGAATCCCGCGGTTGGGTATGAAAATTCCGCAATCCGCAATCCGCAATCCGCAATCCCAAAGCGCGTCATCGTCGTTGGGGCCGGTCCCGGGGGGCTTGCGGCTGCTTTGAGCGCCCGAAAAAAGGGGCATGATGTGTCTGTCTACGAAAAGGCGGACCGGGCGGGGGGACAGATGAACCTCCTGGTCAAGGGGGCGGGCCGCGAGGGCATGGGTGAAATAATCCGCTATTTGACCCATTGTCTAAAACAGCTCGAAGTTCCGATCATTACGGGTGTTACGGCAACGCCTTCATGGATTCAGGAAAATAACCCGGATGTGGTGATCGTGGCCACGGGATCAAGACCCATCGAAAGGCCCGTTCCCGGAGAATACGGTCCGCCCCTGGTGCTGAATGTATGGGATGTGATGGCGGAAAACTACCCGGTGGGCCAAAAGGTTCTCTTTGTGGATGAAAACGGGGGGCACCATGCCGCGGCTACCGTGGAAAGGATGGCGGATCAGGGGAAACAGGTGGATATGATTACCAGCGACCTGTTTATCGGCATCGAGCTGGGGCCCATCGGGGATCTGTATTTGACCCGCCGGCGACTGCTTCAAAAAGGGGTGACCTTTACCACCGATGTGGTGGTGGATGAAATCAACCAGCAAACGGTAAAGGCAAGAAATATTTACACGAACACTGCAATTGTTTTTGAGGGCTACGACACCCTTGTTCTGGATATGGGGAATCGGGTGGAAGACGATCTGTACCGCCGATTGAAAGGCCGCGTGAAAGAACTTTACCGGGTGGGAGACTGTGTCGCGCCCCGGAGCATCGGCATGGCCGTTTACGAAGGACAAAAGGTGGGAGAAAAACTGTGAGCGAGTATCGATATCTCTTTTCCCCCCTCAAAATCGGTTCCGTGACGGTCCCCAACCGGATCAATTTCGCTGCCCACCTGACCAATCTTTCCGAAGACCATCAGATCAGTGAACGTCACATTTATTATTACCGTGAGCGGGCCAGGGGAGGGTGCGGCCTCATCACCACGGAAGAACTGACGGTCCACCCGTCGGATCTGGCCTACGCAAAGCTGGTGGATGCCTTTGTTCCGGAAGTGATTCCGGGGTTTTTAAACCTTACCCAAACGATTCATCAATACGATACCAGGATTTTTGCCCAGCTCAACCACAACGGCATGCAGGCGGACGGAAAAATATCGCGGCTTCCCGTGTGGGGGCCCAGTCCGGGGAAAGACCCCCTCTTTCGGGAGATGGCGAAAGAGATGGAAATTGAAGATATCAAGGAGTGTATCGAATATTTCCAAAAGAGCGCCATGCATGTGGTGGAAGGGGGCTTTGACGGGATCGAGTTTCAGTTGGGGCACAGCTCCCTGATCCGGCAGTTTCTCTCTCCCGCCACCAACTTCAGAGAGGATGAATATGGCGGCAGCCTTGAGAACCGCATGCGGTTCTGCCTGGAGGTGATTGAAGGGGTTCGAAAAAGCGTGGGCGAAGATTTTACCCTTGGGGTGAGGCTGAATGCCGATGAGATGCACCCCAGGGGCGGGTTGACCATTCATGACGCCATGGAAATCGCCGGGCTTCTGGAAGAAGCGAAACTCATCGATTTTCTGGATCTGAGCCTGGGGACCTTTCACAACCTCTTTCTGGTGGAAGGGTCCATGCACACGCCGCTCGCTTACACGACGCCCCTTTCCGCCGCCATCCGTTCGGTGGTGAGCCTTCCCGTCTATGCCACCAACCGCATCAATGATCCCCACCTGGCGGAGAAGATCCTGGAAGACGGGCAGGGGGATATGATCAACATGGTTCGCGCCCTCATTGCGGACCCGGAATTGCCCAACAAGGCCATGGAGGGCCGGGAAGACGATATTCGGCAGTGCATCGCCTGCAATCAGGGGTGTATCGGCCGCATGGGGCTGGGATATGATATCGGGTGCATGCAGAGTCCCGCGGCTGGCAATGAAAAGGAACTGGGTTTTGGAACCCTTATGCCTTGCGACACGCCGAAGAAAGTCGTGGTGGTGGGAGCGGGTCCCGCCGGTCTCGAGGCGGCCCGTGTGGCGGCCCTCAGAAAGCATCATGTGATTGTTCTTGAGAAAAATGATCAGGTTGGGGGGCAGAATATCATCGCCGGCAAGGTGCCCGGCCGCCAGGAGATTCAGGGGGTGACCCGGTGGCTCGTTGGCCAGCTTGAGAAACTGGATATGGAGTTGCGCCTGGGAGTTGAAGCGGACGAAACCCTTGTTTTGGCGGAAAATCCCGACGTGGTCATTGTCGCTACCGGTTCTACGCCTAAACAGAATCCCATTCCCGGAAGTTACGCCTATCCGGAGGTGGTGAGTACCTGGGATGTTTTGAATGAAACCGTGGAAACCGGCAAAAAGGTGCTGCTCATCGATCTGGACGGCCACCATCAGGGCACGGGGACGGCGGAGTTCCTGGCGGATCGGGGCAAAAAGGTCCATGTGCTGGTGCCGGCCCTGTTTCAGGGTTCGCAACTGGGGCCCCTTCAGGACCTGTTTCTGGCCCGTCAGCGCCTGGCGAAAAAAGGCGTCGCCTGTACGCCGGATATTGCGGTCCTCGAAATTCAGGGCACAGTGGCCAAGGGCCTCAATGTCTACTCCAACGAGATGATGGATTTTGAAGGGTACGATACCATTGTGCTGGCAGCGGGAAATGTTTCCGATGACCATCTCTATTTTGCCCTGAAGGGGAAGGTCAAAGAACTTTACCGGATTGGAGACTGCGTGGCGCCGCGTAAGACGGATATGGCCATTGTGGAAGGGCATCGGGTGGGAAGAAGAATATGAAAGCCATGCCTGAAAACCCGAATTTTTTTGATATCTGGATCCTGACGGAACATCGGGAGGCAACCTTTTCAGGGGATACCTTCGGTCTTATCAATGAAGCCCGAAAACTGATTTGCCGATTGGAAGCACCGGGCCGGATTACGGCGGTTGTCTTGGGCTGGGAACTGCCTGAAGGCCTGGAAAATCTCGGATATTATGGGGTGGACCGGGTGCTGTGCCTCAAAAATGAAATCCTTTCGTATTATCATGGGGAGCGGTTTGCGGGGGCGCTTTTCCGGTTGCTGAATCAACATGCGCCGAATGTCCTTCTGACGGTACAGGACCCGGATACGGCCGACCTTTGCGCAAGACTGGGCGCCCTGCTTGAAACGGGCGTTGTGACGCATGCCATGGATCTCAAGGTTGAAGGCGATGGGAAGTGGGTGGCGACCCGTCCCGCGGCCAATGGCTATTTGTCTGAAAGGGTGGCGCTGCAATGCAATCCGGGTCCCATTGTATCATTTCTTCCCGCCGTGCTGATGCCCGCCGAAAAAATCCGGACGCAAGCCGCAACGGTGGAATTTATTGCCGTGGAAGAGCCCCCCGAGGGCCTGAAAACAGAGGTGGTGGAAGTGATCGAGGCCGACCCCGAGACCCTTGATATTGAAGAGGCGGATATCATTGTTTCCGGAGGACGGGGGGTCGGCAAGGGGAAAGGGTTTGATATGGTGCATGACCTGGCCCAAGCCCTGGGCGGGTCAGTGGCCGCCACCCGACCGATCATCGATTGGCATGTGCTGCCCTATGAACGGCAGATTGGTCAGACGGGCAAGACGGTGACCCCGCGATTGATCATTAACTGCGGCATTTCAGGGGCCAATGAATACACGGCGGGCATTGAGACGGCTCATCGGGTCGTGGCTGTCAACACCGATCCCCGGGCCAGAATATTCCGGTTTGCCGATCTGGGAATTGTAGCGGATGTCCATGACCTGCTGCCCCTTCTCATCAACCGCATTCGCGAGATCAAAGATGCGTTGTAGTGTCATAAGTTGGTATACGGTTTCACTCTTCTTCCTGCTGACGTCCAGCCTGTTCGCCTACGAACCGGAGGAGTGCCTCAATTGCCACCGTGAAGGGAGCGGGAAAAGCGCGCTTCACATATCTCAGGCGCAATATGAGGGGTCGGTTCACCACAACGAGATTACCTGCATGGATTGCCATAGAGATATCGTGGACGACGCCCATATGAAAAATAGAGGATCAGGGAATGTGGATTGCGGCGCGTGTCACGATCAGGTGAACCGTCACGGATTGGGGGGTACGGGCACGCGCCCCCAATGCTATTCCTGCCACACCCGGCACAGCATACTGGGAAAGGACAATCCCGCATCCTCGGTGCATCCCGACCATCTTGCCCGTACCTGCGGCCCGTGCCATCCGGCCCAGACGGGTGATGCCGGTTTCCTGGCCTGGTTGCCGTCGTTCCGGGTCAAAACCCACGGCAAACAGGATTTTGCCTGTGATTTTGATGATAAAGATTGCCTGGGGTGCCATCAGGGGCAAGCCGCCCATGGTGAAAAAATGCCCCTGAACAAAAAAGGATGCCGGAAATGCCATTTTCCGGATGAGGGTCAAGCGGGCCTCATGGGGGATATCCACCCGAAATCCGATAATAAAAAGGATACCCTTTATATCATTGCCGGGGCGGTTTATGGGGTGGCCGTCGCTTTGCTCTTGATTGGCGGTTGCTGTTTTTATACGCGCCGATTTTCAGGAAAATCTGGAAAAGGGAGGAGATGATTTGTTGTTAACCGCATTTGATCTGCTCCTGATGGGTATTTCCCTGGTCATTTTTCTGACGGGCATGGCGAAGCTGAGGCGCTCCTGGCGCATAGGCCGCGAAGAAGAATGCCGCCGTGATCTAAAGGGTTTTTTCACTTATCTGCTGGGGCACCGAAAGATCCTTCGGAACCCTGTGAATGGGGCTGCTCACCTGGTTGTTTTCTGGGGGGTTCTTTTTTCCCTGTTCATGGGCATTCTGCCCCAGTTCGGGGTTATTTTGCCGCCGCTGCCGGCAGGGCTGCTTTCTCTTTTGAGCGATCTTTTGGGACTTGCCCTCTTGCTGGGGCTTGTCTATTTTCTTATAAGGCGGCTCAAAAGCCATGCCGCGACCGTGAGAGTCCTGTTGCCCGTGATGCTTCTTCTGGTGATGGTGTTGAGCGGCTTTCTCGCAGAAGGGACACGCCTTTCCATCATGGAAACGCCGTGGCGGTGGTGTACCCCCATCGGCGGTTTGTTGGTTCCGGTCATGCCGACTTCCCCCCTGTTCATGCAGGTCATGATTCGGGTCCATTTCTTTACGCTGCTCTTCTTTATCGCCATCCTTCCCTTTTCCTTCATGCGACACCTCATTTCAGGAAGCCTGAATGTGGTCTACCGTCAAACAAGACCGCGGGGCGCAATGCGGGAGATGGACCTGGGGGACAGGACCGGCGTTCAATCGGTGGCAGATTTCACCTGGAAGCAGCTTCTGGATGTTCAGGCCTGCGTCTCCTGCGGGCGTTGCGACGAGGCCTGTCCCGCGGCCCTATCCGGCAAGCCCCTTTCCCCCCGTCAGATTATGGGGGGGATTTATGACCTTGTTTGCAAATCTTCCGCCTCCTCCCTTGAAGACACCGTTTCGCCCGACGCCCTGTGGGCCTGTACCGCATGCATGGCCTGCGTGGACAGGTGCCCGGTGTATGCAAGTCCAATGGACAAGCTCATGGACTTAAGACGCGCCCGGGTCATGGGGAAAGGCCTTTTGCCCGAGGCTGCCAGGGACATGATGCGGAACCTGGAAATTTTCGGAGATGTGAATGGTAGAGGGTCGGCCCACCGGGAAGACTGGGCCATGCACCTGGGAGTCCCCCATATATCCGAGGAAGGGTCAGAAA
Source organism: Desulfatiglandales bacterium (assembly GCA_963664475.2). Taxonomy (GTDB): domain Bacteria; phylum Desulfobacterota; class DSM-4660; order Desulfatiglandales; family Desulfatiglandaceae; genus NaphS2. Next base: position 158,278 of record CAXXXE010000002.1, read on the forward strand.
TCCTTTTGTGGGTGGGATGCGCCGGGGCTTTTCACCCCCGATACCAGGAAACATGTCGCGCCATGGTGCGGATTCTTCAGGCGGGCGGGGTGCGCTTCGGCATCCTGGGGCGGGAAGAATCGTGCTGTGGGGATTCAGCCCGGCGGCTGGGGAATGAAGTCCTTTTTCGTTTCCTTGCGAAAAAGAATCTGGCTGTTTTTAAAAAATACCATATTCAAAAAATTGTCTGTCTCTGCCCCCACGGGTATCATACCCTCAAAAACGAATATCCGGGCGATTTCGAGGTCATCCATGCCGTTCCCTTTTTGCTGGAGTTAATCAAACAACAGAAAATATTACCGAAATATCCGGTGAACAAACGGGTTGCCATTCACGATCCCTGTTATCTGGGCCGGGTCAACGGGGTATACGAATCCTTGAGGGAGGCCGCCGCAAGTGTTCCCGGCCTCCAACTTCAGGAGTTGAAGCGAAACCGGGAAAACGCCCTCTGTTGCGGCGGCGGGGGCGGCCGTATGTGGCTCCATGAAAACATGGGGCAAAATATCAACCGTCTTAGAGCCGAAGATGTGGCGGAAGCGGGGGTGGACCTGGCGGCAACCGCCTGCCCTTACTGTCTGACCATGCTGGAGGACGGCATCAATGCACTGGAGATGGAAAAACCGACCCGGGTCATGGACCTGGTGGAGATTATCGATGCCGCCCTGGGGCGGGTCTACTGATGGGTAAGGGATAACATGCGAATTATCGTTTGCGTCAAGCAGATCAATCATATCTACGCCAGAACCGGAAAAGACCTGGATCACCATTATCTGTCCGCACACGATGGGGTGAGCCGGATTAACCCATATGATGAACTGGCCGTAGGCGCCGCCTTACATGCCGGGGAATTGGCGGGCGGCGGCCACATCAGCCTGCTGACCCTGGGTCCCTTCATTGCGGAGGCGGAACTGAGAAGATGCATGGCCCTGGGGGCTCAGGCGTTGTATCAGATCGATATGGTTCCCACATTAGATCCATGGCAAAAGTCCGTTTTTCTATCCCGCGCTATTCGGAAAATCGGCGCCGATCTGGTGCTCTGCGGCAAGGAAAGCCTGGACACCCGAAACGGGCAGGTGGGCGCCTTGCTGGGTTACCACCTGAACCGGCCTTTTGTTGCCGGCATAAGGGATTTTCATGGGGTATCGAAGACAGACGGCCTCCTGGTGGAACGGAGTGCGGGCCGGGGAAAACGGGAAAGGGTCAAATGTATGTTGCCGGCTGTGTGCAGCGTGGACGCGGGCGGCATTCTGTTGCCGGTGCCCGCCTGTGATGCAGTGGAGAAAAGTCGAACCCTTCCGGTTACAAAATTGATGTTTGATGAAAATGCGGTTCTTCCCAAGGCCGTCCGCGTGAGTATCGGTCCGCCCCGTCCCCGCCCGAAGGCCCCATCTCCCCCGGATAGCCGGCTTCAATCTTATGATCGGACAAAACAGCTTTTGACCGGCAGCCGCGTTGAAAAAAAAGGAGAGATGCTTACCGGCAGCCTTGCTTCCCAGGTGGATGGGTTCATCTCTTTTCTTCAGTCCAATGATTTCCTGGAATTTACCGGAAAAACATCCGGGGGTTGATTTCCTGATGCAAGGACAATGGCACTCACCCCTCGGCTACCGTCTGGCCAAAGGCGTTACCCGGCATGAGAAAAATGACCGAATTGTTCTGGTCTTAAGTTTTCCCCTCAAAACCCTCTCCCTTCATGGCGCCTGGAAGCCTGTTATCCGCTGCTTGTCCGGGCGCGATTACGTGGCCTTTCAGCGACTACTCCCCCTGATTGAAAACGTCGATGCCGAACGGGTGGCGCATATGCTCAACGAACTCGTGCTGAAAGGGTTTCTGGAGCAGCAGGGTATTCCGGCCCTTTCCGAATTCCCGATGGTATCCATTATCATCCCGGTCAGGAATCGGCCCGAAGAGATCAGCGCCTGCCTCAAATCCCTGGAAGATCTGGATTACCCCGCAAGCCGACTTGAAACCATCGTGGTGGACGACGCTTCAACGGACCACACGCCGGAAATCATATCCGGATTCCCGGTTCGTCTCATTCGTCTTGAAAATAACCGGCAGGCGCCCTTTTGTCGCAACCTGGCGGCCGGGGAAGCCAAGGGCGATATCCTGGCCTTCGTGGATTCCGATTGTTTGGTAGATCCCCTCTGGTTAAAAGAGCTTCTGCCTACGTTCAAGGCTGCGTCCGTGGGTGCCGTGGGCGGCCGGATCGGATCATATTTCAACACATCGGGGCTGGATCGTTACGAAGCTGTGAACTCCTCTCTGATCATGGGCCGGCATGCCATGCGGTCTCAGGAAAGAGATACCACCTTTTACGTGCCTTCCTGCAATTTGCTGGTGAGGCAAAGTTTATTTCTGAGCATCGGGGGATTCCGGGAAGAACTGGTGGTGGGAGAGGATGTGGATCTTTGCTGGCGAATACAGGACCATGGCTTTTATGTGGCGTTTCAAGATGTGGGAAACGTTTTCCACAAACACCGAAACCGTCTGTTCTCGTTTTGCGGGAGGCGGTTTGATTACGGCACCTCCGAGCCGCTGCTTCAGAAACTGCACGAAAAGAGACGTAAGAAAATGGTCTTTCCCGTGGGGGGATCTTTGTTTCTGGGTTTGGGCGTCCTTGCCATGACGACGGCCTCTCCCATCTTGTTGATTCTTTGCGGCGCCATTATTATCGGGGATACCTTGAACCGGTGGCAAATCGTTAGAAAAAAGGGTGTGCCGGTGGGCGTTATTTCCATTCTGCTTGCGGTTCTAAGGGGGTATTTTGCCTTTGCCTACCATTTGTGTGCTTTTGCATCCCGGTATTATCTGTTGTGGGGGATTCTGTTTTTGCCCTTTTTCTACACGGTTTCAATGGTCGTGATAACCGTGCATCTGGTGGTGGGCATTGTGAACCATGTTATCAAAAAGCCCAGTTTGAACCCTTTTTCATTTCTGTTTTATTTTACTTTGGACCAGCTTTCCTACCAGTCGGGCGTCTGGTGGGGGTGTTTCAGCCATTGCGCTTTCGGATCCGTGAATCCAAAACTGGTCTGGTCGGCATTCTCCGGGAAAAGTTGAATCAAATCCTGTGGGGGTGTCTTCAGGCCTGTGTCGATCTTCTGTCCGAAAACGCGGAATGATTCTTATGAATGCAGGAGAAACCCCATGCGTGATTCTGTTGTAGCATTAGCCGGGCGACTGGCATTGAACGGTCTTCGTTTTCAATATCTTAAACGAACCGGACATCCCGGAAAACCCCAGGCGTTAAGCCTTGAGGTTACGCATCATTGCATTGCAAAATGCATGATGTGCAACATCTGGAAAATCCCGGCCCATGTGAAAGACCTGCCGCTTGCGCAATGGATCAATCTCCTGTCCTCAAATTTGTTTTCGGATTTAAGAGAGCTGGATATTACCGGCGGCGAGCCGTTCCTGCGAAAAGACCTCCCCGAGCTTTTTAGAGAGATTTGTCGGTTGAAGAATAAAAATCTTCGAAAACTCAGAAGCATCGCGGTGACTACCAACGGCCTGCTGACGGAACGCGTACCGGACGCCGTGGAAACCATTCTCAAAGACCTGGAAATTGCCGGCCTCGACCTGGTGGTGGTATGCGCAATGGATGGTATCGGGGACATCCATGACCGTATCAGGAATTTCAAGGATGCATGGAAAAAGGTCAATGAAACGATTCAGCGGCTGAAAGAACTTCGTAAGTCATATCCCAACCTCATTATCGGCCTAAAAACAACCATTCTGCCCATCAATCTGGACGCATTGGCGGACATCTGCCGTTATGCAAATGAAAACGGGCTGTTTACCATCATCTCCCCCTGCATTATTACCCGGGAGCGCTATTTGAACCCGGACCGCGCCGTCGATCTGGTGTTTACCGAGGAAATGAACCAGAAGGCGGCGGATTTTTTCAGAACCGATCTTTTTCGGTGGAGCTATCATGCGGAGGCCCTGGTTCGGTATTTCGAAACAGGCGTCATGGAAAAGACTTGTACCTGCGGATTCAATTATTTTTTCGTGCGAAGCACGGGGCGCGTGTTATTGTGTCCCCTCATCGACAGCAGTCCCGGCAATATTCAAGATCAATCCGTGGACGATATTTTCCGGTCGAAAGAGGCGTTCCGAATACGCCGTAAAATCGGCGGTTATCCCGAATGCCGCCAATGTACGGAACCTGGGCTTGAGCGCTATGCGCTGCCGTATGAGGGGTTCAAATACCTTTTCATGCTCTTGAAACAGGGAAAGGATCCATTCTTGAGTTTACACCAACACATGGGGCTTGAAAAATATTTTGGGTCATGAAAAACTGTTTTTATAACCGGGGTAAGTAAAAGGAGGAGCAGAATGGGAGGAGACGCGTGATAAAAAGAAATTTATAACTGAATCGCGGTTCAGAATGATGGTAAGATAGTCGTTTTAGGCGATCAATCCAACGGCGACAAACGGGTGTCACAGTGTTGAGGCTCACATCCCACCAAGCGCCGCTGATCGAGCGGCATCCAGAACATTTTTAAGCGGGATGTTCTTTTTTATGGCCACCCGTTTACAATCTTCATATTCCGGCGACACATTGACCGTTTTGTCTCCGATTTTAGCGACCTTAAATTCGATGTCTCCATGGATGGTTTGTTCCGTCCGAATTTCCCGGCGGGCCTTCAGCCTGTGGTCGATCCGCCATCTCAATCCAATGGTCGTGGTTTCAGCTATGATAAAATCTGTGATTTGATCCATCATCTCCATTTTACAAAGCACCGTGAGCAGCATGCCGGGACGGTTTTTCTTCATATGAATCGGTATCAAGAAGACATCCATTACGCCCATTTGAAGCATTCTTTCAATAAGATAGTCATAAATCTGGGGGTTCATGTCATCGATGCTGGTTTCCATCACCGCCACACGTTCGCTTAGAAGCCCTTTTAGTTCTTCCTCCGATTCTCCGATGCTGATGCGCAATAAATTGGGGATGGCAATATCGGCGTTTCCGGCGCCATAGCCCACCGTTTGAAGGGTCATGGCCGGCATGGGGCCGAATTCCGCCGCCAGGGTGGTCAATATGGCAGCGCCGGTGGGCGTTAGAAGCTCACCCGCAACGCCTGTGGCATAAATGGGTTTGCCCCGGACCAGTTCCGTTGTGGCCGGAGCCGGTACCGGCAACGTGCCGTGGGCACATTTTACTGTTCCCGCGCCCACATGCAGGGGTGAACAGACGATTTTTTCGATCCCCAGGGCAGTCAGCCCGGCGACCGATCCCACCACGTCAATGATGGCGTCCATGGCGCCCACTTCATGGAAATGGATATGGTCCACGCTGGTTTTGTGAACTTTGGCTTCAGCCTCAGCCAAACGAGTGAAGATGCCGATACTTTTTTTTTTGATGCCGTCTTCAAGATCGCTGTTTTCAATAATGGTTCTGATATCCGCCAAATGTCGGTGATGATGGTGATGATTCTCTTCCACCATAACAATGGCTTGACTTCCGGCGATGCCCTTTTTGGCGATTTTCTCCAGTTTAAGATCATAATGGGTCAGCTTCAGTTTCGCCAACTCCCCTTTCAGCGTTTCAAGGGGAAGACCGGCATCCATGAGCGCCCCGAGGATCATATCGCCGCTTGCGCCCGAGAAACAGTCAAAATAAGCAATTTTCATTGATCGTTATCCCTTCTAACCGCCAATTGATTGATGAGGCCGGCCTGATATCCGGCGCCGAAACCATTGTCGATGTTCACCACTGAAACTCCGGAAGCACAACTGTTCAGCATACTGAGTAAAGCCGCAACGCCACCGAAGCTCGCTCCGTAGCCGACACTGGTTGGCACTGCAATGACCGGGCAGGAAACCAGCCCCCCCACCACACTGGCAAGAGCGCCTTCCATACCGGCCGCCACCACCGCCACATTGGCCTTGAACAAATCTTCACAGGAATCCAGAAGGCGATGTATCCCCGCGACGCCACAATCGTACAATCGTTTGACGTGGTTGCCGAGGATTTCAGCGGTAATGGCAGCCTCTTCAATCACGGGGATGTCGGAGGTACCGGCACAGACCATGGCAATGTTGCCCACCTGCTCCACCGGTCGCGGGTTGATGACCACAATCCGGGCGGTTTCGTGGTATTCACTGTCCGGAACGACCTCCTGGATTCCGTCGAAAGCTTTACGGTCTGCCCGGGTTGCCAGGATATTGTTATGGTGCTGACCCAGTTTCGCCGAAATACCCTGGAGATGTTCAATGCTTTTCCCTTCGCAGTAAATGACTTCAGGCACGCCGGAACGCATGTGTCGATGAAAGTCCACTTTTGCATAACCCAGATCTTCAAAGGGCAGTTTTTTTAATCGGTGTAAAGCCGTATTGAGATCCATTTCACCGGTCTGAACCTGTTTCAAGAGATCCTTCAGATGTTGGCTGTCCATATTGCTTAGACTTTCTGTTGAGGCGTAAGCGCTCTGTTGAGGCTGCCCATGAATTACCTTTCCATCTTATGCCCGGTTCTGTAGACCAGTGCCGGCAGGGACACGATTGATGCATGCAAAAATCATTTTAATGGTCTTCTCTCCGCAATGCTACAGGTCTTGTGTTCTGATGGGGTCCCCGTCAAAGGGAGCAGATCCAAAACCGGGGTACATAACCGACATTACGTCTCATCAGCCCAACCGTGTAAAGTTGGCGAACTTTACCACGTTTTCCACATGTGATCCATGATCCCAACCCAAATCATTGAACCGTCACGGACACCGAATCCATCCCCCACCATGGTCCCGTGGGGGTTCGATCGGGATCATCGACGGCAAAATAGAACGTATAAACGCCGATCGGCAGGACCATTCGCAACACTTCGAACGAGGGTATGTCGAAAAGCACGGTTTGAACCGTAACGGCAATGCCGGGAATCCAGCCGGTTGGATATGCATAGGTATACCAATCCAGTGGCCAATCAAAGGATGTCTTGGCGACGACAAACCAGTCCGCCGTTTGCCCGGCTTTATCGCCCGGATCAAGACTCACGGTGATGGATACGGCTTCCGAGGCATCCACGATGATGGGCCCGTCGGAACCGTTCGCCTTGATATCCAAAGTACCCGCACCGCTGTTTTCAATGTCGAGTACCGCGGATTCCACGGAATTCAGCCAGCCGTCTTCAGCAGGGGTTTCAAGGAGGAGCGTCACCGTTTCCATTGCTTCCGGTTCATTGTCCTTCAGGATGGGCACAACAAACTCCTTGGGCGTCTGATCCCCATCGGCCCAAGAGAGCGTTCCGTGGACCGCGCCATAATCGATTCCGGCCTTGGCAGTGCCATCTTCAGTCCGGTATCCTACCGACAGGGGCCCCGTGCTTCCGGCCGATCTGAGAACCCTTATGGTCGCAGATCCGGCCTTTTCAGAAGTTTTATATTCCTGGAATTCAAAATTAGAGTCGCCGGCCTGAGCGCCTTGTGAGCTGATGCCCCCGCGTGCGACCAGTGCGTAGGTCTGGGGGCCCTGGGGCACATTGTAGCCGGTAACGCGTACGGTATATTCTCCGGGTTCAGGGTCTGGCAGTGTAAGCCCCAGCACATTGTTGACACGATCGAACGCCGTTACCGGTGTTGTCTCCCGCACCCCGGCAAAAATCCAGGCCATGTTCCCGGACAACTCCCAGCCCGAAGCTGTTTTCCTGTAGCTTCTGTTTCCAGGATCCCCGTTTTCAACGGCGAGGTACTGAAAGGCGCTGGTCTTTTCGATGGCGGCATAAAAATCACCCTGGTTGATTACGACCCCCGTGATCCCTACGGAAATGGTGGCTGGATTTTGTGCATTACCCTCGCCGGATGGAATGTATGTAAACTTCTTTTTGAAAAGGACGGTTCCCGGAAGACCGCCTTGCCCATCATCGGCATAGATGACAAGCATCACATCGGAGAGTATCTCCTCGGGGTTAAAATAAACAAAGGTGATGACTTCCACATTGGCCGGATACGCGGCAGGCGTAAACCGGACGGCCATGCTGTCGGATGATTGATCTTGCGGAAAGTTTGCGGCATTGTATCTCAAAGGGGAAAACTTCGGCTTGCCCATGGCATGATCCGGATAGGTGATTTTTTGAGAGGGGGAGATCACCTGTAGATCCAGATCGTTCACCAATCCCCCCTGGGTGATTTCGGACCCCGGATAATCGGTCCACGCCAGATTGATCTTGAGGGGCAGAGACGAATTGTTGACGGTGAAATGGTGGTCGCTGGATTCATCCGTTTTAAGGGCGGTTTTTTCTTCACAGTAGAGAATCGTTTCCGGTGATTTTGGATAGACCGTGTTGCCCAGATTCAACCGTCCCCATCCTTCCACGTTGTTGGGAACCGGTGAATCGGGGATTTCCTGTGTACTTCCCGTGCCGTATTGCCCTGGCGTGATGTTCTGTGCCCCGTTCAAAATCGCGGCCTTCAAAATCGCGGCCGACGGCTTTGGGATCTTGACGACTTTGTTCAGATATTCCCTCACAAGGGCGGCTGTTCCCGCCGTGATGGGGGTGGACATGCTGGTGCCCCCCATCCACATATAGTATTGGTTATAAATACCCCATCCCTTTTTTTCGGCGACTGATGATCGGGTTGACAGGATGTTGGTGCCCGGCGCCACAAGATCGGGTTTATACCTGCCGTCCAGGACCGGACCCCTTGAGCTGAACGCGGCGATGCCGCGGGGGTTGTTTGAAACATGGTCGGTTTTTATGGGGTCTGCTGAAAAGTTCTGAGGCCATGCCACACCCCATAAATTATCATATCCGCATCCGCTCGGTCGGTTTCCCTCGGAAGCGCCTACGGTCAGGCAATTTTTGGCGGTTGCCGGCTCACCCAGGGAATAGAAATCGATGACGCCGTCGCCGTCCTTGTCCACCCCGGAATTTCCCGCGGAGAAAAGGACCAGGAAATCGCGATGCTCCCATGCATAGGTATCCAATTCCGCCGATTCCGTGTTATAGGAACTGCCATTTGCACTACCCCATGAATTGGAATGGAGATTCGCCCCCGCTGCTTGTGCCTGTTCAAAAAGTCTTGTCAGAGTGGGCCATTTATCACCGGGGGTGTCCCCCTGTGCCTGAAATACCAGCCTGGCTTTGGGCGCCATGCCGCTGAAACAGGTAGTGGGGTAATTGTCTGAAGCAGGGTTGCTTCCGGATCGAGCGCCATTGCCCAGAACAGAACCTGCCACATGGGTCCCATGACCATCCGTGTCCGGTACCACTTTTTCCTGACCGGAAATATCAAAAATTTTCACCACCCGGGACTGCCCCTTGCCATCCAGAAAATCCTTGTGCAGGTAAAGCGGATCATTGATTCCTACGTCCAGACCCGAATCACAAATGCCCACCGTTTGTCCATCTCCGTAAAGCCCGTGAATCCTGCGGGTTGTATCCGCTGCGATGATATTCGCTGAAACATTGTTGTGCAGCCGCCACTTGGGAGCAGGCGCAATCCATTTCACACCCTGGATCGCCCCGAGTTGCGGGATTTTTTCCGCCGGCAGGCGTATGGTCAGGCTGCTGTCCCAACCATTGCGAATCGACTCCCGAATCACCGTGCCCCCCAGCAAAGAAATTTCTCCCGCTATCCGATCCACATCCTCACCGGGAAAAATCAGAATCCGCAGTGCCGGATACTCGCCTTCCATTTCCGGTTCAGAAACCGCATCTTCAGTCAAGGACTGGTTCACGACCCCCCGGCTGAGCTTGTATTCCGTGAGATAATCCCCCACCCACCGAACGTGGGGGAGAGAACGGACAGCGTTCACCCGGTTCGATGGCGCTCTGACAATAAACGCAAAATCAGGAACGTAATCGAACAGTTTGGCATTCAGGTCTTCCAGCGCTTCTTTCCATGCTTGTTTTATGGGACCATCGAACTGAACGATATAGTAGGCGGGTTCCCCTGTACCTGCCTCAGCCGTTTGGAATCTGATCATGCCGCCGGTCTGGGGATACTTTTGGAGTGGGTCAAAGTGCTCCATGCCAAGTCGAATCAAAATGGGCCCGGCGTCTGAACCCACCGCATCAGCGGCAAGGCCGTCGCCGGCGCCGCAGCAAATCAGCATCGACAGAATCAACAACGCAGTCAACAAACCATGTTTCTCATTTTTCATACTTATCATTCTCCTAGGATGAGACGAAACGCTTTTTCTTTAAGGTGAGAAACGCTAGGCTTTTCGGCCTTGGGTGTCAAGAGAAATTCGCTTCTTTTCTTGACAACTCCCGGCCGATTTGAAACAAGATCGGGCCCCAAGGCCCCTGTTGCATGCTGAAAAGGAGGTATTATGTTTCCATGCATATTCACTCACTATGCGATATTTCCCGAAGCCCGAGAATGAGGCGGAGGGGCAACCCCGGCCGAAATTGGCTGTTCAAGGCTTGTCACCTACCCTCAGTATGATTTTTGACGCCTCGTTTTTAAGCTGTTTGTTTTCAGCGTTTGAAATTTCGGCGCACACGATCCTGATCTCCTTGCCGGGCCGGGCAATGAGGATCTTGCAGGAGGGTTCTTCCTTTTCCCATTGACAATTCGTCTCTCCAGCCTGTAAATTCACAAGACTAAGCGCATATCGGGAGGTTTCGATGCGCTATTCTTTAGATCATGTGCATTTCCGATGTAAAGACATTACTACAAGAAGAGGTGATGGCATACATATAGAAATCCTTTGGCCATTGGGGTTTGAGAGGATTGCAAGGAAAAATATTTTTCACAAGTCAAAAATTTCAAGGAGCTAAAATGCGGAATATAACCAGGCGAAAACCTAACAAATATCAGATGATGGTTTCAATGATGGCACTCCTTTTCACCTTTCTTTTTGTATCGGCGGTATGGGTGGAATATTCAGAAGCCAGGTCAAGGGGCGGCGGGCGGTCTTTCAGCCGCAGCAGTCCTTCCAGAACTTACAGCCGGTCGGCGCCCAGCTCCGGCATGAATACGCCTCGAAGAAGCTCAAGTTTCATGAGAGGTTTGGGCGGCGGGCTTCTTGGGGGCGCCATTGGGAGCATGCTGTTCGGCGGCGTGGGTCATGGCATGGGGATGGGCGGCGGTGTCGGCGGCAGCGGTCTCGGTCTGTTTGAGATTCTCATCATTGGAGGCTTGATTTACTTTCTTTATAAAAAGTTCAAAAAGAAGTCATCGCAAAATTCCAACAGATCTTCATTTTCGTCGTCCGATGCGGGATATCCTGCCGGAGGGGGATATGCGGATGATTTCTCGTCCCCATCTCCCCCTCCGGATATGGCTTCGGGAGATGCCGTTATGGATGAACTGGATACGATTCGAAGATACGATCCGGGATTCGATCCCGAGAGATTCAAGGAGTTTGCCCAGGATGTGTTTTTTAAAGTCCAGGCAGCCTGGACCCGAAGGGATATCTCCGTGATGAAACAGCACCTGGGCACTCAACTTCTCGGAGAATACGAGCAGCATTTTGCCGACTTGAAGGCTAAAGGGCAGGAGAATCGCCTTGAAAACATTGCCGTCCGCAAGGTGGACATCGTGGACATGGGGGAGATGGGCGGAGAACCCTTCGTTATTGTGCAATTTACGGCAAACCTGCTGGATTATACCGTGGATGAGGCCTCTGGAAAGGTCATCGATGGAAGTCCCTCGGAGCCGGTGAAATTTTTGGAACGGTGGGCCTTTTCCAAAGTCGGTTCCGCCAACTGGAAACTGGAAGGCATTCAGGAATAGAATTGCATGGCACGTCGTCCTGAAGGGCGGCGTGCCGTCTGGAATCCTGGCGTTTTTCTCTGAAAATGTATTTTTTATTTTGATTCGGTGTCCGTGACGCCGCCGCTCAGATTGCCTTCGATAACTACTGGAACACGCTCAAGCAGAAGGCATCCTTCTTCGCCATTTCCGAGATCCGGGCCGTCATCGACTGCAGCCAGGTACTTGAATCCCGCATCGAAAACGCTATCAATCGCAAGCCGCACAAGCCGATGGCCCCTCGTGTGATCCACCCTGTGGGTCATCGACGGCCCAGCAACCCCGGCGGAGGAAGAAACGCTTTGAGGCATACATCAACCGGCTTACAAGGGCAAAGGCCCGGTAAGGTGCGGATCGTATTTGAATAGGGAGGAATGATGAAAAGATTCACTGACCAAGAACTTGAAGCATTACTTGATGATACGGAATCTGATCGAGTCGAGCGCAAAGAATCTTTTAAAGGAGACGTTCCTAAAAAAGCCAGACAGGCAGTCTGTGCGTTTTCCAATGACTTGCCAAATTACGATGACGCCGGCGTTTTATTCATAGGGGCAAAGGACAATGGGGAACCTTCAGGATTAAGCGTTGTAGATAAGCTTTTGCTATCCCTTGCAGACATGAAAACAGACGGCAACATTCTGCCCCTTCCGGTGTTTTCCGTGGAAAAACGGATGCTGAAAGGTGCAGAGATAGCGGTAGTTACGGTTATGCCCTCTGATATGCCGCCGGTAAAATACGAAGGAAGGATCTGGATTCGTACAGGTCCGCGTCGTTCCATTGCTAACGAACAGGAAGAACGCATTCTCAATGAAAAAAGAAGATACAAAAATCTTCCTTTTGATATCTATCCTGTCCCGTCAGCAAAGATCACTGATCTTTCCAAGGTGATTTTTGAAAACGAATATCTTCCCGCGGCATTTGCGGCGGATGTGCTGGAAGCAAATAGCCGTACCTACGAGGAGCGCCTGGCATCCTGCAAGATGATTGTCTCGCCTGATGATAATACGCCTACAGTACTTGGTCTCTTGGCAATTGGAAAGACGCCGCAGGATTTTTTACCGGGTGCGTTTATTCAGTTTTTGCGTATTGACGGGACTGAGCTGGCCGATCCAGTAATTGATGAAGAAAATATAGGGGGAGCTCTTGTTGAAATTCTCCGACGTACGGAGGAAAAAATGAAGTCGCATAATCGAACCTCTATAAACATCACGGCGGCGCCAACTCACCAAATGGAAATGCCATATCCACCAGCGGCGATTCAGCAAATCTTGTATAATGCAGTACTGCATCGTACTTACGAAAGTACCAATGCTCCTGCCCGGGTTTACTGGTTTAACGATCGGATAGAAATTAACAGTCCAGGTGGACCCTACGGCAATGTAACTACCGAAAATTTTGGCAAGCCCGGAATTACAGATTATCGTAATCCCAATATCGGAGATGTTCTGAAAACCTTCGGTTTCATCCAAGCTTTCGGGAGAGGTATTGCCACGGCTAGGAAAGAGATGAAAAAAAATGGCAACCCTGATATTGAGTTTGAAACCAACCAAAGCGTGGTTGTTTGCACGTTAAGAGGAAAGCATGAATCAGCCGATATTAACATTTTTTAACAATAAAGGCGGAGTTGGAAAAACCTCTTTGATCTATCACCTGGCATGGATGTATGCCAGCCTTCGCAAACGAGTTGTCATTGTTGATCTGGATCCGCAGGCTAACCTGACAGCCGCATTTCTGGATGAAGATAAGATTGAGCAGATATGGAATGTCCGGACTGAAGGCTCAACAATCTATCAGTGTGTCAAGCCCCTTACCGGCGTTGGCGATATAATGGAACCGGTGTTGCAGAATATTAAAACAGACCTGTATCTGCTCCCCGGGGATGTCAATCTGTCCGGGTATGAAGATGCGTTATCAAATGAATGGCCAAACAGTATGGGGGACAACAATCTTTACCGTCCCATGCGTATATTGAGTTCCTTTTGGCAAGTTATGCAAAAGGCATCCGTAAAAGTGCAGGCAGATGTCATTTTGGTTGATATCGGTCCCAACCTGGGCGCAATTAACCGATCCGTGTTGATAGCAACGGACTATGTGGTAATTCCCCTAGGGGCTGATCTCTTCTCCCTGCAAGGTTTAAAAAACCTGGGCCCAACTCTAAGGAGCTGGAAAAGTCTGTGGCATAAAAGGCTCGACAACTGGAATGCAAGCCTGGAAGTGCAGAGTTATTCAGGTTTTCAACTTCCTCAGGGGAAGATGCAGATCATTGGTTATCTGTGCCAGCAACATAGTGTGAGGCTTGATAGGCCAGTAAAAGCATATGACAAGTGGGTAAACCGAATTCCCAATGTGTACCGGGAAGCGGTGCTAAACCAGCCGTCAGATACAACCGTCAAGCAGGCGGATGATCCATACTGTTTGGCTACGATCAAACACTATCGCAGCTTAATTCCGATGGCTCAGGAACATCGAAAGCCAATTTTCGACCTGACATCGGCAGACGGTGCTATTGGCAGTCATGCCAATGCAGTTCAGGATGCTCGAAAAGATTTCAAAGAGCTTGCAATGAAAATTGCAGAAAAAATGGGGATTTAGATATGCTGATTATAATCAGGATTATTCCTCTCCATCGAGACCCTCAAGCCAGACCCTTGCCTCAGTCTCAATTTCCTTCAATCGTGCATCCGACCACGTTTCAATATAGTAGGGCAGGATTTGGTTTTTACCAATGAACTTTTCTTCGTATTTTTCGCAGTAATCGGCCAGCACGAGGATTTTGCAGATGAACCGGCTTTCCTTCGGATTCAGATCCTGGTTCAGATAGGCCCGCGTGAGCCTGGCCTGCAGTTGTAAATTATTAATTTCCAAAACGTTCGCCGATTCCATGGCCAGAACAACCCCTCGCCAGTCTCCGTTATTCATATATTGATCAACGGTTTCATAAAGTTCCAGCCCTCGCTTCATGTCATTTCTGATCCTGCTTCGTTTCCGTTGTTTTTCATTTTTGAGTGAAAGTTTGGCATAAGCGATGTAAGGATCCAGCTTGCAGCGTCCGTCTTTATAACGCTTTCCCTGTTTCCAGATGCGTAAGGCTTTTTCAGCATCCCCCGCGGCAAAATAGGCCATCCCCAGAAGATGGCATCTGTGGCAGGCGGCGCCGCCATCAAGATCCCGCGGCGCAACCCTTTCAAGAAGCGAGATCACCCGGGGCCAGTCTTGCTTTCCGGCAGCGTTTTTTGCCGATTCCATGAGGACCCTGCAATGATCCGGATGGTGCTTTTTCAGCCAGTCGCTCAAAGACTTCGCTTCATTCCTCAGAGAACAATACTCCAGCGCCCGAATTTGAACCGCGGCCCGATCCGGATCATTTTGCAGCTTTATGTCTGTCGATTGCTCGAAACGGAGGAAATGCCGATCTTCTTCCAATTGAACTGCACGGGCCAGCATCTCCGCTTTAAAAGCGCCGGTTTCCACATCGCAGAGCCAAATGGAATCAAACGAGGGAAAAAAATATTTTTCCTCCTCAAAATCATCCTGACCTTCAAAGCGCGGCGGGCGGTGATCAAGGCGTACGGCCTTGAGCCCCGTGGATGATGGGCTCATTGCCACGAGTCCGTCGGAATGTTCATTTGAAAAAATAATGAGATTTTTCGGCGCAGAGACACGGTAGAGTACTTCAAAACCACTTTTTGACGGTTTCAAGGCCAAAAGTCCGGCCCCGGTTTTCTCGGCACTCATGAAATACACGAAAATAATGCCGGCATTATGCAATACGGCCATGGTGTTTTGGAGTTCTACATGGGAATCTTCGATGATCAAGGGGGCAATTTTTCTGTCCAAATCCGGCTTTGCCTGAACGGTAAAAGCGGCATCATCCGGTTCGCCGCCGTCCTTCGACATATCCGTGATCGAATCGTGAAAGTCCGGATCCTGGTGGGTTAGAAGCACATAGTCCACCCCGTTTGGGTGGGGGACAATCCCATCCATAATGCAAGGTTCATCAAACGTAATGGTTTTGACCGTTCGCCCGTTTTCCGAACAGATCCGAACGGTCCGCTGATGGGAATCTTCCATGGCGACTTCAAAGCGTCCGCCATGATTGACCGGAACAAGCAGGGTGCTCCAGTTGATCCTGCGAATGGTTTGTATCCGGTCTAATCGGATGATTTCGATGATTTCATCGGGTTCTCGCGTATTTCGTTTCTGAATCCAGAGCATTTGCTCATTTGGAAAAACGAGCGTATCCTCGATCAGTTCATTTTCCTTGGCAAAGGTGGAAAAATCATACCAGTATCGAATCGTCAGGGGCTCCAGACAAAGCGCCATCACACGGCCCTTTTCACCGACGATCCAGAGCATTTTTCCGGAGGATGACAGCCTTGGCAGAGACAGTCTTTTCGGTGTGCGAAAAACAACGCCGTTTTTGAAGGTTTGGTCATCCAGGCAGAAGGTCCGGATAAAGATCCACCGGCCATGGGAGGTTATCAGAAGCGCATTGCGGCCATCCGGCAGCAGCAGATGGTCCCTGAACTCAGATGTCCCGGTGATGCCCCTGCGGCCATAGCTCTTCGGGATATCCCTCATATGGAAAGATAGAAGCGACCATTCCCGTTTCACGGCTTTCGCATGGTTTCCGATTTTCCCGTTCCAATCGCCTGAAACCGCATCGCCGTCCAGCTCAGCAAGCTTTTCCGCCACATCCATGCAGACAAAATGTTCTCCTCTCGCGGCGGCGGATTCGTACTGTTGTTCAAGCATTTGAAGGGATTCCAGGTGCTTGTATTTTGATGTCAATGCCTCTAGGTCGTGCTTTTGCGTCTCATTAAGACGTTCGATTTTGAGAGCTGAAAGCGCCTGTTCCGCTTTTTCAAGATTTCGATGGGGTTTTTCGAGAAATCGGGCGGCTTGGGCCAGGTGGTTTCTGTTTTCGGCGGCGGCAATGGCTTGTGCGTTGGATTCGGCCTGATTCATAAGGGGCCTGGCATCGGATACGGATTGAAGCATTCCAGCATGAAGCGCCAGCGCTTCAAGGATTGTTTCCGGATCCTCCCCCACTTCCAGACCTCTTTTTGCCCGGGTGAGGGCTAAAACCGCTTCCACCGCTTTCTTCCGGCCCGAGGCCTTGTCAGAGGCCGACATCTCTTCCAGCCAGCGAAAGTGAGGGGCCTGAACGAGCTTAGCAAAACGTTCCCGTTTCTTTTTGTTAAAATTAAAAAATTCGTTAAGGGATGCTTCAATCCGCCCATCTTCCCAAAGCTTTCGCAGGTTAGCGAACTCCATTTTTTCCTGTTGTTTGTTCGCCATGCTTCTTGCGGTTTCAAGACGTTCGGACAATTCATGCCTGTCGGCGCCCAGAGAAACGGCCTTTGCCAGCAGTTCCGCCTCCCGGGCATAATCTTGTCTCTTCCCGGCATCATCCGCTTCCCGTAGGAGCCTGGAGATTCTGTCCCGGCGCTGCCGCTTCAAAACTTTATGGCGAACTTGCAATGCCTCCCTGTTTTTGGGCAAAATCAACATGATCCGATCCGCCAGGTTCAGCGCCGCATCAAGATTGCCTTCCTTCCAGGCTTGCGCCATCTCATTTTCCAAAGGCTTCATGTGTTCGGCCTTCTTTAACCGGAACTTCTGATCCAGATCTTCAATATCCACCTGGTGCGACGCCGTTGCGTAGGATTTCAGTTTGGAAAGCGCTTTAGTTGCAAGGGTTTCAATGTCCTCTTCTATGAAATGCCGGGCTGCGGGCAGGTATATTTCCGCAACGCGAGCGTCCGATATCCGGTCAACGTAATCCATGGCGCGCCTAAAATGCCCGCAATGGACCGAGGCTAAGCCCAGCAGCAGTCTCACTGTGTCATCTCTGAGAGCCCCGGGTGAAAAATCGGCACTGACCCCAAGCGCCTTTTCATAGGCCCCCAGATGGTTAACATACAATTCAAGCATCAAAACGGCAGCCTCGATCCCGCCGCCTGTTGCCTTGAGCGCGAGTCTGAAATGTTTTTCACATGCGTCATAATCATAGATATCAAGTGCATTTTTCCCCAGGCGTATACACTTATCAGCGCTCAGGTTTTCATTTGTTGGCGCCAGCGCTGTTTCTTCGGGTAAACCATTGCGACTTGGTGGACCGCCGGTTTCGGGAACCTCCGTCGTATTTTCCGGATTTGAGGCTGTTTCGCTTGTGGCTTCATCAATCCGTCTTTTGACCCATGAGGCGGCATCTTCGTCCAATTCCTGGATCAGTGCGTGACAGGCGTCCTCGTTAAACCGTGAAAGTCGCAAGCCGATCAGATCGGGATTTTCCGGTGTCGGACCTTCCACCCGCAACCCTTCACCAAATCGTCTGATGAGAAGACTCTGGAGTTGCGCTTTGAGACGGTAGCGCTCGGAAGCTTTATGGGCGTTCATTTCCCGGCTGGTGGGATTGACACTGTGAATCAATCGGATCAGTTCAAGTGCTGAAATCCGTCTGCTGCCATCAAGGACCATATGGGGATCAAGTGGGCCTTGAATTTTCTTCTTCTTTCTTCTTTTTTTGGTGGCCATTTTTTTTCTTTAGAATCATTCAATGTTTTTGAATTTTAAATCTTCATGTGTCGAGCGATGCGCTTGCAGCCGATTCCCGGGGAGACCTGTAAAATATTGTTTAACCATATCATAAAGAAATTTATACCGGACAAAAAGATTTTTTATTTTTTTCTTGACACTAGATCGATCGTTCGATATGAGTGATATCGAACGATCGATCTAGGCTGTTTTCGAAGCATTTCGTTCGCCAGTCCATCCATCTCATCTTTTTGGAAAGGGGACGCATTTTGAAAAACATCAACACCAACAAAGACAAAATTTTTCAAACGGCCATTTCCCTATTTTCCGCCCGGGGATTCCGCGGCACTTCCATTCGCGACATCGCCAACGAGATGCATATCAGCATCTCGAATATCTACCATCACTTCGGCAACAAAGAAGGCCTTCTGGTGGCCATTCTGGCCCATTCATCCGAGCGTCTCATCAAAGCGCTGGAGGAGGTTTCGGTTCTGGATATTCCGCCGAAGGAAAAGCTTAAAAGGCTGGTCGAAACCCATATTCGCCTTGCGGGAACCTACAGCGAGGAAACCAGGATCTTCTTTCTGGATGAGGAGCATCTTTCAGAAGAAGGGGATAAAATCAATCGCAATATTCAGCGTCAAATCTTTGGGTTTTATCAAAACGTGTTGCTTGAGCTTGATGAAGCGGGACTCATCCAGTGCCGGAGCATCAAGGTCCTGACGTTCAATATTTTCGGGGTCATCAACTGGCAGCTTCGCTGGTATCGTGCGGATGGCCCCCTTTCCTTTGAGGAAGTCAAGGAAGAGGTGGTGTCTTTTATCATGAAAGGGGTTTTTGGGACCATCGAACAAGCTGAATAGGGGACGTTTTATGGGCCGTTTATTTTTCCACGCATAAAATCTTTAAGGAGGGGAAAGGTCATGGGGTATACGATTGACATTGACACGGGGGGGACTTTCACCGACGGGTTTTTCGTTTCAGGGGACCGGGTCGAGCCTGTAAAAGTGCCCACTTCGCCGCACGATTTGACGGTTTGTTTCCTGGAATGCATTGCCGCCGGCGCAAAACGTTTCGGCGTGGCGGTGGAGGATCTGTTGTATGACACGGACATCATCCGGTTTTCCAACACCATCGGCACCAACACCATCATACAACGTGACGGGAGCCGACTGGGGCTGCTGGTGACGGCGGGTCATGAAAACCTGGCGCCCACCCGCATGGAAGATGGAAAACCGCCCCTGGTGTATCCCGAGATGGTGGTGGGGATTGAAGAGGAGATATCGCCCTCGGGAAAGATCCTGAAGGCTCCCAATGAAAAGGCCGTCATGGCGGCGGCTCAGAAACTCATTGACATGGGGGCGCGATGCCTGGTGGTGGCCCTGGGGAATTCCGATGCCGATCCGCAAAATGAACGCGCGGTTCGCGGGACCATCAAGAATGAATATCCCCGTGATTTCCTGGGTTCCGTGCCGGTATTTCTCTCTTCGGATATCTCCGGCCGGGCCGGCGAAGAAGCGCGGATCAATGCCGCCGTGTTGAACGCCTATATTCACGGCAAGCTGGTGAGCATGCTCTACAAGGCGGGAGAAAACCTCCGCCTGCGAATGTACGGGAAAAATCTCTTTATTGTCCACAACAACCATGCGGTGGCCCGGGTGGCCAAGACGCGCGCCATCAATACCTACAATTCCGGGCCGGCGGCAGGCCTGATGGGGGCGCGTTTGACGGGGCTCGCCTACGGAGCGGACCCCATTATTTCCGCAGACATGGGCGGTACGTCATTCGACCTGGGTTACGTTCAACAGGGCCAGGTCAGCTACACCCTGAAGCCGGATGTGGAAGGCTTTCAAGTCAATGTTCCCATGGTGGAGATCAAGGCAGTGGGAGCGGGGGGCGGGTCCATTGCCTCTGTTTCAGAGGGGGTTCTGCGGGTGGGTCCCCAATCGGCGGGCGCTCTTCCGGGACCGGTGTGCTTTGACTTGGGCGGCACGGAACCCACCGTTACGGACGCGGACCTTGTGCTGGGCATCTTTGATCCCGACTATTTCCTGGGGGGCGCCATGAAGCTCAACCTGGAAAAGGCCCGTGCGGTTATGGTGGATAAGATTGGTAAACCGCTGGGTCTCTCGGTGGAAGAGGCGGCATTATCGGTGAAGGAGACCATTGACGAGGCCATGGGGCGGGAACTGGAGAAAATTCGGAAGAAGCTGGGACAACATGACCCGTTGCTGGTGGTTTACGGAGGTGCGGGACCGGCCCACGGCTGTCGGACGGCAAAGGTTGCGGGCATCAAAAAAATCGTCATTACCCCGTTCTCAGCCGTATTTTCCGCCTATTCGTCCTCTGGAATGGATGTGGGCCACATTTATTATGCCCGAACAGATATTGCTCTTCATGAAAACGCGGATTTTTCAGGCTTGCCCCCTGTTCTGGAATCCTTAACGCAAGAGGCAAAACGGGACATCCGGGGCGAGGGGTTTGCCATGGAAGATATGGCGCTGGGTCTCGATCTTCTGGTGGGGGGAAATGGAACGGAAGTCAAGTTTAACGTCCCCATCGATTTCTTTAAGTCGCGGGAAGGGATTGCGCCGGTTGTTTCCAGGGCCAAAAAGCTGCTGGGGCGGAACGGCAAAGGTTTTGAAGGAGATCCGGTTCTAAATATGGTGAGCTTGAGGGCCCAGGCAAAGGTTCCCCATTTTGACGTGAAAGAGGTTTCAAGGTCCGAAGGGGATGCCGGTGCGGCTCAAAAGGGCGTAAGACCCGCGTTTCTGGACAGGGAAACGGGATTGCGGGAGATTCCCGTATATGACCGTGCCCTGCTCACCCATGGTCATCGGTTGACGGGACCTGCCCTGGTGGAATCGGAGCAAACCACAATACTGGTTGCCGCGGGGTGGACCATGACCGTGGACAAGTTCAACAATGCGATTCTGGAGGAGGGTATCGAGCCATGAAAGTGAGAATCACCGAGTATCTGGAAATTGATCTGGAGCAGGAATCATGGTGCTGCAATCGTTGCGGGCAAGTGCTCATCGGCGCTCGCGAAAATTACAAAAAGGGGTGTCTGGTGGCGGAAAAAACCCTTGCTGAAGTGCATCCGCCTCTGGTGGAAGGGAAAGAATTCAGTTTTTCGCCGGATCCTGACTACTGCCGTCTGTTGGAATTTTATTGTCCCACCTGCGGGGTCATCATTGAAAATGAGTACCTTCCGCCCGGGCATCCCATTACCCATGACATTGAGCTGGATGTGGATGCGCTCAAAAAAAGACATGGGGTATGAGCAATGGCAACGGGAAGGGCGCTGTTCAACCATTTTTTAAATGACGAACCTCTGGAAAGACCGGTGTTTGTGCCGATGATCAGGGGGATGCTGTCCCGCGTCGAGGGCCTGCCCATGGAGCGGCTCATGAATGATCCTACCCTGTGGGCCAACGCTCTGGTGAAAACCCATAAGCTGTTCCGTTTCGACGGGGTGGTGGTGGGGTTGGATTTCACCTTGATGGCCGAGGCCTGCGGCTGTGAAATTTCATGGGAGAATGATCGCCCCATCGCCTCTCTTCCGCAAAAAGGCCTTTATGAAAAACCGGAAGAAACGGGCCGAATGAAGCATGCCCTGGAGGTGGCGGCCCGGGTGTTCGAGGTGAGTCGGAAGGATCAGGCCTGCATTGCCGCCGTCACCGGCCCCGTGACGCTTTCCGACATGTTGTTCGGTCGCGGAAAAGGGTCTGAACATTTGGGAGAAATCAAACAGTTGATGGTTCAGGTGGCCGAAGCCTTCTGCAAAACAGGACCCGATGTGCTGGTTTTCATGGAGGGTCGGCCCCTCGGTTCTTCAACCATCAGCCTGGCCCAGAAGAAGATCTACAATACCCTTAAGAATATCACCGGCTATTATGACGTCAAACCCGGGCTTTATGTGCAGCGATATGATGCTTCCCATGTTGACCGGTTTAACGCCCTTAAGATGGATCTCTACGTGTTGGGCCCTTCGGCGGATGGAACCTTGCCGGAAGTATCGCGGGTATGGGATCTGGGGGTGGGCGCTCTGGGGGTGGGGCTCGGTCTGCCGCTGAATGATCCGGACACGGCGGCCAGGCTCATCCGGGAAGGCCGGGAACTGTATGAAACCAGCGGGGGCCGGGGCATCTTTTTTACCAGTCTGGGACCAGCTACCCGGGATGTAAATCTTGAAGCGCTTCACGAACTGGTTCAGGAGTTCTTTCATTGATAACAGATCAGGAACAATTGCATCGAGACCATCGTATCAAGTCAATTGCATCAAGTCAATCGCATGAAAGCAAGGAGACGTGTCATGGGTATTTCAATCAGCGTCGATATCGGCGGAACATTTACGGATTTTTATGCTCGCGGCCAGGGTGGCCAAACGGTAATCACCAAAACCCCCAGTACTCACTATGATCTCTCCGTCGGGTTCATGAAGGGGATGAAGACCCTGGCCCGATCCTTCGGGAAGGGGCTGTCCGATTTTCTCGGGGATAGCGATGTGGTGCGCTACTGCACCACCGTGGGAACCAATGCCCTCATCGAAAGGTCGGGTCCGAAGCTGGGGTTTATCACCACCGCCGGTTTCGAGGATGCCATTTTTCTGGGGCGGGGTCGAAGCTGGGCCGACGGCGGTTCGGTTCTTGAAAACAAGGACCTGGCTCGCATTCGAAAACCCGAACCCCTGATTGCGCCGGAGATGGTGGTGGGTGTTCGGGAACGGATCGATTCCTTCGGCAATATCGTCAGTCCGCTGACGCGGGAGGATGTGCGTGAAAAACTTCAACGCCTGGTGGATCGGGGTGCCATGGGGTTCGTGGTGGGCCTGTTGTGGTCTTTCAGCAACCCGGTCCATGAGCGGATGATCAAAGAGATCATCGAGGAAGAATACCCGGAAGACTATCTGGGAAGCATGCCGGTGATCCTGTCCAGCGATGTGTCCCCCAAATCCGCTGAATACACCCGGTTTACCACCACCATCGTCAACGCCTACATCCATGGGGTCATGGCGGAGAAGCTGAACAAACTGGGCAATGAACTGAGGGACGGCGGTTACCGACGTCCCCTGGTCCTGGTGCACAATACGGGGGGCATGAAAAAAATGTCCCGGACTCGTGCGGTTTTGACCCACAATGCGGGGCCCGTGGCCGGACTTCACGGCGCTCTCAGCGTGGGCGCCCTTTACGGTCATAAAAAGATCATCTTTACCGATATGGGGGGCACCTCCTTTGATATCGGGGTCATTACCGGCGGAGAACTGAAAACCTATGATTTTATTCCCCTCATCGATCGATGGCGCACCAACATTCCGGCTATCGAGGTGAAGTCCATCGGGGCGGGCGGCGGTTCCATCGCCTGGATCAACCAGCTTATGGGGAATGCCATGGAAGTGGGCCCCCAATCGGCCGGAAGCATGCCCGGACCCGCCTGCTACGATCAGGGGGGCCGGGAACCCACGGTGACGGATGCGGACCTGCTGCTGGGGTATCTCAATCCGGAAAATTACCTGGGCGGCAATATGCTACTGGACCCTGAGCTGAGCCGGGAAGTCATCAAAGAGAAAATCGCCGATCCCCTGGGCATCGATCCGGTGGCGGCGGCCGTCCGCATTCGGCAGGTGGTGGACGCCCGCATGGGGCAGGAGGTGTTTAACGAGGTGGCCCTCAAGGGGCATGACCCCAGGGAATTCGTCCTCATGGCCTGCGGCGGGGCCGGCGCCACCCATGCCTGTGGCTTTGCGCCCTACCTGAAAGTGGAAAAAGTCATTGTGTCTCCCTATTCCCCTGTTTTCGGGGCTTTCGGGGCATCCACCGTGAACGTCAGCCAGGTGTGGGAAATGTCCAAGACCATGAAAATTTTTCAATGGGCCACCCAATCCTATTCCGAAGATGTGGACGCCTTTAACACCGTGGTGGCGGATCTCAAAAACAAGGCGGTGCGGGACCTTCAACTGGAGGGGTACGGCGAGGATCGGATTTTGTTCCGGCTGGAACTGGATATGCGCTACGGTATGCAGTACAACCTCATGAAAGTGGTCTCCCCCCGTTTGACCCTTCAAAATTCCGATGATTTCAAGGCCATCTGCGATGAGTTTACCCGGCAATATGCGGAAGTTTACTCGCCTGAAGCCACTTTTCCCATGGGCGGCATCAACCTGGAGTGTTTTCATTTAACCGCCATGGTGACGTTGCCGCCCCTTGCGCTTCCGGTGTTTGAGGAAAACGGCCTGAAGCCGCCTGATGCGGCAGTTCTCCCTTCGCGGGAAGCGTATTGGGCGGCGTTGTCCGGGTTTTCACAAACGCCGGTGTTTGCCTTTAACGAACTGCTGGTGGGAAATGTTATCGAGGGTCCGGCCCTGGTGGAAGCGGAAGATACCACCTACGTGATCGAACCGGGGTGGCGATTTGAACTGGATCGTTTTCGCAATGCTATTTTGAGCAGTCAGCTAATACCTAACAGCTAACAGCTTCTTTCAGCTTAAACAATTCGGGGCGATAAACCCCGGGGGAGGTGACGCATGCAAGGCATGGCTTATGGCAGGGATATGGAAGTGGTTAAACGGTTGAATCCCGAGCCCATGACGATGGATGAAATGTCGGCGCAGGAACAGATCGATGATGTGGATTTTGAAATTTTCACCCACAAGGTGGATATGATCGCCCAGGAAGGAAAAGAAACCACCATGAAGCTGGGAGCGAGCTCGGGAATGCGCTGGGGCGACGTGGCATTTGGGGTGTATACGGGGCTGGGAGATCTGGCTGTTGTGGCGACGGGTATATGGTTTCATGCGGTTTTAGGCCAGATTCCGGTGAAATATATCGTGAAACACTGGGTTGATGAGCCCTCCGTGGGTGTGAAGGAAGGGGATTCCTTTTTCTGGAACGACCCCTTTTACGGGGGGGTCCATGGGGCCGACATGGGACTCTGCGTGCCGGTTTTTTACGACGGAGAGCTGGTCTGTTTTACCGGGGCCGTGGTTCATACCGGGGAATCCGGGGCTACGGATCCGGGCGGCATGAGCCTGCGGGCCCGGAGTAAGTATGATGAAGGGCTTCTGGTGCCGCCCCTGAAGGTGGGGGAAAATTACGCCCTCAAAGAGGATGTGCTCAACATGTTCAGCGCCATGACCCGGGATCCCAGGACCATGGTTTTAGACATCAAGGCGCGCCTGGCGGCCTGCCGTATTGCCCAGCGCCGCATTGTGGATCTCATTGACGAAAAGGGCATCGCCTTTTTCAGAGGGGCCTTGCGCCGCATTCTCACGGTGACCGGAGCGGCGGCCCGCAAAAAAGTGTCGCGTTTAAACGACGGCATTTTCCGTCAACCCCGGTTCATGGATACGGTGGGCATGGAGCCTGGGCTCACCAAGATCGATATTACCATGGAAAAAAAGGGGGACAAGATCAAGTTTTCCTTTGACGACACCACGCCCATGCTGCCGGACCTGCCCCTCAATACGTTTTTTCAGGGGATCATCGGGTTATCCATGGTCTATTTTTGCGGCTGGTTCCTCCATGATCTTCCCGCCAACAACGGATTGCTGGAGGCCATTGAATGGGATTTTCCCGACAATGCCTTTATCAATGCCAAAGGGGATGCGCCCACCAGCATGGCGCCCTTTACCCAGACCTCTTTTTCACACGGCGTATTTCTCGCGGGCGCCCGCATGACCTATCATCTGGAGCCTAACCGGGCCGTGGCAGCCTGGTTCCAGGGATTCGGGGTGCCGGTATACGGGGGGATGAACCAGTGGAACGAGCCCATTGCCGACATTACCCCCGAGATCAACGCCACGGGCGCCGGCGCCAGACCGGATATGGATGGCGTGAACGGGGCCGGCGCCTATTTTGCCACCATGAGCGACTGTTCCGATGTGGAAACCACCGAATCGGACCGGCCCTTTCTGTATCTTTTCCGAAATTACGCCATCAACTCCTACGGGCACGGTAAATTTCGGGGGGGCGCAGGCGTGGGGTTCGGCATGATGATGCACCATGTGCCCTGGGTGGCGATGGGCGCCTTTGGATACGGCGCCAAATTTCCGTCCACCCTGGGTATATTCGGGGGGTATGCGACCCCGCCCGCTTTTATTTCCACGGTGGGACAAAGCAACACCAGAACTTTGCTCTCGGAAAGCAATACACATCTGCCCACGCGGCTGGAACAGGTCTATGAGGAAGGAAACCCCGAACAGGGCATGGCGCAACAGCACAACATGACCATGAACATTCAACCGCTCATGAACGGCGATACTTTTTACGTTCCCGTGGGGGGCGGGGCGGGCTATGGCGATGTGCTGGAGCGATCGCCCGAGGCCATTCTGAAAGATTTGAAGGAGGGGATGGTTTCCCACTGGGCCGCTCAAAATGTCTACAGCATCGTCTATGACGAGGAGACCCTTCGCCTGGATGAGGAAAAGACCCGTGAATTGCGGGAGCAGGTGCGCAAAGAGCGGATTTCCAGAGGAAGACCTTTTGACGAATTTGAAGCGGGATGGGGAAAACTGCGTCCTTCGGATCAGGCCATCAAGCATTACGGGGCCTATCCCCATCCCAGTGAAGGACCCCCGCCGGGTCCGCCGGGAATGTGAGAATTGAGAATTGCAGAACGGAATGCTGAACAGGAGTTAAAAAATGTCGTCAGTTGAGGAAGTGCGAAAAAGGACCATTCACGGGGTTCTCAAACAGAAAGTCGCGGAATGTGGATCCCGTGAGTTTTTCTATTATAAAGATCAGGTCTTTACCTACGAGGATCTGGACCGGGCGTCCGACCGGGTGGCGGCCGGACTTCAAGCCCTGGGTATCGGTAAAGGGGACAAGGTGGCCATCATCATGGGAAACCGACCGGAGTTCCTCTTTGTGTGGTTCGGCCTGAGCAAGCTTGGGGCCATTGAAGTGCCGGTGAATACGGCCCATCGGGGGGATCTGTTGACCTACATGATGGACAAATCCGACGCCGGATTGCTGGTGATGGAGGCCGGATTCATGGATCGAGTGGCGCCGGTATTGAAAGATTTGCCAAAACTGGAACAGGTGATTGTTCTGGCGGACCCTGAAGAGACGGTTGGGGAAGTAGGGAAGCCGGTGCTGGATTACGGCCGGGTGATGGATAATGACGGGGCTTTTGAAGCGCCTTTGGTGACCTGGTCCGACCCCTTTGTGATCATGTTTACCAGCGGCACCACCGGACCCAGCAAGGGGTCCCTCATGCCCCAGAATTACGCGCTTTTCATGGGAAAGGTCTGTATGGAGACGGCCGAGTATACGGAAAAAGACTGTCTTTACAATACCCTCCCTTTGTTCCATGGCAATGCGCAACTTTTGTCCACCATGCCGGCCCTCATGAGTGGCGCCCGCATGGTGCTGACGGAACGGTTTTCCGCCAGCCGGTTCTGGCCGGAGGTGAAAAAATACGGGTGTACCGAGTTTAATTACATTGGCGGGATTTTGCCGATCCTGCTCAAGGCGCCGCCAAAACCGGATGATGCGGACAATCCCTTGCGCCTCATGTTCGGGGGCGGGTGCCCGCCGCATCTGTTTGAAGAAGTGGAGACCCGATTCGGCGTGACCCTGCTGGAAGGGTACGGCATGAGCGAGATCGGATTGCCCCTTTTAAATACGCTCAAATCCAGAAAGTTCGGCACCTGTGGAAAGCCTGCCTACGGGTGTGATGTGAAACTGGTGGATGATTACGGCATGGAAGTGGGACCGAATATCCCCGGGGAACTGCTCATGCGGACCCGGGAGCCCTTTACCATGCTGCTGGAATATTACAAGATGCCGGAGAAGACTGTTGAGGCCTGGCGGGACCTGTGGTTCAATACCGGCGATTATCTGGTGATGGATGAAGAGGGGTATTTCCAGTTTGTGGACCGGAAAAAGGACGCCCTTCGCCGCCGGGGAGAAAATATCAGTTCCCAGGAGGTGGAAAAGGCCATCAGCAGCCATCCCGCCGTGCTGGAATCCGCGGCCATCGGCGTAAAATCCGACATGAGTGAAGACGAGGTCATGATTTGCGTCACCCTGAAACCGGGTGAGACCCTTTTGCCCGAAGCTTTGCTGGACTTTGCTCAGGAACGGATGGCGTATTTTATGGTTCCCCGCTATGTCAGATTTATGGATCAAATGCCCAAAACACCCACCGAAAAGGTGCAGAAGGCGGTGCTTCGTGAAACGGGCGTCAGTCCGGACACATGGGATCGGGAGGCCGTTGGCTATCAGGTGAAACGGTAGGTTCTTTTAATAGGGAGGCGTCTGAAATGAAGGCTGTGTTGTTAAAAGAGAATCAACAGATAGCAGTGGAAGAGGTTCGGGAACCTGAACTTCTTAAGAATACGGATGTGATTATCAAAATCGTCAAAAGCGCCATCTGCGGATCGGATATCCATATCAAGGAGGGCATGATTCCGGTCAATACCGGCACCATCATGGGGCATGAATTCATGGGGGTGGTGGAATCGGTGGGTTCCGACGTGGCGCGCTTTAAACCCGGTGATCGTGTGTCGGCGCCGCCCGCGGTGTGGTGCGGGGCATGTCCGGCCTGTAAACGGGGGCAGGCTCAGTATTGCGAGACCCTCAACATATGGGGCGGCGGCGAGTTGCTGGGGCCTGATTTGACGGGCGCCCAATGCGGTTATGTGCGCATGCCCAATGCGGATCTGTGCCTGACCCCGGTGCCGGACAATGTCTCAGATGAAGACGCTGTTTTCGTAGGAGATGTTTTTTCCACCGGATACCACGCGGTCTGTTCGGGGGATATTCAGACCGGGGATACCGTGGCAATCTTTGGCTGCGGTCCCATCGGTCTGGGGGCCGTTGCCTCCGCCTGGCAATTCGGCCCTTCTCAGGTGCTGGCCGTGGATATGATGGAAAACCGGCTGGCTCTGGCCGAAAAATATGGCGCCATCCCCATTAACGCCGGAGAAGGGGATGCGGCGGAACGGATTCGGGAGATGACGGGGGGGCAGGGGGCCGATGTGGTTGTGGAAGCCATTGGAAACCCGGCCGCTTTTGGTTCCGTTTTGAAATCCGTTCGCAGGGGCGGGGCCGTTTCCATTGTGGGTCTCTTTCCGACGCCCATTGAGTTTCCCATTCACGAGATGAGCATGTACGGGATTCGCCTCAATATGGGCCTGGCGGGCATTACCTATGGTCCCCGGCTGATGCCCCTTCTGGAAACGGGTCGGGTCAGTATGAAAGAACTGATTACCCATACCTTCCCGCTGGAAGAAGCCGTGAAAGCCTATGAGGTTTTTGAAAACAGCAAGGATCAATGTATGAAGGTCATCCTGGAACCCTGATGCAAAACGGTTTCGGTACTAAATTTTGAACAGATGCTGACCTTTAAAAGGACTGACTATGGCAAACAACAAGACAGAGCCGATGCCTCCCATGCTGCCGGGTATTTTCACCCTTCCTCCCTACGGGGAAAAACCACCCATGCTGCTGGGGGGGTATTGCGCTCATTGCGACGCAACCTTTTTCCCCAAACCCAGGTATTGCCCCAGGTGTCTTGCGACCCCTGAGCTCAGGGAAATCGGAAACGCAGGCCTTATTCACAGCTTCACGCTGGTGAGGACCAAGCCGCCCATGGGACTGCCCCAACCCTACGGCGTTGGATACGTGGATTTGGAAGCGGATGAGGCCGGGCCGGGACTTCGTGTTTTTTGCCTGTTTGATCCAGATTTTGTGGATCAACTTGAAATTGGCGCGGCTGTAACGCTTCAGGTGGGGCCTATGGGTCATGACGGCCGGGGAGAGCCGCGCCTCAGACCTTTTTTTAAACCGGTTCATGTGAAACAGGAAGGGTGAAAATGGCCTTAGCAACAGTCATCGGTGTGGGGATGATCCCCTTTGGCAAACATGAAGACAAAACGTTGGTGGGCATGGCATCCAAAGCGTGCTATCTGGCTTTGAAAGATGCGGATGTCAACCCTTCCCGGGTGGATGCGGCTTTTTTTTCATGCGGATTGGCATCGAAACTTTTCGGCGATTTCACAGTGGGGCAGAATGTGTTCTGGGAAGTGGGGATCAACCGGATTCCCGTCATCAACGTGGAAAACGCCTGCACCTCCGGGTCCACGGCCTTTTTTCTGGGCTGCAACATGGTGGCTGCCAACCAGGCGGAGATGGTTCTGGTATGCGGCGCGGAGAAGATGTGCGTTCCGGGATTCGGGCTTATCAGTTCCGGAGAAAGCCAGTTGGATACCCAGCTGGGCATGGTGGCCCCCGCGGGTTTTGCCCTTCGGGCCGTGCGTCATATGGCGGAATACGGCACAACGGTGGAACAGCTGGCCCGGGTGGCGGTCAAGAATCGGGCCCACGGAGGGCTGAACCCCATGGCCCAGTTTAAAAATCCCATTACGGTGGAAGAGGTGCTGGCCTCTCCCATGATCGTGGATCCCCTGACGCGCTTTCAGTGTTGCCCCATTGCGGATGGCGCCGCGGCGGTTTTGATCGCGTCGCCCGCTGCGGCGGCACGACTGGCCCGAAAGGTAAATGTGGAGAGTGCTGTGCTGGTCACCGGAAATTATGAAAATCCCCAAAATCTGTCCAATTGGGAGACGGATCGACGTGGCGCCGCCCAAGCCTATGAGAAGGCGGGAATGGGCCCCGAGGATATCGATCTGGTGGAGTGTCACGATGCCTTTACCATCTCGGAGATTCTTCATTATGAAGCGCTGGGCCTGTGTCCTTCGGGAGAAGGGGGCCGACTGGTGGATGAGGGGGCCGTGGCGCTGGGGGGGCGTGTGCCGGTAAATCCTTCCGGCGGTCTCTTGAGTCGGGGCCATCCTGTGGGGGCGACGGGCGTGGCCCAGATCGTGGAAGTGGTCACCCAACTTCGGTGTGAAGCGGGCCCCCGGCAGGTGGCAGGGGCCAGGGTGGGCCTGGCCCATTGCATGGGTGGGGATAAGGATGGGGACAGCAAATCATGCACCGTCTCCATTTTTTCGGTGTAATGCGAAAATGGATCGAGTCGTCATGACAAAGCTACATCATGTTGCGTTGTTTGTCGCGGATATGGATCGGGCGCGATTTCTGTTTCAAGACATTCTGGGGTTTGCATTGGCCTGGCATGCGCCCATGGTCAAGGGGAATAGAATGGCCGCGCTTCTGGGAATCCCGGAGGTGAAAATGGAGATTGCGTATCTGCGTAACAGGGAAGACGATGTGGCCGTCGAACTGTGCCGCATGATCCATCCGGCCGCGAAAAAACAATCCATACCCTTTGGCAGTCCGGGGATCACGTCCCTGAGCCTTGAGGTGGTAAACCTGGACCAGCTGCATCAGCGTTTGAGCAGGGAAGGGTGGACCCCCTTTTCACCCTGCCTGGATATGCGCGACCCCGAAGGGCACCCTGTGCGTCTGTTCTGTTTTTCCATCGAAGAAGGCATGGTGGTGGAACTGATCGAGAAACAACCGCTTGCATCTTGACTCGTTTGTATGAATATCGGAGATTTGTATATACCGGATACTGAATCAGAAAAATGCGCGGCAATCGGCTGATTTTTCAGGTCCCCGGTTTCCAGGCTCAGATGCTTTTTTATCATTTTAGGGAGATATGGCGGCGATGATTGTCGCCCGTGTGTTAAGCTTTCAAACTCAAGGTTAGAATTGCCATCCTTATCCATGCTGCAGCAAAAAAAATAGTGCCGGCCAGTTATTTTTTTTAGACCTCCGGGCTCCGGCGATGTCCCCATTTCATTAGCGTAATCCAAGTCAGCATTTATAAACCGCTCAGGATTGAGGGTCAAGAAAAAATTACTGTGGGGTACTGCGATGCTGAATGGTGGATGCTGCATTCTGGGGGGTGGCGCCTTTGCTTGATTTCCCCTAAGCCCGGATGCTTGAGGATTTTCTGAATGACTTTTTTGCCCCCTATGACATTTGTTCTAAGGCCTTGACGGCATACTCCAATTCTACATCTTCCCCTGCGCCAACCTTTACAGCATTTTCCTTAGTCATGGGGACACGGATATCAGGCGCTACGCCACCAATCCCATTACGGCTATCCAGTTGAATGACTTCATTTATGTCGAGAGAGCGACCAAAAGGAAATGCGACCTCGTAACCATTGGGCAGGAGCGCCTTTCCGCCGGTCATGCCAAAAGATCCATTGGTACCCCAAAAACCAACGATATGACCCCGGGACAGGTTTTTGATGGTCATGGCCACTCCTTCCGCCGAACTTACGGTCACAGGATTCACGAGGGCAACAACCGGCCCGCCGTATTGAGGCGTTTGAGGTTCAATATTCAGAGGGATATCTCTTGTACGGGTCCCGTCTTCACCAACATAAATGATTTCGAATTCTCCCGTCAGCGTATTGTAGTAGCTTTGATATTCATAAAAGGTTGTTTCAGGATAAAAGTAACCGGCAAATTCGGCGGCCAGGTCGTCGGAACCGCCTCTGTTTCCACGAAGATCAACAATGATTCCCGGAACACCCTGCCCTGTTAAAAATTCCATTGCCTCCTTCAATTTGGCGGAAAGGGTCTTTAAAGGGATGGTTTCACTTTCCAGTGCACCCAGCAGGATATATCCGTAGCCGCTGTCGAGCACCTCGTATTGAATCGGATTATCATCATTCACTTTATTCCATAACTCTGTCTCACGAAAAATCGTCCAATTGTCGTCTTCCGATGTCAATGTTGCCGTGATAATTCCCGAGCCGTCTGATTTTAAAAAAGTGACCTCAATTTGGCTATTTATTGGATCAACCACCAGCATACGATATTTTTCAACGAGCGTATGCTCATCGGTTGCCAGGGAATTCGTCTTAATCCGCCACAGGGTTGAAACCTGCGCTACGGCATCCGCAATGGACACGCCGTTCCATTCCAGAATTTCATCGCCCACTTTCATGCCGGCATTGCCGGCCGGTCCACCTGCCGTCACAATATTTGCGATCACCCGGCCGTCATCAAGGCCCATGATACCGAATCCGTAGCTCCCATTAGTATGCGCCAGGCACATGGCGATAAGGTTCTCGCCTCCAGTGTAAACATGACCGTCCGGTAGAGATTTGGTATATTCCAAAATGGCCGTGGCAAAGGCTGCTTCGTCATCACTCTCCATGGCTTGAACCACTTTCGGACGCGTTACGGCATTTAATTTCTCCCAACCGATACCTTTCCACTCGCCAAAGGCATACTGTTCCGATACCTGTTTGTGAAGCGCATCATAGGCTTCCACCCATGTCATTTGGGTATAGTCGCCTACACCGGCCTCTTGAAAAGGGATTTCCCCAACGCTGCCGCCATTATCACAAGCATTGAGCATGATCAATGACAGACAAATAAACAGAATGGCATACAGCCTTAAGCTACGCTCGCACATCAATGCCCGTTTAAACCGATTCATGGACGACATCCTCTCACAAGAAAGATTCTTTATCCTTTAACCTTTGATTGTTTGTTCCAAGAGCCCTGGATTACGCATCACCGCAGGGCGATTTCCCACAGTTTTTCTCCCATTTCCTCAACAGGCAGGCCATTTATATTCCCAAGGATGACGATATAGGCTTCATCATTCGGGAACATGAGGATTTCTGAAGTAAAGCCATTAATGCTGCCGACAAGCGTATAAACGGTTTTGTTGTCCAGCGTTGTGATGTACCAGGCAAAACCGTATTTCCATTCATCAGTCACATAATCTCCCCTGAAGATATCTTCCCGGTCCTGCTCGGTTATCAGAGTAAGGTGAAAGAAGGACTCCACCCAGAGCTCCATATCCCTGATGTTGCTGGACAGGGCGCCGGCAGTCCATGGTATGGACATGTCGTGATACGGAGCCAGTTCGTCTTGAGAAGGATCCATGTAACCTTTGGCATATTCAGGCCCGGTGATTGTGCTTTTACCGTACTCCGTGTTGATCATGCCGAGGGGAATCAGGACGTTCTCCTCAAGATAGTCCATGTAATCCTCTCCTGATAACGCTTCAACGATACATCCCAGCATGACATAATTGGTGTTGGAATAACCGAAACCGGTACCGGGTTCAAAAGCAAGGGGACGATTTCTTACCAGATCAAGAAGCTGTTCGGGCGTGTAGGTTTCATTCTCATCGACATATTTTATATAATCATCGTACCCGGACTGCTGGGACAGCAGATAACGAATGGTTACTTTGTCGCTGTAAGGATAATCAGGCATAAAGTCTGACAAAGGTTCATTATAATCGAGAAGACCGTCATCGTGGAGCAGCACAATGCACAACGCTGTAAATGCCTTGGTAAGGGAACCGATTCGCAGCCTTGTGCTGATGTCGTTTTCGATTCCCGCGGCTTTGTCGCCGTAGCCCAGACTTTCTCGAAATATATCGACGCCATTTCTTTTAATGAGAACGGTGCCTGCAACTCCTTGTGATTCAAGATATTGTCGAACAGCATTGGCTGTTTCTGAGTCAGAGCCGGAATCGCTGCATCCGGTAGCGCCCAACATAAAAAATGTCAGGACGAGAAGGAAAACCTTGTCTTTGAGCATTTTAACACCGTGTTCGTAGGAAAGTTGCTTATGTAGGGGAATCATGGAGATTGCTCTTTTATTCTGGACGAGATTAGGGAAGCCGCTGGGGTTCATGACCAAAAGTAAAGGTGAGTGCTAAGAAATCGTTTTTTTGGGGAAGATGTATAGCGGAAACAGGCTTGGGCGTCAACAAGAATGTGATCGGAGCTTTGGGCACCACTGAAAACTGAATGATAAAGATGAAATTTATTACCTCAGCAGGTTGTATATCTCAATATCTCAAAGAATTCACGCCCTCAAAACCCTTTGATATTCCTTTATTATCTGTAAGTGCCCTCAGATTCCTGAATTCTAATTCGGAGAATCCTGCCATCACAACATATGGTGGTCGGCCGATTTATTTTTTATCCCGCCGCATTCCAAGATGCGTGCATCATCCCTCACCCCGGTGTCACCGAAATCGTGCAAAACTGACAGATCAATCTTACACTATTTCGCCATGAAATCAAACGGATGTTATATAGGATACGTCCATGAGGGCTTCTCAGTTTGAAAGGGCTATTTTTTTCGGTGCTTTAATCGTACTCGGTGATTCTTCATACTCGCAATTTTTAGGTGCCAATTTTTCTAATGCTGTATTTGATAAAGCAAATTTTAAAAATGCGGAGTTTATGAGCGTACTTCTTGATGAAGCAACCTTTAACGCAACTGACTTTTCTTATAGTACTGTAAATGTAGAACAACTCTTAAAAAAATCCGCAGATTTCAGGAAAAATAACCATGCCAAATGGTACAGTTTGTGGTGGTCTGGCTGAATGTATCAAATTATGCACGTCTGCAAACAACTACTGCGAATGGCATCCATAAAAATATTGTATTGGAGTTTGCAGTATCAATAATTCCCCTTATGCGGTGTACTGCATAATAATCCATGCCGCAACATAGCTTTTGACAAAGGTGAAACACATGATTCAGGCAAAACGCCTGGGATATCATCATGCTTGAAGGCGTGCTGAGGGTTGACATACTAACATCTATTGGTTCATGTGAACCTGTTGTTACTGCTATCTATTTCAGGCATGTAACTGCTAAAAATAACCGTAATATCAAAAAGATATATGGAAAAGATTTTGCTGAAATATGCTTTAGCCCTGTCAAAGCATGTTTTGCACCTACCATAACTTGAGCCGTCTTGATATAATGTATTTTCCCACCGATTCTCCATTTTCATTGAAGATCTTTACCATCTTCTGGCTTGGCAGGGCTCCTGGAACCTGGGTAATAGGAATGGAGGTTGTGGGGTCAAGGCTGGCAGATGTGTTGTTGAGTTGGTGATTTTCAATTTTTTGGTTTACAAGTGTTCGAAAACCGGATTAAATTGCCTCCAAGACTGCGCAAAGATAATGTGCATTATGACCTTTCCAGTGACCCTATAATCGGCAAATTGAATGATTCCACATATTGTGGTCATGAAAATTTCCGCTCGGTACGTCGGATATCATCAATATCTTACGCCGAGGATATCTGCTAATAGATGCTATGTAATGAAGGATTCTTAATCGTTTTTATGTTGGTTTTCATTTTTCAATATCAATTTAACTCGGCAGAACTGCCTAATAATACTATTTAGACTTCAAAAAAATATACATATGTATTTAATGAAATCTGGCATTATATTCGCTTTACTCAGTCTAATTTTCGCAGGATTTAATGATGTGGTTTTTAAAAGATATTCAAAAAAAGAACGTTCAAGAGGCATGTATGTTTTTGGAATTGGTATAATATGGACATTTCTTCAATTTGTATATCTTAATTTACAGAACGTTTCTTTATCCTATGAGTTTGTTTCTATTAGTTATGGTTTTATTGCCGGAATGCTTCTTACGGTTTCCAACATATTGTTACTTGAAAGCTTAACACACATTGACGTAAGTTTAGGATCAACAATATACAGATTAAATACCGTTGGTGTAGTAATTTCATCTTTTTTTTTCTACATGAACCTCTTGGAGTCTTCAAAACTCTCGGAATAATCTGTGGCCTGATCGCTGTCCTGATTCTTTTCAAAAAGGAAAGGAATACTTTTAAAAACATAAATTTTACATCATTTTTTCTGATTGCGGTTGCAGCTTCTTCAATTAGAGCTACATATGGTATAGTAGCCAAAATGGGAATTTCATCCAATGCTGAACCTAACATTATGCTTCTTTTGATTGCCTTAAGCTGGATTATTGGAGGTGCATTTTATGCTAAATTGCGAGAAAATCGTTTCAAAATAACACGTAAAAAAATTATATACTCAATTATATCTGGTATTTTAGTGTTTCTAATTGTAAATTTTCTTATGTTGGCATTAGAACATGGTCAAGCAAGTATTGTGATACCTATTGCGAATATGAGTTTTGTATTCGCGCTACTTATTTCAATTACTTTCAAGATGGAATTATTAACACTCCGAAAGTGTTGTGCCGTCGGCTTCGCGGTTACCTCTATAATTTTACTTGCAAAAGTCTAATAACCGAGTCCACTTCACAGGCTCGTTTCAAGTAAGGAACGCACAATATTCCCAGAAAAGCCGTGGCCCACTGAGTCCATGAAATCAGAAGGTCAGAACCACCTCACCTTGAGGCCGCTTACTTCATGAGCTCTGACTCTGAGATAAAACGACCGCTGTTAACCTGTTGAAAGTTGAAACGCGCACAGCTGAATCATCGCTATTGCCGAAAATGAAAAGGAAAAACCTTGAAAGACAAATCTTTCTTTCGTGACCACGTCTCCATATATTGTTGCTCGGACTGCCTGGGTGATCTGTTATGTCTTCCAGGTCTTCCAAGGCAATAATCCTTTTTAATATCGATAAGATATCCTTTTTAATATCGATAAGATATCCCTATAATCTTTCAGTGTCAAATCCTTTTCAAAATTCAGATTTTCAGAGGTTTTAACAAAAACCAGCTCTTTATAGATTTATCGGAATATGCCAGAAACAGGAAAACTTTTTCAGACAACGGTACCCGACTGCGATGCTTGATGATCAGTTCTTTCATGATCCCTGTTTGGGTTTTGACATCATCATGATGAATACATAGAATGCTGGCAGCCATATGGGCGAAGATGTGGTCATTGGATGATCCATGGAAAACAGACGGCAAGAAGGTGATTGCAATATGGCCCAAAGTGAGCTTCTGGCAGGATACCGACTGTTTTTATCTCTAACGCATAAAGGAGTGCAAAATGAAACTGCTGTTTGCTTATTTCAGCGCCACAGGAAACACCAAAAAGATTGCGGATACCATGGTTAAGCGCTTTAAAGAGATTGGGTCCAAGGTGGAAAAATTGGACATAACGTTGCCGGAGGCCCGCCAGCCGGGAATGGATCTCTTTTTTGATGCAGCTTTTCGGGTCGCCCATACATTCCATGCGAGCGCCGCGATTGGTGCGGGAATGGCTGGACAGTCTAGATGGGGCCGGTACGAAGTGCGCCACCTTTTTCACCTATGGGGGCTTCCAGGTTCACCCCACTCATTACGACACCCGGGAGAGGCTTCTCCGTCGTGGTTTTACGGTGGTGGCTTCGGCTGAGTTCCTGGGTGCGCACACCTTCAATCTTGGGGGCTGGCAGGCCATGAGCAGCCGACCAGGAGACGACGATTTGGAACTTCGGCCCGGTATGCCGAGATCATCCACGGCAGGTTCAGCGGTGAAGACATGGCAGTGGTAGGAGAACTGAATCCCGGCCCCTACAGCGAGGAACAACTGGACCAATTCGAAGGATTTCGCTACAAAGCCGTATCTTAACTTCCCACCCGGTCCGGTGCCGAATGCAGTATGTGTATGCTTTGCGAAGAAGAGTGCCCGGCTGGGGCTATAGAGGCCAAAATCGGTAAGGCACAGGCGGGAAAATGTATTTGCTGTCTGCACTGCCTTCAAATCTGTCCTGATGAGGTCTTGAAAATCAACGATATGAGCGGTTCATTCCGGTTCAAAATGGAGATGGATAAAGAAACTCCGGAAACGCTGGTGAAAAAGAAAAGCAAACTCTATCTGTAGGGAGAGGCTTGCGGAGCAACATTTGAGGCAAGGATATGTCCCAGAAATATGAAGTTTTTGAA
This sequence comes from Desulfatiglandales bacterium, assembly GCA_963664475.2. GTDB lineage: Bacteria > Desulfobacterota > DSM-4660 > Desulfatiglandales > Desulfatiglandaceae > NaphS2. The sequence goes on from CAXXXE010000002.1 coordinate 197,145, forward strand.
GAAGTAGAGGCATTCTATCGCATTATCCCCCTGACCCCTTTCAGACGCACACTGAACGTCCTCCTTTGACTGCCTTCCCATGGGGGCTCTTCCCCGCATTGACGCCGTGGATCGTGTGATTCACAAGAGTAACGCCGTTTCACCAGGTCCCGTTGGCGATGTGGAAAGGCCCTGGTACATGCATCCTCATCAGGACGATAATCTCCTGGTGCTGCAGGGAACAAGATATGTGGACATTTACAGAAAACGCTATGAAAAAATGGAACACTTTGTGGTGCGGGCGGACCATATTGAAAAAAGTGGTCGCATCCTTTACGACGGACCGGCCATGCTGGTCTGGCCGCGCGGCGTGTTTCACCGCATTCGAACCGGTGAAGACGGCTCGGCATCGCTGAACTTGCTCTCCATTACGAGGGATTTGACATTCAAACCAACTTCAATATTTATGATCTCAATACGGCCAGCGGCAGATTCAAAACCATTCGGGAAGGCCATGAGGACCAGATTTAAAGGGAGAAACGGATGCCCCAGCTGACCTGTATATTCTGCGGCGGTCCTGCTGAATTAAACGGCCGTTGAGTGAATACCAAAGTGACATGCCGGTCCTGTGGCATGGAGGCGGGAACCGACGACTACCGGATCAAATTCAAGAATGGCTAGATATGGTTTGTGAAAACGCATTTGATGACGCGGACCCACTCGGGTAAGACCCAGAAACTGAATAAAATTAGGGGTATATGTGGACAGGTTTCCGTTGCGAGATACCACACAAGCAAGGAAATGAATTTGCTCGCGCTGTAGATGCATGGCACAGGGCTTCAGATGAATAAAACTGGCACTAACTGCTATCTCTCTCAGGCGTGTCGTCGCTAAAAATAAATGCAATATCAATATGATATCTAAAAATAATTTCGTTTCATTATGTTTACTCCCTGTCAAGATTACGCAGATTTTGACAAAAAACATTCTTATGGACTATTCTCAATGACAAGTAATTATCTGATAAATGTAGTATTCTGGTAGTTGGCTAAATGAATATAAACACGCTGGCAAAACTGACTTTATTCGGCCTGGCCTACATCTACGTAGTCAAGTTGATCGATGCTCTTTATCACGGCATATTCAGATCTTCCGCCGTGGCTGGAATGGTTGTTGGACTGAATATCCTGGCTGGGTTGGTCCAGCTTTTATTTTTCATCGTTCTTTATCGGCAATTCGTTCCGAAGGAAAACCAAACTCTTAGGATCGCTGCTTGGTTTGCCATCATCGGTTCAGTCTTAGGCATGCTCCCAAAGCTTCTGGCCATGAATCTTCTATTTCAACAGCAGGCACTTTTCTTTTTATTCCGTTGCGGCAAGCAGATTGCAGCCCTCTGCCCTTGGCTGGCAGCCTCACTTCTGCTCACATTTAGTCTATTGTTTTTCTTTCATTACACTTTCAGGCAAGACAGGCCCTTAAAATACGCCTTTGCCGCCGGAGCAGCCGGCTGGTTCATCATGGCTTCAGCCCAATCTCTAGTGGTCATTAATTATCTGGCCGGGGGGGAGTTGATCTGGTTGACCGATCTTTTTGCCGCCGGTCCAATTGTTTTTGTGACCGTCTCTTCCCTCACTTTTTTGAGTCTTAGCATTTTCTACCTTACTTTCGCCCGACGCTGATTCTCGTTAGGTTCTTGGTAAACCTGTTGTCACTGCTATCACAACATTTCAAGATTTTGTGATATTAGCCACATTTCAATCGGGCAAGATTGAAGTTGCGATTTCACTCATTATCCAAAACCGCTACATATTGTGGTCACGACCTCTTTAGGTCGTTAATCCAAAAGTGAAGACTTCCTGTATGAAACATCCGTTTGATTTCATGGAGAAATAGTGTAAGATTGATCTGTCAGTTTTGCACGATTTCGGTGACACCGGGGTGAGGGATGATGCACGCATCTTGGAATGCGGCGGGATAAAAAATAAATCGGCCTACCACCATATGTTGTGATGGCAGGATTCTCCGATTAGAATTCAGGACTCTGAGGGCACTTACAGATAATAATGCAATACCTGTTGTGAAAGAAGAAAGATGCGTTGGTTGTGGATTGTGCACTACAGGGTGCCCGGAAGATGCTATCGAAATGAGAAGAGCTGCGGATATGCAGCCGAAACCGCCATCCAATTATATGGAATTAGGGCTGAGGCTGTTGCAGGAAAAGGAAAAAGTCGGAAAATTCATTGAAGTGAATACACCTCAAGCGAAAACGTAATCTAGACCTAAAATATGAAATTCTCTTAAGAGATTATTGTCTTGGCTATGGAAATAAACCATTGATTTATAATTAAAACGCTCTATGAAACTCTAGCGCCATATTAATCAAAAGGAGGTCGCATTATGATTGGAGCAATGATTGCTAAGCATAAAATATCTTCAGCCTTTGATGCATTAAATCGCCGTGACTTTGAAGCATTTTTATCTGACTGGAGAGAAGATTGTGTATTCGTTTATCCAGGAAAATTGTCAGTGAGTGGGAAAATGGAAGGAAAAGATGCAATTTCAAAGTGGTTCCGAAATTTTCTTGATCATTTCCCCAGACTTGAATTTGTTGTAAAGGACCTTTGTGTCGAAAATATTTTTGATTTCATTGGTACTAACACCGTAGCGGCACATTGGGATGTCAGTTATACAAATCGAGATGAAAAACAGATTGAAAACAGTGGTGTCACTATGATTAAAATCAAACTTGGGAAAGCTGAGAAGGTTACTGATTACTATTTTGATACTGGTGAGAAATTCAGAACTGCTTGGGGCTTAGGATAGTACAAAACGACTCGAAAAATGAAAACAGGATCCAAACTATCCCTTACAGAACAAAGATAATCGAAAGTGAATGCGAATCTGATAAATGGCCATTTTCGGTCGAAAAAAACAGAATTTTAAAAACTTTTACTGCTTGCTATTATTTGTTGATACCAACTTTAGGATCAGACTTCGGGAAAAATCCGGTTCTTTCTCAAGAAAAAAGTTGCTCCAGCGATATGATGCCGGGTTTCGGTTCAGGGGAAACGAACGACATGGAATGACAGCCTGAGATTCAAAGGCCCGACCATCCTGATGTTCAGCCGGTTGAGCTTACGGCGGAGTTGTTTGGCTGCCTGCCGGTATTTCCTGTTTTCTATCCATTCGAGCATGACCAGTAAGGTTTGTCCGGCCAGCTTTAGAAGACCTGGCCGTTGGGTTATCATCTGGAGGACTTTATTGATGTCCCGGTGATCGTCGTAGCAATCCTGGAAAAGCTCAATGAGCCTTTCCCTGGAATGGTATGCCACGAACTGCATCAGGTCATAGAGTTTCTTTTTCTCGAGATCCCAACGGGACATGGGTCTTCCTTTGAGAATCTCGATAATTGAGATCTTGTCAGGGATGGTTGAGAGTTTTTGTTGAAATAGGACGATGTCGTTTTGCTTGTCTGCTAATGCTGTTTGGAGGGCCGAAACCTTTTCCACGTTTCTTTTGTCGTTGCGTTTTACAAGTTTTGCTTCGGTGAGGAGGATTTCGTCTTGAATGGTCTGTGCTTCCTTCTTGAGAACTTTGATGGCCTTCTGGATGAGGGCGATTTCCGGATTATCAACGAGAGGCTGTTGTTCCAGTTCCTTGATGTCATAGCCGGGATGATAGTTGAGATTGAACGTGGCCATAAGATCTTTGTAAACATTCTCGGACTTCCCCCACCGTTGGAGCATGTAGAAAGCAATATCATAGGCAGGTTTGGTGGTGTTGTTTGTGAAAACCCCGAGGCGCCTTCCGGTATCAACATCCTTAAGGACAACCAATCTTACCTCAAGTGAACTGGGGGTCTTGCGGCCGTCCTTCGACGCCGTTTGTATGGACTCTGAAACAGTGCGTTTTTCTTCTCCCACCATAAAACGATTATCCCCGCAAAATACACCCACGGAAAACGACTGGTCGGGGATGCTGTTTAATGACTTTTCACTGCGATATTTGGCCCATGAGACAAAGTCAGCAGTTTGATTCAGCTCTTTGAAAAAATGAATGCCGTATCCGCCACGGTCAAACACAAGAATCGGACGATCGATGCCAAAATCGACCAGCATCTCTGCACTGCGGGCGATAATCGGTCTGAAGTCAATCTCATTGGACTCAGTGATAAAAAAGAGCGGTCTCCCCTGCAGGTCTGTTATGGCGTACAGTTCATTCCCTTTCATGGCCAACCGCAGCACGGTAAAATAGCCTTTTGCTGCAGTTGCTCAATTAAAGCTTGTTGCGTCTCATTTTTGGCCTGGGGCGGGAAATCGTTGCTGCATTCCTCCGCCACTTGTTTCAGTTCCGGCTCAGTATCGAAATTGAACCAAAGTTGGCGTTGTTCCATATGTTCTTTTGCAAAAGCCTCTGCTTCTTTGGCCATATCGAAAAGCTCGGCTTTGGTTGGCAACGAGGAATGTTCTTCCTCTCCAGTGCGAATCCTGGCAACAGCGCTGCGGGAAATCATGATGTCGAGATCCTGGCAGGCCTGATCCGCAATGTTCTGATCTTTCCACTCAGGATGCTGCAAAAGAAGGTTCTGGATATGAGAACGAACATCATCAACATATTTGTATGGCTTTTTCAGCCCGCGATCATCTGACAGCACCGCTTCTATGCCAAGAATACTTTTGGTTTGGGGAATCTTAGCGGCGGTGTTACGATGGAAACCGCACAGGTCGAAATCTTTGAGACATGGCACTAAATGAAATACTTGCTATGATGTCATTTTGGCTGTGGACTGCCCTCATTGTGAGAACGGCTCACCGGTGCCCTGCTAGACCGATTAACGCACAGGTGCCATATCATCGAAGCCGGCGGGGAGAGCTACCGACTGAGGCAAGCAAAGAAGAATTTGGAAACAAGTTACAGCAACGGAATTACAAATTGCTTTTTTTAACAAACAATTCCTATAATAACCGTCGGAACTGAAGGGTCGGCTCTTGAACATGGGAATGGATGCATTTGCTCGGAGTTGTAAGATGAAATACAGGCTACAAGATCTGATTGACATCGAGCATTTTCAAAACCTGCAAGACCGGTTGAATAAAATTTACGCCTTTCCATCATCCATCGTTGATAACGGCGGCAACATACTAACAGCCACTGCCTGGCAGGAAGTATGCGCAAAGTTCCATAGAAAAAATAAAGAGAGTGAACAGCATTGTATTAAAAGCGACCAATACCTTTTAAGTCATTTGCATGAGGCGAACCCTGCTGTAAGTTATCGCTGTCCACACGGATTGGTGGATAATGCCACACCGATCGTTATTGACGGTATCCATTATGGCAATTTCTTTACTTGTCAGTTTTTTCTGCAAGCGCCTGATATGGATTTTTTCAGAGCTCAGGCCAGGAAATATGGATTTGACGAACCTGCCTATCTTGAGGCCGTTAGAAAAGTACCGATCTGGACTCAGGAGCAGCTGGACAACTATCTGTCATTTATTAAAGGACTCATTGCCGTCATCTCCGAAAGCGGTCTAAAAAAACTGAAAGAAATTGAAACCAGGGAAAAAATCGATAAAACCGATAAACGACACCGGTCCATCCTAAAAACTGCAATGGATGGATATTGGCTAACGGACGTTTCAGGTCGGCTGCTTGAAGTCAATGATGCCTATTGCAGGATGAGTGGCTACAGTGAAGAAGAATTACTGGCCATGCGCATTCCGGACCTGGAGATTGTTGAAACATCCGAACTTGTAGCCGAACATATGCAAAAAGTTATTTTGAAGGGGTCGGATCGATTTGAATCCAGGCATCGCCGCAAAGACGGAACGATTTTTGAGGTTGAAATCAGCATTCAATTTCGTCCCGAAGAAGGGGGTCAATGCGTTTGTTTTCTGCGTGACATTACCGAACTCAAAGAGGCCGATAGATCCTTGCGGGTGAGTGAAGAAAGATATCGGACTCTTTTTGAAAACATGGCACAAGGTGTTTTCTATCAAAAAGCGGACGGTTTTTTGCTCGATTACAACAACGCCGCTCTTGAAATGTTTGGGTTGACTTCCGACCAATTCATAGGAAAAACATCATTGGATCCGCAACTGGAAGTTTCTGCGTGACGACGGCAGTGATATGCCCTTAGACGAGTATCCGGTCAATTATGTTTTATCCACACAAAAGACCCTGCATAATCAGATCGTAGGGGTTGTACGCCCTTCCATTGGGGATATCTCCTGGCGTTTGCCCGAAAACAGACCGTCTCCCCCAAGGTGCTCGATTTTAACAAGACTGTGGCAGAGATGATCAGTATGTTGCAGCGCCTCATCGGGGAGGATATCGACCTGGCATGGATGCCGAGACACTGGATAAAATTTTTGAACCTTTTTTTACAACAAAGGAAATCGGAAAGGGGACGGGTCTGGGGTTGGCCACGGTGTATGGAGTGGTCAGACAAAACAATGGCTTTGTTAATGTGTACAGCGAGCCGGGCCAGGGGACGACCTTCAAAATCTACGTTCCGCGGCACCGGACCAAAGGGGACTTCCTGAAGGAGGAGGTAACGTTGCAATCGGCCAATCGCGGCCACGAGACGATCCTGCTGGTGGAGGACGAGCCGGCGATCTTGAGAATGACGGAAATGATGCTCGAAAGGTTTGGCTACCAGGTGCTGGCTGCCGAGTCAACGGGCGAAGCCATTCGCCTTGTCCGGGAAAATGTCGGTGAGATCCATCTCCTCATGACCGACGTGGTCATGCCTGAAATGAACGGAAGGGACCTGGCCGGAAATATCCTGTCCATTTATCCAAATCTCAAGCGCCTGTTCATGTCCGGTTACACCGCCAATGTAATTGCCCATCACGGTGTTTTGGATGAAGGCGTAAATTTCATTCAGAAACCGTTCTCAAGGCAAAAGCTTGGTGCCAAAATACGGGAAGTATTGGATAAGAAGAGGTGTGAAATATCTTGACACCCTGCCTGCTCGAGTGCTGGAAGAGGTCGATGAAAAGCTTGGCCCGCTGATCTTTGCATAATGTCAAGGTGGAGCGTCTCAACAGACCATCCCATAGGAGATGTCTTCGATCTATGAACGGGAGCCGAATGAATCATCATCTTAGTTTTCTTGGAATCGATATGGGCTCCGTTGCCATATCGGTGGCTGAGATCAATTCTGATGGAAAAATTTTAAAAACCGCCTATCAATTTCATCACGGCAATATCAAAGAAACGTTTACCCAAATGATGAATGATTTCGATCCGGGTCGGATTTGCGGCATCGCCGCCACGTCTTCAACCCCTTCGATCATTAAGGCGGATCGGCGATATGACAACCGGGTTGCCATGATTGAGGCGGCCCGTCACTTTCACGAAAAAATCGGCGCTATTCTGGTGGTTGGGGGTGAAGCATTCGGTTTGATCGGTTTTGACGAGAAAGGCCGTTACCGCAGTTTTAAAACCAATACCGCATGTGCGGCGGGAACCGGTAGCTTTCTGGATCAACAGGCAAGGCGGCTGAACCTGGAAAGTTCGGCGGCTCTGGGTGAGATGGCGCTTTCCAACCGAGGGGATATTCCGAAAATCGCGTCCAGATGCGCTGTTTTTGCCAAAACTGATCTGGTACACGCCCAGCAGGAAGGGTACACCCTGGAACAGATCTGCGACGGGCTTTGCCATGGGCTTGCAAAGAACATTGTGGATACCCTTTCCGTGGACAGGACGCCGTTTGGCCCGATTATTTTTACCGGCGGCGTTTCCCGGAACAAAGCTGTGGTGCATCATATTGCATCCCTTGCCCGGAAGGAGATTGTCGTAGATGAATCCGGCGTTTACGGCGCCATCGGGGCGGCATATCTCATGGCGGACCAATGGCATGAAGCGGCGGCCACGCCGTTTACGTCCGTGCGGGATATGCTGCGCCCTGAAACCGCACGGAAAAAGTATTTTCATGACCCGCTCACATTGACCCTTTCCCATTATCCGGAATTTGGCGGTTTGGAAAAATATGATTATGTGGCAGGCGATGCCGGCACGTTATACCCCGTAGAGGTGGATATCTATGCGCTCCTAACGCCCATGTCGAACCATGATGTGGTTCTCGGTGTGGATATCGGCTCCACCAGCACCAAGGCGGTTCTTTTGAACAAGGATGCCCGAGTTCTGGCCGGGTTCTACACCGGCACCGCCGGAAGGCCGGTGGCAGCGGTCCAGAGGTTGTTTTCATCCATCGATGATATGGTCCGAAAAAAGAAAACAGGATTGCGGATCATGGGGGCCGCCACCACCGGATCGGGGCGGAAATTCGCGGGAAAGATCATGGGGGCGGATATCGTCATCAATGAGATTACGGCCCATGCCCGGGCCGCCTGCGAGATCGATCCTAATGTGGACACCATCATCGAGATCGGCGGACAGGATTCCAAGTTTACCACCCTTAAAAACGGCCGGGTCACATTCTCCATTATGAACAACGTGTGCGCCGCTGGAACCGGAAGCTTTATCGAGGAGCAGGCCCGGAAGCTGGGATGCCCCCTGGCGGATTATTCCGCCAGAACCGAGGGGCGGAAATCTCCCATTGTCAGCGACCGGTGCACGGTGTTTATGGAACGGGACATGAACCATTATCTCTCCGAAGGCTACAGTGTGGATGAGGTGCTGGCTTCCGTGCTTCATGCCATCCGGGAAAACTATCTCACAAAAGTGGCCACCATGGGCGGCATGGGAAATACCATCTTTTTCCAGGGGGCAACGGCAAAGAACAGAGCCCTTGTGGCCGCCTTTGAACAACGGCTTCAAAAACCGATTTTGGTTTCCAGATATTGCCATTTAACCGGTGCCATGGGGGCTGCCCTGAGCCTGCTGGATGAGGGGTTCGGGTCGGATGAGCGCATGGGGCAAACAGGATTCCGGGGCATTGCCCTTCATGCGCAAACCATCCATGTAACGTCTGAAACATGCGATTTTTGCACCAATCACTGCAAGATAACCCTGGCTGAGGTGAACGGTGAAAAGGTCGCTTACGGATTTTTGTGCGGCAGGGACTATGACACGAAGCAATTTGTCAACCAAAACCGTTCCGGCTTCGATTTGCACAAAGAAAGAAAAAAGGTCTTTTCCCTGGAAACCGTCCAGGCGTATTCCCAAGGCGTGACCATCGGCATCCCCGCGGGTCTCCATTTATTTGAAGACATTCCCTTCTGGAAGAAGTTTTTTGACGCCCTTTCCATCAGGACCGTCACCAGTGAAACCTGCGGCGAGGCCCTGAAGGAAGGGAAACATATGGCAGGCGCTGAATTCTGCGCGCCCATGGCGGCGCTTCATGGTCATGTGGCGTATCTGATGGACCGATCGGATGCCGTTTTTCTGCCCTTCTATCTGGAGAGAAAAGCCACTCTGAAAGGGGGCAGGCGGCAATTTTGTTATTACACCCAGTATTCGCCATCGCTCATATCCGCTTCAGGAATCGTAAAGATGGGCAAAAGAATTCTGACCCCGTTGGTCGATTACCTTTACGGTTCATTCCGCACAAAAATGGAACTTCACGCCATGTTGAAACCCCTGACAACGACGTCTATCGGTTTTCGGGAGGTTTCAAGTGCCTATGACGCAGCCCGCGAATACCAGGAATCCAGGGCTTTGAAATTGAAGGCGATATACCAAAAAGAATCCCGGGAACATAAAGGCCTGCATGTGGTGCTGTTGGGAAGACCCTACACGGCGTTATCCAAAACCATGAACATGGGCATTCCCGACATTTTTGCGTCCCTCGGTATCCGGGTCTATTTCCAGGATATGCTTTCCTATGGGGATGAGGACACGGCGCCCATCAAGGATCTTTTAACTGAAATACACTGGCATTATGCGGCTCAGATCTTGAAATCAGCCCAGGTGGTGGCGAAATCGGAAGACGCCTACCCGGTTTTGGTCACCTCCTTTCGGTGTACGCCGGATAGCTTTGTCATGGACTATTTCAAGAAGATCCTGGAAGCCCATGAAAAACCCTATCTGATCCTTCAACTGGATGAACACGCATCAAGTGTGGGGTATGAGACGAGGATTGAAGCCGCCATTCGATCTTTTCAAAATCACCATGCCGCCGGAACCGAACAAAAGGTTCATGCCGGGCCCGGAAACACGGCCATTGGGTTTACGCCGACATGCTTTGCGGCAAAAGAAAAGCCCCTTTCCGGAAAGACCCTGATCATTCCAAACTGGGACGATATCACTCTGAAATTTCTGGTGGCAAATCTTCAAAGGGAAGGGATCGATGCCAGGTTGATGGAAGAATCCCAGACCACCATTCAGAAGAGCCTGCGTCACAACACGGGGCAGTGCATTCCCCTCAACATTATTGCTCAGGAATTTGTGGAGTATGTGAAAACCCATGATCTGGATCCCGAAAAGACCCTGCTGTGGATGGCCTCCTCAAAGATTGCGTGCAATATCGGTCTGTTTCCCCATCACCTGCGGCAGCTCTTTCATACCTATGGAAAAGGAATGGAGAAAGCAGGGGTGTACGTGGGGAACATGTCCTTCATGGACATCTCTCTGAAACTCCCTATCAACACTTATTTCGCTTATATGTTCGGTGGTTTTATCCGGAAAATCGCATGCCGCATCAGGCCCTATGAAAAGGAAAAGGGGGTAACGGACAGGGTCCTCACGGAGAGCGTCAATGTCCTGATCGATGCTTTCATGGGAAAACAATCCAAAGATGCGGCCTTAGCCCATGTGATCGCTTCTTTTGAAGCCATCGAAAAGACCCATGAGCGGAATCCGAAAGTGGCGATTTTCGGTGATTTGTACGTGCGGGACAACGACGTGATGAACCAGGAACTCATTCGTTTTATCGAAAACCATAACGGGGAAGTGATCGTCACCCCCTACAGCGCCTATATTCAGATGATCGCAAAGACCTATCTCAAAAAATGGTTTTTCGAGGGCAACTATCTGGATGTCCTGAGCTCAAAGGCATTGCTGGCCACCGTCACCCAAATGGAGAAGGGATATCTTAAGTCCATTGGAAAGATTCTTGAAAATCCGTCGCCCGGTTATCATGAAAACCCTGAAAAAATTTTTGCACAATACAATGTGAGAATTGAGCATACGGGAGAGTCCATGGATAACCTGCTGAAGATTTTCTATACCCGGAAGCACTACCCGGATGTTGCCCTCTTTGTCCAGACGAGCCCCGCTTTCTGCTGCCCTTCCCTGGTCACCGAGGCCATGGCCAGGGAGATTGAGAAAAAAACCGGCGTTCCCATTGTGTCCATCACCTATGATGGCACTTCCGGTCATAAGAACGAGGCGATTATTCCTTATTTGACTTATTTGAATCGACATTGACCGGATGCTTTTTTAGGATGTTTTCAAAATAGACTCCGGCGCTTTTTCCTGCGTTAGGGTCACATTTTGTCTGGGAAAAGCAAACTGCACGCCCATGGTTTCCGCCAATTTGACCACCCCCAGGATAAAACGCTCACGTCCTTCCAGCTCAAGGGTCCAGTCATCGGTATTGAAAAAAATGTATACCAGGATTTCCAGGGAGGAGTGGCTGAAATCATTCAGCCGAATATGAAAATAGTCCTTTCGTGTGAGGGGGTGATCGAGAACCAGTTTCCGGATACCCTCCATAAAGGACACGATCAGGTCGGGCGGCGTATGATAATTGACTCGAATGGTGCTTTTGTAACGGCGATAGACCCGTTTGCCCATATTATCCACCGGTGTTTTGATAAAAGTGGCATTGGGTACATTGACCAGAGAGTTGTAAAAAGTGCGGATAGCGGTGCTTCGAATTCCCACATTTTCCACGGTTCCCTCGAAATCATCCACTTTGATCCAGTCTCCGATTGAAAAGGGATTTGTGGAAAGGATCATGAAGGTGCCGAAGATGTTTTCAACCGTATCTTTTCCCGCCAGGGCCAGGGCTACGCCGCCGATGCCCAGGGCCGTCAATATCCTGGAGCTGTCCTGGCCGAAAAGGGAGGCCAGATAGACAAGCCCGCTCACCACCAGTGCGATTTTTACAATGCGGCTTACGACCAGTATGACGGTTCCCTTGACATTGGATCGGTCTGCGCCCATGAGCAACTGGGAAACAAATTCCACCACAATCCATGAAATCCAGACGGTGGTGATGATCATCAGAAAATCCAACAGCAGCAGTGCAAATTTGAGCAGGTTGGGGTTGGTTTCGACCAGCATGATGCCCTGAAGCCAAAGCCATCCCACCAGGATAATCTGTAGCGGCAGGATCAGGGATTCAGGTCTGCGTGAAAGATTTTGCGCGTTCAGGTTGCGAGTGATGCCGCCGGTTCGCTGAATGATAAAACGGACCAGCCACAGCAGAATGGGACTCAGGATCAACAGAAATGCCAGAACACACCATTTCCAGATGGCAAGGCCCAGAATAATTTTTTCAAGCTCCGGAATGTTTTTTAGTACCCAGTCGTCCACTTGGATCTGAATGGGATAATCTTTGCCGACGTGCATTGTTCGTTCTTTTTGAAGGCGCTCAGACATTCCTTCGGACATATAGGCATCGTAGGATTTCGTGGCCACCTGGAGACTGCCTGGGGTGAATTTCCATGCTTTGATGCCGGTTTCCGGATCTTTAAACACATGCATGCTTATGACGCCGTATTTTGGATCGATCAGCAAAATCGGGGATTTTTCATATTGCGGGCACGCGGAAAGCTGGGCCATGTTGAGCGGCGAGCGGAACTTGAGGATGCGATAAAGCGCCACCGCAATGAACCGGCCCAGGGGTTTCCGAACCAGCGGATCCAGTTTTGAAAGATCGAGGGTCTGGGCGGCATCATCCAGGGTAAAGCCACCCTGACCCAGCACCCCGTTAAACAATGTCCGAACGGTACGGTAGGGCGACATCAGGTCCGGCTCAAAGGTATCGCCTTCCATGTCTGCTCTGGAAAGCTTTTCGTATTTGTCCTTCAGTTCTTTGTGTAGTATTTTGAGTTCAGTGTTATCCGCTGTTTCAGCGGCAAACCGCCATTGCCCCCCCTGTGTTCGCGTCATTTGAAATGTCACCTGAAGGCCGTCTTGTCGTCCGAGGGTAATATTGGTTCGGGAGTCTGAAACGTTTTCAGGAATGTCCTCTTCAGGATCATAATCGATATTTTGCAGGATTAAATACAGGCGATTCGCCGTGCTGATCAGGTACTGGTCTCGAAAATTGGCTTTTACGGAGCTCGGAACTTCGATTAAATTGTAAAGAAGGCTCACGTCCCCCTGCAGGCCCCTCTCGTATTTGAACATGGTGTTCGTCAGCGTTTCAAAGGTCTGCTGAAGATTGCGACCGGTTTCCGCGGGGGTCGACTTTTTCAGCGTTTCACGTTGGATCGATTCGCTCGTATTTTGGGAAGATGAATGCGACTGCGAGGCAAAAACAGCGCAACATAATGTCAGGACCGCCAAAAGGCCCCCGGTTTTTAAAAGCGTGTACAGGGATTTTCGATGCATGAATTGCCTCGTTGGGGCAGTCGGCGGGTAAGCTCGGTTCGTATCTGTCATATATCTATTATTTTCTGGCTCGAAAGTCCTTATGAAATATAATTTTTATTATCTGTATTGTACAAGATGCGCTGCAGTTCCCGGTGGGTGAAAAATGGGTCGTCGTTTCGCAGATAGGGCAGCAGTATCCGCTTTTGGCGGAGCAGGTCTTTTGAGATTTCCCCGAAAATTGCATCTTTCTCATAAAGAGCCGCCTTGGCGATCTGTTGACCAAAAGGATTGATGATTTCGCTTCCGCCCCAGAACCTGAAGGGGCTTTTGACATGCTCCAGGGTTTTCGCCAGAATTTCATCATCCTGGGGGTGTTCAACTGCCAGCATGGAATCCCGCTCGTTCCAGACCTCTTCCCCCACGCGATTGGCGCAGAGGTTGTATATGCCGAAAACACGGGAGTAGAATTTGTTGATGATGCTCCAGCTTTCAATGTTGCTGAATTCCGTTCCCATGGATCCCTGGCTGGAATTGAACAGGGTGACAAACACATCCGCTTTTTGCGCCACTCCCAGATAGGGAAGCGAGGGGTGCCAGAGGTCATTGCAGATAAAAATCGAGATATTCATGTTGTGCAGCCGGAAAACAGGCACCCGTTTTCCGGGAGAGAAGTACTTACGTTCCTCAAAGACCCCGTAGTTGGGCAGATTGAGCTTTCGATAGGCAAACAAGAGCTTTCCATCAATGGCGACCAGGGCCGAATTGTAAAAATTCATGGAAAGAGATTCTTCGATGAAACCCACCACGGCCGCCGTGCCTTTTGTGGCGGAAACAATTTTTTGAATCTCCCCGGAGTCCATCCTGAGGGCCACTTCATGATACCGTTGGCCCACAAAATATCCGGTCAATGCCAGTTCTGGAAAAATGATCAGTTGAGCGCCTTTTTCTTTTCCTTCATGGATTTTTTGCAGCACATTATCCAGGTTGGCTTGAAGGTTCAGCAGAACCGGCGATGTTTGATAAATGGCGACTTTCATAATTTTGCGTGCCCCCCCGTTTAATGTAAAAAGGCCTTACCGGTGTTTTTCAGGGTATGGTCGTCCCGCATGTAATTGGGCTGGCTGCCGTTTCGCTTGATGGTATCAAAACCTTCCGGATCATAGGGTTCTTTTTCAATGAGAGGAACCTTTTCCGGACCCGTTTCCCGGCAGAGCGCCACATGACGTTCCAGTTTGTGGATTGAAAAAGAGATTAACTCACTTAAAAAGCCAAAGCAATGCCGCATTTGGTGAAAGCCGTATTTTTTCATGAGGGCAAAACCGTTTACGGCCTCTTCTTCGGCCAACAGGTTCGGTTTTCCTTGGCTGGTGGTGCAGGCGGTTTGAATAGAAGGAATACTCAGGCGCTTATTGACTTTTTCCATGAGCAGGTTGGCCACGTTATGGCTGATCAACCCCAGGTCCACGGCATAGTTTTTCTGAATATTGGCGATGGACGGCAGTCCGGCATGAACCACGGTGATGCCGGGGGTTACCAATTGCGCCAGGGTGATGCCGAACAGCCCTTCCGCATGGGTCAGGGTGAGAAGTCCCGACATGGAATAGGGACCGGAAAGGCCCGCCATGGGCATGGTGGAGACATAGATGGGGAGTCCTTTGCGAACGCAGGATAGAAACGGATCGATCATGCCTTCAATGACGTTTAAGGGACTGTTGATAATGGAAAACTGAAGGGTCAGATTGCCCCGGGTTTGAAAAATCTCTTGGGCGCGGGCGATGCCTTTCTCCGTGACGGCAGCCACATAAAGGGGTTTTCGGCAATGTTCGACAAGGGTATCCATCACTTTGGCCTCCTCATTTCGAATGAGTACGCCCCTGGCCATAAACGCCACTTCATCGGATTCATCGACAACGGATGCGATTTTCGCCATATGCGCAAAAGTAGGCGGTATCAGTTCTCCGGTTTGATCATCGTAGACAAAAGGGGCCGTCCCCCCGACGCCGAAGGCATCTTCTGGGATCCAGTACTGATCTCGTTTGGGCGTCAATGCCAGTGCTTGCGCCACCAGCGGTTTCAATATGTGAATATGGCCGGTCGTATCGTCATAGGCGGCCATACCGGTATCTTCAAAGATTTTTTGAATTTCCAAAGACGTGCATTTTACGCCCACCTCCTCCAGAACCCGCAGGGCGTCCTGGTGAATTTTTTCCAGATAAGCCTCATTATATACTTCATTAATCGCTTCCAAACTGTCTCCTTTATCATAGTTTTACCCTCATGCCGTCATGGGCGAACTGAATCCCGGTATGCTGTTTCTCAAGGGTCAGGTAATCATCGTAGCTGCGATTCCAATATTCTTCCAGGTGAACGAAAAGGACCTTTTTGGCTTTTATCCTTTGGGCCAGGGCAAGGGTTTCTTCAAAGGTGTAAAGGTTTTTTCTTGAAATATGCTTTGCTGGATATGTGAAACCATGCTTGAGGCCCGTCTCAAAAATTCCCGGTTGGATGACGAGAAGGTCCGGGTTCTTGACTTCATCCCTTTGTTCCGGAAAGGGCTTGATGTCGCAGGGCGCATAAACCATTTTTTTGTCATTTTTTTTAAAAACATAAACGAAAGAGGTTTGGGAACCGTGATTTACGGGGATTGCCGTTAGTTCAGTGTTTCCTAACCTGGTGTTTTTATCAAAATCCATGCATTGGACAAAGCCCTGACGTTCGTAAAAATCAATAAGAGATCCGTATATGCTTTTGAGTGCTGTGATTCTTTCTCTTAGGACCTGGGGAAGGACCAAGCGGATGGTCTTTCCCCTGTAAGTTTTCCAGGTGCGAAAATCCAGCGTGATTTGCTCCACGACCCTGAACCCTTCAACATGGTCGGGATCAAGGTGCGTAAAAAGCAAATAATCGATGTCTTCGATGTTTGCCCGGTTCAGCTGGCGGGCAATCTCTGCCGGAGTGTCAATCAGAAGGTTTTCATCGTGTAGAAAAGCGGATGGACCGGTCCTTTCATAAGGCCGGCCCTTGGCTCTGGCTTCCTCGCAAACACGGCATCGGCAAAGGGGTTTAGGAATTGCCATGCACCCCCCTGAACCGAGAATCGTGATGTCCATGGGTTTAATCCTATTCCAGGCCTATCCGGGCTTAACTCCAGGGAAACGGGCTGTGGGAGACCGGATGAAGTTTGCCTTTTTGGTAGCGATCGAACCGAAAGGGTTCAAGCAAGGCTTGTTTTTCCCCCAGGACTTCTTTAGCAACCAGTTCCCCAACGCCGATCATCTTATAACCGTGGTTGGAATCCAGTATCATGTAGCAATTCTCCTTCATGGTGTCGAAAATCGGGAAGCAATCCGGCGTAAAGCAGCCCAATCCTCCGGAAGGCTCATTTTTATACATTTGATGCTTGCCTTCGTACCGTTTCTGGCAATGGGCCAGGGCTGAGGTCCACATATGGACAAACTCGGGAGTGACCGTGAAATCGGGCGAGTCGATGCCGTAGGGATCCACTTTCACGTCTCCCGTGACCTTGTAAGGCGCGGCGCCTCCCTGAACGCCCCCGAAGCCGAAGTCGGGTTTGTAATAGATACCCCACATTTTGTCCGTGATTAATGAACCGTCTTCGCTGGAATAGAGCGGCGCTTCTGAATCCACATGAATCACCGGCGGCATTTTCCCCTGGTTATTCATGGCATACGCCGGATCCACGCCAAGGGTTCCCTCAACGAGGCAAAGGTAGGTCCACATTTGATTTCCCGAGTGCATTGCGCCATCCGGTCCCAGTATGTCGATTTCGTTGGGAAGTCTCAGCATATCCCAGAAGCCCTTGGCCCAGGGGCCGGGGCCGATAATAACCTCGTCGCACTGAATATCTCCATTTGAGGTTTGCACGGCCGTTACGGAATCCTTATCGGTTTTAAAGCCGGTCACCGTAACCCCCGTCAGGATGCGGACCCCTTCGGATTCAGCCTTGTCCGCCAATCGGTAAAGGGACTTCATCTGGTTGGCGTATCCGCCCTTTTTTTCGTGCAGTATTGAGGTGACGCCCTTGGCCTGCCAGTCATGAAAGATATTTTCTTTCATATAGTTGAGACAGACCTTTTCACCCTCGATAAAGGCGGATTCGTAACCGATATCGTTTTGTTGCCGGTAGATTTCGGCCACATCCGCGTGCATGGATTCGGGGGAAATCTGCATGTAGCCCACCGGATGAAAACCGTAGGCTTCCGTGTCTTTCTCCCATGCCCTTACGCTGTGGGCCATCAGTTCCCGCATGGCCGGTTGAAAATAATTGTTGCGGATAACGCCGCAGGCAATGCCGGATGCGCCCGCTCCGATAGCGGTTTTATCGATGACCAGAATGTCTTTTCCATCGCCTGATCTTTTCTGCTTCAATTCTTTGGCCAGGTGCCAGGCCGTGCTGAGGCCGTGAATGCCGGCCCCGATGATGATATATTTTGAATGGGTGGGTATTGCCATTTTAACAACTCCTGAAATATAGAAACCCGAAGCCTCGAAAGGACTCCGGGTTGATGTTTTTTTGAGAAAATATTAAGCGGCTTTGGCCTGTTTTATATCTTCCATTTCCTCAGTGTGGTCATGCTTCAGGTCGCCGTCCACGGTTCCCTTTACATGTTCCCGCTCTTCCGCAAAATCAAACCCGGTCCAGATGCCAATGGACCCCAGGATGGAATCCTGCGGGTGAAATGTTCTGAAAATCTTGAAATAGTAGGCCGCCTCTTTGCTGTTGATAACCGCATCCGGGTTTTCAGCCTTGATTTGGGCGTATTCATCTTCGCTCATGGCATTTTCCGCCATCTGTTCACCGATGCTTTCGCATCCCGCGCCCTGGGTATATTGCACTTTATATCGCCACAGAATTTCGTCGGGCAGATAATGCGTATTTTCAAAGGCTTTTCGAAAGATCCATTTTTCGATTTTGGCGCCGTTGTGTTCGCGAATCTTTAACTCCGGTGGAATTTTCATGGCCAGATCCACCATATTCACATCAAAGAAAGGGACTCGCAGTTCCAGACTGAACAGCATGCCCATACGGTCAGCCCGTTGAAGGTTGATGTTATGAACATTCCCGATGCATCGTCTGGCTTCCTGGTTCAGTTTGTCAAAGGGGAAATGCTTCATGTAATGGTAACCTGTAAACAGTTCATCCGCCCCTTCCCCCGTGAGGACCACGGTCACATAATCGGCTGCCAGCTTGCAGGTGAAATAGCAGGGTACGGCGCAGCGCACCAGGGAGGGATCATAGGTCTCCAGCTTCTGAATTACCGTGGGAAGGGCCTCATGGTACTCCGCTTCGGTAAAAATCAGTTCGTGATGGGTGCTTCCGATATGCTCCGCCGCGATTCGGGAGGCCTTTATATCATCGCTCAAATCGCCGTCTTTATCCCGCATGCCGACGACAAACGTATGGAGGTTGGGAATGTCCTCGGCGGCAATAGCCGCCACCAGGCTGCTGTCCAGGCCGCCGCTGCAAAAGGCGCCCACGGGAATCTCAGGGTCGGCCAGCAGTCGGTCTTTAACGGCTTTTGTGAATGTGGATCGAATTATTTCGCAGGTTTCATCCACATCCGTCAGAAGGTGATCTTGAATTTTAGGGATGTTGTAGTACTTTACGAAACCTTCATCGGGTGTGTAGTAGTGTCCGGCCGGAAATTCGTGTACTTCATCGACGCCCGCCAGGGTCATGGCCCCCAGTTCAGAGGTGAAATAGAGATTGCTATCCTGATACCCGTAGTAAAGGGGTTTGATGCCGATGGGATCCCGCGCCAGCATGAAGTCGTCTCCTTCAAAAATGGCAAAGGCGAACATGCCTTCAAGCTGCTTGACGCATTCGGGTCCGTACTTTCTGTAAAGGTGAAGAATGACTTCTGTGTCCGACTGGGTGGTGAAGGCAAAAGCGCCGTTCAATCCTCTTTTCAATGACCGAAAATTGTAGATTTCCCCGTTGCACACAATGCCGCGTTGTCCCTCATCGGCCAGTATGGGCTGGTGACCTCGATCTACGTCCACAATGGACAAACGGGTATGTCCCACCACGCCATTGTTATGTTCGTAGATCCCGCGATCATCGGGTCCTCGATGGGGAAGGGCATCCAGCATCCGATTGATGGTCTCTCTATCTCTCGTTCCAAAACATCCGGCAATACCGCACATTCTAATAACTCCTTTGGTTGTTCACTTTTTTGGTTTTTTTTTCGACAATCGGGTTAATGGACGAATATTTTACCTAGATTTGCTGTGGTTAGGGCATCGTCCATATACATCCCAAGGCCGGTATGGCGAATGGATTCCATGCCCCGTTCGTCGTAATAGACGTTTTCTATCTCCGGCGCGTCTTCCGGTGTAACGGTCTTTGCGATCTCAATGGTTTCCTCAAGTTTTTCAAATGAAAAATCAATTAGATAGCGAAGAAATGCAAAGGGGTGTCGTATCATGTGAAAGCCGTATTTCATGCACAGGGCCTGTCCCATTCTGGCGTCCTCATAGGCACGATCGGTCAGGTGTTCTTCATGGGTGGTGCCGGCGCTTTGAAATGTGGGAAGATCCAGCATCAGATTCAGGTGGGTCATAAGCAGGTTTAGAAAATTGTGGCTGACCAGGCCGTAATTGGGATTGTATTCAATGCTGGGGTCCGCGATGGTCGGATATCCCGCATGGATACAGGTGACACCCGGGTTCAGCAGCTGGGCCGCGCAGATGCCGAATAACACCTCGGCGTGGGTCATGGAAAGAACGCCGTTATAACAGTAAGGCGCGCTGATGCCGGCCATGGGCATGGCTGAAATAAAGGTGGGGAGCCCGGCTTTGACCACCTTGACGAAATGCTCGGAGAAGTTTTCGTTTACTTCCAGGGGTGGGCGTGTAAGACAAAATACGATCATGACGTTTTTTCTTTGCTGATAGATCTCAATCGCTCGCGCTAACGATTTGTCGGAGGTCACGGCAAAATAGAGCGGCTTTGAGCAGTTTTCCGCCATGAGGGTCATCTGTTCCACCTCATCTTTCAGCTTGATGCCCCGTCCCATACCGCCCACCTGATCGCTCTTTTCGGCAATCCTGGCAATTTGCGTCGCATGTTCGGTTGTGGGGAAAATGCCGCCTTCGCCCTTTTTGTCGTCGTAAACATAGGGCGCTGTCCCGCCAATGAAAAAACTTCTTTGAGGAACAAAAAAATCATCAACCCCCGGGGTTGTTTTGAGGCATTTTTCCACGAGATCTCCCATGAGGTAGATCCGATTTTCATATACGGCTGCGAGCCCTTCTGCTTCAAGGTCTTTAAAAACTTTCTGTATGTCCGGCTGTTTACAGCCAACGCCTAAATTCTCCAGTATCCATATGGCGTCTTGATGGGATTGCAGCAGCATTTCCACCGTCTGTTTGCCCAGAATGGATTCTGATTTTTCTATTTGTGCGGTATTCACAATTTTCTCCTTCAATTCATTAATAAAACCGATGTATTGCAGTAAAACGCCGTCATCGGAACAGCGACTTCTGTAGTCTCGAATAAAAATAAACTCATGTAAGATTACATGAAATCATATGATAACATGTCAAATAGTTTCAGTAGAAAGCAATAGCGGAAAGGAGATGCCATGTCAAGGAAATTTCAGATTTTTTTTCTAGGGAGAGCTCGATCCGGTAGCGGTTGTGAGATGTTTTTTGTGTGGGTTATGTAACTTTGAGGTCCTGAACGTCCAGCATATCCGTAAGGCGTTTCAGGGTAAATGCGATGTCTTCAATTTCATCGGTAGACAGGTTGTGCAGCCCGTCAATAATTTTCTGCTGTATGGGTGAGGGGGCGTTTTCCGCGAGAATTTTGCCGTTATTGGTCAACTCAACGGTAATGACACGGCGGTCCGGTGATATTCTCAACCGTTTCACAAGATCTTTCTTCTCCAGTCGGTCGATGATTCCGGTAACCGTGCTTGAATTGACCATCACGTGTTTGGCGATCTGTGAGGGAGAAAGCGGACCATGTTCGTGAAGGGCGATCAAGCAGTTGATCTGTGCCGCGCTGACGTTGTAAATTTTATTCAGCTCTTTTGTGTAATGTTCTCCAGCCTGCATCAGCCTGCGGATGGCATAGATGATTTCCTTGGTCCGCATGGTGTGAATACTGGGGCTACTTTCAGAAGATGCAAGTTTGTTTTTTCGAGCCATAATCAGTTACCCGCAAGAGAAAACATTTTTCCGCTTATTATCACAGAAGCAAACCCGCCGACAACAAAATAACGTGCAATGGGTTTGGGAGTAGCTTAATGGATGTTTTTGGTTTGGTTGGCAGCCATGTCGCATCATGTAACCCCCTTCCCAAAAATAAGGCTGACCCGTGGGGGCTCTTTGTCCGAAGAGCCCTTTTTTTATGGGTCCCCATGCGGTCCATCAGGGCCGTTAAGCGGTGTCGGAGACGTGAACAGATAAATTGGCTGATTTGTTCGATTTCCTCTTCCGCCTGATGGTATTGGATATCAAAAATGTCCATATAAAGCCGGTTTACCGAAGGGTAGATATCTTTGGCCGGATCAATGTATATGGCGCGGTAAATGTTTTTGCCCAGAAGGATGACCGTGAAATCCGCTTTTGGACAGACCTCGCGGATGACCCGTGATGCATTTTCCGGATAGATGACAAGGGGCCTTTTGTCTTCCACCTCAAAATCGATATCTTTTTCGGAAATGTGCCCCCATAGCTTTCGCCACTCCGATTCCGTCAGTTTCGGGTATGGCGGCTTGGAGATGATCTCTCTGATCATTTTTTTTGTTTGAGCAAGGATTTCCGTTTTCAATTGATTGAATATGCCTTTCAGAAAATCGGTGGGTTTGAAACCATATTCGGATAATGATCCGTAAGGCCACCCATAGTGAAACTCCCGGATCATGGAGGGTAAAAATGCAATCTTGACGGTTTTTTCATTGTTAAGATTTTCTTTGAAATCGATTCTGTAGGGGAGGTAATCGGCCCTTTGGATGATATGGTTGACAAGGTTTCCGGGCGCCAGGATGCCGGTTTCCGCAATGCCTTTTAACAGGAACGGGTAGTTTAAATAGCGATAAAAGTTTGGTTCATTTTGAAAAATATCCCGCAGAAATTTCATCTCCCGGGGTGAAAGACGGGTCGCGGCTAGGTCCTCCGGCGATACCTGGTAATTCTCATCGAGCAGGTCTTTTTCCCGGCGAATGAATGCATCTAGCCCGATTTTTTCTCCAGCGTGAATCTTTTTCAGGAGAAACAGTCGAATGGCCAGGATTTCAGGCGCTGGAAAGAGGCTGGTGACGCCGTAGTCCCCTTTGTAGAGGCTCAGTTTTTCATCGTAATGATAGAGGACCTGGCTCAGGTCCAGGATGTTGGGGTCCAGCACCATGAAATCAAGCTGGTTTTGGCTTTGTCCCGTATCCGTCATAACCTTAACGATACGGTCGAAGTCAAGCGCCTCATCGAGCCCTCTTTCCCGCCAACTCTTTCTCGACTCGGGTTGACCCTCCCGGCCCAGGACCACCTTCAGCAGATATGCCAGGAGTTCTCCGGAATATTGTTGCGCGGGCGTCAGCGAGGGTGTAGGTGATGCCGGGTGTTCATCAGATGGGGACCGGACGGTGGTTGAAGCGGCGACGCTGACCGGGCAGACTACGACAAAGGGGTAGAGGAGGGTTAAAAAGGCCAGACTAAAAAAAAACTGATGTGCATGTTTCATCAACGGTTTTGAGATTCTCCTGCCTGATGGTTATGTGCTCAGCCATCCTTTCATGGTTTCATATACTTCCGGATGATTTAAAAGATCCATATGACTCATGTTGCGGCCGACCCATTGATGGGCTTCCGGAAACAAAAGATTGAATTCCGCCTGCCTGTGACGCCCCAAAGCGCTGTTTAGCGGCACGAGACCGTCTCCCATAAGCTGATCACCGAGTTTGTTTGATTTTTTTGGGAGGGTTGCGGCGATGGCGTAACATTGCAGGCTTTCGGGCAGCGGCACGGGAATTCGCCGGTCCCCTCCAGCATTGAATCGGTCCCGGCCTTTCCAATCGTCGTCCACCACATTGCCGTAACGCAGGTCCGTGATGCCACGGCTCCGGATTTTTCCCAGGGCCGAAAAAGGCGCGCTATAGGGGCTTATTCCCAGAATCTTATCGATCCAGTTGCCGCCTTTCTCCAATGGCGACCCATGATGGGGGGTGCCCAGGAATATGAGTTTTCGAAGATGATTGACCCAGGTATGGCCGGATGTTTTTCCGTAATGGCAGGCACTTCGTGAAACAAGCCCGCCCATGCTGTGGGCGATAATGAAAAGCGTTATGGGTACGGGAGATCGATACATGAGCGTTTCAAGGAGATCTGAAAATTTCCTGCCGTTTACGGAAATGTGAAGTCCGGTATTGTAATGAACATAAAGCGGCATCAATCCCAGATCGCGGGCCAGGGATGCCCCATGATCGTGCCCCTGACGGTTCCACTGCAAATCATTCATGCAGGATCCGTGCATCATTATGGCGAGCCTGCCGTTGGATTGTAAAAGGGTTTCCAAGAGCGCTTGTTCGTTCAATGGCTTTCCATCATGTCGAAACTGCATGGGAATGGCAAGGGGATTGTTTTTGGCCACAAGATGATCACCGAGGACTCCGTTCAATGCGGAAAGAATGGCTTCACGACCGGGGGATGGGAGTGCGTCATTTTCTCGGAGCATTGCACTTACCCGGTCAAGCAGAACATCGATGCCGTCGCCCACCCATCCGGTAACCGTACGAATGTTCCGGTAAACCAGTCCCGTGATGCCTTTGGTTCGATGTTGATCCTGTGCGCCGCCTGCCCATGAAAAAGGTGTGATCGCATGGTGCAGCGATTCCACCATATTCGTAACGCCGGTAATGGCGTCAATGGTTAAATTCCCTGCGCCGCGAAGGTCTATTGAAAGGTTACGGGGATTCAGGGGCACGGTTTTTCCTCTTATGCGTTCATGTAATGGTTGTCATCGGACAGGCTCGCTTCCTTCATTGCCAGGTACTGGTCAAAGGTCATCATCACGTCGATGATGCCATTCGGCGTGATTTCCACAACCCTGTTGGCCACGGTGGAGACCACCTGATGGTCATGGGAGGCAAAGAGCAGCACTTCGGGAAAAGCCATCAGCGCGTTGTTCAACGATGTGATGGACTCCAGGTCGAGATGGTTGGTGGGTTCATCGAGAATCAGGGCGTTGGCGTTGGCGAGCATCATTTTGGAGAGCATGCAGCGTACCCGTTCGCCGCCCGAGAGGACGGACGTCTTTTTCATGGCCTCTTCTCCGGAAAAAAGCATTTTGCCCAGGAACCCCCGGACAAATCGCTCGTCTTCCCTGGGAGGTGCAAACTGGTGCAGCCAGCCGATAAGATCCAGTGCCTCATTATTGAAATACGCAGTGTTTTCTTTCGGGAAGTAGGCGTTTTTGATGGTGACCCCCCAGCGGAAGCTCCCTTTGTCCGGCATCAGTTCCCCGGCCAGAATTTGAAACAGGGTTGTTTTTGCGAGGTTGTTGGTCCCGACAAAGGCAATCTTATCGCCTTTGTTGACCATGAGGCTGAGATCCTCGAACATGGAGACCCCATCGATCTCTTTGGAAAGACCGTTGATTTCTAGAATGACGTCGCCACAGGGCCGTTCCGGCTTGAAGACGATGTAGGGGTATTTTCGGGAAGATATGGGCATGTTCTCGATGGTGAGCTTCTCCAGCAGTTTCTTCCGTGATGTAGCCTGTTTGGCTTTGGAGGCGTTGGAACTGAAGCGCTGGATGAATTCCTTGAGCTGGTCCGCCTTGGCTTTGACCTTTTTAATTTCAGTCTCCTTCTGGCGGAAATGGAGTTGGCCGGCTTCATACCAGAAGTCGTAGTTGCCCACATAGATTTGGATTTTGCCGAAATCGATATCCGCCATGTGCGTGCAGACCTGGTTCAGGAAATGGCGGTCATGGGAGACGATGATCACCGTGTTCTGGAAGCGGGAGAGAAAATTTTCCAACCAGGTGATGGTTTTCATGTCCAGATGGTTGGTGGGCTCGTCCAACAGCAGAATATCCGGGTTGCCGAACAGGGCCTGGGCCAGCAGCACCCGTACCTTGTCCCCGCCTTCGAGCTCTTTCATCTTTTTCTGACGCATCCCTTCCGGGATGCCGAGACCGTTTAACAGCACGGCGGCCTCCGCCTCTGCCTCATAACCGTTCATTTCGCCAAATTTGGCTTCCAGCTCTCCGGAACGGATGCCGTCTTCCTCGGTAAAATCAGATTTGGCATAGAGGGCCTCACGTTCGGCCATTACCTTATAGAGCTTTTTATGGCCGATGATGACGGTATTGAAAACCGTGTACTCGTCAAAGGCAAACTGGTCCTGGTTAAGCATTGCGATGCGCTGTCCCGGCCCCTTGGTTATTTCGCCCTTATCAGGCTCAAGCTGGCCTGCCAGGATCTTCAGAAAGGTGGATTTCCCGGCCCCGTTCGCCCCGATCAACCCGTAGCAGTTACCCGGTGTGAACTTGATGTTGACGTTCTGGAAAATGATCCTCTTCCCGTAGGAGAGGGCAACATTGGATGCGGTTATCATGGTCGTATCCTCAAAATAAAAGCCACTAAGGAAACTCCCAATGGCATGGTGTATTTTCAGTTGTAAAAAGAATGGGCTAAAGTGATTCTTCTTCCTGAAGGGGCTGGTTTTCCTTTTCCATTTCAGCATTATTCAGTTTATCCAGCTTTCGCTGCTTTTTTTCCTCTTTCTTTTTTTTCTTTGCCATTTCTTTTTTTCGCTTTTCAAATGAATAATTCGGTTTCGCCAAGATGCTCTCCTTCTTCGTATTCAGCGTAAAAGATACTGCTGTGATGGGTTCCCCACGAAAACCGCATTGTTATTGAGCCGAGGCATTATTTGACGCCTCGACTGGAAGCCTGAGCATCCGGATCAAAATGGATTATCGTTGTACTGGCTTGCTTTTGCCGAAATCCAAGCGAATATGACAGCGTTCTTCGGCATAAAGATCCATATTGTTTTTCCGGTTTAAGTGGTCAGCAGGAACTTTGTCGGCAACGAACGATGTTTTTAAAACAACGCGGTTAACGAGGACGACCTGAGGGGAAATTCACTTTTACGCAATTGATTGTCCGATAATATAACCCATTTGGCGGATTATGCAATGAAATAAATACGGACGGATTTTCGCCGCTACACAAATTTAAATATGGATTTGGGAATGACGCCGGAAAAGTCGATGAAGTTGATGACAAAATGTGCCAGCATGATGGCCGGCAGGGATCGGGTTGTCAGATATGCCATCATGAAAACCGCGCCGACAGTGGATGTGATCAGTACGGCGTGAAGACCGAGGCTCCAGTGGATCAGTCCGAATGCAATTGACGAAATCACGATGATGGCGCATGAATTCTCCGTGTACCGGGTGATGAAGGTGTGCATGAAGCCCCGGAAGACGAGTTCTTCACATATCCCCACCATTAGCAATCCAACCGTGAGGTCTACCCAATTCCAGAATGGATTGGCAATTGTCGGCATACCCCCAAGGGGCGGGTAACCGGGGAGTTTGGCGATTAATGGATAGCCATTTTGATCCATCACCGTGCCGACCAGCGACAATAGCAAAAATGTTGCCAGAAACGGTAAAACCGGCTGGGTTTTCAGTCCGAACGCCGAGGGCCGCATTTTTTTGCCGCAGATCAACCAAAAGGTGAACGCCATGGGAAAAAACTTTACCCCGGCATAATCGATAAACAGCCACCATTGCCAGCTTCTAACATAAATATTGGTAAAATCATTCAGATAAAAGGGGCCTGCCAATAAGGTCAGGATCAGGATAAGATGCCTGTTGTTTCCATTGGTTTGACTTTTTTCCACTGTCGCCTGATGGCGGGTCCCGGTCTTATGCCTCATCCAGCACCCTTCGAATGGTTTGGGCAAACTCTTTTTTGACAAACGGTTTCATGACCAAATCCCGGGCGCCGAAGGCCTTTATCTTTTCGGCGTCAATCTTTTCACTGAACCCGGTACAGATGATGACGGGCATATCAGGTCGGATACGGGTGATCTCGCGGGTCAATTTGTCGCCGGTCATCCGCGGCATGGTCAAATCGGTAATCAGCAGATCGTACCGATCAGGGTCTTCACGAAACAATGCCAGTGTGTCCATGCTGTCGGTCCGGGCGGTCACCCCATAGCCCAGACTTTCCAGTATCTGTTTATGCACTTCAGCGACCTCCGGTTCATCATCCACAATCAGTAAGAATTCGCTGCCCCCCTTGATTTCCCTGCCATCCCACCGTAATTCTTTTTCAGTCGCCTGTTTTTTGGCCGGCAAAAATACGCTGAAGCGGGACCCTTTGCCGGGGGTGCTGTCCACCGAAACGGCGCCGCCGCAATGGTTCACAATGTTGTTGACAACCGCCAGGCCCAGTCCGGTTCCTTTTCCCGTCTCTTTGGTCGTGAAATAGGGGTCGAAGATTCTGTCCATGGTGGTTTTTTCCATTCCCATACCGGTGTCCGAAACCGACATGCACACATAGGCGCCTTCATCGATGGGCAAAACGGCCACGTCCATGGTATTCAGCGTTCTTTCTTCAAGGACCACCGACAATGTGCCGCCATTATCCTCCATGGCATGATAGGCGTTGGTCACCAGGTTCATGGCAATCTGGTGTACTTTCCCGGGATCGGCGACGACCGCACTGCAATATTCATCGATGTCCTGCCTGATTTCAATGGTTGCGGGCAGGGTCGCCTTCATCAGTTTCAATACTTCTTTCAAAATGGTCTGAACTCGAAAGGGCCTTGGGTCATGATCAGATTGACGGCTGAAATTCAGGATCTGCATGACAAGATCCCTGGCGCGATTCGAGGCGGTCAGGACTTTATGAAGTCTGTCCCGGTATGGGTTGTCCTCACCCATGTCGAAGATGATCATTTCCACATATCCCATGATGGGGCTTAAAATATTATTAAAATCATGGGCAATGCCGCCGGCAAGCGTTCCGATGGCCTCCATTTTCTGCGATTGCGCCAATAATATTTCCGTTTGCAGTCGTTCTTTCTCCAGTTCCTTGACCTTTGTAATATCCATGGCCACATGTATATGAACCTGTCTGCCGTCTATCCATTCAATGGCCCGGTCGGATTTCATGAACCATCGATTGGTTTTTAAATCCTTTTGTTCCCGACTGATAACATCCGCGGCCGCCCCTCGGGCATCGTGCAATTGATGATTGATGCAAACATCACAGGGCGCTTCGGCATCATGAAAGACCCGCCAGCAGGTTTGCCCCGTATGATCAGCGCCCATGAGGTCCTTGAGATAGCGGTTCATGAAGAGGATTTCATAGGTTTTCAGATCCGATACATAAACAGCGGCATCGATGCTGTCCAGGACCGTCATGAAGGTATGCCGGTGTCGTTTCAGTTGTTGATTGGCGGATTCCAGATCCCGGGTGCGTCGGTGGAGTTCTTCAGTCCTTTGCAGCACCTTTTCCTCCAGACGTTCCCGGTACTGTCGGATTTCAAGATGGGTTTTAACCCTGGCGTACATTTCTTCGTAATGAATGGGTTTGGCAATATAATCGACGCCGCCCACGCGAAACCCCTGGGTTCTGTATTCGCTGTCCGTCAGGGATGTCATGAAAATTACTGGAATATCTCTGGTATCTTCGTCCGCCTTCAGCTTGCGGCATGTTTCAAAGCCGTCGATACCCGGCATCAGCACGTCCAGCAGAATAAGGTCCGGCTGAAGATGCTTGACCCGTTTGAGAGCAATTTCCCCATTGCCGGCTATGGCGGCTTCAAGCCCCTGATCCTGCAGGTAGTTTGCGATAATCTCCAGATTGGCGGGATTGTCATCCACCACCAGCACGATGCTTTTGGACACATCCACACCAGTGGTACTCTTTTGGTTTGTTCTCATGCCTGCTTATCCATATAGGTCTCGATCAATTCAAGAATCTCCGTATCTCTATATCCACCCGCCAGTTTTCGCAGTTTTTCGGAAAATAAATAATATTTGGGGTCCAATTCGTCAAGCCTCTTTGTATATGCCGTGATGTCATTCATAATGCCCCGCATGGCAAGGTTATGCAATACGTTGAGTTCTTCCGGTGGGGGAGGGATCAATGGGGCTTTGCCCTCCTCTTCGCTCCGGCCCGGCCCGGACGGGGTTGCCCTGTGGGGCAGAAATTTCATAATCTTTAACACCAGCGCTTTTCGGCTGATAGGTTTTTTCAGATATTCATCGCACAGGGCCTTTAGGGTTTCTTCATCTTCCTTCATGGCCGAAGCGGTTACGGCAATAATGGGAATATGCTTCAAATCCCCTTCGGATTTGATGACGGCGGTGGCTTCATACCCGTCCATGACCGGCATCTTCATGTCCATCAAAATGAGTTGGGGATGATGCCGGCGCGCCATTTCAACGGCCTTTTTCCCGTTTTCCGCTTCCAGCAAAACGAAGCCGAATTCGCGTAAATAATCGGCAATGATTTCTCGATTAAAAGAAATATCGTCAACCACCAGAAGGGTGCTTTTTTCAAATTCTATTCGTTCAAATCCAATTTTCTCAGGATCTTCCCGACGCATGGCCGAAGCGGTGGACAGTTCCACGTCTCTTAACGCAACCTTAAATATTGAGCCTTTGCCCACGCTGCTGTGAACGCTGATATCGCCATCCATCATTTCTATTAACCGTTTGGTGATGGCCAGTCCGAGACCTGTTCCGCCCGTATGATTATATTTTTTTCCGGTGACCTGTGAAAAGGCCCCGAATATGGATCGGGAATATTCTTCGGGAATGCCGATGCCCGTGTCTTCCACGGAAAAGTTAAAGTCAACCACACCCCGCTGCTTATTCTGCCCCCGGAATTCAACCCCGATCTTGATAAAGCCCTTGTCCGTGAATTTAACGGCGTTGCCGATCAGATTGATCAAAATCTGTCTCAGCCGGTTTTCATCCAGAATCAGGGCTTCCGGCACGGTTGTCAGGTATTCGATGTCAAAGGTTAAGCCCTTGCCGTGAATCTTATGGCTGAAGATGGTTTTCATTTCATCAAACAGGCGCCGCGGTGAAAAAGGCTGATAGGTCAGTTCCAGCTTTCCCGCTTCAACTTTGGAGAGATCCAGAATCCCGTCAATAAGGCTTAACATGGCCTTTCCGCTGGAAATGATGGAATCCAGATAATGCGATAGAGAAGGCTCTACGACTTTTCCCTTCATGATTTCAGAGAATCCGAGAATGGCATTCATGGGGGTCCGGATTTCATGGGACATATTGGCCAGAAATTCGCTTTTCGCCCGGTTGGCGATGTCGGCGGATTCCTTGGCCTGTTCCAGTTCGGCCGTTCGTTTTTTCACCAACCCTTCAAGATGATTCAGATGTTTCTCTTCGCTTTCACGCAACATCCGCTGGGATTGTTGCAATGTGTCAAGGGTGTGCCGCAAAACCAGGCCAAGATTCTTCGTCTCAATGGTCCCGCCAATGGGGATTTCCACATTGCCCACGCCCTGTTTTTCGATATCCTCAACGGACAGGGAAAGGTTTTTGAGCGGTTTGATGACGCTTCGGGAAAACAGGACGGACAGGATAAAGGCCGCAATGAGCATGATGCCTGAAAAGAAAAATATTTTGGCGGTGAGGCGTTTCGCCGGTGCTTGAATTTCGGAATTATAAGTAGAGGAACAGATATACCAGTCAAGCGGTTCGAAGTAGAGAACGTATCCTTTCTTCCATGCCAGTGGACTGTCCGGCTTTTCGAAAGCCGGCCATTGATAAACCAGGCTTTTTTCAGACGTCCCCGCGGCCTGGACTATCTCATCTAAAAGAAAGGCGCCCGTAGCGGGATCGATGGTTTCGCTCACATCGGTTCCCCGTGGGATGGCGGGGTGGATCACCATCCTTTTGTCGCCGCCGATAATAAAGACATAACCGGTCTCGGCAATTTTAACTTTTGACAACCCGATCTTCAATTCTTCAATAACGGCTTCAATGCGTGCTTTTGCCTCGGTTTCGATATCGTCGATATAGACGCCGGTGCCGACCACCCAATCCCACGGTTTGAAATATCCCACATAGGAAATCTTGGGGTGGAGTTCCGTGGACCCGTCGGGCTGAGGTTTTTCCCACTGATATTCAACAAACCCCTTTCCTTTTTCCAGTACCACATCCACCATTGCCGCCACATGGTGTCGGTGTCCCTTGGTGTGATAGAAGGCGGGGCCATCCGGTATGTTTCCGTCGAGTTCACGATTGAAGCCGTGCATGACCACTCTGGGCAGAGGGCGCTTCGTATCCGTAATCCATAGATATCCAGTGTTCCGATCATACCGGAAATTTCGAAGGACTTCCTTTGCCAGGTTCTTGGCTTCATTTTCCCCGAGGCGACCCGCTTTATACTCATCGTAAGAATGCTGAACCTCTTTCATGCCAATCTCGATGATGTTTTTCAGTTCCCCTTTTCGTCTTTTCAGCATTGCTTCTTTGTGAAAAATAATGCTCTGGTACTGATTGAACACATTCAAAAAAACCGTATGCAGCAGGTTTCGGGCGTTTTCTTCCTGCACGACCAGCAATGCTTCGGATGTTTCTTTCTGAACAAGATAGGTCAAAACGGCGGTGGTCACAAATACGATACCCACCACGAGGATCAGAATTCTCGATCTTAAGGATTGAAACATGGTCATCTCCCGGCATTGAGACGGGCAAACTGCACGTATGAACGCGCTTTCACCCAGAAATGGAGTATACTGGATAAAAAATTATTTTTCCAGGAAAGGATTGCAATGAAACCCGGCATTTGGAAGCATTCCAGTTCTCTGAAATTTTATTTCACCATGAAGTTCACGCCCACCGTTTCTTCAGGGGACGCGATACCGGGCGTCCATACTCTGGCCATGGCCCGGTGCGCCCCCCGGGAAAGAGGCCACAGATAGTTTCGGGTGGGGGTTGTGGTGGCCAATCGACCATCCACGTACCAGTCCACCGTGGCGTTCAGGGGCAGGTTGGCCATTTGGAATTGAAAGGCTTCATGGTCATCGGGAATGCGCGGATCCATGGCCAGTTGCAGGCCGTGGGTGGGGCGTTGAAGGTAGGGTCGTTTGTGGGTGGGACGGGCCGACGGCGGGATATGGGGTTCGGTTCCGGGAGCAAACCATTCACTGACGGCGACGCAATGCCCATCGGAGGGTAAGCCGGTTTCCCGGCAGATTTCAGCCTTGACCAGTTCGGGGCTCAGATAAAGGGGCCGTGTCTGCCGGTGACGATTGAGTTCCGCAAAGACGCTTCTGAGGATCAGGGCGGGTCCCGTGGCGCCGGTAACGCCGCCCGTGGCCCGATGGTCAAGGTTTCCCACCCACACCCCCACGGTGAACCGATCATTGTATCCCACGGCCCAGGCATCCCGGTAATCGCTGGAAGTACCTGTCTTGACGGCGGTCTGGACGGGAAATCGCAGGAGGCTTCCCTGCCCGAATTCCAGCGTGCGGGCGTTCGAGTCCGACAGGATGTTGCCGATGAGGGAGGCGGTCTCCGGGGAAAAGACCCGGACTTCGTTGCGGGGACTGGTCTCGTCTTCCATGATAATTTTTAGCGGACGATAAACGCCTCGATCGGCCAGCGCCGTATAGGCGTGGACCAGTTCCAGGAGTGTGATTTCACCGTTGCCCAGGGCCAGGCCTTCGCCATAATAATCCGGGTGTCGATACAGACTGTGGATCCCTAAGCTTTGAAGGCATTCAAGGAAATTTTTGACCTCCACAAACTGAAGGGTCCTCACGGCAGGCGTGTTCAGGGAATTTCCAAGGGCGTGGCGCAAGGGGAGGGGGCCGTAATGGGTGCGGCTGTAGTTGTGGTAGGTATGGAGCCCATGGCCCACGGGCGCGTCCAGGGGCAGGTCCGCCAGCAGGGTGGCCGCGGTCCACCCTTTTTCAAGGGCCAGGGCGTAGAGAAAGGGTTTCAGGGTGCTTCCCGGCTGCCGGGGGGTGGTCACCGCGTCGATCCAGCTGTCCTGAATTTCAAGAAGGGATGATCCGCCGTTGACCCATGCGACGATTTCGTTTCTTTGGTGATCCACCGCCAGCACCGCGCCGTTTTGAACGTTCCGGCGTTTCAGATCCCGAAGCCTGTGATCCAGGATGGCTTGAATTTCCTGCTGCAAAGGGGCGCTCAAGGTCGTTCGTATGCGAGGTAAGCGCGTCATGATGAATGGGGGAGTGGTGTCAAAGAGGTGGTGTACGAAATGCGATGCGTTTCCTACAAATGAACCGGGTCGTCCTTCCAGTGGGGTTTCCTGGAGATGAACCATTTGGTGGTTGTCAATCAAGTTTTGTTTAAGGAGCTGTTGCGCCAGCTGCAGAATCTGTTTTTCAAGAAGGTCCGGGCTTTTGTGGACATTCAGACGTCCCGGCGCCCGCACCATGACGGCCAGGGCCAGAATTTCCTTGAGGCTCAAGGTATCCAAATCCCGGTCAAAATAGTAGCGGGCCGCCTGCACCACGCCTCGCCGCCGGGCCCCATAGGGAACCTGGTTGAGGTAGCATTCCAGAATTTGAGACTTTGAAAACACCTTTTCAAGCCGGGCCGCTTCAAACCCCTCCAACCAGCGGGACCACAGGGTACGGGGCCGCGGGCGCCACATGCGCACCACCTGCTCGGTGATGGTGCTGGCCCCGCGAACGGTCCGGAGGGACTTTACGTTCTGAAAAGCCGCCATCAGTCGCGCCCTCCAGTCCACCCCGTGGTGGCGGTAAAATCGTCGATCCTCGGACAGCACAAATGCCTGCTGAATCAGAAGCGGCATATCATGAAGGGGTATATGGTCATGGATGTTCCAGCGGTTTTCATAGGTCACCGTCAAGGGGATGCTGTTCCGGTCCAGGATCTGTACTTTGCGCACATGGCCCGTTTCAAAATTGAGTGCATGGGGCAGGGGCTGAAGATCATCAACGGTTTTCCAGGCGAGAATTCCCGCAATGATGATCAGCATCACCGTAAGAATTTGAGGTTTCATGGTTTCAATACCATTGTTCGTTCGAAGAGAGGGCGGAAACCCTGCGATGTAAGACTATCAAAGATCAGGTTTGCTATTTTCCTGTTCCAGGATCACCACATCCAGGTACTGTCGTTTCAGAGAAAGATCTTTTTTGGACGGGCGTGGAACATCCCCTTTAAATTAAAACCACCTTGCGGGCGGCAGCGGTAAGTTCATCTCGAAATTGCGGATGAGCAATGCTGATCAATGCGTGGGCGCGTTCAGCGGTTGAAAGGCCACGGAGGTTGACCACTCCGTTTTCCGTAATGATGTGCTCCACATCCATTCGGTTGTCCGTGACCATGGCGACCTTGGGAACAATGGTAGATTTGGTCCCCTTCATGGCAGTGGCATGCAATGCGATGATCGACTTTCCGCCGTTGGAAAAGGAGGCGCCCTTTACAAAATCGAATTGGCCCCCCGAGCCGCTGTATTCGTGACCCCCAATGAATTCGGCATTTACCTGACCATATAGATCAATTTCGATAGCGGTGTTAATCGAAATAAAATTATCTAATTGAGCAACGGTGGGGATGCCGTTAACATAGGAAGACGGGTAACTTTCCATGGAGGAGTTGTCATTCATAAAGTCATAAAGGCGCTTATTGCCTAAGGCAACGGTGAAGACATGTTTGCCCTGGTGGAGCTGTTTGCGTTCACCCGTAACAACCCCTTTTTCGATCATGTCAACCATACACTCAGACAAAAGTTCCGTATGAATTCCCAAATGCTTATGATTCATCAGGGCCTGGGCGATGCCCGAAGGAACTTTTCCGATGCCAAGTTGGAGGGTAGCCCCATCGGGGACCAATGGACTGGTTAACTGTCCGATTTTCATATCATCCGGACCGGGTTCCACCGTCGGTGTCTCCTCAAGATCCGAGGTGTTTTCCACCAGGGCGTGTACCTCAGAGACATGGATTTGAGAACGACCAAATACCCGTGGCATGTTCGGGTTCACCTCTACAATCAGCCGACCACAAACCCGTGCGGCTGTGGAGGCATAGTCGTTGTTCGTGCCGAGTGAAAAATAGCCACCCGCATCCATGGGGGATACTTGGACGATAAAGGTGTCAGGTTTCATTTGGGTCACCAGTCTGGGAATCTGACTGAAGTTTACCGGAACGAAACTCAGCAGTTTTTTCCCCCTCTTCACCTGGTTTTTGATGATTTCGTGATCTTTACCGGAAACAAAAAACGTATGGGCCTTTAATTTCGGCAAAACCTCATCCGCCAAAAGGATTTCGGTAAGGCTGGGTGGCGCTAATTTATAATATAAAGCAAGATCTTTTAAATCATCGGATCGAACCCGGTTGGCGATGGCCTCCATCAAGGCAGGCGGTGCTCCCGCCGCCATGGCAACGAGCAAAGTGCTCCCGCGCTTCATGGGGGCAACAGCTTCTTCCGGTGATGTTTTCTTGGACTGGTACAAATCAGTATAACGCACGATGTCCCCCTTTATTTAATGGGAATCAGATTCCCTGTAAATTTAGTGGTTTTTCCAGGTGAAGACGTTAAAAAAACACCCCATAGCGCCGGGAACGT
This sequence comes from Desulfatiglandales bacterium, assembly GCA_963664475.2. Classification (GTDB taxonomy): domain Bacteria; phylum Desulfobacterota; class DSM-4660; order Desulfatiglandales; family Desulfatiglandaceae; genus NaphS2. The sequence continues at coordinate 233,162 of CAXXXE010000002.1, forward strand.
CACTTTTTTATTGTATTTACCACCAATCGCTCGGTCAAGCCCTTTCCGAAAATATCCGGATCATACATTTCTTCCGCATGCACCGGTAAAATCATGAATTCTCCCGGTGCAATAACCTGGGCCGTATAAGATAGATGATAATTTCCGGCGGGGAGGTATTCGGAATAGAAACGGGCCGCATCGTCGCGCAATTCCCGGTGATAGAAACGCCATCGGGAAATGCCGTAGTCGTACCAATCGTTCTCTTTGTACCACCAGGAGCCGTCGGCCGGTTTAAAGTCGCCCTGGTCCGCGTCCACCGTGGATGCCGTGGCCAGATCCCGGTTCACCGGTTCCAGCCCGCCCGGCACCGGATCATCCACCACCACGAAATTACGGGCCGCCGGCAGGGACAAGAAGAGATCCACCCGTACCAGGTCTCCGCGATTGAGGTGCAGGGGGCTTTTGAGGAGTACCCATTTTTCGTTTTCCAGGATGCTGTACTCCCGATGAATTTCCATGCCCGCATTCACGGAATTCATGTTTTCCGTAAGGGGTGCATAGGATAACCGCGTGGTGTAATAGAGACGGCCATGGCCCTCACGTTCCAGGCAGATGGCGGCGGTTCGGCCCGGATCATCTTTTCCGATGGGTCGCTCAAAGGTTGCCGTTTCATGGCGCATATCGGTAAACCGTGCCTGACCCATGAGGTGCCGGTCAAAGAGGGCGCGAACGGTAAAGTCGGGGTGTATTTCTTCATAACGCCCGGCGTAATCCATAAGCCCGTTTATACAGAAGATGTTTGCCTGGGTGTTTTCCCAGTGGTCCCGGCTTTTCCGGCTTTGGGTGATGAATCGAACCAGCTTGAAGGGGAGGTCCGCGATTTTCTTTTTGCCGGACTCTGTTTCGGCATAAGCGCAAAGTGCGCTTAGAATGGCGCCATTGGTGCGGAGAGGTGATGCCAGGATGCGGGTAAAGCTATCGTCAATAACCTCGCTAAAGACCATCTTTCCCCCTGATTCATTGCCATGGCTCAGGATCAGATCGGCTACGCGGGAACACATTTTATCTGTATTGGGAACGGCCAGGGCCGCCAGCAGAAAATGGGCCTTTCCGAAAAGGCTCATCTCTTTCACATGGGAATCATAACGTTCCAGGTCCGACCGGTTGATTTTTCCTTGTTTTGCCAGGGCCGCCAAAGCGACGGCCCGCACCGTTGAGGCCATCCCCTTGGAATAGAAGTCGGGAACCGTGTTGCGACGCAGGAGGGTCAGCAGGTAGGCGTGAAGGTTCCGTTCAAGGGCATCCGGAATTTCGCAACCTGCATCGCGAAGCCAGTTGAAGGCCAGGGCCGTGTAGGCGCTCAGGTAGGGGCTCACGAACCGATCTTCGGGAATATAATAGGTCATGCCGCCGTTCGGGGCCTGAAAATCCGAGGCGCGCTTGAGGGTCTCCATGGGCAGTTTGCCGCTTTCCGGCCATTTAAAATCCGGAGAGAGGTAGGGTTTCAGGCGCGTATACCGGGCCGCCGTCACACCCTTGGTCAGGATCTGTTCCCAGCAGGTGTAAGGGTAATCTTTGAGATACAAAAAGGCGCCTTCAAGATTGCCCAGGACCGTGGGCGACAAGCTAACGGCGATGCCCCCCACATCGCCTGTCTTTAAGTTGGAACTGGCTATGTCTGTTGGAAATTGAAGGGGTTGTGTGACGGATGGCTCTGTGGTACTTCCGTAGTCGGCGGTTGTTTCAAGGGTATAGGGTTTTTTGACGGCGAGGGTGTACGTCAGCCCGTCTCCGTCCCTATTGTCCCATGCCTTGGCCGTGAATTGAATGTTGCCCGCCCCCGTGGCGTGAATGGGCAGCCAGATGGTCTGTCGTTTAAAGGGGGGTAGTGAGAGTTCAAGGGTTTCCTCCACCTTTCCTTTCCCCGCGGGGGCTTGAATGGGACCTGATGCCGCAATGGAAGCCGTGATTTGGCGGTCTTCAGGCATGCGGTTCATGATGCTGAACCCCGCCTCAAATGTATCGCCTGCCAGCACCTGGTTGGGCATGACGGGTCTGATTTCCGTGGGGCGATTGACTTTGAATTTCCCTTGGCCCAGGCCCATGCAATCCCCGGGGGTGACCGCCATGGCCAGGACCCGCCAGCCGGTGAGATTGTCGGGTGCGTCAAAGGAAATGGTCGCTTTGCCTTCTTCATGGAGGTTGATGGACGGGTTCCAGTAGCTTACAAACTTAAATACCGATCGAAGGCTGATGTCCGGCCCACCGCCCCCCCCCGCATTGGCCCCCTTTTTTTCAAATTTTTGCCGTCCCACCAGCCCCATGAGAAGACTGAAATTTTCCAGATCCAGTCCATCCAGGGTATAAAAGCCCTTGTAGGGGTCAAAATAGTCTCGGCCTTTTGCGATCAGATCAAATACCGACTCGTCCAGGACCACCACCGCCAATTCAATGGGTGCAGGGTTGTTTTTAAGGGCGGTGGTTGCCGTTAATTGGACATTAACGCGGTCCCCGGGCTTGTAGGTTTCGCGCTCCGGGCTTGCATGTACCACCAGCTCTTTTTGGGGGTCTGAAACGGTGGTCTTTACGTAGCCCATGCGAAAGGCCGGTTTGCCCAGGTCCACCCGGCCCGTTTCAAGCGGCGGCTGTTCAACTCTCGGGGAGATGACCACAACGGATAGATAAAAACCGGGGCTATCGTCCTCTTTTACCTCAAATTCGATCATGGGGGTGCTGCCCTCGAGGGTCTGAACCCAATGCCGCAAAACCCCATACCGTTCAATGGTCACCAGTGCTTTGGCGCCGGGAAAAGGGTTCTTGACCAGGTATCGGGCCTTTTCCCCAGGCTTATAGCCATTCTTTTCAGGAATGATTTCCAGGCGGTTGTCGGGGCCCTCTTCCCATACCACCTGTCCTTTTCCCACCACCCATTGGTATATTCTGCTTTCATGGTTCCGGCCTTCAGTGTCTTTGATGGTGGCCGTAATTCGGTGGGAACCGGGGTTTTGAGGCGTCAGGGAGCAGGAAACGGGATCTTTAGCGGATATGACGTCAGCCTGGTCCACCACTACCCATTCATGGGTGTAATGGGTGATATAGGCGTTGCCGGCCCCCTTGACCCGGGCCGCTTTGGTTTCCCGCCGGGAAAGGGTCACCTGGATCGGCACATCCGGAACGGGATTTCCCCGGCCATCCGCCACCAGCAACTCGACGGAAGCCGGCTGGTCTTCCGTCATGACCCAGGCCAGGCGGCGAAGCCCCACGTAGCGGTCCCGGCCCGCATAATCGGCGTAAGTCCTTCCGGCAATGGATTTTCCCCGGTCATCACGCACGGCACTTTCCACCATGAGCCGGCCGTAGAGAATTTTCCCTTCAACCAACTGGAATTTAGAATCGGCATCCCCCTGGTTGTTCAGTTTGTTTTCCGTTTGATAAACCGTTTCTTCGGGGGGCGCTTTCGGCATAATGGTATCAAACTGAAAGTTCTGAAAAGCGCTTTCCTTAAGCATCAACGGTCGGCTTTGAAGGATGGCCGTCACGCGATTGTGGGCATCCCCATAGGGCCCGCCCGCATGGAGCCTGGCACGGGTTACGGCCGCCACCTCGTCTCCGGTTTCAAAAAAACGATGGTTCAGATCGGTGGTCACCTTGAAGGGGGAGGGCGTGAAGTCGCTGATCAAAACCCGCATGGGCTCTTGCACCCACTTTGCAAAGGATGCGGAGAGCTCAAAACGATACCATCCCACGGCGCCGTTTTTGGGAGCCTGGAAATCGCCGCTGTGGGCCCCGAATTCGTTGAGGGTCAGATCCTTAATTTCATGAACGGTCTTTCCCATGGGGTCCAGCACCTTGAGACGATACCCTTCCATGGGGGGCGGCACAAAAGTTTCATTGTCCTGGTTTCGCACATATAGCTTGTATTGAACCGTATCGCCGGCCCGGTATACCCCCTGGGCCGTGGTCCCCCAGGTATGCATGTGGCCGTAACGTTGTCGCATGTCGGGCCAGAGGGTATCCCCGCTTGCCCGGTAGGTGTCCACCCGGAACGGGCCATCCAGGGGGAGAAGGGCCATGTCGCTTTCTTTTTGAACCCGCGCGAAGAGATGCGGTTTCTTCATGTCGTAGTTTTCCAGTGTTTTCAGGAGCGGATCGATGGTATCCGTTCCCGCCAGCATGACGACCCCTCCGGCATCCGTTGTGCCATGGGTCAGTGGGGCCGGCGTTTGGGGCAGGGCCTCGTAGGTATCCCGGTAAAGACTCACTTCGGCCCCTTCAACCGGTTGTCCGGTGGAAAGGTCCGTGACCCAGACCAGGGTATTGTAGTGGCCGATTTTTGCGTGTACCTGAAAAGGCGTTACCTGGGCCATAAACCAGCGTTCCCGGGGGGGCTTGGCGACCTGGGGCCGGGATTTCACCGTTCCCTGAACAACACCAGATGCGTCATTCAGCATTTCTCTTGTTTCCAGGGGGATTTTAAAGGCGATGTCTTTGACCGGTGGGATTTGAATTTCCCGGTTCCGGCGGGTCTGTTTTCCATGTGTTGTGAGTTTGTCATAAATGAGGTCGACCTTTTCAAGATTGGTGACCACCAGGGGAACCCGGGAATCCACCCCTTTTTCCAGAACCGCCTGCTGGTGCGTCAGGACAAAATCGGGCAGGCGATGGTCCGTTTTAAAGCGCATGTCCATGGGGACGGTCAGAGGACGTCCGAACTCATCCCTGAGGGTGTCGGCATCACTCTTGATGTGGTATTCCCTGAAAGCCTTGAGCAGTTCCGGAAGCCAAACCTGATAGGTTTCTCCCTTTTTATGGGGATAACTGAGTCGTGAATATCCGGAGCGGTTGGCCCAGGGATCATAGTCGGTGCGACCGCCCGCCAGATCCGGAATGAAGGTGACGTTTTTCTTGATTTCTTCCCCTATGACCGGTGATGAGAAGACCAGTGCCACCTGCCTCAAGGGATTGCATCGGTTTTTTAAAGGATTCGGGTCTATCGGGGGCAATGTGAAGGGTTTTTCCGTTATTGTCGGTACATTCAATCCCCTCAAAGGCAAATGGGGGAAAGGTGGAAAAAGAGGCGATGACCCGTTTTTCAATCCCTCGTTCCGGTCCCAGGAAAGAAGCCAGTCCCGGGTTTACCCGAAGTGCCACCCGGGTATTGAGCGGGAGTTCTTTCGAAGGAGACACCAGCCACACCCGACGGGCTTCCCGTTCTGGGTCTGTTGATGCGTCTCCAAGGGGTTCTTCCTTTATGTCCGGGTCAGGTTCAACGGTAATGTCCATTCGTTTTTCCGTTTTGCCTTTGGCTGCCATGAAGATGTGTTCGGCCACGGAATTCTTGAACACCGGCTGGTTGAAGGTCAGTCGGATGACCGGCACTCCAGGCCCCCGCCACGTTTTAAACCATGCATTTTGGATTTGGGGACGTTCGGTTGTGAAATTGTGACGCACTGCCTTTTCAAGGGTTGCCCCATCCAGGGTTTTGATCCCGGGATTCACGACGATGGTGTAACATGTGGCAGGGCTCATGGCGGATTTTTCATCCAGCTGGCAGGCCAGGGTTCCAGTATTGAGCCAGCGCCATTGGCATTTAAGGGAAGGGGTGATGACAATGGGGCCCAAGAAATTAGAGCAGGCAGAAACCTGTCGCGCCATACAGCCGATGGGGACAACGGGCTTATCGAATTGAAATACGATTTGCCGCCCTGCCGGCACATCCGTTCCGGAAGGGGTGATGTGGGTAATGTGAAGGGGAGGGGGGGCGGCTGCAAGGCTCCATGCGTCCCCAATAATTACGATTAACAGGAGTGCCAGGGCTGCGAAACAGACTTTTAAAAAAATACTGGAATGACCCATGATTTTCCTCTCAAGGTTGAGTTTGGTTAGGGACAATTGTTTCGATTCTATCATGAGAAGGTCGTTTGTTGCCATGAAAAATAGAGAGAAAGTATATTGCGGAATTCAATTGTATTATCCTGCCTCATTCCACGATTCGTCTTCCGATGACGCATTTCCTTGATTGGTCGGCGCAAGGGCCGTCGGCGATATCTCCTCCACTTTTGAAAGTTTTCGTGAAATGACCCGACTGCGCACTTCCGCCTGGTCGATGGTGTTGCCGGCTTCCTGCAGTTTTTTCCTGGTCTTGGCCAGGGCATCTCCAAACCGGCCGAACTCGGTTTTGAGGGCGCCCAGAAGTTCCCATACCTGGCTGGATCGCTTCTCGATGGCCAGGGTGCGAAATCCGATCTGGAGGCTGTTGAGCAGTGCTGAAAGGGTGGTGGGACCGGTTACCACAATACGGTACTCCCGCTGAAGCGTATCGCACAGGCCGGGTATGCGCAATACTTCCGCATAGAGCCCTTCAATGGGAAGAAATAGAATGGCAAAATCCGTTGTGTGGGGCGGCGCCACATACTTTTCCTTGATGGCTTTCGCCTCGGTTTTGATTCGCATCTCCAGTTGTTTCAGATACCGATCGGCGCTCTCTTTGTCGGCGCGTTCCTGAGCATCCAGCAGGTGCTGGTAGTCTTCCTGGGGAAATTTGGCATCGATGGGAAGCCACACCACCTGGTTTGGATCTTCTCTCTGGCCGGGCAGCTTTAGGGCAAACTCCACCCGTTCGCGGCTGTTCTTCACCGTAGCGACATTTGTGTCGTATTGATCCGGCGTCAGGATCTGTTCCAGTATGGCGGCGAGACGAACTTCTCCCCAGATGCCGCGGGCGCGCACGTTGGTGAGCACCCGCTTCAGGTCCCCCACGCCGGTTGCCAGGTGTTGCATTTCCCCGAGACCCCTGTAGACCTGTTCCAGACGCTCGCTGACCTGTCTGAAGGATTCACCGACTCGCTTTTGGAGTGTGCTGTGAAGCTTTTCGTCGACGGTTTCCCGTATGTTTTCGAGTTTACGATTGTTTTCTTCCCTTAGAGCGCTCAGCTGAACTTCGATGGTATTCCGAATGGCTTCCGATTTTTCCTCGTTCAGCCGTGTTAACGCCACCAATTGCCGGGCAAAAGAATCCAGTTGGTCTTTCTGCATCCCCGCATTTTCGCTCATCCGTTGAAGGATGCCGTCCGTTATGCGACGAAGCCCATTAGCCATTTCTTCACGATCCAGACGGGCTTGATGGGACGACTCATGGCGGTTTTGGGTACTTTCCTCCTTGAAGGCCGTCAGAAGCCTCTTAAGACCATCCTCCATGCGGTCAAGGCGGTTTTGGAACTCCATGAGGTCTTGAGATCTTTGTTTCCGGAAAACCCGGTAAAAAAGGGCGCACAGGAGGATGAGAATCAGGCCGAGCAAAAGGAGCGACAGGGGCGCCTGGTGGGCAAGGGTGGCGTTGGTGAATTCTTCAATGGATTGGCGCATAGGCACACAGGGCTCGGGTTACACTGACGGTTTTTCAATTATCCGCAAAATGTAGGTGCGGCTTCAGCCGCGCAGCCTATAATCCATGTCCAGCTAAAGCTGCAACGACGGAAAAGTGTAGGGGAATTCGGTCCCGGCTGTCAAGCATGCAGGATAGATCCGATTGAAAATTATTTTGCTTTGCACCGCGGCAATTTGTTATACTAATAGAAAAATACTCCTTATGGAACTGGAGGAATTTAACCATGCAGGGATACGAAGCACTTTCATATCGAGTGGATTCTCTGGAAGCGCTGCTCGGGGAATTTATTGTTCACAGTCGGACGTCTTTCGCAAAGTTGAGCCGCGAAATGATCTCCTTCAAAAATGAGATGAAGGGCTTCACGGACGAGATGAAGGACTTCAAAGATGAAATGAAGGACTTCAAGGACGAGATGAAGGACTTCAAAGATGAAATGAAAGATTTCAAGGATGAGACGAAAGAAAACCACAAACAGATCAATCGGGAATGGGGAAATCTGGCCCGTAAAATGGGCACCGTTGTGGAGGATATTATTGCCCCGGCGGTGCGGCCTGCCGTGAGGAAGTATTTTGGGGAGGATGTGGTCTATTTCGCCATCAATATTCGGAAAAAGATCAAGGCATTGGGCCTTTCGGGCGAATTTGACGTGGTGGCCGTGGGAGAAACCAGGGTTTTTCTGGTGGAAGTCAAAAGTACGCCACGAGAACAATATCTGGATGATTTCCTTGAGAATATTGAAAAATTCCGAAAGCTTTTTCCGGAATACGCCGATATGCCCCTAGTTCCCATCTTTGGCTCCATCCGGTTCGAAGATGATTTCATCCCCCTTGCCACGGCCAGGGGTATCTATCTTCTCGCTTATCGGGAATGGGATTACATGGATATCGTCAATTTTGACAATTTGGCGGAGGTAGTGGACGAGCCGGCGGTCGAGTGATCGCTTGCCGTGAAATGCATACGGTTTCGGCACCCTTTTTCGATTATTTGCAGAATGTCTGAATGAATTGCCCTGCCGGAACCCTTTCTCTATGAAAGAAGTTCCTCGCTTCCTTCTTGAAATACCGCCTTTATTACCAATTCCCCTCCTAAAGCTTCAATGTATCGCTGCATTGCGGAAACAGTGATATTTGGTCTTCTTTCAAGTTCCGAAAGGGCTGATTGGGAAAGTCCCATAGCCTGGGCAAGTTCTTTTTGGGTTTTGTTGTGCAATTTGCGAACTTGCTGCAACCGAATTGCGGCTACTTTCTCTTTGGACTTTAGCCGAATTTCAGCCCTTTCTTTCGGCGAAAAATTATTTTCAATTAGTTTTTCTAAGGTTTTCATGATCTCACCCCTTTATTCTTCGTTGGATGTTCTTGAGGTGTTTTTCAAAAACAGTCTCCGCCTGGAGAATTAACTTCCTGTAAAATTTATCCTGATCTTTTCCCTTTTTATCTCCACCGCATAAAATTACGACATGCCGTTCAGGGTCAAAAGCAAAGAGACTGCGATAAACATGACCCAAAGCTTTAGTTCTCAGTTCTTTCAAGTTCTTGAATTTTGATTTTTTTATTTGATCTACGTATGGGCGCCCAAGCGTTGGGCCGATCTTTTTCAGCACGCTCAAATCAGTTGCTATTGCCGCTTTATGCTTTTGAGGCAAACCGTTAAACCACTTTTCATATTCCTGACTGATCAGCAATTCCCATTCCATGGGATGAAATATAACCTTTATGCGATATCTCAGTCAAGAGGGACTATATGGATATCCTCAATTTTGACAGCATCTCTTCCCCTCAATAATCGCTTCCGCCACCCGAATGCCGTCAACGGCCGAGGAGATGATGCCCCCGGCGTAACCGGCCCCTTCTCCCGCGGGATATAATCCTGAAACACTCGGGCTTTGAAACGTTTTGTCCCGAAGAATTCTGATGGGAGAGGAACTCCCTGTTTCCACGGCGGTCAGGACGGCGTCGGCCATGGCAAAGCCCCTGAGTTTCCGGTTAAGCTCCGGGATGGCCGAACGAAGGGTCTCGATGACAAAGTCCGGCAAACATGGCGTCAAATCTCCCGGGGTTGTCCCCGGCGCATAGCTGGGGGCTACCTGCCCCATTGAAACCGACGGCCTCCCTGATAGAAAATCTTCCACCCGTTGGACCGGGGCGAAATAGTTGCCGCCGCCCATTTCAAAGGCTTTTTGTTCCCATCGTCGTTGGAATGAAATGCCCGAAAGGGGGCTGTTGCCGCCAAAGTCGACGGGATTTACGCCTACCAGCAGGGCGCTGTTGGCGTTGGGGCTGTTGCGGGCGTACAAGCTCATGCCGTTTACGACGATGCCCCCCGCCTCAGGGGATGCGCCGATTACCCGGCCGCCGGGGCACATGCAGAAGGTGTAAGCGGCCCGGCCATTGGGACAACGATAAACCAGCCGGTAGTCCGACGGTCCCAGCCCGGGATGGGAAGCAAATGGGCCATATTGGGCCTGGTCGATCAACGTCTGGGGATGTTCGATGCGTACCCCCATGGAAAATGCTTTCGGCGTCATGGGAACGTTTTGTTTATGGAGCATGAAAAAGGTGTCCCGGGCGCTGTGTCCCAGGGCCAGTACCAGGGTATCCGTATGGATCGCTTCCCCATCGTTGAAGATGGCCTCATATACGCCACCCCCTTTGATCCGCACGTTTGTCAGCTTTGTCTGGAACCGAAATTCTCCGCCCAGGACCAGAATGGTTTTTCGAAGGTTTCGGACCACCCTGATCAGGTTGTCCGTGCCCACGTGAGGTTTTGCCGCATAGAGAATTTCCTCGGGCGCACCGGCTTTGACCAGTTCCATAAGGACCTTTTGAATGCGATTTTTTCCATCCCGGATCTGGGTGGTCAGCTTTCCGTCTGAAAAGGTTCCCGCGCCCCCTTCGCCGAAAGGCACATTGGATTCAGGGTTGAACAGCCCCTTTTTCCAGAACCTTTGGACATCCTGAACGCGCGATTGAACCGTCTGTCCCCGTTCCACCAGGAGGGGCTGCAGACCGGCTTCCGCCAGTATCAATCCGGCGAAAAGTCCGCACGGGCCGGTCCCCACCACCACGGGCGGAATTTTATTTGACCGGACGAGTCTCGGCGCATGGTAATGAAGATCCGGTGTCGGACTGATATTGCGGTCCGCGGCGTGCCGGGAGAGAATCGGGGATTCATTTTCGACCTGCGCATCCACGGAATAGACGGCCATGATCCGCCTCTTTTTACGGGCATCGATGGATTTTCGAACGACCCGGAAGCGCAGCAGTTCCTCTTCCGGGATGTTCAGCTTATCCAGCACCGCCCTTTGGAGGGCGGCGGGGTCGTGGTCAAAGGCCAGCGTGATATGTTGGATTCTAATCATGTGTCGGGGGCGCCTCCTGTAAATTAGTGCCTGAACGAAAACCCCGTTCAGACACGGTTTTAAGTTTTAGATTTTAAGTTTTAAGTTAAAAACAAGGAACAATCTCAGTTAGTTGTAAATCTCTAATCAAAATTGGAAAACTATATTTTTGAGTTTTCGTTCAGGCATAAATTAGCGTTCTTAACCTAATTCAAAGGGAAGCGGAATGCAAAGGCTTTACAGTCCTCCAGCAACTCCCATTTTGATTTGGAATGATGGCCTTGTGGGAGCGGCTTTTCAGCCGCGAAAAGTCTGAGGATGGACCAGAAATGAGGTGTTTTCCATTTATCTTTTCCAATTGCTACGTATGGTGTTTCGTCATATAATATGTTGGGATTGGTTCTAAATTCAACATCCCTTTTTCGACATTCGATATTTAAAAAATAATGGTGCGCGAAGTTAGAACCAACCCCGAAACGGGGCTTTGATATCATGGCATTAATTCAGGAAATCCGCGTAAAGATTAAAAGACATTATTATGAATACTCCAAACATGCTGTCGATCAGAGTATTATCCGGGACATAAGCGTGGCGGAATTGGAGAATGTGATAGCTGGGACAAGTGAAGTAATTGAAGACTACCCGGAAGACAAATATGGCCCGAGTTGTCTTATCCTTGGCTACACTAAAGCGGACCGTCCGCTGCATATACAGTGCAGCTATCCTAGTCGGCCACTTATCAAAATCATTACCCTATACCAGCCTGACCCCGAGCGGTGGATCGATTTTCGGGTCAGAAGGTGAGGATTATAAGGAGATTTGGAATGAAAGAGACCATGATAGAATCTAAAGTAACCTATACCCTGGAACATGGTGGCAAGTTTTTTATCGTTGAAAACGTACCGGCACGCGTATGCAAACAAACGGGAGAACAGTTCTTTGCTCCCGAGACGGTAGAACATATCCAAGGCATTATCAAGAGCAGGAAGAACCCTGATAGGGTTATAGAAACTCCAGTGTACCATTATGGATGAGAGTACTGCCCAATCCAGGCGCTTGAGTTCGGCGTAACAAGAAGAGCCGTGAAAAACAAATATTTCGGCGATATCAACGACTATCGGAAGGGGGGAGCCCCCCCTGGCGTCTCTTCTTTTTTTGGAGGAGAAGAGATGCCGGGGGAGAACTCAACTGTTAAACCGGAATAGGGTGTTTGGAACTTCATTGGTAAAAAAAAACTTAAAACCGCCGCTTGCCGCCTTAGAAAGCCATGGAAAGGGTGACACCGCCCAGAAGGTGATTGGCCCTTCCATCCAGGCTCAAAGCCGACATTTCATTACCAGCGGAGCTCGACAGGGGAAATGCCCAGGCAATGGATGGCGTTACCGTAAAATATTTATAGAAGGGGATGGCTAAACCTAACGACAGCAAGCCGTCATGAAGTCCGCTGAACCGGTCACCGGTGGGCAAATTATTGTCGTTGTAATCCACCATATTGTCGTTATCGGACTTGTAGTAGGAAAATGTGGCGCCCAGGTCCAGGCTCATCTCATGGGGCAGTTCAAATGAATGGGAAAGCCCCAGGTTGATATACCATCCCTGCAGTGTGCTGATTTCCCGGTAAACGGTCAGCGTGGGCGCCAGAAGAACATCCACGCCCGCACTGAGGTACAATTCTTTGGAGTCATCCAGTCCATCCAGAGCGTAGTAGATATAACCGGCTTCCAGGCCCACGATACCGAAACTGTGGCCGTAGGAAAAGGTTAGGTCCGTCTCGTTCCATTTGGATCCATCGTAGGCTTCGTTGTTCGTATCCAGGTTCCCCCAGAGGTTCAGGGCGAATCCTTTAAACCCGGCGGTTATTGAAGGTTGAATCACTAAACTGTCTTTACTCAGTCCGTAACCCCGCCAGATGTACTGGCTCAAGAATGCCACATCCGCCGAAAGTTCGGGCCGGTCTTCGTCCGCCACCTTGTCCAGTTCCGCGGCGGCTGTGCCTTCCCCGGGAGTATTGATCTCTTCAGCGCAGATGGCATTTAAGGGAACGAAGGTGAGGGCCAGGAATAACAGGGTCGTCAGCAAATTGATCATTTTCTTTTTCATTTTTTTCCTCCTAATATTTTTAATTTAATTTCTTGGATAACTTTTTTTATAAAACGTTACTTTTGTACATAGGATGAGACTTCAAAGTCCGGGTATGCGTTGCCGCCGTGTTCCGTGTAATCCAGGCCTTCTCTTTCCTCTTCCGGGGAGACCCTCAAACCGATGGTTTTGTCGATGATTTTAAAGAGGATGAAAGCCGTTCCGAAGGCCCAAAGGAAACAGGTGCCGATTCCCAGAAGCTGCACCCCAATAATTTTGCCTGATGTGCCGCCGATGTTGAACAGGCCCGCCGCCAGTGTTCCCCATGCACCATTGACGCCGTGGACGGAGACGGCGCCAACGGGATCATCCACTTTGATTTTGTCGAAAAAGAAGACCGCGAAAACCACGATGATGCCGGCGATGGCGCCGATAATAACGGCGCTGAGCGGCGTCACGTTGGCACAACCAGCCGTGATGGCCACAAGACCCGCCAGGGCGCCGTTTAAGCTCATGCCGATATCCGGTTTCCCGATTCTCATCCAACTGGTGAACATGGCCAGAACCGCACCGGCTGCCGCCGCCAGGTTGGTGTTCACGAATATCATGGCAATGTCCTTGTTGGCCGCCGTTGTGGAACCGGGGTTAAATCCGAACCATCCCATCCAGAGGATGAAAACGCCCAGGGCCGCGAGAGGAAGGTTGTGTCCCAAAATGGGGCGAACTGCCCCGTCTTTGGCGTATTTACCGATCCGGGGACCCAGAACAATGGCGCCCGCCAGGGCTGCCCAACCGCCCACCGAGTGAACGACAGTGGACCCCGCAAAATCAATGAACCCCAGTTTTTCCAGCCAGCCACCCCCGTGAAAAAGACCTCCCCAGGCCCAGCCGCCGAAAATCGGATAGATAATGCCGCAGATGATGACACTGTAGACCATATAGCTTGAAAATTTGGTCCTTTCGGCCATGGCGCCGGAAACAATGGTGGCGGCCGTTGCGGCAAACACCACCTGGAACATCCAGAAAGCCAGCACCCATGGGTCGCCTCCCACGGTGAAGTCGCTCAGAAAAAACCCGGATGTGCCTATCCAGCCCGATGCGGAAGGGCCGAACATCAAACCGAAACCGATGGCCCAGAAGGCGAGGGTTCCCATGGAAAAGTCCATGAGGTTTTTCATCATGATATTGATGGCGTTCTTGGCGCGGGTAAAACCCGCTTCCACCATGGCAAACCCGGCCTGCATGAAAAATACCAAAGCCGCTGCCACCAGGGTCCACACATAATCAGCATGGGTTTGAACCAGCGCAATGGCTTCTTTGTTGGCAATGGGTGTGGGCGGTTCGTCACCGGCCCAGACCCGGCTCAAGCCGAAAACAGTGAACAACAAAAAAAGAAAAGTCGATTTTTTAAGCATGATAGGCTCCTTAAATTAGAAAAAAATTCTACCACCGCGGTTTTGATTCGAGCATACGCTTGAGCAAGGTCTGTGCCGTACCACCGCAACGTCACCGGCAGCTATTGTAAGTGCTAGAAATATTGATGTAAATTAAAATTTGTGCTTGGAGTTGGCATGGCGCCATGTGGTCCTCAAATGAATAGCCTGTCTACAATAATGTTTTTTTTCATAATAATTAATACAAATTTGTATTCCCGTGCTCTTTCATCGCTATCTGGAAAAAAGCATGGTTGCCAGTAGGCCGGATTTATTTTGTTGCACAAGGTTGTTTTTTGCCGGAAATATGATATCCTCCCCCATCAAACGATCCAAAGGAGAAAACATGAGCGGCAGGGTCAGTATATTCAGGAAGTTGGACGCGTTGTTATGGAAGGTCCGGAATCAGGGTTTGACCGGATCTCAGTGGGTGGCTGCGGTAATCATGCTGATCCTTTTTTTGTCTATACACGTCAGCCAGTCCCATGCAGTGGAGAAACCCCCTTTTCAGGAATGGCTGGAAGGGGTCCGCAAGGAAGCGCGCGCTGCCGGGGTTTCTCAGAAAATTCTGGATCAAGCATTTCGCGACGTAAAGCCTATCCCCCGAATTATCGAGCTGGATCGTTCTCAGCCCGAATTTAAACTCACCCTGGAGGAATACCTGGATCGGGTTGTTTCAGGGAAAACCGTTTGGGATGGGCGACGGCTGTACCGTGAACATCGGAATCTTCTGAAAAAAATATCGGATCAATACGGGGTTGAGCCCCAGTATATTATCGCCCTGTGGGGAATTGAAACCCGGTATGGAAAAATTACAGGCGGATATCCGGTGATCGCATCTCTGGCGACGCTGGCCTATGATGGCCGGCGCAGCGCCTTTTTCAGGTCTGAACTCATCAGAGCCCTCAAAATTCTGGAGGAAGGTCATATATCTCCGGAGAATATGGATGGTTCTTGGGCCGGCGCCATGGGACAGGTCCAGTTCATGCCGTCATCCTTTGTGACGTATGCCGTGGATTATGACCGCGACGGTCGAAGGGATATCTGGGATAATCTGCCGGATGCCTTGGCTTCCGCCGCCAATTATCTGGCAAGATCCGGCTGGAGAAAAGATCAGGGATGGGGAGGGGAAGTTTCTCTGCCCGCGGGCTTCAAAACAGAACTGGTGGATGCCGGAACCCGAAAAACCCTCAAAGAGTGGCGGCAAATGGGTGTTTCGGGAGATGGCGTTGCTGGAAAACCGGCCTTGTCGACATACCTGGTGCGACCCAACAGAACCGGCGGTCCCACATACCTGGCATATCCCAATTACCGCGTGATCCTGAAATGGAACCGATCCAATTATTTTGCCGTGGCGGTGGGCACCTTGGCGGATCGCATTGCGGCGCCGTAGCAGCGGTTTACGCTTCACGGTTGGAAAAACCGTCAACTGGAAACCGGCAACCGTAAACCGCTTTTTTCAATTATACTCCCTGGTTTTCTTAAATTCAACTTCCGGCCATTGTTCCATCACATGTTCCAAGCGCCACTGGCTGGGACCCAGGAAGGTGAGTTGGTCTTCCGCATCCAGGGCCAGATATGCGGTGTTTTCCTGCTGGAAATCCCTGAAGCGCTTGGGGTCCGTGCAGCTCACCCAGCGCGCAACAGCCAGGCCCATGGGTTCATAAACCGTATCTGCCCCATATTCCTGTTTCAGGCGATTGGCCGTGACATCGAATTGAAGGGTGCCCACCGCCCCCAGAATATAGTCGCTGGTGCCCAAGGGGCGGAACACCTGTGTGGCGCCCTCTTCCGCCAGTTGGTGCAGGCCTTTCTGCAACTGCTTGGATTTCATTGGATTCTTCAGGCGGACGCGCCTGAAGTGTTCCGGGGCGAAGTTGGGAATGCCGGTGAATTTCAGGGGTTCCTTTTCAGTAAATGTGTCTCCGATTTTGATGGTACCGTGGTTGTGGATGCCGATGATGTCTCCGGGATAGGCTTCCTGAACATTTTCCCGGGCCTGGGCCATGAATATGGTGGCATTGGCAATGGCAATTTCCTTGCCGATGCGATGGTGAACGACTTTCATTCCCCGGGTGAAGGTGCCGGAACACACGCGCAAAAAGGCGATCCGGTCCCGATGGGCCATGTCCATGTTGGCCTGGATTTTAAAAACAAAGCCTGAAAATGCCGATTCGTAGGGGGATATGTCACGGGTCAGGGTGGCGCGGGGCCTTGGTGGTGGCGACATTTCAACAAAGGCGTTCAGCAATTCCTTTACGCCGAAGTTGTTAACGGCGCTCCCAAAGAAAACGGGCGTCTGATTTCCTTGCAGATAGTGGTCCAGATCAAAGGGATTGGCGGCGCCATCCAGCAATTCCACGTCTTCACGCAGGTCCTTTGCCTGACTGCCAAGCAACTGGTCGAGACGGGGATCGGCGAGATCCTCTATCATGATGCCTTCCCGGGGTGCGCTGGATTGACCCGGCGTAAACAGATGAAGTCCCAGATGATGCCGATTGTAAACCCCTTTAAAGCGTTTTCCCATTCCGATGGGCCATGACAGGGGAACGCACTCGATTTGAAGTTTTTCTTCAATGTCGCTCAACAGATCCAGCGGGGGCAGTCCCTCCCGATCCAGTTTATTGATAAAGGTGATGATGGGTGTGTTGCGCATGCGACACACTTCCATGAGCTTTTCCGTTTGGGGTTCCACGCCCTTGGCGCTGTCGATGACCATCAGAGCGCTGTCCACGGCCGTCAGCACACGATAGGTATCTTCGGAAAAGTCCTGGTGTCCCGGGGTGTCCAGAAGGTTGATCTCGAAATCCCGGTAGTTGAATTTCATGGCGCTGGTGGTGACGGAGATGCCCCTTTCCTGCTCAATCCGCATCCAGTCGCTGGTGGCGTGTCGCGTGGCTTTTCTGGCCTTGATGGCGCCGGCCTGCTGAATGGCGCCGCCAAAGAGCAGCAGCTTTTCCGTAAGGGTTGTTTTGCCGGCGTCTGGGTGGCTGATAATGCCAAAATTGCGTCGCCGATCCACTTCCAGTTTGTGTCGTTTGTCCATTTTCCTGAAATAGCCTCAATCACAACGTAAAAAAAACGGGCTCTGGGAGAGCCCGATTGCTCACAATAACATAAGGCGTTAAAGTCAAAGGTCAATGGGTATGGTTTATATGAAAGTTTCAAGTTTCCAGTTGACGGTTTCCGGTTCATTCCGTGCTTTTGTGGTATCTCTTGGTACAAATGGACACCAAAAACTTTTATCATTCGTTGTGGCCCGTCGGCCATGGGGGTTAGTGAAGTAAGCCTCCTCATTCTTGACAGCTGGGCCATAGCCTGCTATCGGTTATGGAAATACGGGTCAATATGCGCGACGCCGATTCAACTCAAAGGAGATAGATCCCATGACTTTTGCATCCACTGCTAAACCGCCCCTCAAACCACCTGAAAATGCACTCTGGTTTCTGTTCAAGAAACAGCGTTTTCTGGTGGTGCAAGAAGGCGACGATGCCCGTATACCGCAAACACCGGATTTGGAAAAAACCGCATTTTTTCCCCGTGGGAAGCGCTTTTTCGGTATGTTGAATGATCAGCCCTGCTATGCGTCGGAATTAAGCGGCGATGCGCCGATCCCTGAAGCCTTTTCGTCCATGGAACTGCGTCAGGTTTTTCAGCGGTTTGATGTGGATAACGTTCAGGCGGCAGGGTTGGCGGGTCATTTGTTGGCCTGGCATCGGAACCATGAATACTGCGGAAAATGCGGAAACCTCACAAAGGACAAGGAAGACGAACGGGCTAAAATCTGTCCGGAATGTGGGCTGGTCAATTATCCGCGGCTTTCTCCGGCAATTATTGTCGCCGTTGTCAGGGAGGGGAAAATCCTTCTGGGCCGTTCACCCCGATTCCCCGAGTCTTTTTACAGTGTTCTGGCAGGATTTGTGGAACCGGGTGAAACCCTTGAGGACTGTGTCAGAAGAGAAGTGCTGGAAGAGGTGAGTATTTCGGTTAAGAACATTCGCTATTTCGGAAGCCAGCCCTGGCCGTTTCCCGATTCCCTTATGGTGGGATTCACGGCGGAATATGCGGGGGGTGAAATACGGGCGGACGGCGTGGAAATCTCCCATGCGGACTGGTTTGCGCCGGATGACCTTCCCCGCATTCCGCCCAGAATCAGTATTTCAAGAGAGTTGATCGATTGGTTTGCGGCATGCGCCTGAGTTGTTTTATTTCTTAAAAATTTGAAATTATGATGAAATTTATTGCAAGGAGGATGATTATGCGGCGTGCTTATTGGATTTCTATTCTGTTGTTTTTTGTTGTTTGCGCTTTCAGTCTGCCGGCTCGGGCCACAACCGCCAATTTTCCCGAGGTGATGATTATCCTCGATGGTTCGGGATCCATGTGGGGCAAGGCCGGAGGCGAGGCCAAGATCGAGGCGGCTAAAAATGTGCTTAAGGAATTGGTTCCTTCGCTTCCCGAAGAAGTCAGACTGGGTTTGACCGTCTATGGTCATCGCTGGAAAGGGCGTTGTGACGATATTGAGGTTATTATCCCAGCGGGTGGTAATGATCGCGCCTTGCTTCTCGAAAAAGTCAGCGCTATCAACCCCAAAGGAAAAACCCCTATTGCCGATTCCATCAAACTGGTTGTTAACGGGCTTAAATCCAAAGAAAACGAAACGACGATTATTCTCGTAAGTGATGGATTGGAAACCTGCAACCCGGATCCCTGCGGGGTCGTGCGTGAACTTAAGAAAACAGGAATCAAGTTTATTCTGCATGTGGTCGGGTTTGATGTGAGTGCTCAGGAGAAAGAACAACTTTCCTGCCTTGCTGAAGCGGGCGGGGGTGTTTATTACAGCGCCGGCAATGCCGGTGATCTGTTTTCCGCATTTCAAAGTATGCAGCGGGAAGTGGTGAAAAAGGTGGAAGTTGAAAAAGCCCGAACCACCCGGAAAAAAGCCAAAACAGGCCTGGGCAAGCTACGGGTGACGTATCCCCCGGGTGGGGAAAAAAGTCTCGCTTATATTCGCATTGTCAGGAAAATAGACCATAAGACCCTTAAAACCGCCGAGAATCCCAAGGCGGACAGCATCCATCCCCTGCCGGCCGGTGAATATGATGTCAATTTAGGATACGCCAACGCCAATTACAAAAAACCTTCTGAAATCGGCCCCATTTCAGTCACCATCAATGGGGGTGAAACAACGGATCTTCAATTGGGCGCCCTGGTGTTTAATGTCTCTGACGGCCTCAGGCGTATTCCGGCCGGTTCCGTGACGCTGCGCGGCGCCGACGGAAAATTCGTATTGATGACCCCCGGAAAGGACAACGATTACTACTTCTTTACCACCAAACCCCTGCCTCCCGGCACATATGCTTTTGAATATCACTACAAAACCATGCCTGAACCGGCGATTTTGGCGCGGGGTATGGAAATAAAGGCCAATTCGGAAACGGTTCTGACCATTGACAGCGGTATTCAGATCAAGAAGAACGACCAGCCCATGACCGGCTTTGACTTGATCGATTCAGAAAACCGGGACAAAATCCTTCAGGTGCGCCGGCGCTGGGACAACGATTATCCCTTGTGGAAGGCTTTTCCTGTTTCCCCGGGGAAATATGAGGTGATGGTCTATCTGAAAGGGATGGATGAACCCCTTCCGGTGGGGGACGTCACCATCGAGAAGGGCCTGCTGCTGGAATTCGATACGGGCATGTAAGCCTGGGGGTGAAGTGCTCTCATTCAGGCAGGGAAGGGCGCACTTTCAAGGTGGATTCTTTCCGGATTTGAACCAGACCCGGTTTGGCTCCTCTGGGCTTTGTGACATACCGGGCTCGGGTGCATGAGACCGGCACGACGCCGCCGTTACGCGCCTTGCTGTAATAGGCGGCAACGGCGGCGGCTCGTTTCAAGGTTTCTCGGTTGGGTTCTTTTTCCCCCTCGACCCTCAGCACCACGTGGCTGCCGGGCATTCCCCGTACATGGAACCAGAAGTCATTGGGTTTTGCCAGTTTGATGCTGAGATGATCGTTGTCTACATCGGTTTTTCCGGCAAGCACTTTAAAACCGCCCGGCAGTTCGTGTTCGAAAATGTTGTATTGAGAGGACAAAAAGGCTATCTTCCGGGCGTGATGATGCGGGACTCATTCTCTTTTTGCGCGGCTTGCTGCTGGGCCTGCATCTGTTGCGCCCTTGCCACCATATCTTCAAGCGCTTTTTTCATGGCGATGGGGAATTCTTCGATGGCCTGTTCCAGGGTTGTCGCCTGCAAGGGCGTTTGAAGGGGAACAAGCCCCTGGGGTGAGTGGAGCTGGGTATGTCCCATGAAGACGGTCATCCGTTTTTCATCGTCGGTTCCGTCCGGTTTGATGGGCTTGAGGCACCTGATGGACCCTACCCTGAGGTCCGTAACGGACTCTTCGCGGCACAGGCTTTGTTTGTTGAAGGTAAAGTCGATCTGTTCCGGGCTGTTTTCGGTCATTTAATTTCTCCTTGGGGGTTTTGTCAAAGCAATGCTGTTTATGGCATTTTACGTCGCTGTCAAACCCCAAATATCATTCCAGCGCATAAATAGCAACCCCCTGGGGCGTGTTTTTCCCGGGTTACTGCGTCATCATCACCTGCTCAACGGATGGGATGTGCCGGTTCAGGAATTTCTCGCCAAACACCCTGAATCGTTCGGGGTCATCGGTGGTGCAATAGGCGACAACGCTGTTTTTGGGAATCCGGGTTTCGATTTCGGGGTGCCTCGTTAAGTAATCTTTCAGCTTATCGGCAATAATTTCGGGACCGTTCAATACCCGACAGTTTTTACCCATAATTCGCACGATGTCTTTTTCCAGAAACCGGTAATGGGTGCACCCCAGGATGAGGGTGTCGATGTCGTTGCGTTTCATGCGGAACAGGTATTTTTTTAAAATCATGTTGGCTTCCGGTTTGCCGACCCAACCTTCTTCCACCAAGGGGACCAGAAGGGGACAGGCCTGCCCGAAAATTTTGAGTCCCGTTCGAAGCTTTCGCAATTCTTCCTCGTAGACCTTTGATTCGATGGTGGCCTGGGTTCCAATGACGCCGATGCGGCCCCGACGCGTCGACAGAACGGCGGATTCGGCCAGGGGTATGACGACGCCCAGAACACGTCGCTTTGGGTAGTTTTCCGGAAGCCACTCCCGCTGAATTCTGCGAAGGGCCTTGGTTGAGGCCGTATTGCAGGCGAGGATCACCAGCGTACATCCTCTGCTGAAAAGAAAATTCACCGCCTGGCGGGTGTAGGTATAGATGACATCCTGACTTTTATTGCCGTAGGGCGTACGGGCGCTGTCACCGAGATAGAGATAATCATAGTCCGGAAGTAGTCTCAAAAACGCGCTCAAAATGGTGAGCCCGCCAAATCCTGAATCAAAAACACCAATCATGCCGAAAATAACCTCCACGGTTTTGGTAAAATAGAAAATTGACACTTGTCGTCCCTGGTTTCCCCCTGATGACCCGGGTCTGTCAAGGAAAAAATCCACCGACGCGACGCGGAAAGCGATTTGTGCTTCAGAGTCTTCGGGAAGATCTTGACAACTAAAATTTTGAGCCCATGTTATAGGGGTAAATTTTGAAAGATGAAATCAAACCGGCAGCGAGGAGATAATATGACAGGAAAACAAGAGACCCATCAATTCAAGACGGAAATTCAGCAGATTCTCAATCTTATTATCAATTCTTTATATTCCAACCGGGATATATTTTTGAGGGAATTGATTTCCAATTCATCGGATGCCATTGACCGGCTGCGTTTTAAAGCCCAGACCGATGCGGAGATTCTGGGCGACGACGCCGATTTTTTCATCCGGATTACGCCCAACAAGGAAAAAAAGACTCTCGAAATTTCGGATAATGGTGTCGGCATGACCTATGATGAGGTCATGGAAAATATCGGCACCATCGCCAAAAGCGGGACATCCGCATTCGTGGAGGCCCTTAAAAATTCAAAGAAAGGGGATGCCCTGGCCCCTGATCTCATTGGGAAATTCGGAGTTGGATTCTACAGTGCCTTTATCGTGGCCAATAAGGTGACCCTGATCACAAAGGCCGCGGGATCAGATACGGCGGCCCGGTGGGAGTCCAGGGGGGATGGTTCTTACACCATCGAAGAAGTAGAGAAAGAGGGGCGGGGGACCACAATCCTTCTGGAGCTGAAAGACCCCGAAGGGAAAGCTGATGACGATTACACGGATGAATGGGTGATTCGCCAGGCCGTGAAGAAGCATTCGGATTTTGTTCGCTACCCCATTCTCATGGAGGTGGAAAAATCCGAACCCATCCCCGAGGCGGAGCAGCTCAAGGGCACGGATGGGAAGCCCCTTTCCACGACTCGGAAAGTGCGGGAAGATGAAACCCTTAATTCCATGAAAGCCATCTGGACCCGAAATAAATCCGAGATCACGGAAGAGGAATACAAGGAGTTTTACAAGCACATCAGTCACGACTGGAATGATCCCCTCTCCCATATTCACGTGAAACTGGAAGGGGTAGTGGAATATACCATGCTGCTGTATGTTCCTGAAAAGGCGCCCTTTGATTTTTTCACGGCTGAACGAAAGCATGGTATTCGGCTTTTTTCCCGCCGGGTGTTCATCATGGAGAACTGCAAGGACCTGATCCCCGATTACCTGCGGTTTATCAAGGGTGTTGTGGATGCCATGGATTTGAACCTGAATGTCAGTCGGGAAATTTTGCAGCAGGACAAGATGGTTCGAAACATTCAAAAGAACATCATCAAAAATGTGTTGAACCATCTCGGGGAAATGGACAAGGAGACTTACGAAAAATTCTTTGACGCCTTCGGCATGGTGCTCAAAGAGGGCATCCATTCGGACTGGGACAACAAGGACAAGATTGCGGATCTGGCGCGCTACAAAACCACCAAGTCCGACGGCAAGTATGTTTCCCTGAAAGAGTACGTGGTCAACATGAAGCCGGAGCAGGAAGGGATCTATTATATGACCGGGGAGAACATCTCCACCCTCATCAACAGCCCCCACCTGGAAGCGTTAAAGGCAAAGGACTATGAAGTGCTGCTCATGACGGATCCCATCGATGAATGGGTGGTCCAGGCCCTGACCGAATATGACAAAAAACCCCTCAAGAGCGCTGAAAAAGGGGATTTGAAGATTGATGATGCAAAAACGGAAGAAAAAAAGAAAGACCTGAATTCCTTGTTTGAATTCATCAAAGGTCAGTTGGATGAAAAGATCAAGGAGGTGCGCCCCTCAACGCGGCTCAAGGACTCCGTGGCGTGTCTTTCCAGCGATGCGGAAGATATGAGTGCCTACATGGAAAAGATCATGAAGGCCACCGGAAATGCAGCTCCCGACGCCAAACGGGTGCTGGAGTTGAACGGGGATCACCCGGCCATTGCAAAAATGAAGGAAATGTTTGAAGCCGATCAGAATGATCCCAAACTTAAAGATTACAGTCAGTTGCTGTTTGATATGGCGGTGATCGGCGAGGGTGGGAAAATCGACAACCCCTCCCGTTTCAACAAACAGGTGGGCCAATTGCTGGTGGGCGCTTTTTAATTCCGAACCACACATCCCCATTAAAAAAACGGCCGTCTTTTTTTATTAAGGACGGTCGTTTTTTTTGCGTGTTGGGTTAATGAAATGAATTCCCCTATGATTTATGCTCATAAAGGTGAACGTCATGCTGGGGGAAAGGTATGCCGATGCCTTCAGCGTCAAACCGTTTCTTGACGGTTTCAGTGGTATCGAAGAAAACCCCCCAGTAGTCGCTCGACTTTGTCCAGATCCGAACCGTGAAATTCACGCTGCTGTCGGCCAGGGCGGAAACGGCCACCATTATGGCCTGATCTTTCATCACCCGTTCGTCTTTATCAATGATTTCTCGAATGACGGATCGCGCCTTATCGATATCGTCGTCATAGCCGATGCCGAATGTCATATCCACACGACGGGTTCCCTTGGCTGAGTAATTGGTGATAGTGCTGTCGAGCAGCTTGGCGTTGGGAACGATAATGGTTTTGTTGTCCGCGCTTTTGAGCTGCGTGCTGAAGATCTGAATTTCTTCCACCGTGCCCGCGGTTCCCCCTCCCTCGATATAGTCTCCGACCTTGAAAGGGCGTAAGATAATCATCAGCACGCCGGCGGCAAAATTGGACAGCGATCCTTTCAGCGCCAGGCCAATGGCCAGGCCGGCGGCGCCCATGACGGCAATGATCGAAGTGGTTTCGATGCCCAATTTGCTGATGGCGGCAATAATTACGAAAGCCAGCATGCCCACATAGGACAGGCTGCAGACAAATGAAATGAGCGTTTTGTCCACCTTGCTTCGTGTCATGATGCGATGAATGAGGTTTCGAACGCCTTTGCTAAGCCAGCGGCCGATTACGAATATGGTCAGGGCGGCGATGACGCGAATCCCATAAATGGCCAAAATTTCTTTTATTTGAGCTAAAATAGCATCCATGGTTTTTCTCTCCTTCATTCACAATGTAGCGCTTTGACTAAGGATACCTATACGAAATTTTTGGGAAATTGCAAGGAAAATATGTGTGATAAATGCTGATAAATATTTATGCCGTCGCGTCAAAACCGGCTTTTTTCGATCAAATGCTATTTCCCAAAGATGCTTTGTTTGGTTCTGTCCGATACTCATGAGCCATTTCTACGATCGAGGCCTGATCGAGAGGCTCGGGCGAGGGATTCGGATGGTATTCGCCGAGATGCAACGCCACAACCAGACGATCCCTCAAATAGAAGAACAGGGCGGGGAGGTTGTGGTCAGAATAGAAAAAAAGCGACTATGAGGAGGGAATCAGCGCCTCTTCGACCCCCCTGCGCTCAAACGCTTCATTCTCCAATTCCGTAACCCTTCGTTCCAATTCTTCGCAGGTGGGTTTCCCGACCATCGTAAAATCCTCTATATTGACTGTCCAACCAGAATATTTTTCGGAGTTTATCAAAGTCTCCGGGAATATGAAAACATTATTTCTCCCTCGCACAGATTGACACAAAGACCGCATTCCCGTATGATCGCCCCATGGAAATACCTCTTTTCAAAGACATCATTATATTGTTCGGATTGTCAATGGCGGTGCTGTTTATCTGCCACCGGCTGCGGATTCCGGCCATCGTCGGATTTCTGGTCTCCGGTTTGCTGGCGGGCCCCCACGGACTGGGGCTGATTACCGCCGATAAAGAAGTCAAAATCCTTGCGGAAATCGGCGTGGTAATGCTGCTCTTTACCATCGGCATGGAGTTTTCCATCAAGGATCTCATCCGCATCAAAAGGGCGGTTCTGCTGGGGGGCGCGGCCCAGGTGCTTTTGACCATTGCGGTTGTATGGCTGCTCCTTACGCAGGCCCATCAAACTTTCGGCGGCGCCGTTTTCGGCGGTTTTCTCATATCGCTCAGCAGCACCGCCATTGTGCTCAAGCTGCTGCAGGAAGGGGCCGAAATGGAAAGTCCCCATGGACAAACCATTCTCGGGATCCTCATTTTTCAGGACATCATCATCGTTCCCATGATCATCTTTACCCCCATGCTGGCGGGAAGCGCCGAGGGATCGGGGCTCTCCCTGCCCCTCCTGGCGGCCCAGACCGTCGGCATTATTGTGATGGTCATCGTCGGGTCTCAATGGGTGGTGCCGAAAATACTCTATTATATGGCCCGGACCCGAAGCCGGGAACTGTTTCTGCTGACCATCGTATTTTTGTGCCTGGCCGTGGCCTGGCTGACCCACAGTATGCATCTATCCCTGGCCCTCGGCGCGTTTCTGGCTGGGCTCACCATCTCAGAATCCCCCTACAGCCACCAGGCCCTGGGCAATATCCTCCCCTTTCGGGATATCTTCACCAGTTTCTTTTTCCTCTCCATCGGCATGCTCCTGGATATCCGTTTTCTGTTGGCCAACCCAGTACTGGTGTTTCTGCTGACCCTGGGAGTCATTCTGATCAAATCCTTCCTGGCAACCGTTGCGGCACTGCTTCTGGGACTTCCCTTCCGCACCGCCGCCATGGTGGGGCTGGGGATTGGCCAGGTGGGGGAATTTTCATTTATCCTGTCGGAAACCGGGCTCAAATACGGACTTCTGGATGGAGAAGCCTTTCAGTTGTTTCTGTCCGTTTCGGTTCTGACCATGGCGGCAACGCCCTTCATCATTTCCTACGGACATGTACTATCCGGTTTTTTTTCCCGGTTGCCCATGCCGGGAAAACTTCGAACGGGGCTCTACCCCTTTCAAGCGTTAAGCGCCGCGGGTGATGAGGCTGCCCTCAAAAACCACCTGATCGTCGTGGGGTTTGGGGTTATGGGCCGGAATGTCGCCCGAACCGCGCAGCTGGCAAAAATTCCCTATGTGATTATCGAGATGAATCCTGAAACGGTGCGGGTTGAGAAGAAAAAAGGGGAACCCATCTTCTATGGGGATGCGGGCCAGGAAGCGGTTCTCGCCCATGCACAAATCAATACCGCCAGGGTTATCGTGCCGGTCATCGCCGATCCCGCGGCCACCCAGCGGATTACCGTCATGGCCAGACGCCTGAATTCCAATATCCACATCATTACCCGAACGCGTTTTGTTCAGGAAATGCCGCACCTCTACGAACTCGGGGCCAACGAAGTGATCCCCGAAGAACTGGAGACCTCTGTGGAAATTTTTTCCAGGGTCCTGACCAAGTATCTCATCCCAAGGGATGAGATCGAGCGATTTGTGGAAGAGCTGCGCGCCGACGGATACGGCATGCTTAGAAGCCTCACCAGGAGTACTCCGGCGGCCTGCGACCTGCAAGCCTACCTCCCCGAGGTGCAGATCAGTACCCTGCGTATTCATGGTGATTCTCCCTGTTTGCCGGAAAGACCCTGGGTGAAATCGGGTTAAGGAAAAAATACGGGGTGACCCTCCTGGCCATCAGCCGGGAAAAACAGATTATCCCCAATCCCGATGCCGATACCCGGCTTCTTATAAACGATATCATCGTGGTTCTGGCGCCACCGGAAAAGCTTGCGGAAATGTCGGTTCTTTCTGGAACCGGTCAGGCGTTGCGGTGAAGGTTGCACTGTTTGAACACGATTTGAAAGATTAAATGATGGACAGGATTACCTCTACATTGGGGCTTGGTCATTATCTCGTCCCTTAGCCCCGGGGTTGAAACCCCGGGCTATTTCCTGCCGTCCCTACGGGACTGTGAGAGCCCTGTAAGGGCGACAGACAATAGCCCGACAATTCATTGCCGGGTGGGCGAAATTAGGACCAAGCCCGGACATTGGTATCAATAACAAATCTTAGACTAGATTCTTACGCATTTCATGTGAGAGAATATCTCTCAGAATGTGGATAACTATACGATAATAATAAGTTTTTCAGTTGTAATAGAAATTTCAAATATCTTTGGCTAGTGTTCATTTAGCCAAGTTTCCATGGTATCCGCAGAAAACCTTTTCTGATGCCAAGCAATATCCGCACCATTCATCGCTTTTTCAGCAAAATGATTTGCCAGGACCTTTCTCAGCTCCATCAAATCGTTGTGTTCCAAATCCGTGGAATACAATTTCAGCAATTCCATTTGAACATTGCTCAAAGTGCGAGCTTTGATCTCTGTCCCCCTATTCTCTTGGATGCAACGAAAGGCATTAACGGTCTCCTTTCATTTCTTGATAGAGTTCACTGTGTCAGTTCTTGAGTTGTAACATTCGCTTTAATTGATGGGGTATCCAGAACCTCCCGAATGGCCGACGCTGGCATCCGAATTTCTCAGTCCACTCCTTCACTGAATCGATAGTCAAGTATGTGCGGAGATTTGTGCAGAAGTTCCAGTAGTACTCTCGTTGAGCCCGTCGGCTTCCTTTTTCCTTGTTCCCATTGTCGAATTGACGACGGACTGACATTCAATAATTTTGCAAAAACCGTTTGACTGACGTTCATCCGGTCCCTGATGATCTTGATCTGATCCGTTGTCATGTGAACCTCCGGGATTTTGACGCCAAGTGCGTGCAGTTCCCTTTCGGTAAAAGATGTCTTGATGCCGGCGTCCATTAAATCCTGAACAGTATCGCCTATGGCCTCCTTTATTGACGCTCTCATTATTCCACCTCCAAATCAAACAACATTTGCCGCGCCATGAACCGTTTTAGCTGGTTGGAATCCAAAGCTAAAAGGTCACTGCCCAGTTTTTTTAAATACTGTAATTCAGATGTGTCGATGTTCGCTTTTTCGTTTTTGCCAAACCCGTACAGAAAAATTGCTCGATCTTTTTCCTTATACACAACGATTGTTCTGAAACCTGATCTTTTCCCTCTATTGGACCCCTTGACCCGAACTTTATAGAGATTACCTCCCAAATCGGATGTCGATAGACCCTTTTCTAAATCTTCAACAGCATCCAGCATGTTTTGATTGCTCAGATTGGCCTTTTTGGACCACTTTTTGAACCATTTGGATGCCAATTTCTTCATGTTCGGACTATAACTCTTTGTGATATGAAAGTCAAGACAGAGGGTTTACGGTTCTGGCGCCACCGGAAAAGCTTGCGGAAACGTCGGTTCTTTCTGGAACCGGTCAGGCGTTGCGGTGAAGGTTGCACTGTTTGAACACGATTTAAAAGATTAAATGATGGACAGGATTACCACTGACCGATAAACTGCAAACAAATCGGAACGAGGAGGGGCCTTTTGTTTTAAGGAACTTGCCCGAACGTCGTTTTCTAATCCTGTGAATCGTGTTCAAGCCCCTGAACCGCTTCTGAACGTTCCTCCAGAACCTCCCGAATGGCTGCCGCCATTTCCCCGGCGTTTATGGGCTTTTCAAGATATTTGCGCACCCCCAGGGCTGCCGTTTCTTTTGCGGATATTCTCTCGCTGTAACCGGTAAAGAGGATAATGGGCATATGGGGCCGAATTTTGAGGATCTCTTGTGCCAGTTGGTCCCCGGTGATGCCCGGCATGGTCATATCCGTGATGATGAGGTCGAATCCCTTCGGGTCGGTCCTGAACCATTCCAGGGCTTCTTCGGGTTCCAGGGTACTCTTTACGCGGTACCCCAGCCGTTCCAGGCGTTTGTGGTTCAGGTTCACGATGGACGCTTCATCATCCACGAACAGGATGCTCTCGGAGCCCCCTCTGATGTTTTCCGCGGATTCTATTTTTTCCTCAATGGTCTTTTTCACCGCGGGAAAATAGACCTCAAAGAGCGTTCCCTTCCCCGGCTCGCTCATAACCCTTATACCGCCCCCGTGTCGCTTCACGATGCCATGCACCACCGAAAGCCCCATGCCCGTCCCCTTACCCACTTCCTTGGAGGTATAATAGGGGTCGAAGATCCGATCCATAATATATGGACCCATCCCTTCCCCCGTATCCCTCACGCTCAGCTTCACGTAGTGTCCGGGGGGCAGCACCCAGTTAAAACATGGCGTTTTCTTCAGAAGCAACCGGTTTTCAAGAGCCACTTCCACAAGGCCCCTTTCCTCAGGCATGGCTTGCGCCGCATTGGCCACCAGGTTCATCATGATCTGGTTGATCTGGGTCGCATCTCCCAGAACGACGCAGGAGTCTTCCCCAATATGTTCTTTGAAGACCACGCTGGCGGGGATGGCGGAACGGAGCATTTTCATGGATTCCCGGATGATGGGCGCCACGTCCAGGGGACTGTTTACTCGGCCGCTGTTGCGGCTGAAGGCCAGCAGTTGCTGGACCATCTCTTTCGCCCGGATGGCGGCAATGCAGATTTCCTTCAGGCATTCGCCCGCGGGATTCGGGGGGCGCACATCATCAAGGGCCAGTTCGGCATTTCCCAGGATAACGGTCAGGATATTGTTGAAATCATGGGCGATACCGCCGGCCAGGCTTCCCACGGCCTCCATCTTCCAGGCCTGCCGGAGTTGGGCCTCGAGTTTTTTTTGCTTCGTGATATCATGGGAGACCTCTGTAACGCCCAGAAGCTCACCGTTTTCCCCAAATGCGGGATAGGCTCTCAGGTACCAACAGATTCCGTTAGGATCCGTCACTTCACTCTCCCTGGGTTCCCCCGTTTCAATGGCGCTCAGGACCGGACATTTTTCGCAGGGGGCATCACGCTGCTGTAAGATTTCATGGCAAGACCTTCCCACAAGTTCCGTTGCCGAAAGACCCGTCAATTTCCGGGCCACCCGATTGGCCCATTTGACTTTCAGCCCCTTGTCCACGAAGAAAATCCTGGAGGTGGTGGAATTAAGGATCAGGGCTTTTTGCCATTCGGATTCAGCCAGGGCTATTTCCGCCTTTTTCTTTTCATGGATGTCGATCAGGGAAATGCGAAAGCCCCGTAACGCCTGTCCGAGCTTTTCCACATAAACCCATTCCAGTGCGGCGTAGAATTCCGGGCCGTCTTGTTTCAAGAATTTCAATTCGCAACGCGCTCGATCCCGACTTTCCAACAGTTTCCGGCGATGAAAATAGAAAAGGTCCTTATCTTCTTTCACAATAAAGTGGGAAAACGGCATGCCCACAAGGGTATGCCGCACCATCCCCAACAGGGTGGCAGCGGTAAGATTCGCCTCCAGGATCGTCCCCTCTTCACTCACGGTGAAATATCCCACCGGCGCAAAATCGTAGAGATCCAGATACCGATCCCGAGCATCTTCCAGTTCCTCCTGGGACCTTCGCAGCTCGTCTCCCTGCATTTTCAGCTCCACCTGGTGGATCCGCAACTCCTCGATCAAGCTCTTGATATTTTCCGCGGGCATCTTATTCACCGTGGAAGGGGTTTTCTCCAAAAACGCCTCGGCCCGCCTTCGCAGGTCGGTGGATTTAAGGCTGTTCTTCCCGGTTTTTTGCATGCTCAGACTCCTTTGTTTCAGATATTATCAAATTCGGAAAAAAAACATCCACAACGGTTCCCCGGCCCATGGGGCTTCTGATGTCGATGGCGCCATGGCATTTCTTGACGAGCCCCTGGACCACGGCCAGTCCCATGCCGGTTCCCTGGCCCACGTCCTTGGTGGTGAAATAGGGGTCGAAGACCTTTTTCAAGATCTCTTGGGGGATGCCGTTCCCGGTGTCTTTGACCGTCAGTTTGACATAGCTCCCCGGCGCCAGCCCCAGGGTATCGTTCTTCATGTTTAATTCTTCATCCCGAAGGCTCACCTCAAGGACCCCACCCCTCTCTTTCATGGCGTATGCGGCGTTGGTGCAAAGGTTCGTGAGGATCTGACGGATTTCCTCCTCACTCCCCAGGATCATCCGGGGTTTTGAAGGCAATTCCCGTCGGATTTCAATGGTGGCCGGCACTGCCGCGCGCATCAGTTTGAGAGATTTCCTGATAATTTCGATTATCTCCACGGGTCTTAAGCCGGTCATGGTCTTTTGGGCGAAACTGAGAATCTGCTGCACCACTTCCTTGGCCCGGAGGGATGCGGCCCGAATTTCACTTATAGATTCCCTGGCCGGATTCCAGTCCGGCACATCATCGAGGGCCAGTTCCGCGTTCCCCAAAATGATGCCTAAAACATTGTTGAACTCATGGGCGATACCGCCTGCCAGTCTGCCGATGGCCTCCATCTTGTGGGCCTCCCTGAGTTGCGCCTCCAGTTTTTTCGATTCGGTAATATCCGTTAACGTCCCCTGGACGCCGGTTATGGCACCGTTTTGCGCCATGGGGCGCATGGAATTGCGGACCCAGATCACATCGCTTTTCCGGGTGACCATGCGGCATGCGGAGGATTGAGCCCTCCCCGACGCCATCATTTCTTTCAAATGCCGCTGTGCCTCATCCCAGCAATCCTGATGCATGAACTCCAGAATGTTTTTGCCGACCATTTGTTTGGGTTGATACCCTAAAAGCCCTTTTACGGTGGGGCTGATATAGGTAATAACCCCTTCCATATCAACGGCATAGATAATATCATTGATGTTTTCCACCAGGTCGCGGTATTTTGCTTCGCTTTTTTTCAGTTTTTCTTCCGCCTCTTTTTCTTTCGTCACATCATCATAGACGGCCACCACTTCCCCGGAGGGAAGCTTGTAGATGCGATTATCCCGCCACCCCCGGCGCTGATCATCACCATAATAACCGGCCTGAAGCCTTTCATTTTGCCCGGTCTTCCATACCCGCTTAAGGACGTCCACCAGTCCGAACCGATCCATATTGGGGAAAAGTTCCAGAAGCTCCCTGCCGATCACTTCATCCTTGCTGATATGGCTGATGCGCTCCGCCGCCGGATTGAAGTTTTTGAAAACAAAGGAGGCCCCGTTATCCTTCGTCTCATAAACCGCCACCCCGCTGCTCATATTTTCGATCATCATGCGATGGCGTTCCTCACTGGCCAAAAGGGCTTTTTCTGCCTCTTTTCGCTTTGAAATATCCCTGAAAACACTGAAGATGCTGATGGGTTCTTCGCCGTTACGCGTCATCACGACGCATTCCAGCTGGGCATGGAATTCCACGCCATCATTTTTGGCGAGTTTCAATTCATAGGTCTGTTTTTCACGGGTTTCCAGAAGTTTAGTTATATGGAGATAGCAAATATCCTGATCGCTTTTGGCCACAAAACCGGAAAACCGCATGCCCACAAGGGTACGCCTTCCCATCCCCAATAGGGTGGTTGCGGCAAGGTTCGCCGCCTGGATATTCCCTTTTTCACTGAGGGTCAGATATCCCACCGGCGCAAAATCGTACAGCTCCCGATACCGGTCCCGGGCCTCTTGCAGTTCCCCCTGGGACCTTCGCAGATTCGACGATTCAGGGCTCTTCTCCCCGGTTTTTTTCATGATCCGGCTCCTTGGTTAACGCTTTGCGTCTTTGCGCGAGACATTTTTGGAAATCCCTCACCCAACCTCTTCCATAGCCAGCAAAATCAACGTCTTTTCCTCCGCTCTCCCCGCCACTTTACGGGCGTTTAACAGCATCTTTTTTGTGCCGATGCCGGGGAAATCGTGCTTTACCTCAAAATCTTCAAATGAACTGTTTTCAGGGATGATCGTCTCCAGCAGTTCCCGAAGTTTCGGGATATCCCACTGTTTGTTCCCCAGATCATAGATCCGTTTTGACGCGGTCTCTTCAGGGGTTACCCGGAACTTTTTGTAAAAGCTGCTGTTGGCGGATACGACCCTCAGGTCCCGGTCCAGGACCAGAAGGGGCTCCCGAACCGTATTGATAATGCTCTCGGCAAAATCCCGGGCATCCATCATGCTTTGATTCAGTTTCAGTCCCCCGGCGGAGCCCCCCATTCCCACAATGTGGAAATCAGCGGTGTCCCTTGGCGGGACAACGGTTTTCTTCTTTTTCCGGCTGTTTTCAGGGGGCGTTTTTTTGCTTGACGCATCCGCTGTGGGCTGATCCGTTATATCGCTCTTTTTCCGAACCATTTTAGACCGCTTTTCTGATTTGCTGGAACTCTATTTACCCCGATGTTTTTGAATAAGATATGTCAAGCACCTATTTCAACTTGTTTATGGCAGCCTCATATTCCTGCCATCGATCCAGATAAAAAGAGAGTGCCCGTGAAAAATTCTTTCCCACGAGGCCGTCCACAAAGAGGAGGCTTATCTTCTTTTCCCTTGAAAGGACCTTTTGGGAAGCCTTGAGGATCTCCTTTTCTTCTTCATTGAGGCCGCCCATGAGCAACTTCATTGCACTTCTTGCCCTTGGCTGGTACATCCAGAAATAGAGAAGATCAAGGGCATTGATGATCATGATATTGTTCAGATCCGCAACTTCCCCTTTTGTCGCTGAATCAAGTCTCTCCGGAGAAATGAGCATGTCCATGGTATTTATTTTGGGAAAAATGAGATCAAGCCTGGCATACACATCAAATATCTGAGCAAACTTTGTTCGGTAATCCCGAATACGCATCCGGATGTTCTGGTAACGGTCCGCTGTTCCTTCAATGATGCCTGCCACCACGTCCGAAGCCCCTTTTGAAATAACCGCCGCCCATTTCTGAAGGACATCATCGATACCAGCCACTCCGGCTGTCCCCAGTATACCACCGACAGCTGCATTCAATCCAACGGCGACGGGAATTGAGAGGATGCTTCTGAAAAAATTGGCGAGGGCCGCCCCTTTCTGCAATCCTCTGAACAGATTGTGACTGGTCAGATAGATGCCGTTTGTGAGACCCATGAATGCGTACAGGGCGACAGGATTTGTGGCCGTTGTGATGTTGAAGCCGTTGTGGAGGATCAAGGTTTTGGCCACATAATCGAGAAGGGGAACTGAAAAGCCTGTATAGAGAAGGGAGTCGGTCAGTCGTTCCCAGCTTACGTAGTCGTTCCAGCGAAGGAGTGGGGACCGCCTTGCGCCTCCGCCTCCCAACACTGACTGAAGAATATTCCTGAGGCCCGTAATGCCAAACCAGATGAAGGCGCCAAAATAAGAAAGCAGCCACCAGTCTTTTGTCAGGAAGAATGTTAAAAAAGCCGGAATAAAGCCGATGAACACCTTGAGCCCGTTCTTGATCCCCGTGTTCAGATATTTCCAGGATATGCGGAGATGGTCATTTCCTTCGGGTGTTTGCTGGAGGCTGAGCCCATTGTCTGGGAATTTCTGAATGCCGCCCAACGTGACGATGTTTCCCTGGGTATCGAGCCGGGTGGCTGATTCTAGGACCAGCCAGTCCGTCAGCCTCACACGCCCCAGGAGATTGTCCAGATAGGGAATGCGGCGAGAAAACCGGTAAAAATTGTTCCACAGGCGACTGTATCCTGTTCGTGAAGAAAAGGTGATCCTTTTGAGTGCCGGTATCCTGACAGGGATGATATCGCGGGATTTCCCCAGTGTTTCTTTTATTTCTCTTTTTGTTCTGAGGGAAAGGGTTGTTTTGATGGCCAGGCCCATGCCATGGATTCTGGGAGATCTTCCGGTAGAGTCGCTGCCGATCCTGGCCTTGAGAGGCGTCCTTTTATAAAAGTCTCTGAGTGTGGCGATGTCATGAAGGATATTTTCTAAGGCACGGGTCCTGTCCACCTGGTCTGTTTCCTGGGATGTCGCGATTTTTTCAATCGTATTTCTGATGATTCGCTTGAGGTCTATGACGTTTCCCTGGTTTATGGCCCCCTGAAGTTCGTTGATATCGGCAATGTTTTCGGTCTTTCCCTCCGCGAAGTCTTTGAGGTTGAAAATCTCTAAACGTGTGATGGCCCCTTCACACTCATAGAGCAGTTCAATCACATCTTCCACTTTGAGATCCGTCAGGTTGAGGGTAATGCGGTAGGATGTTCGGAACTGGGAAAGTCGTTCTATGAGTTCGGGGGAGGTGAGTTTCAAGAGTTCAGGAATTTCATTCTCATCTTTCCGGATGAGGATGGCCGCGGTTTCATCCGGTCTGTTCTTCTTCAGATAGTGATGGTATATTTTTTCGGAATCAAGCCGGTTGAGTTCTGCTACCTTCCTTTCAATTTTTTCTTTTTCCAGGGAATCCGCATCGGCATAGGGCTTGCTTAGCGATGCAACGCAGGATTTCATGACGGGCAACGTCTTGCTGTGAATGTAATCGGCAAGGTGAAGCAGGGAGGCCTGTCCCGCACCCACGAAAGAGAGAAATTCTCTTCTGTTCAGTTTTGGGATTTCGAAGCCACACGCTTCTCCAATGGAAGGATACTGTTCCCCGTTGAACTCGTCCAACACGGTGAGGACATAATCTCTCTGGTATTCGGAGATCTTTTTTCCTTCCGCCATGAAATCGGCCACGTTTTCTTCGGCTAAGAAACAGAGGAAATCCTGGGAATCGGCAAAACCACGGGGCGTCCAGATAATCTGCGCAAATTTATTCCGGAATCGAGCGTGAAATTCAATCCCGATTCTCATGTCAATTCCAATGATTCTGGCGGCCTCCAACAATTCCATGGCGAATTTGGGCTCCAGATAATTGTAATAGATGACCCTGAGACGCCTGATCCCCTTTATCCAGGCGTCCATGATCAAGTGGCTGGAGGATTTACGCCCCTTTGTGTTGGCATCGTGAACATGGTCGTCGAAAGAGATCTGATTCCATTCTTCCGGCATTTCCAGGAGATGGTATTTTTTTAATTGCCGTCGAATGATGCGGGGATTTCCAGCCACGGTAGTTCGGAAGTCGTGCGCCAGTTGAAGTTGGAGGGTGTAATTGCCATGGGCCCTTACCAGTTCTTTCATGATTTGCACGAGTACACGGGCGCAGTTTTTCTGAAGGGAGCCCGCGGCCGTGTTCAGAATTTCATCCCGGAGGGACCGGAGTGCATTCAGCCGTTCGTCCACCTCTCCAACTTCAAGGGATTTCAGGAGATGGATCACTGCGAATGCGATGCGCAGGCCTTTACTCTCAGCCATCTCTTTGATGCCGCGTGGGTGAAGATAGGGGTAAACGAGCTTTCGTCTGTACTGGCGGGTCATGTCTCTGCCAAGCACATCGTTTACGATGCCTATGAGCTGGTGGTCCCGTTTATCGAAAAGCAGCCTGTTGATGCCGTGGCGCCTGTTTTTCTTTGGCGCCTCTTGGTGAGGAGATTCAGATTGTGCCATAGGGGAACAGTCTATTAGGGGTCAAGAATTGAAGGGGTCGCGCCGCGGCCCAGGAAACAAAATAGACATACAATGTTTAAGAAATGGATATCCTCATGATATTATTTCATTGAACGATCAGGGTCAACCTTATAGTTGACTTTTGGGGCGAAGGATTTCGTCCCTCGATTTTATCCAGTTCGGTGCGTCAAACCCCGCAATGGGTGAAAGTCAAAAATACCCTGTTATTGAGGGCGGGCGTCGGATCAATGCAGGTATTCCTGTAGAAAGAAGCTTACCATGAGGATGAGAAGGAAAACGGCTGCGAGCAGGCCATAGTATTTTTTTCCTGACACGCATCCTGACAAGAGTTCCCGGCGGTCCAAAACCAATCCTTCATGGCGCTCCTTCGAAACATATATGAGACTTAAGCCATACCCAACCCCGAATGCAGTCAGAAACCCGAATACATTCCACCATAGCCAGCTGACCGCACTGCCATAGGCTTGCCATAGAAATATGTTGAATCCGACGCCGGCCGCAAGTCCGCTGATGGCGCCCGTTTGGGAACCGCGTCGGGTCAGGATGCCCAGCCAGAAAACTGCCAGTATGGGTCCGTAAAACGCCGATCCGATTTTATTGACCAACTCCAATACGGTTTCCGAACCGCCGATCATCCTCAATGCGAATCCGGTCGCCACCAGGCCCCAGAAAACCGTCAGCATGCGTGACAAACGGACTTTTCGGGCATCGGATATTCCGGATAGTCCGGGGAATAATCGAACCAGGAAATCTTCATAGGTTACCGCACTGAGTGAATTGAGAGCGCTGTCGATACTTGACATGGAAGCGGCGAAAAAACCCGCAATGAGAATCCCCAGTATTCCTTTTGGAAAATACGCCATGAGAAAATAGGGAACCAGAAAGTCCGGCTGTTTATCCTTCAGCTTGTCGGCGAATTCCGGATGGGTCAGCAGAAAGGGAATCAGCAGAACGCCCAGGGCGCAGTAGGTGAGAACCAGTAGAAAGCGAAACACACCGTTAATCATCAGCGCTTTTTGGGCTTCTCCGGGCGTGGCGGTTGTCAGCAGTCTCTGAGCCTGGCTCTGGTCGCAGCCGTAATAGGAGAGATACAGAAAAAAGCCGCCCAGGAGCATGGGCCAGAATCCGAAGGTCTGATTATCCCCTAACCCAAGGGCTGAAAAATCAAAAACGCGCAATCGATCCGGTTCGCTTTTCAAAAGAACAAATGCCGATGTGTCCAGGCTATGGACCAGAATGATAATGGCTGCAAGGGATCCGCTCCAGAGAATAATGAGCTGGATGATGTCTGAATAGATGTCCGCCACAATCCCGCCGAAGGTGGTGTAAATAATGGAGACGATGCCGATCAGCAAAATTGTCTGCCAGAGGGGCCAGTTAAGGCATACCGACGTTACGATGGCCGTTGCCAGAAGGGCGACGCCGGAACCCAGGCCCCGGCTTACCAGAAATACCGCGCTGATGCTCATTCGGGTCGGTCTGCCGAAACGTTTTTCCAGGTATCCGTAGATGGTAATGGCGTGAGTCCGATGATAGAGGGGGACCATGATCAACATGATGAACATCATGGCCAGGGGGATGGCGAATTCGTATTGCAGCCATACCAGACCGCCATCGCTTTTGAGGGCGATGAATGCGGGCGCGCCCACCAGGCTGATGGCGCTCACCTGGGTGGCCATGATGGACATGGCAACCTGCCGGGACCCCATGGCCCGGCCGCCCAGATAATAGTCTTCCTGAGACTTCTGGCGACGTCCGATCCAGGCGCTCATGAAGATAATGGAAAAAATATAGATGCAGAGTACGACCCAGTCGATGAATGTCATAATGGCCCGTGGAGAGTAAAGAAACGCTCAAAACGTTTCCCCACTTTAACATTTTCTCAGCCTCTCGACAATTTTCCTCTGTTTCCTTTTTGTACCGCCCTGTCTGAAACATTACCCGTTTTCAAGTTTAACAACAAAACTCCCCTGATCAACACCAAATTTTCTTGCGAGGGGCCCGCATTTGGCCTTCAGGAGAAAGATGACGGGTTTTCCAAAGGTTTCCCCGTAAAGGGACTCAACATTGAAAGTGCCTTTTGCGATCACCAGATCACTTTCGTTAAAGGCGTTTTCCAGGACGGATGGGGCCTCCTCACCGGGGATAAAGAGGGTTTTGACGTTCAGTATGCGGTCGCTCAGTTCATCGAGACCGAAGTAAACGGCATCTTGAAGGGTGGCATCTTCAAAAAAAGGCGCCTCCTTGAGAACGAGGGTAACGGTGGATCCCATGGTTTTGAGTTGTTCGATGAGCAGGGAATCAAAACCAATTTCCCCCGCGTTATCGCAAAGGAACAACACCCGGGTTTTGTTTCGGGCGGCTTCATACACATCGCCCGTAATGATGGGGAGGGGCGTGGTTCCCGCCATCAACCCTGTTGCATCTGAAAATTCGAGAGCGCCCGAGGGTGCGGCGAGAGGCGAAACATTGCCCGTTGAGGCGAGGCAACACGCCCTTTGGAAACGTTCTTTTGGTGTTTTACCCGTTTGGATGAATTGCCTGGCAGCGGGCAACAACCTCTTTACGGCGAGATTGGTGTTCTTTTTGATCTCATCATAAAGAACGGCGGCAGTCAATATTTGGGGATGGACCGCATCGAGGAGCCTCTTTGCCGTAAGCCCCAGGTTTTGATTTACCTTGAATTCATCATACAATGCCCCCAGCAGGGT
Source organism: Desulfatiglandales bacterium (assembly GCA_963664475.2). Classification (GTDB taxonomy): domain Bacteria; phylum Desulfobacterota; class DSM-4660; order Desulfatiglandales; family Desulfatiglandaceae; genus NaphS2. The sequence goes on from CAXXXE010000002.1 coordinate 272,579, forward strand.
TCGCATCGATTCAATACGTTCGCTTTCTTCTAAAGAAGATGCTGTTCTCCCAAAGGTCCATTCCAGAATACACGGGGCACATTCCGCAAGCGGTTTCATTTTGTAAAGTCCTCTCTTTTGGGTTGCAGGGGCAGGTTCCTGTGTTTGCTCCTGACCTTTTTGGCGCCTTTCTCAGGGGCAGACGGTAAGGCAGTTCCGAACGGAAGCATAGTTTAAAACCCATTTGTCTTCAAGCAAACTCGGGTCATCCCCACAGGTGTGGGGAAAAGCCATGTACTCGGCGGTGATACCGGGTCCCTTCCTGCTCCCTGCCCGGAAGAAGGGCAGGGGAGAAAAACGTTGACGTTTTTTCCTGATCGCTATATTTTGGTTTCAGGAGGTTCATCATATGGGCGCCACCATTACGTTTGATACGCTTGCTTATGCCAAACGGCTAAAGGCCGCGGGCGTTCCTGAAAAACAGGCTGAAGTCCAGGCGGAAGCCTTTGCCGAAATCATTGAGGACCGCCTGGCCACCAAATACGATATTGAATTGCTCCGCCGCGACATGAAAGAAATGGAGCTTGAACTTAAAAAAGAGATTGCCGCCTCCAGGTCCGAAACCATCAAATGGGTTGCCGGTATGCTGGTTGTCCAGGCTGGCGTTGTGGCCGCTTTGGTTAAGCTTCTGTAACCCATGCTATCCCCCGAACAACGGGTGTGATTTTACCCTCAAGTGTAGTCTTTCCACCACATCATCAACCGAGTACGCCACAAACCCGATCCCGCCTTCATCGTTCACTTGAAAGGAAGCGCCATCTCAAAAATGGCAGGATAAATGCCGGTTTTCTTCTAACTCTGAATCAAGGTGATGACAGATGGCACACAAAAAAATCTACGACATATCCGTTTTGTTGGGTGTTGAATCCATCAATTATCCCGGAGATACTCCATATCAACGGAAAATGGTGCAAACCCTCCAAGGTGGGGATGATTGTAACCTTTCCGAAATGACCATGAGCGCCCATGCCGGTACGCACCTGGATGCACCGTCGCATTTTTTTTCAGACGGGAAAACCATTGACCAATTTCCCGTTGAAAAATTCATTCTTTCGGCCCATGTGGTTCCCATTGGAAACGCCACGTCAATTGCACCCCGGGAACTGGAACAGGTGGAGGTCCGGCCCGGGGATGCGATCCTTTTTAAAACCCAGAATTCCACAACGGGCCGCATTGAAAATGGGGTTTTTCAAGAGGACTTTGTCTATCTCTCGCCGGAGGGAGCGGATTGGTGTGTCCGCAAACGGGTCGCCCTGGTTGGGATCGATTACATCAGTATTGAAAAGTATGGCAGCGCAGTATCTTCCGTACACCGGCAACTTCTTGGAAACGACATTTTGATCCTGGAAGGGATTAATCTGAAGGGTGTCCCTGTCGACAAATATACCCTGTACTGTTTCCCCCTGAAAATCGGGGGAGGGGAGGGGGCGCCGGTTCGAGCGGTTTTGATGTCTTAAATCCGTTCACAGGGGGCAGGGGGCAGTTGTCAGGGGGCAGGATGAAATTCGAAGATCAAATGTGTCGAAAAGAAGCGTATGCTTGAACACCGCTCGGGTTGGCTTTATTAGATCAAGGCCGGGGTTCTTTTTCCGTATCTTCGAAAGACAGTTCAAGATCCAAAGGTTCAAGATCCAACTCTAAGAAAAAATCATCGTTCTTTTTTTCGTCAACCGTTTCTTCCCGAACCATATCCGCTTTTTTTTCATCGGTTTCTTCAAGGCCAAAGGCAGCCATTTGTTTTTCTATTTCGTCGGAATTCCAGAATCCCTTCTCTTCGATGGCGTCTTTGTCTTTTTCGGCAGGCAGGCTCTCCGGTTCAAATGGATCATCCAGTTCAAAGGCGATTTCCTTTTCTTTGGGTTGGCCTGACGTCATGGGATCAGTGGTAACATCATCTTCCGTGAGGTCGTCCAGGGTCAGCAATAAATCTTGAGCATTCAATTCTTCCGGCATATTCTCATCCCTGGAAAGTTGTGCTTCATCTTCCCGTATCTCTATCAGCGGGACGTCCTCGTCCAGGAAAAGATCCACTTCATTGCCTGGATCGGGAACTTCTTCCAGGAAAACATCTTGTTCTTCCGTCTGAATGTCGTCAAATTTATTGCGAATGTCTTTTTCGACAGGCAGGCTCTCCGGTTCAAATGGATCATCCAGTTCAAAGGAGATGCCCACTTCTTTGGGTTGACTTGACGCACGAGTATCCGAAGTGGATTCATTTTCCGGGAAATCGTCCAAGGTCAGCAACAATTCCTGATCAGTTGAATCTTCTAACGGCATTCCGGCGGTCGGGACGTCTTCTGTTGGATCCAGCTCAAATAAAATTTCATCTTCCCCGCTGTCCAGCGGTTCAAGGGTATCCGTTTTGGGATTATCCGTTTGCAGGTCGTCAAGGGCAATCAGCATTTCCTGTTCATCAAACTCTCCGTGGGGGGTCCCGGACAAAGCAATGCCATTTTTGTCGGCGGAGGTTTCGTAATTTGGAGAATCCTGTATCCCAATAAGCGCGGCCAGAAAGAAGGGCGGATCTGGTTTATTTGGGGACAGGTTCAACCGGGTCTGCTCCTCGGTGTTATTGTTCCCGCATTTTGGACAGGTCCGGTTGAAATCGAAACTGATGTAATTGCATTTGGGGCATTTCATCTTGGAAGCTCCGTATCAATGCGCTTTGCATTTTTTAAGGGCCTCTGTGGCCAGATAATCGCAACGTTCATTTTCAGTATGTCCCTGGTGTCCTCTGACCCATTTCCATTGGATCTGATGAGGTTTGCTCAACTGCAGCATTTCCTCCCAAAGGTCCTTGTTCAGGACGGGTTTTTTCTGGGAATTCATCCAGTTTTTCTTGATCCAGCCATGAATCCACTGAGTCATTCCCTTCATGACATATTGAGAATCCGTCGTTAGAATGATGCGGCACGGATGCTTGAGGCAGCGAAGTGCCTCGATGACGGCCATCATCTCCATACGGTTGTTGGTGGTATCCGGTTCACATCCCGAGATCTCTTTTGTCGCTGTGTCGAATTTGAGCAGGGCGCCGTATCCTCCCGGCCCCGGGTTGCCGCTGCAAGCCCCATCCGTAAAAATTTCAACCAATTTTTGTGGGCTATTGGGCATTATCTTTGCTTTCCGTGAATCGACCATGAATGACGAAGGTGATTGCCGGCATCTCCGGATAATTGGTTTTCAATTTTAAGATACCATTGTATTTGTAATTGACACCCGGTAAAGTCGTAAATTTTACTTGGTACTTTTTTCCATTTTCAATGGTTTCAATGGTGTATTTCAATTTGTCTTTAAGGGTGAAATCAGCCACCGTGAGATTCAAGGGTTTATCCAGTTTCGCATTTACTTCCGCTATTTTGCTGATTTCCTGATTTTTTTTCCCGTAAAGCCGGATATAGCGAGAAGAAACGTAAATAGGCGCTTTAGTGGCAGTTGGGGGATTTGACGGCGCCCTCTTTTTCATGTTTTGTAATCCGGCGTTTCCGGGGTGACGGGCTTGGTTAAATCGGCCATGAATCACAATGGTGATCTCCGGCATTTCCGGATAGTCGGTTTTGATTTTCAGGAATCCGTTGAAATTTTCTTTGGCGGTTGGTTGATATGTGAACTGAATCTGGTATTCTTTTCCCTTCAGAATGGTTTTAAGGGTGTATTTCAGCTTGTCTTTAAGGGTAAATTCAACAACGGTGAGATTCAGGGGTTTATCCAGTTCCGCACGGATTTTAACGGTTTTGCCGATCTTCCAATCCCCCCTGCCGGAAAACTGAACATATCGGGAAGATACATAAATGGGAACCTTAACCATGGCTTTGACCACCAGCACCACGTTTCTGTTTGTCGGGTCGTTGGTGCTGACAGTGGCAGCCTTGCGAATCATTCCCTGATATCCTTTGGTTCTGACCTTGAGCGTTATCTTTCCTTCCTCACCCGGAGGAATGGCCTTGTCAAAATTGGCCACGGCACAGCCTCAACCGGGTCTGACGCTGATGATTTCAAGGGGTTCATTGCCTTTGTTGGTGATTTTAAAGGTATGTTCCAGGGTTGTTCCCTCTTTGACCTCTTTAAAATCAAATTCCCGTTCCGCTACCGCTATTTTTGGACCTCTATCTTCTTGACAGAAAGCCACGTTTCCCCAGAGGGCGACGGAAAAAAGTCCGATAATGATTGCCGTCAGTTTTTTCACGAATTTTTCCTCCCTGCTTTTTTATTAAACATTGTTATTTCCACATAACCTTAAGCGGCCATTTTCTGACGGAGTTTGTAAGCCAGAATATCCAGGATAACCGTAAATTCGATATTTTCAACCAGGCAGCAGTCGGGTACCTTAATGCGGGTGGGCGCAAAATTTAAAATAGCATTCACATGGCCATCCAGCAAGAGATCCGCTGCCTTCTGGGCCTCGGAAACCGGGGTGGTGATTACCCCGATTTCAATGTCAAGCTCCCTGATGGTGGTTTTCAACTCCCTGATATCCCGTATTTTCATCCCCCCCGGAAGCGGGTTTCCAATTTTGTCCGGGGCATTGTCAAACGCCGCGACACACTTGAAGCCTCTGAGAGCCAGGTTTCTGTGCAGCAAAATTGCGCACCCCATGTTGCCCATTCCGACAATGCCAAGATTCCAGTCGCGATTGACGGACAGTATTTTCTTGATTTGAGTTTGAAGTTCAATAACATCATAACCCACACCCCTGATGCCGAATTCTCCGAAATAGCCAAGGTCTTTTCTCACTTGCGCCGGATTGATCTGGCATAACCAGGCCATTTTTTCAGAGGAGACCATTCGATACCCGTCAAACTCCAGCAGTTCCAGTTGCCGGTAGTACATGGAAAGCCGGGTAATGGTGGCCTTGGGTATCTTTTGGATCTTGGTCATCTCAATGGTCCCTCTATTTTTCGTGTTTTGCGAATCAATCTTTGTGTAAAAGAGGCAGCAGTAGAATATTGTAAAAAGAATTATTTTTTTATACTATAAGGAAATTTTTTAAAAGGCAAAAAAAAAAACGGATAAAAATTCAGGAGATCAGAACTTCATGCAAAACTCCGGGAAATTCGAAAATGAAAGCAGGGTTTCTGAAGAAAACCTTTCGGTTTCCTGCGACAGCGTCTCCAGTGAACGGTACCAGGCCTTCATTGAAAATATTGAAGAAGGCGTTTACGAGGTGGATCTTCTGGGTAACTTTGTCTATTTTAACAACTCTTTTTGCAGGGTTTTGGGATATCCAAGAGAGGAGGTGCAGTTTCAGAATTTTTCCAAATTCATGAGCCCGGGCTATACCAAAAAAGCTTTTGAAACCTTTAACCGGATTCATCAGACCGGCAAGGGCTTTTCCGATCTCATGTGGAAATTCAAGGCCAAAAGCGGCGAGACCCGAATGATTGAGCTTTCGGCCAATTTGATTGTCGGAAAAGGTCATGAGCCGGTGGGGTTTCGCGGTATTGCCAGGGATGTCACCAGTCGTTTTGAAAGCCAAAAGGCGCTGGAGGCCTCTGAAAGACGATTTCGAACCCTCCTTGACTTTCTGCTGTACCCCATTGTGGTGTTTACGCTGGACAGACGGGTGTCCTATCTGAATCCGGCGTTTACGGAAACTTTCGGATGGCATCTGGCGGAGCTGGTGGGAAAAAAAATTCCCTACATTCCCGCCCATCTTGAACAATCCGTCCGTGAAAGCAGGGAAAAACTGTTACGGGACCGGGTCATCCTGCGCCAGGAAACCCAGCGCCTCACTAAGGACGGCAGGGTTCTGGATGTGGTTTTCAGTGTTGCGGTGTATTCTGAAACCGAAGGGAAACCCTCGGGGTTTCTGGCGCTTTTGCGGGATATTTCCCACGAAAAACGGATACAGCGCAATAACGAAGCGTTGCTGCGTACCAGTCTGGCCCTTCCCGAATATTCCGATTTAGACCATCTGCTGAACTATATCAGTGGGGAAATCAAGAACCTTCTGGAGGCCGAGGGGGCACTGGTGATCCTTCTGGATGAAGAAACCGGCGAACTTTATTTCAAGAGTGCGGCCCATGACGACCTTGCCACCGAAAAAAGGGCAAAGGAGGTCCGTTTCCCGGCTGACAAAGGGGTCGCCGGTAAAGTGATTCGAACCGGTCAGCCGGTTCTGGTCGCAGATGTTTCCAATGATCCCGATTATTATTCCCTGGTGGATGCACAGGCCGGTTTTAAAACCAAAAATATGCTCGATGTTCCTTTAAGAAGCGGCGAGCGGATTATCGGGGTGTTGTGCGTCATCAATAAGAAACGGGGGGATTTCGACGAAACGGACATCGAAGTGCTGAATACCATTTCGGGAACCGTTGCCCTTTCCATTGAAAACGCACGGTTTAAAAAGGCCCTCACGGAGTCCTACAAGGAAGTTTCGGGTCTGAGCCGGGCCAAGGACAAGGTGATCAATCATCTTTCCCACGAATTGAAAACGCCGGTAGCAGTGTTGGGCGCTTCCATGAATATCCTGGGGAAAAGACTGGCAACATTGCCGGAGACGCGTTGGGAACCCACCATGAAACGGGCTAGACGCAATCTGGACCGCATCCTTCAATTGCAGTATGAAGTGGAAGACATTATGCAGGCGAGGCACTATGATGCACACCACCTGATGTCCGTATTGCTGGAGGAGTGTATTGACGTTTTAGAGTCTTTTGTGGCTGAAGATACGGGCGAAGGCGTCTCTATCATAAAATTGAGAAAGCGGATTGACGACGTGTTCCTCCCCAAACAGGATGATCCGGAGGAAATTCTACTGGATCGTTTCGTTTCCGATGCAATGGAAACGGTCAAGGCAGCATCTTGTCGCCGAAATATCGATTTTATTTGCCATCTTGGAGATGTTTCGCCCATTTTTTTGCCGGCGGAGGTTTTGGAAAAGATCGTTTTCGGGCTCATCAAGAATGCCGTCGAGAATACGCCGGACGGTGGAAAAGTCGAGATCAATGTTCAAGCGGTTGGAGAAAACGTGGAATTGGTGGTCCGTGATTACGGCGTGGGGATCACGGGTGATGATCAGCGCCGAATCTTTGAGGGCTTCTGGGTCACCCAGAGTATCATGGATTACTCATCGAAACGGGAATTCGACTTCAACGCCGGCGGCAAAGGCGCGGATTTATTGCGTATGAAAATCTTTTCCGAGCGCTATAATTTTAAGATTGATATGATTTCTTCGCGGTGCGGGTTTTTGTCCCGGGAGAAAGATCTTTGTCCCGGGGATATCGCACAGTGCCGGCACTGTAAATCGCCCCTTGATTGTCGGCATTCCGGCGGGTCTATGTTTACGGTGGTTTTTCCGTCTGTTTAAAATGGGAATCGTTGAAAGAGAAGGGAGCAAAAATTGGGCATGGATGAAAAAGTGAAATCCGCCATCATGGAGCGGGTATCTACTGAGGGTTATGCGACAAAACTGGGGTTAAAACTGATCGAATTGTCGTCCGGTGGCGCTGTGGTGGAGATGAGGCCCCAAAGAGATGTGGCCAATATTTTCGGTATGGTTCATGGTGCCGCTATTTTTTCACTGATGGATGAGGCATTTCAAATTTCATGCAATTCCCACGGAAGGATGGCTGTAGCCCTAAATGTGAATGTGACGTTCCATGCGCCGGCTGAGTTTAATCGTACACTGAGGGCGGAATCCCGAGAACGACATCGTTCAAAAAAGACAGCCACCTACGATATCAGCGTTACCGATGAAAAAGGTGTTCTGGTTGCCTCCTGTCAGGCCCTTGCCTACCGAAAAAGGGAACTGCTGCCTTTTTTAGATGAAAAGTCGTGATACGCCAATTGTTTGACAAAAACATTGCGTTTTCATATATTTTACCATGAAAATACATCGCAGGCGCCTGCTGTGAGTACAGACAAGGCATGCCTTGTCTGTACAGCCTTGAGCGTCGCGGCGAGACGCCGCTCACACAGCGCCATTTTCATGCGAGGGGGTGGCAGATCTCCCTTGTCATGAGGGTTTACCTTCAAAACCGTTGAAAGGGGAGAGATTGGAAAGGGAACTGTGCATTTCAAAGAAAGCGATTCAGCAGCGTGTTCTGGAGCTTGCAGTAAAGATCAGCTCGGATTATGAGGGGGAGGAGCCGGTCTTGATCGGGGTTCTTAACGGCGCTATTTTTTTCTTTGCGGATTTAATGCGAGCCATACGCATCCCTACCAAAATGGATTTTGTTCGGGCGGCCAGCTATGGTTCTCAGATGGAGTCCAGCGGATCGGTTCGGCTGACCAAAGACATCGAAATCCCTATTGTCGGGAAACCCGTCATTTTGATCGAGGACATTGTAGATTCCGGGTTAACCCTTTCATATTTAAAAGAAAAATTTGAGCAAAGAGGAGCGTCTTCGCTCAAAATCTGTGCGCTGATTGACAAACTGGAACGAAAAGAAAAAAATGTTTTTGTGGATTATTGCGGATTCCAGATTCAAGAAGGTTTTCTGGTGGGCTACGGACTTGATTGTAACGAAGAATACCGTTATTTACCTGAGATCTACCGCTTGAAATAAAAGGTCGATGAATAAGCTTTAAGGCAGGATAAATACATTACGTGGGAGGGTATTATGGTCATCCAGTGTGAAAGCTGCCGAACTGTATTTAATTTCGATGAATCGTTGCTCAAGGAAGAGGGAACAAAAGTCAGATGCTCGCGATGTCGTCATGTTTTTACGGCCTACCCTTCCGAGTCCGCGACAACCGATGAAATGGTGGGAATTTCCGACGTTTTTGAAGAAGACAAGCCCACCTCCGTGAAAAAGACGGATGACGTCATTGCCGAAGTTGAAAAAGGCGGCCAAAAGGAGAAAGAAAATGGCGCAGGGGTGGGGCTGGAACCGGACCTGGATGTTATTTACCAGGATGTTTTCAGTAGGGCCAGTAGGGCCAGTGTAACCACGTCGGACCTGGACGTTACTGACCAGGATGTTTTCAGGGAAGTGGACCGCGGTGATCCGGATGAGGAACCCGGTTCCGATGAGGCGCTCGAGGAGGTATTTAAAGAAGCCGGTCGGGGCGAAAAACGATTGGCCCGTCGCCAGACCGCCATTTTCCCTCCCATGGATACGATGGAAGATGAGACGGATAAGGACTATGACCCTCTAAAGGAATCGCCTCCCGAAAGAAAATCCTCAAAGCTTTCCATGGCTGTGGTGATTCCGCTGATTCTCATTGTTTTGGGGGTCGGCGGCGCCGTCGTTGCATGGAAAGCCGACTTGATTCCGTCTTCACTGCTTTCCCTGCTGAAACCTTCCGCGGAAAAAAAGGAAGCAACCGATCCAGGCGCCCGCCTTCTTCAGTTCGGATCAGTGAGCGGGGTGTTTGTTAATTCAGAGAAGCGAGGACCCCTCTTTGTTATTCGTGGGATGGTTAATAACAAATATCCGGAGAACAGGCGTTATATTTTGATTAAAGGGAGTATCCTGAACAATAAAGGGGACGTAGTCGTTGCTAAAACCGCCTATGCGGGGAATACCTTCAGCGAGGAGGAACTCAAAACGCTGCCATTGGATGAGATCACAAAGGCAGCGGACAACCGCGACGGTATGGCAAGGCAAAATCTTGATGTGGCACCCGGCGCCATGGTTCCTTTCATGATTGTTTTTGCTGAACTTCCCGATGATCTGAGTGAGTTTACCGTGGAAGCGGTCAGTTCATCGTCCGGGAGTTAAATGTGGGTGAGAAACCGGGTGAAGACAATGCCATTTCCAGCAAAGGTTTCAGGAGTATCATTCGGGGCGCCTTACTGCTGTCGCTGGTCCTTTTTTTTGGCACGGTGGGCTATGTTTTTATAGAGGGATGGCCTGTGCTGGATTCTCTCTATATGACGGTAATCACGATTACAACCGTAGGATACGGCGAAGTGAGGACGGTTTCAGAGCCGGGAAGGGTATTTACGGTTTTCCTTATTTTTGCGGGTATGGGCATCATGGCCTATACCCTCGGGATCGTTGCACAGATAATGGTCGAATTTCAGGTGCGAGATCTCATTGGCAGGCGGAAACTGGGGCTAAAATTGAAAAACATCAAGAACCATTATATTTTATGCGGGTATGGGCGGATCGGGATGGTGATTGCGCAGGAACTGATGGCCAATGGCATTCCCATCATGGTGATCGAACAGGACCCCCAGTCCAAGGAGAAATTGAGGAGCCACGGGATTCCCTATATCATCGATGACGCTACCAGCGAGGATGTGCTGGTGGAAGCCGGCATTCTGAGGGCCAAAGGTCTGGTTACGGTGGTCCTTTCCGATGCCGACAACCTCTTTATTACCATGTCGGCCAGGGGCATGAACCCAGGGCTTTTCATTCTTTCCCGGGCGGATCAGGAAGCGACGGAAAAAAAGTTGATTCGGGCGGGGGCCAACAAAGTTGTCATGCCCTATTTGATCGGGGGGCTCAGGATGGTTCACACGATTTTGAGGCCTGCCGTGACCGACTTTTTTGATTTTGCCATGCAGGATAAGAACATTGCCTTGAAAATGGAAGAGTTGAAGGTCGGTGAGAAATCCAAGTTGAACGGGGTCCGTTTAAAGGACTCGGGCATTCGACAGGATATGAATGTGATTATTGTGGCCATTCGGGACAAAGAGGGCGTTATGAGTTTTAACCCCTCTTCGAATGTCGCAATGGAAGCCGGCACCATATTGATCGCCCTCGGGCCCATCGGCGACCTGGAAAAGCTCGGCCATATCCTGTCCGGAGATTAATTTGGACGGCTTCGGTAAATTTTCTGTGCCCTTAAAAGGGCGGAAAGATCATCGATCCCCATCACCTCGTTTTCGTCGTCGGCAATAATACATCCGATGGCGTGTCCTTCCAGGGCCAGATGTTCCACCATGTCCGTGATAAAAAATTCTTTTTGATCGCGGATAACGCCGTTAACCTCTTTTTGCACCACATGGGGTTTTGATGCAAGGACTGAAAGGGAATGAAGAAGGGTTTCTTTTTTTGCCGCATAGATTCCCGAATTACAGACCGTCAGCGCCCGTTGTTTTTCTTTTGGATAACTTTTCCAGTATTTCCACTCGACGATTTTCCGGACCTGATTTTCCCGGATTTCAAGTACGCCGTATTGTTTTTTGTCCTTGGGCATAAAGCCCAGGACCACCAGTCCATGGGTTTCAAGCGCTTCAATCATCGTTCGATAAGTGCCTGGCGCCACAAAAGGCACGTCTCCCATGGTGATGATCAAATGTTCATAATCCTCCTGCTTCAGGAAGGGCATGGCTGCAAGCAGCGCGCCCCCGGTACCGTTCAGGGCGGGTTGTTCGCAATAGGTGATGCCTAGGTGGCGGGTTGCCTTGCGGATGTCTTCTTTTTTGTGGTTGACGACCACTGCTTTTGGACCGGGCGGCAGGTTTTCAATAATGTGAAACAGGATTGGCTGTTTTCCTGAAAAGGGTGAAACCTCGGGAACCAACGGTAAAAGGGTTTTATTGCCCTTATAGTCTTTCATACGGCTGCCGCGACCGGCTGCCAGGATGATGGATGCTGTTTTATTTTGTTTTTCCATGATGACAGGGAAAATAGAAAAATCCGTTGAATGCGTCAAGTGGAAAAGATTTGTCATTGACAGGTTATCGAGAATTTTCTATCTGGTGAGGATGGCAGACTTGCCTGGCTTCGTTTGGAATGGTTGATGGAACCCCGTTGAACGGGCGTGTCGTTTTTTTGGTTGACCTGAGGGAACCAAAAAAGTAAAGATGGTTCTTAAATATGATGGCAGAAAGTTTCGGTTGTCTGACAAACATTTCAGCCTTTAATAACGCCCAACGGTCTTAACCTGGCAACCTTGTGAGCCAGCCCGGCTTCATGGACCACTCGAACGACTTGGGATACGTCCTTGTAGGCTTGCGGCATTTCCTCTTTAAGAATTCGTTCGCTCCTGGATTGAACAAAGACGCCTTTATCCTCCAATTCGCGATGGATTGATCGGCCCTTGGCTGTTTTCAGCGCCTGTGTTCGGCTGAGGACGCGGCCCGCGCCATGGCAACAGGAGCCAAAACTCTGTTTCATTGCGCCTTCGGCCCCTGCCAGAACATAGGAACAGGTTCCCATGTCCCCCGGAATCAGAACGGGTTGGCCGCTGGAACGATAAATATCGGGTAGAAGAGGATGCCCCGGCGGCAGGGCGCGGGTTGCGCCTTTTCGATGGACGCACAGGTTAACCGGCTTTCCATCCACCATATGCGATTCCGTCTTGGCGATGTTGTGGCAAACGTCGTACAATAAGTTCATTCCCAGGGCGTCAGGCGTTATGGAAAGGGTTTTCAAGAGTGTTTCGCGGGTCCAGTGCATGAGGATCTGTCGGTTTGCCCAGGCGTAGTTGGCTGCGCAGGCCATTGCCGAGAGATAGCGTTGTCCCAGACTCGATTTCAGAAAAGCGCAAGCCAGCTGCCTGTCCGGAAGGACAAAGGATTGGCCGCCGTTCGCGATATTTTTGTTCATTTCCTTGAGAAAATCATCGCATATTTGATGTCCGAATCCTCTGGAACCGGTGTGAAGAAAAAGGGTTGTCTGTCCTTCAAACAGATTGAAGCATGCGGCTTTTTCATGATCGTAAATCCGGTCAACCATTTGAATTTCCAAGAAGTGATTGCCTGATCCAAGGGTCCCCAGCTGGTTTAGACCCCGTTTGATCGCGCGTTCGCTCAATACTGACGGATCGGCGCCCCGTATGACGCCGCGGTCCTCCGTTTTTTCAAGGTCCGAAGTCGTACCATAACCCTGTTTGACGGCCCAGGCGGCCCCTTGGACCGCCACGTCTCTTTCCTTTGATTTTGACAAATGAAGTATCCCTGTTGAACCCAGTCCGGCAGGAATATTTTTAAACAGGGCGTAAACCATATCTTTTATGATAGGGCGAATTTCATGTGCGAGGAGCCGGGTGGTCATGAGTCGGCATCCACAGTTGATATCATAGCCGACGCCACCGGGTGAAACGATGCCCTCATCCGGATCGAACGCCGCTACGCCTCCAATGGGAAATCCGTATCCCCAATGGATATCCGGCATGGCCAGGGCATGGCCGACAATTCCGGGCAGGGTGGCCACATTGGCGACCTGGGTGAGACTCTGGTCTTCTTCAATTGCGGCCATCATTCGGTCGTTTGAAAAAACCAGCCCTGGTACACGCATGGCGTCTTTTTTGGGAATCAACCATCGGTATGAATCAATTTTTTCCAGTTTTATTTTCATGTCGGTCCCTGTTTGTAGGGGCAGGCCTATGTGTCTGCCCGGTGAATGTGATTTGTCTGGCCGTTGGGTGATAACAATGATCTGATTTTTTACAGCAAATCAGAGATCAAATATAATCCTGGCTTGCCACAGTCCGCAGTGTTGTTTGACCTCGATCTGGTGGTATGTGACGGCCTTGATTTCGCACAGCACTTCATGGTGCGCTGGAGAGAAAGGGATTGTCTGAATTTCAGCATCAAGATAATTGGGGGTGATTTTAGTGATTTTTGTTTGGGTGACCAACTTGTTTTCCCCCTCGAAAAGATAGAGAATTTCTCCCAGCCATCGGACCATCAGGTCAGGCAGGTCCGAGCCATGTACTGAAATTTTCATGGATTTGCCGTTCTTTACCGGTCCCCGCTTCAGCATGATCTGCATCATGGCGTCGGACGCGTTTTGGAACAACATGTTGAGGCCTTTTCCTTTTACCACGAGCCCCAGGTCGGCGGTATGGTCAAAGGTTTCAAATTTGAGTCTGTTTGAATTCATAAAAAAAGAGTAGGCGTTTCAATTTATTTTGTCAATTTTTTGTTCCGGTGGGAACATAATGGTGATTGTTACAATGGAGGAAGTCTGATGAATTGTTCTTTTTGTGGAGCGGAGATTATATTGGAAGATAAGGTGATGCGAAATGACACGTGTCCCCACTGTTCAATGGATTTGAGATGCTGCAAGCAGTGTCAGTTTTTTGACCATCATGCCTATAACGAATGCAAGGAAGTGATGGCGGAGCGCATTACGGACAAAGAACGGGCCAATTTTTGTGGATATTACAGTCCGAGAGGGACACCCGTGAAAAGGAACGGCAGAACCGATGATGCGAAAGCAGCCCTTGAGGCGCTTTTCAAAAAATAAGCAGCGACGCCTAGGTTCAGCCTAGGTTCAGGGTTTAAGGACGGACTGCGTGATATTTGAAAAAGTGGGAGTGTCCCGCCGGGGGTGTACCTTAATCAATCCCCTTTGGCTGCCGGCCGCCTTTCCGATGGCTTTTTTAATGCAGTTCACCATGGCGGCAATGTTTGATCCTGTTCGGTTAAAAAAGACGGCAAAGTAGTATGAATCAAAGGATTTGCCTTCGATGTATCCGGCTCGTGCGCTGATGCCTTTAAGAGAGCCCGTTTTGTAAAGAACTTGATCCTGTCTTTTAAGAAGATTCCTGTAGGGTTTAAATTTTTCCAGAATGGCCAGCATATCGTATGCGGAGAGATGATTTTGCCGCGATAAGCCGGACCCCTCAACCAGTTTAATATTATATTTTGGACCCAGTTCTTTTTTGATATACGCCTGGGTTGCCCGGATGCCTTTGGCCAGGGTGCCCGGCGGGCCGTAAACCGAGGCCCCAAGTGCAACAAAAATCTGATTGGCCATAAAGTTGCTTGAAGAGTGAAGCATTTTTTGCACAACTGTTTCCAGGGAAAATATGGATTTGTAGGTAAAGATGAGGGTGTCCGTGGGGAGAACCGCGCCGAAACGGATGGTCCCCCGGGTTTTGACGCCTCTTTTTTTCAAAAGATGCCGAAGTAATTCTCCCACATAAAGGGCTGCTTTTTTTGAATTGTGGGTGAAGGTTCTCCTGCCGCTCTGAAGGTCCAGGGTTCGAATTTGATGCGCCATGAAAGGGACCATGGGCGTTTGGCTTTCGGTAGAACAAGGTTTGTTTTTCCTGAATTTAAAGGCTACGGTGTTAAAATTCGCGCACAGGGCGCCAATGGGTGCATCGTAGGGGTTCGTTGTGTTTTCGCATCCGGGTACGCTGATTCGGGATGAAAAATAGGTGTCGTCCAGAATAATGTTTCGGAAAGACGCCGTCCGTTTTGACACGATGTCCGCGATCTGGTGCAGGACTTCAGAGATGAGGAGCGGGTCGCCATATCCCTTGATTTTCAAATTTTGATGGGGATCCATGTAGAATTCCGTTTGAAATCGGTAGGAAGGTCCAAAATGGTCGAGTACCGCCAGGGCTGTCAATACCTTGAGGGTCGATGCTGGAACACGTTGTTTTCCGGCATTTTTTTCAAAGAGTATTTTTCCAGAGGATGTTGCCACCAGAAAAGAGTCGCTGCTTTTAATCCGACGTTCGCATGGAATAAAGTTTTTGCTGTTTGAATCAGAGGGCTGAAACAGAAAAAAAAGCTGAGAGAACATCAGCGCATACAAGAGAATCATCCGTTTCCCATGAATGGCTTTTTTCTGTCGGTTTCGTTGAGGTATCAGGTTTTTCATGAATTTTTGTTTTTCCCTTCCGGCCTAAATCCTCATGATTGACATGTGTCAATCAAAGTAATGTCAATCAAGATAATACTTGAGAAAATCGATCTTATCCGCAATGGATTTCCGTTTTTCAACAAAAAGGTGAGATTCTCCATTGAGGGAGCATAGGCCGCCATTGAGCCTCAGCCCTGCGGCTTCAAGTCGGTCATAATGAACTTGTATTCCCTTGGATGTCGCTGTATTCTCCAAGGCCGCCAGCTTACTCAGCAACTCAGGGGAGGGGGCTTTTCTTTTCTTGTTTTTTCTCATGGCCCGTTGATGGATTTCATCGATAAGGGGTAATATCTTGACCTCAATCCCAATCATAAAGTATAGCTGTTTCCAAATCAAGGGTGTGTTTTTTTTGACCCAGCTTGGAGAGGAAGGAGGAACTTTTGTTTTCCCATTTCGAATCAATAGAACAGGTTGTTCGGGAGTTGGCCGAGGGGCGTTATGTAGCGGATCGTGCCCTGGCAACCGTACTTTTTTTGGCCCATAAACTCGAAAAACCCATTTTTCTGGAAGGAGAACCGGGTGTGGGCAAGACGGAAGTGGCCATTGTCATGAGCCGGCTTTTTCAAACGGATCTGATCCGTCTTCAGTGCTATGAGGGTCTGGACGCTTCAACGGCTCTTTATGAATGGAATTATCCTAAACAACTTTTGCACATCAGGCTTGAAGAACGCGGAAAAAAGAAGCAGGATGAGATCGAGGCGCTGATTTACAGCCCCGAGTTTTTGGTGGAACGTCCCCTGCTGGAGGCCATTCGGAAATCCGATGAAAAAGCGCCCGTTCTTCTCATTGATGAAATTGATCGATCCGATGAGGAGTTTGAAGCTTTTCTTTTGGAGGTACTGAGCGATTTTCAAATTACCATCCCCGAGATTGGAACCCTGAAAGCCAAGCAGAAACCCATGGTGGTGGTGACCTCCAACCGCACCCGTGATGTCCATGATGCCCTGAAGCGGCGTTGTCTATATCACTGGATTGATTATCCCTCCTTTGAAAAGGAATACGAGATCATCATGACCCGTCTGCCGGGAATCGAATCGCGGTTTGCCAGGCAGGTCACCCATTTTATGCAGAAGATCAGGTCTTTTGATTTTTTGAAAAAACCCGGGGTTTCCGAAACCCTTGACTGGGCGAGAGCCCTGATGGCCATGGAAAGAAAACATCTGGATGAAGCTGTTGTTCAGGAAACCCTGGGATGCTTCCTCAAATACCAGGAGGATATCGGGCGCTTTATTCAGGAGATCTGGTTTGATCCCAATATCCGGGAAGAATATCTGGGGAGCCGGTTAAGGGACGAATGCATTCGTTGACCCTTTCAGCGGTGAAGTGATGACATGCGAAAATGAAGGTTTGTTAGGGAAAATTATCCAGTTTGCGGCGTTTCTCAAGAATCGCGGTTTCAAGGTTTTCCAGAGTAGTATTCAAGATGCGTTACGGGGACTTGAGGCTATCTCTCTTGAGAACAAAGAGGACTTCTTTTTTTGCCTCCGTTCCAATCTGGTGGCCTCCGATCTTGAGTGGCAGCAGTTTGAACCCCTTTTTGACGAATTCTGGACCCGGATGGATGAACCCGTCAAAAAAACGGAAGATGATCCGAAAACGCCTAACCCGGATGCCGAAAATGTCGGAGATGGGGATGCGTGTCAATTGGAAGCCAAAAGCGAAAAGTCGGAAAAAGAAAAGGATTCCGACGACAGGGAGTGGCTTGAAGGCGTGGCCTACAGCCCCATCGTATCAACGGTTGAGAAAAAAGATCTGGCTTGTTTTAACAAAGCCGATGTTCAGGTGGCCAATCTGGCGCTCAAGAAAATGATGGCGCCATTTAAGATCGATAAATCAAGACGGTCCAGGAGAACGCGAAAATCCGGAAAAATGGATTTTCAACATATCATCCGGAAAAGCCTTAAAACCGGCGGAACGCCTCTGGAATTATTTTACAAACAGAAAAAAAAGAGGCTCAAGCGCCTGGTGATTCTGGCGGACGTGAGCGGTTCCATGGATCGGTATGCTCAATTTGTCATGCCTTTTCTTCTGGGCCTTCGGGGGGTGGGCTCCAGGGCCGAAGTCTTTGTGTTTTCCACATCATTGACATCCATTACGTTCAGCGTTCGCCATATGAGTTTTGAAAAAGTCGTTTCCCATATTGCACAGGAAGTTCCGGATTGGTCAGGGGGGACCCGTATCGGCTTTTCCCTGCATCAATTCAATGAAATTCACGGCCAACGGCTCCTCAATCAAAGGACCGTGGTGGTGGTGTTGAGTGATGGATGGGATCTGGGGGTCAAAGATCTTTTGAGAAAGGAAATGGATCATTTGAGTCGCAAGTGCCATTCTGTGATCTGGTTGAATCCCCTGGCGGGAGATCCGGATTATGAACCCCTCTGCCGGGGGATGAATACGGCGCTTCCGTACGTGGATCACTTTATGGCGGCGGACAGCCTTCAGAGTCTCAAGAGAATCGGGCATCTGCTGATGCGGGTAATGGTCCATTAGACCATGTTTTGACGAAGGGGTGAAAAGAATGAGAAACCTTTTCAGAAGAAAAAAAAAGGCTTCCGAAGGCACTATCGAATCCTCAAAAACTTTTAAGGAGAACGAAGAGGTTCAACGGTTTTTTTCTGATTTCACAGGGGTGTTGCTTCTTTTCCTCAAGGCTTTTTCATTGAATGCGAAGGAGCTGAACACCAAGGAATTCAGGAATACGATTGCGGCATTGGCGCTTAAAATAAAGACCGGGAAAAAAATTAAGGAAGTCGGATCATTTTTTGAAAAAAATAAGAGAATGATGCACCTCTTTATCAAGGAACAGAATCTCTATCTGGCAGCCAGGGAAACTGAATTTAAGGAAATGATTGAATTTTTAACCCGTGCCATGGCGAGAGTGAGCGTAGATAATGACGATTTTTCCGAGAAGATGCTGGCCCAGAGCAGCAAAATAGAGCAAGCCACAACCCTGAGCGATATTAAGGAAATGAAAAGCGCCTTGAAAATGGTGATTGAAGAGGTGCGGGAAAAGGTCAGGGAAAAGCAGTCCCGAGATGACAAACAGAGAGCGATACTTACGGAAAAGGTCAAAGCCCTTTCCAAAGAGCTGGAAAAGGCGGAGAAGGGTTCCCTGAGGGATAGTCTAACCGGTATTTACAATATGGATGCCTTTGAAAGGTACATCCGAAAGGCCGTGGAGAGAAATGCCGTTGATGGTACCTCTTTTTCAATGGTGGCCTTGGATATTGATGAATTCGATAAGATTAAAGAAACCTATGGACCCAAACTGGGTGATCGGGTTGTTCTGGCCATCGCGGAGAAATGCAGAGAATTTCTAAGAACGGGCGATTTTTCGGCACGCTATCAGGCCGGGCTCTTTGTTATGGTCCTTCCCGGAGAATCCCTCAAAAAGGCTGTCAAAAGAGCCAAAGGGTTTTGCAAAACCATTGCGAAGAGCAAGTATACGCTGGATGATATGCGAAGTGAGCATGTCCTTTCCTTCACGATTTCCATGGGTATATCCCGGTTTAAAAAGGGGGATACCGCGGGAACGGTTACACGGCGTACACTTGAGGCTCTTGATTCCGCAAGAAATGCCGGAGGGAACAGGGTTGTCTCCGATAAGGGTTGAGCCGGCGCCACCGCCTTTCCTCATGCCCCCCCCCACCAATTGTCATAGGTGATGGGGTTTTTTCTCATTACCCAAAATGGGTTTAAAGGAGTAGACAATGAATCTCGATATCTTTGATAAAATGGATGAATCGGAGCTCAAACAGTATATTGAATTTTTATTGTGGCACTATCGGGTGATGGATGCCTTCTGGTTTATCAATGTGGCCGAGCGTTTCGACCAACCCACTGCTGAGCGGCTCAATGAAAAGGTCTGGGGCAGGGTTGCGGGAATGGCGGCGAAAGACCTGGTGCCGCGTTTTGCCATTCAAGAAAAGGGGCTCAAGGGTTTTGTGAAAGCCCTGAAACTTTTTCCCTGGTGTATTCTGGTGGATTACCACATCGAGGAAACCGAAGACGAAGTGACCATCTCCGTGCCGTCCTGTCCGACCCAGGAGGCCAGACTGAAACGGGGCCTGGATGAGTTTGTTTGCAAAGAGATGCATCGCGGAGAATTTGAAGGGTTTGCCAGAGGGGTAGATGAGCGCATTCGGGTTGAATGCCTTTTTGCGCCGCCGGACCCTCATCCACGGGATATGTTCTGCAAATGGCGATTTCGTATCTGAAACACCCATGAAAAGACGCGCTTCCATTCGCATTCCTTCCGAAAATACAGGGGTGCAATTGCTGGATTTCCTCTGCCGGCGGTTCACCTATCATGACCGAAGCACCTGGGAAGACCTGATCCAGCATGGACGGGTCCTGGTGAATGGTGATACCGCTTTTTCCCCGCAAACGCTCAGCGGGGGGGATCAGTTGCAATATATTCATTCCAGCCCACCCGAGCCCCCGGTCAATGAGGATTATTCAATCCTTTTTGAGGATCGAACCCTGCTGGTGGTCAACAAGCCGGGAAATCTTCCCTGCCATCCGGGTGGACGATATTTTGCCCATACGCTTTGGGGTCTTCTGAAATCAAATTATTCCGAGGATTCAATTTTTTTTGTGAATAGACTCGACCGGGAGACTTCCGGCATCGTTCTGATTGCGAAAACCAGGGATGCCGCAATAAATTGTCAGAAGCAGTTTCTTGCGGGCACCGTGAGGAAAAAATATGGGGTTATTGTGGAAGGAGATTTTCCGAAGGGGATCATTCATGCCGATGGTTACCTGCAAAGGGATCAGGAGAGCCTGATCCGAAAAAAACAGCGTTTTTTCTATCCCGATGCGTTAAAAATTCTTCCCACAAAGGCAAAAAGGTGTTCCACTTCTTTTCTTCTGATTCAACAATATGATGGAAAATCCCTTGTAGCCGCAAAGCCCGTCACGGGGCGGCTGCACCAGATTCGCGCAACCCTTCTTTCTCTGGGGTATCCCGTGACGGGAGATAAAATATATGGGGTGGACGAAACCCTTTTTTTGAGGTTTATCGAGGATCGTTTAACCGATTCAGATCGACGAAATCTTTGCCTTTCACGCCAGGGGCTTCATGCGGAGTTTCTGGAATTGAACCATCCCGAAAGTGGGAGAAGTATCCAATTTTTTTCCCATTTGCCCGAGGATATGGCGGGCCTGTTTGGAATACGGAAGGCGTGTAAAAATCCACTCGATTGAAAATCGGAAGGGCCATGGCAAGGGTTGGGTGAAAAAAGACCGAACAGTTGACAGGATCAGGCTTTGATGTTAGAGAAAAAAGCAACAGGTAATCAGGATGTTTACTCTTTTTTTCGTTGACGGAAGAACTTAAACCTTAAAACCGCGGCTTGCCGCTTTAGGAGGAATGCATTGATGGCCGATCTAGCTTCCAAATTTGAGACCGCTGCACAGGACGTACAGACATTGTCCAAGAAACCTGATAACAAAACACTGCTGGCGTTGTACGCTTACCATAAACAGGCCAAAAATGGAGACGTGTCCGGCAAGCGGCCCGGCTTTACCAATATGGTGGGTCGCGCTAAATATGATGCCTGGGCAGGGGTGAAAGGCACCGGCAAAGAGGCTGCCATGCAGTCCTATATCGATCTGGTAGAACGTCTTCTGGCGGAGTAAAATAGTCAAGCATCTGTAAAGGGGCGAATTATGAGTCAATCCATGAGCAATGCCGACAACTTCTGGCTCTGTATGGATGATCCAACCAATCTGATGATGATCACCGCTTTTATGGCGTTTGATGATTGCATCAATTTCAAGCGTCTGCGGGCCACCATTGAATCTCGTATTTCATCTTTTCCGCGATTCAGAAAAAAAGTAGTGAAGCCGGTTTCGGGGATGGGGACCCCCACCTGGGAGATGGATCGGCATTTTGATATCCGAAGCCATATTCACAGGGTGGCACTGCCGTCGCCGGGGAGCAAGGCGGAACTTCAGGAAATGGTGAGCGATATGATGGCTGCCCCCCTGGATCCTCATAAACCCCTCTGGCAAGTTCATTTGATTGAGAATTATGGCGAAGGCTGTGTGGTTCTGTTTCGAATTCATCACTGCATTGCCGACGGCATTGCCCTGGTATACGTACTGCTTGCGGCCGCGGACCATGAACCCGGTGCGCCATGGCCTGAGGAACTGCCGGAAAAGGAGAGGAAAATATCTTCCTTTGACTTCCAGTGGCCTGTTGCCGGGTTAATTCGGGGAGTTCAGAAAGTCAGGGATACGACGCAGAAATTCGGGCTCAAGGTGGTGGAGGAACTCAAAGATACGGTTTTTGATCTGGATCGCCTGATGGATCTGGCAAAGAAAAGCACCCATATTTCAGCTGATGCGGGGGGGGTGCTGGCAAAATTGACGCTCATGCCCCCGGATCCGTCCACTGCATTTAAAGGGAAACTCGGAACGCGAAAAAATGCGGTCTGGACCGATCCCATACCCCTGGAATCGGTTAAGAAGATCGGAGGCGCCATTCACGGGGCCACCATCAACGATGTGCTGATCTCAATGGTTACCGGCGCCATGCGTCGTTATTTGAAAAGCAGGAACTATCCGGTAAATCAGCTTGACCTGAATGTGCTGGTGCCGGTCAACATACGGAAGCCGGGTACGGAGGTAGAGCTGGGAAATAAATTCAGCCTGATTTTCCTGACCCTCCCCGTTTATATCGAGGATGCCGTCCTGCGGTTAAAAGAGGTCAAGCGTCGAATGGACGATCTCAAAAAGGCGCCCGACGCCATGGTCAATTTTGGCCTCCTCAGTACGGTGGGCGTCATGCCTCAGGGGATTGCAAAAAACCTGGCCCATTACTTCAGCAATAAGGCCTCCGGGATTTTGACCAATGTGCCGGGTCCGAAGGAACCCCTCTATTTTGCGGGCAGTGAAATCAAAAATCTTATGTTCTGGGTGCCGAGGGCCGGAAATGTGGGGCTGGGCGTCAGTATCATGAGTTATAATGGCCGGGTGAGCGTCGGTATTGCCGTTGATGAGGGATTGATGCCCGATGGGGAAGCGCTTCTGGAAGGGTTTGAAGATGAACTGGCACACCTTGTGGAACTGGTGGATTCGGGCGCTATTGAGGATGAGCCCCTGGTTTTGCATGATACATACCAGGAGATGCGCTGTAAAGGCGTGACCAGAGAGGGTGAGCAGTGCAAGAAGCGGGCGGTCCCGGGATCTGAATACTGCAGTATGCACGGAGCATTCTCGGAAACGGATGTGCATTTGCTGGAAGGGTTGGAAGAACACGGGGAGAGATTGTTCGAGCCCCATGTGGCGCTGGATACGGACCCCGCCAGATGTCAGGCATTCACTCAGAGGGGTAAACAGTGCAAGAAACACGCAATGGCGGATTCTCGGTATTGCAGTACCCATCAACCGGAACCGCCGGAGCGGGATACCCGTGAACTGGCGGAGATTCTAAAAGAGTTGAGTGGCCGGTAAAAGGTGGGTGCCAAACAGGGGAGGAGATAAGGTGAAACAGGTCGTCAGTATCAGCCTTGGTCCGAAAACAGCCGATTATGAATTGGAAACGGAATTTCTGGGTCATGCGTTTTCCATCAAGCGTCTCGGAACGGATGGAGATCTGGAGTGCATGATGGAATTGTTGTTGCAATGGGACGGGAAAGCTGATGCCATCGGGCTGGGCAGCATGAGATTTCCCAATGCCATTGGTCCGAAATATGTCCTGGAGAGGCGGGCCGAAAAGATTCGGTTGTTGAGTGATCGGGTCAACACACCCGTCACCATGGGCAGTGCCCTTCGAAACGTTGTCCATGAATGGTCTATTCGGCATGTGGAGTTCGTATTCGGTAAATACTTCGACAACGCCAGGGTCCTGTTTTTTTCGGGTCTGGCCAACCACAAGATCGCACGGGTGATGAGTGAGTTTACCGAAAACTTGACCTTTGCGGACCCCGTTCTTGAAAACGGGATCAGCAAATTCATAACGTCCCTGAAGGACCTGGAACTCTACGCCAGCGGCGTTCACGAAATTTTGAAGTGGGTGCCCAGTAAGAAATTTTCCGCTAATTTCATGCCTGCGCGTCTGTGGAATATCCATTTGATAAAGAAAGCCATGCAACAGGCTCAGGTCATTGTGGTGCCCCATTATGATTTTTATCGATATCTGGAACACGCCTCGCTGGATGATTTGGGGGGAAAGATCGTTATCACTTCCTGTGCTTATGATGATCGGGTGACGTTTCTGCGGGAACGCGGTGTGGATGTCATCATCGATACCGCTCCCAAGGTCCTCGAAAAAGTCGTGGGCCTCAATGTGCTGGAAGCCCTTATGTTGTCGGCGCTTGGCAAGAAGCAGGACCAGATTACGGATGACGATATCCTGGAGCTCATCTGTGAGCAGAATATGGCCCCCAGGGTGGTGTATCCATCCGGTACGCCCAAGCGGGTGAATCGTTTCGCCTTTGTGATCCATCCCCTTTCCCAGGAGTTCCTTAAAAAAGAAAAGACCCTGGACATGGTTAGTCGGTTCGCGCCCCCGCTTTTCATGGACGCCGTTGAAAAGGTCATTGCCTATGCCCCGCCTTTTCTCTATTCAAAGGTGACCGGCATCAAGAGTCCCACCGGCGTGGAAGCGGAAGGGTGGTTGATTTCAGTGGGGGGAACGCCTAAACAGATGCTGGCCCACAAGGCGGAGTTTACCTATGATCGTCTTTTGCAGGCGGCCAAAATGGCCAAACGGCTGGGGGCTCAGATCATGGGTCTGGGAGCCTTTACCAAGGTGGTGGGGGATGCCGGGGTGACGGTGGCCAAAAAGGCGGATATTCCCATTACCACGGGGAACAGCTATAGCGCTTCGGGGGCGTTGTGGGCGGCGGCCGATGCCGTGCGCCGCATGGGCTTGATCCAGGTGGAAAAAGGGGAAATCATTAAAGGCAAGACCATGGTTTTCGGCGCTACCGGGGCTATTGGTTCCGTGTGTTGTCGTTTACTGGCAAAAGCCTTTGAAGAGGTCTACATGGTGGGCCGGAATACGGCCAAGCTGCTGGCCCTGAGGGAAGCCATCCTGGAAGAAACCCCCCATGTGAAACTTCACATCTCAACCCGTCCGGACCGCTATCTGCCCGACATGGATGTGATTGTCACTGCCACATCCGGGGCCGGTAAGGCTGTTTTGGACATCATGCGGGTCAAGCCCGGGTGTGTCATTACCGACGTGGCCCGTCCCCTGGATCTGTCTCCGGAAGATGTGGCCAAGCGCCCGGACGTGCTGGTCATTGAATCCGGTGAAATCGAGTTGCCCGGCAACCCCGAGATGAAGAATATCGGTCTTCCCCCGAAGGTTGCCTATGCCTGCCTGGCCGAAACCATTGTGCTGGCCCTGGAAGGCCGCTTTGAGGTTTTCACCATCGGCCGCGAAATTGAGTGGGAAAAGGTGCGGGAAATCTACAAGATGGGCTTGAAACACGGCATGAAGCTGGCGGCCATTTCAGGGGTCAACGGGATCTTTACCGATGATGACATCGCACGCGTCCGAAGGCTGGCCCTGAAAGCCCGCAAGACCTGGACGCCGCCCCGTTTTTCGGATGCGGCGTAAGGAGCGCTGCCTTTTCGATGTCACTGATGGGTTTTGGTGCGCAGTTTTGAATCCGCCATTTGAACGGCGCCAAAGCCCCCGTCGATGGTAATGAGGGCGTTTTCCGGTATTTTTCGGGTCGCCTGTCGGACCCCGACAACAGCAGGGATTCCCAGTTCCCGGGCCACGATGGAGCAGTGGTTCAATATCCCCCCTTCTTCGACAACGATCCCACTGACGATTCTTAAGATGGGCGTCCAGCCGGGATCGGTGTTTTTGGCAACCAGGATGTCCCCTTTTTGAATAGGGTGCTTTGTTGGATCATCCACGATCCTGGCCCTTCCCGTTGCCCTGCCGGGGCTGGTTCCGATGCCCCGCATGATTTTTGCGTTTGACGGGAGTTCATCCATTGGCCTGCCGTCAATATAAAACGTGGGAACTTCTGATTGCTTGAGGAATGCCTCCCGCCCGGCATCGGTTAGCAGGCTTGCGTTTTCAAAATCGATACTGCCGTCAACCACCTGGTCCAATTCGGATTGGGTCAGAAACAGGACGTTTTCACCTAAGCCCGTATGTTTTCCAAGGGTTATTACGGATTTCCTGACAAGGTATAGGATTTCGTCAAGCAAAAATCTTAGATCTTCCCGCAGATTTAGAAAATTGCAGGTAAATTTTAAAAGAGGTCGGAGTATGAAACGGAGGCGCCATGGAAATTTCCGCCGTATGATCACCTCAGAATCCGCAGGACCGGCGTTTTCCGCTTTGCCTCCTTTCAACGGATTTCCGAGGAGGGCTGCCATCATCCCGAGAACCTCCTCCGGCGTTTCGGCCCATCGTTTCAGGTAAAGGGTTCTATGGCGGGCGCGACACCCGTATTTCGAGAGGAAAATATCGAATTTTTCCTGGAGTGGGTGAGGGAGAGACCCCACAAGTTGTTCAGGGCTTTGGCTTAAAAACCTTTCAAGAACCGTCTTGTCATTTCTGACCGATTCCGTCAACTTTCTCATCTCAAGTTCGATATTGCTGGTAATATTGTCGGTATTTCCACTCAGAAGGTAAAGAAAATCTGAGTACGACAGCCCTCCTTGGTCCATAACCACCCATCTCAACGCCCAGGTGAAAACCGTGGTGTAAAGATAGGGCCACTGGTTTTTTTCCTGAAGAAGCGCGAGGCATTCGAGAGACGCATTGGTTTTTTTTAGCGCCTGCGCGGCCGTAGCATCGGGTAAGCGCTCAATTCTGTTTAAATGCCCTTTCAGTTTTTTCAGGTGCGATCGGGAGAGATGTCGGCAAAATAGAGGGTTCCCCTGGGGCTGCAAAAGACTGAGGCATATTGCCCGAACAGCAAATAAAAGCAGTTTTTTTGTGGAGGGCGACGCTACGGAATCGATTTCGAATCCAGGCGGGAACAGGCTTCGAAGTTCATCGATGCGTAGTCTGTCAGGAACCAGGGTCAGAGTTTGCTTCAGGCTTTCACAGTTGACATAAAGGAACCCGTTAATGACGGACATGGCCGGTTTAATAACTGGAACCTTTAGAAATTCCGAGTTTTTTGAAAGATCAAACCGGGGTGCATTTTTAAGCATGACATCGGCCAGTAAGGGCGTGAGCCGGTCCGCCCAAAGATCCTCCGCAATCTTTCTTGTCCAGGCGCCGGGAGGCGCCTGGAGGTCTGTTTCAGTAATGGTCGTGATGGGGCGAGACTGGAGAAGCCACAGCATGTTGTTGCCGTCAATGGCCCATTCAATGTCCTGGGGTTTCCCGCCCGCATGGGCCTCGGCCTTTTTGGCCAATGCCGCGATTTCGCGCCACTTTGCATCCGCCATGATCACATCGTTTGATGGGTTCGTTTTGAAAGTGGTTTTATCTTTTACAATGCGGTCGCTTTTGACAAAGATGCGATAAGGGGTGACATGGCCGCTAACCAATTTGTCGCCCAAACCGAGGACGCTTTCGACGATCACTTCGTCCCTTAATGGGTACATGGGATTTCGGCTGAACGCAACCCCGGCCGCTTTGGCATGCACCATCTTTTGAATCACGACAGCCATGGGCGGCGCTTCATTTAGGCCCGTCCGATCATCAAGATAGTCAAAAACAAGAGCAGATTCCGAACTTTCCCAACATCTTTGAATTTTGTCCTTCAAATCAACGTCATCCCGTATATCCAGATAGGTCTCGTATTGGCCGGCAAAGCTTTTTCCCTCGAGGTCCTCCTGGGTGGATGAGGACCGTACCGAAACGCCTTTGGAAAGGCCGATTTCCTGACCACGTCCTTGATTTCGCGCTGAAGGTCCTTGGGCCAGAATTTCTTCCGGCGGTAAAATTCGTTTGCTTCAACCCTGATGGCAACGGCTGAAGGAACCGCTAACCCCGAGTGTTTCGCCCGTGCCAGGGACGCAAATTTATGCCCCACCACACTTGGATCCGGGGCTAAGTCATCTTCAAAACGGATCAGATATTTCAATTCCGCAACTTCCTTTCAGCTAAATTATCGACAGGTTTTGAAAATGATGGAGGTGTTAATTTCAAAACGCTGTGTCGGTGACATCTTGCCGCGATTTTCCGCGTCTGGAAAGCCGCGCCCACAACACTATCATTTCAAAATTAGAATTGCTTCTTTTTTATCGGGGTGGTGGAGCGTTTGTCTGGTTTTACGCTGGGGCGGGGGTCGGGCGCCCGCCTGAGATGCGGGATGCCCGACCGACCGATTAGGGTGTTCTATCTATCTGACTTTCACACCGGTCACCAACTGACTGATGATCCGATCCATGGCGGTTTTCTTGACTTCGGTTTTGGCGGCCAACTCTTTTTTCTTGTTCCAGACGGATTCGGGCCGCACCTGCAGAATAATGACATTTTCGGGGAAGGGCAAATCCGCGTCAATGCCGAATTCGATGTCGTAGGGTTTGCCGTAGTATCTATCGATGGCTTTGGCGATTTTGCAGATTTCCATCAACTCTTCATTGGGAATGCAGAATTTCTTACGGTCCTCTTCCGGTACCTCAGCGGTTTTGATATCGCTGCCGTCTTCGTTGTATATGCATTGGATTTCTTTGCTTCCCTTGTTTTGTTTGACGACCGTAAAGGTGATTTTATCCACAAGATAGCTGTCCGGGGTTACCAGACCGCTCACCACGGCCTCTCCCAGACCGTAGCTCACGTCAACGGAAATTTTGGAACGGTCGCCGTTCAACGGATTCAGGGTGAAAATGACGCCGGAAGCCCTGGAATTGACCATTTTCGGTATGCCGACGCCGATGTTCAATAAAAATCCCAACCCCTTATTCATGCGGTAGGTGATGGCCTCGATAAAATAGGCGCTGGACCAGGTTTTCTTGATGTATTTGATGAGGTCTTCTTCTCCCCGGATATTCAGATAGGTTTCCATCTGGCCGGGCATGGATACGGCGCCGCTGGAACGCACTGCCACGGGGACGTTCTTGACATTGGCCATTTTGCAGAGTTTTTGATACTCCCTGCCCACTTCATCGACGATAATGGCCGGAACCTCTGCTTCCTCAATCAGTTTCACTGAAAATTCGCCCGCGGCCACGCACTTATCATAGGTCACTTCACCTAAGGCGTTAATATACTTTTCCAGCTCATTTTTGATGCCCGTTTCCGTGATGAAAAGGTCATTGGCGTAAAGGGTCAAGGCAAATCCGGGACTGACCCGGATGTCGCCTTTCATCATCTCGCCGAGATTGGCGTTCTTCTTACCGACGAGTTCAAAATCCTTTCCCTCCAGCTCTTCGTACCACAGGGTCAGCCGTTTACTTTTTTCTATGTCTCCCATAATCACTCCAAATATGCATGGATGGTTGTAGAATGAGTCGGGAAGGATGCCGCCGGAAATTTAACTCCCGCAGAGCATCCTTCCGTATAGCCTTAGGCCCGTTTCAGAATCTGAACGCTTCCCTCATCCCCGTCAATCCGAATGAGATCACCGGTCTTGATAACAGCGGTACCACTGCCGGTTCCCACCACCGTGGGCAAACCGTACTCGCGACAGACGATGGCTGCATGGCACATAGCGCCGCCCACGTCCGTGACGGCACCCCCGATTTTGGTAAAGGCCGGCGCCCAGCTGGGAGAGGTGGTGGTGGCCACCAGAATTTCCCCTTCCTGAAGGAGACCCAGTTCTTTCACGTCCTTGATGACGCGGGCTTTTCCTTCCACGATCCCCGAGGACCCCGGCGCCCCCATCAGTTCATCGGAGCCTGCGCCGGCAGCGGATTCCACGCCCTTGAGCCAATGTTTCAACACATCGGTGGTAACGCCCCACAAGACGATGCTGAAGGGTTCCGTCACCACGTCGGGCGGCGTTCCCAGAGCCGGCGGCGGGGTCCATTCCTGGAATTTTTTCATGACGCCTTTTCGCCATTCGATCTCCTTGGGCCAGTAGGAAGGTCCCCGTGCAATGGTGCCGGTGGCCCAGGCGGTGACGTAATCCCACAGAGCATCCCGAATCTCGCCGCGTTTCAGGTACCAGATATCCTCGATATCCCCCATAAAGCCGGCTTCCGTCAGGATATTGCCCACCTGCCGCATTTTGTTCCAGAACACGGTGTGAAACCAGTGCTCCACATAAAACAGGTGATCTTCCACATAGGGGAATACCCGCTGGGAGATGGCCAGGGTCTGGTCGAAAGATTCCCGATCCTCATCGGTTTCGATGAGATCCCTGTATTCTGCGATGATTCTTTCCCGCTCTTCAATGAGTTTTTCCGTGGGTCGGCCCACCTTTTTGCCCGCCTGGATGGACTGGATGTGCATGCGCAGGGACTCAAAGGGAATGTCCAGGTCGTCGTTCCAGGAGATATGGTGGTGATACCAGCCGGTTCCCGTGGAGACGTTGAACCAGGGGTAGCGGGCTTTCTCCAGCTCCGCCAGCCAGTGTTTGCCTTCCGGACCGTTGTCCAGTTCCGCCATGACCTGCGCGGCGGAACCCGGTTTCAAAATGATGTCTTGAACTTTATTTTCAATGGCCAGTTTCGCCAGTCGAATCAGTTCCGCGTCGGGTCG
The DNA here is from genome assembly GCA_963664475.2 of Desulfatiglandales bacterium. Classification (GTDB taxonomy): domain Bacteria; phylum Desulfobacterota; class DSM-4660; order Desulfatiglandales; family Desulfatiglandaceae; genus NaphS2. The sequence continues at coordinate 302,699 of CAXXXE010000002.1, forward strand.
GTACATGACCACATCGATGCCCGATACCATTTTGGTGAGGGTGGAAATGGGGATGCCGGGAAAGATGGCGTTGGCAGTGTTGATAAAGGTGACATAAGCCGCATAGCCCAGGTTCAGGAACTCAAAATGGTACTGCCAGACCTTGAGGCCCATGTGGATCAGTTCATCATATTGGGTCAGAAGATGATAACCGCTGCCGATGCCCGTGTTGCCGAAAACAACGGACTCGTCTTCCACTTCGGGAAGGGGTTTGAAATCCACGGCCTCCAGTTTTTTGATGAGTTCGTTGACCTTGACTTTCCAGTTTTCATAAAGGCTGTCCCAGTTTTCATAATAATAGCCCGCCCGTTTTGAAAAAACGGGGATACGTTCCCCGATTTCTTCCGGGTTCTCGATCCCGATGGGCGTGATGTACACCCGGCCGTTGACGATGCGGTGATCGATGCCGTTGGCCGGCGGCACCAGAAAGGTTCTCGTGTTGTTCTGGGAAAGGGCCAGAAACCAGGCTTCATCCCAGATGAGGTCAAAAGGATAATGGGGTTCGGGATAGTGAAGACCATCATAATACCAGAGTTGTTTGCTTTCCATCTCGGCCCGGGCCGGATCATCGGTGGTAAACTGATAGTGGTAGGGGTACATCCTTTCCCAGCCTTCGGTACCGGGAATTTCGGGAACATCATGGGGGTCCAAAAATTTTGCCATTGCTGCCTCCTTGATTAAATGGTTATTATGCTTTCGCTTTGACCTTATTAAACCATCACATATAAGAAAGTGCTTTAAAGTCTGAACCACCTGGGTTCATCAAAATGTTCCGTCGTTCGCATAATGCGACTCTTGTAGTTGGTGGCGAAATCCCTGCGCAGCTTGAAGGTGAGTTCCCTGAATTGTTCGCTGTCCAGCAACTGGCCTATGTCCACGGGATGCTTGAAGGTGAATTCCGAAATGATTTCGGAGATACCCCCCATCAGAACGTTCCAGCCCGCGGTAATTTCCACATAATCCAATTGGCTCAGGCTGGGAATGTATTCGTTGATCACGAAATCGGCGTACCCCTGTCGTACGCCGGGAAGAAGATCATAGTACTGGTTGAATTTCCAGACCCCTTTTTGGATTTTATAACTTTCCGACTTTACCCTTCCCGTCGGTGAAAGAAGGGTCCTGTGATAATTTTTCGCCACTTCCTTTAACCCATCGGCCAGTGCCTTGAATTCCGGGTTCCCCAGTACGGCACAGAATTCCTCCAGGGTTTCAACCGCCTTGACGGAAATGATCCTGGGGCCCTGGCCCACCTGCACGTAGTAACCTCCGACCCCTTTCAGGCCGAGAGCCTCGCATCCCGGAATAAATTTTTTAGCAACGTACTCCTCATAGGCAGCTTCCTTACCCCTGATCATGTCCCAATGTTGTGTAAAAAGCAGTGACATTCCCTATCCCTCCTTGTTTTGTGAGATTGTTGACAATAGACGGCAAGCACCGTCGGCAGCAGTTGAAAAAATGTTCAAAACACTTCATGAATCCCGATGAAGAGAAGCGGGATATTAAACTTAAAAAATGGGAAACGGAAATAACCGGGAAAAGATGTCTTTTGCGTTATCATTATTGTTCGAGAATGTATCTTTTACCCATCAAATCTTGAAAAAAAGTGGTTGGAAGCTCTGTTGTAATGGAAATAATCTCTATTTATAAATACCGGAACACGCTGACGTTGAACCGACCAATTGAATAAGGGTATATGCCGGTCAAAGGCAATATGTCAAAGTGAAAATATTTATGATATCAATAAGGTCAACTTATGGGTAGGGAGGTTCGGCGTCCGAGAAAGCACCATATCGAGGAGTCGCGGCGGCGACCGAATCCTGTTATGCAGGGCGAAGCGGCAGGGCCCGGGATTCAGAAAAACCGCCTCAACTTGAAAGAAACCTCTTTCTATGCCTTCGACGTTTATGATATGGAGGAACAGCATTTTCCGGACTACGATATAAAACGTTGAGAGTAAATGACTATGGAAACAGATGTTTGTTCGCTCTTATAAAATTTTTTTCGTTTATCTGCTGTTTCTGTTGATCGCCGCCGGATCGGCCATGTCTGCCGAGAAGAATCACGTGCTGGCGCTGGGAGAAGCGCCCCGCTACGATATGGCCCCATATCTGGAGGTCCTGGAAGGGGCAGGGAGCGAGCTGACTATCGATCAGGTCGGCAGACCGCCCTGGCGTGACCGTTTCAAGCCGATGCAGGGCCCGGCCTTTGTAGCGCCTTCCTGGTATCCGCGGGTACATTGGCTCCGCTTCAGCGCCGTGGCGCCAAAGGGCAGCGTTGCCGCAAAGACCACCTGGCTTTTTTCCACCGACTATGTGTACCTGTCAAGAATCGATTTCTACAGACCGACGCCAGACGGATGGGACGTGGTAAATACCGGCCTGAATTTCCCATCAAACACCCGTGAACTGGCCAATCGGAGCTTCGTCTTCACATTGCCTCGCATGGACGATGGGCCGGTCGCATGCTATATACGCATGGAAACCAAAGGGATCAATCCCCAGCGTTTTTACCTGTGGTCTCTTCCCGCCTTCATGAGCCAAACCCTCAATGAGGATTACCTCTTTGCAGTCTGTTACGGTGTTCTATTCAGCATGATCCTGTACAATCTCTTCTTGGCCTTGTCGCTCAGAGATCGGGCCTATTACTATTACGTCGGCTACATTCTCTTCGCCCTTCTCATGATGACCTTCCTGCATGGCCAGGCGGCGGCGTTCTGGGACTTCGGGCTTGACATTTTTGTTGTACTCTTATGGGTCACCATGGGGTTGTTTACCGCATTTGCTTATCTGTTCATGCGCAGCTTTCTGAACACCCGTCGCTACGCTCCCTTGATTGATAAAATTCTTCTGGCCGCTTTTTTCTATGGCCTGGCCATCTCTGTTGTCGGATTGATGCAATTGACCTGGATCGCTCGCTGGTTGGCTGTGGGAAGCGGCCTTTTTTCACCCTGGCTGGCCTTGACCGCAGGCATTATCAGCCTGCGCCGTGGCTTTGGCCCGGCCCGCTATTTCCTGTTTGCCTGGGGGGCGCTTGCCGCGGCAGTGACGGTTTTTGCCCTTCAGGAAGTGGGTCCCTTGCAGGGCATTTACTGGGCCAGGAATTCGCTGCTGATCGGTACGGCGCTGGAATCGATACTCCTGTCCCTGGGGTTGGCCGCAAGGATAAAGGATCTCCAGGAAGAGCGAAGTGCCCTTGCCGAAAGCGAGAGGCGCCTGCAGCACGAGAAGCTCAAGTCCGAGCACGATGCCCTTCAGCAAAGCCACCTCCTGGCCCTGACCACCATGGAAAAAGAGGCTGCCGAGATAGCGACAAAGGCCAAGAGCGAGTTCCTGGCAAACATGAGCCACGAGATCCGCACCCCCATGAACGCCATTCTGGGCATGGCCGATCTTTTGATGGAATCCCCGTTGAACCCTGAACAGCGCAACCATGTCCGAATCTTTCAAAATGCTGGCGAAACCCTGCTGAATGTAATCAACGATATCCTCGACTTCTCCAAGGTGGAGGCCGGGCGCATGGAGCTGGAGCGCATCCCCTTCAACCTGCGCACCCTGGTGAGTGAAATCTGTGACCTGATTGCTGTGGCGGCCCGTGAAAAGGGGCTTCGGATCGTTTCCCATGTATCGCCTGAAACCCCTGTACATGTGTTGGGCGACCCGGTGCGACTGCGGCAGATCCTTATGAACCTCATGGGCAATGCCCTCAAGTTCACCCGAAAAGGGGAAATCGAAGTGACCTGTTCGACCGTTTCCAAGCCTCTTTCGAAAGACACAAAGGACGTGGATTTGATCTTTTCGGTGCGGGATACCGGCATCGGCATTCCCAGGGAAAAGCAGCAGGCCATCTTCGACAGCTTTACCCAGTCTGACGCCTCCACCACCCGCCATTACGGCGGCACCGGGCTGGGGCTTGCCATCTGCACCCGTCTCACCCAACTGATGGACGGCCGGATCTGGGTAGCGAGCGAGCCGGGGAAGGGAAGCACCTTTTTCTTTACCGTACGCCTGCCCCTGGACACGTCGCCGGCCACGGTCTCTGAAGCCGAACCTGTCAGTGCGGCAGGGACGGGCACTGCGCCTGGCATGAACATCCTTCTGGTGGAAGATGCCCGTGAAAATCAGATCATCATTGAGTCCTTCCTGAAAAAGACGTCCCATACCGTAACGGTGGCGCAAAACGGAAAGGAAGGGCTCGATGCCTTCCTTGGCGGGAGGTATGATCTGATTCTGATGGACATGGAGATGCCGGTTATGGATGGCTACACCGCTGCCGGGAAGATCCGTGAATGGGAAAAAGGGCGGGATGTGGCCCCCGTTCCCATCATCGCCCTGACGGCCCATGCCTTTGCAGAAGACCGTGAGAAATGTCTGAATGCGGGTTGCAGCGACTACCTGTCCAAGCCGATCAAAAAGGCCGTCCTGCTGGAGATGCTGAACAGGGTTGCCGGCGACCATGCGTTGACCCAGCCAATAAACAGTGCGGCCTTGAACCCCCGCATGGCGCCTGAGGACCACTTGGGTTTGCCCGATGAAGCGCCACGGAAGACGGCGCCGGACTTGTCCCGGAACCGAGAAATCCTCATCCAGGGAGAACCTTCAGATATGGAAAAGAGAGGGTTCGAAGTGCCATTGGCGGACATGGATGTTGATGCTGTTTTCAGACAACTGAGAGGCAATACGGGTCTTCTGAAGCAGGTTTTGCCGCTCTTTCTTGAAGAATTGAAAGGCACGCTCCGGGATATCGGGGGTGCGGAAAGCCGGGGAGACCTTCCGAAAGCGGCCGCACTGCTGCATAAAACCAGGGGAGTTGCCGCCAATTTGGGGCTTCGACACCTGGCAGACATGGCTGGAAATATCGAATGCGACATCCGGCAGGACAACCCCTCCGGCATTTCCGAACGGATTGAGCAATTTCGCCATGTTGCCGAGGACGTCATCGCAGCGATTCCGGGATGGATGGCCTTGCTGGAAGTGGAAGAAAGCCCGGACCGGAAAGTCGCCGGTGAGGCGGATGCTGTCAAGCTGGACAGATCCGGCTCCAGTTTGATCCTTGCGGAACTGGATGCTTTTCTGGAACGACACAACCCCAAAGCAGCCGGGTGCATGGAGGCCCTGAAACGCGAGATGGCCCATTCCCCACTGATGGATCGGGTCCTGGAGCTGGAGTGCGAGATTGGTGATTTTAATTTTAAGGCTGCGCGAAAGATACTGGCGGAAATCGTCCTTGGAATGCAACAACCGTAAACGGAGGTGGTTATGAGCACCGAAACCCGGAAGAACCAAATCCTGATGGTTGATGATTCACCTGTCAATATCAGGATGTTGATTGACGCCCTTCAATCTGATTACGAGCTGAGCGTGGCCACCAACGGCCCTGACGCACTGGAAATCGCCGGTTCACAACCCCAGCCCGACCTGATCCTGCTGGATATTATGATGCCCGGAATGGACGGTTATGAGGTCTGCCGGCTGTTTAAAGAAAATGAAGCGACCCGGAACATCCCGATCATTTTTGTCACCGGAAAGAATGATGATCGGGACGAGACAAAGGGTCTGGAACTGGGCGCCGTAGATTATATCACCAAGCCCTTCAGCATCCCGATTGTGAAGGCCAGGATCCGGACCCATTTGGAACTGAAAAGCAAGAGGGATCTGCTGCAGCGGCTTTCCATGACGGACGGGTTGACCGGGATCGCTAACCGCCGACGGTTCGATGATTTTTTAACCTATGAATGGAATCGGGGCCGGCGGACCCAAATCTGGCTCTCCCTGATCATGATCGACATTGATTTTTTCAAGGCATTCAACGACCATTACGGCCATCTTCAGGGCGATGAGTGTTTGAAAATGGTGGCAGAGACATTGAGCGGCCTTTCCATGAGGTTCACCGACTGTGTGGCGCGTTACGGGGGTGAGGAATTCGCCGTGATACTGACCGAAACACCTCATGAGGGGGCTGCCTCCCTGGCGGAAAAGATGCGGACGGCGGTCGAAACGCGACACATTCCCCATGCGGGATCCCCGGTGTCCGACTGGGTGACGGTGAGCGTGGGGGCAGCTTCCGTCATTCCGTCCAATGACGGATCACCCCTTTCCCTGATCCAATGCGCCGATAAAATGCTCTATGCCGCCAAAGTCGAGGGCAGGAACCGGACAAAGAGTTCGGTTGTTCACGAAGGAACGCCTTGAGGGGGCTTAGTTCTGACTTCGCCCACTTGTCGCAACTCCGGAACCCACAGGGAGTTTACCAAGAAAATACGTGTGCTATCCGGTTCTCGTTATTCCCGCGTACGCTGGAATCCATCGTGCTGCACAGACCAATGGATTTTCATGTACGGGGGTGACAGCCCCATTGTCATGGCGGTGACAGTCCAATGTTGCTATATTTGAAGATGCTGTATGGAAGCAGCCCCGAAGTCCGTCCCCTGCGTATCCTTCTGGTGGAAAATGCAAAAGAAAACCGGGTTGTGGTCAAGGCCTTCCTGAAGAAAACGCCCCATATCATCGATGTTGCCGAAAACGGCAGGATCGGCGTTGACAAATTCCTATCGGGGGCATATGACCTCATATTGATGGACATGCGGATGGCGGTTATGGATGGCTATACGCCGACGGGAATGATCAGAAAATGGGAAACGGAACAACGGAAGGGTCCTGTTCCGATCATTGCCCTGACAGCCCATGCGCTCATGGAGGACCGGCGGAAATGCCTGGATGCAGGCTGCACCGATTATTTGCCCAAACCTTTAAAAAAACAGGACCTTTTGAAGGAAATTCAGGATTATTCGGGGATTCTTTACCTGGATAGGAGTTAGATTTAATGGAAGAAAACAGAATCGTAGTTCACGCGGATCCCGATATCGCTGACGAGATCCCCTGGTATCTGGGACAGGTAAAAGAATATACGGAAGCCATCGAAAAGGCCATGGGAGATAAGGACTTTGAAACCATCGAGAATGCGGGGCACCGCATGAAAGGTAGCGGAGAGGCCTTCGGTTTCGATGCGGTTTCGGAAATGGGAAAATTCCTTGAACAGGCGGCGAAAGAAAAGGATCTGGATGAAATCGGAAAGACATTAAAGGATCTTCTAAAATATATTGGGGCTGTAGAGGTGGTTTACGATTAGCTGCCGTCTACGAGTTTATTATGAAACGCAAAAAGCTTGGCGAGATACTTCAAGAAGCCGGATTGATCAGTGAGGACCAGATTCAGAAGGCTTTGAAGATCGCGCACCAGACGGGGAAACGCATCGGGAAAATTTTCATTGAAATGGGGTGGGCATCGGAGGTGGATATCTGTCAGACCCTCTCCAAACAGCTCGGCATTCCCATGATCACCCTGAAAAATAAGAAAGCCGATCCGAAGGCACTCAGTCTCCTCCCGGCAAAACTCTGTTACAAAAGACGATTGGTCCCCCTTCTGGTGAAAGACCGCCAGCTTGTGGTTGCCATGAACAACCCCATCGACTATGAAGCCATGGATGAGGTGTCCTTTGTTTCCGGGCATCGCGTTCGCGTGGTCGTGGCTTTGGAACAGGATATCCTGGATGTTCTGGTCCGTTCCTACCCTCCCGATGAAGATTATATGGATGACATTGAAGGAAATGAATACCGGGTGGATCTCATCAATGTTATCGAGGAGATTCGGGATACTGGAGATATCAGTCCTGAAAAACTGGAAAAGGCCGCCAAGGGCGGGGTCATTCGTCAGTTAACCAACGGGATTATTTTAAACGCTATCAGAAAAAGGGCCAGCGATATCCACATCGAGCCCCAGGAAGAGGATGTGGCGGTGCGGTATCGCATCGACGGCATGCTGCGGGATATCATGGGGTTCGATAAAAGTGCTCAGGCCGCGGTGATTTCACGGATCAAGATCATGGGTAACCTGGATATCACCATTCGGTCAAAACCCCAGGACGGCAGTTCACGGGTGAGGATCGGCGAAAATGTCTACGATCTTCGCATATCATTCCTGCCAACGTTCTACGGGGAAAAAGTGGTCCTCCGGATTCTGGAAAGTCAGGGGACCATGGCGCTTTCAGGGCTTGGCATGCGGGAAGAAGACTTGCGGGAATTTGAGCGCCTCTTGTCCATGCCTCAGGGGTTGATTCTTGTGACGGGCCCTACGGGAAGCGGGAAGACCACGACCCTTTATGCTGTCTTGCAGCGTCTTTTGTCTCCGGAAATCAATATTGTCACCATTGAGGATCCCATTGAATATTCCATCCATGGGATCAACCAGGTGCAGGTGAATCCCGCAAGGGGTCTGACTTTTGCGAAAGGTTTGCGGTCCCTGCTTCGCCAGGATCCCAATGTGGTCATGATCGGTGAGATCCGGGATCTCGAAACCGCCACCATTGCCCTTCAAGCCGCCCAGACGGGGCACCTGGTGTTAAGCACCCTGCACACCAATGATGCGGTGGGGGCCGTTACCCGCCTCAAAGACATCGGCATCGAGCCCTATGTGATCGCCGCCAGCCTCAAGGGCGTGGTTGCGCAACGGCTGGTGCGTAAAATTCATGAAGCCTGCAGCGCCGCAACGGAGGTCAGTTCCACATTGCTTTCCCGGTTCGGGGGCAGCTCTTTTCATGAATTCAGGAAGGGGAAAGGGTGCGTTGAATGTCAGGGGACCGGATACAAGGGTAGGCTCGGCATCTATGAATTACTGTTGGTCAAAGATGAGATCAGTGCTTTGATCAGCGAAGGGGGTACCGACAGGGATATCCTTCAGGCGGCCCGCGGGGCCGGCATGACATCCATGACGGAAGATGGATTTGAAAAGGCCTGTCAAGGCATCACGACCCTTGAAGAGCTTATGAGAACCGCGCCTCCTTCGAATACCTCTCCCATGGTTTCACTGCCGTCCAGGCCCGCGAACAAGACCGAACTTAAACAGACCCCCGGTTCCCAGGACGCGTCTTTCGGGCAGGACGGAAGTGCCGCATCAGAGCACCGATCCGATGCCTCGTCCATCAGGCGCGACAAAATCATGATTGTGGATGATGATGAAGCCATTAGGCGGTATGCGGGAAGGATTCTCAAATCCGAATACTATGAAGTCATTCCCGCGGTGAACGGGAAAGACGCACTGAACAAAATTTTTGATAATCCTCCGGACCTGGTTGTGGTGGATTACAAGATGCCTGAAATGAACGGCCTTGAATTCATCGAGAAGCTCAAAAGCCATTTTCATCTGAGCCGCATTCCAACCATCATGCTCACGTCAACGGATACCGAGGAGACGGAGATTAAGGCCCTCGACGTGAGAGCCGATGACTGGATTCAGAAACCGATCCACAAGGCCAGGCTGCTGGCACGGATCAAACGTCTTCTGAAGTCAAGGCATTCCTAGATATTTAATTTAACATTTCATTCTAAACGGTCTGAGTTATCCCGATGATCTCGATTCCCGGATATGACGTAAAGGAAACCATATGTGAGAGCGACACGTCCCTGATCCTGCGTGCCGGTCGGATCGAGGATGCGCAACTGGTGGTCCTCAAGGTGATGAGAAACGCGTATCCCTCCATTGTAGAGATGACCCGGTATAAACAGGAATGCAAAATCCTCTCGACGCTGAATCGGTTAAGTGTTCCCGGCATCATCAAACTCCATGGAACCCTGACCCTGAAAAATCGCCATGTGCTTATATTGGAGGATTTCGGCGGTCGGTCCCTGGACCGGCTGAAGGCTTCCGGCAGGTATGATCACCCGAAGGTTTTTCTGCCGATTGCCGTCATGATTTCAGAATATTTGGGGGCCATTCACGCCACGGGGGTAACCCATAAGAGCATCAACGGGACCCATATCCTCCATGACCCGGAATCAGGTCAAGTAAAAATCACGGGTTTCGGAATTTCCACCCTCAAATCCATTGAAACCGTCACATCGGAACCCCCGGGTTTTATGGCAGGCGCCCTGGCCTACATCTCCCCTGAGCAGACCGGTCGCATGAATCAATGTTTGGACTATCGTACCGATTTTTACTCTCTCGGAGTGGTTTTTTACGAGCTTCTGACCGGGGTACTTCCCTTTGAGCGGATAGATCCCATGAAGCTGCTTCACTGTCATCTGGCGGTCCAACCCATCCCTCCCCATGACCTCAATCCGGCCATACCGGTTCCTCTTTCCGACATTGTCATGAAACTGATGTCCAAGGATATGAAGGCACGCTACCAGAGCGCAACAGGCCTGGCCCTGGACCTGAAGACCTGTGCTCGGCGACTGGGAGAAACGGGTAAAGTTTCCTCCTTCGTTTTAGGAAGGCGGGATATCTCGGACCGGTTCCGGATTTCAGAACAGCTCTACGGCAGAGACAGGGAACTTGACCAGCTGCGCGAAAGTCTGAAACAGGCCGCCCAGGGTCGTCCCCAGGTGGTTCTGGTGACAGGGCGTGCGGGAATCGGCAAGACATCGCTGGTTCGCGAATTGGCTCAAGACATGAGCAGGATCAATGCCTACTTTATTTCCGGCAAGTTTGATCAGGTTCAGAAGGGTAAACCCTACGATGCCATTATTGAGGCATTCAGGGGGTTGTTCCGGCAGATTTTGTCTGAAAGCGAGAAAGATCTGGATCATTGGAAAGAAAGACTGAGGATCAGCCTGGGACCCAATGCCGGACTTATGTCTGAGGTGACGCCTGAAATTGACATGATCATCGGTCCCCGGGAGAAGACGCCCGAGAGCAACCCAACTGAGACCAGAAGCCGCTTCAGCCGAGTCTTTGAAAGCTTTGTACAGATTTTCAACCGCCCGGAACGCCCCCTGGTGATCCTCTTAGACGACCTGCAATGGGCCGACCCGGCGTCCCTGAACCTGATCCGCCACATGCTGGTCCCCAAAACAACCTGTTTGCTTCTGATCGGGGCCTTTCGAGACAATGAAGTCCATGAGGGCCATCCCCTGTGGTTTTTCCTGAAGGACATTGAAGATACGTCCGCCGGGATCTCCCGAATACCGCTTGGGCCCCTTTCACTGAAACAGGTCAGCCGGTTTGTCAGGAACACCCTGGATTGCGGAGAGAAGGATGCCGGGGACCTTGCCGGTCTTGTCCTCGAAAAGACCCTGGGCAACCCGTTTTTTATCGGTGAGTTGCTAAAAACAGTCCATTCGGAAGGATTGTTCCGGTTTGATGACCGGAACGGTTGCTGGCGCTGGGATATTGGCCGAATTCGGAAAATGGGGACCACTGACAATGTGGCGGAATTGATGGCAGGCAAAATCAGCAGTCTTCCATTCGATACCCGGAAGGCCTTGATATTTGCGGCCTGTATCGGGAACCGGTTCGATCTCAGAATTTTGGCGCCACTCTGTGAAATATCCGTCAAGGCCTGTCTTGAAATACTGGAGCGTCCCATTTCCCAGGGTCTCCTCCTTCCCATAAGCGATATCTACAAATCAGTGGAACTGGATATCCACATGCCGGACCAGACCCTGCCGGTTGAATTCGCTTTTTGCCACGACCGGATTCAAAAGGCCGCATGTGACCTCGTTCCAGATACTGAAAAACAAGCCGTGCATTGGCAGATCGGCGCCCTCATGCTGAAGAAAAGAAAATCGGGTGTCCTGAAGCAGAATCTCTTTGAACTGGTGAATCACTTGAATCTAGGCCTGTCCGATAGCCTTTCAAGTGAAGAAAGGCTTGAAGCAGCCGGCTTGAATCTTGAAGCCGGCATAAAAGCCAGGCGGTCCGGCGCTTTTGATGCAGCCCTGGGATTTTTCAACACAGGCCTGGGACTCCTGGAATTGGATACGTGGCAGACCCAATACGACCTGGCATTGGGGCTTTATGTCAATGCCGTTGAAGCCGCATGTGTCTGCGGACAATACCCGCTCATGAAAGCCCTGGGATCAACGGTGCATGAACATGCCGGGGTGTTCCTGGACCGGATAAGGGTCTATGAAGCCGAATTTCAGGCCTTGAAGGCCCGGAAAAAGAACCATGACGTGGTGAGGGCCTCTCTGCCGGTTCTAAAGCGCCTGAGCATCCGGCTGCCCAAACGATCCAATAAGCTTCGGATCATCTTGAGCTTGATGAGGGCCAAACTGGCATTGATGGGAAAGCGACCGGAGAAGCTCCATGCCCTTCCCGAAATGACAGACCCGGAAAAAAGGGCCGCGCTTCGGATCCTTCTGACCGCGGGGTCTGCCGCCTACAGGTCCGATCCGGACATGCTCCCCCTCTTTGTATTTGAAGCCCTGATCCTGTCCGTAAAGCACGGGAATGCCCCCGGATCTGTTTATTCGTATGCCACCTATGCATTGGCGCACTGCTGCGTTTTAGGGGAAATTGATGTGGGGTATCAGTACGGGCAAGTGGCGATGCGGCTTCTGAGCACGGCGGACCACACAGAATACAAAAGCAGAACCCTTGTGGTCTATCATTGTTTTGTTCACCACTGGAAAAGACACGTCGATGAATCCTTGAAAGGGTTTCTGGAAAGCTATCAGAACAGTCTTGAAACCGGGGATGGCGAATTTATTGCCCATTCCGCCCACCTCTTCTGCAAATGCGCCTTCAGTGTCGGCCGGCCCCTGGAAGATCTGATGAAGGAACTCCTCACATACCAGGAGGTGCTGGTTCGGTTAGGACAGCAACAGAGCCTGACGGCCCAGAATATTCTGCTTCAAACGGTGTCGAATCTGAGAGGTGAGTCCCCTGACCCCTGTGTGCTTAGGGGCGTCCATTTTGATGAAGCGGCATTCCTTCCCGAGGACCCCTTAACAGGTAATCCTGAAGAGATGTTCAATGTTTTTTTCCACAAATTTCTTCTATGCTACTGGTTCGGACGTTATGAAGAGGCCATGGTAAACAGACAGCTTGCCGCTGAGTTTCTCTATTCGACCAGGGGCTCCTTTATTTTTGTCATATTCCATTTCTATGATTCTCTGCTGCACCTGGCCATACTGGAACACCCGGGTCCTGTTTCCAACAAGGCTCTGAAGCAGGTCCGTAACAACCAGAAGAAAATGAAAAAATGGTCTGAATACGGACCCATGAATACCCGCCATCGGTATTGTCTGGTGGAGGCTGAGCGCATGAAGGCCTTATCAAGGGATCAAGAGGCCATGGATTTTTACGATCAGGCCATTGCCATGGCCGGGCAGAACCGCTACCTCCAGGAGGAAGCCCTGGGTTGTGAACTGGCTGCAAGGTTCTGGACGAACCGGGGGAGGGATGCGTTTGCCGCGCCGTATATGAAAAGGGCCGTGTCCCTGTATCGGGAGTGGGGGGCAGTCCGAAAGGCTCAGGACCTTGAAGATTCATTCTCCCCAATCCTGGATGAGATGACGCTGGGAACCACTGCCGGCGCCACCTTGCCCGCCACAATGGAAAGCCGGTCTCGACAAATTGATATTGAAACGCTCATGAAAGGTTCACAAGCCATTTCCAAGGAAATGGAAACGAAAAATCTGCTCCACCAGATCATGGTGCTGGTCATCGAAAATGCAGGCGCGGAAAAAGGGTTTTTGATCCTCAATAAGGGGCAGGAACTCATCATTTCAGCCCGGTCTGTCCCGGACTCAGGCCTGAATATCCTGACGGAGCCGGTTCCCGTGGAAACCTGCCCGGACCTGTCGCCTGCGGTTGTGCGCTATGTCGCCCGGACCCTGGAAGACCTGGTGCTCGATGACGCCACCGCTGAGAACCTGTTTTCAAATGATGACTATATTCGGGAACACCTGCCCAAGTCCCTTTTGTGCATTCCGATGATGCACGGCAACCGGCTGATTGGAATCCTCTATCTTGAAAACAACCAGGTCGGCGGCGTGTTCACACCAAAACGGATACAGGTGTTGCGGCTTCTTTCCTCCCAGGCTGCCATCTCCCTTGCCAATTCGGAGTTTTATGCAAGGCTCAAGGTATCGGAATCCCGATACCGCTCACTGTATGAAGACGCGGTGGAGGGGATCTTTAGAATTGATCCCCAAGTACGGCTGCTGAATGCGAATCCGTCTTTTGCAAGGATCCTGGGATACGATTCCCCAGAGGCCCTTCTGGAGGAAATGCCGGATGTTGTTCAGCGCTGTTTTGTTGAGCCTGAGGCATTGAAAACCCTTTTTTCCGCACTCAGTTCGCGAGGGCAGGTATCGGGGTTCGAAACACGGGTTCAAAGACGGGACAACACCAGCCTCTGGGTCTCTGTCAGTGCCAGGGCCGTCTTTCATGAGGCCGAAGACCGGGTAATCTGTTATGAGGGCTCCGTTGTAGACATCACGGAAACACGGGAAAAGGAGCAGGCGTTGCGGGACAGAAGGGCCGCGGAGGCCGCCAGTCGAGCCAAGAGTGAATTTCTGGCCTCGATGAGCCATGAGATTCGGACTCCCATGAACGCTATTTTAGGCATGGCCGATCTCTTGATGGAATCCCCGCTGAACGATGAGCAGCGAAAATATGTTCGGGTCTTTCAGCATGCCGGCGAAACCCTTTTGAACGTCATTAACGACATCCTCGACCTGTCGAAAGTAGAGGCCGGTCGCATGAATCTGGAAAAAACGTGTTTCAATCGGAAGCCCGATACCGCTCACTGGCGGAATACCCGCGGAATCCGGTGCGGTTGCGACAGATGACCTCTTGAACCTCTTGGGGAATGCCCTCAAGTTTACCGAAAAAGGGGAAATCACACTTGAATGCGGAATGCGGAACGCGGAATATGGAATCGAACATGAAACATCTCAAAAACGAGATCCAAAATCCAAAATGGAAGAAGTTGAGCTTCAGTTCTCCGTCCGGGATACAGGTATTGGCATCCCTGAGGAAAAGCAACAGGCCATATTTGAGAGTTTCACTCAAGCCGATGCCTCCACAACACGCCATTACGGCGGCACGGGCCTGGGACTCACCATCAGTGCTCGTCTTACCGAATTGATGGGCGGGCGTATCCGGGTGGAAAGCGAGCCGGGCAGGGGAAGCACTTTTTCGTTTACCGTGCATCTGGAACCGGACAGAGCCCCAGCCCCTTCCGCTGAAGCCGAACCTGATAAAGAGAGTGACTCGGCCTTTGCATCTCCCATGAATATTCTCCTGGTGGAAGATGCCAGGGAAAATCAAATCGTCGTCCAGGCTTACTTAAAGAGGACAGCTCACACCGTAACCGTTGCCCAAAACGGTAGGGAGGGTTATGATGCCTTCATTGACGGGGCTTACGATCTGGTCTTGATGGACATGCGGATGCCGGTGATGGACGGCTACACCGCAACCAGGGAGATCCGGAAGTGGGAAAGGGAGAACGGTAAAGATGCGACTCCAATTATTGCCCTCACCGCCCATGCCCTCGTGGAGGACCGGCGGAAATGCCTGGATGCCGGGTGTACCGATTACCTGTCCAAACCGCTGAAAAAAGGAGTGCTTCTTAAGAAAATTTCAGATCAATGTGTAACCGAAACCATGTGTAAAGGAGGAAAATATGAAATGTATACCCCTTAAATTTTTAACCATCCTGTTGTTTTCGGCCTTCGTCTTTGTTCCCCTGAACACGTTTAGCGCGGAAAAGCTTCCCCCCTGCCCGGAGAAGGAACAACGCCCGCTGAACTGGACAGGGTGGTGGATGAACGGTTGCTACTTTATGGCGTCCAGCTTCCGGGTGACGTTATCCTTGATCCAGTGGCTGTCCCACCATTCAATGGGATTGACAAAGAAACCATTGACCATGATGCCGAAGTGAAGGTGATCCCCGCCCGCCAGTCCGGTTTGGCCCGTCAATGCGACGACATCACCTTTGGCGACGGTCTGTTCCGGTTTAACTTTGATGTGGCTGAGGTGTGAATAGGTGGAAGCCAGCCCCTGTCCGTGATCGAGGACCACGGTTAAACCGTATATCCCCAGGCGATCGGCAAAAATAACGCGACCATTGTTAACGGCGCCAACCTTTGATTTGGCCAGGGATGCCAGGTCAATTCCCATGTGAATTTGTTCGTCAATCATTTTGTCTTTGTAGTAATAAAGACGTTTGTCTCCGAATTTTGCCATTGTTGCGGCGTTCTCAAGCCTAAGCCATAAGCCTTCCCACAACTGTTCAGGACGGGTATCGGTCCGCAGGTTGTAAAACACTTCGCCGTTCTCTTTTCTGACCCGCTGGTTGATTTCAAGAAATTTAACCATGTTTTGGGCGGTTGGATCCTTCAGTTCCGGGGCAAAGTAAGGGAGTACTTCATCGAGAAACCGGTCCGAAATGTTGATCTTTCGTGTCCGGAACTTTTTTTCGCGAATATGAATACTTCGGTTGAGATTGGCTTTTGAGATATTTTTCGCCTTGTCTTCAGCCCACAAAAAAAGATTGATATCTTTTTTGGCGTCAATGGGAATCCCGAAATAGCAGACATGCATCCCTTGGTCTGCGTTTTTAGGCGCCGGAAATCCGGGGAAAAACCGGTTTTCCACATAAAGTCCGCTTTTGACGGCATCCGATGTGGTTTGGTAGACCACCAGGCCGGAACCGCCTTCATTTACGTAATTGAGTCGACTGACCAGCCTGAGTGAGGGGGGAATGGTGTCAACGGTCATTTTATGTTCGGATATGGTCAGATTGCCGTCTCCGCCGCTGCTCCTAGAATAATCCCACGCGTACACCTCAAGATCTGCCCTTCCCTGATTGAGATTTGTTGGGTTGATGGTCAGGACGGCGTCAAACCGATGGGCCCCTGCCGCGTTCAGCAAACCCTCAAAGGAAAAGTGTTTTTCCAGAAGCGTGACATTACGGTTGCCTTGTTTCAGCGTGACCTTGATGGTTCTGATGCCTCTTTTTTGATCGGTTACAACGAGCGGTATTTCCGTGGTTTTGGCAAGGAAAACGGGAAGGGAAGCCAACTGAATCTGCGGTTTTTCTCCTTCAAAAATGGAGACGAGAAACCATCCGATAAAACCAAAGACAATGACAATGGCGCTGATGGCCAATATTAAAGCGACGTTTCTTTTTTTTCGCATGTAATGTCTTTTACCACCGTTATCATGACGTGAGTGAATTTTGTGGACTATCCCGCACCCTTTGAATTTCAAATGAGCGGTTATTATTTCAGTTTAGATATCAACAAAAGCGCGTTAAGGCAATGGTTTTTCTCGAAACAGGCCTTAAAAAACCTTGGCGTTTATATGAAAATCCATCGCATTTCTTTTGAAATAGTCAATTTCCACTATTGAATATTTTTGCTGAGTTCTCTGACTTTGGTCATGATTTCAACCTGATCCAGTGATCGGAGTTCTCGTTCCTTCATGAGAAGTACCCCGTTGACCACCACGTCTTTTACATCTGGGCCGCAGGCGGAATAGACCAGTGCGGATACGGGATTAAAAAGCGGGCAAAGGTGCGGTGCTTTCAGGTCTACGGTAATGATATCCGCCTTTTTTCCCTTTTCAAGGCTTCCCGTTTCTTTATCGATTCCCAGTGCTGCCGCGCCGCCGAGGGTTGCCATATTGAGCACGGCGTAGGCTTTTGCGGCCTCAGGATTTCGGGTTGACACTTTGGCCAGTTTAGCGGCAGTGTCCATTTCACCAAAAAGATCCAGGTTATTGTTGGAAGCGCAACCGTCAGTGCCGAGACCGGTTGTCAACCCCATTTCCATCATGCGGGTCAACGGTGCGATGCCGGAGCCTAATTTCATGTTGCTTTCAGGAACATGCACCATTTTGACGCCCTTTTCATAAAGACAGGCCAATTCGGTTTCCTCCAAATGGACCCCGTGTGCCGCAATGAGGTCGGCGCTCAGCAGGCCGAGTCGGTCCAGATAGTGCGTGGGCCTTTTGCCGAATCGCTTTATAATTTCATCAACCTCCATGGCGGTCTCTGAAAGGTGGATTTGGAGTGGCGTACCATACTCCCGTGAAAGATCGTATGCGCGCCGCAAGGTTTTTTCAGAGCAGGTCGCCGGGCTGTGGCAGAAAAGGCCCGGCGTGATCCGGTCCGAAAAATGGCGCCATTTTTTCAAAAAAGCTTCCCCGAGGCGAATATTTTCCTTTGGGTCGGGAACTCCTGGGGCGGGAAAATCGATGACGCCCTGGGCCAGGAGCCCCCTTAGTCCGGACTCATGGACGGCGCGAACCGTCTGGTCCTGAAAAAAATAGCCATCCGCCAGACAGGTGGTTCCCGAGGCGATCATTTCAATGCAACCCAGAAGGGACCCCAGATAAACCGTTTCCGGGGAAAGAAACTCGGCTTCCGCCGGGAATATTTTGTTGAAAAGCCATTGGTTCAAGGGTAGATCATCCGCGAATCCCCGAAAGAGGGTCATGGCCGTGTGGGCATGGGCATTTACCAGACCCGGCATGATGATGGCCTCCCGTGCATCCACTATTTCAACGGATAAACCCCTCGGTATGGGTATTTCAGACGACGGACCGATTTTCAGGATACGGTCTTTCTTGATGAGGATGCGTGCATCGGAGATGGGTTTTTGCCCCGGGACCATGGTGACTGCCGTACCGCCCTGGATGATGATATCCGGCATCTCCATGATAGGGTGAGTTCGACATTCGGGCGAATATCTGAATTTCATAAATCATATTCCTTTTTGAAAATAAATTTTCTTGACATAGCATATATTTCATGAAAATCTGAAAAATTATTTTGATTGTGTTGGTTTTATTTCAAGGAGTCACACATGTTAACGATCGCACCCTTTAAAGGCTTAACCTACAACTTTAACGACAGCAAAGATATTTCTCGACTTGTCGCTCCCCCTTATGACGTGATTTCCCCGGAGGAACAGCGTCAATATTACCAGGCGGATCCCCATAATGTCATCCGATTAATTTTAGGCGAAAAGAGAACGGGTGATTCCGATTGGGACAACCGATACACCCGGGCCGCGGATGACTTTCAGCGATGGCAGTCCAACAGAACGCTGATTCGCAGCGCCCATCCCTGTCTTTACCTGACGGCCATGACATACAATCCAGGCAACGGCATGCCCATGCGAACCCGGTGGGGCATTATTGCCCTGGCCCGCATTGAAGATGAGGGGTCGGGTGTTATTCTTCCCCACGAAAGAACCTTTTCCGCCCACAAAGAAGATCGCTTGAAACTTTTCAGGGCTTGCGGCGCACAATTCAGCCAGATTTTCGGGCTCTATGACGACCGTGAAAATGTGGTCTTAAATGCCTGCCGCGAATCCGCGGACCTGACGCCTCAAATGGATTTTCAACTTCTCGATGGCACGAGGCACCGTCTGTGGATTCTCGAAGATCCGCGACTTTTCAGCAGGGTGGCGCGGTCAATGCGGGAAAAGACCATCTTCATCGCCGATGGGCACCATCGCTACGAGACTTCCCGCAATTACAGGAATATCATGAGGTCCAGGCATGGCCGAAAGCCTGCCGACAAAGCTTATGAATTTGTCATGATGTATCTGTCCAACATGCGGGATGAGGGATTGACCATCCTTCCTTCCCACCGGATGGTAAAACGGGTGCCCGGGTTTAGTGAGGAAGCCTTTGTCGAAAAGGCAAAACAATGGTTTGATATCACCTCATTTTCCGTTTCACCCAATGGGATGGTCAAGGAATATGAGACCTACAAGAATGCCTTGTGGGAGGCCGGACAGAATAGAACGTCATTTGCCTTTTTTCTCCATGGCAGCGACCAGTGGCGCCTTCTTTCCCTCAAAGAGGGAATGAAGGGGGAAATGGGCATGGAGCTTCACGACTCCCTTAAGAAGCTGGACGTGGTGGTGCTTTCCAGGCTGGGCTTTCAGAAATGCCTGGGGTTTACCCGGGAAGGGTTGGACGACGATGAAATTTTTCAGTATCAGAGCGATACGTCCCAGGCCCTTTCGAGTGTGGCATCGGGAGAATATCAGATGATGTTCATGTTAAATGCCACTAAAATCGAGCATGTGACCGAGGTGGCGGAAAACGGTCTTGTGATGCCGAGAAAATCAACTTTTTTTTATCCCAAGGTATTGACGGGTCTGGTACTCAATAAAATTGATCCCAATGAAATCATATCGGTTCCCTGAAATCAGCCTGTTGCCCGATGAGGGCATCGACTTGTTTATGGGGGGGCGGCTGAGACTCATCCAATCCAGGAACGGCTACCGGTTTTCCATTGACGCTGCCCTGCTATCCGAGTTTGCAACCATACGTCCCGGGGATGTGGTGGTTGATTTGGGTACGGGTTGCGGTGTGATTCCCTTGATTCTGCTGCTTACAAAACCCGTGAAACGTGTTTTTGGTCTCGAAGTTCAAGAGCCTCTTGTCTCCCAGGCAGTGCGTAATGCCAGTCTCAATGGATTTGTTGAAAGGATGGATGTGGTGAGGGGCGATATGCGCCATGTACCGTTTGCCAAAGGATGCGCTGATGTGGTGGTTTGCAATCCCCCATACCGAAAAATCAAAAGCGGGCGCATCAATCCTCATCCGCAAAAGGCCATTGCGAGGCACGAAATCCTCACGTCTCCGGATGACATTCTGCGGGTTGCTTCAGCACTTCTGGGGAAAAAAGGACGGTTTGCGCTGGTCTATCCCGCGGTCCGTCTGGCTGAAATTTTGGTCCGTTTGCGGCGTTTCAACCTGGAGCCGAAGCGGGTCAGGATTCACTATCCGGATCTTGATGCCAATGCCAAACTCGCGTTGATCGAGGCATCCCTGGGCGGCAGGCCCGGATTGGAAATTCTGCCGCCGCTATTGGGGCAGGGAAATTTTTCTATTGTGCCCCAACCCTGATATCGATCTTGTCAACGGCTATTCTTCCGAGTCTTTGGTTGAGTTTTTCGAGGATGATTTCCTTGTAATAGGTCATCTCCTGCAGCCATATGGAATTGGAAACCGATACCGTCAACTGTTTGTTTCGAATTTTTGAGGGTCGGGAATTTTCAGCATAAGTCTGTCCCACCACCTCTTTCCATACCCGCCAGATTTCTACGTCATCTTGCTTATAAGGCAGGGTGCCGTCCGTCAGCAGGGTGGTGATGATATCCCCGATGGAGATCAATTCGCTCTTGGGTCTTTTCATGCGCTTTTCAGATAAACCGGTTATTTTTAATCTATTCATTTTGCCGGTTATGCTGTAATCTGTCAAGGGTTTGATCAATTGAAACGTATTTTCTGGAGGAAATCGCATGAGCGCTAATATCACATCAATAGAGGCTATGGAGATTCTTGATTCCCGCGGTAATCCCACGGTGCGTGTGCTTGTGGAATTGAGCGATGGCGCACGGGCAGCGGCGTCCGTCCCTTCCGGCGCCAGCACCGGCGAAAATGAGGCGGTTGAGTTGCGTGACAATGATCCGAAACGCTACGGTGGGAAAGGTGTTTTGCAGGCTGTGGCCAATGTCAATGAAAAAATCAGCCGTGCGCTGATGGGCATGAATGCGGTTCAACAGGCACTGATTGACAGGTGTATGATCGACTTGGACGGCACGGAAAACAAATCAAATCTGGGCGCCAATGCCATCCTCGGCGTTTCCATGGCGGTTGCCCGGGCAGCGGCGGCCTCAGTGGGAATTCCCCTATACCGATATCTGGGGGGCGCCGGTGCACGGCGGTTGCCCGTGCCCTGCATGAACATCTTAAACGGTGGTGAACATGCGGACAACAGCGTTGATTTTCAGGAATTCATGGCGGTTCCCCTGGGGGCGCCGACTTTTCGGGAAGGCCTGCGATACGTGGCGGAAACCTTTCACGTGCTGAAGAAAATCCTCAAATCCCGCGGTCTGGCCACCAGTGTGGGGGACGAGGGGGGGTATGCGCCCAATCTTGAAAGCAATGAAGCGGCCATGGAAATTATCATCGAAGCCATTTTAAAGGCCGGCTACAGACCGGGGGTCGATATCGCCATTGCCATCGACAGTGCCGCCAGTTCTTTTTCCCTGGGGCAGGAGGGCCCCTATGATTTGAAATGGTCCGGGGCCGGTGAAATGAAAAGCGATCAAATGATTGCGCTTTGCGAGGAATGGGTTGAGAAATATCCCATTGTTCTGTGGGAGGATCCCCTGGCCGAGAGGGACTGGCAAGGATTTACGCAGTTAACCCGTAAGCTGGGAAAGAAAATCGAGGTGGTGGGCGATGACCTTTTTGTCACCAACACCCGCTACATTACCCGCGGTATAAAAGAGGGGGCGGCCAATGCTGCGCTCATTAAGCTGAACCAGATCGGAACCGTGACCGAATCCATTGAAGCGGTTCGCATGTGCCGGGACGCGGGATGGCGCTATTTTTTGAGCCACCGTTCGGGTGAAACGGAAGACGCGTTTCTGGCGGATTTTGCCGTGGCCATGGATGGGGGGCACCTCAAGACCGGGTCCGCCAGTCGAAGCGAACGGATGGCAAAGTACAACCGACTCCTTGAAATTGAACAGGAACTCGGGGGGGCAGCCCTTTATTATTGGAAGTAGATTTTACCGGCATAAGAAAATACCCTATTTTTTGCCTTCGCTGATCCATTGGGCGAGGGCAGGGGTTTCCTTCGTCAGCCATTCCGGCGAGAGGCGCTGTTCCATGAACTCGGCGTAAATGCCATCCATGGCGGACACCGCCTCTTCGATGAGGAACATTTTTTCATAAAAGATTCCGTCCGCGTCGTCTTCTTTGTCCTGGACGACCTTTGGCGCCTTGAAGGTTTTGAAATTCATCCAAAGGGAGTCCAAAACAAAGGACCACTGGTTGTCGCCGATGTTGACTACGAGAGTGGCTTGAACAATCTCCTTGTTTTTTGCCAGAGCGAAACGGGCTTCTTTCATGTTCTGGCTTTCGCCGCTGCAGGCGATGATTTCAAGGCCTTTTTCATTTTCCCCTTGAAGGGTGATTTTTCCATCAAACCAGATCTCAACATTTTTATCGCCCAGGTTGAAAGTTCCCCTGTCCGTTTCCGTTCTGAACCACAGCCAAGCCAGAAATTCCCTTCCCAGAAATTCGGTTTTCTTTACTTTTTCAAGAAGTTGCATGTTTTAAGGTTCCTTCCATAAATTCGTAGGGCTCAGGCCGTCAATGAGGTCGGGGGAATCCCCCTTTTTTTCAAGAAATTTTGCGCCGAGGGTGTAAGGGCACATGGCCAGAAGATGTAAATCAAAGGTTTGAAGAAAGCGTTCTTGAAATTCGTCGCAGAGCTTGGTATTGGTGCAGGCGAAAATAACGTCGCCCGTGCTGTAGTTCCAGATCATGTCGTAGGCCTTAGAACCGGGAATCGCCCTTTTAAGGAGACGAAGCCTCACGCCTTCCTTGATGTCCGCACGCCGCCGTTTTGGCAGAAAATCCACGTTTTCAGCGACCTTGATCTTTTCTTCGGCTTCCAGGCAGTACTCTTTGATGGCCGTTGCGGGAATTTTTCTGTCATCCACGCGAAGGGACATGGCGATGTAGGGCTCTTTGAGAAATTCAAGCTCTGAAAACCGGTTATCGAACATGTTCATGATATTGACCCATCCCGCGGACCGTTCGTCCGTGGAAATATCCGTCAGATTTTTGAAGGCGTAACGGCCGATTCGGTCCGCCAGACCTTCCAGAAAATTTTCCGCGGGCTTGCCCTTTACCTGATATCTGGTAAAGCTTCCCGATCCGGTTATGAGACCCATATATTTCCTTTCTTATTTCTTCGTATGTGGAAAATGTTCTCGTTGATTCTCTGAAGGGGCCTGGAAATTCGTTTTTGAGCTTATGGCGCTGCCCTCATCCGAACCTTTGCGAGAAAGAATGCACCCTAGCAGAATCAGAATGGCAGTGTCAATGTCTGAACGGGAAGCGTGAATATTATCCGTTAATCCGGGTGATGTTTCAATACCCGAAAAATGCGGCAACATATTTGCTTGCCGTGAAGATGATAATAAGGGCCAGCATCCACTTGATGGCCTTGGCGGGTACAAATTTCTGACATCGTGCTCCGAGGTACATCCCCGCCATTCCGCCTATTCCGAACAGAATTCCCAACAACCAATCCGGCGTCACCGATACACCCGGATAAAACGGTGCTATGGCTTGATAGAACATGACTCCGGCAATCGATGTGACAAAGGTTCCCATGAGGGCGGCGCCCGCCACGGTATAAACGGGCAGCCCGAAGAAAGTGACAAAAAACGGAGCGATAATTGAACCGCCGCCGATGCCGTAGATCCCTCCCACAATGCCGACAATGAAGCTGAGGGCGAAGATGCCCCAGAATGAAACGTCAAAGCTTTCGCCGTAAAATGTGTAACCAAGTCGCTTTAAATTGAAATGGGTGACTTTAACGGTCGGCAAATGAGCCCCCGGGATTTCCTGCCCGGCAGTCCTTTCACGATGCCGACGCATTGTTTCTTGAAAGCGATTTTCGCTGTTTAATTTTGTTGGGTTGTCTGATTTTTTTTTGACCAGATCCCGTATCATCTTTAGTCCGATATAGCTCAAGACGGTGGCGGCAAAGAGCTTGAAGTTCCTGGGATCAGGCAGATAACCCACTCGAACAACAGCGCCGATGAAAACCCCCGGCAAGGTGCCGGCCACGACGACCCAGGTCAGTGGCCACACCATTCTTCCTTCTTTCCAATAATTATAGACCCCGCTTGGAATGGCGACGATATTGAACAGCTGGTTGGTAGCACTGACCGAAGGGTTTGTGTACCCGAGAAAAGACATCTGGAACGGCAAAAGTAAAAATGCCCCCGATATTCCCCCCATGGAAGTGAAAAAAGAAATCACGAAAGCGGTCAGGGGCGGAATCCAAAATGCGACTTCTATGCCGGCGGTTTCAAAAAGCATAATGGTTCCCTTCGTATATGAATTAGAATTTTCAGTCTTTTGTCATGAAAAACAAGAAATCCCTCGATCAGGTGAGCTAAAAACGTAAAACTTAAAACCTTAAAACTGCGTCTATACCGGCCCGAAGTTTCAGCGGGGATGAAACAATGAGTAGACCGCCGGAATGAGAACCAGCGTGATCAATGTTGATCCGGTTAGCCCTCCCACAACCGCACGGGCCAGGGGAGCCTGAGTGTCCGCGCCCTCGCCGATGCCGAGGGCCAGGGGCAACAGGCCCAGGATCGTCGTGAGCGTCGTCATGAGAATCGGCCGCAGCCTCCGGCGACCGGCCTCGGTCAGGGCATTATGGGTATTCATGCCGGCGCGAACCAGTTGACCGGCCTGGTCCACCAGCAAAACGGCGTTGTTGACCACGATTCCCCCCAGCATGATGCAGCCGATGTAGGATTGAACATTCAGCGTGGTGTTTGTGATGAACAGTGTGACCAAAACTCCCACCGCCGCCAGGGGTACGGAAAACATTACCACCAGGGGGTCCCTGAGCGATTCGTATTGACAGGCCAGCACCATGTATACCAGGAGCAGGGCCAGGATGATGGAGACGGCCAGTTCTCCGAATGCCTTCTGCTGCTCTTCGAAATTGCCGGCCACCATCAGGTCATAACCCATGGGACGGGGAATTTCGTTAAGCAGGGTCTGTACGTCCTGGGCCACGGAACCCAGGTCGCGTCCCGCCACGTTGGCCTGAACGGTCACCATTCGCTGCTGGTTTTTTCGGTCGATCAAAAGGGGGCCGCGTCCCTGTTTAGAAGTGACGAGGTTACGCAACGCCACCTGTTCGCCGTTCCCGGTGGTCAATGTCAAGTTGAGAATTTCGTCCAGGGACCGTTTTTCCGCATCTTTCAGCTGAACGAGAATACGATAGGCATTCCCCCCCGTTCGGTACTCCCCTGCTTTGGAACCGGCCACTGCCGTTTCCAGGAGCTGCGTCACGTTGCGCACGGTGAGGTCCAGGTCGGCGATTTTGCTTCGGTCCACCTGAATTCCCTGTTGCGGGACCCCCGCCTCGATACTGCTTTGAACATCCGTTATCCCAGGCACGTCTTTAACAGCCGCTTCTACCCTTTGGACCAGCGTGTTTAGAACGCTCAGTTCGAATCCTCGAATTTCGATGGTCAATCCTTCATCGCCACCCAGGAGTCGTTCCAGAAGGAACTGGCCCTTTGGCGCACGGACACGGATTTCCATGCCCGGGATTCGGTCATTCAATTGGCGGCGCAGGTCCTGGGCGATGGCAACGTTTGTACGATCTCGCTGAGCAGCCGGGGCAAGCGAAAGGATTATTTCACCCTGGGAGGCTGCGTTGGCGCGATGACCGGAGTCCCCTACCGTGACCACTGATGCTACCGTCTCAGGCACGGCGGGGTAGACGATTTTTTCCATCTTGCGTGTCTGCTGATCCACCAGCGCCAGCCGGGTGCCGATTTCCATCTTGCCGGTGATACGAACCTCTCCCTCATCGCTGGGGGGAAGGAATTCGCTGCCGATCATGGGCAGGAGCAAGAGGCTTAAGCCCAACAGGGCTGTTGCTGTAAAGACGGTCGCCAGGCGATGGGACAACACCTTTTTAAGCAGGCGCAGGTAGGCTTTGTCGAGACTCAGGAAAAGGGCGTTGGAAAAAGCGATCGATCTTTCGACAAAAATCCGTCGGTGTTTGCGGGGTCCCAGGGATGAGTTCAGGAGTCGGGACGCCAGCATTGGCACCAGTGTCAGGGAGACCGCCAGGGAACAGATCAGAGAAAAGATGATCACATAAGCCAGTTCTTTAAAGAGGATGCCCGTTACGCCCTGAACGAATACCAGGGGCAGAAAAATCACAAGGGTGGTGATGGTGCTGGCCACAATGGCCATACTGACTTCCCCTGCGCCTTCCACGGCGGAAACGCTCGACAACTCATTGTTCTCAGAACCGCGGCGAAAAATGTTTTCCAGAACAACGATGGAGCTGTCAACCATCATGCCCACGCCCAGCGCCAGGCCTCCCAGGGTCATGAGGTTGAGCGTAAACCCCCCGAAATAAATCAAGGCAAAAGTGGCAACAATTGAGATGGGAATGGACAGGGAGATAATGATGGTGCTGCGCAGGTTGCGCAGGAAAAACAGCAACACCAGAATCGCCAGCCCGCCGCCGTAGAGCACGGACCGGGCGACGTTTTTGATGGAGCGCTCGATAAAATTTCCCTGGTTGATGACCGGGGCGATGTGGATTTGCGGAAAGGCTTTGTTGGCCGCCTTAATTTCGGCGAGAACCCGTTTGGATACCTCCACCGTGTTGGCATTGGCTTGTTTGCGAATAGCCACCCTGATGCCCTGCTCGCCATTGACCCGCGTTATTCGCTTTAGCTTTTCGTAGGTGTCCTTGACGTCCGCGATTTGACGAAGGGTTACGGCTGCACCGTCCCGTTTTAAAATGACCGTATCCCGAATCTGATCCAGGTTGGTGAATTCGGCGGGCGCTCGGAGCATGACCTCATACCGTCCCTGTTCGATTTTGCCGGCGGGAAGATCCAGGTTTGCGTCGTTAATGGCGGCAATCACACGGTCCATGGAGAGCCCCAGGGCTTTGACCCGATCGGGGTCCAGCTCGATGCGAACTTCGCGGTTGAAACCTCCCCATGTGTCCACCTGTGCAACGCCTGGAATGTGGGCGAAGCGGTACCGGATCTGAACTTCGATTAACTCAGTGAGTTCCACCGGGTCGAGGTTGCTGGAAATGCCCAGTATGACCACTGGAAAACTGGCAATGTCGAATTTTCGAATGCGTGGTCTGACAATATCCTCCGGCAATTCGTTGATTTCATCTTCCAGCTTGCCTTGAACATCGATGGCCGCGGCGTCGATTTTTGTGCCCCAGGCGAAGCTGACGCGAACATTGCTGTTGCCCTCGGAGGATGTGGACATGATTTCCTCCACTCCGGGCACCGTGGCGACGATTTCCTCGATGATCTGCGTCACCAGCCGCTCCATGACTTCCGGGCTGGCCCCGTCATACTCCGTGCGGATGGTTAACGTCGGCATTTCGATATCGGGCAGCATGTCGATTTGCAGCCGGCTCAGGGAGACGGCTCCCAGGATAACCACAATCAGGGTGACCATGGTCGTAAAGATGGGGCGCCGAACGCTGAACCCCGGCAGGTTCACGATAGGGGGTCCTCCTCGGAATCGATTTTAATTTCATGTGGCATCTCGGGAATTGTGACGGCCGAACCGTTCTTTAACAGCTGTTGCCCAAGAGTAACCACCATGCCGGATAACCCTTCGCCTTCTACCTGCACCCAGCCGTCCTCCCGAATACCCACTTTTACCGCACGCCAGATAACCGATTTTCCATCCTTACTCACCACAAATACCCCATGCAGGCCATCACGGGTGGTCAAAGCCTGTTCGGGGACGATGGTGGTTTCAAGCACCCGTTTCAGCACCACCGTGGCCCGAATGAACATTCCCGGTTTGAGCCGGTGTCCCGGATTTTCAATGATCATTTCCACCCGGGCCTGGCGCGTGGCTTTTTGGAAAACGGGGGCAATACGATCTATTCGACCGAAAAACGCCGCATCCAAATAGGCATCCGTCGTCAATGAAACGGTCTGTCCCGGTCTTAGATGCGCATAATCTTTTTCGGTCGCATAAACCACACCCAGAATGGGGTCCAGTTCAACAATCAACAGCAGCGGTTGGTTAGCCGCAACGGTTTGCCCTTCATCGTAATAACGTTCGGCCACGATGCGATCATCGTCCCCGCCGTTCCAGCTGGCTATGACCTGATTGTACCCGAGCCTGATGTTCGCGGTTTCCAGCGATGATGCCGCTTTGGTTACCTGGGCTTCCGCCACCTGGAGTTGCGCCTGCCTGGTCAGTTGATCCGCCTGGCGTGCATCGAACTCGGAATCGGAGGCAATGCCGCGCTTGAGCAATTTCCGGGTGCGCTCAAACTCTCGGTTCGCGATGGCAAGCGCGGTCTTCGCCATGGCCAGATTGGCTCTTGCCACCACCAGATCGGCTTTCGCCTGGGCCACGGCCTGAACATACTCGGCGTTGTCCAGTTCCCCGACAACCTGTCCTCGCTTGACGGTATCCGCAATATTGACCAGGAGCTTCTCGACACGTCCGCTGACTTTCGGCGCCACCACGAACTCGGCCATGGCCTCCAGTGCGCCACTGAAAGATCTCTTTAACGTCATGGGGCCATGCTGGATCAGGGCGACTTCCACCGGCAACGATCGTGATGCATTGCCGCCTTTGCCTAGGAGTCTCATGATGTTGAATTTGACTGAAAATCAGCCAGCCTGTACCCGCCGCAGCTCCAAGTAGAAGGAGAATCGGAATAAGTATTTTCAGACTGGGGGGATTCATGTCAGATGACCCTCATTGTTTGCATCGGAATGGAAATCTTTGATCTCATCTTCTCATACGCCAATGCCATCAAAGGTTCCAGGTTGATGATATCGGCGTTGTTATAGGAAATTAAAGTTGTCAGCGCTTTTTCATCACCTCGGCGGTATTTTTGCCAGAGCCTGACCGCTTCAAAGCCGTCCACACCCTCTATGTCCGTGCCCCGGGTGATGCCCATCTCCTTTTCAATCCGTTTCAGCCCCCCCTCGTAACCCAGCTTTTTGAGAAGGAATCTTAGATCGATATGACCCGGGGGCAATGAAATTCCAGGGAAACACCTTCGGATAAAGGGCAGGTCAAAGCAGGCGCCGTTGAAGGTGATGACCAGATCATAGGCGGCCACGGCGATTTCAAATGCGTCGAGGTTTTTTCCGTTTACGAAAGTCTGAACCCTGGCGCCGTCGTAGAGTCCGATGACGGTGATGTCATTGTTCCATTGATCATAGCCGCTGGTCTCGATGTCCAGATAAACGGCCCGATGTTTGAATCCATGAAAGAGGCGCCACATTTCCCCGACGGGCAACCTGTCACTGAAAAAACCGATATTGTCTCGGTGCGCCATGGAAGTTTTTAAATCCTGACGGATCAAAGAGTCCCTTGCCGGGGAAAAAACAGGTTTTTGATGTTGCAGATAATCCTGCCATGTGTAAATTCCCCTGCGCCAGAGATTCTGTTCCGTTTTCGCGCCGATCCCCGGTATATGGATAAAGGTATGTTCAAGCATATTAAGTTTTAAGTTTTACGTTTTAAGTGTTACTTTTAAGATTTGTTAAATAGCTATCATATCAATAATTTAAAACCTAAAACGTAACACTTGAAACTGCTCGTAAAAAGTCTTTTGGGGACTTTTTACGAGACCATCAACATTTAAACATCCCGTTTTCATATACCACGACATTTTCACCGGACTTCAAATGGGCCGTGACGGTTTTGGGTTCGGTGTTGACCAGGTCCCAGTGAAGGGCGGAATCGTTGAAACCCAGGTCTTTTTTCATTTCTTCCGTGAGGGTGGCGGGATCTCCGTCAAAGGTATCCGAGTAGGAGGCGCCCACGGCCAGATGACAGTTGCCGTTGTCTCCGCCGAAGTTTTCATCATAGAGGGTGTTGGCCATGAAGCGGTCGATTTTGGAAAACCGTTTATCCGTCAGGGAAAACTCGCCCACCTGGGCCGCCCCTTCATCCATTTTCAACTGTTTCCGGGTGAAGGCTTCTCCTTTTTTGGCGTTGATTTCGGTGACGACCCCTTCGTGGAATGTCAAGTTGACCTCTTCCACATAGTTCCCGCTTCTGAAAGAAGGCTGGTTGGCAAAATAGACGCCTTCCGTGCCGCGCCAGTCAGGCGAGATAAACAGTTCAAAGCTGGGGATGTTATGGCCGGATATACCGATCCATTTTCGTTGTTCCCCCGGTGTGATTTTTAAATCAGTCCTTGCCGATTCAACATGATAATGGGCGACATCCATGCTGTTCATCCATTTTTTGATATCCATGGCGTCGTTATAGACGGTCTCCCAGGCCTTTACCGGGTCGGGCTGGTCCAGATAGCAGGCCTTGATGACCTGTTCGGTGTACTGCTCAAGGGTTAGCTTGGCCTGTTTGGCCAGTTCATCGGTGGGGATGGTGCATAAGGTCCACCCCAATTCTCCCCGTTCTTCACGCTTCCGCATGATGTCCCGAAAGGGCTTCATGGCCACGGCGACTTTACCGATGCGTTTGGGGTCAATGTCCGCCAGGTGGGTTAAGGAAGTGGGGGCATGGAGAAAAAATCCTGCCGTTGAGGTTTTTAAAGAGTTCTTTATCCCATGAGCCCATGAAAACCAGTTGTTTTTCATCTGATTTTTCGTAAAAATCATGTTCCATTGTCGTTGTGCGACCTGAGCGCATGACCGGATGAACCCCCATCTCCAGGAGTTTTCCATGAAGGGCTTCAGCCAGTTCCACCGCTGGAAGGTCAAATTGAACCATGACCACGTCTTCCTTTTGAAAGGCGTCGCTCCTGGCTTTTTTGAGACCCCAAAGCAGAACGTCGGCGTACATATCCATCTGTGTTTTGGTTAACATCAATGATTCTCCTTTTTTGGTTGTTATTTCAACATGTTTCCCCTGATTTCCTTTCCGGGGAGCTGGGAACGGATAGCGCCATGAATATAAAACCCCAGACCTAAGATTCGATGATCCCCCAACGTCAGAATGACATACCCTTTCTCCAGGTTCGCATCAATGGGAATCTCGCCGGTCAGGATGAGCGTTTGAAGTTGCTCCATGTCCATATTAAACATGTTTTTTGTGGCAAACCGACCGAAAAACTGGATGAAACGCGTGGTGGG
The DNA here is from genome assembly GCA_963664475.2 of Desulfatiglandales bacterium. Taxonomy (GTDB): domain Bacteria; phylum Desulfobacterota; class DSM-4660; order Desulfatiglandales; family Desulfatiglandaceae; genus NaphS2. Next base: position 334,179 of record CAXXXE010000002.1, read on the forward strand.
CTTTAAAAATTGACCCACCCGTCGAAAAGCTCTCAGCCCGACCCTTGAAACCTTGAGGTGCGCCGCATTTTTCACCTGTTCGGATTTTCGCATGATAAACCACCCCTTCTTTCTTTCAAAGAGAAGGTAGTCATCCAAAACCGTCAGGGGGATTCCGAATCGTTCCAGCAGAAAAGCTGAAAGCGCTTGCCTGTTATCATTTTCGGCCAATTTTGGCCATGAAGAACCCCACCGAATTGACATGGTGGGGGTAAAATCTGGCTGTTTTTGTAAGACGTTTGTCATATACTTCATCTTTCCATTCCGACAGTCCCGGTTCATAATCGATGCCCACATGGATGGGCAGCAGCTCCGCATCTCTCTCATTTAAAAGGAAGTCAACCACCGATTCATTTTCTTCGGGGTTATAGGTGCAGGTGGCGTAAAGCATTTGTCCGGTATCCGTCAGAAGATCAAACCCGCGAAGGAGTATTTTTTTCTGAATTTCGGGAAGTCTGATTTTTCTTTGTTCCTCACGGTAGGCGGACTGCTTCACGGTTTTCCTGAACCGGCCCTCGCAGGAGCAGGGAACATCGGCCAAAATATAATCAAATGGCTGGCGCAATGGAAATTCCTGTGCCTGGTAACCGGTTACCACCGCATTTTGTACGCCAAGCCTTGCGAGGGTATGCCCCAGGGACACATGCCGGGATGCGTAGAGGTCGTTACAAACAATGGCCCCCGTATTTTCCACCAGGTCGGCCAGATGAGCGCTTTTGCCGCCCGGCGCCGCGCACATGTCAAGGATCAGCGCATCCCTGGTGGGCGTAAGCGCGATGGGGGCCAGGGCGGAGGTCAGTGCCTGAGGGTGGATGTGCCCCAGAAAATACTCCAGCAGGTTTCCGGAAGTGGGGATGTCTTCCGCAATATAAAGGGTGTCGTGTTCGCGGCAGGCCCGGGTCAGGGAAACACCTTTCGCCGTTAAAGTGGAGACCACTTGCTGGGATGTCGCCATCAGGTGATTGATTCTCAGGTGAACCGGAAAGGGCCTTTCCAGGCTTTCTTCAAAAAGCGGAAAATCGTGAATGATATCTTTGTAAGTTTCAAACGTATCGGTCATGGGATCAAAAATTCCGGGATCAAATGTTTGTACCTGGGTTACCAGGCTGGCGCGTGGGAACGAGAAATGTATCGCCGCAATATTAGGCTTTCCCTTTTTTATTGTCAATTCTCAATTTGCGGGGACTATTTTGGCGGTATCCCGGTGCCATATTGATTGATATCTATTCGTTAATGTAGTAAAAAAATAATGACGTTTTTCATATGATCTCTTAATTCCCCCAAGGAGAAGAGAAGGATGACGGATCTAACATCTTCGAAGACAGTTTTTAGATGCCGATTTCATTCCCTCATGGCCGTTATCCTGATCCTGTTTTTAATTGTCACGGGGTTCATGGGATGCGACCAAAAGAAGGCGCCCATAAAAGTTGGGTTTGTGGGGCCCCTGAGTGGGCGGCTATCCGTTCTGGGGGTGGCCGGGAGAAACGGGGCGATCCTTGCCGTGGAAGAAGCCAACGGGACGGGTGGCGTCAACGGACACCCCGTGGAACTTATCGTCCGAAATGACGAGCAGGATGAAAAAAAGGCCCTGAAATCGGACAAAGAGTTGTTGAATGAAAATGTGGCGGCCATCATCGGCCATATGACCAGCACCATGTCCCTGGCGGCACTTCCCCTGTGCAACCGAATGAAAATTCCCATGATCAGTCCCACAACCAGCACCCCCCGACTCAGCGGTCTGGACGATTATTTCTTCAGGGTGATTCCGGCGAATACGTCTGAAACAGACCACCTGGCCGGGTATGCCCGCAAGGGAATGGGTTTATTAAAAATGATCGCCATTATTGATCTTTCCAATTCGGTTTATACGGAAGAATTCTATAAAACGTTCAAATTTGAATTTGAGCGGCTGGGCGGCCACATGCTGCCGCCGGTGACCTTCACATCCGGGCCGGGGATTGTTTTCGGGCGCTTTGTCAAAAAAATTCTTTCTTCCGGAGCTGAAGGCTTGCTCCTTTTAACCGGTTCCCTTCATGATTTGCCAGCAGGTGAGAAAATCAGGCGTCAAAATTCCGATGATCGCCTGTGGCTGGGCCATGACCCGGGCTTTTCTGGAACATGGCGGCCGGGCCGCCAACGGGGTTGTTTTTTCCCCGTTTTAGGGAACGATTTGGCCATGACCCCTCTTTTGGGGCTGCCCATGGATATGAGGCTGCACGCCTTTTTTTGAAGGCTTTGAAAGGGAAAGGCCCTTCAGAGGAACTCAAGGCGGCTATCCTGAATCAGAACCGTTTCTTCGGTGTTCAGGGGGATTTCAGTCTGGATGGCTTCGGTGATCCCCAAAGAGACCGTTTTCTGATGGTATCCAGTGCGGGCCGATTCAGAGGGATGGAGTAGTCCCATGAAATTCAATCCGAGGCTTCAAACCATTTTGGCCGTTAATTTTATTCTGGTGGCCCTGGTTCCCGTCGTCGTCATTGGATTTATCACCCTGCATCTGCTGACGACGAGCCTTAAAAGAGATATTGTTCAAAAAAACTCGCTTCTGGCCCAATCCCTGGCCGGGGAAGTCAAGGGATATCTGGCCGAACCGCAGGCCGTGCTGGGGCAGGTGGCGGCGATCATCCAGGACAAAGGGATGCTGAAATCATCGGATATCGATCGGTTTCTGGAAACAACGATCAAGTCTTATCCTTTTCTTTTCTGCATTCAGATGATTGATCATAAGGGCAGGGTCAGCCATATGGCGCCTTTTCGAGAAGATTCAGTGGGGATCGATCTGTCGGAACAGCCGTTTTTTAAGGTAACCTCAAAAACCCATAATCCCTATTTGTCTTCAACCTTTATTTCCGTGGAATCCCTTTCCCCCACCATGGTCATGACGCAGCCCATGGACCAGGGAATGCTGGTCGGATATATTTCTCTGGAAGACCTGAGTCGTATCACGGGCAGGGTGAAAATTGGCGAGAAGGGGTACGCCGCCATGACGGATCGTGAGGGGGTGACCATTGCCCATCCCAATGCTGCGTTTGTGGCACAACGGTTGAACATCAAACAGCTTGAAATGATTCGTCAGGGGCTGACCGGAAAGGAGGGAACCTTTTCTTACCGTTTTGATGGGGTGGAAAATCTGGGATGCGTTGCGGTTGTCCCGAGCATTGGATGGCCGGTGGTGGTGGTTCAGCCGTTGGATGAGGCTTTTGCGCCGGTCAGGAGACTGCAACGGGTGTTTTTGTGGGGTATCTCACTTTCCGTTATTTTGGCTCTGAGCATCGCGTTTTTCAGCCTCAAAAAAATTGTGGCCCCTTTTTCGCGGCTTATTTCCGACACCGATAACATCTCCCTGGGGAATTATCAGATACCGCCCCATCGGAAAAGTTATCCGGAAATTGATGCGCTGGCGGATAATTTCAGGACCATGGCCGTGTCTCTGGCGGCGCGGGAAGTGGCGCTACGGCAAATCAAGGACGCTGAGACCGCGGTTTTGCGGTCGGAGAAGCGCTTTCGGGATTTGTTTAATGCCATCAGTGACCTGATTTACACCCAGGATCTGGAGGGACGGTTTCTTTCCGCGAACCCGGCCATGTGTTCCCTTTTCGGTTACAAGCTGAGAGAATTCCTGGGCCGGAGGGCATCTGATTTCATGGATCCCGAAGTGCGGCCGTTATTTGAAACCGAATACCTGGAAGTGCTCAAAACGAAAGGCCGGTATGAGGGTATTTCGAGCTATAAGGCAAAAGACGGACGCAGGATTTTTATTGAATATCACAGTACCCTGGTGAAGCCCGAAGAAGGAGAGCCGTATATCAGCGGTATGGGGCGGGATGTTACGGAACGGATACAATCCAAAAAGCAACTTAAGATGTTAAGGGAACAGGTGGTACAGGCTGAAAAAATGAAAGCCATAGGCGTTCTGGCCGGCGGTGTGGCCCATGATTTCAACAACCTTCTCATGGGCATTCAGGGGAACGCCTCTTTGATGCTCTTGACGGTGGGCAGCACCCATCCCCATCACGAAAAGCTCAAAAATATTGAGAAATATGTTCAACAGGGAGCGGATTTAACCCGGCAGCTTCTGGGGTTTGCCCGGGGCGGCAAATACGAAGTCAAGCCAACGGAGATCAATCGACTTCTGGAGGATGAATTGCGTCCTTTTCAGCGGACCCGGAAAGAACTCATGATTCATCGAGATTACCAGGAAGGCATCTGGATTGTTAATGTTGACCGGGGGCAGATTATTCAGGCCCTGCTGAACCTGTTGATCAACGCATGGCAGGCAATGCCCGGCGGCGGGGATCTTCAGGTTCAAACTCGTAATGTGGAAATTGACGAGGCGCAAGGTGGTTTGCACCAGGTGGATCCCGGGAGGTACGTTAGAATTTCGGTAAGGGATTCAGGTGTGGGGATGGATGAAAAAACGCTGGCGCGAATCTTTGAACCGTTCTTTACCACCAAGGGGATGGGAAGAGGTACCGGTTTAGGACTGGCATCGGTTTACGGCACCATTAAGAACCATGGCGGCTTTATCCATGTAGAGAGCGAACCGGGCCGGGGAACGGCAATTCATCTCCACCTGCCTGCATCCATGTCGGCCCTAAAGGAGACCAAAGCGGGCGTAAGCGCCGTGCCGTTTGATGGCAAGGGTGAAAAAATCCTTTTGGTGGACGACGAGGAAATGATCCTGGATGTGGGTGGACAGATGCTCGAAAAACTGGGTTACAGTGTGCTTACGACAAACAGAGGCGAGGCCGCCGTTGAGATCCTGAAAAGAGAAAAAGATGGGATTGCCATGGTGATTCTGGACATGATCATGCCCGGCATGGGGGGCGGAGAAACCTATGACCGCTTGAAGGAGATTAAAAAAGATGTGAAGGTGTTGCTTTCCAGCGGGTACAGCATCGATGGGCAGGCGCGTGAAATCCTTGAACGGGGATGCAGTGGTTTTATTCAGAAACCGTTTGATTTGAAAAACCTGTCTCGTGCGATTCGGGAAATGTTGATCGGTTGAACCGTGGGGCCGGATATTTTGGTTCCCCGTGTAAAAAAAATGAAAAGGAGAAGGTATGAAAAGGGCGGCTGTTACCCTGGAACTGGACCCTGAAAAGGCCCGAAAAAGGAAAGAAGCGGCGGTCTATCGATTGAACGTGATACAGTTCCCGGTCCTGAGGGTCTTCGGGTTTGTTCTCCTCACGTTTTTTGTGCTGATCCAGAACTATTATTTGTCCGGGACTTTTTCGTGGCGGGAAACTTCGCAATTTCAAGTCATTGTCTTTTCCTATGCCGGGGTTTCCTGGATTATCCTTTATCTTTTTTTTGGGAAGACCGGGAAATTTGATCTGGGCCTTTTCTTTTTGACAACGGATTTTTTGGCATTTGCGCTCGCCGTATATTTTTCCGGGGGCCAGCGAAGCCTTCTTTTTTTTCTTTTTCTGGTTCGCGTTGCCGATCAAACCAACACCAGCTTTAAGCGGGTTCTGGTCTTTTCACACATTGGTGTTGCCGTGTATGGAGGGTTGCTCCTCTACCTCCACTACATTGAACATGAAGATATCCTGCCGGCATACGAAATCCCAAAACTCCTGGGTGTTTATCTGGGCAGCGTTTATATCTCTTTTACGGCCAGAACAGCCGAAAAACTCCGAAACCGGACAAGGGCCGCCATGAAACTGGCCAGAGAGGCCATTCAGGATCTGGAGGTCCAATCAAAGGAATTAAGAGATGCGAAGCTCAGGGCCGAAGCCGGCAACATTGCCAAGACTGAATTTCTGGCCAACATCAATCACGAAATCCGCACGCCGCTAAATGGTATCATCGGTATGATCCATCTGGTTCGTGATACCGATCTGGACAAGGAACAGCGGGAGCATCTGGCGCTGGCCGGCCAATCCGCGGATCTGCTTTCAGGCATATTGAATGATATCCTCGATTTTACCAAAAGCGATGCCAATGCTATTGTGTTGAACCCCAAGCCTTTTGATCTGAGAGAGTTACTCAACAATGTGGGTGAGACCATTGCGCCGTCGGCAGCGGAAAAAGGGTTGCGATTTATCCTCGACTGTGCTGATGATGCGCCATACCAATTGTTGGGAGACTCAAACCGGCTGCGGCAGATTCTGGTTCACCTGGGCCGTAACGCCATCAAATTTACCGAGGCGGGAGGTGTCATGATGCATGCCGAAATTGAGGAACGAACCGATGAATCCATTTCGTTACATTTTATGGTGTCGGATACCGGCATCGGCATTCCCGAAGACAAGCTGAAAGGTGTGTTTGATACCTTCAGCCAGGTGGATGGTTCCAGCACACGAAAGTATGGCGGCGCCGGTTTGGGGCTGGCCCTGGCCAGTCGTATCGTGGATATGATGGGAGGCCGTATCTTTGTGGAAAGCCCGGCGGATTATTTATGCCCGGAAGAGGATCCGTCGGTTCGGGAGGATGTTCAGATATCCGGCGGTCCGGGGAGTACCTTCCATTTTGTACTCCCTTTTCCACTGTCCCGTGGTGAGACTTCCTCGAAGTCGTCTGGTCCCGGGTTAGCGACCGCTGTCACCCCATCCCCGGTGAAGGGAAACGCCAAAGAGCCGGTGAAGCATCTCGATTTTTCAAAGGCAATGGAAATGTTTGATGGGGATATGAATCTTTTTAAGGAAATCGCCATCTTGTTTGTCGAAGATTTTCCGCAAAAAGCGGATTTGATTCTGGAGGGAATCAGAAAGGGAGATGGCGCCATGGTGGTGCAGGGGGCGCAAAACCTGAAGGATTCAGCCGGAAGTCTGGGAGCGGATCAGATTTTTGATGTGTCCTATCGTCTTGAAGTTATGGGTGTTGAAAATCGCTTGTCCGAGGCTGAGACGCTTTTGGCGGAATTAACGTTTGCTGTGTCGTCCTTTAAGGCGGCACTGGAAGAGATTTCATAAAGCGGAAGGAGAGAAGTCTTTCAATATCATATCATGAAATTCTTGAACTCTTTTTTATCCGGAACCGTTACGGATGCGATTCGGTTTATATCCGGGCCAACAATCCGAACATCCTGAATTTCTCCTTCCTTCGCGTCGCTGTAGGAAAGTGTGATTTGGGCGGCCAGGTCAATGGCCTCGGTCAAAAGGGCCCCCGACATCAAAACGGCGGGGCCCGGGACCGAAACGGTGCTCAGGATTATATCCTCTTTTGTCGCAAGTTCCCGGAGTTTTTCATTTTCCCGTTTGTTCCGGCCCACGACGACTTTGGCGTCACCGCTGATTCTGAAATGTCTTCCCAGTTTTAAGGCTTCCAGATGGTTGACAGCCACTTCGGATTTTGAGGAGAGCAGGTCTTTCAGACGACGGGAAAACCCTCTTTCCGTCAGCATACATCCGCCCGCGGGAGCGGGATAATCCCCCAGCCCCAGGTCGATCGCCATTGCCATCTGCGGTTTTCGGGAACGTCCCTGAAAGCCTTTTAACTGATCTCTTTGGACCCAGCCTTTTTCTTCGGCAATGGTGGGTGACAGGCATTTTGCCGAAAGGGGCCGAAGCAACAGCCCATGGAGTCCGCTTTCCCCGGCAATCAGGGAGAGCGCCCTCTTGTTCTGGCTCATGGGCCTCTGCCCCATGACCTCCCCGGTAAAAATGAACGAGGCTTTCTCCGGTTCAAGCATCTCCCCGGCAATGCGAAACATCAGGGCGTGGCAGTCAATACAGGGGTTCATGTTTCCGCCGTAGCCATGTTTGGGGTGTTTGACCACCTCAAGATGCCGCTCGGTAATATCGACGACCTTAAACGGCAGGTCCATTGACCGGGCCGAAGCCCTGGCCCTGTGGGATGTAAAGAACGGGGTTTCAAAAAAAAGGGCCAGAACGTCTATGCCCTGTGCCCTTATCAATTCGGCGGCCAGCATGCTGTCGAGGCCGCCTGAAAAAACGCAGATTGCTTTCATGTGAAATGATGATCTTTCTATAATTCCGCTTTTGCCAGTGAAGCTACCACGGCTTTTTGCTCTTCCGTCAGTTTTTTGGGAATTTCGATGCCGATTTCAACATAGGCATTTCCCTTGCCCGAACCATTATATATGGGCAATCCAAAATTCTTAAGTCTGAATTTAGCGCTGTCCTGAGTGCCGGGAGGAATTTTAAGTTTGAGGACCTTCTGCTCCAGGGTGGGCACCTCAATGTCAGCCCCCAGAACGGCTTGTGAAAATTTGATTTTCTGTTTCAAATACACATCGGCATTTTCCCTCCGGAACAGCGGATGCGAGACCTCTTTAATCTGAACGTAAAGATCCCCCGCGGGCCCTCCATAGGGGCCCGGCTGCCCTTTTCCCTGCAACCTCAGCTTTTGCCCATCTTTGATGCCGGCGGGCACTTTCACTGAGACCTGCTCCTGGTGGCCGTTGATTTGATAGGTAATGGTCTTGCTGGTGGGTTTGAGCAGTTCTTCCAGGGTCATGGGGAGTTCATAGATCAGATTTTGGCCCCTTATGGATTGTCCCCGATCTTGAAATCCGTCGAATCCGCGCCCGCCACACCCACCGCCGGGCATGCGGCCAAAACCGCCCTGACTTCTGCCGCCTCTTCCAAAGCCGAATTCCTTAAAGATACTGCCCAGATCAAAATCCCGGAAAATATCTTCCTGACTGAATTTGTTTTGAAAGCCTTCGGCGCCGAACATATCATACTGTTGCTTTTTTCCAGGATCACGAAGGACGGCGTAGGCCTCATTGAGATCCTTGAATTTCGCTTCGGCGGATTTATCCCCTTCGTTATGATCAGGGTGATATTTCAGCGCCAGCTTACGATAGGATTTTTTTATTTCCTCGGGGGAAGCTGATTTATCAACTCCCAGAATTTCATAGTAGTCTTTTCCGGACATGGTTTATATACGTTTCAAGTTTTAAGCTTTAAGTTAACATCCGCACAAGGGAACCTTGTTTACGGTTTTCATTATCCCAACATCAATTTTTTTAAGGTGCCGGCTCAAGCGGATGGCGTGAAAAGAAATATTATCAGTACCCTCGGAAATTAAGCACAAGGTTCAGGAAGTCAAGGACGCGGATGATGGGATGGTCATATCTTTTTCCAAATGATAAAGCGTGGCGCCCACGGGGGCAAAGGAAAGGAGTAGGATATTTAAGCCTGGGATCAGAAAAAGGATGCCGAAACCGAGGTGGAAGGGGAGGGTTCCCAATAGAAAGCGGAAGCGGACGCCGAAAGGGCTCATTCGTCTGGCGGGTACCAGGTCCGTATTGTCCCATGCAAGGAATACGGCGGCAATAGCCGACGAAAGGATCGTTACGAAAGGTCCTAGTGGGGTGAGCCAGCCCAACAGCATCAGGAGCATCGCCAATAATACGGGAATGGTGGCGCGGGGGATTTCCTGTTTGATCAGATAACCAAAAAAACGGAGGAACGAAATATTTTTCGCTTCGGCAATTTGACCGGTCATTTTCTGCTCAGTGATCCGGGACATATGGTCCATAATCAGAACACTGAAAAAGATTTGGGAGATCAGGTAAGAAAAGAGGGTCGATAACCCCACAAGCGCAAGGGTCAAGATCCAGGAAACCACATGCCACAGCCAGAGAATCCAGTGACTTGCGGGTTTGTTCCAGATGATTTCAAGGATTTCACGATGGTAGGCAAAAATAAAACCGGCGGCAACGATGGTTAGCAATATTACCACGATGAACCGCAATAATCCCCAGAAAAGAAGCCGGGGCGTCTTCACTCCCAGCGAAAGACCTCGAAAATTATAGCCGATCCCTTTTAGAAAATTCATTTTGTTTCTCCCTCGCTTGGGTTGGACGTGCCATTCACCCACCAGTGGGTATCGTCGTCAAACCACCATGCATCGCTCTTGGAAGCCATAATTTCACGACCCAATGCTTTTCCGCTTTGGGTGCATAATCGCTTTAGCGCAAATACCAGCCATTCCTTGGCATGGGGGTTGCCGGTATCCTGTTGCCCTTTCAATTCCAGAATCAGATCCAGTTGATCCGCGTCCTTTGCAAGCCTGGCTTCCAGGGTTTTGGCGGCGTTGAATTCATGGGTCAACAGGACGATATCATCTCCAAAAGGCAGATCCCGGGTCTGGTCTAAAATCGCCTTTTCCTCGTTGACCATTACATACTTCTTATTGACATAATTATGATCCCCCGTTCTGGCTTCCGGCAGATCATGGAACAAACACATGCGAACGGTTTTGTCAATATCCGCTCCCTTTTCCATGGAGGCCAAAACATACCCGAGTATGGTGGTCCTAAAAGAGTGATCGGCCACGGATTCAGCACCCGAACCAAGGAACTGGTATCCGGTTCGGGGCGTCTTTTTCAGCATACCCGCTTCAAACAAAAATTCCACAGTGCGCTTCATCTTGATTTATCCTGACAAAATGTTTAGTATGGGGCAATCTTATAGATCACTTGGGAATCAAAATCAATCTGTAACTCGAATCAACGGTTATCATCACAATGGAACACGAAATGTCTGACATGAAAATATATACTTATCCGGATGCGGTGCTGAAAACACCCGCGGAAACGATACAAAATATTGACGAAGACCTGCAGACCCTCATCGATCAAATGATTGAGACCATGTATCTGGCCCCGGGTATCGGTTTGGCGGCCAATCAGGTGGGTGTGCTTAAAAGGGTCATTGTCTTTGATGGTTCTCCGAGGGAAGAGGACCGCAACCCCATGGCGTTGATAAATCCCGAAATTGTTGAAAGCGAAGGCGCCATCAAATGGGATGAAGCCTGTCTCAGCGTTCCCGATTATTCCGCGGAAGTGGTCCGAAATGCCCGGGTTCAGGTGAAAGGGATTGACAGGCGCGGCAACCCCTTCAGCCTGGAAGCTGAAGAACTGCTGGCCGTATGCCTGCAACACGAAATCGATCATCTGAAAGGAATTCTCTTCATCGACCATATCAGCAGCCTGAAACGTGCGCTGTACAAAAAGAAACGCAAGAAAAAACAAAAAGGTAATTGAGTAAATGATCGAACATGAATCGCGCCCGTTGCCATCTCGACCGGGGATCATATTCATGGGCACGCCGGATTTTGCACTCCCTTCACTGGAAGCCCTGGCAGCCCATGGACATCGTATTCAGGCGGTGGTGACACAGCCGGACAGACCCAGGGGAAGAAGCAAAAAACGGGTTGCATCCCCAGTGAAACAGGCGGCGGAACGGTTGGGCATGGAAGTTCTTCAGCCGGAAAGGGCATCGGATCGATCCTTCCGCGAGATCATCCGCAAAATTGCGCCTGATATCCTGGTGGTGATTGCCTTCGGACAAATTTTGTCACGAGAATTCCTGGATATCCCTTTATGGGGGGGGCTGAATATCCATGCCTCCCTGTTGCCCAAATATCGCGGGGCCGCCCCCATTCAGAGAGCCATTATGAATGGGGAATCTGAAACTGGGATTACGGCCATGCGCATGGCCCAGGGGCTCGATACGGGCCCCATTCTGCTGCAAAAAAAAACGCCCATCGGCGCTCATGAAACAGCAGGCACGCTCCATGATCGGCTTGCCGATTTATCCGCCCCTTTTCTCCTCAAGACCCTTCAACTTCTGGCGGATCATCAAATCCATGAAACACCCCAGGACGATGCCCGGTCCACCTATGCCGAAAAGATCGATCGGACAACCGGTCACATTTTGTGGGACCTGCCGGCAGACCATGTCTCCGCGCTGATTCGAGGTCTGGATCCATGGCCGGGGGCACGGACAACCATTAATGGAAAAACCTTGAAGCTGTTTTCATCCCGGGTGGTGGAAACCGGTTGCCTGAATACCGTTCCTGGAAGGATTAAGGGGAATTTGAAGGAAGGACTTCTGGTGGAAACGGGGGACGGCGTTATTCTGGTAACGGCATTGCAGCTTGCCGGCAAGAAACGGTTGCGGGCTTCGGATTTTCTGCGGGGCCTTCCTTTGGAATCGGGAACGCTTTTGGGACGATAATATGAAAGATTCGGCAACCACGACCCGGGATCTCAAGATGTCTGAAGGAAAACGCACACAAGAACGGATCGACCTTACCACATTCAGCAGGCCCAGAAAACGGGTCTTCATCTTTCTTCTGCTGGCAACCTGTTTACTTCTCCTCGGCGTTGCGTTTCTGCTGTGGTGGGTGCCCTATGTGGGCCTGGCCAATATTCATAAATTCCTGCCGATGATTCTGGCTGTTGTCCTGGGCAGCGTTGTGCTTGTGAGCCTTGGGGCTTGTTTAACACTGGTGTTTACCATTATCAGGGGGAAAAACCTCTTTTTCAACCGCCGCATCAGAGGGGTGGTCATTCGGGTACTTTTCCCCTTGCTGGTGGGTGTCGGCAAGTGTTTCGGCATTCAAAAATCGGAGATCAGGAGATCCTTTGTGGCGATTAACAACCAATTGGTCATGGCGGAAGCCCAAAAGGTCAAACCGGAAAAAATGCTGATCCTTCTGCCCCATTGTTTACAGTATCATGATTGCGCGGTAAGAATCACCGGAAATGTGCAGAACTGCAAGGCCTGCGGAAAATGCAAAATAAAGGATCTGGCGGCACTTTCGGACAAATACCATGTGCATGTGGCCGTGGCCACCGGCGGTACTCTGGCCCGGAAAATCGTTGTGGACAAACGCCCTAAAATCATCATTGCGGTGGCCTGTGAACGGGATCTCACCAGCGGCATTCAGGATGCTTATCCCATTCCCGTTTTCGGCGTCTTTAACCGTCGGCCCTTCGGACCCTGTTATGATACGGATGTGGATATCGATCTTGTGGAAAAAGGGTTGAAATCCTTTCTGGACGACTGATCTCTTATGCCAAGAAATCTCGCCTTAAATGCGCTGAACAACGCTCTGAAAGCGCCAGGCCAGACGGAGCGACGTCTCGAATCTCTCTTTTCGCAAACCCCTGGTTTGAGTGAACGGGATCGGGCTTTTGCGGTTCATCTGGTTCAGGGGGTTCTCAGATGGCAAGTCAGACTGGACTGGATTTTGAAGCAGTATGTTCGGTTTTCATTCAAAAAAATCGATCCATCGGTTTTAAACATTCTCCGGTTGGCCCTTTTTCAGATTCTGTTTCTGGATCGTGTTCCCGAATCCGCAGCCGTCAATGAAGCTGTAAAACAGGTCAAAAAGCTGGGGCAAAAACATGTGGTCAATTTTGCCAATGGCATCCTGAGAGGGATTTGCCGGGAAAAAGAACATTTGCCGTACCCTCACCCTGAAAAGGAGAGGGACCTCTATCAGTCCGTGTATTATGCCTATCCCCTCTGGCTGGTTAAGAAATGGTCCCACGAGCTGGGGCCGGATTCGACCGAAAAGCTGTTGAAGGCCGGCAACGAAATTCCCAGAACAATCATCAGGGCCAATACCTTGCGGACCAGCCGCCGGGAACTGCTCGATCGTCTTCTGAAAGAGGGCATCGAGAGCAGGGCGGTTCCCGTTGCCCCCGAGGGCATCGAACTGCTCGATTTTAAAGGAAGTGTCTCCCGCTTGACGGCCTTTAGAGACGGCTTGTTTCAGGTGCAGGGAGAAGCGGCTCAGATCTGTTCTCACCTTCTTTCTCCCGGCAAAGGAGAAACAATAGCGGATATGTGCGCCGGTTTGGGCGGAAAATCCACCCATCTGGCCGAACTGACGGGGGATTGTGGTAGCATTTTTGCTCTGGATACCAGCATCCACCGCCTGAAAGGCCTTCAGCAAAATGTCAAAAGGCTTTGTATTGAAAGCGTTTTTCCTCTGGTTGCCGATGCGACGGCGCCAGTCTCTTTTTTGCGGCGGTCCGTGCGTAAAATCATGGTGGATGCTCCCTGTTCCGGTTTGGGGGTCATCAGCAAGCACCCCGACACGAAACTGGCCAAAAAAGAGGGCGACATCAAACGCATGGCAATGATACAGAAATCAATTATGACCCAATCCTTGCGTGCCCTCCACAGTGGCGGTGAAATGCTGTATGCCGCCTGTACCATTTCAAAAGAGGAGAATGAAGGGGTGGTGGAACGATTTTTAAAAGAAAATGATGGGGTTGTGCTTGAAAATTTGCGCAGGCGCATTCCCGGATGGGGGATCGATCTGGTGGATGACAACGGTTTTTTTAAAACCTTTCCCCATACTCACGGCATGGAAGGTTTTTTTGCCGCCCTTTTTAAAAAAATATGACAAAGAAAAGAGGAAAATCATGAAAAAAATTGCACCTTCAATTCTCTCCGCCGATTTCACCCGCCTGGGTGAAGAGATTACCTCCGTTGTGAATGCGGGAGCTGACTATATTCATATCGATGTCATGGATGGTCACTTTGTTCCCAATATCACCATTGGGCCTCTGGTGGTCAAGGCGGTGGAGCCGCTTACGAAGATTCCATTGGATGTCCATTTGATGATTTCCCAACCGGATCTCTACATTGAGGAATTTGTGAAAGCCGGGGCCAATATTATCAGTGTCCATGCGGAAGCCACCGTCCATCTGCACCGAACCCTCGGATTTATCAGATCCCTGGGCGCCAAAGCGGCCGTGGCCTTGAATCCCGCCACCCCCTTATGCGTACTGGATCACATCTTCTCCCAATTGGACATGGTCCTGATTATGAGCGTCAATCCCGGTTTTGAAGCACAGAAATTTATTCCCGAAATGATTCCAAAGATCGAATCCCTAAGAAAAAAGATTGATGAACTGGGTCTTGATATTGAAATTGAGGTGGATGGCGGCATCAACAGTGAAACCATCGGAAGCGTCTCTTCCGCCGGCGCTGATGTTTTTGTAGCCGGATCGGCCATTTATCACAGTAAAAATTATGCCGATACGATTCAGGTGTTGAGACGGAATATGGGGTGACAATCTTCGGTGACCGGCGGGCAAAGACAAAGATCTGAAAGGTCGTGTAGAACTAATGGTAGATGCGGTCAGGGAGTTCCAGAGCGGGGAGAGGGTATCAAAAGCACTTCCCCCGGAAGAAAAATCTGGGTCCATCACCTGGGGAGACTTCATTTCATTGTATACGCCTTGTCATGAGGGCCGACCGTTAGAAAAACGACTGTTTTATCGGCCATGTCGTCACAAAAGCAGTACTCACACTCGGGGATACGGCGGCACTCTTCACAGATTACGAAAATGACCCTGAAGTTCCTGTCGACGCGTACGCTGCGACAGCCCACAAGGTTCAGCTTGCCGCTAATATCGCCCAGTGTCTCCGTATTATGGTATGGATCTTCCAGTATTCGATCCACGCGGCGTTTGATGCTTTTCCGCATGGCGCCGTACCGGTTCAAGTTGTCGGCAAATCGTTTTTCGTAGGCAGCTTCGCAGTTACTCACCCCAAACCTCTTCATGCGAATAGAGCTTGATTTTACCTTGAGGCTTTCTTTTCTTCAGGTCCATCATGTCGCTATAGATTGGCATGCGGGAATTAAGGTAGAATATGTCGGGGCGCGTTTGTGTAATTCTTGCCAACTCCTCGCGTACCACGCGGCGGATGAGAGGTTCGAGGATTTTGGAAATATCTTCGGCCGTCATGGGTAATTGATGATTCTGTGCCACTGTTCATATCCTCTGTTTTTCGGGTTCAATCGGCAGACTCACTGGTCGACCTCCCGATTTTATTTAATCGAGAGTGAGAAAAAATAGCACAATTGAGGTAATTAGACAACTTATTAGCTGTGATTGGAAAATTAGATTTGATAAAATCAGAATTGCTGCGTTATTTGGCCGGTGTTTATTCGGCGCCTCTTATCAAATCGAAAGCCGGAATGGTATTCTGGAACCGCAATGCACACTACCCGTCCACTTTGTCCTCTGCCCCTTGTTAAATATTCATCTATTGAAAAAACCGGGTTGTAGGTACGGAATATGGAGTGATCCCGGTCTACTTTCGCCAGTACTCGGGCGCCATCAAAACAATTACCGTATAAATCTCCAGACGTCCCAGGAGCATGCAGGCAATCAACACCCATTTGCCGGCCGTGGGAATTTCCAGGTAGTTTCGGATGGGACCGACCATGCCAAAGCCGGGGCCGATGTTGCCGATGGATGCGGCTACGGATGACAAAGCGGAGATAAAGTCAAGCCCCAGCCCCGCCATGATGAGGGATGCCACGATAAAAAGGCCCATATAGAGGAAAAAGAACCCCCATATGCTGCTGAGAACATCCGTGGAAACGGGTTGCCCGCCGAGCTTAACCGTGGTTACTGCATGGGGATGAATGATACGGAAGACCTGTTGATAAGCATGTTTCACCATCAATATGACCCGTACGATTTTTATACCGCCCCCCGTTGAGCCCGCCATGGCCCCTAAAAACATGCAGACCAGCAGAATCAGCTGGGAAAAGTCAGGCCATTTTTCATAATCCGCGGATACAAACCCGGTTGTGGTGATGATGGAGCTTATCTGAAAGGCGGCAAACCGGAAGGCCTGAAAAAGGGACTTATAAACAACGCCATAAATATCCAGGGTCACCAGCAGGATGAATGCGCCCACAATGATCAGGAATACGCGGCACTCCGAGTCCTTGCCGAATATTTTCAGGTCGCCTTTGAGCAGTCGGTAGTGAAGGGAAAAATTGATGCCGGCCAGAAGCATGAAAATCACAATGACAAAATCAAAGTATGTGCTGTTGTATTGGGCGATGCTGGCATTTTGGGTTGAAAAGCCGCCTGTGGGCATGGTGCAAAAGGCATGGCAGAAAGAATCGAACAGGCTCATGCCGCCCCCGAAAAGCAGCGCTACCTGTACCAGGGTGATGAGAAGATAGATTTTCCAAAGTATCCTGGCGGTTTCAGAGATCCGGGGCTTCAGTTTGTCGACGACGGGACTGGGAATTTCAGCTTTGTACAGCTGCATTCCGCCGATGCCCAGGAATGGAAGAATGGCGATGGAAAGGACAATGATGCCCATGCCGCCCAGCCACTGGGTCAGACTTCTCCAGAGAAGGATTCCTTCGGGAAGGGACTCGATGTCTGTTATGACGCTGGCGCCCGTTGTGGTAAACCCCGAAACGGACTCGAAACAGGCGTTGGCAATATCAGTTGTGACGCCGGCAAAAAGATAGGGCAGGGCGCCGACCAATCCCGCCATTAGCCATCCCAACGTAACAATGGCAACACCGTCCCGGTGGTTGAGCTGTTTTTCCTTCTGGCTTTTTGTCAAGGCAAAGGGAATGCCTCCCAGGAGGCATGTGACAACCATGGCCAGGAGCAGCGGTTTGGTGCACTGGTCATCAAGCAGGAAAGACACGCCCACTGGAGCTGCCATGGAAAGCCCCAGAAAAAAAATCAAAATACCGGTGAAACGTACGATGATTTGAAAGTTCATCAGAAATATTCCAGCTTTACGGTGAGTAGCTTTTCCAGTTTTGGCAGTACTTGTTGAAGGGCGAATATGATCAGCCGGTCTCCCGGTTTGATCACGGTGTCGCCCCGGGGGATAATAATTTCGTTTTCGTGGAAAATTGCGCCGACAATGGCCCCTTTCGGCATTTTTATTTTATGGAGGGGTTTGTTGACAATCTCCGATGTTTCCAGCGCTTCCGCCTCGATGGCCTCGGCGTGTTCCCCTTTCAAGGGCGCCACCGATAGAATTTTACCCGGTCTGATATATTGTAAAATGGCCCGGACCGCCGCCAGTCTCGGACTGACCACGGTATCGATGCCGATGGCGCTCATGAGCGGCAGGTAACTCAATTTGCTGACGCGGGTGACGGTTTTCCGGGTTCCCATCCCTTTGGCCAGAAGGGATATGAGAATATTACTTTCTTCATCCCCGGTAATGGTCACAACGCAGTCCGCGCTCCCGATATTTTCCTCTTCCAGGAGTTCCTTATCCGTGCCATCTCCATTGATGACCGTTACATGGGTAAGACCGGCTGAAAGCTCCGCGCATAGGACTTCGTCTTTTTCAATAATTTTAACGTTGATCTTTGTCCTGTCCATTTCCCTGGCCAGGGCCTGGCCTGTCTGCCCGGCGCCGATGATGATGACCCGTCGCAGGCTTTTTTCCTTGATTCCAAACAATTCAAGGGCTTGCTCCACCTCTCTGTTTCTAGCAACCAGATAAACCAAGTCTCCCGCCAGGATGCTGTCGCTGCCTTGGGGAATGATCACCTGGGAAGGCAAATTGGGACGCGTTCGTACAATGGCCCCCACCAGAATTTCCCTTTCGGCCTTTGTGAATGAAAGGAGTTTCCGACCGGCAAACGGAGAATTTTTCTCCACGGTAACGCCGATGAGTTTGACGCTCCCCCCAACGAAATCGATAACTTCGGAAGCGCCCGGGATCTCCATCAACGTTTGGATGCTGTGCACCATTTCAACCTGGGGGTTGATTACATGGTCAATTCCCAGGTGTTCTTTATCCAGTAACAACGGCAATTCGTTTATATATTCTTCATTCCTAAGCCTTGCAACCTTAATCAGGTACGGGTTCAGGTTTTTAGCGATTAAGCAGGAAATCAGATTGACTTCATCGCTGTTGGTTGCCGCCAAAAGTATGTCGGCGTCCTTGATTCCCGCATCCTTGAGGATACGAGGACTTGTCCCTGAACCCAGAAAAGCCTGTATGTCCAGGTTGTCGGCGACCCTCTTGATTTGTTCCGGGTTTTGGTCAATCAGAACAACATCCTGGCTTTCTTCCGAAAGTCTCTGAGCGATATGGAATCCGACTTCGCCCGCGCCCACAATGATCACTTTCAATCAAAAATCCTCCAGCTATTTTCCCATGAGGTCAAGGCCTTGCGAAAACTGTTATGCTAAGTTTGATGCAAATGGATAATGTAGGAGAGCGCTTTCAAAAAGTCAACTGGGATGAAGGCTATATCTGTTTACAATGCAGGCGCGTGGTGTTATAAACCGGTTCAAAGAATGGCGCTTTGCCAGTGTTTAAGAAAGCAGAGAGATTTTTTATGTCCATGAGTGAAGTAAAAAATTTAGATGACCCGAAGGTTCTGTTTACGAATTCCATAGCTCGGTTTTCCGAAGCAAAGATTGCCGTTCTCGGAGATGTTATCATGGATGAGTTCATCTGGGGAGATGTTTCCCGGATTTCTCCGGAAGCGCCGGTGCCGGTTTTGGACGTGGAACGGGAAACAAAACTGTTGGGCGGCGCCGCCAACGTGGTGCGCAATATGGGCGCCCTTGGGGCGGAGGCAATCCTCTGCGGTGTTGTGGGTGATGATGCCATGGGTCAGATTATTTTGTCGGAGCTGTCTTCCATGGGGCTGAGATCCGATGGCGTGGTGGTGGAAAACGGTCGACCCACGAGCATCAAAACCAGGGTTGTGGCCCGAAATCAGCAAATCGTTCGATATGACCGGGAGAGCAGGGCGGATATCCGTGCCGAAAGCGTGAAGCAAATGCTCGATTTTGCAAAGGCGGCATTTCCCCGGATCAGCGCCGTTGTGATTTCCGATTATGGAAAGGGCGTAATTTCGGCGCCCCTCATGAAAGGGCTCAGGGATCTGCTCAAAACCGCCTCGATGAATCCGAATATGGTGATGACGGTGGATCCCAAGACCGGCAATTTCGAACATTACAGGGGCGTGGATGTCATTACGCCAAACCATCATGAGGCAGGGCTTTTTTGCGGTTTTAAAATCGTTGATGATGAAACCCTCAACAGGGCCGGGCGGAAAATGCTGGATGCATTAAATTGCCGTTGCGTTTTGATTACACAGGGAAAAGACGGTATGACCCTTTTTGAACGTGGGGGGGAGATTACCCACATTCCCACCGTAGCCAAGAAAGTTTTTGATGTCACCGGGGCCGGTGATACCGTTATCAGCGCCATCTCGCTGGGCCTGGCCGTTGGAATGGATTTAAAATCCGCGGCGTATGTGGCAAATATTGCGGCTGGTATTGTGGTGGGTGAAGTGGGCACATCGGCGGCAACGGCGGCGGATGTGAAAAAAGCCATCATGAATGCCTGAGGTTTTAGGTTTCAGGCGGTAAGGTGAATTATGAGCAAACCGGAAAAATCCGATGAGGTAAAACTGATTGCCAGCCTTTTTTCTTCTGAAAAAGCGCTTGTTGAAAGGGCGATCGAACAGCTGGTAAATATCTATGGAGACGCTGACTGGATCAGTTCTGAAATTTTTTTCGATCGGACCCGGTATTACGAAAAAGAGATGGGATGGCCGCTGCACCGTCGGTTTCTCGCTTTCAAAAATCTCATTCCTCCTGAAATGCTGGTGGATGTGAAACTCAAAACCAATGAGATTGAAAAAACATATCTGAAAGGAGAAAAAAGGCGGATTAATATTGATCCGGGGTACATTTCCCTGGAACGGTTGATTCTGGCCACCGGGAAAAATTATATTCACAGGGTGTATCTGCGGGAAGGAATTTATGCCGACCTGACCCTGGTTTTTAAACGGGGCGGTTTTGTGCCGCTGGAGTGGACGTATCCCGATTATGCACACCCGGAGATGATTGCCTGTTTTAATACCATTAGAGCCCAATATCTGGATCAGTTAAGAGGGGGTAAACCCATTGATTAAAAGCATGACCGCTTATGGAAAAGGAGATTTCCCGCGAGATGGAAAACGGTTCCTGGTGGAGATTAAATCGCTCAACAACCGTTATCGGGATGTTATTATCAGAATCCCTAAAAATCTCCAGGGGTTTGAAAAGGAATTGCGAACCGTGGTCGATTCAAAGGTTAACAGGGGGCGGGTTGAAGTCTTTTTTCAGATCGAAAATTCCAATGAGATGCCCTCCTATAAACTCCATTTGAATCTGCCGCTGGTGGATGCCTATTTAGACGTTTTTTCCCAGTTGTCCAACCGTTCAGGCCTCAATCAGGATATGCGCCTTGAAACCCTGCTTCAGATGAACGATGTGATCATGCTTAAACCGGACACGGGAGATGAAGAAGAACTGGGGGCGGGGCTTCGCCAGGCGCTCATCCTCGGGCTCGAATCCCTGGTTGAAATGAGACGGGAAGAGGGGGCGGCTATTGAGGCCGATTTAAGAAAAAGGCTGAGCAGGGTTGCCGGATTCGTTGATGATGTGCGTGGCCGTACCACCGATATCGTGGCGGCTTATCGGGTTCGGTTGAAGGAAAATGTGGATAGAATGGTCCAAGGGGTTGATGTGGATGCAGGAAGACTCGCCCAGGAAGTCGCCATATTTGCTGAACGATCCGATATTACGGAAGAACTGGTCCGACTGCGAAGCCATATTGAACAGTTCTTCACATACCTGGAAATGGATGACGTGGTGGGTAGAAGGCTCGATTTTCTCATTCAGGAAATGAACCGGGAGGTCAATACCCTCGGTTCAAAGGCCTCTGACGCATTTGTTTCGAAAATTGTAGTGGAAATGAAGGCGGAGTTGGAAAAACTGCGGGAACAGGTGCAGAATGTGGAATAAAAGGAGATTTGTCCATGAGTGTTAATCTTGTGAATGTGGGTTTTGGAAATTCTGTGGTTTCAAGACGCGTGATTGCCATCATATCCGCCGGCGCGGCGCCCATAAAACGGCTTCGAGATGAAGCCAGAGATGAAAAGCGGCTGATCGACGCCACCCAGGGAAGGCGGACACGGTCCATATTGATTACGGACAGCAACCATGTCATTTTATCCGCCGTGCAACCTGAAACCATTGCACAGCGATTCAGCCCCGAAGGAAATATCCCTTTGCAGGAATTGGAAGAGGCATCATGACCGGTCGGATTTTCGTTTTTTCCGCGCCTTCCGGTGCGGGGAAATCGACCATTGCCGCAGCCTTGATGGAAAGGATTGAAGGGCTCGCATATTCCATCTCCCACACCAGCCGTTCCCCAAGAGGGACTGAACGGGACTCGGTTGATTATCACTTTGTCGCCGAGGACGTTTTCAGGGAGATGATTCGCCAAAATGCGTTCTTGGAGTGGGCCGAAGTCCATGGGCATTTGTATGGTACTTCTTTCCAAGCAATTCAGGCGCAGATGTCGGCGGGCGATGATATCCTGATGGACGTGGATGTTCAGGGGGGTCGAAATGTTAAAAAGCAATTCCCTGAAAGCGTTCTCGTTTTTCTGTTGCCGCCGTCTCTTGAGATCCTGGAAAACCGTTTGACGGCCAGGGGGACCGATGACCCG
This sequence comes from Desulfatiglandales bacterium, assembly GCA_963664475.2. Classification (GTDB taxonomy): domain Bacteria; phylum Desulfobacterota; class DSM-4660; order Desulfatiglandales; family Desulfatiglandaceae; genus NaphS2. Next base: position 356,252 of record CAXXXE010000002.1, read on the forward strand.
GCTACGATCGGAAAACGAATGGTGAAGGCTTCCGAAGAAATCAAAAACTGTTCGTGGTACGACTACATCGTCATTAACGATGATCTGGAAAAAGCCATACATGAAGCGCAATCCATTATTGTGTCGGAACGGTGCAGGCGAATGCGCCGAATGGATTGGGTCAATGCGCATTTTTTGAACGCAATCCCTTAACAAAACGAGCTACTGCCTCGATTCCGTCTTTTTCCATGATCCGGATGGCCTCGGTGCCGATAACGGCGATGTCCGCCTTTCCCTCCAGATAGTCCACATCCGCTTTTTCCTTGAGTCCGAACCCCACGGCCAGGGGAAGCGGCGAAGCCTTCCGACATTGGGACAAATAGGTGGACAGGTCTTGCGTAAATTCGGTTTCGGCGCCTGTGACGCCCTTCCTGGCCACGCAGTAAACAAACCCTTGGGCAAAGCCGCCAAGGGTTTGCATACGTTCAAAAGAGGTTGTTGGGGAGAAGATCAGCACGGGGGATAATCCATTGCTTCCCATGGCTTTCAGATACTCGCGGCCCTCTTCAGGGGGAAGATCCGGAATGATGGCCCCTTTGAGTCCTGTTTTCGCCATGTGTGCGACAAAAGCGTCCACACCGTATTTAAATAGAATATTGTAGTAAGTCATGATGAGAAACGGGATGTCAAACCGACGGGCGGCCTCGGCGGCAAATGCCAGGCACTTTTTCACGGTGGCCCCCCGTTCCAGGGCCGTCTGATTGGCGCGCAGGATGACGGGTCCGTCCGCGATGGGTTCGGAAAAGGGAATTTGCAGTTCCATCAGGTCCACCCCCGCATGCACCATCGTGTCAACCAGGTTCATGGATGCTTCAAAGGAGGGATATCCCACCACCATGTGCGTCATCAAAAGAATCTTTTTTTTCTTCAATCTGTTTCTCAAATAGGCTTCAAGCATTTGTAGGCCTCCGCTTTTTTCTGAATAAATGCTTTCCAGCCTGGATCATCAAAGGCATCCGCGATGGTAAAGATGTCTTTGTCTCCCCGGCCGGATTGATTGATTAAAAGGATGTCGTCCCCTGACAGGGAAGGCGCTTCTTTGAAGGCCTGGGCAAAGGCATGGGCTGATTCGAGGGCCGGAATCAGACCTTCCATGCGAAGGGTGAGGGACAGTGCGTCAATGACCTCCCGGTCCGTGGCGGCTTCAAAGCGAACCCGGCCGGTATCGCCAAGCAATGCCAGGATAGGGGAAACACCGATATAGTCAAGACCTGCCGCCACGCTGTGGGTTTCCATCATCTGACCCTCTTCATTTTGAAGGAAGTAGGTTTTGTATCCCTGGGCTACACCCGGGCTGCCGTCCGCCGATGCCAGTCGGGCCGCGTGTTCGCCCGTATGAAGCCCTTTTCCGGCCGCTTCTGTCCCTACCAGTTCCACCTCATCATCCAGAAAACCGTTGAATATCCCCAGCGCATTGGAGCCTCCGCCCACGCAGGCGTAAACCCGGGTGGGAAGCTTTCCCGTCTGTTTCAATATTTGCGCTCGGGCTTCTTTTCCGATAATGGACTGAAAATAGGACACCATTTCCGGATAAGGGTGGGGACCGCAGGCCGTGCCCAGAACATAATGGGTATCGTCCATGTTTGAAACCCAGTCCCTGAAGGCTTCGTTGATGGCATCCTTGAGGATGCGGGACCCATCCGTTACGGGGACTACTTGTGCGCCGAGGCGTTCCATCCAGAACACGTTGGGCCGCTGCCGTTCCACATCCGTTTCCCCCATGTAGACGGTGCATTTCAGACCGTATTTGGCGGCCATGGTGGCAGTGGCCACGCCGTGCTGACCCGCGCCTGTCTCCGCGATGACCCGGCTTTTCCCCATCCGTTTCACCAGGAGTCCCTGCCCCATGACGTTGTTCGCCTTGTGGGCGCCGGTATGGTTTAAGTCTTCTCTCTTGATATAGATTCTTGCCCCGCCGAAATGACGGGTCAGATTTTCGGCAAAGGTGATGGGCGTGGGCCGGCAGGAATAGGTACTCATGATATGCTCATATTCCTTCCAGAATGAGGGATCGGCCTTTGCGGTTTGAAAGGCCTTCACCAGTTCCTCAAATGTCGAAACCAGAATCTCGGGGATAAACGCCCCCCCGAATGGTCCGTAATAGCCCCGATGGTCCATTTTATTGATGCCTCCGTTCAAAATCCTTAATTTTCCGCATGAAGATTCGCATTCGTTCATGATCTTTTATGCCCGGCCTTTTCTCGATGCCGCTGCTGATATCGACGGCAAAGGGGTTTACCCGTTCCAGGGCTTCTTCTATGTTGTCGGGTCCCAGTCCGCCGGACAACACCATGGGGATGCCTGAGGCTTTGGCTTTCACCGCCAGGCCCCAGTCAAAGGTCTTGCCGGTGCCGCCGTTTAAGCCCTTCTGATAGGCGTCCAGGAGGATGGCCCTCACATGGCTCTTAAATTCCGCAATCCGCAAAAGTGATGCTTCGCTTTGAACGCGAAAGGCTTTGATTACCTTTGGGGCCAGTTTGGAACAGGCTGAGACGGTCTCGTTTCCATGGAGTTGAATCAGATCCAGGCCGCAGAAGTCCATGACCTTTCGAATTTCCGAAAATTCTTCATTAACGAAGACGCCGACGGTTTTGACGAATGGAGAGAGCCTCCCGGTGATATCTCTCGCTTTTTGAGGCGTGATTTGCCTGGGACTTTTTGCGAAAACGAATCCCAGGGCATCCGCGCCCAATTCAATTGCCTTTTCGGCGTCCGCCATATGGGTGATGCCGCAGATTTTAACCCGTATCACTGTATTGCTCCGGCCTTTACCAACTCCGCCGCCTTTTGCCCCGGATCATCCGCCCCCATAAGCGCCGAACCCACCAGAACCGCCTGAATGTTAAACCCTTTATAGGGTTGCATGTCTTTGCCTGAAAGGATGCCGCTTTCACTGATTACCACCCTGTCCAGGGGGATGAGGCGCGCCAGATCAAGGGTGGTGTCGGCATTGATCTCAAAGGTGTCCAGATCACGGTTGTTGATGCCGATAATCCGGGCATCACAGTTCAGCGCTTTTTCCAGATCCTGGCTGTCGTGAATTTCAGTGAGTGCGCTCATACCCAATGCCCGTGAGGCATCAAGGAGGTGTTTCAGTTGCTGTTCAGACAATATCCGGGCAATGAGCAGCACCGCATCGGCGCCGAATTGCGCGGATTCGGTGATCTGAATTTCATCTATTATAAAATCCTTTCGAAGGATCGGCACGGATACCGCCTGTTTCAGTCTGAACAGGTCTTTTAGATCCCCTTTAAAGAATTTCCGATCCGTCAGCAGGGAGATGGCGGCGGCACCGGCTTTCTCATAAGCACGGCCGATGGCCAGTGGATCGGAATCATCGCGAATAATGCCTTGCGAGGGAGATCCGAATTTGATTTCAGCAATCAGATCAATCCCATCGTTGGATGTCAGCGCCTCCTTGAAATTGCGGATGCCGCCTGAAAAACGGTTCTCCGGTAGTGCCGATGGTCCCTTTTTCAGACGTTCCACTTCTCTCTTTTTTTCTTTCAGGATTTCAACCAGCTTGTCGTGCATCTACAGTTCCTTTCGCACAAAGTCGGTGCATCCCCGGGTGAAATCCACCAGTGCATCCAGCTTTTCCCTGGCCTTGCCTGAATCGATGATGTCTTCCGCCCGTTTGATGCCGGCGAAAAAGTCCTGATCCAGACCGGCCGCCACATAGGCGGAGGCGGTGTTCAACAGGACCATTTCTCGCTTAGGACCTTTTTCGCCCTCAAGGATTTGGCGGACGATTTCCGCATTCCGTTTGGCATTGCCCCCCTGGATGTCTTCGGCGGCGGCCCGTTTGAACCCATAGGTTTCCGGTTCCATGTTAAAGGTATTGATGTCGCCGTTTTTAAGGTGGGTGACCTTGGTTTTTCCGCAAATGCTGATTTCGTCGTAAGTGCCCTCGCCGCACACCACAAAGGCCTCCCGAACCCCCAGGTTGCCTAAGACCCGGGCCATCATTTCCGTCAGGTCAGGGGAGTACACTCCCAGAACCTGTACATTGGCGCCCGCCGGATTGGTTAATGGCCCCAGAAGGTTGAAAAGGGTCCTGATGCCCATTTCACGCCGGGGTTCGGCGGCGTACTTCATGGCCCCGTGAAAACTCGGGGCGTAGAGAAATCCGATGCCCACTTCATCTACGCATCGCTCCACATCCGCATGGTTGATATCCAGGTTGACGCCCAGATTTTCCAGCACATCCGCGCTGCCGCAAAGGCTGGACACGGCGCGGTTGCCGTGTTTGGCCACTCTCAGGCCCGCGCCGGCCGCCACGAAGGCGGTGGTGGTGGAGACATTGAACGTCCGGGTCCCGTCTCCGCCGGTGCCCACAATGTCAAGCAGGGTTTCATCTTCCGCATTGATCTCATCCCGGTCAATGCTGACCAGGTGGTTTTTGACGTTAATCTTTCCGCCTTTCTCACGCATGACCCTGGCGGCGCCTGTGATTTCCGCCACGGTTTCACCTTTCATCCGCAGCGCCGTCAGAAATGCTCCGATCTGTGAAGGGGTTGTCTGTCCGGTCATAATCTCATCCATGGTGGAAACCATTTCTTTTTCCGTCAAATCCTGTTTGTTTACCACTTTAGCGATTGCCTGTTTGATCATTGGTTTATCCTCCCTAAAAAATTTTTAATGATATCCATCCCGGCATCGGTCAAAATCGATTCCGGATGGAATTGCACCCCTTCCATGGGGTGTTGTTTGTGTCTCAGTCCCATTATTTCACCCTGTTTCGTCCAGGCGCTCACTTCAAAGCAGTCCGGGATCCGGTTGCCGTCGACAATCAGGGAATGATAGCGGATGGCGGGAAAAGGGTTGGGCAGGTTACGATAAAGGGTCCGGTTGTCATGGAATATGAGACTTGTCTTTCCGTGCATGATCCGGTTCGCTCGAATCACTTCACCGCCGAAAGCGGCGGCCATGGATTGATGACCCAGGCACACCCCCAGAATCGGAATCTTTTTTCCAAAATGCCGAATGGCATCCACCGAAATGCCCGCATCATCCGGCGTGCCCGGGCCGGGAGACACCAGGAGGGCGGTCGGGTTTAAATTTTCCAGCGCCGGGATGTCCACCTGGTTGTTCCGCCGTACGGAAATACTTTTCCCCAATACCTGTATCATCTGGACCAGGTTGTAGGTAAAGGAATCGTAATTATCGATCATCAGAATCATTTGGTTTTCGTCCTCCCGATGGCCTGAAACATGGCGCCCGCCTTGTTCAGGGTTTCCTGGTATTCTTTTTCCGGGTCGGAGTCGGCCACAATGCCGGCGCCCACCTGGATGGACAGTTTATCCTTGTGCAGGGTTATGGTGCGGATGGTGATGCAGAAGTCCATGTTGCCGTTGAACCCGAAATACCCGACGGCCCCCGCGTAAGGTCCTCTGGGGGAAGGTTCCAGTTCATGGATGATTTCCATGGCACGGATCTTGGGGGCGCCTGAAACGGTTCCCGCGGGAAATGACGCCATGAAGAGGTCGAAGGCGTCTTTTTCCGGACTCAATTTTGCTTCCACGCGGCTGACCAGGTGCATCACATGGGAGTAACGTTCCACTTCCATCAACCTCGGAACCCTCACCGTCCCCGGCGCCGCCACCCTTCCCGCATCGTTTCTCCCCAAATCCACCAGCATGATGTGTTCGGCCCTTTCCTTGGGATCTTCCATGAGTTCTTTTTCCAGTGCCTGGTCCATGGCCTCATCTTTTCCCCTGGGCCTTGTGCCCGCGATGGGACGCAATTCAATGCGGCCGTCCGTAAGGCGCACCAGAATTTCAGGGGAAGCGCCGATCAGTCTGGTTTCTCCGAAATTGAGATAAAACATGTAGGGCGACGGATTGATGCTCCTGAGCTTTCGATAGAGGGCAAAATCATCTCCCGATACGGTTCCCTGAAATTGCTGGGACAGGACGATCTGGATGGCGTCGCCTGCCGCAATATATTTTCTGGCCTGTGTCACGGCTCCCATGAAGGGCTCTTTTTCAATATTGGATGTGATCTCCGATATTTTGACGTCATTTTGTTCCATGATGGTGGGAACCGGCCGGCTGAGTTCGGCAATGGTCTCATTTACCGCATGGCAAGCCTGAAGATAGGCGGACTCCGGATCTTCATTTTCCAACACATGAGCATGGGCCGCTACGGTAATTTTGTGGGTCAGGTGGTCAAAGATAATGAGTCGCCGGGAAGCGGTGAAGATGCATTCCGGCATGTCTGCATCCGGACGCGCCGGCACCGGTTCCCAGGTCCGAATCAGGTCGTAATTGAAAAAACCCACGAGACCTCCTTGAAACGGGGGCAGATCCTCTGATGTCACGGAACGGTATTGTGATGTCAGATCCCTCAAAACTTCCAGGGGATTTTCAACCGGATCGAGGATTTCGGTTTCATCATTCTTTGTAATCTCCATCCGTTGGCTCATGAACCGAGCTACAAGAAGGGGCTTGTATCCAATAAAACTGTAACGTCCCCAGGTCGTTCCGCCATCGGCGCTTTCCAGAAGATAGGAAAACGACTTGTCCTTGATTTTTAGATAGGCTGAAACCGGGGTTTCCGTATCCGCAAGGAATTCCCCATACACCGGTATCAGGTTGCCTTGTGCCGCCATTCGTTTGAATTGTGAAAGAGAAGGTCGTATTTCCAAAATGCCTGATCCTCTTGAAATTGGCCCCTCAAAAAAAAAGGGCCGTGGGAAATTTGCCCCACGGCCCTTTTGTCTGTATATGCCCAAATAAAAAAACCGTGAAGCCCTTGATGAAGCGCGCCACGGTTTGTTTGTCGGTGATACTGCTATTGCTTTTAAATCCGGTCGGCACACCCCTTCTGTATGAAGCTGCGCCACCACCAATTCCTTAAAGCACTTGTATCTTTTATCTCATATGTTTTCATGGGTAAGATTTTTAATCTTTCGGGAAAGAATTGTCAAGGAGTTTTTTCTATGCCGGAGTGCTTGGGAACAAAATAATATCTGAACCTTCATGAATTTAATGCTTCCATCTTGACATGAAACAACCGTTTTACATACACTTCAAACTATCTTAACAGAAAAAAATGGGGTGTTTCTTTATTCCTCCATTCATCTATATTAGGAAAGCCCATACAGAAATGCTACCCGTATACGGCAACAGACGGATCTTGCAGCTATTCCTGCACTGAGATGGATTATCGGGTCACGGGATGGCATACGATGACAGCCTGAATGGTATCCTAAAGATTCATGTTGCAATGAGGGGCCCAGGGATTGGCATGTATACCGCGATTTCGCACTGGGTGATATTCGGGGGTTTTTGGTATAACGCCGGTTCCGGAGATGTGTACCTCAACGCGTCCGGCACTTAAAATCGCGGTGGACAAACAGTCCTGCTGATTGGACTGGTTTGGCCAAAGGCTGCTCATCCTTGCAAGAACTAGTTGATGCGCAACCGGGGGAATGACGGCATTGTTACACCGGCAAAAAATCAAGGTTCCTGCGGAGCGTGCTGGTCTTTTGCGAGTGCCGGGGCCATGGAGTCCCACGTATTGAAGCAGTATTACCAATGTCCCTACGATCTTTCAGGAGCAACAACTCCTCAGATGCGACATCTTTGACCCTATGTCTGATAGTTGCTCCGGACAGTCCAATTGGGATGGCGCCCATTACAGAATCATGCTACCCTCCGTATGTGGAACCCGGCAACAGACGGATCTTGCAGCTGTCGTTACCTGCACTGAGATGGATTATCGGGTCACTGGGATGGCATGAACGGTGACAGCATTATTGAATGGTACATTTTAAAGATGTCATGTTACAATGAGAAGCCCAGTTATTGGCGATTTCAGCCGCATACAGCGCCTTTTAGCATATGGGTATGGCGGGGGCTTTTGGTATAAGTGCTTAGCCGGGGTTCCGGAGATGAGATACCTCAACGTCGTACCGGCACTTAAAATCGAAAATTGGGTGGAACACGCAGTCCTGCTGATATGGCTGGGATGACGAACCAAAGGCGCTTATCTGAGTGCAATCCTGAACATGTTGGGGCGAACCACGGGGCCCTAATGGCTGACGGCAAACTTTCTAAGGATTGCCGTATTCCGGGCATGCTCATGATTTGAACCCGTTTTGGCATGTCCAATTTTGATGTTGTGGGGTGCCCTTCTTGCCCCGCTAATGGCATCAGCACAATGTGATCTATCTTTCAGGAACGAACTGTTCCTGCAGCAACGCGACATCTTTGACCCTTGGTGAAAATACCACAGTCAAAGATGGCGCTACCGCCACCTTCATTGCGCCCTCCGTGAATGTGGAACCCGGTTTTCACGCGGAAAATGGAGCTGTTGTTACCATACGGCACCCATAAGTGTTAGTATTCTGAAATTAATCAACATTTTGAAATCCTTGGCTGTGAGGCGTTGTAAATTATGAACAAACCCGATCTGGCGGTTCAAATCGGCCCTCTGAAATTCAAAAATCCGGTTCTCACGGCCTCGGGAACCTTTGGCTATGGACGGGAATTCGCGTCCCTCATGGATCCCAATTTATTGGGCGGCATCGTGGTCAAGGGCATTTCCCTCAAACCCATGGAAGGCAATCCCCCGCCCCGCATCGTGGAGACTCCCTGCGGCATGTTGAATGCCATAGGTTTGGCCAATGTGGGGCTCGATACTTTTTTGTCGGAAAAACTGCCCTGGCTTCAGACGCTGGATACCTGCGTCATCGTAAACATTTACGGCCATTCCCTGGACGAATACGGCGCCGTGGCGGCGGGGCTCAAGGGAATTGAAGGTGTTTCCGCACTCGAAGTCAACATTAGTTGTCCCAATGTGGAACAGGGAGGCATGGCTTTTGGTACGGACCCCGCAATGGCCGCGCGGGTCACGGAGCGGGTCCTGAAAGAAACGGACAAGCCCGTCATCGTCAAATTATCTCCCAATGTCACGGATATTCGGAAAATCGCCCTTGCAGTGGAAAAGGCCGGCGCTCACGCCCTGTCCCTGATCAACACCCTGACGGGCATGGCCATCGATATCGAAAGCCGCACCCCCAAATTGGCCAACGGGAGCGGCGGGTTATCGGGGCCGGCTATTCGCCCGGTGGCACTTCACATGGTACACCAGGTGGTTAAAACCGTTACAATCCCCGTTATCGGCATGGGAGGGATTCTGGAACCGCGGGATGCTTTGGAGTTTCTAATTGCAGGGGCGCAAGCCATTCAGGTGGGAACGGCCAACTTCATCAATCCAAGAGCTGCTTTGACCATCATCAAGGGGCTGGAGGATTTTTTGAGTGAGCATGCCATTGAATCCATGGATGGTATCATCGGTTCCCTGAAAGCGTAACAGCTGCTTGAAAAGGAGGATTTCAAATGATTTCTTCATGTATCCATCGAATCCCGTGGATGACAATGCTGGTTGTGATGATAATCATCGGTATGGCAGGGGAAGGGGCCTTTTCTGAAGATCAGTCGCCTGGAAAAACGGTCAAACTCAATGATAGCGATCGGGAAGCCCTGGCCGTTCTGGGAGAGGGGGTCGTGGGCAAGGTATTGCCGGCATGGCCCATCAAAGACACGGCCGGCCTGATGCCCTTGCGTGACGGGGAATGGATTTATCGAATTACCGCAGGCGACCGGGAGGGAAACGCAGGTGGCCGCCATCTCAAAGACGGATCGAAAGAATGGACAAATATTCTGGCATCGGATGGTGTTGGGAGATTGTACTGAGTTTTTCTCGGTTTCAGACGGCGCCATCAACCTGGTCTCGGAAATGGACTTGAAACAGGGCGTTATCACCCGTTATGATCCCATGCTTCCGCTGATGTCTGGTGGTATGAAGCCGGGGGATCAATTACAGGTGGAAACGGCGGTAAAGGTTTATGATCTCAATGATCCCACTTTTTTAAAATACAGCGGGCATCTCAAGGTGACCCATACCTATGTGGGGGCGTACGAAATAACGGTTCCAGCGGGAAAATATGAGGGGGTGCTGATCAAGTCTTCCTATGCGGGAGAGGTGGGGCCGGCCCATGTGGTGGACGGCGGGTATGTCTTTTATGTCAAAAACGTGGGTCTTGCGGCATCCGTTGAACGGATGCATGTGACCGCATTTCTTTTTTACGATAAAAGGACCCAAACGCCTAAAGTACTGGTTCAACCAGTGAGGCCCACGGGCGGACAGCCAACGGACCCGTATGTTGAAGGAAGAGGCCGCGCTGAAAAATGAGGACATCTTAAACCCCTCGTCGGGGGTTGACATGGAATCCACATTTCACTTTACACCCGGATAATTCTACTGTAGCTTAATACCAATAAAATTTTAATGAAAAGGCAAACCCTTCGAAAGGAGGGGGCGCAAAGCCATGGGTCTAAAGCCGTACAGGTCATGATTGCCAGGTTGCCGTGAAGTGCTTTGTTTGCATTGCAATGGAAGCTCCTGGTGATTTTGCCCTGGAGCTTTTTTTTTGGAGGGGGGACATTGCCATGAAACGGAATGGAACAGGATTGCCAAGACCGCTGAAGCTTCGACGGCAAACGGAGAAAATGCTTAAGACCTCGTCTTCACTTAAAAAAATGTCCGCCACTGATATTCGAAATCTCCTTGAAGATCTTCAAGTCTACCAGGTTGAACTGGAAAACCAGAATAAAAAATTGATGAGAAAGAAGGGTGATGGGGTATTTCATGGGCAAGTGGAGAGCATTGCCGTCCAAGAGAAAGACGAAAACGCTTCAGGCGAGATGAATATGGTGGTTGTGGACATTTCGGAAAGAGAAAAGGCCGAGAAAGCGTTGCGGGAGAGTGAATTGCGGTATCGGACCCTGTTTCGTGAGTCGCGTGAAGCCAGGAGCGTTGCCAAAAAAGGTAAAATTGTCGAGGTTAATCCCAAATGGTTGGAGCTGCATGGCTATGAAAATGAAACCGAAGTTGTTGGAAGGGATGTGCTTGAATTCATCTATGAGGATGATCGTAAAATTCTTGAAGATCGACGGAAACGATGGCCCGAAAAATTGGAAGCGGTCTATGAATTACGAGATATCCGTCGCGATGGGTCCATCGTAAATGTAGAGGTTTACTCAAGTCGGATTTTGCTTGAAGGCGAAACCGCTATTCTGGCGACCATTCATGATATCAGCGACCGTAAACGAATCCAGGAACAGCGGCGGCAGATGCAAAGGTTGGAATCCCTGGCAACCTTGTCGGGAGGTATTGCGCATCAGTTCAACAATGCCTTGTCTTCAATTACCATGCATACGGAACTTCTCGAAATGGACTTTTCCGATAATGAAAGAGTGATGCGGTGCGTTAAGCCCATGAAGCGTGCCGCAGGCCGTATGGTGTCGTTAACCGATCAGTTTTTGGCCTACAGCCTTGGTGGAAGATATCACCGAAAGCCGCTAAACATCGACAATGTCGTTGAATCGGTGATCTCGTCTATTCGTCGGACTTTTCCCGATTCAATCCATTTGATCTTGAACCTGGCGCCGGGTACGCCAAAGGTCGCTGGGGATCCGAAGCAGATGGAAATGTTGGTTTCGGCGGTTATCGAAAATGCCATTGAGGCCGTTGAAAACAGGGGTTGCATTTGGATTTCGAGTGAAAAATTGGTGTTAGAGAGTGGTTTTGAGCACAAATACCCGGATCTTAAACCGGGGCGGTATGCCTGCTTTACAGTCAAAGACGATGGGAAAGGGATGGATTCAAAAACGCTGGATCAGATATATGAGCCGTTTTTTACGACCCATTTCGTAGGACGAGGGTTGGGGATGTCCGCGGCTTATGGCATTGTGAAAAACCATGACGGTTTTATTTCCATTGATTCCAAGTTAGGGGAGGGGACCCATGTTTGCATATACCTGCCCGCCTTGGAAAATGATCGGGTTGTCGCATAAACCGGTTTTTCCGGTGTTGGTTTGACGCTGGGCCAAAAACTGATTCAACCTAAACAAAATGAACGTATGGGATGGCCTGTCAATTATATTTTAATAGATTAAAGGGCGGTTACAGATGATAGGACTTCAATTCAAGCAGTTTTTTGTCCTGGGTGGCAGTGATGTGATAAAATCGGTCCTGGGGCACATAAATATAGGGCACGTCTTCCTCTCTTCGATAGAGGAAATGACTAAGGATCATGCGATTGACGGCCCGGTGCCCCACGACGATGATGCTCTGTGAATCCTGGCTCAGATAGAGGGCTTTTTTGATCCCCATGTCCACCCGGTATTTCATGGAAGTATATCCCTCACCATCCGGATACACATAGTTATATTTGTCCCTCTTCCTCGCCAGAAACACATGGGGCATCTGTTTGCGAATCTCTTCATAGCTCATGCATTCACAGACGCCGCTGTCGATTTCGTTAAACTCCTTCAGGGGAATGATGGTACACTTTGTCTGCAATGCCTTGATGGGAACCGCCGTCTGGAGCGTTCTCTTTTTTTCACTGGTGAAAATCACCGGAATATTTTTTTTGCTGAAATAGCGGGCCAGGGCCCGGGCCTGGGCCATACCGTTTTCCGTCAGGGGAGAGTCGCCGCCGATCCGGTTTTCCAGATTAAAAAAGGTTTCTCCATGGCGAAGCAGAAATAGATTTTTGACCGTATCCGTTACCAGAAAATCCCGAATCCGGTCCCAGTAGGGGATTTTGTCCGTAATTTCTTCCTTCAGAATTTTGTTGTTCAGGGAATCCAGCTTGACGAAATTTCGCTCCGTCTCGAGAGGCGTATAGATGGTTTGATAGTAACCGATCCTTCGACGGAAACTCTGCATTGCTTCTTCTTTCGCCAGATGACTGAATTCCGGAAGCACCACCTTTCGCTGGAGACTGGCCTTGAGAATTTTTTCGTCCCCGTTGATGCATTCGATAAAGAGAATTGGATGGTCCCCGATAGCTCGGGTAATTTTATTTCTGCGTTTGAGACTGACATTGGTGGCATCCAGAATGGCCACATGTCCCATCTGTGCCAGATAGTCTTTGGCGCGTCCGATATTTGCAATGGCTATTTTTTCTCTGAGTTCAACGCCTTGTTGGTTGTTCGGATCATAGAATTCGGGCCGGGAAGTCTCGATGCCGGTGAGTTTCCGCCTTAGATCCCCGTTGTTGAAAATGCCGGTCTTGATACCGTATTTGGTGAGGTTCTCTTTCAGTTTGTTGGCGATGGTGGATTTCCCTCTGGCGGGAAGCCCCACCATGACAATGTAGAGTTTGTTGTCATGCATGGTTTATGAACTCCGAAAATGTTAAGGCGTTTACCCTTGATCTTTCCAAAAGAACATCTATAATAAAAACGGATTACGGAAGCAACCCAATTTCACCACCACAACATTTCATACGAGGAGGTAATCGCATGGCGCAAACATCCGTATCGAGATCCAGGTCTGAAGTCCTGGTGAACGATTTTGTCAGAAGCGTATACAACTGGATGGGCATCGGGCTGGCTCTCACAGCCGTGGTGGCCCTGTATGTTTCCGGAAACGAGGCCCTCACACGCCTCATCTTCGGCAACTCCATTATCTTTATCCTGCTCATCGTGGCGGAACTGGGGCTGGTGTTTGCCATCTCCGGCATGGTGAACAAAATGAGCGCCGGTACGGCCACATCTCTATTCGTTATTTATTCGGCCCTGAACGGGGTCACCCTCTCCTTTATCTTCCTGGCGTATACCCAGACCTCCATTGTCAGCACTTTTTTTGTGTGCGCCGGAACCTTTGTGGGCTGCAGCATTTACGGCTGGATCACCAAACGGGACCTGACGTCCATGGGTGGGTTTTTGATGATGGGTCTCATCGGCATTATCATCGCATCCCTGGTGAACATGTTTTTCAGAAGCCCCGGCATGAGCATGGTGATCAGCTATATCGGGGTCATTGTTTTCGTGGGGCTCACCGCCTATGATACCCAAAAGCTCAAAAATATGGCCCTAACGCAGCCCGTGGATGCGGACGGGGCCGTGGTCAGAAAAGGGGCGATTCTCGGCGCATTGTCCCTCTATCTGGATTTTATCAACCTCTTTTTGATGTTGCTCCGAATCTTCGGTCAGGGGCGGGATTAAATTTTCGATACCTCTCTTGTTTTCGCCTGAACCCAAAACCCCCTCTGACCGAATTGCCTTTTTGTCAGGGGGGCTTTTTTGAGGCCCGAAACAATGGCTGAACCTTCCTACATGAAGTGCTATCGGGAGGGCGAGTTGGCGGGCCGGGCGCAAAAGGCCCTGGCCCTGCTGGAAAGCTGCCGCCTGTGTCCCCGTGCCTGTGGCGTAAATCGGCTTCAGGGAGAGACCGGCTACTGCAAGACGGGACGAAATGCGAAAGTTGCGAGCTTTAATCCCCATTTCGGCGAAGAAGCGCCTCTCGTGGGAAAATTAGGCTCCGGAACAATTTTTTTCAGTTCCTGTAATCTCCTTTGCACCTTCTGTCAGAATTATGACATCAGCCACCTCAATGAAGGGGTTGAAGTTCATGCGGAACAACTGGCCGCCATGATGGTCCGGTTGAACGAGAAGGGATGTCACAACATTAATTTCGTTACCCCCACCCATATGGTTCCCCAGATTCTCGAAGGGCTTATCCCCGCCATTGAACAAGGTCTGCGCATTCCCCTGGTGTATAATTCGGGAGGATATGAAAATCTGGAAACCCTGGCCTTACTGGACGGGATTTTCGACATCTATATGCCCGATTTCAAGTTCTGGGACAATGGGCCTTCAAAACGGTTCTTAAACGCTCCGGATTATCCGGAGACGGCCAGGGCCGCTTTGAAAGAGATGCACCGGCAGGTCGGGGATCTGGTTTTAAATCCGGAAGGGGTGGCTATTCGCGGCCTTCTGGTACGGCATCTGGTCATGCCGAATGGGATAGCAGGCACGGAGGGTGTCCTGCGGTTCCTTGCAACGCATATTTCTTCAAATACCTTCACCAATGTCATGGATCAATACCGGCCCTGCGGCGAGGCAGCCACTGATCCACTCATCAATCGAACGATAACGGTCGAAGAATTTCAACAAGCCCTGAAAGCAGCGGATGAGGCGGGACTCAAACGATTGGATTCGAGGCGATTGGCTGAAAAGATTCTGCGGATGTTCTTATAACGAAATGGCAACAAATGACAAAACATTTGTAATCGGGGACATCCATGGCCGTCTTGGCATGCTCAAAAGACTGATGGACAAAATTCCATGGCGGCCGGGCAGGGACGCCTTGATTTTTCTGGGAGATTTTGTGGACCGGGGGCCGGATTCCAGAGATGTTGTGGACTACGTCCTGTCGTTGACCCAAAACTATGCCCGGGTCAGTTGTATTATGGGAAACCATGAGGACATGCTGCTGGATTACCTGTCGGGCGTGAATCGGAATTTATACCTGGCCAATGGCGGTCTTACCACCCTGAAGTCGTATCGATCCGAACAGTATCCGGGAACCCCACTATTTGCCGACGACATCCCCCGCGACCACATGGCTTTCTATAAATCCCTTGAGCCCTTTATTGAGCTGGAACATTATTATCTGGTTCACGCCGGGTTCAGACCGGGTATCCCCGTGGCGCGGCAGAGCAGGACCGATATGATGTGGATTCGGGAGCCTTTTATTTCCTCAACCTTTGATTTTGGGAAAAAAGTCGTTTTCGGTCATACGCCTTTTCCGGAACCCCTGATCATGGCCAACAAAATCGGAGTGGACACGGGCGCCGCCTATGGCAAACGGCTCACCTGCCTTGAATTGCCGGCTGAAACTTTCTATTTTGTGAGTGGGTAAACTATTTGGCGTCTTGGTGGATTAACGTGATCACCCGTTCAGTTGTCAGGGGGCAGGATGGGGAACAACTGCCCCCTGCCCCCTGTGAATAGACTATGAAATGTCCCCGCCAATGAATTTTTCCGCCAATTCCACATCCTCCCGGTTTCCAATATAGAGGGGCACCCGCTGGTGAAGTTCTTTCGGGTCGATCTCAAGAATCGGGCCATGGCCGTCGCTGGCGTATCCACCCGCTTCCCTGGCCACCATGGCAAGGGGATTGGCCTCGACCATCAACCTCAGTTTTCCCGTGGGTTTCTTGGGATCCTTTCTGTCCGCGGGATACATGAAGATGCCCCCCTTTAACAGATTGCGGTGAAAATCCGCCACCAGGCTTCCCACATACCGGGCGGAATAGGGCCGGCCGGTCTCCCGGTCGACGGCCTTGAAGTGATCAACGAGTGCCTTCGTATTTTCATCCCAATAGGCGTAGTTTCCTTCGTTGACGCTATAGGTCTTTGATTTTTCGGGTATCTGAATGTTTTCGTGTGAAAGGAGAAACTCTCCCACGCTGGGGTAGAGGGTAAACCCATGCACGCCCGTTCCATTGCCGGTGGTGTACACCATCATGGTGCTGGAGCCATAGATGAAATATCCTGCCGCCACCTGTTGCATGCCGGGTTGCAATACATCGTTTAAAAGGCAGTCAATATCGGTTTCTTCACTGACTTTCTTGTAAACACCGAAAATGGTGCCGATACTCACATTCACATCGATATTGCTGCTTCCGTCGAGGGGATCAAACAGGATAATATAGTTTCCCTTTGGGAACCGGGGGGGAATGTCAATCAGATCCGCGTTTTCTTCAGAGCCCATACAGCAAAGCTGTCCGATATGCTGCATTCGTTCGATTACCACCTGGTTGGCAAAGATATCCAGTTTCTGCACCTGCTCGTTCTGAACATTGACTTTTCCGGTAGCGCCCAAAATGTCCGCGAGTCCCGCCTTGTTCACTTCTCTGGAAATCACCTTTGCCGCGACGATCAACTCGTTGAGCAGGATTGTGAAAGCGCCCGTGGCTTCCGGATTTTGTCGTTGCTGCTTTAAAAGATGCTGCATAATGGTGGTACCGACTTCTCTATTTTCCATTTTCCCGTCTCCTTTCCGTTGCGTATCGATGATTAATATTTCAACAGGGAATCCCAGAACTCAGGATCTTCACTCCGCCAGTTGGCGCCGAACCTCCGGTCGCAAAAGGTGCTTAACCTGTCGTACCATTTGACCCATACATTTTTATCCTGTTCCAAAGCTTCAAGGATGTCCGACAGATATATATCTACTTTCCCCATTTCATCCTTGGGAACGTAGTAGCAGGCGCCCTTTTCAAATGATTTCTTGAGGTTGTCCTGGTTCAGTGCATGGGCCGTGAGCATTAAAACCGGAATATCCCTTCCTTTGGCCAATTCCAGAAGTTCATAGCCGCGTACTCCCATGATGTCCAAAACCGCTGCGTCGTAATGGTGGGCTTCAAGAAGGCTTTTCGCTTCCTCATAGGATGTGGCCCGGTGAACCTCGCTGTTTTCCAACAGTTCGGACAAGAAATCAAGAACGTCCACTTCATCGTCAACGATCAGAATTTTCTTTCCTTTCAAGACCTTTTCAGGATCCATTCGCTGTCCTCCTTCATGGTGTAATCCTTTTTTTTGCGAATAAGCTTATACGGCTTTGTCGCGATATTCAAGTCTGTATATTTCCGCAAGTGTCAAAAATATGGTGATAATAAGAGGGCCATAAATAATTCCCAGGATGCCGAACACCTTGATGCCCCCGATAATCCCGATGAACACCAGGAGTGCATTCATTTGCATCCCCTGTCCGATGAGTCTGGGTTTCACCAGATACTCAATGATCGAACTATATGAAACATTGTAAATCAGATATCCCCACCCAAGCCCCGTATTCTCATGTAAAAATAGGAGGGCCGCGGTGGGAATAAATACGGCCGAAGCCCCGATAATGGGAAGAAACGCCATGAAACAAATGACGGTTCCCCACAGGAAGGGTGAATCCAGACCAAAGAAGTAGAACCCCAGTCCCCCCAGAATTCCCTGAACAATCCCGGAAAGTCCGTTCCCCACCACAACGGCCCTTCCCATTTCATGGAATTTAGAGGTCAGCTTTTCCAGCTGATTTTCGGGCACGGGCAGGAGTTCGAAAAAATACCGCTTCAGCCTCGCGCCATCCTTAAAAAGATAGTACATGGTGAGGGCCATCAGAAAAAATTGAATCAGAAAGTTGAGCAGATTCGAGGCCATACTTCTGATCTGGTCGTACAAAAACAATCCGATGTTTTTCCCGATGGAAGACGCCAGTTCCTCAATGGTATCCGGCGTAATATTGAGCCCGGTCATGTCGTTCAGTTTTGCAAAACGCTCACTCCAGACCGGGTCGTCTTTCACGATTTTTTTGATTTTGCTGAGCGATACCTGATTGCTGCTTTTCTTGTAAAATTCGTAAGCCTCATTGGAGAGGGTGCCGATGAACCAGCCCACGGGAATGATTAATATGATCAGAATGAAGAACGTGACCAAAAGGGATGCCAGCACCTCTCGATCCCGCAACAGGGTCTTAACCTTGGCATATGCGGGATAAAAAACGCTGACAATGAGCATTGCCAGAATAATTGCCGACAAAAAAGTCCAGAAGAGCTTCAAGAGCAACAACAGAGAGCAGAGCAGAAAAATAAGAAAAAATCTAGCGCCTTGTTGTTTGTCCATACATGTCGGATTTACCATGGCAAAATTCCATTTTAGGACTTAATTTTAATTTTGTTGCTCAACTTTTTCGAATCCAGGTTAAATAGTGCATCCAGCAGGGCGGGATGAAGGGATCCCGGGCCCTTTGAAAGTGCGGCCGCCGCTTCACCCGCCAGGCCATAAGCCGCCAGGGCTGTCGCTGTTGCCTCGAGGCTGTCGCCATCCACGGCCAGAAATGCGCCGATCAGTGCGGTTGCAACGCAGCCGGTTCCCGTGACATGACCCATTTGTTCATGTCCGTTAAACACCCTGAGAACGCGGTCCCCATCGGTAACCAGATCCACGGGTCCCGTAATGGCAAGGGTGGCGCCCAGTTTTCGAGAAAGGGCGAGGGCCGCCTCTTCAGCTTCGTCCACCCCATGCACCGCGTCCACGCCTTTTGTCCGAGAATCCCCCCCGGCCAAAGAAAGCACTTCCGAGGCATTTCCACGAATAACGCTGATGGAAAGGGCATCCGTCAGTTTCATGGCCGTGGAAGTGCGAAACGTGGTAGCCCCGGCGCCCACCGGGTCCAGAACAATGGGAATGTTCAGTTCATTGGCTTTCTTGCCGGCCTTCAGCATCCCTTCTACCCAGGGGTGCGTCAGGGTGCCGATATTGAGTACCAGGGCGCCGGAAAGGGCGACCATCTCTTCCACTTCTTCCGGCGCATGGGCCATGACGGGAGAAGCGCCGAAGGCCAGAAGGGCGTTTGCCGTAAAATTCATGACCACGAAGTTGGTGATGTTATGGACCAGAGGCTTCTGATCCCTGAGTGTTGCAAGGTTTAAAGCGGCTTTGTGGGCCAGGTTTTCATCAAACATAAGCTCTCCTCATTTTGCAAAGTGATCCCAGCCGGACAGGCCCACGGAACGGGAAATGCCGTCCGGCGACATCAGCTCAATTGCTCCTTTTTTCCCGGTGATGGTTCCGATTTCCGTTACGGGAATGTCGCTCTTCCGGGAAACGGCAACCCGAATGCGCGCCGCATTTTCCGGCGCGCAGGTCATCATCAGTTCATAATCGTCACTCTCTTTTAGAATATAATCAAGGGGGGGACGGCCCGAATCCTCGGCGAATTGATAAAGGGCACGGCTTACCGGCAGGCGCTTTTCGTCAAGAACGGCGCCAACGCCACTCTCGTCGCAGATATGCCCCAGATCCCCCAGAAGGCCGTCGCTGATATCGATCATGGCATGGGCAAGGCCCGAGTGCGCAATGGCCTGCCCCTCACGGGCGCGATGGGTGGGTTGCTGATAGGCTCTGACCAGTGGACTGTCGGTCCGTCCATTTTCGGGTTCCGTCTCAAGCAGCATCGCAAGTCCCGCCGCCGATTGTCCCGGATATCCCGTTACCAGGATCACGTCTCCAGGTCTTGCGGTGGCGCGCCGCACCATTTTGCCCGCTGCAACCTCGCCGATCAGGGTAATGTCAATAAAATCGGCATCTTTTGATGCCGTCACATTACCGCCGATAATAACCGCATCAAGGGGATTTAATTCCTTTAGAAAACCCCGATAGATGGCTTTCACGTCCTCGAGCGGTGTACTTGCCCGCAAACCCAGAGACACCAGGGCATGGCGGGGTCGCCCCCCCATGGCGCCGATGTCGCTGATGTTGAGGGTCATGGCCCGTCGCCCAATGTCATAAGGCGAAATGAACCTGGGCAGATAATGGCGGTTTTCCACCATGCAGTCGCAGGTCACCAGTAGATCATATCCCGGGCGGGGTTTAAAAGCGGCGCAGTCGTCGCCGATGCCGAGGGTGGTTTTGGGCAGCTTGATACCTTCTGTTTTAATGATCTCATGGATGCGATCGATGAGACCGAATTCCCCGATCTGTGCCAGGGTTTGGTTCATGTCAGGTCCTCACACAATACAACCGGAATACCTTTTCTTTTTATATCAACGAAAAATAGCGGTGGATCATTCAGAACATCATCCAATGAGAAAGTATGAACTTCCAATCGCAAATCGATAGCTCTTCTAAATTTGCTTATCTTTTTTAAGTCGTAAAAAGGCACGCCTTCAAATTTATCTGAAACAATCGCTATATCTATATCGCTGTCTTCACTACTTTTATTGAAAGCAGCAGATCCGAACAGATATGCTTCAGAAACATCTATGCCGTTGGATTTCAACAGTCCGATAAGTTGTTTGCTTTTTTGTATGGCGATATCTTTTGTAGAAGGCATGTATGGATTTCCTTTATGCGTTGAAAATGTTCTTGGGTGAATCCTTGGGTACACAGTTTATAAAATCTCAATTTTTCATCGGGATATCTTGTTGAGAGATTAAATGTGTTTACTGCATCCAGGAATTCTAATGTATCTTCATTAAAATCAACTTTGGCCAAATTAGCCATCCTGACCAGATCGTGGATACGAGGCGGTAATTTGCCAATATTTTTAACATAAAAAAGCCTTCAGCGTTTTTTCTAAAACCAAATGTGCAATAAAAAGACACCAGTCATACTTCCCGCTTTGAAAAAGGGTTTCAGAAACATCCAGATCGTGTTTTGCAGAATCCAGCCAATATTTCACCTGTTTATCCTTAACCAAATCTTTCAACCTGAAACCCCTATATTGTGCAACTTCAGATCCGGTTACCTTCTTACCCTAAAGGAAATAACATCATGGAGTTCCCGTGCGGCTTTTCGCGGATCTTCCCGGCAGCAGACAGCGGAGATAACGGCAATGCCATGGGCCCCCGTCGACATTACGTGGATGGCATTGGCTTGATCAATCCCGCCGATGGCGATGACCGGGACGGGCGTTGATGCAACGATTTGTCTGAGAAAATCAATTCCGCTGACGGGCCCTGCGTCCGCCTTGCTGCCTGTGGGGTAAACGGGCCCGAAGCCCACATAATCGGCGCCTTCGCCAATGCATTTTTCGATTTCTTCCGGCGTTGCGGCGGATCCGCCGATAATGCGGTCCTTTCCCATAAGGTTTCTCGCCAGGGGGATTGGAAAATCATCCTGTCCCAGGTGAACGCCATCCGCATCGGCTGCAATGGCTACGTCGATTCGGTCATTGACGATAAAAACAGCGCCTTTTTGAGCGCACAACCGTTTCATTACAGTGGCGGTTTCGATCAGCTCTTTCGTGGAACAGTTTTTTTGACGGAACTGGATGGTTTCAGCCCCTCCGTCAATGGCCCTTTCCGCGAGTTCCAGGTGTGTAAAACGGTTTTGCAGTACCGTATCCGTCAGCACATGCAATCTTCCGATTTTTTTCATTATGGTTATTCCCCCACTGATTTTTTCTTTACGCGTTCCCTAGAAATACGAACAAGAGATTATTTCAATGGTATGGCGGATGTCAAGCCCTGGTAGCGGCGAGGAAGGCGTTGACATCCGGGATGACCATTTTATGGGCGTCTTCCAGGATATAGTGGCCGGCATTCGGATATTCGGTCACGGAGGCGTCTGGAAAGCGTTGTCGCCATTGTTCCAGAAATGCACCATCGAAACACCAGTCTTTCATTCCCCAGCAGATTTTCATGGGTTTATGCCGCAGCCGGTAAAGAAGCCCTTCTGTTTCCTTCAGACCATGATAAGATGGATGGGACGGATTCATGGGGATGTCTTGTACAAAGCGCAATAGGGCAATACGGTTTTGCCAACTGTCGTAGGGCCACAGCAAACCGGCCCTTGCACCCTTTTCAAGGCGCCTTGCCACGGCCATTCGGGTGGCGGCCAGAGCAAAACCGTTCAAACCGCGTACCGCCAGTGTTCCGAAAAAGGGAATGCGACAAACCCTGATCCGTTTCGGCATGCGCACGGAACGCCAGGCCGCCGTGTTGAACACCACAAAGCGGCTGAAAAGGTCAGGCCGGCGCGTGGCGACCCCCATCCCGATGGCGCCCCCCCAGTCGTGGCAGACCAGGGTGATGCGCTTCAATCTCAGATGATCCATGAGCTTTTCCACATTGCTCATATGGTTTCGCAAGGTATAAGGATATTCTTGAGGTTTGTCGGACAATCCGCACCCCATGTGATCCGGCACAATGATTCGATATTTTTCCCTGAGAGCGCTCACCAGGCGCCTGAAAAAGAACGACCAGGTGGGATTGCCGTGGAGCATTAAAACGGGAGGGTTGTGCGGGTTTCCTTCATCTACAAAATGGTACCGCAGGTTTTCCATCATAAGAGAGCGACGACGAAAGTTGTAAGATTTTCGCAGGGCCGGCGGTAGTGGTCTATGGTCTGAAATATCGTACAAGGGTTTTTCCTCAAAGGGTCTCGCGCAAAGGCGCAAAGAGGTCAGGATTTTTGAGCAAATACCGCACAATGTTCTTTTTTGCGGGCGTTGTGGTTTTGCGCGAGAAAAATGACTGGGGCAAGAGTATAGCAGGCGCTGCGGAAAGGCAAGAATAAGCGCCCAATGGTCGTGGGAATAAAATGAGAAATCCGGTTGCCAGGAACAATCTCCTTATGATATCAATTATAAAAAGCTGATCAGGTGGGTGTTTTGCATATCCGTTCTTTAGGCCACTGATAAATAAAGGGGAGAGCCATGTCCGTATTGTTCGAAAATAGCGAAATCAATGGAATGATGCTGAAAAACCGGTTTGTTCGGTCGGCCACATGGGAAGGGATGGCGGGAGAAGACGGTGCCTGCACCCGGAAAATAACCAACGTCATGACAGATCTTGCCGAAGGTCAGGTGGGCCTTATCATCTCCAGTCATGCCTATGTGCGGCGTGATGGACAGGCAGGGCCCTTCCAGCTTGGCATCTATCAGGACGAATTCATCGACGCCTACCGGGAAATGACAACGGCCGTTCATGAGCGGGACAGTAAAATTGTTCTCCAGATCACCCATGCAGGGGCTTTTGCCAGCGCCAAACTCATTGGAGAGCCCCCCCTGGCATTTTCAAATGTTGAAGATTTTACCAACTCACCCCGCAGGATCATGGAAAAGGACGACCTGGATAAACTGGTGGACGCTTTTGCCCAAGGGGCGCGGCGTGCCAGGGAAGCCGGATTCGATGGCGTTCAAATCCACGCGGCTCACGGATATCTCTTGAGCCAATCTCTTTCCCCGGCCTTGAACAAACGTCATGATGCCTATGGCGGAAGCCTGAAAAGCAGGTCCAGGCTGGTACTCGAAGTCCTTCAGGCGGTTCGTGATTCCGTGGGCGATGATTTTCCTGTTCTTATAAAATTGAATTCCGAGGATTTCCTTGAAGGAGGACTCACCCTGGATGATTCGGTCCAGGTGGGTCAAATGCTGGAAAAGGGCGGAATCGATGCCATCGAACTGAGCGGCGGCACATTTTTCTCCGGAAAGCTGAATCCCTCCCGGATGGGGGTCGCCACTGAAGAAAAAGAAGCTTACTTCAAGGAGGCGGCCAAAACCTTTAAGCAAAAAATACGCATCCCCTTGATCCTCGTGGGCGGGAACCGATCCTTTCAGGTGGCGGAGAAACTGGTTCAGGACGGATATGCAGATTACATTTCCATGAGTCGACCCTTTATCCGGGAGCCCGGATTAATCAAGAGATGGGCATCCGGTGATTTGAGGAAAGCCAAATGCCTTTCCGACAATTTTTGTTTCAAGCCGGCCATGGAGGGTGAAGGGATTTACTGCGTGGTGGAAAAACGCTTAAAAGAAAAGAAGCAGTTGGAAGCGAAGGTCCTCTGACCACAGGGGGCAGTTGCATGGGGCAGGATAGCATTCGAATGAAAAAACGCTTGACATTGGTATAACCATGCTAATACCATATTTTCATGAAAACAGCGATATCCATTCCTGACGATGTATTTGCATCTGCCGAACGTTTGGCGAAACGGCTTCGAATGTCGCGTAGCGAACTCTATGTGCACGCCGTGAAGCTTTATATGCGGGAGTATCGGCATACGGGCGTGAAAGAAAAGTTAGACGAAGTGTATGCTTTCGAAGCCGAATCCGTTGATCCGGCCATGCTGAATGCACAAGCCGCATCCATTTCCAGAGAGGAATGGTGATGCAACGTGGGGATATCTATTGGGCCTCACTTCGACCACCGGCGGGTTCCGAACCAGGCTACCGTCGGCCTGTACTCGTCGTTCAAAGCGATGATTTCAACAAGAGCCGTATCAACACTGTGGTTGTCGCCATCCTGACCACCAATCTGCGCCTCGAAGGGGCGCCCGGCAATGTTTTTCTGACCAAGCGGAAAACCGGACTTGCGAAGGATTCCGTTGTCAACGTTTCCCAGGTTGTCACTTTGGACAAGTCATTTCTGACGGAGCAAATCAGCACGATTTCCATGGCCACAATGAGTGATGTGGACGACGGTCTCCGCCTCGTACTCAATTTGTAGTAAATCCCATTATCACAGCCGCAGGAGCAGGATGGAGATCATGGTCAGAAAAATCCCCGTGATTCGCCACCGGTTGAGCTTTTCTTTATAAATCAGGGTGGATAAAATGACGGCGATGACGAAATGCATGGCTGTGATCGATGTGATGATGGAAAGGGGCCCGGTGGAAAGGGCCTTTAGATAGCAGTAAAATCCCGCCAGGTTGATCAATCCCATGAAAAAACCGATTATGAGAGCGTCCCTGTGGTTTTCATTTGCATCGACGGACTGGGCTTTGTTGCGAAAGCCAAAGGAAAAGAGGGTCGCAAGGGTGTAGGAAACAGCCATAAAGGCCATTTTGTTGGCATAAAGGGCCGCGAATTTACTCGATATGGATGCCAGGGCGCCCGCGAGGATGGAGATGCCGATGAACAGAAACCCTAATCTTTTGTTTCCATGGGCACCCTCTTTTTCGCCCGTATCCCGGGCCAGGACCACCACGGCCCCCAAGGCCAGAAAAATTCCCATTCCCTGGAAAACGGAGAGTCTATCCCCGAAATAGAAAATGGAAAAAATGACGACGATGGCGGCATTGAGCCGAATGACCGGGTAGGTGATACCGGCGGGGATCCGTTTGAGGGCTTCCATGTTGCTCATGGTGGCGATAAAAAAGGTCAGGCTGTTGGCCAGTGCGATAAACAACAGAAACCCGATGTTTTGAACCGTTTCATCCTGGACAAAAAAAAGAATTGTACTCAAGAATGCCACGGTGCCCATGAAAGAAAAACTGGTCCAGGCGGAATTGCATCGTCGTTCCGCCGAAACCTTGTACAGGAATCGCTGAAGGCCCAGAAAAAACAGGGCAATGGTGGCGAATGTATACCAGTCGGACATTAGTCTGTTTGATGGAGGTGCCTGGCCCCCATATGTATTTATTTCCTTCCATTTAATCAGGTGTAGAAAACCTCGCTCTCTGAGCAAGGTTATGGATCAGAGGCTTTGCCCTCTGAACGACTCATTGTTAAAACGAATCCTGAGTTGTCCCAATAAGATCAGGAAAGGCGTTAACAGATAAGCCATTTCAGAAAGTTATCACAAACGATTTGGCATTGCCAATACCATCTTGTGAGTCAATGCGGAAATGGCCTTAAACATCCGTAAAATTGAGTGTCCATTCGTTCGGAAAAAGTACAAGGTAAACAGGGAACATTGGAAAAAACACGGAAAAAAATTTCAACTTCGAAACCTGAAGTGTATTTGGTCACGCCGGAAGTTACCCCGGAATATGAATGGGTTTTTAAGGATGACACCATGGCCGAGGGGGTTGTATTTTACAATCTGAGAAGAAAAGAAGAAGGTAAAATTTACAGGGCAAAACTGAGGCGGGACATGTTTGACTGGTATTACCGTGATGTGACTGAAATCCATGATTCCTGAAGAATACACCTACACATCTACACCACCAAAAGCAATGACTATTGCTCAACCGAATAGGGATTTAAAAATTGCCGTTTCCAAAGAAGTTTTTTATCCACTTCATTCAACTCAGCTTCTTTACATACGGCTTCCCAATGCTTTTCGATTGCGGCAGTCATGTTATCGAATGTTTCGCGGGCTTCTTCCTCAGAAAGAAGGAAGTTGTGCGCGGTCTCAAGACACGTTTTGAGCCGGCTTAAATTGTTGTTGCCGGATATAAGCATCGCCTGTGAAGCCTCATTGCCGGTACGGCCTTGGGGACAAATGTCATAGGCAGGCGTCAGGGTGAGCATTTTACCATCCCAAAACGCCGCATGGTTTCGCGCATGATCGTCGGTATTGCCGCACAGAATGTTGAAGACGAGCCGAGAAAACAGCTCTTTCAGCGTATGCTTCGGCTCGGTAAAACGGTGGCGAATGATTTCGGACAACGTTTCATAGCTGGCGTATCGCGCCATCATTTCATCCAAGCGAAAAAGCGTTAGAGCGGAGACCATGGCCTTTCGTGCCCACTTGTCACCTTTTGGTACTCGGTCAAAACGCTCAATCAAGAGTACGTCTTTGTTTGCCGCTTTGGCCAGCTTGACGGGTGAAGCGTTCAGCCCGGCCAATTCAGCCAGTCGCATGGCGATGAATTCAGCTTTAACAACGCTGTACAGATCGGCGCTGGATGAAAACTTGGCCACGTATTTTTTGCCTTGGTCTTGAATTAAGGCTTTAGGACGAGCGCCGCCAATAGAAGTGCCATGGAACAACGCCTGATCCAGCTCTGGTGTGAGGGGCACGCCTTTCTCGACCCGTTCCGCGGATTCAATTAATTCTTCCATGCTGACATGATTAGCGGTACGTGGCACGTACTCTGTAGGAGATTGTTGAAAATCGAGCGCACCGATCCGGTCTGAACCAGACTCCAGAAGGTAGGTCAGTTCATCCAGCTCGGCTGTGTCTGTGTCTGCGCCTTTAAGCCCCAACTTTTTGTTGATAATCACACGCCGGCCCCACGCGTCGGGCGCGGCATCCCTGATACAACCGGGCATGGTCAAGCCCTCGAGCAAGGGCAGCTGTCCGGCCTTTAGCGGTAATTCGGGATCGTAAATTGCGATCAAAGGTTTGCCGTCACTGATACGTTTCAAGTAGCTTTTACCGTAGTTGAACAGGATATTGCCGTTATCGGCTTCAAGTCGTCCAGCCACGACAGGCTCGGTTTCATCCGGCAGCCATATCCAGACAAAGGTTTCTTTCGCCGTCTTAGAAGTCATCGCGAACCGCTCTGGGTTTCTTACGAACAGATTTTGGCAGTAGCGCCAGCTTTTCCTTTTTTTGCGTCAGGTATTTTGTCAGCATGCTTTCATCGGCATCAAACAGCTGGATGCCGACAAGGGTTGCCACTTCGAACGCGGCTCCGATTTCACATTTGAGATTGCCTTTTTCGATGCGTTGCAACAGTCCTCTGGAAATACCGGCGCGATCGGCCAATTCCTGTGCAGTGAGCTTGCGCTCATTACGCGCTTCGCGGATCAACGCGCCGAGCAAGGCAGCCGCATCGCGGCTGTAACGTGAGTAGGTGCGTATGATAGACTTTGGCATCGTTTTTTCTCTGATTCACATATAGCCCATAAAACTGTTTAATGATTTTTCCGTGAGTTACAAAGTAATGAATAGCTATCAGCTTGTCAAGACAAAATTGGTCTTTATATGGATCTTATAATGATTTTGTGGTCCATATAAAGACCATTTACTTAACGATCGTTTTCGTTTGAGACCAAAAAATATTGACGAATCATTTGTTTCGTGAGATAAGGGCGATGCTCTCGTAAAAAGTCCGATTTTAGTCTTTTTAGCACCTCTAAGCCATTGATATGATTAGGTGCGAATGTCGGTTTTTTTGACTTTTTACGGGACCGTCAAGGGTAAGGATATGAAGAAAAGGATAAAACAAAAAATCGGTATCCAGAATTTCCTGGTCAAACACATGGTGCTGACCGCGGCCATTTCTTTCTGTCTGGTGCTTTTTATCTGGATTTTCAACGAATATGCATTTTTCCTAACAAAATCCAAACTGTTGCGGGAGGAATATCTGACGTCCCAAAAGGGACTTCTCAAAAGCGAAGTCAATACTGTGGTTGCATATATTAACTATATGAAATCACAGATTGAAATAAGTCTCAAATCCGAGTTGCGGGGACGTGTTTATGAGGCCGTCGCCATAGCGGAGAATATTTACCGGGAGAACGTAGGGTCCAAGCCCATTGACGACATAAAAAAAATGATCAAAGACGCTCTAAGGCCCATACGGTTTCTCAATGGGCGGGGATATTACTTTGCATTCTCGATGGATGGCATCGAAACGCTTTTTTCCGATCGGCCGGAAATGGAAGGGGTGAATATGCTTCCCGTTCAAGGGGCCAAGGGTGAATATGTGGTCAAGGACATGATCGAGATGGTCCAAAGTCAGCGGGAAGGGTTCTATCAATACACCTGGACAAAACCGTCACAACAGGGAAAGGATTTCTTAAAAATTGCGTTTGTAAAATATTTTAAACCCCTTGACTGGTCCATTGGAACCGGAGAATACCTCAAAGATTTCACCGAACAAATCCAGGATTTGGTGCTCAAGAGAATCGTGAGCCTTAGATTCGGGGATGAAGGGTATTTTTTCGGCAGCATGGAGGACGGGTATCCCTTGTTCACCAATGGGAAAATCACTCAGGGTGGCGCCCGCATCTGGGATATGGTGGATGCGGCGGGCGAAAAAATTATTCAAAAGCAGCAGAAGGTTTCCAAAAATTCGCAGGGCGGATTTGTTGAATATGTCTGGAATAAATTGGGTGCGAAGAATCCATCACCCAAGATTTCATACGTCCGAAGTATCCCCGGATGGGGTTGGACCATTGGCGCCGGTATGTATGTTGATACCGTTGAAGAGATTATTGCCGAAAACAAAGCAGTGCTCAAACGGGAGCTCATCAAAAAGATAGCTGCCAGTACAGCGGTTCTGACGATTTTGATTGTTCTGCTCTGGTTTTGGGCGAAATACGTGGGAGGTAAAACCCGAAAGAGCATTAAAACGTTTGAATCCTTCTTTAACAGAGCAACCACAGAGTCCGTCACCATACCGACCGGGGAGATGCCCTTTCGGGAATTATCCCGCATTGCCGATTCCGCAAACCACATGATCAAAACACAGAAACAGACGGAGAAAGCCCTTCGGGAGAGTGAAGAAAAATTCAGGTTGATTTCCGAACAATCGTTGTTGGCAATCGGCATTCTTCAGGATGGGTATGTCAAATATGCCAACGAAATGTATTCAACGATGACCGGATATTCCCTTGAAGAGATCAATGCCTGGGAACCGTACGGGTATGCCATAACCATTCACCATGACGATCTATCGTTCGTCATGGAGCAGGCCCGGAAAAAACAGGCGGGTGAAACCGACGTATCAACCCATTACCGATTCAGGGGGGTTACAAAGGACAAAAACATCACCTGGTGGGATCTATATTCAAAAACCATCGCCTACAATGGAAAGCCCGCGGATCTTTTTGCCATCATTGATATTACGGAACGGGAAAAATCAGAAGCAGAGCGAAAAGCCCTTCAAAAACAGTTGCAACACGCTCAGAAAATGGAAGCCATCGGAACGCTGGCCGGTGGTGTTGCCCATGATTTTAACAACCTGCTGACGGGGATACAGGGACGTGCTTCACTGGTATTGATGGATAAGGATGCTTCCCATCCGGATTTTGAACACCTGACAGCCATTGAGGCTCACGTCAGGAGCGCCGCCGGCCTGACCCGACAGCTCCTGGGGTTTGCCAGAGGGGGGAAATATGAGGTCAAGCCGACGGATTTAAATGCGCTCATTCAGAAAGAGACGGAAATGTTCGCTCGCACCCGGAAGGAGCTCAGTATCCATGAAAAATATGAAAACGACCTCTGGACCGTGTCCGTTGACCGGGGGCAAATGGCGCAAGTTTTTTTAAATCTCTATGTGAATGCATGGCAGGCCATGGGCGCCGGCGGTGAACTCCGTGTTGAGACGCAAAATGTTACCTTGCATGAAGGTAAAACAGAACCGCATGACGTTAAACCCGGCCGGTATGTTCAAATAGCCGTATCAGATACGGGGGTTGGAATGAATAAAGCAACGCTCGGGAAAATTTTCGACCCCTTCTTTACCACCAAGGGGATGGGGAGAGGTACGGGTCTGGGGTTGGCCTCCGTATACGGCATCGTCAAGAATCATGGTGGATTCATAGATGTTGACAGCAAAGAAGGACATGGCAGCATTTTTACAATTTGTTTGCCCGCTTCCCGTGAGGTGGTTATAAAAGATAAAATGGCGCCGGTAGACCTGCTCAGAGGCTCTGAAACAGTTCTTTTTGTAGATGATGAGGAGATCCTGACGGAATTTGCGGAAGATCTGCTCAGTCGATTGGGTTACACGGTTCTGATCGCCAAAAGTGGAAAAGAAGCCGTCAGAATATATGATGAGAACAGGGAGAGCATCGACATTGTGTTGTTGGATATGATTATGCCGAATATGGGCGGTGGCGAAACCTACGAACACCTGAAAAGGATGGATTCCAAGGTTAAGGTCCTCCTTTCCAGCGGATACAGCATCGATGGTCAGGCCACCGCCATATTGAACAGGGGCTGTAATGGCTTTATCCAAAAACCCTTCAATATCCAAACCCTGTCAGAAAAACTGAGGGAAATTCTGGATGCGAAACCGGAATGTTTGTAGTTAGGATAAGTCAATGATAGTGTCACTATTATCCGATGCTCCAGAGATTCCTGAGGGTGCATCTTTCGTATCTCAGTCATTCACCGTTGGATCAATCCGGCAGACGTGGGGAAGCCTCGGTGCGAAACGGCCCGCATCATCCAAGATCGGTTTTCCCACGGATCGGGCGATACCTCTCAACATCCCTCTAAAAACTACCTGGTGGAAGGGATAGAGAATATACCAGTAACCAATTCCACCAATCCCTTTGGGCAAAAACCGGGAGAGTTGCTGAAGTTCCGTACCCCCTTCCGGTAATGCATAGAGCCGGTATTCCAGGACGGCCTCGCCGGGGATCTTCATTTCCGAAAGCAGAGAGAGGAATTCATTTTCCCGCACATCTAGAACACGGAAGAAATCCACCGGGTCTCCCGGCCGGAGCAGCACCGGATCGAGACGACCCCGCCTGAGACCCATGCCACCCGCCAATCGATCCATGAGGCCCCGCAACGCCCACAAAAATTTGGATGAATACCAGCCACGTTTTCCACCGATACGGACGATGCTTCCCCATACCTCGCGGGGCTCTGCAGAAAGCGAAATCCGGTATCCCGACTTCAGGACGGTCCCGCCTGCGTATGGGACATCTCCACATTGGGCCCATTCCGGATAGTCGATGGGGCCGGCATCGGCCCAGCAGGTTTCAACACATTTTTCCTTTACCTTCCCCAGGGCCAGTCGAAAGGTTTCCCGGCAGTCCTGGAGATCCTGGGGAATGATGGAACGGATGCGGTTTTCCTGGCAGATAACGGGGTTTCGAAGCCCTTCCGCCAAGGGTTTTGCAATATGGGAAGGGACGGGGGTCACCAGATGAACCCAGTAGGAACTGAGTCGGGGGGTGAGTACGGGCACGCCAAGGATCCACCGCTTTTTCAAACCGGCCACCTCTGCGTATGTTTGTATGAGCTCCCGGTAGGTCAAAATATCCGGACCGCCGATATCAAAGGTGCCGCCAAGGGTCTCATCATGCTCAAGACAGCCTTTCAGGTAACCCAGTACATTGCTGATGGCAATGGGTTGTACTTGATTTTGAACCCAGCGGGGTGTGATCATGACCGGCAGCCGTTCAGTGAGATATCGCATCATTTCAAAAGAGGCGCTTCCTGATCCCAGGATCATGGCCGCCCTTAAGAAAGTGGTCGGAACATCACCGGATTGGAGGATGTTGGCCACTTCCGTGCGGGAACGCAAATGCTTGCTCAAGGTTTTGCTCTCGACCCCGAGTCCCCCCAGATAAATGATCCGTTCCACCCCCCCGTGTGACGCAGCGCGCGCCATATTCCGGGCCGCATTGCGGTCGGCTTCGGCAAAATCCTTATGCCGGGGGTTCATGGAATGGACCAGATAAAAGGCCGCCCAACACCCTTGGGCCGCTTTTTCCAGGGAGGCATAATCCAGAAAATCACCTTTGGCCATCTCGATATTTTTATGTCCCGCCCAGGGCCGTGAACTGAGTTTCTTAAGGGATCGGCCCAGTACGCGAACGCGATATCCGGCATCCAGCAGAAGGGGGACAAGCCTTCCCCCGACATACCCCGTGCCCCCGCTGACCAGAACCGGTTCACTTCGCATATGAAATACCTCCTTTATCTTTCAATTGTTTTTCACCATGGGATAATTTCATGCTCACTCAAAACAAAACCTATGGGGTTGTATCTGTTTTGATGGTCACGATTCCCAGATAGCCGTCTACCGTGATCCGGTCTCCGGTTTTAATCAGGGTCGTGGCGTCGGGAACCCCTGTTACGCAGGGAAGGCCGTACTCCCGCGCAATGATGGCGCCGTGAATCAGCATGCCGCCACGGCGCTCCACAATGCCGTTTGAGAGCGGCACCACGAAGGTCATGGCGGGATCGATGGCATCGCATACCAGTATTTCCCCAGACTGAAATCCGGTGAGATCCGACGCTTTCCAGATGACCCGGGCCGGACCTTCACCGAGTCCGGGGCCCGCGGGCTGCCCGGTCAACTGGCGAGGCCTGAAATCAAAATTTTCGTCTTTCGCCGTGGCGTGCACGGCAGAGTGGGGAACATAGGCTTTTTTCTTAGCCCTTGAAATCAGATCCTCGAAAGAATGTCGGTCCTTCTCCTCAGACGAATCATCAGCCAGGCGTTTCTCGGCCAAAGCAACGACCTCGTCCAGCGCCGATTCGATCCTGCCCAGATAAATGTTGTCGTCATCCCTCAGTCGATAACTGGCCCTGGCCAGATCGAGTATTTCCACAGCCTCCGCTCTTTTCTTCCCCTGGAAACGGGACAGAAACGATTCCGTGAGTGCTGAAATATCCTTTCGTGCCACGGTGGTCCTATGGGCGGAAGCCATACGAAGCAGGATGCCGCACACGTGAGTCCGGCACTCGGACAAAGAAGTCCCCAGGCAGATGACTTGTCCGTATTCAGAGATAAAATCGTCCATCCGCTTTAGAAAAGAGGCCTCCGCATTTTTAAGATCACCCGCCTCCAGCAATTGCCGAAGTTGAGAATTTTCTCGAATGCCCCGGGCCAGATCTTCAAGCAAACGGTTTCGCTTGAGGCTTTCCATTTCAGTCGCCGCCAGGAGGCCCATGAACTCGTAAGGGTCCGAAGGGTGTACGGCATCGTTATAGACCTGTCCGAAAAGTCGGGCGCCGTGTGCGAAGGGAATGAAATCGTGCCAATAGGTTTCCACCCATTTCTGGTGGAGATGGCTTCGCCCCGCCACTTCACGTGCGAGCGCTTCGATGGAAAGGATTTCCAGGTTCTCGGATTCCAAACGGGATGCGTCTTCCAGCAAGGCCGGGATCAGCTTATTTTCTATTTTTTTCCGAAGAATCTTGAGGTTGTCGAAACTCCTGCGCAAGCTCAAATACCAGGACCGATCATCCCCTGTTTGACCCCCTTGTTCCGTGGTGATGGGCCGCGATTGAAGCAGGCAGAGGGTCTTTTCACGAAAGGTCCATTCCACGTCCTGGGGGCTTTCAAAATGGTTTTCCGCGTCCATGGCCAACCGATATACCGCGTCCACCTCCCCGTCCTTCAAGGGAGGGTGTGAGGCCATGTGTGAAGGAAGACTTTCCAGGGCGGCACCCTCTTTGGTGGGGACAACCCAGAAATCTCTCTCGGGTGC
This sequence comes from Desulfatiglandales bacterium, assembly GCA_963664475.2. GTDB lineage: Bacteria > Desulfobacterota > DSM-4660 > Desulfatiglandales > Desulfatiglandaceae > NaphS2. The sequence continues at coordinate 390,452 of CAXXXE010000002.1, forward strand.
TGTGTGCGAGAGAATATTCCCCGAGATCCTGTCCAGTATCCAGCGGTCAGGTTCCACGCTGCCATCCACCATGCCCTGGTTCAAGCCGTACACCGATTCAACAATCGATTGAGATGGTTCAATGGGACTTCGACAGAAAGCGACACCCGAGCGATCCCCAAAGACCATCTCCTGTATCACCACGGCCATGGTGCTCTTTTCAGGATCGAGCCCCAGCTCCTTTCGGTAGAGCAGGGCGGCATCGGACCAGAGGGACGCCCACACTTTTAGAACATGTTCCAGTATGGCGTCCAGATTGCGCACGTTCACATAGGAGTCGTGAAGCCCGGCGAAAGACGCCTTTTTTGAGTCTTCCCCGGGAGACGATGACCGAACCGCCACGGGCATGTTTAAAAAAAACGCGGCGATCATATCTCCGAGGGTATCTTTAAGAGGCAACGGCATGGGGGTCGTCAGGAACAGGTTTCGAATGCGAAGAGATGCATCCCACATTTCTTCCCAACGCATGTCACGAAAGGCTTTCCGATGGATTTCCATTAGGATTCGCTCACGAATGCCGGTGGATACGACATAATGATCATAAGCGTCGGAGGTGACACACAGGGCTTTCGGAACATTGAATCCGGCTTTCCATGAGGATGCCAGGGCAAACGCTTTTCCTCCGACCTTGTGTCGGTCTGTGTTCCGAATGCTTTCTATGGGAAGAATCAATGTCATGGCGGCATATGGATTTCAACAACGTTTTGGAACCGTCTCACCAGGTAATAGACCTCTACGGTCAACCTTAGAAAAGCACAACTGGGCGAATTGACGAACTCCTTCAGGTACGGGTGTTTTTTTAGATAGGGGAGCAAGGCCTCGGCTCTTTCGGCGTCGGAGATCTCCTTCACAAAACCCGTAGCCGTAACGGCCATGGCCGAGTGAATATCCGTTTCTTCATTGGAACGGTTGTCTATCAGCATGGCCGCTCGTTCGTCCGAGGTCAGGTTGGCGTATTTCCGGGTGGATCGGGTGGTGGCAAACAGGAGTTGTGACAACAGAGCATTGGATGCAAAAGAGACGAGGCTGGCGTAAGGTTGACCGGCATTGTGTGTGGACAAAACGGCCAGCTTCTGGCTGTTCAGGAGATGGGTCAATTCGTTTAATAAGCCGTCTCTTTCTTTCATGCGCCTCCTGTTGCGGCATACCTCAAATTTTAAGAAATAAGGTTTTGATAAAAGAACTTTTAACTGTCGCTACAGCTACCATTTTCAACAGTGAAATGCAAGGATGCTCTGGGCGGGCTGCAAAAAAATGCTTCAGAAAGCGCAATGAATCATGAGGTAAAATTTTAAAAATACTTGTAAAATGATTGACAATACCTATCCCAACGTTTATATTTCGATGAAGCATTTTTGGATTAAAATAAAATGCGAAGGGATAAGGTGGCTTGACTCATTGGTCGAATTACTCAAAACAGCATTCGTGTAATGCGCAATCCAAAAAAGGAGAGAAAAATGGCCGAAAAAGGATTTGTATGGGTAAAGGACAAAGCGGGAAACGAGTTCGTATGTCACGTAAATGATCTAAAAGACCCCAAGAATGTTAGTGAAGATGATCTCAAAAACTGCTTGGATGACGCTACCATGGGTGTCAATATCGGTGACTAAAAACAGGATTGACTCAATCTAAACGCATCAATAATAAAAATAGAAAAAAAGGCCGTGGAAAATAATCCATGGCCTTTTTTGTATCACCTTTCAATCCAAGCCTGGGGGGACATCTAATTTATTTAATCGCCTTACCCCAGCATCCAATTTCTTTTTTTCTTATGCCGTTTATGGGTTTTTTTATTTGCTCCTGGAAAGTATTCCTGTATGCTTGTTGTTGAAGCTAATTGAACAGGGAGTTCATCATGGAAAAGATTCGCATAGGTGTCAGCACATGTCTTCTTGGGGAGTCCGTTCGGTATGACGGCGGGCATGCCCGCGACCGGTACGTAACGGATACGCTGGGGCAATACATGGAATTTATGCCCGTCTGTCCCGAAATGGAGGCGGGTTTGGGACTGCCCCGCGAGCCGATTCGCCTGGTGGGAGACCCGGAATTCCCCCGCGTCGTTACCATCAACACCCACAAAGACCTCACGGAAACCATGACCAAATGGGCACAGCAGCGGGTGAGGGAACTTGAAAACGAAGACTTCTGCGGTTTTATTTTCAAAAGTAAATCCCCCAGCAGCGGCATGGAACGGGTGAAAGTCTATACGGAAAAAGGGATGCCGGTCAAAAAAGGCGTGGGTGTTTTTGCCAGAGCCTTCATGGACCACTTTCCGCGTATTCCCGTGGAAGAAGATGGAAGGCTTCATGATCCCCATCTGCGGGAGAATTTCATTGAACGGATTTTTACCCTGAACCGGTGGCGGCAAATGCTTAAGGAGAAACCGAGTGCCGGAACACTTGTAAATTTTCATACCCGGCACAAATTACTGCTCCTTAGCCACAGCACAAAGCATTACCGGGAAATGGGAAAACTGGTGGCGGAAACCAAAGGGAAACAGTTATCCGAAATCTTTGACCGTTACGAGTCCCTGCTCATGGAAGCCCTGCGGTTAAAGGCAACGGACAAAAAACACACCAATGTACTCCATCACATGATGGGATATTTCAAGAAGCAGCTTACCGCAGATGAAAAGCAGGAGCTTTTAGAAGTTATCAATGACTTTTATAACGGCCTTGTCCCCCTCATTGTCCCTGTGACGCTCTTTAAGCATTACGTGAGGAAATATGAACAATCCTATCTGAAAGATCAGTTCTACCTCTCACCCCATCCCATGGAACTCAAACTTCGAAACCGTGTCTGAATGGTAGCAAGGCAAACTTTGCAAGGAGGTATTTTATGGGCCATCAAAAATATATTCCTTTTTTCCTTATGGCAATTTTAGCAGCATGGGTTCTTGCGGGTTGCTATCCCAAAAGGGTGGGTCCCGAAGGTCCCGAAGGAAAGCGGTTGACCTGGGCTGAAATGAACCAGTCTCAGCGCAAAGTGTTCATGGGCAAGGAAATTCTCCCCCGTGCGGCCGTTCTTTTCAAAGAGTGGCGCCCGAAACGTTTTGCCAGTGTAGACTGCACACTGTGTCACGGATCCGGGGTAAACACGGGAAATTTCCATATGCCCACTTCCCATCTCCCCAGGCTCAGCGGTGAATTGTTCCTGGGACCCGAGTTTGAAAAGCATCCGGAGACAACGCAACTGAAGCTGGATCGCCTCGTGCCCATGATGGCTGAAACCCTTGGCGTGAAGCCCTTCAGTATTGTCACCCAAACTGGATTCGGATGCTATTCCTGTCATTTAGGCCCATCGGGAGCCATGTTTGGAAACGAGCTTTAAGACAGAAAGGGCGATGAAAAGTCGTTTGAAAAACCGTTTTCACAGACACGGCTCACCGCCATTTACGATGCAGACATGGCTGCTTTTCACGGTCTTGAAAAACTGAGGTAAACCATGCAAAACCGATCCGGAATCCTAAGGACGTTCATTGCCTGCGCCGTGTTGATAATCAACGGCTGCGCCTGCCCCCCTTCTACAAAATACACCGACCAGACGGTGGCGTTGGTTGAACTGCCCCGATATATGGGAAAATGGTATGCCATCGCTTCTCTCCCTGCCTGGTTTCAGAAAGCCTGCTACTGTGTCACGGCGGAATATTCACTGCAGCAGGACCACGTAAAAGTGGTCAACGCATGCCGAAAAGGGTCTCCGGAAGGGCCTTTGAAAGTGAGTACCGCCAAAGCCTTTGTGGTCCCCAATACGGGCAATTCCCGGCTTAAGGTTCAGTTCTTCTGGCCTTTCAAAGGGGATTACTGGGTGATTGCCCTGGATGATGACTATCGATACGCCATGGTCGGGCACCCTTGCAGAAAGTATCTCTGGATTCTGAGCCGAACACCTTTCATGGACGAAGAGACATATGCCATGCTCGTTGAGACAGCAAAATCCAAGGGATATGATGTTGAAAAACTCGAACGCATTCCCCAGGAATGTCCACCCGCGATTGATTAATCCTGTCAAAGCAATCGGGAGACCGAATCCAATTTGAAACCGGTAAGATGGCAGGGAAACCCATAACCGTTTCTGGATCAGTGCCACCCTCAAAAAATTCGGTTACCAGGTGCCGCCGGATGATCCCAGGATATCCGCCGCGGTCGAGGCTTATTTCTCCGTCTTTTACGATTCCTGCCACAGGGTGCCCGGAACCAGGGCCATGCTTCAGGAATTGAAGGGAGAATACCAACTCGGACTGCTTTCCAATTTCACCCATTGGCCGGCCGCTCTCAAGATTATCGATCGCGTGGGACTAACCCCGTTTTTTGAGATTCGACTCATATCCGGGCAACTGGGTTATCGAAAACCGCACAACCATGTTTTTCATAAGCTGATTGAGGGCTTTGGGGTTCAAAAGGACGAAATCATGTATGTGGATGATGATGTGGATGCCGATATAAACGGGGCGCTAGGGTCTGGGCTTCAGCCGGTTTGGTTTACGTACGTTCTGGATAAGAAGCCGCCCATTCTCTCCGTCATGGCACCCAATCCGGGCGCCGTACCCCAGGGTCAAAACGCCGAAGAAGTGTCCATGGAGGCGCCTACCCGCATCGGTTTTGGATTCAGGATAAAAACAGGTTCAACACCTCTGCGTTCTCTTCTTTTTGTCCGGACAGATTCACAGACAATCTTTCCAGCACGCTGTCATCCCATATTAACCCATACGCCTGAAACAATTCCAACACCTCGGGGTCAAAGAAGTGTAACCCCGGGTCCAGCGCTTGATCCTCTTCAGCGATTTCATTCAAATGCGCCAGAACATCCGCAGCATATACCACCAACGGAAAACGGAAATCCCCTTTCAGCTGCCGGGGACGGTGATGGTATTGTACGGCGGCGATCAGGTTCTCCGGGAACATCCATCTTTTCAAAAGCATAGCCCCTACTTCTTCATGGGTAACGCCAAAGGCGTTCTTCTCTGCCTCAAAAGGCTTTTCCTCCCCCCTTTTCACCCTATCCGCCGCTTCTGAGAATTCAAGGGGAAACGTCATGTACATTACCAGTTTGCCGATATCATGGATGAGGCCGGCCACAAAGAAAGCGGAGCCCGGCCAGCCCAGTGCCGTACTGATCAAGTTCGCTCCCAGACCGCAGACAAATGAATGCTGCCAGAAACATTCTGCTTTGAATCCATTCCCTTCGCCCATATTCTTGAAGCTGTCAAAAAACGGCCCTTGACAGAACCAGGGTTTGAATCTCTTTAAACCCGAGCACCGTCAGGGCCTGCTTGAGTGAAACAACGCTTTTTGACAGGCCGAAAAAGGGGGAATTGGCCATTTTGAGGGTCATGGTGGCAAGGGACTGGTCAGCGTTGACCACGTCCATGAGGTCCTGGATGGAACTTTCCGGATCGGCCGTGAGCGCCATAACCCGGTTGGCCACCGCGGGAAACGGGGGAAAACCTTTCACCCGAAAGGCCAGTTCGGTAATTCTTTGTGTCGTCATATGATTCCTTCCACCGGTTCGGCCGCATTCATCGCGGCTGAAAGTGGTTTCTAAGATGAAGGGACGGATCCCCTTTTATGGATAATGTTCAAGAATATGCGCACCAGATTCGGATCAAACTGTTTTCCGGCATTCCTGGAAAGCTCCTCTGTTGCGGCTTCAATTGTCAATTTTTCCTTGTACCTTCTATTGGCCGTCATGGCCACGAAAGCGTCCACCAGTGCGAATATTCGGGCGCCCAAGGGGATCTGTTCGCCTTTCAGCCCTTCAGGATAGCCTGATCCATCAAAATTTTCGTGATGGTATAATAGAATGGAGCGTTCGTTGGCGAAAAAGTCAAACAACTCCGTTAACTCCGCCAATACGTAGGGGACTTCCTCGATCCGGCTCCTTGTTTCATTGTCCAGATCTCTTTGACCCTCAAGGGTTCCCACCATCAGATTTTTAAAAGAATCGTGAATCAAGGCCGCGCGGTTTAAGGTTTCAATAATGGATGATGGCAGAAAAAGGGTGTGCCCGATGAACTCAAGATATTCCTTGACCCGTCGATTGTGTTCTTCAATTTCTTCCCCGATCCGGCTTTGGGCCAGAAGCCTCAGGGAGTCGATGGAAGCGGTTTTGGTTTTCTCCAGGATCGCCGAGAGCTGTTCTTTGAAATACTGGAAATTTTCGCGGTCGGAGAGTTTTGCCGGTGAAAGCGTGTACGGAGACGTCTCCAGATAAGTGCTCACCCGGTTTCGCCCATGGGCCTTGGCCCGATAAAGGGCTTTGTCGGCAAAAGCGATTAGCTCAGCCGCACTTTTCGGCTTGTGTTCCTTCAGGGAAGCGATCCCGATGCTGACCGTCACGGTGGTGATTTGGCCTCCCTCGTCGGCAAATGGCAGGGCCTGACAATCCATACGCAGTTTCTCCGCCGTCCGGCGCGCACCCCGTATCCCGGTATGAGGCAAAAGAACCATGAATTCTTCCCCTCCGTACCTGAAGGCCAGATCCACGCTCCTGATATCTTTTTGAACCCTGGACGAGAAGTCTTTCAGCACCACATCCCCAAAGGCATGCCCAAAGTTATCGTTGATCCGCTTGAAATAATCCAGATCCATCAAGAGACATGACAAATCAGCGTCATATCTGGCGCCACGAACAAATTCCTCCCGGGAAACCGCATCCATATGCCGGTGATTGTATAAACCCGTCAGGCCGTCGCGAATGGACAAATCGTTAAGCAATCGGTTCTTTTCCTCAATAACGCCCTTGCTCTCCTCCAGTTCCCGGACAGTCTGTTCAAGATCCCGGGTCATATTTTTGAGATCCCGCTTTTGCCTGTGCAGGTCAAGGAAGATTTCCACTTTCCGTTTAAGAATGTAGGGGTCCAGCGGCTTGAAAAGGTAATCCACCGCTCCGGCCTCATACCCTTTGAACACGTATTGCTTTTCTTTGCTGATGGCCGTGACAAAAATGATGGGAATGTGTCTGGTTTCTTCTCTTCCGCGCATCAATTCAGCGACTTCGAGTCCATCCATTCCCGGCATCTGCACATCCAACAGAACCAGGGCAAAGTCATGCTCCAGGAGCATGGCGAGCGCCTCATTGCCTGAACACGCTTTCATCAGGTTGAGGTCAGGCCGTTTCAGGAGTTTTTCAAGGGCCAGGAGATTTTCGGGTCTGTCGTCAACCAGTAGGATATTTTGTTTTTCGGTGTGTTCCATGGTTCCTTTTTTTCAGGGCATCGGATCGAGAAGCCGCGCCATTTTGGAAATAAGCTGATTGACATCGTAGGGTTTTGAAACATAGTCGCGGGCGCCGGCTTTCAGGCATGCTTCCATGTCACCCCGCATGGCCCTGGCGGTGACCACCAGAATCTTCACATCCGATGATGGATCAATGTTCTTGCGGACTTCCCGGATGGCCTGACAGCCGTCCAAATCCGGCAATTCCATTTCCATCAATACGAGGGCAATATCCGGATGTTCGCGGAGTTTTCTAAGTCCCTCCTTCACGCCGCCGCTTGCCGCCAGAACTTCCCCTGTTTTGCCGCTCAGGGCACTCATAAGGGTAAAAACGTGGCGCATATCAGCGTCGATGATGAGAACCTTTTTTCCGGATAGAATCTCGCGTTCTTGAGGGGAAGGCGCTACAATATCGGGTTTGACATCTTCCATTTTATGGTAATTCCTTACCCAGGGATAAGCGTTTCTCCTGATGGAGCGTCTCTCCACAAACAGAACCGGGTCCGAAACCTGGTCTTCAAGCGGTTTAAAGGGGATAAAAAGGGTGAATTTACTCCCTTGCCCTTCCTTGCTTTCCACCTGAATTTCACCGTTAAAAAGGTGTGCCAACCGTAGTGCGATGGTAAGCCCCAGCCCGGTGCCGCCATAATTTCTGGTGGTTGAGGCGTCGGCCTGCGTAAAAGAATTAAAAATCTTTGTGAGGTTATCCGGAGCAATGCCGATTCCCGTGTCGCTGACCGCAAAGGCCAGGGCCTGTTCCGGAGTCAAATCGTTTCGCTGAAGTTTCGTTTCGGGCCCCGGCCTGAAGATGTGAAGGCATATTTCGCCCCGATGGGTGAATTTGAGGCTGTTGGAAAGGAAATTCCGGAGAATCTGGCCCAGTCTCAGCTCGTCCGTGAGAACCTTGGTGTTACCTTCCAGGTCGAAACGAATTGAAAACGAAAGACCTTTCTCTTTGAATAAGGGATCAAATTGCTGTTCCAGTTCTCTGACAAAAGATTCAAGATCAAGGACATCCTCGCAAAGCGCCAGGCGGCCTGCTTCGATTTTGGAAAGGTCCAGCAGGTCATTGATGAGCGTCAGCAGAACGGTTCCAGAATGGTGAATGATTTCAGCTGATTGAAGCTTGTCAGGCGGTAGTGTGCCGCTGTCTTCTTCCGCCATGAGTTGGGAAAGCACCAGGATGCTGTTTAGCGGGCTTCGCAGTTCGTGGCTCATATTGGCCAGGAATTCACTCTTCGCCCGGTTTGCTTCTTCCGCGGTTTTTTTGGCCTGGATATGCAATTGCTCCGTCTGTTTTCGCAATGTAATATTTCGGAAGTTGACCACCAGGACGTCCGTATTATTCCAACTGCTGTCGGCAACCCGCATTTCAACGTAAACGGCATCACCGCCCTCCGAAAGAAGCTGTATTTCAGAAGTGCTTCTTTCTGTGGGAAAACCGAAGGGCAAGCCCACAAGACTCCTTCTATCCCGTCCAAGCAGTTGTGCCGCTGACGGGTTGGCAAACAGGATTTTGCCGCCAATGCGGTCAATCACCATGATGCCGTCGCTGCTGTCCTCCACAGCAATGAAAAATAAATTCGTTTTTTCATCTTCTTGCATGGCTGTCAGTGTTCCTTGACCAACTGATTGATGTGCTCAATATCGCGGAGTCTTCCAAAAAAGCGTCTTTCAGGGGGCGGCGACAATTGAATCAACGTGGGCAAAGCAAAGATGTTGTACAGACTCGCCTGTTCAGGCTCCCGGTCAATATTCGTTATGATCAGTTCACAGTCATTCTCAAGATGGCGCTCGCAATACTCTTTTAGGAAACTGATGGTCATTTTGCTGAGATTGTCTGTCTCCGAGACAAATAGATGGAATTTATACTTGGTTTCCATTTTATTCTCCATGGGCGAACATCTCTTCAAGCCGGTCCACTTCCGGCATTCCGGAGGTTTGTGGAACGCCTAAAATAATATTCTGAACATTTTTGAAAGGCTCGCCGATATGCATGCCGAACTGATCGATCTCAAACTCACGGATCTCTTTTTCGTGCTGGCTGCCGCGCATTTTGATGACGGCAATCCCGCGCCGCATGGCGCCCCCCACTTCCACATACCTGAGCAGAATAATGATATCGGTGATGGTGGAGATATGGGCCTCGGTAATGGAGTCTCCGCCCGAGAGTCTGGGGGTTGTGGAGGTGAAAAGGGAGCAGACCTCTTCCTGCTTCACAAAAGAGGTGAGACCGATAACAAATTCACGGAAGTTGCGTACCGTGGAAACCCTTTCCATGGCGGAGACGCTGTCCATGACCAGTCGTTTGGGCTTAAAAGCCGCGATTTCACGCTGGATCATCAGAAGATGTTCTTCCAGACCGAAGGCTTCCGGATAATGACAGATGACCTTTAACAGTCCCTTTTTTTCCCATTTCTCAAAGTCAATGCCCCAGGAATGGGCGTTCCGCATGAGCTGTTGGCGACTCTCTTCATAGGCAAAAATCAGAATCTTTTCGTTATTCCTGCAAGCCTCCTCCACAAAGGTGGCGCACATCAGGGTCTTTCCGCCGCCCGTGGGTCCGCTGACCAGCAGGATGGAATCCCTGAAAATGCCGCCGTTGGTCATCTCGTCCAACCGTTTGTTGCCGAAACTGCACCGCACATTGGACGAGGACTGTTTCAATTCCATGGCGGAGAGCGCCATGATGCTCAAGCCGGTATTGGAGATGGTAATGGGAAATTCTCCCTTGATATGGGGATTTCCCCGCATTTTGAGGATCTGGATGGTGCGTCGCACGCTCTCTTCTTCAAGCACGCTCCTTAAAATAATGACATTATCCGCCACGAATTCCTCCACCCCGTGCCGGCTGATGAGGCCGTATTCCTCAAGCCTTTCCGAGGTCAGGATGACCGTAATGTTCATACTCTTGAAAGCGTTGACAGTTCGCAGGATCTCCCTGCGGATGGTGCGTTCATCATGAAAATGGTGGAACAGTGCGCCGATGGAGTCGATGAGGACGATCTCGGCATGGATTTTCTCAATGGCCACCTTTATCTGGGTGATGAGCCCCTTGAGATTGAAAGCGCCGACCTCTTCTCCCGCAAAGGCCTCCATGGAGGCGTCAATGAGTCCCAGTTTTCCATTCTTTGCAAAATCCGCCAGGCCCCAGCCGAGGTCAATCACGTTTTTCACGACATCTTCAATGGGTTCCTCCATGGTCACATAAACACAGGGCCGGTCAAGTTCCGTAATGGAACGATAGAGGAATTCCGTGCAGAACAGGGTCTTGCCGCTGCCGGAACTGCCGGTGACCAGGGTGGCCCTTCCCTGGGGCAGCCCCCCTTGAGAAATATGTTCAAATCCTTCTATGCCGGTGGGTATTTTTTTCGACGGACGAAGATTTGCCAGTTTTTCCAGATCCAACATGGTGTTGCCCTCCATTAATTAAGTGAATCCCTAAACCTCTTCCAGGATTTCCTTCAGATAGTTGTCGTTCATATACCCCAAAATTTCCACCAGCAGCAGGCGGGCGTCAAGGGAAAGTTCTTTGGCCTCCTTTATGAAAAGACCTTTTGAGATTTCCTTGAGCACCGCAATATGGGTGCGGGTCACATCTCTGGCCCGAAACCTGAGTCCTGAGAGTTTCATGGCCATCTTACGTACGTACCGGATCGGTATTTTCTCTCCGTTACGGGCCGCGCGAAGGTACGCAACGGCCAACAGCCGGTACTCGGATATCATCTGATGTATGACCTCATTGCTCACGGCCGAGGATCCGGATAGGTGTTTCCGGTCTGTTCCAGTCTGTTGGAGATACTGATCAAATGTTTGTTGAATCGCCTTATTCTTTCGGTGCAGGGTCACGAATACCCTGACTTTTGCTTTCAGCACGTCAGGATTAAAAGGTTTACACAGGTAATCGAAAGCGCCCAGGGAATATCCCTGAAACACATCCTTTTCATCCGTATAAAAAGCGCTTAGAAAAATAATGGGGATGTCCCTGGTTTTTTGTCGCTGCTTGATCAGCCGGGCAAGATCGAAACCGTTCATGCCTTTGAGTTGGACGTCCAGAAGAATGATGGACACCTCTTGATCCAACAGAATTTTCAGGGCTTCCTGGGCGGTGCCGGCGGTAATCAGACGATATTCGGCTTCTTGAAAAAGGCTTTCAAAGGCCAGCAGATTGGCCGGCGTATCATCAACGGCAAGGATGTTGGTGGGTTCCAACTGGTCATCGATCATCGGCACATCCCCGTTTCGGCATCAAATTCATTTTTTATCCCAGCGTCCATTTTTGGGCCAAAAATCCAGCCACTTCCTCCTCGGGCAAAGGTCGACTATAATGAAATCCCTGTAAATAGTCGCAATGATGTTCTTTCAGAAACTGAACCTGTTCCGCTGTTTCCACCCCCTCGGCTACAGTGAAAACTTCGAGGTTGTGGGCAAGTGCGATAATGGCCCGGATAATGGCCTCGCTTTTTCTATTCCGGCCGATATCTCGGATAAACGATTGATCTATTTTTAACGTATCAATCGGTAGCTCCTGTAAATATTTCATGGATGAAAAACCGGTGCCGAAGTCGTCGATGGCGATTTTAACCCCCAACTGTCGAATCGCATTAAGGGTGTTATTCACAGCCTCGGGATTTTTTATAAAGGCATTCTCCGTAATTTCAAGTTCAAGGAGACCCGGTTCAAGCCCAGTTTCCATGAGTACCTTTTCAACCTGGCGTTCAAAACCGACTTGGTTGAGTTGTGAAATAGAAAGGTTTACCGCAACGGTCAAAGAGAGGGAAGGCGTCAAATCCGACCAGGTGGTTAGTGTCCTGGAGGCTTCGTTGAGAATCCAGGAGCCGATGGGGAGGATGAGTCGGGTCTTTTCCGCCGCGGTGATGAATTCATTAGGGCAGATGATGCCTCTTTCAGAACTGTTCCACCGTATCAAGGCCTCCATTCCTTTGCATTTGCCGCTTTCTGTTTCGATAATGGGTTGGTAAAAGGCCAGAAATTCGTTCCGTTTCAGGGCCTCGCGAAGTTGGCCCTCGATCTGTAAGGATCGTTGTGTCCGGTTTTGCAGTTCCTGCGAAAAAAAGCGGTAGGTATTTCGACCTCTTCTCTTCGCCTGGTACATGGCAAGATCGGCCGCTTTGGCGAGCCCTTCCACATCTTTGCCATCATCGGGGCAGATGGCGATTCCGATACTGCTTGACACGAAATGCTTTGTTCCTTTCAGATTGTGGGGAAAAGAGAGTTTTTTTAAGATCTTCTGTGCGATATCGGTGCCGTCCCGCGGATCTTGAATATCTCCCAGGATCAGGGCGAATTCATCGCCTCCCAAACGGGCGATCAGGTCGCTTTCCCTGCAGCAATCCTGCAGCCGCAACGCCACTTGGCATAACAGCAGGTCTCCGGCGTCGTGCCCCATAGTATCGTTGATATCCTTGAAATGATCGAGATCCAGAAAAAGCAGTGCGCATTTTCGGCCATAGCGCTTGGCCTCTGAAATGGCCTTGGTCAGGAAAATTCGGAAAAGGGTCCGGTTGGCCAGATTCGTCAAGGGGTCATAATGTGCAAGCTCCATGAATCTCTTGTTTGCATGGGAAAGTTCCGCATGTATTCGCTCCAATTCGATGTTTTTTTGGGCGAGATCCAGAAAGGTTTTGACTTTGGCCATGAGAATTGCGGGAAAAATGGGTTTGAACAGATAATCAACGGCCCCGCACTCGTATCCTTTGAAGACCTGGTGTTGCTCCCTGCTGACGGCCGTCACAAAAATAATGGGGATATATTTGAAAAGATCATTCTGCTTGAGCAGCCGCGCGACTTCGAAACCATCCATATCCGGCATTTGAACATCCAGGAGAATCAGCGAAAAGTGGTGCTCCAGTACAAACTTCAGTGCTTCGTGTCCCGAGCGGGCCGCAATGACTTCCGCACCGACGGGTTTGAGCAAGGTCTCTATGGCGAACAAGTTTTCCTTGCGGTCATCGACTACCAGGATTTTCGGCAAATCATTTTCTATTGGCATGTATCCATCTTCTTATCATTTGAACGAAAGGGCGAATATGAATCAATTTGTGGATCAATTCATCCGTTACTCGCCGAACATATGTTCCATTTTGGCCGCTTCGGTATGGACCAGCTGTTGGGGGGTCCCCGCCAGTATCCCGCCGATGTTCTGAAAGGCTTCCCCGATACGGATACCGTTTTTGTCGATGTTGTACTCCCGAATAAACTTTTCATGTTCGGACCCCCGCATCTTCAATACCGTGATGCCTCGCCGCATCTCCGCATTAATCTCCACGTATCTCAGCAATAAAATGGCATCGGTAATGGTACTGATGTTGGTTTCGGTGACCGATGTCCCCCCCAGCAGGAAGGGGCTGGCGGCGGTGATCAGGGTGGCTGCCTGTCGTTGTTTCACGAAGGAAACCAATCCGATGGCAAACTCCCGGAATGATTTTCCAATGGTTACCCGTTCAAGGGCGGACATGCTGTCGAGCACGATCCGTTCAACCTGAAAGGTTTCACATAAATTCTTGATGCGCACCAGGTGGTCCGCCAGGCTACAGGCCTCTGGATAGAGGGCCTCAATACGAAGGAGGCCCCGTTCTTCGAAAGGGTGTAAGGACAGGTTCCAGCTTGCCGCGTTTCGCACCAGTTGATGACGGGACTCTTCAAAGGCCAGATAGAGGGTTTTTTGCCCCACTTGACATCCTTTATGAGCAAAGGTGGTGGCGAGCAGGGTCTTTCCGCACCCCGTGGCGCCGCTGACGAGAATCACCGAATCCCGATGAAATCCACCGCCGCACATCCGGTCCAGTTCTCGGCACCCCGATTCGATCCGAATATTGCTCGATTCCATGTCCAGGGAGATGACGTTGACGGGCAGCACTTCCACCCCCTTATTCGAAATGGTAAAAGGATACTCGCCGTTTTGATGTTTGGTGCCGCGGAATTTGAGGATCTCCAGGGTCCTGCGGCGCTTCTCATCCTCAAGGACATGGCGCAGGATGATGACATTGTCCGATACGAACTCTTCCACGTCAAAGCGGGAGATCCCGCCATATTCCCGGGTTCGTTCCGCTGTGATGACGGCTGTAATTCCCAGCTTTTTTAATGTGGCCATAATGCGGTGCATTTCTCGACGGACGATGCGGGCGCTGGAGAACATGGAAAAGACCGTTCCGATGGAATCGATCACCAGCCGTTTGGCATTCACTTGGAGCACCGCATCCTCGATCCGTTCGATGAGGACCGAAAAATCATAGTCCTCGCTGAGGATCGTTTGGGTTTGTTCCAAAACCGGGGAGGCATCCACAAAAGCAAAGGCGCCTTCTTCCTCCAATTTACGGATGGGCCAGCCCAATTCCTCCACATTGTTTCGAATGTCTTCCGGGGTTTCTTCAAAGGTCACAAAGACCCCGGGCGCATCAAATCGCAGGATTCCTTCCATCAGGAATTGCAGGCTGACAAGCGTTTTACAGCTTCCCGAGGTTCCCGAAATCAAGGTGGCCCGGCCCTTGGGAAGTCCCCCCATGCTGATGAAATCGAGTCCGGAAATACCGGTGGGAACCCTTTCCATGGTTCGGGTTTTGGTCTTTTTTAATGCCGAGTCGATTTTCACTTCCCTTTCTCCTTCATCATTGCTTGCGTCGGTTTGAAAAACCGTCTGTAAAACTCCGCCAGCTGCCCCATGATTTCAAGGGCCACCAGACGGCCATCCAGGGTGTAACTCTTGATTTGACCGGGTTCGGCGCCCTCACTTATGGCTTTCACCGATTGCAGATGCAGATCGATGATATCCTTGGGGCCGCCCGCCATTTGGCCGATTCGACCGGCAAGCCGCTGAATCTTTTCACGGGGAGGCGCTTTTTTGAACTGTATGTTTTCCACGTATTCCACCAGAATGCGTTCATATGCCTTTCGGCATTCGGTGAAAAAAGGAGCATCTCTCTCGTGTAGTGGGGCCATGGAGGAAGGCTCATCCACGGGAATGGACGGGGGGGGGGCATGCCAGTTGCTGAGGATTTTCTGGGATTGAAGGGCCGATGCCAGTTCTTCCGCCCGGGCCTTTTCCTTTTCCAAATGAATGGTTTCCCGGGTCAACCGGAATAGCCGCACAAACACCGCGACCTTGGACTGGAGAATTTGATGATTAACGGGTTTGGTCAGGTAATCATAGGCGCCCACGGCATAGCCTTTGAAGATATCCTTTTCTTCAATATGCAGGGCGGACACAAAGATGATGGGAATATCCCGGGTGCTCTTTCGCGCCTTAATCAGCGCCGCCGTTTCAAATCCGTCCATGACCGGCATTTGAACGTCCATAATCACCAGGGCGAACGCCATCCCCTTGAGGAGATGCCTGAGGGCCTCCTTCCCGGAAAGGGCGGTCACCAGGTGATAATCGGGCTGATCGAGCAGTGCTCTCATAACGGCCAGGTTTGCTTCACGGTCATCCACCACGAGGATGTTGACCGGCTGGCGGGTGGTTGTAGAATCACTTTTTGTCATTGGCATTTTCCCCTTGTCATTCGACGTTCTTCCCCTTACAAATCCGGTTCAGAAAATCCGCAATCTCTTCCAGGGGAAGCACGTATGCCCCTTGTGCTTTCTTCAGGCCTGCGTCCGGCATGATCCTCGCCTCGGCGTTGGCAGGGTCCTGAACCACAATCAGACCGCCGCATTCCCCGATCCTTCGAAGACCCCGGGCGCCGTCCTCGTTGTTGCCGGTCATCAGGACTGCCGCGAGCTTTTCTTTGTAGGCTTCGGCGGCCGATTCAAAGAGTACATCAATGGACGGCCGGGATTTCAGCACGGGTTCATCAATGGAAAGGGCCGTCTGGCCCGGTTCTACCAGGAGATGATAACCTGGAGGGGCCAGATAGACGCGGCCGGGATTAAGCGGGGTTTTATCTTCGGCATCCGAAACCGGCAGGGTGGAATGCCGCTCCAGAATGGTACACAAGGCGTCATCCGATTCTTCACCCCGGTGCAGAACCACGGCCACCGGCACGGGGAAATCGGGCGTCAGATTCCCCAACACCGCACCCAGTGCCTTGATCCCGCCGAGGGAGGCGCCAAAGACGAGAAGCGCGAAGTTCGAAGTTCCCTTCATTTTTTCTTCCGATACATCCTTTCCCGTTCGTCCATGTTCTCATAGTCCTCTTCATGGGGTGAAAACAGGATGCTTTCTTTTTCTCCCACCACCAGGATTCCGTTCAGGCAGAGGCTTTTATAAAACAGGCGATGGGCGCGATTCTGTAACTCCCGATTGAAATAAATCATGACGTTCCGGCAAAGGATCACGTTAAATTCGTTAAAGGAAGTGTCCGTGACCAGGTTGTGCTGGGCGAAGAGTATGTTCTTTTTCAGCCCCGGGTCGAAGATGGCATTTTCATATCGCGCCGTATAATAGTCGGAAAAGGCCTTTTTTCCACCCGCACTTAAATAGTTCCGGGTAAATTTCTGCATGGATTTGAGATGGAAAATACCGGACTTCGCTTTCTTTAGAACCGTTTCATTCATATCCGTTGCATATATTTTACATCGATCGAGAAGACCTTCTTCCTTCAGCAGAATGGCCATGGAATAAACCTCTTCTCCGGTGGCGCACCCCGCGTGCCAGATGCGAATAAAGGGAAAAGTCCGCAGCAACGGTACCGCCTTTTCCCTGAAAACGATGTAGAAGCCGGGATCTCTGAAA
The DNA here is from genome assembly GCA_963664475.2 of Desulfatiglandales bacterium. GTDB lineage: Bacteria > Desulfobacterota > DSM-4660 > Desulfatiglandales > Desulfatiglandaceae > NaphS2. The sequence continues at coordinate 407,402 of CAXXXE010000002.1, forward strand.
AAATCCGTTACATGGACCGAAAGGTCATAGAGCAGCCGGTCAAGACATTCTTCATCATGGAGCACTTTTTCCTGAAGACCGGATATGGCGCCGAGCCCCTCACCCTGAATCCGTTTTCGAATCCTTCGCTTCAGGGACGCCGGTGTGTAGTTTCTGAAATCGTAGCCGTAGCGCTGGAAGATGGCTTCGAGAAAAAGCTTAAGTTCCAAATCCTCACGATTATGGGTGTTTTTGTATTTGTCATTCATTTTGAAATTGCAGCCTGAAAATTGGAAGGTATTGAAAGCACATGAGATTTCCAATTTCAGAGTATTACTCGTAAAGCCAGACTCTTAAAAGCGAAATCAACTGATCATTGTCCACGGGTTTCGAAATATAATCCGATGCCCCGGCTTCGATGCACTTCTCACGGTCCCCTTTCATGGCCTTGGCCGTAAGGGCGATGATGGGAAGCGATTTGAATTGTTTGATTTTTCGAATCTCCCGCATGGTTTCATACCCATCCATCTCGGGCATCATGATGTCCATCAGCACCACATGGGTGTCCGGATTGCTTGTCAGCTTTTCCAACCCTTCTTTGCCGTTTTCGGCATAAAGCACCTCCATGTCATACTGCTCCAGCATGCTGGTGATGGCAAAGATATTGCGGACGTCGTCATCCACGACAAGAATCTTTTTGCCCGCCAGCAACGGGTCTTTGAGGTGAGCCCTTTTCAGCAGCTCCCGCTTTTTCTCGGGAAGGTTTTCTTCCACCCGGTGAAGAAAGAGCGCCGTCTCGTGCAGGAGACGCTCCATGGACTGAGCGTCCTTGACGATGATGCTGGCGGAGACCCGCTTGAGTTCCGTCTCTTCCTTTTCGGTCAGTTCTTTGCCCGTGTAGATAATAATGGGGAATTTGTTGATTCCCGTATCTTCCTTTATTTGCTCAAGCAGTCTGAAGCCGCTCATCTCGGGAAGTCTCAGGTCCAGCACCATGCAGTCAAACCGCTCCTTTCGAAGCATTTTCAGGGCTTCCTCGGCGGTTCCCACCGCGGTGGTCTTTACATCGCCGTTTCCCACCAGTTCTTGTATGGCCTTTTGCTGGTTTGGATCGTCTTCCACCACCAGAAGCCGTTTCATCCCGCGGTTCACAAACCCTTCGATTCTGCCGAATGCCTGCTCCAGCCCCTCCTTGGTAACGGGCTTCCGGAGATGGGCGATGGCGCCCAGCTTCAGTCCTTTCCGGTCTTTGTCCTCATTGACGCTGATGATATGCACCGGAATATGGCGGGTGGAAGGATGGTGTTTGAGCCGGTCCAGGATGGTCAGGCCGTCCATGTCGGGCAGCTCCAGGTCAAGGGTGATGGCGTGGGGTTTGAAGGTCTGGGCCAGGGCCAGGGCCGAGTCCCCTCGCAGTGCCGCCAGGACCTTGAAACCCCGCTCCCGGGCCACATCCATCACAATGGGGGCGAATTTCCGGTCGTCTTCGATGATCAAGACCACGCGGTCATCACCTTTGATCCGGTCGCGGTCGTCATCCAGTTCATTGAGAACGGGCGGGGTGGCGGTATCCAGGGGTTGGTGGTGCATTGTCGGCGTTTTGGTGGTCGCGGGTTTTTTTTTGGTTTCCATGTAGGATTTCCTGGGTGGATCATCTTCCGTATCCGCGTCATTTGCCGCCATCTGTTGGGGCAGGTAAAGGGTGAAGGTACTCCCTTCCCCCGGAGCGCTTTTGATACGGATCTCTCCACCCAAGAGTCGGGCGATCTCCCGACTGATGGACAGCCCCAGTCCCGTGCCCCCGTACTTGCGGCTGGTGGTGCCGTCAGCCTGCTGAAAGGCCTCAAAAATTACTTTCTGTTTGTCCTTGGCAATGCCGATGCCGGTATCGCTCACCTGAAAGGCAATGACCCTGCCGGCATCGTTCAGGGAATCATTTTCCAGGCTCCAGCCACTTTTCGCCGGCAGGATGTTCAAGTTCACATAACCTTTTTCCGTAAATTTAAAGGCATTGGAAAGGAGGTTTTTGAGTACCTGTTGCAGCCGCTTCTGGTCGGTTCGAATCCCTCGGGGCAGGTTTTTGGAAAGCTGAATCTCAAAATCCAGACCCTTCTTTTCGGCCGTCTGGGCAAAGCTTCGAGTCGCCCATCCCCTGATTTCGGAAAAAGGCCAGTCCATCAGGTCAACGCTCATGGTCCCCGACTCGATCTTGCTCAAGTCCAGAATCTCGTTGATGAGCCCCAGCAGTTCCTGACCCGATGTGTGGATGGTCTCGGCGTATTCCACCTGCTTTTGGCTCAGGTTCTCATTAGCATTATCCGCCAGCAGCTTGGACAGGATGAGCTGGCTGTTGAGCGGGGTTCGAAGTTCATGACTCATGTTGGCCAGGAATTCGGACTTATATTTGGAGGTCAGCGCCAGTTCTTCCGCCTTTTCCTCCAGGGATTGCTTGGCCAGTTCCACTTCCGAGTTCTTTTGTTCCACTTCTTCTTTTTGCTGACTCAGTTCCCGGGCCTTTTCTTCCAGTTCCTCATTGGTCTGTTTCAACTCTTCCTGCTGGTTCTGAAGCTCCTCGGCCATGGACTGGGATTCCTTGAGCAAATCTTCGGTGCGCATGGTGGCCGCTATGGTGTTGAGCATGATGCCGATGCTTTCGGTTAACTGGTCCAGGAAAGTGAGACTGATGTCGGAAAATCGGTTAAAGGACGCCAGTTCGATGATGGCTTGAAGCTCCCCTTCAAACAGGACCGGCAGGACCACGAGATTCAGAGGGGTTCCTTCTCCCAGTCCCGAGCTGATCTTAACGTAATCTTCCGGGATCTCGCCGATCAGGATGCGCTTTTTCTCAAGGGCGACCTGACCAATGAGTCCTTCTCCGGGCCGGAATACATTGGAGAGATGTTTTCGTTCCCGATAGGCATAACTGGCCAGAAGTTTCATGACAAAGGCATCTTCCTGTTGCTCCACCATGTAAAAGACGCCCTGCTGGGCGTTGATCAGGGGCACCAGTTCCGAAAGTATCCGATTCCCGACGGTCAGAAGCTCTCTCTGCCCCTGCAGCATGCCGGCAAATCGGGCCAGGTTGGTTTTGAGCCAGTCCTGTTCCGTGTTGACGCGGGTGGTTTCCCGAAGATTTCGAATCATTTCATTGACATTGTCTTTGAGTTCCGCAATCTCCCCACGGGTCTCGGCCGTAATGGAACGGGTGAGGTCCCCTTCGGTGACGGCTGTGGCCACCTCGGAGATATTGCGGACCTGGGTGGTGAGGTTGGCCGCCAGTTCGTTCACATTGTCGGTTAAGTCCCGCCAGATGCCCGCGGCCCCCGGCACCCGGGCCTGGCTCCCCAGTTTCCCTTCGATGCCCACTTCCCGCGCCACGTTGGTCACCTGATCCGCAAAGGTCGCCAGGGTATCAGTCATTTCATTGATGGTTTCCGCCAGCTCGGCGATTTCTCCCTTGGCGTCCAGGGTCAATTTCCGCTTGAGATCGCCGTTGGCTACCGCTGTCACCACCTTGGCAATGCCCCGCACCTGGTTGGTGAGGTTTTCCGCCATGATGTTCACGTTGTCGGTGAGGTCCTTCCAGGTGCCGGAAACCCCCGCCACTTCCGCCTGGCCGCCCAGTTTCCCTTCGGTGCCCACCTCTCGTGCCACGCGGGTTACCTCGGAAGCAAAGGAGCTGAGTTGGTCCACCATGGTGTTGATGGTATTTCGCAGCTCCAGAATCTCGCCCCGCACATCCACGGTGATTTTTTTGGAAAAATCCCCATTGGCCACCGCCGTGGTCACCTCCGCGATGTTCCGCACCTGCTCGGTGAGGTTGTTGGCCATCATGTTGGTATTATCGGTGAGGTCCTTCCAGGTGCCGGAAACCCCTTCCACCGAGGCTTGTCCGCCCAATCTTCCTTCGGTGCCCACCTCTCGTGCCACGCGGGTTACCTCGGAAGCAAAGGAGCTGAGCTGGTCCACCATGGCGTTGATGGTGTTCCGAAGCCGCATGATCTCTCCCCGGGCTTCCACCGTAATCTTCTTGGAAAGGTCCCCGTTGGCCACCGCCGTGGTCACCTCCGCGATGTTCCGCACCTGCTCGGTGAGGTTGTTGGCCATCATGTTCACGTTGTCGGTGAGGTCCTTCCAGGTGCCCGATACCCCTTCTACCTTGGCTTGGCCGCCCAGTTTGCCGTCGGTGCCCACCTCTCGTGCCACGCGGGTCACCTCGTCGGCGAATGAACTCAACTGATCCACCATGGTGTTGATGGTATTTCGCAGCTCCAGGATTTCGCCGCTCGCTTCCACCGTGATCTGCTTGGTAAGATTTCCCTTGGCGACGGCGGTGGTGACCTCGGCGATGTTTCTGACCTGGCTGGTGAGGTTGTTGGCCATGGTGTTGACGTTGTCCGTCAGTTCTTTCCAGGTGCCCGATACCCCTTCTACCTTGGCTTGGCCGCCCAGTTTGCCGTCGGTTCCCACCTCGCGTGCCACGCGGGTTACCTCGTCGGCGAAGGAACTCAATTGGTCCACCATGGTGTTGATGGTGTTCCTGAGTTCCAAGATTTCGCCGCTCGCTTCCACCGTGATCTGTTTGGAGAGGTCCCCCTTGGCGACGGCGGTGGTGACCTCGGCGATGTTTCTGACCTGTTCGGTGAGGTTGTTGGCCATGGTGTTGACATTATCGGTGAGGTCTTTCCAGGTGCCGGAAACCCCCTCCACCTGGGCCTGACCTCCCAGTTCTCCTTCGGTTCCCACCTCGCGTGCCACGCGGGTCACTTCGTCGGCAAAGGAACTGAGTTGATCCACCATCTTGTTGATGGTATTTCGCAGCTCCAGGATCTCGCCGCTGGCCTCCACCGTGATTTTCTTGGTGAGGTCCCCGTTGGCGACGGCGGTGGTGACCTCGGCGATGTTTCTGACCTGTTCGGTGAGGTTGTTGGCCATGGTGTTGACATTATCGGTGAGGTCCTTCCAGGTGCCGGAAACCCCCTGCACCTGGGCCTGACCTCCCAGTTCTCCTTCGGTTCCCACCTCGCGTGCCACGCGGGTTACTTCGGCGGCAAAGGAACTGAGTTGATCCACCATGGTGTTGATGGTATTTCGCAGCTCCAGGATCTCGCCGCTCGCCTCCACCGTGATCTGTTTGCCGAGGTCTCCGTTGGCCACGGCCGTGGTCACTTCCGCGATATTTCGGACCTGGTTGGTGAGGTTGCTTGCCATCATGTTCACGTTGTCGGTCAGTTCCTTCCAGGTGCCGGAAACCCCTTCCACCGCTGCCTGGCCGCCCAGAATACCGTCGATGCCCACTTCACGGGCCACGCGCGTTACCTCGTCCGCAAAGGAACTCAATTGGTCCACCATGGTGTTGATGGTATTCCTGAGCTCCAGGATCTCGCCGCTCGCCTCCACCGTAATTTTCTTGGTGAGGTCTCCGTTGGCCACGGCCGTGGTCACTTCCGCGATGTTTCTCACCTGGCTGGTGAGGTTGTTGGCCATCATGTTGACATTGTCGGTGAGGGCCTTCCAGGTGCCGGAAACCCCTTCCACCACCGCCTGGCCCCCCAGTTCCCCTTCGGTTCCCACCTCGCGTGCCACGCGGGTCACCTCGTCGGCGAAGGAACTCAACTGGTCCACCATGGTGTTGATGGTGTTTCCCAGTTCCAGGATCTCGCCGCTCGCCTCCATCGTGATCTGTTTGCCGAGGTCTCCGTTGGCCACGGCCGTGGTCACTTCCGCGATGTTTCTGACCTGGTTGGTGAGGTTGCTCGCCATGGTGTTGACATTGTCCGTCAAATCCTTCCAGGTGCCGGAAACCCCCTGCACCTGGGCCTGCCCCCCCAGTTTGCCTTCGGTTCCCACCTCGCGTGCCACGCGGGTCACCTCGGCCGCGAAGGAACTCAACTGGTCCACCATGGTGTTGATGGTGTTTCCCAGTTCAAGGATCTCGCCGCTCGCCTCCATCGTGATCTGTTTGCTGAGGTCTCCGTTGGCGACGGCGGTGGTGACTTCAGCGATGTTTCTGACCTGGTTGGTGAGGTTGCTCGCCATGGTGTTGACATTGTCCGTCAAATCCTTCCAGGTGCCCGAAACCCCCTGCACCTGGGCCTGGCCCCCCAGTTCCCCTTCGGTTCCCACCTCGCGTGCCACGCGGGTCACCTCGTCGGCGAAGGAACTCAACTGGTCCACCATGGTGTTGATGGTGTTCCTAAGTTCAAGGATTTCACCACTCGCCTCCACCGTAATTTTCTTGGTGAGGTCTCCGTTGGCGACGGCGGTGGTGACTTCAGCGATGTTTCTGACCTGGTTGGTGAGGTTGCTCGCCATGGTGTTGACATTGTCCGTCAAATCCTTCCAGATACCGGAGACGTCCAGCACCTTGGCCTGATCCCCCAGTTTGCCGTCCGTGCCCACGGCCTTGGCGACGCGTGTCACCTCCGATGCAAAGGAATTGAGTTGCTCCACCATGATGTTGATGGTTTTTTTGAGATCCAAGATCTCTCCTTCGGCCGCCACCGTAATTTCCTTGGAAAGGTCCCCGTTAGCGACGGCGGTGGTGACTTCAGCGATGTTTCTGACCTGGTTGGTGAGGTTGTTGGCCATCATGTTGACACTGCCGGTGAGATCCCGCCAGGTACCGCTGAGGCCTTTGACATTGGCCTGGCCGCCCAGCTTCCCTTCGGTACCCACTTCCCGTGCCACGCGCGTCACCTCATCGGCAAAGGACCCCAGCCTTTCCACCATGGAATTAACCGTCTTGGCGGTATGCAGGAAGGCCCCTTTTCGCGGCTCTCCTTCCACTTCCAACTCCATGATCCGGGTCAGATCCCCCTTGACCACAGCCCCGATGACTTCGCCCACCTCCGAAATGGGGCGCACCAGCTCGTCCATGAGCGTGTTCACCGAATTCATACAGTCGGCCCAGCCGCCGACAAGTTGCCCCGTCCCGGCACGTTCCCTGACCTTGCCGTTGTTTCCCACAACCCTGGCCAGTCGGGACAACTCGCGGGTCATGTCTTCGTTATGGGATGCCACATCATTAAAAACCTCAGCAATTTCACCGGCAATTCCTGTCCAGTCGTCGGGAAGCCGGGTCGAAAAATCCCCTTTTTTAAAAGCCTTGAGGGATTTCAACAAGACCATGGGGTTTAGAACATCAAGATCTTTTTTTGTTCTTGTTTCAGACATCGCGTCACTCCTTTGCAGTCACAATTTTCTTATTTCTTATTCGTTGCCACGAGGATGTCAACCATGGTGCTCATCGGGGGGAGGGGGGGCAACAGGCATTCGTGTTTTCCAGTTTCACTTTTGTGGTCTGATGGCTCATAAAAAGCGGTTACACGATTAATGAAATTATCGATTTCAGGGCGTTATATAAAGTGAACGAAGTGTAATTAATTATTGTATCGGAATAGACGATAGTTTTCAATCAAAAAAACATAGGTTTTGATAAAGGTACAAATTCTTTCTTTTCCGAATGGCAGTCGAAACCGTTTCTTTCTTGATCAATTCCTTTTGGCGTGCAAAAATACACGAATTGACAGTGATTGTGCTGATCTATGCTTTTTTTTACTTTGAACGGGGATAAATATGAACCATATTACGGCCGTTGGATTTGATCTTTTTAATACACTGGTTATGGCGCAACCGGATATCCTGGACCGCGCCTTTCCCCGGCTGCAACAGAGCCTGGAACAGGACGGGATTTTTCCGGAAGCCAAAGCCTTCAGAAAGGCCTATTACGAAACGGCCATGGCGTTTGTCAAAAAGACCCGAGAAGATGGCAGGGAAACCCATAACCGTTTCTGGATCAGTGCCACCCTCAAAAAATTCGGTTACCAGGTGCCGCCGGATGATCCCAGGATATCCGCCGCGGTCGAGGCTTATTTCTCCGTCTTTTACGATTCCTGCCACAGGGTGCCCGGAACCAGGGCCATGCTTCAGGAATTGAAGGGAGAATACCAACTCGGACTGCTTTCCAATTTCACCCATTGGCCGGCCGCTCTCAAGATTATCGATCGCGTGGGACTAACCCCGTTTTTTGAGATTCGACTCATATCCGGGCAACTGGGTTATCGAAAACCGCACAACCACGTCTTTCAAAAACTGATCGAGGGCTTTGGGGTGCAAAGCAACGAAATCATGTACGTGGGCGATGATGTGGATGCCGATATAAACGGGGCTTTAGGGGCCGGACTTCAGCCGGCCTGGTTTACGTATGTTCTGGATAAAAAGCCGCCCATTCCTACCGTCATGGCCCCCAATCCGGAAGCCTTACCCCCTGAACATGTGCCTCGAATTTCCACATGGACCGAATTTCCAGCCTTTTTAAAAGCCGTATAAGATGAAATGAAGACGATCCTCAAGCGTCGTTTTTCTTCCTTCGTTAATCGACAATGAGGAACAAACAAAGGGAGGTGTTGACATATGAAAATAAAACAGATGACTCTCGTGTTTTGGACGATTTTCCTGCTGTTTATGCTGTTAGACGGAACAGTCGTGGCCCAGGACAAAAACGCCGAAGAAGTTCCAGCCGAAGTGCCCACCCGTATCGGTTTTGCACTGAGCTATGGCAACAGCTTTCATCCCGACGATAATATCGGTTTTCTCATGGGCAACTATCTGGCCCTGTTTGACTATGACAAGATCTGGCCCCACAGCGCACCGGAAAATCTGCGATTCAAACTGGAGTTGAGCCTCGGCTCCACCACAACCCCTGACCAGTGGGTCATGGCATCGGGTTCCATGCTGGCCCTTTATTACCTGGATTTTCTGAATTCGACAGCTGTTCGGCCCTACATCGAGGGCGGCATCGGCCTTATTTACACGGGGTTTCGTGTTGAGGGCCAGGGATCTCATCTCAATTTCAACCCCAAGGCCGGGTTCGGCCTGGAGTTTCCACTCGACCGTGAAACGTTGTTTACATCCCTGCGCTGGGACCATCTGTCAAACGCTTATCTGAGTCGGGATAATACGAGCGTGGATTCGGTGATTCTGATGTTCGGTTTTTATTATTAGGGTTGGATTTTTCATGGTATTTTTGAAGGAGGAAGCGTTGACCTGTAATATTCTGATCGTTTACCATTCCCAGAGCGGAAACACTCAAAAAATGGCCGAAAAGGCAGCTGAAGGCGCCAGGTTCATAGAGGGCGTCCATGTCTTGCTGAAAAGGGCCTCGGAAGCGACCCTTGAAGATTTGCTGGCATGCCATGGCCTGATTATCGGTTCCCCCGAGTACTTCGGTTATATGGCCGGACTGGTCAAGGACTTTTTTGACAGGACCTACTATCAAGCGCGCGGCAAAAAAGAAGTCTTTAAAAAACCGTACGCTGTTTTTATCAGTGCCGGAAATGACGGTTCCGGGGCTTTAAACCACATTGAAAGAATTTGTCTGGGGTATCCGTTTAAAAAAGTTTTGGCCCCCGTGGTTTCAAAAGGAGAGATTGACGGGGCTATCCTCGATAAGTGCGAAGAACTGGGAAAAACCATAGCCGCCGGTTGCCGGGAAGGGATCTATTGACAAACAAGATGCCGGGGGGAGAGGATGAATAACCGAAGGATGCGCGTGCTGCTGGCGGAAAATCCGGAAACTTCGGATGGGTCCATCAGGGAATTGCTGGAAAAACGACAAACGGATCTGATCCTCTGTGCAAACGGCATTGACGCCGTTCGAAAAGCATATTTGAGAAGACCCGGGCTAATCATTCTGAATGTAAACCTTCCCGGAATGAATGGCTATCAGTGTGCCCGGTTGCTGAAACAGGATCCGTTCATGAATGCCGTGCCCATTGTGCATGCGGCCTCTTCCGAAAGTCCCCTGGATCGGTATTGGAGCAAGGTCTGCCGGGGGGATTGCTACCTGACGACGCCGGTTACCGAGACCTCGTGGGACCGGACCCTGGAAGGCCTGGTTTTCAAAGAGCGGCCCGGACGGCAACGCCTCAGCCATAATGTCAACATGATTCCGGAAATGGATGACCGGAATATTCTCATGATGGCCGGCAGTCTTCTGGAGCAGGATCTCCTTCAGGCCACCATTTTGAACGAAATCAACATGATCGATACATGGGATATTGCGCCAAAGGATCTTGTGGCCGCTTTAATGGCCATTATCCATTCCCTGTATCCCTTTACCCAAAGCGGGGCCCTGCTTATTTTCGACCATCACAGCGGATTTTATTTGTGCGGGAACGGCGCCTTTCGGCAGAATCAGATCGATGAAATCCATAACCTCATGATCGCCCATTTGTGGAAAGAACATGCCATTGTGCTGAAACCAAAAGATGTTGAGCGCAATTTCATCGAGGTTCCCTTTGCTGAAGCGAGCGGGGAAGAAGACGGAGAAATCTATATTCATACCAGGGAAACGGGTCCTATCCATTCCGCCTTATATTTTGAAGATATCAACCTCGGGGATCTGAGCCGGGAGGAACAGCATCTCCTTTTTCTGGCACTGGACCTGGTCCATGGGGTTTTGGAAAAGAAGATCTTTGCCCGAAAATCCCAGGAACTTTCGGTGATAGATATGGCGACCCAGGGATATTCCATGACGTTTTTCATGGAAGTTCTGGCGAGAGAGCTTGCCAACGCCCGAAGAAACAAATATGACATCACCTTGATTACCCTTATGATTTCCAATTTTGACGACGTCACAAAAAACCTGCATCCCGAAGAGGAGATTGAGATTGTTCAAGTGATTCAAAACGCCATTTTTCGAACCCTTCGCAAAGCAGACATCATCGCAAGGTGGAAAGGGGGCAATTTCGCCTTTCTACTCACCCATACCTCTTTTGAAAACGCAAAAATTCCGGCGCATCGGGTTCACCGGAACGTGCTTCAGGATATTGCGGATCAAATGCCTGACATGGGTCGGTTGACGCCCCACATGGGCATGTGTGAATTTGACCCGCAACAAAATCAAACGCCGGAGTCTTTTTTTGCCGATGCCATGCCGAAAAGACCAACTCCGAAAGTGGAAGAAGACACCCCCCATTTGTCGGCCGTTTCTTCCCGGGAAATGAAAAGAAAAGAGGTAAACGGCGATGACTGGGGCTAGCAAACTCAGGATTGGGGAACTGCTCATCCAGGAAGGCGCTATTACGCAAGAAAACCTGGAAAGGGCACTGGCGGTTCAAAAAGAAAACACATCCTACAAACCGATCGGGGAGGTTTGTGTCGATCTTAAATTTCTCTCCAGAGCTCACCTGCACCGAATTCTCAATCGATACCACAAACGGATTTCCGTGGGAGACCTGCTCATTAATCTGGGGTTGATTACGCCCGGACAACTGGATGAAGGGCTGAATCATCAAAAAAAAATCGGCGGAAAACTGGGTGCGATCCTGGTCAGTAAAGGCTTTATCACGGAGAGCGCCCTTGTGGACGCATTGTCCATTCAGATGGGAATCCTCAAGGTGGCGCCGGACTTTCATTTGATCGATAAGGGGCTGTTGAAAGGCATTAATGAGGAATTCCTGCTGAACAATGAAATTATCCCCGCTTTCAAGGAAAATGACGTGCTGACCTTGATCATGAGCAATCCCCTGGACCGGGACATGATTCAGAACCTCGGCCGGGTTTTCAAGGTCCGTAAAATCAAACCGGCCATTGCTTCCTCCTCTGATATTCGAAACGCTATTCATCAGCATTTTCAAAAAGTTACCTTCGTAAAGGATGGCGCCGACAACAAGGCAAAAACGGATCTCATCATCGGGGATAAGAAAATTACCATGGAGGGGGGGGACACCACCAGCGGGGTGGTGGATTACATTTTCACCAATGCCATTCTGGAAGGCGCCAGCGATATTCACATCGAGCCCAAGGAAGAAAGCCTTCGCGTCAGATACCGAATCGATGGTCTCCTGCATCACAAGACGGATCTGCCCGTTTCCCTGGCGCCCAGCCTCGCTTCCCGAATCAAGGTGCTGTGCAAGCTCGACATTGCCGAAAAAAGAAAACACCAGGATGGCCGGATTCATGCCCAGGTAATGAATCAGGAAGTTGATCTTCGGGTATCGGTCTATGCCGCCGCCTTTGGTGAAAATATCGTGATTCGGATTCTGTATCGCAAAAGTGCTCTCATTGACATCGATCAACTGGGAATTACGCCCCAGAACAAGATTCGTTTCATGCAGGTGCTGGATCAGCCTTCAGGCGTTATCCTGGTGACGGGACCCACGGGGAGCGGGAAAACGACGACGCTTTATGCGGCCATCAATTACTTAAACGACGGCAGCACATCCATTATTACCGTGGAAGATCCCGTAGAATACGTCATTGACGGCATCGTTCAAGGTCAGCTCAATCCCAAACTGGGGCAGACCTATGTGGATTTTCTTAAATCCATGATGCGTCAGGATCCGGATGTCATCATGGTGGGGGAAATCAGGGATTCCACGGCGGCGGAAGCGGTCATTCAGGCCGCGCTGACCGGGCATAAGGTCTTGTCGACCTTTCATACGGAAGATACCACGGGAGCGTTGCTCAGACTCATGGACATGGGCATCGACACCTTCCTCATCTCATCCACCGTGGTCTCCGTTCTGGCCCAGAGACTGGTTCGCGTTCTTTGCCCCAAATGCAGACTGGCCTACACCCCGGATCAATATGAACTGGACGCTTTGGGGGTTCGCGCCGAAAATATGGAAAAGTACAAATTCTATAAACCCGTTGGATGCGCCCACTGCAATCATATGGGGTATCGCGGACGTACCGGCGTTCATGAGCTGCTGCTGGTCAACGATATGATTCGAGACGCTATCCTTGCGCGCAAAACATCCGGCGAAATCAGGCGATTGGCCAGGGAAGCATCGAGCCTTGTAACCATGCGGGAAGATGGCTTTTACAAAGTGCTGAAAGGGACGACATCTTTTGAGGAGATCAGCCGTGTGGTTCCCTGGCAGGAAATTGATGAAGGCTTCAGCCGTTCCCCCGATGAAATCATCGCCCTGGCCGAGGGCGGGATCGTTGTGGCTGAAACAGCTGAAAAGGCTTCAAATCATCGCACCGCCGCTGCGGTTTCGAATGCCACACATGATGATAACGCCATTTACCGGATCCGGTTTAATACGCGAACCATCTCACGGGAAAGGGAAAAGATCGCCCGCTTTTTTGATGCGTACCGTCAAATGATGGAAAAGATGGGATACCCACCGGAACCTTCCCGCTTGATGGAAGATTTTATTGCGTTCATCGTTTTGACGGTCCAACGGGTGGAACATTCACTCCAAACGCCCTTTGTGGAGTTCTCCCTTCGTGGAAAGGAGGGCAAAGTCGTTATGGAGCTGGAAACCCTGGTTCCCAAACAAACGCCTATTAAAACCAGAGGAACCCCTCGTGAAAAGGGCCCCCGGCTTATAAATTTTCTGCTGCCGCCGGGGAAGGGTGTAGAAGAAGGCATGGGAAATGAAATCTCACGGTTTTCTCGAAGGGTTTCAACTCCGGAGAAAACCGGGGTATATCGAAAGCATGTGGAGCAGCTGGAATGGAAGGCCCCCGGTGAAAAGCATTAGTCCGAAAGGTCTTTCACCCCTTGAAATACAATGTCAAACAATTCCTGTGTATCCTCCTTTTCCAGGCATGAAAAGGCCACTCGAAGGTCGGTTTTTCCGAGTGCGATCAGTCCCACGCCGTATTGGTTCAGAAGATGCACCCGAAGTGGTTCCGCATCAACGGTCTTCAGTTTAAGGCACATGAAATAGCCGGAATTAAAAGGATACACGTCCCAGGCCTTCGCGTATTTTGGGTCGGCAAGTACTTTTTTGACTTCCTTTGCCCGGGCCTTCATGATCTGGAATTTCTCTTCCTTTTCCGATAAATAATTTTTTGATTGCAGCGATTTGAGGACCAGTTCCTGGCTCAGATGGGAGGCGTTGGAGATGGACCCCCTGACGGCGCCGGCGGTTTTTTTCTCCAGTGCATCGTAAAAAGGTCTCGATTCTCCTTTAACGGGACAGCCGTAGGTCACAAAACCCACCCGCAGCCCCCACACAAAGTTTTCCTTGGTGGCGCCGTCCAGTTTAACAGCCAGAAGCTTGGGATCACGGTCGAGAAGTTTTGTGAAAATAGATTCCTTCATGGCCTCTTCTTCAAAAAAGAGCCCAAAATAGGCGTCATCGGTAATGGCCACCACATGGGTGCCATTTTTGGCGATGGTTTCCAGGATTTCCGCGATTCCGTCTGCTTCCTCCGGTGAAACCGTATATCCGGTGGGGTTGTTGGGGAAATTGAGCAGTACAATGATCTTATCCCGTTCCGCGGCCTCTTTTTCGACGCAGGTTTTGAAGGCCTTCATGTTGAAACCGCCCTGTGGGTCGAAAAAAGTATAGTTTTTGATGACGGCCCCTCTTCGAACCCCGAAAATCAAGTTGTAGTTTCCCCACATTTTATCGGGCAGGATGATGACGTCCCCCGGGTCCACCCACATGTCCGACACCACGCTCAAGGCATGGGTAATGGCATTGCAGGTCACCGGGAGGCTGATGTCCTTGCCCGTGAGAGAAGGATTTTTTCGAACCATTTCTTCCTGCCAGGCCTTGCGAAGGGGCAGGATGCCGAAAGAGGGGGCATAGGTCAGCGCCTGTGCAGGGGAGATGTCATTGAGCATGGCCATGATGGAAGGGAGGTACATGGTGTCCCCTTTTTCAGTGGCCATTCCGATGGTGGCGTTGAATTTGTGGGCTTTTTCCTTGGCTTCGGCGCTTTGTGAAAGAATGCCTTTGGGGAAAAACAGATTTTTGCCAACGCTGCTCAGCATGTCATACACTTGATTATTTCCCTGCTGAATGATCCGGTTGAGTTCTTCAGCGATGGGATTCATTTCCATTTTCTGACTCCTGGTTATTCTTTAATTTTCAAATTATTTCGGTCTATTTCTGACCACTGATTTCAGGCGCTGTCAAAGAAAATTGTCAGAGCCCTTCTTATAAATAGCCGCCCACTGCTATTTTGTCGCCGGCTTCAAAGATTTCCTGTTTTCCGTATTCCCCACGTAAAGCCGTTTTCCCACCTGACGTGCATGATAGGGATCATTCGTTTTCACTGAAATAGGACGCCATGGTTTTTTCGAATTCTGAATCGGACAGGGTGATGATCCGGTGATGAAGATGGCGAAAGTGTATCAGGAGGTTTAATGCGAAAGGGGTCAACTGGCTTCCTCCGCCGGTGCGCCCTCCGATGTTTCGGATCAGTAACTGACGGTTGAGTCTTTCCTCCGTTGCCTTGATCCTGCCCCAGATTGCCCTGTAACTCATCTTCAATTCCCTGGCGGCGCCCTGGATGGAGCCCAGGCGGTCTATGGCATCGAGGATTTTCAGCCTGCCAAGACCGAAAACCACATTTCCTGCTTCATCCGCAATCCAGATTTTTGATCGAATATGAAATGGTTCTATTGCTTGCATGGATATTTTTCTAGCACATATGCTGAAATGGCGCAACTGAAAATGGAGAATTCTCATTGTCATTGATATGTCGGTGTTGACATACCGAAAGGGTTTTGATATAGCCCATTGAAAATGACCCTACTGGGTTTTTCTATTAATTATTAACAGTTCATAAACAGTAAAAGATTATTAATATCCAGATCTCCGAAGGTTTTTGGGGTGTCTTGAAGGAAACACCATGTGCCGGGAAGATATTATGTCCAAATCGACATAGCGAATGGCTTTTGACAGATCGCTGCTCAATTTTTTAGGGAAAAGGAATTTCTATGGACTACAAATTTGTAAGGACCACATGCCCTTTTTGCGGTTGTGGGTGTCAGATGCTTCTGGAAGTGATGGATGGAAAACTCACTGGAACCATCCCCTTCAAAGGCGGTCAAATGAACCAAGGAAAACTCTGTATCAAAGGGTGGAATGCCCATCAATTTGTTCACAGTCCAGACCGACTTACCGCGCCGCTGGTTCGTAAAAACGGGAAATTGCGGGAGACTTCATGGGAGGAGGCGTTGGAAACGGTTGTCTCCAACCTTTCGGGGATTCATGAGAAGCATGGCGGCGATGCCCTTGCGTTTCTGAGTTCCGCCCGCTGCAGCAATGAGGAGAACTATCTTTTGCAGAAGCTGTGCCGGGCCGGATTCGGCACCAATAACGTTGATCATTGCGCCAGGCTCTGACACGCTCCCACCGTGGCAGGTCTTGCCGCGGCATTCGGGAGTGGCGCCATGACCAACTCCATCCCCGAGATTCAGGATGCGGATTGCGTGTTCGTGATCGGCTCCAATACCACGGAGGCCCATCCCCTGATCGCTCATCGTGTTTATCGCGCCAAACTGAAAGGGGCGAAGCTGATCGTTGTGGATCCTCGAAAGATACAGCTTTCCCAGTTTGCAGACATTCATGTGCGAATTAAATACGGAACGAATGTAGCTTTTCTAAACGGCATCATGCATGAGATTGTGAAAAACAATTGGCACAATAAGAAATTCATCGAAGAAAGATGCGAAGGGTTTGAAGCCTTTGAGAAAACCATTTTGGAATATCCCTTGGAGGAGGCTTCGAGCACCTGCGGCGTACCCATGAATGTCATGAAGGAAGTGGCCCGTTCCTATGCCACCGCCAATGTCTCAACAATATTGTATACCCTTGGCATTACGGAGCATTCCTCCGGGGTTGACAATGTGAAATCCCTGGCCAATCTGGCCATGCTCACGGGACATATCGGAAAGCCCGCAAGCGGCGTCAATCCCCTTCGAGGGCAGAACAATGTTCAGGGCGCCTGTGATATGGGGGCTTTGCCCAATGTGTACCCGGGGTATCAGGTGGTCACAGATTTGGCCAATCAGGAGAAATTTCAAAGGGCTTGGGGTGTACCGTTGTCTTCGGAAGTAGGTAAAATGATCCCCGACATGATGGACCGGTTGATAGACGGTTCCGTCAAGGGGATGTACATCTTCGGGGAAAATTCAGTGGAGAGCGATCCCAACATCCATCATGTTAAAAAGGCCCTCACCTCCGCTGAATTTCTGGTGGTGCAGGACATTTTCCTTACCCGGACCGCCGAGTTGGCCCATGTGGTACTGCCGGGTGCGGCCTGGGCGGAAGTGGAAGGGACCTATACCAATACGGAGCGCAAGGTGCAGCGGATCCGGAAGGCCGTGGAACCCCCCGGGGAGGCCAGACCCAACTGGGTGATCCTATCCGAAATCGGACGCAGGCTGGGATTAAAAAATATGTCCTATGCTTCCGCGATGGAGGTGTTCGATGAAATGGCGGGCCTCACCCCCAGCTTTTCGGGCATTACCTATGATCGTATCGATGTCCGGGATATTCAGTGGCCCTGTCCGTCACCGGACCATCCAGGGACGAAGTTCCTTCATGAAAAAGGATTTGCCAGAGGAAAGGGCCTGTTCCATGCCATAGAATATCGGCCATCGGAAGAACTTCCGGATGCGGAATACCCCTTCATCCTTACAACCGGCAGACGCTATGCACACTATCATACCCGCACCATGACCGGTCGATGCCCTTCCCTGGAGCGGGAATTCTCCGGACCGATGGCCCAGATGCATTTTTCAGATGCCCAAAGGCTCGGGGTGGCGGACGGTGGTTCCGTCAAAGTGACATCCCGAAGGGGCGAGGTGGTTACCCCCGTACGAACGGGGGATATTGTGCCCGAGGGGTCCATTTTCATGGATTTCCATTTTGAGGAAGCCAATCCCAACTGGTTGCTCGGGTCGTTTTTGGATCCCGTATCCAAAACGCCGGATTACAAGGTGTGCGCGGTAAAACTGGAAAAACATGTTGCCGTGGTCTAAGATCAGAAAGGGATTGTATGTATCAAAACATAGCTTCGGATAATTTGCTTGAACATCGGGATTTCATTCTTAGTTTTAACCAAATGATGGCGGAAAAAGCTGCCGTACACAAACTGAATGAAGAAGTTTTGGTTCATCTGTTGAATATCCTGGATGAAGCCGCCTTTGTTCAAGGTAGCCTCTATTGGCTTTCTCTTGCCCGAATCAACGAACTTGCCGTTATTTGTGCGGGGAACTACGCGGAGAATTGTGAATTTGCACTGGTTGGGGATCTCCTCATGAACCCGAGGCTGATTCTGATCCATGTGCGTGGACGTCGGCAGCCCATTGTCAAAAAACGACATACGCCGCTTACGGAACAATTTGGTCATATGGCCGTTGACCGGGGAGGCGTCATCGAGTGGTTGAAAAGACAGACCATTATTGAAACGCGGACTCAGGCGCTTTTACCCCATCTACTGGGGCGCATGAAAAATTCCGGGTTGTTTCGCCATTCGTATTTGACCTCCATTGAAACCCGGGAAAAACGGGTGGCGGACCTTTCCGCCCTCCTGGCTTGTCAGTGCTTCGAAAACCGGTCATCCGTCGTGAGATGGCTGCGAAAAACAAGTCCCGCCGACCGGGATTTCATGGAATCCCGGTTTTGTGGATTTGATTTCGAACAATTTGATCTGTTGGGAAAGGAGTTGGAACGGACTGCTCATGAAGCCGCTTATGAGAGCACCTTTCTCAAGTGGTAAAATCCTCTTTTTTGCAAAACGAGATCTGAAATGAAAAAAGTTGACCTCAATGTCAATGGTTGCGCTGTTCAGGTGATTGCCGACGACAAACTGGTTTTGCTGGATTTCCTCCGCGATATTATGGGGTTAACAGGTGTCAAACAGTCCTGCGATCGCAAGGGGCAATGCGGCGCCTGCACGGTGATCGTTGACGGAAAGGCGGTTTTGTCCTGTTTGACCAAAGTAGCCGGTTTGCATGGCGCCAAAGTCATTACCATTGAAGGGTTGGGAACAGCTGACAATCCCCACTTGATCCAGGAAGCATTCGTGTTGGCGGGCGCGGTCCAATGCGGTTTTTGTACGCCGGGCATGATCATGGCGGCCAAAGCGCTACTGGATCAAAATCCCGATCCCAGCCGGGATAACATAAAACAGGCCCTGCGCCGCAACTTGTGCCGTTGTACGGGATACACCAAGATTATTGATGCCGTTCAGTTGGCGGCCCGTTTTAAACGCGGCGAAATGACGCCGGACGCGGTTCGTCCCCGGTCCGATGCCGAGCTCCTTGGCGTGAGTCATCCCCGCCCATCGGCCATGATGAAGGCCTGCGGCGCCGCTCAGTTTACGGCGGATATTCGCATTCCCGGCGCTTTAGAGCTGGCGGTTCTGCGCAGCCCTCACCCTCACGCCGGAATTCTTTCCGTGGAATTTGCTGCCGCCCTGGAACAACCGGGTGTCGTGGGCGTCATGACCGCCGATGATATCATGGGAACAAACCGGCTCAAATATATGATCCCCGATCGTCCTGTACTCTGCAGGGACAGGGTCCGCTACGTGGGTGATCCGGTAGCTGTAATCGCGGCTGAAACCCGGGAACAGGCGATTGCCGCCCTGGATAAAATCAGTGTTTCGTATGAACTGTTGCCGGTTTTGTCCGATCCCCGGGAGGCCATGGCCCCTGATGCCGTTCAACTACATGACCAGTGGCCCAATCTCTGTTTCAGTCAGGTCCATGATAAGGGCGACAGCAAAACGGCTCTGGCCCAGTCCCAGTCCGTTATTCAAGCGCGTTTCAAGACCCAGATCAACCATCAGGCCCCGCTGGAGCCCGAAGCCTGCGCGGCGTATTTGGAGGGTAGCGGCGATGACGCACAACTGGTGGTCATCGGCCGAAGTATCAACATTCACCATCATCTGAGCATGCTCCAGGAAGCGGTGGGATGGGAAAGTATGCGGTATGAAGAGGCTTTTTCAGGGGGGCAATTCGGCATAAAGCTCGAAATCACTTCCGAAGGCATAGCGGCTGCCGCGGCACTCCATTTCCGAAAACCGGTGCGCTATATTCCCAGCCTGGTGGAATCCATGCAGATGTCTTCCAAGCGTCATCCTTTTGATATGACGGTAACCATGAGCGCGGACGATAAAAACCGCCTGACGGCTCTGGATATGGACATGGTGGTGGACAACGGGGCTTATTATTCAAACGGAAACGCCGTCGTCAACCGGGCCATGCTGATGTTGTCCGGTTCCTATCTTATCCCCAATGTTCACTGCCGAAGCCGGCTGGTTTACACCAACAATCCATGGGGCAGCGCCGCCCGGGGCGCCGGTCCCCCGCAGGCGCATTTTGCCCTGGAATGCGCCATGGATATGCTGGCTCACAAACTGGGCGTTGACCCATTGGTATTTAGGAAGGCCAATTCACTCAAACCGGGCCAGTGTAAATCCACCGGTCAGAGAGTGGACCAATGGCCCTTTCCGGAATTATGCGATGCGGTTCGTCCCCATTACGAACGCGCTTTAAAGGAAGCGTCAGGGGTTAAGGATGGACCTATTTGTCGTGGTGTGGGGCTGGCCGCGGGGGCATTCGGCATCGGCAGTCCCGGAGACAGTGCCATTGTCGCACTGGAACTGGACGATGACGGTGGCGTCACCATTTTTGCCGCCGCGGCCGACCCGGGGGAAGGTACCGATGCCATGTTGACGCAGTTGGCGGCTAAGAACATGAACCTGCCCCTGGACAAGGTGCGTCTGGTCACCCGGGATACGGATCGGACCACCGCCACAGGACCGGCCGCCGGGAGCCGCTTGACGTTCATGGTGGGTGGCGCCCTGGTGGATGCCGTCAACCAGCTCAAAGTCGTCATGGCCGAAGTGGGGGCCGAGACGGGTGCGGATCTTAAGAAGGCCCATCGGCCGGTTCGGTATATCGGTCGGAAAAAGGCCATCGGCGCCGGACCTTTGGACGAGAAGACCGGACAAGGTCCCTCCTTTGATTCCCAGGTTCACGCCATACAACTGGCCGAGCTGGAAGTGAACACTGAAAACGGCCAAGTGCAAATCCTTAAAATGACCACTGCCTGCGATGCCGGCGTACTGATCAACCCTCAAAACGTGGAAGGTCAGCTCCACGGCGGCATGGACATGGGGGTGGGGTATGCCCTTCGGGAGCAATACATTGCCGGGCAGACCAGGGATTGGGTGACCTTCAAGTTCCCCAGCATGAAAACCGCCTTTGATATGGAAACGATTCTCCTGCAAACCCCTCGAAACCGTGGAACCAACGGTGCCGTAGGGGTGGGTGAAATGACCATGGTGCCCACGGCGCCGGCGGTGATCAACGCCATCCATGATGCCTGCGGCGTTTGGATAACCGATTTGCCCGCGGCGCCTGAAAAGGTGAAAGCCGCCGTGGCGGCAATTAGCGCATGAAAATAAAGGAGAAATTTTACATCGCAACTCATCAAAAAAAACAAATCTGCGCCCTCATCGTTGTGGGCATGTTGATGCTCTTTTCCTTTCCCTGCGATGCAGCATCATTTCCCCAATATGCGATTCTTGATTTGGGAACCCTTGGCGGTGAAATGAGTATTGCCTACGGGGTAAACGAACAGGGCGCCGTTGCGGGGAAGTCTGAAACCCGTGAGGGATATGTAAAGGCGTTTTATTGGGATTCGTGGGGCATGGTTGAAATCGGACTCGGGAAAGCATTGGGTCTTAATGATTTGGGCCGGGTGGTGGGAAATATCCATCATCATAATGATGACGCTTTTGTTTGGGACGTTGTGAATGGGCTTGGGTTTTTGAACAAGGGGGATTTTCTCTTTGCCACGGCCACGGGAATCGGAAATTCTGGAAAGGTCGTGGGATATGCGCGAAAATTTAATGATATTGATGGAACAACGGCCATACTCTGGGATCCTTCACAAGATACCCTGACCCCCCTTGGAAGCCTCGGGGGACCCAGTTATGCCTTTGCCGTCAATGGCATGGAAGAAGTGGTGGGGAACTCGGGAGACCCGAGTCGCGCCTTTATATGGGACCATACCGATGGGATGAAGGATCTGGGGGTTCTCAATGAGGAAGGCTGGCGGTATTATGCCACAGATATTAATGACAGGGGCCAGGTGGTGGGGTATGCGCGGACGGCTTCAGATGAATACCGTGCCTTTATATGGGAACGGGATCTGGGCATGCGGTTGCTTCCGGGGGATGGGGAGAGCCTTGCCTTGGCCGTCAACGGGCATGGGCATGCGGTCGGTGCGCAGGGTACCATAATCGGGCTTGAGGGGAAGGCCTATCTTTGGAGAGACGGTTCACGGATTGATCTGAACCAAACCATTCCCTCTGATTCGGGCTGGGAATTGCGGGAGGCCCGAGGCATCACCGACGACGGAACGATTTGCGGCAACGGTTTGATTAACGGTGAAATTCATGCCTGTTTGCTGAAGCCTGTCCCTTCGGTAATGGTGGACATTAAGGCAAATGGTTCTGATTTGCCCATAACGGTATCGCTGACGGACATCGTTTCCATAACTGTGACGGTGGATCCGTCTTCCGAGGCCGGATTGCCTTCGGACTGGTGGGTTGTCGCTGAAACAGGGTTTGCGTTTCCACTGGACTGGTATAGTTATGTGTATCCCACGGGATGGGCGCCGGGCATTCAGCTTTGTTTGCAGGCGCCGCTGTTTTTTCTCACGTCATTTGAAGTTCTCCATGCAACGCTTCCTTTGGGAAATTATGTCTTCTACCTTGCCGTGGACCACAACGCGAATGGGGTTCCGGATGCCGGCTGGTGGGATTCTGTTTCCGTGATGGTGGAATAACAACACACCGCGGTTCATATGGATTACTTGCCGGTAAAAACGGGATTTCGTTTTTCAAAAAATGATCGGATACCTTCTTGAAAATCATTGCTCCGGTAGGCTGCCCGCCGGAGCCCCTGAATTTCCTCAAAATCGTCCGGGGAGATCCCCGGTCCCGCCGTCAGCCGCTGCATTTCCTTTTTGAGGACACGGACCGCCAGGGGCGCCCGTCCGGCAATGTCTTTTGCAATTCCCATGGTGGTCTTTTCAAGGTCGTCAGGCGACACCAGACGGTTCAGCAGTCCCAGTCGGAAGGCATCATCCGCTTTGAGCGGCTGGGCTGTAAAAAGCATCTCCTTTACAATGTGAACGGGGAGAACCCCGAGAAAATGATTCACGCCCGCGGTATTGTAGGAAAGCCCCAGTTTTACCGGCGTGATGGCGAAGGTAGCGCCAGGTGTGCCCACCAGAATGTCGCATGTCATGGCGAGATCGCATGCGCCCCCCCAGACGCTTCCCTCGATCATGCCGATTACCGGCATGGGAAAGTTGCGCACACTGTGAAGGAGTTTTTCAAATGGTACATTCCAGGTGATGGGATCCTGACCATCCAGGGGAATTTCCTTGATATTGTGCCCCGCCGACCACACTTTTGCACCGGGAACGGCCCGCAGGATGACGGTCCGTACTTCGTTAGCTTCAAACAGGTCCAGCGAATCCAGGATTCCCTGAACCAGATCCCCACCAAGGGCGTTCAGGTGTTTGCCGTTATTCATGGTAATGATACCCACATGATCGACTATTTCATTCAGGGTCAGGTCGTTTTGTTCCGTCATTTTTTTATACCTTTGGCAACTGTTACGGTGGGTGTTTTTTCAAATGGAAACCGGCTATTTAACCAGCATAACAGGGCACTGGGCCAGAATGCTCACCTTGTAGCTGATGGTTCCCCACCCCTGGCTTCGATCCTCAAGGTTGATCCTGTGAGATTTCAGGATGATCAGATCGACCTGGTTCTGTTCCGCATAGCGGACGATTTCCTGGGTCCTGTTGCCATATACCACCTGTGGTTCTATGGTTGTTTCCGTTGTGCCGAGGTTGTCAATGACGGCATTGAGGTCTTTGTAGGAGCGTTTTTCAAGGCCGCCGTAAAAGTCCTCAAATTCGTCAAAAGTCGTGTTTTGGATCACTTCGATAACATGCAGCAGTGAAATTTTACCGTTGTCTATCGAACAAAGCTTCACGGCAATATTCAGGGCGTGGTGATCCTTATCGAGAAAATCCGTTGGAACCAGAATGTTTTTAAACATGGTATACACCTCTAGTGCGGCAAGCCGCGGTTTTAAGTTTTGGATTTTAAGTTTTAAGTTTTTTATCAATGAACTCCCAGAAACGACATAGCCTTTTTATTTTAAAAAAGGACTCAGATTGCGAAGATCATATTTGTCGATTTTTCGGTAAAGGGTTGCTCTCGAAATTTCAAGCTTCTTGGCCGTTAACGCCAGATTTCCCCGGGTAATATTGAGGGCGTTGAGCATGGCCATTTTTTCCATGGTTGAAAGGGCCATCACTTCCTGGGTCGTGAAATCCAGTGGGTCTTCGCTTTCGGATTTGCCTGCTTTGGGAGGACATTCATTGGAAACGGGTCTAGAGCCTTCGGTAATTTCCGAGGGGAGGGTCGAGATTTCCAACCGATTGCTGTCCGAGGTGACCATGGCCCGTTGAATGATATTTTCAAGCTCTCTGACGTTTCCTGGCCAATCATAGGCAACCATTGCAGCCATGGCGTTATGATCCACTGAACGGATATCCTTTTTGGTTTCCTCCATGTATTTATTTAGAAAGTGTTGCACCAGGACCGAAATATCCTCTTTTCGATCTCTGAGGGGCGGTATGGTGATGGGGTAAACCATCAGTCGGTAATAGAGGTCTTCCCTGAAATTGCCGGTTTCCGTTTCTTCTTTCAGCATTTTGTTGGTGGCGGAAATAATGCGCACATCAACGGAAATGCGCTTTCGTCCCCCCACACGTTCAATGGTTCTGGTTTCCAGAAAACGGAGGAGTTTCACTTGAAGACTCGGCGACATATCGCCCACTTCATCCAGAAACAGGGTGCCGCCGTCAGCCACCTCGATTTTGCCGGCCTGGGACCGAAAAGCGCCGGTAAACGCTCCTTTTTCATACCCGAAAAATTCGCTTTCCTGCAGGTTCTCCGGTATGGCGCCGCAATTGACGGCTTCAAAGGGTCCTTCCTTGCGGGAGCCCTGGTAGTGAATGGCTCTGGCCACCAGTTCCTTTCCTGTACCGCTCTCTCCCTGAATAAAGACGTTGATGTTGTTGTCGGCCACCTTTTCAATCTGGTTGAAGACCTTTTCCATCACGGCAGTTTTGCCGACAATGTTGTGAAATGAATAGGTATCCCCCAATTCTTTCTGGAGTTGGCTGATTTTTTTGGCGAGCGTATATTTTTCAACGGCCTTATGCAGGGATGTTTCCAGTCGGCTTCGGTCGATGGGCTTCCGGATGTAATCATAGGCTCCCAGTTTCATGGCGTTCACGGCCAGTTCCAGTGAATCCTTGGCGGTGACCATGATGACGGGGATTTCCTTTTCGAGGTTTTGAATGCGTTTCAATACCTCGATGCCGTCCAGCCCCGGCATCATGATATCCAGGCAGATGGCGGTCGGCCCTTCATCCAGGGCCTCGAGACATTGCTCGCCTTCACTGAATGTTCTGGCATCATACCCAAATTTTTGAACCCATTTTGACATCAGATTTCTAGCCGTGGGTTCATCATCCACAATGAATATCAGGTTGTTAGCCTTCATTTTCCGGCAAACCTCGTTTTCGGGATTCACTTATACCGCAAAGTCAACCTTGATCTTAAACATTTCCTCGGCGGGGAGATTTAAAATTTCCGTGACGCCGGTTTTCCGCCGTATGGTTTCAAGAGCCGCTTCGATCACATCCATCCTTTCCGCAATAAAGGTAAACCAGATGTTATAGGAATGGGCTCTCAAGTAATTGTGGGTTACCCCCGGATAAGCGTTTACCGTCTCCACAAAACGATCGATCTTGCCTTCCGGTACGCGCGCGGCACAAAGGGTGCTGACAAAATCGAGTCGAGAGGACTGAAAATTACCGCCGATTCGCCGGATGATGCCTCTCTCTTTCAGGCGGGTTATGGCGTCAAGGACCTCATTTTCGGTCATGTTGAGTTTCTCCCCCAGATCGCGATAGGGCCGGGAAGAAATGGGGAAATCGGACTGAATCTCGTTTAGAATTTTCCGGTATTTCATGTCCATGGGATGCCTTAGTTAGTGCCTTGTTTCCTAAAAACCTGTCACAAAAAGCAACAAAGTCATTGTCAGAAAGACTTAAAACCTAAACCTTAAAACCGCGACTTACCGCCAGGTTGGTATGCACACAGGGGCTCCTCGGCCAGATAGTCACCCGTAGCCTCATAGGCACGCGCCCGACATCCGCCGCAAACCCGGATGTAACCGCACCGGCCACATTTCCCCTTATACCTGGAAAAATCCCTTAACGCAGTGAAAATTTGTGAGTTTCCCCAAACCGATTGAAAGGAGGATGTTTTGAGGTCCCCGCAAGGTAATTCCAGATAACCGCAGGGTTGCACAATCCCGGTGTTGGAAATAAAACAGAAGGCCGTTCCACCCAGGCAGCCCCGGGTGACGGCGTCAAGACCATAGGTTTCAAAGCTGACTTTTTCGCCTTTTTTTCGTGCTTCCTGACGCAGTATGCGATAGTAATGGGGCGCGCAGGTGGCCTTCAGGTGAAGGGGGACTTTATCCCGCATGTGGTAAAACCAGTGGAGCAGGTTTTCATATTCCAGCGCGTCAATTTCCTGGTTGACCATTTCCTTGGCCCGGCCCGTGGGGACCAGCAGGAAGATGTGGTGGGCCGCGGCCCCCAGTTCAACGGACAGGTTCAGAATATTTTCAAGGTCTTTCACGTTATGGCGGCTAACGGTGGTGTTGATCTGGAATTCGAAATCGTTTTGGTTCAGCAGTGAAATCCCGTTCATGGCCTGGTTATAGGCTCCGGGCATTTGTCTGAAGGCGTCATGCTGCGCAGCGGTTGCGCCATCGATGGAGATGCTGACCCGCTTGATGCCGCTTGTTTTCATTTGTTCAATTTTTTCAGGCGTCAACAGTGTGCCGTTGGTGGCCATAACCATGCGGAGGCCCATTTGGGTTCCTTCCCGGGCCAGATCGAAGATGTCTTCCCGCAAAAGGGGTTCACCCCCCGTGAGGATTACGATGGGGTTTCCCACGGCCCGGATCTGTTTCAGGACCTCAATACACTTGGCGGTTTCCAGCTCGCCGGGGTAGGGCCCCCGGTCGGCGCCGGCCCGGCAGTGAACGCAGTTCAGGTTGCATTTCCTTGTCAGCTCCCAGGCCACGAGACGCAGTTGTGGACGGATGTCGGATGTCGGATGTCGGATGTCGGAGTGGTGAGGATTCTGTTCAGCTTTCATTTTTCAATTTCCCTGCCGCTTCTTTTGCAAAATAGGTCAGAATCAGGTCGGCGCCCGCCCGTTTAATGGCCACCAGCATTTCCATCATGGTCCGTTCCCCGTCAAGCCAGCCTTTTTCCGCCGCCGCCTTGACCATGGCGTATTCGCCGCTCACATTGTAAGCCGCCAGGGGGAGCAGAGTGATATCACGAACCCGGGATATGATATCCAGATAGGGCAGGGCGGGCTTGACCATGATCATGTCCGCCCCTTCCGCAATATCCAGTTCCGCCTCCTTAAGGGCTTCCAGAGCATTGGCCGGGTCCATCTGGTAGCCGGTGCGATCACCGAACTGGGGCGCAGAATCCGCGGCATCCCGAAAGGGCCCGTAAAATGCGGAAGCGTATTTGACGGCATAGGAAAGAATGCTCCGGTCTGTGTAGCCGGCTTCATCCAGGGCCTGCCGAATACGACCGACCCGGCCGTCCATCATATCGGAAGGGGCAACGAAGTCAGCGCCTGCCTTGCAGTGGCTGACAGCCTGTTGGGCCAGCAGTTCCAGGGTGGCATCATTGTCGACGATGCCGTTTAAAATGACGCCGCAGTGCCCGTGGTCCGTATATTCGCAAAGGCATACATCCGTCATGACCACCATGTCCGGTAAACGGTCCTTGATGGCCTTGACACCGGCTTGCACAATGCCGTCTTCCGCCCAGGACCGGCTTCCCGTGGGGTCTTTTTGGTCCGGCAGGCCAAAAAGGATCAAAGCGGGAACGCCCAAGGCCCAGAGCGCTTCGGCCTCACCCACAAGGGTATCCGGGGAAAATTGAAACTGGCCGGGCATGGAGGGGATGGGGTCCTTGATGTTTTTCCCGTGTTTTACAAACAGGGGTGCGATAAAGTCCTTTGTGGAAAGCCGGGTCTCTCGAACCATTTCACGGATGGCCTTGGTCCTTCTCAGTCGACGAGGTCGTATGATCATGGGGTGATGGGTCTCCATTTCAGATTTTACGTTTTTTTGTAACCGTTCACGGTCGCCGGTTTTCTGCTTTTCAATCGTTAACCGACAACCGTAAACCGTGAACGGTTTGAACGGTTATGATATTTCTTCATCGGTCAGGTAGCAGGCCGGTTCGGCGGCCCATATGTCCCCGGTTACCGCCTCGGCCCTGACCCGGAAATTGCCGGCGCACACGTCCAGCCATCGGCATGTGGCGCAACGTCCCTTCACATGTTTCTTTTTTTCTTTGAGCTTTGCCATCAAGGGATTTGAAAGATCGGACCAGATTTCACTGAAAGGGCGTTTCAGGACATTGCCGAAACTGGTGTGGCGCCAGAACTGGTCCGCATGAACCTCGCCATCCCAGCTGACGCAACCGATGCCAAGTCCCGAACTGTTCCCTTCGTTCATCCGGAGCAATTGCAGAACGTCTTCCGCCCTTGGGTCCTTTTCTTTCAGCATGCGAAGGTATACATAAGGGCCATCCGCATGGTTGTCAACGGTAAGCACCTCTTTGGGTTTTCCACGGTCATGAAGGTCCCGGGTGCGGTCCATGATGAGGTCTACCACGGCCCTGGTCTGATCATGTCCCAGGTCCTCTTCCACCAGCTCGGACCCCCGCCCCGCATATACCAGATGGTAAAAACAGATGCGGGGAATGTCCATTTCTTCAACCACGTCAAAGATGCGGGGAATCTCCGCTGCATTCATTCGGTTGATGGTGAATCGGAGTCCCACCTTCAGCCCCACCGCCTGGCAGTTGCGGATGCCTTCCATGGCGGCTTTAAAGGCGCCTGCTTTGCCGCGAAACCGGTCATTTACCGCTTCCATGCCGTCGAGGCTGACCCCCACATAGGAAAGCCCCACCTGTTTTAATTCCCTGGCTTTTTGCGGTGTGATGAGGGTGCCGTTGGTGGAGATAACCGCACGCATCCCTTTACTTACCGCATAATTGGCCAGGTCCACCAGATCGGGCCGCATGAGGGGTTCGCCTCCCGAAAACAGCATCACCGGCGAACCGAAATCCGCCAGGTCGTCGATCAAGCGCAAGCCCTGTTCATGGGTGAGTTCCCCTCTGGATTTTTCTTCTACGGCCCTGGCGTAGCAATGGACGCATTTCAGGTTGCAGGCTTTGGTAATGTTCCAGACCACCACGGGTCGTTTGTCTTCGGAAAACTGAAGGAGATGGCTGGGGAGATCCTTGGAACGCCGACCGTATCGAAGGGCGTCCGAGGGTTCCACTGTACCGCAATATAGTTTTGATATACCGATCATTTTATATTAGTTCCATTGGATTTTGTTGGTTTTTCGCCACGTTGTTGTCGTCGCGCCGCAATCGGAATGCCCGTGCATGTGTGACCATATCAAACAACCCCCCTAGACCGCAAGCTTTTCGAAACTCGATGTTTTTTTCACATTCTGTAATCCGAAATCCGCAATCCGCAATTGTCATTCCTCTCCCACCACATGCAGCTTCATCATGTTGGTTTTCCCCTGTGTCTTCAGGGGCGCTCCGCCAAGGATGACGATACGATCATTTTTTCGGACCAGTTTTCTTTTTTGCAGCTGTGCTTCCATGGCCTTGATCATGACGTCCGTATTGTCCATGAGGGGCATTACCATGGCATCTACGCCCCAATTGAGGGCCAGGGAGCGTTGAACCGATTCAATGGGCGTAAAGGCGATGATGGGGATCGATGGCCTGTATTTTGAGATGAGTCGGGCTGTAAAACCGGATTGGGTGAAGACCGCAATGGCGTTGAGCCCCAGGTTTTCCGCCGCCAGGCATGCGGCTTCGGAAATGGCGTCGGGAAAGTTGGATGTTTTTCGCGTAAAAGGCGAAGTCGAAAGAAAATTGCTTTCAGTTACCCTGGCGATTCTGGCCATCATTTTCACAGCCTGGACGGGATATTTCCCAACGGATGTCTCTCCGCTCAGCATGATGGCGTCCGTTCCGTCCAGGATGGCATTGGCCACGTCCGATGCCTCGGCGCGGGTGGGCAGGGGATGCTCTGTCATGGATTCCAGCATCTGGGTGGCGGTAATGACCATTTTTCGTTTCTGATTTGCCAGTGTGATCATTTTTTTTTGGGCCACCGGCACTTTTTCAGGCGAAAGTTCCACACCCAGGTCTCCCCTGGCCACCATGATGCCTTCGCATGCATCCAGGATTTCCTCCAGTTTGTCCAGGGCCTGGGGTTTTTCAATTTTCGAAATTACCGGAATGTCCGCACCTTTTCTTTTGAGAATGCGCTTCAAAACCTGAACGTCCCTGGCGCTGCGAACAAACGAGGCCGCCACAAAGTCGATGCCCATATCAAGGCCGAAATCCAGATCATGTTTATCCTTTTCCGTAACCGCGGGAATACCGGTTGTGATGCCGGGAAGGTTGATCCCTTTGTGTTCGCCGATCATTCCGCCGGCAACCACCTCACAGTAAAGATTCGCCTTGTCTTTTGATAGCACCTTTAATTCAATTAAACCATCATCCATGAGAATTTTATCGCCCGCCTCAAGGTCTTTGGTAATGCCGCGATATGTCGTCGAAATGATCCCCGGTTCGCCTTTTACGGCACGGGTGGTGATGGTAAAATGATCACGGGCTTTTACGGTCAGAAGACCCTCTTTGATCAGACCCGTCCGAATTTTGGGTCCCTGAAGATCCAGCATGATGGCTACGGGTCGATGAAGTGATCGTGAAAGGGATTTCACGGAATCGGCTACTTTCTTATGCGCTTCATGGGTGCCATGTGAAAAATTGAGCCTTGCCACGTTCATACCTGCCAGGATAAGCTCTTTAAGTACCTTCCGGGAACTGGTTGCCGGTCCAAGGGTACAGACGATTTTGGTTCTGGGTGGGGTCATGAAAATCTCCTTAATTGACTCGGGAATGTCTGCCATGCCCGTAAAAAATATCCGCGGTATCCACATAGGTCAAGAATAAACAGGCCGTTTCCCCGTGTTTTTATTTTTTTGCTTGATGCATAAATCATGATGCTCTAAATTAACGGACCGTTTACTTTAAAATCAAAACAGTTGTATGGAGGGAAGGGTATGAAAGAGAATGTGAAATGGATTTTATGTGTTCTGATGGTGATCAGTATCTTTGCCGTTCCATTGTTCACGGCCACGTCTGTTTCGGCGGACAGCCTTTCCGACGCCATTTCAGCGGGGATTAATGACGGGAAAATTATCAAGGATGCGGAACCCGGATTTCTGGGGATTCCCGGCGCACCAAAAGTCAATTTTGTACTGGGCTTCCTGTGGGCCATATGGGTGGGCTGGATTTTTTCAACCGTCGGCGCTTTCGGCGGCATCATGGCGGGTGTGGGGCACATCACCATCTTCGGTTTGGGGGACTATGCAAAGGGTTTCGGGAAGGGTTATCCCATGAACAAGCTGGTGACCGATTCCATCCGTGTCTCCAACCAGTGGCTGGTGGGTTTAAGTGGTTTAATCTCCAGCTTTAATTATTATAAAATGGGGCGTCTTGTGGCGCCGTTGGGCATGTGTCTGGCCATTGGCGGGGTAGGGGGATCCTGGCTTATTCCGGATTTAACCGCCGGCAAAATCAGTCTGAAGGCCTACATCGGTTACTTCGGCATCGCGGTTTTGGCCCTTGGCATTATCCTTTTCCGTGAAACCACAAAATCCGGCCAGGCCAAGCGTAAAAAGGCCAAGGAGGCGGCCGCCGCCTTTGAAAAAGAGGCCAAAAAGGGTGGCGACAGCAAGCAGGGCGTCAAGGTGCTTGAGGGCAGTTGGGTCATGATGTTTGTGGCACTGGGCGTGGTGGTGGCCAGTGCCCTCTGGGCCAATTTGGCCGGTGGCGCCAAATGGGTGGCTTATATCCTGGCCCTGGTGGGTTGGGTACTGACATTTTTTGTGGGGACCATCCGCTTTTCTTTTTACGGTGTCGAGTTTAATTTTAAAGCCTTTATTCCCATGCTGGGTGGCGTCTTTATTGCGGCACTGGCCTCTTTTCTGGGGGTGGGCGGCGGTTTCCTGTACGTGCCTTTTCTGACCTCCGTTGCCGGTCTGCCCATGTTCCTGGTGGCCGGTACCAGCGGTTTGGTGGTTCTGGTGGGGATGATCGTCTCCATTTTCAGCTATATGGTGGGAAAAGGCGTTCCGGTTCAATGGGGATTTATTGGTGCTGAGCTGGTGGGCATTTTTATCGGCAGCATGATCGGCCCCCGCACCTCCAAATATATTCCGGATATCTGGCTCAAACGCCTTTTTGTGGTGCTCGCTTTTTATGTGGGCCTCAGGTACATTACCAAAGGATTCCTGGGGTACAGTATTGTCCCTCCCTTCTGATGCACTGATCCGTTTCTTTATGCTCCGGCCCACTGGGGCCGGAGCCCCTCACTTTTCGGCCTTGTAACATGGATTTTGTTTCCGGTCTTCTGAACAGCATCGATCAATTCCTCATTGCCCCTTATCGATGGCCGAATAGTCCGATGGTCGGCTGGTGGTTGGGGACTTTTATACTGGCGGTATGGTCGACCCTGTTTGGGAAATTGACCATGGCCCTGGTGATGCGCGTGAACATTATCCATGTGAAGGACGGTTTGGCGGAAACCGGCATGCGGCACAACCAGTCCATGAATGCCTTAAAGGCCGGGGACAAGGAAGCCTACAAGGCGATCAATAAACTGGCCAACGAGGCCTACGGCAAAACCTTTTTTTTGCAGGTAGCCATGGCTGCAGCCTCTCTGTGGCCGGTTCCCCTGGCCCTTGGCTGGCTGCAACTGCGCTTTTCAGGCGTTTTGTTCCCGCTTCCCTTAAATCTTCCGGTTCTCGGCGACAGTGTGGGGTATGCATTCGTTTTCATTCCTCTTTATATTCTGGTGCGGATTCTTTTGGGAAAGGTGATACACATGAGGCGCCATACCGTTTTGTAACGCCATTCTGAACGTGCATGACACAGTTTGTGTTTCTCGAACATTAAAATTACGTACCTCCTGTTGCCAAAAAAATGAATTGACCTCAACGTGTCAGGTTTTGTAGTCTTTATTTGGTATGGTTAAAATTTAAGAATAAGGAGTGCCGTATAAATTATTTTTAAAGATCTTTTTTAAACCGGGAGGGCCATGTCATGTCTGATGGTAAAACAGTTCAGGGGAATCCAGCGGTTGTCGGTCTTGCGGGGTTTGGTCTCACGACGCTGCTTTTGCAGGTACACAATGTAGGATGGTGTGATCTCGGACCCGTTGTGGCGCTTGGTTTTATCTTCGGCGGATTAGCCCAGATGCTCGCCGGTTTCCAAGAATTCAAAAGCGGCAATAATTTCGGCTACAGCGCTTTTGTGTCCTATGGGTCTTTTTGGATAGCGCTTGGGATAATTTTTATTCTCAATCATTTTAATATTTATCATTCCAGTACAACCGACGTGGGATGGTTTCTGGTGGGCTGGACCCTTTACACTTTTATCATGTGGATTCCCGCCATGAAAATTCATGGGGCAATGGCCACGACATTTACATTGCTCCTTATCGGTTTTATACTCCTGGACCTGGCGCATTTCGGTTTTCCTGAATTGACGAAGCTTGCGGGATATGAGCTGATGCTATGCGCCGCCTCCGCCTGGTATATGATGGCTCAGGCCATTTATGCCCAAGTGTTTGGCAGAGATGTCCTGCCGCTTGGAAAACCATGGATAAAATAAGCCTTTTGTTACGGTGTGTACCTACAGGAAACTTAATAAAAAAAGGAGATGCCATGCAAAAATTTCTTATTGCTTTCGCCATATCAATTTCACTTTTTTTTTCTTTTCAGGCATTTGCCGGGGAAAAAGCAACAACGGAAGAATGTGTTCAAAAAGCCCGTGAAGCAGCCGCAATGATAAATGCCAGAGGCTTGGACGAGGCCATTAAAATGATTGGTGACCCTAAAGGCCCTTTTGTTTGGAAAGATTCTTACGTCTTTCTAATGGATCTGAATGGAAAAATGCTGGCGCATCCCATGCGGCCGGAACTTACCCAATATGAACATGTATTTCTTCAAACCGATGCCACAGGCAAAGCGATTTTCGTTCATTTTGTCAACATTGCCAAGAAT
Source organism: Desulfatiglandales bacterium (assembly GCA_963664475.2). Lineage (GTDB taxonomy): Bacteria > Desulfobacterota > DSM-4660 > Desulfatiglandales > Desulfatiglandaceae > NaphS2. The sequence goes on from CAXXXE010000002.1 coordinate 441,468, forward strand.
CCCGGTCAGGGATGGGTAGACTACATGTGGCCTAAACCAGGGAAAAAATCGCCTTCCAAGAAGGTCACTTATATTTATAAAGTTCCAACAAAAGACCTTCTCGTCGGTGCAGGCGTTTATGTCGGTGGGATGATGTATTGATCTAAAGCGAAAAAGCAAGCGTATCGTAAATATTTTTTATTTTTCGATGTTTTTCGAAAAACCGCAAAAAACAGTTTTCTTTTTTAGCCGGAAAATAGGCTATGGGCTATGGGTTCATATCGCCATTTTCATTCGCGGGGATGACAAAAAGCCCTTGTCATCCTCATCATTCCCGTGGGAATTCTTCGCTTCCCTTAAACTTTCCCATCCTTGGCAACAGCGTGGGCTATGCCTTTATTTTCATTCCTTCGTACATTCCGGTGGGAAAGGTGATGCATCCGAGAAATCAAAACTTAAAACCGCGGCTCGCCGCATTAGAGGAAATAACCGAAATGAGTAAAAGCAATTTCAGGACCCCACCCCAAGAGCGATATCTGGAGGACTACGTGGTGGGCGCTATACATGAGTTCGGGCCAATTACCATCACGGAAGATGAGATCGTTCAGTTCGGCAAAAAGTTTGATCCACAGCTTTTTCATACGGATCCTGAAGGCGCCCGGGAAACGGTTTTCGGCGGTCTTGTCGCCAGCGGCTGGCACACTTGCAGCCTGTTTATGCGGCTGTTTGCCGAACATTACCTGCCGGGCCCGGCAAGTCTGGCAAGTCCGGGGGTGGATGAGCTGCGCTGGCTCAAACCGGTTCGCCCCGGAGATGAACTATCCCTGCGCATCACTGTACACAAAGTGAACCCTTCCCGCGGCAAGCCTGATCGGGGGATGTTGTTCTCCTTCTGTGAGATGCTGAATCAAGGGAACGAAGTTGTGGCGACAATGATGGCTTTGAATCTGGTCCGGTATCGTGATAGAGGCTGAAAACATTGACGAAAAATTCAAATTGCTCTATCGTAACGTCAATATCCCTATAGTAGTGGAGCGTATGTCTTATGTTTGAACAGGGTGTTATCAGACCGCCCAGCGAAGCAGGCAGCCTTCTGGTTCGTGTGACAAGGAACTGTCCCTGGAATCGCTGTCTGTTTTGTCCGGCCTACAAAGGAACCGTTTTTTCCAGGCGAAGCGTGGCGGAAATAAAAGAAGATATCGATGAAATGGCCCGATATCATGGTCCTCACAGGTCACGCGTTGACACGGCGTTTTTTCAGGATGCCGATTCCCTGATCCTTCCCACGGAGGAGCTTCTGGAGATTCTTGAACATCTTGGGAAGGCTTTCCCCTCACTGACCCGTGTGACGTCCTATGCCCGTGCCAAGAGTTTGAAACGGAAGCGTGTTGAATCCCTGAAGGCACTTAGGGAGGCTGGATTGACGCGCATCCATACGGGTCTCGAAAGCGGGTCTTTGAAAGTCTTGAAAATGATTCAAAAAGGAGAAAGCCCCGAGGATATGATACAAGGGGGGCAACGGGTCATGGCAGCCGGCATCGAGCTTTCGGAATACATCATGCCCGGCGTGGGCGGCAGGGACTTAAGTCTCGAGAATGCTCTGGAAACGGCGAAGGTTTTGAACCGAATCCGCCCGGATTTCATTCGGGTTCGCACCTTTGCGCTGCCCCCTTCTTCCCCTATGGAGAAAATGGCCCATGAGGGTAACTTTGCACCCATGAATGATCTGGAAATTGTTGCTGAGATTCGGCATCTATTGTCCCACCTGGATGAAATGCCATCCCATTTCCGGTGCGCGGATTTCAGCTTGAATCTGCTGATGCATGTGGATGGATATCTGGATCGGGACCGGGACCGAATGCTTGAAGATCTGGATTCATTTCTGACCCTCCCGGACCTGGACCAAAAGGCGTATGTTCTGCTCCAACGGTCCGGGCATTACGGCCTGCACCCGGTGGAGATGCTCGGAAACCGGGATCTCATGGCACAGCTCTATAAAAAAATCGAAGAACTGGAAACCGGTAATGCGGACGGTTTCGACGGGTATATTCGCGCCATGATGGCCTGTCAGTTGCCCCAACCCCAGACAGGTTCCTGGGTCTAATAAGGAGTGGTTATGGAAGTTAAAAAGGAAAGAATTGCGGTCTTTATCGATGCGGACAATGCACCGGCAAAAAAAATCGATATGATTGTGTCTGAATTAGCGAAATATGGCGTGGTCAGCATCCGGAAGGCTTACGGCAACTGGAAAAAGCCCTCAATTAAAGGCTGGGAGGATGTGCTTCATGAATATTCCATTCAGCCGGTTCAGCAATTTGACATCGTTAAAGGCAAAAATGCCACGGATATGGCCATGACCATTGATATTATGGATATCCTTTACACAAAGAATATCGATGCTTTTTGCATCGTATCGTCCGATTGCGATTTTACGCCGCTGGTTTTGAGAGTCCTTTCAGAAGGCAAATCGGTCATTGGTTTCGGCGAGCGCAAGGCCCCTTCCCCCTTTGTCAATGCGTGTTCCCGGTTTCTGTACCTGGATGACCCCCCTAAGCCCGAATTAAACGGCGTGCAGGGGGTAAAGCAGATGGGCAAGGCGCTGAAATCAGATACCAAGCTGTTGAATCTGTTGCGCAACGCCATTGATTCGGAGCAGGATGACGACGGTTGGGCCTACCTGGGACGCATCGGCGCCCATATTTCCAATCAGGCATCCTTTGATTCCAGAAATTACGGGTACAAAAAGCTTGGTGATCTGATAAGGGCGATCGATATCTTTGAAACAAAACTGGTGGGTGGCGACCAGATGTACGTCAGGGACAAGCGGAGGGCCAAACCAACCGCCAAGGTGGAATAACCCCGCTTTGCACAGTTTGATGTAAAACTGTAAAGCACTGTAAAACGATAAGTGTAAGAAATATAAAATAAAAAACAAAAAACATAACCGTCTATGCGATGCAATGGGTGTGTGTTCTAATGATCGTATGCCGAAGTGGCTCCGGGGGTATTGAATATCCTTAAAAAATTTGATCCATAAGTCCCTTATTTTATGGGGGTGGAAAGGAGGGGGGAATGCATGTTTCCGCTAGGGTTATTTGCTGATCGGGGACTAATGGTATGGATATTGCATTCTCTTCATGGCAGTATTGCCCTATGGGGTTCCAGGTGAACTCTTTTAGGAATGGAAAAATTTTTTAAAGTAGAAGGAGGTTGCGGATGAGCAGTCGGATTTTGCCGGAATTTGAGTTGCTGGCGCCCCAAAGCATGGATGAGGCGGTAAGCCTTCTCGAAAAGCATGGGGATAAGGTTGCCATTATGGCGGGCGGCACGGATATCATGGTGCAGATGAAATCGGGCTTTTCGCCTGAATATGTTCTCACACTAAACGAAATTTCCGGACTTCGCTACGTTGATTACAGTGCCGATGCCGGACTCAGGATCGGGGCCAGGGCGACGCTTGCGAAGGTTCTGGATTCACCCATTGTCAAAGAGAAATATCCTGCTTTATACGATTCAGTCTTGGCAAACGGTACCCCTCAAACAAAGAATGCGGCGACGGTGGTTGGAAATATTCTCAGGGCCTCCCCCGCCGGCGACTGCTGCTGCGCCGTCCTGGCTTATGGTGGGAGTGTGGTGTTGCAGGGGCCCAATGGAAAACGGGAAGTTTCTATTGATGATTTCTGGATTGATTACCGCATTACCGCCAGAGAATCCAATGAAATTGCAGTGGAACTCAAGCTTCCCGTGCCTGCACCGGGGACGGCTGCTGTTTTTTCAGCCATTACCCGTACAAAGAAAGACCTTTCCAAAATCAACGCCGCCGTTTGTCTGAAGATGAATGGAAAGTCCTGCGAGGATGTAAGGCTTGCCATGGGCGCTGTGGCGCGTACCCCGATTCGGCTTAGAAGAGCTGAAAAGGTTTTGAAAGGAAAAGAAATAACGGATGCCCTCTTAAAAGAAATTCAAAAAATGTTGCCGAAAGAGATTAGCCCCATTGATGATGTACGTTCCACCGCGGAATATCGTAGAGAGGTGTCCAGCGTTTTGATGAGAAGAACAATTCAGGATGCCTTGGGCGCGTTGAATTAAAGGTATGATGGTGAAAGGAGTTGCTGATGAAGACGCGTGAAATTACACTGTATGTAAATGGTGAGGCGTACCATTTGAACGTCCAGGTCAACCGCACACTGCTTCAGGTACTCAGGGAAGACCTGGATTTGGTGGGAACCAAATATGGGTGCGGGACTGGGGAATGCGGCGCTTGTACCGTATTGCTGGATGATTCCGATACCATGCTTTCCTGTTTGACCCTTGCCGCCACCATGGACGGTAAACATATTACAACGATCGAAGGCCTTGAAAAAGATGGCAAACTGGATCCTATCCAGGAAGCCTTCATTGAAACCGACGCCATACAATGCGGTTATTGCACCTCGGGCATGATCCTGAAGAGCAAAAGCCTCTTGGCAAAAAACCCCAAGCCCACGGAGAAAGAGATCAGAACGCAGCTTGAGGGGAATATCTGCCGTTGCACTGGTTACGTAAAGATTATCGATGCGGTTCAGAAGGTCAGTGACAACCTGTCGGGCAAGTAAACAGAGAAAGGAGGCAATGCATATGACGGATTTTAAATATGTGGGAAAGTCGATCCCAAAGGAAGATGCCCGGGCCAAGGCCACTGGACGCGCGGTTTATATGGATGATATGCGGTTCCCCGGTATGCTTTACGGCAAAGTGGTGAGGTGCTGGGAACATGCCCACGCAAAGGTGAAAAGCCTGGATTTGAGTGCGGCGGCAAAAGCTCCGGGAGTGGTAAAAGTCCTGGCCCCGGAGGATGTTACGCAACAAAAGTACTGTTGTAATCTGTTTGATCTCATGGCGCCGATTCCGGTGAGTCGGGATTTTTTTGGAGATCTTGAAGATGAATCCATCTTTACGGATCATGTAAAGCACCAGGGCGATGCCATATGCGGCATTATTGCGAAAACCGAGAAGGATGCTGAAAGGGCGGCCAAGCTCATCAAAGTGGAATATGAGCCTCTGCCCCTTTATCATAATGCAAAGGAAGCCAACAAGCCCGATGCCATGCAGTTTCACCCGGATAAGCCCGGCAATCTGGCCTTTCAGCTGCCGGAGCAGCTGTTTCCGGACAACGCCTATGGATGGGGCGATGTGGATGATGCCATGAAAGAGGCCGACCTCATTGTGGAGGACACTTTTTACGTGTCCAAGCAGAAACAGGCCCAGATGGAGCCCCACGGGTATATCGGCCACTATGATGATATGGGCCGTTTGAATTGTTGGACCACCTCCCAGATGCCCAAGTGCGTACACATGAAGATTGCCAAATTGTTTGCGCTTCCCATGACCCAGGTGAAGATTATGCAAACCACCATCGGCGGCGCATTTGGCGGTCGTTTGGGAATGATCGGCGAGCCTTATGCCTGCGCTATGGCCATGGCGGTTCCCGGATATCATGTGAAAATCATGTACACGCGGGAAGAGGACTGGGTGGCCTCTGAAAGCCGACTTCCCGGGGATTACTGGATGAAAATCGGATTTAAAAAGGACGGAACCCCGGTTGGCGTGGACGCACGTTTCATGGGAGACGGGGGTGGATACTACACCCACGCCAACGGCGTACCGTTTACCACCGGCGCATGGTTGGTGGGTATGTATAAGTGGGGAACCTGCCGCTATAAGGGTGAGCGGTATTTTACCAACCATGCACCCTGCGGTGCATACCGGGGTTACGGCAACCCTCAGACCAATTTCGTTATGGAGCAATTGGTGGACAGAGGCTGCAAGGAATTGGGCATTGATCCCGTGGAATGGCGCACGAAATGGCATAAGGACGTGGGCGACGATGGATGGGTCCTCGGTTTTCAATATGCGTCCTGTGCGCTGGATACCTGTCTCAAAGAGGGAGCGGAAGCTTTCGGCTGGAAGGAAAAACGCGAAAAATACGCCAATCAAACGGGGATCAAGCGCCGTGGGGTGGGCGTTGCGTGCATGACCCATACTTCCGGCGCCATGCCCATGCTTCTGGAGCATACCCTTGTGGTGGCGAGGCTCAATGAAGACGCCACTCTGGAAATTATGTTGGGTTGCTCCGACCTGGGAACCGGCGCGCATTCAGTACTCCGAAGCATGGCGGCCGAAACCCTGGGATGGCCGCGTGAGGACGTCCACCTGCTTACGGGTAATTCCGATGCCAACGGCTTTGATATCGCGGCACATGCCAGCCGGACCATCTATGTGGGGGGCGGCGCCGTTGTATCGACTTGCGAGGACGTGATTCGGCAGCTCAAAGAGAGAGCAGCCCAGCTTCTTGAAGCCGGTGGCCCTGATGATATTGTCATGGAAGGAAAAAATCTTTTTGTGAAGGATCATCCCGAAAAGTCTGTTTCCGCCAATTCCATTGCCTATGACGGCGTCTACAATTTTGTGGATCCCGCTACCGGTAACAGGATGGGCATCCCCGGACAAATTGTTGCTTACTCCAGTTATTTTCCAAAACACAATTCACCGCCGTTTTCAGCTGTGTTCGTGGAAGTAGAAGTGGATACGGAGACGGGTCAGGTAGAACTGATTGATTTTCTAAATGCATACGATATTGGAAAAGCCATTCATCCGGGCCATGTTGAAGGGCAGCTTGAGGGCGGCGCTCAGCAAGGATTGGGTCATGTACTCACTGAGGACATGAACTACGACGAAGATTGCAAAATTATGAACGCCAGTTTTACGGATTATAAGATGCTGGGTCCTTCAGACATGCCTCCCATGAAGATTATGCTGATTGAAGAGGGAGACCCGGAAGGCCCCTTCGGCGCTAAGAGTTGCGGTGAGCCGGGTTTGGTCAATCCGGTTGGCGCTACGGCCAATGCCATTTACCATGCTACCGGCATTCAGTTTAAGAAAGGTCCCATCACGCCCGAAAGAATTCTCAGGGGCATTAAGGAGAAGGGGCTTAATTAAGTCTATAGGGTTTACAAGGGATATGATGGGTTATTTCCTTTATTAGCCTTGTGAAGATCAGTAAAAACGGAATTCCAGTGTTTTTTGGAATTCCGTTTTTTTTGTGTTGAACATTGGGGCTTTTCCTTTGCGGCTCAATTATGTTATACCCGCCTATCTGAAAATGACACAGGAACCGCGGGGAGCAATATTGAAATGAACGGCAGTGAGAAAAAAAAATACGAAGGGGTCCATCAGACCGAAAACCGATTGCCCGATTATCATATGCACACGGCTTTGTGCAAACACGCAAAAGGGGCGCCCGCTGAATATCGACTGGCGGCAAAACGCCTGGGAATTCCCGAGATTTGTTTCGTGGATCACGCTCCCAACCCGGATGGATACGACCGGAACCATCGGATGAAGCTTAGCGAGTTTACTGTCTATCGGGAGATGGTCACGACCGAGATGGATGGGAAATCGCCGAATGTGCTTTTTGGCCTTGAAGCGGATTATTACAAGGGGTGCGAGACGTTTCTTGAAAAATGGCTTGATCTTCAGGATTTTGATTTCGTACTCGGCTCTGTGCATTTTATCGATGACTGGGGATTTGATAATCCTGCCGTAAAACAGGTGTGGGATTCCGTGGACATTGCCGATACCTGGCGAAGCTATTTCAAGCTGGTGGAAAAGCTGGTGGATACCCGACTTTTTGATGCCCTCAGCCATCTGGATATTCCCAAAAAATTTGGGCACCGTCCTTCCGATGAAGACCTGAAAGAGATGGTGCAGCCGGTACTGGATCGGGCGGCCGAAGCGGGAATGGGGATGGAGTTGAACACGTCGGGGCTTCGAAAACCAGTCGGGGAAATATATCCGTCGGCCCTGATCGTATCCCTGGCGCGGGAACGAGATATTCCCATCTGTTTTGGGTCCGATGCCCACAGCCCCGGGGAGGTGGGCAAAGACTTTTCCGCGGCCCTTCAGTTGGCGCGGGATGCGGGTTATACCCAGTATTTCAGGATCAAGAAACGTAAAAAAACGCTGGTTCCCCTTCCGCTGTAGAGACAAGGCATGCCTTGTCTCTACTACAGGGTTATTATTCCAAAATGAGAATTTCCGTCGGCTTTAGTTATCTTTTTCCTGAATGGCGGCAAGCAACTTTTCAGGTGTCATGGGGACCTCCCGCATGCGGACGCCCACGGCGTCATAAATGGCGTTGGCAATAGCCGGCGCCTGAAGGAAAATGCCCGATTCCCCGACGCTCTTGGCGCCGAAGGGTCCGGTGGGATCTCCCAATTCCAGCAGAACCGCTTCATGGTCGGGCATGTCCAGGGTGGTGGGGATTTTGTATTTGTCAAACCCATCACTCAGCATGGCGCCGTTCTCTTGGCTGATGATTGGGTCTTCATAAAGGGCAAACCCGATCCCCTGGGCTGCGCCGCCCTCCAATTGGCCTTCCACCACCATGGGATTGATGGCCTTTCCGATGTCATGAACCGTTATCCACCGGACCAGTTCAATTACGCCCGTTTTCGTATCCACCGCCACTTCGGCGAAACCGGCTTGCCAGGGAGGGGCGAATTCAGTGGGATCGACGGTGGCCTTGATCACCAACTGGTCACAATTCTTTTCGTAATTGTAAATCAGGTCCCTGGCAATTTCCACGTACCCTATGTCCTTGGCGGGATCATCCTTTACGAAAATCCGTTTGTCCTTCATGTCCAGTGAATCAGGGGGCACTTCCAGGCGTTTTGCCGCCCGTTCCAGAAAACTGCCCCTGGCTATTCCCGCGGCCTTTTGAACGGCCCGCCCGATGACGTAGCACCCCCTTGAGGCATGGGTGCCGATGTCAAAGCCGGTAACGTCGGTATCGCCCAGGACCACTGTAACATCCTCATAATCGAGCCCCAGGGTTTCGGCTGCAATCTGGGTCAATGCCCCGATAATGCCCTGCCCCAAATTGCCGGGAGAAACGATGAGCGAGCATCCCCCATCTTCGTTAAATTTGAGGATGGCATTTGAATGTTCCATGAGCATGGGCTGTGCTCCGCTGAGCCACCCCATGGCGGCAACGCCCAGGCCACGGCGGATGGGACCTTCAGGCGCCATTTTTCCCCGCCTTTCTTCCCACCCGATCATCTCGGCGCCCTTTTCCAGACATTCTTCCAGACCGCAACTGGATATTTCCGTCATGGGAAACCAGCCCAGGCCCCCCACATCCCGGTGATATTTCTTTCTGAAAACAATGGGATCCATGCCGATTTTTTCACAGGCCTCATCAATCAGGGTTTCACGGACAAAACTGGACTGCATTCCGCCGAAACCACGCATGGCGCCGGAAGCCAGGTGATGGGTGTAGCGCGCTTCAATTTCCTGGTACATGCTTTCAAACCCATATTCGGTAATGTTGCTGGCAAGCGCCACGCCGCAACCGGATGCGGTTTTACAGAGATAAGCGCCGGCATCTCCGATATATTTGGCTTTAAGGGCCTTGGGGACCCCGTCCTTTGTGAGGCCCAGTTTCATTTCGATTTTCGCCAGGTGTTCCCGGGGAAAGTGATTGGTGAAGTCCTCTTGCCGATCATATTTTATCTTTACCGGGGCGCCCGCTTTCATGGAAAGGGCCGCGGCCATGTGCTCATTGTTAAGGTCCGTTCCCGCGCCAAAACCGCATCCCGCATAGGGCTGGATGATCCTGACCCTGGATTCAGGCAAGTCAAAAATATAGGCCAGCATTCGCTTTGTCATGTGCGGGAGCTGGGTCTGACTCCAGATCGTCAGTCTGCCATTGTGATAATCCGCCACGCTGCAGGCATTCTCAAGACCGGCCTGGATCTGCTTGCTGGTGGCGTAAGTTCCTTCAACGATGGCATCGGCCTCTTGAAATCCTTTTTCCACATCGCCGTAACAAAATACCGGCGTCGGGGGGACCCCGATGTTCCCGGCCACATTCTCATGAACCCTGGGCGCCCCTTCCTTGACGGCGTCATCGATGTTGAATACGGCGGGAAGGACCTCGTATTCTACCTCAATGGCCTCAAGGGCAGCTCTTGCCGCCGGTTCATTGACGGCCGCCACTGCTGCCACGGGGTCGCCCACGCAACGCACCACCTTGTCGAACATGACCATATCGTGTGGCTCTCCATCGGGGAGCTGGTAGGTCATGACGTTGGTGGTATAGACCTTTTGGGGAACGTCATCACGGGTGATCACCGCCATGACCCCGGGAATCGCCTCCGCTTTGGACGTATCCACGCTCAGAACCCGGGCATGCGCGTGGGGGCTTCTCAAAATTTTTCCCACCAGCATGCCCCCCATGGAAACCGTGGTGCAGTACTCGGCCCTGCCGGTGACCTTTTCGTAACTCTCTTTCAGGGGTATATTTTTACCCACTACCCTTAATGCATCGCCCATGTTATGCTCCCCCTTTCGCCACGCTCCGCACCGCCTGAATGATCTTATTATAACCGGTACACCTGCAGAGATTCCCCGCGAGGGCTTTTTTGACTTCGTATTCCGTTGGGTCTGGATTTTCGCCCAACAGGGCTTTGGCGGAGAGGATCATGCCGGGGGTGCAATACCCGCATTGGAGGGCGCCGTGATCCACAAAGGCCTTTTGCAGGGGATCCAGCACCCCGCCCTCGGCAAGGCCTTCAATGGTGGTGATCTCCCGGTCCCGTGCCGTTACGGCCAGGGTCACGCAGGACAGAATCGGTTCGCCATCCAGCAGCACCGTACAGGCCCCGCAATCGCCGGAACCGCAACTTTCATGAACCCCTTTGAACCCATATCCCAACTCGTCCCTCAGGACTTCAATGAGCAGCGCATGAACATCGACGCGTATTTCATAGGGAATTTTGTTCACAATGAATGTGGCATTTATTTTTTTCATGATCTAACCCTCCCCTATGCTCAGTTAAGATTGATTTTGAAAGCCTTTGAGAGGGCTCTTTCCGTCAATACCGCCACCATTTCGCGACGGTATTGGGCAGTTGACCGCAAGTCCGTAATGGGAATGACCCCCTCGCTTTCGGCCGCGGCTCTCGCTGCCGCCTGAATTACCGTTAAAGAGGGCCTTTCTCCCTTGAGGATTTCCTCGGCCGCGTATGCCCGCAGAATGACCGGTGCTACTGCCCCCAGAGCGATACGCACATTTTCCATGATGCCGCCCTTGATGATCGCATGGACGCTTACGGCCACCTTGGCGATATCCTCCTTTGTGCGCGCCAGGTTCAGGAAGGCGCAGGCTGAACCGGTTTCGGGGGCCGGGATTTTGATTTCGGTAACAATTTCGTCGGATTCAAGGCTGTTTTTCCGTACGTCGACAGCAAAGAATTGGATGGGAATGGATCGTTCTCCCCCCCGGCCCGCTACCTTGATCTCGGCCCCCAGGGCGGTCAGTGCAGTGGCCACGTCGGATGCGGGATTACAGGCGGCCACGTTGCCCACAATGGTGCCCATGGTTTTGACCTGTACCGAGCCGATCTGGCGGATGGCATCCCAGAGAGATCCGTATTGTTCCCGGACCAGCGAAGATCGTTCGCCGTCTTTCAGGGTGGCAAGGGCGCCGATCCCGAGTGTCCCATCGGAGGTTTCCACGAACCTCAGGTCCTTAATTCGATGAAGGCTTAAAATTACGTCCGGGTGTTGCATTCCGCGTTTCATCTGATCGATCAGACTGACGCCGCCGGCAAGAATGGCCGCCGTGACGTTCGGAGATGCCAGGATTTCCCCGACCTCCGACAGGGTGTCCGGTTCGTGGTAATCAAAAGGATGCAATTTTCTAAACAGCATATTTTCCTCCTTTTATCGGTAGGTATTAACCCGTTTACCGCCGCGGCGGCTCGGTCACAGGGACATGCCTATTTTTTCATCAGGGCCGCGCGTCGAAAACCTTCCTCCACGCCCTGGCCGAGGGCTGCCACATTCACCTTGCAATGTTGATACGCCGAAAGGAAAATGACTTCCAGAATCTCTTTTTCCGTGGCCCCCGCATTGACGGCGCCCTGAATATGGAAGATGAGACCGGGGCCGCATTCCATGGCCGCTAGCATTCCCACCAGAACCAGTTCTCTGGTTTTGGGATCCAGCGATTCCCTCTCCAGTGATTCCACAAGGGGCCTCTGGGTGAAGTTCATAAGAATTTCGGGCATTTTTTCGGCAAAGACATTGAAGACCTCCTTGATGTCTTCAATATCGCCATCTCCCACCAGGTTTTGCCATGAGTCCAACATCTCTTGTCCGGTTTTGGCATCTTTCATCGAAATCATTTTTTCTTCTCCTTATCTTGGGTTAAAAAATAGACTTTATGGGTTATTGTTAAATAATTGTCGAAGGAACTTCCGGCAGTATCTGCCCCATAAACCGCTTCAGCAAATCATTGGTGCCGTCATAAATGGGAAAGAGCATGGCATCGCGTACATACTTTTCCACCGGGTATTCCCGGCTGTATCCGTATCCCCCGAGGATATCCATGGCGCCGGTGGTGATTTCCCGTACAAAACCGGAAGGAAAAACCTTGGCCATGGCCCCCAGTCGACTCAATCCCCGGCTTAATTCCGGATGATCTGCGGCCCATGCCAGCTTCCAGATCAATGCCCGGGAGGCTTCAATTTTCATTCGCATGTCCACCAGTCGAGATGCCACGGATTCATATTGGGCAATGGGTTGACCCCAGATGACCCTTTCCCTTGAATATCCCAGGGCCGCGTCATAGGCGGCACGAGACAATCCCACGGCGCTCGACCCAACGCCTACCCCGTTCCCCTCGTAACACTCAAAAAGGATTTGCGCGCCTTGTCCCTCATCCCCGATCCGATTGCTTTCCGGAATATGAAGATCTTCAAAAATAACTTCCCTGACCGAAGAAAGACGGTGCCCCATTTTGGATTCCAGCGTTCCGAAAGAGAGCCCCGGCGTTTTATCGGGCACAATGAATATGCTGCAACCCTGGCTGTTGGGGACGTCCTTGTCCGTTCTGGCCAGAACCAGATAGATTTTTGAAACTCCCCCGTTGGAAATGAAACATTTGGTCCCGTTGAGGACGTATTCGTTTCCTTTCCTGACGGCCGTGGTTCGAACACCCAGTTTGGGGTCCGGAAGAGGACAAAAGATTTCCGAACCTCCGGATGGTTCGGTCATGGCGCCCCCCAGGATGAAGTCGCCGGAATCGTCTTCGCAGATGGCCGTGAGCCACTTCTTTTTCTGGAGTTCATTGCACCCCTTGATCAGGACACGGGACAGGGAGATGTTTACGAGGAAAAGATCGGCGATGCCCGCATCCCCGTATCCCAGTTCTTCAACCACCAGCGCATAATCCATAAGATTGCCCCCGTAGCCGCCGTACGCCTCATCGATCAGCACATTTCCCAGACCCAACTTCATCCCTTTCCTGACCAGCTCCATAGGGAAATGGTTTTCCGAATTTTCCAGGCCGTCGATTTCAACGGCCAGTGGGCGTACGTCGTTTACGGCAAACCGTCGAACGGTTTCCTGAAGCTGTTTTTGTTCCTCAGTGAGGCTGAAATCGATCATGGCTTTCTCCTGGAATCTGATGGTTGAAAATATCTCTTCGAAACGGCAGGGTAGAGACTAACCTGAACAAAAACAGAAAAATATCGGCGAATTGCTGATTCTTTTGTAGGAATTTTGAAAAGGGCTTGTAGGTGTTTCTCTTACGGGGTGAGGAAAAGGTTAAGGTTTCAGGGCCTAATCGGCGTTTTTAATGGCGGAGTAGGTCAGTTTGTTTCAAGTTCAACGTGGCCTTCATCGGTGGGAACGGAGCGTAGCGGTGTTCCCGTCCGAGTGGAAGGCATGGTTATGCCGGCTATATTAGAGCTTCAATCCCTTTTCTTTCAATTATATCCAATAATTTTCTTGAGGCGCCCGCCGGCTTTTTGTCTCCTTGCTCCCATTTTTTAATAGTAGATGGGCTTATGTTGAAAATGCTGGCTAATGCTGCTTGGCTAAGCTTGAGCTTCTTTCTTATTGAAGCAATCCTCTCAGGGCCATATTCCTCAATTTCTGGAAGGCAGAGCTTTTCAATATTTTGCATCGTAATATCATCTACCAACCCACTTTTATTTAAGTCTTTTACTGTAGTTGTTATTGAATCTGCAATGGATTTTCTCATGATTTCACCTCTATAAAATCTCCATTTCCAATAGCGACCCGGATGCTTTCAGGTAGCAAATTAAGGAGGATTTTAGAAAACTCTTTGAAGGCGCGAAGTTCCTTTTTTGACAAATTGTCTTTTTCGCTTTTTGCGAAGCCGTGAATGAAAATGACTCTGTCGTCTTTCCTGTAGCAAATAATGGTACGCTCACTGCCACTCTTACCCCGCCCTTCGAAGCGAATCCTTTTTTTGTAGAGATGACCACCAAGGCTTGCTTCGAAAATTCCGTCCTGAATCTCTGATACGGCGGTAAGCAGTTCAGTTTCTGGAATCTTTTGTTTTGATACCCATTTTGAAAATTGCTTTGTCATTAGTTTGATCATGTTTCACTATAATACCCAGTGGCATAATTCGCAACTTTGAAGGTTGCGCTAAAGGTGCAGATATGAATTTTCTACCTCATATTTTTTTTGGCATAATGTAAACATCCGCGGTTTGTCCGTCAGCATGTTTTTGATGGAAGAATAGGATTTCTGGGGATTCTTGAGTGGCACAACTTCAATGATTTATGGATTTCGTGTGAAAGATCAGGTGCAAGCGTTTGTATTCCGATCCGTATAATTCCGACCATTCTGCATCACTTTGCGGGATAGTCTTGACTATTTTGCAAAGTGATGCAGAATGGTCATAAACACTTCTGTAGAAAATGCCAATGAAACGACAGTATATATCACCTTCCGCGTTCAGCCATTTTCCCGAAATATTGCACGATCCCTTTTGAAGGAACCCAAAATTGATTTTTTTGATACCGGTCTGGTGAAAGGAGATGAAGGGGCAAAATTTGAGAACATGACGGCGCTATGTCTCTTGAAGCATGTATATGGTCGGGTCGATTTTCAGGGTCGCCCCTACGCCTTACATTACATGAAGACCAAAGAAAAGAAGAAAGTGGATTTTTGCATTGTAAATGACGATAACCCTGAAATGCTCATAGAAGTTAAGAGATCCGATCCTGAACCGACTGAAGCGCTGCTTTACTTCACCAACAAATATGCCATTCCCGGCGTGCAGTTGGTACTTCGCCTGAAAAGAGAAAGACAGAAGAAAGGAGTGGAAATTCGCAGGGGTTTCGACTATTTGAAATCGCTCCTGATTTGATTCCCGTGAAACCGTGAAAAGCGGAACAGGAACCCCCCACGTTCTTTGATCTGGGAAACCCCGTTGATATTCAGCGTCTTTCCGCGCCCATGCAGGATTTCATGAAGACTGAAATAGATCTGGTTGGACTCATTCCGGGATACCCGATGATGGGTTTAAACGCCTGCACTGGTTATGCTAATGTCGCAAGTGCCGTCATGAGTTTGTCGCAAGTTTTTGTCATAAGATGTCGCAAGTTTAAATCCTTAAAAGATAGACCAACTGATTTGTTGCACCTTCAGCAGCAAGCAATTCTTTTTCAATCATTATTTTCAGATCACGTTGCAAACTGCGTCGGTTGACCTCCGGGCACAGCACCTCATAATCCTGAATGGTCAGTCTGCCATACTGGAGGAGGTATTCAATTGCTTTTGTTTGCCTCCCATTCAGGTTGTGTTTCTGCTTTAAAACATCCCGTTGAATCACCTGTTCCCCGCGTTCCTTAACCTCAACCATCTGAGTTTGAAGGCCGGTAATGAAGTATTCGAGCCATCCGGTCATATCCATGTCGTTTTTACGAACGCTTTGGATTTTTTTATAGAAGGTGGGTCTGTCACGATCATAATATTCACTGATGGTGAACAGACGTTTAAAATCATATCCGGCCTTGTAAAGACAGAGGGTCGACAATAGCCTTGAAGTCCGTCCATTACCGTCAAGAAACGGATGAATATGGACCAGTTGGAACTGAGCAATCCCACTGATTAAAACCGGATGGATTTCAAGATTTGAATTAAACCATTTTACCATTTCAGACATCATGATAGGTATGTCAACCGCGGATGGAGGGGTATAAATTACCTCTCCTGTTTTAGAATTTGCCACATAATTTTGTATCCGTCGGTAAGCACCGGGATCAGCTTTTCCGCTACGAACGCCCTCTACCAGTTTTCGATGAATTTCTCGAATCATTCCTTCGGTAATGGGATCTCCACTATCCAGACATGTGGAAACAAACTCAAAGGCTGAGCGGTAATTTAACAGCTCGCGGGTATCATCCGGATCGGCTTCAGGTACAGCTTTGCCTTTCCATAAACGTTCGGCCTGATCCAGGGTCAACCGCGTTCCTTCGATGTGGGTTGTATGATGGGCCTCTTTAATAAGGGCTTGATTTCCCATATCCCTCACCCAGTCATCGGATAATCTTGCGGCTTCCAGAAATCCCCGGGCACGTTCAATTTGGGTGATGGCTGATGTCGTGCGGTTGGTTATGGTGAATTTGGGATTGAATCCTGTCGTAAATAACCTCCATTGATTATAGCACTGGCGCCTTAAAATATTCCCAATCCAATATCCTGCTCCTTTTTAACCACGGCTGGTGGGCAGATAGGGAATTGCCCCTTTTTTCGACTTTTCATCCCCCTCCGTGAGAAAGGCATCTCCGGGCAGGGCGGGTTGACTCCGATCCAGAAGGGGAAACCCGGTCAGGACCATGGCGTATTCCTCCACGGACAAGCCGTACAACTTAGCCACCATGGCATCAATCTCAGCCCGGAGTTCGGCCCGTTTCCATAAATCCCGCTCCGCGCTTTGATATGTTCAGGGATTTTCAGGGTACACGGCGTTCCATATTTCAGAGAGTTCCGGGGTGGTGCAATTGAGATTTGCGGCACACTCACTCAGCTTTTGGGTTACAGCAGGGGAAACTGTGTCGAAATTAGGGAGGGGAAGCGAAGAAACAAAATTCCACGTTAAATTTGTACTCACTCGTAACCGAATCAGCCAATCACAGCAAAAAGATGTAAAAATAGAAATAAATATAAGTGTTGTTTGAGACTCTGATGACGAGAGATTCAATGTTGGTACACCGTGGCCTGCGAATAAGTCATGATCAAGAATACAAGCCAGGATACTTCTTTCATTTGTTGCTCCTGCTACATTGCAAAACCCTATCCGAATCCCTACTTCCTTTTCAACATCAACCTTTCCGATACCAGTTTTCATTCGCTGATACCCAGTATTCACCCCCCTGGGGCAAATCATTCGGCAAAACAACAATTTTGGAATCCGGAAGCTTTTTTTGAACCCACTGCCCCTTCTCATTTTTTTCCGGCCAAAGGCGGGTAAAGCCTCTTAATTCCATCCACTCCCGTGTTTTGAACAGCCAGGCGTCATTGGTCATATGTAAATCGGTACGATAGGTGATGTTCCAGCCGCTGTCCGCACTGCCAAGAGCTGGAAAGTTTTGATGAAGTCGCTCAATCAACCGCACTTCCATGTCGGAACGGTTGTCAATCAGGGCCAGACTCTCCGGGCTGATGGAGGCAATGAAATCCCGGTTCAAAGACAGGACCCGATCCTGCATTTTTCCTTCCAGCACCTGGGTATCCCGAAGCATAAAGGCCGCCGGAAATGAGTGTTTTTTTTCAGTAATTTTGTTGGAAAATACCAAGGCCGTAAATTTGAATCTGGAATCTATGTCAAATGCCCATTTACGATAGTTTTCAAAGGTGTAAAGGCTTTCCACACTCGCCTTTTCAAACAGGAGGCAACGCAGACCGGTACAGCCCTGTCCCTGCCAGATGGTGGCCGGAAGCACCAGACCAATACGCCCCTTTTCAGATACCCCCTGCCACGATCGCTCCACAAAATATTTGAATAGATCCGGATCCCCGCCCGTTTTTTTGCCGTCCACAAGGGCCGTTTGATATTTATAAATGCCGGCCTTTCCCAGAAACCAGGGCAGTTGTTTCACCATGGTTTCATAGGCCCGCCACCCATCGGCGAGTCCCGGTTGCTCGGTTTCCATGTCCCGGATCAGGGCATCAAGGCTAAGACCCTGGCGGCTGGCCACCTCATCGTTGAATGGGCCGTAAAAATCACGCTTTGCGGGCTTGATCTTGTCCCAGGGCGGATTGCCCACAATGGCATCAAACCCGAAATGTTCCTTCAGCTCTCCCTGCTCTGTGAAGGCCACTTCCGGAAATTCCAGCTGCCAGTGGAAAAACCGCATCGGTTTCGGCCCATAACCTTCTTTTCGGGCCGCAATCACCCGTTTCAGGAAGGGGTGCTGAATGGCCTTGTCCAATGCTTCGCTTCTTTGGTCATGATCCGTGATGCCGCAGATTTTTTTGACGCGGGTATAGAGTCCCTTGGCGTTTTCATAGACGGCAATGCTTTCATCATCCGGTTCTGGAATAAACCACTGTGTACACCATAAATCACACAGGATGCGGTGGGCTTTCAGGCGGACATTCACCTCGTTAAGATATTGTGTGCGTTTGGCCTTTACATCTCTCGGCGTTCTGCTTGATCTCTTCAAAATGTCATGGACGCTTTCCAGAATGCCGGAAAAAAGAGACGTATCAATTGGAAAAGGCAGCAAGAGCTGCTGGTTGGTTCTTTTGGTGGCTTTGTTTTTTGTATTTCCGGCCGGAACATCATTGGTGTCTTCGTTTTTCAGAACCACCCAGGCAGAGCCCTTCCTTGTTTTTTTTGCCGCCAGGGCCGGTCGGGCAATGCGGGTCAGGGATGCTCCTACAAGGCTGTTCCCACATTTCAGGTGATGATCCAGAAAGGAAAGGGGTTGCCCGTAGCTTGCCGTATGGAGCCAGAGCGCCACCTTGGCCAATTCCACGGCCATGGGGTTAAAGTCGATCCCGTAAATGCAGTTTTCAACCACCTGGCGCTTCCAGTAGGCGTATTCTTCGGGGCCGTTATCATCTAAAACCGTATTATCCAAAGGTTTACAATTCAAGGTGAGACGCCATGCCATCACATCCACCATCTTCACCAGAAAATGGCCGCTTCCCATGGACGGATCGAGTACTTTCAGGGCAAGGATTTTTTCGGCATTGTTTCCGCATTGATCCAGCAAAGGGAAAATCGTGGCGCGTACTACATGATCCACAAGACTGTCGGGTGTAAAATAAGACCCGCTGGCCTTGCGCTCCCCTTTTTTGTTTCGCAGGGAAAGCATATAAGACTGCCCGACTTTTTCCAGAACAAGGCGCTGTTCCAAAAGCCCTTCATAAATATCCCCGAAATTCCGTACATCCAGATCGGCATAGGGAACCGGCTCGGATCCATCCAGGTAAATCAACCGTTTCAATACCGAATACACCACGTCATCCGTGAGCTTCATTTTATCCAGTTCCGGGTTGTTATCCGGGTCGAACAGGCCGCCGTTGTATGCGGGAACTTTATATTGCGGACTTCCGGCATTCACGGCATCAAACAGTCTTTTCAAAGTATCGAATCCGGTGCTGATTTGAGATCGGTCACTTACGGAAGACCCATGAATGCCTTCAAAAACAGCTTTGGTGCCAAGGACTTTCGAATACAGCGTGACGATTCCTTTATCATCTCTTAATTTTAACAGCCCCTGAGCTTCCGCCTTGAGGACAAACAGAAGACGATACAGAAAAATTAAGGAGAGTTCCCGAAGATGGTCAAGCTGCGCCTGCCCCGGCTTTTCCGGGAAAGTATTTTCCGGATGTTGCCAAAACCCCTGTGCAATGTTCTGAACGGCAATAATGTGTGGTTTCCGCCAGGGGATCTTTTGGATAGATAAGCAATTCAGCACCCAATGGGTGACCTTTTGACAGATCGTCCAATGGGTCGCCCACTGGGTGGCCAATCTTAGGCAATCGATTGGCATAAACCTGGTAAAAAGTTCTGAAATATTTAAGATTGGTTACCGAAAAACCACCTCCATATCTGGCAGTCAATCGACGTGAAAGCTCCGGAATAACCTGCTTGCCGTATGCCGCCCGCTCTGCGCCCTCCTGCTAATCGACCTGTCCCTGTTTCTCCCTCGGGTGCTAAACGGGTACATGGTTTAATCCACCAGGGCATTCTTGACGGCGTAATAGGTCAGCTCGGCATTATGTTTCATCTCCATCTTGATGAGGATGCGGCTCCTGTAGGTGCTGACGGTTTTAACGCTTAAGAAAAGCGTTTCGGCAATCTCCGACATGCTTCTGCCCGATGCGATGAGGCACATCACCTGGAATTCACGGTCGGAAAGTTTTGCATGAAGGGGTCCTTCAGCATCCGCCGACAGATCGTCCGCCAGCTTTTCGGCCATGGATGTACTCACGTATTTTCGGCCGGACAAAACTCTTTTGATGGCCTGGAGCAATTCTTCAGGCGCATTCTGCTTGGTCAGATATCCTGAAGCGCCGGCCTTAAAGGCCCTGATCGCATATTGATCCTCCGGGTACATGCTCAACATGAGGATCGGCATATGGGGTTTTGCACTTCGCAGTTCCTTAAGGGCGTCCAGGCCGTTGGTATGGGGCATGGCAATATCCATGACCACCAGGTCGTATTCCCCCTGCAACGCTTTTTCCACGGCTTCCCGGCCGTCTCCGGCTTCGTGGGTTACAATTTTTTCCGGGCTGTCCTCAAGAATTTGTTTTAGCCCCTTTCGAACAATGGGGTGATCATCGGCAATGAGTATTCTGAGCATGAGAGATTTCCTTATTTCATCAGAGGGATTCGTGACTGGATGATGGTGCCGTTTGCCGGAATCCCATGAACTTCAAAGGCGCCCCCCAGAAACGCAACGCGCTCGCGAATGCCTAAAAGTCCAAATGAATTGGGATCATCGATCTGTTCCCGGGTGATGCCCCGACCGTCATCTGCTATTGCCAGGAGCAGGAAATCTCCGTCCTCCCTTAAGGTGATTCGGACCCATCGGGCATTGGCATGTCTGAAAACATTGGTCAGGCCTTCCTGAAATATGCGGAAAAGCGTTGTGGACTGCGCTTGACCCAAAGGTGCGTCATTGATGCCATCGGCATACAAAAAGCAACGAATACCGGTTCGGTTCTGAAAATCTTTTACATGCCATTCCATGGCTGCCACCAGGCCCGCATCATCCAGCAACCGAGGCCTCAAATCCATACAGATTCGCTGCACCGTGCTGATGGTTGCGTCAATGAATTGGGACATTTCCAGCACCTTGGCATCCAGATTGTCCTGTTCCTTTTTGAGTCTCTTACGCAGCCAGGAAATATCCATTTTCAAGACGGTCAGGGCCTGCCCCAGTTCATCATGGATTTCCCGGGAAATGTGTTTTCGTTCTTCCTCCCGAATGAGTTCCAGATGGGATGTGAGGTTGCGGAGTTGTTCCCTGGAGTTCTTCAGTTCATCCTCTGCTTTTTTACGCTGGGTAATATCTCGAACCAGCGCCAGGACGCGATTCTTTCCGCCGATGACGACCCGCTTTAAATTGACCTCGGACCAGAATACATGGCCCAGGCGGTCCCTGGCTTTCCATTCAAAAAGCTGGGGCTCTCCCAGTGCCGCCTTGCGTATCCAGCAAAGGGCATCCTTCTGAGTATAGGGCGATTCACCGCTGCTGAGGAGATCAATATCGCCGCAGGTCCTGATTTCTTCCGCCGTAAACCCGAACATTTCAGAATGTTTTCGGTTGACTTCGATAATCTTGCCCGTTTCCATATGGTGTATGGCAATGCCGTCACTGGCTGCTTCAAATATGGAGCGGTAGTTGGCTTCCGATTCCCTGAGACGCTGTTCCGCCCATTTCCGTTCGGTAATATCGCGAACAACGACCTGCAACAAGGGTTCACCCTTGACCTCAAATCGGCTCAGCAGTACTTCCGTTTGAAACTGAATCCCATCTGCGCGACTGTGCAGCCACTCAAAGGCGCAGGTTCCCTCCTTAAAGGCCCGATCGATCATTTCAGAGGCGGCAGACCGTGAATTTCTGCCGTCCGGTTGCAGCAAAGGGGCCAGTTCTCCGGGATGTTTTCCGATGATATCTTTTTTTGAGGTAAGACCGTAAATGTTCAGAGCCGCCTGATTGCAATCCAGGACCCCCCCCCGGTCCAGGAACAGGAGGGCATCCCCCGAGGATTCAAAGGCAATACGGTATTTTGCGTCAAAGTCAGGCATTTTTTTTAAGGGCCGATACGAATTTCAGGTTCAGAATTTAACCAATGGAAAACTTTAACCAAATGTGATAAATAATGTCAATATGTATCCTGTTCAAGGCTTAGAAAGGACAAAATGGAAGATCAAAACGAGACTCGAAATGAAACAACGGATAGGATGCCCGAGGCGCCGAAAACCGGGGTCAGTCGTCGTAAATTCTTGATTGGGGCCGGTGTTTTGGGCGCCTCCCTGGGCCTAGGGCGGGGAAACCTTTTTTCCACCCGAAAGACCGGGCTCGCACATGCCGCAGGTTCCGGCGACACCGACTTTTTGTTTATCGGCGCAGGCCACAACTCTCTCAGCTGTGCCATGTTGCTGGCCAAAGCCGGGCACAAGGTCCTGATCTTAGAAGGGGCAACTGAGATGGGGGGGTGTGCCAAAACAAAAGAGGTAACCCTGCCCGGTTTCAAACACGATCTGTACGCAGCCAATATCGGACTGTTCATGGGGTCGGCCACCTTCAGTGAATTTGGTAAGGATCTGTTCCAGGAAGGGTTTAAGCCGGTGGTAAGTGATACCCCCATGGCCAGCGTTTTTCCCGATAATACCGGTATGGCCATCTATAAGGATGCGGATAAAACCTACAACAGCTTTAAACAGGTGTCCCGGCACGATGCGGATGCTTGGATAGAACTGCTCGCCTATTTCAAGGAGACGTCCCCTCACTTCTTGCCCTTCTTTCAGGTTGAGATGCCTTCATTCGCGGCATTCCGGATGGGATTTAGCACCGTGCGAAAACTGGGCGTCAAAGGCAGCTATGAATTGGCCCAGATGTTGTTGAAATCCCCGCGGGAATACACCCGGTACTGGTTTGAACACCCCAAAACCAGGGCGCTGTTTACACCCTGGGCCATGCATCTTGATTTCGGTCCGGATGTGTCCGGCGGCGCGGCGTTTCCCTTTGTCGAACCCCCCATCTATTTCAGTAATGGGATGCCCCTGTCCGAAGGGGGGGTCGGTAACCTGATTAAAAGCATGGGGAATATGATTAAAAAGCATGGGGGCGTCATTGAAACGGGCCAAAAGGTGGACCATGTTTTGATCAATAACGGACGGGCGGTTGGCGTTCAGACCGCCGACGGGCGTAAGATTCATGCACAAAAAGCGGTCATCGCCAATGTGAATCCACACGCATTGGTAGACCAACTGATTGATCCCTATCAACTGCCCGGTGGGTATGTAAAACGCTTCAGAAAGTACCGGTTCGGACCCGGGACCATGATGATTCATCTGGCCCTGAGCGGGCCCGTTGAATGGGCGGCAGGCAGTGAATTCGGAAAATTTAATTATGTCCATATCGCTCCTTATAGTCGGGATCTCAGTCAAACCTATACGGATGCCATGAACGGAACGCTCCCTGAAAGTCCGTTGCTCATTGTGGGGCAGTTGTCCGTGACCGATCCCACGCGCGTGCCCGCCGGCAAGCAATTGCTCTGGATTCAGGTCCGTGTTTTGCCTGCCGTTCCAAAGGCCGATGCGGTATCCGGAACAGGGGCCATTACGCCTGCGCCGTGGTCCCAAATCAAGGAGCAGTATGCGGACAGGGTCCTGGATAAACTGGAAATGTACGCACCCGGGGTCAAAGGGAAAATTCTCAAGAGGGTTGTTTATTCCCCAGCTGATCTGGAAAATGAGAACCCGAATTTGGGCGGCGGCGATTCCATTGCCGGAAGCCACCACCTGGACCAGTTTTACATGTTTCGTCCCATTCCGGGATGGTCAAGATATGAAACGCCCGTCAAGGGACTGTACATGGTGGGGGCCGCCACCTGGCCCGGCGCCGGGTTGCATGCGGCCTCCGGTTATCTGCTGGGGCAGGATCTGCTGGATCTTTGAGTAAAACTTTCTGGCTTTTACAAAGGCTCATCGCGGATTAACGTGAAAACCGGCGAATTGTGCGAGTGCCCGGGCACGTTCTGAAAGCGCGTGTATCGGAACCTGGAAAAACAGATATGCATCCTCAAGATGTTCAAGGTATTCCTTTGATACTGAGACAGCCATCAAGCTGCTATTCCACCAGCGTAACGAAGGAATCGATGCCGCTCATCTTAATAACATCCAGGACGATATTCCGGGCCTCTACGATAGAGACCTGTATTCCCGGCTTGATCCTCTCCCGGGCAAAAATGATCACGCGAAGCCCGGAGCTGGCGATGTGGGTGGTGTTCTTGAAATCAAACGCGACCGCCTCAATCTCCCGATCCCGCAAGTTCTCCAGTGCGTTCTGAACCTCTTTTGCCAGAATGGCGTCAAACTCACCGGTTACTTCGACGAAGACTTTTCCATCTTCTTCCTTGATTGAATAAGGCATTTAAGATTTTCCTCCAAAATTCAGCGCGATCCTGCGCATCTATTTTTTGCTGAGACCCCAACCGGCAACGACGATTCACAGTGAAGCTGTTTCCATAAACAGGCCATCTACCGGGTCCGTTTCAAAACCAGGAGGGTGATATCGTCATGCTGCCCCGCGGATTTCCCTGCATGAGCATCAATCCCGGTTTTGATAACCTCAATTAGCTTTTCGGCGGAAACAGTGGCATGCTCCGATACGGTTTCCACAAAACGATCCCGTCCCCACAGGTTGTTGTTCTCGTCCATGGCTTCCGTAACGCCGTCGGTATAGAGAATCAACGTGTCGCTGGTGTCCAGGTGGAATCCTCCCTCCGCCAGCCGCACCCCCTCTTCCACGGCGCCCAGAATGGTACTTTGCCGGGGCGACGCGGGACACTCTACCCGGTTTTCCCGGGCACGAACAATGATCGGCATGTCGTGACCGGCGACCACATAATCGATCCGGCCCGTCGTCAAATCCAGAATACCGCAGAAGAGCGTCACAAAAGTGCAGGAATAATTGTCCCGGGCCATAGCGGTGTTGAGGTTGTACAATATGTCTATCAGCGGAGCCTTCTGATCAAGGACCTCCTTTTTCAACAGGGTCCTAATCATTACCATGAAAAGCGATGCGGGAACGCCTTTGCCGGACACATCACCAATTGCGAAAAACAACCGGTTCTCGTCGATCAGAAAATAATCATAAAAATCACCGGCGATGTGCTTCGATGGCATCAAGGTGGACGCCACTTCAAGACCGATCTCATTGGTGGCGTGTTCGAGATCCAATTGATGGGGGAGCATGGACGCTTGAATCTCCGCCGCGATCTTGATGTCGGATTCCACGGCCTGCCTGGCCCGAATGCTTTCCGCGAGGTCTTGAATGTAGCGGTTGATTCTCTCCACCATGGTGTTGAAAGCCGAAATCAGCTTTTCAATTTCGTCCCCGGTTTTCAAAACAGGTATTCTGTGACGGAGATCACCGCTGCTGATTCTATCTACACCGTTGTTCAATATGGCCAGGGAGCGAGTCAACCGCCTGGAAATGGAGAGGCTCATGACCAGAAAGAAAACAAAAACGATTCCCAAGACAACCAATAATACCAGCTGGTTGTGAAACATCATCTCTTCCAGGGAATTCAGGTAGCGGGAATGGGTTTTTTGGAGACGCTTTTTTATGGCCGCGAGACGCGAATCAACCTCTTCGGTGCTCGTAACAAACAAGAGCTTCCAGTTCGAACGCGGCGAACTGGCAAAAGCCGCATAGAATTCCTCGCCCCCTGATACGAATGAGAAAAAGCCTTCGGCATTTTTTCCGAGTAACTCCGGGGCAACGATTCCCAGATCCGGCTTTCCTTCGGGATCGACGGAAAGATAACGGCCCTCCAGGCCTGTTAATTCCGGAATGACAGTACGATAGTTGCAGGAAATGACCTTGCCCCCGCTGTCGATCAAGATCGTTGCGTCCACATTGCATTTCCAGGCATAGGCACAAATATTTTCCTCCAGATACCGGTAATCGATGACGGCCCCGATGATGAATTCATAGCGCGGTTCCCCCTGACTGAAAAACCGTGTGCCCATAACGAGGTCGCCGTTGCTGTTCAGATATTCCAGTCTCTGTTCCCGCGGGCTTTCGGAAGCACCCTGATCAAACCTTTGGAACAGTTCACCAGGGGAAGGCGCCGACCGCCGGTTTCCGGCGGGATAGACAACGCAGGCGGCATCGGATTCATAGATGAAAACCGATTTGATCATCCTGCTGTTGGACTGCTTTAAAATTTTCAGGCTGTTCAGGGTGAAAAACAACGCGTCCTTAATGATGTCCGGTCTGTCATCAGCGGAATCGGCCATGTTCCAAACCATGTATTGGTCCGCATTCGAATCTCCCTGGGCCTGTTGTCCGAAAACCA
Organism: Desulfatiglandales bacterium; assembly: GCA_963664475.2. GTDB lineage: Bacteria > Desulfobacterota > DSM-4660 > Desulfatiglandales > Desulfatiglandaceae > NaphS2. Next base: position 467,865 of record CAXXXE010000002.1, read on the forward strand.
GATATCGTTTGGTGATTTCCGATCTTCCTTCCTCGGTCAGAAAGACACTGTTCCGGAACCTGGCCAGGAACTTTCCCAGCTCTATTTGAGCGTGTACCACATCATTTTTGGGTTCTTTCAGGATCGACACGCCGTAATCAGCGATGGTCCGAAGAAATACCGCTTCATTTTCCAGGTTGTCGGCCTCCAGAGTCCGGGTGAGATAATCGGTATAATCGCCATATAAAACCTCGCCGGCCTTTTTCTGTTTGTTATTCAGGATCAGGTTCACCGCCAGGTAGGCCACAAAAAGCCCCGATATCAGGACCAGCAGCGCCAGCAGTATTTTCTTTTGGAAATTCATTTTGCTAGAGAACATCTCTCAATACCACCTGGAGGACATTGTTTTCGTTTTCCCTTCGATAAGATAATTCATCGGCCAGGCGCTGAATGAGAAATACGCCCAATCCGCCGATCCGGGGTTCTGTCATCGGTTCCGCGCGCATCTCGGTGATATTGAAATGCTTCCCCTGGTCCATAAACGCCAGGTGAAGCTGTTCTTGTTCATCGAGGGCGATGGTGATCAGGATGGTTTGGTCCGGAAGGATGTCATCCCGGCCACCGTAACCGTGGTTGATAATGTTTACAATGATTTCTTCCGCGATGACCTGTACCTGTTTTTCGATATCGTCCCGGACCCCCAGACTCAATAATTCTTTCTTGATGAACTCTATCATCTCCCTGAGGCGTGATGTGTCTGCTGGGAAACGTTTCTGTTTCATGGATGATAAATTCCGCGAATCAGGAAAATGCATGAAGGGTCGCCTGAGCAATGGTATCCGGGGAATCCGGCCGCCTCAAAATGGTATGGTATGGGCCGTTTCAATATCGATCTACCAGAAAGCTCTCACATGCGGGTATTCAAGGATTTTTTTGTCTTTTGTCAATAACGTAAAATCGTGAACCCTTGCCGTGGCCACGATGATTCGGTCTGCCGGATCTTTGTGAAAATCACCTGGAAGGTTGCAGGAATCGACGGCTATTTCAGGTGTCAAAGCCATGACCTTAAGGCCGCTTTTGCTCAGTGTGTTGTTCAACCAGTGCTTCGGGTCAATCTTTAGACTGATACGTCCCCTGGCTGCCATCATGGCAAATTCCCAGATGGAGATAGATGCAATCGCCCGTTGATCCGTCGGGGTTGTTTGAATCTTTTCTTTGACATTGCGGGATAAAAATTTTGTTTGGCTGATCGACCATATCCAGGTGTGGGTATCCAAAAGAATCATCTTTCAGTCGAGTTCCCATGCATTATGTTCAATGACCGGTTCCGTCAGGTCACCCAATGTTTCCACAAGTCCTTCCATGCTGCCGAGAAGTGGGTCTTTCTCATTATCCTGAGCGATATGAAGCAGTCTTGCGACGGGTTTGCCTCTTTTTGTGATAATGACCTCTTTATGGGTCATTTGGACCTGATCGAGAATTTTAAAGCAATTTGTTCGAAATTCCGCGGCGTTTATTTCCATTTTATCCCCCCCTTTGCCGTCATTGTGTACATTTTAAGATGTACTTTTGGGAAAATCAAGATTTTTGATGTGCGCTTCCGGTGATGACCCCGTGACATTGGCTATGAACATCTCTCAATACCATTCAGGAAAATGCATGATTGATCTCCTGCGCGATCATATCCAGGGCATCCGGCCGGCTCAAAATGGTATAGTGATTTACCGTTTCAATATCGATTTTCTCCAGCTGGCTCAAGTATTTCCGCCACCCGGAGTATTCATCCGGGACGCTCACGCCCAAATCCTCCAACCCGGCTTTGAACAGGACGGCGGGGGTGGATTGTTTCCGGTAGTCCAGGGACGTTGCAAATGTTTCCACCCGATTTACGATGGATTCGATCCTCTTACGGGAAAGTCCGGCTTCTTTGAGACCGGCCAGGAAGTGGTTCTCCGGGTCGTCTAAGCCGGCTTCGCGACTGCTCTTGCTGAATGTCATCACGCCTTCTTCAAAAAGGATGGCATCAAACAGGAACAGTCGCCTGACAGGGTTCCCTTCAAGCAGGCGCAACATGGAGACAACGGCGTTCCCCCCGACGGACCAGCCTCCCAGGCAAACGGGTTTCCCGTCATCCCACACGGATTCGGATCGAAGGCGGTCCATATACCGCTTCAAGATAACCGGCACCTCGTCGGAATCGGCGTCGGGGTTGTTCAGGAAGTGATTATTGAAAGCGATGACCCGAATATCGGGATTCAACTTTTCCATCAATTGAAAATAGACCTCCGCCCCGGCAAACCCCGGGGGAAACAATACCAGGGTTCCGGTGAAGGATTCTTTGTCCCGAAGATAAACCAGGTCTTCCGCGGGGGTTACCAGCAACTGCGCGATTTCGGCTGCTTGTTCTTCAATGGTCTGTTTTTGAAAAATCGTCACCACCGGGATGGGCCGAAGAAAGGCTCTGCTGAGCTGGGCCGCCAGCCTTGCGGCATTGAGAGAATTTCCGCCAACGGCAAAAAAACCGTCCTTGACCCCGATTCTGTCCAGCCGCACGATTTCCCGCCAGATCGCCGCAATTTTTTTCTCTGTTTCCGAACGCGGCGCCACATACTCCCCGGAGATAACAAGGTCGGCTTTCGGAGCGGGAAGCCGTTTCCGGTCGATCTTGCCGCTGGTGTTCAGGGGTATCTCATCCAGTTCCATGAAAAAGGCCGGAATCATGTAATCGGAAAGCTTCGACGCCAAAAACGTCCTCAACTCACCCACCGGGTCCGCCCGAAAATTGTCGCTTACCCGGGGTCTCCGCGTATAATACGCGCAAATGGTTTTATCCGCCTCTTTTCCCCTCGCGGTCACGATGCACTGTCTCACCGCGGGATGCTCCGCCAGCCGTTTTTCAATCTCGCCCAGTTCGATGCGATAGCCCCGGATTTTGACCTGAAAATCGTTCCGCCCCGCGAACGCCAGCTCACCGTTGTCCATAAAACGCACCAGGTCGCCGGTCTTGTATAACCGAAGATTTTTCCCATTTTTTCTGTCTTCAGCGGAAGCGAAGGGGTTTGGAATGAACCGCTCGGCCGTCAAGTCCGGCCGTTTAAAATATCCCCGGGCCAGGTTATGGCCGCCGATGTGCAATTCGCCGAAGACCCCCACCGGCACGGGCTGAAGTCCGGCATCCAGGACATAGACTTTTACGTTTTCCACGGGTTTGCCGATGTTGGTGTTTAAATCCCCCGGCTGGAAATTATGGAGCGTGCAGCACACCGTGTTTTCGGTGGGCCCGTAACCGTTTATCAGCATCCGGTTGTGAGCCCAGTCGTTCATGACTTCCGGCTCACAGACATCCCCCGCGGTGATCAGGACTTTCAATTCCGAAAGCGCCGTTTTCGGCATGACCTCAAGCACGGCCGGGGGCAGGGTGGCCACCGCAATCCGGTTTTTTTGAATCAGCTCCACCAGGGCCTCGGGATTTCGCCTCACTTCCTCGGAAGCGATATGTAACGCCTTGCCGGATGCCAGGGCGGTGAATATTTCCAGGACCGAGGCATCGAAGGATACGGAGGCGAACAGCAATGCGTCGGAAAATTCCGCAACCCGGCAGCGTTTTTTCTGGGTTAACATCATTTGGGTACAGGTCCGGTGCTCGATCATGACCCCCTTGGGTCTTCCCGTGGACCCGGAAGTGTAGATGACGTAGGCCAGATCCTTCGGCTTGTTGATGAGCGGGAGATTGGTTTTCGGCGCTTTTTCCATCTCCCCCCGATAGGCGTCCAAACTCAGAGGGAGCATGTCCCTTTCGGCCAGAAACAACAACTCCCGGCTGTATGAAGAACAGGTGAGGACCATCCGGCACTCGCAGTCATCGATTTTAAATTTCAGTCTATCTTCGGAATCCACCGGATCGAACGGCACATAGGCGGCACCCGCTTTCAGAATGCCCAGAATGCCGGTGATCATGTCGATCCCCCGTTCCATATAGAGCCCGATCAGGGTATCGCCGGTGATGTCTTCATTCCAGATCGCCCGGTATTTTTCCCGAATGACGCGGGCCACCTGGTTGGCCCGGTTATTGAGTTCCCGGTAGCTCAAGCGCTGCCCTTCAAACACAACCGCTGGGGAATCCGGGTTTTCAGCGGCAACCTTCTCAAACACCTCCTGGATGGTCACCTCATCGCCGTAATCCACATCCGTGTCATTCCAGAGGTGAACTATTCGGTCATATTCCTCGGCCGAGAGCATTTTCAGCTCCGAGATCTTCCGCTCCGGATGTTCGGTCATTTCGAAGAGGATCACTTGAAAATGGCGGATAAACCGCTCCATGGTGGATGGATTGAACAGGTCGGTGCTAAATTCCAGAAATCCCGTCATTTGGTCGCCGGATTCCATCATCATCAGGCTCAGATCCAACTTGGAAACGCCGCAGTCGATATCCACCGGGAATACATTCAGACCGGGAAGGGGCAGGTTGCTGACTTCCGACGCATTTTGCAGGGCGAAAAGGGTTTGAAACAGAGGGTTTTTGCTTTGATCCCGTTCGATTTCCAATTCATCCAGGATTTTGTCCAGCGGCACGTCCTGGTGCTGGAAGGCCTCCAGACTGGTTTTTCGAACCTGTTCCGCCAGTTTCCGGACGCTCAAATCTTTACCGTTGATTCGGAGTGCCAGGGTGTTCACAAAAAACCCCATGATGTCCTCGAACTGGGCATGATGCCGGTTGGCCACGGGCGTGCCGATGACGAGATCTTCCTGATGGGTGTAACGGCTGAGGAGAATGTAAAACCCGCAAAGCAGGGTCATGTACAGGGTGGAATCGGTTTCACCGGCAAACGCTCTTAAGCGTTTGGTCAACCCGGTATCCAGGGAAAATTTCAAATGGCTTCCCCGGTGACTGAAGACGGGGGGCCTGGGCCGGTCCGTGGGAAGATTCAAATCCTCGACACCGGCCAGCCGGCCTTTCCAGTATTGGAGGCCTTTTCGGACCCCTTCACTTTCCAGGTGCTTTTTCTGCCAAAAGGCGTAGTCCGCGTATTGATATTCGGGTGCGACCCGTTCAACCGCATGTCCGTTTGAAATATGGCCGTACCATTCGGCCAGTTCGGCGCACAAGATCCCGATGGACCAGCCGTCGCTGATGATATGGTGCTGGTTGATCAGCAGGATATGATCCCCGGTGCCGGTGATTCCCCACAGGCGTACCCTGAACAATGGCTCATTGGCCAGGTCGAAACCGTAATGGGCTTCACGCGTAAGGATCTCCGGCAAAGCGGATTCAGAAGCCGCCTCAACCCGAAGGGAAATCTCCGTTTCCATCCCTTTCGGGAGAATCTCCTGGTACGGTTCACCTTTTTCGGTTTCCCGAAAGACCGTTCGCAGGCTTTCATGTCGCCCGATCATGAGATTGAAGGCCTTTTCCAGTGCCGGAACATCCAGTGGCCCCTTAACGCGAAAAGCAATGGGCATATTGTAATGGGCGCTCTGCCCCCCCTGGTAGCGGTCGAGAAACCAGAGCCTTTCCTGGGCGGAGGAGAGGGGCAGGGGTTTTGTTCGATCGATTTTCTCCACCACGATCCCGGGCGTGACCCCTTCGGACTGTTTCGAATCGATGTGCTCCGCCAGTTTCGCGATGGTTTTGCAATCAAACAGGGCCCTGATGGTGCAATCCACATGGAGCCTTTTGTGAATCCGGGAAACCACCAGGGTGGCGTTCAGGGAATGCCCCCCGAGGTCGAAGAAATTGTCGTTGATGCCGATCTGATCGATTTTCAGGACCTCTCCCCATATTTCCGCCAGGAGCTTCTCCGTCTCGCTTGCGGGCGGCACATAAGTGTCGGCCATTGCGGGTCTGTCCGGCGGGGGCAGGGCTTTTCGGTTGATCTTCCCGTTGGCGTTCAGGGGCATCTCGTCCAACGGAATCAAGAAGGCCGGAACCATGTAATCCGGCAGGAGATCGTCCAGGTATTCCCGCAGCTCCGCCCGGGTGGGCCGGTTTCCGTCGGCTGTGGGGCGGATGGTGTAATAGGCGCAGATTGTGTTGACGTGGTCTTTTTCTGTGGCCGTCACGATACATTGCGCGATCCCGGGATGGTCGTTCAACCGGCTTTCGATTTCGCCCAGCTCAACCCGGAATCCCCGGATCTTCACCTGAAAATCGTTTCGCCCGAGAAAGACGATATTCCCGTCGTGAAGCCATTTCACCAGGTCACCGGTCTTGTAGAGCCTTGGATTGTCTTTTGGTTTCCACATCCGCATGGTCGGCGAAAGGGTTTTCGATGAACCGCTCGGCCGTCAGCTCCGGTCGGCGGAGATACCCCCGGGCCAGGCCGGCTCCCCCCAGGTAGAGTTCACCCGGAACACCCACCGGAACGGGCATCAAACCCGGGTCGAGAATATAAGCACTGGTGTTCGAAATCGGCTTTCCGATGGAAGGAACGTCGGGGATATGCGGGTCGTCGGGACCGATGGTCAGAGCGGTGACCACGTGGGTTTCGGAAGGGCCGTAATGATTGTGCAAAAAGGCCCTGTTCTCCCTGAGAAAGCGCTTCAAGCCCTTATTGATAATCAGTTGCTCGCCCGCGGCGATGATATGTTTCACACTGCGGGGAAAATTGTTTTCCAGTTCCGGGGTGGTGAAAATCAGGTTCAACAGGGCGGGCGGACAAAACAGCACCTCGATTTCGTTTTCCGTCATGTGATCCAGCAACCCGCCGATATCCCGCCGCAATTCTTTCTTGATCAGGTGCAGGGTCCCACCGGCGAGCAGGGTGGTGAAAATCTCCTGCAATGAAACGTCAAAGGTCAGGTTCGTGTATTGCAGAACCCGGCCGTCAAAGGGAATATGGGTCTGGTTGATCTGGAAGGAAACGAGATTGGTGATGGTCTTGTGTTCCAGAATAATGCCCTTGGGTTGGCCGGTGGAACCGGACGTATAGATGGCATAGGCCAGGTTCTCCGCCGTGCTCCCGGCTTCGGGACGGACCACGGCCGTTTTTTCCCATGGGTCCTCTATTTTGTCCATGGGAATCAACACATTGCCCCGGTCCGTGAAGAAATGGAACTTGTCTTCCAAACCGGAAACCGTCAGGACCACCCGGCAGCCGCAGTCCTCCACCTTGAATGTCATGCGTTCCGCCGGATCCGCCATGTCAAGGGGGACGTAACCGGAACCGGCCTTCAGGATCGCCAGACGCCTATGATCATTTCGAAACTCCGGTCGATACAAATGCCGATCATTTCGTCTTCCGGCAATTCCCGTTCAAAACGTTTTCTGTACGCCCGCCGGATCGAATGGGCAACCCGGTTGGCCCGCTGATCCAGTTCGCGGTACGTCATTTTTTCCCCAACAAAAACCAGGGCGGTCTTTTCAGGCGTTCGCCGGACCTGTTTTTCAAAGAGTTCGTGAAGGGTTTCGACGGGGCAGGGGGCTTGGGTGCGGTTCCACTCTTTCACGATTCGAAAGGTTTCGGAGGGACTCAGTATTCCGATCCTGTCGATCTTTACGTTCGGGTCTGCTACCACGGTCGAGAGAATGTTCAGGTAATGCCGGCTGAAGCGTTCAATGGTCTTTTTGTCGAACAGGTCGGTGGCATAGGTGAAAAATACCTCCGAGCGGTCATCGTCTTCAAATACGTAGGCGGTCAGGTCGAACTTTTCCGTTCGAATCTCTTCCCTTATCTTGATAAGCACAAGACCGTCGTCGAGATCAAGGGTCAGGTCGCTCCCTTCCCACAAAGCGAACATGACATCGAAGAGGGGATTGCGGCCGGACTGTCGATCCATATCGAGGCTCGCCACCAGTTCTTCCAGGGGATAGTCCTCGTTGCTGACCGCGTCCACCACTTTCTGTTTCAGCGCCAGGATATAATCAAGCGCGGTGGCCCCTCCCGGAATTTGGCTTCGAATCGGAAGCGTTCCCACGAACATGCCGATGGTAAAAAGGATATCTTCATGCTTTCGGCCAAAGGAAGGGACCCCCACAACCAGGTCGTTCTGCCCGGTGTATTTCTTTAGCAGGATGTTAAAAACGGAGAACATGATCATGAAGGGGGTGGCGCCGGTTTCCCGCTCCAGCTTTTTCAGGCCTTCCCGGACCGGGGTCGGCACTTCCACGGACAGCCCGCTCCCGCGGTAGGATTTCTCCCGCGGCCTGGGTTTGTCCGTGGGCAGTTCGAGAAGCGGCACCTCGCCCGCGAATTCCGCTTTCCAGTACGCCGCCTGTTGCCGGTATGTTTCCGAATCCCGAAATTTGATTTGAAACGCCGCATAGTCCTTGCTCTGGGCCGCCGGCTCCGGAAGTTCCAGACCCTTGTAAGCGTCTTGCAGATACCGCAGGAAAAGACCTACGGAAAGTCCGTCCAGGATGACATGATGAAAATCGAACAGGAGATAGTTGCAGACCTCATTCTCCACCCGGAACAGGCCCACCCGCCAGAGGGGCGCCCGGTCCAGAATGAACGGGCGGACAAAATCGGTCAAGGTCGCATCAACGGCGGACGCGGGAATTGTTCTTTCCTCCAGCGCGATCTCGAAATCGGCATGATCGATAATTTTCTGGCGAATGTCATCGTCCTTCTCGATAAAAAACGTCCTCAGCGATTCCTGTTTTCCGGCGATCTCATTGAGCGCCCGCCTGAGTCGATTCGGGTCGATTCGGTCTTTTGTTTTGTAAAATATTGGAACGTTATAGGCGGTGTTTCCGGGATCCATCTTGTTGACCAGGACCATTCGGGCCTGGGCGTTTATGATGGGGTAGTCGTCCTTCCCTTCTGCCCGGCCGATCCCGTCGACCCCTTTTGTTTCCATTTCGTCGAGGATTCGGGCTTGCTTTTCCACAGTATCATTGATGAAGATGGTCCGGGCCGAAAGCGTCTTTCCGGTCTTGGCGGTGATCTTCATGGAGAGCTGAATCACCTTGAGGGAATTGCCGCCCACGTTGAAGAAACTGTCCTGGACCCCTACCCGGGATAGACCCAGCAGGTCGCACCAGATGCCCGCGATCAATTTTTCCGTCTCGTTCCGGGCGGGGACATATTCGTCTCCCGCCGAAAGCGCCGAACCCGGATTCGGCAGCGACTTCAGATCGATCTTGCCGCTGGTATTGAGCGGCATGGTTTCCAATTCCACAAAGAATGCCGGGATCATGTAGTCGGGCAGGTCCTCCGCCAGAAAATTGCGCAACTTGACGGGAGATATGCGGTTCTGGGAAACGGTTGCGGGAACATTATAGCGTTCGATTCCCGGGTCCATCGTCCGGCTTAAAAAACGCTCGGAAAGCGCGTTTGCGACAGCCGCCCTTGTGACGGAAGCCCGGAAGAAAACCAGGTCATAGGCGGCCTTGGAGGCGGAAAGCGCGACATACAGGGCGTAACCGTTTTTTGCGGCCAACCCATGGAGATCTTCCACGCCCAGGTATTTTTCCCCGGCATCATCCGCCTCTTTTGACGCCGATGCGTCTCCCGTTTTCCGCAAAGCGGCCCGGGAACCGCACACGTCCAGGACTCTCACGTTGGGATAATCGGCGATGGCGAAACACTCACAATCCCTGGCGATTTCCCTTTCAAGGTCCGCAACTTCCTTCCAGGGGAGATCCAGTTTTTCCCCGGGCGCATTGACCTTCAGAACCACGTCATAGCGGTACCGGTTCATCTCGTGAAGACTCCGGCCGCGTTTGGGCAACAGCTCGATCCCGGTGATTTTCGGGTATTTACGGCAGAGTTCGATAAAATACTCAGGCGCCACCAGCAATTCTTTCTCGTTTTTCACGGAGGCCGCCACCGCGTTTTCGAATTTGTCACCGCCGGCGACGGTTCCCCTTCGCGCCATCTGGTGCTCGGTCAAGGTCGAATGAAATTCCTCGATCAGCCGGTAGTCTTTGACATCACCGATGAAGATGCGCCCGGTTTCAATCAGGTCCAGTGAATCCCTGATCACCGACTCCAGGTAGGCCACGTTCGGGAAATACTGGATAACGGAATTGATAATCACCGTGTCGGCCTCGCCGGGATGGATGATGCCCGACTGACGAATCCGGTCTGCCCGGGCGGTAGCCACCGCGGCATTTTGAATCCCCAGCTTTTGAAACGCGGCCTGGTGGCGCCCAATGATTTCATTGGAAAAATCGATGCCGGTATAATGGGTGCAGGCCGGCAGCAGCGGGTACATCAACAGACCGCTGCCGCAGCCGATTTCGAAAATCCTTTCCGGTTGATATTCGGAAATCCGTTCCACGGTGGCATCCACCCATTCCCGCATCTCGTTTTCCGGAATCGGCTCCCCGGTAAACGCGCTGTTCCAGCCCTCAATATCGAAGGTATTGATCGTTTGCGATTCTTCCCGCGTATAGACATCTTCGTAGAGCTTTTCCCACTCGGCGACCCCCATCCCTTCCCGGCCCGAATCCGCTTCCGGCACTTTCTGAACGTAATAGGCGCACAGATCCTTGTTTCCGGCTTCTTCATGGACCGTGACAACGCACTGCTCGATCTTCGGAAATTTTGTGAGTCGGTTTTCGATCTCGCCCAGTTCAATTCTGAAACCTCGGATTTTCACCTGGAAATCGTTACGCCCGACAAATTCAATTTCCCCCTGGGGAAGCCACCGCGCCAGATCCCCAGTTTTGTAAAGCCGGGAATTCGCCTTGTCTTCACCCCCGGCGAACGGATTTAAAATGAAGCGCTCCGCGGTTAATTTCGGGCGGTTGAAATAACCCCGGGCCAGGCATTCTCCTCCGATATACAATTCGCCCTCGGTTCCCACCGGCACGGGCCGCAGACCCTCATCCAGAATATAGACCTTGACGTTCGGGATCGGTCCCCCGATGTTGATATGGGAGTCTCCGCTTTCAAATTCATGAAGCGTCGCGCACACCGTACTCTCGGTGGGCCCGTAAGCGTTGATCATCCGCCGGTTTTTGCCCCAAAGTTCAAACAGGTGAGGACCGCACACATCACCGGCAACGATCAGCGTCTTCAGATGGGGAAGATCCATTTCCGGCATCAGGGGGAGGTACGCGGGCGGAAGGGTTGCCAGCGATACCCGGTTGTCGCGAAGATAACCGCTTAAGGCCTCGCTGCTTTTTCGGGTCGCATCGTCGACGATGAACAGGGGCGCCCCAAAGGCCAACGCCGGAAAAATCTCCCAGACGGAAGCGTCGAAGGCGGGGGAAGCGAACTGCAGAACCCTTGATTCCGGGTCAATCCGCAGGAGTTTCCGGTTGGCGTAGCAAAGGTTTATGAGGGTCCGGTGCTCGATCATGACCCCTTTGGGCCGGCCGGTGGAACCGGATGTATAGATCACATAAGCGAGATCGGTGGGCTTGTTGATATGGATCGGATTGTCCGCGGGCGCTTTCTCAATTTCCGTTCGATACCCCCCGTCGAGGCTCAACGGGAGCGTCTCCGTCTCCGTCAGAAACAACAGATCCTTGACTTTTTCCGTGGATGTGAGCACCATGCGGCAGCCGCAGTCGTTGATCTTGAATTTTAGTCGCTCAACGGGATCGGCGGAATCAAAGGGCACATACGCTCCGCCGGCTTTCATGATCCCCAGCATGCCGACGATCATGTTCGCGGACCGGTCCACGTATAACCCGATCAGGGTATCGCCCTGGACTTCCTCCCGCCAGAGCATTCGGTATTTTTCGCGAATCACATGCGCCAGCTGGTTGGCCCGCTCATTCAATTCCCGGTAACAGAGCGCCTGATCCCGGTAAGAGACGGCCATCTGCCCCGGCGTCTTGACCGCCTGTTCTTCAAATAATTCTACATAGGTCTTGTCACGGGGATAATACGCCGAAGTTCGATTCCAATCCGAAACCATTTTTTTAATTTCCGCCGGAGGCAATCTGTTTTCCATTGGCCGCGTTCTCCCTTTTTATGAAAGATTACTTTTCAATTGGGTCCCCGGAATAAATTGGACACGCGTTTCGCCGACCGTTTCAATAATGATAACGGGCTTGTATAAAATCGATTCTGTCATGACCAACAACATAAACAAGACGATGTTCCTGTGTGATTCGGCGAGACCAAACACCTGATCCAAGGAATTTCAAAGGTTCAGGCTTGCCAATCCCCTGAAAAGGATCACGCATTATCGATTCTATCAATTGAAAAATACGAAGTGCTGTTTTTCGATCAGTTTCAACCCAATACTTGAGGTCCTCTCTAAATTCCGGCTGGAATACAGATTCTCTTTTCATTTTAGTAGTGGATCGATTTTTTGGTGTTTTTACTCAAAACCGATCTCGTTTCGAAGGTCATCAATAGTTTGTGCAACACCAGCGCCTTTATGAACCCTGTCAAGTGCCGATAAAAGTCGTTTTGCATTTTTAGGTGAACGAAGAAGATGTGCGGTTTCAAGCACACCGGCAAGTTCATCGGCGGTTATCATTGCAACATCTTCGCGCCCCCGTCGCTGAATAATAACGACTTCTCGGTTTTTAGTGACCTCATCCATTAAAGAGGCCAAGCTTGCACGAGCTTGCGTGTATGTAGTTTGTATTGCCATATTTCCCTCCTGCGTTTATGTACAGTAATACAGTACATATTTCAAAAAAATTGTCAATAAAATTACGTGCTCACCTGCGGGAATGGGGACGCACTTCAGATTATGAGTTTATATGCCACTCAAAATTCGCATAGAGGAGCATAGAAAGCTGCACCGTTTTTGAAAAGAATTAAAAGGCTTAGAGTAACTTATAATCTGACGAATATCCCCGAGGTCCCCTTCAATTATGATTGCAAATGATGACGGAAGCACCTTTTAATGGTGGCAGCTGATCAAACGTTCCGGATTGATTCCATAACGTTCTTCACAGGAATGCGTTTCCGAATGAGATCCGTCATTTGTTCCATATAGGGGTTGACGCGGAGATAGAATCTCTTAAGTCCTGTGCAAAGGTAGTTGAGTCCCGGTTCCCCTTCAGAGGACTTGGCAAAGCGGTGCTTTGGGCATCCGCCCCGACAGGCAAAAAGAACATCGCATTCACGACAGTATTTCGGAAGCCCTGTTTCCTTTGATACGCCGAATGCCATCTGCCTCTCAGAGAAGACCATACCGGGGAGGTCATCTTCAAGGATGTTTCCAAGTCGGTATGCAGGGTACATGAAATGGTCGCAGGAAAATATGTCGCCGTTATGTTCAATGATGAGGTTTCTGCCGCAACGGGGAGACAGGGTGCACACACCTGCCCCCACGCCGGCCCAGGCGGCCAGAGTCCATTCAAAGTTCATGACAAATATATCACCTACGTCGTTTCTGACCCATTCATTGAAAATCCGCCAAAGAAATTCTCCATAATCCTCAGATCTTACGCTCCAGTCCGTCACACTGCGCGATTCTTCCTCCCAGCCCAAAGAGGGCGGCCCTGCCAATGGACTCACCGGATTCTCCACCCCTGCATCGGCTATCCTCTCAACGATGGGGATGAATTGGATAAACCGCACCCCCAGTTCCTTGAAAAATTGGTACACTTCAAGCGGACGGCAAGCGCTTTCTCTGTTCACAGTGGCAAGGATATTGGTTTCCACGCCATATTGCTGCAATAATTTCAATGACCTGAACACGGTTTGGTGGGTGGGCCTTCCAGCCTTATCATGGCGGTAGCGGTCATGAACGGTCGCGGGTCCGTCCATGCTCAATCCCACCAGGAAATTGTTCCGACCGAGAAAATCGCACCACGACGGGTCCAAAAGGGTCCCGTTGGTTTGAAGCGCATTTGAAATGGTTTTTCCAAAACTATATTTCCTCTGAAGATCCAGTGCGCGACGGAAAAAATCAATCCCCATCAATGTGGGCTCTCCGCCCTGCCAGGCGAATCCAACGGACGGTCCAGGCTGGGAAGCGATATATTTCCAAATGTAGGCCTCCAACACCACATCTGACATGCGGTAGTTATTTCCCGAAAAAAAGGCCTTCTTTTCCAGGTAAAAGCAATACCTGCAACGGAGGTTGCAACTGGGGCCCGCCGGTTTTGCCATCAGTTCAAAGGTGTACCGGCGTGTGCCGTCTTCGACACAGATGGGTTGTTTTGGGTCGGTTTTCCCTGTTATGGCCGTCAAAGGGCGTTTCCTTAAAGGGGTCCTAAGTGGTTACATGTTTCTTAGTCGGTTATGACAGTTTATCATGGGTGTCCTGATGGGGTCAAATAAAACGAAATGCCGTCTTGGTTCAGGGGCTTGCGTCTCGAGACGGCGCATCTGAAGAGGAATTTTTTGTTGATGTTTTCTGCTCCAATGCGATATTAAGATAAAAAATGTTAATAATCCGTCTTTTCCAGGAGATACAGAATGGCAATGTCACGCAGGGAATTCCTGAGTCTTCCACCCAAGGCCCTGGCCGCCGCGTTGTTGAGCGGGGCTGCTGGATTCTGCACGGGATCGGGGTGTTCGGATAATAACGGCGCTACAGCACCTTCACATCCGAACCTATTGCTGATCATGGTGGACCAGTTGCAGACCCCACCGCCGGGATACGACTCGGATCAGGGTATGGTGGACGGTCTGAAAGAGATTTTCGGTTTTCGGGATATTTCGCCGGATAATCCCTATATGAAGTTTTTCCCCGGTTTTCTCCGGTTGCGGGAACATGGCGTTGTACTCAGGAACCATTACACCGCCGCTTCGGCCTGTGTTCCCAGCAGGGCCTGTATCATGACCGGACAATACAATACGGGAGTCTATCAAACGACAGGTCTGTTTAAGGAGCCCGACAATGTCACATGGCTGGATCCCGATGGCATGCCCACCATTGGCGATTGGTTCCGTGCGCTTGGGTATGAGACCCATTATTTTGGGAAGTGGCATGTATCAGACCCGAAGGCCCCTGACTATCTTGATCCCTGGGGATTTTCCGACTGGGAGAAATCCTATCCTGAGCCCCATGGGTCAGATGTATACAATCTCGGGGTATATCGCGACGTGGGATTTATGGAAGATGTCGAGGCGTTCCTCTCAGACAAGGGAGCAATGCCCGGCGGCCGACCCTGGTTTGCCGTTGGGTCGCTGGTCAATCCCCATGACTGCAGCGCCTGGCCGGTCAAGTGGCAAATGCCCAGTGATCAAGGCGTTGTTCCCTGGGTCGATTATCCGCCGCCGCCCCCCAACCCGGATCAAGGTGAAAATAGTCTGCCGGACCCGGATCCGGATATGGAACGCAAAGGACTCGTTGTCCCCCTGAACCCGGATGATTTTCCCCAGAGCACCTGCGCTCTGCCGCCGACGTTTGACGAGAAGCTGACAGAAAAGCCCCGCTGCCAGTATGACTACTCACTCAAGTGGGGCCTCGGTTTGAAAGCAAAGCTCGGCCTCAAGGAGCTTCTTTTCCCTTTACCTCTCCCATTTCAACTCCAGGGGGAATATTCATCGGCCTGGTCCCTGGCGTATAACGAATTTTATACGTATCTTCACTACCAGGTGGACCTCCGCATCCGCAAGATGCTTCAGGCCCTCGATGACAACGGTTTAACTGAGAACACCATCATTGTCTTCCTCTCCGATCACGGAGACATGACCGGGGCCCATGGGGGGATGATTCAAAAGTGGCATTCCGCCTATGAAGAAATAACCAGGGTGCCGATGGTTATTTCGTCCCCCCTGGTCAATCCCAGCAAACGCCAACTGCGAGAGATCATTCAGCCCACAAGCTCCATCGATCTTGCGCCCACATTGCTGGGTCTGGCCGGCTTTGATGAAGCGGATGTGGCTGCGGCAAAGGCCGCCATGAAAGATCACCAGGAGGTGGAAGACTTGGTTGGTGCCGACCTGGCGCCTTTTGTCAAGGGGGAGAAGACGGGGGGCATCCCCGGCCCGGATGGAAATCCACGTCCCGGGGTCTTTTACATGAGCAACGATATGGTCACAGAACTCGGCTTCAATTCTGATGAAGAGACATTAAAGGAATACCATACCTTTTTGGGCAACGTGGAATACGAGAGGAGCAAGGGCATTCCGCTGGCGTCCGGGCCTGTTTTGCAGCCCAACAACGTCAGGGCGCTGTGCACCGGCGAATGGAAGATCGTCCGGTACGTAGACCCGAATGGCGTTGAAACGGATGAATGGGAACTTTATTATCTGGCAGCGGATCCTGTGGAACAAATCAATATCGTTGATTTCAGGACCGGTGAGGTTCGCGACGATGTGACGGTGCCTGGATGGACACTTGAGCAACTGCAGGAAAAAAACACATCCTTGAAGGCGGAATTGGCCAGACAGGAAGCACTCTTGATGCATCAGACAGTCTGAAGGTTTTGAATGCCCCCCAGGGCCAGGTACTCAGAGGGCGATTTCTTCAATCCTGTGAATGGGGTCGCTGGTAAAAAAGTAATACTTTCAGTCAATCAAGCGGTATCCACCCTCATGTGCAATCCTCTCTCCCCTTTCCACGGAGAACCCCACGGCGGGGGAACTCATTTCCAACCGCCCGGCCAGTTCTCTATTTTCCCCGCAGGGTCCCCGATCGAATAATGGTTTTGTCTTTCGCAATGAAGCGGCCGCGGAATTCGGTGATGCCGGTGTTGGATTCAAAGGCGGAATCATATCCCCACTCAAAATAGAGGGTTTTTCCGGCATCCACGGTGACGCCCTCAAAACTTTCCGCGGCCACCTTGATGAGGGTATTGTCCACGGCATCGCTGATCGCTTCAGCCAGGGTGTGGTAGCACGGCGCGTTCCCCCCGCAGTTCCCCGTACTCACATATGCGGTTGATGCGAGCGCCTGTGTCACGTCCCTTAAAATCAGGTTTCCGCCCGAGTCATAGGTGTAGGCAATACTTCTGCCCTCCCCGTAATCAGCTTTGGTCAGGCGGCCGGCATTGTCATAGGTGTAGGTGATGTCCGCGGCCTGGGCCGGCACGGCAAAGAAAAGGGCCAAAAGTGATATTGTGCAACAAGTATAAATATATTTTATCATGATTTTATTCCTGTCATAAAAGATTATTTTGGGGTCTCATCAGCCGGTAAATTTCATTTACCGCTTCTTTTTAATATTTGAAACCATACCCATTCCCTTGCTAAGAACCTTGTTTTCCACCTTTACAAATCTTTTTTTCTTCTTATCCGTCTTTCGATATAAATATACATTCTCTACATCGATATCATCGAGCATTGAGCCTTTTACTGCCCCACTGGTCATCGTTTTAGAATCATTTCCGACTTTATTATCATAATGCTGCTGCTTCCTGTCTTTACCGTGCAGCACCCTATAGATTTCACCATCAATTTCAACGGTTCTACCATAATCAATATAAATTTTATCATTAATTTTAACGGCTCTAATATCATCAGCATTATCAGGAACAATCGACCATTCATTCTCAGCCGGACTGTACTTTCGGATATCATCAAAACTCTGATTAGGACAAACAATTTCCCATTCATTCTTAGCCGGACTGTACTTTCGGATATCATCAAAACTCTGGTAGCCGTTAAAATCAACAAAGTTGGCAGGATTGGCGTTGGCATAGGCATAGACATTCAGCCTTTGGATGTTGTGCAGATCAGGCCAGTCCTGTTCCGGAGAGATGAACTGCCCGCTGTCAGGATGATAATAGCGTGCCCCGTGGCGATAGATATTTTCTGATCCAATAACAGTATGACAGCCATAACTTCCCAGAAACCGGAAAGGCGGCTTGTCTGTTCCCAAGCTGGCTAAAATCTGCCCATAAGGAGAATAGGCAAACTTTGCGCTCACATCTCCGGCCTGATCAGTGACCGCCACAGTGGAGCCCTGTTTGTCAAAATGGTAGTAATGGACGGTTTTTACCCCTGAAACAACGCGAATGGAATAAATAAGGCCAAGCGAGGGATGAAGAACCTGAATCCAGTCTCCATCCGGCTCGGCAATGCGTACAGGCATCTGGTGGCTGAGAGCCGAGCAATAGCTGTATGTGGTGCTCTGTCCGGAAATAGTGGACCGAGTGAGACGCGAAAGCCCGTCATAGGTATTGGTGGCTGTGTTCAGCTCTGTAAGCCTGGAAAATCCGTTCCAGGTGCAGGCAAGATCCGGGGCTGTAAGCAGGCGACCGCACTCATCATAACTGTATCCAGTAGAAGAAACCTGATTCATGGCGTTAAATGTCAGGTTTTGCTCAGCGCTGACTATTTCCTGACCAGCATCAAGAGGCTGGGTCCCACTGCTTGCGGTCAGCCGCCCGATATTGTCATAACTGAAGGACTGGTCAGTAAATGTGCCGTCTTTGAGGCTGGCCAGGCGCAGAGGCCAGTCTGCCTTGTAGGCATAGGTTGTGTTTACGCTGTTTTTGCGGACAATGGAGGTCGGTCGCCCGACATTGTCGTAACTGAAAGTGGCAGAGGCCAGATTCAGAGAATCAGAAATGGTTTGAACATAGCCGATGACTGGATCGTAAGTATAATTAAAAGTAATGTCTGCAGGATTGATGTGTACGCTTGCAAGCTGGCCTTTGTTGTTCCAGGTCAGCGTGGTGGTTGTTCCGGAGCTGACGCATTTTGTCAATCGGCCGGACAGATCATAGGTATTGGTCAGGCCGGTGGTTGTAAGCAGATTGCCCAGAGCATCATAGGTGTACTCATCCACATCTGTTCCAGAGGCTAACTTTTTGATCCGTCCCAGATCGTCATAAGTGCGAACCAGGGTTTTGGCGTCTGGAAATGTCGTCTGGCTTAAACGCCCCAAAGTGTCGTAACTATAGTCTGTATTTTTTGTTAAAGGATTTTGCTTGCGGGTCAATTGACCGGCGGTGTTGCGGGTAAAACTCCAGCTCCCTCCTCCGGGTTCAGTAATGGAAGTAAGCTGACCCAGGGCGTTGCGCCCATAGGAGGCACTGATACTGCCGGGCAGAGTTGTTTTGGTCAGCCGACCCAAATTATTGTATTCATAAGTTCTGGTTCTGCCGAGGGGATCCTGAGATGTGAGTAAATGCCCAAAAATATCATAGGTGTACGTCCAGGTTCTGTTGGATGCGTCTTTGGCGGTAAGCAAGCGGCCAGAGGCATCAAAGGTGTAAATGAAAGTGCATCCGCTGCTGTCTGTTTCCTGAACAAGCTGCCGGTCAGAATTGTAGGTTCCCTGCCAGACAAAATTACCCTGTTCATATTTGATCAGATTGCCGCCGTCATCATAGGTTCTTGTTCCCGTAATATTGTCCGGAGCAGTCATGGTTTTTATCCTGCCCAAAGAGTCATAGGCAGTCCCTGCTGTTTCACCGGTTGGGCTGGTGGTACTGATGAGCCGATCCATATTATCGTAGCTATATGTTGTTTTGGCAGTGTTTGGCATGGTTACAGAAACAACATTACCGTTGGCATCGTATTCAATGTCTGTCTTCTGACTCAGGGCGTTGCTGCTTGAGGTCAGACGGTTGAAAGAATCGTATTCAAAAACCGTGTCCTGGTTCAGAGCGTTGCTGGTTTTGACCAATTGGCCGTGCGTATTGTAATCAAATAAAGTTACTCCGCTTACAGGAGATGTCTTTTTGGAAAGAAGTTTTTTGGCATTGTACTCAAAATCTGTTTTGGCTCCCAATGGAGTCTGGCGACTCGCTACCTGGCCGTTAACTGTATAGGTATAAGTCCAGTTATTTCCTCCAGAGTCTGTAAACTGCAAAACATTGCCCTGATCATCGTATACAAGGGTTTCGCTCAAACCACCGCTGTAGGTACGGGAAACTTCATCCCGAAAGGCAAATGTGGCACTGTCGGAATTAAGGCCCGAAAACAGCTGATTTTCAGTGCTAAACCCCATGTCCACCTTGTTGACGCCAATGCCGATTGAGCTGGCCTGACCTGAATCGCTGTCATAGCTCACAGAAAAAGAGTGTCCCTCTTTTGTTGTCCCTTTGGTGATTGAACCAGCCGCGTTCTGCTCAAAATCAAGGGATTCTCCGCCGGCCATATCAATTTCAACGGCCGCGCCCCCTGTGCGACCGTACTCCCCCAGATATCCAGCAGTAATAAAGGTATTCTGCTGCCCGTCCGGACGGGTCTCGATCGCTTTGTTGTTGGAAAAATCGTATGTTATTTGGGTGATGTTATTGTAGACGTCCGTCTGTTTGACCACCACGGGAATGAACATACTTCCACTTGTGCCGTGAACCTGCACACTGTCGTACTCCGAGGTGTAGGGAACCGTTCCCCGGGGAGTGGTCATGGCAGTGAGCCGGTTGTCGCCGTCATAGGCAAACATGGCTGCATTGCCTTCCGGGTTGACCATGGATGTGAGATATCCGCCGGTGTAGGAAAAGGTCCAGGACAATACTGGCGCACTGGCGGTCTTAATAGCGGTCACCACCCATTTGTCGCTCACTTTCTGCATGGTAAAATTGATCTTCTGGCCGGATGAACTCTCGATGGAGATCAGTCCTGGAAAGGACTTTCCGGCAAAAGGGCTGTAGGTATAAGTCAGCGAGTTGCCGGCGCGATCCATTTTCTTGCGACACAGGTACAAAAAGTCGTTGTAGTTCTCAAAATAGAGAACTGTATCGTTTGCAGGATTCTTCAGGAAAAAATGTTCCCCCGCAGCCTTGAGCTCATAAGGCCAGGAAGAATGGCCGATCATTTCCCAGTCTTCTTCAGCGTTTTTGTAAAATTCCACCTCGTCCATGCCGCTTACGCAGGTGACGCTGATGTCGTCATTGGTTCGCCACATATAGGGCACATTCAGAAAAAACCGGCTGCCGAACTCCGACGGCGAGTTATCAGCCTGAGACATGTAGTAAAGTGTGAGATCAATGGGCATTGAGCCAGGCAGATAAAACAGGGGAAGGGTCATCAACTCCTCTCCGGTGGCAGCGGACACTGGATCCCCGACTTTGGGAGTTTTGGCAGGCTGGTTGTTAAGTCCGTCAGCAGTAGAGCATATCCCGGAAGTAAAACCCGAGAAGACAATTAAAAAAATAAAAAAAATGCTCTGCCAGCAAACAGACAAATGCCGGGGCGCAATAAAAATTTTCATACATCCTCCTTTGATTAGAACAAAACATTTATACTGCTGAAGGGGCAATTTCGGACCGTAGCAAAAGAACAGGCAGGGAACAACTATCGGATCCAACAGGTAGGAAATAATTTGGATGAGGATTCAATCAAAGGGGTTGGCGGGAATAAGTCCGTGGGCAATGGCCAGAGCCACGGCATGGGTGGTGTTTACGGTGTCGAGCTTGGCGCTGGCATTCTTGAAGTGAAAGCGCACCGTGCTTTCACTTATGGACAGAATCATGGCAATTTCAGCGGCTGTTTTGCCCTGGGCCGCCCAGAGTAGGCATTCGCATTCCCGAAGGGATAATTCAATTCGAATGGACTTGTGTACAATCGCCTTCCAGCGCTCATGAAAAAAAACAGCTCCGGCGTAGGCGGTATTGGTCACAATGGCCAGTTGCAGGCGCAGTTTAAGGGGGTTGTGATAGCGCGACATCAGAATCAGGCCGCAGCGCCGATCCGGTGAATCCAGAGCGCAGACAAGAGAATAGGCTACTGAAGGATCTTCAAGTATCTCTTCAGGCCGTCCCGGCGGCGGCTTTCCGGTGACGGATTTAAAGGCCTCATAGGGCGTGAATGGCCCCTGATCACCTGTCACCAGCCGAATCAATATCGGATTTCCGCCAAACATGCGGCTTTTGATCAGGCTGTCCAAGGCCTTGTGATCCGTGCAATGCAGCAGCACAGTGTCAAAAAACTTGCCTACATCCGGCCTTTTACGGGGGATGCTGGGAATGGAGGTATAAAAAAAGCCCTTGAAGTGCAGGTTGTTCAGAAAATCTGAAAATTCCCGGCAAAGCTCATCTATATCAGAAGCCTTTGCAGCTTCCTTAATAAAATGACTTAAACTTCGTTCTTTTCGTTTTATTATAAGAGACAAGTTATGGGTTCAGCAGGAGTATTTTCCTCTACAAGAAAAATGGTCAAAGCTATAAATGTCTTGGAAGACAAAGGGGTCACACCTATTTATTCCCCTTCTTTTTGTTCCCATCCTGGGTAAGGGGTCGGAATAATTAGGTGAGACCCCTTTGTCGTGAGGATTTCATCCAGTGTGTCGGCCGTTAGAATCTGCCCAGTCCATTTCAGGAGGGTATCGCTGTCGGCCGACTGAACCTTCTTTTGGTCTTCCAAACTCAGTTCGCCGAATTTCAATTCCAGAAATTTTAAGAGAATATTTGCCTCTCCTTCCTTCCGGCCTTCTTCCAGACCCTCCCGCTTCCATTCCTCAACTCTTTCAGCCAGCATGGCACGCACCTCCGTCAGTTCCCGCAATTCAGGCGGTTTGGGTTCATCTTTTCGACTCGCAAAAAATACCCGGTTAAACCAGACCGTAAACGCCCGTCTGAGACTGTCCTGCTCCGGAGCGGCCAACCATTCCAAGAGCAATGTCACGGCCTCCAAGATGTGCTCCGGATCACGACTGTTTTCCAGACGGAACAGGGCCGATGCCAGATTTCTGAGAAGTTTCAGATCGTCGTCCCGGTAAGCCCCTTCATCCACAAGCAAAAAAGTGAACTGGGGTCGATAACGGGAAAGTCCTCCCGGAATATCCTCCATCAGGTCCCCCATCTCGACGGGCGCATCCCAGCGCCGGTCGCCGTTGTACAAAACCAGCGGCAGCACGGGCGGCAGTTTTCCTGAAGACGTAACTTTTTTCTCGCGAATCAGATCCTGATACAAAAGCCCCACATAAACCAAGACCCGCAGCGGCATGTATCTGTCGATGGTGGACTGGAACTATATCAGGATGCACTCATAAAGCCACTCCGAACCCCATTTCACACACCAGACGATATCGTCGTGCCGATCCCGGATATCATCGCTCACATAGGAACCGTTCACCCGCTCCAGTGAACCCAGATCAAGTTCCTGTACCCAGTCTTCTTTCACAAACCCCAAAAGGAGATTCCGAACCATCTCCGAATGAGAAAAGAGAAGTTTGTAGCTGTTATCGTGATCGGCCATGTGATTGATGTTTGGAACATTTGGAGTCGATTGTCAACAGGGTCCGACCCATCATTCCCGAATGAGAGGGCTGACGCAGCAGGACCTGGCGGACCAAACCGGCTGCACCAAACCGCGCATGCAGCGAATCGAAGGCGGATATGAGACGGTGAAGTTTGATACTGGATAACGCTGGTAAAAAATTAAGATTTTCAGTCAATCAAGCGGTATCCACCCTCCTGTGCAATTCTCTCTCCCCTTTCCACGGAGAACCCCACCGCGGGGGAACTCATTTCCAACCGCCCGGCCGGTTCTCTGAGGGACATGCCAACTCGCTGGCAGCCTAAAAACAACACAGGCTCCTTGCCTTCACCTTTCTTTGCTGCTTGCCCCCGGACAGTATTTCACGAGGCGTCATTCCATAGATTTTCGCCGCCTTTTCGGCTATTCGATCCAGGTCATAACCCCGGCGCCTTAATTCTTTCCGTCGCCTGCGATAGCACTGCGTCTACAAACGTTGAATCACCCAGAATCCGCTCGTCACTCATCACATGGTCCTGCCCCTGTCGTCTCAGTGCCTTTACCTCAGACCATCCCCCGGCGCTACGAACCAGTCCCCAACCTGGTGGTTTGGATCTCGGGCAGGAGCTTCGCCAGGCGGTCCAGCATATCCTCTCGATCCCTATCATTTGTAAATATATTTCGACGCTCTATCCCCCGGATCATGATGTGGTGCAAAACACCGGGCGCGTCCAGACGAGCTTGTCTTGGCATGCGCAATGCCTTAACACAAAGCTCAACATTCTCTCAACTTACTTTTTTACCAGCTTTTCCCTTCCCGACAATCGATCCGTGACCAAGACTTTCATTGACTTTCCTCGAAATGGACATTATTATGACTGTTATCGCCTTTCTGGAGGTACTGCAATGCATGACATCCAAAATTATGTTCCAATCACCAAGGCCAAGAATGAATTACTGAACATGGTCCGCTCTCTTCGAGAAACCGATGAAGCCATCGCCATAACAAAAAACGGCGTGCCTGAGGCAGTTCTCATCAGTATGGAAAAGTTTGAGGGGCTTCTGGAAACCATTGAGCTCCTGGCAGATGTTGAGGTCAGAAAGATACTCGACAGTTCCAGGGAAGACCAGCGGCAGGGAAGGCTGGTCGATATGGAGGCGGTTTTTTGATTCCCTATAGAATTCAGCTGACGGCCACAGCGGCAAAGCTCATTTCAGGATTTCATCCGGAACTCAAAAGAAAAACAAAAGACGCCTTTAAAAGAATCTCTCAAAACCCCCACCTTGGAAAAGTACTTCAGGCCGAATTGGAGGGCTATCTATCCTATCGATTCAAACGCTATCGTGTGATCTATACACTGGATGATGCTGAAAAAAGCATTGTTGTGCATCTGGTGCGGCACAGGAGAGATGTGTACGACCTGATCAAGAACATCACATCGTAGGTAGAGACAGTCATTAAAACGTTTTGCTTGGTAACGTTTGTGTGGATGGGGACGCTGTGTGTGGATAGGGACGCTGGTAAAAAAATAGGATTTTCAGTCAATCAAGCGGTATCCACCCTCCTGTGCAATCCTCTCTCCCCTTTCCACGGAGAACCCCACCGCGGGGGAACTCATTTCCAATCGCCCGGCCAGTTCTCTGAGGGACATGCCCAACTCGCTGACAGCCCAAAAACAACACAGGCTCCTTGCCTTCACCTTTCTTTGCTGCTTGCCCCTGGACAGT
Organism: Desulfatiglandales bacterium; assembly: GCA_963664475.2. Lineage (GTDB taxonomy): Bacteria > Desulfobacterota > DSM-4660 > Desulfatiglandales > Desulfatiglandaceae > NaphS2. Next base: position 492,479 of record CAXXXE010000002.1, read on the forward strand.
ATTTCACGAGGCGTCATTCCATAGATTTCCGCCGCCTTTTCGGCTATTCGATCCAGGTCATAACCCCGGCGCCTTAATTCGTAACGGCGCTCATATCTTTCCGTCGCCTGCGATAGCACTGCGTCTACAAACGTTGAATCACCCAGAATCCGCTCGTCACTCATCACATGGTCATGCCCCTGTCGTCTCAGCGCCTTTGCCTCAGACCATCCCCCGGCGCTGCGAACCAGTCCCCCACCTGTCAGTTTATCCATCCGGCCCTGTTCAATGTCTGCACTTACGTAGTCGAGATACGCCTTTAGCGCGCTTTTTGCTGTTTTGCCAAAATTGCCGAGAACATAGTCCACATCCTGCCACGGCCTCTTATGCCCGCCCATTACTGAACTGTGCCCGCAATAGGCGTATTTATTCAATCCTTTGAGATTTTCAACGATACCCGCACGGACCGGGTTGAGATGAATATCCCGGACAAGTTCCTTGAGATAAATGTCTTCTTGGCAAACAATGGATTTGTAACGATTCTGAAAGAGTTGGCTATGGCGCTTATGACGGCGATTAAAACTGACGGCATACCCGGTTTAAAGCCTGCGCATTACCATGGCAGGGGGAGAAACACCTGTCCGAAATAGAAAATGGGCATGGTTCGGAATAAACACCCATGCGTAACAGGTGGTTTGGGTCTCGGGCAGGAGCTTCGCCAGGCGGTCCAGCATATCCTCTCGATCCCTATCATTTGTAAATATATTTCGACGCTCTATCCCCCGGATCATGATGTGATGCAAAACACCGGGCGCGTCCAGACGAGCTTGTCTTGGCATGCGCAATGCCTTAAAATAAAGCTCAATATTCTGTCAACTTACTTTTTTACCAGCGTTTCCTTTTCACGGGTCAACCGGAGTAACCCAAAGACTGAAAACAGGAGAGAATGCGTGATTTTTCTCTCCTGCCCCAATTCAGGCATGAAATTGCGATGAGCGACTATCTGTCCGTTATTTCTTTGTTTTTGCGTTCAGATCATCAATGGATATATCATCGTTATAAATAGAGGCGACCACGGCATAGGGTGTGCCCTCCACCTGAATGTTAAAAGCGATTTTCCGGGAAGGTTTTGTTTCCCCCGGTTTGGACCATTGGTACTCCACCCAGGTGCCGTTGGGATCCTTGGCTCCTTCGCAAAGGGTATTCTGGTGAGGATAAATGGGCCTCAAATCTTTTCCTTTCAGTTTATCCAAAGCAAAAGGGTGAGCTACCACATATTCGGGGCATTTTAGAACAAATACGTAGGTGTCTTTATATACAAATTCCCCTTTGGGGTCGTTGAATGCGGCCAGCCCTTCTTCACCCAGGTTGCTGACAACGCTGTGTGCTTTAAGCACCAAGTCATAAACGTCTTCAACCGAGGCTTTGCCCTCTTCAGCCCATACTGTACCACCGGAAATAATGCAAAAACAAACTGCCAGAACCATTGCCGAATAGTTCATGTGAATCCTCCCTAAAAAAAATAATAGATTTGAATTATAGAATCGGGCGTGTGCGTGATCCCATCCTGTTGGCAGGAATATCGACAAACGGATGAAAAACTTTAGCGTGAAAGGAAGAAAACATCAAATCGTATGGAAAAAATGTGTTGAACAGGTTTGGGACGTCCACAACTAAGCAACTAATTTGACATGATGTTAATATGCTGATAATAGAAGTTCTGCCTTTCTATTTCTCTTATATGGGGCGCATTCGAGCTTAACGCGTCTTCTGTAATGATGAGAGGTAAATGTGGATGATCTTCTTTCAGCTTGTTGAAGAAACGTTTCGCTGCATTACGCTCACAGTCGTTCTTGGTTTGACCGTCCTGCTTGACGATGAATTCCGGAGCAAGCGGAATAACCTCCTTGAAATCGGGATGGACAATCGCTGCTCCCAACATCTGCTGATAATAGGTTTTTTCGCCGGTTTTTTTCGATACTTTTACCAAACAACTGTCAGAGTAAAGCTTCTTCGAAGAAAAGTGGCCCGTTCCGTCTGGAGATAGAACATAACATCCTTCGAAAAAAACCATACGTTCAAGCACTTTTCCCCTTTGCAGTTCCCTGAAGATATTCCTAAACGGTTTCCGAAGTTCTTCAGCGAGCATTTCATCAAGAATGGTGCGCATCTGACTGTCGCTAGGAATCTTTCCTATACTGTGACAAAACACGCAAAGGGCCATATCGCGCCAAGATGAGTTCATCATACTCAATTGAAACGAGGCAATAGAACGGGGAGAAAATATGATCGTAAGCCTATTTGCCCTTTAAATTAAAGTAAATATCCTCCAATTGTGATACGGGAAGAGAAATATTTGACTTGGCTTGATTCTGGAAAAATAGATGGGCGTAGTGGCAATAAGACCGAATGTTTGGGATGATTATTTTTGTCCAACTGCCTAAAGCATGTTCAGCCATAATTCGAAGATGGCTTTTAAAATCGCCTTTTGTCCGTATGAAATATTGAAAATCTTCAAAAATCCTTTTCAAAAAGCAAAAAATTAGCTTATACCATTGCCGCCGATGGCACGATGCCAAGAATGAATTATGAAGGTTTTGACTGTGATTGACCCTTTACATGAGGATAAAAATTTGGAGGTAAAACGGATTAAAAAAGGTGGAAATCTGTGTGTGCTGTTTTTGTTGGTGGGTGTATTTTTGACAGGATGCGGCGATGATTCCACTTCATCTGATACTCAAACTGAAGTCTACCTGGCCATCAAAAACCTGCGCATGGAACTGCAAAACAAACTCGGCAAGACCGTTCCACCGCTCAGTGTTCTCGTGCAAACACGCACGGAAACGGTCTTTGCTTCAGCTGCGGAGACTTCGGCAGAAGCCATCACCGCAGCCACCTATTTCCGCATGGCCAGCATCACCAAAAATTTAACGGCCACGGCCATATAGCTCATGCAACAATATGACTGGCTTGATATGACCCAGACCGTGACCGCTAACATGACTGGCGGCAACACCCCTTACGTCCCGGATACTCTGGATTACGCCATCCCGTACAAAGAGGAGATCACCATCGAACAGCTCCTGGGGCACACGGCCGGTGTCTATGACGTGGACAACGATCCGGTTCCCGGCTGCGACGGCAATAATTACGTAGATTGGATGCTTGAACAAAACCCCGACCACCAGTTTACAAACGTTGAGCAAATCCGTCAGGATGCTGTCCATCAGCTCAAATATTTCGCGCCGGGTATGGGCTACCATTACTCTGACACCGGCTACACCCTGCTGGCCGAGATTATCGGCCGCGTTTACACCTGCCATGCGGAAACCGAAAAGAGATACGCCGATTTCATTCTGGAACACGTGGTGGGCGCGGAAACGCAGTACCCCTGGCCATGGCTTTCCCCTATCTGGCCTCGGACCAGGACATGCCCGAACCTTATGTATGCGGCACGGTTTTTTCGCCGGAGGGAGATAAGATATACTGCCGCGACAATATGAGCGCCTTCCCGGCCAATGGCAACGGTGTGGGCACCATGAGTCAACTGAATACCTATGTACGCACCTTGATGCGCGGTGAAAACGTACTCACCCCGGAGTCGGTTTCCCTGATGCAGCACGACACATCCACCGATAATCCTTCATATGGTCTTGGCTGCCATCAATGGCAGTACCTCGGTTACGGACACAAAGGAGATCATCGCGGCTATTCCGCAACTATGGCCTACAACCCCGAAACCGGGGTTTCAATCGTTGTTATGCTGCCGCTTTGGGATGAGCGTAGCCTGGAAAACTTTACCGCATGCCAGATGACATTATTCAACGCTGCTTTCGAGACCCTCAAGGTTTTAGGATACCCGGCTGAGACCTTACACACAGAATCTAAAAAGGCCCTGTTCTTTGGAACGGCTGGATTCACGGGAACCATCGTGGGTATCAACAGCGATGGCATCTTTCTGGCTGGGCTTCACAGCCAGACCGGTTCCCCTTACTCGGCCTAAGGAAAAAGAGCCGTTATGCTGGATATTCGAAATGCCCTTGAAACCGCCGCCTCGGTGGACGAAGCAGGGCGCTTCATGGGGGATCCCGCCAGGCTTTAGCCCGGCGGAGGCATGTTGTGAATCAGGGGAAACGCCGTGTTCAGTGACTCCCGAGACGGGCTTGATGGGCGAATAAGAATGGAAAGTGCTGTCATGCACCGGCGACCAGTGTGGACGGTGGAGTGTCCAATCTCGGCGTCAGGCTCAAATTTTAATCGTAAATATTCGGCTTGGTCGTCCATCAGTCAATTTTTCAACAACGCTCTAAAATTCTCTGCCAAAGGATATACCCAGATGTCTTTAATGGGAACACTTATTTTCCCAGCAGGTCCCAGTTTTCCATGGCCCTTGGTTTGCCCAACATAGATCCAGTTGGCGGCTTTATAACAAGTTCCGACAAATCTCTTTTTTTCTACAAAGGATTCCAGCAAAACCGGCCTGACATGATACTTTTCTTCCCAGTCATCCGGAAGCTGTTTTGAAATTAATGACAGGATTTTCGATGCGAGATTTTTTGATTTAATCCACGGCAAAATAAGGAACCTCGCGTTGTTTGTAATCAGGTTCAGATTTCTTTTTCTCTCATCATGATTCCATCCAATAAATTGGTCTCTCGGTGCAGTTTGCCATGCTGCTGCGCCAAAGCCTGTCAACGCAACAATTTTTCTGCCGGCAACAATAAAATAGCGGAGCTGAGCTCCCGGCAGGGTTGCATAGCCAAGATAATGATATCTTTCGATGTACTCATTCCATAAAGCCGAGGTGGTTTTTGTCACTATCTGCAAATGCAGTTGAGATAGTTGATTGGCGGAGCACACAACAGGACTTTGAGGATCAGTTTTTGAAGTGAACTGAATCTTTTTTTGGGGTGGCTTTTTATGGATGGGTGGGGGCAGTTTAATTAGCCCATCCCGGTGCATGCGCAGCATGGCAACGCGGCATGACATATCCTTATGGAACCTGTCTTCAGTCATTTGCTGAGTATACAATGCGTCATAGACAGGTTCAAAAAGCGCTTTGATATTCTTTAACCCACCCGCAATGCTTCCGGGGGAAATAGGCAAGCCCAATTCCGCATACTGATTCAGAAGACGGTTGGTAGGCTGAGAATAGTGGAATTTGTTTAAAAGGACGTCTTCCCAGATTGAAATTCCATATGAACTTTTTGGGATAACCGTGGGAGGCATGGGTCGGTAATGGTATCGGGAACGCCCCTGCACGAACAGCCTTTTTTCATGCAGCAGTGTACAATTCTACGTTTATACGCTTTGACTTCAACTTCAACAATTTCTGCTTCCTTGCTTTCATCAGGCAGGTAAGCCTGGCCGCATTTAGCGCATGTTGCGTTTCTGAAAAGTTAATTTTTTCCTCATTTGATACCTCCGTGTCCCGAACTTTCTGCACCTGTTTAGGAATAGGCCGCCGAATATTTACAGTTCTCCCGCCTCACAAACGCGAAAACGGCAAGGGCTGTCAGAGAGAGGAGGAGGCCCGCCAGGAAAGCGTCTTCGAACCCCTTCAACAGCAAACCCCGATCCTCTACAGGAAGAATTAATCTTCCGCGGTCTCCGCCGATAACTCTCGAAAAGGCCGTCTCCAGGATCACCACACCCAGCACCGACCCGCAGTTCCTTATGGTCATCATGATGCCCGATGAGATCCCCTCCATGCTTGAGGGGCTGCTGTCGAGAATCATTCGGCTGGCGGGAGGGAGAAAAGCGCCGATGCCGGCGCCCATGAACGCAAGGGACAGGATCAAAAACCAGAAAACTTCGACCTTTCCGAGCAGAAAAAACATTGAGAAAGCGATCACCATGAAGATGATCGAGATCATGGTGACGTTTCTGGAGCTGCCGTGATCCGCGAAGTGACCGGCGATCGGGCCGGCAAACATCATCAGCAATGAGGGGACAATCATGATTATTCCGGAGCCGGAGACCGATATTTCTCTCATCAGTTCGAGGTAAAATGGGAAGATGAAGATCGCCCCCGTAAAGGCCCCCGTCATCAAGCCCCCTGCCAGGTTTGCAATCGTGAAAGTGGCATTGCGGAACAGTGTCAGGTTTATCAGTGGATCTCGGCTGCGCGCTTCCTGCCAAAGAAACAAACCGCCGAATACCACAGCGGCACCGAAAGAGCTCAGAATTCGTCTGGAAGTAAAACCGTATTCGTGGCCCATGTTCAGGGCATAAAGCAAGGCGAACAGCGTCAGAAAAATCAGAGCCGCCCCCGGCAGGTCGAACTTCTTGCCGCGAGAGTCCGGGGCGATTCGGGGAAGGAAAATTATTCCGAAAAACACCCCGATGATGCCCACGGGAACATTGATGAAGAATATTCCACGCCAGCTCCAATACTGGTTTATCATCCCTCCCACCACGGGGCCGATGGCGATCCCCATCGAGGCGACCGTTGTGACATAGCCCAGGGCCCGACCCCTCATCTTTTCCGGCAGGTAAGCGCTGACCATCGACGGCCCGATGGCCGAAAGCATGGCCGCCCCGGTCGCCTGGACGACCCGGAAGAGGATCAATTGGGCGAAACCCTGTGACAGCCCACAGCCCAGGGAACCTGTCGTGAAGGTGCAGAACCCGGCGACAAATATCCTTCGGAATCCTTTCATATCCCCCAGCCGTCCGAAGGTGGGGAGAAACGAGCAGAGGACCAGGAGATAAACCAGTATGATCCAGGAAACAACACTTGTGCTCACCTGGAAGTTCCGAGCGAGCGTGGGCAATGAGATGTTCACGATGGTCACATCGAGCGCTCCCATGAACGCAGCAAGGGAAATCGTGAATATGATCAGCAGATCTTTTCTACGGGGCTCGCCCTCGTTCATTCCCGACACCTCATTTCGCAGCAACAGGTTTCCGGCAAGGCCAGGCCTGCATAGCATATTTTGTGGAATATGAAAACAGGATCTTCAAAATCAATTCGGCAAATACCATTTTCTTTCGCAGTGCGGACTAAAGATGGCGTTTTCATACCGGACCGTATAATATCGGGAAAAAGTCTTGCGGCCACCGGCCTTGCGGTAGTTTGTGGTGAATTTTTTCATGCAATTTAGCACAGCACAATTTTCGGTACAAACAAAAGTGGGCCTGGGCCTTAAAGCGCTGGATGAGGCCCGGAAAGGAAAATAGGGCATGCGGAATTATCTTTATGAAGTTACCGGCAACGTACATATCCATACCTGCTATTCAGACGGCGCGGGGACCGTGGCTGAGATTGCGCGGCACGCCGGATCAGCAAATCTTGATTTTATGATCGTCAATGATCACGATTATATGGCAAAAGCCCTTCATCTTGAAAATGAAGGATATCATGGCCATGTGCTGGTCCTGATGGGCCTCGAATTGGGAAAGCGGTTTCACCATTATCTGGCCTTTGGTCTTAGAGAAATGGTGCATGGAAAAGGTCTGGGACCGCAGTCAGTCATTGACCGCGTCAACCAAAAGGGCGGTTTTGGTTTTCTGGCCCATCCCTTTGAAAAGGGGATGCCCTTTCACGAAAAGGCAATCGCTTATACCTGGAACGATCTTTCGGTAACGGATTATTCCGGCATTTGTATCTGGAATTTTTCATCCCGATGGAAGGAGCGCATCAAAACGCCCCTGCATGGTCTGTTTTATCTGCTGTTCAAAACCTGGACCCTGAAAGGTCCCAGCCGGAAAACCCTGTCGTTCTGGGATGGCGTGTGCAAAAAACGGCGGGTGGTTGGCATCGGCGGGTCCGATGCCCATGGCGCGTTGTTTCGCTGGGGGCCGTTTTGCCTTACCCCCCTGTCTTACCATGACGGTTTGAGGAGCATCAATATCCATATACTGCTGGATCGACCGTTGTCGAAGCATGTGGATGAGGCGCGGGAACAGGTGTATGGCGCCATGAGAGAGGGTCGCCTTTATGTTGCCCATGATCGGCTGACCCCTTCCAAAGGATTTAGTTTTTATTATGCCTTAGAAGGGGGGCCGGCCATGGAAATGGGAGAAGAGCGCTCGTTCCAGCCGGGTGTCTTTTTTGTGGAATCTCCGCAAAATGGGCGTATCCGGTTGCTGAGAAACGGCGTTTCCGTGGGCGGGAAGATCGGCCGCCGTTTTTCCCTGGCGGCGGAGCGGCCCGGCGTTTATCGTGTTGAAGTATCCCGCTGTGCGCACTTTTTCGGGTATCGTCCGTGGATTTTTTCAAATCCCATTTATTTGCGGTAAGGGATATTGGGTTATGCATTCCTTTCCTTAGACTAAATCGATGGCGCGTGCATGCCCCAAGACCTCCTGATGATCTTTAATCGGTTTGCCGGAAACCGTCAACCCTTCATCGAGTACAAAGGCCGTCTCTCCCAGGGTCAGGGTATTCCCTTCAATGGCTGTGGACCCGTGGGTCCAGAGATTTCGAAGTTGGGCGATTAATGCCTTGCGTAGATCTTCATCCAGTCCATTTAAGAAATTAAGCATGCTCGATCTATTCTTTCAGCAACGCCTTCGCAATATCCAGATCATAGGCCTGGTTGGGGTTGAAAGCATTTTTCCGTTCATACATGGCGGCGGCTTGTTGTATGGCGTCGTAGGGAATCCAGCCATGGTCATCCCATAACTTGGCATCATCGGAATTCCAGAGTCTGAATTGGACCATCCCGTCTGTTTCCTGAACATACATGCGCACTTTTTTATTCTGTGGAAAGGGGTAGTAATATTTTCCGAGGTCATCCTTCATTTGTATTGCTCCTTATGTGATTTTGGAGTGGAATTCTTCCTTGAATTTCGCCCGAATGTCAAGGAAGATCTATGTGTTCCCGGCTTTTTTGAAAAACCTGTCTTTGAGTTTCCGAAACGGCTTTTCAAGAACATCAAAAATATCCGACAGCTTCATGATTCTGCAGGCGAGGTAGAGCAGGCATGAAAACAGCAGGCCCAATGTAACACTGGTGATCAGAGCATTGAACAGCGTTTCGGCGCCAAGGTTTGAAAAAAGGGCTTTCCGCAGGGTTTCGAGGCTGTATCCCAGGAAGATGCTCAATATAGCCATTTTAAAAACCGCCCCATAAACAAGACCGCTGTTCCTGTTTTGCGTTCGCCTGTTCCAACATATATAAAGCAGGGCGACCTGCATAAATGCGGAAATGGAAACGCTCAGGGCTACACCGGATGCGCCCATTCGGTCCATGCCCACCAAAAAAAAGGGAATGCTTAGCAGGACCGCCGCCGTTCCCAGCAGTGCCGGAAACAATGTGTTCTGCATGGCGTAATATCCCCGTACCACAACGGTCTGGGCTGAAAAGGCAAAGGCGCCCAGCAGTAGATAGGGAAGGAGATGGGCGGTCAGCGCCGTGGCAGCGGCATCAAAGCGGCCCCGTTGGAACAGGATGAAAATCACTTCATGACGAATGACCATGAGAAACACGGAAAAAGGGATAACAATGGTCAAGGCCCGCATCGTTTTGTCGAGCAACCGGTTCATTTCGTGCGATCGGCCTTCCGTCGCCAGTCTTGACATGAAGGGATAGGATGCCGTTCCAACGGCCTGCCCGAACAGGCCCACGAGGATGAAGGTGATTCTGAGCCCGTAGTTGAGTGCCGCAATGGCGCCCCGGGGCATATAGGAGCCGAAGAAACGGAAAAAAAACTCCGTTGAGAAAGTCATGCTAAGCCCCAAAATCAGGGGGAGGGTCAGGAGAAGATAGTGTTTCAAATCCGGATGGTTCAAATTAAAACAGGGTTTAAACCGCAGCTCCAGGCGTTTAGCCCCAAACCACTGAACCGCGAAATTTCCCACCAGCGCTCCCCCGAAGACCCCCCAGGCAAACCCTTCGATGCCGATCCAGGGCGCCAGCACAATGCCGCCCGTAATGATGCCCAGATTGTAAAGGAGGGGGGCCAGCGCCGGAATGAGAAAATGTTCCTTTGAAAACTGAACCGCCATGAAGAGCCCTCCCGTAAAGAAGAAAAACTGGGCGGGCAGGACAATCCGGGTCATGCGGATGGTGAGTGCCTTGATGGTGGGATCGACAATGCCCGGCGCAATGAGGGCCACAAGATCATCCGTGAAAACGCAGGCCACTGTTATGAGAAGCAGCAGGAAACTTCCGAAAGAGGAAAGGATGAGGGAGAAAATCCGCCACCCTTCGGTTTCCATATCCTTTACCAGATACTTGTTGAATATGGGGATGAATGTAATGGATAAAAACCCCGTGGCCGCCACGTGATTTAAAATTTCCGGCAGCACGAAGGCCATCTGGTAGGCATCCACATCGCCGCCGGTTCCGCCTGCATAGGCGATGACAACCTCGCGAAGTACGCCAATGACCCGGCTCAAAAGGACAGAGGCCATCATGATGAGGGATGCAATGCCGACTTTCTTGTAAAGGGATTCTGTTGTGTTGGCGTTTTCTTCCGTCGCGACGTCCTTCCCGTTAGCCATGGGAGCGCCATGTTTTCAGGGATGTCAACGGATGACCCGCAAACCGTGGGATGTTTGAAGCTCTTCCCACAGTGTTCTGATGATGAAGGCGATCGCTTCCTCTTCCTTGATGGACCCTTTTCCCATAATGGCGCCGCAGGAGGCGATAAGCGCATCATTGCCCTCCCATATGCCGAAATGATCCCCAATATAACGGCCCAGAGTAAGGGTTAGTGCCATTAGGTCCCCTTCGCTCATTCGTGCAATCTTGCTCTTGTCTTTTAATGCCAACTGAGAAAGCAACTGCCCAACCGCTTCCTCAACGCTATCGGGTAAGGGATACCGTTGCCCGGCCGGGGGATGATGCATATGGGAATTGATGGTGGATAGGTGATAGACGGCTTCCAGTATGTCAAAAGTGGCGCGGTATATTTTGCCATCCTGGCTTTGCCGGGGGCCCGCCACGTTCAAAACGTTGATGCGATGTTCCGTTAGCCACGCGTAAATGGATTGGGCGGCGCTGAAGCTGTTGATTTTTAAGAGGTCCACATGAAGCCAGGGACGTCCATGCTTCAGGGCCATTTTTCGCGTCAGGCTGGAGCCGCCCGTCAGGGGGCCGTGAGAAAAAATCAGGGTGCCGTCCGAATCCACCACATTCTGTTCGGTACGCCGGGCATAATCGGTAGTCTGCATCTCTTTCAATCGATATTTTTCAGGCAGCCTTCCATCTTCCGCCTTACGTCCCCTGGGCACCCAGCCGCCGTGAGAAATGTTCCATTCGATGGCAAAATCCAGAGCTGCCCGATCAGCGCCGGTCTGACCGCCCGAGATAATTTTTCTGATCATTTTGTACGCCAATATGGTTACTCCCTTCCAAAGCCCCAGCTAAAGGATCGGTTCAGTGCCTCATGACCGCCGATCCGAACACCGGCAAACATCACTTCGGCCATTTTGGGTGCGCCAGCCCTGGCAATATCAATCATCAGCTCTGCGTCGGCAATCAGACGTTCGGCTGTTTCATCCGGATATCCGCACCAGTATTTCAAGTCATGGAAAAAACAGGCCGGATAAAAATCCACCCCCTGCCAGGAATCGAACCACATGGAGCATCCGTCGCTTTTAAAGGGTTTTGAAGGTGGGTCCTTTTCGATTTTTTTCCAGAGATCCAACAGGCCATACTTTTGACAGATTATTTGGATGTCGTTTAATGGGACTTCCGTGTTTTTTTCGGGTAGTGCCATAAGGTCTCCTTTATTTTTGCAAGGGATTGGGTTCGTCAATTTAACCGTACCTGCCGTTTTTCCATTGGCATCTCGCGGATCAGAAGCCGGTTCGAAAAACTAACAATGTTAACTGGGATTGTAAAGGTCTGAATTTCAGAAATTACTTTCAGATGTTGTGGCCAAAAGAAAGTGTCTCGGCTTGAGTTTGTGGTCGGAATTGCATATCCCTACAAATGATCAAATCATCCATTACTTCGAGAACGCACTGCAAAAGCCCTTCCGTAGTAGGACAGGTAGCGGGTGCCCCAGGCGCTGCCGCGGTGAAAATTGAAACCCCTCGCCTTCGATGATCCCTCAGTTTCACGTGACCACACCCACCCGCCAGGTGTCTTCAAGAGAGGCGTCATATTGCCGATTCCGATCCCTTTCTTATAAAGACTTTGCAGCTCATCTACGGTGGGCATTTTCCAGTCGTCACCGTCAAGATTCAGGCTTTCAACCCAGGATTTGGCTTCATGCCAGGTGTACCATCTGGCAGGACCGACTTTCCACTCAAGACCTGTACTTGTGTCCTTTACGATTCCGTTGGCGTAAGCCGTATAAATTCCGTCATGTACGACCTTATCGGAGGTTGAGGGTTTGGGGGAGTCTTTAGTTTTTTTGGGTAAGTTTTTGCTCAAAGTCCCCCATGCGGGCAATGGTGTTCCAGATGGAGGGGGGTATTCAGGCGTCTTGGGCAAGCTCGCCACCTCAATGGGCCGACTCGGCGTCTCGGGTGGTTTATTTTCAAATTCCACTGAAATTCTGGTGTGCTGTGCCTTATCAGAGGTTGAGGATGGCGTTGAGCCTTCAATTTTTTTGGGTAAGCTTTCGGTCAAAGCGCCCGATGCCGGCAATGGTTCGCCGGAGGTAGGTGAGTATTCAGAGGCCTTGGGCAAGCTCGTCACCTCAATTCGTTGACGCTGGCGCTCGCGCTGTCTCCTTTCAAATTCCGCCTTTAGCATCTCAAACTCTTTGCGCTCGCGCTCAAGCCTGGCCTGCTCTTCCCTCAAACTTTTGGGGTTCCCCTTGGTTGAAAAATAGAAATCCCCTGTCAAAGAAGTGGACTCCCATGGAATCTGTCTCCCATTCGTAGCCTTATCAATACGCCGTCTGCATTTTTTGAATACCTGCTCAATGGTTAATCCGGGATCATCCATGTACTCCAAGAGCGCGGCCGTATAGGGACTGTTCCTCCCTTCCCCATCAAGCGCCACTTTGCCCGGAGAAGTAGAATAGGCTACGATGGTGCCTTTAGGCGCATCCATGCGTGCCAGCCCATTGGAACCCGACCTGAAACCCCTCACCAAAGGATTGTCCCTGCAGGCATCCAGGATTACGATGTTAAAGTTATTCCCTGCATTGTACATGGCATCCAGAACCCTTCTCGCATCAACGGCCTCATATTTAACATCGGTTTCCTCAAAGATTTTCGCATCCAATGGAATAATGTAATTGATTCCATTTACCTGAAGGCCATGCCCGGCGTAATAAAATAAGCCAACGCCTCCTTTGCGCAGATTTTTGCCAAATTCCCGAATGACGTCCTCTATCTCCTTTTGTGTGGCGTTCTGTTTATGGATGGTGGTAAATCCCAGTTTACGGAGAGCCGCGGCAATATCGCTGGCATCATTTACCGGATTGCGAAGGGGCGCCGATTCATAGCTTCCATTGCCGATTACCAGGGCCGTTCGGCGTTCCTGGGCGGAAAAGGATAAAATCGACGATGAAAAGAATAGGATTATCAGAAACGTTACGCCACAAAGAATTCTATGTTTCGACAAAATGATTCCTTTTTTTCAAACTGCAGGTTATGAAAGGGCAATACGTCTTTATGTATGATATTTTTTTATTAAAGATGAGTATTGACTGAAAGCAGTTCCTAATTCCCTGGAATTTTAACAAAACGTGGAAAGAATTTTCAACAAAAAAGAAGTTCAAGAAATCCATAATGCCATTCGGCGCTGATTGAGGTGAATCGGTAAAAAAGAGGTCACGGATGGAATCGATGATAATGGAAACCCCGATAAGGGGTCGATTCGTACAGCCTGTGGTTTTAACTACCTGTGACGTTGTTACTGAAGGGACAAGGCAAGATTTGTATCGAAGGCAAGGATTTGATCGAATCACCTGACTGAGGCCAAAGCATCCCATATAATGGGATGCTTTGGCCCGGAACGATTAGCTCAGTGCTTCCCATACGCCCCATTGTCCGGTTGTACCTGGTTCTTCACCCCGGGTCCACCATTTAGCCTGCCAGAGTTTTCCGTTGTGAGAGACTTTATCGCCGCCAACATAGATTTCCGATGCGCGCCAGGGGAGGGCGGGAATGACGGTTTTGCCAACGGTGATCTGAATGGCGGGGGATTGACTTGTAGCGCCCTGGTTATCGGTAGCCACGGCGGTGATGGCATAGACGCCTTTGGGAGCATCCTTCCATGAAAGTGCGTATGGGAAATCCAGGTCTACGCCGAGGGATACGCCGTCAGCGAAGAACGCCACCTGAATAACGGTTCCATCGGAATCCGTTGCATCGGCTGAAAGCGCTACCGTGTCGCCCGGTTCGAACATTGTTCCATCCGAAGGTGAGGTGATGGCGACTGTGGGGGCGGTATTGCCGTCGCACCAGCCCATTTCTTTCCATACGCCCCATTGTCCGGTTGTACCCGGTTCTTCACCCCGTGTCCACCATTTAGCCTGCCAGGCGATTTTGTTGTGACAGACTTCATCGCCGGCTGTGTAGATTGCCGATGTATCCCATGTGGAAAATGATACCTCTCCCACGGTGATCTCAATGGCAGTGGATCGACCAATGGCGCCCTGGTTGTCGGTTGCTACAGCGGTGATGGCATAGACGCCTTTGGGAACATCCTCCCATGAAAGTGCAAAGGGGGAATCCAGGTCCACGCCGAGGGATATATCGCCGTCGAAGAATTCCACCTGAACAACGGTTCCGTCGCTGTCCGTTGCATCAGCGGAAAGGAGAATGGTGTCTTCGGGATCGAAAATATCTCCTTCCATCGGGGATCGCATGGTTATTTGAGGGCTGATGTTGCCGTTGCCGGTGGTAAATTGGGCAAAAACATCGGTGAAGGCAAAGTCTTCCTGATTCAAACCGGTGCAGGTGGGGTCTGCCCATGCCTTGTCGGCGCACTGGCCGTTGTCCCGATTGGCGGACCACATGGAGAGCATGGTGACCCAGCTTGTGGATTCAGCCCAGGAAAGCACTTCCCGGGCATCCGACAGGTAAAAGCGCTCGGAGGGCACATCATTCTGACCGATCATGGGCGTAATGCCCATTAAGGGAGCAAAGCCCAAACCAAGGGCCTGCTGATACGTGTTATAAGCCGCATCAATGGCATATTGCCCCATGTTTCCTTCCGGATTGGGCGCCGCCCAATCGCCATAATCCATGGCCATCACATTGACGATATCCACTCTGACGCCGTTGTCCCGGGCATTTTCAAGTACGTAAATTCCATCCGGGGTCAGCCCCGATGGAAGAACCGGCAAACAGAAAGTAACCTTCAGCTCCGGATTTGCCGCCTGCAGGCCTTTAATGGCCTTATTCCGGAGATCAATGGAGGGTCTGTCGGCAACGGCCCATCCCTCAATGTCAAAGTCCACCCAGGTGACCCGGTATTTGTCAATGACCGACTGATAGGCGGCCTGAAGGGCGCCGGCATCGCTATGGCACATGGCCAGTTCCGTGCCGTTGGCGCCGCCGAATGAGATAATGACATCCCCGCCTTTCTGCCTTATGGCGGAGACTTCATCCATGAAATGGTTATCGTCGAGAGAGATGACCCCGCCCCATGCGGGTTTGCAGTCGGCATCGCTGGTGATGAACGCAAGGGTGAAGTAAGGCTGTTCGATTTCATCGAAGGTGTCATTTATGGAAAAGGCCGGATAGAGCAGTACATCCACGTAGGGTGCAAAGACTTTTTCCGGAACCTGGCCCAGAGAAGGGGTGGCGAAAGCCAGTATTATTGCGGTAAAGAAAAGCAGTTTAGACATTTTAGGGTGTGTATTTTTCATGATAAAACTCCTTATCTCCAAAAAAAATGTGCTACGGGGTTATGCGCAAGAATTGGAACCATCTCGTTGATGTTGAGGGATATACACCTGACCGTCGGATTTGGTCACAAAAAAATATTACCCATTAGCAGTTTTCAGATAAGTTTTGGAAAGGACGGAAACTTTCAGGAGGAGGCGTTCAGTTTTGTAGAGGATGAACCCCGTAGATAGAAAATGGCCTTCCAGTCTATCTCAATGGAAGACCAATCTTTCGCTTTTCTTCGTCCGGGTGTTGGCGGTAAAATATGGCGGTATGTCCGATCATCCCCGCCATTTCGCAATGATGGGTTTTTTCGATGACTTCGGCAATCTCTATTTTTTTCTCTTTTTCCTTAAAATCAATATATTTCACCTTGATCAATTCATGGGCGGTCAACGCATCGTCTATGGAGCGATTTAAAGCTTCCGTGATTCCTTTCTGGCCGATAAAGACAACGGGTTTTGTGTTGTGGGCGAGACCTCGTAGATATTTTTTTTGAAAGCCTTTCAGTTTGATCGCTTTGTTTTTCATTTATCGTCTTTTTCCCTACTGACTTTTCAGTATATATTTTTAATTATCAATCTGTTAAGCGTTATTATCTTATTTCTATTTGAACTCGTCCCATTTATAATCAATAAGTTCGGTCAAAACGCCATTTAATTTTTTGGGGTGAATAAAGGCAAATTCGCAATCACGAAAAGGTCTTGCAACTTCGCCTCTTGAATCCGGAATGAACGGATAGTCCTTCGCTTTCAGTTCATCAATGGCTTTTCTGGTGTTGTCCACGTTAAATGTTACGAGCATCACACCCTCACCGTTTTTGGCGATGAACTTTGCCACGTCTCCATCGGGAGAGGTTGATGCCATCAACTCAAATCCAACCTCGCCGACCCAATATCTGGCCACGTTGATCTTTTCAGCTTCGCTGACATAGGCGTCATCGGGGGCTGACTTGCCCAGCATGGGTTCCCAGACCTTCTTGGCCGCCTCCAGATCCTTGACCGCGATACAGATATGATCAATCTTGTTTAATTTCATCAAACAATTCTCCTTTCTTCAAAGAAGCCTTAAAATATAAATTGTTTACAGCTTTTTTTGTAAAAATTGGCCTACCCCAAAACAAAAAAAAGTAAAAAGCCCGCCCATAGGACGGGGTTTTTTACTTATCAAAAACATGGCGGTTATGGCCTATTCCTTTGAAGTGGATTTAAAAGGCGCTGACGGAAACGCGAGCGCTTCGGTTAAATGGTAAGCTGCCTGAAGATACGATGTCGGACAGAGCGGAAAACATTCTTTGCAGTCTTTACACACCTTTGCGGCCACTTCAGGTATGAATTTTATTTCCCGGGTTGAGCCCCTGTCAAAAAAGCCGATGGCGTTTTTCTTTTTAACCTCAGTGCAATATCTAACGCAAAGGCCGCACAGGATGCAGAAAGTGGACTGTTTTTCAAATCGATCCTTATCGGCGCCGTACTCTTCACCCAGTTTCAACAGGATTTCGGAATCAGGCGCATGAGCCAGAAATTGCTCTATCAATATTTTGCGAATGCCGTTGATTTGTTCATTTCGAGTAATGACGACCATGTTTTGGTCTACCGGACGAACGCAGGCCGCGGCAAGTCCTTTTCTGCCGCCGGCTTCCACTTCAACCACGCAAATTCGACAGGCCCCATAGGGTTCCAGTGCATCGTGGTGACAAAGGGTCGGAATGCTGATCCCCATACTGCGGGCAGCCTCCAGAATGGTCATCCCTTCTTCCGCTTCGACTTCTCTTCCATCAATTGTTAAATTGATCTTAGTCATTTTTTTTACTCTTTCTGACGATAGTTCTTTCTTCTTCGGGAACAGGAGCCGGAACCGGTTCGCCGGACAGCCGGGTTACCGCACCAAATTTGGAAGAGCAAACCTCATAGCACGTACCGCATTTTGTGCATTTCTCCTGGTCTATGATGTGAATCTGTTTCTTTGCGCCGTCTATAGCTTCCGCCGGACATTTTCGCAGGCAGAGCATGCAGGCCTTGCACTTTTCCGGATCAATGTAGTAAGAAACGAGATTCTTGCAGACAAACGCCGGGCATTTCTTATCCCTGATGTGGGCTTCATATTCATCCCTGAAGTAACGTATCGTGCTCAGGACCGGATTCGGCGCGCTCCCGCCCAGGGCGCAGAGGGATGCATTCTTGGTGGATATGGCGAGCTCTTCCAGCAACTCGATATCCCCCTCCTTGCCCTTGCCTTCACTGATTCTCGTCAGGATTGAAAGCATGTGTGTGATGCCCTCACGGCAGGGAGAGCATTTCCCGCACGATTCACCGGATAAAAACTTTAGAAAATATTTGGCGACATCGACCATGCAGGTATCTTCATCCATGACGATCATTCCGCCGGACCCCATAATGGCACCGACCTTGGCCAATTCGTCAAAGTCGACCTTGATGTCAAGGTATTCTTCGGGGATGCAGCCGCCTGACGGCCCACCGGTCTGAACGGCTTTGAACTTCTTGCCTCCGGGAACGCCGCCGCCGATTGTGAATATAATGTCTCTCAGGGAGATGCCCATGGGAACTTCCACAAGACCGGTATTGTTGACCTTCCCAACCAGCGAGAAAATTTTGGTGCCTTTACTGTTCTCAGTGCCGATAGACGACAAGTATTCAGGGCCATTATTAATAATCAAGGGGATATTGGACCAGGTCTCCACATTATTAATATTGGTGGGTTTACCGAAAAGTCCCTTTACAGCGGGAAAAGGCGGTCTCGGTTTTGGCTCGCCCGGCTTGCCCTCTAAAGAAGCCAGCAGGGCCGTTTCCTCACCGCAGACAAAAGCGCCAGCGCCCTGGTGCACGGTTATTTTAAAATCGAATCCCGAACCCAGGATATCTTTTCCGATCAATCCATATTCCTCAGCCTGCTTGATGGCAAGGGTGACATTTTCTACGGCCAGCGGGTATTCCTGACGGACATAAAGATATCCCTCGTTGGCGCCGATGGCATACCCGCCAATGGTAAGCCCTTCAAGGACGGCAAAGGGGTTCCCCTCAAGGAGCGCTCTGTCCATAAAGGCGCCGGGATCGCCCTCATCGGCATTAACGATCACGTACTTGGTCTCCCCGGAACTACCCCGTGCAAATCCCCATTTGAGCCCGGTGGGAAATCCTGCGCCGCCCCGACCTCTCAATCCGGAGCTTTTCACCAGATCGATCACCTGTTCCGAAGTCTCCTGAACAAGGGCTTTGGTTAATGCAAAATACCCACCCACGGCCAGATAGTCCGCAATGCTTTTGGGGTCTATTTTGATATTGTTACCGATCAGATGCCGTATCTGGTTCTTATAGAATGGGATCTCGGATTCGCGGGCGATGGTCTTGCCGCTCTCGGGATCCATATAAAGTAATCTCTCGATGATCTTTTTCTTGAGAATGGTCTCAGAAATAATCTCCTCTGCATCTTCCGGTTGCACCTGAAGATAACATGTCTGTTCAGGATAGATCACAACGATGGGGCCTCTTTCACAAAATCCGGGACAGCCGGTTTCTTTCATGTCCACGATCTGGGTATCGAGGCCCTGTTTTTTTATCTCCTCTTTGAGAGCGGCGACCACTTTGCCTGCACCGAGAGCAAGACAGCCAGTTCCGGTACATACAGCAATGCAGGGTTTGTTGGGATCCCTTTTTGATATAATGTCCTTCCTGAATTCTTCCAATTCAGCGGGTGAATTTATCCTTGGCATAATCTTTCCTTACTCGTAGTTTTTCAACACTTCTTCTGCCTTTGCCGATCCCATATTGCCATGATATTCGCCGTCGATGACCACCACCGGCCCCAAGGCACAGCAACCGACACAGCTAACAGTATCGAGGCTGTACTTTAAATCCTCATCTGTCTCGCCGGGACAGATTCCGGTATAATCTTCAACTGCGTCCAGAACACGTGTCGCCCCGCGCACATGACAGGCTGTTCCGGTACAGACATGAATTTCATGACGTCCTTTCGGCACGATACTGAATGCCTTGTAAAAGGTGATGATGTGCTGTATCCGGTTCATGGGGACGTCCAGTTTCTCACTGACCAGCTTCAATGCTTCCCTGGGAAGCCACCGAAGTTGGCTTTGAATATCGATCAATACCTGAATCAGTGAACTAGGGTCTCTGGGATATTTATCTATAATCTTTTCGATTTTACCATTATCCATAGCGGCTATCCTAACCTTCTTATTTCTTTTTCAATCTTGCCGGAAGCGTAGATCGCCCTATATAACACAAAAACGCATATGGCTTTCATCAAATTCGACAAATCCCTGCCTTGCGGAGCGTTTCAGCTGATTGGACGCTTCACCCGGCGTTACGCCTAGAATTTCAGAAATTTCTTTGGCTGAGCAAGGGTTTTCTCGAAGGATCGACATGATTTGGCCTGTTTCTATCTTATCCGCAACCAGCTCCTGGAATATTTTTTCAAATTCACCGCCGGCGAAAAATGCATTGTACGCCTCTACGGATTTTACCGGTATGCGCAACCGCTCTCTTTCCACGAGTTTTATGTAGGGAACCAAGTTATAAACAACTTCAAGTTTACGCCTTAAGACTGTTTCATCTATTCCTTCACCCTTGCCGAGAGGTCCCAATTCCCTCACTTTCGAAGAAAAGTCATTCATTACTTCAGCGTACCGGTTCCCCTCGGAGGCGGCAACGTACTCAAGTCTTAATCGCTCGGGGTTCAGCCCGATGGTTTCGAGAAGTTTTCTTCCGATCTGAAGCGTACTTAATGCACCATAATTTCCCTGAGTCACATAATGGCATTCACCGGGATGGCATCCGCCGATCAATACGCCATCTTTTCCATTCAAAAGCGCTCTAAAGATAAATGACAAGTCGACTCTGCCGGTGCACATGACGCGAATAATTTTAATGTCTGACGCATATTGTTGTCTGGAAACTCCAGCCAAATCAGCAGCGGAGTATCCTCACCAGTTGCACAAAAACCCTATGATGCTGGGTTTAAATTCCAATCCTGTACCCATTTTTTTTACTCCTTCTAGGCCGCATCAATCTGGCAAAAGATCTCATCATCGGTAAAGTGTTTCAAAGAAATGGCCCTTGCCGGACACACCGTGTTGCACAAACCGTCTCCTTTACACAGGATCGGATTCACCATGGCCTTCTTACCTTTTTCTGTTTCGTGAAACGCTATGGCGCCATAATTACATACCGATATGCATGCGCCGCACGATTCACATGCGGTCTCATCGACTTCGCAAATAGCCCCGGAAGCCGTCACCGAATCCTTTGTCAAGACGGTGATCGCTCGGCCCGCCGCGCCATATGCCTGGCTGATGGTCTCCGTGATATGCTTGGGATAATGGGCAATACCGCACAGGAATATCCCCTCGGCCGCAAAGTCTACCGGTCTTAATTTTACATGGGCCTCCTGAAAGAAACCGTCCGGATTCATGGATACCTTGAACAATCGGGTCACTTCCATGCTGTCTTCCGAGGGAATCACCGCGGCCGACAGTGTCAGCACATCCGCGTTCAGTTCCAACCGCTGCCCCAGGATGGGATCCGGCACCGTCACTTTCAATATGTTTTTACCGCCTTCCGTGGTCGCTTCCACTTCGGGCCCCGCATCCGATTCCCATCGGATAAATTTCACGCCCTTATCCGCCGCCTCCCGGTAATAATCTTCCCGATACCCATAGGTTCTCATGTCTCTAAAGAGAATGTAGATGTTTGTTTCGGGATAAAGCGCTTTCAGGTTCGTGGCGTTCTTTATGGCGTGAGTGCAACAGATGCGGGAACAGTAATTTCGGTCCTCGTTCCGGCACCCCACACATTGGATCATGACCAGGTTCTCGATTTGGCTCAGTGCTTCATCTTTTTGGCTGATCCGGGCTTCCAGTTCCAGCTGGGTCAATACCTGATCGTTTTCTCCATAAAGGTACTCAGTGGGCTTATATTCTACCGCCCCCGTGGCCAGAATGGCGGCGCCATGCTTAATGTCTTTAACCCGCCCGTCGCTCTTCACCGTGGTGACGAAGTTGCCCACATATCCCGCCACATTGGTAATGGTCGCATTATGGGTGACCTGGATCAAAGGATGTTGATATACCTTTCGGACCGTGTCTTTTAAGAAACCCTGAACATCCATCCCTTCCAGGGTGGTATGAATTCTTCGTGCTACGCCTCCCAGGGCCTTATCCTTTTCCAGCAGCTGAACCCGAAATCCCTGCTTGGCGATACTAAGGGCACTGGTCATACCGGCAAGTCCTCCACCGACCACCAATGCGGTTTTGGTTACCGGCAGCTCATACTCCTTGAGGGGATCCAAAAGCGAAGCCCGGGCCACGGACATGCGAACGATCTCCTTGGCCTTCCGGGTGGCGTTCTCAGGATCCTTGGAATGCACCCAGGAGCAGTGCTCTCTGATATTGGCCATTTCATAGAAGTACTGGTTGATACCCCCTTCACGGCAGGTGTCCCTGAATAACGGCTCATGGGTTCTTGGCGTGCAGGCGGCCACCACCACCCGGTTGAGCCCCTTTTCCCGTATCTGCCCGGATATCTGCTTGGCATTGTCCGTGGAGCAGGCAAAAAGGCTCTCCTGAGCATGCACAACATTTTTCAGGCCGGACGCATATTCAACAACCGCCGGCACATCCACCACCCTGCCTATATTGGCACCGCAATGGCAAACAAAAACGCCCACACGGGGCTCCTCCTGGGATACATCCCGTTCCGGCGGGTAGACCCGGTTTTCGGCAAGATCTCCTCGGCGGTAGGTCAGCAGCTGGCTGCAAAGTGCATCGGCCCCGCTCGCGCCCATGACCGACTCAGGGATATCAATGGGCCCCTGAAACGCGCCGCTGACAAAAATCCCCGGCCGTGTGGTCTCGATGGGATTCAGTGGATTGGACTTGCAGAACCCGTGTTCGTTAAGCTCAATACCAAATTTGTCCGCCAATTCTTCCGCGTTTTTCGGCGGGTTCAACCCAACGGACAATACGACAAGGTCAAATTCTTCTTCCTTGACGCCGTCATCGGTCGTCGAATACCTGATGAAAACATTTTTGGTTTCCGGGTCCTCTTTGCTGACCACCACATAGCTTCGGATAAATTCAACGCCGGGCAGGTTTTCCGCCCGCTGGTAAAATCGTTCGAAATCCTTGCCGAATGAACGAATATCGTTATGGAAAATCTTAGCTGTAAGATCCTCTTCATGATCCTTTGCCAGGATGACCTGTTTTTGTGTATATGCGCAGCACACGCCGGAGCAATAGCTGTTTCCACCCTCGATGACCTGGCGGGACCCCACGCACTGAATCCAGGCGATTTTCTTCGGATGCTTCTTGTCGGAAGGTCGCCTGATCTCGCCGTCATAGGGGCCTGTTGAGCAAAGGATCCGTTCAAAATCGAGGCTGGTCACCACATTTTCCATGATACCGTAACCATAGTCGTTCCGAAGTTTTGGGTCAAATACCTCAAACCCCGGCGCCATGATGACAGCTCCGACCTCTATTTGGATCGTTTCTTCCTTTTGGTTCAGATCGATCGCATTATTTTGACAGACACCGATACAGATATTGCATTTTTCATCCTGTAGATAAAGGCAGGTATCAGGGTCCACATAGGTAATCAGCGGAACTGCCTGAGAAAAGTAGATGTGGATGGCCTTATTCAAGGAGAGGTTTTGATTATATTCATCCGGGACCTTGACCGGGCAAACCTCAACACAACTCGTGCAACCGGTACACCTTTCTTCTATAATGTATCTTGGCTTTTTGGTCAGAGTGACCTTAAAGTCCCCGGGCTTTCCTTTTATGCTCTCAACTTCAGTGTATGTCAGAATTTCTATATTGGGATGTCTGCTGCATTCAATAAACTTCGGCGACTCAATACACATGGAGCAGTCATTGGTGGGAAAGGTCTTGTCCAGCTGACTCATCTTTCCACCGATGGCAGGTGCTTTATCAACCAGGTACACCCTAAAGCCCGTATCCGCCAGGTCGAGGGCGGCCTGAATACCACTGATGCCGCCGCCGACAACCATCACGTCTCCAAAATTACCGTCTACGGGACGATTAGCAAACTGTCCTTCAACCAATTCTTTTTCCACTTCTTTCCGTCCTTAATTTTGGTTTTATGGATTCCCTAAATCACTTCCTGGATGATTTCCGTGATGTCCTTAATTTCTAAACCGACACCATCTTCTGAATCTTCCAGTGCTAACCGGCTATCCTCAAAATGGGTGATACAATACGGACAGGCGGTTACCAGTATCTCCGCGCCAACGCCACTGGCCTGTTCCACTCTGAGATCAGAGAATCTCTCTCCTTTGGGCGTTTCCATCCAGATCCTGCCGCCACCCCCGCCGCAGCAAAGGCTATCTTCACGCGAATCAGGCATTTCAACCAGTTCCAAACCGGATATTCCCTTTAACGTATCCCGGGGTTCGTCAAAAATACCATTGTGACGACCCAGGTAACAGGGATCATGATAGGTAATTTTTTTGTTATAACCCTTGGTGAGTTCCAGCCTGCCCGCATTGATGAGTTCGAATATATACTGGCTCATATGGACTACTTCAAAGTGAACCATAAACTCAGGATACTCGTTTTTGAAGGTGTGATAGCAATGCGGGGAAGAAACAAGGATTCTCTTCACACCATTGTCGATAAAGGTTTTTATATTTTCCCTGGCCAGGCGATTGAAACATTCCTCATCGCCCGCTTTGCGGATGCTTTCTCCACAACAGTTCTCTTTGGTTCCCAGTATCCCGAAATCGACCCCTGCCTTTTTGAGAATATTCACCGTAGCGACAGCCACTTTCTTTAATCTGGGATCGTAACTGGGGTAACAGCCGGGGAAATACAAAATCTCCATCCCCGCGGCAAAGGTATTTACGGACAGACCTTTGGCCCAGTCCGCCCTGGTTTTTCGATCTTCACTTAAGGGATTCCCTTCGCCCAGCAGGCTGGAACTGACGCCGCGCACCGGACGTACGGATGTGGGAAATACACCGAATTCCGTGGCAATTCTGCGTGAGGATACCCCCACTTCTATTTGATTGACGCCGCGGGGGCAACGCTGCTTGCATCTTCCGCAGGTCGTACAGCGCCAGATCTCTTCCGTTTCTATTTCAGTCAACCCGAAATTAGCCTGCCGGATCAGCTTGCGCATACTAAAGTCCCGAACCCGATTCCACGGACAGACCACATCGCATAAACCGCATTGATAGCAATATTTGAAGGACTCACCACCGGTTTCTTTGATGAGATCCAATACCTCTTCTAAAGGTGCTACAGTCTCCACTCTCTTCTTAGCCTCCGCTTTTGTAGGGGCGCCCAATTTAAAACAATGGTCTTTCGCCCCTACGACACAGGTTAGCGCTGTGATAATCGAGAAAAAGTATCCACGACCTTCTGTTGTCCGTGTTTCTTCACGAGTGCCTGGTAGGCCGTCTTCAACTCCATCATCTGATTGTCCGGTTCCTGTGTCGCTTCTTCTGCCACAATCACTTCCCTTTCCGAATAGGTCAGGCAGTCACGGGCACACATCTGAACACACATGGGCTCCGAAAGCGGGGGTACATCTTCACACATATCGCATTTGAGAGGAAGACCTGAATCGGGTTCCTTGAACCAGTTTCTCGATGGGCAGGAAGCCGGACAGAGAGCGCATTCCGAGTACTCCTTGCCCCCGATTACATAGTGGTTTCGGCCGCTGCATTCGGCCTGCGTATAGCCGCCGGCGCGAACCGGCACCCATTGATCGTTTCTTTCATCAATAACCACTTTGATTCGAGAGCGAGCCGGGTTGAAGCAACTGAATTTCGGTACGGCGTGAAAAGCGGCACAGGCTTTTTCACAGGCGCGGCAACCGTTGCATTTGCTTAAATCTACTTTTATTTCCTTGATTATTTTTTTTGCCGGTTTACTCATTGCTTTGGGCACCTCCCGGACTATTTATTCTTGTCAATGTAATCAGTTAGCGTGAAATGCTTGGCTTTACGGAACTTCACCTCTTCCGCGCTATCTTCTGGTTTTGGTCTTTGTTCGTCGTAACAGGATTGATCCAGGTAGCAAATATCTTCATCGCCTTTAAGGTGTCCCCGGCGGATCAATTCATCGGCGACATCACTTAAGCCCAATTTATCCAAAGTCTGTTTCGTGGGAACACCTTCGTTGGTCCAGCCCTTGAATTTGTAGTAGCCGTCCAGAAGTTTCTGCTCGTTTTCCGGCTCCCTTTTTATCCAGTGGTCCGCGGGTGGCTTCTCGTCGGCTCTTTTCAATCCTCTGGTGATATTAATGGCTCTGACAAGGTTCCGGCTTCTTCTGGTGGCTTGCCAGAGGTCGTCGGAATCCATTTCGATGCCGGTCGCCAGTTTGATAAAATGAGGAATATTATAAATGTTATATGCGGAGCCGCCGCCGAATTGACCTCTAAATGATGAACAGAAGGCGCAAAGGCCGAGGGCGTCATCCACGTAGTGCATGGTTTCGTTCCAGTCACAAATGTTAATGGCCGCTTCAAATGATTGATGTGTGCGTGGTTCCCATTCCATGAAGAATCTTTTGAACCTCGAGGGCGCCGACATCCATCCATCCGCAAACTCCTGCCTTTCCTGAAGGTCCTTGATGGGATCCTGCGGATACGAGCCCTCAGTCTGATTAATGGCCATCTTGTCGCTGGTGCAGTACATGAGGTAATATGGATAATTCACTCTTCCCAGCTTGAGCGGTATCTGCTCGAATTTTTTCATGGTGTTATGGTCATATGCTTCGGCGCCGTTGCCGATCTCACGGGCGGCCCGATAGACGCCATTGGCCAGAACATCCCCGATCCCTTCCCTCCGGACGAGCTTCTCAAGAAGATAGTAAAACCTGTCGGCGGATTTTTCAGGAAAGTCAGGCAGCTCCTTGTCCGTTAAAATGCCTGCTTCGTAAAGTTCGATGGCGAAAGCGATGGTTTGCGGCGCCGCATAGCTATCGACGCCGTACTCCTGGCTTAAGGCCAGTATGTCGAAGGTAAAGGGAAGCTCTTCAAAAGCCGCCATATGCCAGGTGCCTTTACCGAAGCATTTTAACATGTATCGTTGCCGTCCAGGTGGTTTGACAACGAGATGGCAGTTTTTAGGACAATTATAGCAACCCTGCAACCGGTCGCGGATTTTCAGTGTGTATTCCTTCCACCGGTCTTCCTGCTCCTGGGTCCAGAAGTCTCTTCTCCGTGTGCGTGCATTGCCCCAGGCAAAATTGTTATGGTGCCAGGCATCGTTCCACTCGATGGCCATGAGATCCCCGTTAAAGGGACTTTCATGGATATCCTGATAGTGCTTAAGGCATAATTTGAACAGCTCTTCAGGGTGGGCTACCTGAAAATCTTTTGTGCCTCGTACGGCGATGGCTTTCAGCCGTTTGTCCCCCATCACCGACCCCACGCCGCGGGCCGCGGCGGCGTTGTAGTGTTCGATGGAGGCCATTAAAAGCCTGTTTTCACCGGCAAGGCCGATTGCCGCCACTTGAATGTCACGATCATTTAATTCATCTTTAATGGCATGAGCGGTTGCCTGAGCGCCGATCCCCTTAAGGTGAGATGCGTCCCGTATTTCCACTTTGTCATTGTGTATCCACAGATACACCAGATCTTCGGCTTTGCCTTTAATGACGATTTTATCGTAGCCGGCATGTTTGAGTTCCGGCCCGAAATAGCCTCCAAAAATCGAATTTGACCACATGTTCGTCTGGGGAGAAATGGTATCGACCATTGTTCGGTTGGCTGCTGGTATAGGCGTACCGTCAAAGAGGCCCGCACTGAATATGAGCAGATTATCAGGAGAAAAGGCATCGGTCTCCGGACTCACTCTATCCCATATGATTCTAGCGGCACTGCCATTACCACCCAGATGAAGCCTGGTTATTTCCGGGTCTGTTTCGACCCGCTCAATATTGCCCAGAGTCAAATCGACTTCTAAATTAAACCCTGTCTCTCCGTATCTCATTTCTACCCCCTGTATAAATTTCCCGCCGGAAACACCCTATTTAAAGTCGTCCTGTTTATCATCGATCAGTTCGGTCAGAACGCCATTTAACTTTTTGGGGTGTACAAAAGCAAATTCGCAATTCCGAAAAGGTCTTGCAACCTCGCCTCTTGAATCAGGAATAAACGGATAGTCCTTCTCCTTCAGTTCATCAATGGCCTTTCGGGTGTTGTCCACGTTAAAACTGACGAGCATGACCCCCTCACCGTTCTTGGCAATGAATTTTGCCACGTCTCCATCCGGGGTCGTCGATTCCATTAACTCAAATCCGACCTCGCCGACATAGTATCTGGCGACGTTGATCTTTTCGAGTTCATCAACATAGGCGTCATCAGGATCTGATTTACCCAACACGGGCTCCCAGACCTTCTTGGCCGCCACCAGATCCTTGACGGCAATACATATATGATCAATTCTGTTTATTTTCATTATCAACTCTCCCTAATCCATTCGCACCATTTCTATTACCATTTTCCATCGACAACGTCTCGCCGGTGGCTTTAAACGCGTCCAGTATGAGCTCAAAAACTTCTTCCAGATTTTCAAACAGGGAATAGGACCTCTCTTTTAAAAGCCAGCGGGTTACCATATGTTCCATGGTCCCGATGAGAATATCTCTGGCAAAATAGGGATTGAGGTCCGGCTTCATTTCGCCTTCGCGACGTCCTTCTTCAAAAATATCGATCAAGTGTCCATAGAGTGCCTTCACATTGCTGTACACTTCTGTTTCCATGAACTTGGCGTTCGTTTTGAGGAACAGGTAAACGATCTTGGCATCAAGCGGGGACTCCTCTACCTTGTGCAGATACCACCACAAAAACTTTCTTAATTTATTTGAAGCCCCCTTAATTCCAAAAAGCTGTCCGTCGAGATCATTCAGTAACTGAGATACCCACAGGTCGGGGATGGTGAGCAGGAGGCCTTCCTTTCCCTGAAAATACTCATAAAGCGCCGCTTCTGAAAGCCCTGCCTTTTTGGAAATATCCATTACGGTTGTTTGCTGATATCCCTTTTCAGCAAACAGTTCCCTTGCAGAATCAATAATGCGCTCTTTGGTATTCGTTTTTGGAACCTTGCCTGGCATTTTTTAATGACCTTAAAAAAGCTCAAAAAAACATTATCTTAAAAATGCAATAGCTAAGATATGTAATTTGAATAGATTAACTTTATCATCCTAATAAAATTAAAAACATGTTTGAAAAAACACCTCCCAAATGATGGAGGAGAAAAATACCTCGGGTTTAACAAATGAATAATTGGTATATCGAAAGCGAATGAATTAGAAACATATCCACATTAGGGCCTTTAAGTGTTTGTTATATATGTCGTGTATTTTTTTCATTTTTTTTGTGGCAGACGGTTACCTAATATCATTAGGCGTATTCTGTGTCAAGAGGAAAAATGGCAATACCTTGAGAAAAATTTGTTAAACATTCTCAGATGCAGTCAGATTATGTCAAAAGAAGCATAGCGAAAAGGGGTGTCCATATTTGGACTATTGCAGCATTCAGGCGGGTCAGCAAAAAGGTTTTAATCCTGATGTTTTGGGTGATCCATTTGAAAATATACCTGTCTGCCGGCACCGAGGATATGCTAAGAAGGCTTTGAAAGTTAAGGAAAAAACCTGAACGTCGCAGTATGGGCTTTGGTGAACCAGGGGCAAAAAGTTATCGCAAAAGCCGTCAGTTAAAAAGCGTCAGTTAACGTAAATTGAGGGATCTGTGAAAGTCTGATATTGAGGTTCGTAATGCATTTAAATTATGCCAGAAAAGGCATAAGGAGTTTAATGCTTAGTGCTGTTCGGTTTGTGGACCGCGACAGGCTGCGGCCCACACCCGGAAATTACCTGAACCATTAGGGAGGTGAATGTTAAAGAATGTACTGAAATAAGATCACCGCGAATAAAACCGGCGGATAATAGCTGGCTCTGTTGAAAAGAGTTATGGCGTCAACGCGGTCTTTTGTCCTGTAGAGTTGGTAGGCGGGAAGTATCAGTAAATAGATACCAGCCATAAAGATAAGCAGAATGAATGGCCGGCTGAGATGTGAGGGGGTACCCAGCAAGAGTACGGCATTCATGATCAGCGTGACAATGAGACAACCCATAACCAGGCGGGCGGAAATTTCCGACCCGAAACGAATGGGGAGTGTCTGGGCCTCAAGATGTTTATCTCTTTCCAGGTCCTCCCAATCATTGGGAATATTCTGCCCTCCGATTTCCCAGAAAAAGAGCCAGAGAAAAAGGATCAGCAAAAGGCCCGGGGAAGGTTGTGGATCCACAGCGTAGACGGCGGCCATGGCGCCCGAGGTTTTGACAGCACCGCTAACGATGGTCCGTGTCCAGCTGATCCGCCACATGAGGCAGTAGACGGCTTCCAGAAGGCAACCTCCGATGAAAATCATAACGCATACCGGGTTCAGAATAAACGCTCCGACCATCGCCACCATAGCCCACCCCAGGGTCCACCCGACCCCCTCCCTGAACTTCAATAAACCCTGGGCCAAAGGATGACGTATCATGGCGCTATCCAGATAATCATCCGAATCCTGGAACAGGCCCTCCTCCATTTTTGTTTTATCGGAACGGTAATCAATGACGTCGTTGAGGGCATAAACGGCGCTATAGCCCGCGAAAACGGTCAGGATTCCCACGAGCGCCACATCGATGGGGGGAAACGTGCCAAGCCACAGCAAGGCAGCGAGGCAGGGGGTTGTCATGTCCAACAAGGCGTGGGGGGTCCGGGAAAGGGCCAGAAACAGTCCCAGTCGTGACATGCCGCTGATCTGTTTTTGTGTAGATGAGTCCATCATCGGTTATTTTGGCTGCATCGGAATATGAATTATGCCCTAATGCGGCAAGCCGCAGGTACTAATGGTTAACACATTCGAGGAAAAAAGTCTTGCATAACCCTAAAAGATAAACAATTATCGTTTCATTGAGATGGTTTTCTTTCCAGGTGCAATGTATCCCGCTTTAGCGGGACTTAGGAGAAATAAGGTGCCAAAACGAACACCGCGCTGGGTGGTGCTCAGCAGTTCGGCCGTCCTCATTTTGGCGATGAACGGCTGCATGGTCGGACCGACTTATCACCAGCCGGATGCCTCCGCTTATACGAAACAAAACTGGCAGGCGGCCTCCCTGGAAGGGAGCCGGGCCCTGGACGGGCAGGCGCAACCGATGACGCTCTGGTGGCGCCAATTCAAGGACCCGGAGCTCAGCGGTCTGGTTGAAAAGCTCGTTGGTTCCAACCTTGCGCTGGCCGAGGCCAGGCAACGGATTGTCGAAGCTCGCGCCCGCCGGGGAATCGTGAATGCGGAGCGCCTGCCCCAAATGGATTTGACGGCGGATTACTTTCGGGCAGGTACCGGGACAGAAGCCTTGACGTTCCAGGGGCCGCCACCGGGTGAACAGATAAATCTCTATGCGGCCGGCGTTGTTGCCGGATGGGAACTCGACCTGTGGGGCCGTGTGGCGCACCTCATTGAATCCGCAGATGCTCAAATTGAAGTCGGTTATGCGGACTACCACGATATGATGGTCTCTCTGGCCGCCGAACTGACCCTGGCCTACATCGATGCCCGAACCCTTCAGGCCCGACTGGAGATGGTGGGCCGCAATATCGTTTTACAGGAGAAAACCACGGCGCTCTTCGAGATTCGATACCGCGCGGGAACCGGCGCCCGGCTGCCGGTCGTACAGGCCACACGGCTGCTGGAAAGTACGCGGGCCCTGATGCCTGAATATAAGCGCGCGTTGACGGTGGCGGAGAATCGAATCAATGTGTTGCTCGGAAAACCGCCGGAGGCGAATATCCTCAAACCAGGACCGCTGCCGTCGGTGCCCCATCTCATCGGTATCGGACTTCCGGTGGATCTTCTGGTGCGGCGGCCCGACATCCGCGGGGCCGAACGAAGGTATGCTGCCGCGGTGGCCCAAATCGGCGCCGCCGAGGCGGATCAATACGGCAGGCTTTCGATTTCAGGTACGCTGAAACTGCAGACCGACACCGTCGGCGCGCTGCTGGGCAAAGACGCCATCGTCTACATGCTGAGCCCGGGCCTTCAATTTCCACTTTTCTCCGGAGGCCGAATCCGCAGCAATATCCAGGTTCGCCAATCCCAGGCAGAGCAGGCGCGGCTTGCGCTGGAGCAAAAAATCCTTGAAGCGCTTGCCGAGGTAGAGAACGCCGCCTCCGGCGTGGTTCGAAGCCAGGAACAGGTGATCAGTCTGACAGCCGCACAAAAAGCCGCCCAACAGAGCGTACACCTGGCCGACACCCTTTACGGGGCCGGGTTGGACGACTCTTTCCAGGTCATTGACGCCGAAGAAAAGCTCGTCGCACTGCAGGAGGATCTTCTTCTGGCCAGACAGAAAGCGCTGGGCCAGGTGGTCCAGCTTTACAGAGCCCTGGGCGGCGGCTGGCAGGCTCTGGAATCTCCCGAAGGGGGTGGCGCTTCAACGGTGGAAGCTTTATCCCCAAACCCCCATAACACAAAAAGTGGAGCATCAGCACGATGAAACGCGTTCTCAAAAAGGTCATTCCAGCGGTTATGCTCATAGGAATCGGAGTCTTAGGCGGCTGGTGGCTGTTCCAGATGGAGGAGCACAAATCCGAGACCGAAATCACGCTTTTCGGCAATATCGATATCCGGAACGTGGCGTTGGCCTTTAACGAGGTGGAGCGCATTACCGCGGTTTTGGTGGAAGAGGGCGATCGCGTCGAGCCGGGCCGGACTCTGGCGCGTCAGCAAACCAACCGCATGGAAGCCCAAATCAGGGAGATGCAGGCTCGGGTTGCCGCCCAGCAACAGGTGGTCAATCGCTTTAAAGCCGGCACACGCCCGCAGGAGATTGACCAGGCGCGGGCCGAGCTGGATGCCGCCAGGGTCAGGGCTGCAAATTCCAGACGTAATCTTGAGCGTATCCGGAAAACGGCGGGAAGCGGGGCCACGAGTCAGCAAGACGAGGATGATGCCCGAGCGCAGACCGATGTAGACGATGCTCAGCTCAAGGTAAAGAAAAAGGCCCTCAACCTGGCGCTGGAGGGACCCCGAAAAGAAGATAAGGCCGCCGCCGAAGCAACGCTGGAGTCCCTCAAGGCTTCTCTTATGCTCTTGAATATAAGGCTTGCGGATATGACCCTGACGGCGCCGGCCACGGGTGTGATCCAGAACCGGATACTGGAACCCGGAGATATGGGGGGGCCTACCCGGCCGGTGTTCACTCTGGCGTTGATGGATCCCAAATGGGCCCGGGCTTATGTGCCGGAGCCGGATCTGGGCCTCATTCATCTGGGCATGAAAGCCGGGATCCTGAGCGATTCATTCCCGGATCGCACCTTTGAAGGTTGGATCGGTTTTATTTCCCCTGTCGCCGAATTTACGCCGAAGACCGTGGAGACCACGGATTTGCGGACCAAGCTGGTGTATGAAGTCAGGGTATACGTACACGATCCCAAAGATCTGCTCCGTCTGGGAATGCCGGTCACGGTCATCGTGAAACAAACCGCTTCGAATACCTCCTCCCGACAGGACAATGCCGCGCCTTCGAAGACATCCGCACCGGCCGATGATTAATCCCCTCGATTCAGGAAAGACAGCGGGCGTTATGGAGAGGCCATCCAGCGTACAGAGCGCGGCCGCGGCGGAGGTGGTGCTGACGGTCCGGGACCTGAAAAAGGAATTTTCCGCCAGGAAGGGTCCCACGATTCGGGCCTTGCGCGGCGTTTCCATGGAAGCCCGCCGCGCACAGGTCACGGGACTTGTGGGCGCGGACGGCGCCGGTAAAACCACCCTGATCCGCATGGCCGCGGGCCTCCTTGTTCCCACGGCCGGGTCCGTCACCGTCCTGGGGCTGGACAGTGTAGCCGAAAGCATCGACATCCAGAGCCGTGTGGGCTATATGCCCCAGAAATTCGGTCTGTACCAGGACCTGACCGTGGCGGAGAACATGGCGTTGTATGCCGATCTTCAGGGAGTGCCTCGCTCCGAGCGCAGTGAGCGCTACCGCCGTTTGCTCCACATGACCGGCCTCAGCGCGTATACCCGGCGCATGGCCGGTGCGCTTTCCGGCGGCATGAAGCAGAAGCTGGGGCTGGCCTGCTGTCTGATCAAATCGCCCGCCATGCTTTTATTGGACGAACCGACCGTGGGAGTGGATCCGGTCTCGCGCAGGGAGCTGTGGACCATTGTCTATGAACTGGTCGACAAAGACGGGATTGGCGTGTTGTTGTCAACGGCTTATCTGGACGAGGCAGAGCGATGCAGCCATATCGTCGTACTGCATGAAGGCGCGGTGCTGGCCGAAGGGACACCCGGTCAATTCAAAGAGCAGGTGGCGGGCAGGGTGCAACTGATAACGCCGCCTCCGGGCATCAAGCCCCGTCAGATACAGACGCGCCTTGCGGGCAGGGCGCATATTGTGGATGCCACGATCCGTTCCGGCCGGGTGCGCGCCGTGAGCGACGCCGCCGCATCGCAAGTCGTGGCCGAGGCCCTGCCCGAGCCCTGGAGAGTCGGTATTCGGGAGACTGAGCCGGCCTTCGAAGATGCATTTATGACCATCATTCCGCACCCCGGCTTTCTGGAAGCCGACAGCACCGGGCCCTCTTCCGGCGCAACGACCCCCGAAGGGGAAAAAAGCGTAAGCGAAAAGGCGGAACAACCGATCGTCACAACCCGTGATCTAAAGAAGTTTTTCGGTCAGTTCGAGGCGGTCAAAGGGCTTACCTTCGAAGTACGGCGCGGTGAGATATTCGGCCTGCTGGGCCCCAACGGCGCCGGGAAAAGCACCACCTTTCGAATGCTGTGCGGACTGTTGAAGGTCAGTGCCGGGGAGATCAGCGTGGCCGGGCATGACTTACGGCGCTCTAGCTCGCGGGCCCGTGCCAGCCTGGGATACATGGCCCAGCAGTTCTCCCTCTACGGCCAGCTCAGCGTAGAGGAAAACCTGCGTTTTTTCGGCAGGGCCTATGGCCTTGACGCCAATCGGCTCCGTCTGCGGCTGGAATGGGCCTTTGCGGAATTCGGGCTCCATAAGTGGCGCGACAATGCCGCGGGCAGCCTCCCGGGGGGGTATAAACAACGCCTGGCCATGGCCGCGGCCCTGCTGCACGATCCGGATATCCTCTTCCTGGACGAACCGACCTCCGGGGTGGATCCTTTTGCCCGGCGGGAGTTCTGGCTCAGGATAAATAATTTTGCCGAAAAGGGGGTTACCGTGGTGGTGACGACCCATTTCATGGAAGAATCCGAGTACTGTGACCGGATGTTGATCATGAGCCGGGGGGAAGCGCTGGCCATGGGCACGCCGACGGAGATCCGGGCATTGGCCCGTTCGGAAGAAAACCCCGAGCCGACCATCGAAGATGCCTTTATCGCCTTGGCGGAAGGCAGCCTTAGCGGCCCCGCGGGGGTGTCAAAATGAGAGCGCGTACACTCTTTTTTATGCGTTTGTGGGGATTTCTACGCAAGGAAATGCTCCAGATCCGACGTGATCCCAGCAGCATTGCCCTGGCCATTGTTTTGCCCCTGGTGTTGCTTTTCATTTTTGGATACGGGGTATCCCTGGATGCCGAGAATGTGCCCATTGCCGTTGTGCTCGAAGACGACGGTCCGGCGGCCCGGCAGCTGGCTGCGCGTTTCCATCTGTCCCCCTATTTCAAGACCGACTATTTAAAATGCCTGCCTGAAGCAGTGGATCTGCTCAACCTGGGGATCGTTGACGGCATTGTACACGTGCAGAACGATTTTGGGTCCCGGCTGGATACGTGGCATCAAGCGCCGGTGCAACTGATTGTGAACGGCATCGATGCCAACCGGGCCCGATTGATCCAGGGATATGCCCGGGGCGTGCTGCAGACATGGACGGCAGTGCGTCGTGCGCAGGGTGAAGCGGCGGCCGGCGCTGCCGTGGAGGTTACCCAACGGGTCTGGTTCAACGAGGCGGCCGTCAGTCGGAATTTTCTCGTGCCGGGACTCATCACCCTCATCATGACGCTGAGCGGAATCCTCCTGACCTCGCTGGTGGTGGCCCGCGAATGGGAACGGGGGACCATGGAGGCCATTTTGGTCACCCCGCTTCGCAGGATCGAACTGCTGCTGGGAAAGATATTGCCGTATTTTGTGCTGGGTATGCTGGGCATGGTTCTCTCCGTGGTGGTGGGCGCCACGCTTTTTCATGTGCCGTTTCGTGGCTCCATGGGTGCGCTCATGGTATTGAGTGCGCTCTTCATGCTGGCTTCCATGGGTTTCGGGCTCTTCATATCGGCGGCCATTCGTGTCCAATTCGTGGCCGCCCAGATTTCCATTTTGGCAGGGTTTTTGCCCGCCTTATTTCTCTCGGGCCTTATTTTTGATCTGGAAAGCACCCCCGGCTTCATTCAAGTGATCAGCTATGTGGTCCCGGCAAAATATTTCGTGACCATCAGTCACACCCTTTTCATGGCCGGCGATATCTGGCCGGTGCTGCTCCCCAATGCCCTGGCCCTGCTGGTCATGGCGGCGGTTTTTATCACTCTTGCATTTCGCAAAATTACCAAACGCCTGGAGGGTTGATGGACAGCTTACGTCGGATTATCGCCTTGATGGTCAAGGAATTCTCCATGGTCCTGAAGGATCCCAAGAGCCGCTTTGTCATCATCGGCCCGCCGTTGATCCAGTTTTTCCTTTTCGGATATGCAGCGACCTATGATCTCACCAATGTCCGCTATGCGGTGTTCGACGAGTCCCGCACGTCCGAATCCCGGGCGCTTTTGTCCCGGTTTAAAGGATCCGGGCATTTCGAGCTGACAAAGACCCTTTTAAATGAAAAAGAGATCCCCCTGGTCATCAACAGCCAGGAGGACCGGCTGGTTATTCACATCGGCCCCCGTTTCAGCAGCAACCTTCATGCCGGCCGGCCGGCGAAGGTACAGGTCATCGTGGACGGTCGCAATTCCAACGTGGCCCTGATCGCCCTGGGGTACATCGGCGCCATTGTTGAACAGTACAATCAAGTACTCGTCGAGACCGGCGTGGTCACCCCGAACGCTCCCGGCGTATTTCTGGTGGACCGCCCCTGGTTTAACGCCAATCTCCAGAGCCGGTGGTACATCGTTTCGGCCCTGGGCGGCATCATCAGCATGGTGATTGTCATGATTCTCACCAGCCTTTCGGTGGCGCGGGAGCGCGAATTCGGTACGTTTGACCAATTGCTGGTCGCGCCGTTCATGCCCGGCGAAATTCTCATCGGCAAATCCCTGCCCGCCATGTTTTTCGGTCTCATGGACGCGCTGATATTCTGCGTGGGCGCCGTTCAATGGTTCGGGGTGCCTTTTCGCGGAACCGTAACCGCTCTCATCCTGGCCTTTTCGTGTTTCATCATCACCATGGTGGGGGTGGGGCTGTTGGTTTCGTCTCTTTCCATGACCATGCAGCAGGCGCTTCTCGGGTCTTTTATCTTCATGATGCCATCAGTCATCCTTTCCGGTTTCGCCACTCCCATAAAGAACATGCCCGACTGGCTCCAGATCGGCACACTGATCAATCCCATGCGCCATATTATCGTTGCACTGCGCAATATATTTCTGGAAGGCGCCGGGGCTAGATTGGTCTGGCCGCAGATCTGGCCGCTTTTGCTGATCGCATTTTTCACACTGTCGCTGGCGGCGTGGCTGTTTCGGCATCGATCGCAGTGATTAGTGGATATGCTAGGACAGTTTGCCCATTTGTGGATGGGCACAAGCTAGATGTAAGAAGGCAATAGAACCCGAAGTCTATGGGGTTTCGAGGAAAAGGGTGTTTTTTCAAACATCTTTCATGTAAATCTGCTATAAATAATAGACTGCATTTAGTGTCAATGAAATTACATGAGACGCCTCAATTAAAGGAGGACCAATGTCTGTTTTACCCTGGAATTTTATCTTCCCCATACCTGAAAGGCTCGAAGGCCTGGAAGAGCTTGCCCAATCTGCGCTTCGGCACATTGGAGGTGCAGGAAAGAGAGGATCATTCCATTCCTGGAAGATGTGGTAGTGCCCCTTGAAGCGAATTATATCCTGTGGTATCGATGATGGAACATATACTGCTGTCCAGAATCCAGTTTGCTTTCACGGCCATGTTTCATATCCTCTGGCCCGCGCTCACCATCGGACTGAGCCTGTTTCTGGTCTTTGTGGAAGTCCTGTGGCTCAAAACAAAAGAGGAGATTTACTACCGGCACGCCCGTTTCTGGGGCCGATTGTTCATCCTCAATTTTGCGGTGGGATATCTGAT
The DNA here is from genome assembly GCA_963664475.2 of Desulfatiglandales bacterium. Taxonomy (GTDB): domain Bacteria; phylum Desulfobacterota; class DSM-4660; order Desulfatiglandales; family Desulfatiglandaceae; genus NaphS2. The sequence goes on from CAXXXE010000002.1 coordinate 530,496, forward strand.
GCTGGGGGTCAATTATCTGATTCTCAAAACACGCAGTGGCCCTCCTGGAAGGTTTTGGATTTTTCATGATTTTTTGAAGTCTGCGCAAGCGGCTGGAGGGTGCGCCGCTCCTTTGGAATGCGGTCACTGTTTCCCTGGGATTTTTAGGGCTGTCACTCTGTCTGTATCCCAATATGATTCCCCACGCGGTCTCCCTGGTAACCGTGGACCAGGCGGCGGCATCCCCGAAAACGCTGAACTTTATGCTGGTGGTCATAGGCCTTTTGCTTCCCGTCATTTTGTTTTACACCACCTACACCTACCGGGTATTCCGAGGGAAAGTTACGGCTCGAGGATATGGAAAAGGCACGTTCAAAAATAGAAAATGCATGTCACGGCCACCAGAATTCTGAAAACGGGCATTTCCGCCCTCATGTGAAAAGATCACCGGAGTTTGTCCATGCGTATACTGGAACAACATTTTACCTTAAGCTACACCTACCCTGTTTTTTTCGAACGGGATGTCTTTCATCCCGCCTGCCAACGCCTTGCATCTCTCTTCGCGCAGGCGGGGGCAAAACGGCATAAAGTGCTCTTCGTCATCGATTCAGGGGTGATGGACGCAACGCCTTCTCTTGAGAGGAAGATCGTCCGCTACGCCGAAGCCAACCGCGAGGTGATGGCGCTTTGTGAGCCGATCCTGACCGTATCCGGCGGAGAAGAATGCAAGAACCGCCCCTTTGTAACCGATAAAGTGGTCGAGGCCATTCGGATCCATCATATCTGTCGGCAGTCCTTTGTAGTGGCCATTGGCGGCGGGGCCGTACTCGATGCGGTGGGGTATGCCGCGGCCATCGCCCACCGGGGTGTCCGCCTCATCCGTTTTCCAACGACCGTACTCGCTCAAAACGATGCGGGGGTCGGCGTCAAGAATGCCATCAATGCCATGGGCCGCAAGAATTTCCTCGGAACGTTCGCGCCGCCCTGCGCCGTCATCAACGACTCCCTCTTTCTCGATACCCTTCACCCCAGAGAGCGACGGGCGGGCATTGCCGAAGCGGTGAAGGTGGCGTTGATCAAAGAACGATCGTTTTTTGATTACCTCTATTCAAACCGGCACGATCTGGCCCTGTTTGATCGGCGTGCCGAGGCCGAGATGATCTATCGCTGCGCAGCCCTCCATATGGAGCACATCGCCGGCGCCGGGGACCCCTTTGAAATGGGCTCCGCCCGGCCCCTTGATTTCGGACACTGGTCGGCCCACAAACTGGAGGAGATGACGGATGGACGTCTCAACCACGGCGAGGCCGTCGCCATCGGCATGGCCCTGGATTCTCTCTATTCCCACCACGCCGGAATGATCACGAAAAGCGAATTGCAGCAGATACTCCGACTGTTGGAGGATCTCTCGCTGCCGCTGTACCATCCCGCACTTTCCAGGCTCGATGTCTCGGTGGCCCTGGCCGAATTCCAGGAACACCTGGGCGGGGAACTCTGCATTACCCTGTTGACTTCGATCGGTAGCAAAAGGGAAGTTGGGCGGATCGATAGGGCGCTGATGACACGCTGCATCCACGAACTCGAACAAGCATTCGGCACGGAAAGATTTCATCCGGACAGGGTCGAGACCGTGCCGACCACGGGGAACGCAATTGATGGCAGCCACTTCATACTGCACCAACATTCATCCCGGTGAGAGTTGGCAGGAGATCTTCGCTGCGGTTCGTCGCCATGTGCCGTCCTTCAAGCAGCGCGTGGCCCCCGATGCGCCGTTTCCCCTGAGTCTGCGCCTTTCCGGGAGGGCGGCCGGGGAGATGAGCACACACTACGCCGCCGCTTTTTCCGGCTGGTGCCGGGAAAACGACGTCTATGTGGCAACGATAAACGCTTTTCCCTACGGAACTTTCCATCATACACCGGTCAAAGAATCCGTCTATCTGCCCGACTGGCGTTATCCAAAACGTCTCACCTATACGAAACAGGCCGCCGAACTGCTGGCCCGGTGGCTGCCTTATGGAAACCACCGGTGATGTGATCGAGTTTTTCAGCCGGCTGGCCCTATCACCGACCCACCGGTCCCTGCTGGCCGTCTGCTACGACTGCTGTCACCAGGCGCTTCAGTATGAAGACCCGGCCGAATCGCTGCGCCGGCTCTCCGCCCATGGCATCAGAATCGGTCACGTGCCGGTGTTTCTGAAGGCCGCAACGGAATGCACCACCACCCGCTTTCTTCTCGAACAAATACTGCCATTGTTTCCTGACCCCATACCGCTGGAAGTGGAAACCTACACCTGGACGGTGTTGCCTGAGGACCTGCGTTGTGAGAGCGTTACCGATTCCATTTCCAGGGAAATTGAATGGGTTGAACGTGCGAGGAGAGCCGCATTTTCTAAGGACTGATCCTTAATTCCGGCCTTCCTTAAGTAGGCGTTTTGGGGGCATTTTGCCTGTTTGGTGGAAAAGATCCCCGCCGAATGGTTTTTGGCAGGGATCTCCAGGGGGTTAGGCGAGCATCCGTTTTACGGTTTTACCGGAATGGTAACCACTGGAATGTGGGAGTTTTTTACGACTTTTTCTGATACACTGCCAAAACCGAACCGTCCTTTCCGGCCATGGCTTGCCATAACAATCATATCCATTTTTTCGGTTTCCGCCGTTTTAAGGATTTCTTCGGCTGGATCTCCGATGGCAATATGCTTGATGAAGAGCGGGCAACCCTGCAAATACTTTGTGCAGATGTCTTTCAGCCTTTTTTCAGCGGTTTCACGTTCCCACTCGTGAATTTTTTCGATGTGAGATCGGTCAAATTCTCCATACCAGGGCTCGTGATATCCCAGTTCCTCAATCACATAGAGCACATGCACTTCCGTCTGATATTTTTCGCCAAAGGATGTCACATAATCCAGTGCCTTTTCAGCGTTTGGTGAAAAGTCCGTCGGCCAGAGTATTCTCTTGACTTCCATGTCATAACCTCCCTCTTTAGAGTTCCAACGCGGCAGAGCCGCAGTTTTAAGTTCTAGATTTCAAGTTTACGTGGCTATGAAATTTCTTGTTTCTAATAACAGAAAACCGGGGTATAATGCAAGTGTTTGCAAATATTTATAACAGACAGTTTACATTGGATTCAGGCATCCTGCACAATGGCTTTCCAAGGACGCTTCCGTTTCCCGACTTCCTCTTTTTTCATAATGTACGTGTTTCCGTACAGAATTTCAAACTTATTCAGCAGAACGAGGCTAAGGAGAACATTATGCAAACAGCCATTAGTGATATCGTAGAAGATTCAGTGCTTTCAATGATAACAAGTCAAAAAAACGAGCCATGGCCACTGGATGTACCTATTAATATTACTTTGCACATTGCCGTTCCGGCCGGCCTGCGGCGAGATTCTTTGCCTGGAACTTCCAGGGTGACGTGATTGCAGACCTTCTTTTCTTGTGGTGTATCATCATTATGGTGTAACATCTCATCTCCAGCAACTGCCCTTCCTGGAAGCATTCAAAAAAAAGCGAAGGAGGAAGAATTATGACGACCAAGAAGGTAAGCCCGTCACAAAATCAATCGATTCAGATCATGACGAGACTGCGGGAAGAGACAAAAGCATATCATGCAAAGCTTGAATCTTTACCGTACTTCAAGGCGCTTATTGAACATCAACTCCCCCTGGCATGCTATGTGAACCAGCTCAGGGCACTCTCCATCATTCACGGGGTGCTGGAACACGAGATGGCCACATGCCGGGACAGGCGGGTGATGGATATATGGGATGACGGGTTGCGAAAGCTGCCGCTGTTGGAAGAGGATCTCGCCTTTTTCAAACCGAGGGGCCTGCCGGATGCTTCTGATGCCATCGAGGCCGCCCTTAACATGACGGAAAAGATACGGCTCCGACAAATTGAAAAGCCGGTTGCGTTGCTGGGGTGCCTGTATGTGCTGGAGGGATCGACACTGGGCAACCAGATTCACCGACCTGATATTTCGGCGACCTTTCAGCTGAATGCCCTGGATGGTTGCCGTTACTATGCAAGCTACCGGGATCAGGTACAAATCCGTTGGCATCGGTTTTCGGGAAGAATGAACAGCGCCCTGGACGATTCCTCTCTACACGGCCCGGTCATCGAGGCCGCTCATGAAGCCTTTTCCGGTCTGGAAGTGTTGTACACGGCACTATTTCCATTGGTCAAAACCGACGTTGCCTTTCATGTCACCCATATCAACCCGGAAGCCGGCAATCATCCCATACCCGAGGATGAACGGGAAATTCAGGCTGCCTTAAAAGCAAGCGATCGGGGGTGGGCCGAATTCCCTTATTATGCGCAACGTTACGGCGACCGGGGCAAACGTTTTTCCGACAGTGACACCTGCTGGCTTGTGACATTGACGGCATTGAACCCGGAAAATCTGCAAAAACAGATCGACTGGCTTTGCAGGGTCCTTGCCACCCGGGGGATGCCGTCGCTTATGCTGGAATATACCCTCAGGTTTTTATATGAGGAACTGGCCAAAGCGGTTCCCGAAAATAAGGCGAGCTATGGAAAGTTGCTCAGGGCGGCGGATATTCTCAAGGAGGCCAGGGTAAAACTGATCCGGGAAAAGGATTTCCGGGAACTGGCCGACGCATTTGAGCGGGTTGCCGGTTCTGAAATGGCCCACACATTGAAGAACACCGGCAAATTGCTGGTTTCAGCGGTTGTCGATGAAAAAAGCGGGATAGCGGGCGCCGTGGCGGCCTTACAGGGATGGCTGGCGGATGCGGATCGTTTTTCAGCGCAGTGGGTTTTGGCCGTCAACGAAATGCTCCAAAAAGCTGACGGGGCGGTATCACGATAGGGGATTGCAACCATGAACAAGCGAGAGGACCCAAACATCATCGAGGAAAGCGTTTACCGGAACTATCTGAGCGCCCTTCTTGCCGGACGACGTTCGGAATGCCATGATATTGTCCGGAAACTGCTGGCCGCTCCCATAGACATCAAAGCGCTGTATGACAAGCTGTTTCAAAGAAGCATGTACAGGGTCGGTGAGTTGTGGGAAAATAATCGCATCACTGTTGCCAACGAGCATTTGGCCACCGCCATCACGGAAAGTTTACTGAATCTTGCCTATCCGGCCATTTTTGCTACCGATCGTATTGGAAAAAAAGCGGTGATTTCATGCAGTGCCAATGAATTTCACCAGGTGGGTGGTAAAATGGTCGCGGACATTCTGGAACTCAACGGCTGGGACGGGCATTTTCTGGGGGCCAACACCCCCGCTGAGGATATGGCGCAATATATTCAGGAGGTGAAGCCGGATCTCGTGGGACTTTCCCTCAGCATCTTGTCCAACATCGAAAATCTGGAGCGTTGTATCGACGTTGTGAAAACTGATTTTCCAAACTTAGATCTGCTGATTGGCGGTCAAGCCTTCAGATGGGGTGGAAAGGATGCTGTGGCACGCTATTCCGGCACCGAATACATCCCCTCACTGGACGTACTTGAAACGCAGATCAAAGGGGTATGACATGGTCAATGATCCGGCGATTTTTCGTGAAGCCTATACCTATTTTGATCGGAAAGCGCCGGTGTTGTTTTTCGTTCTCTCGATGGATGGCCTTATTGTAGAGGCAAACCGTTATGCCGAGACCATCACCGGCCGAAATGTAGTTGGCGAAAACATTCAGGACCTGTTTGTGGATTTTACCGGGACTTTCGATCTGGCGGCTTTGACAGGGGACGCATCATCGGAGCATCTGCTCCATTTCATGACGCAATCGGGTGTGCCGCAAAGTTTCTATTTTTCATTTCGCAAAATGGGCGATTACGTGTTGACCTTTGGCAGGCTGGATGCCGATGAGATCGAACACATGCGAAAAGAGGTGCTGAGCCTGAACCGGGAGTTGAACAATGTCATGAGAGAGCTTCATCAAAAAAATGCGCAGCTTGAGCGGCTCAACCGGGAGAAAAACCAGTTCCTGGGAATGGCGGCTCATGATTTGCGCAAACCCATCGGGCTCATTATCTCCTATTCCGAATTTTTGATGGAAGAGGCGGCTGACCGACTGGATGGTGAACAACAAGGGTTTCTCAATACCATTTATGCCTCCTGTTTCTTTATGAAAAGGCTGGTGGACGACTTTCTGGATGTCAGTGCCATCGAAGCCGGAAAATTCGATCTGGACCTTCAGCCGGCCAATATCGACGATATTTTGGCGGAAAGCCTTAAACTGAATCATCTTCAGGCCATCAAAAAGGGGATTGAACTGCAAGTAGGCTCCGAGAACTGCGGTCATTTAATGACCATGGATGCATCCAAGATCGAACAGGTCATCACGAATCTGGTTTCAAACGCCATCGAGCATACCCTGCCCGGTACAAAGGTCAGCATCGGCCTTGTTTGTGCTCGGCACGCCATGACCTTCTCGGTTCGGGACCGGGGGCCGGGAATTCCACCGGAAGAGATGAACAAACTGTTCAAACCCTTTGAAAAAACCAGCGTCAAAAAAACCGCCGGCGAAAAAAGCACGGGCCTCGGCATGCTCATCACCCGGAAAATCATCGAAGCGCATGGGGGTGAGATATGGGTAGAGAGCGCGTTGGGCAGCGGAACGATCGTTTATTTCAGATTGCCCCGAAAGGAACAGGCGCAATGAATCAGCGTATCAAGGTATTGGTCGTGGACGATGATCCGGATGTGCTTTTTGCCACATCGCGAATCGTCAAATCAGCGGGATATGAGGTGTTCGAAGCCTCCACGGGGGCTCTGTGCATGAAAACCGCACGAGAGAACCGGCCGGATCTTATCCTTCTGGATGTGGTGTTGCCGGATGTGGACGGAACAAAACTGTGCCGGGAAATCAAGTCCGATCCCGAGCTCAAGGCAACTTTCGTGGTATTGATTTCGGGTACGAAAATTTCCTCTCATGACCAGGCCGATGGCCTTGACGTGGGTGCGGACGGCTATATCGCGCGGCCCATATCCAACCGCGAATTGAAAGCACGGGTCGATGCCATGGCGCGCATTTATGTGGCCGAGCGTGAGCGGGATCGACTCATTATCGAACTCAAAGAGGCCCTCTCGAAGGTCAAACTGTTGAGCGGGTTGCTTCCCATTTGTGCCAATTGTAAAAAGATACGAGACGACCAGGGATACTGGAATCAGGTTGAAAAGTATATCGGTGAACACTCCAACGCGCAATTTACCCACAGCATCTGCCCGGAATGCGTAAAGAAACTGTATCCGGATTTGGATATTTATGATGATGACGGAAAGCTCATTTAGCACCTCAACAGTTTGATAGGCATTAACCGCCAATAGGATGATGGGTGACTGAAAATGATACGCAAAACGATAATTCATCTGGTTTGGATTACATTACTCAGTATCACGATCCCGTGTTTTGGGAACGATTCAACATTACCGTTAAGTTCTGAAGAAAAATCGTGGCTGAGTGAAAATCATACCGTCAGGGTCCGTATCGGCAATGCGCCGCCATTCATGTTGACGGATGGAAAGATCCGAGGGATCGCCATCGACTATTTGACACACATCTTTAACCGTAATGGCATCAAATTTCAGTATGTGAACGAATCCGAAGTGACCTGGCCGCAAGCCCTTCACTATATTAAACAGCATGAGGTTGTGGACATGGTCCCAACCGCGAAAATTACGGATGACCGTAAGAAACACATGCTCTTTACCCATGAGTATATTATTGCGCCATGGGTGATATTTACCAGATCGGACGCGGATTTTGTCAGTTCAATAGAAGATTTGAAAGGGAAAACCGTGTCGGTTGAAGAAGGATTTGTCATTCATGAAAAGCTGAAACGGGATTACCCCGGCATCAACCTCAAAGTCGCTTCAGCAAAACAGGAAAATTATGCCGAGATACCGATCAGAGAATTGTCCACGGGATTGGTCGATGCCTATATCGGCAACCTGATGATGACGGCCTATATGATACAGTCCAACGGGTATAGCAACATAAAGGTCGCGGCGCCGACGCCCTTTGACAACCATAATCAGGCCATGGCCATCCGCAACGACTGGCCGGAACTGGTCGGTATCATCAATAAGACGCTCGCCGCCATGACGCCCGCGGAACATGCGGCCATTCGCAATAAGTGGCTGACCATACGATACGAATATGGGATCAGTAAAGCCGATCTATTAAAGTGGATTTTGGGTGTTTTGGGGGTTGCATCTGTTTTTGTGCTTTTTTTTCTATTTTGGAACAAACGGCTGAAAGGGGAGATTGCGCTTCGACAACAAATCGAAGAGAATTTGCGCGAAAACGAAGAAAGATACAAAAAAGCGCAAGACATGGGCCAGGTGGGGAATTGGGAATACGACCTGAAAACGGAGAGATTTTGGGGTTCTGAACAGGCCAAAAAGATCTATGGTTTTGATCCGGAAAGTGAAAATTTTACCACTGAGGAAGTTGAAAGCTGTATTCCGGAGCGGGAAAGGGTTCATCAGGCGCTGATGGATCTGATAGAAAAAAACGTGGCATACCATATTGAGTTTGAAATTCAGCCCATTACCGGGGCGGATAAAAAAATCATCAAATCCATTGCCGAGGTGATGCGTGATGAGTCCGGAGCCCCCCTAAAAGTGATGGGTCTCATACAAGATATCACCCAGCAAAAAAAGGCTGAAAAAGCCATGATGAATTTAGAACGCCAACTGCGGCAATCCCAGAAAATGGAGTCCATCGGGACGCTTGCCGGTGGTATCGCCCATGATTTCAACAATATGCTGGGTATTATCTTAGGCAATACGGAACTGGCCATGGACGATGTGCCGAAATGGAATCCCGCAAGGGAAAACCTGGATGAGGTCAGGAAGGCCTGCATGAGGGCAAAAGACGTGGTCAGACAAATTTTGGCCTTCAGCCGTAAATCTGAAACCGAGCAAAAACCGTTCAACATTGGTCTTGTTGTCGCCGAATCACTGAAACTCCTGCGGGCTTCTATCCCCACCAGTATCCATATCCGCCAAAATATTGCCCCCGACCCGGCCGAGATCCTTGGAGATCCAACCCAAATCCATCAGGTCATGATCAATCTCTGTACCAATGCGGCGCATTCAATGGAAAATGATGGGGGTGTTTTTGAAGTTACGCTGGCGAATACGGAAATTGATGAGGATACCGCTTCTCGATATCCTGAGTTACATCCCGGGCCCCATGTGCAATTGGTGGTGAGCGACACGGGAGACGGCATCAGCCCTGAAGCCATAGACCGGATTTTTGACCCCTATTTTACCACAAAAGATGTGGGGAAAGGCACGGGCCTTGGCCTTTCGGTTGTCCACGGCATCGTCAACAGCCACCATGGGGGAATTTCGGTTGCAAGCACACCGGGTAAAGGAACCACATTCACGCTATTGTTCCCGGCCCTTCAAGGGGAGGCCATGGACGAACCGAAGGTGTTTCAAAAATTGCCCACCGGAAAAGAGAGGATTTTGTTCGTTGATGATGAAGATGTAATGGCGAAACTGAATCAGCAACGATTGGAAAAACTCGGGTACACGGTCATGGCCAAAACCGATCCTTCCGAGGCGTTAAGGTTTTTCCGTGGCCATCCGGATCAAATCGACCTCGTCATCACCGATATGACCATGCCCCATATAACCGGGGATAAACTCGCTCAGGAAATCCTTAAAATAAGATCCGACATGCCCGTTATTCTCTGCACCGGGTACAGCAACCGGATTTCGGAGGCGAGTGTTCTGGCACTCGGCATTCGGAAATACATCGAAAAACCCATCGAAATTGAAACCCTGGCAAGGTCGGTTCGGGAGGTTTTGGATGGACCATGAGAAGCGAGGTCTTCAGACTTCCCGTTCAAAGCAATGATCAAGCCAAAGATGGGGAAACGCATGAAGATTACAACGGCGAGCTATTGTGGCGGTTAAGGAGGAAGGCGGGAAGATCAGTTATCTGGATGGCATCGTTGAAGACATCAGTGGGTATCGAGAAAAAATAATGGGTAAAATAAAATTTCAAAATAGAGCATTGTTCACGATTTCAGTGGTTATATATGTAACCGCCTTATTTATCTATGGGGTTTTGAATTATTTCTATCACAAACGCGAAATCATGGCATCCGTCGATGCAAAGTTGTACAATGGCGCAGCCGTTCTGAAGTATGTTTTGCCGGATGATTTTCATGACAGAGCCATAAACGAAAACGCTGTTTCAGTGAATGAGGATCAGCATATTTCTCGAAAGCTGACGAAATTGATTAAAGATACGGGTTATAAATCTGCCTATACCATCATTAAAATAGGGAACGACCTCTTCTTTATCGCTTCCGATATCGCAGCGGATCCTAAAAATAAAAGAGGAACTTTCTATTTTTATCCCTACAAGGAAGCAGACGAGAGCTTCTTCGAGGCTTTCAACCGGCAAACCCCCACTTATAAAACGGTAACGGACCAGTGGGGTACTTTTCGAACCGTCATGATTCCGGAAACGTCGCCGGGCGGTGTCAAATATCTTGCATGTGCCGACTATGACATCAGTTATGTCAACGGATTGCTTCAAAAGAGTCTGCTGCAATCGCTGGCAACGGTTCTTTTGTTCATATTATTGGCCGTTCCCATTGTCATCATTTACAACCGCGCCCTCAGAAATTACACAATCTCGTTGGCCGAGAGCGAGGAAAAATTCCGCAATTTTACGGAACAGTCCCTTGTGGGCATCTATCTGATTCAAGACGGGGTGTTCCGCTATGTGAATCCTAAATTTGCTGAAATTTTCGGTTGCACCCCTGAGGAATGCCTTGATCATATGTCCTTTCAAAATTTCGTGCATCCGGATGACAAAGCCGCCGTTCAGGAGCAGATTCGCAAGAGAACCTCCGGGGAAACTGAATTTGCGCACTACACGTTCAAGGGGATAAAGAAAACAGGCGACATAATCGATGTCGAGATATTCGGGACCGCCGCCATTTTCGATGGAAAGCCCGCTGTTTCGGGAACGTTATTGGACATTACCCGGCGAAAGCGGGCCGAGGCCGCGGTTTTAGAGAGTGAAGCCAACCTTCAGAGCGTCTTCGATGCGGTGCCGGTGGGCATCTGTTTCATGAAGGATCGCGTGTATCGGCGTGCAAACCAAAACTGGTGCGTCAGCTTCGGCTATGCCGAGGCGGACCTTTTGGGCAAAACAACCGATTTCCTTTATGAAACAAAGGAAGAATCCGACCGTGTGGGAAAGAAATTAAATGAGCATATGCAAGAACATGGCATTGTAACCATCAATACCCGGTTGAAACGCAGTGATGGCGAATTCAGGGATGTTGTTTTGACGGCGAAACCGTTAAACGATCAGGATATAGGGGCCGGCACCGTCGTTGTCGTTCACGATGTCACCGAACTCAAGCGTATTGAGGCGGAAAGAAAGGGCCTCGAAGACCAGTTGCGTCAATCCCAGAAACTGGAAGCCATCGGCACCCTGGCGGGCGGCATTGCCCATGACTTCAACAATATCCTCGGGGGGATTATCGGGTATTCAGAGCTGGCAAAAATGAAGGCCCTTGAAGGGGCCGACGTTATGGGCGATCTGAATCAGATCATAAAAGCGGGCAACCGGGCGGCAAAGCTGGTTGAACATATTCTGACCGTGAGTCGCCGGCACAAGCAGGAACAAAGGCCGGTGCGGATCAAAACCATCGTTGAGGAGGCCCTGAAGCTGATAAGGTCCACCCTCCCCACAACCATTGAGATTAGGGCGCGCCTGGCCATGGGGGGCGGTATCGTTCATGCGGACCCCACCCAGATGCATCAGGTGGTTATGAATCTCTGTACCAATGCCGGTCATGCCATGCAGGCGGAGGGTGGTGTTTTGATGGTCGAACTGGCCAATGTGGAACTGGATGACACGGAGGCGGCCAAATATTTGGATTTGTCCGCCGGTCCCTTCCTCAGGATGACGGTCAGTGACACCGGACGCGGTATGGGTCATGAGACAATGGAGCGGATCTTTGATCCCTATTTCACCACCAAGGATACGGGAGAGGGAACGGGGTTGGGGTTGTCCGTGGTCCAGGGCATTGTCAAGGCGCACGGGGGCGCCATCACGGTTTACAGCCAACCCGGGGAGGGCACCACTTTCCATGTGTATTTACCCGTCATTCTGGAGGAGGAAAGGGAGGAAGACCGGTCCGAGGAACCCCTTCCCACCGGAAGCGAGCGCATTCTGCTGGTTGATGATGAGCAGGCCCTGGTGGACGTGGGGGAGCAGATGCTGGGGTGGCTGGGATATCAGGTGGTTGCCACCAGAAGCAGCATCGAGGCGTTGGAACTGTTTCGGGTAGCGCCCGATCGTTACGATCTGGTGATTACCGACATGACCATGCCCCATATGACGGGCGACAAACTGGCTTTGGAGCTGATGAAGATTCGCCCTGATATTCCGATTATCCTTTGTACCGGACACAGCAACCTGATTTCAAAAGAGGAGGCTGGACGCTTGGGAATACGGGCATTTGTCATAAAGCCTCTCCTGAAACGGGTGATGGCGGAGACGGTTCGGAACGTGCTGGATAAGGTCCTAACATGAAAGCAACGTAATCGCCGGTTTGACTATTGAGGGCCGCCAGGTTCAGCCTGGTTTCGGGAGTCAAAAAAATGACACTTTCAGGCACGGTTTTAAGTTTTAGGTTTTAAGTTTTAAGTAAAAAGAACGAAACCATATCATCTAGTTGTAAAGCTCTAACGAAAATTGGAAAACTATGTTTAGAGGTTTTCGTTCAGGCACTATGTGTGTTGGTATGATATTTGCTATGATGCCGTTAGCGATTTTTCAATTCAAAAGGTAAAGAACATCAATATCGAGGAGAGAGAATTATGAAGATGAATTTCCGCAATAAACTGCTGTTACAAATCATTCCCGTTTCGATCATCGCCATTGGGGCGCTGACCTTTTTTTTCTATCGCACCGCCTCGCAAGCGATTTTGGCGCAGCAGGGAATTTTGATGGAACAAATTGTTTCCAAAAGTCTCGATGAGCTCAGCATGTGGATTGGCGATCGGGAAAGAGATGTCCTCCTTTTCAGTGAAAACGGCGTTTTCAGGGCCGCCTGCGAAGGCAAACGGCTGGATGAAGCGCAAAACAGGCTGAATATTTATCAAAAGCAGTCGCCCTTCAATGAAAACATATTTCTGGCTGACAAAAACGGGAAGATTTTCATGGATTCCGTTGGGGGAAAATCGGTCGGCGTTGAACTTGCCAAGATTCCCGGGTACGCCATCAACGTCCAAAAGGTTGAAGCGGGCGATGTGTGGGTGGGCGAGGCGATGAAATCTCCGGCCAGTGGAAGGCCTGTCGCTTTGATTACAGCGCCTATTTATGTGGGGGACAAGCTGGCGGGCATTATGGGCAGTCCCGTGGACCTCATTAATTTTTCCGATCAATTCCTGGGTGGGAGCAAGATTGGAGAAACGGGTTACATCTTCATTATGGATAGCAAAGGCGTTGTGCTGGCCCATCAAAACCAAAAGCATATTTTGAAGACCAATATGACTGATTTTGACTTTGGTCGGAAAATGCTGCAGCAAAAAGCCGGCGTCATCCATTATGTCTGGGAAGGCAAGGATAAGACGGGCCAAATTGCCACCTATGACAAAAAAGGGTGGGTGATGGCCGCCACCATTGAAGACTCGGAAATGCTTTCAACCATCAGCCACATGAAGATGTTCGCTTTCATCCTGGGACTGGCGGCGGTGCTGCTCGTGGGGTTGATGACCTGGTTTACCACGGGAACCGTGTTCAAAACCCTTAAGCGGGCCATTAAAAATCTTAAGGACGCTGGTGATCAGGTGGCCTCCGGTTCTCTGGAGGTGTCATCAGCCAGCCAGTCCCTTGCTGAAGGGTCTTCCGAGCAGGCGGCATCCATCGAGGAAACCTCTTCTTCACTGGAAGAAATGTCCTCCATGACCCGGCAGAATTCGGACAATGCCAACAAGGCCATGCAAATGATGAAAGAGGCCGGGGTCATTGTGGGAAATGCCAATAAGAGTCTTGAAGACATGATTAACGCCATCGCGAAGATCACCCATTCAAGTGAAGAAACCGGCAAGATTATCAAGACCATCGATGAAATCGCCTTTCAGACCAATTTGCTGGCGTTGAATGCGGCGGTTGAAGCGGCCCGTGCCGGGGAGGCGGGGGCAGGGTTCGCGGTGGTGGCCGATGAGGTGCGAAATCTCGCCATGCGGGCGGCGGAAGCGGCCAGGAATACCTCGGAACTGATTGAAGGGACTATTCTGGCAGTGAAGAACGGCAATGAGCTGACCCAGAAAACACAGGAGGGATTTGCGGCCAATACGGATATTGCCATGAAGATTGGTGAACTGGTGGATGAAATCGGCGCCGCGACCAGGGAACAGGCCGAAGGGATCGAGCAGATCAACAAGGCCGTCAACGAAATGGACAAGGTCGTTCAGCAAAATGCCGCCAATGGCGAAGAAACCGCTGCCGCTGCCGAAGAAATGAGCGCACAATCCGCGGAACTTGAGAATATTGTAAGGGAATTGATGGCCATAACCGGTGGTTCCGCCGATGAAAAGGAAAAGGCCGGGCCACGTCCTGTTGCTGGCCGGAAAACGGCGAAAGATACGAAAACGGCAAGACGGCGTACGACCGGCGTACTACCTGCGCCCAAACGACCCGTCAGCAAGACCGCCGCTAAAGGCAATGCCGGAAGCTCCCGGAATGAACAGAGTCCCGAACAGGTTATCCCATTTGACGAGGACGAATGGGGTAAGTTTTAGGAAGGGGGTTGATGATTCCCCGTTAAGGGTTGGAATGTGGGGCCAGTGCCTGTCGGACGATCTTGGCAAGGGCCCTCATTTTAATGGGCTTTCTGAAGAAATCCCTGATTCCCAGAAGCGTGGCCCTTTCTTCAGATACACTTTCATTGGATCCGGTACAAAGGATGATGGGGATGCCGGGGCGGATATTTGTGAGTTTCCGTGAGAGTCTGTCTCCCGTCATATACGGCATGGTCAGATCGGTGATGACGAGGTCAAAATCGTTGGGACAGGCTTGAAACAGCGCCAGGGCCGCCAGGCTGTCCGTGCGGTGGGTGACGGTATATCCAAGCTGTGTCAGCATTTCTTTCTGAACAAAAACAGCGTCTTCATCATCATCGACCAGCAGTATCCGTTCATTGCCCCCTGAAAAGTCGTCTCGGCGCGATGGTTCGGCTGCCTTGTCCCGGGCATGGATAACGGGTATGTAAACATGAAAGGCACTCCCTTTTCCGGGTTCACTGTCGACCCTTATGTCGCCGCCGAACTCCTTGACAATGCCGTACACCACGGACAATCCCATCCCGGTTCCCTTGCCCATTTCCTTGGTGGTAAAATAAGGTTCAAAAATCCGCTTCAGGATTTCAGGCGGCATGCCCATTCCCGTATCGGAGACGGTCAGTGCCGAATAGGCTCCCGGTTTCATCCCCATAAGGCCGTGAGCGTCATCCTTAAACTCAATTTCCGTTAGCGTTACGTCAAGTTTGCCGCCCTTATCCTCCATGGCATGATAGGCATTGGTGCATAGATTCATGACGATCTGGTGGATTCGGGTCGGGTCCCCCATAATGATGCCGCCGTCATTTTCCATGTGTTGATGAATCTCGATGGTGGTGGGAATCGATGCCCTGATCAGTTTAAGGGCTTCTTTTACCACCGGCTGGATTCGAATGGGTTTTAATCCTGTTTCGCCCCGGCGACTAAAGGTCAGGATCTGTTTGACCAAGTCCGTTGCGCGATCCGTGGCCTTCAGGATTCTCTCAAGCAGATTCTGAGCATCGCCCCCCTCGGGGGCCTCTTGAAGCAATACCTCGGTGTAGCCGACAATGGGGAAAAGGATATTGTTGAAATCATGGGCGATTCCTCCCGCCAAAGATCCGAGGCTTTCCATCTTCTCGGCCTGGCGGAGCCGGTCTTCCAATGTCTTTTTTTGCCGGGCATTCTTTTTTTGTTCGCTGATATCCATCACCACCACGATATATCCCTGGGACGGGTCTGAAGGATCAACGGCACAGGCCTGAAGGTAACAATCTAAAAAAGTGCCATTTTTTCGGACCATTCTTGTTTCCATGCTGTTGGTCCCCGACTTATTGATGTCGGCGTAAAGCTCACGGCCCACCCGTTCGTATTCTTCCGGGTCCGGATAGAGCGCTTTGACGTCCTTGCCCAAAAACGCGCCCTTTTCATAACCGATCATGTCGTGCATTGCTTTGTTGAGCCAGCTGGCTTTTCGGTTGATGAACAAGCCGATTCCCACGGGAGAAGCATTGACGATGGCCCGCATTCTTTTCTCGTTGGCCTCAAGGTCTTTTGTCTGTTTTTCGACCTCCAGTTCCAGCGATCGAGACCAGCGATAACTGGTGACGAAGAAGAAAGCCCCGCATAAGGTCAGTACCAGGGTCACCAGAATCAATGAATGTCGTTCCGAGCGCTGTGCCCTGTTGGCGATTTCTTCAACCTCGCTCAGTGGCGCGCACACTGCTACGGACCAGGTTTTGTCAAGGATTTCAACGGGTGCGTAGGCCACGAGTTTTTCGACCTGACCCGCCTGATCCCGGTGCCAGCCCGAAATGTAGCGACCTTTTCCTTCCGCGCCGGCCATCATCCGATGCTGGATTTCATCAATGGCTTCATAGGAAAAAAAGGGGTTTCGGGTATGCCGTATCTGAAAGGCGTTTTGGCCTACGAACTCATTTAGATAATGATGGAGGAAGACGCCCTCCGAATCCAGAACCCAGGCATAACCGGTTTCCCCTGACCTGATGGGTGATATCAGGTTATCGGCAATGATTTCCGGATCCAGCGAGCCCACCAGGACGACTGCCGGACCATTATGATGTTTCCCGTCCGCGGCATCTGCCCGGTCAGGCGGAAAGATCGGCACCGCAATCCTGATTCGTGCTTCACCCCGTTCGTTATAAATGAGCGGGGAGAGGGTGATGCGGCCCGTTTCCATTGCTTTTCGAAAATATTCGTTACCACCGTATGATTTCCCGATCAGTTCTTTTCGCCATCCCGTGCAAGGGTAGATGAAGCTCAGGACGCCCTGATGATCCAGCAGCCTGATGGAGGTTCTTTGCGGGAAACCCCAATAGGCGTGTTCCAGGAGTTCCAGGCTCTCTGGGCTCATCCGACGGACTTCAGGTCTGCCTGTCAGGGCGGACAGTTCGCCGATCATTGCATTGAAATAAATTTCGATGCTGTTGACGGCGGAACGGGCCAGTATCAACTGCTGTCGGTTAAATTCCGCTACCGCCATTTTTTTTAATTCTCGCTGGGTCGAGGCGCTGAGGACGAAAGCCGCGGCGATGACCATCAATGTGCCGGCCGCAATCAGCGTATGCAGCCACGGGGACGGACGTCTCATATTTCTCCCGGTTTTTCTGAATTGTCCAATGCTTTCCGCACTATCTTGGCAAGAACGCCCGTTTTGACCGGTTTTCGAAAGAACCCCTTGATCCCCAGACGCTTTGCTTTTTCTTCGGACATACTTTCATTGCTGCCGGTGCAGAGGATAATGGGGATGCAGGGTCGAATATTCGCGAGTTCCCGCGACAGTTTGTCTCCCGTCAAATTCGGCATGGTCAGATCGGTGATGACGAAATCCACAATTTTGGGGTCCCGTCGAAACATCTCCAGGGCCGCCAGGCTGCTGGTCTGGCGAATGACCGTATAACCCAGTTGCTTCAGCATCTCTTCCTGGACGGAAATGGCATCTTCATCGTCATCCACCAGCAGGACCCGCTCTTTTCCTCCTGAAAAATGATCCCGACCGGATTTTTCCACGCCATTCTTCCCGGTATGAACGGCGGGCAGATAAACGTGGAAGGCGCTTCCTTTTCCCGGGCAACTGTTCACCCTTATCTCCCCGTTAAAATCCTTAACAATGCCGTACACAACGGACAATCCCATGCCGGTCCCCTTGCCCGTTTCCTTGGTGGTAAAATAGGGTTCAAAAATTCGGTTCAGGATTTTGGGTGCTATTCCCGATCCGGTATCGGAGACCGTCAGTTCCAAATAGAGCCCCGGTTTCATATTCATCAGATCGCAAACGCCATTTTCCAACTCAACTTCCGTCAGACTAACCTCAAGTTTTCCTCCTTCCTGATCTTCCATGGCATGATAGGCGTTGGTACACAGATTCATGACGATCTGATGGACCTGGGTCGGGTTCCCCATGGCCACGGCATTCCCATTTTCGATCCGCTGACGAATCTCTATGGTGGCGGGAATCGATGCCCTTAGCAGTTTAAGGGCCTCCTTTACCGTGGGTTGAAGCCGAATGGGTTTTAATCCCGTGTCGCTCTGGCGACTGAAGGTCAGGATTTGGCGCACCAGATCCTTTGCACGATCCGCGGCTTTGAGAATCCGATCCAGCAGATCATGGGAATCGCTCCCCTCTGGGGCCGTGTGCAGCAAAATTTCCGTATAGCCGACAATGGGGAAAAGGATATTGTTGAAATCATGGGCAATCCCTCCCGCTAAGCTTCCGATGATTTCCATTTTTTCGGCCTGACGGAGTCGGTTTTCCAGTTCTTTTTTTTGCCGGTCATGCTTTTTTTGTTCGCTGATATCCACAATGGCTACGATATATCCCTGTGATGGGTCCGAAGTATCAACGGCGCAGGTCTGAAGGTAGCAATCCAGAAAAGTACCGTCTTTACGGACCAATTTTGTTTCCATGTTGCCGGTTCCTGACCCGTCGACATCGGCGTAAAGCTCACGTCCCACCCGTTCGTATTCCGCCGGGTTCGGATAGAGGGCCATGACATCTTCACCCAGAAAAGCGTCGTCATAACCGAGCATATCATGCATGGCTTTGTTGAACCAGATCATTTTACGGTTTATGAGTAGACTGACCCCCATGGGAGAAGCATTGAGAATGGCCCGCATTCTCTTTTCATTGGCTTTAAGGTCTCTTGTCTGCCTTTTCACCTCCCGCTCCAGAGACCGGGACCAGCGATAGCGGGTTATGAAGAAAAAAGCCCCGCATAGCAGGAGTACGGCGGTTACCAGGGCCAATGATTGTTGTTCGGAGCGCTGGGCCCTGTTGACGATGCCTTCAACCTCGTTTACGGGGGCGCACACCGCCACGGACCATATGCCGTTCAGAATCTGGATGGGCGAGTAGGCCACGAGTTTTTCAACCTCGCCATCCTGGGTCCGATGCCAGCCGGAAATATAGCGGTCTTTTCCTTCCGCTCCGACCATCATCAAATGTTGGATATTGTTAATGGCGTCATAGGAAAAGAAGGGATTTCTGGCATGCCGTATGCGAAAAGCATTCCGGCCCACAAACTCATTTAAATGATGTGAAAGGAAGGTTCCCTCCGAATCCAACAACCACGCATAACCGGTTTTTCCCGAAACAATGGGGGAGATGAAATCGCGGGAAATGATCGCCGGATTTACTGAACCCACCAGAACGCCCCTGACCCTGATGTCTTTTTGACCCGCCGGATCAGTCAACGTGACGGCAACATCTCGGCCATCTTTTTCACCCGGGGGGTCCGTATCGTCGGGAAGGGAGATGGGAACTGCAATTCTGATGCGTGCTTCCCCCTGCTCGTTGTAAATCAGCGGCGAAAGGGTAATACGGTCTGTCGCTATTGCCTGCCGAAAATATGCCTCCTGGCTATAGTCTTTGCCGACCAGTTCTTTTCGCCACCCCCCACGGGGATAAATATAACGTAGAACGCCCTTATGGTCCAGCAGTCTTATGGAGGTTTTTCGTGGGAATCCCCAATATGTCTGTTCCAAAATTTTCTGATGCTCGGGCATCAGCCCATAAGCTTCAGGCATGCTTGCCAGGGCGGATAGATCAGCGATTAATGCCTTGAAATATATTTCGATGCTGTTGGCGGCCGAGTGGGCCAATATCAACTGTTGCTGGTTAAACTCTTCTGCCGCCATGTCCCGCAGCGCCCGCTGGGTTCTGGCGCTGAGGACGAAAGCCGCGGCGATGGCCATCAAGGTGCTTGCCGCAATAAGGATATGCAGCCATGGGGACGGACGTTTCATATTTCTCCTCTTTGCCATTAAAATATAGTTGTTAGCTATTAGCTGTTAGCTTAAAAGTTGTATCCGGGTGCATTCTGGAAAAATCAGAAATCCTGAAAGGCATCCTCTTCTAACGGCATCACCCGCTGGGGCCTGGCGGTTTGAATGGCGAGTTGTTTTCCGTTGCCCCCACCGGATAATTTTCTTTTGGGCATGCCGAGAGCCTTGTGAGACATAAAACTGTCTCCATTTCTTGAGCGTTGCGCATGGGCGGCGCCGTTGCCGTTTTTTCCCCCCACCAGGGCCGCTAATTCCCCGACCATCCCTTTCATTTGTCTGGCCTGGCCGTTAAGCTCCTCGGAAGCGCCGGCGAATTCCTCGGCGCCGGCGGCATTGTGTTGCACCACCTTGTCCATTTCGCTGACCGCCACGTTGACCTGTTCGATTCCCTGGGCCTGTTCATTGGAGGCCGCGCTAATCTCTCCTACCAACTCCGCCACCTTTTTGGCGCTTCCCGCCACCTGGGTAAATGCGTTGTGGGTTCTGGTGACCAACCCGGAGCCATCCATAACTTTTTGGACCGTGTCTTCGATCATCTCGCTCGTGTTTTTGGCGGCTTCCGCGGCCCGAAGGGCAAGATTTCGAACCTCGTCGGCCACAACGGCAAAGCCTGCCCCCGCTTCCCCGGCCCTTGCCGCCTCAACCGCCGCATTCAGGGCCAGCAGGTTGGTTTGAAAGGCGATTTCATCAATGGTTTTGATGATTTTAGAGGTCTCTTCACTGGCCCTGGAAATCTCCGCCATGGATTTTGTCAGTTCCACCATGGAGGCATTGGCTTTTTCCGTCTCATGGTTTGTGGCCTGCATGAGGGTGTTGGCCTGTATGGCATTGTCGGCATTCAGTTTGGTCATAGAGGAGACCTCTTCCAGTGAGGATGAGGTTTCCTCTATGCCCGCTGCCTGCTGACATGACCCTTCCGCCAGGGACTGGCTTGACTGGGATACCTGTTCCGATGCGGCTGCCACCTCCGCCGCGCCTTGGTTTAAACCGTCAATGGCGTGGGTAAGGACTTTGGTGATGCCGCGGATAATAATAAACGAAAGGAGTATGCCGAACACAATGGCCGCCAGGGCCATAAGACTCATGATGTGATTGGCCGAAGATATCTGTTTCTCCATTTTTGCCTTTTGGTCGGCCCTTGCCGCCTCACAGGTTTTCTGGCCGGTACGGGCGATGGCTACCATTTGCGCGTCGGCCTGTAACTGCTTTTCCCGAAATGCCACTACATTATCAAAGGCCGAGTGATAGGCCAAAACAGCGGCAATGATGCGATCGGCCTGTTCCTCGTTGCGGTCTTGCGCAAACCGGGACTTCAAATCCCGGGTCAGATCGAGGATGTCTTTCACATGCCCGGCGACACGGTCCGCATATTCTTTGCCGCCCCGCATCATAAAGTTCTTTTCCTGCCGTCGACATTGAAGTATCCATTTGACAATGGTGTCGGCTTCACCGGCCTTGGTCAATTTGTCGTCAAGCTTTTCCTCAGAAGCATTCGCTTTACGGAGTTCCCGGTATTGGGCCGTTTGTTCTTGTTGAATTTCATCGGCGATTTTTTCAGCCGCCCTGGCCGTCTTGATCATCGTGCCATCCGCCGCCTGCATTTTGGTATGAAGATCTACATAACGGGCAAATGCTTTCTGGTAGTCCGACGCATTGGCCAGAACCTCGTCCATTTGTCGTTTGTTTGCCGAATCCTTGAATTTGTCCCGGGTGATGTTTGCCTGGTTTTCTACTTCGGCAATTTTTTGTTGAACCGCGTCGATATAGGTTTTGTCTCCACGGAGCATAAAGTTCTTTTCCTGTTGGCGTGCCGCCAACATGGATTTAATGATGCGGTTGACATCCTCGGCTTTATGAACCCTATCCGCAACCCCTGACAGGCTATTGAAGCCCACAAAAGCAATCAGTCCGCTCAATAATATCAGGATGCCTGAAAGAGCGCCGATTTTGGTTCCCATCTTCATATTCTTCCACATTTTAAACTCCTCCTTTGTTTTTCCTGTATCTTTATCATTTTTGCCAACACCAGCGCTGCATCGGAAAAACCGTTGTCCAAATAACACGTAAAGCGCGGGTGAAATTGATGCCCTTTGGAAATGGTATCCGCCTGCCTGTCCGGTAACACCAGAATCATGGGTATGTCATTCAGCAGCTCGGCCAACAAAAGGAGTTCCGCAAGGCTTTTTCCATTGGCGGCCAAAAGAACGACGATATTGATCGTGCCTCTGGGTTGGTGAAGCCTTTGGGAGAGATCTCGAATGGTTCGGTAAATCTCCATGTCTTCTTTTCGCACCTGTGCCTCAATCATCTTTTGAATCTCTTTGCCGGCGCCCTTTGTATCCTCACAAAAAAACAGTAGTCTCATCTGAACCTCCCCCCTGCTTTTTAGCATTCGGGTTTCATTTTATGGGTAAGTCTGTTTCAAGTTTTATGCCGGATGTTTTTTGAAACGGAAATTTGTGAATTTGTTGTTTAATGGTAATGTGTTACGATGATATTCGCAAAAACGGCAAGGATAATGGAGTTTAGAAAAGACGTCTCAAATCAGAGAAAAATCTCATTTGTGAGACATGGTGGCTCAAACATAAGGGCGGACACATAGGTCCGCCCCTACGGGTATCTTGCGAATCAAAAGATGGGGCGTGGGTAGGGGCAGACCTGTGTGTCTGCCCGGTTGGTGGTCCGGAGATTGTTGTACGGAATGGTCATGTTTTGTTCTCTGTAACCTTTTTGGTAAGGCGTGAAAATGGGACAGACTAGGGATGGCAGCAAGGAACAGGCGGAAACGCCGTATGCGCTTAATCGTTTCGAGAGAGGTTGTGTTTTTTCAGATGCCGGTATACCTGGGCCCGGGAAAGCCCTGAGGTGCGGCAGATGGCTTTTATATCGCCCTCCGTAAAGGCGAGCAGATCTTGAAAATATTTTTTTTCGGTCCTTTCCTTTAATTGCTGAAAATTGGGGAAAGAGCTGGGAGGTTCAGGGCGTGATTCCGTGAAGGCTTTGTGGTGACCCCCGGAATCAAAAGAGGCCCGGGCTAATTCGCTTCGAATCGGGTTAGGCAAATGAATGGGAAAGAGGGTCGGTGCGTCAAAGGCTTCCGTCAGAGCGCTCTCCGTGGCGTTAATCAGTTCACGCACGTTTCCGGGCCAACTGTATTGTGTTAAAGCTTCGAGAAATTCCGTGGAGACCCCCTTGGTTCTGAGCCCAAAGCGGTCGCAGAACAGATTGATGTAATGAAATGCAATATCCTTGATATCGCCGGTTCTGTTTTTTAAGGGGGGCAGATTAATGGCGATGGTTTGGAGACGAAAAAACAGATCATTTCGGAACTTTCCGGTCTGGGCCATGAATACCAGATTTTGATTGGTCGCCGCAATGAGTCTGAAATTGCTCTTCAGTACCTTTTCGCTGCCCACGGGACGAAAGCGATGTTCCTGAAGGACCCGAAGAAAGGTGCCCTGGGCGGTCATGGGAAGCTCGGCCACCTCATCGAGGAAAAGGGTGCCGCCATGGGCCTGTTTGATCAGACCCTCCCGGCTCTGGAGGGCGCCCGTAAAGGCACCCTTTTGATGGCCGAAAAGAATGCTTTCGATGAGGGTTTGGGGCAGGGCGGTGCAATCGACCACCACAAAGGGGTTATGGGCCCGGGGGCTGTTGTCATGGATTGCCTGGGCAAAAAGTTCCTTTCCGGTGCCGGTATCGCCGGTAATCAGGACATTGACGTCGGTTGCGCCCGCCTTTGCCACCATACCGAGACATTCTTCCAACCGGGGACTTTTTCCGATAATGCCTCCTCGTTTCAAGAGAATCGGCGGCTTTCGGTGACTCTTTTCCTCGATGTATTGCAG
Source organism: Desulfatiglandales bacterium (assembly GCA_963664475.2). Classification (GTDB taxonomy): domain Bacteria; phylum Desulfobacterota; class DSM-4660; order Desulfatiglandales; family Desulfatiglandaceae; genus NaphS2. The sequence goes on from CAXXXE010000002.1 coordinate 554,402, forward strand.
GACGCGGTTGAGGGAAAGGGCGGTTTTCTTGGGGGAAAGGGGTTTTTGAAGGTAGTCCCAGCAACCGTTTTTGACGGCCAGTTCCGCGCCATCGGCATCGCCTTCTCCGGTGATGACGATGATTTCAGGCGGGATGGCCCCCTTTCGAATGGTGGGGATTTGTTCCAGGCCGTTGCCGTCGGGGAGATAAACGTCTAGAAATACGATGTCAAAGGATTCGGCGCGAAGCTGTTTCAGACCCTCTTTGAGCCTGAGGGCATAGGCGACGTAATGGCCCATGGGTCGCATGAAATCGATCAGACTCTCACAAATCATCCGGTCGTCATCGATGATGAGGATCTTTGCCATTTTTATTCCTTTGCTGATCCAGTAATCGCCGGATCGTAAGGGCCGTCTTATGTATCGCGATGGGCTTGATGAAAAAAGCTTGAATGCCGATTTCTTCGGCAATCTCCTCATTGATCATTTCATCACCACCGGTACAAAGGATAATGGGGATATCCGGTCGTATGCGCACGAACTCTCGGCACAAATCTTCGCCCGCCATATCCGGCATCACCCGGTCGGTTATGACCAGGTCGAAATTCAAGGGGCTTTCTTTGAATGCCGCCAATGCCGCAACGCTGCTGGTGGCCTTATGGACGCGATAACCGAGACTTTCAAACATGATTTTTGCGGCATCCGCCACCATCACGTCATCATCGATGAACAATATCCGTTCATGGCCTTTGGGTGGGGGTTCTCTTCGGCCGGCGTCTTTTGACCCATCGGTTTTGATTTTCGGGAAAAATATTTCAAAGGTCGCACCCTTTTCAGGCGCACTGTTGATGAAAACCGCCCCGCTTAGCTGTTTGACGATATCATGGACCGCGGCAAGCCTCAGCCCCGCGGCGTTCTTTGGTGGGGCATAGGGTTCAAATAGTTGCGCCGGCACTTCAGATTCCATTCCAGTGCCGGCATCGCTTACCGTCAGTTTGAGGTAGGACCGTTCCGGGATTAAATCGGGATGTCTCTTGAGACTTTCGGAGTCCGCATCCATCAACCCCACGTTCAGGATGCCGCCTTTATGACCCATCCGTTCTATCACATGGGTGAACAGGTTCGTCAAGAGCCGATGCATCCGAACCGGATCAGCCGGAACCATATCCGATTCCACCTCGATGCTTTGTTTTATGCGGATGGCGGCGGGAATGGAAAATCTTAACCATTTGAGGGTTTCCTTCAGGATCGGGCGGATCATCAAGGGGCCCGGTTCTGAATGGTTTTGCCGGCTGAACAGAAGGAGTTGCCGTACCAGCGCGTCGGCGCGGTTGCCGGCTTTGATGATTTGATCCATGTGGGAATGCAGGGGATCTTGAGCCGGAATTTCCATGGATGCCATGCCCGCATACATCATGATGGGCGAAAGGATATTTTTAAAATCATGGGCAATGCCCCCCGCCAGGGCGCCGAGGGCTTCCATGCTTTGAGCATGTTCAAGGCGGGATGTCATCTCATTCATGGTATCCTTCATGGCGCCATATTTGTTTTCCCACCCGGTCAATGCCGCCTCAAGCAGTTGATGTTTTCTTTCACTCTCCTCCAGAGCGTTTTGGGTACGGCGATGGGCCGCCATCTCGTTTTGCAGCGCTTGTCGGGTTTTTTCAAGCACTGCCGTTTGTTCTCTGATGCGGCTTTCGAACCCATCACGGGATTTTCTAAACAGCATGATGTTTCACCTGAGCCATTCACTTCGGGTTCGGATAGAGATCGCCATAGAGCTTTTTTCCACATTCCGGGCAGATGGTGTGGCTGAATTCGGCTTTGGAACGGTTTCTGATATACGACTCCACCTGGCTCCATTGCCCTTTTTCATCGCGGATTTTTTTGCAGCTGGCGCAGATGGGGATAAACCCGCTGAGTACCTGGGCAAGGGCTTCCTCAAGTTTTTTTCGGAGAAGCTCCCGCTCTCTCAGAGCGTCTTTAATGGGACTGATATCGGATATGGCCGCCACGCTCTTCATTGTTCCGGGGATGACCGCCACATTCAGGGTCACGTCCCTGACAAGACCCTCCCTGTCCACGAAGCGGGCCTCATAGTTCCCGGGAACCGCATTCGGATAAACCCTTCGGATATGATGATATTCCATCATTTTGTCGAGATCCTTATCGGAGAAGAACTCCGACCACTTTTTTTTTCCTACTATTTCCTCTTTTGGGTAGCCGGAAAGATCTTCGAATTGTTTGTTCGCAAGAAATATGGTGGTGTCCGCCTCAATGATAATGGTGGCCGTGCCAGTGGTTTCGAATATGGTTTTGTATAGATCCATCGAGGTCCGAGCGATCCTTTTCGACCACTCGATCTTTTCACTCAACAAGGCGACCACATAGCCCACGCACAAAAACATGAGGGCCCTCACGTAATCATTGGCATCATCTACATCCACCCTTAACTGGTCGTGACTGAGGATCAATAATAATGCCAACAATATGGCGACGATCAGCCCTTTTCTTTTCCACCAGAGGGATGATAGAAAGATAGGGATATAAAAGAAGTGGGTAAAGATTTTACCACTTTTAAGCACGCAATGAAAATAGTAGGTTAAAAAGCAGGCGGCTATTAACAGAAGGGCTATTGCGGCAATCTTGAATCGATTTTCCGTTGTTTTATCGTTTTTTGTCATCACATCTCTATTTATAAAAAAACTGATTGGGATACCTTGGACCAAATTTGGCGGGATATGTCAATTAAAATGGGATTGCCAAGATCAAGATCAGCCTGCCGCTCCAATAAGTCTTCTGTAATTGTTTATGGCACGGGTCAGGGGGACTGACGGTGAACCTAAAAAAGGGTCACATCCCCTCCTTTTTCGGCAATCTTCTTGATTTTTCCAAAATGGTTTTTTCTGCCATGGCAATCCCCATAACCTTGTTAATCAACAGTTCCATGGCGGTCTTAAGGACGTCGTGAAAGCAGTAAGTTAAAAGACAGGCCGAAATTAACAATAGGGCCATTATAGAAATTCTATATTCGTCGCATATGTTTTGAATTACTTTTACCATCACTTCTTTCGTTTTTCCCCTTCAACCATGACCGCCAATTCATTTACAATCTCCTGCATATTTTCGGTCTGAGCATTCATTTCCGCTGAAGAGCCGGCGGATTCCTCTGCGTTCGCGGCATTTTGTTGGACTACCTTATCCATTTCAGCCACAGCCTTATTGATCTGGTCAATCCCCTGAGCCTGCTCAGTTGATGCGGCGGCTATTTCCCCTACCAGCTCAGCAACTTTGGAGGCGCTTTTGTTTACCTTTGTGAAGCCCTCGTTGGTTTTGCTCACGATTTCGGTTCCCCTCTCAATTTTCATGACGGTGCTTTCAATCAGGTTCGAGGTATTCCTGGCTGCATCCGCAGACCTTATGGCCAGATTTCGTACCTCATCTGCCACTACCGCAAATCCCGATCCCGCCTCGCCGGCCCTTGCTGCTTCCACCGCAGCATTCAACGCCAGAAGATTGGTCTGGAAGGCGATTTCATCAATGGTCTTTATGATCTTTGAAGTTTCTTGGCTTGCGTCGGAAATCTCGTCCATGGAAACGCTGAGTTCCTTCATAACATGGTTCATTTCGGCCACAATCTGTTTGACGTCTTCCATGAAATTATTTGCATGGCCTCCATGTTCTGCATTTTGCTTTGTCATTGAAGACATCTCCTCCAGTGAAGAAGAGGTTTCCTCTATCGAAGCCGCCTGCTCAGACGCCCCTTCCGCCACCGACCGGCTTCCGAAAGAAACCTGGGAGGAAGCGGCCATCACCTGTTCGCCACACTGTGTTAATCCTGAAATTGCTTCTTTAAGAGGCCGGTTAATGGATCGAATGATGAGTAGACCTACAATGGTCAGAAATGCCGCGATGAACACAAGAACGAGTACATTGATCCACAGCAACTGTTTTTTAAGATGGCCACTCTGCTTTTCGATGGAGGCTGAAAGCTTGTTTGCTTCATTCAACAACTTCTTTCGAGTTTGATCCATGTCTATTTCAAGTTTTTGGGTCACTTTCCAGACATCATAAATTTGAACGGTTTGTTCAGGAAGCTGATCGATAATTTTTGTTGCCATTCCGATGAAATCCATGTAGCTCTGTTCCGTGAGGATTTTTGAAAGAATATTGGCGCTTTCTTTTTCCTTATTAAGCCTGAAAATGATTTTCTTTGTTTGCTCCAGATAGGTCTTTTCATCCCTTCGCAAGAAAAGATCTTCGCTGAGAACAAAGACAATCCTGTTTGTCCATATCAGGGTATTTTTGGTGATTTCGGATAGCTGCCTGATCGTTTCGCTCACCTCTTCCACATTTGTCAGCGCGATAGCGATTTCCTCATTTACCTTTTCGAGAACGTTCATGGCTTTTTTGTTCATGTTGAAAAGCCCATCGGTGAGGCGCTTATCCTCCGCGCCAAGGCGTTGCACCTGTTGAAGGAGCTCCTCGAAAGTGACACGGTATTTTTTCAGATGCTCCTTCAGAAAAGCGATTTTTTCCCCTTTTAAATTTACAGCGCCTTTTTCCAAAGCAAAGAGAGCTTCCCGGGCCTTCGCGAGGTATTGGTTCGCCTTCTGATATGCCCCATCTCCCTGATCTTTGGAGAAATTTTTCTCCTCTATGATCGCTGTGAGAAGGTTTTTGTTTAACCTACCCAGCTGAATAACGGCCATTTCGTAGTCTTCCAGCTTGTTTTCCAGGAAACGATCAAAAACAAATTGTGCAGACACTATGGTTATACCTAAGACGATTATAAGAATTAGTTTTGTGGATATTTTCATTTTAAGTACTCCGTGAATTCCATAAATCTCGTAAGAGATGGCTACGCGAAATGAAAAAAAGAGAAGACTTTACGCTTCTGCCGAAGTCATTTTGGTAGGGTTCGCCTCCATCCTCGCGATGGGCGAGAAAAGAGGCTTTTTTACATTCGGTCCTTCCGCCAAAAAAATATCACTTTATAAATTGATTAAGCTCATTTATAGGAACCGCTTCATCATATATGCCTGCGGCCACCTGATATGGACTATTGGGGACCTTCAAGACATAGGAGATTTTTCGCGAAGGCTTTCGTTCCCCTTTTTTTGGCCACCAATACTCAACCCATCCACCATTTGTTTTCTTGGAAACTTCGCAAAAATCGATGAAAAAATAATTGCCCTTGATATCTTTCAAACCTCCGAGATCCATCCCCACCAGTTTGTGTTTGAGGGGATGGGCGGCATCGGTCATTTTGTCGCAATGGAGAACCCACACATAGGTATTTTTCCAAACCCATCTGCCTTTCGGGTCCATGAATTCCTTTAGGCCCTCATCGCCTGCAATGCTCAAAAAGGCCGCGGCCTCCTTAACCTTGGCGACGACCTCCTCCGGCGCTGCCTTATCAGAAGCCCAAACATTAGTGTTGATAAAACAACAAATCAATAAAGCCGATATAACTGCTAAAATTACTATATTTTTCACTGTTTACTCCTTTACATTGTCAGATTGAAATTTGTGGGGTAGTTGCGAATTCGTATCCGTTTGGATACGTTTCAATTATCTTCTTTTGCGATTGATGCTCTTTGTTTTACCTCCTTTCCGATCTTTAGGCCTTGATCATCGTTTCGGCCTCCCTGAGCCGACAATAGTATCGTACAGCAATTCTCATTATGGACGCTGATTTAGCGCAGGATGTGCGTGAGCGGCGTCTCACCGCGACTTTTCGCGGCTGGAAGCCGCTCTCACAGGTTCATCATTCCAAAATAACGCACCTATAGTCCTGGCCGAGACGATGATCAAAGCTGTTCTTTTTTTTGATGTGATCCCTCGCAGGGGCACGATGCATCGTGCCCCTGCGCCGCCTTCAATACCGACCAAGATCATCCCCTCTTTCAATTTACATATGCCCTATAGAACTTACCGTTAAGTTTTTTTTCCGCATTCCGGGCAGACGGTGTGGCTGAATTCAGCCCCTGAACGGTCTTTGATGTACGATTCTACCTGGTTCCACCGACCCTTCTTATTACGAACTTTCTTGCACTTTGAGCAGATCGGGATAAATCCACTGAGCGCATGGGTCAACGCTTCCCCAAGTTTTTTTTGGAGAATCTCCCGCGCGCTCTCCGCGTCTTTAATGGTACTGATATCAGATATGGAGGTCACGCTCTTCTTCGTCTCCGCTATGACAGCAGCATTGAGAACCACCTCTTTGGCAACGCCCTTCCGGTTCACGAATCGGGCATCATAGCTCCTGGGAACCGCATCCGGATCAAGTCTTCGTATATGATGGTACTATCATCTTTTCGACATCCTCTTTTGAAAAAAACTCCAACCACTTTTTTTCCCTTCAATCTTCTCTTTTGTGTAGCCGGAGAGACCCGCGAATTGCCTGTTCACCAGAAATATGGTTGAGTCTTCCTCAACCATCATGGTTGCGGTTCCGGTGTTTTCGAATATGGTCTGGTATATCTTTCTGGAGGTCTGAACGGCTTTTTCCGATCATTCGAGATTCTCGCTTAACAAGGCGACCACATAGCCCACGTATATGGACATGAGGCCTCTCACTCATCTATAATTAAACACATCCTCCCCTAAATGGCCGTGGATGAGGGCCAATAACAACGTCTGGGTTGTCTTGAATTGGACCACATCTCCCCAGTTTGGCCGCATAATGCATGACCAGATCCACGATATCCTGACGCCGATCTCTCAAGGGCGGCAAATTCATGACAAAGGATTTGATCCGGAAAAGGAGGTCCTGCCTGAAGAGCCCGTTTTTTTTACCATATGATCAAGATTTCGATTCGTTGCGGAAATTACCCTGAAATCGCTATTGATTTCCCGGCTGTCCCCCAGAGGGCGAAACCTGTGTTCCTGAAGGACCCTGAGGAACGATCTCTGAATCCGTGGGGAAATTTCTCCCACCTCGTCCAGAAACAGCGTTCCTCCGTCGGCCTGTTTAATGAGACCGGTCTGTTCCCGCAGGGCGCCTGTAAAGGCTCCCTTTTTATGGCCGAACAAGATTCCCTCCACGAGGGTTTCAGGAAGGGCGGCACAATCAACCACCACAAAATTTTTGTGCGCCCGCCGGCTGTTATTGTGGATGGCCCTTGCAAAAAGCTCCTTGCCCGTGCCTGTTTCCCCCGCAACAAGAACGCTGAAATCGCTCGCCGCGGCCCGGGCCACGAGATCAAGGCAATGGATGATCCGGGGACTGCTCCCGATGATCTCATTCCGCCTCAGAACCGCCTTCGGGCTTTTTTTGAACTTCTCATCCCGGTACTGGAGGGCGCGAAGGAGGGGAAGCTTCATCGCTTTTAATGAGGAGGGCTTTTGAATGTAGTCCCATGCCCCGCACTGGATGGCAAGCTCGGCCCCATCGGAATCGCCGAAACCCGTCATAATGATCACCTCGGGCGATGCGGAAGATTCCTTGAGTCTTGATACGATGCCCAAACCATCTCCGTCGGGCATCCGTACATCGAGGAAGATTGCGTCAAATTCGTTGTCAGCCGTTCTTTCCAACCCCTCTGCAAGGGTGTGGGCGAGCATCACCTCATGTCCTGAATCCTTTACCACCTCGGACAGGGCTTCGCATAACAGTCTGTTGTCGTCTACGATCAGAACGTTTGCCATTGTCTCTAATCCCGCACTGTTTTCAGCTCGCCCTCATCAAGCACATTCCGGATGGTTTCAGCGAGTTTTTCGGTTAAAACGGGTTTCATAATAAAACCCTTTATCCCGATAGCCAAAGCTTCCTCCTTCGTGATGATTTCGCTAAAGCCGGTGCAGAGGATCATCGGAATCTGGAACCCAAGCTTTTTGAGAGCGCCGGCAAGTTGCACGCCCGTCATTTTCGGCATGCTCTGGTCCGTAATAATCAAGTCATATGTTTCCGGTTTCATGCGGATGAGTTCCAGGGCTTCCACGCCGCTCGTCATGGTATCCACGTCATATCCGAGTGCCGTCAGAATCGCTTTTATGGTTTCAATAAGGATATTCTCATCGTCAACAAAAAGGATACGTTCATGACCTCCCGGAATATTATTCGGGGGTCTATTTTCTGCTTCATATCCATTATTAATCATCGGGATCAAAACCTCGAAACGGGTTCCTTTATGGACCTCGCTTTTGACATCGATGATTCCGCCAAGGCCTTTGACGATACCATGGACCACGGCAAGCCCCATACCGGTCCCTTCACCCCTTTGTTTCGTGGTAAAATAGGGCTCGAAAATTCTTTCAACGGTTCGTGGGTTCATGCCGTGACCGGTGTCGCCGACCGTCAGTCTTACATATGGGCCGGGGTTCATTTCTCCGCGGGCCCGAGCGCTTTCCTCATCGAAATGGATCTCATCCAGGGCCACGGTGAGGATGCCGCCGTTTGCCCGCATGGCATGGGCCGCGTTGGTGCAGAGATTGATCAGAATCTGGTGGATCTGGGTTGGGTCTCCCATCACGGCGCCGGCAAAATCTTTTGTTTCTTGTTGAATTTTTATGTTCGCGGGAAGGGATGCGCGGAGCAGGTTGATGACCTCTTTCGTTACCTCGTCCACCTGAACCGCGATACGCTGTTGTTCGCCCTTTCTGCTGAATTCGAGAATTTGCCTGACCAGATTGCCGGCCCGTTCCCCGGCTTTCAAAATTTGCTCCAGATGGTGTCTGGCGGGATGATCCGGAGCAACTTTGAGAAGGGAGAGTTCAGTACATGCCAGGATTCCTGCCAGGATATTGTTGAAATCGTGGGCAATACCCCCTGCAAGGGTTCCGATGGCCTCCATCTTCTGGGCCTGGGAGAGCTGTGCCGCCAAGGCTTTGTTGGCCTCTTTTTGCCGGGTCATCATCAGGCGATGCTGGACTTCACTTTTCCGGAGGGACGCTCGGGCCGTTTTTTGTTCGTCGATATTGCGCACGATGCATTGAATGGCAGGTTTTTCCCCCACTTTGATGAGGTTGCTTCGCAACTCCGCCCAGAACTGAGACCCGTCTCCTCGAATTCCGCGATATTCCCGGGTTACGGTAAATTTCTTGCCGTTCATGAGGGTCTTCATCCGGCGCCTGGCCATCATCCGTTCATTCGGATGTAAGAAGTCAACGGGGTCTTTTCCGACCATGCTTTCGAGTGAGCGTCCGAAAAGATCGCAAAAGGCCCTGTTTGCCTTGACGAGCAGGCCATCCACTAAAATAACGACCCCATCCGGACACTGTTCAAAAAGGACGTCATACAGTCCCTCAAATTCGGCGGCAGCTTCATTTCCATGGTGAAATTGGACATGGCGGATCGGTGAATCCATTATTTTAGAACCCTTTTGATCGGTAGTTGGGTTATTGAACTCGGTTCATTATTAGGGGTTAAGAACAAAGAAAAGTCAATCAGGAGATTCCGGATTTTTCATTAGGGGAAAATCCCTAGGTATGACGTCCCGTTCTTTTTGGACCTGGCGGGGAACATTTTGTTTATGCCTTAATTCCGGTAAGTTGGATAATCATTTGGCTTCAAATAAGGTTTTTTCGGATGGCGATTTTGGTTAGTCCAACGACGTTTTTTACCTTTAGCTTTTCCATCAAGTTGTATTTGTGGGTCTCTACGGTTTTGGGACTGATGTTCAATCGATCTCCAATCTGGCGAAGGGATTGCCCTTCGGCCAGGAAGAGAAAGACCTCCCGTTCCCTGTTGCTCAGTCTTTCAATTTTCACCTCACCGCTCCCGCCGTTTTCCAGTTCCCGGATATGGTTTAAAAAGACCTCCCGGACCTTTTCGCTGAAATAGGTTCCCCCTTCCTTCACCGCATGGATTGCCGAGATCAGATTCTGTATGGGATCTTCTTTCAGAACATAGGCGGAGACCCCTGCCTTGAAAAGGTCAAGAACATATTCTTTGTTGGAATACATGGTAAAGATGATGATGATGATTTGAGGATCTATTTCCTTTATTTTGAGTGTCATGGCAACGCCGCTCAGTTGCGGCATGGAAATGTCCAGGATCACCATATGCGGTTTCAGGGATTCAATCTTTTCGATTCCTTGAATTGCATCAATGGCTTCTCCTACAATCTCAAACCCTTTCTCATCTTTGAGTGCACTGATGATCCCTTCAATGACCACCCGGTGATCGTCGATGATGAAAAGTCTCTTTATGTCCACTAGAATCAACCTCCCGCCCCAATGGGGCATCTCTTTTTATGGGGATCTCCACCAATAGAGTCGTGCCGCCCCTGTTGCTGGAATCCACATGGAAACTTCCCCCCAGATGTACGGCCCTCTCTTCCATGATCAGAAGTCCCATTCCCTTACCCAATGTGTCAGATTCACCGTTAGCCTGTTTTGGAAAACCGATGCCGTCGTCTTCGACACTGAGCGTAATCATCTCATCTTTTTCGATAAGCGTTATAAACCCTTTTCGGGCTCTTGAATGTTTCAACAGGTTGGTGAGGCTCTCTTGAACGATGCGGTAAACGGCAACCTGTATTGGGGAATCGAGATCGCAAGCCTTGGAAGGGCAAAAAAAATCGATATGAACAGCGGCTTGTTCATTCATGGTGTCGCACAGTTCCTTAATGGCGGGCACAAGGCCCAAATGGTCAAGAATGCTGGGTCTAAGTTCAGAGGAGATTTCCTTGATATCCCTGATGGCCTTGACGGTTTTGTCCCGAATGGCATTTATTTCGCAACCCCACACCTCTTCATTGGGGCCGAGTTTGCCTAGCAGCATCTCCAGATCTATTTTGAGGGTTGTGAGGTCTTGACCTACCTGGTCGTGAAGGTCCATTGAGATGCGTTTTCGATCCCTTTCGAGCAAATCGATGAGTTTTTCTGATAAATATCGCCTTTTCCTTCCTTCCAGAAGCAGTTCAAGATTCGCATTTCTCAGCGCTTTTTCACTTTCAAGCAGCGCATCCATTGCCGCCTTTTCTGCTGTAATGTCCGCCATAATCCCTTCGATATGACCTTTTTCCGGATAGGCCCGGGCTGAGTAGCGTAACCAGATGATTTCTCCGTCTTTACGAATGAGGCGGGTTTCGAAATTGTCGATTTTTCCCCTACGCAAGATCTCGGACAACATGGCCTCACGCGCACCCTTGTCCGCGTATTGTTTGGAAAAAATGAACTGCCCTTTCAGGTGTTCCGTGCTGTCACATCCGACGATTTCAGCTTCTCTGCGGTTTGCCTCCAGAACCCTGCCATCTTCGATGGTCGTCCTGACGATTCCCACCTGAGCGTTTTCAAAAAGGGTGCGGTATTTTTCCTCGCTTTTTCGCAACGCCGCCTCCGACCTGGAAATTTTTTGGCTCAGACCGGCAACTACACCTGCGATCAGAATAAACCCCGCTGCCCTGAGATAGTCATTGTAGGCAACAACAAGCAGCTTGTTCTCAAAGTGGCTTATTATCAGGATTGCCGAAAGAAACAAGGCCACAAGCAGACCTTTTCGCTGCCACCAGATGGACGCCATGATAATGGGGATATAGAAGAGGTGGGTAAAGACCGTATCGCTCTTCAAAACGCCGTGAAACCAGAATGTCATGAGGACTGCGCATAACAGGATGCCGCCCATGACGATAAATCTGGTTTTCTTTTCCGAATTTTCGGTATTTTCTGATTTTTTTATCATCATGAAAGTCAATCACATTTAAGCATAGCCAGTCTTAAATGAAAGTGGTAAGAAATTCGACGTCCTTGCCCTTGGGCTTTTCAGTCGGAACGGTATTGCCCGGTTTGATCCCGGGGTCTGGAATTGACAGGGTCTGGATTATCCATGATTTAGCTTCAGTTTTCCAGGATTATGTAGATGTTAATGCTGAGACGTGATATCCGTTTAGAATCCTACAATACGGGGAGGAAAAAGCATGTCGCTGACGATGACGCTCGGAAAAAGGATTGCATTGGGCATTGCAATTATGCTGGCATTGATGGCGGTAGTGGGAATGGCCGGATATATGGGGCTTGACCGGGTTATGAAGGTAACGGCGTTCTATGGTGATATCAACGAATTTCAACGTATCGTGGCATCCATTAAAGGGGATACGGATCAATACGTCATGGCGTTGTACAGCGGCATGACGGAGCAGGGAGAACAGGGCTTTAAGGGGGCCGTTGTCCAACTGGATCATGCCATGGAGATGGTGGGGGAAATTAAAGCGCATTCGATCGTTGATGCCGAGGAAAAGAAAAAGCTTGACCTGTCCAAAGAGGATCTGCGTCAGTACAAAAAGAATATGGCGGAATACGCACAATCGGAAAAAATTAAGAGTCAATTGGCTTTAGAGATCGATTCCCTATATGAACCTTTGCTTAAAAAGATTGAAGCCGGAAGTTTGTGGATCGATGAATTGATCCTCAACTTGAAGCTTCTGATGGGCCTCGTGAACGCCTATACGAACAAAAGTACGGATGAAAACTGGGATAGCGTTGAGAAAAATTTCAGTAACCTTACTGAGAGTCTTCAGGTGTGGAAGGGAAAGGTGGAATCGAGCGATCAATTGAGGCCCATCGCCGAGGAGATTGAAGTCCAGCGTCAGTATTTCAAGTCGAAGCTGCAACAATACAAAGACCAGGTGATGAATCAGCGCAATTACGCCGATTGTATGAACGCCTAAAAAAATGACCTGAACGGGGTATGCGGCGAATTGGGTCAAATGAGCATTCAAACCCTTAAAGCTCAGTCCCGGTTCTCCCTTCGGATGATCTTCGGATTTATCCTGGGCGCTCTATGTTTCGGTTCCTTTTACGCGGTTATTTCAATCCGAAAGATTGTCGGCAAAATCAATGCCGTGATCGACGGTATCAATTCAGGGGCTGAACAGGTTGCTTATGCCACGGAGCAGGTTGCCGCAGCCAGCCATTCCCTTGCCGAGGGAGCGTCAGAGCAGGCGGCGTCCCTTGAGGAAACCTCATCCTCCCTGGAAGAAATGTCCGCCATGACCCAAAACAATGCAACAAACGCCAACCAGGCCAAGATCATGATGGGGGAAGCAAAAGAGGTGGTCAACAGGGTCGAAAAACACATGGCAGACATGGACGGGGCCATTTTAAATATCACCCGGTCCAGTGAAGAGACCGGGAAAATCATCAAGACCATCGATGAAATTGCATTTCAGACGAATCTTCTGGCTTTAAACGCGGCGGTGGAGGCGGCCAGGGCCGGGGAAGCGGGCGCGGGATTTGCCGTGGTGGCCGATGAGGTTCGGAATTTGGCCATGCGGGCCGCCGAATCCGCAAAGAACACTGCCGTGCTGATCGGTGACACCAAGAAAGCCGTTGAGGTCGGTAACCAGCTGACCCTGGCGACCCAGGAAGCTTTTCATGAAAATATCACGATTACGGGGCGGGTGGACCAACTGGTTGACGAGATTGCCTCGGCTTCTACGGAACAGGCTCAGGGCATCGATCAGGTGAACAGGGCGGTCAGCGAAATGGATAAAGTGGTTCAGCAAAATGCGGCCCACGCCGAACAGTCCGCCGCCGCTGCCGGGGAGATGAATGCCCAGGCCCGAGAGATGAAAACCTTTGTCAACGAACTGCTTGTTCTGGTGGAGGGAGCTGGAACCGTAGGGGATGAAATGGAGAACGACGACCTCTTGACATGATTTTTAAAAGGCTTTCAAAAAATCTCCATTCCACCATTCTCCTTCATCGGTTGTCCCGTCGGAACGGGTGAAGATTCCCTTGCCATGGCGCTGATCATCTTTCCATTCGCCACTGTATTTTTCGCCGTCAGGGAACGTATAAACGCCTTGGCCGTGTCTTTGCCCGTCCTTCCATTCCCCGACATATTGTTCACCATCGGGAAAGGTGATGGTTCCGTGTCCGTTAATTTTGTCCTGCCGCCATTGTCCGACATATTTTGTGCCGTCCGGATAGGTGAGGCTTCCCTGCCCATGGGGGACATTGTTCAGCCATTCCCCTTTATAGATCATTGAATTTTGAGATGATCGATAGGTCCCCTGTCCGTTAAATTTGCCGCCTTTCCATTCTCCCACGTAGGTCCCCGCCTGAAAATCTATGGCGCCGTTTCCGTCAGGGACGCCTGCTTTCCAGTCTCCCTCATAGGTTACATCGTCCGGGTAGGTGAGGGTTCCCTTTCCGTGGGGGAGGTTGTTCCGCCATTGACCTTCATATTTTAAGGATCCGTCGGAATAGGATAAAACCCCGTTGCCATGAAAACGGCCTTCTTTCCATTCCCCCATATAGGTTCCCCGGCCCCGGGTGTAGGCGCCCCGGCCATGTCTTTTTCCTCCTTTCCATTGGCCTTCGTATTGAATGGAACCGTCTGATGCGTAATAGATGCCCTGCCCGTTAAATTTTCCGCTTTTCCATTCTCCGGCATATCGTGCACCATCGGCAAATCGAAGGGTTCCCCGGCCCTCCGGCTTGCCTGTTTTCCATTCTCCCACATATTCCCTTGTGCCGGAATCGGCAAAGGTTCCCTGTCCGTGAGGAAGATCGTTTTCCCAGGCGCCTTTATATTCCATGGCGCCGTTAGGATAGAACAGGGTTCCCCGTCCATGTCGTCGGCTATTTTTCAGGTTACCCGTGTATTTTGAACCATCCCGATAGAAGAGCGTTTCTTCATTCTGTAATGCAGCCGGATGTGCCCCAACCTGAAATAATTGATTTTGAGTCATTTTGCAGGGTGTCTCCCTTGCGTCATGTTACGATCATGAAAATATCGGAAGAATCTGTCTACTGTCCTTTGGCCTTAACTGCGTTTTTGATGTGTTCCGCAATTTCCATGTCAGGGGTTTGTTTGGATATCCATCCTTGAATTCCCAGGCCTTGCATGGTTGCAACGAGCTTGGGGTCTTTATCAATGCCACTGAAAATAATTACCGGGATATATGTATTTTTTTTTCGCAACCCATTTAGGAAAGCGTGTCCGTGCATTTTCGGCATCAAGATATCCAGCAATATGCAGTCCGGAGTGCAGCACTCCAGAAGGTCCATAGCCTTTTCGCCATCTTCGGCAAGCAGCATTTGAAATCCCGCTTTATGTAGCTGTTTACCCTTTAATTTTCGTATTAGTTTGTTGTCTTCAACCAACAATACCCAGATTTTGTTTTCAGGCATAATTCGATCCAAGTTGATTTCGGGTGTAATTCCCGGATGACCTAAAAGAAGGTCTCTTTAAATGGGGTGGAGAATGAAAAAATGGCTATTTTAAGGAACGGCCAATTTCCTGAACCGATTCAAGAACCTGCAACATCATATTGCCGAGGATTTCCTGATTGATGCCGAGAAATTCGGCTGTGCCCACTTCCATTTGATATAAAATGTCATCGTTTTCATATCCGAGACCGCACAATCTGGCCACATAATCACCCGTATGAACAATGTAGGAAAGCGCGTGATTTTTAGAACCTGATGGACTGTGGTGGTTTTTGATGGCAATTGCGACTTCCTCAGGGATGTTCCATTTGTTGCATATTTCAAAGGCAATTTGCGCATGATCAAAACCGAGAACATGCTTTTCAGCCTCAAGGATTGTGTGGTCCTCATTTTTCAGGAATTCATCAAATGCTTTCTTTCGTTCCAGAACATAGGGGTCCAGTATGATTTTGCCCACATCGTGCAGCAGCCCGCTCAAGTAGGCATCGCTTGCCGATTCGGGATATTTCATATTGGCAATCATCCTTGAGGCAATGCCCGCTGCCAGGGAATGCATCCACAATTCACCGGATTTAAAACCGTATCCCTTCATGGTTTTTCCCAGCAGATTGGAAGTGCCGGTCATCATGATGAGTTCTCTCAGATTTTGTTGGCCGAGGATAATACACGCTTTTTCTATGGAAGAGACTTTTCCGCTCATGCCGAAATAGGCCGAATTGGCGGTTCTCAGCATACTGGAGACGATGGCCTGGTCCGTCTTGAGAATTTGGGCCAGTTCTTTTCCGCCGGTCTTCGGGTCGGCCATGGCCTTCTGAGCTTTGATGACCGCCTGGGGCATAAACGGAATTTCTTTCAGAGAACCTTCGATTCGATCTCTCAGTTGCTGTGCGTCCTGCTGCGTTGTCACATGGGTTGAGGGTGAATCAGGAGGATGCGCCTGGACTGGTTCGTCGGTTCGGGCTGTTGGCGGGTTGCCGATGGCAGAGCGGGATTTTAAATTCAAAACAATGCGTCGTGCGCATTTCGGACAGGAAAAAGCGACGCTTTTTCGCTGGCCCAGCCGTTCTTTAGGAATTTTGTAAACGGTATCACAACCGGGACATTTTATTCTGATCATAAAGTCCTTCAATGATATTTGAAAAAAATTTTAGGCAAAATAGGCTTTAAGTGTCAAGCAATAAAATAAATCCAGGCCTTTAAGGAAAACTTCTAGCATTTTGACATTTTTCTAAAAATAGTCTAATACCATGAAAAGTCGCGAAAAAAAAGGAATATCGTGAACGAATAATGTTTATGTAATCGTCTTTTACGCCTTCGATATGGCGAGTAAATGAATGGGTATTTCTTGATTTGGAGAATAAATACCGTGAAAACTTATAAAATATTGTTGGTGGATGACGATGCGGCAGTCCTCCGACTGATCAGCCGCGCCCTGGAAAGACTCGGGTATCGTGTGGAAACGACTGGTAGTGGTAGCGATGCCGTTGATATCCTGGCCAAAACGCGTTTTGATCTGGTGCTCACGGATCTGATCATGGAACCCGTTGATGGATTAAAAGTCCTGGAGGCCTCAAAACAGGCAAACCCCGACACACCGGTTATTATGCTTACGGGTCATAATGATATCGCCCTTGCGGTCAAGGCACTGAGGCTCGATGCGGATGATTACCTGTTCAAGCCCGTGGAATTGGAGAACCTTTATTTCAGCGTGTCTTCATGTTTGGAGAAAGCGGCGCTCAGGCAGAAGGTGGCTCAGAAAAAAAAGGATCTCCAGCTTTTCAAAGCGGTGGCTGATTTTTCAAATGAAGCGATTGTCATCTGGGAACCCGATGGCCGGGTTATCTATGGCAATCCTGCCTATGAGAGGCTTTTTGGATGGTCCCTGGCGGAAGCCCTGAAGCTTGCCTACGGGAATTTTTTGACGAAAAAATCGGATGAAATCCTGGCGAAAAAGATTTTGCCGGCCCTGAGAAGCGGCAAAGGCTGGGAAGGCGTGCTGGATAGCGTTGATGCCAAGGGGCGTGGTTTTCCACTTTGGCAAAGGATTGACGCTATTTTTGATGAGGAGGATCGGATCACACAAATTTTCAGTCTGATGCATGATTTTACAAAAGAAAAGCAAGATGCTGAAAACTCTGTGAATATGCAGAAGATGGAAGCACTGGGAACCCTTGCGGGCGGTATTGCCCATGAGTTCAATAATATCCTTTGGATCATTACGGCGAACACGGAATTGACGGCCAGTTACCTTTCAGCGGAAAGTCCGGCCATGAAAAACCTTCGACGGGTGGAAAAGGCTTGTTCAAGGGCAACGGATCTTGTGACGCAGATCCTCAATTTCAGCCGCCAGAATGAGTATGAGCCTAAACCGTTGGAGATCGTTCCCATCGTTAAAGAATCGTTGAAATTATTGAGAGTATCGATTCCAACAACCATTGAAATCCGGCAGAATATTCCCAGGCAATCTGGAAATATCATTTTTGAGCCGTCCCTGCTGCATCAAGTGCTGATGAATCTCTATACCAATTCGGCGCATGCCATGAAAGAAACAGGCGGTATTTTGGAAGTGAGTATCACCAATGTTGTTCTGGATGAATACGAAACAGCCGGTCCCCAGGATTTAGCCCCTGGAAAATATGTCAAATTGAGTGTCAGCGATACCGGGAAGGGGATACAGCCTGAATTCATAAGACGAATTTTTGACCCGTTTTTCACGACCAGAGATACCGGCGACGGAACGGGTATGGGTTTGGCTGTGGTTCACGGCGCCGTCAAAAATCATGGTGGCGAGGTGGAGGTTCATAGCGAGCAGGGAAAAGGAACCACCTTCAGCTTATGGTTCCCCATGGCCGGGAGGCCTGAGAAGACCGGATCAAAACCCTTTGTTTCCCTCCCGGGGGGGGAAGAAAAAATATTGTTGGTTGACGATGATGAAATGGTGTTGGAAGCGGGAAAATCGGTTCTGAAAAGACTCGGCTATAAAGTTGAATGTAAAAGCTGTGCCATTGAGGCTTTGGCGGCGTTTCATCTTCATCCAGACGAATTTGATCTCGTCATTACGGATATGAGTATGCCCAAAATGACGGGGCTTATGCTGGCGGAAGCACTTTTGAAGGTTCGACCGGATATGCCCGTTATCCTGTTTACAGGGCACAACGATCTGGTGGATGAAAGCAACGCCATGGAAATCGGCATCAGGGCTTTCATGATGAAGCCCGCAAAGGCCGGTGATATGGCCAAAACCATTCGGAAGATACTGGACCGTTCCGTTTCGACGTAGAATATCCGAGGTGTTTTACTTCGACCTAACCCTAACCCTTATGGCAAAGTTTTGGGGGAGACCTGGGGCGCTTTTCCCTGGTCATCCGGCGCTAGAAGCTGTTCCAGTTTTTGCGCAAGCTTTTCGGCATCGGGTCCCGGCCCCGGCAATACGCTTTCCCGTGGCGGCATGCCTCGGGACATCCTGCTTTGCATGACCATTTCAATATCGCTAACGCCGAAATTCCCCTGGATCAACAGGCTGTGGCTCTTTTTGCCGAAGGTTTTCTTGAATTCGTTTTCGGTATAGGTCTTTTTTTGAAGCAGTGCGGTTTTTTTGACATATCCGCGATAATGGTTTGCATATTGACGAGGGGTCATTCCAGAAGTTTTTTCCAGGGTTTCACCGTTTATGTATTGCACCAGGAAAATATATATATCGATGGCATCTGTTTTGATGGCTTTTTCAGCGTTCTCCCGGCGCGGTGTTTTTTCCGCATTGTCGGTGGAAGACGTTATAACTTGCTTTTCATCTATTTCAGGTGTTTTTTCAGTCTCAATCTGGGGCGTGGGCTCTTTCAAGGTCAGTTGAGATGGTTTTTGCTCTGAAATTTTTGCTTGTGGTTTCGAAGTTTTACCGTGGTCGGTATCAAAGACGTCTTGCTTTTCTTGTTCCAACTCTTTCCATATTTCCAAAAGCCTGGCAGACGTTTCGTCGGCTGGGGGCAATGCTTGTACATTGGTCTCCAACCCCTGGGTCTGTCTGTTAAAGATGATCTGTTCTTCGAGACCGAATCCGAAATCTCCGGCCATGAGACACTCATAGGCCCCGTAGCCAAAGGTTTGAATGAATTCATCCACGGAATATTCTCTTTTTTCGATCAATCTTGTTTTAAGGACATAACCTTCATGGTAATTTTGATACGCTTCGGGCGATTCCGAAACAATCTTTTCAGCAATTCTCCCATTTTCGTATTCTACCAGGAAGTGGTAAACGTCGATGCCGAATGTCTCGAAAAAATGTCCGGAACCACATAAAAGGATGACCGCTAAGACTAATGTCACGACCGTATTTTTATGAAACAGGGCAGGGTGGCCATTGAGGGAGAATTTGAACGTTTTAAAAAGCATGGGTTTGCGGTATGTGTCCGAGAGAGGGTTATTTTGAATGATCCATTCCTTTCAATATGATTTCCACACGCCGGTTTTTTTCTCTTCCGGTCTGGGAATCGTTTGATTCCACGGGATGATATTCTCCGAAACCGGCTACTGAGAGCCTTTGAGGGTCTATATTTCCTAGTTCCAGCAGGGCTTCCGCCACCTTGGTCGCACGGGCCGCGGACAGTTCCAGGTTTGAAAGAAACCGTCCGCCGCTCACCGGCACATTATCCGTGTGCCCGGATATGATGATCGGCCCCTTGGTGTTTTGCAGCGCGCCGGCAATTCTTTTTAGAAGCGGCGCCATTTGTGGGCGGATTTCCGCTCTTCCCGAATCAAAAGTGGTTTCGCCCATCATGCGGATCACCACCTCGTTTTCAGTGATCACGACTTTAATCAGATCTTTGATGTCTCCTAGCTTGGCTTCAACAATGGCTTTTTCCACTTCCCTGCCGAATTCTTCTTTTTCCCGTTTGGCAATATTGGCATTTTCGAAATCCCGTGCAATGATTTTCTGACCTTTGGGGATCTGAAATGTTTTTGTCTTATATTGGACGCCAAAGGCTTTCGCCATGCTGCCGGCCATTTCTTTGTACTTTTGAATGTCCATGTTCGAAAATGAGAGCAACAGAACAAAAAAACAGAGGAGGAGACTCATCAAATCGCCGAAGGTGACAACCCACATGGGGGCGCCTTTTTCAGGCACTTCGGTTTCATCGGCAGGATTATCGCTCATTTTTTGGCCTTACCGCTTTTCTTGGTTTCAGCGGACCCCGCTTTGCGGCGATCCTTGGGTTTTAGATAAATTTTCAAGGATTCTTCGAGTGCCATCGGCGCCAGTCCGGAGCTGATGCCGATAACAGCGTCAAGAATGATATTCCGGGATTCCTGCTCTTCCTTGCTTCGTAAGGCAAGCTTATCCGCCAGGGGCATACATACCAGATTGGCAATGAGGGCGCCGTAGAGTGTGGTCAGCAGCGCAACCGCCATGGAGGGGCCAATGCTTGAAGGGTCCGACATGGAAGACAGCATCTGGACCAGTCCGATGAGGGTTCCAATCATGCCGAATGCCGGGGCTGAGTCGCCCATGCCTTTAAACACGTTCTGACCGATGGTATGACGCTTGGCCGTCATGCGTATTTCTTTGTTGAGCATGTTTTCAATCAGTTCCTCGTCATACCCCGTGGAGAGGTAGTCAAGTGCCTTTGAAATGAATTCGTCCTGTGCCCCTTTTCTTTTCTGACCTTTCTTCATGTCCTGCTTTGCTTTTTCAAGGGCAATCAATCCTTCCTTTCGGGCAATCTTTGCAAAATAGACCATCTTTTTGATGTTGTCTTCCGGAGGATCGATTTGAACGGTAAATGCCTTGATCGCTACCTTGACGGAATTGATTACGTCACTCATGGAGAACTTGATAAAACTGGCGGCAAGAGTCCCACCGACAACGATTAATGCACTAGGGACATTTATGAAGACTATTGCAGCGCCGCCCATGACAATAGCAGATATAACCAACGCTGTTCCACCCAGCAAACCTATGATTGTTGCGATATCCATAAAGTATTTTTAACCGTTTTACCTCGTTATTTCCTTTTCCGCCAGTTTCGACGCAAGGGTTTGAGAGAGGGCTTCGAATTCTACTTCGTTCTTTATATCAAAGAATGTCGCTACATCCTGTCCCACTGCTTTGAATTCAGCACCGCCGTGATCATGACCAGTTGCCATCAAATCGGCCAGATGAACCACATAAGCATGATTTTGGCATGTTTCAGGGGCCAAAAAAGGTTGATGATGATGTTCAATGGTGCAAATCAGGGCTTCCGGAAGATTCCAGCGGCGGGCGATCATGGCGCCTGTTTTTGCGTGTCCGATGCCCAAAGTCAGTGTTTCCATGAAATCACAGGGAATACCGTTATTGCGGCAGTGAAGGGAGATTTTGTCAAGCAAACTGCCGTGCAGGCTCATCAAGACAATTCTACCGATGTCGTGAAGAATGCCCGCCACATAAACTTCATCGGGGTTTTCGGCACACTTGAAGTGCCGCACAAGCTCGGCGGAATAGAATGCACAACGATAGGCATGATCCCATAGTTTATTGAGGTCTTTATAGCGTCCATTAAAAACATTTTGGGCGCCGTATATGTACATCAGATTCCTGAGCCCGGCGGCGCCTACGAGCGTCACTGCTTTTTGAATGCTTGTTGTTTTCCGGGGCAGCATATATTGCGCGGAGTTCACCAATCTCAATAATTCAGCGGTAAGCGCCGGATCTTTGGCGATAACGTCGGCGATATCCGACAACATTCTTTTCGGATTCGACAGCATTCGTTGAATTTCGATGACGTTTTCCGGAAGCTTGGGAATCGTTTTGATTTCCTGGGTAATTTCCTCGGAAATTGTTTCAACGTGGCCGTCAGAAAGCGCATTCAGGGGTATTCTGACCTCTGCCGAGGATTCGCCTGACGCGGGAAGCGATACGAAACGATAGGGATTTCCATGAATACCCAGACTTCGAAGCATCAGAATGGTGGTGACAATGCCAAAACCGGCGCCCTCGGAATCATCCAGCGCGGACATATAGGCATCCGCAATATCCTGCAATGTTTCCGTAAGTGCAATACGTGAATCAATACGTGCCAGTTCCTCATCGTTCGGCATGCTGTTGTTCATTGTGGAGATGACAAGGGTACGGTCTTCCAACTGAAACGAAATTCGTGCATAAAAACCGCCATTGGCCAATTTGTCTCTCAGGCTTGTACGCGATGCGTCGTCCAGTTGTGAAAAGAGCTTCATCCCTTTTTGATATTCATCTGGATTATGAATGCTCAACTGATTTTCTTTGAAATAGAGCCTTTTAATATTCGCTTTGTCGGCGTTGGTAACCATTTCGTTGATGACGTATGTCAGTGGCTCCCAGAGGTCCGTTCGTCCAAGGGTTTGAAGGATTGTTTTGAAGATTGAAATCAGTTTATCAAACAATTCTCCGGAAAGGGAAGCCTGTTTGAAAATCAACGGCTTTCCCGTCAACAGGTGCTTCTTGATTTCTTCTGCTTGAAAACAAGTGTTCATATAATATTTCCCTTTTTCCGTATCAAAACCTTCTCAATATTCGTAATTTTGGCACAGGAAGTGCTGCAAGGCAAGGGAAATCTTGTTAGCGGATGGTTAGCTGTCAGGTGTGGGAAAAGGGGTGAAATCAGTATGAAAGGATCAGGTTTGTTTATGATTTCGACAGCTTTACGGCAAAATGAGTTTCACGATGGAAGCTTTATGGATTTGGATCGGTTTAAACAGATTAATGATACCCTGGGGCATGCGCAGTGTCGAAACCTATTTTATTTCATAGTCTCTGTATCGCTCGTGAATTTCTTGAAATCGGCCTTCGCATGCGAGAAAGGCTTCAACAACCATTGGATCAAAATGAGACCCCTTTCCATCGATAATGATTGATTTGGCGCGATCGTGGGCAAAAGGTTCTTTGTAAGGTCTTTTGGTCACGAGGGCATCATAGACATCGACGAGTGCGAAAATTCGGCAGGACAAATCAATGTCATCTCCCTTGAGTCCATCCGGATAACCGCTGCCGTCGTATTTTTCATGGTGATGCCGCGCAATTTCAGCGGCAACCTTCAGGTATTTTGCCTGTGGCGCCTTTTTATAGGTATCCATCAGGGTGTTGGCGCCGATCAGCGTATGCGATTTCATGATATTAAACTCTTTATCGCTTAATAGCCCCGGTTTGAGAAGGATGTAGTCGGGGATGCCCACCTTGCCGATGTCGTGGAGCGGAGCGGTCATGAATATGCTGTCGATTAACTGCGGATTAAGCTCCGGGGGCCGGTCGGCGCCATGATAAAGGGCGTCCGCCAGTGCCTTTGAATAATAACGAACCCGTTCCAGGTGCTGGCCCGTATCCTCATCCCGGGACTCCGCCAGCTTTGCCAGGGAGCAGATGACGATATCTTTAGTTTGGAGGCGTAATATTCGCTCTCCGGCCTTAATCCGAACATTGAGCTCGTCTTTATTGAAGGGTTTTGTGATGTAATCGTCGGCGCCGGCTTTCATTCCTTCAACCACATCCTTTGTATTGTCCCGACCGGTGACGACGATGATGTAGGTATAGGTGTCTCCTATCTCGTTCCGAATTTTAGAACAAAGCTCGATGCCGTTCATTTCAGGCATTTCCCAGTCGGTGATGACAATCTCCGGACTTTCTTCCCGCCATAGCTTGTAGGCTTCTTTTCCATCCGATGCCGACAAAACATTGTATCCCAGCTTGGTTACAAATACCTTCAAGGTGGTTAGGCTTACATATTCATCGTCAACCACGAGAACCTTCATGGTTTCCTCCATTTTCCCATTGAAATGACGCTATTTCATTCCTGAAGCGTTCAAATTCGGTTTTCAGTTTCGGCAGTAGTTGATTCGCCCCGGCCAAGTCGCCGGTTTTTCCGGCGGTTTCTATGGCCATGGCCATGGTCTGAATCCGTTGGGCGCCGATGTAAGAGGCCCCTCCCTTCAGGGCATGGGACTTTGCGCCGGCGGTAGCGCCGTCTCCGGAATTCAAGGCGGCTGATATTGCTTCAATGGACCCGGGCGTTTCCTCAATAAAGCTTTGGATGATCATTTTGAGAACTTCGAGATCGCCGTCGTATCTTAGAATGGCTTCATCGGCGTTGAAAATGTACAATTCCGATGTTTTATCCCCGTCGCCCGAAGGTTCGTTTTTCGGATTCTGATTTGGCAGAATTCTCTCCGGGTTTTTTATCCAATGCTTCAGCGCGGTTAAAAGGTCTTTCTTCTGGATCGGCTTGCTCAGATAATCATTCATGCCCGCGGCAAGGCATCTTTCCCGGTCTCCCTCAATGGCATTGGCGGTCATGGCGATAATGGGAACATCGGCGGATTTTTTTTTGAGTTTTCGTATTGCCCGTGTGGTTTCGTATCCATCCATGAAGGGCATCTGGATGTCCATTAGAACAAGATCAAAATTGATATTGTTGATCATGTCGAGTGCGATAAGGCCGTTATCGGCGATCGCTACATTTCCAAAGCCGAGTTTGCCCAGAATAGGGATAATCGCTTTTTGGTTGATGGGATGGTCTTCAACCAGCAGTACCTGCATTCGGGACGTCCCTTCGATTTTCTGAAGGTGGTCGGTTTTGCGCTTTTTCTGAACAGTGGCCCCGTTATGGGAGAAAACCGATTGGGACGGTTTGTCCTGAATGCCTTGCAGCGTATCGAAAAGGTCACTCGGGCTGACGGGTTTAACCAGATGGGCGGAAAATCCAGCCGACATGATGCGCTCTTTTTCGCCGGGGCCATCCTGCGATGTGGCGACAATCACGGGTGTTTGGTTCAGGTTCAGATCGGCTCTAATGGCGCGACAAAGGGCCATGCCATCCAGCTTTGGCATCAGGTAATCGGTTAAAATAAGGGCGTAAGGATCATGTTTTCGTTCGGCTTCGACCAAAAGATCCAAAACGGTTAAAGGGTCGGAACATGTATCATGGCGGACGTTCCAGTTTGAGAGATATTCCGAGAAAATGCGCAGGTTGATTTCATTATCGTCCACCAGAAGGAGACGTCCCATATTTAATTTCGGGGTATGGGCGATTTCAGGATGAATCTCTTTATCAATGTGTAAATCCAGGGTGAAATAGAACCTTGTTTTTTCACCAGGAATACTGGTTGCTTTTAGCTCTCCGCCCATCAACTTTACCAACTGTCTGCAAATTGCAAGCCCCAGTCCCGTGCCGCCGAATTTTCGCGTCGTGGACGCATCGGCCTGGCTGAAATGGTCGAAGATCATATCAATTTTATCCTTTGGGATGCCGATCCCCGTATCCGTGACGCTGATCTCCAATGTCACGGATGTTCCATCGGATTGTTGGCAATGAACGTCGAGCCAGACATATCCTTCCAGGGTAAACTTCAAAGAATTGCCCACAAGATTGAAGAGTACCTGACGGATTCTGGTGCGATCTCCGACCACAAACTGAGGCGCTTTGGCATCAAACCTCGTAATCAGTTCCAGATCCCGGTTTTCGGTCTTTTTGGCGAATACCGCCATCAACCGGGAGACTTCTTTCTGCAAATCAAAAGGTCTTGCTTCGATGTCAAGCCTGCCGGCTTCAATCTTGGAAAAATCGAGGATATCGTTAATGACGCACAACAGTGAATCCGCCGAAGTTATGGCCATTTCCACGTACTCCATTGGTTCTGCCCGCAGATCGCTTTCTTCGAGGAGGTTCAGCATGCCGATCACGCCATTGAGGGGCGTACGGATTTCATGGCTCATGTTGGCCAGGAATTCACTTTTGGCTGAATTGGCTTTTTCAGCTCGCCGGGCCATCTCCCTGGTCGTGAGAATGGATTTCTCAAGCTCCTCGTTTGCCAGGGCCAGGGCCAAATTGGCGGTTTCGGTATTTTCCTTGGCTAGCAGCAGCTCCCTTTCGGTCTTTTTGCGGTCGGTAATATCCACAAAACTTTCCACCAAACATTCCCGCCCCTGAACGGTCGTGACCACAACGCTCTTCAAAATGTTCAGTTTATTGCCGCGGGCATCCAGCAGTATCCTTTCAGAATGATCCACGGTTTCATTTTTGTCCGTTATGGGGCACTGTCCCATCTCATTGGGGCACAGGAATTGATGACAGATGGCACCGACAGCCCTTTGCCTGGGATGGCCGATCATCTCCAGGGCGGTCTGGTTCATGTCGATAATGGTGTGGGTCTGGGCGTCAATCACGACGATTCCCACGGGCGCCGAATTGATGACAGCATCGATGAATTGCTGTTTTTCGAGCAGCTCTTTTTCAGCTCTAATACGGGGGGAAATGTCCATGAAGGCTTCAAGAATGATGGGTTCGTCCTTCAATCGGAGTGAAATGGCGTTTTTGATCACCGGCAGTTTCTTGCCTGTGATGGTTTGAAGCTCAATTTCCATTTCATGAGAAATCGCCCCTTTGTTGGTCAGGGGGCAATCCGTGTTTTGGGCTCTGCAGAAAAGATCCAGACAATTCTTTCCCAATACCTCATCCTGGGTTCCTGATTCCAGCAGGTTGACGCCCGCTTTGTTGATGCTGAGAACCCTATGATCTCCTCCCACCGTTACAATGCCGACGGGGACTGCATCCAGGATCAGTGCCATGTTTTGATGTGCTCTTTTCAGGTCCGAAGCCGCATCTTCCCTTTCTTTCAGAATAGCCCCGATTTGGCTGATGGTGCGCATGCCCATGATGATGCAGAGGCAAGCGATGATGCCGGCAATACCGTATCGAATTAAAACAAACCACCGGTAGGTGGTCTCTTTTTTTTGCTCAAGACGTTCAATTTCCCTGTGGGTTTCATAATAAATTTTATTTACGCTTTCCCTGGATCGAAACAGAAACGTTTCCGCCTGTTTTTCCATAAGCATAATCTGCTGGTTCATGGCTGTGCGATCATAACGACCGGGTTCCGATAGTTTCCTGCCCACTGCAAGGGAAAGTTGGGATGTAATTTCTTCAATGTCGATAAGTTTTGGTGTTAAATCGATGACTTCAACGATATAGCCTGAGCCGGGGGGAATTGAAAATGAGATGCGTTCCCGGATGAGGTCCACGTCGTCAAAATTGGCCGGCAAGAGATTCGCGAAAACGCCGCCGGTTTGCAGGACGTCCAGAACGGCCCGGATGTCTTGAATGGAAGCGATAATGTTCCTTTCGCCAATTTCAACAGCTCTTTCGTCCTTGGCAGCGGTGATGTCTTTCATGTCTAGTTCGATAACCATGAGTCTGTTGAGAATCACGCGACCCAGGCGACGCCTGGCGATCTGATTTTCATGGGCCAGGTCATAATTTCGGTTTGACCGTTGCATAAAGTCATCGGTCCCGATCAGAACAGTCAGGGCCGAAAAAAATACAAACATCATGACAATGAGTTTTTGCCGGATCGGCTCCTTCAGAATCGTTCCGATTGAACCATGATCACTGAACATCGTAGAGGCCATATTTGGTGAAAATTTCACGTCCCTTTGAGGACGAGGCATATGCCATTATTTTCTTTGCTATTTCTGGATATCGTGAAGTCGCCAGCAATCCCATGACGAGTTTTTTCTTTTTGGCGAACTTTTCATCGATGGGCAGGATGTCGATGAAAGGTTTGTTTTCCGTCCAGGTCGCCGTGGCATACCAGTTCACCACCAGATCGGCCCACTGGTTTTTAATAACGGTAATAAGGTCTTTTGAGTCGGTTGTCAATTTTAGGGCATTGTTTATCACTTCATTGAAAATGCCTTTTTTGGTGAGAATTTTCTTGGTTTCTTTTCCGATGCTGCCGCTGTCCGGATTCCCGATCACGACATAGTAGACACTATTCTTAAGATTGACAAGATCCGGAGTGATATTTTTCGGGTTTCCTTTTTGTACCATCATGGCGGCCTTGTTGTATCCCACATGGGCTGTTTCGGAAACCAGATTCTCTTTAAGGCATGTTTTGATGTATGAATCGGACCCCGGCAGATAAAGGTCCCCAACCTTGTTGATTTTAATGGATTTCAGCAGATTTCCGGAGCCGCCTTTGGTAATGATGATTTTGCAATCCTCTTGTTCTTCAATTATTTTCGCGATCTCGGAGATGGGTTTTATCATGGTAATGCCGCAGTATATCAGGATCTCTTTTTTTAAAGCGGGTTTTCCTTTTTCGCAGTCGGTGCAGAGAAAAAGACATGTCATGAACAAAAAAAACACCGGTATGGGGAAGTTGCGCTTCATCATTCCTCCTGCCTAATGATTAAGGGATTGCCTCGTGTTGACGGTTATTCCGCGCAATTTTATCGGTTGACTGCCGATGTGTCAACTGTCTCGGTAACCCGTAGAAAATACATATTATTCAAAAAATATCTAAAGTAATCGGACCTGTCTACTGATAAGGTAAATATAGGGATGCGTATGGGAATTATCGGTTTTCGGAAAGCATTGCGGTGAGGGAGGATGTTATAATGTTCATAAGGATGCAGATATTGGTTTTAGGATTCGCCATATTGATATCAGCTCAAGGGTGTGGGTATCATCACATGCAGACGCCCATTACGTCGCAGGTGCCTGTGCCGAACGCCTATCGCTTGAGTACACAGCCGAAGATGCAGGCCGTTCATCATTGGAGTGTTCTCGCGGAAGATGTTGCCAACGTTGTCTATCTCAAATTGATGGAAAGTTTTTCTGAGAATCAATTCCCCTTATATGTTGCTTCCGCCGGTATAACGCCCTTTGATAAGGGTTTTCACGAACTGCTTATTACGCGGTTGGTAGAAAAGGGACTGCCTGTATCCAACAATTACAAAGACCCATTGGTTCTTTCCTTCGATACTCAGGTTGTTAATCATAAGCGAAGGATCATCCGAACGAAAGCCGGCGTTTACGAATCATTAGCCCCGGGATTCTTTGTCCATCGCGATATACCTCTATCCGGGTTGGAAAACCAAAGCCGTAAAGCGCAGTCTCTTGTAAATTCAGCTGAATTGAATGTGGAGGCGGGAGAGTACACGATCGAGCTGCCGGAAAAGGAGGTCATGGTGACCTTGTCGCTGATGTTCAAAGGCGTTTATGTAATGAGGCATTCTTCGGTTTATTATATCAATGATCCTGAATGGTGGCATTATGCCCAGAGGTCGGAAGTTCAGGAGCCTGGCGTTGCCAGATACACACTGGTCGATAAATGAGGAGGTTGAGATGAGATATCGATATGACTATTTTGATTGTCGGATTGTCATTCTGGCTGTATGTTTCCTTTTTTGCGTGGGTGACGCAAAGCCTGGCTTTTCATACTGCTGTCCCCCCGACATAGACGGCATCTCTCGTGTTGCCGGAGACATGCTGGAAAGAAACCGCCTTTTTTATTTGGACAGAACTTTACCCATCCTCTCCACCAGCTTTGTTAATCTGGATAATTTAAAGGAAACTTCTGCATTCGGCAGGCTTATGGGCGTGAGAGTTGCGTCAAGGTTCTCACAACATGGCTACCGGGTGGTTGAACTCAGACTGGGCAAGGGAAGTCTGATTATTCAAGAAAAAAAGGGAGAGTTTGTTCTATCGAGGGAAACCGCCAGGCTCGATGCTTGTCATGATGCTCAGGCAATCATTGTGGGAACTTATTCCCTGGATGACAACTGTGCATTCGTGTCCGTCAGACTCGTCAGCATTCTCGATAACACTCTCATCTCTTCCTATGATTTTACGATTCGTATGGATGATGTCTTAAAAAGGCTGGCGGGAAAAAAAGCGGATGTCGTCACCGCACCGCGCTCAGTGGAAGTTTTGGATATAGACGAAAATCAAGATGCTGCCTCGCCGGCTTCATCAAAGGGGAAGATCGACCCCATTTCGAGCGGTTCTGTCCTGCTGAAACTCTCAAATCCCCTGGCGGCAAAAATTGTACAGGCGCAGTTGTCGCGTCTCGGGTTCTATACCTGGAAAGTTGACGGCATATGGAAAACGCGTTCTCGTGATGCTCTGGCGGCATTTAAACGAAAAAACCGTTTGTCCAATGAGGCCCGATGGGATTTAGAAACGCAGCTTGCGCTGTTTAACCCCAGGCATTGACAAGGTTTTTTTTTGCTGAACAGATTTTATCAAATTGAGGTCATTTTGCCGGAGATCCGTTACGGCGCCTCTTGTGTTTTTTCCAAGGTTTGCTCAACAACGTCAAGGTTCCTTTCCAGGGTATGAATCAAGGATGAATTCGGATAGTTCAGGATAAGAGTGGTCAGGATTTCACGGGTAGCATAAAGCATCTCTTGCTTCCGAAAAGGATCATTGGTTTTTTTGGCTTTCAAAAAAATCTCCGCCGCACGATTTCTTTCCCGCTTGATCAGTCTGTTTACGGCTTGCTGCTTTAGTTCTCCGACGGTGTCGCGGGAATTTTCAAGTGATGGGTTCTGAATTGTCTCAAGCCGGGTAATCGCCTCTTCGAATTTTTCTTCTTCGATCAAATCTTTTACATCTTTTTCAATCTTTTCAATGTCGGTAATATTAATTTTTGTAGGTATGTAAAATGTCTTTTCTTCGGCCTTAATCTGATCCATTGCCCTGACGATGATGACCCTGGCGGGCCCCTGTGTTTTTGCATAAGCCGCCGACAATAAAAGCCTAGCCCTTTCATAATCATGGGTTTGGACCAGGCCATTTACTTCCATGAGGAGTGAATTCAAGTCAACTGGGTCTTCATTTTCTTCATGAAGCTTCGATTCTCGAATCAAAAAAGTTGGCTCTTCAATAGTCTCAGAGGCAACGGACATTGTTGTCTTTGGCGAAGAAAAAGAACCTGCAGGGCAAGCGAATATGGATAGGATCAAAAAAAGGGCAACACCTCGGGTTTGAATATGGTAAAATTTATTTTGTGCTTTCATATGCATGTACCCTTGGGTGTTCAGTCTCCTCTGGATGCAGGGGATGCGGCGGCAAAAAAACCAAAAGGAGTTTGTCCGCCGCCTTAGTTCAGAGCATTGATTTGGTGGTTTTGTCCTGGGGTAATTCATAATCATAGCCGGTAACAACGGAGCTGTCTTCTGTTCGAACAACGCGGGCGGAAATAAAAATAAAGTGTTCCGAAACGGCATATGTCCCCACCAGAACTGCTTGAGCCCCTTGATTTGCGCTGAGATCCAGTAATTCACGGGACAGTAGAAATTCACCTTTCCCTTTTTTGATGAATATGGATCCCTGGCGTAATTTGGTTTCGATGACCTTGAAGCCATGCTGGGCCAGACGGCTTGCAATTTGTTCCGAGACGATTCGTCCCAGAGTGGAGGACTGGGTTAAGTCGTCAATATTGACAAAACTTGCGGCCAATATAGGCATATCCGGTGTTATTTCCCGAAAACGCAATCCCTTGCCAAGGCTGTCAGCTGCCACATAACTTGTTTCAAGTATGTTGGAGTAGCGCTGCGGATTCGGCAATGTGAAAGAGATTTCTTTTGTTGCAGGTGACGCTGAAGATGTGTTTTGTGCGCAGCCTGCCATTCCCATGGTCAGGAGTATGCTTAGAAATGTACAGACTGAACAGCAGTGGGAGGTGAGGGGTGTTTTGTTGAAGCCAACCCACGCCCTTTTGTTAAATGACGTCATTATTTTTTTGGGGTATTCCAGCATGATTTTTTGATCCTTTTTCTGATAAAGGGCATCTGTTTTGGTTTCACTGCGTAAGCGTGAAAGATTCCTTCCGTTCTGGCTGACGGCCAACCCCTATGGCTGATAATCGAGTACCATATTGCAGAATTTTTCGGCATTTCTCTTCATAAGAACCGCTGTTGACGGTGCGGGAGCGCCTTGTCCCCTTGCGAGTATGTAATCTTTGAAAAGCGCGGGCATCACCGTCTCAGTGGCCTTGGCGTGCCAGAGGGTCGACGGTTTTCCGCCTCTTATTTTAACAATTCGGATTTCCTCCGTGACTTCAGAAGGTTCCAAATTACTGCCGTCAAAATAATAAAGCACCGCTCCGGTTATCAGGAGATCATATCGTTTGGAACGGGCCGTCTCGATCAGGTTTTCCATGGTCATATCCAAAATGTCCGGCTGGAGAATAACCGATGTGAATACGCTGTGTTGCGCCATTTGCTGGCACAGAAAATGAGCAGCGGACTTTCCCTGTCCAGGAGCATATGAGGGTTCGCTGAATGAAAACACGGCGACTCGTGCGTCATGGTAACGGTTCGTTTCCGGTGCTGAAAAAATTCCTTCCGGCAGACCCGCGGGCGGAAGAGATACCGTTCGCTGATAGGAACATCCTGGAAGAATCAGACACAAGGCCGCTAAAACAACAAAGCTCCGGAAAATTATTTTGGCGAACATTTTGGTTATCCCTAAAATACATGCTTTTAAAAATTTAAATACTTCGTTTATAAGGATATTCAAGTTCCATGCCGATTGCTCTCAGGAAAGCAAAACATTTCCCTCGGGAGGGGGCAAAGGGGTGCATGCCCGCGTGATTCATGAGGGTTTCCCAATGAAACAGGACATGGGTTCGGCATGGATGTATTCATCAAGAAGCGTCATAAATTTGACTCGTTTGTTTTTCAGGTTCTGTTTATTGTAGATGTCTGCAATTCTTATTATAAAGTGACATCCCCGATAAGGAGAATTGCTGTGTGAGGCGCTGTTGTTTTGTTTTAATGGCGCGAATATTGCTTGCTTTATATGATGCCATTTGTTAGCGCTCCTTCTCAGTTGCGCCATTTGAACGCTTACGGGGTTTCAAGGAGCGTATGCTCGGGCGAGCCTTGAACTATGCTTTTGATATGATATATACTCTATGGTACTCGGGCTGTCTGTTTGCGTCAGTCCAATTTGTGAAATTATATAAGGAGGTAACATTATAAAGATGGGAAAATCACCCGAAATAGTGGATCAGGCAGTCAAAGTTATGACGGACAGGGAAGGGAAATATCTCACTTTTACCCTGGCGGAAGAGGAATACGGTATCGGCATCCTTAAAATTAAAGAGATTATTGGAATGATGCCCATTACTTCCGTCCCCCGAACTCCGGAATTCGTAAAGGGCGTGATCAACCTGAGAGGCAAGGTGATCCCGGTTATTGATCTAAGGCTGCGTTTCGGAATGGAAAAACTTGAATATACTGAACGAACCTGCATTATTGTGGTGGAGATTGATGGCCAAACCGGAACGATTCTGATCGGTACCGTCGTCGATGCGGTATCTGAGGTGCTGAACATAAAGAGCGAGGATATGGAGGATACGCCCGCTTTCGGGGCCAAATTGAATACCCAGTATATACTCGGTATGGCTAAGATGGAAGGCGGTGTGAAGATTTTGCTTGATATCGATCAAGTCCTGAATACCGATGAACTCTCAGCCCTTGAAAAAACGATTTAACAGCGCAAAAAAATGATTCAGGAAAGATGAAAGCCTGACCTGTGCATGCCCACGGAGGAGATATTGTATGCCCATGATTCCCAAAGCCCTTAAAATTCTATTGGTTGAAGACGCTCTTGTGATGCGGAAAATTGAGTTGAAGGCGCTTAAATCTTTGGGATTTGAGGATGTTTTAGAGGCCGGGGATGGTGATGAGGCGATTTTGAAGCTTGAAAGCGAAGAAGGGATCGATCTGGTCATCAGTGACTGGAATATGCCGAATAAAGGCGGATACGAACTCTTGCTGTGGATACGTGCCCACGAGAAATTTCAGAAGCTTCCCTTTATTATGGCGACGGGTGAAGGGGACATGAAACAGCAAAAAAAGGCTGTTGATGCCGGGGTCAATGGTTTTATCGCCAAGCCCTTTAACGCGAATGAACTGAAAAAAAAGATTGATGAAGCCTTTGGCGCGGTAGCGCCCGCGGGTTTGGTCCCCGAAGAGAAAAGAAGGGACCGGAAAACCGCTTCGGGGAAAGTCAAGTTGCGGGTCGCCCATATTCAGATTACGGATCATCTGGTTTTGGGCGTATTAAAACACATGATTCGGAATGGCCAGGTGGCGCCCAGGTACTTCGAACTGGAGACCCTTTGTATGCCGGGATGGAATCCTGTTCAGGAGGCACTGGGAAAGGGTACGGTTGATGCGGCCTGTGTCCTCGCGCCAATGGCAATGGACCTATTCAATTTCGGCATTCCCATCAAACTATTGCTGTTGGCCCATAAAGGCGGCAGCATATGTGTTCGCAGTACGCAAGGAAAGTACCAGGCGCCGTTTCAGGATTTTTTTAAAAAAAAGACTTTTCTGATTCCCCATAAGATGTCCGTTCATCACATGCTGGCCCATATGTTTTTCAACCGCATCGGGATCAAGGCGGGTATGGCGGGTGAAAAGGCCATTGACTTGAATTTTGAGGTGGTGGCGCCTGTCAAGATGCCTGAATTTCTTCGCGGCAATCCGGATGCCTGCGGGTTCATGGTGGCGGAACCGCTGGGCACAAAAACAATTGCTTCAGGAATTGCGGCGCAGCAGTTTCTTTCCAGCCAGATCTGGGAGAACCATCCCTGTTGTGTTCTGGCTATGAGAGACGATTTCAGCGGTCCCTATTCAGATGCGGTTTATGAATTGACGGAGATGCTGGTGAAGGCCGGGCAATTCATAGAGCGAAGGCCGGATACGGCTGCGGAAGTGGCCGTGTCATTTTTGGACCCGCAACGGATATTGGGGCTGAAGGTTCCCGTGATCAAAAACGTACTGACGGAGGCGCAGGGTATCAAGACCGGCGACTTGTTCCCGTCCGTTGAAGAACTCGACAGAATGCAGCGGTATATGGTTGAGAAGATGGGCATCGGGTCTTTGATTGATCTGGAAAAATTCGTTGACACGCGATTTGCGGAAGCCGCCTGTAAAAA
This sequence comes from Desulfatiglandales bacterium, assembly GCA_963664475.2. Taxonomy (GTDB): domain Bacteria; phylum Desulfobacterota; class DSM-4660; order Desulfatiglandales; family Desulfatiglandaceae; genus NaphS2. The sequence continues at coordinate 589,244 of CAXXXE010000002.1, forward strand.
CAGCAAAGACAGCCCTCTTTCTTCCACGTTGCACGATACGATCGATGAAGTCATGACACTCCTTAATCGTGCGGCCAACAGCGGTTCAAAGACGGAAAAAACCATGTTGAGCATGGAGGGGAAATATCTTGTGTTTTCAATCGATCGTCAGGAATTCGGCATCGAGATTTCAAAGGTCAGGGAAATCGTCGGAATTTTGCCGATTCGGAGTCTTCCCGAGAGCCCGCCGTTCTTTAAAGGCGTCATTAACCTCCGGGATAAAGTGATCCCCGTAATGGATCTCAGGTTGAGATTTGGGATGGACGCTGTAGACTATGGGGACCGGACCTGTATCATTATTTTAGATCATCACATCCGGGGTGTTCCCGCCCAGGTGGGAATTGCGGTGGATTCGGTTACAGAGGTGCTTGAGATCAAGACCTCGGAAATCGAGGATGCGCCATCCTTTGGGGCCGGCATCGATACGAGCTATATTTTGGCCATGGCCAGGACGGACGGAGCTGTCAAAATTTTATTGGATATGGAAAGACTGCTGTGATACGGGCGGGCGGTTTTTGGAAGGATCTTAAGTTTGAATAGCAAAGCATTTACCCCCTTGATGGACCATCTCAAGAAGAAGTATGACCCGGAATTGAATTTAGGAAATTCCGAGTTCCAGGTTGAAGGGTTTAAAAAAAACCAGATCGTTTTTTCAGAAGGCGCCAGAGCTTATGATGCGTATTTGTTAAAAAAGGGACGTATTGAAATCTCGGTGAAGGTTGAAGGAAAGAAAGTGGTTCTGACAACCCTCTCTGATAAAACCGTTTTTGGTGAGATGGCCCTTGTTTTAAAGGCGCATAGGCGCACGGCAACGGCAATGGCGGTTGAAGATTGCGAAGTGGTCAAGATTCCGAAAGACACCTTTGACAAGTACATAAACGCTTCACCCAGGCTGATATCAACGTGCCTTTTGACCATTGCCGGGCGCCTTCAGGATACGACGATTAAAGCATCCAAAAGTCCCGACAGTTTTGTGGGTGTTTCTCAAATTCTGAATTTACTGTTCATGCACGATAGGTTGTCCATTTTCTACAATGATACAGTGGATGCCATAACCGAAGCCCTTTTAAAAGAGAAGTCTGAAATCATGGAAGTACTTGCTTTGATGGAAGACCTCAACCTGATTGAATTGAAGAAACCTGAAAATGGGAAAAAGATGATTCAACGAGTGGGAGGGGATCGCTTTTTGGAAAAATCCGTTAAGGTTTTCAATGTGCTGAAGCGATATCAGGGCACCCATAAGCTTTGATTAAAAGGACCCTATTTTACAATGTTCGCATGTTTTTGGCTTCCGGTTTTAAATTGCCTTTGAGTTTGTCTTCATGCAACCTGCCCACGGTGATTTGGAGTGCCTCCCCCTTGCTTGCCGCGAGGGTGAACCAATTCCTGATTTCCGGTGCCAGAAACTCTTCTCCCACGCCTTTTGACCCCCTGCCGCCCATTCGATGATCCATGTTGCCTGAATTGATATAGGTCCAAAGGTTTTCCTGTTTGGAAATAATGCCGGTATGGCCTCGGCTGGGCGTTGAAAAAGAAAGAATCAAGCCTTTATCAAGCAAGGGTTCTATTTCTTTGTAAAAAGCATTGGCTTCCGCTTTTGAGTTCCGGATTTTTGGAACGGATTTCGTGTAGACCATTGAACCGGATGTTTCGACGAGGCCCTCTCCTGAAAGATAGTGGTTTTCGGGCAAGCCTCTTTCCATGGCCATCTTCATAAGTCTACCGCCCAGACCGCCGGGACCGCGATATTGAATTCCCACTGCTTCCAGCCCGTTTGCCAGTAATTCAAAACAGTTGATTTCATTGTAAGATTTTCCGATGTAGGGCTTGACGGCTTTGGCCAGACCCGCGGAAAACAAATCCGATCCAACCGTTTGTTTCTGTTCTGTGGGGTTAATGAAGGGTGTTTTTGGCAGAGCGTTTACTGGTGATGATTTTTTTTCTTGCCATGTAATTTCTTGGGTTTCAGCATCCAGGTAAACTGTTGCATTATTGGGTATCGAGGTATAGGATTTGGCCCTGTTCAAGCTGGAGGAAAGGATGTTCCAGCATTCTTTTGCGTATACGGGATGGTTTATAAGGAGATGAGAGACCGTTGGGTCCGCTTTGGAGATGGTTCCCAGACAAACCTGTCGCATACCTTTTGGGTTTTCCCTTGTTGTTTGAACTTCTTTTGCGGTAGCGATTTCGCTGTTCCACATAATTTCAAGGGTCTTCGGATTCACATATATTGCAGCGCCTTCCTGCACTTTGCGATAAGTTTTGTCGCGATTAATTTGAGAGTGAATGATATTCCAACAGTCTTTCCCATAAACAGGGTGTTTGATCAGGAGGTTTGAAACAGAGGGGTTCTGTTTTGATAGGGTCCCCACGAGCACCCGATCATCGCCTGCGTTTTTCCTGTTTTTATCTGCTGAAGTTTTTGGAGTATTCTCATAGGCGTTTGGAAGCGAATCTTCCATTTGTTGATTGAGGACTTCGGAGAAAAGGGCTTCGTGTGCCTTGGTTTGGGTTTTAATGCCCTGTTTGACGGTATCTCCCACAGCCTCTACGGAATTGGCATACATAAATCTTTCCCCGGGATTTTGAATCTTGAAGGTGACTCTTTTGGATTTCACCATTGAATTATGCAAATTTCACGCCATCCCTATGAGATGTATTATTTTCAGGACCCGGAGGGAAGATTTGTGCCTGGGGGCATCAGGCACCCAATTTTTGGAAGACTGCAATTCCCATTGACATGCAGGATGAAATAGTCCATAAATACCGTATAATAGAGGTGAATTTTTGTGAGCGGTCATCATACCCCATAAAGGAAACCGAGCCCTTGATGGGTTTTGGGGTGTCGCGCTGCAATGACGATGGAATTTCAAAACATAGCCCGTTAACAGGGTAAATTGAAAAGGGAATCTTTGGCATTGATGGCAGAAACCGAAATTATACAGGATAGAACCCGGTTAAAGGTCTTTGAGGAACTCAAGAGCTATCGAAGTCCTGTCCATATGGTTCTTTTGGATGGGGATTACGAGCGAGTGACCCATGTTACCGGAATTCGAACGCGACGGGGTGAGCCCTATTTTCGAACAGAGCTTTCCCAATCGTTCAAGGCAGCGGTTGACGGAAAGAAGTCATGGCAAATACGGGTTGAATTTTTTGGGCAAGACAATATCCAATATGTTTTTCGAACGTTCGGCTGGAAAATCGCTAGGGATGGCATCTGGCATAAATTTCCGGAGATTATCGAACGAAGACAGCGACGGAAATATTTCAGGCTGGAGCTGCCACTGCAAACAAAACTTGTTTTGACAGTGGGTGCGGGACATTACAAAATGACGGCTATTGATATCAGCATCGGTGGAATTCATGGTGAACTTGCTGTTTTTGCCGGTGTGGGTCAGGATGATCCCCCATGGGCCGTTGGCGATACGGTAAAAGGTCTTATGCTGGAAGCTGAGATGGATCAGGCGTCTGTTCGAATACGTATTGATGAAGGCACAGTGAGAAGGTGCAACAAGGAAATTTCTGATAAAAAATACCAGTATGCCTTCGAATTTACGGGAATGGAAAAGTCCGAGGAAACGGCTCTTGTGGACTTGGTTTACGAACTGCAACGGAAAATTTTGAAGGAACGGATTAACATAAACGCTTGAGATCCCTTTTCGCTCAGCCCGGATGCTTTGATTCTTTAAATTTGAGCCTGACGTCCTGAATGGATAAAAGGGTGGCGTTTTGCGGTGTCAAATTATTGACGTCACTTGTCCTTTCTTTTCACCCAACGGCGTGCGATTCAAACCCTTAAATCCAGCAGACTTGTATTTTCGCTTATAAGATGTTCAATCTTGAATTCTTCGATTTTTCTTTCCGAAACCACCACATCCAATATTAGATGATTGAAATGCTCAGTCAGTGGCTTTTTTATTAGATCCGCATGAGCCGTGATGATTTTTTTGATCTTATGATCATTTATGTAAAATGTTATTTTCAGATCTTTGTTCAGTAGAAAAAAATCAGTTCTGATGTCGCCGATTTTTTCCATTTGAAGGAGCAGCGACATTTTAAAACCTTCTTTGGGTCCATTCTTACTTTTCCTGGCATAATAGATTCTCAGTTTGCCGCTATGATTTTCCTCCCTCAGGGGGAGGGCAAAGGTGATGATCTGACCGGTTTCTGATTTTGGCGTTTTTTTTGCTGCGTCGCCCACCGTATCCTGGCCGGTGTCAACTTCCGGTTGGACTTTCGCAAGCGCACTTTTTATGGTTTCAAATTCTTTTGTTTCGAAGGGGTTTAATATATTATCCTTGGTGTTCGTGAATATTTCATGATAGCGTTTCTTTGGATCTGAATACACCATTTCCAGGTCCATGCTTTGTTTTTGCTGATGAGCATCAATGGCCTTTCCCTGTTGAAGACCAAGATCTTCCAGTATCCGATTGATCAATGGTTTGAGGTTTTTCAGATGGTTTTCGTTTTCCCCCGAGAATTTTATCTCATTCTTGTCAAAAAAATGTTTGAGAATCAATAGGTTGGGCTTTAAATCGTTTTTGATGATATCCTTTATCTCGGAAGATTGATATAGATCTTTTGAACATGTCTCTTTTATTTCCGGGTGCAGCTTTCCAATTGCGTTTTCGATCTTTTTTTCAAAAAAAGCGCCGGAATCCTCTATGAATGATTTTAGTTGTGAACTCAGCTCCGAGACTTTTTCACCTATATTCAGTTGCTGAAAATGGGAAGCGATGCTTAAAATACTTGTTTGAACTTGGCGAGGCATGGTCGTTAACTCAAGCATGCGGCCTTGGGTAACCATAATTTTTTTTATTTCGGATTGAAGGCTTTTTAATGTTTTTTCGGCAGGGAACTCGGAAACGGCAAACACGTTGTTTGCATAAGTGGCAGTTTTCTGTCTTGGATCAAGCAATTTCAATTTTAGCTGAGGCCCCTTCTCGACCACTGAAACCTCTATTACTTCCCCCTTTTCGACGGGGAATGCGACTTGAGCCCAAGCTTTCATTTTGGTGAAGTCAAACAGTGCGAGTCCTTGTCCTTTGACTTCAAGCACCCGACCCGTAAGCCGGTCTCCCAGGCGAAGCTTGTCCTGCCCGGTCTTTAGCCCCTCAAATTTGGTATCGAGGTGTAATTTTAGGTTGGAGAAAATATTCATTGCGTCAACGGATATCCTTTTCTGAAACAACGCGATTTTTTCCGGTGCCCTTCGCTCTGTAAAGGGCCTTATCAGCGCGTTCCAGTACTGTAGCGGGGGTGTCGCTTTTTCTATAAACGCTGACGCCTATGCTAACCGTAATACGAAGGGTAATCCCTGTATCCACGCCGTCAAGCGTATGTTTGAATTGAGCTTTCTCAACGGCCTTACAGATCTGGCGAGCTTTTTTGATGCCGTTTTTTAAAGACAGTGCCGGCAGGATGAGCACAAATTCTTCTCCTCCGTATCGGCAAAGGAAATCATCTGATCGAATGATTTCTCTGCATTTTCCGGCCATGGAAACAAGAACCCGATCTCCGGTTTGATGCCCATAGGCGTCATTGATTTTTTTAAAATCGTCAATGTCGATCATCAACAATGCAAAGGATGTATTTCGCGGTGTGTTTTTCCTGGAAAGGTCGGCGATGTATCGATCAAACGCCTTGCGGTTGTAAATTCCCGTCAAGGCGTCCATCATCGCTTCTTTTTTTACCTTTCGCAGTTCATTATTGAGGGCTGCGACTTTCTGGGACATTGATTTCATTCGGTTTTCTTCTAAAGTCTGCTTATCTCTAACATTACGGCGCAATTCCGCTACTTCATTTTCAAGTGCACTCCGGATTTTGCGGAGGTCATCCAAGAGTGTTAATCTCTCGATCTTTTCACTATGTGTATAAATATTTTTGTGGTATTTGCGGTTTTCATCATTTTGTGCGGCAAGGGCTTTTGACATGATATCGATGATATCCCTTAATTCCGCGTCACGTTCTTTGATGTAGTCTTTTTGGTTGGAGATGAATTTCAGTGTGTTTTCTTCGGTTTTTTTTAAGAGAGAACTTATGGGCTTGGTTCCATGTTCTTTTTCAAATTTTTCGTTTAACAGGTTAATTTGTTTTTTGAATTCGTCGACGTCGATTTCACTTTCGTCTAATGCAAATTCCTTTAAGAGGTGAAGCATGGTTCTAATTGAGAGTAGATAGAATGCTTGTTTCTCTTTGCTTTGATCAAGCTGCCGCTTTAATTTATCGATCGTGATCTTTTTGTTTGATTTACTGAAAAAAAATCCCATCAATGTCTCCTATTGTGAATAAAGCCCAATCCAACTAAATGCTCGTTTTTTCATGACTTGGAATTTGTTTGCCATGATTATCATGATGCTGCGTTTTTTTGAACCTTAAAAATGTTAAAGGGTATACTTTTTGCCTGAGGGCCTGTTTTTTTGAGATATTCCAACGACCCGTTGCTTGAAAAGAATTGAAACATATTGTAGAGTAATATTTTTTAGATCGCTTTGAATTGAGAAATCGTCTATGAAAAACAGCAATGCGGCACTGGCCGGGATCGAAAAAAAAATCAAGAATTTACCAGTGGTTGATGTTGCCGTATCCGATGTCATATCTCTGCTGGATGATCCTGACAGCAACTTTGAGCAGATTGCTGAAAAATTGTCGCCGGATATTGCCGCGAGTTTTCTCCAAATGGCAAATTCAGTCTATCCCGGCAGGGAAGTCAGATCCATTAGCTATGCTGTCAGAGTACTTGGCTACAGCCAGATGAAAAAAGCCCTTAAGTCTGCTGTTCTCATGAATCACCTTGTTCGGGACTTGGATTTATTGAACTTCAGTTTTAAGAAATTTCAGGCCCAGGCCCATTTTTGTGCGGCTGTGGCAAAGGTTCTGGGTGAAATTCTTGGCTTTGAAAGGCCGGAAGACCTCTTTACCGTTGCCATGCTGCAAAATATTGGGAAGTTCCTGACAGCCGTATATTTTGAGGATGAGTTCAATAAAATAAATGATTTGAAAATGTTCGAGCGCCTATCTACCAGGGATGCCGAGCGGCGGGTTTTGGGGGCCACCCATGGCGAGGTGGGCGCATTTATTTTGAAGAAGTTTAATATTCCGGAAGATATCTGTGAAGCCATCAGATTGCATGATATGGAAGAACCGATTGTTTCCGACAGAAGCAATTTTCCGCTGGTATTCATATCGAGGTGGGCATTCAAGATTGTTGCGGATTTTTCATTGCCGGAAGGAATGAATGCTCGGGAAATTCTCGATAGACTCGAGGGGACCGTCAAAGAAGGACGCAAGCGATACCGGGAAGAAGCGCGGGCAGGGATGCAAACCAGAGGATTTGGAGAAATATTTTTTAAGCTGTTGGAGCAGGCGTCAGTACTGGTTAAGCGCGATATGAAAATCTTTGTAAAAGAAAGAGGGGAAAGTTGTTTGCCGCGATAGCCCTGATTATGTTTTTTTTAATTGAGAATTTGTGCAAAAATACAATATGAAGGACATTTTAAAAGACATAAAAAGAAAAAAAATGGTGAAGATATCCAAGGATATTGGGAATTATAGCGATTATAATGCCTATACCTTTGACCCCAGGTCTCAGAATTTTGTTCTTTACAAGCCCAAAGGGAGAGTCATCAGCGCTCTTCGCGTGAAAAACGAAGCTCTGCCTGAATCGCTATATATTTCCGCATCGGATCAGATTCATTACATTACCTCTCAGCAGATAAAATACAACAAAAAACTGAAACATATTCTCAAAACCAATCCGCTTGAATCAAAAAAGCTTATGGCAAGAGTTCTGGATATCTCCGCCTCGACCCCCGAACCTGAAGTTTTTGACCATATGAAAGATACTATTGACCTGGTTTTGGAGGAATATCTCGCGGATTCAAACGTGGTGAAAAGACTGATCGAGGTTACAGCCAAGGATTTTTCGACTTCCGTTCACTCGGTAAATGTCATGCTGTATTGTCTAAGGTATGCTCGTCAATGCAACTTTGCCTATAAAGATTTGAAATTATTTGGTCTAATGGGGTTGCTCCATGATGTGGGCAAGGTTCGGCTGCCCAGTGGAATTCTGAAAGCGCCGCGTAAATTGACCGAAGAAGAGTTTGAGGAGGTCAAAAATCATTCCCGTTACGGTTATGAGATTTTGAGGCAAAGCAAGCTGAACTCAAAAATTCAAATTGCTGCTCTGGAGCATCATGAGAGATCCGATGGCTCAGGCTATCCCAGTGGGTTGAAAGAACGTGCCATATCTCCGGTATCAAGGGCCTTGGCTATTGCGGATATCTATGAGGCCCTAACTAACTGGCGGCCTTATAAAGCACCCGTTCCACCGTTAAAGGCTCTGGATATTATAAAAAAAGAAGTTTTGCAGAAAAAACTGCATGAGAAGTCGTTTATTATTTTTGCAAAAAGCCTTGTAGGGGGTAAATAAATTAACGCCCGGTGTTTCAAACAGATGTTAAACACTCTGCGGCAGGACGAAAATCAATGCCCCTTTTTTCCCCGGGCCATATTATGGTTATGGGTGCGATGTTTTTCGACAATGATTTCTATGTCTTTTGGGTGGAGTATTCCTTGTTGTACAAAATATTCTCCGATGGGATATCGAAGGCGTCGTTGTTTTCCCAAAAGCGCCATAAGCTCAAAACGGCTTAAATAGCCGAGCCGAATGGCCCTTTCACCGAATTTTTCGCTGGTACTTTTCCAATTTAAAACCCGCTGAACCTCTTTGTTTGTGAGCATCCTCCAGTCAAGCGCGATTTCTCCGATGAGAGGGCGGTGTCTTCGCTGCCAGACGATGGCATCGATAAGCGTCTGCCATGAAATAACGCCCGAATAGTAAAGGAATTGTCCAATTAACAATTTCCGTTTGGGAATATTGCGGTTACTGAAGGAATGGGAAAACCCGTTTTGTTGTTCAGTTGTTTTTTTATGATAGGTGGTTCTTTTTGGACACGTTTCCAGTCGGAAAGGTGTTTTGCCCCCGACAAGAGGTCTGAGTTTTTCATATGCCAGCGTCGCTTCTATGAAACGATTGCTCATTGCTGCCTTGTCCTTCTGAATGGTCGCTGAGCGATCCGGGTGAGTTTCAAGGGCTTTTTTTCGGTAGGCAGATCGAAGTCCCGATGGTTGAAGGTATTTTAAGAATTCAATGGATGCCTCTACCTCAGAGCCGAAAAGAACCTCGCATGCTTCGGATATTTCCAGTATGGATAAGATATTCAAGAGACTTTTTCCTCAAAATTTCTCTGCTTCATGTCTAACATATTGTGCTTTTATAAATTATTATTCAACACGTTGTAGTCGTACCGGTTCGTTTTACTTTTTGCCCCCATATTTTCCATTTGCTCTTTTTTTTGCCCGTGCCACTTCTTTCAGGACCTCTGAAAAATGTTTATGCTTTACCTGTGCTTTGCCTCTAGTTGTTGTATCTCTCTGGGATTTGATGCTGTGGTGTTTTCCATTCCCACTGGATATTTTTCCAAAATTAATTTTGGAGAACATCACTTCTCGATAGACCTGTTTCAAATTTATTCTAATTTTAATTATGAATGAATACCCATTTGAAAATATAAAAAAAACAATTCGTTTTAACAACGATAATGCTTTGAATTGTACTGTAAATAGACTTTTTGTCTCCTTGATCTTTTCAGCATTTGGAGGTTCTACAAAGTCCTTTAGCAGGAAATTATGGATTTCGCCATAAGCAAGATTTATTTCTTTCAGTTTTTCATCAGCTTTCGCCCTGAGTCTCGGATTTCCGGCAAAGCGATCCGGATGCCAAACCCTGACCATATCCTTGTAGGCCAGTTTTGCATCATTCATGGAGGCTCCGTTTTTGAGCTCCAGAATTTTATAGCATTTTACAATTTCCATTTTTTATTTTCAATATTTCCCTGTATTGCAGGGGCACTTTATGGTGTTTCTTCGCATTTCCGGTTCATGTCATAGATGAAAACAAGCACCTCCGCAACAGCGCGGTATAGATCGGGGGGGATTTCAAAGTCAAGATCAAGGGCTTCCAATATCTGAACCAGATCTCTGTCTGGATAAATAGGGAGTTTGTTTTTTTTGGCGATGGCCATAATCTGTTCCGCGATGATGCCTTTACCCTTGGCGATAACCTTGGGGGCGCCGTTTTCTTTTTTGTCGTATTTTAGGGCGACCGCCTTTTGTATATCTTCCATTTATCTGAATTCATTCTTGACCACAAGGTTCTGCCAGATTTTTTTGGGTTTAGGTAAAAGCAGGTTTTTCGATTCAAATAAGTAGTCTCCATAAACTGACGTATATTTAGCCATGGTTCGATCTATTTCTGCTAATAGTCCCTCAACTTTCATGTGATTGAGTGTTTCAATGATTTTAAGGTCATCCTCCGCCAGTTGATACAAAAAAGTCAGCTTTGCTAGACCGATCTCCAGATTTTCAATTTCGCTATTAAGTTTGGAGAGATAGGCGTGGAGTTGTCCTAAAAGCATCAAGTTGTTCTTTATGCGTGGGGAATCAGTGGCCTTTTCATATGAAGTAATTTTCAGGTCCTTTTGTATTTCCAGGATTTCTTCTCCTAAATCAACCATGCGACCCTTCAGCTTTTTACGCATCTCAATGGCCAGGAGCAGTTTTTTTTCAATTATTCCCTGTACGGACTTGATTTTAATCATCCTTTTGTTCAATAGCTCTGTCTTTGGTTCAGCTGCGAACAGCGGTCCCGCCAGAAAAACGAGCATTAAGAGGCAGGCTCCCCAAAGGCTGTTTCCTGATATGATTGCGCTGGGAGTTTTCAAATGTTTACCCGTTTTTTCAATAATAGAATTATTCATGATTTCCTATGGGTTTTTCTGGAATTTGTTTGCCATATAAATTTTCCCGCCTGAATCTTCCCATTTGTTCAGATACTTGAGTGTTGCCGGGGATGCTTTGGAAAGGCCAATCATTTCCAGTTCCGTACCCTTCCAATCGGATAGCTCACGCGCGGCCTGTTTGGAAAGAGTGGCAAGGCCATTCAGGGAAAGCCTTTTGCCTTGCCATTGGGATAAGTATTTTGCCGTTTTGGGGGATATCTCTCTCAGAGCGTTCAAGCAAAGCCAGTTGCCTTTCCAGCTAGCCAGAATTTTTGCTGTTGAAGGCGTTAATTCAGATACTCCTTTCAGGACCAGGTCTTTGCCCGGCCATTTTGATAAATGGATTGCTGTTTCAGACGAAATCGATGTCAGTTCGTGTTTTCGAGATAGATCACCTTTCCGGATTTCCAGCAGTACCTGAGCGTTAATCCGGGCTTGAACTTCAGATTTGTTTTCCGCCTTTTTCATATTTTTTTTGGCGGCGGCTGTCTTTTTTTCGGGAAATTGTTTTTCCCATATCGCCTTCAGGTCTGGAGTGGCCACGGCAACAGGTTCCATGGCCAGTCGGTTGAGGCCATCGGCATGTTTTTGAATCATTAGGTCGATTTGTTTCTCCAGGTTTACCAGGTCTATCCCCTTGATAACATGAGCCATTTCCATTTCGATGGCCGCCAGGCGCTGAATGTAGAGAAGATCTTCGCCGGCCAAATGAAGCTGATTTGCCGGAATATTCAGATTATCGATATAAGAATTCCGCCGATGAATGGTGCGAAGCCCGAATTCAATCCGTTTCACCTTGATTGCTTTCTCAAATGAGTCTGCATGGGCATTTCGTTTTTCTTGAAGGATTTCGATTTCCATCTCGTTTATTCTGTCTCGGTATAACTGTTGAAGATCGTGTATTTCTTTCTGCTTCTTGAGCAATTCGCTTCTGAGCCTGGCGGCCTCCGCTACTTTACGTTCGAGCCCGGAGAATGACGATGCAATAGCCGGGCCATTGTTTTGGATTTGATTCTTTTGTTTTGTCTGTTGGATTTGAATGAGGGTTTCAGGACGTCCAGCCGTTTCCCCGGTTGTCTTTTTTTTGATCTGGTGTTTAAAAGCGGTATGGGAGGCATCCGTATTGCCGGCTGTTTCAGGCGTCTCATGGCTCATTAGCCACCAAAGGGTGCATGCAAATGCGAGAAGGACAGCCAGAATTCCTATGACAAACTGACGTTTTTTATTGCCTCGGGCGGTGTCTTCTTCATCGTCCCAATCTGGATAGGCGTCATCGAATTCTTCCTCATCCGTCTTTTCACCATAATCAAGGTCGTCGGTTTCTTCGCTGGAAAGACCGGTAAAGGCATGGGGATCCGTATCCTCTTCAGTTGGGCGTTTTTCGTCCATTACTCTGCTTGTTCCTATTCCACGACAAACTCTGCAAAATAAACATTTTTGACGGCGCCTTTTTCAAAAAGGCCATCCACCGCAGCACTGATTTCGGTCCGTAACTCGGTTTTCCCTTGAACCGTGTTCACGTTTTGATAACTTTTCGAGGAAAGGATTGTCAGGATTTTATCTCTTAAGCGAATGCGCTGTTTATCCATCTGTTCAACCAATTCCTGATCTTTGACCTCAAGGCTCATTTTTACCCTCAGAAAACGATTTCCTCCTGGATCTGCCAGATTGACGACAAATGCCTGCAGATCATAAATCGGCCCAACATCTGCCTGGGCCGATTGTTCTTTCTGTGCGGCAACCTCTGTTTGGGTATTCTCGGAATTCGGCATTTTTTTCCAAAGGATAAAAAAGCCTGCTCCCGCAATCAGAATGAATAACAGAAAGGCGGCAATAATGATGATCAGGAGGGTTTTTGATCCACCTCCCCCGCTTTTGCCTTCTTGGCCATTTTTTGAGTTATCTTCCAATTCGTCCATATGGCTATCCCCTTTCTTTTCTCTTTTTTAATTAGATTTATCGAGGCTCATTTTTTGCTGTTCTACCGACATTGACGCCATAAATCAAATATTTTAACATGGAATGATGTACAAAGGCAAAAAAAGTGGAATTTTCGAGAGATCTTTTTGGGCAGACGAAGCCATCCACCCCAAGGATGGAAGCACTTCGTCTTATTGGAGGGCGCCAGGATCGGAAGATATTATAGGGGAAAGGTGTTTCTTGCCCTATATCATCTTGTTTAATGGCACATATCCTGGTGGGGTCATATTAATTAATTTTCCATTGCCGTCATATTTTTCGACGACGACCTCATTTTCTACGATGATGGTATCGGTTTTGGTTTCATTTCTCAGGTTCATTTTGGATTTTGAACTGTTTTCGGCATTTTCGACCGGGCGCTCTTCCCTTGCTTTATCGTTTTGACGCACCCATTGCGTTTGCTCGCCCAATGTATTGAGTTGGCTGGTTTGCTGCTCATTCAAACGTAAACCGGCAGCGGTTGTTTCTATCATGGCGATCCTCCCTGTTTTTAATGTGAATAAAAAACCCTTCTCCTATCTTATCGGTCCATTGCCGGAGAACTTTAGAAAAAAATCGTGAAAAAGGATTTTTTTTTCGAGGCGTGATGGTGAAAAAGAGGGCTTTCTGCGAAGGACGTCGGGATTTACGGTTGATTCGACGCCGGTGCGTAGTTTTGTTCTTTTTTATCGGACTGTTGTTTAATGAGGGTGATTTCTACCCTGCGGTTGGCTTGCCTGTTTGCTCGTGTGGAATTAGGGTGAAGCGGATGGTATTCCGCATAACCCTGGATGGAAAGGCGGAGCGGATCAACCCCGTTTTGAGAGAGGGCTTTGGCCACGGAAATGGCCCGGGCCGCGGAAAGTTCCCAATTGGATGGAAATTGGTGGGTGTCAATGGGAGTGTTGTCGGTATGGCCGGAAACCAGCACTTTGAAATCTTTCTGTGAAGCGATCATGTTCGCAATTCTTTTCAGTGTGGGTTGAGATGTCCTCAGCAATTTCGCCTGACCCACAGGAAATGTGACCCGTTCCCCCAGAACAAAGACAAGCCTGTGTTGGTTCCAGCGGATTGTAAAGGACTCCCCATGGCTTTCGCCCAGTGCTGCGAGAGCTTCTTGCTTCAACTCATTTATGGACCCATCTATTGTGATTTTTTCATTTTTATCAATCTGTTCCATTGTTGTGGTTTCGGAGACCGTTTTTGGTTTCTTGGGAAAATCCATTGTTAATGCGTTAAGGATTTTCCTTGAGTCACTCGATATGTCGGTTTCAAATGTCCCGTGATTGGACCCAGACGCCTGGGATTTGACTTCCATATTCTCAATCGGCGGCGGGAGAATCGCATCCGGTACTGAAAAAATCGGGCCCGCATGTTGGGAATACATGAAAATAAAGAAGATCAGAAGCAGGGTCATCAGGTCAACCAGGCTCCATACAAAGGTATCCTCTCTCGAATTGCGTTGGGCGAGCAAGGTTTTTAGATGGGCTCTCTTTTGCTCTGAAAATTTGAGCCGCCGATTCAGTTCTTCTTCATTTGGTCCGCGCATTTTGTGGCCTCACGATTCTATTTGGTTATGAAAGATCAGGGGCGTGCCTCCCCACGGGTGATGGCGAAGGAAGCCTTTCCGATCGCGTGGGGGTTTGCAGGCCCGAATAGGACCTGAGTCTGTGTGCAATGGCCTTGGGATTTTTTTTGTCGCATATATCCATAACGCCCTCCATGACGATGTTGAATTCCATGGCTTGTGTTTTGGTGTGTTCAGAAAGCTTTCTGGCCAAGGGCAGAAAAATGAAGTTGGAGATTAGAGAGCCATAGAGCGTTGTGAGAAGCGCAATTGACATCCCTTTGCCGATTTCCGCGGGGTTTTCCATATTGCTGAGTACGCTGATAAGCCCGATGATCGTACCCACAAATCCGAAAGCGGGGGCCAGCTTGCCAAGGGTATCCAGAATGTTGATTTGGGAGGTTCTTTTTGAAAAGAAAAGTTCGACATCTTTTTCAAGGATGTTAAAAATTTCGTAACGGTCGTAGTCATCCGCTATGAGTGAAATGCCTTTGCGCAGGAAAGGATAATCTGCTTTTTTTCCCTGTTCTTCCATTTCCCTGATGCCATAGAGCCAGCGGATGTGGGCAAGGGTCTCTATTTGAGACAACATGTCTTCGTTATTTTCTTCTTCGGAACGAAACACTTCCACCAGGCTTCTGATAAGATCCTTGAAGGTTTTGATGGGAAAGGCCAGCAAGGCGCACATCAAAGTTCCGCCCAGGACCATTAAACCACTTTTGAGATTCGTAATTTCGGATATTTCGCCCATGGCGTTTCCCGTCAGGAACAGGAAAACAATTCCACCCATCACCAAAATCAACACCTGGATCATAATTTTTCCTCCGCTTGTTTTGTTTTATTTTCCTAATTGCATATTGCGTGCCAAAACAATGAGGCGGAAAATGTTTAATATTTCGTATAGTTGACTTGCGGTGTCGAGCGTTGGGATGGAAGATTTTGCCGGTTAGGTAAAAAAGGCCTAAATAAATTGCCGACCTGGGGAGGCGGTGAGATTTTAAAAAAACTGTCACTTTGAGAACGTTAGACCCTCATAAAATTTGATAAGTTTCATAACATTTTCGACATAATTTTGAGTTTCTGTTATCGAGGGAATCTTATTAAGTTTTGCAACCAGGTTGGGCCCGGCATTGTATGCGGCAAGTCCAAGTTTTAAATCCATGAGGCTATTGATGCAATCGGAGAGATATTTAGCGCCGCCCAGAATATTTTCTTTAGGATCGAAAGGATCTTTCACACCAAGGTCATCGGCGGTTCCGGGCATGAGTTGCATTAGGCCCATGGCGCCTTTTGGGGAAACCGCATTGGCATCAAAATCGGATTCGACCTTAATAACGGCCAAAAGAACACTCTTTGCGATATTATTTTTTTCAGCTGCATCCTGGACAATGTCGAGGTAGTATTTTTCCTTTTCCGAAAGGCCCCCCTTGTCGGCGAGCTTTTTTGAAAGTGGATGATCTTGGAGTATGGATCTCATGGGAGAGGATTTTGTTTGCTCGTAACCCAACATTTCTATCTTGTAACGCAATTGTATTGCTTTGAGGTTTTTTCTTCCGGAGACAATGCCGCGGATTTCTTCTTCGCTGTATCCGAGCATGACCAGCTTATCTCTCAATGGAAAAGCCCATGCATTATGACAGTAGACCACCAAACAGAGAAAGATCAGAAGGTATTTTAATTTTTTAGCGTTAACTGTGTTTTGAATTATTTTTTGCATTTTGCTCCGCAGTTGGCCGCGGTAGGGGATATTTTTTTAAAACTGGATTCCCGCGGTTCGAAAGTTGTTTTTACGTCGAATGTCTGGAAAAAATTAAGCAATATTCATGCCGAAATGGGTGATCTGTTGCTTTCGATTTTTTTGAAGCTGAGCTTGAGATTTGCTTTTTCATGTATCATGCGCTATCCTTAATCCGCCGGTAAACCAGACCGGAAGGGTTGCCGGCCATCGTCAGGCCCTGAGATTCACATTATGTTTATGATGGGGTTATGTTATGTCATTTGACAAATTTGGCCTTCGGGTCGAACTGCTTGAAACCGTTAAAACAAAGGGTTATGCTGCGCCCACCGCCATTCAGACCCAGGTCATTCCCAAGATCCTCGATGGACGGGATGTTTTTGCCCGAGCCCAGACCGGAACGGGAAAAACCGATGCCTTTGCACTCCCTTTGGTTGAAATTCTAAGTCGTCGGAAGGGAAACGGGCGACACCCCCGGGCACTGATTTTGACCCCAACACGCGAACTGGCGCTTCAGGTTGGAGAGAGCATCAAGGCCTATGCCAGGCGGGTCTCACTGCGATGCACCGTGGTTCACGGCGGCGTTCGCATTCATCCGCAGATCGATCGGTTGCGGCGCGGTATCGACATCCTTGTGGCCACGCCGGGTCGTTTGCTGGATCTTGCCGCCGGGAGGCATCTGAGACTTTCCCGCATTGCATTTCTGGTGTTCGACGAGGCGGATCGAATGTTAGACCTGGGATTCAGCGAGGAGATCTCCGAAGTCCTTGATCTCGTGCCGATCAAACGCAGAACCATGTTGTTTTCCGCTACCTACACCCAACAGATCCGGGATCTTGCCGGAAGAATGCTGCGGGATCCGGAATATATCGAGGCGACCCCCGAGCATACGGCGGCGGAATCCGTTGCTCAGAAAGTGCATCTGGTGGACCGATCCCATAAACGGGCGCTTCTTATCCATCTGATCACCCGGGGAGGCTGGACCCGGTTACTGGTCTTTACCCGCACCAAACACGGGGCAAATAAGCTTACGGAGAAACTTGCGGCAAAAGGGATCAATGCCGTTGCCCTGCACGGCAACAAGAGTCAGTCTTTCCGCACTCGTACGCTGGAAGCGTTTAAGAACGGTGAGATTCGTATTCTCGTTGCAACGGATGTGGCCGGAAGAGGCCTGGATATCCGTGATTTGCCCTGTGTGGTCAACTACGATATGCCTGGGCTTCCCGAGGATTATGTTCACCGTATCGGTCGCACTGGCCGTGCCGGTGTCGGCGGCATTGCCATCTCCCTGGTCGATCACGATGAAGCGCCTTATCTGCGGGCTATTGAAACGTTGTTGAAGCGGAAGATCCCGGTGGAAAAGGTTGATGGGTATACCGTGGATAGCGATGTTCCGGATTTCGTTCTATTTCGCCCCGACAACCCGCAAAGCGAAAAAATGGCTGACAAGGAGATCAAAGAGATCGTCGTTAGAAGAAATGCTTCAAAACAGCGTGCGAAAATCCGTAAAGCGAAAAGAACCCGTTCGGACAGACGCCCGGGAGCACAATCTAAATCTCGACATTGATCAATGAATTGGCCATGCGCTTCATCCAGAAACAGGGTGCCACTTCAGGCGGACCGTATCAAACCCATGGTCGCGGCATGGGCGCCGGTGAAGGCACCCCTTTACGTGGCCGAACAATTGGCTTTCAATGACGGTGGTGCTGATGGCGGCGCAGTCCACGGGGATGGAGGGGCTTACCGGGACGACGATCTGAGACTTCTCAGGAATCTGGTATCGGCCCTGTTTCGTCTGGAAAATAGTCGTGATCCGGAGCACATCTTGGAGACGGTGACATTGCTCTTGGAATGGTTGGCCGCTTCGGAGCAGGACAGTCTCAGACGGGCGTTTACGGTCTGGTTCAACCGGGTATTTTTTGCGGTTCGAAAAGATAAACCCAAACCGCCTGAATTGCGGGAACTGACGGAGGTGCGTGCCATGCTGGCTGAAAGAGTTGAGGAATGGAAAAAGGAATGGAAGCGGGAGGGCCTGGAGGAAGGCCGGAAGGAAGGCCGGAAGGAAGGAGAAGCAAATATTCTCTTAAAGCTTCTGGAATTGAAATTCGGCGAACTGAGTTTGGAAGACCAAAAGAAGGTTCAGTCGGCCGATAGCGACACCCTCCTGAAATGGAGTGGGAAGATTCTAACGGCCGATACACTGGATGAAATCCTTACTAGAACTCAGGGATAGTTTGTCTTTTGCCAAGGGATGACCCCAATTCCACGCGAATGTCGGCATTGACGTCAGCCACTTTTTCTCTTTGTCTCCTGTAAACCGATGGTATTGCCGTTCCGATACGCAAAAGACCCACCAGTGATGTCATAAAGAAGATCAGGTAGAACTGCCCGATGAGTCTTCCCAGAATGGTCATCATCTGTGCCATGCCCTAAAGGGGGGGGTATTGCCATAGCCGATGGTCATCAGCGTGACATAGCTGTAAAAAAAGAGGAGGCGGTAGGAGGTCACCATTCCCTTTTTGATCCACAGACCGGGAGTCTTCCTGGGGACCGGCGGTACCGACGCCTTTTTATTCCCTATTCCGGCGAAAGCCGGAATCCAGTTAAAAGTGGGCCAAAGTTGCCCGTGCAGCTTCCACGCAGGCTCTGTCCGTTGTGACGAAAGAGCATTTGAGGCGGATCCTGGTAGCGCGGATCAATGCGGGCGATTTCTCCAAGGAAGACGGACTGCTGTCCATCAGATCCGAAAAGTTTCAACTCGGATACGTCAGCGCATCCTTTGAGCCGTTTCTGCATGTATTCTCCGTAGCGGCGAAGTTCCTCGAATGAAACCATAAAAAGGAGGCGAAAATGGTGGAAGCAAAGGAGATTGTGGAGCAGGCCGTGAAAGTCGTGACCGAAAGGGATGGAAGAGATTGAATACACGGACAGGGCCTGTACCTTTTTTGGCAGAACGTCTGAACATAAACGAACGCAGTGATGGAGGGAGAAACCATGTGGAAGAAATTGTCTTTAAAAGCAAAATTAATTGGGGGAAGTTGTGTGACACTGATTTTGATTGTGATTCTGAGCATTGTGAGCATCAACGCCACCACTTCCCTGACCGACACCGCCAAATGGGTCGATCATACCCATGACGTGATTGGACAAGCAAACGACATATTGGCCTCTGCCGTCAACATGGAGACCGGTTCGAGGGGGTTTCTCCTTGCGGGCCACGAGAATTTCCTGGCTCCCTACAAGGAAGGCGGTAAGCGGTTTGATGAACTGCTCACATCCCTGTCGAATACCGTCGAACATGGTTGTGACGTTCACCCCTTTTTCGGTAAGCACGTACGAATATTGCCGACCATTGCGTTTTACAAGACCATGGGCTTTCATCTTTCACAAATCATAGCGTAATTGATTGATGGTATAGTTCGGCAGTTCAAAGGCATCGATGATGGTTTTATGGATTTGGGCAGAGGACCAGCCGTTGAAACGGTTCGGGGGTGGGTCCTCGCCGAAGATCTTCCCCTGTTCGACGACGCTTTTGAGCGGGTTTTATGGGGATATGTTCCAGAATCCATTGAATACCGGATTCAGCGAACAGATTGATGAGAAAAGAGCCAAAGGAATGGGTATTGGCGGGTTTATCATGAAACCGGCCGGGATGAAGAAAATGGCTCAGAAAGTCCGGGAGGTATTGGATGCACAATGATCTTAAGGGGATATGGCAGGTTCTTTATGATTTTCACCCATCAATGACATCCCCGCCTTGTGGCCGCCCGGCCCCATCATCATATCAAAGCCGTCGGAGGTCGTCATTCAGCACCCACCTGATTGTCAACGTGCCCGTGGGATTCAACCGCCGGGGGCGGCCCATGGGCATGCAAATCATCGGTCCCGCCGCGCAGGACATGGCCGTTTTACAGCCTGCGTTAATTCACGAATCAAGATGTGACCCCGGAGTTGCACGGGGTGAGGACCAACCTCTCTCTATCTCATTCTGATGCACGAAATCCTTTTTCTCTTTCGATTCTTTCATGAAGCCACATTGCCATGAGCTGAGTGTCAGGAACGCCCTTCTTTCGGGCAAGTCGCTTAATCATCGATAGATCAAAGGGGTCCATGCGCAGGGAAACAGGTTGACGGGCGGGACGAGGAACCTTAAAAGGCTCTGTATCGTTAAGCAACTCCTGAACCTTTTCTGAGCTCTCATGTGAAATCTCTGCGTCCCACAGGGCCGCCTCTTCTTTGAGGCTCTCTCTTATTTCTTTTGTAAGTTTACTCATCTTCTTACCCTGTTAACATATGCTTTTTGGGTCGTTTTTGACATGGGAAAGGCTGTTACGCAGCGCCATACTCCGTATTGGGGATACGGCGCAACGATTACCTCAATACAGGTCCCGGAAGCGTCCGTACCCCACAACCGGTATCGATATTCTCTTGCTTTTTCATGTTTTTTATTTTGTTTGACGGCCAGTGTAGGAAATGGCCCTTCGCCGTAATATACCTCTTCCACCTGATCTGGTTTCAAACCGTGCGCAGCAATATGGTTGATATTGTCTTCGTCCCAATCGGGTTCAAGATTTTGGGCTTGGTCATTATCTCGCCCATTAGCCCCGGGGTTGAAACCCCGGGCTATTTCCTGCCGTCCCTACGGGACTGTGAGAGCCCTGTAAGGGCGACAGACAATAGCCCGGCAATTCATTGCCGGGTGGGCGAAGTTAGGACCAAGCCCAAGATTTTTATAGGTTCTAATCATATGGAGAGCTTAACGTAACTATTTGATTACGTAAAGCTTCTCTCTGAGTGTTTGGCCCAACCCCTCACCCCTAATAATCCAGGTTGCCGAAGATAATCTCTTTTTGGAAATATGTTCACGCGGCGCTCCAGTCTGAAAATACCGCCGCTCACTTAGCGGAACGACTTCCGCTCTCTCCAGAAAAATTACCCAAAAACAAATACTGTAAGTTTAACTGATCAGAAATAGGGCGGCAATGAGTCCCATACCGTTCCAAAACCCAATGAGACGCTTTCTTGAAGGGTCGAAGGGACCTTGGACATCATTGTTCGTTTCCGTCATTGTGAACTTTTGATGTTGTGTAATCACCATGGCAAAGGGAGCGTAGCGGTATGATAAGCGCTACCGATCCCATTGAGACGAGGTGTAATCAACGTGGTGTCCTGGTATCATATGATCCTTGACGGACGGGATGTTCCCGTTCGCGCCGGCAACCCGCAAAGCGAAAGAAATGTCGGAACAAAATTATGAACCCGTTGACGGTTAAATCGAAATCTCAGGCGCCCTGAAACAAGGCGGCTACAGGGAGGACCGCAACATCGTCCATTTTGAGATATTCTTCTCCAAGATAAAACAAGAAACTTTTGACGGGGCGTTTTGTGTGCTCCCGGAAGTAGATGAGATTTTGAATATCACGCCTGTTTGGAATTCGGGTGCTTTTGATTTCAATGGCATGAATAAAACCTCCTGCTTCGAAAACAAGATCAATTTCACGACCTGCACCTGATTTGTAATAAAACAGGTGGTCTGTTTCAATCATTGCCAGTTTTCGCCTTTTCTCAAATTCCGCAATGACGAAATTTTCCAGCAACTGGCCTTCGTTCATGTGTACATTCAGGCTTTCAATTATTCCGTTGTCGGCAAAGTAGGTTTTTGCGGCTTTGATGTATTTCTTTGCGGGACCGTATTGATATCCATACAGTTTAAAGGTTAGTTGAGACTGATGAAGACAGTTGAGGTATTTCCTGGCCGTAATATGGCTTAAAGCGGCTTCTCGTGCAAAATTGGACACCTCAAGATGTGAACCGAGGGATCTGGCCAGGTTATGAAATATGGCGAGCAACCCTTCCAGGTTTTCAATATTGGACAACTGCATGAGGTCCCGCGTAAAATAAGTGTCCCGGTAGTTTTTGAGGATCTTTTTCCTGGCGGTTCCCTGGGGCGCCATGAGTACCTCCGGAAATTGACCATAGATCAGTGCATGGTTCAGAAGGCGCATGGCATTCCGGATGGCGGGAGGATTTAAAGGGTCGGAAAGGACCCGGTGGGTTGGTGTGTCTACTGATTCACCCCAGCAGGCGGTAGGGAGGGAATGAAGGGCAATACGGCCTGCAAGGGTATCCGCTGTGGCGTCCAGAAGTCCTATACTGCTGGAGCCGGTCATGATGAAGCGGCATCCTGTGTTATCGATGGCGTATTTAACGGCGATGGTCAGCTTCGGCACCCTTTGAATCTCATCGATGATGGCCTTTTTCCCCAGGCTGTTGATGAAACCTTTGGGATCTTTTTGAGCCCAATCCAGATTGTCGAGATCATCCAGGGTTTTATAGGGCCAATCCGGAAACAGGTTTTTTACCAGAGTGGTTTTTCCGGCACGCCGGGGCCCCAGGATCAAGGCACTTTTTTTTCGGTCTATGGATAACCATCGTGAAAACATGGTTTAACTTTATCATGGATGAATTTAAAGTCAAGTTTAAAAAAAACGATGTTGAATACCCTTATTGGATGTTCCTAATGCAGCAGCCAGTTGGGCAGCAGCAGCGAAATGGCCGGCACGTAGGTGACCACCAGGAGGCAAAGGAGCATAATCGCCAGAAAGGGCATGACCCCTTGCGCGATGCGGGTAAGCGGTTTTCCGGTAATGCCCGATGACACGAAAAGGTTCAGGCCGAAGGGCGGCGTAAGCATGCCCATTTGAATGTTCAGCACCATGACAATGCCGAAATGAACCAGGTCAATGCCGTACCGGTTAAGCGTCTCCAGGAACAAAGGCGCCAGCACCAGCATGGCGCTCACATCGTCCATGAAACACCCGAGAATCAAAAAGAGAATGTTGACCGTCAGCAGAAACATCCAGGGACTGTGGATGTATTGCATGATGATGTCGGCCAGCTGGTTGGGGATCTGCTCCGCCGTCAGCAGCCAGATGAAGGTCATGGCGCAGGACAGAATAAAGAGCAGGCAGGCGGACAGGATGGCCGCTTCCTGACAGACGGAGGTCAGGTCCTTGAGACCGAATTCCCGGTATATGAGCATCTCCACCAGGAGGGCATAGATGACGCTGACGGCGGCCGCTTCCGTGGGGGTAAAGACCCCCGAGTAGATGCCCCCCAGAACAATAATGGGCAACAGGAGCGCCCAGAAACCCCGTTTCGCCGTTCGGATGATTTCTCCGATGGATGCCTTTTTTTCGATTCGCCAGTTATGCTTTTTGGCGATCACATAGGTATAGGCGATGAGGGCCGCGCCGATCAGGAGTCCCGGCAGGACACCCGCCATAAACATCTCGGCAACGGAGACGTTCATCACGAGACAGTAGAGAATCATGGGAATGGACGGGGGGATGACGATGCCCAGGGACCCGGACACGGTAATCAATCCCAGGGAAAACCTTTCGCCATAGCCCGCCTTGATGAGGGCGGGGATCATGACCGAGCCGATGGCGACCACCGTTGCCGGCGAAGAGCCTGAAATGGCCGCGAAAAAGATGCAGGCCAGGACCCCCGCGATGGCCAGCCCCCCCGGAAACCATCCCACCAGCGCATTGACGAAATCGATCAATCGCCGGGCGATGGCCCCTTTGGTCATGATGCTTCCCGCCACGATAAAAAAGGGAATGGCCAGCAGAACGAATTTATCCAGAGCGTTAAAGAGCTGCTGGGTGAGAATGTGAAGGGGGGTATTGGAAAACAGATAAAGGGTGACCGTGGTGGTAATGCCCAGGATCACGGCGATGGGAACGCCTGCCAGGAGCAGCAGCGCAAAGCAGAGGCAGATCGTTAAGGTCATGGGGTTGCCTCCGGGGCCTGTCGACCGGACTCTTTTGAACCCAGTTCCTTTAAGAAATTGATGCCCACGGCAAAAAATCGAAAGCCCATGACCATGGAAAAAAACGGGATGGGCAGATAGGCCAAGTACATGGGCATCTCCATGGCCGGTGAGGTGGTTTCATATCCGTACATGCGGATGACAATTTTCCAGGAATAATAGGCAACGAGTACAAAAAAGAGGGCGGAGAGAATGCTGGTGGCGGCTTTGAGCAACTGTTGCCAGGGCCGGTCCAGGTGTGAAACAATCAGGTCCATGGTGAAATGACTGCCGGTCTTAACGCCGATGCCGCCACCCAGAAACGCCACAAACACGCCCAGGTAACGGCCCAGCTCTTCAAACCAGGTGAAACTGTAGTTGAACAGGTAACGGGCAAACACCTGTATAAACCCGATCAGAGCCAGTCCCAGAATCGTCCATACCAGGGTGGCTCTTTCAAGTCGATCAATGAAGTGACTTACTTTTTTCAAACCGGCATCCCTCCGGAAGCCGTTAGCTATTGGCCGTTAGCGGTTAGCTTTCCGTTTTTCAATGCTAACAGCTAATAGCTAACCGCTAAAACCCATATCCCGCATCGAAGACCTTGAGGTTGTTCACCCTGAAACGGTCGGGGCTTACGGCAATAATCGTATTACGTAATTCAGTATAGGTAAAGGGTTCATTTTCAAGCGAGGTAAAAAAACCCATGAGCGCCAGGTTGGTGGACATGGGATTGCCCAAGTCCGCGGCCGTCTTCTGAGCGGGGAAGGCATGGACTGAAATATCCTGCTGTTCCAGGTAGGGCCTCACTTCCTTTCTGGGAAAGTCATTGGTTTCAGTATTGACGTAAATGCTTCCCCCGGGCATCAGGAAGGGCAGGTTCCGATAGGCTTCATTTTCTTCCAGAGCCAGAAGGAACCGGGCCGTTTGGTCCCGGACCAGGCTGCTTGCCATTTGTCCCAGCTTGAGGTGGGAAACCACAGATCCCCCACGCTGGGCCATGCCGTGGGTTTCAGCGCCCAGGGTGGCAAGACCCTTGTCAAGGGCCGCCCGGGCAAAAATCTTGGTCATGAAAAGGATCCCCTGCCCGCCCAGACCACAGAATATCATGTTTACATTTTCCATTATGTTCCTCGTATTTGATGTTGTTTGCAAAGGGTGCGAACGAGAATTATGCCGCAATCGTCAATCCGCAATCCTCACAATGGCACCCTTGGGGCAGACTTGCAGGCATACGCCGCATTGAACGCACAGGGCCTGGTTGATGTTGGTTCGGCCCAATTGTTCGTCATGATAGAGGGCCGGACATTCAAACCGGTCCAGGCAGAAATTGCATTCGGTGCAGTCATCGGTGATGGTGACCGGAATGGGCTCCGGAATCGCTTCTCCCCGGTAGGCAATGACGCAGGGATGGCGGGCGATGATCACCGCAATGCCGCCCTCGGGGGATTCCGTATATTGGGCCGCTTTTTTGATGAGCTTGCCCATGGTTACGGTGTCATAGGGGTCCACTGCTTCGATGAAATCGATACCGCATCCCTTGACCAAGCGTTCCAGGGGAATGGCTTTTCCCTTGCTGCCGTCAGCCCTGATGCCGATGCCGGGGGTAGGCTGCATACCGGTCATGGCGGTGATAAGGTTGTCCAGAATGACCAGGATGAATCGGGCGTCATTGTACACGGCGTTGATAAGGCCCGCCGTGCCCGAGTGATAAAAGGTGGAATCCCCGATGGTGGCCACCACGGGCTGCTCGACGCCATCCTGTTGGTAGGCGTGGTAAAAGCCTGAGGCCATGGTGATGGCGGCCCCCATATCCAGTACCGTGTCCACGGCGCCGAGGTTGAGTCCCAGGGTATAGCACCCGATGTCCGAGGTGAAGATGGCCTTGGGCCGGGCCTTTCGAATGGCAAAAAAGGAGGCCCGGTGGGGACACCCCGCGCATAGGGTCGGTTTTCGAATGGGCAAATCCAGGCTTTGGACCAGTTGTAAAACCCCGTAATCTTCTTTTGGAACGAAGGGGTCTATGTTCAGTTCTTCAAGGACCCGGGCCGTGACATCAAAAATCACCTGGGGCAGCAGTTCTCCCTGGGAGGGCACATGACCCGAAATGCGGCCGAGTACTTTTTGGTGGTCCCCCAGCAGATATTCGATGAGGGTGTCGGTTTCTTCCAGTACCAGTACTTTTTCGCAGGCCGCCATGAACGGATCGGTCAGGCCCTTTGGAAGAGGGTAGGGGGCGCCCAGTTTCAACAGGGGAATGTCGTCTCTCTTCTCATCCGATAAAATATCCTGAATGGCGGCGAAAGGTACGCCGCCGGCGATGATGCCCAAGGGGTATGTTTTGCCGGATTCCAGGTTGTGATAATTGATGGCGGAAAGGGCGGAAAACCGTTCTCCAATGGCCGCGAGCTTTTGATTCAGTTCCCCATGGAGTATGAAGCGAAATCGGGGGGTCGCGGCCCAGCGCCCCGGGTCCTTTTCAAAGGAGGCCCTGGTGGTGTTGGAGTCCAGAACATCCCACAAAAGGTTTTGCCGGGCGTGACAAACGCGAATCGCCGGTCTCAGGATAAAAGGGATGCGGAATTCCTCGGAGAGTTCCATGGCAAGTCGTGCCATGAGCCGAGCTTCCTCGGGCGTCGCCGGATCCAGGATTGGAATTTTGGCGAGCCGTGCCATAAAGCGGGTATCCTGCTCGGTCTGGGACGAATGGGGTCCCGGATCATCACAGGAGATAATCACCAGTCCCCCCACGGTTCCCATGTAGACGGCGCTCATGAGGGTGTCGGCGGCAACGTTAAGCCCCACCTGTTTCATGCAGCAGGCGGCGCGTTTTCCGGAAATGGCGGCGGCAAAGGCATTGTCCAAAGCGACCTTTTCGTTGGTGGACCATTCCACGTAGGTGTTCAGTCCTTCCGATTTCACCAGACGGATCACTTCGGGCAGTATCTCGGAACTGGGCGTGCCCGGATAGGAGGTCATCACCTGACACCCTGCCTCCATCAATCCCAGTGCAATGGCGCCGTTTCCTAAAAAAATTTCCTGTTTCTTCATGTCAACTCCTCATTTTGTCTTTTCAATCAAAAATCGTATAAATTGTCCAAAGCAGGGGTCAGGGGCAACAACAGGCCCCCCAGGGGAAAGATGTTTGCCGTGGCGTTGGGTTTTCGTTTCCGTTCTTCATCGATGGCGGCTTTTAGGGTGGGGGCATAATGAAAGCCCAGCCGGTTTACGGCGGTTTCGTCCAGATCTTCGCTGACGATGGTGATGCGGGTGCGGGAGGCGCAGACCAGGGCAAAGAAAATGGCGCAGTTAAAATCGATGGCCCCTTCGGCCATGGGCCTGGCCGATTTGAAGGCGTTTACCGCATAGCGGCCCGGGTGTTCCGGGTGGGTTTTAAAAATTTTATCGAATGAACGCAGCATGGGCTCGGGTATACCGCCCGGGCATCGGGCCAGAACAATGACGGCGCCCCCGGGCCGGGTGGTCATGAGGGAAGCGGGAATGATGGGTTTTATGATCTGGGGGCCTTCATCGTAGGGATCGGCCGAAACAAGGGTCACATCCGCGGGTGCTTTCATGTGAAAGGCATAGTTTCGTTTGCTTTTCTCGATGCCCGCAAGGTGGGCTTTTCTGAAATCACCGGCCACCACATCAACCACCCGCTCGCGGGCGTCAAAGACGCCATTGACGATAAAGTTCAACCCCGCCGCTTCCGCCATGCGGCAGACTTCCCGATGGAAGGGGTTATGTTCGGTATGCCCCAGGATGCATCCCGGCTCAGGGGTATAATGAAAGTGGTGCTCACTGATGGACTTGAAATCGGCGACGCCTGGGAACAAAATTTTGGCGCCGCCCCCGAATCCGTTCATGGGGTGGGGAAAGATGCTTCCGATACCGATTTTAAGGTGAGCCCGGGCCACCACCGGGTCAATGGCGACGTCACATCCCGTGGCAAGCCTTCCGATGGACACCAGGTTGGCGGCATGGCAGTCATGCTGCACCACCCTGTACTCTTGAAGAACGGCCTTTCCGATTTTGGCTGAAAGTTCCTTTTTCGAGGCGAAGCGATGGGTCCCCAGGGCCACCACAATGGTGATCCTTTCCCGTCCGACCCCGGCTTCCAGAAGGGCATGGAGAATGGGGGGGAGCATTTTGTCAACCGGTGTTGCGCGGGCCGGATCATCCACCAGAATCGCCACTTCCGCGTTTTTTTTCACCAGGTTTCGAAGGGTAAGGGACCCTACGGGTGCGGCCAGAGCGGTTTTTACCAGATCTTCGACGGAGGTGGTCGGTGTTTCCTCCGTGATATGGGGATGTTCCAATAGGGTCCATGCCGACGGCAGGGTAAATACTTTCTTTTTTTCACCATAATAGAGGAAGTCGTTTTCTTGCACGGTACTCCTGTCTGCTATTCTTTTTGCTCATTTGCGCGAGCGCTTTTTTGTTCCCGATTCATTATATCGTTTTTAAAAGTTCAAGGGTTGTAATTTCATAAGAAGATTTTTATGTGGTGTCAAGGCTTATTGTTTTCGGCAACCTGTATAACCCACAACGCCGATTCACCATTCAGGTGTACATTTCTTTAATCGCTTTTTGCGTTTTCCGTAACCAAAGGCATTCTGATTGCCATCTACCCCCCTCCATGATATAAAAGTGGCCTGTTTCAAGGCTTAAGCCTGCTCTTTTTAACCATCGGGCAGGGTGTCCACGTTCAATTTGATTTTTTTTTATCAGAATAGAAAATTACAATGCCCAATAGGAGTACGGATTGATGTAGGAGGGTATATGAGCAACAAAAAGGGAACATTTACAAGGGTTGAGAAAACAACCGAGAGGATGTATGGGCCGCGAAAGCTTTTGGTGTGCGGTTATTCCGCAAAGGAACAGAATGGTCTTGCGGCATGTCTGAAGGAAACGGCGCTGACTGATCTCCCCGTGGCGTTTATTGGAGAAAATCAGGGAGATCAGTGCATCAAAGAGATTCTGATGTGTGATGATGGGCATGGCGCCGGCGAAGATTCCTGTCTCGGCAGAGCCGTAATCATGTCGGGGTTAACTCAGGAAGAACTGCACCGCCTCATAAAAAGTTACAGAAAAAGCGGGATGCCGAGTCAGCTATGGGCCACCGTTACCCCGATTTCCGAAGGATGGCGGGTGGTCGATCTTCTAAAGGAATTGGCTGAAGAAGCCGAAGCCATGAGAAGAAGGGCGTCCTCGAAAGGGCAATCGATTGTTTAAGTTTTACGGGCATTCGTCAAATTATATCGATAGCCAACTGTGTCTTTGGATATGAATCAACCTCTTTTTGCCCCAACCGCCATGAGGCGTATCCCCATGGCGGGAGAGATGCTATTGAACCGTAAATTCCAGGTTGTCCAAGCCGCCGGTGTAAACAGCTTTGTAGCTGCCCGGCTTGCCGGGATACATTTTGCCCAGTGAGCCCGTGATCACCACCATGCCCTTCTTGATTTCATAGCCATTGGCCAGTACATTGTTCAGCGCCCATGAGAGTGCCTTCCACTGGTCCCCCAGCGCTGCCCTTGCGGGAACCGCCGGCCCCATGGCTTTTTCATTCATGAACAACTGACCTGTGACCGTATTGGGTTCCACTTTGTCGATGGGTCGTTCTTTGCCGAGCAGATACCCCCTGGCGCCCACATTGTCCGCAATAATGTCCGTAAAGGAAAGGCCTTTGAAGGTGGCAAAATTCAGGTCCGGCACTTCAACGGCGGGCAATATGGCGCCGACCATGTTCTTGACGTTTTGAGGGGTGGTGGGTGTTTTGATGTCCTGGTTCAGGATGTAGCCGATTTCCACTTCCAGCATCAACTTGGTGTAGAGTTTGCTCAAAACCTTTCCGTTGGCAATCCGCATGTCTTCAAGCAGGACCCCTGTGACAGGTCCCGGCGCCTTGAATTTCTTCTGTGCCGGCGGGCTGGTGAGCCCGGCCTTGTAGCCGGCCACCACGGCCCCGTCCTTTATGAATTTGGAAACAAGGCGGTTCTGGATTTCGTAGGCCTGATTGACGGTGAGACCCGGTATGGCGGACGAGGGCAGCGGGACGGGCGTACAGCCCTTATAGTTTTCAAACAGTACCTGCGAAATGTCTTCCCCGGCTTGAACGTTGGAAAACAGGAAACCGACGATAATAAGGACTGAAGCTGTCAAATGAAGTTTTCTCATTGATAATCCTCCACAAATAAAAAGGGGTTTGGTTAGGGCCCTCGGCAAGGAATCCAGGAGCCTGCCTTATTCAAAACAAAAATCTGATTCTTCGAAGATAAGAGAACATACTTCTACCACCTCAGGATCATAAAAGATTCCCTTTTGCCGGTTGATTTCATCGAGGGCCATTGGAATGCCGAGGGCGGCGCGATACGGCCGGTGGGAAGCCATGGCTTCGACCACGTCAGCCACGCACAATATTCTGGCTTCCAAAAGGATTTCATAACCGGATAACCCTTGGGGATATCCTGATCCATCGAGCCTCTCATGGTGCTGGTGAACAATTTGGGCGACAGGCCAGGGGAATTGAACTTCTTTTAATATCTCGTACCCTATCCGTGGGTGTTTCTTGATCAGCGCGAATTCCTCTTTGTCCAATATCCCCGGTTTACTGAGTATGGCCGTTGGAATGGCCATTTTGCCGATATCATGAATGAGACTTGAAATGCGAATGCACTCAATTTGTTCATCTGAAAGACCCATTTTTACAGCAATTGCCTGGGCCAGCGTTGAAACACGCCGCTGGTGTCCGGCGGTGTAAGGGTCCTTTCTTTCCACAATCAGAGCGATGGCTTGAATGGTGCCGTTTAATGTACGATTCAGCTTACTGATGCTGTCATCCAGATCTGCCTTGGCCCTTTCTTTCTCCATGATTTCCTGTTGAGCACGCTGATAGAGCTTTGCATTTTCAATGGCCGTAGCGGCAGATGCCGCTAGCCACTCCAGAAGCGTCTGGTGGTTGATATCGAATCTTCCGGGTGCAGTGTCCACTACCTGTACGACGCCGATAAGGTTTCCTCTGGCAATCAACGGTACACTGAGGATGGATCGGGTTTCCAGGCCTGTTGAGCCGTCGACCCCTTTGAAATGGCGAAAATCAATGCGGGTGTCGGAGACGTTCAAGGGTTTCCGGTGGTGGGCAACCCAACCCGCCAGCCCTTGCCTGGGCTCCAGGCACCATCCATTGAGGACATCGGCGCAAAGCCCCGCGGCCTGCCGACATACCAGCTTTTCAGTCTCCGGTTCCAGAAGCCAGATCGTGCTGCCCAGAACGTCCATCAGGCGGCGTAATTCCTCCAGGACCGTAACGAGTACGCGGTCCAGATCGAGGCTGGAGTTGAATGTGTGACCGGCCAGGTTCAGGAGCTCAAGTTCATGGTTGCGTCTCTTGAGGGATGTCTCGGCTTCTTTCTGCAAGGTAACGTCATTTAGAATCAGTACCGATGAAGAACCGGTTTTGTTGATGGGCAGGGCCTTTATCATTAAATGGTATGAATTCATGTATACGAGAATATCTTCGGTGCTGTTTTTAGCGTTCCCACCAATGGCAGCGATCAGCTCTGAAACCGGCCGTTGGTAATCCGCCAAAAATATCTCTGAAACAGGGGATGCAAGGAGTTTTTCTTCGGGAAGATCGATGATGGCGATGGCGGCGGGGTTGGCGTAGACAACCCGGCCATCCGCTGAAATTTCGAGAATGCCCTCGGTCATCCTTTCAAAAATAATCTCAAAGTGTTTTTTGAGGGAAAACAATTCACTGGTGATTGATTTTGAAGACTCATGGTCCCGTTTTCGAGTTTCTTGCAATGGAGGCGCCGCCAGGGTTGAGGGTCGCCGATGATTGACGGCGCAAAGAACATTGCGCTTCATTTCTTCAAAGGCACCCTTTGGAATGCACTGGTTAACCCCCAATGCTTTCAGGTCAGCAATTTCTTCTTCAAGGGTAGCGGAGAGGACAACGAGATAGGCTTTTTCCAGCTTTCGCATTCCCTTTATAATTTTGCAGAGCCGTTTTCCGTCAATATTGGGCATAATCAGGTCGACAATGATAATGTCGGGGGTATGCTGCTCCAGGACATCAACGGCGTAAAGCCCATCTTTTGCGGTTAGAACCTCATGGCCTTCATTTGAAAGGATATCGTTCAGGAATTCAAGGATGAACGGGTCGTTGTCCACCGCCAGTATTTTGCTCATTGGTTTCCCCTGTTTTTCCTTGATAAAGCAGTATATGTATTCTAATGACCATACTCTGTAAAAATATTTTATATTTATCTGACTGTTTGAATCAAGTAAAATCTTCGAGAGTTGTTATGAAGAAAGAAATGTCGGTTTTTTTCCAAATGCGCCCGAAAATTATGTTCCGTCATGTTGTCCATTTGAAAAAAATACACCGAAAATCATAGCCAGGGCTACGTTTCCGTGTTATTGTAAATTCGATGCTGGGAAAATGGAACTTGGGTGACGCCGAACCCGCCCATTGGCTACGGTCATTGTATCCGCGGGCCTTGATCATCGTTTCGTCCACCCGGCAATAAATTGCCGGGCTATTGTCTGTCGCCCCGATGGGGCTTTTACCGTCCTGTAGGGACGGCTGATAATAGCCAGGGGTTTCAACCCCTGGTGGCAAATGGCCGAAACAATGATCAAGGCCTATTCGCGATTCAAGGCTGAATAAGAAAGTCGGCTATTGACAATTTTTCGGGCGTGGTTACCTTATAGTCGTCTTGGATAGGGGGTTTTATCCCGGCATTTAAAAACGTAAAAAAAAACAACATAGGGGGGCGAAACGGTTTCGACGGGGATAACTGAAGCTTAGATTGCATACCGAGGTTCCGACTGCTCGTTAAACGGTTGGGCGAAACACAAACGCAGACGATTACGCGTATGCTCTAGCCGCATAAATGGCTAGCGCTTTACCGGTCTTTGCCTGCGAGACCGGATAAGGCGTCGACTAGTGGGCTAGCTGATCCCTTTTACCTGTGAAACGGTGAGGCGAAAATAAATACAGGTTAGTCTTTGGCCGGCTTGCTCAGTTGCGACCCCAAAGGCGAAATTTAGATACTGGGCTATGTATGTAGAGATCTGAGTGGAATATTTTCGGACGCGGGTTCGACTCCCGCCGCCTCCACCATTAAAACACAATCATTTCAACGTATTACGCTTCCGTGCCGCATCAAAATCCGTTACGGATTTATTACGAGTTTTTCCTGCGTAAATCCTTCTCAAATAGTCCGGTGACCGGCCAAAATACCTGGTAAATGATCGGCTGGTCGTATGGCCAGAAGCCATGCGAAGTTCCTCCGGACTAAAACCCTCATCCCTCAAATGTTGAACGGTTGAATGACGAGTACCTCCATATAAATCTACATCGTGAATCCCTAAATTGGATGCCGCACGCTTCCACCATTTGTACAAATATTTCTCGCCGTAGGCGGCGCCCTTTTGCACACCACTTACCCCTCCACCATGCCGGAAAAAAGGTATTTTTGAATTGATTACAGCCGGAAGTTTCCGAAGCAGGGCTACGTCCTCCTCCAGGAGGTATAAATATTTTGCTTCCCCTTCCTTTGTTTCCCGAATCCAGATCCGCTCCATATCCAATTCGATATCATTTTCAGTGATGGCCAGGAGTTCGCCAGGTCTGACGTTGAAATATGTCGCCAAAAATTTCACACCGAGCCATGTTTTATAGGGCGCGATGTTTTTTATTTCCGATAGAATTTCCTGTTGCAAATCCTTTGAAATGGTTTTTCGCCATCCCAATTTGACACGGATGTGTGGAAATTTCGGCATGTCCAGCATGTCATCCATCGAAGTCACCCAGCGCCAAAACTGGCGTAATGTACTCATGTGGTTATGCTGTGACTTGCTGGAAAGATCTGACAGGGTCAGGATGTAGGCTTGAATTTCAAAAGCCGATATGGCCTTTATGTTCTGGGCCCCCCAATAATCAACGGCCCGATGGATATGGCACTTAACATTTTTTAAGGAGGATTTCTTTATGCCGTCCTGGTATTTAATCTTCAACCAGGTGTCAGCCAGGTTTTCAAATGCCAACGGCTGTTTCTTTTCCTGATAATCCCGCTCGTCAAATTTATCAGCGTCAACCTCGTAGCGCAGCCCGTTCAGGAAGCGGGATGCCTTTTCGTATAACCTGAATTCTCTGTGTATCCCCAGGAATCGTACCTGGAAATTCCGCGCCGCCCAATGTTTCGGGTGGTTTGGGCACTGCAATCCGTTCCGCCCATTATCTTTGTAATTACGCCCACATACCGGGCACTTTTCCCTCGTGTAAATTCCGCCTCTCATTTCCATATCCTCCATTCCATATTGTCGTGGAGGAATCATAGCATAGGATTGTGAGAGCGAAGTAATCATTTTGTATCCTCACCTCAGCCCTGGCGCAGCAACCGGCGTTATTTCCATTTTTCCATTCCATTTGAAATCTAAAAAATACGCGAGGATTGCGCCTCTTAGTGCCGTATGAAATGTACCCCCAGGAAGGACCCGCCGCATTCCCGGACGCAATCCGCATATTGGATATTGGTTGGAAAAATTATTGGGGGAAAGGGGCCGGATGCGCTGCCCAACAACCAGGCTCCGAAGATATGGGTTGTGGCTTGGGTGTTGTTCCATGAGTATTCCGTGCCTCATTGTTTTCCCTCGGTTGTCATTAAAGAAATAATGTTGCGTTGACAGGTTGTATGCAGGGAATCGAATTTTCTTTTTCCGGTTTTGAAAAGGGATAGGGTGGATGGAGAACAACCAATGCGGGCAGCGAGCTCTTGCTGGGATATCTGGTTTTGAATTCGATACAACCGAACCGCACGCCCAGCATCCAACACAGCCTCAGGTGGGTGGTTATGGGTAAGCAGCCTTTTCCTGGTTGACAATGGGTTCAGGTTGAAAAGCTCACAGACCCACGAAAACGACCCGATATGTTCGTCATCGTTTTCAATATACGCCCTGGCCGCCCTACGGTAGCTTCCCCGGATGGATCCCAGATCTTCAGCAACGAGCTTTAAAAACTGTTCCCAGAGACGGGCTTCGGGGCTATCAACAAACCGGGCTTGGTCCTAACTTCGCCCACAACCCTTTAAGCGGCTAATTTCAAACGATTCCGTGGTCGCGCTGGATAATCCATCCTATCCACGAGAAAATCAAAAAGATCGTTTTGTTTTGCCTCAAAGAATCGTTCAGCAGCTGTTGTTCCATCGCGTCTTCTGGCGTAGTAGTTGTGCATGATCGTCAACGCTTTCAAATGTCGATGACTCAGTCGATGAATTCCCAGCAATTCCCGCTCACGTCGCTACCGAGTGTATTTGTTAACGCTTCCAAAAAATAGGTTCCGACGTCAAAAAGCTTCACTGAAAATAATCCGAAATCCCTCGTTTGGCCGGTCAATTTTTCTTGAAATGAGAGCAAAACCAAGCCCTAAAACCACTCCCATATGATTTTTCGCACAGA
This sequence comes from Desulfatiglandales bacterium, assembly GCA_963664475.2. GTDB lineage: Bacteria > Desulfobacterota > DSM-4660 > Desulfatiglandales > Desulfatiglandaceae > NaphS2. The sequence continues at coordinate 624,670 of CAXXXE010000002.1, forward strand.
TGTTCATCATTGGCAAATGCCAATTTTCCTGGAATTTACGCTTTTCTATGTTTGGAGCATGCATATAGAATTCACTAACCATCATATAAGATGATCGGAGGTTGGAATTTTATCCCGTAAAAGAGGGCCTCATAGAGCATCCTCATTGATTTGAATTCAAAATCTCTAAACAGAGATCGCATACGATCCCACAGCTCTCTTTTGCTACCGAGTTTATGCCATGTTGCTCGAAAGAGGGGGCAACAGAGCTGCTGTGTTTGGTCAACTAAAAATGCCAGCATCATGAGCATCACAAAAACTACGCTCAGATTTTTCTCTCCGAGCCCGTAGTTATGTCCGAAATGGTAGCCCTGGTTTTTGAGAGTATTGAAGGTCTCATTTTCAATTTTCCAGCGTGCACGGCCGCCCGCCATAATTTCAAAGGCATTGGCTTTTGTTATCGTAAAATCGGTGACCCAAGTGAAATGTTGCGTTTTTTCGGCCGTGAATTCCCAGTATTCCAAGAAATTAATCAACAAATCCTGGTTTGATTCATTTAACGGGACTTGGTTATGAAAAAGGAAACGATGCGTTTTTTCGGGATCATTTTTGTCGACCAATTCAAATTGAACGGTTTCCCCATTCTTTTTTGCTTCTTCCACTTTTTTGAACAGGAAGGGATGATCGCCCTTTTTAACACCGAGGATGTAATGAAGATTGTATTTTTCCGCCTCCCTTATGTGTGGCGCATTTGAACTTAGAGCATCTTCAGTTATTATAAGGGGTAGATGCGGGTGATCTTCTCTTAACTTTTCGAAAAAACGTTTCGCAGCATTACGTTCACAATCGTTCTTGCTTTGGCCGTCCTGTTTTATTATGAACTCCGGCGCTAACGGAATCACCTCTTTGAAACCGGGATGAACAATTGCAGCCCCGAGCATCTGCTGGTAATAGGTGATTTCGCCGGTCTTTTTGTTTACTTTTTGCAAACAATTATCAGAGAAGATTTTCTTTGAGGAATAATAGCCTGTTCCGTCCAATGATAACAAATAACATCCCTGGAAGAAGACCAGTGGTTCGAGGGCTTTTCCTCTTTGCAATTCGCGAAAAATATTTTTATACGCTGGTCGGATTTCGTTAGGATCTACTTCATCCAGAATAGTTCGCATCTGCGAGTCACACGGTATATTTTCTACGTGGTAAATGCTTTTTAAATTTCCATCAGTTTTCCTTCGTTTGTCAAAAGCAAGCAAGGAAGGATCTTTCTGAGAAAAGACGGCAAATCCAGACATCAAGGCGTCTGCCATTGAGATTTCGGGATCATCCTCACGGTAGTCCGATACTCCCAAAAAATCTTTATGCAGACGCCTGAACAGTGGATCAGCACTAAGATGCTTTCGAGAACCTAACTTTCCCTTTTTTTGTTGATTTTGATGTTTCATGACTTTTATGGCTGCTAATCATGAACCATCGTTCGCAAAATGTCCAGGTTTTGCTCAAATTAATTTGCAGGTTTGGCACTTTTTTTTGAAAAAAACCCTTATGAAGCGATTTTCAGCTATTTTTTCAGTCAAAGCTAAACGAAAAGAAAATATCAAGATACACTGCTATTGAGCCTTTCAACTGGAAGCGGGAATTGCTGTACTTTGTTGCCAACTTTTTTCTTGACGAAACGTAGCTTGGAAGCTACACTTGCAACATGGAATATGAAATCGAAACAACAGAGATATTTGACGCATGGCTCAAAAGACTGAGAGATCGCCAAGCGGCGGTCGCCATAGCCAAGCGCCTTGGCCGGGTCAAGTTGGGCAACTTCGGAGATGTTGCTCCCGTGGGCGCCGGCGTCAGTGAAATGCGTATTTTCATAGGCCCCGGTTACCGTCTCTATTATACGATCCGTCAACACGCCATAATCGTAATGCTTTGCAGTGGGGATAAATCTTCTCAGGAAAAGGACATCGAAAAAGCAAAGGAAATCGCGAAAGCCGTATAGGAGAAAGACATGAAAATTAAAACGAGCCCTTACAACCCTTTTGATTATCTGGAGACCCAGGAAGAAATCAACGAGTATTTGAACGATGCCTTCCAGGATGACGACCCGCGCCTTTTTGTTATCGCCCTGGGCTACCTGGCTAAGAAAAAGGGCATGACAAAGGTTGCTAAAAAGGCCGGCTTGAACCGCGAAAGTCTGTACAAAGCCTTCTCTGAAAAAGGTAATCCCCAATTCGCCACCATCAGCAAGGTCAGCAAGGCCCTTGGATGCAAAATGGCCGTTGTTTAGCAATTTCGACAACAGAGGGCAAATAAACATGAGCAAAAACGATATTTCAAAAACATCCATGGATGAATACCCGGTAGAGACAAGGCATGCCTTGTCTCTACTCCAAATCATCGATCGAGAGTTAATGTAAACCCCACGCCGAAAATGAGGCATGTAACCAGGGATAATATTTCATACTCCTCGTTTTCGGCCTCTGCCCCGATTTTTTCAGCAAGTTCAAGGGCCAGCGACACTTTCTCTTTCATGCTCAGATATTTTCTTCCCTTTCTCTCTTCCATCTACAAGGCTCCTTTCAATAAAAGTTGACGTTTTTCGTACTTCGGTATATTTTTATCCCAGGAGGTTTATCATATGGCGAATACACTCGCATTTGACACGTTGGCATATTCAAAAAAGCTGAAGGCTGCCGGGGTCCCTGAAAGACAGGCCGAGGTACAGGCGGAAGCTTTTGCCGAAATTATTGAGGACCGCCTTGCCACCAAACAAGATATTCTCATGCTGCAGCGCGACATGAAAGAGCTTGAAATGCGTCTCACCATCCGCCTTGGCGGTATGATGGCGGCATCCATCGCCATTGTCGCCGTGCTGGTCAAACTACTGTAGAGGTTCATCATATGGCAACTACCATTACGTTTGACACATACGCATATATTAAGAGGCTGAAAGCCGCCGGGTTCATGGCCAGGCTAAACACTTATGAAACATTAGGTAAGCCAACATCCGATATACATTTTGCTTCAGGGACAATTTCTATGTTTCAGCCAAACAGAGACGCCACATCTTTACAGTTCGCAGTTTCAAGCACTGTTATCGAGCGAGGGTTCAGTGGGAGCGCCGTCTTTGTCCCGGGCTGAGGCATTGTTGGCATCCTTGTCGAAACGCTTCGTTTTGACGGGGGTATCGAAGAAATTAATTCCCCAATATTCGCTCTTCCGGTAGTAGCTCCCATCAACTCTTTGATAGAGGATATCAACAAAGCCATCGCTATGTAACGTCATCATGCCTAGTGAAATATCGCCATCCATCTCCTTATTTTCGGCCTCTGCCTCACTTCCTGGACCCTCCAGTTTATCAGCCGTCAAGTCGAGCGTTGGGTTATGGTGCTTTATCCAAGAATTCAAAACCATATCCGTAGCCTGCAATAGATGCGATATCGCCATATCTCTTTCAGTATTATCCGGCATTGTCTTCAGGATCTCTTTGGCAGTTAGGGCCATTAAATTAGGGTGTGGCTCTTTTGGATCACGAATAAAAGTCTTAAATAATGACGCTTTAGGTGCCCTACGGACCAAGTTGCTAAGGTTTTTTGCGAAAATAACATTTCAGTAAAAGGCTATGTCCTGGTTTTCGTGTTCCTGAACAGTGGAAAGGAGAAGAAAGTTATTTTTGTTGGCTTTCATTTTGTTCTGGATCTTTCTTCAGTTCCTTGCTATATGAGAATGACGAAGGAGGAACGCCATGATCAGAGCAAGAGACAATCACCGATTTTGTGGCCGTGAGTTTGCCTCTCAAGACGTATCCTTGATTCAGGAAGTGGTTGAGAGCTGTCCAGGAATCAGCCGAACGGAATTGTCGCATACGGTATGTGAACTGCTGGAGTGGAGACGGCCCAATGGAGTTCTCAAAGGTCGGGAGTGCCTGAACTTTTTGGAACGATTGGAAAGCGAGGGGTATTTCAGGCTTCCGGAGAGCCATGGGAGCGGACCGAGGAAAAGTACGCGACGGCACATTGCGCCGGGAAAAGATTCTCCTGCTTGGGCCGGACTGTCTGGGAGTGTAGAAGCGTTTTCGCCCCTGGATATGGAACTGGTCAAGAGCGCTGAACAGCGAGGACTTTTCAAGGATCTTGTAAGCCGTTACCACTACCTTGGATATGCCATGGCATTTGGAGCGAAGCTTCAATATCTGGTGTATGTAACCCGTCCCACACGACAAGTTGTAGGCTGTGTTCAATTCTCCAGCCCAGCTTGGCGGATGAAGGCCAGGGATCAATGGATTGGTTGGGATGACGCGACACGCGGGCAAGGTCTTCAGCAGATCGTAAACAATAGTCGATTTTTGGTCCTGCCAAGAATACGCAATCTGGCCAGTTCGCTGCTTTCGTGTGTTTTGAGTCGGCTTCGAGAGGACTGGCGGGGCCATTATGCAGTGGATCCCTTGTTGGTGGAGACGCTGGTAAACCAAAAGCGTTATCATGGTGGATGTTACCGGGCAGCCAACTGGATTGAACTGGGAAAGACCAGCGGTCGCGGACGAATGGACAGAGCCGGTAAACGGCACGGAGCAGATGTTAAAACCATCCTTGTTTACCCACTGGTAAAAAATGCCGTCAACCGGCTTAAAGGGGGGAGATAGCGCTTATGGGAGCCGCGCCGGCACTTTCTTCCCTGGAATATCCTTATGGTCAGGGTCATGAATATTTTGAGCGCATCATAAGTATCCTTGATTCCGGAGAGGGAAATTCGATGGATATGAGCAACTTAGAACAGGAACTTGAGAAGCGGGGGCGTGAATTGATGCGCATTTTGCTTCAGGAACATCTTAATAACCGCAGCCCCGGCACAAGCAATGAACCTGTCAGGGATGCAAATGGAATCAAACGAATTGAAACACCTGCCCATGAACGAAAGATTGAAACAGTGTTCGGTAGGGTTGAGCTGAACCGTGCCGGATACGGCAATAAAGGATGTAAAAGTCTTCATCCGCTGGATGCCGAACTGAACCTTCCCCCAGAGATTTATTCATTGGAGCTACAGCGAAGAGTAGCAGAAGAAGCGGCAAAGAACTCTTTTGATGAGGTTGTGGAAACCATTGCTAAAACCACCGGCGGGAGTGTGCCCAAACGCCAGGCCGAAGAAGTGGTTCAACGTGCTGCCCGGGACTTCGATGCATTTTATGAGACGCGCAAATGCCGCTGTTCAGAAGAAAAAGCTACAGTATCCGTGTTGGCAATCACCGCTGATGGGAAGGGCGTGGTACTCCACGAAAGAGACCTCAGAGAAAAAACACGCAAAGCAGCTGAAAAGCGCAGACAAAAGATGGGAAAGCGGCTCTCTCAAGGGGAAAAAAAGAATGCCAAACGCATGGCCACTGTAGCAGCTGTATACACTACCGATTCATTTGAGCGCAGTCCTGATGACCTGGTTTCCGAAAGCGGTCCTCGCATCAAAAAAATGAAACGGCCACCTATAGAAAATAAGCGAGTTTGGGCCAGTCTTGAAAAAAAACCTGAAGAAATTATTCAAGAGGCTTTTACCGAGGCTCAAAACCGGGACCCCAACCATGAGAAAAACTGGGTGGCATTGGTTGATGGAAACAATACTCAGATCAACATTTTGCGCAACATTGCCAAAACCCAAGGCATTGACCTGACCATCATTGTAGATGTTATTCATGTTATAGAATACCTTTGGAGTGCCGGCAGAGTCTTTCATCCTGAATCCGGTCCAGAGCTCGAACAATGGGTCGAACATCGTCTGAGGAAAATTCTTGAGGGAAAGGCAGGACACATGGCTGGCGGGATGCGCCGAAGTGCCACCAGGAAAAAAATCAGCACGGAAAAACGAGAACCTGTAGACAAATGTGCCATCTACCTGCTCAATAAATCGCCCTATCTCAAATATAACCGCTATCTTTCCAAGGGGTTTCCTATTGGAACCGGCGTTATTGAAGGAGCATGCCGGCATCTTGTAAAAGACCGGATGGAAATTACAGGGGCTAAATGGACCCTTCAGGGAGCAGAAGCAGTATTACGTTTACGAGCCTTACGTTCAAGCAAGGACTTCGATGAGTACTGGACTTTTCATGAGGATTGTGAGTACAAACGAAATCATCAAGCACTCTATGCTGGAGGCTTCGTTCCTTCCACAACAAACTCAAAGTCATCTAGTGAAAACACCGGCCATCTTAAAATAATCAAGTAAACTCTGACCAGACGAATGAACAGGATAGCAACCACAGCAATCGTTATATCGAAAATGCAAAAGAGCCACACCCATTAAATTAACAGTAGTCCAACCCACACCTTTTGATGTTATTGCAAAATCTTTGTCTATTTCTTCAAGATTGTAAGATCCCATGCGCCATCCTAACCATTGATTACCCGGCATTTCCGCCCTGACAAACTGCTACTGCCGTATTCTTCAGGCAATCCCTATTGCCACCCTCCCCACTCCCATTCAAGATCTGCGCGCGGCGCCACTTGTCAATCAACTCCGTGTCCGACGTCCAGCTCCCCCCGGAGAGTTTAGCCGCGGGAAACCCCCGCTTCCGGATCAACACCAGTATGGTGGGGGCGCTGTACCCATAATGTTCTGAAATCGCATCCATTCCGTTAAGTGCCGCCATTGCTTTATCCTCCACTGCTATCAACTCATGAATTTTGACCGGGCCACCGGGATAGGTTCGCCGCCGTCGGATTTCTTCTTTTCCCGCTGATGGACCGGCGCCCAGTTCCTCAATACAATATCCGCCATGGCAATGTGGTACCCCGAAATGTCCCAAGCATGATTGTCACGGTTGTCGACAACTTCCCATATCCCTTTGTCGTCATTGCGGATCTCGGAACACATCTGCCTGGCCCAATCAAACGTGGTCTCCCGGTGCAGGTGCCATGCCCCGGGGTCCACGGGCGAAATCTTCAGCCGGTTAGCCAACAGGTCCTTGTAATGATTCACGTTCAAACCGTACAGCTTGATGTCCCGGCCCCGCTTCCGATGCTTCTCACCGGGCTTATCCCACTTCCAGGCCTGGGCCATGCGATCATGCCCCTTGATCCCCCAGACCCGCGGATAATGCTTTCGGCACCAGTCGTACACCTCCCCGGTCCGATGTCCGCCAGTGTCAATGAAGACCAGCTGCACGGGATAAATCACGCCGTTCAGGTCCTTGTAAACTTCATCAAACAGCACCCGTTCGAGCGCTGAAAAATCCTTGGAATGAATCGATATGGCAAACCCATCGCGCACCTGCCAGCTCTCCTGGTCCGGCCAGGGGCCCCAGGCGCGTATCTCGTACCAGAACCCGTCATCCTGGGTATCCACGGAGGCCGTCAATGCCACAATGGGTTCCGACGGCATAGTGCCCCGGTCCCGATCATCACGCAGGGCCAGGATGTCATCCTCCTTGCGCGGACTGATCTTCCGCCGATACGCCTCGGCCTTATCCGCGTTGATAAAATGCTGCATCTTCACCGGGTCTTTGAGCCCCCGCAAAAAAGCGGCCGCCGGTTTCGCCAGCGGCATGAAGGAGCTGACCCAGGAGGGAAGGGTGAACCCGATTTTTCGGGGACGCTCCGCTTCCAGATACTTAAACATCTCGATGCCGCCGGGGACTTTCGTCCACTCCTTCCGTTCCCGGGTGCGCCACTGGCCGCCGTGCGCGGCCTTGTTCCGACCGTTGTCATCCCACTTGGCGCCGCAAAGGGGGCACTCGTACAAGACCGGCCCCTTGGCTTCCAGTTCCTCCGGATCAGGACGGACTTCCTTGCCGTCATCATCGATCACCTTGTTCCATTTGATCTGATCAAACTCCATCACATGGCGGCGATTGCAAGACGGGCATTTAACCCAGAAGTCAAACACCACCTGGGCTTCCGGCGAAACCTTCCCGGGGATGCCCACCAGGGCGCGGGAGATGGGGGCGTCCTCGAGGGTCGGCTTGGATATTTTAATGATCTTGTGGTCGTACTGATAAGTGATGGTCCTCTTTTCCCCCTGGGAAATGGGATCGGTCTCCCGCTTGTTGGGCTGATCCGGATAGAGATCCGTTTCATCGAAGATCATGATCTTGATGGGACGGTTGGCCATGCGGGCGGGGGATCCGGCCCATCCAATATAGATGGGCATGTGCATCAGCTTGATCCGCAGGGATGATTTATCATCCTCATATCCGGTGAGATATTCTCGCAACCGGGCGGAACTTTCGATCATGGGCAGGATGCGGTCCTTGCAGTTCTCGGCGGCGGTGTTCCGGTCCGGATAGTTGTATTGAATGGGGCCCGGGGAATGGTCGATGCACCACCCCACAAAGTTATGAACACACTCGGACTTTCCGATCTGGTTGGCAGCCGCGATGATCACCACGCGAACATACGGAAGGGCCATGGCGTCCATGATGCCTACCAAATAGGGGGTGACATCGTTCCGCCAGGGTCCCTTGAGCTTGCTCATGGTAACGATCCGGTGTTGCTCCGCCCACCGACTTGGCCGGATGGGACGCCGCTTGCGCAGTACCTGCTTTTCCGCCTTGGAAAAAGATCCCACGTATTCCAGCCGGCCCTTCTCCTTCAGCTCGTTGACCAGATACGGAGGCAGTAAATCCGTTCGGCGGGTTGTAATGGATGTTTGGATGTCCATTTATATCGCTTCCGCCTCCTCGCTTTCGAAGGTGATCCGGAACTGAGGCGTTCGGACCAATTGATTAAACATCTTGTCCATGGCCATGTCCATGGCGTCGATCAGCTCCGGGGCTCGCTTGGGGTCTCCGTTGACCAGTTCGATCCAGGGCAATGCCTCCGTCAGGTGCATGTTTCGAACGTTGACTTCAACCATCTGGTGATGCGCCGCCTTTTCCATGTCGGAATCCGCAACCAGACGATATTTCCCTTCAATCACCCCAATATCGATATCCATCAACCGGTTCTTCTTTTCCGCGATGTCCGCTTCCGCCTTCATTTTTCGAAGATGGGATTCATCCACCTGGGCCACCCGATCTTCCGACCGGGGCAAGGTAATGGCGTAAGCGTCCAGGTCCCGCTTCAACACGGCGCCGTCCTTTTGAAGGAACAGCTTGGGCGGGCTCCCGCCCTTGCCGGTTTTGAAATCTCCGTAAAACTTGGCGTGCTTGATTTTGAAACCGTTGCCCTGAAGATATTCGAGAGCGGTTTTCCGGTCCTGAAACCGCTCATCCTTCGGAAAGTACCGCTCCCACATCCGGGTCATGCATTTCTCGAATCCTTCCTGGGCCGCCGTCAGCTTACGGTCGTTTTCCTCTGACCACTGGCCGGCAAAAGCTTCCCGGAGTTTCGAGACGGCATCCCGGCGAAGGACCAATTCCTTGCGGTCATCCTCGCCAGCAATCTCCATCAGTTTGTCGATCCTATCCTTCATGGGTGGCTCCACATTCAGGTGTATGGTGGCGTGATTTGGACAGGCTAAATAGGGTCAGCTGCTCGTCATCACGCACCAGCCCCAAATCCCGCGCAGCTTCATACATGTCGATTCCGCCGGATGTCATGTGTTTTTTGCATTTCCCGCAATCCCGGGATTCATGAAGTGGACACCTGATTTCCAGGGTTTTGGTCTTTCGGTATTGCTCTTCTGTAATTTGTCCACCTGCCCAGGCTTCGATTAGTTCGAAGCAAAATCATTTTCCTTCCATCAATTCCCGGTATCGCTGGCGGATTTTTCTGGTTTCCATTCCCGTGTATTCCATGTTTATATTTCTTTCCACGATTCCATCTCCTCTTCCGAAAAATTCTCGTTTTCAAAATAAGCTTACCTTAATTATGCGCCCCCGAGAGCCGCCGTACGGAACGTCTCGGATGGTTTTAAACCGGTAATGCTTAATTCCGGGCTTGGCTTTGTCCGTGCCGTCCGGTTCCCGTGCATGCCCAGGTTTCGCTCCGGCGCATATGTTGTGACCTGTTTTTGGCGTCAAGGCCGGCATTGCTCCTCGATGTAAATCCCTTGCGCCCATCCGTTAACGATATGCCCGGCGCTTGCCAGTTCCCCACCATGGGTCGCCAATTCCGCGAACCCACCATAATAAGCCATATCAACCCCTAAATGGATCATCTCGGCGGCAAGCGCCCGAAGGCGATTCGATATGTTTTTCTCGTCTTTCATGACGTCAACGCCTCCCAACACCAGTAGTACCCGAATGCCACGCCTATTGCCGTCCACCACAGGGATGCCAGGAAGCGCCGCAACATAAATTTTTCCCGGGTTGATTGATTATTTTCCATCAGTTTCCTCCATCAGGGTCTTCAGGAGTTTTTTCGTGCGTTCATGTTCCATGGTTTTGATATATAGCTGCCGCTCCAGTCGGATGGTTTTTCGTTCCAACTGAATATACCGTTCGCACCAGTCTTCATTTTCCATTTCACGGATCTGTGTTGTCATCGATGGCGGCATGGCGCCTCCTTTACGCAATAATGGCTAACCCGGCGGACAGGGCGCCTGTTTTCGTGCCAACCTGACCTTGCAACCATTCCCGAATTCCTTGAATGGCGTCCAGCCGCCAGGAGCCCCCGTCCGCCTCATGCAGACAACAGAGCGGAAGCCCTCCGTCGGGATCGGATTTCATGCGGAAGATGAACGCCGATTCCGGTTGCTCGATCTCCATGAACGTTCGAAACGGACAAAGCGCCACCGGATTCGGGAGAACCTCCTCGCCCACGGTGGAAATCCCGCGCTTCACGGTAACCTGCTGGGAAATCCCGTCGTCTGAAACCGTCTTGACCGCACTGTCTTTCAGGTTGCCGACAATTCGCAGGATATTTTCCCGATCCGGCGTCGCGTGGAACATGCTCTGCAGCATGATGATGAATGGCTCCACAGGCTGGTATTTGCCGAACGGAATCCCGGGGACGTCCGCCTCAGCTGACAAATAATGAGCCCGGGTCATAAACCCGCCATACAAACTGGAATAAAGGTTAACCTGGATCGGACTTTGCACATGGATCATCAATGAATCGAACTCCAGATGGTCGATATTGCATCTCAGGTAATCCACCAGGCCGGTTAGGGTATGAACGTCTCCGATGAGGCCAGGAGTCGGCTCTTTGACTGGATAGATCGGTTTGCTGGTATATTCCCGCCCGTTGAAATTCAGCATTTCCGGCTTGGCCATTTCTTCTATTTTCTCAATCATTTTCTTCAACATCTCACTCGCTCCTTTCGCCCATGGGAATCACTTTCCCTTTTTCGAACATGGAAGGCTGAGTATTCTCGAACTCCCTGACCTCCACCTTCCCGCGCACGTCCTTTCCGAAAATAACCTTGGTCAAAAAAGCCTTGGAACCGGAAAGCTTGGAGCCCACCGACAGGTCCACCGTTGCCAGGTCCCTGTTTTCATCCGGTTTGAAGGTCACCTTCATGGTGATGGACCGGCTCTGTTTTGCATCGGTGTTCGGGTCCATGATGTTTTTCAACACCTTGTTCAGCTCCGCCTCGAACAACTCCACCGCGGCGCCGTCCCCCAGATTTGCCAGATTCAACGTTTCTTCCTTTGTGTACATGCGTTTCTCCTTTCGTTTTCCTTTTCGCTGCCGCTCCTACGCTTCCGCCTCCTTCGTCAGCCGGCGCATCACCGTCAACGGCACGGGATGGACGCTCCGTCGGGCGCCATAGGCCCGGATGACCTTGAATTGCGCATCGTGATATGTTGCAAGCTCCCGATACGGATCAATCTCCGCGGTCCTATGGAACAAATCGCACACCACCACGTTCTCCCCGTTCGACAGGGCCACGTCCGCCAGGGAAAAAACCAGATCCCGGGCCTGTTGCCAGATCTGGGCGTTGAACCGATACCGCCCCCCGCAGTCCGTAAAAAGGTGATCCGTTTCATAATGCAGATAATCCGGGTATTTCGTCCTGGCCTTGGTGGTTTTTCCGCTGCCGGGAAGACCTCTTATTAGAATCAGTTTAGACATATTTTTCTCCATCATCTTTTGCGGAGACAAGGCATGCCTTGTCTCTACGTCAACCAAACCGGTCGCGTTTTATGCCGCCAACAAATCCACAAGCCAGTATTTATCCACTTTCCGAAAATCAATAATGGCGACATTTTCCACGATAAAATTCTTCGTATCCTTATCCAGAATGTAATACATATCCCCACCTTGCTGTTCAGTGCGGGCCGTCCCCCGTTTTTTTGCCCGAAGCGCGCCGGATTTGATGGCGCGGGTCACAAACTTCACATCTTCTCCCAAACACATGGCCAGGGAGCAGGCGCTCTGCCCATGCAGGTTTTGGCTCATATGCAGCCTTCTCATCTTCAAAACGCACGCCGTAGTGCTCCGATGATAACCGGCCGCCTTCATTTTCCGGGAGACGACTTCCGGGGCATACCGGGCCAGTCTCTGAAGCTGCTCCGTTTCCGCTTCCGTCCAGGGCGCCTGTTTTTTCTGCTTGGCAATCCACCCCTGGTGACTGGCATACCGGGTGATCTTCCATCTCGGAATCCGAAGCCGCTTGGCCAGGTCATTGATCTGGTTTGAAACCGGTTCCCGCTGGTATATCCTGCGGATCTCCTCATGCATCTCCGGCGTCACCGGATATTTGGATTTTGTCTTCCGGCCGCGCATCCCCTCGGCTTTGCATTGACGGCTGCAAAACTTCGGGGGGCCGTTTTCCTCCGATCGCCAGGCCCGGCCGGGCATCCCGCACGCCTTGCATATAAAATCAAACATGGGCATTTCAATTAACCCCGCTTCCTTGTCGCCATGCTGCACCACTCCTCATGACGCCTATCAACTCCATGGCAGATGGGGCAGATGGATTTATCTCTATCCGCTTTAAACCCCAGGTCTTTGACGATGGGCTTTAAAATCATAACCTGGATCGGTCGGTCAAACTCATGAAGCAGGTTGCGGATAACCATTTCCGCTTTTTCGATCCGGGTTTGGAAACTGGATGAAGCTCCGGACCGCGTTTCAATTCCGAATTCCTTAAAACGGGAACGCACCGTGCCCAGGCTGCAGCCAAGACGCTCCGCGATTTCCGGGAGGGTGTATTTGTCGTACATCCGGGTTAATGCCTCCCGATCGTTCAATGCCGGGGTGTCAATTCGTTTTGGGGCCATGTTGAAAACCTTCCTTTTCCCGTTATGTTTACAAAAACCATCCCTTAGGCAATCCGCCCTTGACCCATTCCCGGATATCCACCCCTTGCTCAAAGGATTCTCCCGGGTCTTTCCCCAACGGCGCCGGCCAACGTTTTGTCCGAGGGAAGTTGTCCGTCCACCATTGCCCCTGGTTCGCGCCGGCGTGATCGTAATCCAGGGCGTTCAGGATAACGGCGGCATTTTGCAGAATCGCCGCTGTTTTCACGTCGGGTTTCCGGCTGGAGTTCCCTAGGGCCACTACGCCGGTGATGGCGTCTCCGTAGTTCGCCCAATGGTGGATCATCATGGCGTCCAGTTCCGACTCCACAATAGCGTAGGCCCGGGCGGCGTCCCCTTCCACCAGGCAACGCATGGAAGACCCGGGGAGCACATAATATCTCGGTTCACCGGATTCCCGGCGGATGCGGATACGGTGGATCTCTTTCCCCTCCAGCAAAGGAATCACCAGGCCCTGCGGTATCCACATCATCTTTTTTCGGCCATCAGGCTTCAGCTCGGTCGGCAATCCCCACGACTCGCGCGGGCGGAAGAGGTCTTTCCCGTCCTTGCCGGGGTTCCAACCCAGACCGAAGTATTTGATCACATATTCGTTGACGCCTCGCCTGGCTAACCAGCCCTTGGGACCTTCATCGTTTTTCATTTCCATGAGGTTGTCAAAGGCCCACAACACAAACTTGCGGGCCTTTTGCCGCCACAGTTCCGGCGGAGGACCTTGTTCCGCATCAGGTTTCCACATGGATTCTCCTCCCTTTCCATTCAGGTTTGGTTTCGCCCCCCTGTAATCCGGCATCTCTCGCGGCGTACGCCCCAGGCGCTCGCAGGCATCCCGGTAGCTGAGACCCTCGAACTCCCGCAGGAAACTGTATGCCGTCCCCACCTTTTCCGCACTGGCGGCACCACCAGGAGCCTTCACCGTGATTCTCTTCGGGCCACACGTGGAAGCGGTCTGTTCCGCCGCACCCGGGGCAGGGGCTATGGTATTCCCCACCCTTGGTGGATGCCGCCTTTTTGGGCTCACAGTATCGACCTACCAGAGACAGAACATTTTCCATTTTTTACGCCTCCAACCCTTTGTCCGTCATCGTCAAGAAACAGTTCAAAAAAAACTTCTTTTTTATTTTAATAACTTACATCTTCTTTTTTATAAAAAAGGATGATAATACTATATTATCAATAAAATGCTTAAAAGAACTCCTTAGGGAAGTTTTACAGGGTATTTGTCGCAATCAGGGGCCTAAGGTCCCTTTGATCCACGAATTAGGCCGTCATGAGCCTCAGCCCCTGATAAAAATACGTGCCGCGTTTCACTTTATCGAACCGGTCCTTCATCAAATTGCCGAATTTCTTTTGGCTGAAGGTGCCCCGCTTGCTGACATTCTCCGCGAACCACTCCTTGAACCCGTCGTACAGTTCCGTGGCCGGGGCTTCGGCGCCGGCGGAGATATGACATCGCTGATCCAGGAAGTCCGCCAGAAGATCCTCATCCTGTTTGTATTCTTTTGTGGCATCCAGAATCACTTTGGGAGGCGACAGGCCGTCCCGTTGCCACTTCAAACACCCGCGCACCAGCCATGCCAAGATCCCGGGCGCTTCCATTTTCAGCTTGTCACCGACCGATTTGTCCACGGCGCGCTCATTGTCACGCTGGGGCGCCCGATCGACAAAGGAGAGTGTGAACGGGATCAGGTGGACCCGTTCCCAGAAGGCGAAGTCGTTCGCCGGCGCATGGGGCTTGTGGTTGGTCAAAAGAACCAGGGTGTGGGTCGGGGTGAAATAGGTGTCGTCGCGATCGTAAAGGGAACGGCCCACCAGCGTGTCGGATCCTGACAGCCACTTTACTTTGGCCGGCGAGAACCGGCGTCCCTCGTCAGCTTCGGATCCGAACGCGATCCGCAGGCCCTTGAGCGCCATGATATCCGGACTGGCGGATGAGGCGCTCTTGGTGCGTCCCTGATCTAAAAGCATTTCCGATTGAATGGGCGCCGACATGGGGCCCAGGATGCTTTTGATCATTTCAACAATGGTGGTTTTGCCATTGCGGCCTTGCCCCCACATAATGGGCAACACGGCTTCAATAGCTAAGCCGGTAATACTGTACCCCAGCAGACGCTGAAGATAATCTGCCAGCTCCTGGTCGCCATCGAAGATTTCCAGTAGTATCTTTTTGAAAACTGGCGCCTCGGCCTCGACGCCGGGATATTCAACCGGGCTGGCTTTACTGATCATATCATCGCATCGCCCTGGGCGCAGGTCACCGGTACGGAGATCGATAACGCCGTTTGCGCAGGCGAAACAACCAGGGGTTCTGATCTAAATCATTTCCGGTCATGGCCAGGGCATGGGTATTATTCGCCTGCGCAAAGCTCCGGCAATTCTTGCGGCCGTTTTCAGACCGTAGCCGATTTTACTCGTTTGTATATGGAATCCTGTATGCCCTTCAAGGCCAAACGTCGGCAGTTTCTGTTTCCTTATTTTTCATGGCATTATTGATATCTGAAACAAGGCCTTTTGCCTCTTCAAAGGTACCGCTGCGCCCACATGCGCCACCCCCGGAAAGCGATTCATCCATCTTGTCAATATCCCAATAATGCCCGGTTCCACTTATGCCATCTCTGGGACTTCATGTTGAAAATAAACTTTCCATAATGAAGCGCCGCAAAAAGAATTCCGTCCCCCCTCCTGGTTTGCGTTCAGACAATCGCGGACAAACTTCCGGGGAATTTCCCCGTTGTCGGACCCTGTATTTTCAGTTTCGGGTTGCGCCTGGGTGTCCTTAGAAGCCTTCGCCTGGCGCTCGCGCTTCAATCCGCTGGCGTACCATTTCATCAATTGAAATGTCGTTGGACATAAAAATCCCTCCAATCAATCTGGCTGTGAATTTAGATTCGTTTTTGCAGGAATTTTATTAGGTCGGAATTACGAAAAAATTACTAGAAGTGATGTAACTCATTGAATTTAATGGAGACCGCCGGGTTCGACTCCCGCCGCCTCCACCATTGGTCGTTCAATATTCGTTTTTAATAATTTCCAATATCTTTGACCAGTATTAATAAGGGGATAGTTCTTCAACAGGACTATCCCTTTTTTTTGTTTGTTGAACTGGTCAAAAGACGTGAGAGGGCTCCATCATATTTCCGTGGCCCGTGTTCAATTGCAGGGAGGACACTACATAAGGGCAAATGCGGTTGCTGCAGAAATCAATACTTTTTTGTCTGTAGCTTGGAGGTATCTTAGGATTCATTGTGGCTTGGAACAGTTTGTGCATATTGAGAAGTTGACCCATATCTCCGGCACTTCAGAGCGGATCGATACAGCGCAGTGAAAAGGGTTGTAATCTGATGGTCAATTTACATTTAGGACCGTTTCGATAACATTCAAATTCCTCATATGAGGCGTAACTTCTCATGCCCGATTCCCCAATTTTAAAATGTAAAATCATTGTGATCGATGATGAAGACTCCATTCTCTTCTTGCTCAAGAGGCTACTTGAAAAACATATAAAGGGAAGTGAGGTGATTACCACACAATCAGGTCAAGGAAGGTCTGAAGCAAGTGGCCAGACACTCCCCCGATTGCATTGTATCAGATATCAAATATGCCGCATTATGGATGGATTTGAGATTTGTCGTAAGATAAAATCCGACCCACGTATCAAACATATTCCCGTGATTTTTAATCACCGGAAAGCATCTTGAGGATGAGAGCAGGGCAAGAGGCATCGATATGGGGGCGGATGCTTATTTAACGAAACCCATTGAAAAAATTGTTCTGGTTACGCAAGTAAAGGCCATGCTCCGCATCAAACATTCCGAGGATCTACTGAGAAAGGAAAAGAATCTTTCTCTCACAAATGGTTGAAGAACGCACAATGGAACTAAATAATGCTAAGCAGGCCGCTGAGGCTGCAAATCGTGCTAAAAGTGAATTTCTCGCCAATATGAGCCACGAAATTCGAACGACCTTTGAATGGCGTTATCGGCATGCTGGACCTCAAGCCTCGATACCCATTTAAACCAAAAACAGATGGAATATCTGACTTTGGCCCAAAGAATCGGCCTATCCACCTCTCTTAATCTTTTGAACACCATTCTCGATTTATCGAAGATCGAGGCCGGCAAACTGGAAATCGCGAATTCTCCGTTCAGTCCTCCTTCACTTGTGGCATCGGCCATATCGATGATCAAGATGCGCGCTGATCAGAAAGGACTATCTCTGTCAAGTGAAATAGATCCTGACATTCCTGATCTGTTAAAAGGAGATTCGAATCGCCTAAAACAGGTGATGATTAACCTTCTGAACAATGCCGTGAAATATACTCATGAGGGCAAGGTGCATGTTGCCGTTTTTCGTAAAAAGGAGGACCGGGGAAAAGGGCTGGTCACGCTTTTTTTTTGAAGTTCACGATACAGGTGTGGGTATCAGCAGGGAGAAGATTTCAATAATATTTGATCCATTTTCACAGGTTGAAGCCACTTATCGGAAAGGATCAGGGGGTGTGGGGTTAGGCCTGGCCATATCCCAACAGCTGGTCATGATGATGGGTGGGAAGATTGAAGTTGACAGCGTTTTGGGAGAAGGGTCTAGGTTTTTCTTTTCCCTCGATTTTGACGAAGTAACGGCTCACATTGAAGCCGTTGACAAAAAATTTGTTGACCTGAAAACTCCGGATTTGGGTACTTCAGAAAGCAGGCTATCGAAAGGGAACAAGAAATATCACATTCTCCTGGTAGAAGACGAACCGATCAATCGCCAAGTGCTTGGTGATTTGCTAACCGCAATGGGATACGCTGTTACGACCGTTCAGGATGGAAAACAAGCCATCAATGCCATGACAAAAAATTACGATTTGATTTTGATGGATGTTCAAATGCCTGAAATGGACGGCATTGAGGCGACAAAAACCATCAAGAAGATGGGCATAAAAACCCCAATTATTGCCATTACCGCCCATGCGTTTAGGGAGAGTCAGGAGGCGTGCCTGGCTGCCGGCGCAGATGATTTTGTTTCCAAACCCGTCTCAGCTGAAAATCTCAAATTTGCCATTGAAAAATTTTGTCCGCGGAAATCCCCATATGTTGCTCCTCTCGACGGCTCGATGAAAGACAATTGTCTTGATGAAATGATTTCTGAAAAATCAGGAGTATATCAAGAATTTCCATCGCATCGGGAAGCGAAAACATTTCGCACTTTTTTAGATGAAGCCGGCTCAGAGATACAAGAGATTCAGCGTTATTTGTTTTCAGGCGATTTCAGCGAAATATTCAAACACCAAGCACCAAAATTGATATCTTTGGCCTCAAAAGCCGGTGTCTCCGAAATTGAAGAACTTGCTTTTCGCTTAAAACTCGCGGTAAGGGGGAAAAATGAGGAAAAAAGCCTTTTTCTTTACGATGCCATTCGAAGAGAATTGAAAAAGTTGGAAGATTTTACGCTAAAGAGCCCAATATTTTAAAATTGCAAATTTTCAGGAGAAATGTCGATGAAAGTCTTAATCGTTGAAGATGAATTTGTTTCCCGAAAAATACTAAAAGACATATTATCCCCTTATGGGGATTGTGATGTGGTGGTTGATGGAGATGAAGGCGTCCAAGCCTTTAAGCTGGCATGGGAGGAATTCTCGCCTTATGATCTCGTTGTGATGGATATTATGATGCCGAACACCGACGGTCAGGAAGCCCTGAAGCAGATCCGTGAGATAGAAAAGGGTATTGGCATAGAGGGACCCAAGGAAGTAAAAGTGATTATGGTTACTGCATTGGATGATCCTAAAAATGTATTTGAAGCCCTATACCAGGGAGGCGCCACATCTTATATCGTCAAGCCCATCGATAAAGAAAAACTTCTCGATGAAATTCGTGATTTTGGTCTTATCTGATTTTGGAGGGCGTTGATTTCTGAACATCATCCAGCACACTTCGAACCGTTCGGGCCAGTGTCGATTTCCTTACGGGTTTTTTCAATAATTCCCTGAGGCCAAGTTTTAGTGCATCTTGATCATTTATCTGCTCACTGAAACCGGTGCAGAGAATCACTGGAATGTCCGGTCTGACGGCAAATAATTCACCTGCCAGTTGAATCCCGGTTTTTTTTGGCATGGCCATGTCGGTAATTACCAGATCAAAATCGTCAGGCGCTGCTTCAAACGCCTTTAGCGCATCCACCGGGCTCTTAAAGGCGGTCGCGGTGTATCCCAGCCTTTTGAGTATCTGCCGCTCAAGGTTGACAATGACTTCCTCGTCATCAACCAGCAGAATCCTTTCATGGCCCGTTGGAAGATTTTCCGGCTTTTCAAAGGATTCTCTTTTGGCCGGTTTTTCAATTAAAGGTAAATACACGTTAAATACAGACCCTTTGCCCAATTCGCTGTAAGCTTTGATATTCCCTCCATGTTCATGGGTGATGCCGTACACTACCGCCAGTCCGAGTCCTGTCCCTTTCCCACGTTCTTTGGTTGAGAAATAAGGCTCAAATATTTTTTCCATATGATCCGGGTCAATACCCGAACCCGTATCCTCAACCGTTATCATGGCGTAACGTCCCGGTTTGAGAGAAGCGATTGGTACATCTTCCGAATCCAGTTTGATTTCTTTCAGATATACCGATATCCTTCCCCCCGCATCCTGAACCGCATGGTAGGCGTTGGTGATCAGGTTCATTCCAATTTGGTGAATTTGGGTTTCATCTCCCAGAATCAATCCGCAATCTGTTTGAATGTTCTGTTCTATCTCAATATTTGCCGGAATCGTGGAACGGCATAGTTTAATGACCTCTTTTAATATGCCTTGAAGCCGAATGGGGAGCATTTCATGTTCGGTTTGTCGGCTGAATGCGAGGATCTGCTGAACCAGATCTCGACCCCTTTCAGCGGCTTCGAAAATCCGTTGAGCACTTTCGTGTTCAAAACTGTCCGAGGGGAAATCTTCCAACAACAGTTCGGATAACCCCATGATAGGAAATAAAATATTGTTGAAGTCATGGGCAATGCCGCCGGCCAAATTTCCGATGGATTCCATTTTCTGGGCCTTTTGAAATTGACTTACAAGCGCCAGTTTCTCTTCTTCAGCCTTTTTTCGATCAATGAGGATTTGAACGTTTGCCAAAAAGGTTTCTACCTGATGTTCATCTTCAACCGTGTAGGCTTCCCGTTTGTTGGCAACGGCTGCAATGGCGATCACCTTATCCTGGAAAATGAGGGGAACAGCCATCACTCTGAACAAAGGGACGTGACCTGTGGGCATGCCTTTTTTGCCGGTTTGGTTCGATTGAAAATCATTTAGAGTGACAATCCGTTTATGTCTGACAGCGTCGGCCCAGATCCCGGCCTTCCGGATCGGAAAATGAAGGGGCTTGTCATCGACGCGACAATCGGACATGGTTTCTTTGGACCAGGCATGCAGCATCATAACTTCCTCATTTTCGGTCAAAAACCCGTAAAAAGCGTACTGGCTTTCCGTTATCCTTTGAACCTCAACCAGCACGTGATCGCTTATGGTTTTGATATCTGTGTCGGAAATCTTCGTAATATTCCAAAGACTTGTAAGACGCTCCTTCGCTTTTTGAAGAGATTCCTCCGCCCGTTTGCTGTCCGTGATGTCGATGTGACTTCCGATCATTCGTACCGCCTCGCCTGAGACGTTCCGTTCAACAACGCGTCCCTTCGCCTGAATCCAACGGTATTGACCCTGTTTGGTCTGCATTCGGAAAGTATTTTCGTAAACGTCGCATGCGGTTTTCAGATACGTCTCGGCTGTTTGAAGGGCGGCCTCTTGGTCATCCGGATGAATCAACCGTTTCCAGCTTTCAAAGGTTGCCGGAAATTCCCCGGGCTCGTAGCCGAGCATGGTGTAATATACAGGGCTGAACTCCAATTCATTTGTCTTGAGATGCCATTTCCAGATGCCTTCGCTCACGGCTTTCAGGGTAAGACGCATTTCTTTTTCCGCCAGCTTCCGCTCTGTGATATCGGCCGCCACACTTAAAACAGCCGGCGTTCCATCCCAGTCCACCATGCGCGCAGAGACTTTGAGTGGAAAAGTTGTTCCGTCTTTTCTTCGGTGTGCCACTTCGAAATAGGCCTCGCTCTGACTCACCAGTTGTTCCATGCGCTGTCGAAGCTGTCCTTTGCTTTTTTCGTCATCTATTTCGGAGAGTTTCAACGTCATGAATTTTTCATGACTGTAGCCGTGCAGGGAGGCGGTGGCCTGGTTGGCGTAAAGAAATCGCCCATCCGGTGTATGAACCGTAATGGAAGCAGGCGCCATATCCAGCATCAGTCCCATGTGCCGAAGCCGGGTCTTTGAGTAACGAAGCGCTTCTTCGGTCCGGTATCGTTCACAGGTATGCCCCAGTCGTTCCGCAATGACATGCATGAGACGACGCTCGGCCGGCAAAAAATGGGCTTTCTCCGGCAAAGAAGACCCTTTGATATAGCATAACCTCAGTTCGCCGCTGGATTTGCCGTCGACCAGCAGCGGTTCCGAAAGTGAAGCATCATTGCATTCATGGCCGTCGGGGAGGCACATTTGATGTGACTTGTAGATATTGTTGTCATAGCGGATCCAAGCGCGGGCCATTTCAGGATACTGCATCGCGTCGATCACAATATCGAGGGTTTCGCGTAAAATCTCGTGTAGATGTCGGCGTTGTTCTAGAAGTCTGGAAAGGCTATGAAAAGCCTGGAGTTCCTTGAGGCGCTGCTTGAGGACATTTTTTTTCTGCTTTTGTTCGGTAATATCCGTGCCCAGCGAAACAACTCCCGCGATCGAACCGTTCGAATTCCGGTAGGGAGAATAGTGCATCTCCATCCATCGCGTATCTGCATGAGGCGTTTCTAAATGTATCTCGTAATGCACCTCTTCGCCGGCGAGGCAACGGTCCAGGTTTGGCCGAATGTTGTTTTCGAAAAATCCGGTTTGATAAAAGTCACCAACGCACTGACCAATGATTTCAGATGGGTCTTTCCCGTAAATAGACGCATAGGCCTCGTTCACCGTTTGATAGCGATATTCGGCGTCCAAAACGGCCATGGGATTGGGGAGGGCCCTCGTGATGTGTCGATGAAGCCATAAATGCTTTTCCGTATCCAATGAAAACAACGCATAAGCCAGATCTTCAGCCAACTCGGCCAGCAGGTTACATTCTTCTTTCTCTTCAATAAAGGACTTTGGAATTGAAACGCTGAGCAGGCCGAAGACTCGATCCCGGTGGGCGATACGGACGGTCATGGCGCTACGCCCGCGGTAGCCCCCCGAAAGAGGGCAGTCCGAGCAGGTTTTTCCCGGATCACTGGTTGTGGTCACTGCTTCCTTGTCGAGCGCTCTCAAGGCACATCGAGTCAGACGACCTGTGTGCAGCTGCGCTACCATGGGCAGGAAGGTTTCCCCCAGGCCCGATTCATAGCTTTCTAAAAGTCTTCGGCCTGAATCAAGCAGGGCAATCCAGGCGTTAAAATACCCCTGGGTTTCCGTTAGGCAATCACAGGCCCCTTGCAGCAGCTCGCTGCTGTTTTTGGCGTGGTTGATGAGCCGGTTGACTTTACGGACGGCTGTAAGCCTTCTATTTAACTGCTCCAAGCGCGTTTCATTGTCGTGCGGTTCCTGGTGCTTCATGTTCACTCCCAGATGGTTAATATCAATTGACAAATATTAGAAGATGAATTGATTTTGTGTGGATGCCGAGACCGATAAAAAAACCGAGTCAGTCAATTTAAAACAATATGTCATCCGGTTTTCCGATTTGTTATCAGTTTTTTTACAAGGCTGTAGCCAAAGGCTCATCATTTTGATTCATTACTCACCCAACACACTGGAATAGCTTGACGACCTTCAAGTCAAAAAGCCTGTACTCGTACCAACGAAACGTCAACACGGTATCTGAGAAGCCCAAGACCGGCCCGACTATCTTTTCCAGATGTAGGATCCGTTTTGTTCGGCCGTAAACCCCATTTTTTTCCAGAATTCTCTCGCCGTGAAACGAACTCTGTCGGCTGTGATGGAATCAAAGTGTTGTTTGATCATTAACAGGGTTTGCGTCGCATAGCCGCGACGTTCGAATCTGGGGAAAATATTGATGGAGTAGATGATGATCCTGTTTTGGCAGGTTCGGCCCCTGACTTTACCCACCCGATCATTTTTAAAGTCAATATTCATCCAGTCGTAATCAGAGCACGCGTTGTGTTTAACCACCCTGAATTTAAGTTTGTTTTCGTGTTGCATGGTTTAACTCTTTTTTCTCTTAAAGGCCTCTCGGGCCAGATTGAGACTGACTCTCAGTTTCTTGTTGCATTGCTCCGTCAAAGGGCCGCCGTGCCCCGGATAAACGGTTCTGACATCTCTGCGGCAAAGGCGTTCGAGAGCGCCGATGAATGCGCTTTCATAGGTGCTGCCGGCCGACTGAAGAAACAAAGGCGTATCTCCGGAAAAAAGGGCGCCGTCTTCCTGGCAGTAATAGCAGACGGAATCGCTGCTGTGTCCGGGTGTGTGAAAGACTTCGAACGTTCTGTCGCCCATTTGGATGATTTCGCCACCCCGAATGAAGTGGTCCACCCCGCTTAAGGCGCGTGAAAAGGCGAAAACCACCGGATTAAATAACTCCCTGATACGACCCAGCATGCTGCAATGATCATAGTGGCTGTGCGTCAATACGACCTGTTCTACAGGGCACTTGCCGACCCCTGTCCGTGCGGTCAGAATTTTTTCAATAATGGTTTCATCCCTTCCCACATCCACCAATGTGTTCTTGTCTTTTATGGCATTCCAGGTGCCTGTAATCAGATACACATTAGACGTGTAGATTTTTTTGTCCTTTGTGAGGTTCACAATGTCCATAATCTTATGCCGTTTCAGTTACCAAAATAAGGACCTCATTTCCAAATGTTGCAGACGCTCTTTCAAGGCTTTTAGGGTTTCCGGAACCTCAGTCGATGGTTTCATCCGTATGTCCGCGGTACAGACTAAATATACCGCAGATAGAATGTTAGCAATAAACAGACCACTGTCCATTATTTCGCTCTTTGAAAATACGTAACCGTTTACGGTTGCCGGTTTACAGTTGCCGGTTCACGGTTTTTCAATGAATTATGGGTTTCCTTCATGCAGATTTACACTTTCTTGATGAATCGTTTTTGCAATTTTAATGAAGGATGCGGAATTATGTTGGGATTGATAACCGCAATTTTCTAACTCTTTTCAAGAGGACCCCATAATCTTCCGTTATTCTCTGTTTTTCAACCGTAAACCGGCAACCGTAAACCGTGAACGGTTACGAAAATACATAGTGAAAATGCATTTACGCTTTACAGATGTGTCAGCTTACATTAGAGTAAGCTTTACGCTCCTGCCGGCCATGGCAAGCCTTTCCAGGGCCACAAGAATCTAATGCGGCATAGCCGCGGTTTTAAGTTTAAAGTTTTACGTTTTAAGCTCAGCTGTTCGAAAGTTTTTTGTTTTTTATGACAGAAAACCCAGAAATAATGGCCTAACCCTATCAATCGAAAGTATTTAAAATATGGCGACTAAAATATTGGTGGTCGATGATGATGAGAGCGTTCGTTTTGTTTTAAATATGGTTCTTTCCAGAGCTGGGAACCAGGTTTTGCTGGCGGAAGATTTTGATTCAGCCTGCAATATTATCAAAAAGGAAACGCTTGATCTGATCATAGCGGACATCATGCTCGGAGATCGAAGCGGCATTGAAGTATTGCAGCAGAGCGGAAAGTCGGGCGATTTTTGTCCCGTGATCCTGATTACGGGTAAACCGGATGTCACCACCGCCGCGGATGCCGTACGTTACGGCGCTTTTGACTATTTGACCAAACCGGTGGGGAAGGACCAGATTCTTCGCATTTGCGACCGGGCCCTCAATCATAAACGGTTACTGGATGAGAAACGCCAATTACAGGAAGAAAATGAGGAATATCGACGGAATCTCGAGGCTATTTTTGACAGCCTGATGGATGGCGTCATTACGGTGGACAGCGAATTGCAGCTGATCAAGGCCAATCAGAGGGCAGGAGAAATATGTGGTTTTTCTACAGTTGAAAACGCTGGCCGGGCCTGGCATGAAATCGGCGGACGCTGTTCCAAAAGCTGTCTCGGTATTTTGAAAAAGACTCTGGAGAGCAAAGAGAAGATCAGGGAATTTCGCACCGAATGCCAATGTGAGGACCGGGAAGGCCAGGAAGTGCTTTTAAGCAGTACGCCTCTGGTGTACAAGGGCGGGAATTTTGCCGGTGTGGTGCTTGCGGTCAGGGATATCTCCAGACTTAGCCGGCTCGAACGTGAAATCAAAGAACGACATCATTTTCATAACATCATCGGAAAAAGCGAAAAAATGCAGGCTGTCTTCAGGTTGATTGAGGATCTGGCCCATACCGAGACGACGGTTTTGATTACCGGCGAGAGCGGTACCGGAAAAGAGCTCATTGCAAAGGCCCTACATTACAGCGGTATAAGGGCCAATAACCAGTTGGTGACCGTGAACTGCACCACACTGACTGAAAACCTCCTTGAAAGCGATCTTTTCGGCCATGTGAGAGGGGCATTCACGGGCGCCGTCAAAGACCGCCGGGGTCGCTTTCAAATAGCGGATAAAGGGACCATTTTTCTGGATGAGATTGGTGATATTTCCCCCTTGGTTCAACTGAAACTGTTGCGGGTAATTCAGGAACGTGAATTTGAAAAAGTGGGGTCTTCATCGCCGATCAAAGTCGATGTAAGGCTGATTGCCGCCACCAACCGAAACATCCAGGAAATGGTTCAAACAGGTGAATTCAGGGAGGATCTCTACTATCGCTTGAAGGTGGTGGAGGTTGTTTTACCGCCCCTCAGGGAAAGAAATGAAGATATTCCCTTGCTGACCGAGCACTTTCTGGCCCTTTATCGCAAAAAACAGAATAAGGAGATTCGAGAGGTCTCCAGTGAGGTGCTGACCCGATTTCTGGCGTATTCCTGGCCCGGCAATGTGAGGGAACTGGAGCACGCCATTGAACATGCGTTTGTCGTCTGTCGCGGACCGGTGATGGGATTGGAACATTTGCCGGCTGAGTTCCGACTCTCCCCCCTGACGACAAACCGGGAAGAAGTGCTGAATGCCTCCCAAGAAAAGGAACGACTAATTGAGGCGTTGGATCAAACCGATTGGAACAAAGCCAAGGCAGCACGGCTTTTGGGCATCAGCCGCCCCACGATTTATCAAAAGATCAAACGCTTAGGGCTAAAACGTCCCTCCTGAACGGTTTCCTGCCGACATTTCCCATTCGAGGATGAGATTTTCAAATATTAGGGTTCTTTGCACATGTGTAAGTTTACACTTGTGCGCGCTTACATGTTTGTGACCCGGCATGTGCTCCGGGTGCCGGTTTCTGAGGACCAACAACGCCATCACAAGTGAACCTCATTGTTTTCTTCTATGGAATCTTCTTTGGCACGGGTTTTGAATAAAGCTAAAACCTGGAAAGGAGGAATCAATGGCAGCAGTTCTGCGTAATATTCTCAAATGGGACAATGTCGGTGCGCTGAAGCAGGTTTTAACCCCCCAATATTTTCTTCGGCGATGGCGGGAGAATGGAAAAGGTGTCAATCCCACCCCTCCAGGCGCCTTCAACGCGACGGACCTCATGGGAATTTCAGAAGCGCTGGAATCCATTTGCCACGATTCTGAACCTGAATTTCTCAAGATCGGCAACACCCTCCAGAATTTTTACATCGAGGCCAATGAACTGGCACGGCACACCATGGACTCCGTCAAGGTAGTGGCAGGCGAGGGCAGTGGAAGTGTTCTGGTTAAAATCAAGAAAATCAGTGAGAACGCGCTCGACGAACTCAAGGCGCAGCAGTCACAGGTTGCCGGGCATCTGAAGGATGCCGACGACCTGGTAGAAAAACTTGTGTCCCTTTCAGGCATTCGCGGCTCCCTGCAAAAGATTGCCAAGTCCCTGGGCATCGTGGGGTTGAACATCGGCATTGAAGGCGCCAAGACCCAGGAATCCCAGGAGAAGTTTTCCGGGTTTTCAGTGGATATTCGGGGGTTATCTGAAAAGATGTCCGGTATTGGCCAGGCTGTCTATGAAGATGTGAATGCTGCCATGACCATCCAGCGATCAACATGCCGGGAGATTACGTCCGGGCTCGGGCGTCTCGAGACCTTGACTCAGGAAGCGGGACTGACCGTTGACAACGCCATTCAGCAGGTTGAAGCAATAACCCATGTTCTATTTAATGCCATGGAGAACACCCGCAAAAGTTCGGATGAAATCTCCCGACAGGTGGGCGATATTGTCATGGCCATTCAGTTCCATGACAACATGCGCCAGAGGGTGGAGCATGTCATCGAGTCGCTCAATACCCTGGGCGATCGCCTCAAAGAAGCCTCTGTTGATCAGGGAGGAGACAAGGCATCTGAAAACATGGGGGAAATACTTTCCGTGCTGGAAATTCAGGCGGCGCAGCTGGGGCGGATTATCTTTGAAATCGAGGGGATATCAGAAAATTTTGTTGGTGCTTTTGACAAAATCCGAAATCACCTGGACGGGCTGGGCGCGGGACTCACCTCCCTTGGGACCCATGAAGAAGACGGCGTCATCAAATGTGACGAGGCTGTGGCTGACCCCATCGAGAACCTGAAAAACTCGTTGAGTGCCCTTAACTGTCTTTTGGGGGACGGCCACGCCCTTATGGAAAGCATGGATGGCGCGGCAAGGGAGGCATCAAATGTGGTGGAAAAGGTGTCTTCTCACACTCGGGAGATCAAAGGCATCAGCATTGAAACCCATATGATGGCCTTGAACGCCATTATTAAATCAGCCCATTTGGGCGATGAGGGATGCGTTTTTGAAGTTTTGGCGCAAGAGGTGAAAAGATTATCTGAAAGCGCTATGGGGTTTGCCGCTGATGCGGAGCAAAACCTGGCCTTTATCAATTCATCGGCCCTTGCGCTTCGAGGCATGTCATCCGGCGAGAAAGAAAAGCGGGTGGCCAAAGGTGAGGCCGAAGCTGTTTTAAAGACCGGATTTTATGAAATAGCATCTGACTACGAGTGTTTCACTCAAAATTGCGTGAAAGCCCAACATCGTTCAAATGGCCTTAAAACCAACATCTCAGATGTCATAACCGGCCTTACATTCTTGCCTGAACTCTCTAAATCCCTGACCCGGCAGCGAAGGGCATTAAAGGACTTCATCGGTTGTTTGCGACCTCACGTAACCCAGGCGGGGATCCTCAAACAGGTTGAAGTGGATAAGCTCGTAACGCGGTATACCATGCTGGAAGAGCGGGAAATCCACGATGAAATGCTGGGCCGTACGGTGGCAGCCGGTGCAATTGCTTCTGTTGCAAAAGCTTCCCTGAATGACAATATCGAACTTTTTTCTCAAGAAGAAGCCAATGATGGTGGGATTGAATTGTTTGAGAGCGAAGTCGATCCGCCGAGTGAGGAAGAAACCGCATCCCATCAGGATCAAAATGTTGAACTTTTTACAGACAGTCCAACCGGACCGGAAAATACGTCGGATGGAGATGTGGTGCTTTTTGAAGATTTCAGTACGGATTCAAAACCGATGGCGCTCGAAGAAACGCTAACGGAAGATGTTGATGCGACAACCGATTCCAAGCGGAATGAGGCGGAAGATTTCGGTGATAACGTTGAGTTGTTTTAACAACTTAAACAAAAGGAACGATAAATGGCAATCCAGATCGGAAAAGAAGAAAAAGAGGGAAAGTGCCTGCTCATTCTAAATGGGGATATGTGTATTTACGACGCGCAAGTCATCTTGAATGAGATGCGGGAGGGGTTTAGCGGGTACGATGGGCTTTTTCTGGATCTTGAAGGGGTAACGGCATGCGACATCACCGGCGTGCAACTGATTTGTTCCGCGCTTAAGACTGGAGATGATGAAAAAAAAGGGTTTGGCGTGTTAAATGCCTCGACCCCCGTCACGAAAGCATGGGCTCAGGCAGGCGTGGATTCTGAAAAATTTCCCAGCGAATCAAAAATTTGAAGTAACAGGGCGCGGGAATAAGAATTTCGGAAACAGGTACTTTTTTTGTCATGAGGAGGATTAAATGGGCTATCACGTCATGACGGCGGATGACTCGGCAAGTATGCGTCAGATGGTAAGTTTTACACTTAAACAGGCGGGCTACGAAGTCGTGGAGGCTGTAGATGGATGCGACGCACTGGATAAACTGAAAGGTTCCGGTGTCAATATGCTGCTGACCGACCTCAACATGCCCAACATGGATGGTCTGGAACTGATCAGAGAGGTTCGAAGTCTGCCTGAGTTCAAATTCATGCCGATCATTATGCTGACAACGGAATCGGAAGTCTCCAAAAAACAGGCAGGCAAGCAGGCGGGCGCCACAGGCTGGATTGTAAAACCCTTTAAGCCTGAGCAGCTGACCGCCGTTGTAAAAAAAGTCCTGGGATAATGAATTTTGGGCCTTGATCATCGTTCCGGCCACCCGGCAATAAATTGCCGGGCTATTGCCTGTCGCCCCGATGGGGCTTTTACCGTCCTGTAGGGACGGCTGATAATAGCCAGGGGTTTCAACCCCTGGTGGCAAATGGCCGAAACGATGATCAAGGCCGAATTTCGGCATGCAGTCATTTGGCCTCTGAGGGAGATGATGGATATACACAGGGAGACATTCAAGCAGGAAGCCTATGAGCTGCTTGCTAAACTGGAAACATCTTTGCTGGAACTGGAAGAAAGCCCGAATGACATGGAAATCGTCGGCAGTGTTTTCCGTGCCATGCACACCATCAAAGGCTCGGGGGCCATGTTCGGGTTTGATGATGTGGCCGCGTTTACCCACCAGGTGGAGTCCGTGTTCGACATGGTTCGGGAAGGACGCATTCCGGTTACCAAAGAACTCGTGGACTTGACCCTCAATGCCTGTGACTGCATTCACAAAATGGTGGACGGGGCTCCTGTACCTGAGGCTCTGCTGCTGAAAACGACCGATGGATTCCAAAAATTGCTGCCCGTTGCTGAATCCGGTAATGATCTGGTAGCGGAAAATTTGAGCAGCGCAATGACCTTCGAAACCGAGCCTTCGACCCGGACGTTTTCCATTCGATTTAAACCCCACAAAGAAATTTTGTCATCCGGCGCCAACCCCATCCTGCTCTTGGATGAGCTTTGTGAAATGGGAGACGGCAAGGTCATCGCCCTGACGGGCAATATCCCATCTTTAAAGGATCTCAATCCCGAGGAGTGCTGTTTCAGCTGGCATATTATTCTCACCACAAAGGAAGACGAAAACGCGATTAAAGACGTTTTTATCTTTGTGGAAGATGAATGCGAGCTCGATATTCGGTGTCTTGAAAATGAGGATGAGGAAGACGTTGAAGATGTACGGAAAATTGGCAAGATCCTTGTGGAACGAGGTGATCTACGGCCTGAAGACCTTCAGGCCACGCTCACAACCCAAAAGCGTCTGGGTGAGCTTCTGGTGGAAGCCAAAGTGGTGGATGCCGGGGCTGTTGACGCGGCTTTGGTGGAGCAGCGGAGAATTAAGGCGCGACGTGAGGAGACTCGGGAAAAATTAACCGCTTCCAGCATACGGGTCAGTGCGGAGAAGCTGGATACCCTCGTGGATCTGGTGGGAGAATTGGTGACCGTACAGGCCAGTCTGAGCCAGAAAGCGGGCATGGTAAACGACGCCGAATTACTTTCCATTGCCGAGGAAGTGGAGCGTTTGACCGCGGATCTGCGCGATAATACCATGAGTATCCGAATGCTTCCCATCGGTACGACTTTCAGCAAGTTTAAACGTCTGGTTAGAGATCTTTCTAACGAATTGGGAAAAGAGGTGATTCTCACCACCGAAGGAGAGGAAACTGAACTGGATAAAACCGTGATCGAGCGTCTCAACGACCCAATGGTTCATATCATTCGAAACAGCATAGATCATGGTATCGAAATCCCCTCCGACCGGAAGGCAGCGGGTAAACCCACACGGGGAACGGTTCAGTTATCGGCCATTCATTCCGGAGCCAACGTGTTGATCCGTATTTCAGATGATGGGGCCGGACTTAACCCTGAATCGATACGGGAGAAAGCCGTGGCAAAGGGTTTAATCGCCGCCGATGCGGAGATGACTGAAAAAGAACTCTTCTCCCTGATACTGGCCCCGGGATTTTCCACGGCGAAAAAAATTACCGATGTTTCCGGGCGCGGTGTCGGCATGGATGTGGTCAAACGGAGTATCGAAGCGCTCCGCGGATCCGTCGATATTGCCAGTCAAAAGGGGCAGGGAACCACCATTACATTGAAACTGCCGCTCACTCTGGCCATTATTGACGGGCTGCTGGTTCGTATCGGCGTGGAGTTCTATGTGCTTCCGCTTTCAACGGTGGAAGAATGTGTGGAACTGACGCGTGACGAGGTTCTGAACACCCGGGGTCGCAATATGATTAACGTTCGAGGGGAGATCGTCTCCTACATTTTATTGAGGAAACTGTTCAAAGAGAGTGGCCCCCCCCCTGACATTCAGCATATCGTTATCGTGGGAATCGACGGCCAGCGGATCGGTTTTGTGGTGGATACGGTGTTGGGTGAGCATCAAACCGTCATCAAGAATCTGGGCCGTATTTACAAGGATGCGGTAGAATTTTCGGGGGCTACAATTCTGGCTGACGGGACCGTTGCTTTAATCCTGGATGTTCAAAAGATAACACAGACTGCACTCATCGAAGAACGTCATCTTCAGAGGGATATATTGGAAAAAAGGTAACTGTTCACGGTTTACGGTTGCCGGTTTACGGTTGAAAAACAAAGGCAACTGTAAACCGGCAACCGTGAACGGTTACGAAAAAGGAACTCATTCATGATCTTTTTTGTAAATATGATAACTGTCGCAGACCATGACGCCGGCACTTTTTAAGGATTAACCAATGGCTTTTACTTATTTCTTCAGAGATTTACATACACTTGAGATGGTCCGTGACCATGTGCTGCCCTCATGGCGTTCGAAACGGCGTATCCGCATTTGGGACGCCGGCTGTGCCATGGGCCCCGAACCCTACTCTCTTGCGATTATTTTAAGAGAAAATATGGGCAAAATGCTTTTTAGAAATGTGGCCATTTACGGATCGGACGTGGATGAAAGTGGACACTTTGGTGACATTATCAAGGAAGGGGTTTACCAGGAAGATCAGATCAAACGGCTGCCAAAAGATATTCTGGAAAACTATTTTGAGAAGAACGGGAAACCAGGCAGTTTTATTCTTTCCCACGAAATTCGCAAATGTGTCTCTTTCGAATGGCATAACCTGCTTTCCCTTAAACCCATCAAAACGGATCTGGATTTGGTTATATGCAAAAACGTCTTGCTGCATTTTAAGAAAGAAGAACGTGTTCAGGTGATTCGGATGTTTCATGAGGGTCTGGGCCCGGGCGGTTTTCTGGTGATGGAGCAGACCCAGAAAATGCCCGAGCCTCTGGGTGATCTATTTGAGCGGGTGGTCTCAAATGCGCAGGTTTTCCGGAAAAAGGCTTAATCACTTGAAAATAAACGCCTAGATCATCGTTTAGGCTATTCTATGCAAGGTATCGTATCTTGACCACACGTAGGGGCGCCCAGGTCAAAAAAATGGGTCTTTCGCCCTGGCCGGTCACGAAAATTGAAAAGAAGGAGTCGTTTTTTGATCATAACCGTTATCAACAATAAGGGTGGCACTGGAAAAACAACCACCTCTATTAACCTATCCGCTGCATTGGCAAAGGCAGGGTCGAACATTTTAGTGGTGGACATGGATTCACAGGCCTCCGCATCCCTGTCCCTGGGGATTAGCAAATCAGATTTGTCTCCGTCAACAGCGGATGTGCTTTTCAAAAAGAAAGAAATCACGGAAGTCATTCGGTCCACCGCGGTTACAGGCCTCGACATTGTAACGGGTGAGATGGCCCTGGCCAACACGGACCTCATTTTGGCGAATGCGGCAGGCCGTGAGCAAAGATTGTCTCAAGGGTTGATGCCGGTTCAAGATCAATATGATTTTATAATCTGCGACTGTGCGCCCTCTTTATCCATGCTGGCCGTCAATGCACTGTGGGCTGCAGATCGCTATCTGGTTCCTGTGGCGCCGGAATACCTTGCCCTGGAAGGCTTGGTGAGTCTCATGAAAGCCGTAACTCAAATGAAAACCGGCATGAATATTCATGCGCAATTGTTGGGTATCTTATTTACCATGGTCAATCCCCGTCTGAAAATAAGCCGGAACATCATCCAGCTTGTGCGGCAGCATTACGGAAAGGAGGTTTTCAATTCGCAAATCAGAAGGGATGTGAAACTGGCTGAATCGCCGTCATTTAGTCTGAGCATATTTGAGTACGCACCAAAAAGTCGTGGTGCCATGTCATATGCGGCTTTGGCGGATGAGGTCTTAAAGCGATGCGAAAATGAAAGACAAAAGACAATAAGGAAAGAGAGGCATTGAAATGAAGAGCAAGATTGACGAGAGCATTTTCGAAAGCACGGTTTCCGACCCGGATGAGGCAGTCAAGGTCAAAAAAACCGGTGAAAAAGAGGGGGCTTCGAAACCGGAAACTTCTTCAGGAAGAGAAAGTGAAGCGTTGGCCGCATGTCAAGAAGCCCTTCAGGAAGCACAGGGCAAAGCCGCTTTGCTGGATTTGATTCCAACCCCCGTTATGAGCATTGATACGAATTTCAATGTCACTTATCTGAACCGGGCTGGTGCTGAAGCCGTAGGAAAGGCGCAGGAGTCCTGTATCGGGAAGAAATGTTTCAGCCTTTTTAACACCGGTCACTGCAATACAGAGGATTGTCAGGTGGCCAAGGCCATGAGCCGTGATGGCGTTTTTACCTTTGACACAGTGGCTAAGCTGCCTTCGGGAGATTTGCCCATTCGCTATACGGGAGTACCTATCAAACACAACGGTGAGATTGTGGGGGGACTGGAATATGTGCTGGATATCACCAAAGAGATGGCCGTGACGGATGGCGTGCTGGAATTGGTTGAAGCCGCCAAAGGGGGGCTGTTGGACACCCGGGCCGATGCGGAACAATTTGACGGGAATTATCGCAGGATTATCGATGGCGTAAACGAGACGCTTGATGCGGTGATCGGGCCGTTAAATGTTGCGGCGGAATACGTTGACCGGATCAGCAAGGGGGATATTCCGGAGCTGATTACGGATGAGTACAATGGGGACTTTAATGAAATCAAGAACAACCTGAACCAGTGCATAGAAGCTGTTAACGGATTGGTGTCGGAATCGGGAACGCTGGTTGAAGCGGCGGTAGCAGGTCGTTTGGACACCCGGGGAGATGCGAGCAAATTCGGTGGTGATTTCGGAAAGATTGTGAGCGGTGTAAACGAGACGCTTGATGCGGTGATCGGGCCGTTAAATGTAGCGGCGGAATACGTTGACCGGATCAGCAAGGGGGATATTCCGGAGCTGATTACGGATGAGTACAATGGGGATTTTAATGAAATCAAGAACAACCTGAACCAGTGCATAGAAGCTGTTAACGGATTGGTGTCGGAATCGGGAACGCTGGTTGAAGCGGCGGTAGCAGGTCGTTTGGACACCCGGGGAGATGCGAGCAAATTCGGTGGTGATTTCGGAAAGATTGTGAGCGGTGTAAACGAGACGCTTGATGCGGTGATCGGCCCGTTGAATGTAGCGGCGGAATACGTTGACCGGATCAGCAAGGGGGATATTCCGGAGCTGATTACCGATGAGTACAATGGGGATTTTAATGAAATCAAGAACAATCTGAACCAGTGCATAGAAGCTGTTAACGGATTGGTATCGGAAGCGGGAACGCTGGTTGAAGCGGCGGTAGCAGGCCGTTTGGACACCCGTGGAGATGCGAGCAAATTCGGCGGCGATTTCGGAAAGATTGTGAGCGGTGTAAACGAGACGCTTGATGCGGTGATCGGCCCGTTGAATGTAGCGGCGGAATACGTTGACCGGATCAGCAAGGGGGATATTCCGGAGCTGATTACGGATGAGTACAATGGGGACTTTAATGAAATCAAGAACAACCTGAACCAGTGCATAGAAGCGGTTAACGGTCTGGTAACAGAGGCGGGAACGCTGGTTGAAGCGGCGGTAGCAGGCCGTTTGGACACCCGGGGAGATGCGAGCAAATTCGGTGGTGACTTCGGAAAGATTGTGAGCGGTGTAAACGAGACGCTTGATGCGGTGATTGGCCCGTTAAATGTAGCGGCGGAGTACGTTGACCGGATCAGCAAGGGGGATATTCCGGAGCTGATTACGGATGAGTACAATGGGGACTTTAATGAAATCAAGAACAACCTGAACCAGTGCATCGGTGCCGTCGGGCTGCTGGTAGAAGATGCCGGCATGCTGGCCGCGGCCGCAGAAGCAGGGGAGTTTTCAACGCGGGCAGATGAATCCCGGCACAACGGCGATTTTCAAAAAATCGTATCAGGGGTCAACCAGACTTTTGATATTGTTGCGGACAAACTGTATCTATACCAGTCTTCCCTTGATGCTATTCCTTTTCCCGTATCCGTAACGGACATGAATATGAACTGGTTGTTTTTCAACAAATCCGTGGCAACCTTGACCGGTCTGAAACGAGAGGAGTTGCTGGGCAAGCCATGCAACAACTGGAATGCAGATATTTGTCAGACGGAACGGTGCGGCATTCAGATGCTTAGAAAAGGTGATCCTACCAGCTTTTTCA
The DNA here is from genome assembly GCA_963664475.2 of Desulfatiglandales bacterium. Classification (GTDB taxonomy): domain Bacteria; phylum Desulfobacterota; class DSM-4660; order Desulfatiglandales; family Desulfatiglandaceae; genus NaphS2. Next base: position 660,460 of record CAXXXE010000002.1, read on the forward strand.
AGCAACCGGGACAGGATATGGATTTCAGAGTGGACACCCAGTTTATTCTGGACGGTAAGGGTGAAAAAATAGGGCATATTGAAATCATTCAGGACATTACTGCCACCAACCGGGTTAATGAATTTCAGGATGAAGAGGTGGCTCGCCTGGCAAACAATCTTTCGGAGTTTGCCGGTGGGAACCTGGAAATTGACACCTCTGTTTCAGAGGGCAATCAGTACACCACAGAAGTCAGAAAGAACTTTCTAAAGATCAAGGATGCAGTAGACCAATCCATTGATGCGGTTCGATCTCTTGCGAGTGAGGCGGATATGCTGACCGAAGCGGCGGTAGCGGGGCGTTTGGACACGCGCGGAGATGCAAGCAAATTCGGCGGCGATTTCGGAAAGATTGTGCAGGGCGTAAACGAGACGCTTGATGCGGTGATCGGGCCGTTAAATGTAGCGGCGGAATACGTTGACCGGATCAGCAAGGGGGATATTCCGGAACCCATTACCGACGAGTACAATGGGGACTTTAATGAAATCAAGAACAACCTGAACCAGTGCATAGAAGCAATCAACGGATTGACCTCAGAGGCGGGAATGTTGGTTGAAGCGGCGGTAGCGGGTCGTCTGGACACACGCGGAGATGCAAGTAAATTCGGTGGTGATTTCGGAAAGATCGTATCGGGCGTAAACGAGACGCTTGATGCGGTGATCGGGCCGTTAAATGTTGCGGCGGAATACGTTGATCGCATCAGCAAGGGGGATATTCCGGAGCCCATTACCGATGAGTACAAAGGAGATTTCAACGAAATCAAGAACAACCTGAACCAGTGCATGGAAGCAATCAACGGTTTGACCTCAGAGGCGGGAATGCTTGTTGAAGCGGCGGTAGCGGGTCGTCTGGACACGCGCGGAGATGCGAGCAAATTCGGTGGTGATTTCGGAAAGATTGTGCAGGGCGTAAACGAGACGCTTGATGCGGTGATCGGGCCGTTAAATGTTGCGGCGGAATATGTTGACCGGATCAGCAAGGGGGATATTCCGGAACCCATTACCGATGAGTACAAAGGAGACTTCAACGAAATCAAGAACAACCTGAACCAGTGTATCGACGTGATGAAGGGTCTGCTGAAGGAAACGGATCGTCTGATCGTTGCGACGGTTGAAGGCAAGCTGGACACGCGTGGAGAAGCGGAGAAATTCCCGGGCGGCTGGGGCCGGCTGGTGGGAGGTGTAAACGACCTGGTCAATGCGTTCGTTGCGCCGATCAGAGTAACAGCGGAATATGTTGACCGGATCAGCAAGGGGGATATTCCGGAACCCATTACCGATGAGTACAAAGGAGATTTCAACGAAATCAAGAACAACCTGAACGTACTTGTCAAAGCCATGAACGAAGTGACTGAAATTGCAGAGGAGATCGCGACGGGCAATCTGATGATCAGAGTGGAAAAGCGGTCTGAAGAGGATCTGTTGATGATGGCGCTTCAGAGAATGGTTCAGGAACTCACTTCAATCGCTATAAACGTGCAGACAGCCGCCGATCAGGTGGCATCAGGGAGTCAGGAAATAAGCACCAGTGCTCAGGAGCTGTCACAGGGCGCCACTGAGCAGTCCGCCAGTGTAGAGGAGGTTTCCAGCTCCATGGAAGAGATGAACAGCACGGTGGCCCAGAATGCGGATAATGCCAAAGAAACCACGGCAATTGCGGAAAAAGCGGCCATCGATGCTCAGGAAGGCGGGAAATCCGTCTCTGAAACGGTTAAGGCCATGAAGAGTATTGCGGCCAAGATCGGAATTATAGAAGAAATTGCACGTCAGACCAACATGCTGGCCCTCAATGCCGCTATTGAGGCGGCCCGTGCGGGTGAACACGGTAAGGGTTTTGCCGTGGTGGCCTCTGAGGTCCGTAAACTGGCGGAACGGAGTCAGACGGCGGCTCAGGAGATCGGCAATCTTTCCGGTTCAAGTGTTGAAGTGGCCGAAAAGGCGGGCAAGCTGATTGAAGAGATTGTGCCCGGAATCCAGAAAACGGCTGAACTGGTACAGGAAATCAATGCATCCAGTGCGGAACAGGCCGACGGGATCGATCAGGTGACCAAAGCGGTGGAGCAGTTGGATCAGGTCATTCAGCAAAGTGCCAGTGCCAGCGAGGAAATGGCCTCCACCAGCGAAGAGTTGACGGGTCAGGCGGACCAGCTTAGAGAGGCGGCCGCCTTTTTCAGGGTTGATAACCAGTCTTCTTCAGGCTTTCGGGATACTCGCTCGATCGGAAAACCCGTCACCAGGTCGCAGTCCCGGAAACCGATGCGTCAAAAGGCTTTGCCCGGTGTTGGTAGAACCACGGATCGTTCACGGGGCCGGTCTGGAATGCCTTCCGCGCCATTACGAAAAAAGGGTGTGGCGCTGGATATGGAAGATCCTGATGACAGGGATTTTGAGCGCTATTAGGCCGGTTTACCGGTGGATTGAAACACGAAAGATTGGACGCAGCAATGAAGTTTCGTTCCCATTGACCGTGATGGCGGTTTTAGAGGGATAGCATCCATTGAAGCACCGGAGGATGTCATGAGTTCAGAAGAATTAACAGAATCAAACCAGTATTTTACCTTCATGCTGGGCGAGGAGGATTTTGCACTGGAGATCGGCAAAGTTCGTGAGGTGGTGGATTATACCACCATTACCAAAGTGCCTCGAATGCCGGAGTTTCTTCGAGGTGTCATTAACCTTCGGGGAAATGTGGTTCCGGTGATCGATCTTCGCCTTAAGCTGGGAATGACCGCGACGGTCAAGACAGTTGATACCTGTATCGTCATCGTTGAAATAGAGATTGATGGCGATCTCATGCAGGTGGGAGCGTTGGCGGATTCAGTTAAGGCGGTTATTGATCTGGACCCTGGTCAAATTGATCCGCCACCAAAGCTGGGGACCCAGTTAAGAAGCGATTTTATCCGCGGCATGGGTAAGCAGGATGAAAAATTTATTATTATTTTAGAAATCGATCGGATTTTGACCAGCGATGATTTGGATTTGGTTAAAAGTACAGGAGACAGCCCTGAGGAGATCTCAAATGAAAAAGGCTCAGGGCGTTGAATGTTGTTGAATGTTTATGGTTCAAATCCCGCTGCGCAAGTGCAGTGGGATTTGGCGATTTTTTGAATGAAAAGCATCACAAACCGGCTGGTTCGATGATGTAATGGGTCTCATGGTTTTTTAGAGGACTGGTTCAAATGAGTGGACACGGACAAGGGCTTATGCAGATGAAAAAAGACTTTTCCCCTAAAAAGGAAAGGCCTGTTGGAGGACTTTCGGACAACGAATTTCGGCGGTTCAGCGATTTCATCTACCAACAAGCCGGCATCAGCCTTCCCCGGGCCAAAAGAACCATGCTGAGCGTAAGGCTCAACAAGCGACTGAAAGCCCTCGGTATCCCAACGTATCGTGAGTATTTTGATTATGTGACCAGCCGTCGGGGCCAGAAAGAAGAACTGGTTCAAATGATCAATGTGGTGTCCACCAATAAAACGGATTTTTTCCGGGAAGAAAAACACTTCAACTTTCTATCCTCGGAAGTGCTCCCGAAATTATGTTCGGGTGGCGGTGTGGCATCAGATAGAAACCTCAATGTGTGGAGTGCCGGATGTTCCAGCGGTGAAGAGCCCTATACGCTCGCCATGGTGCTGGAGGATTTCTTTGAAAAGAAAAAGGCCGGTTCATACACCGTTTTGGCAACGGATATTTCAACCCGTGTGCTGAGTATCGCGGAAAAGGCTGTTTATCCGGATGAAGTCATCAAGCCGGTTCCACAGAAACTCAAACAGAAATATTTAATGCGCGGCAAAGGAAAACAGGCCGGTTATGTTCGGGTGGTGCCCGAATTGAGAAAACCTGTCACTTTTAAACGGCTGAACCTGATAGAGGGGCGTAATTTTGGAATGAAAAAGATGATGGATGTCATCTTTTGTCGCAACGTGATCATTTATTTTGATCGTCCAACTCAGATCAGGCTGTTTGAAAAATTTTATCACCAGTTGACTCCCGGCGGGTATCTGTTTATCGGACATTCGGAAACGTTACATGGTATCAATGACCGGTTTGTGCCTGTTTCCGTAGCGGTTTACATGAAACCCGCCTGAAACCCGCGGGCCTCTATGGGAATTCCGTGTCGTATTGTGAAACCTCGGTGTGAGGTATGGGGAATATGGGCAGGAAAATAAAGGTGTTGATTGTGGATGATTCTGCCGTGGTTCGCCAGAGCCTTGAGGAGATCCTCTCGTCGGATCCGGAAATTGAAGTTATGGGTACGGCGGCGGATCCATATCTGGCGGCCGGCAAGATGCGGGAGGAGGCGCCCGATGTCATCACTCTTGATGTGGAAATGCCCCGTATGGACGGCATCACATTCTTGAAAAAAATCATGAGTCAACATCCCATGCCGGTGGTCATGTGTTCCAGCCTGACGGATGGGAACTGCGAAACAGCGCTGAAGGCCATGCAGTATGGTGCGGTTGAAATCATTACCAAGCCTAAGCTGGGGGTTAAAAGGTTTATCGAGGAATCCCGCATAACCCTTTGTGATGCCGTTAAATCGGCTGCCCGTGCCCGTGTGAAACGGATATCCTCCAAAGAGCAACGGGTCGCGAAAAAACTGACGGCTGATGCCGTGATTGCCGCTCCTCCCGGGAAGGCCATGACGCGTACCACGGAGCGAATCGTGGCAGTGGGCGCTTCAACGGGCGGTACGGAAGCCTTAAGTCGGTTTCTGGAAGTTCTGCCCCAGGACTGCCCCGGAATTGCCATTGTGCAGCATATGCCGGAACATTTTACCAAGGCATTTTCCGAGCGCTTGAACCGTTCCTGCCGCATTCAAATAAAAGAGGCTGTCAGCGGCGACAGCATATTACGGGGTTGTGCGCTCATTGCTCCCGGTAATCGCCATATGCTGATTAAGAGAAGTGGCGCGCGTTACTATGTGGAGGTCAGGGAGGGGCCCCTGGTCTGTCGTCATCGTCCGTCCGTGGATGTGTTGTTCCGTTCGGCGGCGAGATACGCGGGTGCAAATGCGGTGGGCGTCATCATGACCGGCATGGGAGATGATGGCGCACGGGGAATGCTGGAAATGAAACAGGCCGGCGCTTTTACCATTGCTCAGAATGAGGCCTCCTGTGTGGTGTTCGGCATGCCCAACGAGGCCATCAAGCGGGGAGGCGTGGACGAGGTGGTTGCCCTTGACATGATCCCCTCCAAGGTGTTGAAAGCATGCCGAAATTAGAGGCGATAATTCGAAAAGACGGAGTGAATTTGATTTGGCTCATGTATTGCCGGCAACAGCATTGAAATCAAAAGGACGCGATAAGGCATTCGAACAGGTTGAACCCGAAGCCAACAGGAAAAGAGATCGAATTCGGATTCATATCGGGGAATACCATGCCAGCGACAAGCCCGCCTCTATTCAGACAACTTTGGGATCATGTGTATCGGTATGTCTTTTTGATCCGGATAACCGCGTCGGCGGAATGAATCATATTTTAATGCCGGGGTCGGCGGATATGAATCGGTTTGACACGACGGCACGCTATGGCGTCAATGCCATGGAGTTGCTGATAAACCGTATGATGAGTCTGGGAGGTGTTCGATCGAGGTTTCTGGCAAAAGTGTTTGGCGGTGCTCATCTGCTTCAATCCATTTCAAGACAAAACGGCATGGGACGAAGAAATATTGAGTTTGTTTTTAAGTTTCTTGAAATGGAGAGGATCAGAGTGGTTTCTCAAGAGGTGGGAGGACATGCCAGCCGAATCGTCTATTTCCATACGGATACGGGAAATGTTTTTTTAAAGCGAAACTATTCAGACTATTATGAAAGTATTGCCGCGGAGGAAATTGCCCAATACCGTCGCATCCAAAAAGAGGCACAAAAAGCAGGCGAGATTATTTACTTTGAAGCGTAATGTTTGAATAATGGTTTAAAAATGATTTATTTGTCCAAAATCGATTGCTTTGATCTCGATGATATTCCTGAAAAAGGGGCTTTCTTGTTGGCCTGCATTCGTCGTGATGGCCAATATGAGCACTACTGCAAGATTTTGCGAGAAATTCAGCGTCGATATGTCGATCATCTGAAGGTAGGGGCTTTCGATGAAAAAGCACTTGAAACCTATCGAAGACTGGGCATTGAAGGGACGCCCACTTTTCTCATCTTTCAGGACAGGATGGAACTCTCACGAATTTTGGGCCGAACGACTCAGGAAAGGTTGGGCTGTTTAGTTGGAAAAGCCCTTCCCGTTATCTGAATGGTTATCTTCCAACATGTCATTTATCAGTTTTCAACGCTGGAGATTGTTTTGAAATTTGAGGACTTGGGAGTATGGAAGAGAATTTCACAACTTCGCCCAGGGTTACCCTGAGGGTCTTGCCGGCTACCGGCAGGCGGAGGGTTAGCGGCTGGTTCCGGTTGATGGGTGACGGGCTTCGATTTTCGTATATGAGCAGTTTGTAATCTTTGTTCCAGTAGGGCGGGACAATTTTCAAGGGAATGGTTTTTTTCAGGGTAAAAAATTTCGGATTCTGAAGCAGGTTCATCAAAGCCTTGTAGGCGGGGATCTCCGGTGTTTCAAGGGGGGATTCCACGACTGCGTATTGAACCCCCATCCGTTGCAGTTCATCATGGATTTCTTTCATGTTATGCAGGTAAACGGTCATGTGATGGTCGTTATGGAGCAAGGAAGTGCTGATAATTTTTTGTCCACGCAGGATCATGAAACGCTTTTCCGGGTCAAGCTTTCTCACAAAAAAGGAGAATTGTCCGTTTCCGGTGCCGTTAAAAAAAAGTACGGGCGACCGGCTGTGTTTAAGAACGTACCGGGCGGCCGCTTCATAGCCTGACACATGATAGATATGAATGGGAAAGGATATCCCGATTTGGAAGATAATGGGTATGCTACAGAGGGAGTATGTGATCAAAATTTTTCTTTGCTTGATTCGCCTGGAGAGAGCTTGTGCGATTTCAAGAATTCCCAGTGCCGCAAAGAAACAGAAGGGCGGAACCCAGTAGACGGCATAGCGGGGAATCTTCACGCTGATGATCGTAAAGGTGAGGTACACGCAGAAAATGGTCAGCCCGTAGAGGATGCTGTTGCCGTCCTTTTTGAAGATGGCGATTGCAATTCCCAGAACAGCCAATGATAGGATGGGAAGGGAAAAATGGTCTTGATACAGAAAAAGGAGATATACGAAAAGCTGAGAATGACCGTTTTTTACCATTTGTGCCTGCCGGGGCGCCATATGATCTTTGATGCTCAGGGCGATATTGTGATCCCCCAGCCAGATGCTGAGAAAGGTCAGGGGAATTAAAAATAAAAGAATGACGGCCGCCAGTATCCATGTGTTGCGCGTGAGGAGAAGTTTCGGTTTTTTGCTGCAAAGGGGATAGAGGAGGAACATGGGAAGCATGAAAGCGGCTTTCTGGTTGGTCCACAGCATCAATCCCGTTGTGATTCCCAGAAGGATGCCCATGCGGACGGAGGGGGTGAAAAAATAACGATATAGCAGATATAGCGTGAGAAGGCTCATGGAAAGGGTGGGGATTTCCAGTAAGATGTTTTGGGAATAAATATATATATTAGGATTGCTTAGCCACAGCAGGAGGGAAAGCACGGCAACTTTGATATTATGGGTTTTGGTGACCAGCAGGACCCAGCTCAACATGCCCACATAGAGAAAGAGCAATATCCCAATCCGGGGGGCCGTGTAAGTTAATCCCATCATGGCGTAAAGCAGGGCTTCAACAGCGGGGAAAAACAGGGGTCGCTGGCCCACCGACAGGCTGGGATAACGGACATAATATTCAACCGCGTATTGATAGGGATGAAGGAGAGAGCGGGGGAGATCTTTTACGCAATCAAGCAGAAAGACCCCGTCCATGGCAATCTTGTCGGTATCCGGAGGCCAGTAGGAAATTTTTCCGAGGTTCGGAAAAGATGCCAGGATAAAGATGCCGAAAATCAGGGAAACCGTCAGAAAAATTTTGATGGTTTGCGGCTTGATCATGCGAAATGGGGGATCGCCAGCAAGTCGATGAGTTCTTTACGGGTAAAACGATTCATGACCTCCGGATCAGTTTCTTCGACCACGGTGTCCATCAGGTTTCGTTTTTTCAAAATGATGGCCGCGATTTTTTCTTCAAGCGTGCCTTCCGTTACGAGTTTGAAGACCTGCACACCCCTTTTCTGACCGATCCGATGAACCCGGTCCGTGGCCTGGTCCTCTCGTGCGGCGTTCCACCAGCGATCATAGTGGATGACCACCGAAGCGGCCACCAGATCGATGCCCACCCCGCCGGCCTTCAGACTGCCCACGAATACGCGGCACGCGGGGTCCTGGTTGAACCGTTGGATGATTTCCCCCCGGTTTCGGGTTTTCCCCGTAAGGGACACAAAATCAATGCCTTTTTCCAGCAGGTGTTTTTCCATGATACCGATCATGCCCAGGAACTGGCTGTAAATCACGATCTTCTGACCGTTTTCCAGGCTCTCTTCCAGTAGTTCCTGGAAAAGATCCCATTTCCCGGATTCCAGGCGTTGATAATCCTCGATTTTTCCTTCCACCAGGGAAGGGTGGTCACAGATCTGTTTCAGTAAATTGAGCAAGGCAAATATGTGGATGTAGGGAACGGCTTTTCCGTCATGCTTCAGGGTTTCCAGGAGGCCTTTTCCCCGGGTGGAAATGGCATCGCGATACAGCTTAACCTGATCTTCCGAAAGGGCGCAGGTCCTGGTGTCTTCGATCTTTTCGGGGAGATCATGAAGCACGCTTTCTTTTTTGCGGCGAAGGGCAAAGGGCAAAATAGCGTTCGAGAGTTGGGCTCTTTTTGCGTCATCCCCATTCTGTTCGATGGGTTTCACATAGCGGGTTTCAAAGTCCGCATCTTTTCCCAGGTATCCGGGGAGCGTCAAATCCATGAGCGCTTTCAGCTCGGTGATACGGTTTTCGATGGGGGTGCCGGTGAGGCCCAGCTTCATGCGGGCATTGATTTTTTTGGCGGATTGGTAGCCGATGGTTTGCGGGTTTTTGAGGTTCTGAATTTCGTCAAAGACCGCTACGGAAAAATTCAATGTTTCCATCGCGGCGATATCTTGTCTTAGAATGCCGTAGGAAGTTAAGAGGACCTGATGATGATTAAGGGCGTTACCCAGGTCCCGCTGGGGGCCGTGGTAGATGACGGGGTTTAGAACCGGGGCATAACGGCGGATAATGTTGTTCCAATGGCTTAAAACCGTTGTGGGGCATACCACGAGAAAGGGGTCGCAGGTTTTTTCCTGTTCCAGAAGGCCAACCAGGAAGGCCATGACCTCGTGGGTTTTGCCGAGGCCCATGTCGTCGCAGAGGAGTCCCCCAAACCCGTTTTGGAACAGAAAGTGTATCCATTCCACGCCCAGTTCCTGGTAGTGGCGAAGGATCGAGCGTAATCCCGCCATTTCGGGTAATGGCGCCGCCGGCTTGAGGGTGAGCATTTTTTTGAGCAGGTTGCTCGTTTCGTTCTCGCCGGCAACCGTCAGGGATTCACGGCACTGAGCCTGCAATCGGAACAGATCCAGTCGCGATAGCTTGATCCTTTCTTCCGCGTCTTTGTGGTTGTCGGGTTTGAGATTTTCGGCAATTTCCGCCAGGCCCTCAAATGCTTCCGAAGCGCAGTCGATCCAGCCGCTTTTACTGCCAATGTATCGTTGGCCCGCGGCTTTGGTTCGAAGAATTTCAGCCAGGGAAATGGTTTGGTTTCCGAAACCGTATCGGACCGACAGGTAGTACCAATCCCGATCGAGCAGCTCGGGCCTGATTTCCATGCGGTCAAAGGTTTTCAGGATTTTTAGCCCTTCGACCGCGTCGTCCACCCTGAATGCACCGTCTTTGATCTCTTCTTCATATTCCTCAAGGAAAACGGGAATCTGGGATTTTTTGAGCGCCATTTTTATCGGTGCTTTGAATTTTCTGGATTGTCCCGGTTGTTCCAATTGGGCCATGATGCCCATTTCCTTGATGTAAACCAGGGGGCCATAGGTGAATTTTTCCAGGTCCTCGCTTTCATAAAATGCTTCTTCGCCGTTTTCCTGAAGCCATTGGATTTGTGGTCTGATTTCCAGGTCCAGCTCCGTATTCTGTGTGATTTTAAAAATGGACTTCAGGGGGATGGGATGGATGGCCGGCACGTGTTGATGGGGTAGAAGGTCGTTAAATATTGACAGCAGGCTTTTGACTTTGTTTCGGGGAATTACGAGGCGAATCAGGGGGGCGCCCTCGGAGGCCAGGCAGGCAACAGTGAAAGTTCCCGCGGTTTCTTCAATGGCCGATTCAAAGGTGTAGTGCCCCTTTTGGGGAGGTGCTTCCCCAAACTCCCGATAACCGTGATAAGCGCATCTAAACCAGAAGCCTTCTTCCAGGGCCTGTTTTCGGGTTTTAAAGCCTCGGGAGTTCATGCTTTTTTCGTTGTCGGTTTGGGTCATGACAGCCAGACGTGAAAGGACCCATGTCCGGTTTGGAATGGCCTTATTATGGGGGGTGGATGCACCGCAACGTTCAAAAAAACGGGTGCGATCAGCGCCATCGGAAAAATAATGGACCAGGGTTGCGCCATTTGAGCCGACGACTTCAACGACGCTCCTGTCGCCCTTTTTTCGAGTTTGAAAAATTACGGTCCCGGGGGTTTCCTTGCATCCTTCTCCCAAAATGGTTGCCAGATGGTACCAGATGCTGGACCGAAAACCATCATCAAAATGCGTTTGCCCCGATTCCTGTTGCAAAGCCTTGCAGGCCTGCGCGAGATCCTTAAGATGTCGGCAGGTTCTGTTTCTAGACAAAGCACAGGTGCAAAATCGCTGGGTGAGTTCAAAATCGTTTCCCTGAACGAAAAATGCAACGCCGGGCCGTTTGTCGTAAGGGTCCGGCAACAGGGCCATGCCCTGACGAAAGAATTCAATTTGCTGGATGTCAGGAGCCGTTCTGTTAGGAAATTGTGTGTTTTTCACGGGATGAGGGTAATCCTTTTGTTTAATTTCGGGGCAACCTGTCCTCCCAGATGCTTGATGTAGGCAATCAGGGCGTCTCGTTGGAAAATGGATGAATCAAACGGGTCGGTCGCTTCTAAAAAAATACGATAGCCGTCGCCCCCTTTTGCGAGATACGAATTCGTTGCAATGCCGTATGATTTGTCAGGATCAATGGGTTTGCCGTTGATGAGAATGTTGTCGCAACTTTTTTTTTCGCGATTCAGCGTGAAATGGACACTTCTCGATACCTGTGGAAAGGCCCCTTCACCCGGCTGAATGGTTCCGATATAGTCAAAAAGAGTTTGAACCTGGGTTCCCGTCAAAGTCAGAAACACCACGGAACTGTTAAAGGGCAGGATATCGTAGATGGCTTTCTGGGTCAGAGGCCCTTCGGAAAGCCCTGCCCGAATGGCCCCGCTGTTGGTTAAGGCAAAATCCGGATTGAATCGTCTCATATGCCACTGCATGGCATCGGCCACCAGATCGCCAAGGGGGGTCTCCTGGAATCTTCCATCCTCATATTCAAAGGGACTTCCGGCATATCCGATGGTTTCAGAGAGGAACCGGCCGACTTTGTCCCTGTAGGGTTGAAGCAGTGCCAGGAGTTCCGGGTCTTCCTTAATTTCGTTTCCGATCAAATGAAAGGTCTTCTTTCCTTTCGCGTTTTTGACGATCCTTTTCAGATTAATGGGAATCAGTTCCATCTTGAAATCCACAACCTGTTTGTTATCAATCCAAAGATCGATTTTTCCCAGAACCAGCCCCCAGTGCCATGCCTGAACAATCAGGGTTTGATGGCCGGAATCCGGCTGTTGAATGATGATGGGCGCATCCAGCTTGGTATCCGTATTGCCGTCCACAATCAAGTCGATGCCGCTCACCTGGGTCGCCAGTCGTTTTGATCCCCGGTTGTTGCCGTCATATAGGCCCAGGTGGGTGAGGGCAATGATCACATCCGCCTGTTTTTTCAGGATGGGCACCAGCTTTTTCGCGACGTCAACTTCATCTTCAAATATAAGATCTTTGATATGGTCCGGATTTCCAGTAAATTGAGTGTCTGTTGTGGTAAGTCCGAAAATGGCGACCTTGAAGCCGTCAAATTGTTTAATGATAAAAGGGATTGCCAGATTATCACCGTTTGCGGTCTTGATATTGGCGGAAAGGAAAGGAAACCGTGCCAGGTCCATCTGCTCCCTTAGAACGGGGATGGGATTGTCAAATTCATGATTCCCAAGCACCATGGCGTCGTATCCCATGAAATTGTATCCCAGGATGTCCGGTTTTGCCTTGAAGAAATTGGATTCCGCTTCACCGGTATTAAGGTCGCCTGCGTCCAGAAGCAGGACGTTCTTATGGGCGTTTCTGATTTCCTTTACGAGTGTGGCCCGGGCGGGCAGGCCGCCCACATTGGGCACGGAAAGATTTGAAAATTTGACGGGATGTCCGTGAACGTCATTGGTATAAAGGACAACGAGGTGATGAGGGCAGGGTTTTTTTTCCGTGTCGTGCGGTCGAGGTTCGCCGTGAACATATGGAAATGAGAAGAGTATTGTCAGTAAAAACCCTACGAATATTAGGTTTTTTTGGCTTTTCATATGAGTGAATGTCATTTTTTTTGGAGCCTTGTTGGGGTTGCAATGAAATATCGCCAATGATACAATTGAAAAGTTTATTCGCCGATCAGATAATTGTAAAGTGTATATCTTTTTTGAAAGGGTGATCAATGAAAAAATTATGGTGGGCGCTGATACCGTTATGTGTGCTGTTTTTTGTCGATCCTGGATGGGCGGAACTTTCTTCCAAGGAAGAAAATGTCTTGAAGGGCGCTTATAAATCGATCCTGGCTAAAAGAAAGGGACCTTTTACCATCAATACCTGTACCTGTACCAACGGGAAGCTTGCGCCGGTGGCGGACAAGAATATGAGGGTTCGACCCAATCCCTGCCGGGAACTTGAAGGGGTGGGGCAGCTTTTCTGTTCGGCCTACCGTAACAATGCAGCGGAAACCCTGGCACGACTCGGGGTTTATGTGGGGAACATCTTTTCCAATGAGGTGTTCTTATGGGACCAAAACCCGGATCATCATAGCGTCGTCAAAGGCTTCATTCTGGAAAAATATTATATGGATACCCATCCGGAATCCAAGCTGGTAATGGCCCGGGCCTATGGTGGTATTTCCGGCGCTGAGTTTGAGGTTAAATACTCCCCCATATTTTTTGCCAAATATTATGCCCTTGCCGACTGGAATGATTTTCATGATTACCTCTTGCAATATGAATTGCAGAGACGTTTTTTCTGTAAGTGCGACCTGTCTCTGGTCAATGACATTAGAAATCTGTCCCTGGTCATTTATCGCAGTTATCCCCCCTTTAAACCGGTAAAAGATCTGGTGCATAACCGCCTTTCGCCCGGGTTTGTTCCGCTCATTGAGGATTTTCAGAAAAAGCATCCCCAGGACCGGAAAAACGCTCAAAATTATGAAAGATTGATTGAAATGGTCAAAAGCCTGACCTACGTGGACCAAAGTCAGTTAAAAGGATACTTGCAGAACATATCGGACAACGGCATCAAGGATTTGATCCGGAATATATTGGAGATTCCCAGAAATGCACCCCTGCGCCTGCTCCATAGTCTGGCGGACCTGGTGGTGGTATCCCGGGAGACGGTGGCCGCCAAAGAAATAAAACCTGAAGAAGCGGTAAGATTGATTAACCTGAATGTATCCGCCAACTTGCTTATCCTCATGACGGCCAATCGGCTCATGGAATTGAACAGGGAGTGGACGATCAGTGAAATGATTGACATCCTTAAAGATATGCTGGCCGGAAGCTATGGCGCCGGACTTATGAGCCACCGGGAATATGAAACCGGCATCTCATCCTTTAACCATCTTCTCGGCAAAAAGGATTTAACCCTGGGGGATGCCTATCGCCTCCTGAATCGTTCAAATCTCGCCGTGGAATGGGCGCAAGCGTCCATCCGGACGGCATTTTCAGAGGTTTGGGATCCCTGGGTGTTTCTTTTCCCGGAAGTTCAGCGGATCAATGACGACATCATTCGATCTTCCCCCCTGATGGGTTATGCCACCATCGTCAAATCCCTGCGGGGATATGTGTTGAGTAAACTGGGCCTTGAACATCACATTCTCGGAAAGACCGTTATCGAAGGCGTCAGGGCCTTGAATCCGGGGCTGGCTCTCGGACCTCTGGCTTTTTTTCATGAAGATCAGCGCTATACCCGGGACAATATCTTGGCACTTGAGACCACCAATGCGGAGCTTGAGCCCGTTGCCGGCATCATCACCAAGGATGAAGGAAATGTGGTATCTCATGTGCAGTTGCTGGCGCGCGCCCTTGGAGTGCCCAATTCCGTGTTCCTGGATGCCCTGTACCGGCAGTTGGCGCCAGTCCAGGGGCGGCCGCTTTTTTATGCGGTTACGCCTGTGGGCCGGATCATCTTAAAGGAAGCCGACAAGATGGATCAGACAGATAAACTGATCCTGGCGGAATATGAGAAAAACCTTAAACGGACCAGCGATGCGGATATCAAAGCGCAAACCGGCAAATTGGCCATTGACGCCGAAAGATTGAATCTCAAGGAGACCCGGGTTCTGGGGTTGAACGATGTCAGGCGTAAGGATTCCGGCGTTGTGTGCGGACCCAAGGCTGCTTTCCTGGGGGAATTGAAATACCATTTCCCCAAAAATGTCGCCCGAGGAGTGGTGATTCCCTTTGGCATCTATGAGGCTCATTTTCAAAAAGCCGGCGTGGCGCTGCCCGAGAATCTAAAGGGCAAGGGGATCGCCGAATCAGGAGAGCCCCTGGCGGCATTTGTGCGACATACTTATGACGTTTTTTTTAATCAGCTGCTCAAGAATCCCAATATGTCCTCCGCTCAACTGGCCCAATGGATACGACCCAGGCTGGATGTGATCCGGTATTCCATTGATAAAATAACCCTGGATCCGGTTTTTGTAAAAGCGTTGCGAGATGAGATCGCATCTCAGGGAATTTTCACCGATCCTGAAAAGGAACGGCTGCGGGGTGTTTTTGTCCGTTCCGATACCAATGTGGAAGACATGCCCAATTTCAACGGCGCCGGTCTCAATCTGACCATCTTTAACCTCATGACCTTCAACGATGTGCTGGAAGGGGTTAAAGAGGTGTGGGCTTCGCCCTTTACCTATCGTTCATTTTCCTGGCGTCAGACGGTCATCAGTGATCCGAACCTGGTGTTTCCCTCCATCGTGGTTCTGGAATCGGTGCCGTCGGAGAAGTCCGGCGTGCTGATTACGGCGGATGTGGACACTGGGGATACCACCAAAATGACCATTGCCACAGCGGAAGGTGTCGGGGGCACGGTGGATGGTTCCCCGGCCGAGACGCTGCTCTACAGTCCCCGTGAGACCGTATTGTTAAATCAGTTTAAGTCTTCCACCCGGCGGATGCTCATTCTGGAAGGGAAGGGCGGCAGCCGGATGGTGCCTTCCACCGGCTCGGAGCGGGTGTTGACGGAACTGGAACTCAGCGCTCTGGTAGTCGCGGCGGAAAAAATTAAAAAGGAATTTACCCCTGAAAAGGGAACCAGCGGGGATCCCTTGCCCTGGGATATCGAATATGGTTTTGTGGGCGGCAAACTCTATCTTTTTCAAACCCGGCCCTTTGTAGGGAACCCTTTGTAAGGAGAAAGGGAACAGCGATTTAAGGAATCTGCCGGCCCTGGCGGCACTGGACAAGGGGGTTAAGGAAGAAAGAAGGACAACCTTTTTCGCTGGATTAGAAAAAGTCAGATGGCAGCCATGTAATATCAAGATGATGCATTGACTTTTGAGGATTGAAAATGAACTGGATCAAACGATTGTATGAGACGTTTTTTACCGCGGCTGGAGAAAACAAAGGGGTTCTTCCTGCCCCTTTTCGGCTGCTTTTTTCTGGTGCTGTTCAGTTACAGTTTCATCCGTCCGGTCTGTGAGTCCCTTTTTCTCTCCTCCTGGGGGGCGTCAAAAATGCCCCATGTCTGGATCATGTCGGCCGCGGCGACGGCCGCGGTGGTCTGGGTTTACAATAAATTTGTCATTCGATCCCACCCTTCCAGGCTCTATGCGGTGAGCAATTTCCTGGCGGTCGCTTTTTTTCTCCTGTTCTATATGTTTTTTTCGGCCAAAAACCGAGGGTTTTCCCTCACGGCATTTATCGTTAAAGACATCTATGTGGTCATTTTAATAGAGCAACTGTGGACTTTTTGCGATGCCACCTTCTCGGAAAAGGGGGCTAAGACACTCTATGGATTCCTGGCCGGGGCGTGTTCCATCGGTGGCATTGTGGCCAGCGTCTTGACGGTGGAACTGGCCTCCGTTCTGGGCTCCAATAACCTTATTTTTATCGGTTGCGGCGCTTTGCTGGCAGGGGTATGGTTATTTGGCTATGCCAACCGGAAGGGCGGGACGGTGTTGAGTCGGGCCCGGAAAAAAGATGCCATGGATACGCAGACAAAAGAGGAAAAGCGCAGTATCTGGGGTGGTTTTGATGTGGTATTGAAATCAAAATATTTGATTCTGATATGCATCATGCTTATGTTGAGCCAGTTCGTGACGGCGCTCATCGGGCTGCAATTCAACCAGGTTCTGGAAGTTCAGGTGACTGAACTGGATCTGAGGACGGCTTATCTGGCCAAGTTCTATGGGGCGACCAATGTGATTTCGCTGGTTCTCCAGTTTGGGGTCAGTGCACCCATGCTCCATTTTCTGGGGTTGTTGCTTTCCCTGGTATTGGTGCCGGCCATCATGGGAGCAGGCTCTTTTGCCTTTTTCTTTGCCCCAACCATGGCGGTGCTGTTTGGAACGCGTCTGGCCAACAAGAGCCTGACCTATTCGATCTTCCGTTCGGCCAAGGAGATCCTTTATATCCCACTGAGTTATATTGAGAAATACAAGGGCAAGGCGGTCATTGACATGTTTATCTACCGTTTTGCGAAAGGGGGCGTGGGCGCCGTTATTATCGGACTCCAGACCATTATGGCAGTGACCGCCATCAGAATCAATTATATGCTCATGGCTTTGATTGTCATTTGGATTCTGATCGTTCCGGTATTGATCAAAGAATATAAGAAACGTGAGAACATACCTCCACAAGGATCACACTGAAATGAAAATCGACATTTGTTGTTCAACTGTATTCAAATTAACCCTCACGGTTTTACTGTTTTTCTTAGTATCGGTTTTTTTTGTTCAGGCTGCCGAACCCTTGAAAGATCAGGTTCAGGGGTCTGAAGATTCTAACACCCAGCTTCAGGGCGTCTATTATAATCGGATAGAGCCTTCCTTTTATACGGGGTTTGCCCCCCGCTGTCAGGACCCCAGGCGCATTCATATCCATCTGGGGCGGGGCAATCAAATTCGGGTGACCCTTGTCCTGTCAAATGAGATGATTGATTCATACCTATCGGGTCTGGCATTGCGGTATCGCGTTTACGACGAGCTTGTCAAAGAAGAAAAGATCACACTGACTCAGAATATGGGTTTTGAAAAGTTCAGCCGAATCATCGGAGAGGAAAAAATTCTAAAGCTCGCTGACGCGAAAAATGACATGGCGCTGCCGGAGTACCGGAAAATCAGTCTTGAAATGCTCGAAAAACTGAACCCGGGGAAGGTGTTCCATATTCGGATGGATTTCAATCGTCGCGTACAGGAGTGGTCGACCCAACTGGCGCCTTTTTTGACCCAAAAACCTTCGATTCAGGAAAGCCTGGTCCTTATCAACAGTATGTTGCCCACAAGGATATGGGTTACCGAATTGCCCTGGAGACTGGAAAAAAAGCTGCGCAATGTCATCACCCTCTATGGCCTTTATGAGGAAGCCGAAAGGAGTGAAATATCCTGGCATGCATTTTACAAGGCTGCCGTTGAGCTGTTTGAGTTCGCCACGGAGGGTGTTTATCCTTTGAAAGGAACACGGCTTGATTTTTACGAATTCACGGCGATTTATCCCGTGGGAACCCTCAACCAGCTCGCCAAGTATGATGGCGTTGAAATGCCCCTTTATCCGTGTCCCGGCAAGCGCAACCTTATCTATCACCAGAGAACCAAAGTGGTGGATCACATTCCGGATAAGGCCTGCTACGGGTATTTGCCCTGGCTACCCTATATGCATGTGGGGAAAACGCTGCATAACTCATTTCATACCCTGTGGTTTGAGATGGATACAAAAAAAACCAATTTCCTTCCGAAAGAATGGAAACAAAACGCAAATGACAGCCGTACCGGAAAGCCATACCGTAGACTGTGGCTCCTCAGCCGAGGCCCCATGTCCCACGGGTGTACCCATGTGAATGCCGGGCATATTTCCGAATTGCGCCAGATGCTTCCGTCAGATGAAAAATTGTTGCCCCAGGTGGTAACCTTCCGAAACAAATCCAACCATTTTGATGTGTTTGATATTGATGGCGACGGGCATCCGGAAGTCATGGGCGTCAAATATTTCCACGCATATTCTCTCAAGAATAAAAAACCCCATAAATTAAGGGCGCCATCGGACCGAAAGGGCTTTTATAAATGGCTGTATCGGGAGGGATACCGTTATGATGAGGACGGGCGGGTGATTTTTAGCCAGGCCCCCACATCCAGGTTTGTCAGAAACAATGCCTACAAAGGCGAGACGTTTAAGAATATTCCCCTTTATGAAATGGATTATACCCCCGAGACCCTTCAGTTTTATAAATTCAAGAAGATTCCTTTTGTGAGGGAATTGCGCCGCATCAGCAGCACCTACGATTATAACCGAAAGGTTTTGAAACCGGATGAAAAATAAATAAGGAAACCGGAGTAAAACCAGAATAAACCGCCATGTGGAATCGAACGGATGCCAATCGCAATCATGTTCAGTTGATTATCGGGTTGTGTCTGTTTGTTTTTTTCAACATTTCCTGCTTTACCGTCATCACTTCTTTTACAAAGAGCAATTTTCTGACGGCCATTCAACTTACGCCCGCTTTTCAGGAGGCATACAACCAGCGGCCCTATTTCTTTCTCTACGGGTTCGCCGGTCTCGGGTTTATCGTTTTTTATTTCCTCTATCACGTGCTGAACCCCAAGGTTTCATTTGAATATCGAATCAAAAGAGACATGCTTTTCTTGATGGGTTGTTCACTGGTGCTCTATTTGATCCCCTTGTTTTCACCCGGTTTTCAGCAAAAATTCTTTCCAGCATCATTATACTTTGTTGTTTACGATATCCTGGACGACTTTATTATCGTTCAGACCTGGACGCTCATTAACTTTGCCATCGACATTCGAGAATCACGGAAGATTCAAAACCTGTTTCTGTTTTCCGGGGGAATCGCCGCCTTTATCTCGGGAAGATGTGTGGTTCCCTTGATTCCGGCGGATTACCCGTTAGGGTTTCTCCTTCTGGCGATGGTTTTTTCAAGCATCAGCTACCTGATTGTTGTCTATATCTTTTCCGTTCACCGTTCGCGTATCCTGACCGGCGTTTCAAAGGATCGGGTCGGTTTCGTGAGCCTTTTTGCGTCTCAAAAGAAATACCGGGTGATGAGATCCATCATTTATCTGACCATTTTGATCGGCGTTTTTAACCTCTTTTTCAAGGTTCTCTTTGACACCCAGGTAAATGTGAAATTTCCCCCGGCGCCCGCAATGGCGACGGTCCTTGCCGATGGGTCAAACGAACCGGATCCGAAAACGGAATTTATCGGAGATTTCAAGGCTTATATCAGTTTCTTTCAAGTGATTTTTCAACTTGTCTTTATCTATTTCTTCACGCGTCTGTGGTTTAACGGTCGTATCCTTTTTGCCTACTCTTTCCTGCTGATTCCGAACCTGTGTTTTGTTCTATGGGCGTATTTTACGCGTACGTCCGGCTATGAAAATCTCTTGTTCTGGGGAACTATGGTTGCGTGTGGCGTCAATGAACTGATCCGGCGCATTATTTTTGATGCCGCTTACCAGGTACTCATGTTTTCCGTTCCTGAAAGGCTCTGCAATGCCTTACGGTTATACGCCAAACTTCTGATCAAACCCCTGGCGGTTATTGTCATCTGCCTTTTTTTTGTGGCCATGCCGCCTCAGGAGGGAACGGTGCCCGTGTATTGTTTTCTGATTATGGCTTTTTTGATGGTGATGATTGCCGTGGTGTATCGAATTCCGGAGTATTACGTCTCCTCTCTCAGAACGTCGGTCCTCAGGCGCTTGCCCCTGACGGGCGCCGAAAGTTCGCTGGTGAGAATGGATGTCAATTATATCGTCGAGCAATATAAAAAGGTGGTTGCAGGCGCCCGCGATCGATTTGGATGTCTTTACATCCTTGACGTCATTCACAACAACTATTCGTCGGGCCTGAATTTTATCCTGCTTGATCTTCTGAACAACGAGGATCGGGATGTGAGGCTGGAAACCGTTTCCGTTATCGGGTCGCTGGGTATTTCCGGATTGATTGAACGGCTCGAAATCATGTTTGAAGCGGAAACCGATGATTTATTGCGGTTGACCTGTCTCAAGACGATTGCCCAGTGGGGGATACATAATGAGGCGGTTATTTCACGGTGGATGGATTTAAGCCTTTCCGTCGATTTTCGGCGTTATGTATTGGCCATTGCCCATGGAAGCGGAAATGAGGATTTAAAGCGGTTGGTGGTTCAGGAAACGGTTTCCCTCATCCATTCAGCGGAAACGGAAAAGATTCTGGCTGGGATCTGGTTGACCGGAACCCTGGGCCTGACTCACCTGAAGAACGATGTGGAGGGGCACTTCGACATGGATGTTGCGAAGGCCTTTGATGTGATTGCCGGCGCCTTGGCCAAATTGGGGGATGCTCGCTTGTTCACCCTGTACATCGAGCGTGTGGGTTATGACCGAATCAGGGATTTTGAGAGATTCAATGAAAATTTGTCTTTTTTGGGAAATGCGTCCTTTCCCATTATCTCCCAAATGATTTCATCCATTATTCGTTCCAGATCTCGTTTTGAATTGCGAAAGTGTCTGAGGAGTCTTCAATCCAACCCATCCAGCGATGCCATTGATTTTTTGGTTGAAATTTTGCGGAATTTTCATGTGCCATTGATTCGGGAGGAAGCACTGAATGTCATTGGGAAGATCAAAAATGCCGCGCCAACCCTTGATTGCAGTGCGGTTTTGGCGGATTTGCCCAATGAAATTGAGCTGTGTACAAAATATTGCCGTTATTATAGGGTGGTTAAATTATGGAACAGGGAAAGCCTGCTATTGATCGAATTGGCCCGTAATATAGAACACAGGATGTGGTGCGTGTTTAAAATACTGGATATCTTCCACCCTGACCCGGGCATATTTGATTCTTTCTATCGGATTACCCATGGGGCGACCCAATCGGAGAATGCCGATCATGTAAAAGGGAAATCCATCGAATATCTGGAAAGCCTGATCAAGGATGAGCATGGGGCCTTCCTTCGCCTGTTGGACGCAGTATCATTTGAAGACGGTTTGCTTTCGAGTGTGAGATATTTGCCTGGGTCCCATCTGACGGTTGAGGATGTTTATGAACAGGTTTTGATGCAAAGCAATCATTGGCTGGAGATGTCGGCCATCCTGGATGTACCGCCGAATATGCAAAAGCGGTTTATGCCGATTTTGGAGGAAATTGAGGATATGATACCGGTACTGGAAAAAGTTCACTTTTTGAGAAAGGTTTCTCTTTTCAGAGGGTTTTCCATTACAGATATGATCATTATGGCCCAGATTGCACGAGAGGTCAGCTTTGAAGCGGGGCATGTCCTTTTTAAGGTGGGTGATCTGGGCGATGCGCTCTATCTCATCCTGGAAGGACAGGTGGATATCATCAATGAAAACGGTAAACTTCTGGTGAGCGTAGGTCCCCCGGACTGTTTCGGGGAAATAGCCGTGCTGGACAAAAAGGGCCGTTCTGCCACAGCCAAATGTGCGGAAGACTGCAGAATGCTGATGATTGCCGGCAACGATTTTCAGGAAATTCTGGAGGAGTACCCCGCCTTATACAAGAATATCGTCTATCTTCTCACCAGTTGGTTGCGGGAGGACCAAACGCGGGCTAAGGAGTGTAAAAAGGATTCGTGAACTCTTTTCAATTGTAGTCGCTTATTTTTGTTTTTCCATAAGAGCGTGTATTGTGATAGATTGCAGTGGTTACGATCAAATAATGCGACTCAAAATACTGAATTCGGATGCCTGAGATCTTAATGGAAAGATGTCGAATAAATCAAATTTCAGGGGTTTACCGCCTCGTGTTACCGGCGATGGCGCTTCTCTTGGTATTGGCCTCCTGTAAACATGCCGACCGCTATGACTATCAACATATCAAAAAGGCGTATGTTAAGCCCGAAAAAGCGGCGGTGTCTCTTTTGTCATCGGCGCCCGCCGATGCTTCCCAATCCCTCGAAAAGGACCTGAAGTCCGTGGGTTCTCTGACCCTGGAAAAAGTAATCCGCATTGCCCTTCAAAATAACCCGGATATGGATATGGCCGTGGCGCGTATTCAGCAGTCCGAAGCCATGCTGGACGAGGCCATGAGTGCATTCTGGCCCGTCATCAGTGTTTACGGGGAGTACCTTCAGGGAAATGCGCCTTCCGCCTATTTGTTTAAAACCATTGACCAGCGGAAGCTTCCTCCGGGAACCGACTTCAATAACCCGGGGTGGTTTGAGAACTATGAGGCAGGCATTCAAGGACGTTTCAACATTTTTAACGGGGGACGGGATTATTTGCGCAAGCGCATGGCCGAGACGGGTCTTGACATGAGCCGGCTGGACCGGGACAGTGTGAAAAACGGCCTGATCACTTCCGTTATCCATGCCTATTACAGCGCACTGGCCGCCGGAAAGTACGTGGATATCAGTCACGAGTCCGTGAACACGGTCAAGAAGGAGCTGGAAATCGTTACGGTGCGCTATGAGGCCGGCGGCGCCCTCAAGTCCGATGTGTTGTCGCTCAAAGTCGCTCTGGCCCAGGCAAGGGAAGGGCTGATTCGGGCTGAAAACAATCGCAGTCTCAGCGTGTCCTCTCTGGCCAATTTGCTGGGCCTGGATCCGGACACGCTCATTGATCCTGCAGGGGACCGGCAGGCCCCTATAAAGGTTCCGGAACCATATGAAAAAGCGTTGGTTATGGCCATGGCAAACCGTCCGGAACTGAAGATAACCCGGCTGCGGGTGGTGCATTCACGAATGGACCTGGATGTGGCGCGTTCCGAATATCTGCCGCGCCTGGACGCTCAGATGAAAACCTATTTCGATGATTCGGGCTTGAATTTTGATTGGGACCGGAAGAACTGGACCGCCGGGGTGATCCTCAACTGGGACGTTTTTACAGGATTCAGACGAAAATCCCATGTGGACCGGGCCCGGGCGGTAATCAAGGAGATGCTGGGGGCTGATCGAAAGGCGACGCTATCAGTGCAGCTTCAGCTTAAGGGAGCCTATCTGAAGCATGCGGAGGCAAAAGCACGGTGGAATGTGGCCCAGGCCAGCGTGGCGCATGCTGAAGAATCATTGCGCCTGGTGCAAAAACAGTACGAAGGGGGTTCCGCGACCATTACCCGGTATCTGGAAGCGGAACTGGCGCGGAATAGAACGCGCCTGCGTGCCGCAACGGCTTTTTATGATCGGGAGAAAACCGCGGCGTCCATCGGCCGCGCCATGGGTTTCTGGGCCCAATACGGAGAGCCGAAAGAGAGCACGGATTTGTTGACGGAACCGGGGAAAAAAAATAAGAATAGCGATGACTCGGTTATATGATATGGTTACGTTTTTTACTTAAAACTTAAAACCTAAAACTAAAAACTTAAAACCATGCCTGAACGAGGTTTTCGTTCAGGCACTATAAAAAAAGGAATATGTTATGGAATTTAAGGGTCCGTTTCAAGCGGAAGATTTTAAAAAATGCGCTGTTTTTCACGGGCACATATGCCCGGGGTTGTCCATCGGATACCGGGCTAGTAAAAGGGCCATGGAATGGCTCAAGGAGAACCGGGCGGAAGATGAGGAGATCGTTGCCATTATTGAGACCAATGCCTGTGGAGCGGATGCGGTCCAGGTTTTGACCGGCTGTACGTTTGGAAAGGGCAATCTCCTCTTTAAAGATCACGGCAAACAGGTGCTGACGCTGCTGAGCCGAAAATCGGGGGACGGTGTGCGGGTGGCCCTTAAGGCCGGCAGCCTTCAATTGAGCGAAGAGCACAGTCTCCTTATGGATAAGATTCGAAAAGGAGATGCCACCGATGCGGAAAAGGAACGATTCCAAGAGCTTCACCTGAAGCGGAGCCGGGATATCATGGAAAAATCGGAAGAGGCTCTTTTTGATGTGCGAAAAATCCATGAAATCCTCCCGCCCAAGGCACGGATCGAACCCTCAATACTTTGCGATCGATGCGGAGAACCGACCATGGCTTCCAAGTTGATCACAAAGGACGGCATGCAGTTGTGCGGTGGGTGTCTGAAAGGGTAGGGGGAAATCAGTTGCCGTGATGATTTGATTCAGCGTTGACAAGATCGGATAAACATTATTTTTCTAACAGGAGTGAGCAATGGAACCGGTTAAAATAGCGGACGGAATTTTTGGTGTGGGCGTTGCGGATTGGAACATCAGAGACTTTCATGGGTATTCGACGTATCAGGGGACGACCTATAACGCCTATTTAATCCTGGATGACAAAATCACCCTCATCGATACGGTCAAAAAAGAGTTCGGGGATCAGCTCCTGGCCAATATCAGCACCCTCGTTGACCCCAAAAAAATCGATTATATGATCAGCAACCACACGGAAATGGATCATTCCAGCAGTCTGCCCCGGGTGATGCACAGAATCGGGGAAGACAAACCCCTGTACTGTTCCAAAATGGGGCATAAAAACCTGTCAAAGCACTTTCCTCAGAAATGGAATTATCAGCCCGTTGAAAACCTTCAAACCCTGTCACTGGGCAAAAGAACCCTCACCTTCATGGAAACCCGGATGCTGCACTGGCCGGACAGCATGTTTACCTATGTCAATGAAGACAAACTGCTCTTTTCAAGCGATGCTTTTGGACAGCATTACGCGGGTCCCGCAAAATTTGACGACCAGATCGGCGATGAAATTTTTCCCCATGTGAGAAAATATTTCGCGAACATTCTGCTGCCGTATGCGCCGCTTGTCTTAAAATTGGTGGATGCCGTGACACAAATGGGTCTTGCCATAGATACCATTTGCCCGGACCATGGCATCATCTGGCGAAAGGATCCCGGAAAAATCATCAATACCTATGTGGAATTGAGCAAACAGGAACCTAAGCGGAAAGCCCTGGTGATTTACGATACCATGTGGCACAGCACCGAGGCAATGGCCGAAACCATTGCCGGTGCGCTGATCGATGAAGGGGTGGACGCCAAGCCCATGCATTTGCGGAGTTGCCATCGTAGCGACATTATGACGGAAGTCCTGGACGCCGGCGCCATTATTGTGGGGTCTCCTACCTTCAACAATGGTATTTTTCCCACGGTCGCCGATTTTATGACCTACATGAAGGGATTGAAACCCTTAAACAAGATCGCGGCCCCCTTCGGTTCCTTCGGATGGAGCGGCGAGTCCGTTAAAATTGTCCATAAGGCCTTGGAAGAAATGAAATTTGACGTCATCGATCCCGGGGTTAGACTCCAGTATGTACCCGATGAAAATGGACTGGCCGCGTGTGCGGCTCTGGGAAAGAAAATTGCCGCGGCTTTGCCGGAGCAATAGTCCGGAAAGAGAGGGTTTTTTATGAAGATGAAAAAGCTCATCTTAATGCGCCCGGGGAGATGATCGCGCAATTTTAATATGGAGGCCTGCCGTATGAATGCTTCAGACGATCTTTCCGATCGTAATAATCTCGTGTCCAGGGCCATGGAAGTCACCATTCATGTGGGCCTGGTGCTGCTGCTTTTATTCTGGTGTTTCAAGATCGCACAGCCTTTCATCGAGATTTTTTTCTGGGGCATCATCATTGCCATCGGCGTTTCACCCGTTTACCGGCTGTTTGCTTCGGCCATGGGAAACCGCCATAAGCCGGCGGCTACCCTGGTCGTGTTTCTTCTCCTGCTGATCCTTTTTGTGCCCAGTGTGTTGTTTGTGGGATCCCTTGTGGATACGGCGGAAAAGCTTTCCTCCGGTATCTCGAACGGCACCCTGAAAATTCCCGTGGCTCCCGAAGAGATCAAACACTGGCCTGTCATTGGCGAAAGCCTGTACAATTTCTGGCGCCTGTCATCGGAAAATATTTTTGCCGCCCTGGTTAAAATCGCTCCCCAGATCAAGATATTTGCCCTGTGGCTTCTGAACAAGGCGGCCGGTACGGGATTCAGCGTTATAAAATTCGTGGTGGCCATTGTGATTGCCGGAGTGCTTCTGGCCAATAGCGAAACCGGCATTCAGGTGGCCAGGGCCATTGCCGTCCGTCTGGCCGGGGAAAGGGGAATGGAATTCGTGGCGCTGTCCGGTGCGACGGTACGCAGTGTTTCCAGGGGCATTCTGGGGGTGGCCATCATCCAGGCCATCCTGGCCGGCATCGGCTGTCTGGCAATGGGTGTGCCGGCGGCTGGTTTGTGGGCATTGCTGGTCCTCATTCTCGCGGTAATCCAGCTTCCCACCATACTGGTCTTAGGTCCGATTATCATTTATGTTTTTTATACGGCCAGTACGGTGCCGGCGGTCTTATTCGCCATTTGGAGCCTCCTGGTGGGGTTGTGCGACTCGTTTCTGAAGCCGCTTCTGATGGGACGGGGGGCGTCCGTTCCCATGCTGGTGGTGTTTATCGGCGCTCTGGGAGGGTTTATGTTCAGCGGCATTATCGGTCTGTTTCTCGGAGCCGTTGTCTTGTCTCTCGGTTTCAAACTGTTTCAGGCGTGGTTGTCAGTGTAGTTTTTGAATCCATAGAAGAAAATATTGAAAATCCGATCCGCAAGGGCGTCCGGATTCACCTCGCCTTTGGCGTTGTACCACTGGTAGGTCCAGTTGCACATGCCCACCAGGAAATTTACATCCACCGATAGATTGCCGGTTTCGATCTTTTCCTGTTCGCAGAACTTTCTAAGTCCTTCCCGCCAGTAGGACAAATAGGTGCGTTGTTTTTCCTTCAGCGCCTGGTAGTATTGTCCGCTCAGACAATTTTCATCGTGAATAATCAGTTTGCTCCGGTATTTGTCCCGGCAATAGAGGTTCACCTGAAACCGAATGCATTCTCGAAGAAAAGAAATCGGGTCTGAGATCCGCTCCGTGATGTCCTGAATGCCGGTCAGGAGATCGTCCATATAGCTGTCAAGAATTTGGTATAACAACTCTTCCTTGCTGTCAAAGTAGTAATAAAGCCCCGCCTTCGTCATCCCCATGGCCTCCGCGATGTTTCGGATGGAGGCTTTTTCATACCCAAGATTGCAGAGAATTTTGGTGGCCGTTCCATAAACGGTGGCCCGGCGTCGTTCCTTTTCTTTTTCTCGATATGATTTTGGCAATGGTATTCTCCCGGTTAAATCTAATGTGATCTGAAAAAAAGCTCCTATTATGAAAAATATTAACAACGTAAACCGGCACTAAAGAAGTTTGATTTCTACCGATCGTTTGGTAAATATACCTGCCGAACAATTGTTTTGTCAAATAAATTTTAAGGTGAAACCATATTGTTTATCTTTTTCTGAAAAAAATATTGACAATGTTATTTGGAGGTGTTAAACAAAATTCTACCGGTCGTACAGTAGTATTACCTTCCGACCAATCAAATTGCAGATAGATTCCATAAATCATGTGAAACCCTTTGAAAGGTATGATTCGTTGATAAATGTTTTAAAGAATCGTGTAGCATCATGAGTTTGGTTTATGAGTGGGCCTTTGCCCGAAAATGAATTTTTTCTAATGAAAGGAGAAAAGGATGAAAAAAAGTCGGCTGGTATTTAACATGTTTATGGTTGCGGCCCTGGTGATGGTTCTCAGTGGCGGCGCTCAGGCCAAGAGTGTTTCATTTAAGTTCGCACACTTCATTCCACCCAATGAGCCGGGCGCCCAGGTGGGCCTTTGGATTGAAAAGGACCTCAAGGAAAATGCCAAGGGTGTCGTCAACTGCAAATATTTTCACAGCAAACAGATGGGGAGTACCATCGAAATCGTCAAAAAGGTCCGCATGGGAACATTGCAGGCGGGATTTTTAACCGGCAACTACGCGCCGGATTTGGACTCGAAATTCGGAATCGGTACCCTGGCCTATTGCATGAATTCCTATGAGAAATGGAATTCTTTCCTGAAAAACGATGCATTGCGGGAGGAGTTGTTCAGCTCCCTGGTTCCCAAAGGGTTGCGGGTGGTGGACGTGGCCTATTTCGGTATTTACGGTCTGGTCTCCACCAAACCCATCCATACCCTTGCTGATTTGAAATCCATGAAGATGCGCACCACCCAGGCCCGTTATCCCGTTGCCTTCTGGAAAGCCCTGGGCGTCAACCCGGTTCCCCTGTCCTGGGGCGACGTGTTTCCGGCCTTGAAACAGGGGGTGGTGGATGGCACGGACCAGACCCTGAATGTGGCCCGACTTCGCCTGGCCGATGTTTGTAAAAACTTTACGGAAACGAACCATATGGTGGGCTTGTTTTTCCTGGTGGTCAACGAAAAATGGTATCAGAAATTGGACCCCAAGGCGCGCGACATCATTTTCGGCAGTATTCACCGAAATTTTGAAAAGGCCCGTGCCGCCAGTATGAAACTTACCCAGGAGGCGCCGGCGGCTTTGAAAGCAAAGGGCGTGGATGTAATCCAACTTTCACCTGAAGAAATGGAGAAATTCAAACAGGCGGAAATGACCGTATGGAAAGAATTTGAATCGGAAATCGGTAAAGCATGGCTGGACAAGGTGGTATCCTTCACTTCCGGCATGTAAACATGTGGACGGACCCTCCAGAAAACCCATGCGGGTCCGTCCAAATTGGAATAAAACGCCTGATTGCACCCTCTGAGGAAAATGCCCATGGAGAAATTAAGCGCCTTTCTGGACCGGATTGAAAAATGGGGGATTTTTTCGTGCTTTACCTTTATCCTGATGGTTTTAACCCTCGGCATTTTGACCCGGTATGTCTTTAAGCGGCCCCTTTCCTGGCCCGATGAACTCACCACTTATCTATTTATTTTTATGACATTTCTGGGCGCCAGCGCATCCGTCAAAGACAATTCGGAATTGAAAGTCAACGCCCTCTATGAACGATTTCCGGAATGGGGATTCGGACTTGACCTGCTGCTTCACGGCGTACGACTGGTGGTATGTGTCATATTTATTGTAACGGGATGGAATTTCGTTCTGGTGGAGTACGATATGCAGACCTATTCTCCCATTATTCGAATACCCGTTTATGTGATCTTCAGCATGCTGCCGTTTCTGGGGCTTATTATGGGCATTCGAACCGTTGAATGCCTAATAAAATTATTTAGGAAGAGGAGATAAGATATGGAAATTCTTGTTATCCTTTTAATTTTGCTGGCGTTGCTTTTTCTACGCATGCCCATTTACATCAGCCTCTTCCTGACGGGATTTTTGGGTCTGCTCATTTTCACGGATCTGGAATTGAGCTTTGTGGCGCAGACCTTCGTGAAAAAACTGGAAAATTTTTCCCTGCTGGCCATTCCCTTTTTCATTCTGCTGGGGGGCATCATGGTTCACGGAGAGTCCGCGGATCGGCTCATCCGATTTGCCATGAAACTGGTCTCGTGGCTTCCGGGGGGCTTGGCCATCACCAGCGTCATCAGTTCGGCGGTCTTCGGCGCCCTTTCAGGGTCGAGCATTTCCACCGTTGTTACCATCGGCGGCGTCATGTTTCCTCACCTGGATCGTTGTCAATATCCCAAAAAGTTTTCCATCGGTCTGGTTACCAGTTCCGCCATCCTGGGGATAATCGTACCGCCGAGCATCATTATGATTATCTGCGCCCTGACCGCCGGTCAGTCCGTGGTGCGTTTGTTTGCCGCCGGTTATTTGCCGAGCCTGCTCATCGTTCTGGCACTTTGCCTGTACACCTATGTGGTATCCGCTCAAAAGGGGCTGGGAAAATCAGCCATGGAACGGTTTGACCCAAAAGGACTTTTTAAGACCGGTTGGCATGCGATTCTGCCCGGCTTGATTGTGGTGGTCCTTTTTGCGGGGATCTATTCCGGTGCGTTTACCATTACGGAAGCATCGGTTGTATCTTGCGTCATGGCGTTGATTATCGAAGTCTGTATTTATCGGACCATTAAAATAAAGGATTTCTACCGGTTGATTTTATCCAGCGGGTTGATCAGCGGCGCCCTGGTCATCACTGTATCCGGGGCCGGCGTTTTGTCGGAATATATTACCATTCAGGGCATTCCGGAGCGGATTCTGGATTTTTCCATTCAATATATTCCCAATATGGTGGTGTTCATGATATTTACCAATCTGTTGTTGCTGCTGGTGGGAACATTTATCGATCCCATTGGCGCCATCATGATTCTGGTGCCCATCCTGATGCCCATTTCAGCACAGTTCGGCATCGATCCCATACACATGTGTCTGGTCATTACCGTGGCGCTGGGCATCGGGTATATTACGCCCCCACTGGGCATCCTTCTGTATACGGCATCGGCCATCACCCAGAAGGATTTCGTGTTCGTGGCCAGTGCCATTATTCCCACGTTGATGGTCTATATCGTGGCGCTTTTTGTCATTACCTTTATTCCCTGGCTTTCAACCGCAGTGCCGAATTTGTTGTTCGGCCAGGTCTAGCGAGATCGATCGAGAAAAATAAGAAGGAGGCTGCATTGTGAATATTGCGACCAATCTGGAACGAACGGCAAACTGCTTTCCTGAATCCACGGCCGTCATTGAGGACGATCGACAGATCACTTACGATGCCTTCAACCGAGACGCGAACCGCGTGGCGGGGGCACTCGGGCAACTGGGTCTTTCGCCCGGGGATACTGTGGCGCTGATGGCGCCCAATTCTTATGAATGGCTGGTCTTTTACTTCGGCGCATTGAAGATGGGCGTGCGTGCGGCAACCCTTTCAAGCGCTCTGACCCCGGACGAGGCCCGCGCCACCCTGATGGACTGCCGGCCCAAAGTTCTTTTTACAACGGATGATCATCTGTCCCAAATAGAGACGTTCAAGGAAGAAATGGGCCTGAAATATCTGGTGGCGTCTGGTGCTGAAACCGGCATGGCCAGGCTTCTTGAAATGGGTTCTCCGGATTTTTCCGCCGTATACCGAGATCGCCATGCGCCCGCGGCCATCCTATATACGGGCGGCACCACCGGGGTTTCAAAAGGGGTCTTGCTGTCCCATGAAAATTTGCAGACCTCCTATCAAAACGTTTCGTTTTCAGAACGGAGCACCCAGAAGGATCGCTGCCTCTGTTTCCTGCCGTTGAACCATGTGTTTGCTCAGGTCCATATCATGGGCGCAACGGTATTTTCCGGTGGATCCATCGTCCTGCAGCCCGGTTTCGATATGGATCGCGCTCTGGCGGCTATTTTGAAGCACCATGTCACTAAATTTTATTCGGTGCCCACGGTTTACATTCGAATGCTGGCCATCGACCATCTCAAAGAACGGATGAAGAGTGTTCGCTATTGCTTTTCCGCGGCCGCGAGCATGGCCGCCGAACTGGTTCGCGAGTGGAAGACCCGCATGGGGTTGGATATTCATGAAGCCTACGGCATGACCGAAAGCGCTTCCATGGTGACCTTCAACCATTATTACCAGCATGTGGTGGGTGCCGTGGGAACGCCGGCAAATCTGGTGGAAGTGCAGATCAGAGGGCTTGACGGCAATATCCTGGGACCCGAGGAAGAGGGGGAAATCTGCATTCGAGGACCCAATATCATGAAAGCATACCTCAACCGCCCGGAAGAAACGGCCGCCTCGTTCTGGGATGACTGGTTTCGTTCGGGAGACATCGGCGTACTGGATAAAAAAGGCTATCTGTATATTGTGGATCGTTTAAAAGATTTGGTGATAACGGGTGGGGAAAATGTCTATCCCCGCGAAGTGGAGGAACTGCTGTACACCCGGCCCGAAGTACAGGAATGTGCGGTGTTGGGGCTTCCCGATGCGGAATATGGTGAGCGGGTGGTGGCGGTGATCGTTCCTAAGCCGGGTCAGGTGATTGACGCCGTTCAATTTAAAGCGTTTCTCAAAGAGCATTTGTCAGCTTTCAAGGTGCCCAAAGCCTATATGATCGTGGATGAAATGCCTAAAAGCCATGCGGGAAAAGTGTTGAAGCGCGATATTAAAAAAGAATTGTTGAAAGGGATGTCATGATGGAATCACTGTACACGGAAGAGCATGAAATTTTTCGAGATACCTTCAGAAAATTCGTGGCAAAGGAGATCACTCCCTTTGTTCCCCAATGGGAGGAAGACCGGGCTGTGCCGAGGGAACTCTGGCGCAAAATGGGCGAGTATGGTTTCCTCTGCCCGTGGCTGCCGGAAAAATACGGCGGATTGGATCTGGGATTTGAATATTCGGTGATCTTAAACGAAGAATTGATCCGTGGGGATGGTTTCGGCGTTGGCGTTCCCCTTCACAGCGATGTGGCCACCCCCTATGTCTTCAGCTACGCAAACGACGCCGCAAAAGAGCGGTGGCTTCCCGGTTGTGCGTCAGGAGAAGTGATTACGGCCATCGGGCTCACGGAACCCAATACGGGTTCGGATCTGGCGGCCATTCGCACCCGAGCAGTCCGGGATGGGGATTCTTACGTGATCAACGGCCAGAAAACCTTCATCACCAACGGCTATTTTGCGGATCTTGTCATTGTGGCGGTGAAAACGAACCCGGAAGCCGGGCACCGGGGAATCAGCCTGATTCTGGTGGACAAGGATACGCCGGGGTTTTCCCGGGGCAGAAAACTGGAGAAGATGGGCTATCACATGCAGGACACGGCCGAACTGTTCTTTGAGGATTGCCGGGTTCCCGCAAGTAATCTTCTGGGCGAGGAAAACAAGGGTTTTAAATACATGATGGAGAAGCTCCAGCGGGAGCGGTTGGAAGTTTGCATCAAATGCCAGGTGAATGCCGAGGAGGCCTTTAAGGAAGGTCTGGCATACGCTAAAACCCGGGAAGCCTTTGGTCGCATTATCGGCAATTTCCAGAATACCGCTTTCGTTCTGGCGGAAATGGCCACCGATGTGAAACTGGGCCGGGTCTTCCTGGATAAGCTCATTTCCGACCACATCCAGGGAAAAGACATCGTGCAGGAAGTTTCCATGGCCAAATACTGGCTGGGGGAAATGGTGAACCGGGTGGCCTACCAGGCAGTTCAGATTCACGGGGGGTATGGTTACATGGAAGAATACCGGATTTGTCGCATTTCCCGGGATGTGCGGTCCCTGTCCATTTTTGCCGGCACCAGCGAGATCATGAAGTTGATCGTGAGCCGAAACCTGGGACTTAAGCCACAATAGTCGGCATCAGATTTGAGGAGGGTCTCTCTCTCTGATCATCTTTTGTTCAGGCATTATTTACATTAAGTTGCACCGCATCGGCAAATAGCGTATAATCCGTATGCTTATACGGAGGTTGAATTATGAAAGAATCCAAAATCGACCCAAGGTTGCTCAATATTATTCGGGAATTATCCTTTCAAAATGCGTCCGAACTTATCAAAGACTATATGTTAACTGAATTGCTGTATAGATTGTCTAATTTTTCTGCTGAGGTTCAGCACTTTGAGAAAAAGTACGGCATGCATTATCTTGATTTTGAAAAAATTTACGAGCAAGGAGAGGAAGATTTCGAACAATATGATGATCTTATGAGTTGGCAATTTGCGGAAGAAGGGACGAAATATTGGTCTGCCAAGGTAGATGAGTTGAAACGTGTTGTGTCCCCCCTGTTCCGGGCTTAGCCGGCGGGCCCTCAGTCCAGATCCAGCTTCGCTTTGCACTGATTACATCTTACCACCCCTCGAAAAACCTTGTTGCCGCAATGCGGGCAATAATAGCGAGCTTCTTCATCTTGAACCCATTTTTCGGTCCCGACTTTTCGCCTATGGGGGACGGCTCGCAAAATGACCCGTTTCCCCACAGACATTGGGAAATTCTCAATATGTTCACAGGGAAAATCGTCACATTCATGACATCCGGCATATCCCTTTTTTTGGGTGCAATTCCTGATCTCACACTGTTTGCAATGCATAAAGAGATCATTAGACAAACACCCGCCGCATCGAATATCCTCTGTCGTCACATTCTCGGCGTTTGGGAGTGTGCCTTTGCCGGCAACGCCTCCTTTGTAAAGTCCGACCAGCTTTTCCTTGAGTTTTTCATTATGATCACGATGTGCCATGTAAATGGCGCATACGCCGCAATAAAGGCCGCATGGTGAAATAAAAGCAGTATTGATTTCCATTAGTTCTATCCATTCTGAAAAACATCATTCGGCGTTTAAAGGGGATCATTTGTGCGCGTTAAGTCCTTCATGGCGGAAAACCCTTCCTTGAGGAGGTCCGCACGACTGATCATCCCCTTGAAAATATGCATATCATTTACCACCGGCAGCCTTTTGATACCGCGGTCGGTCATGATGGAAATGGCCTCTTCGATGCCGTCTTTCTCTCGTATGGTGATGAGGTCGGTTTCCATGATGGTCCGAGCCTGTTGATTTTCCAGTTTAGTGCCGGTTTTTCCGGTGTGCTTTTCTCTTGTGGAAAACGGGGCCAGCCGGGACAATACATTCCAGACGCCCGGCGCTTCGTCCGCAAAGGCCGACAAAAGGTTTCGATCCGAGATAAGGCCCATGAGACGCCCATCCTGGTCGACGACCACCACGCGTTGAATATCGTCGCTGTCGATGATGCCCAAGACGTCACTTATCGGTGTATCAGGCCCCACTTTTTGTACGTCCCGTCGCATGATTTCATCAACATATCGCATATTTCCTATATGGACGTCGTGCTTTTTCATTCGTTCCCAATCGGGCGCCGTCCGGGTAACGGTTTGAAAAATGTCCAGCCGGGAGACAATGCCCGTCAAAAAGCCCGCATCATCCACCACGGGCAGGCGTTTCACCTTTTTTTTCAGCATTGTATCAACGGCATGGGTCAACAGATCCGATTCCTGAATGAAGATGGCCGGTTTCGTCATGATGTCCCGGGCTATTTTGGTGGACAATTCCGCCATCACGGCTTTCATTTTTTCCGTGTCGGATTGTTCCATGAGCGCCAGCCTTACAGGCATCCCGGCGCGGTAGATGAGATCGCTCTGGGAGATGACGCCCACCGGTCGTTTTTCCGAATCCACTACGGGCATGCCCGTGAAATTGGCGGAGAGCAGGGTTTTCATGATGCGATCCACTGATTCATGGATTGTCACGGATGCGGGTTTTGCGGTCATAACGTCTTTCACCCGGGTTTGAGGGGGAAACAACCGCTTTCGGGTTCGATGGGAGATCACGAGCAGTTCGCGGGTGCCCAGAATTCCCTCACACACGATGTCCTGAAGGTCCGCTATTGCGTCCGTCGCTTCCACGGCGGGCAGGACGATCTCAATTTTGACGGGTTGATTGAGGGATAGATCCATGATTTTGCGGGTGGATACTTCTCCATTTTCATAACACCCCTCGACCCCCTTGAAAACCGCGCAGCGTGCGGATGTTTTCAATTTACGAACGTAACTGATGACGGCTTCCGGAATGTCCTGCCCATGACACCGTGCCCCTTCGTTGGTGTAAATCTCTATGACGCAGTATGGTCGTGCCAAAACCTACCTCCCTTCAAGCGTGGCCTGCACCAGCCACATCCCCGCCAGTACCAGCGCGCCGCCTCCCATATTGTTGACCAGAAAATTGGTCAGGGCCACATGGCTGCCGCTTCGGAGATAATTGACCGATTCCAGGGCATAGGTGGAGAAGGTGGTGAGCGCTCCCAGAAAACCGGTCATGAAAAACAATCGAAACTCAGGACCGAACCAGCTTGCTTTTCCCGCCAGGCCGAAAGCCGCACCGATCAGAAAACAGCCGATCATGTTGGCCGCAAGGGTTCCCCAGGGGAATCCCACGCCGATAAACCGGCCGCCCGCGAGTCCCAGTCCGTAGCGACAGAGGGCGCCCAGGCCGCCCCCCGCCATGATCAGGAATATTTTCAGCATATGGATTTCCTTACCCGTTTATGATTCGCCTGTTTCATTTATTTCCTTTACTCTTTTCAAGTTACAACCATGTTCGTGAAGCCCCCTGGCAAGGCAAATCATGTCATCCAGGGCCTGAAGCCGTTCGGAAAGCGTCATCTTTGCAGTTTGTAGAGACTGCAACCGTTCAACGCCCTCATATGTCGCATACTGCCAGGGATCTTCATCCTTCCGTCGACTTTTCATTTCGAGCCCTTTCGAGATATTCGATGTCAACCAAATCTTTTGGGCTTGGTCCTAACTTCGCCCACCCGGCAATGAATTGCCGGGCTATTGTCTGTCGCCCTTACAGGGCTCTCACAGTCCCGTAGGGACGGCAGGAAATAGCCCGGGGTTTCAACCCCGGGGCTAATGGGCGAGATAATGACCAAGCCCAATCTTTTGGACGCGATGCGATCTCCTTCATCCTCAAGAGGCAATCCAGTCCAACAAAAGGAACTCGCGGTCCACCATCAATTTCCATCCACTTCGCGTTCGCGTATTCATCCGCGAAATCGAAGGGACACTTCGCAAATACATCAATTACTATTCCGTTTATATCGGATGGATTCCAAAGTGGGAACACCATCATATTTTTGTCTCTAATCCAGCTTTCGCGTGTTCCAGCATCTGCAAACTGTTCGTTTGTCACTGGAAGCCGGGGTTTGTAACCGACCGCTTCCAGCGCGGTTAAGCCGCGAAGTAAATTGCCACGTTCCAGATCTATCACCAAATCAATATCCATGGTTAAACGTAGATAGCCGTGTGCAACCACTGCCAACCCCCCGGCCACCACATATCTGACATTGGCGTTGTTTAGTGCTTCGATGATTTCTTGAACTTCTTTTTTCACGTAGACCCTCATGACAAGGGGTTCGCCACCCCCGCAGATGAAAATGGCGCTGTGTGAACGATGTCTGGCCGCGATGGTCGAGGCTGTAGAGACAAGGCATGCCTTGTCTCTACTCACTTAAAACTTAATACCCAAAACCAAAAACCGCGGCTATGCGCCGCACTGGTCATCATAAGCTATTGTTTTTTAGAAAGCGCAACAGCCCGGCATTAAACGCACTGGCCTGTTCGACATTGGAAAGATGTGCGGCAGAGGGCAGCACTTCCAATTGGGAGTTGAAAATACCGGCATGAATGGCTTCGGAGGCGGCCACCGGCGTTCCCTGATCCTCCTCTCCAACCATGATTAAGGTGGGGCGTTTGATTTCGGAAAGCCGATCCAGATAATCAAGACCCAGGATGGCTTCGCTGCATCCGATAAAACCCGCTACCGGTGTTGCCAGAAACTGTTTGCGAATCAGGTCCACCGCGGGTGGATTTGTGTGGCGGTAGGGCAAGGTAAACCAGCGTTCCATGGTGCCGTCAACCAATGCCGACATCCCTTTTTGACGGGCAATTTGTTTGCGTTCTTCAAACATCGGTTTGGCTTCTTTGGGAATAACGGCCGCGGTAGAGCATAACACCAGGCTGGTTAAACGGTCGGCGTAATTGAGCCCCAGACATTGGCCGATCATGCCGCCGATGGACAATCCGACGAAATGCACGGTGGCTATTTCCAGTGCGTCCAGCAACCCCACCACATCGGCCGCCAGTTGTTCCAGGGTGTATGCGCCTTTGGGCGCGTCACTTTCGCCGTGGCCGCGCATGTCATATCGTAGAACCCGATAATAGGGTTCCAAAGCCTCGATCTGAGGGTCCCACATGTTCATGCCCGAGCCCAGAGAGTGGCTCAGAACCACTACCGATGCGTCTTTTTTCCCTGATAGTACGCAATTGATTTTTGTGCCGTTGGTGCTTATTTGCATGATCCTTGACTCCTTTGATACAAAACCCTAATCCACCAGCACTTTACGGATCATAAGGGAGAGTTCCACCATATCGAGGGGTTTCATGGCAAATCCCCTGATGCCCATTTCTTGTGCCCTTTTCTCATCTATACGGTCGCTGTGACCGGTGAGGAGCAGAATGGGGATGTCCTTTCGAATTTCGAGGAGTGCCGCGGCAAACCGGTCACCCGCCATTTTGGGCATGGCCATGTCCGTGATCACCAGGTCGCACCCAAAAGGGTCGGCACGAAAGTATTCCAGGGCCGAAAGGCTGTCTGTCATGCAGACCATTTCATAGCCGAGACGCTCCAGTGTCTGTTTGCCCATGCGGGTTATGGATTCTTCATCGTCTACGAAAAGGATTCGTTCCCCCTTGCCGCTCGCGGGCAGGGACGCGTCCGTGGATTCATCGGGAGATGATCTTTCGGTTTGGGGAAACAGCACTTCCACCATGGTGCCCTTTCCCGGTTCGCTTGAAATTTTGATGTCGCCGTTCCATTTTTTGACAATGCCCTGAACCACGGACAGCCCCATGCCGGTTCCCTGACCGATCTCCTTGGTGGTGAAGTAGGGGTCAAAAATCTTTTCCATGATTTCGGGTGCAATGCCGTGACCCGTGTCTTTGATTGCCAGTTTAATAAAGGGGCCGGGTTTCAGGTCGTCATATTGTTGTGCGGTTGTTTCATCCAGGTCCACGGCAAAAAGATGAACATCAAGTGTCCCCCCTTCTTCCTTCATGGCGTGGGCCGCGTTGTTGCAGAGGTTTATGATGATTTGTTGAACTTCCGTTTCATGTCCCAGAACCATTTCGTTTTCGCAGAAAATCCGGGAGCGGATATCAATCATGGTGGGTATGGAAGCGCGTATGAGGTTAAGGGATTCCCGGATTACCGGGGCGATGGCCACCGGTTGTCGAACCATCATGGATTTCCTGGCAAAACTGAGAATCTGCTGAATCATTTCCCTGGCCCTCAAGGATGCGATGCGAATTTCCTGAAGGGATTCTTTTGCGGGGTTCCGGTCGGGGACATCGTACAGGGCCAGTTCGGTGTTCCCTAAAATAATGGCCAGCACATTGTTAAACTCGTGTGCAATGCCGCCGGCCAGGGTCCCCATGGCCTCCATCTTGTGTGACTGCCGGAGTTGGGCTTCCAGCTGTTTGGTTTGGGTGATGTCCGTGAACATGACCCGCCACCCGGTTGGGGTTTCGGTCTCCGCGTACTCCGGCGAAATATCGGCCCGAACCCACGACGGAAAATCCTCAGGGGTCGTCATCTGTAGTTCCACGTTTTGCGCCTCGCCGCTTTCGGCGGCCCGCTTGCGGGCGGTCCAGAAAAGCTCCTGGAAGGGGGGCATCAGATAGGTGTAGAATTCCGTGTTTAAAATCTGTTCCCGGCTTTTCCCGAGCAGCGTGACACCAGAGCGGTTGATGCGCGTAATGATTCCCTTTGGGTTTACGGTCAAGTAGCCGCAGGGCGCCTGTTCGTACAGGTCCGAAAATTCTCGGTGAAGGCACGCCAGTTCATGGTGACTTCGCTTCAGCTCCTCGTTCTGGATTTCCAGTTCCGCCTGATGAATCCGGAGTTCGTTGATCAGTTCGAGCATATTTTCCGGGATCTGAGCCTGGTCCTCCCTGACCCAAGACAGTTCCTCGGCTTTTCGGCGAAGTGCATGAGGATTTTGGAATGGCGCTTTCTCTTGTGTCATGGACTCACCTCCGTATTCAATTCATTTCGTCAAACCGTAGCAGAACACAATAGGTTGAACCTGATTTCGGCCGCATGGGTCGGCCTTGGATGGAGAACACGCGTTTCCCTTCGGGCCGGTTCAGCTCAAAAGGCGGCGATGTAAATTTCATGTTCTTTTCCAGCCCCTCTGTGATCTGTTTTTCAAGGTCTGTCCGGCTGAACAGTCCCTTTTCAAGGGTGAACAGGTTGCGTCCTATGGTATTGCCGGGTGTTATTCCCATCAGGCCATAAAAGGCGGCGTTGGCGATTACCGCGTTGCCGTGTTTGTCCAACACCACCATGGGTCTATCGTTGGCATCGAAAATGGTTTCCAGCAAGGTTTCCATGCCGATGTTGTCGATGTGAAGTATCTCCTGGGCGCGTTTTTGGTCATCGATGCCCGTAAAGGTCAGCACCGCCCCTTCAATCCGGTTATCGGTGGTGCGATAGGGAATAATGCGCATGGCATACCAGTTGCCTTCGCGGGTTTGCACCTCGGTTTCCATGGGGGCCAGGGTTTCCAGGACCCGGGTGAGATCCCGGATCATCCCGTTGTATGTCAGGTTGGAGGCCACGTGTTCGAGGGGGCGCCCGATGTCCGTGTGAATCAGGTTGATGATCTTGGCGGCTTCCCGGGTGAACCGCTTGATGCGTTTTTCATTGTCCACGAAGAGGGTGGCGATTTCGATACTGTTGAGCAGGTTGCGCATGTCGTCCTGGGCCGCGGAGAGTTCTTCCACCTTGTTCTGCATTTCGGAATTTAACGTCTGCAATTCCTCGTTAAGGGACTGGAGTTCCTCCTTGGAAGATTCCAGTTCCTCGTTGGTGCTTTGCAGCTCTTCGTTGGCGGACTGCATTTCCTCATTGGTGCTTTTGAGCTCTTCGTTGGAACTTTCCAGTTCCTCGATGGTGGTCTGATGGCTCTCACGGGTATATTGCAATTCTTTTTCCAGCGCAGAGATCCGGTTTTTGGATTTGTGGGGCGGTGATCCTGAAAGCGTTGGGGCCGATTCGGAACTTTCCGCTTCAGCCGCCACGTCTTCAAAGACCACCAGAAGCTGTCCGGCCACCTCTGGAGGCTGCTTCAGGGGGATTACGTGAAGATGGATGATCTGGGTGTCCCCGTTGGTCCTCACGTGAAGATCCCCGCGGGTAACCTCTTTTGCGAAGCCGCGGCATTTCGGATGGCTGCGGAAAGTTCAATGCGCAGCCCCTCCCGGGCCATGTCCAGAACATTCCGGGTGGGGGGGCCGCTGATGGCCTCCAGGTATTTGCCGGTGCGTC
Organism: Desulfatiglandales bacterium; assembly: GCA_963664475.2. Lineage (GTDB taxonomy): Bacteria > Desulfobacterota > DSM-4660 > Desulfatiglandales > Desulfatiglandaceae > NaphS2. The sequence goes on from CAXXXE010000002.1 coordinate 701,463, forward strand.
CCTGCACGTGAAGGATATCCCCTTTGGTGTCGATGAGAAGCGCCGAAGGTGAAAACCGTTCCAGAACCAGATTACTTGTGATGCTTCCGAGGTTCATATCGGGCGCCTTCACCTCATGGGTATTGACATCCATCGCATGGGTATAAATGCCTGCGCCCGTGGGAAATACCACCTTGGCCTGAAGGGGCGCCGGCACCTCTTTTGCGCGGAAGATCTTCCACTTGTTGTCCAGAGTTTCAAACAGATCGGTAAATCCGCCGATGGTTTCGGAAGAACCCAGCACCAGAACACCCTCCGGCCGCAGGGTATAGTGGAACAGGGGCAGGAGCTTTTTCTGGGCGGAGGTGTTCAGATAAATCAGGAGATTGCGGCAACACAGCAGATTCAGGCGTGAAAAGGGGGGATCCTTGATGACGTCCTGAACTGAAAATATCACACAGTCCCGAATCTCTTTGCCGATGCGGAAAGAATCCCCCTCCCGGGTAAAAAACCGATTCAACCGATCGGCGGTTATATCCGTGGCAATGCCGGCGTGGAAAAGGCCATCGCGGGCTTTTTCGATGGCCTTCTGGTCAATATCGGTTCCAAACAGTTGCAGGGTGATCCGTTTGGGAAACCCATCCAGGCATTCCCGCAAAATGATGGCCAGGGAATAGACTTCCTCTCCGGTGGAACACCCCGGTATCCAGGCCCTGAAGGTTTCGCCATCCCCTAAGCGGTCCAGCAAACCGGGAAGGATGTCTTTTTTCAGTACGTCAAAGGATGCCGGGTCCCGGAAAAAATGGGTCACGCCGATGAGGAGTTCCCGAAACAACGCTTCCACCTCGGGGGGATGTTCTCTTAGAAACCGAATATATTCATCCTGTTCCCGGATGTTGTTAAGGCCCATGCGGCGGGTAACGCGCCGCAGGATGGTGTTCTTCTTATAGAGTGAGAAATCGTGTCCGGTATGGTTCCTCAGCAGGGTGAAAACCTTGGGCAGGTACTTCTGCGTGTCTTCCAGGGATTCCGATTTGTCGATGAAATCATCCGCGATGGTGAAACGGCGATGAGCGTAATACTGGATGAGCTTCTCCGGCATTTCTTCGGGGGCCAACACCATGTCAACGATGCCTGATTGAAGGGCGCTTCGGGGCATGCCGTCGTATGCGGCCGATTTTTCGGACTGAACCAGGGCCAATCCATCAAAATGCTTGATCTCTTTTAACCCAAGGGTGCCGTCCGTGCCGGTGCCCGAGAGAATAATGCCGCAGGCATTGCTCTCCTGGTCCCGGGCCAGGGATCTGAAAAAGAAGTCGATAGACAGGTGATCCCGTTTGTTCGTGAAGTCCAGCAGTTGAAGGGCGGCCTGGTACAGGTTGATCTCCTTGTCGGGCGGCGCCACATAGGCATGATCGGGCTGAACGGTTTCTCCGTCCAGAGCCGTCCTGATGGGGATGCGGCTCACTTTCTGCAGCAGTTCGGCCAATATGCTGGGCTGTTTCGGGGGCATGTGAACCACCACGATGTAGGCCAGACCGCTGTTTTGGGGAACCTTTGAAAAAAAAAGTTTTAACGCTTCCAGGCCCCCGGCCGATGCCCCCAGTCCGACAATGGGGTATGACGCTTTGCCGTCAGGTATCGATTCGACCGGCATGTCTGAAACGGGGGGTGGGTCGTGGGGTGTTCGGGTCTGCTTTGAGCGGGGTTTTCTCTCGGGCATGACGGATTTCCTATGATCGTTAAAACGTCAAAGTAGCCATGATGGATTTCGACCTGGATCTCAAAAAATCGAAAATCATCTTTGTGTATTGAGTTTTTTTTGTCAAGGAATTTTCAGGGAAAGCTTATTTTGTCATGAGGGGTTTGCGGGTTTCCATTTCTATTGTGTTGGCGATTTTGCATTGTGAAGTGTGGTAATAATGTGATAATACTGACCTATACGTAATGGAAGGCGCTGTTTTTCAACCCTGTTGACCGGTGAGGAACCCCTATGGAACCTAAGTCTGAACAGAAGCCCCCCCTGAACCGGCATGCGAAAGAAGAGCAGGTGGAATTGCCGCTGTCGTATTTTCAGGAATTGGTTTATGAATTGCGGAACCGGCAGGTGGAGCTGGAACTTCAGAACGAAAGTCTGAGAGAAATTCAGTTGGAACTGGCGGAATCCCAGCGCAGGTCTTTTGAGCTTTTTGACCTGGCGCCGGTGGGTTACCTCACCCTGGATGTTCGGGGAAATATCATGGCGGCCAATCTGATGGCCTCACGTCTATTGGGTGTTCCGCGAAAACAACTGCTTGGAACGCCGCTTCTCGGATTTGTGCCCATGAAAGCCCGGAACGTTTTTACGGATTACATGAAGCGGGCACGGGTGGCGGAGACCGGTCAGGACATGGAATTGGCCTTTAAAAAAGGCTCTGGCGGTGAAACCGAGGTCCAGATCAGATGTGTTTCCATGTCGGACGGCAAGGAAGTTACTGAGGGGATGCGGGTCATTATCCTTGATATTTCCAAACGCAAGGCGGTGGAACGTGCGTTGCAATGGCGGGAAGAGCAGTCCAATCAGATCCTTGACGCCATGCTGGATTTGATCTGTTATTGCAATCGGGACATGCATGTCCTTTGGGCAAACGATACATTCCTGAAAATGGTGGGCAAACGCCTTCATGAGGTGGCGGGCGATTTTTGTTACCGGCTTTTGTATGGCAGGGATGCTCCCTGTGACGAATGTCGGGGCATACGGTCCCTCGTAAAAGGGGTTGCCCAGACCTTTGCCCCCGCCAGGCCGCCCCTGGGGTCCGATCCACATAATACCCATTGGGAGTGTTGCACCGTCCCGCTGCCCGATCCCTCCGGTAGCACCACGCGTTTTCTGGTGGTGCTCAGGGATGTGACCGAGCTGAAAAACTCCATGAACCGGATTCGTTCATTAACGGGGGAGCTGCTGCAGGCTCAGGAAAGGGAGCGGCAAATGATTGCCGGGGAGCTTCATGACGGGGTGGCCCAGGATCTTGCGGCACACAAGATGGCCTGTCTGGAAATCATGGCGCAATCGGATGATTTGCCCGTGCAGGTCACGGACCGCATCTCTAAAATGGCCCGGGACCTTGAAAAAACAATCCATGAGGTACGGAATCTGGCTTACGATCTCAGGCCTCCCGACCTTGATCTGGACAGGATCGAGGAGAGCATCGGTTCGTTTTGCGTTGAAGCCGCGGAGGCATCCGGGTTGGCGATATCCTTTTTTTCGGCGGGTATGGATCATGTGCCCCTGAACTCGAATGTCGCCGTCAGCCTGTACCGGCTCGTTCAGGAGGGGATTCGAAATGTCCTCAAGCACGCTCATGCCTCACAGGTGCAGGTTCGACTGATTGCGGCTTTTCCCAATGTCCATCTTTTCATTGAAGATAACGGTGTGGGCTTTGATGTCGCTGAACGAAAACGAAAGGTGCTGAAAGAGAAACGGATGGGCCTGCGGAACATGGAAGAGCGGGTGCAGTTGCTGAAGGGAACGTTTGTGCTTCATTCTCAACCGGGAAAGGGGACCACCCTGCACATCACGTTGCCCCTGAAGGAGGTTTGAAATGGCCGAAAATCTGTCCATTGTCATCGTGGAAGACCATCCCCTTTTTCGTGAAGGCCTGAAGGCCATCGTTGCCGGGGAAAAAACGCTATCGCTTTTAGGGGAGGCCGGGACGTTGCAGGAGGGTTTTCAAAAGGTCAAGGCATTAAGGCCCGACGTGGCCATTGTGGACCTGTCCCTGCCCGACGGCAGCGGCATCGATCTGATTCGGGATATTCGAAAGGAACTCAGCGGCACAAGGATACTGGTGCTGACCATGCATTCCAAGACGTCTTATATCGTCAAGGCACTGGAGGCCGGCGCCCTGGGATACATCAGCAAGGAATCCGCATCGGAAACCCTGATCTCGGGTCTTCGCGCCGTGGCAAGGGGCGATTATTTCCTGGACAGCAGAATTTCCCACAGTGTGGTGGCAAGACTCATCGGGGACCCGGCAGGGAGAAAAAAATCAAAGTCCAATGCTTACGATGCCCTGACCCAGCGGGAGCAGGAGATTATGGTACTCCTCTCCGAGGGAAAAAGTACCGGAGATATTGCCGAAAAACTCTTCATCACTCGGAAAACCGTTGAAAACCACCGTTCAAATATCATGAACAAGCTGGACGTTCATACCACCCTCGATCTGGTGCGCTACGCCGCCAGGCTGGGTCTCATCGACCTGGATCTGTGGAAGGGGTAGGCAGGCAGCCCGCCCTCCGAATCGCTCCTTATTGCCCCATTAATTTTTCCCGGGATGCCCCCCATGTTTTACAACCCCGAATATCCTCCTTTCCGGGAATTTTCCCCATGAAAATGAGGTGTTCCCCCCATGGACAACGGTTGATATCCAGCTATAATAAGCGCAAGTAAGATTTTTTTCGCCAGAATGAAGGGGTAGTATTCATGGATAACCAATCCTCACCGGCGGTGGAGAAGACCGGATATTGCGATCTCCTCCATCTGGTTCAGAGTATTCAGCGAGCAGAGGGAAACCCGAATTGCTTTCGAACAGGAAAAACCGACTGCCAGGATTTTTTCTGCGCCTGGCGTTCCTATTGCCTGGAAGTAATTGAGGACGAACCGGAGTGAACATGCCGATCACATGACCAGGCGTAGGAAACCATGGATGGACGGGAAAGTGACTGTGCCATATGTGTAAATTGCTCCTGATGGAAAAGGACGAAGACCTTCGAATGCTGTATCGCTGTGAACTGGAGGCGTGGGGATATACTGTGGTCTGCACGGATAAGCCTGAGCGTGTTATTAAAATGATTCGGAAAGAGAAGCCGGACGTGGTGATCATGGGCGCCGATTTTGGGAAGGGGGCCAGTGCCTTACTGTATCAAAATATTCGAAAGCGGTATGCGACCCTTCCTGTTATTGTGTGCTGTGCTTATCCCCATTTCAGATATAAATCAAAATCTTTAATGCCCGATCTTGTATTTAAAGGCTTTGATGCAAGGGAATTGAAAAACCATATCCAAATAAACCTGGATGACAAAAAAAAATGTGCCACCCGGATTGAAAACGCACCCTGTTTATGGCGCAACGAATGGGTTGCTCCAAAGATGGACACCCTGTTCGATAGGAGGAGGCGGGACGCTGATCCAAGGCTCTAAGACGGAAAAACCGGCGCGTTTCCGCCTTCTCCAGGGAGAGAAGCGTGGTATCGGCAAACATTTTGTTGGGATTTAATGACGCTGAACAGCAAATGAAGAACGCATTTTAACAAGGAGGAATGCCATGGAAAGAAGAGATTTGCTGCCTTGGTCCCAGCGGGGTGAGGTGTCGCGTTTGAGAGGCGAAATGGATCAGCTTTTTGATCGGTTCTTTGATTGGAAGCCGTTCGGTATCATGCGTGAAAAGGGAATGTGGGCGCCGGCGCTGGATCTGTCCGAAACGGAAACGGAAGTATCGGTGAAAGCGGAACTACCCGGCATGGACCCCAAGGAAATTGAGATTTCCCTGAATCGGGATACCTTGACCCTTTGTGGGGAGCGGAAGCAGGAAAAGGAGGAAAAAGGGGAGAATTTCCACCGGATCGAGAGAAGTTTCGGGTCTTTCAGCCGGACCGTCCAACTTCCCGCGGAGGTGGATGCGGAAAAGGTGGATGCGGTTTATAAAGACGGGGTGCTGCAGATCAAGCTCAAAAAGACCGAAAAGAGCACCAGTAAGAAGATTGAAATCAAGTCGGCTTGATGAGAAGTTGAAGCCTTGATTTGGCGGGATCGGTTCGATTTAGAAAGACTGATTCCGCTTCTTCAGATACTTATAATGAGGCAAATCCATTCGCTGTAATCTCTGTGAGTATATCTTCCAAAATTAAGCAGGATGCCCCCTGAATCACTTTATCATTCCAAAATGAGAATTGATTATTTACTATTGACTTTTTTAGATAGAGGTTGTTACAGTGCTGTGCGTAATACTTACGAAACGATGGGGCAGAAGGGAAAAACCGGAGAGGGTGGGTGTAAAGAAACCGGCCTGATGGGACGAATTTGAGAGGTTCTAAGCCAGAGAAAAACAACTCAACCAGTGCTTGTTTTGACAACCCCTCTTTGGGTTTTTTTCTCTTCGTCTCCATATTTGTTGCCACTGTTTAGTGCGTGTATGACGGCTTACGCTTCATACGGTTGGAAATATTCGGCTACAGGGGGTGTGAAATACTCCTATGATGCGGGTCGGAACATGGCATTGCAACGGGTATCATCCTTGGATTCCAGGCTTTTATTCGACGAGTACCTGAATCAGGGCGTGAAGCAGGGCTTTGCCATGCTTCACGGCATTATGAATAAATTCGAAAAAAACAAGAAGGTTCTTTCATCGCTTTGTAACTCAGTACCAGATAAGGCATTTCGAGGATTTCCAGTGTTGGCAATTTTTACATTAACCATCCTTGTTTTGAAATGAGGGCTCTGTGGGAGCGGCTTTTCAGCCGCGAAAAATCGCGTCGGAAAAAGGAAAATTAGAATCAAAAGGTTTTTGGACTAACCTCCATGGCCACCGGGCCACAACGAATGATGAAAGTTTTTGGTGTCCATTTGTACCAAGAGATAGCACAAAAGCACGGAATGAACCGGAAACCGTCAACTGGAAACCGGAAACTTTCATATAAAGCTATGATCACTGAACGTAAAAATCCATCAATACAGTTTGCAATTTGCGTGGATACGGATGACCCTGATTTACTCACACCGCGCATGGTCTATCAGGTCTTACCTGATGATAACGCCGCAAAATCAAATTATTTGCGGGTCATTGATAATGAAGGTGAAGATTATTTGTATCCGGCAAAGTACTTTGTTCTTGTAGATTTTCCACTACGGATTCAGCAGTCTCTATTACACACGAACGTGCCGGTTATGCGAAGTGTTGATTCGGAAGCCATCGCATAAATCTGATATTAAGAAATCCGTTATAATCAGGATTTTCCTTTCTATCAATGCACATGAGGTGCAAAATCGAGTTTCCCGACCCTTATCCGCCCGCAAGCCGGTCAGTTATCAACGGGAATTCATCGACAGTTATCAGCCGAATGAAACCTGGTATCTGTCGGCATCGGAAAATCTGTCTACGAACCGCTGGCTGTACCGCGGCTAATCGATGAAATTTTCGATCAAATTCTGGATATTGCTGCCGCAATATCCGATCCTTTTGAACAGGCATTTTTTGTCACAGTACACCTGCCTTTGGAAACGAGATGTATGGGGCCAAAAGTGTAAACTGGAAAATGAAGGATGCCGAATCGACTGACTGATTTTCCATCAAACCCTATTGGTTTATTTTTAGATCAGCGCCATTCTTTACGTGAACACCTGTTTTGAATGTTGCTTTTGGGGATACCACCCGCACCTTGGCATTGCTTTTTTGCACAAATTAGAAATAATGTCGTCATTAAAAATGTCAGGATCAGGGAAAGGATTTTGCAAGGGAAAACATGAGGGACGCACCGTTTTCACATCGCTTACCGGGACTTCTTGCCATAATTGCATACTGCTTTATGGCTGCTTCCTGCGCCTTTGTGGAGGAGCGCATCGATCAAACCGTGGGCGGCCCGAATCCGCCGGCCGATACCGCTGTTTACATGGCCTCAGACGCCGGAGACAAACCGCCTGTCGAAATACCCGCAAGCCCGATGGCGCCGCCGGGTCCTCTGAAAATTACCACCACCGAGGCGATTCTGCTTTCACTGGAGAACAACCGGTCTCTGGTTGTGGAAAGGTTGAACCCCGCCATTACAAAAACCTTTGAAGACGCACAAAGAGCCGTGTTTGATCCGAATGCCGCCGCGGAAATCTCCGGCGGCCGGACTGACGGTGAACGGCAGGCGAGGGCCGGTTCCGAAACCGAATCCTTCACCAAGGATGAAGGTGTGGGCATCATTTCTCTCAGTCAGTTCTTCCCCACGGGCACCACCGTCACCCTGGAGGGTAAAACGGAAATGGACGACTCCTCTCTTTACCAGGACGCCTTTTACTGGACGCGCCTGGGCCTGACGGTGAACCAGGCTATTCTGAGGGGATACGGAAGCGATGTGAATCTGGTGAGATTGCAGCAGGCCCGCCTGGATACGCGCATGTCGGAATATGAGTTGCGGGGCTTCACCCTGGCGCTGGTGGCGCAGGTGGAAGAGACCTTTTGGGACTACGCACTGGCCGGACGTCAGGTGGAAATTTTTGAGGAGTCGCTAAAGGTGGCCCGTCAGCAGGTGAATGAAACCCTGGCGTTGATCGAGGTGGGCAGGTTGGCCAAATCCGAATTGCCGGCGGTTCAGGCGGAACTGGCGGCACAGGAACAAGGGCTCATCAATGCTCGAAGCGACAGGGAAACCACCCGTTTGCAGCTCCTGCGGCTGCTCAATCCTCCGGGTGCGGATCTCTGGGGGCGGGAAGTGGATTTGGTCCATCAGCCGACACTCCCTGACGTAAAACTGGATGATGTTCGATCGTATGTGGGAATGAGCATGCGAATGCGCCCCCTCTTGAACGAGGCACGGCTCAAATTGATGAGCAATGATCTGGAGCTGGTCAAAACCAAAAATGGGTTGCTGCCCTTATTGGATCTTTTTGTCAATCTCGGCAAAAGTGGGTACGCGAATTCCTTTGGCCAATCCGTTCGCAACATGACGGGAGACGCTTACGAAGCCTTTGTGGGTCTTCGGTTTGAATATCCCCTCTATAATCGAGAGCCGAAATCCCGGCACCGGAGAGCCATGTTGAGCCGCGATCAGGCGGAGAAAGCCCTTAAAAACCTTTCGCAGCTCGTGGAGTTGGATGTTCGGACCGCCTATATCGAAGTGAACCGTGCCAAACAGCAGATTAAAGCCTCCTCCACCACGCGCATGTTTAATGAAGAAACCCTTCGGGTGGAAACGGAGAAACTGCGCGTGGGAAAATCAACCAGCCTTCTGGTGGCGCAGGCGCAACGGGATCTTCTGATCAGCAAAATCTCGGAAGTGGACGCCCTTGCCAATTACATCAAGGCGCTCATCACGCTCTATCGCCAGGATGGGTCATTGCTTGAGCGCCGGGGCATCGGGGCGCCCGGCGGGGAACCGGTCACATTTTCAAAATCTTGAATTTCCAATTCAGGTCTGAATTTCAATTCCCATTTGGACCAACTCCTTTAAAATGCAATCTTCCCAGCCTCTATTGGCTTTGGGGTTGGCGGGGCTGGGATGGGTGATGCGGCCCACCGTTACATCGAGATCTTTCAATGCCGCTTTTGCCCGATCCGCGGCGAAGGCCCCGATGCCCACCACATGGCGCGGCTGTAGATACAGGACCGTTTCCCGCAGGGCCTGATCGCATGGGGCCAGAAGGGGGTTTCGTTCGGATACGGGGATCTGGTTTGGCGTTCGGTTCCGGCCGGTTTCCTCCAGAAACATGAGGGGACAGTAATTGGCCACAAAGAAACGGCTAAAAAAGCGTTCAGGTGTCCCAAACATGTTTTTGGCCCAGCCCCAAAGTCTTTTTCCACTGACTTCACTCCTTTTGCATTGAAATCCTTCCACGGGTCGTTTGGGGTGGATGTTGTCGGGTGTCCCCCGGTTTGGCTTTATTTTCATCCAGTCGCGCACGGTGGCAATTTCGCCGAATGGGACACCGGTCTGAACCATTCCCCAGGGACCCGGGTTCATTCCCAACAGGATAATCTCCTTCGGCTTGCCGCCGTAGGCCTCGAGGTAGGCGTCATAGGCGGATCGTGCATATTGCAGGGGGTTATAGATGTGGGTCACCGGCCTGCTGAACGTCAGCGGTTCAAGTGCTTTTTGCAGGTCGTCCGTAATTTCAAACAGATTTTGCATTTCTTCGCTTAACCTCCCAGGTGATTTGAATACTGTTTTTTCGTCACGGTTATTGACATCAGTTGCGCAAACAGGTATTGCTTAAAACAAGTTCCAACCGTAGTCAACCCACATTGTTTTATAGTTGTTCATTGTCATTTAATTCAAGAAAAGGAGGAAAAATCATGAAAGCGATTATTTCTAAGCAGTGTATGGGAGACCGAAATTGTAACGATCTTTGCCCCCAGGTGTTTGAATACGATGAGAATGAACTGAAATCAATTGTGAAATTTGACGAAATCCCCGAACAGTATCAGGATGTGGTTCGGAGGGCCGCCGAGGAATGCGGCGCTGATGCCATCGAGATCATTGAATAAAAACATCATCATTTTTTCGCAAGGCGATAAATGTTGTGATCGTTATAAAATAGGTTCAAAAACCCTGTTTTAAAGATGTTCCGGCGTTTTTCGCCTTTTTTTGACCGTTTTGACGGCGGATACAAGGCACTGTTTTTCGCTTTTTTTTGGGTCGAAACCTTTTTCAAAGGAGAAAATCATGGCAACCGATGGCGGAGGAGATTCTGGTTTTTTCAAGGGATTTTTGTTTGGCGGCATTATCGGAGCGGTGGCCGCGTTGCTGTTGGCGCCCAAATCCGGCAGGGAAATGCGTGAAGATCTTTGCATTCGCTCCCTTGAACTGAAAGATGATGTGGAAGAAAAACTTGAGCTTGCGGTAAAAACAGCAGAGGATATTCTCGCTGAAAGCAGGCGAAAACTGGAAAATTTCCGAAACGGGGCGAAATCCGGTCTAAAGGATCTGGAAACCGCGGCGACCGCCAGATATATTGAGGGTAAAGATGCCTTGAAAGATGAGAAAGGGCGTATTAAGGAAGCCATCCATGCGGGCGTAGCCGCTTACAAGGATGAAAAAGAATCAAAAAGCTGAAAACCAGCAACCGTGAACCATCAGGTTTTAAAGGTGTCGAAAATATGGATATTTCAACCAGCGTGGCATTGATTGCCGTGTTATTTGTGCTGAACACCATTTTTCTGGTGGCTTTTTTGATCAAGGCGTTCAAGGCGTTTTCGGAAGCGCGCAAATTTTTTGAGATGGCCAAACTGCAACTAGTGCCCATCAGCCATGATATCACCCGGATTACCACTGAAGTGAAGGGGATTCTTGCCGGCGTTCAAAAGCACATGGATAAGGTTGGCGACTCGCTGGATCATGTGAGGGACACCACTCGAAATCTGAAGGAATTTGAACTGATGATCCAGGAACGCATCCAGGGGCCACTCCTTGAGATAGCGGATCTCCTCTCTGCCCTGATGAAGGGATGGCGGGTTTTCTGGCATACCCTGGTTAGAAAATAGACAACCGTCCCCCTGTAATCAGCGTTTCCGCTCCTTAAAGACCAGTTCGGGTTTTTTGGCGAAAACCAGGGTGTCCGGGGGAACCGACTCGGTAAGCCATACATTGCCGCCGATGACGGACCGGGCGCCGATGATCGTATCGCCGCCCAGAATGGTGGTCCCGGCATAGACCACCACATCGTCTTCAAGGGTAGGGTGCCGTTTTTTCCGGGTAAGCTGTTGCACTTCTTCTTTGGGAATGGACATGGCCCCCAGGGTGACGCCCTGGTAAAGGCGGACCCCGTTGCCGATCTCGGATGTTTCTCCCACCACGACGCCGGTGCCGTGGTCGATGAAAAAACGCTCTCCGATATGGGCCCCCGGATGAATGTCGATGCCCGTTCGGCTATGGGAATATTCGGTCATGATGCGGGGGATCAGGGGAATGCCCATTTCAAAGAGCTGGTGGGCGATTCGGTAGACCGTAACGGCGTAAAGCCCCGGATAGCTGAATATGATTTCATCAAAGCTCCTGGCCGCGGGATCTCCTTCCCGTGCGGCACGAATGTCTTTGGCCAGGAGGGTCCTGATTTCCCGCATCTTTTTGCCGAATTCCATGGCCGCTTCTTCACCCCGTTCCCGACAGAGACTGCAGGGTTGTTCGTAACGGATACAGTCATGGCGGACGGCCAGGGTGATTTGCCGGGAAAGGATTTCGAAAAATTCCGTGATTTCCTGACCGAAATAGTAACCCAGGGTGACCTCATCCACCCGCTTTGAGGTGAAATAACCCGGATAGAGAATACGAAAGGCCCGATGCAGAAGATCGATGATGGCTTCCCTCGAGCTGATGGGTTCCAGGCCCACATGATCAAAACAATCCTCGCGGCCGCAGGACAGCACCAGTGTATCGACGATGCCGGGAATTTCCTTTCGGAATTTGCGGGAGGTTTTGATTTCAACTTCACATTGTTGGCGTTTCAGTTCGGTATCCACCCTTTGTCTCCTCACTCAAAACGGCATTTTGTCGGCGCCGCAGGATTTTGCTTTTGCTTCCCAGAAAGGGGAAAGCGCCCGCAGTTTTTCGATGATGGGGGGCAGGGTTTTCACCACAAAATCGATTTCTTCTTCCGTGTTATAAATGCTCAGGCTGAACCGTATGGAGCCATGGGCCATGGTAAAGGGAACCCCCATGGCGCGGAGCACATGGGAGGGTTGCAGGGACCCCGATGTGCAGGCGGAACCCGATGAGGCGCAGATGCCGTAACCATCCATTTGAAGCAGGATGGCTTCCCCTTCGATGAATTCAAAACTGATGTTGCTGGTATTGGGAAGGCGAGGGGCTTTTCCCCCGTTGACCCGGGTATTGGGCACGGCGGCTAGAATCCCCCGTTCCAGCTTGTCGCGAAGATCCTTCACCCGCGTGTTTTCCTCTTCCATATGCGCCAGGGCCAGCTGACAGGCTTTCCCGAGGCCGATGATGCCGGCGGTGTTTTCCGTGCCCCCCCGTCGTCCCATTTCCTGGTGGCCGCCGATGATGAACGGAGCAAAGGGAACCCCTTTTCGAATGTAGAGGATTCCCACGCCCTTGGGCGCATGGAGCTTGTGGCCGGACAGGGAGATCATATCCATGTGGCTGTCCTTCAGGTTGATGGGAATTTTGCCCGCCACCTGGACCCCATCCGAATGAAACAGAATCCCGCGCTCTTTGGCAAGGGCGGCGGCTTCTTCCACCGGGAAAATGACGCCGGTTTCGTTGTTGCCCCACATGATGGTGGCAATGGCCGTATCCGGTGTAAGGTTTTTCTCGTAAACCGCCATATCCAGGTTTCCGTCTTTATCCACCGGAATTTCGGTGATCCGGTAACCGTTCTGGGCCAGATGGTCGCAAAAGGATTTAATGGCCGGATGCTCCACCCGGCTGGTGACAATGTGGCGTTTGTCGGGGTTCAGTTGGAGCGCTGACCGTATGGCGGCGTTATCGCTCTCCGATCCGCAACTGGTAAAGAGAATCTCGCCCGGCGCAACGCCCAAAAGCAGGGCGGCCCGTTCACGGGCCTCACGGATTTTTCTGCCCACCTGCCCGCCGAAGGTATGGGCGCTGGATGGATTGCCGTATAATTCATGGAAATAGGGCTGCATTTCCGCCAGAACTTCGGGGGCTACCCGGGTCGTGGCATTGTTGTCCAGATAGATCGTTTTCATTGGGTCACCTCCTCAACCACCAGCTCAGGCCACACCATCTCTCTCAGCTTTGCTTCTACAAAATTCTTGAGGGTCTGCTGGGAGGCCTTGCACACGGCGCAACTTCCCTGCATTTTCACCAGGACCCGGTTGCCGATGACATCCACCAGCTCGATGTTACCGCCATCCTGCTTCAGGGATGGGCTGATTTCATTGGAAATGGTTTCTTCAATCTTTTTGATTTTCTGCATGTTGGACAGCTGCGGTCGAACAGGTGCTTTTTCCTCGCCCCGCACCTTTTCGATGATCTTCCTGATGGCGTCGTGGCAGTTTTCACAGCCGCCCCCGGCCTTGGTGTAGTTGGTGACGTCTTCGATGGTCAAAAGGTTGTTGGCCCTGACCGCTCCTTCGATTTCCAGGTCTGTAATGCCGAAACATTCACAGACGATTTCCCCTTCTTTTTCAGGAACAGCTTCCCCTTTGTAATAGGCGATGGCCTCGGTCAGGGCCTGTTGCCCCAGGACGGAACAGTGCATTTTTTCCTTGGGGAGTCCGCCCAGATAGTCGGCGATGTCTTCGTTGGTGAGTTTTTCCGCCTCTTCGATGGTTTTCCCCTTGATCATTTCCGTGAGTGCCGACGAGGAGGCGATGGCGCTGGCGCACCCGAAGGTTTTGAATTTGGCATCGATGATTTTGCCCTTATCATCTGTTTTGAAGGTGAGCTTGAGGGCATCGCCGCAAGACATGGAACCGACCTCGGCAACGCCCTGAGCGTCTTCCACTTCGCCTACATTTCTTGGATTGAGAAAATGTTCCTTGACCTTATCGGTGTATTCCCACATGGGTCCCTCCTTAGGTTGACAGAAAGTTTAAATATTTCCCTGGTGTATAACATGAAAAGGGGTTCTGCTCAATACCGAACTATATTCTTGAAGACGAACAGAAATTCTGCACGATATGCGTATATTATTTTCTTCCAGTTCCCTAAGCGGAAAAAAGAACCTCAACACCATTGCAACCATGGATCGGGATTTTACAAATTATCGAATAGGTGGTAAAAAGAAATTCAAGGTCGTTTTTGTTTAACCATGAACAAAGATGATTGAAATCGGAGGAACCAGAGACTGGCAGATGAAACACATAATAAGGGGAAAAAAATGGAATTGAAAGACTATTTTGAAGGTACAAAAGGGACGGGCATGCTGGCAACGGCCGATAAAGAGGGCCGGGTGGATGTGGCGGTTTATGCCAAGCCTCACTTCGTGGAGGACGGCAATATTGCATTTATCATGGCGGACCGTCTGACCCACCACAATCTGCAAAGCAACAATAGTGCCGCCTATCTGTTCCTGGAAGACGGCACGGGTTACAAGGGAAAGCGGCTATATCTAACGAAATTGCGGGAAGAGCAGGACACAGAGTTGTTGTATACCCTGCGGAATCGGAAAAATACTTCGGAAAAGGATGAGGGCAAACCTCGATTTCTGGTTTTTTTCGGGATCGACAAGGTGCTGCCGTTGATTGGCGCGGGGAGGGATGAAGGCGCTTTGGTATAACCCGGGGCCCATGATGGAATGCGAATGCGGTTGTTTGCGATCGACGTTAACGCTTTACACTTGAAGGGGGGCTGAACATGCGCGTTTTTATGACCGGCGGAACTGGATTTGTGGGGTCCGCGATTACGAAAAATCTGACGAAGCAAGGGCATACCATAACCCTTTTGACCCGGAAAATTCGAAAATCCTCTGCCCTGCCTTCCGGCGTTTCCATGGTGGAGGGAAACCCCACGGAACCTGGACCCTGGCAGGAAACCCTGGCGGATCACGAGATCATCATCAACCTGGCCGGGGCCTCTATTTTCAGGCGCTGGACCCGGAATGAAAAGCGCCTCATCCGCGACAGCCGCATTCAAACCACCACCAATCTGGTAAGCGCTCTCGAGCGTCGAAAAGGCATGAAAACCACCCTTTTGAGTACTTCGGCAGTGGGGTATTACGGGTTTCACGGCGATGAAGTGCTGGATGAGAGCAATCCGCCCGGAAATGATTTTCTGGCGTCGGTGGCCAGGGAGTGGGAGGAAACCGCTTTAAAGGCTGAAACGCTGGGTGTAAGGGTTGCTCTTTGCCGTTTCGGCATTGTCCTGGGGGCTGACGGAGGGGCTTTAGGCGAAATGATTCCCATTTTTAAAAAAGGTCTGGGAAGTCCCTTAGGCAGTGGAAAGCAATGGTTTTCCTGGATTCATCAGCAGGATCTGGTGCGTATCTTTTTGTTCCTGATTGAACGGGAGGATCTTTCGGGGCCATTTAACTGCGCCGCTCCGGAACCGGTTCGAAATCAGGAGTTGACCGAAGTCCTGGGAAAGGTTTTGCGGAAACCCACCTTCATGCCGGCGGTTCCGGGTTTTGTCATCCGGATGGTCAAAGGAGAATTCGGTTCGGTGTTGCTCAAAGGACAGAAAGTATTGCCCAAGAAACTGCAAAAAGCGGGGTTTCAGTTCCAATACCCGGATCTTTCCGGCGCGTTGCGGGACCTTCTGGTCTAAGAGCCGTCATTTGTTTCCCACCACCACGCCTGCATTGACGCCGATCCCCATTTCCAGTGACGGCAGGTTCTCGGATAGCATCTCCCGGTTGAAGGCTTCCATGCTTTGCTGCATTTTCAACCGGAACCCTACAACGTCAAAAGGAAACCGTGAGGAGAGGGGCCCTCAAGACCATTGTTCCGAAAATGCGGAAATTCCCGAAAAATATTGTGCTTTTCTTCTATTGATATAATGGTCAATAAGGGGTAAAAAAGACAGGCATCTTTCCAAAAAAGAGCGTTCCATAACAAAAGGACTGTGAAAGGATAGACCATGCGGGAGCAGAAAAGAATTTTGATTCTGATCGGCCTGTTGATTTTCGCCACCGGAGTTGTGGGAAGTGCCGCATTTGTTTTTCTGCATCGCGCCGCCATGCTCGGGGAGCGGGCGCGACTGACGGAGACGGTCAACAGTCAGGCGGGACTCCTGGCCGTACTGGTTATGTTGGTGGTTTCCATTGGGGGAGCCGTTCTTTTTATGCGCATCACGCAACCCATGATACAAAAGGTTGAACGTCATTCACGGGATCTTGAGAAAACGGTGGTGGAGCTGGAGGAGAGCGAAGGCCGTTTCCGTAAAATGATCGAGCGAAATCCAGATGCGATCTTGATATTGAACCGGGGAGGGGAGATCCTGTTCGCCAACCCAGCCGCGCATATTCTCTTCGACCGTCCAGCCGAAGCGCTCACGGGGGTCAATCTCGGTCTGCCCATGGTGAAAGGGGAATTCAGCGAAATCGGTATTGCCGGAACAAAAGGAGATGAGCGGACTGCTGAAATGCGAGCTGAAACCATTCAATGGGCCAATGAGGAAGCTTTCATTGTCACAATACGGGATGTATCCGAGCAAAGAGAGGCGGCGCGTCGTATTCGTCGTCTCAATGAGGCGTTGCGCGCCATTCGGGATGTGAACCAGTTGATCACAAGGGAGGGAAATTCGAATGTTTTGCTCCAGGAAGCCTGCAAGATCCTGACCTCCGGAAAGCGCTTCAAGGGCGTTTGGATCGCCCTTCTCGATGAAAATAGAAAAGTGGTAAAGGGTGTGCAGGCCGGGGTGGGCGCTGCCTTTCAGGCATGGTCCGATCTTTTGGAGAAGGGGGCTTTTCCGTCCTGCTTTGAAATAATCATTTCCGGTTCCCATGGGGTTGTGATGCAAAAGGGTTCGGACATCTGTCTGAATTGTCCATTAAGCCAGACCTGCTCGGATGAGGGCGCCCTGGTGGTTCCCCTGATTCAGGACAACAGACTCTACGGGATTATGGTGATGTCCTCGCGCTTTAATATGATGATCGATGAGGAAGATCAGCACCTGTTCAAAGAAGCGGCTGATGATATCGCCTTTGCCCTCAAAAGCATTGAAACCGAAGAGAAAGGGCGGCAGGGCCAGGAGTCGCTGCGTCAAAGCGAAGCCCGATTTCGACTTCTGGTGGAAAATGCGCCCCTGGGGATATTCGCCATTGACAATACGGGTGTTATTCTGGATGCCAATGAAAAAGTGTTGAAGATTTTACGGTCCGTTTCCGCGGGGGCAATGGATCTGGGCAATATTCTGGAACTTCCAATGCTCATGGATGCCGGGATCAGCGATGATGTGCGTCGTTGCCTGGAAACCGGTGACGCCCAAACCCATGATCGCCCCTGCGCTACCGAAGGCGGCAGCACCCTTCATCTTCGGTATCATCTGTCGCCGGTGATCGGATCTGAAAATGCCGTTGTGGGCTTGCAGGGCATTATCGAGGATATCTCCGGCACGAAGAATCTGGAGAGCCAACTGCGTCAGGCCCAGAAAATGGAAGCCATCGGCACACTGGCCGGGGGCATCGCCCACGATTTCAATAATATTCTGGCGGCCATACTGGGCTACTCTCAGCTTCTGATGGAGGAAACCCCGGAAGATTCGGCCACTTATACTTATATGGGTGAGATCTTAAAGGCCGGGCAGCGGGCACGGGACCTGATCAAACAGATTTTGACCTTCAGCCGTCAGACCGAAGCGGAACCCCTCCCTCTTAAGCCACATTTGATTGTCAAGGAGGCCATCAAGCTTCTGAGAAGCACTATCCCCACCACCATTGAAATCCGACAGCATGTATTTCCGAATGCAGGAACGGTTATGGCCGATCCCACCCAGATTCACCAGGTCATCATGAACCTGTGTACCAACGCCTACCAGGCCATGGTGGAGACGGGCGGACTTCTGGAAATTTCCCTCCAAAATGTTCATATCCAGTCTGAAAATGTGATTTTGAAGCGATGTCCGGCTTTAGAACCCGGCGATTATGTGGTATTGACCGTCCATGATACGGGCGGCGGCATTGGGCCCCATGCCTTGGAGCATATCTTTGATCCTTACTTTACCACCAAGGAAATCGGCCGGGGCACGGGCCTGGGGCTCTCCGTGGTACACGGAATTGTGGCGGAATGCGGGGGCGCCATCGATGTTGAAAGTGAATTGGGGAAAGGAACCACCTTCCAGGTCTTTTTCCCCTGCCTTGAAACTGAAGATGCCGTTCCCCTTGAGAAACCCGTTTCTCCGGTTCAGGGGGGAGACGAGCGCATACTCCTGGTGGATGATGAACCGCCCATTGTCAATATGGGCCGGCAGATGCTGGAACACTACGGTTACCGGGTGGAGACGAGTACCAGCAGTCTGATGGCGTTGAAACTTTTTGCCGAGGCGCCCGGTGAAATTGATCTGGTTATTACGGATATGACCATGCCGAATATGAGCGGCGATCGGCTTGCCATCGAGATAATGAAGCTTCGACCGGGGGTTCCGGTGATCATTTGTACGGGGCACAGCGATCTTATGGATGAGAAAAAGGCCGCATCCCTGGGTATTCATGCCTTTCTCATGAAACCTCTGGATCGGCTGGAGCTGACGCAAACGGTGAGAAGGGTTTTGGATGCCTAAATTCAATATCAATAAACGACTTCATTTTATGGTCGTATCCATTGAGGCCGGAACCGCCAGACTGAGATAGCGGTCCCCTTCGTGAAACATGACCCCCTTATCCACCATCATGCGGAGAAAGGGGCTGATGTGTTCTTCGCCGAACCGGGGGAACCGCGCCGCTATTTCATCCATGGACCGCTGCCTTTCACAAAACAGATAGATGGCCCGGGAACTCCCCGTCAGACGATGGGTCATGGGGTCCTTACCGCACCTCTCTGCGGGCAAACCGCATTTAATAATTCATTCAATTTCCCGACACAGGTACAGAACGCCCCTGAGGCATTAAATCCAGAATCGGAATTTCAGCCAGCCAAAATTTTCCGTCTTTGTAGATCGTGCCTGAAAATCTCATGATCAGCCTCCTCTCTTTGCTTTACAAATTATTGAACGAGCAAGCTTTTCATTGATATCGTTGTGTCTATGGGGTCTACCACCTGGAATTTCAACCCCAGGCTATTAATTGTCGTCTACCTGGGGTTTAAAACCCCGGGCTATTGCCTGTCGTCTACCTGGGGTTAAAACCCCAGGCTATTACCTGTCGTCTGCCTGGAATTTCAACCCCAGGCTATTAATTGTCGTCTACCTGGGTTTAAAACCCCCGGGCTATTACCTGTCGTCTGCCTGGGGTTAAAACCCCAGGCTATTACCTGTCGTTTACCTGGGGTTAAAACCCCAGGCTATTACCTGTCGTCTGCCTGGGGTTAAAACCCCAGGCTATTACCTGTCGTCCCTACGGGACTATCAAAGGCATATGGGGGCGAATGTAGAAGTCCCATCGGGACGACAGGCAATAGCCCGGCAATTTATTGCCGGGGATCATTCATACACACACAACCAGTCCCGTAGGGACGGCAGAACTTGACATGTTTAGCCTTCAAGCCCATACGTACCGTTCATCATAGACAACCTTATTTTTCTTTAAGAAATCGAGATATTCTTCTTTAAATGATTTATGGCGATGATGCTCAGACTGATTTTGGATATATCGGATTGTATTTTGTAAAATCGAAATATTGATACTGAAAGCGCCATACCCTTTTTGCCATGAAAAATAACTCGGCGTGTCAAAATTTTCATTGATCCATTTAGAGGAATTCCCCTTGATGATTTGAATCGCTTTGGATATGGAAATGGTGGCGGGTAATGATAAAACAAGGTGAATATGATCCGGCATCCCCCCCACCGCCAGGGCCTTCAGGTTGTTTTGCCTTGCGATACCGACCATATAGGGCCATAGACGGTCTTGTATTTCAGGTACGATCAGGGGAAGACGTTGTTTGGTACTGAAAATAAAATGCATGTAAAAACTGATATAGGAATTTCCCATGTGATCCCTTTCCCGACAACAAACAGCTCGGCTGTTTTCTGTCGTCCCGATGGGACTAACCGATTTGCCGACCCATTAAAACCCGGCAATAAATTGCCGGGCTATTACCTTTCGTCCCTACGGGACTTGTGAGCTGCAGTGTCCTTTTGTTCGCCCGCCATTGGGATTTGGATTCTAACCATAATACCATTTCCCTGCTGACTTTCACACGAAATCGTCCCCCCCAGGGTCTGTGTCACCAGGTTATGCACAATGTGCATCCCCAGGCCGCTTCCGCCCTGGGAGCGTTTGGTGGTGAAGAAGGGATCAAAGATCTTTGCCAGGTCTTTTTCGTTCATCCCCTTGCCGTTGTCCCGGTAGGTCCATACGATGGAACCGTTATCTTCGGTAGCGTCAAAAGCGATTTCGCCCGCTTCCATTTCGTCAAAGCCATGAATCAGGGAATTCATCACCAGGTTTGAGATGATCTGGGAAAAGGCGCCGGGGAAGCTGTTCAATGCCAGATCTTCCGGGCAGTTGACGGTGACCTCGTGTTTGGTCTTCTTCAGTTTCGGTTTCAGGCTCAGGAGTACATCTTCGATATAGGCCTTGAGTTTAAATTCCCGCCGCTCGCCGCTGGTCTGGTCCACCGCCACCTGTTTGAAACCCTGTACGATTTTCACCGCGCCGCTCAGGTTCTTGAGGATCAGGTTGGAGGAATCGCCGGCGGTTTTGGCATAGCTGTCAAGATCCGAACGTTTCAGCTTTTGGGCTGCCACCTTTGCCACGAATTCCTGTGTTTTGTCTTCCAGGTGCGATGCAGCGGTTACGGCGATGCCGATGGGCGTATTGACTTCATGGGCTACTCCCGCCACCAGGCCTCCCAGGGCGGCCATTTTCTCGGACTGCACCAGTTGCGCCTGGGTTTTCTGGATGGTGTCGAGGGATTGCTTCAGTGCGGCCGTTCTTTCTTCCACCTTTTCTTCAAGGGTTTTGGAATAGTCCTGCTGCTGTTTGTACAGGTTCGCGTTTTCAAGAGAGATGGCCGCCTGGGAGCAGAGCAGGGGAAGGACTTCAAGGCGCTCCGGAGTGAATGCGCCTGTTGCCAAATTGTTTTCAAGGTAGATGATGCCGCTTAAATTGTTTCGGTGGATCAACGGGGCGCATAACAGGGATTTGGGTTGCTGGTTAATGATGTAGGGGTCAGTGGTGAATTTCCCTTGATGGGCGGCATCTTCAAGGACAAGGTTTTCTTTGACCCGGGCAACATATTGAATGATGGTGACCGGCACGTTTGGAGAATCTTCCAGGGGAATGGACTGAAGCACCTGAACCTTTTCCTGATGGATATGGCCTTCGGCCTCGATCCGGAAATCCCCGTCTGATTTCAGGATCAGGCATCCTTTTTCAGCACCGGCATTTTCAATGATGATCTGCATCATGCGGGAAAGGAGTTTTTCGATCTGGATTTCGCCCGAAATCACCTGGGAGGCTTTCATGACGGATGTCAGATCGAGCTGTTCGCCTTTGAGTTGATTGCTGGTGCTGGTGCCGGTTGCATGGCCGGGTTTCCGGTCTTTATCATTGATGGATGTCTGGGTCGTTTTGGCTGAAACAACAGCCAGCAGTTCAGGGTAATTTATGTCCAGATGATCCACCTTTGCCTTGGCGCCCCAATGGTCATAGCAATATCGGGCTTCCGTCATATACTTTCGGGCGGTCTCGGTTTGTCCTTTTTCCAGGTAAAATCTTGCGGCCAGTTCATTGGCCAGTGCTTCTTCCTGGATGTACTGGTTTTCTTTTGCTCCAGCGATAGCCTGGTTGTAGAAAGCCATAGCTTTCTCATTTTTTCCAAGAACCCGTGCCTGTTCGGCTTCCACCAGTTGCCATTTGTGAAGATGATTCATGGGGGCGTGAAAGGCCCACTTTTTCATCTTCTTTTGGTTTTTGGCTACTTTTCGGAGGATGAGTTTTTGGTTGGTTTTTGGGGTTTCAGAGAACAGTGCCAATTGGGCCAGGGAATCGTAGAAATGGAAAACGACAAATGGCACCATGCCTGTTACAGCAACTAAATGCTTTTCCGTATTTCCGGCATTATTAGCTGCCCGATCGTATTGCTGGAAGATATAACACAGGATAAGTTTATTCAAATACAAACCGAAAATTCCAGATCTATCATTTTCTTCTTGATAAAGCTTTAGTATCTTTTCCTCATCAAAAAAATAACCAGTTATTATTGTAGGATCTTCATTGTAACCCATCAAATTCGATACTACCTGCCAAGCCCTTTGGTTATAAAAGAGAAATGTTTTTTGCCCTAACTTTCTAATATCATCGTTGTATTTGGATATATTTTTCTCAATCGTTAATAATTCTATCCCAGCGAAATAAGAATAATATGAGTAAACATACGCGTTACTAGCGGCATCTTCCACATCCCCAATTTCAAGGCCTTTTTGGAATCCTGTTTTAAGTGGTTCTAACGATTCCCTAGTATGTTTTTTCCAATGTTTAATCTGACAATTAAATATTAATTGGGCTTTTACGTCTGCTAATTTGGCATTGTGTTTTTCTGATAATCGTAATCCCAAATTTCCGAATTCGAACCCTCGTTTTATATCTCCTATGACCCCGCATAGAATAAGTCCATATGCGTTATAGTTACCACTTGATTCTGGAGCATTACCGTATTTGACAGATAGATTAACAAATAAAAAGAATAGAAATGGATAAAGCTCGGGCGCAGCAAAATAAACAGACAAGTTCATACTTGCCCCAATATGCATCACGGAAAGCTTATAAGGATCAGTCATTTCCGGAAGGTTGATTAAAGACTCAGGTTGTTTTCCAAGCAAAGTGAATCTTGTTCTCAGATAGGCGACCAAAAGATTCAATTTGGTCGGTTTTTGAGGCAAAGTGATGCCTAAGAGCTTTAAAACATGAAGCCCGGTCTTTACAGCATCCAACGGCTTATGTTGCGCCGCGTAGGCTTGAATCTTTACATCGTAAACTTTTATCTTATCCAGCAGGGTTTTTGCGTACTGCAAGGCTATCTCTGCCAAATCCCCCATCTTTTCATAGTCGCCGCAAAGAAAAGCTGCTTCAACTCCTTCCTCATGGAGTGACAGGGTTAGGTCATATTGCGACTCCCAACTATTTTCTTTAAGCATTCTTATGCCGGATTTCAGATAATCAAATGCCGGATTATATGCCGCGGAAAGTTTCGCTTTTTTACCGGCAAGAAGATTTAATCGCGCAAGTTTTTCCCGTTCCTCTTCATCTGTCATCAATTCAGAACTTAAATTGAGTTGATCTACTATGGTAAAGATATGTTCTTCAATCTCCTCTTCAGGAATCCTCTTCAGCATTTCCCTGCCGATTTGCAGATGCACTTCCGGTCTCTTTCTTTCTTCAATCAGCGAATAGGCAGCCTGTTGTACCCGGTCGTGCAAAAATTTGTACATGGGAGATAGCTTGACGTGGTCGGAAATCGTATCTGAAATTGCGGTTTGAAGCGGCTCAGAAATATATTTGTACGATTCATCCACCGGCAACACCAATTCCTCCTGCAATGCCGGCAATAAATCATCCGCCGTTTCCTGAACCGGTTTTCCATACACAATGGAGAGGGTGTTTAAATCAAATCGGTTTCCGATACAGGCCGCAAGACTGAGAAGATGACCGGTATTCCCTGATAATTTTTGAATCTTGCTGACCATCAAATCAACGACATTATCAGTAATATCCGTTTGCCTGATTTTTGCCTCATCCCACTGCCAGATTCCTTCATCGATATTAAAAAAAATCAGCCCGTCCTGGTACAGGGAATGGATGAACTGGTTCAGAAAGAAAGGATTCCCCCGGGTTTTGGCGAAGCATAATTCGGCCAGGGGCTTTGCCCGTTCCAGGTCGCACGAAAAAGTTTCCGACAGGAGCTGGTTGACATGGGTTTCCATCAGCAACTGCAGTTGGATGGTTTCAATTTCCGCACCGCTTTTTTCGATTTCCTCGATGGTCCGCATCAATGGGTGGGCAGAATCCACCTCATTATCCCGATAAGCGCCGATGAGATAGAGATATTCCGCTTTCACGGTGATGAACATCTCGATCAGTTTCAGGGATGCCGCATCCGCCCATTGGAGATCGTCCAGGAAAATCGCCAGGGGGTGGTCTTCAGCGGCAAAGGTGTTGATGAAGTTTTCAAAGACGTAGTTGAACCGGT
Source organism: Desulfatiglandales bacterium (assembly GCA_963664475.2). Lineage (GTDB taxonomy): Bacteria > Desulfobacterota > DSM-4660 > Desulfatiglandales > Desulfatiglandaceae > NaphS2. Next base: position 725,887 of record CAXXXE010000002.1, read on the forward strand.
TCACATTCTCCGTGGGACCCAGTGTCGGGACTTCCGGCTGGCTGCCGATAATCAGCTCCAGCTCGGGGATGACCTCGATCATCACCCGGCCGTTGGGGCCTAAAGCCTTCAGTAGATTTTCTTTCCAGGTGGATATCTGCGCGTCGCTTTCAGACAGAATCTGCCGGATCAATTGCTGAAAGGCCTGAATCAGGGGCACGTAAGGGGTACTCTTTTTTAACTGGTCAAACTTGCCTGAGATGAAATATCTCTTCTTACTTTTTGCGGTCAGGGGGTTTTGCGCCTGTTGTGTCAGGGGCCGTTGAACTTCATGCACCAGAGCGGATTTGCCGATGCCCGCGGGACCCGTTACCGCCACCATTTTACAGGCGCCCCGGCTGACCTCGTCAAAACCTGCCAACAGGGTCTTGATTTCAGCTTCCCGGCCATAGAGTTTTTGCGGCATCCGAAGTCTGTCCGAGATATCCTTTTGCCCGATTTCGAAGGGCTCTATTTTCCCTGATGCTTCGAGCCTGTCCAGGCATTGCCGCAAATCGTGCTGAATCCCAAAGGCCCCCTGATAGCGGTCTTCCGCATCTTTTGACATGAGCTTCAGGATGATATTCGACAGGACCGATGGAATAGCCGCATCGATGTTATGCGGCGGTTCAGGCATCAATGCCAGATGGGCATGCACCAGCTCAATGGGTTCCGTGGACAGGAAAGGAAGTCGGCCGGTGAAGAGTTCGTAGAGCGTAACCCCAAAGGAATAGAAGTCCGTTCGCCAGTCCACCAGGCGGTTCATGCGGCCGGTCTGCTCCGGCGACATGTAGGGAAGCGTGGCGGTCATGAGCATGGAACTTTCGACGGTGGGGGTTTCCCGGGAGATGATGCTGGCGGAGCTGAAATCCATCAGTTTCAGGACGCCCGTTTCAGGGTTATAGAGGATGTTGGAAGGTTTGATATCCTTGTGGATGATGTGCGCCTGATAGATTTCACCCAGGGCGGATGCGGTTTTGACGGCAATGTTCAAAAGCTGATCAACTTTCAAGGTCTCTGATTTTTGCAGGGTTTTAAGATCAGCGCCGCCGGAATCCTCCAGTACCAGGTATGGCCGGTGGTCATTCAGGATGAGATCCATCACTTTAACTACACCTTCCAACCCATTGGCTTTAAAGGTCTTCAGAACATTGTATTCATGGTTGTAGCGGGCTGTTTCATGGGGAGAGGGGTTGGCGGTTGCGGTGGTTTTCAGGATAACCGGTTGGTGGTCATCGGTGTTTACGGCACGATAGACGTGGGTGTTTGCGCCTTTGTATAGGGTAGAGGTGATGCTAAAATCCTTGAACTGGGTCATATTCAGCTCCGTGTTTGAGGTCGTCCGTTTTTCTGAAGATGCCTTCCCGTTTTGAACACGATTCACAGGATTAAATATGATTTACAGGATTAGAAGATGGTGTCCCGATAAGTTTTTTCTCGTCATGGGGAGACTTTTTTGTTCGCGGTTTATCGGTCACTGGCAATCCTGTCCATCATCATAATCTTTTAAATCGTGTTCAAAAAGTGTTCGCGGTTATTATGAAATCCAGCTTCGTTGTTCCTCCCCATCTTGAACACGATTCACAGGATTAAATACGATTCACAGGATTAGAAGATGACGTCCTGACAACTTTCTCCTCGTCATGGGGAGACCTTTTTGTTTGCGGTTTATCGGCGAAGAGTATAATCCTGTCCATCATCATAATCTTGTAAATCGTGTTCAAACAGTTTCCCCATTCATAAAACCAGATTGTGCCCCAGAACGGGGCGGGAAAACCCTTTCACGGTAATCTCGCCCCCGGTTTCAAATTGGAAAGCATCTTTGACCAGTGCCCAGGTGGAATGGCTGACCAGAATCCCCCCGGGGGCGCAGGCGCCTTCCAGGCGGGATGCGAGATTGACGTGCATCCCGAAAGCCGTAAAATCTTTTCGGTTTTGGGATCCGAATCCCCCGACATTGACCATGCCCGTATTGATGCCGCAACGAATCTGTAAAGGCTGGGCAATCCCTTCATTGAACCATTTTTCATTCAGTTCCGACATTTTTCGCTGCATAGTAACGGCCATTTGGGCGCAGTGTAATGCATTGTCCTTATCGTTTCCTTTTTCGGGAGCCCCGAAAAAAATAAAGAGTTCATCCCCTTTGACATTTGCCACAACCCCGCCGTATTCATTGGCGATCTCGTACATCTCCGACAGATATTCATTCAAAAGGTTCGCCATGTCTTCCGGTTCCATGGATTCCGTGATGTTTGTAAAATCCTTGATATCCGAAAAAAACAGGGTCAGTCTTTTACGTGAATAATCCCAGACATCATCGATTTCATTGGCCAAAATCCTTTCCGTCAATTGAACCGGAACATATTTGGCCAGCACCTTATGGGCCCGGGCCACGGTCTCTTTCTCACGTTGAAGGTCACAGGTTCTCTCTTCAACCAGTTTTTCCAGGTTTTCGCGATGGTATAAATTGTCGAAAGCGATGGCCACGTTTGAAAGAAAAATATTGATCAGATCCCTGTCGGTTTTACCCACGGGCTTGTTGCTTTCAAGATAGAGAATGTTTTCAATGCAATGGTTGGTTTTGAAATAGCAGATGATTTTTTTATCCTTAAAATTGTTCTTTTTCTCCCTGAGTGCCTCGTTGATGTCATCCTTGACATTTTGATCGTTCAAGTCCGTCACACATCGATCCAGATACTTTTCATAGTGGCCTGTTCCAGCGACAATCTTATAATTGTCTTGTTCCTGGGTCGCCGCAAACCCACACGTACCATCGGATGTTCGGAGCAACAGTGAGTTGTCTTCAAAGCCCAGGATGGAGGTCAACTGGGACAGTACCCCCGCTGTAAACTGTTTGAAGGATGAAAGTTTCAACAGACTTGAAGAGGCATTGATAATCATCTCAAGCCCTCTGCGGTTCTTTTCAATCACGTTCAGATCGCGACAGGACCGCAACGCGGAGGTTACCGAGGTAAAAAGCCTGCTGCTGGTCAATTCTTCCTTGGTTTTGTAATCATTGATGTCATACTCGATAATGACCTTTTTCTCAGGCGCCTGTCCGGGTTGACCCGTGCGCAGGATGATCCGCACAATGGTGTTTTGTAACTCCTCCCGGATATATCGAACCACATCCAGGCCGGCATGATCCGTTTCCATGACCACATCCAGAAGGATCACCGCCGTATCGGGATGTTCCGCAATCAACCGCCTGGCTTCCGCCCCGGAATAGGCACTCAAAAACACCATATTCCGCCCATCAAAAACGTAATCGTCAAAAATCATGCGGGTCACATTGTGAACATCTTCCACATCATCAACGATCATCATTTTCCAGGCATTCTGATGAACCGCTGTGTCTTTCTCATAACCATCATCTTCAAAAAAAAGGTCCTCTTCTTCAGATACGTTTAATGTCATTTAATTTCTCCATACATGGAATTTGGTTCAATCTCTCGTAAAAAAAGGGGAGAGATACAGTAATGCTTTTGGCAATTAACGGGTCCGGCGGTATTGAAAAATCTCATGGGAGTCACCTCTTATGTTTTTCTGAAATGGCAAACAAGGCCTGATCGTAATTTTATCCGAAAAGTCGTTCGTATTGATCATGGCTGCCTACCCAGAACCATGTTATGGTTTCTCCGTCAAGTATGCCGACGGACCTGTACCCAAGGGATACCCGGGCAGCCCAGATGTTTTCCGGTTTGTTGATACACTTGAAACGGAGTGACGGATGGAACGGATTATCCGCCCACAGGCGATATGCCTTCTTTGTTTGTTCCTTGATATTTCGATCAAGCTTATAATAGCTGTTCCAGAATGACGGCAGCGTTGCTGAATTCATAGCGTTTCCAAATCGAGAGGAGCAGATTTTCCTTCAGCAATTTCTTTTCGTGCCTGCCGAGCGGCGGCAACCAGTTTAGACTGTGACTTGGAGAAAGAGTCGTTCCATTGCATTTCCTCTTTGACATCCTCGATATATTCACGCATATGCTCGAGAATGCGATCCTGAAGTCCTTCCGGAAGTGTTTCTAAAATTTTCATCATCGTTGCAGTTGTTGCTGAAGTCATTTCTATTCTCCTGTTTCATATTGCTGAAAATCGATTCTTCATTATCGTTTCGCCTGGTTTTCTCAAGACGGGATTTGTATTCTAATCATTATACCATTTCCCAACGCGCTCTTGCACGATATGCTCCCACCCAGGGTCTGGATCACCAGATTATGCACAATATGCATCCCCAGGCCGCTTCCCCCCTGGGAGCGTTTGGTGGTGAAGAAGGGATCAAAGATCTTGTTCAAATCTTTTTCATTCATCCCCTTGCCGTTGTCCCGGTAGGTCAATACGATGGAACCGCCATCTTCGGTGGCGTCAAAAACGATTTCGCCCGCTTCCGTCTCGTCAAAGCCGTGAATCAGGGAATTCATCACCAGGTTTGAGATAATCTGGGAAAAGGCGCCGGGGTAACTGTTCAATGCCAGATCTTCCGGGCAGTTGACGGTGACCTCGTGTTTTGTTTTCTTCAGTTTCGGTTTCAGGCTCAGGAGTACATCTTCGATATAGGCCTTGAGCTTGAATTCCCGCCGTTCGCCGCTGGTCTGGTCCACAGCTACCTGCTTGAACCCCTGTACGATTTTCACCGCGCCGCTCAGGTTCTTGAGGATCAGGTTGGAGGAATCGCCGGCGGTTTTGGCATAGCTGTCCAGGTCGGAACGTTTCAGCTTTTGGGCTGCCACTTTTGCCACGAATTCCTGTGTTTTGTCTTCCAGGTGCGATGCGGCGGTTACAGCTATGCCGATGGGCGTATTGACTTCGTGGGCCACCCCCGCCACCAGACCCCCCAGGGCGGCCATTTTCTCGGACTGCACCAGTTGCGCCTGGGTTTTCTTGATGGTATCGAGGGATTTCTTCAGTTCGGTTGTTCTTTCCGCCACCTTTTCTTCAAGGGTTCTGGAATAGTCCTGCTGCTGTTTGTAGAGGTTCGCGTTTTCAAGGGAGATGGCTGCCTGGGAGCAGAGCAGGGGAAGGACTTCAAGGCGCTCTGGGGTGAATGCGCCCGTTGCCAGGTTGTTTTCAAGATAGATGATGCCGCTTAGATTATTTCGATGGATCAACGGAGCGCATAACAGGGATTTGGGTTGGTGGTTAATGATGTAGGGATCGGTGGTGAACTTCCCTTGGTGGGCGGCATCCTCAAGGACAAGGTTTTCGTTGACCCGGGCAACGTATTGAATGATGGTGACCGGCACATTTGGAGACTCTTCCAGGGGAATGGACTGAAGCACCTGAACCTTTTCCCGGTGGATATGGCCTTCGGCTTCGATCCTGAAGCTCTCGTCTGATTTCAGGATCAGGCAGCCTTTTTCAGCACCGGCATTTTCAATGATAATCTGCATCATGCGGGAAAGGAGTTTTTCGATCTGGATTTCCCCGGATATCACCTGGGAGGCTTTCATGACGGATGTCAGGTCGAGCTGTTCGCCTTTGAGTTGATTGCTGGTGGTGGTGCTGGTGGTTGCATGGCCGGGTTCCCGGTCTTTGTCATTGGTGGATGCCTGGGGCGTTTTGGTCGAAACAACAGCCAGCAGTTCAGGGTAATTTATGTCCAGATGATCCACTTTTGCCTTGGCGCCCCAATGGTAATAGCAATACCTGGCTTCCGTCATATACGTTCGGGCGGTGTCGGTTTCTCCCTTTTGCAGGTAAAATTTTGCGGCCAACTCGTTGGCCAAGGCCTCTTCCTGGATGTACTGGTTTTCCTTGGCGCCGGCGATGCTCTGGTCGTAGAAACCTTTGGCTTTATCATCTTTTCCCAGAACCCTCGCCCGTTCGGCCTCCACCAGTTGCCATTTGTGGAGGTGATTCATCGGGGCGTGATAGGCCCACTTTTTCATCTTTTTCTGGTTTTTGGCTACTTTTCGGAGGATGCGCTTTTGGTTGGTTTTTGGGGTTCCAGAGAACAGTGCCAATTGGGCAAGGGAGTCGTAGAAATGGAAAACGACAAATGGCACCATGCCTGTTAGAGCGGCTAAATGCTTTTCTGCATTTCCGGCATGATTAGCTGCCTGACCGTATTGCTGGAATAGATAACAGAGGATAAGTTTATCCAAATACAGACCGCAAGTTCCAGATTTATCATTTTCTTTTTGATAATGCTTCAGTATTCTTTCTTCATCAAAAACATCGCCAGTTAATATCGTAGGATCTTCATTGTAACCCATCAAATTCGATACTACCTGCCAATCCCTCTGGTTATAAAAGAGAAATGCTTTTTGCCCTAATTTTCTAATAGCATCGTTATATTTGGAAATATTTTGCTCAATCGCTAATAATTCTATTCCAGAGAAATAGGAATAATATGAGTACATATACACGTTACAGGCAGCATCTTCAAAATCCCCAATTTCAAGACATTTTTGGAATCCTATCTCAAGTGGTTTTAATGTTTCCCTGATGTGTTTTTTCCAATGTTTGATGAAAGCATTAAATAGTAATGGCGTTTTGGCTTCGGATGATTTGGTATTGAGTTTTTCTGATAATCGTAATCCCAGCCTTCCGAATTCGAAACCGGATTTTATATCACCGATACCCCCACATAGAATGAATCCATATGTGGTATAGAAACCACTTGATTCTGGAGCATTACCGTATTTTACTGATTGATTTACACCTAAAAAGATTAGAAATGGAAAAAGTTCGGGCGCTGCCCAATAAAAAGAGAAGCCCATACTTGCTGCAATACGCATAACGGCAAGTTTGTAGGCATCAGTCATTTCCGGCAGGTTAAGTAAAAACTCAGGGTGTTTTCCAAGCAGAGTGAATCTTGTTCTCAGATAGGCAACCAAAAGATCCAATTTGGTCGGTTTTTGAGGGAAAGTGATTCCTACGAGCTTTAAAACATGAAGACCGGTCTTTACAGCATCCAGCAGCTTATGTTGCGCCGTATAGGCTTGAATCTTTACATCGTAAACTTTGATCTTATCCAGCACGGTTTTTGCCCACTGCAGAACTATCTCTGCCAATTCCCCATCTTTTCATAGTCGCCGCAAAGAAAAGCCGCTTCAGTTCCTTCCTCATGGAGTGACAGGGTTAGGCCATACTGCATCTGCCAGCAATTTTCTTGAAGCATCCTTATGCCGGATTTCAGGTAATCAAATGCCGGCTCATAAGCGGCGGAAAGTTTTGTTTTTTTACCGGCAATAAGATTTAGTTGCGCAAGTTTTTCCCTTTCTTTTTCATCTGCAATCAATTCAACGCCTAAATTGAGTTGATCCACTATGGTAAAGATCTGCTCTTCAATCTCCTCTTCGGAAATCCTCTTCAGCATCTCCCTGCCGATTTTCAGATGCACTTCCGGCCTCTTCTTTTCTTCAATCAAGGAATAGGCTGCCTGCTGTACCCGATCGTGCAGAAATCTGTACACGGGAGATAGATTGCCAGGGTCGGAAATCGTATCAGAAGTTGGGGCTTGAAGAGGTGCTGATATATATTTGTACGATTCATCCACCGGCAGTACCAATTCCTCCTGCAATGCCGGCAATAAATCATCCGCCGTCTCCTGAACCGGTTTTTCATACACGATGGCGAGGGTGTTTAGATCAAATCGGTTTCCGATACAGGCCGCAATACTGAGAAGATACCCTGTATTCCCAGATAATTTTTGAATCTTGCCGACCATCAGATCGACGACATTATCCGTAATATCGGTTTGCCTGATTTTCGCCTCATCCCACTGCCAGATTCCCTCATCGCTATTAAAAGAAATCAGCCCGTCCTGGTACAGGGAATGGATGAACTGGTTTAAAAAGAAAGGATTCCCCCGGGTTTTGGCGAAGCATAACCCGGCAAGGGGTTTTGATCGCTCCGGATCGCACGAAAAAGTTTCCGATAGGAGCTGGTTGACGTGGGTTTCCATCAGCAACTGCAGTTGGATGGTTTCAATTTCCGCACCGCTTTTTTCGATTTCCTCGATGGTCCGCATCAATGGGTGGGCAGAATCCACCTCATTATCCCGATAAGCGCCGATGAGATAGAGATATTCCGCTTTCACGGTGATGAACATCTCGATCAGTTTCAGGGATGCCGCATCCGCCCATTGGAGATCGTCCAGGAAAATCACCAGTGGGTGATCTTCGGCGGCAAAGGTATTGATGAAGTTTTCAAAGACATAGTTGAACCGGTTCACATTCTCCGTGGGACCCAGTGTCGGGACTTCCGGCTGGCTGCCGATAATCAGCTCCAGCTCCGGGATGACCTCGATCATCACCCGGCCGTTGGGGCCTAACGCCTTCAGCAGGTTTTCTTTCCAGATGGATATCTGCGCATCGCTTTCAGAAAGAATCTGCCGGATCAATTGCTGAAAGGCCTGGATCAGGGGAACGTATGGGGTGCTCTTCTTTAACTGGTCAAATTTGCCTGAGATGAAATATCTTTTCGTACTTTTTGGGGTCAGAGGGTTTTGCGTCTGTTGTGTCAGGGGCCGTTGAACTTCATGCACCAGGGCGGATTTGCCGATGCCTGCCGGACCCGTCACCAGCACCATTTTGCAGGCGCCCCGGCTTACCTCATCAAAACCTGCCAACAGGGTCTTGATTTCAGCTTCCCGGCCATAGAGTTTTTGCGGCATCCGAAGCCTGTCCGAGATATCCTTTTGCCCGATTTCGAAGGGCTCTATTTTCCCTGATGCTTCGAGCCTGTCCAGGCATTGCCGCAAATCGTGCTGAATCCCAAAGGCCCCCTGATAGCGGTCTTCCGCATCCTTTGCCATGAGCTTCAGGATGATATCCGACAGGACCGGTGGGATTGCCGCATCGATTTTATGCGGCGGTTCAGGCATCAATGCCAGATGGGCATGCACCAGTTCAATGGGTTCGGTGGACAGGAAGGGAAGTCGGCCCGTGAACAGTTCGTAGAGGGTTACCCCAAAGGAATAGAAGTCCGTTCGCCAGTCCACCAGGCGGTTCATGCGGCCGGTCTGCTCCGGCGACATGTAGGGCAGGGTGGCGGTCATCAGCATGGAACTTTCGACGGTGGGGGTTTCCCGGGAGATGATGCTTGCGGAGCTGAAATCCATCAGTTTCAGGACGCCCGTTTCAGGGTTATAGAGGATGTTGGATGGTTTGATATCCTTGTGGATAATGTGCACCTGATAGATTTCGCCCAGGGCGGATGCGGTTTTGACGGCGATCTCCAAAAGCTGATCAACTTTCAAGGCCCCTGACTTTTGCAGGGTTTTAAGATCAGCGCCGCCGGAATCCTCCAGTACCAGATAGGGCCGGTGGTCATGCATGATGAGATCCATCACTTTAACTACACCTTCTAACCCATTGGCTTTAAGGGTCTTCAGGACATTGTATTCATGGTTGTAGCGTGCCGTTTCATGGGGAGAGGGGTGGGCGGTTGCGGTGGTTTTCAGGATAACCGGTTGGTGGTTATCGGTGTTTATGGCACGGTAGACGTGGGTGTTTGCGCCTTGGTATAGGGTAGAGGTAATGCTAAAATCCTTGAACTGGGTCATATTCAGCTCCGTGTTTGAGGTCTTTCGTTTAAGATGCAAGCGTTTTGAACACGATTCACAGGATTTAACAAGATGAACAGGATTAGAAGATGACGTCCCGGCAAATTTTTCTGAAAATGCCTTCCCGTTTTTTGAACACGATTCACAGGATTTAACAAGATGAACAGGATTAGAAGATGACGTCCCGGCAAATTTCTCCTTGTCATGGGGAGACCTTTTTGTTCGCGGTTTATCAGGCAAGGGTAATCCTGTCCATCATCATAATCTTGTAAATCGTGTTCAAACAGCGCCCCGTTTATGATGCAATCCTGCTTCGGTGTCCCTTTGAAAATAGCCCGGCAATTTATGCCGGGATTAGTGACTTACAATCAAATGCTTCGAAAAAACAAGATGATCAATATAACAATATGAATTCATTGGTAGAAAAACTTAAAACTTAAAACCCAAAACTTAAAACCGCGGTTTGCCTTACATCCCCCAAATCCCGATTTTTTCCCCCTGAAAACTTTCCTTCCGCTGAAAGATCTTTTCGTTCCACGATATCTCCGGGCGGCGGTCAAAGATGACCAGATGTCCATCCGCGGCGGCGCAGCGGTCCATATAGGCCCGGGTCTGCTTTAAACCATCTTCAATCGTAGCCTCCAGGCTTTTGTACAGAATTTTCAGCTCGATGACCACTTTTTGTACCGGCCCCTGCCACCGGGTCCATGAAGGCAGGCCGGGCTCGGCAACACTGCGCGGCCAGAACAGCAAAAGATCGGTGCGCATTTTACCCAGACCGTATTCCCGTTCAATACGGCCGCCCGAATTGACAATCCGCTGTAAAAAGGCCTGCATGAGGAGCTGAGGACCCGCCTCTTTGTATTGAAACCGTTCCACCCAATGCTCCGAGTGCTCCCGGAAAAATTCCTGAAACGCCGACAACAGCTTTTCCATATCCAGATTTCCGTCATCTTTCACATACCAGGCCTGGTCATATCGGGCTTCCAGGTTCATCTGTTCGCTGACGGTCAGTTCCCGGGGAATCACCTCGGCGTAAATGGGGTTGGCAATTACCGGTCCGCGTTTCGTTCTTCGAATCAGCCCCAGATCTTCCACATACTGAATATCATCCAGCCGCACGTTCAGGTCCTGCCCTTCCAGCATGGGAGCAATGACCCGTTTTACCCGTTCCTCCTGAAGCTTATCCGCCAGCTGGTCCAGATGCGTTTCACGGCGGGAAATCAGATGCTCCTTGGCCTGGTCGACCACATCCTTATCAATAGCCCTGGATCGTTCCCGGCAAGGCTTCATTTCGAAACAGCATTCATATGCCAGCGCGTTCACAAGCCACGGTTGGCCCTGAGTCAAAGACCAGATGCACGCTTTGGCTTCTGATGCAAATTTCTGTCCCGTATCATGCGTATGCTGTTCCAGCAGCGTGCACACTTCCAGTTCAATAAAATCGCCCATCCGAAGGGATTTGGCTTTGATGTTAAACGCACTGCCGCCGGTAATAACCTCTTTTTCGCGGCTCGAATGAATGCGGTAATCCCGCACGTCCCGAACACCGCAAAGAATAACGGATTGAGGAAAAGCATCGGGCCGCTGAGCGTAACCGGACCGGATTTGGCGCAGAAAAGAGATTAGCGAATCCCCCACAAGTGCGTCCACCTCGTCAAAGATGACAACCAGGGGCTTCGAACTCTCTTCAGCCCAGGCAGACAGCGACACGCTCAGGGCCGTGCCGTGTCCCCCATCTTTCAGAAACTGCTCTTTTTTTTGATCCAGGAAATCATCTTTCAGGTAGATGCGTGCCTTGAGCGCCAGTTCCCGAAGGATATCGTTCATGGCCTGTTGCACATCCTCGCGGGCCGCCTGGGCCGCTTCCACATTGCAGTATACGGCCCTGTACTGACCTTTCCGGTTCAAATGATCCATCAGGGCCAGCATGGAAGATGTTTTTCCGGTCTGCCGAGGTGCATGCAGCACAAAATATTTTTCCTGAGCAATGAGGGCTTCGATCTCAAAAAGATCAAACCGCTCTAGTGGGGAGATGCAATAATGCTTTTGACAATTGACCGGTCCGGCGGTGTTAAAAAATCTCATGGAAGTTACCTCATCCTTTCTGGAATTTCTATTCTGATCATTATCCCATTTCCCAACTCACTCTCACACGATACACTCCCCCCAAGGGGCTGCGTCACCAGATTGTGGACGATATGCATCCCCTTCAATGGGTTCCGTGGACAGGAAAGGGAGTCGACCGGCGAACAGTTCATAAAGCGTTACCCCAAAGGAATAGAAGTCCGTTCGCCAATCCACCAGGATTTGTGGGGTTAAAACCCTCGGTTATTACCGTCGTTTACCTGGGGTTAAAACCCCAGGCTATTGCCTGTCGTCCCTACGGGACTACAAAAGCCATCTCGGGGCAAATGTAGAAGCCCCATCGGGGCGACAGGTAATAGCCCGGCAATTTATTGCCGGGGGTTTTCATGCATACACAATCAGTCCCATAGGGACGGCAGAGTTTGACATGTTCAACCCTTGAAGCCACACATACCGTTCGTCATAGGCAACCTTGCGCAGCAAATGTTAACTTGAATCCGGCCAACGGCATCAACTCATCCGGTAGGTGATGGTGTTGTCATTGAAACCGTCAAACATCAAACACCCGATACCCCTGATTCCCAAAACAGTAGATCACATGCCGGGTCACCTTTGCCTCCGGGTATTCCGCCCTCAATCCCTCCACATAGCCGGTAATCTGTTCGGTGTCTTCCGCCCTCGGTCTAAAATCTTCGATGGTGGTTTTAAGCTTCTTGAATGCTGCGTTGGAGACGTATTTAAACGCAATCACCAACCGCACGCCGGCAAAGCATTCACTGTATTTGCCTACAAATTCCAGGTCGGTGCGGCCTTTGGGGTAGCTCCGCTCCACGTTCCAGGTAAACCAGGGGGACAGGTGACGGCTGCACAACTCGTAAAAGGTGGTGCGATAAAAATTCTCATTCACCTGCTGAAAAATCGCTTCAGGGAGTTGGGACACATATTCCTTCCAGTATCCGCCAAACAGGGCGTGCAGGTTGAGATCGTTGACGAAAGTCTGCATCATGACCGCATAGCGTGTGGATACGTCAATATGATGCAGCTCATTGAAATACTCAACGAAGATTTTCCTCATGTTCAGGTTGGGGAGTTTCAGCATGAATCTGTCCTCCCGGGTCAGCATGCCCAGATAGAAAAAGCTGACGGGGAAAAAGCCTTTTTCGAAAAACCGGTTCATGTTGAACTTGGAGATCAAAAAGGTCTTGTCAAAATCAATGTTCCCATGGAGAAGAAGCCGGTCCACAAATTCCCTGGTGTTTTCCGGGTTGGCACCGGTAATGCGCCGAACCCACATGAGATCGGTTTTGAGATTCAGGTCGGTCAGGTATTCAGGATACACCCCATACCGAGTGAAATAGTCCAGGAAATACATCAATATGGTGGCATTGTATACCGGTTCTCCGTCCGGATTGACAAAATGATATCCGTTGTAATTGCTTTTGATGACCGCATCGGTTTCAGCCCGGGTGGACGGATCGAACTGATAATCTTCATAAATGTCATCCAGCAGGCGATCCACTTCCGCCTGGGTAAACCCCAGCATGTTCTCGAACGCCGGCTCCAGGGTGATAAACCTTGAGATGTTGAACCCGGAGGCCAGTTCATCGATGGTGATGGGCAAAACCCCGGTGATGAACACATTGTGAATGGCCCCGGTCTTACGGCCCTCTTTCAGGAGTTTGAAGAAGGTCTTCAAAAAACCCTCATCCGCCATGAGCTGCTGATACAGATGGTCTTTGTTCCCGGTGATGAGCTGGTTTGCGAAATTGTCGTATTCATCGATAATGAGGTAAAGTTTTGGCAGGTTCTCACGGGCGATGTTTTTCAAAACATTCCTGAGATTTTCAGTTGCGCTCTTTTCACGGTTAATGGCAACCCTATCCTGAAACAGGTTTACGTTCAGATGCACAAGATTTTCCATTTCCACATTGACGGCGCTGTTAAAGCTTTCCTCCATCACCGCTATCTCTCCGGTTTCCACCGTAGAAAAATCCAGATGCAGTACGAAAAAGGTATTGTGAAGCGGCGTCGGATTTTGGCCGATCCAGGTTTGCCCGAAGAGTTGGTCGAATTGGTCTTTAAAGAGAACACTGTAATAACTTTCCAGCATCATACACAAAAGCGACTTTCCGAACCGTCTCGGCCGCAGGAATACCGGATTATCGATCTGTTCCAGATTTTCGATATAGGCTGTCTTGTCCACAAGATATCCGTTTCTCCGGACAATCGCTTGATAATTGGCTTCAGCATAAAGGATGCGCTTTTTCATTTTATTCGTCTCCCATCGGAATTTCCATCTTGAGCACGATACCATCGCAATGAGGGCTTCAATAACATTCCATTCTTCAATGTTGCGCTTGGTTTACAGGCAAACTCCTGGTCGGGCACCCATCATTAGAACTGAATATGGTTATCGTCAAGGCAAACATATTAGAATTTCGGAAAAGAAATTGCAACATGTGCTCGGATTTCCCGCCATTTTGTGGCTTGCTTAAATCGTTGAGATAAGGTACAAAATAAATACTGCTATAGCGTTTTTCGGCCTTGATCATCGTTTAACCCTTCATAGAGAAGACGTTATGAAAGACAAAAAAATATTGGCAATAGCATTGGACATAGATGATTTTCTGACAACAATGGAAACCGGAGAGTTAAAGAAACGGGACTGGCTGGATCCTGTTCATCACGGCAAAAAACATTTCTTGGATGTTAAATTCAAACATGAGGGCCGGGAATATCACGTAGAAAATCTTCTTGTTCCGGGTTGTATCGAGCTTTTTTGCTTCCTTTTTGATCATAAAAATGTTCGCCCGGCTTTTTTCAGTTCCGGTGTCAGGGGCAGAAATGTGGCATTGGGAAGAATGATCGTTCACCAGGCCGTTGATCTGGCAGGTGATTCATCCTGGCTCGACCGTTACGATGTTTACTCCCGGGAGGATTGTTTCGATACCGAAGCACTTCGTCATTATAGCCGGAGCATTCGAAACAAATTTCAACCTGAAGATTATTTCGGCAACTACAAAAAAGATTTGCGAATGATTTATTATGGCCGGGAAAAGTACCGGGAACTGCAACAGAAAACGCTTCATGAAGATCCATCGATCCTGATGCCAAATCCGGAAAAAGACGCGGAAATGCTGAAAAACATTGTTATGGTTGAAGAGGATTCCTCCTACCTTTTTCCCGGTCAGGAAAAAAATATGTTGCTGTGTCCGACCTTTTTTACACAACCCTATCCTTATGGGGTTAACTATAATCAAGATGATTTGCCTCCGGAAAACAAAGAACGTTTTATCGACGATTTCAAAAAACACAATACCCTGTTCTATGCCGCCGGTGTGTTGGACCGGGTATTTAAACGTCATGATTCTGAAGGAATCTCCATTCCGGAATTGCTATGGGAGGAACAAGGGACACTCTGGATTGACAGGGACCGATATAAAGAACACTATCCGAAACATTTCTTCAAAGAAGGTCGCGCTGTCTTGCGGCAATACAATTCAGAATTGAATTTTCTTGTTGCATGTCAGGAAAAACCCGAAACTCCCAGTGCACCGCTCCGGAAAAAACTGTAACATGTCCCCGGATTTCACGCGGCAGTAGTAAAAAATATCATGGAAATCACCTCTTGATTCTTTTCAGAATAACTCTTTCGGAAACGATATCATTATATGCCCCTATCCATTGAGGCCGGAATCGCCAGGCTGAGATAGCGGTCCCCTTCGTGAAACATGACCCCCTTATCCACCATCATGCGGAGAAAGGGGCTGATGTGCTCTTCGCCGAACCGGGGGAACCGCGCCGCTATTTTATCCATGGACCGCTGCCTTTCACAAAACAGATAGATGGCCCGGGAACTCCCCGTCAGACGATGGGTCATGGGGTCCTGATTCAGCCGGCGTTTATGAATGACCAGGAAGTCTTTGCCGTCGCGGTAGGATAAAATCGGCAAAAACCCCGGTTCCCGGTGCAATCCATCATAGGCGCTTCGCCATTCCTTCAATTTTTTTCGAACCGGTTCCCACAGGCGTTGCTGTTCTCGCTTGCTCCCGTGATACCCCTGTAACATCAAGGTGATTTTTTTGAGATCTTCTTTTGGAAAGAGATGACCATAGTGTGGATGGTTTCCCGTCAATCGGATGCCATGGCGGGCGGGATGTCGCCACAGGGGACTGCCGTATCCCAGCCAGAGGGAAACCCCGTTCAGTGGCCGAAAGGGGAAGGCAAAACTGAGATGGTTCAGGGTCTCGGCCACGTCCTGAGCATCGCTTCCGGGAAAACCGAAAATGAGATTTCCAGTGAGGTTCGGAAGTCGGGCATGTTCGCAGTTTTTCATGATTTCAAGGTTGTCCATGGCCGTGGTTCCCTTGTTGAGCTTTTTCAGGAGGCGGGTGCTTAAGGCTTCGATGCCCACCTGCACTTCCCGCATGCCGGCTTCTCCCATGGCTTCCAGGACGGAAACGGGGGTGTTCGCCCGGATTTCAGAATACAATTGAAGATCCATTCCCAGGTGTCGAATGTCGCCAAACAGATCCTCCAGGCCTTTGGCCGGAAGGAGGTTGTCCATAAAGAAGATGGAGAGGATCTGGTGACGCTTCACCAGGGCGTCTATTTCCCGGACAGTCTTTTCACGGCTTTTTCCCCGATAACCGGTCCATTGGAGATTGAGGTTGCAAAAAGTGCAGCCAGACCGGTCCTTCGAAGCATCCTTTTTCCGCCACCAGCATCCCCGGGACATTTCCATTGAAAGCCTGGGCATGAAGGCATGCCCGGGGCCCTGGGATTTCAGGTCCCGAAAATAATCCGTGTAGTCGGGGATGGGGAGGGCGTCCAGATTGGGGATTTGCTGATGCGTATCTTCGGACGAAGCGCGGCCTCTGTGAAGAAGTCCGGGGATGTCCGCGGTATGAGCCGGATTTTGGCCCTCCAGTATGCTTTGGGTCAGCTGCAGCAAGGGGAGTTCTCCCTCCCCGCGAATGATGTAATCGATGGCGGGTTCGCCCCGGAGGAGGCTTTCTCCCAAAGCGCCCGAACATGCGGGTCCCCCCACCACAATGGGGATATGGGGACTGCGCCGCTTGATTTCTCGAATAAAATAAAGCGCGCTGGTCAGTTGCGCCAGGCATATGGAAAATCCGATCAGGCAATAGCGGTCCCAGGGTTGTGTATCCATGAAGGACAGGGATGCCGTTTCAATTTCGAGGCAAAGGTGTTTAAAATCCCGGGATAACAGCAGTGGGGCGCCCTGTGCTTTACGGCGCCAGAATCGCCCCACCGTTTCCATGCGCTCCGGATAAAGAAGGGCGGCATAGGGGCATTCGGCAACCCACGACCGTTCACCTATTTGCTGATAGAGAGGATAGCCCAGGGCTTGGGCGATTTTCAGGTAAACATGATGTGCATCGATGGTTATATGGGGTAGATGTTGATGGAGGAAAGCTTTGAGTGTTCCCAATTGAATGGACGGACGGTCAAAAAACGGCCACGGCGTTGAAATGAGTGCCATTCGGTCTTTTGCGCCGGATGCTGCGTTGTCTTTGCTTGAGTTCTGGTGCATCAAAAAAACCGCCTGACCTGTATGGAATAAATGCCTGCTTCTTATGGGCTGTGAATTATTTTCACGATAGCAATGTCATGCGCTTCTGTCAATCCGTCCGAATTCCCAGATTCTGTCCGGGAATAAGAGAAAAAAGATTAGACGCTGGATGTTATTGTAGGGGCAGGCCCCTGTGCCTGCCCTGCTGATGCTGTCCAAGCACCGAAAGAAAGGACAAGCAGGGCAACCACGGGGGGATTGCCCCTACGTCGCGACATAAAACTGGATGTGTAATGAGATGTGTTTTTGGGCACCGCTTTCAGAACCCCGATAAATCGTGGCGGAATGCTATCTGCACAGCGTTTTGCGATTAAACGATATCATAATGAGAATTGCTGAGATTTACCATTCCCGGTTGCAAAATCATGCGATTCGGATAAAATGAATAATCGTCGAACTTTTGGGAAACTTTAGAGGCTCTCCAAGGTTTGTAAAGGGTCAAAACATGAAAGGAGGAAAAGATGAAAGGAAAATGGATGATACTGGTACTCGGTGTTCTCCTGTGTGCCCCCAGTTGGGCAGGGGCGGTGTCCGAGGAGGATTTTAAGCTCGAGACCACGAAGGATCTCATTGAAGTCTGTACCGTACCCGACGGTGATCCGTATCAAAAGGAAGCCATTGGTTTCTGCATTGGCTTTCTGGTAGGTTCCTATCACTACCACGTTGCGGAACATGGCGGTCCGCTGGGCAATCCCTTGGTTTGTCCCCCGAATCCCCCGCCGCCACGGGCCGAGGTGGCGCAAATGTTTCTGGATTGGGCTAAAAAACATCCTGAGTACATGAATGAGAAGCCGGTTGAGACATGGTTTCGGTTTCTCATTGAAAAATATCCCTGTAAACATTGAATCGGTCCAGGAGAAAGGAGCTTGAAATGAACAGAACTATGATTGCATTGATCATTGCCGCCTGTCTCGCACTGGGTGGATGTGCCGGTATGAGCGATACGGGCCAGAGAACCTTGAGCGGCGGCGCCATCGGCGCAGCCGGCGGCGCTATTATCGGCGCCATCGCCGGAAATGCGGGCTTAGGCGCCGCCATCGGCGGCGCAGCCGGCGCCGGCGGCGGCTATCTCTACGGTAAGCATAAAGAATCAGAGCAAAGCGCTTATGAAAAGGGGTATAATGCGGGACGTCAGAGCCAGTAGCTTTTCACTTGACAATGTAACCGAAAGGGCCAACACTGAGTCTGAAAGTTGTTTTGAAACCATTTGAAAAAGGAGATACCAAGAATGAAAGGTAATAAAAGTTCAAAGGTTACGTTCCATGTGGCAGTGAGTTTATGGGTGGCGGCTGTCTTTTTTCTAACCGCTCTGCCGGCAATGGCTAAAGACGATCTGAAGCCTCAGATTCTGGTGGATCAGGCCCTGGTAACGCTGAATGATTTCGTTGCGGAAAAAGATATGGAGTGGTTCAAAAATCATCTGAAAGAATCCAAGGGGATACTGATCATACCGCAGCTCCTGAAGGCGGGATTTATCTTCGGGGGATCCGGTGGCCGGGGTGTCGTACTCATTCGCGATGAGAAAACGGGTCAGTGGAGCCAACCTGGATTTTACAGCCTGGGCTCCGTGAGCTTTGGTCTTCAGATCGGCGCGGAATCGGCCTCGGTAATTATGCAGGTGAGAACCCAGCGGGGGCTGGAATCCCTTTACGGGACCTCCTTTAACCTGGGCGCCAATTGTTCCGTCGCCGCGGGGCCGGTCGGGGTCGGCGCGTCCGGACAAGGGGTGACCGCGGATCTGGTTGCGTTTTCTCGCAGCCAGGGCGCCTATGCCGGAATCTCCTTTGACGGCAGCATGGTCAAGGTGAATGAAGATTTCGATAAGGATTACTACGGCAAAGCGGTGAGGCCCGTGGATATTTTCGTGAAAAAAGAAGTGAGCAATCCGGGCTCCGCCAATCTGCGTAAGGCCCTCAAAAAGGCTGAGTCGGGCAAATAGCGAGTTTCTGAAAGAAAACCCGATCCGTTATTGTTGCCGTTTAACCTTAAAACCGCAAGGAGGACATCGCATGAAAAAAGTTTTGGTACTTATCGCGGCTTTTTTGATTGGTTTCTCATCCCTGGTTTATGCCGGAGGCGACCAGAATCATGGGAGCAAAGGACAGGGTTCAACGGGTAGCAGTGGTGGCGGCGCCACAACTCAAACGCGCGGCAATTAACATTTAACCCCAAATTGTGTCAGCAAAAAGGCAGAGTCGAGTGGCTCTGCCTTTTTTGACCCATCTGGGATAAAAAACAGTGATCCTCCGGCCATGCTTTACGAACATCCCTGCTTGCATGTTTGGCGAAATGGTGCTTTACGTCCACTTTCAGGACGGTGATTCAAACCGTCCCCCTTCTTCAATACCGACCAGATATTTTTCAGCAGCCGCGCAGAAAAATTTTGACCGGTCCAACCCATCGGTTGTTTTGACAAAATTGCCGACCTTCTCCAACAAATCCACCGGCACCATAACGTTAATCCGTTTTTTGGGTCGATACTCTTTCATAATCTTTTCGTCCGGCACAACAGGGAAGATCAATTCATTTTCTTTGGCTGCTGCCTTAGTGTCGTCAAATGAGCGCGGCGCTTGATATTCCCGGCCTTTACGACCCATAACCATCAGGCCGCTTAAAGCGTCCATGGCCATAAACAGGGCTTCATCCAGGTCCTTTCCACCAGTATGGACACCCGGCGCGTCCGGGAAGCGTACCCCCCAGCCTGTTTCCAACCGATAAAAAATTCCGTAATACGGTTTCATCTGTTTACCTCCATAGTATCTTGAAAACCGATAAAAGGAAGGGGTGCTTCATGCCCTTCTTTCTACTTGTCGGCCTGCTTAAGGATTTCCGTCGCCAATTGTTCGTCAATTTCCGCGTGCCTGGGGACGGGGAATCTTTAGCCATTCCGACTTTCCCAGAACTCGTGATTTCCGCCTTGACGAATCTGCAGAGCCCCTTTGGCTTTCAGTTTCTTTATCAGTTTTTTCTTTTTCATGCTTGCCCCATTGAAAAACTGCATTATTACATACGTGTGTATTTAATAACAATCGTTTTTTACACACGTGTATGGAAATTGCTGATTCCGAACCGGGCGGACACACAGGTCCGCCCCTACGGGCATATGCGCTTCAAAAGATTGGATGGGTAGGGGCAGACCAGTGTGTTTGCCTGGTTGGCGGTCCTGATTTTACGCCCCAGAAAATATATTTCTTTCGAAATGTGAGAAAAAAAGATAGAAAGGGGCGGTTGGAAGAGATCGACCGATTGGCAAACTTCAATTTTCAAGGGAGGGAACAAACATGGAATACGAAGCACCCAAGTCAAAATGCGAATTGTGTGGTTCGGAATTTGCGCGGCAGGGCATGACAAGGCATATCAAATCATGCTTGAAAAAACATCTTGAAAAGAAAGAATCCAAACATAAACTGCAAGACCTTCTGTTGCTGCATGTGGCCGATGCCTTTAATTCCGATTACTTCCTGTATCTGCTGCTGGGTGAAAAAACGACCCTGAATGATCTGGATGGTTTTTTACGGGGAATCTGGCTGGAATGTTGCGGTCACATGAGTGCATTTTCCTTTGAACGATACGGCGATGAAATCGACATGCGGCAAAAGGCTGCGGATGTTTTCGAGCCTGGAAGCAAGATGGTGTACCAATACGATTTCGGCAGCACTACCGAATTGAATATCAAAGCCATGGGGCATTATCGTGGGCCCATGGACCAGAAAATTCAGATCATCTCAAGAAATGCCCCGCCCATCATCCCCTGCGATGTATGCAGCGCCAAACCGGCGGTTCAGATCTGTACCGAATGTGCATGGGATGGCGGTTGGCTTTGTGAAGATTGTGTGAAAACCCATGAATGCGACGAGGAAATGTTTCTGCCCGTGGTGAACTCACCGAGAACCGGCGTTTGCGCCTATGCCGGCTGATGACGGGGGAGAGCGGCCGTAAAGGGAACCATTGGAAATACACCTGCCATTATATAGCGGATTGCTCCTGGGGTTTGCCGCCGGCGTGGCGCCGGGTCCCTTATTGACCCTGGTGGTCTCTCAAACCCTGACCCACGGCGTAAGAGAAGGCTGCAAGGTTGCCGCGGCGCCGCTGATGACCGATTTGCCCATTATCCTGTTGGCCCTGTGGATCGGCAGCGCCCTGGCTGCCAGGCCTCTCCCCCTGGGCATTCTCTCTCTGGCAGGCGCCGGTTATATCAGTTTTTTGGCCTGGGAGAGCCTCAGCATCAAAATGGCGGATCAAACCGATGCCCGGGCCGCGAAATCCATGACCAGGGGCATTGTGACCAACCTGCTCAATCCACACCCTTATCTGTTCTGGATCACCGTGGGCACGCCCTTGCTTTTAAAGACCTGGGCTTCCGGCCCCCTTGGCGTCGCGCTCTGGCTATTGGGCTTCTATTTGATGCTCGTGGGCGCTAAAATCGGAATCTCCATCCTGGTGGGCTATTCACGAAAGTTTCTTTATGGGCGCGGATATTTGTGGATAAACCGCATTCTGGGACTGGCTCTGTTTTTCTTTGCCCTGAACCTGGCTAAAGATGGATTGACCCTTATCATGACCGCCTTTCCGGGGAAATAGCCCGAGGGTTATCCGATCGAGGTCTTTCACCGGATCAGCATGAATAGGAATTGGAAATGGAATTTGCCTCTTGTAACACGCTTATCCAAAACATATCGAAAGTGATGATCGGCAAAAAGGAAACCATCGAATTACTGCTGGTTGCCTTGATCGGTGGCGGGCATGTGTTGATTGAGGATGTCCCGGGGGTCGGGAAAACGCTGATTGCCAAAACCCTTGCCAAAAGCATCGGCGGGGTGTTTAAACGGATTCAGTTTACGCCCGATCTGCTTCCGGCTGATATTACCGGTTTCAATGTCTACAATCTGCAAACCGCCGCATTCACGTTCCAGCCGGGCCCTGTGATGGCCAATGTGTTGCTGGCGGACGAAATCAATCGCACGGTCCCCAGAACCCAGGCCAGTCTCCTGGAAAGCATGGAAGAGTACCAGGTGACGGTGGACGGCGCCACCCGGAAACTTCCCGAACCCTTTTTTGTAATGGCCACCCAGAATCCCATTGAACTGGAAGGGACCTTTCCGTTGCCTGAAGCGCAGTTGGACCGTTTTCTGCTGAAAATAAATCTCGGGTATCCCAACCCCGACGAAGAGATCGACATCATGGAACGGTTCCAGGAAGATGATCCCCTTCTTTCCCTGACGCCGGTGCTGCATCCATCCGATATTGTGAGCATGCAGGAAAAACGAAAAAAAATCACGGTAGCCCGGCCCATTAAACAGCTATATTGCGGGCATTGTGGCTGCGCTACTCGAAACAGCGCGCATTTCCGATTCGGCGCAAGTCCCCGGGGGTCCCTGGGGTTGATGCGGGCCGCCCAGGCGTTGGCTGCCGTTCGCGGCAGGGATTATGTGCTTCCCGATGACGTCAAACACCTGGCCATACCGGTGCTGGCGCATCGTCTGATATTGAAGGATCAGGAAAAATTAAAGGGCGGGTCCGCAACGGAATTCCTCCAGAAAATAGTGGAAAGCACTCCGGTGCCGGTCCATGAAAGTAAGGTCTGAGATGTTTTCAATCATACCCAAAGACGATGCCCGACAGGCATTGCGAGTCCGGCGGAATCTCCTGGCTATCGGCATGGCCGGCGTGCATCTGATGATGTGCTGCGCCATGTATTATCGAGGGCTTTTCCGGCTTTCACTCACCGAATTTATCGTTTTCGCCGTGGCCCTGTGGATCGGGCACTTTTCCATCTTCGCTATCATCAGAACCGGGTTCAGTCAGCGGTTCTCCGACCCGAGCCTGACTTTCGCGCAGATATTATGGACGGCAAGCTGCGTTATATTGACGGCCTACTTTCTCAACGACTTGCGTCCGGTAGTCCTGATGCTATTCCTTGTGGGAATGCTCTTTGGTTTTCTGCGTCTGAATTTCAGGGAATTCATTTTTCTGAGTTTTTATGCCGTCATCCTGTACGGAGGGATAATTGGTCTCCTGTACCGATTTCATCCACGGGTTATTGAGGTGGAAAAGGAGATCATTTCGTGGTGTTCCTTTTCCCTTGTAACATTCTGCTTTGCATTGATGGGACGTGAAGTCAACCGGATGAGAGAAGCACTGCGCACCCGAAATATTCAATTGCGTGGGGAAATCAGCGAGAGGAAAAAAGCGCAAGAGGAATTGCAGTTTAAAAACGCATATTTTGAGGGACTGGTGGACAATATGCCGGATGGAATTGCCATATTCGATGATGAAGGGATCATTACGGAGATCAACCTCCAGTTCATGGAGATGTTTGGATACCTGGAGGAAGAGGCCCTGGGGCAGCACATCAGCGAGCTTGTGGGGCCGCCGGATCGATCTAAAGAAGTCAACGCTTACCGGCGGGAAATCGCTTCGGGCCAATCGCTGAATGTGGAAACCGTTCGCATGAAAAAGGATGGCGCGCGGATCGACGTCTCCTTACGGTCGGCCCCCATTGTCGTTGACAATGCGCGAGTGGGACGCTTTGTCATTTACCGGGACATCTCCCCTAGAAAACAGGCTGAAAGCGAAAGAGCCAGACTGGAATCCCAACTTCAGCAGTCCCGGAAAATGGAGGCCATCGCCACCCTGGCCGGGGGAATCGCTCACAAATTCAACAACGCCCTGACCCCCATCATCGGGCATATCGGCCTTCTTGAAATGAAATATGATGAGGACGAGGAAACAGCCGCAAGCCTGGCGGATATGAAGGCCGCGGGTCGCCATGTAGCCCATCTGACCAACCAGCTGCTGGCGTATGCCAAGGGCGGAAAATACCAGTCTCGGACCGTGTCCCTGAGTGATTTTGTGCAGGGTGCATTGCCTTTAATTCAATCATCCCTGGATTCCCGGGTGCGGCTGGATACGGATTTGCCGATAACCACAATGGACGTGGAAATCGATCCCACCCAGATGCAGATGGTATTGTCTGCCGTCGTGGCCAATGCCAATGATGCCATTGAGGGAAAAGGGCGTATCCGGATTTCGGTGGGAGAGGCGCAACTTGACGAGGCCTTCGTAAAGGTTCATCCGGGGCTTAAGTCCGGCGCCTACGTGGCCCTTACGGTAGAGGATGATGGCAAAGGCATGGATAAAGAAACCCGAGCCAGGATTTTTGAGCCTTTTTTTACCACCCACTTCATCGGACGGGGGCTGGGTATGGCGGCGGTTTACGGCATTGTCACCAACCATGGCGGCAGCATTACGGTGGATTCGGAATTGGAAAAAGGGACCACGGTTCAGATCTATTTACCGGCGGTAACCGCGGGGAGCCCGAACCTCGGTGCGAAACACTCAGGAAAACCCATGGCGAAACCGGTTATGGGCCGAGGAAACATCCTGGTCATAGAAGATGAAGCATCGGTGTTGCAATTGACCCGTGCGGTGCTGGAAAAGTTGGGATACGGTGTTTTAGAAGCGGAAACCGGGATAAAGGCCGTTGAGACGGCCCGTGACCTTAATATGAAAATTGACCTGACGCTCCTGGATATCAAACTGCCCGATATGACGGGTAATCAGCTGTATTCGCTTATCATGGAAGCCAGACCGGATATGAAGGTACTTGTCTGCAGCGGCTACTCCCTGGATGGTCCCGCTCAGGAGATTCTGAATGCCGGGGCCCATGGGTTTGTTCAAAAGCCGTTTTCCATAGCGACACTGTCCGCGAAGTTGAAGCAGTTGTTGGAAAATACGGTCCATGAAAATCAATCCTGAGTGGGAGCAAAATCCGGATACCTTTTCCAACGGTATTTTTTTTACCGTCTTCTGTTTGGCCTTTATGGCATTGGCCCTGTTTTTCGCATTGTTGCGCCATCAAACGGCTCTGACCCTGTTTGCGCTGATGGTGATCATCATGGGCGTTGGATTGAGGCTCTGGAGTTCATTCAGTACCCACGGGTTGACGTACCGGGTTCAGATTGACAAACGGAAGGTGTTTCCCGGGGAGAAGATTGATTTCAAGCTTACCATCGAGAACCATAAGTTCCTGCCGGTTCTGGTGAAAATCAGGCTGAATCTTCCCCGGTCCCTGGTCTCCGGGAACGGGGATTTGCGCCTCAGTGAAGATCGCGGCATCCTTTGGCATCAGAAAATATTCTTTCACAGGGCGTTAACCCCGGCCAAAAGAGGGTTATACAGGACCGGGTCGGCGCAATTGATAACGGGTGATTTTTTCGGCTTTTTCCCCCGGCCCACTCGGGAGCAGCAGGAAGTGGATATTCTGGTATTCCCCCGGCTGATAACCCTTAAACCCTTTCCCATCCTCAAGCGAATTCTGTTTGGAAAGCAGGCGAAGGTGAGTCCCATACACGACCCCATTCATATTCTGGGGACCCGGGATTACCAGAGTTTCAGCCCGGCCGGCAATATCCACTGGAAAGCCACCGCACGCCATCACAAATTGCAGGAAAAGATATTTGAAGTTACGGAGCAGGAAAAGGTCTTCATCATCCTTGAAGTCGAGGGATTTTTGCATCAAGCGGGTGAGGCGGCCTTTGAGCGCGCCATTGAAGTGATTGCGGCATTGTCCTTTGAAATGGATGCCCATCACTATGCCGTCGGGTTTCTGACAAATGGTTTTATGAATGACGGGGGACCGCAACTGTTGCCGGCGGCGCGAAATTCGGGCCACATTTCGGATCTTTTTGAAATGCTGGCAAAAATCGATTTTAAAGTGACATGCAAAATGGATGAGTTACTGCAAAGGACATCGTATCCTTTTACCGGAACGATTTGTTTGTATTTTTCATATGAATCTCCGGCTGAATCCTTTCCCTTAACCCGAGGAAAGGCGCCCCTGATGAACATCATTGCAGAGCGCCGTTATGGTGATCCGGCCACGGATAAGGGCGTGAATCCCCCTTACGAATATCTTGAGGATCTTTACGAGGCGCCATGAGATGAAAAGAAGATCGGGAAATCATCTCCTGTTCGCCGCGGGCGCCGGAATGGAGTTATGCTGGTTGCAGGCCTGGACCGCATTTATGTTGCATGCCGTTTTCAATTACAACGCTCCTTTGGTGTTTGTTCTTTTCATTTATGGCTGCGGCACACTCACGAATTCTTTCTGCTATTTCCGGCAACGGATCAGGCTTCAGGTGTTTGTGATCAAACTTATTGTCTTTCCGGTTTCCGTTCTGGCAGCCAGCCGGTTTTTGTTTTACCAAAACGGCAGTGCGACCCCCTTGAGTTTATCCCAACTGTTCAACGGCCATAAATCATTTGAGGATTGGGGGCTGATCCTGACCATCGTGCTGATGGCGGGCCTTACTTGGAAAAGAAGCACCCGCCATGTGGTCACCCCTTTGAATTCGGAAAATGTCTATCATCGCTTCGATCTGGGGGTTGCCGCGTTTTTTGCTTTGATGGTGCTCAAACTGTTTCTTTCCGCCAGATTCGGGGTGGATATTGTTTACCCGGATTTGAAAACCCTGTTTTCCCCATTTTTTCTCTTTGGGTTATTGGCCATCGGCTTGGTGTTGAGCCCCGAAAAAGAAAACAGGTCATATGATTCCGGGTTTCAGAAAATCGGGGTCGTCATGAGTTTTGCGGTTGTGGCGCTTTCCGGGGGATTGGGCCTGGTTTTTTTCTTTCGCTCTCAACTGACCGCTTCGGCGGAAGTTCTCTCCGGTGTTTTGAAAAAAGCGGGTCCGTCCCTGGAAGGCGCCGTTATCTGGTTGGTACGGCTCTTATGGGCGCCAGGGAGCAGTCATGAACTGCCGCCCCCTTCATCCGTACCGGGAGGGCAAAACACTTACAGCAGCCTTTCCAGTGGTTCCATAGAAACCGGCTGGTTGACCGCCGTCATTAAATGGGGAACCACCGCGTTAGTAATCGTGATGCTTCTGGTGGCCGGCTATTTATTCATGCGTTATTTGATCAGGTTCCTGATGACCCCAACTAAAACCGTGAACCCGCGTATTTCCGGGCCATTTGATTGGCGAAAACGGCTGTACCGGCTGAAAGCCATGATGTTCCGATTTTTTAACCGGATCATGGCCCTGACCCGGGGGGGCAATTCGGGCGCCGATTTGTTCAAAACCCTGACCGCATGGGGACGAAGAAGCGGCATCCCGTATCAAAAAAACGATACCCCACTGGAATACGGCGCTCGACTGGCAGCAATTTTTCCATATTTAAAAAACGAATTCAATATGATAATCAACTTTTCTCAACAAGAGATTTATGGTGAGATCGAACTCAATTCCAGTCAGATCGCAGCGGGAAAAAAAGCCAAAAAGAGACTGCGGCATCCTGTATTCTGGAAAAACAGGATGAAGACCTGGATATTTTCTCCTGGGAAGTGAAGGGCTTGCTGAATCTTCCTTGTTCCCCTCTTCGCGACACACCCCCTGAATGGATCAGGACCCCACAGCGGCATCAATCATTCCGAGAATCTGGTCGTCCGTGAAATTGTTCACTTGAAACGCCTTGGCGGGGCAAATTCCCGCACAGATGCCGCATCCCATGCATTTCACTTCATTGTGGCTCACTCGTCCATCTTCATCGATGAAAGGCGCTCCGAATGGACAGTGTCGGACACAGGTGAGGCAGGACATGCAGATCTCCCGGTTATGCTTTGCGATAATGCCCGAAACACCCAAGGTTTCTTTGGAGAGCAATACCCCAACCCTTCCCGCCGCGGCCAGGGCCTGGCTCACGCATTCATCCAGGTTTTTCGGCGCATGGGCCAGTCCGCAGAGAAAAATCCCCTCGGAAGGAAAATCGACCGGCCGTAATTTCACATGGGCCTCCAGGAAATAGCCATCCGGATTGAGGGTTAGTTTAAACTTTCTGGAGATGTCCCCGGCGCTTTTCCCAGGTCTCAAACCCGTTGAAAGAACCACAAAATCCGGATTCAATGCGATTTCCCTTTGAAGCAGGGGATCAAAAACATTTACCGTAAGCCGGCCGTCGGTATTGTCGATCTTCGGTTTTTGATCGGCATCGTAACGGACGAACAGAACCCCCAGATTCCTTGCCTTTTCATAGTAATTTTCCCTCAGACCATAGGTCCTGATGTCTCGATAGAGAATAACTACACGGGAATCGGGAAATTTTTCCCGAATGGCAATGGCATTTTTCATGGCATCCTGGCAGCATATCCGAGAGCAGTAGTTCTCGGGCTCTTCCCTGGAACCGACGCATTGAATCATGACGTAAACCCTGCCCGGTTTTTCTCGATCATAATAGAGGCTTTTTTCCAGTTCCCGCTGGGTAATGACCCGACCCTCCTCGCCATACAGGTATTGGGTGGGCGTGTATTCTTCTCCTCCCACGGCCACGATGACGGCGCCGTGATCAAAGGTGGTTCCATCGGTAAGGGTCGTGCGGAAATTCCCCACGAACCCTTCAGTGTCAGCCACCTCGGTTCCCAGGTGGACTCTAATCCGAGATTCCGACGCCGTCTGATCCATCAAACCCGTTATGTAGGTTTGAACATCGCTGTTGTCCAGGGTTTTAAAAACGTGTGAAGCAAGGCCGCCCAGTCGCCCGGTTTTTTCCACCAGGTGAACCGTGAATCCCTGGCGTGCCAGGGACCCGGCCGCAACCATGCCGGCCACACCACCGCCGATGACCATGGCAACCTGGGTGACCAAAACGGCGTCTGTTTTGACGGGCGTCAGCTTCCGAGCCTTGGCAATGCTCATGCCGACAATTTTCTTAGCCTTTTCAGTGGCCTTTTCATTTTCACCCATATGACACCAGGAACACTGTTCCCGAATATCGGCCAGATCAAACAGATACCGGTTGAGCCCCGCATCCCGGATGGTATCCTGAAACAGGGGTTCATGGGTCCTGGGCGTACAGCTCGCCACCACCACCCGATTCAATCCCTTTTCCCGGACCAGGGCCTTGATCTTTTCCTGACTGTCCTGGGAACAGGCATAGAGAAGGTTCTCAGCATGACATACCCCTTCAAGCCCCTTTGCGTATGCCACCACGCTTGGAACGTCCACGGTCTGAGCAATATTGATGCCGCAGTGGCATACAAACACCCCCAGTTTTTCCGTTTCCCCCGTCACATCTCTTTCGGGTGGGAGTTCTTTAACCAGCGTTTCGCTTCCCCTGGCTGAGGCCAGCAGGGCCATGACCTTTCCAGCAACGGCGCTTCCCTGAACGGCCGTCTCGGGGATATCCTTGGGGCCCTGGAACGTCCCGGTCACAAACACGCCTTCCCTGCTGCTGGAAACGGGGTCGAAGTGTCCTGTTGCGGCAAAACCGTCTTCATTGGCGTCAATATTGAAGATTCGTGTAAAAGATGCGGCATCCGCATGGGGTTCCAACCCTACGGACAGTACCACCAGATTGAAAACCTCTTCAACCACGGTCCCGTCTTCCGCTGAAAAACGGAGCAGCAGATCTCCTGTCGCCGGTATTTCCCACACGGCGGAAATCATGGCCCTTCTGTAGTTGACCTGGTATTCATTTTTTGCCCGTTCCACATACCGGTCGAAATCCTTCCCGAAGGCCCTCATCTCAATATAGAATATGGTGGGGTCTATGCGATGGTCGTGTTCTTTGGCAATAATGGCCTGTTTGGTGGCATACATGCAGCACACGGAAGAACACCATGGGTTGCCGTGTTTTCTGTCCCGGGACCCCACGCACTGGATCCAGGCGACCTTTACAGGATGACTGCCGTCGCCGGGCCTTTTGATCTCGCCCTTGTAGGGACCGGAAGCGGAAAGAATGCGTTCAAACTGCAGGGCGGTAATCACGTTGGCCCAGCGACCATACCCCAGTTCCCCCCTGACCCCGGGGTCATACCGATTCAGACCCGGGCTGAGAATGACCGCGCCCGCGTGGATCTCAGTTTCACGGGATCGTTCCATGTTGTGATCAACGGCCCCCGCTTCGCAGGCTTCCACGCAGAGAAGGCACTCACAACAGCCCGAACAGTTGAGGCAACGTTGTGCCTCAGCGACGGCGTCCTTTTCGCTCATGCCCAGTTCCACTTCATTGAAGTTCCCGACCCTGGCGCCCGGGTCGAGTTTCGGCATCTTGCGGGCCTTGCTTTTTTTGATTCCGGTCAGGTCTTTGACATATTTTTCTTGTCGCGATAGCGGTTCCCGGCCTGAGAACATATCCTCCCCGCGAAGGTATCGATGTATGGATTCCGCGGCCCGGCCCCCCATGGCAATGGCCGTAACCACCGTAGCGGGTCCCACCACCGCATCGCCGCCGGCAAACACGCCGTCCGTTTCCGTGGCCAGGGTCAGGAGATTTGCCTTCAAAAGGTTCCGCCGGTTCATGGGAAGCCCTTCGGCGTTTAACGGTTCTGAATCCGGCGCCTGGCCGATGGCCGAAATAATCATGTCGCCATCCATGACATGCTCACTGCCATCTATGGGAATGGGTCTGCGGCGGCCGCTGTCGTCCGGCGTGCCCAATTCCATTTGCAGGCACTGGATTCCGGTAACATATCCATTTCGGGAAATAATTTTCACGGGAGCGGTCAGCGGTCTGATCTCTACGCCTTCCAGCAGGGCCTCCTCGATCTCCCATGCATTGGCCGGCATCTCTTTTACCGTCCGTCGGTATACGAGAGTCACTTCAGCGCCCATCCGGCGTGCCGTCCTTGCGGAATCAATGGCCGCATTGCCGCCGCCGACGACAATGACCTTTTTCCCGACGCTCACATACTCTCCAAGATTGATTTTCCTTAGAAAAGTGATGCAGTCCCACATCCCTCGATGCCCTTCATTTTCACCGGGGATATTCAGTTTCAGCGCGGCGTGCGCCCCCATGGAGATAAAAAAGGCGCAAAACCCCTGTTCTCTCAGGGCGTTAAGGGTGAAATCCTTTCCCAGCGCCCGGTTCAACACAAGCGTTATACCGTGGGCTAAAATAGCGTCGATTTCTTTTTTCAGAACGGCCTTGGGCAACCGGTATTCCGGAATGGCCACGGCAAGCATGCCGCCTGCAACGGGCAATTTTTCAAACACCGTCACATCGTAGCCTTTGAGGGCAAGGTCCCTGGCCGCGGTCAATCCGCCGGGACCCGATCCGATGATTGCGACTTTTTCAAGGGTTTGGGCTGGAGGCGGGGGCGGCACAAATCCCCCGTTTCGGTCTTCCCAATCGGTGAGGAACCGTTTCAAATGGCAGATGGATACGGCCTCATCCAGATCGCTTCTTCTACAGTCGGTTTCACAAGGGTGCGTACATACCCTGCCGCAGGATGCCGGAAACGGGTTGGTCCTTCTGACCACCTTCAATGCCTCCGCAAATCTCCCATTTGCCATGAGCGCCACATAGGCATGGGCATTGACCTCGGCGGGACAGGCAATCCTGCACGGGGAAATCCCTTCCTTATCAACGGCCACGGCAGCCGGCACGGCCTGGGCGTATCTTCGGCTGATGGCGGTGCTTTTGATGAGTCCCTGGTCATAGTCGCTGGAAGAAAAAACAGGACACACTGACACGCACGACTCGCAACCCGTACATTTGTCAAGATCCACATACCGGGCGATTTCTTCGATTCTTGCCGTGAAATTTCCGGGCACTCCATGGAGCGACAACACCTGTGCGTTGGTATGAACCTCCACGTTGAGGTGTTTCCCCACCGCCACCAATCTCGGGGAGATCATACACATGGCGCAGTCGCCCGTGGGGAAGGTCTTGTCCAGCATGGACATGGTTCCGCCGATGGAAGATTCCTTCTGAACAAGGTGAACGCGAAAGCCGCCATCGGCCAGATCCAGAGCGGCCTGCATGCCGCCAATGCCGCCCCCAACGATCATTACAGACCCTGATTTTTTTTTCACTTCCTTTTCAGTTACATTCATGACAGGCCCAACTCTTTCAACAGTTCAACAGAGTCCACGAGATGCCGGTCTATCTGAAGCTGAAAAAGGTCTTTCCCCATGGCCAGTCCCACCATCTCGGTGATAAAATACACGGGTATTTCCCTTTCTATGCCGTACTTTTTCCTCACCCTGTCCTGATAGGTATCCAGGTTCAACTGGCACATGGGGCAGGATGTCACAAGGCAGTGGACGTCCCTGGCCAGGGCCTCTTTCAGAATGGCGGCCATGAGAGCATCCGAAATATCGGGATCATTGATGGAAGCGGAGGCGCCGCAACAATTGGTTTTGGAATTCCAATCCAGGGTATCGGCGCCCAGGGTCTCCATGATGGATTCCATGCTCTGAGGATTTTCAACATTTTCCAGTATCGGAACGTCCTCTGAGAATCGGGTTTGCATGCACCCGTAATAACATACGGCGCGAAGCCCTGATAGTTTCCTTGAGATCCGGTCCTTCAGTATCCCCGTGTCAATGGATTCCAGCAATAGCGCCAGGATGCTCATAATCCGGGTTTTTCCCGTGATCTTCCGTTTTAGTTCCCCGTTGATCCGGTCTTTGAGGGCCGGATCCATGGCCATCCTTTTCTGAGCGCTCAGCATGCGGCTGAAACAACCCGAACAGGGTATCACCAATTTCTCAAAACCCATGGCATCCGCAATGGCAAGATTTCGAGCCGGCATAGCGACCGAGAGGAAATCGCTGGTTTTGCAGGCCGACGTGGCGCCACAGCAGTTCCAGTCTTCCAGCTCCCGAAGCGTGATGCCCAGTTTTTCCATCACCAGTTTTGTCTGTACGTCATAGGTCCTGCTGGAAGCGTGCAGGGTGCATCCGGGAAAATAGGCTAACTCCATTTTTGTTTTTCCTTCATCCGGTTTAAATCATTTCTTCATTCGGCCCCCGTGAATCCGGCGACTCAATGCGGTCCGTCAGGGTTTGATGGGCTCAAATGGAGGGCATCCTGCTTTTCGGCCATTTTGAAAATCCGTTTCATTTCGGCGCGATCCTTGACCCTTTCCACTCCGAGATGCATCCTTTTTTTCCGGCCCATTGCAATGCCGGTCCTGGCCTGTTCCACAAACTCTTCCATAAGACCCTTGAAATTGCGATTTTTCATCTCGCGCAAGGTGTTTTTCATTTCATAAAGCCCCATGAACTCCATTTCATTCACTCTTCCCATATGTTTTGCGGAAGCGCAAAACGCTTTGTGAAATTCTTTCACCTTCGGTACAAGAGGCTCTGATTTTTTTGTCATCTGCTTGAGTGTTTCCGTAACCCTTCCCGCCTGAATTCCGTTAGGACATCGGGCGCCGCAGGTGTAACAGGAGATGCAGCGCCAGACCAAAGGGTTGGAAAAGGCGCCTTCCTGATCTCCAAAAACGATCGTCCGAATAAGCCGGTCCGGCGTCATGGAGATCTCCTTGCCCACAGGACAACCGGCGGCGCATTTCTTGCACTGAAAACAGGCCATGAGGTTCTGGCCTGAACGGTTCATAACCTCCTCTGCAAAGGAGGGTGATGCCTGTTTTTCATAAACCAACAGGGGCGATTTCACATTGAAACTCCTATATTTTTTCACTTGGGGCGCGTTTTCACCTGAAGGCGCAAACGCATTTCACGCGGCAATATAGGCGAGATTAGTTCAGGATGCAAGCAAAAGTATATAAATTTAATATAGATTGTTGCTGTAGGGAAGGAGATTGAAATTTTTGCCATTAAAACAGGCGATAGGCCATAGGTGATGGGCTATGGGTTCTGCCGCCATTTTTATCCGCGGGGGTGGTAAACCCACCTTGTGATGGTCGAGATTTCCCGATCCTGTCAAACCGACTCAACCGCCGACAGTTCCGCCGAAACCAATCGAAGACGCCGGCTCAAGCCCTTTGCCATGGCGTGCAGGATACGTGAGCCGATCATGGTGTCTTTCATCATGAGCCTCTCCAGTTCATCCATTTGCAGCACGTAGAGCTCGCAGTCCTCATCGGCCACGGCACGGGCGGAGCGAACTGAATTTTCGAGCAGGGCCATTTCACCGAAATAGAGGCCAGGTCCTAAGCTTATGAACCGTGTGTTTTTGTCGGGACCGGCGGACCCGAGTATGCTCACATAGCCACAAGCGATGAAAAACAGCGAATCTCCGGGTTCACCCTCCTCGAAAATGGTTTCCCCGGCACGGTAATGTTTTTCGAGCATAACTTCTTTGACCTGGGCCTGTTGTTCAGCATCCAGATTGCTCAGCAGTGCGAAATCAGAAAAATCCCGGCGAGAATGTAAGCCGACGGTTTGGGCGCCATGTTTTTCAATCAACCGGTTTTCGGCTGCCTCCAGCGCGCGATCCACATCGGGAAAAATATTTTCTTCGCCAACACTTTCCATAACCCCTAAATCCTTCAAATAGAGCGTTAGCTTTTCACGCCTGCCGGTGCCGGAAGAAAGGCTGGAAATCATAAAGGTTTCTCCGTTTTGTTTTACGTCGTCGCAGATCCTTTTGATCAATTCCGCTCCGGTAATGTCGATCGTATCCACCCGCTTAAGATCAAAGATGACGATTTGGGTTCCCTCCATTTCTCCTTGAACATCATCAGATAGTTTGTCCGCTGTTCCGAAGAACAGGTTTCCGGACAGTTCATAGACCAAGATCTGACGGCCATTTTCCATCAATACCGCTGATTCCGCCTCGGTACGGACGCGGTTGGAATGGATTTTGTCGCAACGAAACTTCTTTCGGTAAACCTTGGCGCCAATCAGTTCCCTGAGGAAAAGGAAGGCCGAAATCATCAATCCGATCCCCACGGCAATCATCAGATCCAGCACCACGGTGATGATGGTCACCACGCCCACCACGAGAAGGTCCTTGAATGCCGTCTTTTTCCGCACCAGGCTGAGACTGTAGGTGTCGAGCATGGAAACGGCGGTAACGATCAGGATGGCGGCCAAAACGCACATGGGAATCCACCCGGCCGCCGATCCCAGAACAACGAGGATGAACAGTAGGACAAGGCCGTGAAAGACCCCCGAAAGCCGGGTTCTGCCGCCATTCTGGATATTCACGACGGTTCTGACGGTGGCGCCTGCGCCGGGCATGCCGCCGAAAATGGCGCTGACCGCGTTCCCGATGCCCTGACCGAAGAGCTCTCGATTGGAATGATGTTTGGTTTTGGTGCTGACATCCGCCACCAGGGACGTGAGAAGGGCGTCGATGGCGCCCAGAATGCCCAGGGTCACTGCCGGGGCAAGGAATGCGGCCGGATATTGAATGATGAACGCCAGGATATCCGCAAAAGAGATGGAGAGGAAATCAAGGGGAATGGGAAATCCCGTGGGGATGGCGCCGATGATGAAAGGATTTCCTTCAAAACGGGCAAATTCCGGCACAAGGGTTTTCCCCAGAAGGAGATAAATACCGGTCCCCAGGATCAACCCCACCAGGGATGCGGGTATTTTTTTGGTAATTTTGCCTGAAATGAGGATGGCGGCAATGGTTATAACCCCGATTCCCAGCAGGGGAAGACTGCCCACGGCATTATCCAGCAGCACGGGTGAAAAAGCGCCGGTGTCGTTAAAGAACAGTTTCATGCCCAGGATCGGCGCTACCTGGCCCAGAAAAATAATCACGGCAATGCCGTTCATGAACCCGGCAATAACAGGGTAGGGGATAAACTTGATGAGGGTGCCGCAACGCAGGATTCCCATCAGCACCTGAACCAGGCCGCCCAGGAAAACGATAACCGCCGTGAGGGTGATAACGGCGGCAAGGGGATCGGGCTGCTCCAGAATAGCGGGGTGTTTCATGAGCGTCGCGATGAATTCGGTGATGACCACGGTCATGGGTCCCGTGGGCCCCGTGATCTGACTGGCGGTGCCGCCGAATATGGCGGCAAAGATCCCGGTAAATATGGCCCCGTACATGCCGGCGGCTGCGCCCCTTGCCAGGGCTTCAGGGGTTCCGATGGAAGCAAAGGCCGAGACCCCGAAAGCCAGTGCCAAGGGAAGGGCAATGACCGCGGCGGAAATGCCGCCGGAAATATCGCCTTTGATATTGCTGAAAATGGACAATTTATGCCTCTCTGAGTTTGGATGCGGTTAAAATGAGGTGGGTTGCGGGAGGGCCGTTTCGTTGATTTTTTTCCATAATTCCGCCACACCCTGCCGGGTAAGGGAAGAAAAAATGATGGGCGGGGAAAATGAGACCCCCTTCAAGCCGTCCACAATGAGCCTGACCCTGTTTTGTATTTTCTGGCGGGAGATTTTATCCGCCTTGGTCAGTACGATGATGGGCTCGATGTGATAGTGGTTCAGCCAGTTGATGAGGTCTTCATCGCCGGCGGAGGGGTCCCTGCGAATATCCAGAATGACCACCACGGCCTTCAGGGTTTCCCGGGTTCGAAGGTAGTCCTCCACCATTTGGCCCCAGGATTGTTTGACCCTGGTGGGCACCCGGGCAAACCCGTACCCGGGCAGATCCACCAGATAAAGGGTTTTGCCGAAGCGAAAAAAATTGATGGCCTGGGTCCTGCCGGGAGTGCTGCTGGTCCTGGCCAGTTTTCGGCGGTTGACAAGGGTGTTGAGAAGGCTGGATTTTCCCACGTTGGATTTCCCCGCAAAGGCGACCTCGGGCCTGTCGGGGGAGGGATAATGTTGCTCCTTGAAAGCGCTTTTGATGAATTCAACATCCATGGGTTCTGCTCTTTAAAAAACGCTCAATCCGGCTCAACCCCTCTTTGATATTTTCAAGGGAATTGGCGTAGGAAAACCGGATATACCCTTCGGCGTTTTGTCCGAAATCAATGCCGGGCGTTACGCCCACGTTCGCTTTTTCGAGGATTTCGAAAGCCAGGTCGTAGGAACTTTCCGTCAGGTGACGGGCATTGGCCAGGATATAAAAGGCCCCGGCCGGTTCCACGGCGATGCCGAAACCTAGACTCCGAATCCGCTCGATCATGTACTTCCGGCGCTCGTCATACACGAGCCGCATCCGTTCAACATCCTCATGGGCCTCTTTCAGAGCGGCAATGCCCGCCCATTGGGAAACACTCCCGGCGGAGATGAAAAAGTTCTGCTGCACCTTCTGCATGGGCCGGATAAAGGCCGGTGGTGCGATGAGATAACCCAGGCGCCATCCGGTCATGGCGAAGATTTTGGAAAATCCGTTCAGCACAAAGGCATTGTCCGTGAATTCGAGGATGGAATGCTCTTTTTCGCCATACACCAGACCGTGATAGATTTCATCGGATATGATGGGCGGACCGAAGGACGCGATTTCCTGCATCCTCTCCTTTGAAAGGAGGTTCCCGGTGGGATTGGACGGCGAGTTAATGAGGATGGCACGGGTTTTAGGGCTTATCCGTTTTTTGACATGTTCCGGTCGAAGCTGAAAACCGTCTTCCTCATATCCCTTGACGCGGACGGGTGCGGCCCCCAGAAAATCCGCGAAGTTCGGATAGCAGGGATAGTGGGGATCGCTCATGATCACCTCGTCGCCGGCTTCAAGGAGAGCGGAAAAAACCATGAAAAGGGCAGGGGAGGTTCCCGATGTTACCAGAATACGGTCGGGATCGATGCTGGTGCCGTACTTCTCGTAGTGGTATTCACAGATGGCTTCTCTCAGCGGTAAAATCCCCAGACTGTGGGTGTAATGGGTTTCGCCCCTGCTGATGGCCTCGTGGGCCGCCTCGCAGATGCAGTCAGGCGTCGTAAAATCCGGTTCTCCGATTTCCAGGTGAATGATATCCCGTCCCGCTCTTTCCAGTTCGTGCGCTCTTTCCAGCACGTCCATGACGATGAAGGGGGGGATGTTTTTTGTCCTTGCGGCAATTCTATTCATCAGATAACCTTGTTGAGGGAATATTCAATGATGCCTTGAGCGCCCGCGTCCATGAGTTGTGGAATCAGATCTCTCACCACCCTGCTGTCCACGACGGTTTCCACCGATACCCAGTCTGATTTGTAGAGACCCGCCACCGTTGGGGCATTGAGGCTCGGCAGGATATCGATAATTTTCTCGACAGCTTCCTTTGGAATATTCATCTTGAGGGCCACCATGTTTTCAGCCCTGAGCGCCCCTTTCAACAGCAGTATGATCTGTGCGATCTTGGCTTGCTTCCAGGTATCCTCGTAGGCTTCCCGGTTTGCAATGAGCTGGGTGTTGGTTTCCATCAGGTCATAAATGATTTTAAGGCCATGGGCTTTGATGGTGCTGCCGGTTTCCGTCACTTCCACGATGGCATCGGCGAGCCCGGATACCACTTTGGCCTCGGTGGCGCCCCAAGAAAAGGCCACTTTTACGTCGATGTTTTTTTCCGCAAAGAACTTCCGGGTGAAATTGACAAGCTCAGTGGCGATCTTTTTTCCTTGAAGATCTTCGAGGGTTTTGATGTCGGAACCGGCCGCCACGGCCAGAACCCAACGGGCAGGATTCTGACTGACTTTGGAATAGACCAGGTCATCCACCGTCACCACGTCTGACTCGTTTTCTTCAATCCAATCCCGGCCCGTGAGACCGGCATCGAGGGTTCCGTTTTCCACATACCGGCTCATTTCCTGCGCCCGGCAGATGGCGCATTCGATTTCAGGATCATTGATGTCGGGAAAATAGCTCCGACCGTTGACGTTGATTTTCCAACCGGATTTTTCAAAAAGACCGATGGTTGCGTTTTGAAGGCTCCCCTTTGGGATACCGAATTTCAATTTGTTCATTTTTTATATACCTTCTCCGGATCAAATACTTTTTCCCCGATAAGGGTTACCGTTCCTTCGCCGTCAATTTTTTTATGAAAGCAGGTTTCGCGTCCCGTGTGGCAAGCGGCGCCCCCAATCTGTTCCACCCTGTAAAGAACCGTGTCGTCATCGCAGTCCGCCAATATCTCCCGGATGATCTGAACGTGTCCGGAAGTGCCCCCCTTGTGCCAGAGTTCCTGCCTTGACCGGCTCCAGTAATGGGCTTCGCCGGTCTCGAGGGTTTTGAGCCAGGCCGCTTCATTGATATAGGCCAGCATCAATACCTTCCCCGATGCGGCATCCTGCGCAATGGCGGGAAGCAGGCCGTTTCCTTTTGAAAAATCAAGGGCAATTTTTTCTTTCATAATTTCAGACATTACAACAAAACCTCTCTTCACAAAAAATCAAATATTTACAATAATACCCATAGAAAAAATGGCAAGGTCAAATGGGTTATAATTCCCGCGATATAATCTCAAACGCCTTTTTTGCCCGATCAATGGTATCCGATATCATCCGGTCCGTATGGGCCATGGACAAAAACGAGGTTTCAAAAGGGGAGGGCGCCAGATACACCCCCTGATCCAGCATTTCTTTATAATATTGGCGAAAAATACGCTGGTTGCCGGTTTGGGCCGTGATAAAATCCGTGACGGTTTTATCGGTAAAAAAGAGACACCCCATACTGCCCATGCGGTTTATTGTTGCCGGTATGCCCGCCTCTTTTGCCGCGGCCCTAAGCCCGGAAAAAAGGGCTTCGCCTTTTTTATCGAGTTCCCCATAGGGATTTTCCCGTTTCAGGATGCGTAATGTGGCAAGGCCCGCGGCCATGGCCAGGGGATTCCCGGAAAGGGTTCCGGCCTGGTAAACATCCCCGTCCGGCGCGATGCGGTCCATGATCTCCGCCTTGCCGCCATAAGCGCCCACGGGGAGCCCGCCGCCGATGATTTTACCGAAACAGGTGAGATCAGGGCGAATCCCCAAAACCGCCTGGGCGCCCCCCAGGGCGAGCCTGAATCCGCTGATGACCTCATCAAAAATAAGGATCGCCCCATGACGTTCTGTAATGCTTCTGAGGCCTTTTAAAAAGGATAAATCCGGAATGACGACCCCCATGTTTCCGGGAACGGGTTCAACAATAACGCAGGCGATTTCGTTTCCGAATTTGGCAAATGCCCTCTCAACCCCTTCAAAATGGTTGTAGGGAAGGGAGATGGTGTGCCGGGCCACATCCTCCGGGACGCCGGGGCTTCCGGGAATGCCGAGGGTGGCGAGCCCTGAGCCGGCAGATACCAGCAGGCTGTCTGAATGGCCATGGTAGCAGCCATCAAATTTGACGATTTTGTTCCGGCCCGTGTATCCCCTCGCCAGCCGAATGGCGCTCATGGTGGCTTCTGTTCCCGAACTCACCATTCGGACCCTCTCAACTGAGGGCACCATGTCCACGATGGTCTCGGCCATGGTTACTTCGCCTTCCGTGGGGGCGCCGTAGCTGGTCCCCTTTTCAGCGCTTTTGATGACGGCCTCGATTACTTCAGGGTGGGCATGACCGAGAATCATGGGACCCCATGAGCCCACATAATCGATATATTCGTTGTCGTCCACGTCCCGGATCAGGGCGCCTTTTGCGGAGGCAATGAAGGGCGGATCCATGCCCACGGATTTTCCAGCTCTCACAGGGCTGTTTACGCCGCCGGGGATAAATGTTCTGGCTTTTTCAAACAGAGCCTTGGACTTTTCTCTCATGTGCAAATCCTTTCAACAATTTTTCGCCGGATGATAGCAACACGATCACCAACTTTCAAGAAATGTTTTTCACGGCAGGTGTGCATTTTTTTTTGTAAACGTTCACGGAGGTGTCGTTTCCTTCGGATACCACGCTGTTGATACTTGAGACATCAGGCGTTGATGATCATTCAAACAAACTGCTTGATTCCCAGATCAGGGAAATTGTAAGATTCATTGTCAGAATTTCGGAGTCATTATTGATATTCATTGAAATCGAATTCAACCTTTTTTGAGTCATGGCGTAAAATTCCCATTTATGAAAAACACGCATGCAAGGCCACTCAAACGGAGGATTCATGAAATGGAAACATCAGTCATGAAACAGAACAACGTTATGGGAGTGTTTGACCATGCACCAGGCGGTATCTTTATGATCGATCTCTCCGGGAAAATTCTTTACGCCAATGAAATAGGGGCAAAACGGCTGGGCAGAAAGCCTGTGGAAATTCTGGGAACACCATTAAGGGGTTATTTCCCGCCCGATATTGCGGATAAAAGGCGGCTCAGGGGAATTGAAGCACTGAAGACGGGAAAACCGCAAAAGATTGAAGATCAGGTTGACGGCAGATGGTACGCATCCACCATTTTCCCGGTGAAAGATGAAACTTCAAAGCAGGAACGACTGACCATCATCAGCCGGGATATTTCCGATCATAAGCAAAAGGAGCAGGCGCTGCTGGACAGTGAGAGAAAATACCGCACCCTGGTCGACGCGATGAAAGACTGGGTCTGGTCCATTAACAGAAAAGGGGAGCACACCTTTACGAATGGCGCCGTTCTAAAATTGCTGGGATATGCACCGGACGAGATACTGAATCGATCCACCTACAGAACACTGCATCCTGAAAGTGCCGCCGCAATGGAAACCATACTGGCGGTATCCAGCAAGCAAAAAAAGGGTTGGAACGGTATTGAACTCAAGCGACTCCACAAAGATGGCGCCATTCGAATTTTTGAAAGCACCTCCCACCCTGATTTTGATGAAAACGGGCAACTGATCGGTTTCAGCGGTATCGACCGCGATGTTACCCGTCGCAAGCATCTGGAGGAACAGGTCGGTTTACTGGGTCTTCGAAACCTTCAACAGGGAAGAGAAATCAGCGCCCGCCCGGCGTCAGAAAAGGCACTGAAAGAATCG
Organism: Desulfatiglandales bacterium; assembly: GCA_963664475.2. Taxonomy (GTDB): domain Bacteria; phylum Desulfobacterota; class DSM-4660; order Desulfatiglandales; family Desulfatiglandaceae; genus NaphS2. Next base: position 767,598 of record CAXXXE010000002.1, read on the forward strand.
GAAATTTTCCTTGAAAATCTGACGGATATCGCCTATTCAGCCGATGCCGTGGGAAATGTCGTCTGGGTAAATTCGGCCATTGAAAAAACCACGGGGTTGCCGAAATCGGATATTATCGGTAAACCATTCCAGCCCCTTTTTATGGAAGAAGACCACGCTTCCCTGATGGATGTCTATCATCGAACACTGAAGGGGGAATCGCTGGAAAACACGTTGACGTTCATAACGGGGGTTACCTGCGATTTTACCAGCCTGCCAAGGCGTGACAATGAAGGAAAGATTGTGGGGGTCTTTGGTATTGCCCGGAATATTACCGAGAAACTTTCTACACGGGAAGCACTCGAACAAAGCAAGGACCGGTTGAAAAGGGCTCAGAGGGTCGCCAAAATTGGTTCCTGGGAATATGATATAAAAGCGGAAAAGGTCTGGGGCTCTGAAGAAGCCTTTCGAATATATGGCATCGAGCGAAAAAGTCCGTTTCTGCCGCTGGATGAAGTGGAAAACCATATTTTGGAACCAGAACGGGTAAATCAGGCGCTGGTTGATCTGGTTACACGAAATGAACCTTACGACATCGAATTTGAAATAGAACCGGAAAACAGGCCCGGTTTAACGGTAATTCATTCCATTGCGGAACTCATTTGCGACATTCACGGCAATCCTTTGAAAGTTTTAGGGGTAATCCAGGATATTACGGATCAAAAACAGATGCGGGAAGTGCTGAAGCAAAGCGAAGAAAAATACCGGGCTATTTTTGAAAACAAGGGGACTGCTTCCGGCATTTTCGGGGAAGACGGCATCATTTTGGAGTGCAATGTCGTGTTTGAAGAAATGAGTGGATATAAAAAAGCCGAAATTGTCGATAAAATGAAATGGTCCGATTTTGTGCTTCCGGAAGATCTGGAGCGGTTGCTGTCATATGATGCAAAACGCTCGAAAGAGGGAGAATCTCCACCCCCTCAATATGAGTGTCGAATCAGAACCAAAGCCGGAGAAAACAAAACGGTCATTGTCAATATCAATCTGGTGGGCAGTTATCGGATCGTCACGCTCACGGACATCACCGACCGGAAAAAGGCCGAAGAGGAACGGGAAAAACTCCATGCACAGCTTCTTCAGTCCCAGAAAATGGAGTCCATTGGCACGCTGGCAGGCGGCATCGCCCATGATTTCAACAATATTCTGTCCTCTATTTTGGGCTATTCCGAACTGGCGCTTCTGGACCTTCCGCCGGAAAGCCCCATGAGAAACAAACTGGAAGCGGTTTACACTTCGGGTGAAAAGGCGCAGGAGCTTGTGGCCCAGATTCTGGCATTCGGCCGAAATGACGAACAGGTTCGATCACCCATAGAGCTGCATTTGGCTGTTGAAGATGCTCTGAAGCTGCTTCGCCATGCCATCCCCTCCACAATCCGTATTCAGACGGAAATTGATTCCAAATGCCGGATTATGGGCGACCCTTCCCGGATTAATCAGGTCATCATGAATCTGTGCACAAATGCCTACCAGGCAATGCTGGAAACCGGGGGAACACTCGATATCTCTCTTTCCCGGATTGAAATGACAGAAAAAGCTTCGGAAATTGCCGGCATCCCTAACGGGTTTTACGGAAAACTCGTTATTGCCGACACCGGTATCGGCATTCCCACGGAACAGCTGGAGCGAATATTTGAGCCCTATTTCACCACAAAGGAAAAAGGGAAAGGCACGGGACTGGGGCTGGCGGTGGTTCATGGAATCGTGAAAACCCATAAAGGCGCTATCCTTGTCAAAAGCGAGGTTGGAAAGGGGACGCAATTTGATGTATATCTGCCGTTGACACGGGATGAAGGCGTTGTGGTTCATAAAACCGCAAAAGGCATTACAAGGGGTTCTGAAAGAATCCTGATAGTGGATGACCAGGAGGATGTTCTCCAGATCGAAACGGAAATGCTGGAAACGCTGGGGTATGACATCACCGGGATGACCAAAGCGCAGGAAGCCCTGGACCACTTTGCCGGGGATTCGAATCAATATGACCTGGTGATCACCGATATGACCATGCCGGATATGACGGGTGATAGGCTCGCGGAACAATTGCGACGGGTTCGTCCGGATATTCCCATCGTGCTGGCCACCGGTTTCAGTGAGCTTATCTCCAGAGAAAAAGCCGAATCCATGGGGCTTGACGGGTTTTTGACAAAACCGGTTCAGTTGTCTGAAATGTCGGAAATGATCCGGAAAGTGATCGACGGAAAATCAATTTGAACTTAAATAGTCAACCCATAATATATGTAGGGGGGATTCCCAGAAGGGTAAGGACTCAGAAATGGGCTTCCGGTATGTAAGAACAAACTGAAAATACAGAATGAAGGGACAAAATTTAATGCAGTCCAAGAAATCCTTTGCTTTGGTTGAGTATGACATATGTGATCCTAAGATGTGCGACCACGAAGAAGGCCGTTGTGCCTCCGCATCAGCCTGTACGCACAAAGTCTTTAAACAAATTGATGGTGCTTTCGAACAGCCAATGGTATTTCAGGACATGTGCATGGGATGTTGGGAATGCATTGAAGCCTGTCCTTTGGACGCTGTTTCTGCCAAGCACGTCACCTGATAAAGAATATTTCCATCAATCTTGACCGGGGGAGGCACCTTATAAGATCGTCAAAGAAGCGACACCATGTATCATTTTTTGACGTTCGATATCTTTTTGACGCACTCAGATGAAATAATATTCCAAACCAGAAACATATAACCTACCGGAATTTTTACCGTTAAAAATTATATGATCGTAATCAACCGTTCAGGCACGTTTTTCGCATATTAAATTTCCAAACATTAACGGAGGTTTCCAAATGACAACAGTCGGCATTACTCAGCCAGGGATTGACTCGAACCTGATCCATCAGAAGATGAATGAATTAAACCAGGAACCTCGAACCAGAACGGAAGAGGGGAAAGACGATTCAACCAGATCAACGGACACGGTAAACATCACAGCCAGGGTTTCAGAAAACCCGAAAATTGAATTTGAACCCATTGATGAAAAACAGGCCGGCATTCTGGCACAACTGGCAGCCAAGGATTTGAGTCAGCAGTCTTATGGAATGTCAATGCAAACGGGAATTGATGCTTTAAGGTCTTTTATTTGAGAATATTTTTTTAGCCCGGTTTTTTCGTATATTTTATCGAGTGCCAGTGGTCAACTTTAACACTTAAGAAATAAACCATGTGAGGAATAAAACCCTTACAAAGGTTATACCCAACATAGAAAGTTGTGATTGGCGCTTGATTTAACGGCTTCTCGGGTGTGCGTGCATCTTTTATTCGTGACCTTGGATAATAAAAATGAGGTTGCAGCAAGGTTAATAACGGCGCTTCTGGAAGCTATCGTTTGATCGTTTTGTTGGATTTTCAACCCCGTGACAAACCTCCTTTCATTTTCACCTCCTTGCGAAAGGCAGAGTCTCTTTTTGAGATTCTGCCTTTTTCTTTTTTGTAATGGGCCTTCCTGTTTATGGGTTAAAGGGTTCTTTTGCTTTGATATCCTGCTACAATTCCTTGGGCATTTCAGGTTTTGGTCCTTTGGCGTATCCAAAGTTTTATGATTCTGTAAGCAGTTGTACTTCTTGACAACTCCATAAACTTAAGGTTATTTTCTCCCGAACCTTCAGGGAGCAACAGCCTAGGATATGTGTTATCCACGGATCGGAAGTGGACGATATTGAGAAAGCCGTTGAACAAGAATGGATTCCATATCTTTATGACAATCAGATTACATGCGATCCCGCCTGTCCGAACGGGTCGAAGGCCTTCTTGAGATAGATGATGAAAACAACTCCAAAAGTATCCTGAATCGAGGTTATGAAATGACCGTTACAAAAGCCGGTTTAATTGACGCTATTTATGAATCATGTGAACTTCCAAAGCCATTGTCCGCATCTACGATTGAATCCCTGCTGGAAATCCTGAAAGGAACCCTTGCATCCGGAGAGGATATCCTTATCAGCGGTTTCGGCAAATTTTCCGTTAAAGAAAAAAGAGAACGGAGAGGCAGAAATCCCCAGACAGGAGAAGACATGATGATGAATGCGAGACGAATCGTAACTTTCAAGTGTTCTAATATTTTAAAGGAAAGGATCAATAATTGAAAATGGGCAGGAAGTGAACATGGAACCTAAGATTTTATCGAACCTCTGGCAAGTCGGAGGGCCTGTATTCACGTCATCTGAAGACGCCGCGATCTATCTGATACAGTTCGGTGACAGCGCTGTCCTTATTGATGCCGGGTGTGGGAACGGTCATGATCTGTTGAAGATCAATATTTCAGAATGCATGCCTGAGAATGTGCCGATTGAATACTTGCTGCTGACCCACTGCCATTTCGACCATACCGGTGGTGCGGAGAGGGTTCGTCAGGAGTACGGCTGCAAAATCGTTGCACATGCCCTTGACGCTGTTTATCTGGAATCTGGCGACAGCGAAGTGACGGCTGCATCATGGTATGGCGCCAACATGGACCCGTTACATATCGATGTCAAAATTGAAGCAGATACTCATACCATCAAGGTCGGAAATGGAAAGATAACAGCCTATCACCGGCCGGGTCATTCGCCCGGGTCTCTGGTGTACACAGCGGAAATTGACGGCCGGAAAGTGCTGTTCGGTCAGGATGTCCATGGGCCACTGGACGCGTCACTTCATTCTGATGCCAAGGCATATCAGGAATCACTTAGAAAAATTCTGGAAATGGACGCAGATATTCTTTGTGAAGGACACTACGGTGTTTATCGGGGTAAGAAAGCCGTCCAACGGTTCATCCGGTCTTTTATTTCTTGATGGATTGGTTATTTTGTTACAACTCTGCTGCATCAACAAAAAAAAAGGACTTACCCGAAAACGGGGTGCTCTTCCGCTAATACTTTGGTTAAGGATCACTGCAAAATTGAGCAGTTAATAGTTCCCTGAAAGTCCATACATGATTGGTGCTGCCCGCCGCCATAGCCGGAATGCTTTCTACCCGCCTTTATCCTGCCCAAAAACTACTTCAGAACCACGGAAACCAAACATCTGAAAGTGGCCCATTAAACTCACAAAGAGATCGACTGATAAACTGGTTGGAAAAACAACTGGATCAGGGCTTTGAAAATTTATCTGAAAAATCCAAAGTGGCCTTCGAATCCGCTACATGGGGATAGTTTTGTTGTATTTGTTTAAGTCCTTAATTTAGCTTTGATTTTCAATGGGTGAGTTTTCTTTTTATGGCTTTAACGGCGAAGGATGCGTCTTAAGCAACGGTATCCAGGAAATTTCCTTTGCCTTCATTGGAGGAAAATGCAGATGATTCGTCAGGTGAATAGGTTGTTGTCGTGGTTCCGCCGGAAACATGGATCTTACCGCATTCAGGGCAGACAGCGGTATGAATTGCCACTGTTGAGTGGGCTTTCAGGCCCTTTTCTTCTGCCTCTTCGCTGTTGTTTGAAACATGCTCCTGTTCGTGTGCCCGCACAGCGCCAGCCGCCATCTCGGGTGAGACACGGGTAGGGCTCTGAAAAGATACGGAAGAATCAGTGGACCGATCCTTGTAAGTCCTGCTGCTTCATGTCTTGCATTCTTTGGGACCGAGTGCTTCGGTTCTTATCTCTTCAGGTTTTTGTACCTTTTCAGAATCAGGTATCCCTGCCTGTGTAAGAAAGTTCCCATAGGCGGAGTAGTTGAATTCTGACAGCACACCCAGATTTTCTATCATTGGCCCAGACTCACCAGAAATGAGAGACGAATAACTTTACGAAACGGCCACATGTCTGTATAATATTTTCCATTATATACTTCCCGATAGGATTATGAAAGAGTTTTTCCTGAAGGTCAAAATGGACTCGGGAAAAATGCGGTGTATTTCACCGTTAATCAAAGAATAATTGAAAATCCTTCAAACTACTGTTCAGGTCTGAAACAAAATTGAGCAAACCACCATGAAAAAGACAAAGAAAAATAAGAAAAAACCATTTGTCAAGATTGAATCCATCCAGTTGACATATGAGTTGATTCAAAAAGAAATCAAATACATCACCAGATACGCCCAAAAGGGGGTTTCTAAATTTATAACCCTTGGAAATGTTCTATTGTTCTTTTCAACTCTTGATGGCGATGCCTGGTTATTGGATATCGAGGACCGCCTGGCGTTACAACTTGTTGACCAGGGAGAGATTTCACCTTATCAAGTCAAGGACGCAAAGGATGCATTTTCAATCGAATGGAAGGCCCAATATGAGATCATGGATAATAATTTCGCCGTTATAGACAAAAATGGGAAAGTCAGAATGTTTTTTGATTATCCTTTAGAAGAGATACAGAACCGCATAAATGAAGCTGCCAGACTTTCCAAATTTCAAATTGGTAAGAGATAAAAATTATATGAATTTCTTTGTGTTCTACGGATTTATACTTTTTTGGCCGATTGTACTTCTTGATTTTTAACGGCGGCGTTTGAGTTAGTTGGGTTAACGGCGAAGATTTCATAATTTTTTTGCAGTTTTTACGGCGTTTATCTTTGGGTCTGTTTCTGGTTTGCAACTTTATGCATAATAGTCATGGGGAGGTGTCCCCATGAGAAAACCGAAAAATTGGAATCAACCCTGTCCAAACAAAAATTGTGACTATTATGGGAAATTCTATAAAGGAAACATATCCAGCCGATCTGCATACATGAGTAAAAGTGGTAAGCGTAGAGTATTTCATTGAAATAAAGATATTTCCGAGAACAAGGAAACGGGGGCGCCCTAAAGATCCGGTAAAAGAACCCTACCCAGAATTAGTTTATGGCCAGATCGTGAAAGAAAAAGAAAACGGAAAGTTGATAAAAATTGCTTATCGGATAAGGTGTGGGGCAGAAAAACTAAACAAGCTGGGACTGAAAATTGGCACTTTTCTTCTCGAAAGACTCAACTTGACAATCCGACATGCGTTATCCCCTTTGACCAGAAAGACTCTTGGTTTCAGTAAGAAAAGAGCCAACGTCAGAAAACAAACGACTTTTTTCAGGCTTTTTACAATTTTGTCGGACCGCATATGAGTCTCCGAGAAAAAGTAAATAATACTCACGATCTTTTTGTTCAAAGGCGGGTAGAAAGAACCCCGGCTATGGCGGCGGGTATCACCAATCATGTATGGACTTTCAGGGGACTATTAACTGCTAAATTTTGAAGTGATCCTTAACCAAAGTATTAGCGGAAGAGCCCCCCTCTGACCAGAAGGGGAAAACAGTTGACCCATGCGTGATTGATGTATTCATGTCAGCGGTAGCATTTATGGAAGGTGAAGATCCAAAACCATGGTGGGAATTCACTCCAAAACGAAAAATGATTGTTGGTAAGAATTTCAAGAAAAATTGAGGTTAAACACTAAGCAATGATCATATGTGCCGTTCAACAATCAAAAAAGGAATTACCGCTTAAAATTGCGTGTTGTGTGGTCCTGATAATGGCATTTTATGCATGTGCCGGCGATAAAGATGATCCAATAAAGAGTTCAAGCCTCGAATTGAAAGTTGTAAAAACGGTAAAAGATGATCTGGCCCTCAATTACGTGGTAAGGTCGATCATTTATCCCGAAGAGCCCAACACAATGTTTCTAACGCTCAGGGGAGGGGGGATATCCACATATGACGTTTCAGAGCCAGCCAACCCAAAATTCCTGACCCATTGGGATGAAGATCCGTCATGTCATGTGGAAGGGCAAGACCGGATAAAGAATCTGATTGTCGTTACAGATATTTCACGAGGCGGGCTATTTCTGTTTGATGTTACAGACCCTTGTGACCTGGTACAACTAAGCTATTTGAATCTTGAAGGGATCGATAACATGCTTCATTGCAGGATTTATCGAGCCAACAATAGCATGTATGCCTTATTCTCAGGAGGCTTCAATTTTGAGACAGGTGAATTGTCGGATTTGTTCATTGCTGTTGATATTACTGATCCAGAGAATCCATTTTTCGTGTCCAAGATAAATACCGGTATCCCGGGAGCTGAAGGTATTACCATCAAGGACAACTATGCTTTTCTGGGGGGCTTAGGGAGTAACAAGTTTTCTGTAATTGATATTTCTGATCCTTTCAACATGGCAATCGTAAAGGTTTTGGAAGAACCTCATTATTGCCAGATGGTTTCTCAAATAGGGGATGACGGCATCCTGTATGTTGCCCTCTGGGGTGGTCTTTATAGCGAAAAAGGAGGTCTTGCAGCATTTGACATAAGTGATCCGGAGAACATATTTGAACTCAGTCATGTGTTCAATAAAGAAATGTACAAAGCGAATAGAGTTAAGTTACAGGGCAATTATGTTTTTATGCCTCTTGAAATCGAGGATGGTGGCGGGGTAGCCGTTGTAGATAGGACTGATCCAAAGAATTTGCTTTACCTGAAGACGGTTTTGGACATCCCTGGAATAATCAAGCCGTATTGTCTTGCGGTCAAACAGGACTATCTCTACCTTTTCGGAAGCAAAACCAATTCAATGGCCGTGATGAAGATAATTAGAGAAGGTTGGTCTTGAGGAAATTTAATGGGTCCATAAAAAGAATTCAAGGATGGTTAACAATGAAAGAATTCATTAAAGTGATGAAAGCTCTGTCCGATCTCAACCGGGTCAAGATCGTCAAAATGCTCCAACACAAGGGGATGTGCGTGTGTGAATTGAAAGAGGCGCTTCAGATCTCCCAGTCAAGTGTATCTAAACATCTAAAAATACTTGAGGAAGCCAGCATTGTAGACTACACGAAAGATGGACTGTGGGTCAATTACTATCTGACGGATGGCCAAAAGTCTCCTTATGCCTCCAGCATCATGGGCAATCTTCGGCATTGGCTGGAAGATGAACCCGAGGTGACGGATCTGATCGAAAGGCTCCCGCAGATTCGTAGAGAGGAAATCTGCTGTAAACGGTAGGGATTTTTTTTGAGCTTTATATATCGCATATAGATATTTAGGGGTTCTGTTCATGAAAGAACGTACCAAACTGATAATCATCATCCTGACCTTCGCGGCAGCTTACTATGTGCCATGGTCTCGATTCGCCAAAAGGCTTTTATGATGCTTCAGGAATACGCCCGGGAGCATGTTCTAACCTGCCTTATTCCCGCTTTCTTCATTGCCGGGGCGATTGCGGTCTTTGTCTCTCAGGCATCAGTCCTCAAATATTTCGGGGCCACCGCACGAAAGATTCTCTCCTATTCGGTGGCCTCGGTTTCCGGAACGGTCATGGCGGTCTGCTCATGCACCGTGCTGCCCTTGTTTGCCGGAATTTATACCCGGGGCGCCGGCATCGGCCCGGCTACGGCCTTTCTCTATTCAGGGCCAGCCATCAATGTTTTGCCATTGTTCTCACGGCAAGAATCCTAGGTTGGCAACTTGGGCTGGCTCGGGCCATCGGTGCGGTTTTGTTTGCCGTCATCACCGGTCTTCTCATGGCCTTCATTTTCCGGAAAGACGATGCAGCGCGTGCCGCCGGGCAAATTTACCTCCCGGATGAAGAAGAGAAAGGTCGTACCCTCACCCAGGAGGCCATGTTCATGCTGACCCTGGTGTTGATACACTTGTCTTTGCCGCCTTTGCAAGACCCGCCCATGGGTCCATCGGGATCTGGTCCATGATATTTGCGGCCAAGTGGTACATTACCGCCGGACTGTTGATCGTTTTGGGTTTTATGCTGAAAAACTGGTTCATTAAGGAAGAAAGAAGCACCTGGGTCCAGTCCACTTGGGGGTTCATGAAACAGATATTCCCCCTGCTGGGCGCGGGTGTCCTGGTAGCCGGCTCATGTTGGGGAGACCCGGGCACCCCGCCCTGATTCCTGAACATTACATCGAATCGCTGGTGGGCGGCAATTCGATGTGGGCCAATCTGTTTGCCTCGGCATCAGGGGCGCTGATGTATTTCGCCACACTAACGTAAGTACCGATACTCCAGGGCCTGATCGGCTCGGGGATGGGCAAGGGACCGGCGTTGAGCCTTCTTTTGGCGGGGCCGGCCCTGTCGCTTCCCAACATGCTGGTGATCGGTGGGGTGATGGGGGTGAAGAAGACGGCGGTTTTCTGCGTCATTATTGTCATTCTGAGCACAATCGCCGGGATGACATAAGGAAATCGGGAGATACGGCGTGATGGGCACACCGGCACTGATCATCAACGGTATGGTGAAATCGGTCGGCGGCGTGCCGCACAAATCGAAAATGATCATCTGGCTGAAAGAAGCCCGCAAGGTGTAAAACCACGCGAAAATACAAAGGAGAAACATGATGGAAATCAAAGTATTGGGGCCGGGATGCCCCAAGTGCGAGCAAACGGAAAAAGTGGTAAAAGAAGCCATTCAGGAAGCCGGTGTAGAGGCTACTGTCGCCAAAGTCAAGGATGTCATGGATATTGCCAAGCACGGCGTATTCGTGACCCCGGCAGTGGTGATTGATGGAGACGTAAAGTGCGTGGGCAAGGTCCCCTCAAAGGACGAAATCAAGGGGTGGATAGCCCAATAGCAAACCCACTGTCTGGATGACGGAGTGACCGTACCATGAAATGCCAAAACAGCGAGATACACGACTTGGTCAAGGAGAAGTATTCAACCATCGCCGAGGGAAAACGGGGTTTGAGGGCATCCTCATGCTGCGGCCCCACCCCTCTTGTGGACATTCAGTCGCTGGGCAGGACACTCGACTACGGGGAGGAGGATCTTCTTCTGGCGCCCGGCGAAGCCAACTTGGGGCTGGGCTGCGGGAATCCCATCGGCGTGGCGGACCTGAGGCCGGGAGAAGTCGTTCTGGACCTGGGAAGCGGGGCCGGGTTCGACGCCTTCTTGGCGGCAAGGGCCGTGGGGAAAACCGGCCGGGTGATCGGCATGGACATGACACTGGAAATGGTTGAAAAGGCCAAAACCAATGCCCGGAACCTTGCAGTCGGCAACGTGGAATTCCGCATGGGTAAGATCGAATCGCTTCCCTTGGAAGATGAATCCGTGGATGTGGTGATTTCGAACTGCGTCATCAACCTGTCGCCGGACAAGGCGGCTGTTTTTCGTGAAATCCACCGCGTGCTCAAACCCGGGGGCCGCATCGTGATCTCTGATATCCTTCGATCCGGCGAGATTCCGGAGGAATTAAAGAACAATCCTGCCGCCTATACCGGGTGAGTGGCCGGCGCCATTTCACCCGGTGAGGTGAAAAACATCTTTTCCGAACTGGGATTTCTACAAATCCGGATCGAGCAGAAGGATCAGAGTGACAAGATCATTCATGGTTGGCATGTGGCTGAAGGCGCGGAGAAGGTGGTGTTTTCAGCTTACATTCTGGCGGTAAAACCATTGGGATTCTCTGCTGAAAGAGCGGTCTTGGAGGAACTGGCAAAATCGAGGGTCAAATAGATACAGCGGCAAAACGAGATGATTGGACTACATATGAAAGGCCTTTTGCTCATAATCGGCATCCTTGCGATAATTTTTTCCGGATGCTCATCCGAGGAAGCCCCTCCATCCCATCCACAATCGCCCGGGGCCATACCGGTCAAGGGCATGCCCACCATGGTGGATCTGGGCGCCAACGGGTGCATCCCCTGCAAGATGATGGTGCCGGTCATGGAAAAGGTGGAGAAAAAATACAGGGGGAAGGCCGCCATCGTGTTTGTCGACGTATGGAAGGACAAGGAACAGGCCAAACGGTTCGGGATCCGGGCCATTCCCACCCACTTCTTCTTTGACAAAGAGGGTAAGGAGGTCCACCGCCATGAAGGATTCATGGGAGAGGCGGACATTGATCGGGTCTTTAAAAGAATGGGTGTGGGCTAGCCTGTGGCTGGGAGAATTTAGATGCTTGAAAATATCTTTCTGACCGTCAATCAGTGGATTGCAGGGGGTACGGCGGTTGCGGCAGCCGGGTGTTTTATCTGGGGTATGATCAGCGTGGTGTTCAGTCCCTGTCATCTGGCGTCCATTCCCCTGATTGTGGCCTATGTGGGCGGCCAGGAGACACTCCTGAAACCGAGACATGCTGCCCAATATTCCATCGCTTTTACCGTGGGCCTCTTTATCACCATTGCGCTCATCGGCATCATCTGCACCATTTTGGGCCGGATGCTGGGAGACGTGGGAAGCTACTGGCAGATCCTTGTGGGTCTGGTTCTGATCTGGGTGGCTTTGGGCATGCTGGGCGTTGAAAAATGTTCCATGTCGGGCAGCTTTCTCTACAAACTCAAACTTCGAGGTATCGGCGGAGCCCTGGTCCTGGGCCTGGCCTACGGGATACTTTCGGGCTCCTGCACCTAAGGAATCGTATCCTTTTTTCCAGCCAGAATCCGGTTGTTACACCAGGGTTTCATGATTTCTCGCTACTCGCGGAAAACACACAGGATGAAGAGGCGGTTATGGCTGCTTATCGCCGCCTGCTGGATGAGATCAAGGCATTTTTAGAGAAGATGCCCGCGATATTGCTGGATGGGTAGATTGGCAAGGGATGCTGTGTAAAGGGAGGCATCGAAGAAAGTGGACAATGGGTTACAGCAAAATCCAATATCAGCCCAACATGAAAAGAACAATTGAAAGGACGGGTGAGTCTCACCGCCGCCGGCAGTTGGCCGACGCATACTGAAATTTCCTGATCATACACAGGTGAGCGTTACGGGTCTGAACGAGATATTCGCCGAACTGTATGCTGAGAACAGACGGCCGAGCTATGACACCGCCGATGAAATCATCGACAGACTGGAAGTGAAAGGAAACTTCATTCCCGACTCAATCAGTGCCCGCAGGGAGTATTCCGTTGCCCTTTTACAGGAATATGGGAAGTACATTGAGGAAAAATGTATGAGGTGATGTGAGAGCCGAATACGACCGGCAGGTCATTCATAAAGGCAGGGTTAACTGCCATTTGGCTATGCAACTTCTCGCCAAAACGTGATGGATTCCCCAAGGTTTTACCGATATCCGACAAGTCATGAAAAATATTGTTGCCTATTCAATCGTCCTGTTGATTTTGTCTCTGGGAGGGCTCGCCATAGCCTCGGAGTACTCTGGATTTTTGGAGGAAAAACTGCTCTCTATGAGACAGTGGATATCAAATTCGACATTGATTTTGCGCGACAACAGGAACTCAAGGACCTCTGGGTCGGCATCAGCAATCTTCCGGTAGTCGGCCAAGTGAGGGTCGGCCACATGAAGGAACCCTTCTCACTGGAGGAACTAACCAGCAGCACGAATCTTACATTTATGGAAAGGAGCCTTCCGATCCTGGCCATGTCATCCAAACGGAACGTCGGAGCCTTATGTCAAAATACGGGCATTAACAATCGACTGACATGGTCGCTTGGTGCCTTCGCAATAACCGGTTCCTTTGCCAACATCGGCAATGCCGCTGACCAACTTTCCCATATTCAGGGATATGCTTTCACCGGTCGGATTACCGGTCTTCCGTGGTATGGGGAAAAGGGCCGTCGGCTGATGCACATAGGCCTCTCCTATACGCATCAGGACAGCGATGAGGCTGATAAAGACTCACGCGTGAAGCTAAGCGCCCTGCCGGAGAGCTACCTCACGGACCAGCGTCTGGTAAGCACACCCTTCTTTTATAACAGCGGCATGTTACATAATCGATCCGGAATGGGCATTGGTTCTGGGGCCATTATCGTTTCAGGCCGAATACGTCCACACATTCGTGAATGCCGCCGCGGCGGAGGACCCGAACTTTTGGGGCGGGTATGTATATTGCAGCTATTTTTTCACGGGCGAACATCGCCTCTACGATCTCAAGAAGGGCGTCTTTGGAAAAGTCAGCCCCCGGAATGATTTCCGGTTTTGCGGAACCGGTTTGGGTGCATGGGAACTGGCCCTCCGCTATTCCTATCTGGACCTGAACAGCGGTAAGATCCAGGGCGGAAAGGAAAGCAATCTGACGGCAGGCCTTAACTGGTACATGAACGAAAACCTCCGTATCTCGTTCAATTACATTCATGCCGACGTTTGGGACCGTGCCGCCCTCGATGTCCACCACGGCAATGCGGACATCTATCAAGGCAGATTTCAGATCTCCTTTTGATACTTATTGCCATTGAGCCCATCAGATGAAGAAGAGAAGTCGAACAGCATTGTTTTCAGAGCTGGGAGCAAGCGCCCTTTTGGTTTTTGCTCCGGGCGCTTCCTGGGCTGGAATTCCGTGGGAAAAGGCCTGCAATACAGAACGGTGCATTGTCGCACAGGCCGACATTCAGAGGATATCCGCCTGGCCTTCTGCCATCAGGGTCCTGGGGGCGAATTCTGGGCGGAGTTACAGACCATTTTGGTGAAACTGTCGAGATTGATCCGGATTCCATGAAGACAATAGCGGAATATCTGAAAACCCATGCAGCGGATCGGTCCTCAGCAAAGCTGTCGAGGAAGATAATGAAGAGCATCCACAAGGCACCCTTACGAATCACTGAGATTCCTTATATTCAAAGAGAACACCATGAAATAGATACTGGCGTATTCGTCCGGGAATCCATCGGTTCATTTTCCAAGTGCATAGCATGTCACAAAACCGCTGAAAAGGGAATCTATGACGACGATTTCGTTACGATTCCTAAATGATCGGCCCAATAAATGGTATTTTTGAAGAGGTTGTTTTATCGTATTCTATTCCCCCCCCCACACACAGGATTCGAAAAATTAGGATGCGATATGATTATCAAAGTGTACAGTCGTTATGTCGAAGGTGAGAACGGTACGCAAGATGGAACGAACCTGGATAGAGCATTTCAGGCAGTATTAGGAAACGGTGGGTAGGGACGGGTAAAATGTATTTTTGGCAAAATTTTGGCAAAAAGGTTGCTGAAAAAAAGGACTCAACCGAAATCGGCTAAGTCCTTGTAATAACTGGTACGCCTGAGACGACTCGAACGTCCGACCTGCGGATTAGAAGTCCGCTGCTCTATCCAGCTGAGCTACAGGCGCAAAAAAAAAGTGATAAGCTGTCAGATTGTGGATATTTGTGGAAAAGCATTACCCAGTCTTTCCACTGTGTCCATTCAATACTTCCCTGAGGACCACGTTGGTTTTTTCTTCCAACTGTCCGAAAATCTCAGCTACAGCCTTAAGGCGGACAAGACTTTCCCTTGATTTTTCTTTGTGGGGAAGACTGAAATGTTGATTGTCCAACAAGTCTATCAGCCGATTCAGGCGATGTAAACTAAAAACATCGTTACCTTTATAAAGAAGATCAACCCATTCCGCTCTTAAAGATTCGGGTAACTGGTCGCAGGCAGCCAGTAGCTCGGGGTCTCCGCCCAGGTAAAGGGATTTTTTTAATGTTTCAATCTCTCCTTTTACTACTTTTATCTGCTGTTTGTCAATCTTTCCTTCGCGAATGAAAGTATTCCATTTATCTTCGATCTTCATTTTCAGCCAGTTTTGGCCTTGTTCAGGGGAAGGATGGAGTTCGAGAAACCTGTTTTGTATATGCATCAGGTCTGTTGCGGTGTTTCCCTCTGAAATTTCGTCCGTATCCCCCAGAAGATCGTTGAGGGTTTGAATGGCATTCCTGCGAATGTCTGCTTGATCCGATCCCTCCATGAGGAGTTTTTCCCACTGATCCCTTAAAAAACCCAACTCCAATTTGATCAGGGAAAAAATCAAGCCGGATTTGGTGATGACATTTCGCAGGGAGTCAGCCAGAATATTGCAGGAGTGAAGTCTGTCTTCAGCCAAGGCTCGGGCCGCTTCAAGAGACTGTTCTTTCAACTGGTAGGAAAGAAGCTCCGTTCCCAGGGCCCGGGATAGCCTTTTGATGACTTTTGTCTCCGTGCCACCGATTTTGATGGAATCGGGCCGAAAGTGGATTTTGATAACCGCAGCGACACCGTAACCGCTTTTTTCCCAAATGGTTTCACCGGCATAGTTTTTTGGGTACACTAAATGCCGAGTCTTTCCGAGGTACAAATCTTTTTTTCTGATCAGCACCGGTTCCATATGATGGAAATCCGTCCAAACGCCTTCAACTTGCAACCTGACGCTTCTGGCATCGTCCCGGGGGTCCTCGGCGGTCCAGCTGGACTGTTTTTCCACACACCATGCCATGGCTTCAAGCGGTCGACCGGGTTCATCGCGGTAGGCAAGCCACGGTTTGCCAGGGGGATTGTAATCTGATTCTTCGGGTAGACCCCACGAAATTTTTGTTCTTCCTTCGTCAATAATTCCAGATGTAATCCGGGTCGTAACCATTTCAGGTAGAGCGCCGATTCGGTATACAGTCCCTTTAAAGGCATTAGGAAGACAGATC
This sequence comes from Desulfatiglandales bacterium, assembly GCA_963664475.2. Lineage (GTDB taxonomy): Bacteria > Desulfobacterota > DSM-4660 > Desulfatiglandales > Desulfatiglandaceae > NaphS2. Next base: position 783,867 of record CAXXXE010000002.1, read on the forward strand.
AGAATGCTCTCAATGATCTCCTTGCAGGCATTTTCCAATGCTTCTTGCTCTATTTTGATGAACAGCAACGATCTTTCCTCAAGTCAATGCCTTCTGCGGCTAAGTCAAACGGAAAATTAAACACTTTAGCGATTTTTACAATTTTGTCAATAAATAATGGCCTTGAGCGCTTTCAGGCATCCATTCCTTTTTTCCGTTTTGCCGCTGTTACCAGTTGAGAAACAATATCTCCGGCATTGCCTTGAAAAAATATATCCGTTACGGTATTCGTCAGGTGAGTTTTTTCTCTATTGATTTCAATTATTTTTGCACCATTGTGTTTGGCAATGGACGGGATTGTGTTAACCGGGGAAACCACGGCGGAAGTTCCCACCACCAAAAGGGCTTTGGCAGAGGACGCTAGTTCAAAGGAACGGTTCATCGCCTTTTCAGGGATCGCTTCACCAAAAAAAATGACATCCGGTTTTAAAATTTCCCGGCATTCACATCTGGGAATGTTTTCGTCCTGTTTTTCTGTGGCCGGGTATTTTCTGCCGCACCAGATACACGAAAAGGTGCTGGAATTTCCGTGGTATTCAATAACGTTTTTTGAGCCCCCGGCTTGATGAAGGTTGTCAATGTTCTGGGTGATGATGCAATGAAGACACCCCATATCCTCAAGCTCACCCATTCCCAGATGGGCCAAATTGGGTTTTGCCCGGCTGACAACCTCATTCATTTCCCTGAGCATTTCCCATACCTTTTGTGGGTTGGCCCGGAAGGCCTGAATGGTTGCATACTCAGCCGGGTCAAACTTCGACCACAGTCCCTCGGCACTCCTGAAATCCGGAATTCCGGACTCAACGGATACGCCTGCGCCGGTAAGGGCCAAGGTGAAGTTTGATTCCACAATGATGTCGGCCGCTTTTTCAAGCAGATCAATCATGTCGAGATGCCTCTTCGGGGTTTTAATTGTTCACATGCTTCACGTTTAGATGGGCTCAAAAATAATCTTTCCTTCCCGGTTGTTATAACGGGTAAGCTTTCCCCGAATGGTTTTCTGTTCCCCGAAAATGTTGACCAGGCGTATTTCTTCACCCTCTAATTCAACTAAATCGACACTTTCCAGTATTTTTTCTTCCTTTTGGTTGTGCAACATGTAGGCATGGGCTTCACACATGATTCCTTCCCCCGTTTGCCGTAAACTTCCGGTTTAACCCGAAGTCCTTTGAAAGTTTAAAGATTTTTCAGCGCCTCACGAAGGCAGTCAGTGGATGCAACGCTTAATTCAACCATTTTCCTGATGGCTTTAGCACTTTCGGTTTTACCTGCATTCTCAAGCTGTTCCGCAAAGAGATTGTATTCTTCATGGTGATGGTCATTATGCGTGATCCAGTGTTCAAGCCTTATTTTTGATTTTTCAACAAATTCCATATATTTTCTCCTTATGATTTCTTTGACTCATTTACCGAAACGCCGCTTTTTGAGCCAAAAAATTAATATGATTTTAATGTCTTAAGATTAAGCAATACTGATGGCGATGTCAACCAGGGTTTGACATTTCATCCGCAATTGCCGGGTTGGGTTTTCCCACATTCTTAATTGCCGTGAAATGGAACAAAAATATTGACTGTAAACGCTGCATAAGAGTAAGATCTGCTTCAATTTGAATGCTACGAGAAAGGGGGTCAGTACATGGAAGAGATTCTTAAAGGAAAAAGGGTTCTGATTGTTGATGATGAACCAGACATATTGGAAACGTTGGTGGAAATATTGGACGTGTGTTTTATTGATACGGCGCCGAATTTTGAAACAGCTCGCAAGTTCTTAAATAGGAATCAGTACGACTTGGCCATTCTGGATATTATGGGGGTTAATGGGTATGAACTCCTTAAAATGACGAATGAAAAAGGTATCCCTGCATTGATGCTCACGGCCCATGCGGTCAACCCGGAAAACCTCGTTAAATCCATAACCGGCGGGGCTCGAAGCTATATCCCCAAAGACAAAATCGCGGAAATTGATACATATGTCGCGGATGTACTGCGTACGGTGGGAGGGAGCTCGGATAAGCCGACAGACTGGTTTGGAAAACTCGAGCCCTTTTTTGATCGGAAATTCGGAAAGGGTTGGAAAAACAAACATAAAGAATTCTGGAAGGAGTTTGACAAAAAATACCGGCCCACCAAGGGTGAGCTGAAGGACATTATGTAGCCGAACAAAAAGATTTTATCAGATTTTGTTATCGGTTTTGAGGGGTATCTTGACAAGGAATTTCGCTCCTTGCCCCTCATCGCTGTCCAGTAGCATTTCACCCCCCAAATCTTCTACCAGGACCATTACCCCGGCCAACCCCAGCCCGTGGCCCCTGACGCTGCATGTGCTGGCCGCTTCCAACTGAAAGTAGCATTCAAAAATCTTTTTGTGATAGGCGACGGGAATGCCGGCACCATCGTCTTTAACCGATAAAACAATAAAATCCTCCTGACAATCAACGCTGAGTTCGACTCGGGTTTTTCGATATTTCAATGCATTGCTGAGAAGGTTTCTTAAAATCTGTTTGACTTTTGTTTCATCCTGGCGGATTTCCTGGGTCCACAAGGTTTCATCGATAGAAAGATCGACGCCTTTTTTTGCCAAGGTGTCTTTGAACTGCACAAGGCTTTTACATTTTTTGAGTTTTTCGGAGATGGTGGTGTCCGTGAGATCCAGAATTTCCACCAGTGTTTGTTCCAGAAAATCGGCCACCTTAAAGTTCGAGAAGAATAACATCCCTTCACCGGACCTTCCCAGTTCGAGGGCATCGCCAACCAGGGTTTTGAGGACCCGGGTGTTTCGAAGCGCACGCTGGAAGACACGTTCCTGTTTTTCGGTAATGGGGCCGTATTTTTCTTGCCGGTTCATCATGGAGGTTAGCCCCGCTTCAATCACGGCAAGCGGTACTTTCAAATCGTGAATCAGAAGGTCGATTTTTATTCTATCCCGTCGCATATGCGAAGTTCCTTTGTTCTCTGAGTCTTGGGTGGCGGGCCTGTTCACGGTCGCGGTTACACCCCTTGTGACGGTATGGCCCGGGGTGTTCTTGGACCGATGCTTCCCAGCATTCCTCAATCTATCAAGTATCTTTAAAAAAAGCAACTGGTAGGCCTCCTTTTTCCACTGCCCTTTTTCACGCTTGCCGCCAATAGAATTTACTGCTATGTAGTGCCTGAAATAAAATCTATTGCGGTAACCGGCATATCGACCGGGTTGCCACGAGGTTAAACATGCCCTTTGATATTACACAGTGGATCGTGAAAATTCCGGTGTTGCTCTTTGCCATTACCCTTCACGAATACGCCCATGGCCGTGTCGCTTTTTACCTGGGAGATCCCACGGCAAAACAGATGGGGAGATTGTCGTTCAATCCCCTTATTCATATCGATCCGCTGGGAGCCATCTGCCTGTTTCTTTTTAACTTCGGGTGGGCCAAGCCGGTCCCCGTGGATGTCCGGTATTTTAGAAATACCCGAAGAGATGTGGTTCTCATGGCCCTTGCGGGTCCCATGGCCAATCTGTTCGTCGCCTTTATAGCCGGGATGCTCATCCGCTTCCTTGTTCTGCCCGTGGAGGTTTATCTTCAGGCGTTGTTGTGGTTGATTCTCATGAATCTGGGATTGGGTCTTTTTAATCTCCTGCCACTCCCGCCCCTTGATGGATCTCATGTTCTGGAAAACATTCTCCCTTTGGGAGCCGCTGAAAAGTTCCGGAAATGGGGGCGTTATGGGCCATTGGTTCTCATCGGCGTCATTCTGCTGGATAATTTTGCTCACACCGGGATTATCAGTCGGATCCTGATGGGGCCCATGTTCAGTCTTGCACACCTTTTTGCGGGAGACAACCTTTTTGCGCTATTGCCGCTTCTGAGGCAATAGGCGCCAAAAGCCTTTCAACCCGGACACTCTTTTTCGCCATCGCTTTTTCATCGTTGCCTGAACAGCAGCTTCATGGGGGTGCTGGTCAGACCCAGGTGAAGTCGCAATTGATTGTTTAGAAACCGCTCATATGAGAAATGCAGCATGTCGGGCCGGTTGACAAACACTGTAAATGTCGGCGGCTTTGTACGGGTCTGGGTGGCATAGAAAAACTTGAGCCTTCCACGTCCGATTCTCGGGGGCGGATGTTTTTCGATCACCTCTTGTATGGCGCGGTTGACAATGGCGGTGCTGATGCGTGTTGAAAATTGGTCATAGACCGTATCGATTTTGGAGAAAAGCTTCATGACCCGTTCGCCGGTGAGGGCGGACAGATTGATTTGCGGTGCAAAAGAAACAAATTTCAGTTGTCGCTCAAGGCCTTTTTTCAGTAATTCTTTTCTTCGCGCATCCCCCTTGACCAGATCCCATTTATTGATCCCCAGGACAAGGCCCCGGCCTTTTTCAAAGGCGTAACCGCAAATGCGGGCATCCTGGTCGGATATGTCTTCGGCGCCGTCCAGGAGAAGCACTGCGATATGGCAGCGATCCAGGCTTTTGATGGCTTTGATCATGGAGAAGGTATCGATCTTTTCCTTTACCCGGGCCTTTCGGCGGATGCCGGCGGTATCGATTAACAGATATTCCCTGCCGCCATAAGAAAAAGGCGAGTCCACCGTATCGCGGGTGGTTCCGGGCAATTCGCTCACCACCAGCCGGTCGGCCTTTAGAATGCGATTGATGAGGGATGATTTCCCCACGTTGGGCTTTCCCAGAATTGCGACCCGAATCTGGTCGGGGTTATTCGGGGTGTCGGGGGAAGGGGCGAGGTCCTGGATCAATTCATGGAGGAGGGTTTTAAGGCCGTAGCCATGCGCTGCTGAAATGGCGTGGACGGTTTCAAAACCCAATTGATAGAAATCATTGATGAGATGATCATGCTCGGGGCCATCGATTTTGTTGGCCGCAAGAAAGACTTTCTTCTGGGTCCGCCGAAGAATCCGGGCCATTTCTTCATCGCCGGGCAATACGCCTTCCCGTCCGTCCACCATGAAGATCACCCTGTCCGCTTCTTTAATGGCCGTTTCCACCTGTGTTCTGACGCCCTTTTGAAGGGGGTCCTGTCCCAGATCTTCAAAGCCGCCCGTGTCCACGAGCATCATGCGGATGCCCTCATGGGTAATGGTGCCCTGAAGTCGATCCCGGGTAATGCCGGGGCGATTGTCCACGAGGGCATTTTTGGATCGGGTCAGTCGGTTGAAAAGTGAGGATTTTCCCACATTGGGTCGTCCTACGATGGCGAGTATGGGTTCCATATCAGCTCCGCCCCCCCCCTGGACCGTAATCAATGGGCGGCAAGGGAATATTTTCCAATTCCAGGGTTTCGGGATCGATTTGTTTGATCACGATTTGTTCCGTGGGCGATGTGTAGATATACCCGAAAAAGACGTCTTCGGGGCTCAGGATTTCATAGAGCATGGGTGGAAAATTGACATAAGATTCCAGCCACCCGACAATTTCTACAACAACGTCGCGGTCCGTCACGGGCATCCATTTTTTTCCAATCAGGCGTTTGCCGTCCGTCCTGGGCCCGAACATGATGGCTGATGGTGAATCGGTTGAGAGTCCGGCATAAAGGATGTCGTAGTTTTGCCAGTTTTCCTTGAGCTGTTGAATGGTCAGGTTATGATCGCCTGATGTCATCCGGATTTTGCCGTAGTTTCCCAGGCATCCTGAAAAAAACAACAGGAGTATGGAAATACCTGTCAAAAAGAGCATGGGTTTAATAACTTTCATTTCAAAGTCTCCTCTAAAGATAGCGATGTCATCAATTTTTCAATTTCATGAATTAGCGCAGGAAGGTTAGGATATGCATAAACTGCTTAGACCAGTTTGGCATACCCACGTAGATTAGGCAAGGGAAAATCATTCAAATTTTACGCGCCGGTTTCGCTGATCCGGCTGGTAAACTCGCTTCGTTCCCGGCCTGAAATTTTTCTTTTGAGAGCATCTGTTCCTCGCGTGGGTTTTCATGCCCTGCGTGGGAAACAGAGCAAAATCCAGGTCCATAATGCGCATCGGCGCCTTTTTCCTTGATCGTGGATCTTATATCAAATACCATTTTGAAGCCAATATGAGAACCAGAAGGGCTTCTTTATGGCAACTTGGGGGGCTTCACATAGCATTATGACGGAAATACAAGGGGATATTCCGATCAGGACCTGGCTGGGAACGTCCGAGGCCCAGACCGTGATTCAAAGGGCTGCCCGGCAGATCGTCGGTGAAGTGGGAATAAGAAGCCTTTCGCTTAATTTTCTGCAAAAGGATTTTTTGGGCCAAAGCCATGAATCTGAGATGCTGGACGACGTCGTCTCTGAACTGTCCCTCTTTATTTTGGAGAAAGCGGTTGGATGGCGAGACCGGTTTCAGCCTCAGCACCCCCACGCCCATCTATACCTGAAAAAAGCCTTCATATCCCATTGGATTTCCATGACCCGCAGGGCAGATCGGGATCCCAGACGGCATGTATACCGACGGGTTCAGATGCTCTTGAGACAGGCCCCGGGCTTTTTTACCCGTTCCGATAAAAATCAAAAAACCGCTTTCAGCCGGGTGGAAAAAAACGGTAAAATCCCCCGGTTACTGGAAGACGATCTGGCGGAAATTCCTTTCCCCCTGGTGGAACGCAACTATGAATGCATCAACCGAAAAAGCGTTCTGCTGTTTCTTGCACGCCATTTCTGGGATCAGGTTTCCGGCATGTGGAAAGACCGGCCCGTATGGGTGGATCTCAGGGATTTTACCCGCTGGCTTGAACGGTTTGTTTATCTGGGCGGCGCCATCCGGGAAGGCGGCGGCGTTTATGACGACGACCCCCTGGAACGGCTTCCCCATCCCGGGCCCGGGCCGGATCAAAGGCCCGTTGATCCGGAACGGATCAGGCGTATGGCCCGGCGGTTTGCCGAGGGGTTGGATTCAAAGGAAAAAACCATTTTTTTCATGATTCACAAAACCGATGCCCCGTTGCGGGAAGTTGCTCTGGCAGTGGGGTATAAAGGAAGCTCCGGTCCCAAATACGCACTGGATCGGATTCATGAGCGGCTCGGGACGTTTCTCAGGGAAGATCCGGCCTTTGCGCAGGGGGAAATGGATCGGGATGAGGCCTTTTCCCTCTTTTTCAACACCCTGCTGTCGATTTTGAAAAACCGGGACAAATAGCCGTAAACCAGGGAATAAGGGAAGGTCTGAACAGGCCTTTCCAAATGGACGGGAAAGAACCTATGAACGACCGAAAACGCGCTCTCATGATGGCCCGACAATACCGGATTTGCCCGCCCGATGAGGTCAGGGATGATCCTTCAGCGGCGGCCATGGTTCGCCGGCATGTCGCCGGATGCCCCCTGTGCGCCATGCAAACCCGGGAAGCGGATGCCCCGTGGCGGGCCCTTACGAGAACCATTGAAAAAGCGTTTCGGGAGGGACAAAAGGCTTCTGAACCGCCGGGCCCGAAACCCGGCCAATTGAGATGCCTCAACCCCCTTTCCCGGCCCTGGCGCATGGACCGATTTTACAATCCCCCCATGGTGCTGATTCTGGAGTGCCTGTCTTCCCATGGCGCCATACACCGGGTTCGGGCGGCCCTGGTATTTCCCGACATACGCCTGGCCGCCCCCGGCGATCTCATTGTATCCATCGAGAGGTCCGGAGGAGGGGATATTTTCGTGGAATCGTGGAATATCCTTACCCTGCGTCGGGATTATCTGGGGCCGCTTGTGGACACCCTGGGCTCGGAAATCATAACGGCGGTGGAGGCCCTTTCCGGGGACCCGGAAGGCTATCCCGCCTGGGCGATGATGCCCAGACCTTTTTTTCAAAGGGGTTCGGAATCTCCGGATCCCCGGCGGGAATTTCGGAAGCTGGAACGGAATGTGGGGGAAGTCTTCGCGGGCCTGCGGCCCGTATATGGCTCTGCCCGGGAAACGGAAAAATCCGTTGAAACAGCGGCGCCCGGCGTTTATTGGAAGAAAAGGCCCCAGGGGGTGGACGAGGCCCTGGCCCTGGCCCGGTTTCCCGATTATCAGCTTCCCCTGGCGGCGGCCGAGGGTCATGAGGCCGCCATGGCGGCCAATCTGGCGGTGCTTCGGGATGGGGAGGTTCAACGCTTTGTTCCCGTACCCTTGACGATTTTCGGCAAAACCGGAAATCTCATGATCGCGGGCCGCATCACGGGCCTTCCGGCGGGAATAACCCCTTCCCGGTTGATCTGCCTTCTGGAAATGCCCGGCGGCACGGTCCTTTCGCCCGTCCACTGCCGGTGGGACCCGGAGGATGGGAATTTCGCGGTATCTTTTGATGGGGTCGAAGCGATCGAGGGAACCCTCCGGATTGCGGTGCTGGTGAACGGTTTAGAGTGAACACTTGCGAAGGTCGTTTATTTCATGGATATCTCTTTCCTCCTTTTTTTATCGGAAGTTTCATGGTCGCGGGACCTTGTGTCCTCCCTCCTTTACGATCCCCGGACCACTTTATGGGGATCGCTTTCACTGTCCCGGTTCAGGACCCAGTTTCAACGCATCGCCCATAATTTAAAAAATACGCCTTATCTCACGACCCTGCTGGAACTGCATCTGCTGACCCACTACCTTCTTCGCAATACCGATGCTCCGGAATGGTTTTTCGAGTTTGTGGAAGAGGTTGTCGATCTGGAAGGGCGCCTGCCCGGCATGGACTGGGACGTCCGCGGCGCCGGGCCATGGGTCGCCACGCCCATGCTTCTGGTGGGGGAGCGGGCACATTTGCGATGGCTTGTGGTGGGACATCTGAACCAGCGTTCCCCTTACCCGTTCCCCCCCTGGGTGGAAGCGGTGATGGACCCAAACGCCCGGCATGCCGTTATGAATGCCATGAGCGCCGTGCGCCCGAAACAAAAGAGCCTTGTTTCGACGCCGGATGCCTTCATGTGCTTTCCCCTGGCAGAGGTCCGCGAAAACTTCGGAATTACCGGCGCTTCCCTGGGGCTCGCTGCGGCCCTGGCCTGCATTTTCCTGGATAACGGCGGTGAGGGGATTATGGACGTTGCCGCAGCCGGTACAATTCAAAAAGACGGCGCCGTCGGTTCGGTGGGTCGGCTTCCCGAAAAGATCGCCCACGCGGCGAAATGTGGCTTTCGGGCCATGGTGGTTCCCGCCTGGAACCCGCTTCCCGCCGGTCACCCGGAAATGGATCTCTTGCCCGCGGCCACCCTGAAAGAAGCATGGCTGCTGACGTCCCTCCATGAGCCTGAACAGGGAGACCGGCGCCACCTTTTTGAGGCCATGTTGAATGATCCCCGAGTCTTCGTGGACAACTGCGCCGCCGTTCCGACCCAATGGCTTTCGTGGGCGGAAAAGAACGGACGAACCGGGTGTATCATGGCGCGAATTTTGTCATTGGAACCTCTTTTTCGGCAATTTGTGCATCATATTGAGGATTGCCTTCTGGATGGCCGCCTTTCCCACGGGGAAACCCTGGCGCAATTAATGAGCGCCGCTTACGGGGAAGAGGGGGATTTTTCCCTGTCGGCGGCATCCCGGTTCCAATGGATTCTCGTAAACCTGGCCCTTGGCAACCATCGGGGACGGGTTTTGGAGAGTGAGCAGTGGGCCGATAAGGCCGAGGAGATGGTGAGGGGGGCTTCCGTAAGCGATCTTAAGGCTTTTGCCGGTTTTTACAATCACGGGTTTGTGGGATTGCGCCATAACCATTACCGGTTTGAACCGGACCTGCCCGGACCCCTGGCAAGCCTTCTGACGTCCCTGGAAGCCCTGTACGGGACCCAGTGCCGCATCCTTCCGGGGGCTCAAAACCGAACCCTTGGGGCCCTTTACGGCACCATTTCGCAGAACTTCGGATTTTGCGGACCCTGTTTTTCGGAAGAGACCCGGAAATATGCGTTCCTGGCCATGGAAGCCTTCGGGAATGATCCTTCAACCCATGAAGATTGTCGGCGTCAATACTGCTATCTGGGCTATTCGTTGATGGATTCGGGTCGGTTTCGGGAGGCGGAAGAGATCCTTTTGGTTTATCTGGAGATGGGATCATGGGCCGAGCTCGGCGATCGCCTGCCTGCGTTTGAACGGTGGGAACATGCGGTTCTGGCACGTTTTCTAGCTGACGCCGGGCCCACGGAAATGTGCCGTTTGTATGGAAAATGGGTGATGGAAAAAGGCGCTTCCATGGGTCGAGAAACACACCCGTGGCAACTGTGGTGTTATAATATGGGCCGTGTGATGCTGCTTCTGGGCCGACGGGAGGATGCTGTCCTCTATTTCAAGGAGAGTCTTGATCTGTGCCTGCTTCCCCGTTTTGGCCCGACGGTGCGGGTGATGGGACTCCTGCCCCTGGCGGGTCTTTTGAAGTTGAATCATCTGGAAGGGGTGAACCTTGGTGAAATGGAAAAAGTCATTCAAAATGCCGCGGAATCCCTGAACCCGGTTCATTTTCAGGAGGTGCTGAATGAAGAGGCTTTTACCAAAACCCTGGATCGGGTGTTTGAACATCCGGCCGCTTTGTTTCCCTTTACCTATCGGTAGTGAGGGGTAGCAAGGGAAGCGATCGCTGTTGGGGGTGGTTTGCCGTTGACGGGAACAGACGGTGCTGTAGAATCCGTGATAACTTTGGTTCTCGGTGCATATTTTTGAAAAGCCGATTTGCGTGGCCGTAACCTGATGGTAAGGGTGAAGATTGTTTGTAACCGTTCACGGTTTACGGTTGGCGGTTTACGGTTGAAAAACAGAGGATAACGGAAGATTATGGGGGCCTCTTGTGAAGATTTAAAAAATCGCGGTTGTCAATCCCAACATAATTCCGCATCCTTCATCAAAATTGAAAAAACGATTCATCAAGAAAGTGTAAATCTGTATGAAGGAAACCCATAATTCATTGAAAAAGCGTGAACCGGCAACTGTAAACCGTTAGAAATTGTTTTTTGCGATTTCCGTAAAATGTGATATGGTAACTGAAATTAGTCAAGGGTCGTTGCTGTTTAAAATGAATTTTAGCTGTTTTCCATTTGTTTCTTTCGGTTGTACTATGTGAAATGTTGGATGTCGGTGCTCACGGAAAGGGTTTGAAATGTGCGAGGATATAAAATCAATAAAAACGGATGGTTTCATTGATTATTGTGGATTTTTAAGCGAAGGCGATCCGACGGAACAGAATTTTATAAACAAACCAATTGGTTATGGTGAATCGTGTTTTATTTTGAGACCCGAAAAAATGAACCGGCAGTCGAAAAACGGCACATCCGACGGAAACGCCTTGCAAGTGGTTTGAAATTCGGTGGATTCAGAGCGTAGCGTCAGGACCATTGCCCCGCTTCGAGGGGATTGAGACGCGCACGGGGAGCAAAATTGAGCGTAGGTAAAGAATGGGTCAGGACCATTGCCCCGCTTCGAGGGGATTGAGACTTCGCCGTTTTCCAAAAATAGCCAACCGTTGTTTTCAGTCAGGACCATTGCCCCGCTTCGAGGGGATTGAGACTGTAGACAAGCGTGCAGATTGCCGGTTTCCCGAGCAAAGTCAGGACCATTGCCCCGCTTCGAGGGGATTGAGACTTTTGTAGGCATGCATGTGTGATACCGGCATTCTCCGGTCAGGACCATTGCCCCGCTTCGAGGGGATTGAGACTCCAGGTGAATATCGTTAATTATTATGGTCATATCAGTCAGGACCATTGCCCCGCTTCGAGGGGATTGAGACGTGTGTGGAGTTTGATAAGCTTTCTATTGCATTCTCTAGTCAGGACCATTGCCCCGCTTCGAGGGGATTGAGACATTTCATTTTCTTTTTCTCAATGAGTTCAACCATCACGTCAGGACCATTGCCCCGCTTCGAGGGGATTGAGACTAATTTTTCCGCTTCAATCTCGTTTGCCCACTTTCGGAGTCAGGACCATTGCCCCGCTTCGAGGGGATTGAGACAAAAACTTCTATCAATACATAATTTAACGGATTTGAAGTCAGGACCATTGCCCCGCTTCGAGGGGATTGAGACTATCGAAACGGCTTTATTTTCATTCGTCCTTTTTGTTGGTCAGGACCATTGCCCCGCTTCGAGGGGATTGAGACAGGTCAAATTAATCTTCAGAAGGTCCGCACATTTCTTGGTCAGGACCATTGCCCCGCTTCGAGGGGATTGAGACTATAAGCTTCAGAACATCCCAGCTTAACTGCAAGTCTGGTCAGGACCATTGCCCCGCTTCGAGGGGATTGAGACTCTTTACCCCCCTTTCCAAGCGCTTTTTCAGCTTGCGGTCAGGACCATTGCCCCGCTTCGAGGGGATTGAGACCAACACCATTATCTTTCATAGCCATCGCGGTTTTGGTAGTCAGGACCATTGCCCCGCTTCGAGGGGATTGAGACAGATATTCCTTTGCAATGTCCTCCGGCGACTTTTTGTGTCAGGACCATTGCCCCGCTTCGAGGGGATTGAGACTTCTGCGGTCGGCAATAGCTTGCGAGGCAAAGTATGCGCGTCAGGACCATTGCCCCGCTTCGAGGGGATTGAGACTTTATTTCGCGCGTTTCCCCGTTTCCTTTTGAAACTTTGTCAGGACCATTGCCCCGCTTCGAGGGGATTGAGACTTCCCTTCAGGCTTTACAACGAAGTCCTTTAGATAGTGTCAGGACCATTGCCCCGCTTCGAGGGGATTGAGACTTTTTGCACTCCTTATTATAAAGGGTTTCAATATCACGGTCAGGACCATTGCCCCGCTTCGAGGGGATTGAGACCTCCGCATATTGAGCAAAACCATTTTTCGGAACAGTTGTAGGTCAGGACCATTGCCCCGCTTCGAGGGGATTGAGACTTGATTTATGTCAGAAACGTCATACAACATGTTTCTTATTGAGTCAGGACCATTGCCCCGCTTCGAGGGGATTGAGACCTTTCTCCTTTTCACCAATCTACAGTCGGAATGTTATCAGTCAGGACCATTGCCCCGCTTCGAGGGGATTGAGACTTCTCCGAACGTATGAATGAAAAATCCGTGGTCGTGAGTCAGGACCATTGCCCCGCTTCGAGGGGATTGAGACATGGCGTCATCGATGGACCGGCAACCGTTCGTCATGTTTGGTCAGGACCATTGCCCCGCTTCGAGGGGATTGAGACTTATCATATTCTATAGCTGGTCCATCTTCCCTGTGTCTGTCAGGACCATTGCCCCGCTTCGAGGGGATTGAGACTTCGCTAACCATGTTGCCTCTACCTCTTCTAATATATCAGTCAGGACCATTGCCCCGCTTCGAGGGGATTGAGACTTGTTCCTTGTTGAATGACGCTGTGATTACAAATCGGTCAGGACCATTGCCCCGCTTCGAGGGGATTATCGTATTTTCGTGATGAACAGGACCTGCAATATTAATGATGTAAACTGAAAATCTGAACACGATTTTAAAGATTAAATGATGGATAGGATTGCCATTGGCTGATGAAACGCAAATAAAAGGGTTTAAAGGGGTTTGAAGGAACCTTTCCGGACGCCGTATCCTAATCCTGTCCATCGTGTTTAATCCTGTGAATCGTGTTCAAAACGGGAAGGATGCCAACAATGACGGAGACTCCTTTCCCCGTGTTCTTAAAAACTATAAAATCCGAACATCAGGCCCGGTCACAAGCCGGGACAGTTTAAAAGCCCACCTTTCCAAGCCTCTGAGTGGGAATGTATTAAAGCAGGACCTTCGCTAAATTGTCCCGCTTTGTGCCCGTATAGCCCAATTCTGTTATCTGACTGTGATATCTAAAAAATTTCTATCGAAATGCCATATCTTAAAACTTCTCCAAGTTGTCTATGTGCTCTTGTTCCGGAAAAAAAGGCAGATTTTCAACCCCACCAACGATTTTTTTTGAACATTCCTTCCACATGGCCGTAACACAAAGACATAAGCGTTCCCTGCCATTGTTGCTAATGGGAACGACGGGGTCCAGCACAGCAGCGAACGGAAGGAGGAAACATTATGCCGGCTCAATTGCAGGAAGCACTGAAACAGGCAGTGGGAAACCAAACATTTCCCAAGGGGGAACAGAACATCAATGATGACGCGTTCTTTTCCATGGACGATCTCGTGCCGGTTCAAAAAGATGCCGCAAAGCGGAGCCTTAAACGGGTTCTTTTGGAGATGGAAGAATTGATCCGTGAAAAGAAATGGGAAGACGCGGCGGTCCTTTTTTACCCAATAGAGGAAAAACAGCCGGAACTTCTGGCTCACGGCATGGATATTCCCGTGCGGGCCAAGGCGGCCTTTGCCCTGGGGCAGTTAAAACGCTACGACGCGGCCATTGCGGAGTTGATGCTGTGCGTCAAAGGGGAACCGGAAAATTTTTACCATCACAGTTCCCTGGCCTATACGGCCTACAGTTCCCTTTTCGCGGCCGATAAACGGGAAATTTTTCTGAGCGGCAAAATCCGAGCCGAGCGAATCGAACTGGCCCATCGGCATTTCAGGCGGTCCCAGGAATTGCGACCCACGGGGGTTACCAACTTCTACCGGGAAGGGATGCTTTACCAGAAGATCGAGTGCAAATCGGAAAAGGCCCGGCCGTTTTTTCAAAATGCCGTTTCCTGCTGGGAGCATTTGTCAGGGGAAGAGCAAAAGCAGCGGCAGCAGGAACGGAAAAATTACGTGAAATCCCTGTACAGGCTTTCCGGCGTTCTCCTGGAAAAAGGGGATGGGGCAGGCGCTCTCAGGACCATGAACCGGTGCCTGTCCGAAGATGAAAAGAGCGGGTATCTGTCCCTGGTGTTCAAGTACTTCGCTTATGGCAAGATCAACCATTATTTGAATCGGTTCGACAAGGCCCGGGATGCCCTTCTGTTTGCCCTTCAAAGCGGAACGGGCGGGAATCATGATTTTGTGAATGAATTGCTTTCCCGCACCTATCTCGCTCTGGGCAATCCACAGCGGGCACTGGAAGTGATTCTCAAAATCCCTGAAAATCGTCGCAGACCCTACTGCCGGTGGACGGAAGCGGATGTGTTGTGTGCCCTGAAGCGGTATGACCAGGCCAGAGCGGCCCTGGTCAAAAGCGGGGAAAGGGACACCCGATCCCGGCATAAAAGCTTGATTCGTTTGGTAAAGATCGCGTATGCGGAAAACCAATTTGCCAAGGCCCGCGCCCATGCCGCCGAAGCCGATCGGTTTTTCCAGGAAAAGTGGGGCAGCCATTTTTTAGAGGGGGTCTTCTGGCAGGCCGTATGCGCCTATCGGCTGGGAAATAATGGCGAGGCACTGGCCCTGGCCGGGGAGTTGAAAGCGCTGAAATCCGATTATCCAAAGCTGGATCTGCTGTTGAAGAGGCTTGAGGGGTGTTGACGGGGCTCACGATAAGTTCAGGCTCAGCTTGATGGCCCGGTCGACTTCCGCCATTTTCGATGGCGGAAGTCTGCCGATCCGTTTCTCGAGTCTTTCCTTTGCAACCGTTATGATCTGGCTGGTCTTTACCATGGAGGGGAACTGCAAACCGCCTTCAGGAGGCGCTAATAGAACGTTCATGGGATACATTTTTACGGTTTTGGAAACAGCTGCAACAATGGTGGTCGGCGCCTTTTGATTTCCGATATCATTTTGAATCACCAACGCCGGTCGTCGTCCCGCCTGCTCGCTGCCCCGCGACGGGTTCCAGTTTACCATCCAGATTTCACCCCGCTTTGGCGTCGGATTCACAACAGGACCTCCCTCTGCGCTTCAAGGGTTAACTCAGCAAACTCCCTGTCCTCTTCCCACATTTCTTCATATCCCTTCGCCATTAAGGTTTCGGTTTCTTTCTTCAGCCATAGGTCAAAAGCCATTTGAGCAATCTGACTTTTTGGCATTTTGCCGGATTGGGCCGCTGCTTCGATAGCCTCATAAGTGTGCTTGTTTATACTAAGACTCAGTTTGCATTTGGTGGGCATAAACAATCCTCCTTTTTAGTAGTATGGTGGGTAGTATGATGGAACACGAGATTGCTGAAGTCAAGGAGATTCCTCCTCGGATTTTCCTCAAAAAAATAGTCTGCATCCATGAATCCGGGTTAATTCCAATAATTTTTTTGAAAATTTTTTATCAATGGCCGTAATGGAAATAAAAGGCCAAACCTGGAAAGAAATGGAGGGTTTTTATGGAAGCGGTATACGTGCTGGAACCCGGCAGCTATATCCGTCGAGAGGGCATGAGCCTCAAGGTGGTCAAGGACGGCAAGGTTCTGGATCAGATCCCGGCGGATGGGCTCAAACGGTTGATGTTAGTGGGGTATGTGTCCCTGACGGGCAGCGTGTTGGATTTTCTGATCCGCAACCGGGTGGAAACCGTTTTCATGACCCCCACCGGGCGGTTTCGCGCGAGACTCACCCTGGACGAACAGGGGCATGTGGAACGGCGCCGAACCCAGTATCTTCAATTGAGCCGCAAGGCGTTTGCTCTGGAAACGGCACGCATGGTGGTTCGGGGGAAAATCCGGAATATGCTGCGATTCACCCTGTTGCGGGCTCGCCAGTACGGGGATGAGGCCCTTAAAATTGCCGCCGTTCGCCTCAACAGCGCATCGACCCACCTGGATGACGTCAACGAGATGGAGGGCTTGCGGGGGGTGGAAGGGGCCGCTACCCGGGCTTACTTCGGCGGTTTTAATCACCTGCTGCGAAACGATGCCTTTACATTTAACGGGCGGAACCGCAGGCCGCCCCTGGACCCGGTCAATGCCCTCCTTTCCTTTGTCTATACCCTGCTGACCAATGAAGTGCTCTCCGCGGTTCAGGCCGGCGGCCTGGACCCTTATCTCGGGGCCCTTCATGAACCGCTTCCGGGCAGACCGTCCCTGGCCTGTGATTTGGTGGAGGAGTACCGTACATTTCTGGGGGATCGGCTGGTGCTGGGCCTGATCAATCGGAAGGTCATCGGCAAGGAGGATTTCGTTTACGGCAAAAAACCGCCCAAGGTCTTTGTGGACGAAGAAGACCTGAAGCGAAAGCGGCCCGTACTCATGAAGCCGGCCATTTGCCGGGCCTTTATTCAGGCCTATGAAGAGATGATGAAACGGGATGTTTACTATCCCCCCCTGGACAAAAAAATCGCCTACCGGTGGCTGATTTTGCAGCAGGCCAGACGATTCGGCGGTTACCTGAAGGAACCGGAAAAGAAATACCTTCCCTTTACGTGGGATTCCTGAAAATGTTCTGCCTGGTCTGTTTTGACATCGTGGATGATCCCGCAAGAGCCCGGGTGGTGAAGGTCCTCAAGAGCCACGGTCAGCGGGTGCAGAAATCCGTGTTTGAATGTTCGTCTTTGGGGGAGGAAAAATTCCTGAAATTGAAAAACCGCATCGAAGACCTCATCGACAACGCCGAGGACACGGTCCGCTATTATTTTCTGTGCAAGGGATGTTTGGATCGAATGGAGTATTCCGGGGTGGGCAGTCCCCCTGACCGGGAAACGTACCGGGTGGTGTAGAGTTTTAAGTTTTAAGTTTTAAGAAAAAAAGCGGAGCTATATCATATTGTTGTAAATATCTAACGAAAATTGGAAAACTAACTTTAGAGGTTTTCGTTCCGACACTAACTGTTTATCCTTCGAGGCTGTTTAATCCAACGGTTTTAATCTTGGACAGTTCTGTTGTCATCCTATTCTCAGCATACCATAAATCATGAGCCTGCTGCAGGCGTAACCAAAGCCCGGGTCCATTACCCGCAAACTTGCCGATTCTAAGGGCCATTTCGGTGGTAATCGGATGCGTACAGGCTAATATACGATGAAGTTGCTGACGTGAAACACCGAGTCGCCTCGCTGCTTCACTGACCGACAGGCCAATATTTTTCAGCACATCTTCACGCAAAATCTCACCGGGGTGTACGGGTGGCCTTTTTAACGGGCGTTTTACTAAATATTCTTCCATGGATTTACTCTCTCAATGATCCCGCACCTTATGTGAGTGGCCACGCTGGAACAATTCGGAGAGACCCTCTTATGGATAAAGCTTTTTATCGTGTTCCGGATGGTATCATCGATTTCTACGGTGTCAACAGGAATGTTACACACCTGAAACATCTCTTCATTTTTTTTCAATTTTTTTTGAAAATCTCTCCATCATCGCCGTAACAACAAACAAGAACCAGGCGCGTTGCACAACCATATCCAGTGTCTGAATGAAAACGCCAAAATATAGTATCCCAATTTTGACTAAAAATTTACAACTAACTGAGATTGTTATTTGTTCTTAAAACTTAAAACCTAAAACTTAAAACTTAAAACCGTCCCTAAAGGAGGCCCGACATCATGACCGCACAAACCAGCGGAAAGCAACAAACCGCGGCGCCCGATTTCTCTCTCCTGTTGAGTCGCATGGAACAGGAGATCCTGGGCGGGAAAACCCCTGAGAAATGCCGTGCCACCCTGGCGCGGGAGGACCTCTGGTCCCGTTTCGATCCCTCCGACCAGGTTCTGTGGGCGCGTCTGGCCCAGATGGCCGGAGAAGTGGATCTGGCGCTCTCCATACTGGGGCACATTAACCATAGGGCGCCCTCCCATGTGAAGGCATGGCAGGCCCGTCTGGAACTCCTGGCGCTTTTGGACCGGCGAAGCGAACTGGCCCGGGTGGCGGCGGCGTCTCGTAAATACCTGGATGAAACCCAGTCGCGACCCCGGTTGAACCTGAGTGGCGGGGCGGAAAGCCATCGGAAGGATGGCGGCATGGATGGCGCCGCCGCTCCATTTGTGGCGCTGCGGGAGCGACAACACCAGATCGATCGGTTTCTGGAGATCTTTTCCGGGCGGGAAGATTGTTTTGCCCGGCAGTGGGCCGATAAAAAAGAGGGCAAGCAGGGGTATGTGCCGGTCCGCCGACCCATGGGCGTCGAAGACGTGGAGGAACATTTGAGAGGTCGCAAGACCTATGGCATCTACCTGTTGCGGCGGGATGCCACGGTGAAAACGGCGGTCATGGATGTGGATGTCGCCCCGAAATTTCGGGAAGGGCAATTGAGCAAGGAGGATCGTGGAATCCTTCGGCGCGAAGGCGCCTATCTCATGAAGCGGATTCGGGACATGTCGGAAGATGCGGGATGTTCCCCCCTGGTGGAGTTCAGCGGGGGCAAGGGGTTTCATTTCTGGTTTATCATGGATCGGCCCATTCCGGCAGGTCAGGCAAAGCAATGGCTGGAGAGAATCCGGGAACCCCTTTACCGGGATCTATCCGCCTTCAGCCTGGAAGTGTTTCCCAAGCAGGGGGAGCTGACGGGTAAAGGGATGGGAAACCTGGTGAAACTCCCCCTGGGGGTGCATCGCGTCACGGGAAAGCGGTCATACTTTTATGATTGCACGGATCACGGCACGGAAGCCCAGTTGAGATTCCTGTCGAAGGTAACGCCGGGCGATGTGGATAAAATGGCCTTTGCAACGGTTTCAGGCAAAAGGGAGAATGTGCTGATACATCCCCGGCTCAAAAAATGGGCCGGGGATTTCCCGGAACTGCAACTGCTGGAGACCCATTGCCCGCCTTTGGGCCAGATCATGGCCGGTTGCCGCCAGGGCAGGGCCTATGGTGAACGGGAGGAGAAGATCCTCTTTCAAACCATCGGGTTCCTTCCTAGGGGGAAAACCCTGTTGCATCATTTGATGGCGCCCATGACCGATTATAATCCGCACCTGGTGGACTTCAAGTTGAGCCGGCTTCGGGGGACGCCCCTGGGATGCAAACGGATCCATTCGCTTCTGAATTTCACGGGGGACATGTGCGTCTTTGAAGAAAACGGGGAAACCTATGACCATCCCCTGCGGCATGTGAAGGGGTGGAAACACGATGCCGGGCCAAAATGCGAAAAGATTGAAAATTTGCAGGATGCCCTGGAGAACCTCAATCAGGCCATGGTGCAGGTGAAACGGTTTTTGTCTTAACTCTTTTTTTTGCAATCGGACTGTTCATCTTTTGGCGGTCCATTGTCCCTGTGGGAAGGCTATCAGCGGCGTTTGGCTGACCATGCATCTGATTGATACTACGAATAGTGATTGTGAAATGATTCAGTTTTCTTGGAAAATGAGGATGATGGTGGAACTGAGGAATGTTATTTCAATAAGTTATGTCATGTTTATAATTTTTATGACTTTTTTGGACTGGTTGTGCCATCGCTATTATGTTGAATCTCAAAATCACTGTTGTTGACTTCATTATTCAGATGTGCCTATGCTCCGTCAACACAGATCAGCATCGGTCCGGTTTTAAAAAAAGTGTAATGAATTTTTGAAAAATTATGGTTTTTTGCCGTAGTAAGAAATAACGATGCATAACTGTTGCGCTGATTCCGGTGGAGGAAAATCATATTCTTATGGAAATTGAAAATAATTCATTGCCAACTATTTCTATTCTTTCGGAGTTCGGTGAACTCCCTCTCCTGCGATTGCGTTTTTGGATCAAATTTGCTGGTGGGACCAGATTGCCGGCTTTAATGGGTTCCGCATGGCGCGGGGTGATTGGCTGGGAGTTAAAGAAGTTAATCTGTCCGTTTGATCGATTCTCTCAATGCGCTGAATGCTCTATTTCCGGCCACTGCCCTTATTATGTTCTCTATGAACTGAAATCGTCTCTTCCCGGTTTAGGAGATACTCCCAAAGGCTACATCCTCTATTCCGAAATGATAGAGCAGAATCATATTCTTGAATTAAATATTACTTTGATTGGAGATTGTACGAAATTTTGGATAGTTATGACAAAAGCAGTCCTTAATGGTCAGAAAACCGGTCTCGGTCGTGACAGAACCCCCTACAAAATTCTTTCTTGGGGAGAAATCCAGCCAAATGAAATATTCGTTCCCATGACTCTTGACCCGGTTGATCACGCTGGTAGCAGATGCGCTTTTTCCTTGAAGTCATTTGTAAAAGGCATCTCTACGAATGGTTCAAAAATTGATGTTCGATTCACGACGCCAGTGCGCTTGAGGAGAAGGGGAAAATATATATCAAAAATGGATTGGCCTTTTTATTTCTCGTGTTTTGCGCGGCGCGTCGAATCACTTAATTGTATATTTGGAAAGGGCTCTCCTCTTGGAAAATCAAAATGGAAAATTATCAAGGAAAAATTTGATGTGATTGACCAAATTGAGTCAAATCTCAAATGGTGTGATTATTACCGATATTCAAACAGGCAAAAAAGGAAGGTCCCAATGGGAGGTCTTGTTGGAAATGCAACAATTTCGGCACCAGGGGAATGGTTCGCCGAATGGTGGAAAGCCATTTCAATCCTTCATATTGGAAAAGGGGCCGCCATGGGGATGGGGAAAGTCCTGGTTGCATAATTCCATTTGAGAAAAAAGCGGGTGTTTGGGTGAACTTGGCAAATCGACGAAAGGGAGTACCTATGGAAAACACGAAGTTGAATTTAGTGGCTCTTGCTGCTCTTCTGCACGATGTCGGCAAACTTCTGGAGAGGGGAGAAGTCCTTTCCGAGGCGCGCAAAGATGCCACCTATTTAGGATGGTGTCCTCAGGGGCAGGGCTTTCCTACTCATTTGCATGCAGCGCATACCGCAGCCTTCTGTGACTGGTTGGAGGAGCGTTTTACTTGTTTGAAACTGAACAATGACAGATCCTGGAAAGGATGGTGTGCCGGTCATCATAGAAACGATGAAATGGGATTGGAGGCTTCAGTCATAAGGATTGCCGATCGACTCTCTTCCAAGGAGCGAGACGAGGGACAATACTATCAGCGCGAGATTCATCGGAAAACATTGCTTGAGCCGGTTGTGGAGAGAGTCTTTTTGGCTGAAAATCACGAAATGCTGGCCACAAAATATCGTTACCCTCTTATGCGCTTTACTTCCCGGCGGGGTGACATGTTCCCCAAAAAGGGCAATGACTTGGGATTGGAAGAAATGAAAAATGCCGATGGGCCGGTTGGTGAGCCTGCCCAATGGCGGCATCTTATGGCGAAAGCGCCATTGGTGAAAGATTATAAAGAACTGTGCAAAGGACTGATGGATGAAATAGATGTCTTGTCTCAAAAATGGCCGGACTTGGATCTGTCCCAATTGCTCGTAACATTGGTATCCCTGCTGGAGAGATATACTGCAAATGTTCCTTCGGCCACCAACATCCGACATCCGGATATCAGCTTGTTTGACCATATGTGCACTACGGCTTCTATCGCACAGGCGTTATACATTTTTCAAAACGGGCTGGAAAGACCGGAAATTGGCCTTCAATCCATGGATGATGCTAAATGGCTGCTGGTTTGCGGAGACTTTTCAGGCATCCAAAAATTCATCTACAACCTGACAAACAAAGGAGCGGCGAAAGGCCTTCGAGGGCGTTCATTTTACGTTCAACATTTCTGTAAAATCTGCGGCGAATTTATTTTGCGTGAACTCGGGTTGACGCGTTTGGCGCTTCTTTACAATTCAGGTGGCAAATTTTACTTGCTTTTGCCTTCCAATCTCAAATCCCAATGCCTGGATGCACGGAAAAAAGTGAATGCCTGGCTTATGGAAAAGTTTAGTGGGCAAGTATTTTTTGGGATTGGAATGGCGCCGGTAACGGCGGCCATGTTTGAGCAGGGCGCTATGGATTCGGCATGGAAACTGGCTGCCGAGGACCTTGAAAAAGACCGGATGACAAAGTTTCGAGAATTCTTTATGCCGGAATTTTTTGAACCTCAAACGGATTTTGATCCGACGGAAAGTTGTAGCGTTTGCGGCAGCAGGAGAAAGGCGAAGTCTAAGGACAAGTGCCAATCCTGCCATGATTTTGAGGATCTGGGAGCGGGTTTGCGTGATGCCGGCGCAATTCTTGTTGTTTGGAAAACCGGCAGGGAATCGCACATCATCCAAGAGGCTCTTCACCTGAAGCGAAGTAAAGCCCTTTCTTTTCCGGACTTTGATGTGGACTGTTTTCTTGTCCCGGATCGTATGGTAAATGCCTTTTCCGCGGTGAAACATATCGATGGAGAATGCATCTTTCTAAATGACAAGGGAGACTTACCGTTTTCAGATCTTCAACTCCCAGGATGTGCTATTTCTTCCATGTACTTAGGGAAATGGAATGATCCGAAGCCAAGCGATGGGGAGGTGGTTTCATGGGATTTTGATGATTTCGCAAAGAATGCCCGCGGTATTGGCAGGCTGGGAATTTTGCGCATGGATGTGGATAACTTAGGGATGATATTTATTAGAGGTCTTCGTTTTCCCCGAAGGAAATCAATCAATGTGCAGGGTAAAAATAGGGAAGGTTGGGGGGATGTTATTCGTGAAGAATCGGGGTCTCTTCAAAGAAAAACAATGGCTTCAATCTCCCGGATGGTGACTTTGTCCAGGCGGCTCGGGAATTTCTTTTCGGGATATATTCCGCAATTATTGACGCAACCGGAGTTTGATAGATGTCGCATAATTTATGCGGGAGGAGATGACCTTTTTGTCATTGGCTCCTGGGATCAGTTGCCTGATTTAGCGAAAACTGTTCACAAAGAATTTAAAGATTTTTGTTGCGGCAATCCTGATTGCACTATCTCCGGTGGAATTTTTTTGCAAAGGGGAAAATATCCGCTTTACAAAGGGGCTCAACTGGCGGGGCAGGCTGAAAAAGCAGCGAAAAATCTAAGAGAAAACCGAAAAATTGCGCTACACCCGTCTCACAAAAATGCTTTTTGCTTTCTAGACGTTCCGGTAGTTTGGGAGGACTTGGAAATCGCAGAGGCCATCAAGGGCATGCTGGAGGCCGAAATTGAAAAAAACAAGGGGATTATGGCATTTTTGTCGCAAATGACGGCCAAGAATAAGGTGCTCGTTGATTTGATTGCAGAAGAAAAGAATATTGGAAAAAGGGCGTTGGCATGGAAGGAGATTGAATATTATTCCTGGAGGTGGCGTACAGCTTATCAGCTCAGGAGAAGATATGGAAATATGAAAGAAAGAGAAGTCTGGGCTGATGCACTTTTTGCCAACAAAAACAATGGGAAGGAAGCTTGTTTGCCGGTTTATTCCTGGCTTGAGTTGCCGCTTAGATGGACTGACTACTTACATAGAGACAAGGGGGGCAAATGATGGCAGAGTGTAAGTACCAAAAAGAAATTGATGAAATTATTGTTAATAATGATGTCAGGTTGCTGGTTCGCACGGCTGAGGAAATTGCATCTGAAATGATCAAAAGGTTTCGGGGAAAGGTTAATGATCGAGAATCAGTCTCTACATCGCAAATTCGAAATATTTACGGGACAGCCAAGAAAATAGAAATGAGTCTCGACGCTGAAAATGCCAACGAGATGTATGGCAGACTTCTCTTGTTGAAACCTAAAATGGCGTATGCCAATGGTCGTTTTAATAAACCTTCGAAAAGAGGTGACGATACAATTCCCGGGTTCAAGGTTCTGGTGGACTCTTTGTCATATGCCATTGATAAAGTAAATGGCGACATGGACAGAATGAAGAACTTTTTTAACTTTTTTGAGGCCATACTTGCATACCATAAAGCAGAGGGGGGTAAATAACCATGAGTGGAATTCCAAATATCGAATTTAAAAGCAAGATTTTTGTGGCGGGCACGCTTACAACTTTGACGGGTATGCACATTGGCGGGAGTTCCACGGAGATGGGCATTGGCGGGGCCGATTCCATTGTGGTACGCGACCCATTGTCAAACTATCCCTATATCCCAGGATCATCACTCAGGGGGAAAATGCGGAGCCTGTATGAGCGCATGTGCGGTGAAATGACGATTCAACTCCAAATTAACAATAAAACCATGCAGATAAGTAATGTTAGCGACTTAACGGAACCTTTTTCAGAAGGTGCAAGATTTAAGTCAGCTGGTCCCTCTTGTGATCCCAATACCATGGCCGGTAGATTTTTTGGTGTGCCTATTGACAAACAGAAAGGAGAAAGACCCGAAGACATTGTTCCTCAACGTCTTGTTGTTCGAGATGCGAAATTGCTCAATGCTGAAACGCTGAAGAATGCAAAAAATACTGATATGCCCCTTACGGAGGTCAAAACCGAGGTTGCCATTGATCGCATTACTTCCAAGGCGAATCCCAGACAAATTGAGCGCGTGCCGGCAGGCGCTGAGTTTGAATTTGAATTTATCTTGAATCTCTTCGGGGAGGATGATTCCGAAGAATACCTGAAGACGCTCTTCGAATGCATGGAACTGCTTCAGGACGATTACCTTGGGGGCCACGGAAGCCGAGGTTATGGCAGGGTCAAATTTGATGTAAAGTCACTGATGCAAAAAACAGTAAAAGATTATAGGGCTAATAGAAAGGCCCAACCTGTTGAAATTGAGATTCCTGATACACTCAGAGATACAATCGACGTTTTATCTTAGTAGGGGGTGGCATGATGCGCCTTTTCAAACTGAAATTTCATTCCGCACTACATGTGGATTCAAAAGGCTCGGGTGAACCGGAGAGCATTGAGGAATTCATACATTCGGATACGCTTAGTGCGGCATTATGTCTTGCGTGGAAAGCTCTTTTTCCCAAAACGAAGCCGACATTTTTTCTTGAGCCACCCTTTGTTATCTCATCTGCTTTTCCCTATATGGGCAATACTCTCTTTTTTCCAAAGCCGCAATGGAACATTTGGAAGGACATGGATGTTTCCTATCGCAAACACGAAAAAAAAGTTCATTGGATATCCAAAGTGCTGTTGTACGATATCCTCGAAGGAAAACGGCTGAATTTTAAGGCAATCCATGTTTTGGATTGTGGCCTGGGCGTATCGAAGGACGAACTCAGTCAAGATGCTGAATTGTCGAAAACTCGGGCATGGGTCTTGAGCGAAAGACAGCGCGTCGGGGTGGATCGACTTGGGATGCAGGGAGAAAGTGCCTTGTTCTTTTTTGCCCTTCAGTTTTTCAGCCGTTCATCGGGGCTGTATTTTATCGTTGATGTGTTAGAGGGGGAGTATGAAAAATTCCGAGCAGTACTCAATTATCTTGGTGACACAGGTCTGGGTGCTGATAGGAATAGCGGGTTGGGCCATTTTAAAATCGAAACAGAAGAAGATTTCATGATCGAAGTGCGTCATAAAAAGGGAAGGTTGAACCTCTCTCTCTTTAACCCCGGTCCTGATGATGATATTATGGCGATTACCAAAAAATCGGCATACGAAGTTGTTACCAGGGCGGGATGGATTTCCAATTCCAAGATCGGTCGTCCGCCGGTGCGAGTGTTTGCTGAGGGTTCCTATTTTTCGGGGAAACCCAAGGGCAGGGTCGTACACTTGTTGAATGAAGAAACGAGAAGAAAATTTTCTCTTAACATAAACCATTCAGCACCAAGAGATTTTCGGGTTTTTTGTTTGCCTTGTGCTGAACCTTCAGGGCTCGAAGAAGGGGGCGATATAAATGGCTGAACATGATGGGTCGAGAACCTGGAAAATCAAACTGCTTACGCCACTCCATATCGGGGATGGGGCTGAGTTACAGTTGAACATGGACTACCTCAAGACCGACATGGGACTGGGCGTTATCGATTTAGAAGGACTTTTTGAGAGTATGAGCGAGAACCGTGGCGCAATTTCAGATTTTGGTCGCTCCTCTTTTGATCTTTCTCAATTTCACAAAGACTATAACATTCCAATCGCTCCTCAGTATATTCTTCCATTTAAGCAAAAATCTGTTCCCAGAAATATACGTTCATTTATCAAAACAGGCTTTGGAAAACCCTATATTCCAGGAAGTACCCTGAAAGGGGGGGTGAGAACCGCATTATGGACTCAATTGGATAGATCTTCACTGCCTTCTGCTGTGAATTACGAAAGTTTTAAAAAGGCGGCGAGCAGGATTGATGGCAAAGATCCACATCACGATTTCTTGCGACCTTTTCAGGTCAGCGATAGTCATGGCATTGAAGCAAATGGGGCTTTGCAGGTGGAAGAGGTCAAATTTTTTAATATTATGCATGGAAATAAGCCCGGCTGGAAGGATTTCTCAAGCAAGAAAACTATGGCTGATTTTAACAAAAGTACTGGCATTTATGTTGAAACCTTGCCCTCTGAACAGATCCTTTATGTAAAGACCGGTATTGATCAGCTGTTTCAAAAAAGTTCAATCAAGATGGCTTCAAAACTTCCGGACTGCCCTGCGATTCATGATTTTAAATCCTTCGCCCTGGCGGTAAACAGGCACAGTCTAAGAATTGCCACTGAAGAAGAATCATTTTTTTCTCAGTACGAAGGGACCAAATCCGGTGCTAAGGCATTTTACAGAAATCTTTGTTTGAGAATAACCGATATTTCAAAAGAACCGGAAGCTTTTATTGTTCGTCTTGCCTGGGGAAGCGGCTGGCGAGGAATGACGGGAAACTGGATTGAAGGTGAGGAACTGGAATCTGTTCGGAGAAAAAATAAGCTTGGGAAAAACGGGTGTCCGTTTTGCCGTAGTGCAAAGGTAAAAAGGAACCCTTCACAAAGAAAACTTGAATGCAAGAACAAATCGTGTGGGAAGTTCTTTTCTGATGAAGATCGCTGGTTCCATGAGATCTTTCCGAAAACACGTCGGCTAGTCATGTTAAACGGTGTTCCTTGTCTTCCTCTTGGCTGGGTGCTCGTAACTTCGGAAGAAAAGGCCTCCTTTTACAGAATGCCGACAGAAATGTTGAAACCTGGGGATGGTCCGGAACTTTTGGAAAGAGATAAACTAAAAAAAGCCGAGAACCCTGTTCCCGCAGCTGATCCAGTAAAGCTCATGGCGGAAAAAAAAGAGAATTTTGAAAAGCGTCTTTCCGGTGTGAAGAATTTGACGGGAGAAATAGACCCCTTTCTTGCCATATTAAGAGCAGAAAAAGGTGAAGCGATTCAAAAAGAATTGTGTTCCATTCTTCTTAAAGCGGTCAAGAAATTGCCTAAAGACAAATATGGAAAAGCACTCAAAAATCAAAAAAAATGGGCCATAAGTCTTGATAGCCTCGGTAAGAAATTAAGGGTTGTTGCATGAACCCATTCAAGCAATTCAACATAAGGAGAACTGCTCATGACCTGGAAGGACTCAATAACCGTTGACCCTTTGGTTTGCCACGGCAAAGCCTGCATCAAAGGGACGCGTATAATGGTATCTGTGGTATTGGACAATCTGGCAGCAGGTCTTTCTTATGACGATATCATTAACAGTTACCCCTCCTTGAGCAAGGATTCAGTTCAGGCTGCTATTGCGTATGCTGCTGAACTTGCAAAAGAGAGGGTTATAAGAATGTCGGCATAGGATATGAAAATGAAATTCAAGATCGATGAAAATTTACCCATTGAGATTGGGGCGTTATTCGAAAAACACGGACATGACGCGACGACCGTATTTCAGGAACAACTTGTGGGCGCTCCGGACGATCACATCGCAACAGTTTGTCAAGACGAGAAACGCACTCTGGTGACATTGGATACTGATTTTTGCGATATCCGTACATACCCCCCAAAGGATTTTGAGGGTATTGTGGTTCTGCGGCTTGAAAACCAATGCAAACCGAGCGTGTTATCTGTTGTGAACCGCCTTATTAGCCTCTTTGTAAATGAACCGGTTAAAGGTCATCTCTGGATCGTCGAGGAAAATAGAGTCAGGATAAGAGGATAAGCTGAAAATAGCAAATGGTGTAGTACATCTCTGGAAAAGGAAGAAACTCCCATGCCCAACATCCTTATCACCACCCTCGGCGGAACCTGGGAGATCATTCCTGAACTGCTGGGTTTCACCAATCCGGAACAGGTGGATTTCTATGTGGACCATCCCAACGGAAACCTGATCCTGGAATCACGCCGAAAGGCCGATATCCGACCCGTGGATGAGTGCTGGTTGATTACCACCAGGGGAGAGCTGACCGATAAGGTTCTGCTTGAAGTGGCGCAATGGTATGGCACACTTCCCGAAGAGGCCCGTCCTGCGCTGCACATTCGAAAGACGGCGCATATCGAGGACCCGGATTCAGAATACGAGTGCCGGTATATGGCCGAGTGTATTTTCCGGCTGGTGCTTCAGTTGAGTGAACGGGCGGGGGATGGTCAGCTGCTGGTTTCCCTTGCGGGCGGGCGGAAGACCATGAGCGCGGACATGCAGAACGCGGCCATGTTTTTCGGGTGTCATGCCCTGCTCCATGTGATCCAGAGCGCACAGGGCATAACGCCCCTGGTCATCGGCAGATTCAACCGCAACCCCCTTCTGGATATGAGCGGCCATGACGGCCTGGCCGTTACGGCGAAACGATTCCCCATTGTCGAAAACGGGCAACATATTTCGGTAAATGGTTTTTCCCTGACGGATGATATCTGGAATCTCCAGAAAACCGCCGGGTTTCTGTACTGCAATCACACCAACCGGCTCATGCACCAGGAAAAGGCCTCCAACTTCCTGGCCCTCTACAACCTTGAACCCGCCATGATCGAGCGCTTGAAAACACACCGTTTGGGAGTGGACCCCCGGCGGGAGGCCATGGAACTGGCATGGCTCCAAAAGCTCCCCAAGGCCGAACTCCACTGTCACCTGGGAGGCATTGCGGATGTTCAGGAGATGATTGAGATTGCCGCCGCCAACCGGGAACGGGTGGATCAATACCGACCCGAACTTTCGGCACAGCTCAGTCTCTGGAAACAGCGGGCGGACGAGGGCCTTATAACGCCGGCTCACTTCAAAGCCCTTCGATCCGAAATCCCGGGCGTACCCGAGCCCATTTCCATTGCCGCCTTCATCCTGCTGTTTGAAGATGATCCGGACCGGCTGGCGGAAATGGTCTTCGGTCCATACCGAAACCAGGGGGCTTTTTGCGGCATCGGTTTCAGGGCGTACGAGACCCTGGGGGATCTTCAGGGTTCCGGCCTTCTTCAAAGCGAGGAAAGCCTCCGCGCCGCCTGTGGGATACTGGTGCGCAAAGCCCGGAAGCATCATGTGAAGCACCTGGAGGTGCGTTGCTCTCCGGTGAATTACAACCGGGGCGGTCTCGAACCCCGGAAGGTCGCCGGTATCATTAATGACGCGTTGACCGTTTCCCGCGAGCCTGGCATTGCCCTGATTTTCACCGCCAGTCGCCACGGGACCATGAGCCGGGTGTACGAGCACATCGAGCTGGTCGATACCCTCATTGGGGAAGACGGCTCCGGGTTTCCCGGTTTCAGCGGGTTTGACCTGGCGGGAGACGAGAAGGCGGGCAGTCCCGCCCATATGCGGGAGGCCTTCATGGGCATGATGGAAAAATGCATGCATTTCACCATTCATGCCGGTGAAATTGACAGGGTGGAACGGATCTGGGAAGCGGTGTATCACCTGAGCGCCGAGCGGGTGGGACACGGCCTGACCCTGGGGGACAACCCACGGCTCATGGCGCGTTTCAGAGATCGTAAAATTGCCGTTGAAATGTGTCCTTCCAGCAATTTCCAGATCGTGGGGTTTCAAGACAACTATCTGCCGGAAACAATGAAATTGAAGGTTTATCCCCTGAAACACTATCTGGATGCGGGGCTTCGGGTGACGGTCAATACGGACAATCCCGGTATTTCCAGGACGGATTTTTCCCGGGAACTGCATCGGGCGGCCCGATTGACCCCGGACGGATTGAGCCTGTGGGAGATTTTGCTGCTGGTTCGAAACGGTTTCAGGGCCGCCTTTGCGGGAAGCGACATGCGCCAGGAACTGCTGAGGCGGGCTGAATCGGAAATCATCGAGCACATTCAGGAGGGCCTTCCCCAGTGACCGTCGATAAGAACGCGGAAAAGGTACTGTGCATCAAGCGGGATGATCTGCCGCCCCGGTGGGTGGAAAATGTCGCCGCGGTGAAAATGACGGAAGAGGCATTCCTTGGCGTGCTGGCGGATTTGCCTTTTCACTGGTTGTCCCGCGCAAGGGCCGAAACGGATTTTGATTATAAGCAGTTGATCCCCTACGTGCTGGTTCAGACCGCCGATGGCCTGCATACGGGCTGTTACCGGCGGAAAGGCGCTGAACGGCGCCTTCACGATTTCTGGTCCGTGGGGGCCGGGGGGCATATCAACCCGTGCGATTGCCAAAATGGGAAAGGTTCCCTTTCGGCTGTGATCCATCAGGGCAGAAAACGGGAAATGGCGGAGGAATTCCGTTCCTTGCCCGGGGATTTGGACACGGTGTTTCACGGGGTGATCAACGAGGAGAAAACCCCGGTGGGGCATGTACACCTGGGCCTGGTATATCGGATACATCTGTGGGAAAGGGAAGGGTTTCAGCCGGGTAAAGAGCTGGATTCCTTTATGTGGATTGAAACGGAGAAGGTGTTTTTCAAACAACTGGAGCTTTGGTCGCGGCTGGCGTTAAACCTTCTGGATTCGGAATGGGAGTGAAACATGTTTGTATTTGTTTGAGAATCTTGATGTGGTTATTATACATTAACGATAATTCAGGGCGGGTAATTCCCATATCCGCCAGATTAAAAAAATGTTCGGCTATTGAGAGTTAGGCCCAGGTATACCCCTTGACAGGAACAAGGAGACTGAAAAATGGAAGTTTTTGAATACTATAGCCAGGTTTCGGAAGATGGCAGACTGGATCTTCCGGAAGCGCTTAAAAGTCAGATTGGTTCAAAACAAAAATTGAGGGTAATGGTGTTTCTGGAAAAAGAAGATCCTGATTGGAATAATGCCGCTGCACTGAAGTTTTTTCAGGGATATGCGGATGAGGATAGCATCTATGATGCATTATGATTTTGGAGACATCGTCCTTATCAGGTTCCCTTTCTCGGATGGAAAACGCGCTGTCCAACGGCCGGCATTGGTGCTTTATGACAACCGCGATTTAGATCTTGTGCTTTGCCGGGTAACGACAAAGCCCTGCTTTTCAGATGCTGATTTTAAGATTGACGACTGGAAAGGGGCGGGCCTATTGAAAATCTCCTATGTTCGCGTTTCTAAAATGGCTACCCTTGAAAAGGAAATGATAAGCCGAAATCTGGGCGCCTTGGCGCTATCCGATGCTGCCAGAGCCAAGCAAATTCTGAAAGCGATATTTGCGCGTTAAACCTTCTGGATTCGGAATGGGAGTGAAATTGTGGCCCCTTGTTTGTTTCTGCTGTTCAATCATAACATCACCCCGCTTCAGGAAAAAGATGCCTATGAATCCCTCGGGGTGGGGAGGATTGAGGAACTTCCGGAAGACCTCCTGAAATTGTGGCGTCGTATCCCTCCGGATATCGATGGGATTGAAGGTGTGCTTGCGCCCATAAGGGACTGGTTTAGCGCCCATGGGAAAAAGGGGGATTTCATTTTGATCCAGGGGGATTTCGGCGCCTGTTATCTCATGGTGCGGTTTGCCTTTCAGAAGGGGTATGTACCGGTGTACTCCACCACGGAGCGGGAAGCGGTTGAAACCCATGGGGCCGATGGGTCCGTGACGTTGACCCACCGGTTTCAACACCGGATTTTCAGGCGATATGGAGGATAGCAATGGGGAAAGTTTTTTTGAGTTTTCTGGGACTTGGAACATATAACGCGAAAGAGGGCCGTTACGCCTATTCTCCCGCCGTATATGCCCTTGATGGCAGGCAATCCCAAGAAACGGAATTCGTTCAAATTGCGGAATTGGAATTGCTGGGCAATGGCGTATTTGACAAAATCTTGATTGTCGCGACCGAAAAATCCTACAATGCCAACTTCGACAAAATGCGGGCGCAGTTGACGGAAAATGATCGGGAGAAAATTTCGCATATTTTGATTGGCGAGGACATGTCGGCTCAGGGGCAGTGGGAATGGTTTGAGCGAATTTTAACCCATGTGGGGTCAGGCGATGAGTTGACCATCGATTTGACACATGGGTACAGGTCTATCCCAATCGTGTTTTCCGCCGCCATTAATTTTCTACGGAAGGCCAAGCATATCAAGTTGAATGCCGTTTATTACGGCGCTTATGAAATGTGTAAAGAAAAGGGTTTTGCGCCGATTTTTGATATGAAGGAGTTCTATTTTATCAATGAATGGGCTGAAGCCGTGAGCAGGCTCGTGGAGGATGCGGATGCCGGAAAAATGGCGCGGGTGGCCGGGAATACCGCTGCTTTTCAGATGGGTGAATTAAACAACCCGGCACTGATAGAAAGTTTTGAGACATTAACCGATGCCATCCGAAATGTGGATGTTAACCGGATTGGAGAACAGGCCACCGCAACCCTGGGATTGATTGAGAAACAAACCCTTGGCGCGTCGGAAACGGGAAAACTGCTTTTGAATCTGGCAACTGAAAAGTTTGGATCTCTTACATCGAAAGAAGGTGAAAGTGGACAATACGACAAATTCTACTTTCGACGGCAACTTGAAATCAGTCGATTGCTCCTGGAACATAAGCTTTTCATGCAGGCTTTTACGGTAATGCGGGAGCTTGTCGGCTCAATCGGCCTGATTGAAAGAGATCAAGTCCATGTGAATTCAACCAAGGGAAGGAAGCTTCGCTATCGGTTTTCGGGACTTTTCGTTAATATGCTTCAATATCCTGAAGATGAGTGGAAATTCAAAGAAAAGGACCGTGACATGAAAGCCTTGATGCCGTTCTACCGAAAACTCAAATCCATGGGCGTAGAATCTTTATTGCGGGAATGTACCGATGGGTTGATCCAATACAGAAATGGATTTGATCATGCGTGGACGGGGAGGAACGGTGTTCTCCCGGATGTGGAAGAGGTTGGTTTGAAAGCCTACGGCAGATTGAAAGAGGTCGTTTCGGTTCTTGAAAAAGAAGGCATTTTGAACTGACGGCGGCTGTTTTAAGAGAATCGATTTTCTTATTTTTATCTCTCCCTTTACCCTTACTCCCCGTAAACGGTCTTGAAGCTTTCCTTCATGCTGATGACAATCCAGTTTTCATCGTGTGCCGTTTTCAGAAATTCGGGCTTTCGGTAGACGAATTCCCGCGGGTCATCGTGGTCCAGCACAAAGGCCATGTGGCGGTAGGGGGATGAAGCGGTAAACGCCAGCATCCAGGTATCTCCCGGTGAGTTGCCGAAGGCGAGCACTGGTGCTTGTCCGGTTCGCATCATGATGCGGATGGCCTTTCCACTTTTGACATTGGGGGGTGGCTGAATTTTTCCGCGAAGAAAGACCATCCGATTCCCGTCCTTTTTTACCGCGGCTCGCACCGTGCTTCCGATGCACCGACTTTCATCCACATGCAGGTATTTTTCGGAAATGGCCATGATGGCAAACTGCATGGAACCCGACACCACATAGACCTGGAAGCCGTGCTTGTGGAGCAGATCGATGAGTTCTATCATGGGTTTGTATATCAAGTCTTTCTGGGGCCGGTTTTTGATGGGATTAATTTCCGTTTCAAAGATCTTCAGACACCAGCTTTTGTAAAAGGCAAAACGCTTTCCTTCAAAGGGCAAAACGAAGGTTTGGTCCAGATTTTTGCGCAGATACTGGATATCCATCTTTTCGGCGGCTTCACAGAGGGCTTTAAAACGGGGGCCTTTTGTGGATAATGCGGCTTTCTGTCGCACCAGGTAACGCAGGGTCGCTTCAAAGACAAACGGGAAAGGCTTTTCACTCATGAGCGTGCCGTCCATGTCAAAGACGGCAATACGGTCTTTCGCGGGGATGAAGTCTTTTGATCCGGGCGTTGAAACATCCGTAATATAATTCAACAGCATGTTTCGGACGTTGCCCTGCCAGCAGGAGAGATCTTCGCTTCGTTCAAAGGCGAGGGTTTCGGTAACCCCCCGGGCCTGAAAAAAGATTGCTGAAAGGACGATCACGGCGGTTAACACCATAATCCTGTGGACGCGAATTATTGCCGGCAAGGCGGTTCCTCCTCATGTTTTAAAACCATCAAAATGATTTTCAGGTCAGGCTGGATACCGGATGGCATTATGGTCGTGACCCCCTCAGGATATTGTCTTCAGGAGGGCTTGTCCGAGGGCTGTTTTCAGATCTTTCAGGGAATAAGGCTTGCTCAGAAAAGCCTGGGGACGTTCGGCATGGTCCTCTGCCATGACACTGGCTTCGTCGTAGCCGCTGGCCAAAATCACGGGCAAATCAGAATCTATCTTCCGGAGGGAAGCCAGGGTTTCCCAGCCGTTCAGGCCGGGCATGCCCAGATCCGTGATAACACATCGAATGTCATTAAGATGTTCTCGGAAAATATCCAGGGCCTCCTCGCCGCCGGGCGCCGTCAGCACCGCAAAGCCGAGGTGTTCCAGCATGTGATGGCCCATTTTCCGCAGCATGTCCTCATCGTCTATCAGGAGTATTGTTCCACCGCCTTCGATTTCACGGATATTTTTCAGGGTTTTGGATGGACCAACGGGTTCTTTCATGGATAAGGGCCAGAATACCCGGAAAATGCTCCCTTCATCGGGTGCGCTTTCCACGCTGACGGCGCCGTCGGAGGCTTTGACCAATCCCAGGACCACGGGCAACCCCAATCCCCTGCCGGTGAATTTGTCCGTATAAAACGGGTCAAAAACCCGGTCGATGGTATCAAGGGTCATTCCGCGGCCGGTATCCCTGATTTCCAGGCAGGCGTAGGCGGAAAAGGCTGGTTCCCAGTCCATGGGGAATCGTCGTGTTGACGGAATCTCCATGGACGGCATGGTTTTGATGGTCAGAAAGATAGTGCCTGGGGTATCGCCCATCGCTTCCCAGGCGTTGGTGAGCAGACTCGTTAAAACCTGCTGAACCTGGTTGGTATTGGCTCGGATAACCGGTCCGCTGGAGGTGAAATCGGTTTCCAGTTGCACATGAAGCGGTAAGGCCACCTGAAGCATGGGGAGAATGCTTCGACAGGTTTCGCAG
Organism: Desulfatiglandales bacterium; assembly: GCA_963664475.2. Lineage (GTDB taxonomy): Bacteria > Desulfobacterota > DSM-4660 > Desulfatiglandales > Desulfatiglandaceae > NaphS2. Next base: position 819,516 of record CAXXXE010000002.1, read on the forward strand.
AGTTCCAGGGGTTTCTTTTTTACGGGGGTTTGGCCCAGGTAAGTGAGCATCCGGCTGCTCAGGTCCGCCCCCCGCCTGGCGGCTTGCTGGGCTTCAACCAGGTTATCCTGGTAAACGGCGCCCGGAGGCATCTGATCCATGGCCAGTTCCAGGTTGCCCATTACCACGCTGAGCTGGTTGTTGAAATGGTGGGCGATGGCCCCGGCCATGCGGCCCAGACTGTCGGTTTTTTCAATTTGATTGAGGCGCAGCGCCATCTCATGGCGTCTGGTTTCCTCCGTGATATCCGTGCCGGCGCAGACCACATATTGCACTTTTCCATGTTCATTCAGCCTGGGGGTTTTGGCGACGGCGATGAGCCTCGGTTCTCCCCGGGAATCCTTCATCCACTCTTTGGTATGGATGGGCATCCCCGTTTGGAATACTTCCCTGTTGCCCGCTTTGCACATTTGAGCAATTTCCGGGGGTCGGAAGTCCTCAATGGGACCATAGGCCAGATCCTTTGGATCGACACCCAGAAAATCCGCATGGGCTTTGTTGACGGCGCCGTAGGTTTCCGGATCGGTCAAATACCAGATTTGAATGGGAATGGTATCCAGCAAAAGTCGCCTTTCCATGGACTTCCGGGCGGATTCTTGCTCTGCGCGCTTTTGTTTGGTGATGTCTCGGGAAATACCGTGAAGCCCCACCAGACGCCCTGTTTTGTCCCTTATCCCCGCCACCGTATTTTGAAACCAGCGGCTACTCCCGTTTCGGTGAAGATATTCCGTTTCCAGTTGTACGGCCCTGTCTGGGTCCGTCGGGGCGGTCTGCTCCCGTTCCATCTCCTTTTGAAAGGTTTCCAATGCGTGATTGAAGGATGCCGGGGTCATATGGGTTTGCAGTGGTCGGGCCATCCACTCCGCCGGCGTAAAGCCGAGATTGCTGTAAATGGTGGGACTTATGTAGCGGGTTCGCAAATCCAGGTCCATATACCACAAGATGTCCCCCAGTTTTTCCGCAAGGGCGCCGAAAAGATACTCGCCTTTTTTCAATTGTGCGATCCCTTCCTCAAGGGGGCTTGGAAGGGGCCTGAATGGGATGGTGTTTTTTGAGGGTAACATTTTTCTTGGTGTATTCACTTTCCTTTAAGATTCATTTTATTCCAACATACGGTCTGTTCATGAAAAATTCAATGGCAAAAAATGAATATCCCCCCGGCGATTGTTGTTCTTTCCATCCAAATCGGCGGGTGTAAGGCTTTTTCCGTTTGATTCCCCATTGGATGATGGCATAATAATCAGAATGCGATTTTGCTGAAACAGAAAATGGAGGAACATGAAAAACGGCAAACAAACGGGAGAAAGGGAAATATCCGCCGCCGGGATCTCCATGACCGGTCTTTATGTCATCAGCGTCAAGGCCATGGCCATCGGCGTGGCCATTGTGTTCGCACTCAACGTGGCGACGCCCACGGATTTCATGTTTGAGCGTTTCGCCGACCTGAGAGCGACGGTCGGATGTTCCTATTGGCTGGCGGTCACAAAAAGACTCATGGGATTTCTGTCGCTGATCGTGGCCATCGGCGCGCCTTCGCTTTACATTATGCATAAGCTCCTGAAACCGGTTTCATATTGTCTGAAGCACATGAAGCGGGGCCGGGAGGTGGAACCCGTCAGGATTGAACAAGCCAGACGTCGGATCATCAACCTGCCGTTTATCTTCGTTGCCATCCATGTGGGCCTGTGGTTGCTGCTGCCGGCCTTGATTTTCCTTGTCGCCTATCTGGCGCGCTGGATGGATATGCGCACGGCTGTGGTTTTTGCCGTCCGGGCCAGCATGGTGGGATTTATCACATCATCCGTGGCTTTTTACCGGATTGAGGACCATTGCCGGAAGGGGTTGATTCCCCTGTTTTTCCCCGAGGGAAATCTGGCGGGACTTCACGGCGCGGCCCGGCTCGTCATCGGACGGCGCATCCGTTTTTTCTATCGTATGGGGACGGTGCTCCCCCTGGCGATCCTGCTGGTGACCCTGGTGACCGTGCAGTGGGAGATGACGCCGGACGTCATGTCCGCTAAGGAGTACGGTTTCAGGATTATTCTGTTTACGGTGGTCCTTTCCGGTATTTTCCTGGCGAGCGCCGGGGTTCTGAACCGGCTGGTAATTCGGTCCATTGTCGAACCCCTTGAAAACATATTGACTGTGAACGACCGGATTCGAAATGGGGATTACGGCGCCCGCATCAGAGTGGTGGGCAATGACGAAATAGGGGTCCTGGGAGATTCGGGCAATGCCATGATCAGAGGGCTGGGGGAACGGGAAAAACTTCGATCCGCTTTTGGGCGATATGTGACCCCAGAGATTCGGGATGAAATTCTCTCGGGTCGTATCCCCCTGGACGGAGAGCGGCGTGAAGGTACGGTGATGTTTGCGGACCTGGAGAACTTTACCCCTTTTGTGGAAAACAATCCTCCGGAAGAGGCCATGCGGTCCATGCGGACCTATTTTACGCGGATGCAACAGGCCATTCGGCTTCACAGGGGACTCGTTATCCAGTTTGCGGGCGATGAAATCGAGGCGGTTTTCGGCGTGCCAGTCTATTTCCAAGGTCACGCGGATGCGGCGGTGGCCGCGGCCCTTGAGATGCGAAAGGCTTTGGAAGCGCTCAATCTGGAACGATCCGCCCAGGGAAAAGAGGTCTTTGCCCATGGGATCGGCATTCACTCAGGGAGTGTTCTGGCTGGAAATTCAGGGAGCGAAGAGCAATCCGCCTACAGCCTGATCGGCAATGCCGTCAATGTGGCGGCACGGATTCAGGGATTGACCCGTGAAATGAAGTGTGACATTTTGGTGAGTGAGGAAACCGTGAAACAACTGACCACTTCCCCGAAAATGGAACGACAGTCGCCGTGCCGGGTGAAGGGGTACAGCAAACCGATTACCGTGTATCGTGTTGTGTAGATGAGTTTTTTTGGAAGGTTTTGATTTCACATGTTCATCGTATCCATGTTAATTCAAACGTAACCGTTTACGGTTCACGGTTGCCGGTTTACGGTTGAAAAACAGTGAACCGGCAACCGTGGACGGTCACACTCAAACCAAGGAGGCATTACCAAATGGAAACAACTCGATTTTCAATTCCCAACATCAATTGCGGTCATTGCGTCAAGGCCATTCAAGATGAATTGAATGAACTGGCGGGGGTATCTTCCGTTGAGGGAGACCCCGGTAAAAAGGAGATTTTGGTGTCCTGGGAAGCCCCGGCCACGGAGGGAAAGCTCAAATCGGTGCTGAAAGAGATCAATTACCCGGTGGCGGACTAAGGGCGCTATGGCGGATCAAACCCAAATCACCTTCCCGATCACCGGCATGAGCTGCGTCAACTGCGCCATGACCATCGAAAGAACCTTGAAGAAAAAGGTTCCAGGCGTGTTGAATGCCACGGTGAATTTCGCGGCGGAACGGGTCGTGGTATCGTATCTTCCGTCGGTTACCGGCCCCGAGGAGATGATCGCGGCCATCGAAGCGGCCGGATTCGGTGCGGTACGGCCTGACGAGACTGGTGGCGAAGACGCCGAGCTGGCGGCACGGAACGCTGAAATCAGGGACCAGACGCGAAAATTCCTGGTGGGGGTTGTCTTTGCGGCGCCCCTTTTCCTTCTCAGCATGGGGAGGGACTTTGCTTTTTTCGGGGTCTGGAGCCACGCGGCATGGGTCAACTGGCTTTTTCTGACCCTGGCCACCCCCGTCCAGTTTTACACGGGATGGGATTATTATGTGGGCGGTTTCAAAAGCCTCAAAAACGGCAGCGCCAACATGGATGTGCTGGTGGCCATGGGGTCTTCCGTTGCCTATTTCTATTCTCTGGCCCTTCTGTTTTTTCCTATGCTGGGTCAACACGTCTATTTTGAAACCTCCGCCGTGATCATTACCCTCATCAAGCTGGGGAAAATGCTGGAGTCCAGGACCAAGGGCCGCACCGGGGGCGCTATCCGGAAGCTCATGGGCCTGAGGCCCAAAACGGCCGCGGTTCTGGTGGACGGAAAGGAACAGGTGATCCCCCTGGCCGCCGTCAAGGTGGGGGATCTGGTGCTGGTGAGGCCCGGAGAACGCATCCCAGTGGACGGGGTGGTGGTGGAAGGGGACTCCAGCGTGGATGAATCCATGCTCACCGGTGAGCCCATTCCGGTGGACAAGGGGCCTGAAGACCATGTGATCGCAGGCGCGGTGAACGGTGAGGGGCTCCTCAAGTTCAAGGCCGCAAAGGTGGGGAAAGACACGGCACTGGCCCAGATTATTCGGCTGGTGCAGGAAGCTCAGGGGAGCAAGGCCCCCATTCAGGACGTTGCCGATCGTGTGGCCGCAATTTTTGTACCGGGCGTTATGGGTATTGCGGTGTTGACCTTTGTTATCTGGTGGATTGTGGGCGGCCAGTTTGTGCCTGCCATGATCCGGATGGTGGCTGTGCTGGTGATCGCCTGTCCCTGCGCCTTGGGGTTGGCAACGCCTACCGCCATTATGGCCGGGACCGGGAAGGGGGCTGAAAAGGGCGTGTTGTTTAAAAACAGCCAAGCTTTGGAAATGGCGGCGCATCTTAAGATCCTGGTACTGGACAAGACCGGCACTTTGACCGTGGGCAGGCCTTCGGTGGTGGATGTTCTGCCCGAAGGGGCCATGGGAGATGAAACCGAGCTTCTGAAAATGGCGGCTTCCGTTGAAAGGGGGTCGGAACATCCCCTGGGGCGGGCCATTGTGAAGGAAGCGCTCGATCGCAGGATTGAAGTGGTGGAGACGACGGCATTCAAGGCCCTGCGCGGGCATGGGGTGACGGCCCGGATGGAGGGTCGGGGGCTGATTCGGGTGGGAAAACCCGCCTGGCTTCGCGAAACGGGCGTGGTCATTTCCTCTGAAGAGGAAAACCGGATTCAATCCCTGGAAGACCAGGGCAAAACCCTCATGGTGGTGGCGGAAAACGATCGGTTCGCGGGAATCATCGGTCTGTCCGACACCCTGAAGCCGGAGTCGGCAGCAGTTGTGGGGGAACTCCATCGGGAAGGTCTGAAGGTGATCATGCTCACGGGAGATAATGCCCGGGCGGCTCAAGTGATCGCCGGGGAGGCCGGGATCCATATGGTGGCGGCGGATGTCCTGCCCGATGAAAAGGAAGGAAAAATCAAGGAATTTCAGGCTCAGGGGGAGCGTGTGGGTATGGTGGGGGACGGCATCAACGACGCGCCGGCTCTGGCCCGGGCCGACGTGGGATTGGCCATCGGGACCGGAACGGATGTGGCCATCGAAACCGGGGACATCATCTTGCAGAGCGGCAACCTCAAGGGCGTCCCCCGGGCCATCCGCATCAGCCGGGCCACCATGGCCACTATCCGCCAGAACCTGTTCTGGGCATTCATCTATAATATCATTCTCATTCCCGTTGCCGCCGGCGCCCTGTATCCCTTTCATTGGTTGCCGGGGGTCCTGCGGGAACTGCACCCCATCCTCGCGGCCATGGCCATGGCCATGAGCAGCATTACGGTGGTAAGCAACAGTTTGCGTTTATCCCGGAAAAAGATTCTGTAACCAGGGAATTTGAAAAGGAGGCTTGTGATGAATGGCGTTTCTTCAGGTTTGAACAATTATGTGGACCAGCTCAGCCGAGTCAGCGAAGAATTGGGTCCCATGGTGCTCAAGGGCATGGTTCTCTTGGTTATGGTGTTGATCCTGGTGAAATATCTGGGGAAGTTTGTATCCTCCCTGTTGATCAAAGCCGGAATGCCGGAGCGAAGAACCGCCTATTTGGTTACCGGGCTGCATATCCTTGTGCTGTTGATAGGCGCTTTGGTTGTTCTGAATTTTATCGGCTTTCCCGCCCCCCTTCTGTTTCGGGTGATCATGGTCATTGTTCTGGTGGGGGTTGCGGTCTTCGTCATCGCCAAGCCCTACATTCCCAAGTTACCCTTCAAAAAGGGGGACATCATCCAGGTCTCCGGGGCTGTGGGTAAGGTGGATCTTATCACGGTCATGCACACGCGCCTTCGAACCTTTGACGGCAAGCTGGTTTATATTCCCAACCATAAGGTGTTGAACGACCAGGTGGTAAATTCCAGTGAGAGGCCCAACCGCCGTTTGGATATCGATTTTTACCTTCCCTATGACGAGGATGTGGACAAGATGAAGGGCGTGGTGGAGGATATCCTGAAAGAATCTGAAATTGTACTGGAAAAACCGGCGCCTCGGGTGGTGGTGAATAAATTCGCCCCGGGGTATATGGAGATGAAAGCCAGGTTCTGGGTGCTTCGAAAACATGCCCTGACCGGCCGCTGGGGCCTGAATGCAAAGATCAAGGCCCGCTTCGACGAAGAGGGCATCACAATGGCGTCTCCACGTTTGGATATTAAGGATCTTTCCGGGGAATGACCCTAAAGCGGCAAGCCGCAGTTTTAAGTTTTAAGTTGTTCTGCCAATGAATTTCTTGTTTTTTGTGACAGGTTTTCAGGAAATAAGGCGCTAAGGAGGGCATACGATGGGGGGGGTATACAACACGGATTTCCATGCATGGACACAGGAACAGGCGGCATTGCTGAAATCAGGAAGGCTTTCAGATGTCGATATGGAAAATTTGATCGAAGAGGTGAGGCTATGCCCAGAATGGTAAAAAAAACAATCGAGTTAAATCAGTTATATCGATCTTCCGTATCCTGAATATTGACGCACTCGTGAAGGTTGCGGCCACAAGCCGGGACAATTCCGGCAGCGCCCCGTTCCCTTTCAATTCTTCATTGGCGGTATTGTCTTGAACCATGATTAAAAAGGATGCCGGGATTACTTGGATGCGGTACTGGAAATTGTTGCGGGGATTGAAACCGAACGTCATATTGCGGGTCGAACCGGATCTGATCCGTCAGTTTGACCGGGGTTCTCGCGTGATTTTATATGCCCAGACAAGCACAACGACCGCCACGCCCAGCAGAATCAATGTTACTGTCATGATTTTAACCTCTCGTTAGAATGAGACCGACCATCAGGAAAATCAGAGCGATGATCAGTCCCAATACGAACAGCGCGGGTTTATCCGGCAAGCTTGCAAAAACATAGATGCCGGCTACGATTTTGGATAGGTCGAAAAAATATTTACCCAGATTTTCCCGTTGGTTGTCTGCGAGTTTCATAGGGAGAGGATATAACAGAAAGCGTTGAAAGACAATAAAAAAATAGTCCCCACGCTTCCGCGTGGAAACGAGAGATAGAGAAATGAGACTCATGATTTTTGCACCTTCTGGTAACTCAAAGAGGCTGATTTTGATGGAAAGGCGCCAAAGGACTTTTTGTTGCTGATGAAACAACCCGCCTCATCAGGTCTCTATAAATGCATGATTGCGCTGTTCGAACCGGATCTGGGATCGGGTATCAGGCGCTTCAGGGCTATTACAGCAGACCAGTTCGGCCTGGTTGCAGCCATTATTACCGCATGATCAGCTTTGCTGGGGAGAACATGTGGAAACCGTCAGAGAAAATACACAGCATCGCTTCCGTGGCCATGGACAAAAACGGAAACGTACTTTTCATTCATAGCCGAACACCCTTTTCGGTTCACGACTTCAACCGTTTGTTGCAGGCACTTCCCCTTGGCATCCAAAACGCCATGTATGTGGAGGTGTCGTCGGAAGGGTATGAGACGGAGAAACGGTTCTTCTTCCGGGTCCTTCCCGCACGATCGCTCACTTATTTTGGAGGCACGGGAGAAAGACCTTTCCCTGAAGCGGCAGTATCTGGATGTGGTGATTGTCGAACGGGAAAATGAAGATCCGGATCTTTCGGGAATTTGCGATGGGTTCGACAACCTGTCCCGGCATAACCTTTTGAGCTATAAGTCCAAACGACAGTCTCTGAATCTGAATGCCTGGGCTTTGGAAGAACTGGTAGGCCACTATGTGAACTACCGAAAGGTTCTTGGCGAACGACAAACCAAAAGCGAGGATATCCGTCTGTATGCCGTGAGCACTCGATATCCCCGGAATCTACTGTCCATTACGTCTGCAAGGGAGGTCAAAGCCGGGGTTTTTGAAATCCGGGTGTTGAGCCGAAAAATCCGAATTCTGGTATTGAGCAGGCTGCCGCTGGCGCAACAAAACGCGGTATTGGCCTTTTTCAGTTTTGATGCCGAGAAAGTGCGATTTGCATTGGAAAATTAGCAATGGCAATTGGAAGACGGTCAACGGTGGTAAACCAGTTACTGGAAAAATATTCTCTGGAGGGAATTGCCATGCCATATACCATGGAACAATTCAGGAAGGAATATATAAAGGCGCATCTGGGGGAACTGGACGCCGAGGACAGGTTGAAGGGCCTGAATCCCGAGGACAGGTTGAAGGGCCTCAATCCCGAGGAAGTTTTCTCGAAATTCAATCCTGAAGAGATAGAAGCGTACCTGAAAAAGCTCAAAGCGAGAAAGAAACATTGATGGAATAGAGGTGGTGAGAAGTCGCATGCAAACCCTGCCTTGTGTGTACGGTCAACCATCTGGTGGGCCAGGATTAAATTACGCAACGGATTGCCGTTGTCTCTGCCGGCATATCTCCGACAGGATGACGCCGCCGGCCACTGATACGTTAAGGGATTCCACATTCCCCGGAGACGGAATGCGCACCAGTTGATGACATCGTTTTCGAGTGGATGGGCTCAGCCCTTTTTGTTCGCTGCCGAGAACCAGGACCAGGGGGCGTTTCCAGTCGAAATCGTAAATGGATGATTCCGTTTCTCCGGCGGCCCCGATGATCCAGAATCCCTTTTCCGAGAGATCAGCAAGGGCTCTGCCCAGGTTGGTGACCCGCGCCGTGGGAAGACGCAGGTGCGCCCCCGAGGCGCGCTTTAAAACGGCGGGCGTGACCTGGGCCGACCGGTCTTTGGGGATGATGAGGCCGTGGGTTCCGAAGAAAGCGGCCGCTCGAATGAGTGCGCCGAGGTTTCCTTCGTCGGTGATGTGGTCCACTGCCAGAATAAGGCCGAAGGGATCTTTTTTAAGGGATAGGCGCATGATGTCATGAAAGTCGGCGTAGGCAAAGGCCTTCGCTACTCCCACGATGCCCTGATGCGCAATATGCGGAAATATACCGGATAGTTCCAAATCTTTTTTGAAACAAAGAGGGATGCGCTGGATTTCCGCCATTTGAATGATCTCCTGGGTCCTGCCCGATCGTTTTCCCTCACTGATCCAGATTTCAGCCAGGACCCTCCGTCCGAGGCGCATGGTTTCCCGGACGGCGTGAAATCCGGGGATAAGGCGATCATTTTCCGTAGCGGCGGTTTTCTCCCGAGTTTGCCGGGTCTTTTGTCTGGGGGTGTTTTCGTGTTTTGGGGTTGATTTGGCCATTAACCATTCAGCAGTTCCAATTCCTGCTTCTCCAGTTCTTTGATGCGGTCCCGAAACATGGCGGCTTCTTCAAAGGCCAGGTTTTTGGCCGCTTTTTTCATCTTATCCTTTAATTCTTCGATAACCTTTTCCAGTTGATCCGGGGAAAAGTACGACGCTTCTTCTTCCGCAGCCATGGGGATCGTCACATAGTCCGCTTCATAGGGGGACCCCAGGATGGCGCCGATGTCTTTGCGAATGGTTTCAGGCGTAATGTGGTATCGGCGGTTGTATTGCAGCTGAAGCATTCGGCGTCTGCGGCTTTCGTCCATGGCCCGTCTCATGGAGCCCGTGATACGGTCCGCATAGAGAATCACGCGGCCGTTCACATTCCTGGATGCCCTGCCGCAGGTCTGAATGAGGGATCTTTCCGATCGCAGAAAGCCTTCCTTGTCCGCATCGAGAATGGCTACCAGGGATACCTCCGGAATGTCCAGCCCTTCCCGGAGGAGGTTGATGCCCACCAGAACGTCGAAAACACCCATGCGGAGATCCCGAATGATCTCGATGCGCTCCAGGGTTTTAATGTCCGAATGCATGTAGCGAACGCGAATGTCAAGATCCCCGTAGTATTCGGTGAGGTCTTCAGCCATGCGTTTGGTGAGGGTGGTGACCAGGACCCTTTCCTTTTTGTTCACCCGGTCGTGAATCCATTCCAGAAGATCGTCCACCTGATTCCCGGCGGGCCTTACCTCGATTTCCGGGTCAACCAGGCCGGTGGGTCGAATGATCTGTTCCACGATGGCATCGGTTTTTTCCAGTTCATAGGGTCCCGGCGTGGCCGAAACATAAATGGTCTGGTTCAGCCTGGATGAAAATTCCTCAAAACGAAGGGGGCGGTTGTCCAGGGCCGAGGGAAGCCGGAATCCGAAATTTACCAGGGTCTCCTTGCGGGACCGGTCTCCCCGGTACATCCCCATGATTTGAGGGACGGTGATGTGGCTTTCATCGATGATCATCAGAAAATCTTTGGGAAAATAGTCCAGAAGGGTGGGTGGGGGTTCTCCGGGAGCACGACCCGTCAGGTGCCGGGAATAATTCTCGATGCCGTGGCAATACCCCAGTTCCGCCATCATCTCCAGGTCAAACCGGGTGCGCTCCTCGATGCGCTGGGCCTCCAGGAGTTTGCCCTGTTCCCGAAAATACGCCAGCTGTTGGGTCAATTCCAGCTTGATCTGTTCATTGGCGCGATCGCGAATATCGGTGGTGGTCACGTAATGGGTGGCCGGGTATACGGCGACGCGGCTAAGCCCCTGAATCGCCTTTCCGGTCAAGGGATCGATTTCCTGAATGGCTTCCACCTCGTCGCCGAAAAAATGGATGCGCACGGCCCGATCCTCTTCATGGACCGGGTAAATATCCAGCACGTCTCCCCGCACCCGAAAGCGCCCCCGGTAGAAATCCATGTCGCCGCGTTCATACTGGATTTCCACCAGCTTTTTGACGGCATCCTCTCGTGAGATGAGGGTTCCCGTTTCAAGATAGAGGAGCATGTCATAGTAAGTTTCAGGGGATCCCAGGCCGTAAATGCAGGAAACGCTCGCCACGATAATGACGTCGTCCCGGTCCAGGAGGGCACGGGTGGCCGCATGGCGCATTTTGTCGATCTGATCGTTGATATGGGAGTCTTTCTGAATGTAGGTATCCGACTGGGGAATGTAGGCTTCCGGCTGGTAATAATCGTAATAACTGACAAAATAGTGCACCGCATTCTCGGGAAACAGGCTGTTGAATTCGCTGTACAGTTGCGCGGCGAGGGTTTTGTTGGGGGCCATTACCAGGGCGGCTTTTCCCGTCCTGGCAATCACATGGGCCATGGTAAAGGTTTTACCGCTGCCCGTGACCCCCAGCAGGACCTGGTGGGCCAGGCCCTTGCCGAGCCCCGACACCAGGTCGTCAATGGCTTCCGGCTGGTCTCCGTCGGGAAGAAAATCACTGTGGATCTTAAACATCCAATCTCCAGGTGGTTCCCTGGGGTCCGTCCTCCAGGATGACGCCCAACGCCTTCAACTGATCGCGAATGCTATCGGAAGCCGCCCAGTCCCTGGCGGCTCGGGCCAGGGATCTTTTTTCCACCAAAGCTTCAATCTTTTCCGTGTCCACTTCACTGGATGGCCCTGCCAGTTGTTCGAAGAAGGCAGCCGGGGTTTCGTGAAATAACCCCAGGATCTCACCGGCCCTCAGCACCTGGGAACGGTCATTTTTCAGGCGGTGCAGGGTCTCTTCTGAAAGGGATGCCTCATTTTCGGGATCCATGATACGGTTCATCTCCCGGACCTTTTCAAAGATCAGCCCCAGGGCGCCGGCGGTATTCAGGTCGTCATCCATCATTTCGGTGAATTTTTCAAAAAAATCACCAGCGGGTTCTTCGGTGGAGGATGCATTTTTTTTCTCATTGGGCCCCAGCAGATCACCCAGTCGCTGAAGGGTCCGGTAGATGCGCACCAAACCCGATTGAAGTCCTTCCACGTCCTTTTTTGAGAAATCCAGAGGGCTCCGGTACTGCTTGGATAACAGGAACAGCCTGAGCACTTCGGGGTGATATAGCTTGAGGGCATCCCGAATGGTCAGAAAATTCCCCAGTGATTTTGACATTTTTTCCGATTCAACGGTGACAAAGCCGTTGTGAACCCAATAGAGAGCGAATTTCCCCCCATTGGCGCACACGGATTGGGCCCGTTCATTTTCGTGATGGGGAAAAAGAAGGTCCCGTCCTCCGCCGTGGATATCGAAGGTGCTTCCCAGGTATTGGTTGCTCATGACGGAACATTCGATGTGCCAACCCGGCCTGCCAGGCCCCCAGGGACTGGGCCATTCCGGTTCGTCCGGTTTGGCGCTTTTCCAGAGGACGAAATCCATGGGGTGTCTCTTTTTGTCGTCCACGGCAATGCGGCTGCCGGCCCGCATGTCTTCCAGGTTTCTGCCGGAAAGGCTCCCATATCCCCTGAAGGCTTCCACGGAGAAATAGACGTCTCCGCCGTCCGTATAGGCGTAACCCCGGTCTATCAGCAGTTTCGTCATCTCGATCATGCCGTCAATATGGTCCGTGGCCCGGGGTTCCACGTCCGCGTTCAAGACGCCCAGTCTGCCCATATCCTCGTAAAAGGCATCGATAAATTCCTGTGCCAGGGTCCGGGGCTCTTTTCCGAGCAGATTGGCTCGATCGATAATTTTATCGTCGATGTCCGTGAAGTTCCGAACATAGGTCACTTCAAGACCCTTGGCGCGTAAATACCGAGCCAGAATATCGAAAACGATGGTGGAGCGGGCATGCCCGATATGGCACAGATCGTATACCGTGACCCCGCAGACGTAGAGGCCGACCTTTCCCTCCTCCATAGGTTGAAAAACTTCCTTTTTTCGAGTTGCTGAGTTATATAGTTTAAGCGTCACTTTAAATCTCCTTCTGAATAAGACTCACCACGGCAAAAGCTTCCATGCCTTCCCGCTTTCCGCAGAATCCCAGGCCTTCGCTGGTGGTGGCTTTGATGTTGATCAGATTTTCGGTCGCTTGTAACACCCGCGCCAGCTGTTTTCGCATCTCAGGGAGATAGGGGGCCAGCTTGGGGACCTGTGCCACCAGGGTGCAATCCAGGTTGTTCAAGCGATAGCGCTCCTTTTCCATCAGTCCCTCTACGGTTTCCAACATGCGCAGACTCGATATCCCCTTATAGGCCGGTTCGGTATCCGGAAAATGTTGGCCGATATCCCCCAACCCCAGGGCGCCCACAATGGCGTCCATGATGGCATGGATCAGCACATCCGCATCGGAATGCCCTTTGAGTCCCGCCACATGAGGGATTTCCACACCGCCAAGGAACAACTTTCGGTCTTCTACCAGGGCATGTACATCATATCCAAAACCGATTTTGAACACATTTTCCTCCTACGCACTCAGAAGCTGGCGTAAACTGTTTTGCATGGCCAATTTAAAGGCGCTGTCGCCGGCAATCAATCGATAGAGTTCCATTTCATTTTTGCGCTGTTTCAGGATCACCTCATCAAAAATTCTGGCAAATGCGATCTCTCGGTTCTGCATATCCGGGTTTTCTTCATATTTTTCAAGGAAATCCGGATGCGCTTTCATGCCTTGGGACAGGTTCACAAACTTTATCCGTTGTTCCTCCGGGGTTGCACCCCATCCTTGAAACCATCGTTCGTTGAAGTTTTTAATGATCTCATCCAGCGGATCCGTTTCTTTATCATCGCCGTGGGCGCCTCTGGGATTCGGGTTTTGGGGGTCCAGTGCGCTGTCGCCGGCATCTAAGCCGATGGCCTGGTTCAGCGTTAGCCGTTCCAGTGCATAGGTGGAAAGGTCCACCGATTCCAGCAATTGATCCAGCAGATCCGATTCGGGATCTTTTACAACCAACTTTGGGATCAGAAACTTTAAAAACCAAAACAGTTTTTCCCAATCGACCATCTCAATGGGCATGATCGAGGCCATTTGCCCATAGATTTTCACGAACTGCTTCGCCTTTATCTTGAAATCCACTTTCTCGTCATCAGGCAGTTCCAACGCTTGGTTAAATCGCTCCGCCGCCTTGTCAATGATGGGACTGAGCTGCTGTGCGTCCTCGCCGTTAAAGTATTTCTCGTTAAAGTCTTCCACCTCCGCTGATTCATACACGCCCGGCGCATCCAGACTTTCTTTGAGTTCATGCAACACATTGATGTCGGTGGCTTCGCTTAGCGTCGTGGCGGTATAAAATGGATCAAAGGCTCTTTTTATATCATCCACGGCGTTATAAAAATCAAGTACAAAGAGATCTTCGGTCTTTTTACCCAGATGATTCGCCGCACGGTTGAGCCGAGAAAGGGCCTGTACCGCCGTTACGTCCTGCAGCTTTTTGTCCACATACATGGTGGTCAATTTGGGCTGGTCAAATCCGGTCAGGTATTTGTTGGCAACCACCAGTATCCGGTATGCATCCTCGTTAAATTTGTCCCGGGTGTCTTTTTCGGCAAAACCGTTGATGCCGGGTTCGCTGTATTCGATGCCGTCAATCTCCTTGTCGCCTGAAAAGGCAATGGCAACCTTGAACGGATTGCCCTTGTCGTCAAGTATCTTTGATAACGCTTTGTAATAGCGTATTGCAGACTTGATGTTATGGGTGATCACCATTGCTTTGGCTTTGCCCTTCAGCTTTTTGCGATTGACCACGGAAGGGATAAAGTGATCCAGGATTATTTCGGCTTTGGTGTTAATGGTCCGCTGATTGCGTTCCACATAGGCGCGCAGTTTCTTTTGCGCTTTATGGGTATCAAACAGTGGATTTTCAATAATCGATTTTTCGATCTCATAATAACTTTTATAGGTGGTGTAGTTGGCGAGTACATCCAGAACAAACCCCTCTTCAATGGCCTGTTTCATGGAATAAAGGTGAAAAGGCTCAAAACTGCCGTCGGCCCGGCGATTGCCGAATTTCTCAAGGGTATTGTTTTTCGGGGTGGCGGTAAATGCCAGGTAGGACGCATTGCCCCGCATTTTGCGTGACTGCATGACTTGCAGAATCTTATCCTGCGCATCAAGCGCATCTTCATCATGTTGTGCTCTGCCCATGGCCCGGTTCATATTGTCGTGGGCCGAACCGCTCTGGAAACTGTGGGCCTCATCAATAATCACCGCAAAGCATTTATCACTTAAATCGGCAATGCCGTCCACGATAAAGGGAAACTTCTGAATGGTGGTGATAATGATTTTTTTACCCTGCTCCAGGCTCTTTTTAAGTTCTTTCGCGGAGTGGGCGGGGGCGACAATATTTTTCACTTCGGAAAATTCTTTGATATTTTCACGCAGCTGTTTATCCAGTAAGCGGCGGTCCGTGACTACAATCACAGAATCAAAGAGCGGACGCTCCATCCCGCGCGCCCCCTTGGTGTGTTCACTCTCGGGGTAGGTTTCAATCAACTGATAGGCCGCCCAGGTAATGGAATTGGATTTTCCGGAGCCCGCGGAGTGTTGAATCAGATAGGTTTGGCCGACGCCGTTTTTTGCCGCATGGGCAACGATTCGACGCACCACGTCCATTTGATGATAACGGGGAAAAAAGAGGATGCGGTTGTTTATGGCGGTGGTCATTTTGCCGTCGAGGCGGACAAAATGCTGGATAATATTGGCGATGCTTTCGCGGCTGAACACCTCCTGCCAGAGATAGGCCGATTTATGTCCATCGGGGTTGGGGGGATTGCCTTTGCCGTGATGATTGCCCTTGTTGAAGGGTAAAAAGAAAGTGTTTTTGCCGCTTAATTTGGTGGTCATATACACTTCGTCCGTATCCACGGCAAAATGAACCATACATCGGGCAAACTGCAACAGCGGTTGGTGTTGGTCGCGGTTGTTCTTGTACTCGCGTTGCCCATGAAAGCGGGCGTTCTGCCCCGTCCAGTGGTTTTTCAGCTCCATGGTGGCAAAGGGGATGCCATTAACAAACAGCACCATGTCGATCTCTTCCCTTTTATTTTCCAGTGAATAGTGTACCTGTCGGGTTACCGAAAATTCGTTTTGCTCAAAATTCTTTTTAACCTGGTGGCTGCTGCTCTTTAAGGGCAATTGATAAAAGAGGGTGAAATGAGCATCATCCACTGCCAGCCCTTTTTTCAGCAGGTGCAAGATGCCGCGTTTTTTGATCATCCGGTCATAGCGTTCCAGTATCTTGCGTTTCCAGTCGCTGTGGCGCTGTAGTTTTTTCAGTTCCTTGGGTTGGGTGGTTTCTAAAAAATGCCGGAAACGGGTTTCGTCGATGGCGTATCGAGCGTTAAAATCTTTTGGATTGCCAACCTCATACCCTTTGCCGCCGCGATAGTTGCCGGTTTGTTCGGCAACCGAATCGGCGCCGGTCGAGCTCTTGATCTCTTCCAGGCAAGTGCCGGTAAGGCATTTTTCAATGGCCGCTTCCAGGGCCTGTTCGTTAGTTTGGCTGGTCATATACCATTTCCATTTTTTATGTTCAAGGCATCATCTTCCCATTTTAATGGATTGGTTTGAATGTATTCTGAAATATGATGATATGATTCTTCATCACGGATGATATGTTCGTAATAGTTACGTTGCCACAGCCTTTTATTAAATCTTGCCCAACTATTATGCTTGACCCCATCCGTGTACCGTTTTGTTGTTAATGTTTTAAACCGATGCACAATATCGGATAACGACATTGCCGTAACATCGTCATGTGATTCCCCAATGTTGGCTTTCGTAGGGGCAACCACGGGGGGTGTTCCTACGGATTTAGGATTAATTTCGATAATTCCGTGAATATGGTTTGGCATTACAACAAATTCATGAAGATTAAAGTCAGGATAATAAACCGGGATTTCATCCCAAATGGTTTTGATCATTATTCCCATGTCATTCAATAGTATTTTTCCGTTTTCAATTTCACCGAACAAATACAAATGGTTTTGCGTACAAATGGTGATAAAATACAAACCCGCCCGTGAATAATCGTAATGTCTTAATCGAATTGAACGACGGTGATGAATGTCAGGTTTAAATTTCATGATGCGATTTTCCCAATATCAAATCTCAACGTTGCGTTGTCCTCCGTAGGGGCAACCCCCTGTGGTTGCCCTGCTTGCTGTGATTGCCCATTTTGCAAATACGCCTCCGATGGTTGATATTTTTCGGTTTCGTGCTTGTTGATTCCTCAATTTCCTGTTGTCTGCGTCTGGGTTTCGTGTTCTGGGTTGTTTTTGGGGTTGATACGGGGTCCGGTAGTTATGGGTACAGGGCAGGCACAGGGGCCTGCCCCTACGGAGGCACCGTGGTTAATGCCAATCCTGATTTTACCGGTTACGGCGGTCTCCCGTAGGGGCAACCCCCTGTGGTTGCCCTGTTCGCTGATGTTGCCCATTTTGCAAATACGCCTCCGATGGTTGATATTTTTCGGTTTCGTGCTTGTTGATTCCTTAATTTCCTGTTGTCTGCGTCTGGGTTTCGTGTTCTGGGTTGTTTTTGGGGTGAATACGGAGTCCGGTAGTTATGGGTACAGGGCAGGCACGGGGGCCTGCCCCTACGGAGGCACCGTCGATTACCTCCTTGCCGTCTTTGATGTATCTTTGTTCGTTTGCCCAGGATTTGCCGTAGGGAGGATTGGAGAGCATAAAGTCAAAGTAAGTTCCGGCAAACTCATCGCTGGATAGGGTTGAGCCGCTTTTGATGTTCTCCGGATTTTTATCTTTGATGATCATATCGGATTTGCAGATGGCGTAGGTTTCGTCGTTGATCTCTTTTCCGTAAAGATAAACATCCCCGGAAGCTCTGATCCTGCCGTTTTCATCCTTAATAAAATTCAGCGACTCCGTGAGTATGCCGCCGGAACCGCAGGCCGGGTCGTAGATCATCATGACCGACGGCAATTCGCCCTGCACCGGGTCAAACACCATATGGGTCATCAGATCAATGACTTCTCGCGGCGTAAAGTGTTCTCCGGCCTCTTCGTTGTTTTCTTCGTTGAATTTTCGGATCAACTCTTCAAAGACATACCCCATGCCCATATGGGGCAGTGGGGGTAATGTATGGCCATCGGGATCCTTTTTTTCGAAGGGAGTCAGATTGATGGTTGGGGAGGTGAACTTCTCCAGTACATTCAGCAGCACATCTTTATCGGCCATGTGGCGGATTTGGCGCTTCAGTTTAAATTTGTCGATAATTTCTTTAACATTGGGACTGAAGCCATTTAGATAGTCCTCGAAATTTGCCTGAAGAATTTGCTGAGAGTTGGCGGCGGTATCATAGAGCTTTTGCAGGGTCCATTTGCTGGTATTGTAAAAGATATATCCCGAGGCTTCCTGAAAGCCTTTTGGGTCATACTCCGTGAATTTCATCTCATCTTTTTGAAAAGCAAGCTCTTCAAGAACTTTTTCCTTGCCGGGTTCGAGCAGTGCATCCAAACGGCGAAGTACCACCATGGGCAGAATGACGTCGCGGTATTTGCCGCGAACATAGACATCCCGCAAACAGTCATCGGCGATGCTCCATATAAATGAGACCAGTTTATTGTGTACGGCTGCATCCACGCCGTTTTATCCTTTTCAGTGGTTTGCCATTATGTTTATCCGTGAGAAAGACTTTTCATTAGTGGCAACTGCTGCAATTGGTGCTGGTGCATCCCGCACAACTGGACGACCCGCTTGAAGGTGTGCTGCTGCTTCCGGTGTCGGCGGTGGCCCCGCCGGTTTTGAAACCGCATGCGGACATCATTCGCTTGATATCTTCCCCCTTGCAGCTGGGACAGGAGGGTGTTTCATCGCTTCGAAAGACGAGGGCTTCAAATTCCTCGTTACAATTTTCACATTTATATTCATAGATGGGCATGGTTAGTCCTTTTCCTGTTTTTTGATTGGCAATACCAAATTTTCTCCTCACCACTTTTTGGCATCCGAGTGACTTTGCCTTGTTATGGATTTGGCGGCATTTCTTAATACAGATACTTATCATGATGTCGGGCTACTTCTTCATCCTCTCCCTCCGCCATGCCTACAATCTCCCACAAAGAATCGCTTTTCTTGGAAACATGGGTTTGCAAAGGTATACCTTCTTCCTTAGCAAGTCGTGCCAGAAGAAATTGCATCAACTTGAACTTATCTGCGTGGGTAAGCGACTCAACGATTGGTATTACTTCAATGATTGTCATGTAACACCTCCTTCACTCTGATCATCTCAACTTCTTCTCTTCTATCCCTTCGATCATCGCAGCGGCCAGCAGTGGGAACATGATTTCATGATGTCCCACCAGGCTGAATCCCTCTCCGCCATCCAGGGTGGGCCGGTGAACTACGTTGGTCATGGGGCGGTATTGCCGGATAAAATCCATATTGACGGTGGTGATGTTTTTAACGCTGTGTCCCAGGTTGCGCGCTACACTCAGGGCCTTGAGGAACACCTCGGGCAGGATTACCGCCGACCCCAGGTTGATGAGGACCCCTTCATCGAGTTCCGAAACAAGCCGGCAGAAAATGCGAAAATCCAGGTGGGAGGTTTTGCCGATGTTCGCCCCATTGGCCAGGGGATGAAAATGGATGATATCCGTTCCCATCGCCACATGAACGGTCACGGGAATATCCAGTTCATAAGCCCGCGCCAGAAGGCTGTGATGGTTAAAGGGAAATTTTTCCTTGACCAGCATACTGCCCACCGATTCTCCCAGCCCCAGTTCCTCTTCAGCGCCCTCGGCAATGGCCAGGTTCAGGTAACGACCGGTTTCTTCGGCCATGCCGAAGGTCCCCTTGCCGATTTCGGCTGCTACATCCTCCGATGTTTTTCCGGCCATGGCCAGTTCGGCATCATGGATGATGCAGGCGCCGTTCATGGCCAACGCGCTGATGACGCCCCTTTCCAACAGGTCAATGATGACGGGGTTGAGTCCCACTTTAATGGCGTGGGCGCCCATGGCGAGGATGATCTTTTTTTGTCCGAAAAAGGCCTTCAGCATGCGGTCTCGGATCATTAGCAGATCCTTGGCAGCCAGAATGTCGGGTAGGTTTTTGAGCCAGGCGCCCATGGAATCGCCGGGTGACCAGGGCCGGGCGAAATCATTGATGTCCACTTTGCTGTTTCGATCTTTCAGCGAGGATGATTTGATATGATCAAATGAAAGGGGCGTGTTTTTATTCATGGGTTAAAACCGCGGCTTGCCGCCTTAGTCCTCCAGATGCTTTTGAAAGAGGATGTAATCCACCAGGTGACAAATTACATGCTCCGCCAGAATATGGGCTTCCTGAATACGGGCCGTGACATCGCAGGCGACAATCAGCGGGATGTCAACCATCTTCCGTAGTTTTCCGCCATCTTTTCCCAGGAGTCCGGCGGTGTAGAGCCCCTGGTTCCGGGCTATCTCCACGGCCAGCAGGACATTTTTTGAATCGCCGCTGGTGCTGATGGCGAGCAGTATATCCCCTTCCATTCCCAAGGCTTTCACCTGTTTGGAAAACACTTCCTCAAAAGAATAGTCATTTCCGATACTGGTAATCACTGAGGTGTCGGTTGTCAAAGCCATGGCCGGCAGGGGAGGGCGCTCAAGCTGAAAACGGTTTACGAATTCCGCGGCCATATGCTGTGCGTCCGCTGCGCTTCCGCCGTTCCCGCAGATGAGCAGCTTCCCATCCTTTAAAAAAGTCGATGCGATTTTCTCGGAAAGGGTGATGAGATGGGTCGCATGGGTTTGGATGAAAGCCGGAACAACGGTTTGGGATTGTGAAAGAATTTCCTTAATTATTTTTTCCATTGATGACAACGTCCCTTATATAATAAGGATCTCCTGTTTACAGGTTCAGGTCGCCAAGGGCCTTGATCGCCCGTGCGACTGTTTGATATTCCGTTTCCTGGATGGTCCTTACATCCAGCACAAGTCTGTCCTTTTCAACTCTTCCAATGATCGGGGGGGCGTTGCGCCTGAGGCTGGTTTCCATGCGCTGCGCGGAAAGCCTTGCGGGAATCAGACACAACAAACGGGATTTCAGTTGCTGTAAGGGCAAGGCGCCGCCGCCCACTTTTGAAAAACCGTCGGACTGTTCAATGAAAAAATTTTCAGTCTTTATATCCTGAACCAGTTCATAAAGCCGCTCGGCGCCTTCCACAAGGGATTCGTAGGGACAACAGATCATGCGCAAGGTTGGAATGTCCTTTACGGCCGTTCGTGGATCCCGGTATATTCGCAGTGTTTCCTCCAACGCCAACAAGGTCAGTTTATCGATCCTGAGGGCCCGGTTTAACTGATTTTCCCGGATGGCCGCCACCAGGTGTTTTTGACCCAGAATAATTCCCGCCTGGGGACCTCCCAGAAGTTTATCTCCTGAGAAAGTGACCACACCGACCCCTTGTTCCAGTGCTTCTTGAACCGTGGGCTCATGAATCATGCCATATTGGGAAAAGTCCAGCAGGCAACCGCTGCCTAGGTCGTCCATTACCGGAATGCCGTGTTTCAGGCCCAGTTTCACCAATTCTGAAAGGGGCACTTCTTCCGTAAAGCCCACAATCTGGAAATTGCTGGTATGCACTTTCAGGAGCAGGGCGGTATCGGGACCGATGGCCGCCTCATAATCTTTCAGGTGGGTTTTGTTGGTAGTCCCCACTTCTACCATTTTTGCGCCGCTTTTCCGCATGACATCGGGAATGCGAAAGGCGCCGCCGATCTCCACCAGCTGGCCCCGGGAGACGACCACCTCTTTGCCTTTGGCAAGGGTTTCCAGAGACAGCAGGACGGCGGCGGCGTTGTTATTGACCACCATGCCGGCTTCAGCGCCGGTGAGTTCCCGGAGCAGGTATTCCACATGGGTGTACCGGCTTCCTCGACTTCCCTGATCCAATGAATATTCCAGATTGCTGTAGCCGCCGGCAAGGGGCGTGAATTTTGCGAGAACCCTGTCCGCCAGGAGGGAACGTCCCAGGTTCGTGTGGACCACCACCCCCGTGGCATTGACCACGTTCCTCAGGCTGGGCATGGCCAACACTGCAAGCCGCGACATCACCCGTTGAACAATGATGTCCCTGTCGGTTTCGGGGTCCGCGTTTTTTATTTTTCCGTTTTGAATTTCCATACGGAGTGTGGCCAGAACATCATGGATGGCCCTCATGACCAACCCCCTGGGTTGGGTGAGGAGGCACTCCACCACTTGAGGATGGGCCAACAGCAGATCCACGGAGGGGATTTTTCTGAACAGCGCTTGCAGGTGGTCTGACATGGTTATCTGATTCCTTAATGGTTATATTAGCCGAACCTTGGTAAATCGAAAAAGGGGGCTAACGTTAATGTTTATTCTTCATCCGAAGTTGAACGTCCGATGTTCATGGCGGCCCTAATATAAGGAAGTTTTTTTGGAGCGTCAAACACTTCTTTTTTCTCCTTCTTAGTTATCGGTTTTCTGGAAAATGAAAATTTATGGATAAATATGCTTGCAAAACAGAATAACGCATGTTATATTTACCGGATTGTTTTGGTGGATGTAGCTCAGTTGGTAGAGCACTGGGTTGTGGCCTCAGTGGTCGAGGGTTCAAGTCCCTTCATCCACCCCAAAGAAGAATAAACAAACCGGATTCTTACAAAGATTCCGGTTTTTTTATCGGCGGGCGTTTTCGCTCAAGGTAACATTTTGGGTAACATTTCGGACACTGTGCCGGAATTCCCATGGATACCGCCTACAGGAAAGAAAAAAAGATTGTTTATGATATTGTCTCATGATAGCATGGAATCGTCCGTTTAAGAAAAGGGAAATTGTCATGGGCACCACCATCACATTTGACACTCATGCTTACATCAAGAGACTAAAATCCGTCGGATTCACTGAAGAACAGGCTGAAGTTCAGGCTGAAACCTTCGCTGAAATTATAGAAGAACGTTTAGCCACAAAACAGGATCTCAAAGCGCTTGAACTGACCATGAAAAACGACCTTGAACGTGGCCTTGCTTCCGTAAAGTCGGAAATCATCAAATGGGTTGCCGGTATGCTGGTTGCCCAGGCTGCTATCGTGGCCACCCTGGTTAAGCTTCTATAGGTCCCCCACAAAAAAAACCGGTCCAATTACTGAAACCGGTTTTGGTGTTCCCGCCAAGCGGTATAATCACCTGACGGTCTGCAAACCGCTAATGGTTTGCGTCAATCTCCGAATCTCTTCCTTACGTTCTTCCCATAGCTTGGTAAACCTTTCCAATTCCCACTGGTATGCGTGCAAAGTATTTTTCGCTATCGGCTTCCCTCTGGAACCGATTCCTGTTTTCAGTGCCCGTTTCCTCATAAAAAAATCGGATTCTTAGAAAGTTTTCGATTTTCAAACCGGGTTGGGGGGTGGGCACAAAAAAGTTGACGAGGGAGGGTCGAACATTATACCCTCAAAAAATTCATTAAAAGCGGGTATGTGAGGTAGGTCGGCGATCTACGGGTCAATCGTTGATGGAAAATGGGAGGCTGGATTAAGAAAAATGACGACACTGGTTACCGGCGCCACCGGGTTTGTGGGTTCCGCGGTGGTTCGTTGTTTGATCGATGCGGGCCATGACATTCGGGTCCTGGTGCGTTCATCCAGCAATCTCAGCAATTTGGAAAAGTTGCCCGTTGAAGTGGTCAGGGGGGATCTGACGGATGCCTTTGCCGTGAAGAAGGCTATGAAGGGGTGTAAGTTCGTGTTTCATGTGGCGGCTGATTACCGTTTATGGGTCCCGAACCCCGAAACCATGTACCGGAACAATGTTCAAGGAACACGTAATGTCATGTTTGAGGCTGTGAGGAGCGGTGTTCAGCGGGTTGTTTATACCAGCAGTGTCGCTACCCTGGCGCCGTCTTCCAACGGGAACAGCAGCAGCGAAGTTTCCAACGGTTGTTTTGAAGGCATGATCGGCCACTATAAACGGTCAAAATTTATCGCTGAAAATCTGGTGCAACGGCTTGTTCAGGAATGTGATCTTCCAGCGGTCATCGTCAGCCCTTCCACCCCGGTTGGCCCGCGCGACATCAAACCCACCGCTACGGGCCGCATTATTCTGGATGCTCTTTCAGGCCGGATGCCGGCCTATGTGAACACGGGGCTCAATGTGGTTCACGTAAACGATGTTGCCGCGGGGCATATGCTGGCCCTTGAGCGGGGGGAAATCGGAGAACGTTATATCCTGGGTGGGGAAAATATGCATCTCAAAGAAATTCTGAAGGAGCTTGCACTTATTGCAGGACATGTGCCGCCTCGGATTCGCATTCCCCATTCAGCGGCAACGGTTATGGCCTGTGTTGCTGAAGGTTGCGCAAAGATTGCCGGCGACAGAGAACCCCGGGTGACCCTTGACGGTGTAAAGATGGCTAGAAAATATATGTTTTTTTCTTCCGGAAAGGCGAAGCAGAATCTCGGTTATCGTCCCCGTCCCGTCAGGGAAGGTTTGGTGGATGCCGTAAACTGGTTTCGACATAACGGATATTGTAAGTAGGAGGACTTCATGTCTGAGGGGAAGCCCGAAGAGCCGTCGCCTCAACACCTGTTGAAAATGGCGAAAGACCTTATTCGCCAACAAAGCACCATGACCCTGGCGACCTGCCGGGAGAACGTTGCCTGGGCAGCACCTGTTTACTATGTTTTTATCAGGTCGGGTTTTTATTTTTTTTCGGATCCTGCCTCTCGTCACATCATCGAAGCGTTGGAAAGCGGTCAGGCTTCGGGAGCGATTCATGGCAATGCCGTCGGCTGGCGGGAGATTCGGGGCATTCAGATGACTGGTTCTATCGCCACGATTTCCATGGGACTCGAATCCGCGGAGGCCATCGGCGTTTACTTAAAAAAATTTCAATTCACGAAAGAATTTTTTTCGTCCGGCGGCGCTTTGAATTTGGAAGCCTTTACAGCACGGTTTCGAGTCAGACTTTATAAATTTAATCCTGCCCTTGTTTACTATCTTGACAACAGCCTGCGGTTCGGCTTCAGGGAGAGGGTGATTCTCTGAGAAATCGTCGGAACCGGCAAAAATCCTTATGGGCCTTGAAAGAGCGGCCCATAGGTGCTATATGAAACACTTCGGAAAATGACAGTATAAAGGTACAATATGAGTTTTTATCCGGTTTTTATTCAGCTTGAAGACAAAAAAGTAGTGGTGGTGGGCGGGGGCAATGTGGCGTACCGAAAAGTGCTGGCGCTTCTGGAGTGCGGCGCCGACATTCATGTGGCCGGAAGAGCGTTGGTCCCTGAACTGGAACAACTGGTTGAAAATGGAGCGATTCATTTCCTGGGGAGGGAATTCAAGGATGAATTTTTGGATCGTGCCTTCATGATCATTGCAGCGACGGACAACAAGGATTTGAATCACCAGATCAGTGCGTGTGCCAGAAAAAAGGGTGTCATGGTCAATGCCGTTGATCAGCCGCCGGATTGTGATTTTATTGTCCCATCCATTCTCAAGCGGGGGGACCTTTTGATCGCCATTTCCACCTCCGGGAAAAGCCCGGCGCTGGCCCGGAAGATCAGGAAAGGGCTTGAAGCGCAATTCGGCCATGAATACGAGGGCATTCTTGACATGATGGGCCGATTGCGAAAAGAGGTTTTGCGGTTAGGACTTTCACAGAAAGAAAACGCCCTGATTTTCCAGAAAATTGTGGATGCGGATCTCTTAGCGGATTTTTCCGAAGGGGATTCTAAACAAATGGAAGAACAGCTGAGAAAAATTCTTCCCGAACAGGTAAACCTCAAGAAGTTATGGAATCGATAATATCCATAGGGTTTATGTTTGCCCTCTGTTTTGAATTGATCGCAACGGCCGGGTTTATCGTTTATATTGTCAAACAGCAAAAATGGATATTCAAACTCTCTTATTGGCTCCTCATCGTGGGATTTGTTTTTCATACGGTCTTTTTGGGTTGCCGGTACTATCGGTTGGGGGCAGCGCCCGTTCTTGACCTTAAAAGCGCCCTTTCGTTCTTTTCGTGGTCTATTATCGGCGTTTACCTGGCCATTCAGGCCCGCTTTAAATTGCGAGTGCTGGGATCCTTTGTGGCCCCGCTGGCCGCTTTTTTTATGATTATTTCATCTGCCGTCCCCGTCTCTGAAACACCCGTTAAACCTATTTTCAAGAGCCTGTGGTTGACGTTGCATGTGGGGACCGTTTTTGTGGGCAATGCCCTTCTGGCCATTTCATGCCTTGCCGCCATCATGTACTTGATTCAGGAACGTCAGATCAAACGAAAGCGTTTTGGTACATTCTATGACCGATTGCCGTCGCTGGCCACCCTTGATAATATTAATTATTATGCCATTTTATATGGTTTTCCATTTTTGACGGTGGGTATGGTCGTCGGGTCCATTTATGCCCAGTTTGCCTTGGGTGTCTATTGGCAGTGGGATCCCAAAGAAGTATGGTCCCTGATCTCATGGTTGTTCTATGCCGCGCTGATTCATGAACGGTTGGCTGTCGGCTGGCAGGGCCGGAAAGCGGCGATCATGTCCATTGTTTGTTTTTCCCTGCTGATTTTCACTTTTCTGGGCGTCAGTCTTCTCATGGGTGGATATCATAGTTTCGATAATATGGGGGGGCGCTGAAAAGAATGCCGAGGATTATCAATATCGGTCTGAATCATGAAACCGCACCCGTCGCATTGAGAGAATGTCTGGCAGTGGAATCCGGGAACATCCAAAAGGCCCTTGGACTCATGAGAAGTCTCGAAGTGGTTCGTGAAGGGTTTTTCCTGTCCACATGCAATCGTGTGGAGGTCTTGTTTGTTACGCTGGATGTGGAAGAAGCGAAACGGGCTGTTGTTTCCCTGTTGTCCAAAATCGGCAATATCCCCGTGGATGGTTTTTCGTCATGCCTTTATACCTATGAAAACATGGACGCGGTGACGCATATTTTCAGTGTGGCCTCCAGCCTGGATTCCATGGTCATTGGGGAGCCTCAGATCCTGGGCCAGATCAAGGAGGCATATTTACAGTCCACCCGGGAAAAAATGTCCGGGGTCATCCTGAACAGGCTCATGCACAAGGCCTTTCATGTGGCCAAACGGGTGAGGTCCGAGACGGATATCTGCGGATCCGCCGTTTCCATCAGTTACGCCGCGGTTGAGTTAGCCCGAAAGATTTTTCATGTGCTCGAGGGAAAAAGAGTCCTGCTCATCGGCGCCGGAGAAATGGCGGAACTGGCGGCGCGGCATCTCTTGACCAACGGCGTTGATGCCATGGTAGTGGTCAACCGAACGCTTGAACGAGCGCTGGATGTAGCGGAACGTTTTCATGCATCGGCGGCCTCATTTAGTGAAATTGAGGAACAACTTCTGAAAGCGGATATCGTTGTGTCCTCCACCGCTTCATCGGAATGTATCATTACCCGGGCAATGGTTAAAAAAGTACTCAAAAAAAGACGGAATCGCCCGCTCTTTCTAATCGACATTGCGGTTCCCAGGGATGTGCAGCCGGAAGTCAATGCCTTGAACAATGTCTACCTGTACGACATCGATGACTTGAAGGGGGTTATTGAAATCAACAAAGCACAGCGACAGGAGGAAGCCGTTAAAGCACGCCGCATTGTGCGGGAAGAGGTGGTCAAATTTGAAAAATGGATGAAAACCCTCGCAGTGGTTCCTACCATTGTTTCATTGAGAAACAAAGTAGAAGCCATTATTCACGCTGAATTCGGCAAAAGCCGATCAGTTCTGGAGCAGCTTACCGCTGCTCAACAGGAAGCCGTTGAAATTTTGATCCGATCCATCGTTGAAAAAGTACTCAACGACCCTATTCTGTTTTTGAAAGGAAAAGCGGGCAGGTCTACGCTGGATACGTATCTGGATACGACGCGAAAACTTTTTTCATTGGATGAGGGCGAACAATCCCGCCAAGTGGATACGTTGACCGGCGGCAGTTCATGTTGACCAACGTTCGGGATTCTTCCGAGCCCCGAGGAGGAGCAAAAAATGGATATCGACCGAATGCTAAAAACTGTAAAAGCGCATCCCGACAGTTCAAAGATGGGAATGATTGCCACCCATATGGGTCTTGTGAGAGAGACTTCCCTGAAGGGGGGGCTTGTAAAAAGCATCAACGTTCGTTTTGACCGTGAGGCTATCGAGGCAATTATAAAAGATACTAAAGACATGCCCGGAATTGTTGAAGTGCTGGTTGATACCTGCGACGGGCAGTTGAACGTGGGAGACGAAATCATGGCCGTGGTGGTGGGCGGTGATATTCGGGATCATGTGTTTCCGGCGCTTATAAAGACTGTGGAACGTATTAAAAAGGAAGGTTCCAGCAAAAAAGAAGTGTTTTAAATGGGGGAGTCTGTTTTATGGGTATGATCGATGTCAGTGAAAAACCGGTGGTAAAGCGACAGGCGACGGCCGCCGGAAGGATACGGCTTTCCGCCGACACCTTGAAGAAAATTCAAGATGGGCGGATCAAGAAGGGGGATCCTCTTCTGGTGGCGGAAATTGCGGGCATGAACGCCGCAAAGCAGACCCAGCTTCTGATTCCCCATTGCCATCAGATTCCGCTGGATATGGTAAAGGTGACCTTCGAAATGGGTCAAGGGATTATTGAGGCGGAATGCATTGTTCGGTCCCGGGCGCGAACGGGGGTTGAAATGGAAGCCCTGGTGGGCGTATCCATCGCTCTGAATACGATTTGGGATATGGTCAAATATTTGGAAAAGGATAACATGGGTCAATATCCAGAAACGATGATTACGGATATCAGGGTCATTGAAAAAATGAAAGGTGAATAGTGAAAGGTGAAGCATGGGAGCGTAAAGCCTCTTTCATCTTTCAGTTTCACGCGTACAGGGGAAAAACCTGATGAAGAAAATTGCGATCATTATGGTTATGGGTCTATGGGTGCTTCTTTCAGCCCACAGTGGCTGGGCTGAAAAGGCTTATATCGTGAACACCTCAAAAATAACCTTACGCACGGGGCCGAGTACCAAAGAAAAAATCATCACCATGCTCTCTCAGGATACCCCCCTGGAGACGCTTGAGAAGACGCCGTCCGGGTGGAGTCGTGTTCGTCTCCTGGGAACCGATTCCGGAAATTATGAGGGATGGGTCGTCAGCAGTTTTCTGACTCGCGATGTCCCGTGGAAAATTCAGGCGGCCAAGTTGAAAAATGAAAATGTTCGTCTCAAGGAGAGAGCTGATAACATCGAAAAAGAGTGGTCGGCCTCATCCGGTGAGAAAGAGCTGATGAGTGAAAAGTTGCAGAAAGCGGAAAATGCGCTCGGGGACCTTGAGATAAAATATGATGCTCTGAAAAAAGCTTCCGGCGCCGTATTGGAATTACAGGGAACTTACGATAAAACCCTTAAAGCGCTGCAGGAAGCGCGAACAACGCTGGAAACTTTACAGAAAGAAAACCTTGTGCTGAAGTCCTCACAGCGGAATCGGTGGTTTCTTGCAGGCGCGGTCGTACTGCTGGTGGGGCTCGTTTTTGGCTTGGTCATGGGAAGCCGGCAACGGAAAAGGAAGTCTTCCTATTATTGAGGGAATAGAAGGAATTGGGTTTTGTTGCCAAGCAGATCAGACGCCTCACGGGAAAAGCCATTCACAATCAAAAAATGATTCAGGATGGAGATCATATTCTCGTTGCGGTATCCGGCGGAAAGGACAGCCTTGTCCTTTTGCAAATTTTGAAGGAAAGAAACAAGCGTATCCCCATCTCCTATGACATCACCGCTGTCCATGTGGACCCTGGATTCGGGTGCGACTCCGCAAAAAAAATGACGGTCTTTTTTTCAACCCACGGATTTGAGTACCGGGTTATTGAAAGTGATATCGGTCCAAGAGCCCATAGTCCGGAAAACCGAGAGAATCCCTGTTTCCTTTGTTCGCGCATGAGACGAAAAATCCTGTTTGAGTTGGCCGAATCAATGGGATGCAACCGAATCGCCCTGGGTCACCACAAAGATGACATTATCGAAACCCTTTTTTTAAATATTTTTTACGGTGCCTCCATCAGCACCATGTTGCCGGTTCAGGAACTTTTTGGAGGAAAACTGACGGTCATCAGGCCTCTTTATCTGGTGGATGAAGAGCTGATTGAGCGTTATGCCGACGAAATGGAATGCCCTTGTATTGAATTGGGGTGTCCCAGCGCAGGGACTTCCAAACGCGAAGAGATCAAGGTGATGCTGAACGGCTTTTACCAAAATAACAGAAAGATTAAAGGAAATATTTTTCATGCCCTGCAGAATGTAAAAGCTGAATATTTATTGTAGGCACAGCAACCAACGCCCATAACGATTTTCCAGGAGCTTGTTTTTTTAATGGATGATGTTGATATACTGTCAAAAATTGCCCTTTTTTCTTTGATGAAGAAGCGGGATCTTCGGCGCTTGGGGAAGTTGACCCAACGGCATCTTTATAAGAAAGGAGAGGTCATTATCAATGAGGGCGCTCAGGATGGCCGTTTGTTTGTGATTGTTTCAGGGGAAGTTGCGGTCATAAAAGGTTTGGGCGGTTCTTCGGAAGTCTTTTTGAGGCGGCTTCGTGCCAACACCTATTTCGGCGAAATGGCCCTGATCGATGATTATGTTCGAACGGCGAGTGTTGTGGCGCAGATGGATACAGAGGTCCTTTCCCTGGATCAATGGAATTTCAGGGATGAAATTAAAAAATATCCCTCCGTTGCCATCGAATTGTTGCAGACCCTGAGCCGGCGGATAAGGGCGTTCGAAACAAACTCAATGCACAAAACCTGAAACTGAGGCTTGCCCCGTCTTAGAAATCGCCCAAGGGTCTCCTGAACGTATATCCCGCGGGTTCCAGAACGAGTTTTTGCCTGGCCTCCGCCTCGTTCCCCCCCGCCAGGGAAAAGGGAAGGGAAATCACATAGGCAACGGCGCCCACGGCAGTGGCGGCAATCCCCAGGGGTCTCATGACGACGAGATCTCCGATCATGTATCCCCCCTTGTCATCAAGTTCCTGAATGTGTTCCTGGGCCAGGGCCGCGGACCCTTGACATAAAAAAAGCGCCAAGGATGTGAATAAAATGAATACTGTGGTTTTGTAACTGCTCTTCATGGCTACTCCCTTATGTTGATTTCGAAATACGCCCGACATCATATCACCTGAAAACATGAACCTCAACTTTCTTTATTGTTATTCAGTTTCTTTTTTTTCATCCGACCTCTGTGCTTTTGCTTTACCGGTTTCTTTTTTAACGCTTTCGTCAAGCAAAGCGTGGTTGATTTTATCCGAGAGGTAGGACCACAGGGTCAGAACAGCGCCGGTTCCCAGTTCCGCGGCAAGTTCCGTTTTGCTGATTCCGAACTGTGCGCCGGAGGATTTGGCATGTCCGGCGTTCCTGGTCGTGGCAAAGAAGTCCCTCGCCGTTTCGTAGGCAAGATTGGCTTCCTTCAATTTTTCCTCTGCTTTTTTTTTGAGCCGGGGGTTATGGGAAAAGCGGTCGGGGTGCCAGACGGCAACCAGGTCTTTGTAAGCCTGTGTGGCTTCCCTCTCTGTGGCGTTTATATCAATCTCAAGTATTTTAAAGGATTTTCTGATATTCATGGGCATGGAAAATTGCACACCTGGCATAGGAAAAGGGGTGTTGATCATATGAGTGTCATCTCTTATGTAATTTACCATAGGCGGGTATTGGGGTCAAGGGCTTGTTTCACGTTTGGCAATTACCTGCTATCCCTAAAAAATACCATTAGAAAAATCGATTTAAAGGGCAATTCAAGTGCGTGTGCCCTTGACTTGCCAAAGGGTATTTGCTATTTTGGCGCTAATTATTTCAACCTTACTTCACGATGAGAGCGCCTTCTATGTTGACGGGATTGGAGAGTCTGATCAAGGATATCCGGCACGAACCGTGGGCTAAGAATTTGCCTGAAGATGCGAAATTTCGGGTGCATTTCAACCAGTGGATCGAAGAAAATATCCTCGCGGAATTTCTGGGACGGTTTATTCAGAAGATTGATGAAATTGTTGATATTGATCCGGATTTGCCGGAGCGTGAGATCCTTGAAAAAGCCACCTGCCACATGGTATCTTTCCTGGGCGCGACCCAGGCTTCCGTACGGATATATGACCCTAAAACCGAACAGATGCTTTCCTACGGATCGTATCCTTCAAGGGAGGCTTCGCGAGAAACGTCCGTTCCCCTAGAGGACAGCATTGTCGGAGAGGTGTTGCGAACACGTCGAGCCTACTTCAGTCCCAATTTGTTTGAAGAGGCGCGTTATCATAATAAAAAGATCATCGCTGAAGAAGGTCTGCATTCCCTGATGGCCATTCCCTTTGAAATCCCAAGTTTTTTCCCCGGGGAACGGGATACCCTGGGGGTGATTCAAATTTATTACGAGGATAGGGAACGAAAATTCAGCTCTCTTGAAATTCGTACGGCCACCACTATGGCCAGACGGCTTAGTTTTGTCATTGCCCACAAAAAAATATTGAGCTTAAACCGCATGGCTGAAAAGCGGGAAGCCATTGTAAACCATATATTTCTTAAGATGGGAACCCGCGGCGGGGTAAAGCTGGCGGAAGTTTTTAACCAGGTGGTTCCCGAATTGGCGGATATGGTGGACCTACAGAGCTGTGCTCTTTTTTCGGTAGGCCATGCTCTGGATCGGGTTATCCTCCAGGCCGGATTTCCGGTTATCGGCGGCTACCATTCCGTGGGGAAGGCGGTGCCGATCAACAGTGAGCCTGTTTATGAATTGCTTTTGAATCTCAGGGATTATTCTGGAGATTCCACATATGAAGAGGTCACCCCGTTTTATATCCTGATTGTTGATGTTCAGCGAAGTACCCTCATGTCTGAAAACAACAAGCGGTTTGCCCGATGTCACGGCATCAATTCCATCCTGTACATTCCCCTTAAAGTGGCAGGCGAAGTGACGCACTTTATGACATTTGATGCACTGAATTATCGAAAAAGATACCGGGAAGAGGAAATTGACATTCTCCTTTTTCTGGGGCGGGAACTGATGAAGGCCCAAAAAATGGAGCAGCTGGATGACGCTCTTCATGATTTTAAGAATCCGGCCATTGCCACGGCTGGATTTGCGAGGCGCTTACAATCCTTGATTCAAAAAGACGATCTGGAAGCGTACCGGGAACAGATTCGAAAATATGTGGAGATTCTCCTGGAGGAAACCAGCCGACTGCAGGAGCTGGCCATTGGGATATATGCAGTAGGGGAAGAACAGGTCGTTGATTTTTCCCGTGTGGTCCAGGCCAGGTTCGAGATCAACAGGGAGGCCATTAAGGAGCAGCTTCGGCAGAATGTGCGGCTGAAACAGGGTCCCTACGCCCGAGGGTTAACGGTCAAATGTCATTCGGTCCAAATTGAAAGGGTTTTTGACAACCTGTTGAACAACGCGACCAAGGCCATCCCCTTGAAAGGGGGCATCCTGGCGGTTCGGACCTATGCCCAGGACGCTTGGGCATGTGCGGAAATCACCAACAGTGGTGAAATGTCGGAACAGGATCGGTTAAAGACCCTTGAAGGGGCTGGTGAAGGCCGCGGTCTTTACATTACTTACCGAATTTTGCGTTCGCTCAGCGGAAAAATAGAAATCCGATCTGAGAATGGACTGACCATCTTTGTTGTTTATCTTCCCCTGTATTCACTGTAAGTGTCTAACAGGATGCAAAGATTTCACGTATTGTGAGATCTGAATTGCCGGTAATTTTCCTTCGGAAGGGATATCCCGGACGAGGCATAAGCATTGCTTGACGAAAATTCGCCTTGCGGATATACTGAAATCAAATCAAATATTTTGGTGAATATTTCATGCTGGATAGCATCATTCATAATCCTGAACTGGAAAAATATTTCGTTTTTTTTGAAACTGGAGAGACCCTGTTCTTTGAAGGAGACGATTCCCAGGATATTTATGTTTTGGTTTCAGGGAAGTTGGATGTTCTGAAAGGGACAAAAAAAATTGCCGACATTAGTAAGGAAGGGGTTGTGTTCGGTGAAATGTCCTTCCTTTTGGGAGAGAAAAGAACGGCCACAGTAAAGGCCATGACCGATGTAAAGGCAATTCGCGTTCCCAAAGAGAATGTTAACACCTTCCTGAAAGAATTTCCGGAAGTGGTTACGGTGGTTGCAAAATTCCTGGCGAAGCGTCTGGATGCCACCAGTCAGACCTTGTTTGGTTTTCGGGAAGTCTGCGACCAGCTTCCCGATGCGGTGATTCTGGTTGACAGGGAGGGGAACATCTCATCATGGAACGCTGCGGCTGAAAAACTCTACGGTCGGGGTGAAGCGCAGATGCGCAACCGACCCGCCGAAGAAATTTACGACAATTCACATATCTATCAGAACCTCCTTGAAGAGCTTAAGGCGGGTAATGCCATTCAAGAAAAGATTCTGCAATTCAAGCACCCTGAAAAGGGCATCTGCTTTGTTTCCACCAGTATAACGGCGCTCTATGACGGGCAGCATAATTTTAGAGGCTTGTTGTCCGTCGGCAGAGATGTCACATCGGTTGAAAATCTGGAGAGACGCTATAAGCGAACGCGACGCTGGCTGATTCCCTCAATTGTGCTTCTGGCGTTGTTTGCAACGGGGATACTTTTTGGTTACCCTTACTTTTCGAAGGGCTATAAAATTACCGATTCCAGGAAACGTCAATTCAGGGATGATTTGTCGGTTACCTTTAAAATGCTGCAATCTTTTCTGGCAGAACCTTTTCGGGCAAGGGACAGAGCAAAAACGAAAGAGGTCATTAAAGGGTTTCTGGATGTTCAAAAAGGTGTTTCGATTCCCTATAACGGGTTGGTGTTGCTGGATGAAAACAAGAAAGTATTTGAAGCTTACTCCATATTGCCCGGGTTTGATGCTGAGAAGATGGTGAATAACAGTTATTCCGGCATTCCGTTCGATCAAAGCGATAACAGACCCTATAGCGTTTTGACCCTTTATCGCGTTACCGAACAGCATCCCATGGGAAGCAAGGCCGTTGAAATGGCCTTTGAAATGGAAAAAGACGGTGTTCCCTTAGGTTGGCTGATTTTCCAGGTCGATGATGAAAAGCTCAAAGAAAAATACAATGTAAATGAGGATGATCTGAAAAATCTTCCCTTTGACGGGTCCTGAAAATTTAAATTCATGAATACCGCCAATACCACACCCCCTGTCCCGTACACGATTTCCAAAAATGCAGAAGGCGGCACGACCATCTGTTTTTATGGGCGGATGGATTCGGATAATGCCGGCGCATTGATCAAAGATTTCTCCCTCTATTTTTCAGAGCATCCTTCCGTCAACCTCACGGTTGATTTGGAAAATGTGACCTATCTG
The DNA here is from genome assembly GCA_963664475.2 of Desulfatiglandales bacterium. Lineage (GTDB taxonomy): Bacteria > Desulfobacterota > DSM-4660 > Desulfatiglandales > Desulfatiglandaceae > NaphS2. The sequence continues at coordinate 854,612 of CAXXXE010000002.1, forward strand.
GATGACTTCGGAACCCTGGTGCTGGTTGAGTTGCGTAAATCCGCCGTGAAAGCAAATGGCGATTTTCATCTGCTTCATCCCAGTAAAAAGATCAAGGAAATGCTTCTTTTCCTCAAATTTGATTCTTTGCTCAAAAATACGCCCTTTGAAAAAAAACGACGGCAGGGAATTTTCGTTCGAATGGGCGAAAACACACTGGATATCGTTGCAGATATGAAATACGCCATCTCCTTTATCGGCGATATCGCTTTCTCTCTGGGTCACCACCTGGCACACCCCAGAGTCCTTCGAACCGAAGACACCATGGAATATATGCAAAGGACCGGAGTGGATGGCCTGCCCATTGTGGCCCTCATCAGTTTCCTCATGGGACTGATCATGGCGTTCATGTCTTCGGTTCAGCTGGAACAATTCGGCGCAAACATTTATGTGGCTTCCCTGGTGAGCCTTTCCATGACCCGCGAACTAGGACCCATTATGACGGCGATTATTGTTGCCGGCAGATCCGGCTCGGCCTTTGCGGCGGAAATCGGCACCATGAAAATTTCCGAGGAAGTCGATGCCCTGTTTACCATGGGTTTTGATCCCGTTGGGTTTCTGGTGATTCCCAAGCTCATTGCAGCCGTCGTCATGGTTCCGATTTTGACCCTCTTTTCAGATATTGCCGCCATCTCGGGAGGTCTGCTGGTGGGTGTTTTCATGTTGGATCTTACCGCGGGAGCCTATGTAGCCCAGACCATTCATACGCTGACCCTTTTTGACGTGTTCTGGGGGGTCTTTAAGAGTGGTGTTTTCGGACTGATCATTACCTATGTGGGTTGCCTCAGAGGATTTCAGGTGAGGGGCGGCGCCGCCTCCGTGGGTCAGGCCACCACATCGGCGGTGGTCAGCAGTATTTTTCTGATCATCCTTTTCGATTCCATTTTTTCGGTAATTCTTCGCTACTGCGAGTAAAATAAAACTGATGGGTAGAAAAGCCATTATAGAAGTGAAAGATCTTGAGGCGGGATATGGGGATGCCGTCATTTTCAGAAATGTTTCTTTCGACGTTTATGAAGGGGAGATTTTTGTTATTCTTGGCGGCAGCGGTTGCGGCAAAAGTACATTGCTGAAAACCATCATCGGCCTGCTGCGTCCCCGTGCCGGCCGAATTATGGTTGACGGGGATGAGGTATCCGTTGACAACGAAAAGGCATTGAAAAAAGTTCTGAAAAAGATCGGCGTCCTTTATCAGAGTGCGGCCCTGTTCGGTTCCATGACCGTGGCCGAAAATGTAGCGCTCCCCATCGAGGAGTATACTTCCCTGAAAAAGGATGCGGTGGGCATGCTGGTGAAAATGAAACTGGGGCTGGTCAACCTTGAAGGGTATGAGAATTTTTTACCCTCCGAGCTAAGCGGCGGCATGAAAAAAAGAGCGGGGTTGGCAAGGGCCATGGCTTTGAACCCAAGAATCCTTTTTTTTGATGAACCTTCAGCGGGCTTGGATCCGGTCACCTCGGCGGAACTGGACAACCTGTTGCTTCATTTAAACCGAACTCTCGGCACCACCATGGTTATCGTTACCCATGAGCTGGACAGCATTTTTACCGTGGCTTCGAGGATTATCATGCTCGATAAGAAAGCAAAGGGGATGATCGCCGAAGGGGACCCCAGGTATCTTCGGGACCACAGTCAGAACACCTTTGTTCAACAGTTTTTTAACCGACGGGCCTGATTGAAAAAGGGATTTTTTCTATGGCATCCAAAAAAGCGAAATTTACCGTGGGGCTCTTTGTGGTCTGTGGTCTGACCATTAGCGTCTTGGCCATTATTTGGTTGGGCATGTCCCGGTATTTTGAAAAGGGGCGGTTTTATGCGACCTATTTCAATGAATCCGTTCAGGGATTGAAGAAGGATTCCCCCGTAAAATACAGGGGGGTATCCATTGGCCGGGTGGAGAGCATTGGGGTAGCCCCGGATTCCAAGTTAATTCAGGTGGTCCTGAAAATTGAATCCGGGCAGAGCCTCGACCAGAGTATTGTGGCGCAACTCAAAAACGTTGGGATTACCGGGAGTATGCTGGTTGAACTGGATCGCAAAAAAAGGGGTGAACCTGATCAGTCCGCAGTGCTTTCTTTTCCCTCCGAATACCCCGTTGTGGGATCAAAACCTTCTGAAATAAACCGGTTGCTCAGGGGCCTGGATGATGTGTTGAATCATTTCAAGTCCATTGATCTTGAGGGGATTTCCGATAAATTAAAATTAACCCTGGATAATGCGAACCTCATCATGGTGGAAGCGGATGTTAAGGGCATTTCAACGAAATTGCAGTCATCTCTCACCAGTGCGGATCAGATCCTTAAAAGCCGAAAATGGGAAACCATTCTCAATTCAGTTGACCATGCGGCGAAATCCCTTGATGATTTGATGGGAAAAGCGGGAAACAGTCTGGGCCAGGTGGATCGAACCCTGGTTCGAATCGATGGGTTTGTGGCTAAAAACGAGCAATCGGTTTCAGAGGCCGTTCTGGACCTAAAAAAGGCCATGGTCAACACCAACCATCTGCTTGAAAAGAGCGCAGCTCTAATTACGACCACGGATGACGCCGTGAATCGACTCAAAGCGCAGCTTCTTTTGAGTGCTCAGAACCTGGAGCGGGCAACGGATCACCTGAACCGTTTCCTTGAAACTTTGTCCGACAGTCCGTCGCAATTGATATTCGGGGAGCCGTCCGAACCTCGAGCCTTGGAGTGGGGGAAACATGAACAATAAAGGAGGCTTTCCATGTTGAACCAGCGAAAAATTCCGGTTTTGTTTTTATGCGGTCTTCTTTGTTTGGCGGGGTGTTCCGCCTTGAAAAAGCCGAAGCCGAAAATCCATCACTTTACCCTCGAATACACTGTTCCGGAAATAAAAGGCCTGACGCCCCTTAAGGCGGTGCTGAGGGTTGATCGTTTCGGGGTGGCGCCCGAATATGATTCCAATCGAATGATTTATCGCGATCACGCCTTCAAACGGGATGAGTATGTGTACTCCAAATGGATTGGAAATCCGGGAGATATCGCCACTTATTTTCTGGCGAGAGACCTCAGGGACTCGGAGCTTTTTAAAGCCGTATTTACCTATAAAAGCAATCTGGCGGCTTCCTACGCACTGGAGGGTTCCGTGGATGAATTTTTCGAATGGGACACGCCCGAAGGGTGGGATGCGGTGTTGGGATTGAGCATTACGCTGGTGGCGGCAAAGGAGCCGGATATCAGCAAGCGGGTTTTATTGCAGAAATCCTATCGGGTGACCCGGGCCTGCAAGGATGAGCATCCCCGGGGGCTTGCCGAGACCATGAGCCTGGCCATGGGAGAAGTTTCGGAGCAAATCCTTCGGGATGTTTACGCGGTTTTGAGAGGGCGCTAATGCGGCGGAAACAAGGCGAGACAGCCTTATTAACCAAGGCCTTACGTTAATCCATTTAAAATAGGAAATTTCACTGGAGGGTTCCACCCATGTCGAACGATGTCAATAAAGTCATTTATTCAATGCTCAAGGTCAGTAAATTTTACGATCGAAAGCCGGTATTAAAAGATATTTCCCTCTCCTATTTCCATGGCGCCAAGATTGGGGTTCTGGGACTGAATGGCTCTGGAAAAAGTTCGCTGTTGCGCATTCTGGCCGGTGAAGATTCGGATTTCAGCGGGGAAACGATCCTCAGCGAAGGATATACCGTTGGTCATCTGAAGCAGGAACCGTTGGTGAATGTGGATAAGACGGTTCGAGAGGTGGTGGAAGAAGGGGTCCATGAAACGGTTGCGGCCCTCAGGGCGTTCGAGGAAATCAATCAGAAATTCGCTGAACCCATGGATGACGACGCCATGGAAAAGCTCATCGAACAACAAGCCCTTGTTCAGGAGAAGCTTGATGCCCTTGACGCCTGGGATCTGGATGCCCGGCTGGAAATGGCCATGGACGCGTTGCGCTGTCCGCCCGGAGACCGATCTGTGAAGGTCCTGTCGGGGGGAGAGAAAAGGCGGGTGGCCCTGTGCCGGCTGTTGCTTCAGAAACCGGATATTCTGCTGTTGGACGAGCCCACCAACCACTTGGATGCGGAGAGTGTGGCGTGGCTGGAGCACCATCTGAAGACCTATCCGGGAACCGTCATCGCGGTTACCCATGACCGGTATTTTCTGGATAACGTGGCCGGTTGGATACTCGAACTGGACCGAGGACGCGGAATCCCCTGGAAAGGAAACTATTCCAGCTGGCTTGAGCAGAAGCAGGAACGCCTGCGCCGGGACGAAAAAACTGAAACGGCACGGCAAAAAACCCTGGAGCGCGAACTGGAATGGATTCGTATGTCCCCCAAGGGGCGGCACGCCAAGAGTCAGGCGCGTATCAGCGCCTACGACAAGTTGCTCAGCCAAGAAGCGGGGGAAAAGGAAAAGAGTCTTGAACTTTTCATTCCGCCGGGGCCCCGCCTGGGGGACCGGGTTATCGAGGCCGTAAATGTCACCAAGGGGTTCGATGGTCGGCTCTTAATGGAAAACATGAACTTTTCCCTGCCCCCCGGCGGTATTGTGGGGATTATCGGCGCCAATGGCGCCGGAAAGACCACCCTGTTTCAAATGATTATCGGCAGTGAAAGCCCTGATAGCGGCGCCATTAATCTGGGGGATACGGTCAGATTGGCCTATGTGGACCAGAGTCGTACTCTTGATGCCGACAAAACCATCTGGGAGGAGATTACGGGGGGCAACGAACAGCTCCAATTGGGTACTCAGCTGGTTAATTCCCGCGCCTATGTGGCGCGATTTAACTTCTCGGGATCGGAACAGCAGCGAAAGGTGGGGGTGCTCTCCGGAGGACAGCGAAACCGGGTGCACCTGGCCAAGATGCTTAAGGAGGAAGCCAACGTCCTTTTGCTGGATGAGCCCACCAATGACCTGGACGTGAACACTTTGCGCGCCCTGGAAGAGGCCCTCCTTAATTTTGGGGGTTGTGCGGTGGTCATCAGTCATGACAGGTGGTTTCTGGACCGTATCGCCACCCATATCCTCGCCTTTGAGGGGGATAGTCGCGTCATCTTTTTTCATGGAAACTGGACGGAATATGAGGCGGATCGCCGAAAAAGACTGGGCGCCGACGCAGCGGTTCCCCGCCGTATCAAATATCGACAGTTGACCCGGTAGATTCATCCGGTTTTCGGTTATAGTAGTGTAAACTGATCCAGTTGTATTTGGCCCGTACCCTCAATTGTCTCATAACACTGGAAAACGGCGAAACGCTGGAAGAAACCAGCGAAATTGGGTTGTCAGTTTACAGCATTCGATCCAATTCCCGCATCTTTTCATCGAGCCGTTTGGCCGAAACCGGCACATGGGTTTTGAGTTCCTGAGCAAAAACAGAGACCTTGTACTCTTCCACCATCCAGAAGAATTCTTCAAAAGCGCGTTTCTTTTCCGGTGAAGCGCCTGAAATGATGTTCGGTAGGTTTTTTTTGAGAGCTGCCTTGAGGGGCGTAATGAGTGCCTCTTTTTCTCGATCCTTATCAGGGTTATAGGCGCCCCGTTCGATCCTGATTTCAAGGGCTTTGAGATATCGGGGCAGATGGACCAGATGGTCCGTGGTATACCGTTCCAGAAAATCCCGGGGAACCAGTGCCCCCATCTCGGTTCGAAGGCGTTTGCAGAGGGCCGCCGCGGGAGTGGTTTTGTTTTTGATTTCAATTTGATGGATCAACTGCATTGCGTGGTGGTAGGCGGAAAGAACTTCTCCCATGAGTTCCCTTAGGCGTTTGCCTTCCGAGAAAATTGCGTGATCCGCGGCATGAGCCGCTTCCTTGAATGCCTTTTCAGATCGTATGTTCAGATTGAAAAACCGCGTCATGAGTGTTTCAAACATGGCGGATTCCACGCAGCGTGGTCCTCCGAAATCAAGGGTCTTCGAAGACAGGGAAGCGGGAATTTTCAGATCTTTTTTAAGGAGTTTGATCTCTTTCCTGAGGTGAAGCATGAACAATTTCATGACGCCTTTCCGGTGGGATGCAAGGGCCTCTTGCCGATTTCTGAACAACCGAATGTCGGCCCCGTTTTCGGCGGGCGACAGGGCGGGAAAGGCGGAAAGGTTTTGGGTTAGGGAAATTGTTTCAGGCAGGATATCGAAATCCCACACTGTAATGCCTTGTTTTTCCCATTTAGCCTGCGCCATTTTCCAGATGCCGGATTGGGTTTCGGTTTGGTTTTTATCCACGTCCGGCAACCGGCTGAGGATTGAAGTATCTCTTGCGGATTGCAATTCACGGTCCCGGTGGTCCCTGATTGAAACACGCATCTGCAAATATTCGGGAATCTCAGCATTTGCCCACGCGGACCCTGGAATATCAATCCCGAAGCGTTTGTAGATGAAGGCGCCGAGGGTTGAAAGCAATGGGTCCGTGGTTTTTTCCATTTCGGACAGAATTATTTCCACGGCCCGGGATACGGGGACCAGCGGTTTTCGATAACGTTTGGGCAAACCTTTGATGAGGGCCATGATTTTTTCCCGGAAAAGACCCGGAACCATCCAGTCCAGTTGATGGGGCGACACTTCGGACGCTTGATTCAACGGTATTTTAAGGGTGACCCCGTCATCCGGTTTGCCGGGTTTGAATTTATAGGAAAACTTGAAGGCGCTATCTCCCACGTTCATTTCATCCGGGTACTGAGCCACTTCTTCCTGATCGGGCAACTCGGCGATCACATCGGCTTCGGTCATTTTGAGGAAATCATCGCCACCCCGTTTTCTGATCTCCCTTTCAAGGGTGCGAATGTCATGGATTCTCGGGAGTCGCGTCGAATAGAATGCCTTGATCCGGTCATCGTCGACCCGTAGTCCGCGCCGTCTGACTTTGTTCTCCATCCGGGTAATCTGCTCGATGAGGGCCTGATTATGTTGCAAAAAACTATATTTTTTCTTGATTTCACCGTTTACCAAAGCGGATATCACGAAAATCTCATGGGACATGACGGGATCTATGGAGCCATAGGATACGGGTCTTTCGGATACAATGACCAATCCATAAAGGGTGATTTGTTCGGATGCTCGAACCTGGCCAAGTTTTTTTTCCCAATGGGGATTGGAATAGGTGGATTTGCAGAGGCTGCCCCCCAGATTTTCAAGCCATTCCGGATCGATTTTGGCCGCGGTCCTGGCGAAAAGTCTGGATGTCTTCACCATTTCCACCGCCACAATCCATTCGGGACCCTTGTTAAACAGGGTGGAGCCGGGAAACAGCATGGCCTCCCTTCCCCTGGCCGCTAGGTAAATATTTTTTTCTTTTTTAAGGGCGATGTTGGACAGATACCCGCTTAAAACGGCCTGGTGGATGCCTGCATAACGATCCTTTCCATCCTTTTGGGTTTGAGGACTTTCGTTTCTGATCCCCTGGGATTTCAGGATATTGGAAATCTGCTCATGGATGTGGCGCCATTCCCGCATACGGGGAAAGGAAAGAAAATGAGCCTTGCAGAACTTTCGCATTGTGTTTTGGGTGCGAAGGGTCTCCAGGGAACGGTGATAATGGTTCCAGATGTTGAGCAGGGTAATGAAATCGGAACCTGAATCTTTGAACCGTGCATGGGCCTGATCCGCCTGGACCACCTTTTCAAGGGGCCGTTCCCTGGGATCCTGGATGCTCAGGGCCGATGCGATAACGGCTACGTCATACACGCAGCCCAGCGTATGCGCCTCAAGGATCATGCGGGAGATTTTCGGATCGATGGGCATTTTCGCCATCATTCGACCCTTCTGGGTTAACATCGCTTCGCCGTTTTTTCTAATGACAGCCCCAAGTTCCACCAATAAGTCAAACCCATCCTTGATGCTTCTGGGGTTGGGTTTGTCAAGGAATGGAAAGGCGTCAATTTTCCCAAGTTTAAGGGAAATCATGCGAAGGATGACCTCCGCAAGATTGGACCGGCGTATTTCAGGATCGGTGAACTCCGGCCGGGATTCGTAATCTTCCTCCGAATAGAGCCGGATGCAGACGCCGTTTTCCAACCGTCCACAGCGGCCTTTACGCTGATCCGCGCTACTCCTGGAAATAGGGCTCACGGGCAGGCTGGTGGAGCGGGTTCGTGGAAGATATCGGGAGATCCTGGCCAGTCCCGTGTCCACAACGTATTTGATGCCGGGAATGGTCAGGGATGTTTCCGCTACGTTGGTGGCGACAATGACCTTACGTCCGTTTCCAGTGCTGAAAACCCGGGCCTGTTGGGCGCCGGGCAGCCTGGCAAACAGGGGTAAGATGATAAGACCTTTCTGCTCGCGTCCCTCCAGTCGTTCACAGGTTTCGAGAATGTCCTGCTCTGTGGGCATGAAGACCAGAATATCCCCGAACGCGCCGGACCGGCAAACGTCTTCCACTGCTTTTACGGCCACATCCACATAGGTCTCATCTCCATTTTCCTGGCGCTCGGGGTCAACGGGCCGGTAATCGACCGAAACCGGATATCGCCGTCCGGATACCTGAATCACCGGCGCATGATTGAATCCCTCGGAGAATTTTTCCGTATCGATGGTGGCTGAGGTGACAATGAGCTTGAGGTCTTTTCGTTGTTTCAGCAGGTTCTTCAGAAGCCCTAATAGAAAATCAATGTTCAGACTTCTTTCATGGGCTTCATCAATAATGATGGTATCGTAATCGTAAAGGCGAGGGTCCTGTTGCGTTTCCGCCAGTAACATGCCGTCGGTCACCACCTTGATATAGCCCCATTTGCTGGTGCGGTCCTTGAAACGGATTTTATATCCCACGCTTTTTCCGATGGCCTCGCCCAGTTCTTCCGCAATTCGGCCCGCAATGGTAGTGGCGGCAATACGTCTGGGTTGCGTACAGGCAATCTTTCCATTGATGCCTCGGCCGGCGGCGATGCACATTTTGGGGATTTGTGTGCTTTTCCCGGAACCCGTGTCCCCTGCGATAATCACCACCGAATTATTTCGAATTGCATCGACAATTTCAGCTTTTTTTGCGGTAATCGGCAGATTTTCAGGAAAAGAGACGTTGGGAATTTGTCGCAAGCGTCGATTTTTTTCCGCTATGGACGCTTTCATCCTTTTTTCAAGGGATTCAAGTTGCGCCATGGATTTGTCGCTTATTTTTGCACCAATATTATCCCCTAACAGGGTGTTCAGGCGTTTATAAAATGCATGCCGGTCCCGATCCATGATCAGGGGTATCAATGAGCGGATCCTTTTTTCTAAAGGCGTCAATGTTCTGGATGCTTTTTTTTCACGGGGTTTTTTAGATCGCTCCCAAACAGAGCGACCATGAACATTTTTTTTCATCAGTCGATTCGCAATACCTTAAACAATAGCGGATGTGTGGATACTTAAATGGATTATTCTTACGTGCGTTGAAGGCCCGTCATAAACAATCCTGGAACGCATATCAACAATTTTTGTGAATGAAAGCATTTATTCAAAATTTATGCTTGACCGAAGCGTTTCGAAAGGCTATATAACACAAATCTGTTGCCGAGATAGCTCAGCCGGTAGAGCAGGGGACTGAAAATCCCCGTGTCCCCAGTTCAACTCTGGGTCTCGGCACCACATAAAAACAGGGACTTAGGTCAATTTGGCCGGGTCCCTGTTTTTGTTTGCATATTCCAGTCCCACTCTGGTGCCACCTTTTTATATTCCAATGCCTTTGGGGATAAATTGGTCGGGAGCATATCCTTGTCAATAAAACATTATCGCCAATCGTTTTTCATGGTAAACCCTCATGACAAGGGTATTTGCCACCCCTGCGGATGAAAATAACATTTACCGCTTTTAAGCTAACGGCTAACCGCTAATAGCTACCGGCTGTATTTTCATGGTAAAATATTTTTCATATTCTCGATTATTTTATTTTGATCTTTCGCTTCCACATCGGAGTGGCTATTCCAGTTCCCGTGTATGCCGGCAATGCAATAGTCTCATTCTTGGGTGCCGGACTGTTGTTTTTTTGTACTGACATGATAAATGGGAACCGGATTCTTGATGTTTTTGAGTTTCCTTATTCCTATGAATTCACACATGTAAGATTCTCCGAGACATTTCTGCGTTTCCGGTCCTACATATAGCCGGCAATTGTGAGAAAGAGCCCCTATTCGAGCGGCAAGAACCGTTGCCAGGCCCGAAGCAGTATAGACCCATCGTTCTCCTGACAGGCTTTTCATTTTGGTTGATCCTACCCATGCCTTTCCGGAATTTATTCCAAGGTGAAGTTTTATGTCACCCCAGGGAAATTTTAACTCCTCGTTTAATTTCCGGTTGTTGGCGATAATTTCCATTGTCGCGGCAACAGCGTTTTCATTATTGTCTTTATGTGACCCCCCCTTGAAAATGACCATAAGGCCATCCCCGGAACTTTCACACATCTCTCCACCATAATGCCTGATGCAGTCCAGATATGCAGAAAAGTGGCTTTCTACCATCTGGTTTACAAGCAATTGATCATGTTGTTCCGTAATTTTGGAAAATTTCTCGATATCGATGAATAATATGCTGGCATCCATGGGGACCTTTTCGAGATCTGGTTTTTCGGGGTCTTGCTCAACCTGCCTGGCAACGGAAAGTGGGACAAATTTGGATAGCTGCAACTTTATTTTTTCCAGCATTTCTAGCCGGATCAGGGCTTTTTCCAGCCTTTCAGACTGGCTTTTTACATCTTCATAAAGCTGAGCATTTTCCAGCGCAACAGTTAACTGAGACGCAAGTGATTTGAGTAGCCCCTCATCCTCCTGGTCAAATGTGCCCACCCGTTTGTTGAGAGCCTGGATAACACCGATTAGCTTGCCTTCCCGATTGATAATTGGCGCACAAAGGATCATATGGGTGCGAAAACCGGTTTGCGAGTCCACGTCCCGATAAAAGCGGGGGTCTCGGTACGCATCGCTGATGTTTAAAACTTTTCTTGTGTTGGCACAAATCCCAGCCAAACCGAGTGAACTTGGAAAACGGATTTCGATCATCTCAACCCCTTGCGCAACCCTTGACCAGAGTTCATCGGTTTCAGTGTCCAAAATGAAAAGGGTACTACGTTCAGCGTCGAGAACTTCTGAAATTTTATCCACTATTTTTGGAATGAGTGCATCCATATCCAGCGTTTTTGCTACAGATGTGGTTACATCCAGAAGGAGTGCCATTCTTTCATGATAAGTGATTACTTTCTGGTATAGCCTGAAGTTCTCAACGGCTATGGCAGACTGGTGGGCTAAAACTGCAAAAAGCTTCTCATCTTGTTGGCTGAAAGTCCCACCTATTTTATTGATAGCCTGGATTACCCCGATTGGTTTTCCCATTAGATTTTTGATGGGTCCACACAGAATACTATGGGTCTGGTATGCGGTTTGCTGGTCCACAGCCTTGTTGAAACGAGGGTCGCTATACGCGTTTTTGATATTTACGGATTCATTATTTTGAGCCACCCAGCCTGCTACACCCTGGCCCATACGGAGCCTGATTTCCTTTGTTTCTAGCCCCATAGCTACCTTGGACCACAGTTCACCTGAGGCGTTATCCAATAGAAACAGCGATGCACGCTCCGCGTTCATAACATTACTGATTGCCGCAACTGCCCGCTGAATTAGACCCTCGATGCCGGCTTTAACCGTTAGGATTTCAGATATATCCAGAAATTTTGAAAAGCTCTCCAGGGATCTCTCAGTCACCTTTTTGCTTATTGCGGTCTCTTCCAAATGAAGGTTAGTATGAGATAGCCTCTCAGTCATCAGCCCCAAAAAATTTCTGGCAAGGATTGGCGCTTTATCAAAAAGCTGATCCATATCAGCATAATTAATTTTAAGTAGTTGGGAGTCATCTAAAGCTTTTACGGATGCGGAACGATAACCTTCAGTAAAATACCCCATCTCCCCTATGCTTTCTCCGGGTTTTATATGGGCCAGGGGGATTTCTTCGCCATATTCACCGCGCCGATAAACCAGGAGATGGCCATCTACCAGCACATAGAAGCAGTTACTTGGCATATCCTGAGTAATGAATTCATTGCCGGCTGACACACTCGCTTCCGACAACCATTCGCGTATCCTGCTCAATTCATCCAGACTTATCCCAGAAAAGACAGCAGAAGACTGGAGGCGATCCATCCTTTGTTTCTGAATCGCCTCTTTTAAATCATCGGGAGCTATAGCCCCAGTTTCTAATAGAATTTCACCCAGCCGTTTTCTCTGCCCGGTTTTTGCCTGCCCGAGCTGCTGCACAAGCGCATTTGTGATGGTCTTAGAATCACAAGGTACATATTCGCCAAATCTTCTAAGGCCTCTCTTTGTACCGTTATTCATCTGATCCCAATCTCCCAAACTGATGAAGGCTATGAAATTTTAAACCTGAATAGAAATTAAAAAATGGGCCTTTCTTAAGTAACCATTGTCAGTTGATTGAGAAATACTGATACACATATTAATCAAATTGTCAATAAAAATGAATAGCTATAAAAGTTTAGATATTAGTGGTTAATGTCAACACTCAAAGACTGAATTACGAACGAGTAATCAAGGGGCCACCTTAAAAAGATAGAAAATCCAAATAAAGAAAACTAAAGTGAGCATTGTGATTTCTTGCCATGAAAATTTATGCTAAGGTCGGTGTAAATTAAAATCAGGGCTGCGGCAGCCTAATGTCAGAAAGAATGCTATCAGATAAGGAAGGTTTAATGCAAAAAAATGGATAAGCCAAGAGAGGAAATTTCCCAGACTTTTATAGCCTTTGTGAAACCCGTCATGCCGGAAGTTGATGAAAACACGACAGAACACCAGATCAAAACATTTTTTGAAATTGGTTTAATGGTCTGGAACGCTGTTTTACTCGATTCGGTTGATCCAAAGGGTAACAATATGAATTGGATTGAAGACCTTCTGTCCAAAGAACCCGGATATCAACTGTTTATTGCGCCATTGATTGAACGTAGAAAGACCGTATTTGCAAATGACAAACGAATGATTGAAGATTTTACCCTGACTTATGAGAATGGTGATCTCGAAGTTCGGGCAGAAGCCGGCCCTGTGCTGAAACCGGGAAGGGAAGAATAAATGATAAACGAATTCAAGGTTGCCGATACGGTTAGTATTAAAGACAGCTGAAGATATGGTTTATATTGCATAAATCTGAAAGATGCCGAGAATGATTGATACCATCAAGAAAGGCAGCTATACTGTCTCTCTGAATTGAATTGAATAAGCTGGAAAAGAATAAACCATGAAAGTAGCCTGGATATCCAAAGAAGAAATTGCGCTAAAGGCCGTTGAACTGGTCAATAATTTTCAGTTATTAGCAAAATATGAAGTCAAACCGCCTATACCGGTTGAAGACATCATTGAACGGTATTTAGGGTTAAAACTGATCTACCATGATCTTGATAAGATATTTGGAACCAGGGATGTTCTGGGAGCGACTTATGTCAAATTGAAGACCATTTGTATCAACGAAAGGCTGTTTGAGTATGGGTCTGAAGGACGATTGGTTTTTACCATTGCTCATGAGATAGGGCATTGGATATTGCATCGGCAGTATCTCAATCCTCAAGAAAAAGATGGGCCCAAACAAGTCATTGTATCGAAAAATGGAAATTGCAAGAACATAATAGAATGGCAAGCCGACTACTTCGCATCGTGTCTGTTAATGCCGGAAAAAGACATTCGAGAGGCTTTCGAAACGGTATGCACTCCCAAACCACTTGTTGTTGCGCATTCCATTAGTGATGGCGATGGAGAATCCGGTGACGAACCGTTTGTTGAACAATGGCCATTCATAGCTGCCGCCATGTGTGAAGTTGGTGGGTTTTCCAATGTCTCCAAACATGCCATGATCATTCGTTTGCAGGACCTTGGATTGCTGGTTAACAAGACAAAGAAAATGATGGATTGGAAAATTGTTTGTGGAGATGATTAGCCTGAAAAAAGATAAATGTCTTTTGAAATAGTTGCCAGGGAAGAGGAAAAAACAGAAATTTTAAATATACCATGTATAAAGTTAGGAATTTAGAAAATGTCGTTTAAATATCTTTTTTTTGGAGTGTTTGCTATAGTAGTAATGTTTTTTATTCTTGATGTTATCAAAAATGTGCGATTATATAATAAGAAAAGAAAAGAAGAGAGTGAAACAAAAAAGCTTTAGTTGGCATATTAAGGAGAAACCCAATGGCCAAAAGAAAAGAAATTAACAATGAAGTTTTACTTAAAATTATCAAAGAAAATACAAACCAATCAGAAATAATGGAAAGATTTGGTTTTAAGACCTCAACCCAACTGAAAGTTGCTTATGCGAATGCCTTGATGGAATCTGGAATAGCCCCTGAAATTATTAAGGGGAAACCCAAAAATTCAAAACCAGTCAATACAAAAATAAGTATTAATTCCAGAGGGTCTATTGTCATCCCAAAAGCTCTTGTTGAAGCCTTGGAAATCAAGGAAGGGCAAATGTTTGAAGTCAAAAAGACAGGATCAGGTCTTCAACTCAAGAATGTTGAAAAAACTGATATTCATTTGTCTGGCAACTGATGTTAAGGCGCCAATCCTATATTTTCCAGAAATGGTTCCATTCAAATTTCATGAAAATCGACCTTGACATGTCGTCATCTATAACATAAGTTTTTATTGAGTGCCATGGGGCGACTTTAACACTGACAAAAAAACCACGTGCGGGATAAAAACCCCACAAAGGTTAAAATTAAAAGAGAAAGTTGGAATGGCACTTAATCTACAGGCTTCTCGGGTGTGCGTGCATCTTTTCTTTGCAGCCTTGAAGAATGAAAAAAGATAGGCTGTACATAAGAAAACAACGCCATTCCAGGAAGCCAATAAATGATCATACAGCAAATGGCCTCCACAAGGTCATTTCGGCGTTGGGAACTCAATGGTGTTGCTCACGCTTGTGCCATAGCGGCCTTGCCAAATTTCATACTTTCCCTTGCCTTTCTAGGTGAGATTTTTGCCGTCTCAATGGTATCCTTCAATTCTATAAAAGCTTTCAGCACTTCCCGGTTCACTTTCAAGCCATGATTTTTCGCATACCTTTACCCGAGGCTCTCTCATGTAAAGTACGCCATGCTGGTTTTTTTGAACTCTTTTTCGCTGAACAGGACGGCGTAGTCCGTGAGACCCGTTGCAAAGGACAACCGTTCGGCAATCTCACGGCATTCATCGCGGCTGCTCCCATGGACCATCGTATAAAGATTGTAGGGCCAGTCCCGCCTTGGGGACCTGTGATAACAGTGGGTGACCTCTCTGAATTCCGCCAAGGTCTTTCCCATCCGGGAGATACTCTCTTTCGGGGATTTCCAGGCAATCATGGCATTCGCCTTAAATCCCGCCTGTTGGTGGCGTAACGTGGCCCCGAACCGGCGGATAACGCCCTGTTCTTTGAGGTGTTTTACCCGATTGATAAACTCTTCTTCTGAAATGCCGATTTTTTCGGCCATCAGCGCGAAGGGTTTCGGATGCACGGGCAGGTCTTTCTGAATCAGGCTGATCACTTTTTTGTCGGTCTCTTCTATCATGAAATATTACCCGAAAGCGTTAAAGAAACGGCTGAATCCAAAGCGGCAAGCCGCAGTTTTCAGTTGGAATAACGGATGCGGCGTTTCTTGTCAAGGATCATATGGGTTTTCCTGACCGAGGCTAACAAAATTGGGTTGATTATGGCGATCATAAGATTTAAAAGAAAAGAGAGGCGCATCCGGAACCTTCGCAGGCGCCGCCAACCCTCAAAAGGGAAAGGAAAAGACGATGACGGAAACGCTGTTTCAAGATTCCCTGGAAGCCTCTTGCCTGGCAGCCATGCGCTTTGCCCTGGGCAGGGAAGTGGAAGATGCCACATCTTATGAAAAATACCAGAGCCTTGCCATCGCGGTTCGAACGCGTCTCATGGATCGATGGCTGGAAACCCAAAAACGATACGAGGAAGTGGATACCAAGCGGGTATACTACCTTTCCCTTGAATTTCTCATGGGAAGGGCACTTCAAAACGCCGTGCTGAACCTGGATATGGAAGAGAATTCACGGGAGGCGATTCATCGACTGGGGATGGTGCTTGAAGACGTCTATGAACAGGAATTCGATGCAGGGTTGGGCAATGGGGGGCTTGGCCGCCTGGCGGCCTGTTTTCTGGATTCCATGGCCACTATGGCCATTCCGGCCAAGGGATACGGCATTCGGTATGAATACGGTATCTTCAACCAGGAAATTGAAAACGGACAACAGGTGGAAAAACCGGATCACTGGTTGTTTCGCGGAAACCCATGGGAAACCCCACGATTGGGATGCATGCAGACCGTCCGTTTTTATGGGCGTACCGTTCCCTATATCGGTGAGCAGGGAAATTACAGGGTGGATTGGGTGGATACGGAGGATGTTCTGGCGGTTCCCTATGAAACGCCGGTGCCGGGATATCACAACGATACGGTCAATCTATTGACCCTGTGGGCCGTCAAGGCCGGAGAGCGGTTTAACCTGGATTATTTCAATGATGGCGACTATTTGAAGGCGGTGGAACGACAGGAAGCCGACGAAACCATCAGCAAGGTACTCTATCCCAATGACAATACGGCGGTGGGCAAGGCGTTACGGCTGAAACAGCAATATTTCTTTGCATCCGCATCCTTGCAGGAAATTCTGCAGGAGTTTTTAAAGGATCATAGCGATCTTTCCTTATTTCCTGAAAAGGTGGCCATCCAGTTGAACGATACCCATCCATCCATTGCCATTCCGGAGCTCATGCGCCTTCTGGTGGATGTTCATCGCGTGCCATGGAAATCAGCCTGGGACATTACCACGAAGACCTTTGCTTATACCAACCATACCCTGTTGTCCGAAGCACTGGAGGTCTGGGATGTGGGTCTTTTGGGGCACCTTTTGCCCCGGCATCTGGAAATTCTATATGAAATCAATCGCCGTTTCCTGAATAGGGTTTCACAAACCGTTCCCGGAGACGTGGATCTCCTAAGGCGTGTTTCAATTTTCGAGGAAGGCGGCGGGAAGCGGGTTCGCATGGCGCACCTGGCCGTGGTGGGAAGTCACTCTGTGAACGGCGTTGCGGCGTTGCATACCCGGCTGCTGAAAGAGTCGTTAATGTCGGATTTTTATGGCTTATGGCCTGAAAAATTTAACAACAAGACCAACGGCATCACCCAGCGACGATGGCTCAAGCAGGCCAATCCTGCCCTCAGTCAGTTGATTACGGAGACCATCGGCGAAGCATGGGTCACGGATCTTACGGCCATGCGGGAATTGGTCCGTTATGCGGAAGATGGATCGTTCCAGGAAGCCTGGCAGTCGGCCAAGGATGTGAACAAGCTGGTGCTGGCGGATTCCATTCGCCGCGAATTGGGGATACGGGTGGACCCCGCCGGCATGTTTGACGTACAGGTCAAACGGATTCATGAATACAAGCGGCAACTGTTGAACATCCTGGGGGTGGCGGCCCGGTACTTTCGCATCAAGGATCAACCCAACAAGACATTCGTTCCCCGAACAGTGCTTCTGGGCGGCAAGGCGGCGCCGGGATATTTCATGGCCAAGCTGATCATTCGCCTGGCCAATGATGTAGCCCGGGTGGTCAATGGCGATCCCCTTATGGAAGACTGGCTCAAACTGGTTTTCCTGCCGAATTACCGGGTTTCCCTGGCGGAAAGGATTTTTCCGGCCAGCAACCTGTCACAGCAGATTTCCACGGCGGGAAAGGAAGCCTCCGGAACGGGAAACATGAAGTTTGCCTTAAACGGTGCATTGACCATCGGGACCTTGGACGGCGCAAATATCGAAATTAAAGACGCTGTGGGGAACGACAACATTTTCATCTTCGGGCTGGACGCCTGGGAGGTGGCGGAAAGAAAGGCTGCAGGCTACAATCCCTGGGAACCCTATGGGAAAAGTTATGAAATGAGACGGGTTCTGGACCGCATCGGAAACGGCTTTTTTTCTTCCGGAGATCGGGATCGTTACCGACCCATTGTTGATGCACTTCTCCATCACGGGGACGAGTACCTGGTATTGGCGGATTTTGATGCCTATATGGCCTGCCAGGAGAAGGTGGATGAATGTTATGCCGACCCCGTCCGGTGGACCCGAAAATCAATCCTCAATGTTGCGCATATGGGGTATTTTTCCAGCGATCGCACCATTCATGAGTATGCACGGGATATCTGGAATGTAACGCCCGTCCCATAATGCATGAGGCCATCACCGCCTCATATGGCGACATTTACGGGGATCGGCTTCAGAACCTTGATGAGATCTTCGGAGGACATCTCCGCCAGCAGTCCTCGTTTTCCGGCATTGATGAAAATCCGCGAAAGATCCTGAATGGATTTTTCCAAATATATTCGGAGCGGATTTTTGAGTCCCAGTGGGGAAGTGCCGCCCACTAAATATCCCGTATGCTGATGGGCCGTTTTCGGTTCGCATGGCGTGACGCTCTTGACGTTGAGTGTCCTGGCAAGCGCCTTGGTGGATACCTGTTTGTCCCCATGCATGATAACCACCATGGGGTTTCCCGTATGATCTTCCATAATTAGTGTTTTCAAGACGTGATGTTCGTCTACTTTTAATTCCGAAGCTGCCCGTGCCGTTCCCCCTTTTTCCTGATACTTATAAGGATAGAGGGTATAATCGATCCCGCTCTTTTTCAGCATCCGGATCGCCTGTGTCATGGGGAATTTTTCTTTTGCCATTTTTTCCATTCCATTTTTTTAAGAGAAAACATCACGAAAAAACCGTCGCCATACATTCTACGGCACGGGACAGTTCCCGGAATACCGGGACCCCAAGATTCCTGGCTTCTTCCTGAAAATCAAGGGCGTCTTTTTCCTTGCCGATCAGCCAGAAAAAAATGGGCTTGCCCGCTTTCCCGGCTATTTCAACCACAGGTTTCAGTTTTAAACGCCAGATCGGGCCGCCCACAAAGGTGTGCAAGAATACGGCATCAACCCCAGGGTCAGCACAGACGGCCTCCAGGGTTTTTCCGTAAGCCTTGTCAACACCCACCCGCTCTATGGCCGGCCAAAGGTCAACAGGGTTGGCGGCCGGCATCCATTCTGGAAAAATGTCTTTCAGTAGTGCATGGGTATCCTTGGATAGATCCGCCAGTGCCAGACCATGACCATCCAGAAAGTCACTGGAAACAATACCGGCGCCGCCGCTGAAGGTTGCGACGGCAATCCGTCCGGGCCGATGCCGGGAGATGTTGGGAAACAGGGTCAGGGTATGTGCGAAATCCATCATTTGCTTAAAATCATCGGCCTGAACCACGCCTGCCTGGGTCAATGCGCCTTTGATGATGGCGTTGTTGCCGGCCATGCTGGCCGTATGGCTCATGGCAGCCCGAGCGCCCTGCTCACTTTTTCCGCCCTGAAGGACCACCACCGGTTTTTGGGCACTTTTACAGATTTCAAAAAAACGTCGCCCCCCTTTAATGGATTCCAGGTACAGGCCGATTACGGCCGTGTTTCGATCCTCGAGAAGATATTCCAGGATGTCGCATTCATTGACGTCCACCTTGTTCCCAATGGAACAGACCTTGCTTACCCCAATTTTATCGCGGGTCATCATGTCGATGAGAAATCCCGCTGAAAGCATTCCGCTCTGCACGATAAGGGAAATGCTTCCGGGCAAAAGGTTGCCGTCCCAGATGCCGGCTGAAACAAAAGAGAAAACCTTTTTGTGAACCGCATCCACCAGCCCCATGCAGTTGGGACCCCAGATGCGGATGCCGGTTCGGCGGGATATTTCGGCCAGTTGATCCTGAAGGCGCTTCCCTTTTGCGCCGACTTCCGCAAAGCCCGCGCACTGGACAATGACACCGGGAATGCCCCGATCCGCACAGGCCTGGACCACCGTCGGCGCCACGGGGGCCGGCACGAAAATGATGGCCATATCAACCGGATCCGGAACATCGGCAATGGAAGCAAAACAGGGGATGGCGTTGATTGCGGAATATCGGGGATTCACGGGGTATATGTTTCCCGTAAATCCGGCCATAAGGTTGTTCAATATGGAAAACCCACCCTTCTTTTGATCGGCGGTAGCTCCCAACAGGGCAATGCCTTTGGGGTTAAAGAAAAAATCCATTAAACTGACGCCTCCCCCCTTATTTCGGTTTTATACAGCAGAAAGACCATCGGTTTCCGATGCCTCCCAGCATCTCAACCCAGCCCGTGAAACGGTCCCGGCGGACCCCTTCGGCAACTTTCGGGCTGTAAAGGGGAATCCACGGTACGTCCGCCATGAGGATATCCTGCATTTGCCAAATGAGCTGCCGTCTTTTGTCGATATCCAGGGCGTCAGCGCTGGAATCGGCAATTTTGTCAAAGCCTGGGTTGTTGTAACCGCTGGTGTTCCAGCCATTGGGTTTACTATTTTCGGAAATAAAGAAGTTCCGCAAATAGTCCGGATCCAGAGAGAGATTTCCATAACCCAAAACACAGAAATCAAAATCATGCTCTTTTTTGACCTTTTGAAGGAGATATCCCAGGGACAGGCTCTTGGAAATCACGGGTATTCCCAGCATTTGGAGCCACTCCCGAACCATATTGCCCACCATGGCCCGTTTGGGGTCATATTCCGCGGGAGGCGTCAGGATGGTGAGGGGTTTCATCGGGGCCCCATCCGGAAAGCGGATTCCTTCCCCTTTTACCACGGCCCCGTCAGGGCCAACAGGCGGCAGTTCCCAAGTGTAGCCCACTTCACGCAACAGCTTGGTTGCAGTTCGAATCCGTTGTTCCCGGGTGAACCCTTCTCCATACGTTGGAACATTGGGGTCATACCAGAAGGTGTTGCCCGATGGAATGATGGACCTTGCCAAAACGGCGTACCCCTGAACGATCCTTCGGAGGATAAAGGCCTTGTCCATGGATAAGGCCACCGCCTTTCGAAAATAGAGGTCATTAAAGGGTTTTTTTCTGATGTTGAATCCCACATAGTAAAGGGCGCTTTTTTCGTTGATGAAAACCTTTATATTCGGGTCGCTTTCCAGGTCATGAATGTAATTTTCCTGCAATCCCCACCAGTACATGTCAATGCTGCCCGTAAAAAGGCTCAGGACAGCATCCGTATTGCGGATGAACCTGAATTGTATCCCATTCACATAGGGGCCCAGTTGAAACCCTGAAACTGTTTTTCCGGAACCGAAAAAAAGTCTGTTTTTTTCAAGGAACAGATGGTTTTTTTTAATCCACTTTTTAAAAATAAACGGGCCGTTGCCGATGGGGCGAATGTCTTTTTCCCCGAGCAACAGGGAAAGGGGTTTTTCCCCTTTTTCGGCCCGTGCGCAAATGGGCGCCCACTGCTTTTTCTGTACGATGGGCGTGGTGAGGGTCCTTGACAGAAACAGGGCCTTGGGTTCGTTTAAGTAAAAGCGAACGGTGTGTTTGTTTGGGGTTTCAATTTTTTTGATGAATTCCCAGTTGGAAATAAACCGGGGAACCCTGAAGGTTTTAATCACATGACCCGTAAAGGCCACATCATGGGAGGTGAATTCCGATCCGTCCGACCACTTTGAAGGCCTAAGGTTGATGGTATAGGAAAGGGTAGCAGGATCATAGATCGGGTCTTGAGCCGCAAGCCACGGAATGAGTTTCAAACTTTTAGGTTCGCGAATATAGAGTGGTTGAACCAGTTGATTCAGCACCCTGTTGGACCAGACATCCGTTGCGGCCCAGATATTGAGTGTTTTGGGCTCTTCGGGAAGTCCGATTTTAATGATGTTTTCCCCGTTGGCAACGGCTCCGGAAAGATCCGGGCAAAGGAGAAACCCGAGAAACAGAAAGAGACAAAGGGTCCAGGCAAGCGTCATGGGGTGCTGTTTCATATAACCGCTTTTGGGGTTGTTCATTTTATTTCTCCGCACGCATGAAGGTTCAGGATGATCTGTTCCCATAAATTCGAAAGAGACGGCCCCGCTTTGGCGGCGGTTTCGATTACCTTGTCAATGGAAGTTTCTTGCATGCAGTCGGGAAAGTTCATGTTGGTGATGACCACAATACACAGGATCTTCAAACCGCTATGGACGCCGACAATGGCCTGTGAAACCGTGGACATGCCCACAGCGTCAGCGCCGATCAGTCTCAAGAATCGTGTTTCGGCGGGCGTCTCGAGAGAAGGCCCCAAAACACCCACATAAACGCCCTGGCGCAGGCGAATCTTTTGTTCAAGCGCCATTTTCCCGGCCAAACGCACCAGGTCAGGATCATAGACCCGGGTCATGTCCGGGAAACGGGGGCCGAAATCATCCAGATTCGGGCCTGTCAACGGATTCATTCCTTTTAAATTGATGTGGTCCGTGACCACCATGAGATCTCCCGCTTCAAATTGAGGATTCAAGCCACCCGCAGCACTTGATATGAACAGGTATTTTGCCCCTAGCATGGCCATAACCCGCACGGGAAATGTCACTTCCCGAGGGGTATACCCCTCATAAAGATGGAATCGCCCTTCAAGCGCCAGGACAGATTTACCCCCAATGCGGCCGCCTACCAGGGTTCCCTTATGCCCCTGAACCGTCGACGTCGGGAAATTAGGGATTTCTTCAAATGGTACCCGAAAATCGACCGAAACGCTTTCGGTGAGGCTCCCTAAGCCCGTACCGGTAATCATGCCGATATCCGGTGCCTTTTTTATAAATGAAGACAGATAACCCACCGTTTCTTTTATCTCATGGCTCAATGGAAAATACCTCCTCAACTTTTTGCTTTTTGTTTATGACAGGTTTGCGTTAAAGTCAACATGTCAAAGCTTTCACTTTAAGGCAAGAAATAAGGGATCAAAAAGGATTTGAATATCTGAATACCTAAGAAAATGATTCTGAGAAGTGTGGCAAAAAGAACACCTGTTCGGGTTTTTTTTGCAGACGTGATTTGAGACATTCGGTTTATTTTATAAAATAAGCCTTTTTCAAAACTTGATTGAAAAACAGAAATGTCAATATGTATGAAGAAAATCCTCATAATACGCAACATATTGCGTTCACAACTCTCGGAATGACTATTGTTATGGACGTTCTGATTTGGGGTGTGAAAAAACCAGGGAAAGATCGTATTTTATGGTACATTAATTGCTTACATCTTATTTTTTTTAATTCGTCAACAGAACAGACTATTTTCATCTCTTCAGGAACAGGAGGTTAACCATGGAGGATATCTCACCCTCATCGCCGTTTTCAGGCTTTGGTACTGGTCACACATATCTCAGGATTGTTTATCTTTTAGTTTTTATCTGTCTGGTTTTTTTAATCAATGCCCATTCCGCCCCCGGCGCCGACCCCGAAAACACACCCCCCTCGGAAAGGAACAAAATCACTCACCTTGAAACCTTGAACAGTATCGACTTTGACATCACGCCCGTGCCGAAAAGCAAGTCTGACCGGTTTGATCCAATGATCACCAAGGCGGCTGATCGGCACCAGGTAGATTTCGCCCTGATCAAAGCCGTCATTATGGCTGAATCCAGCTACAATCCGAAAGCCGTCTCAAAACAGGGGGCAAAAGGTCTGATGCAGCTCATGCCCGAAACCGCCCTTTCGCTGGGCGTGAAAGACGTTTTCAATCCGGCTCATAACATCAACGGAGGGGTCAAGTATCTAAGAAAACTTCTGGATACCTTTAACGAAAACATCAAGCTGGCGTTGGCGGCTTATAATGCCGGATCCGGCACGGTAAAACGACATGGGGGAATCCCCCCTATAAAGGCTACCCGACACTATGTAAAAATGGTCTTCGCCTATTATCAATATTACAAAACTGAAATGGCAGATCAGATAGAAAAGGTGTAATCCCATTTGACGTCCGGCTGCCTGGAATCTCATCCCCACAATTCGATATCCTTTTTTGCCCTTGACCTGTTTCTTACATTTAATATAAGAATACATCAAACTTGACGCTTAGAAGGATCAACAGGTTATGGAACTTCAACATCGAGGAGGGCAGGCAAAGGTCATTGCCGATGTGATCGACGCGGGTGTTTGCGTGGGTTGCGGCGCCTGTGTGGGACTTTGCCCCTATTTTGATTATTTCAACGGAAAAGTGGTGGTTATGGACCGGTGTTATGCCGAACCGTCCAGATGCGCTCAGATATGTCCGAGAATCGCACGGGAACCCATGTCTCCCATCAAGAATACCCACAATGACGGAGAAATCGGAGAATACCTGAAGGTTGTCATGGCGAGATCTTCCAACTCCGGTATCCGGAATGCTTCCCAATACGGGGGGGTGGTATCTGCTTTATGTGCATATGCTCTGGAAAAGGGATTCATTGAATCAGCCATTCTGACGGATAGGGGGGAGGCTTCCCGTGCGCCGGGAGGGTATGTGGCGACAAATCAGGCCGAAGTTTTTTCCTGCGCCGGTTCCAGATATGCGGCATCCGGATCACTTTCCGAACTGAACCGGGCCATCGGCAACGGCCAAAAAAATATCGGTGTGGTCGGCTTGCCCTGTCAAATGGAAGCCCTGGCGCGAATGGAACGGATGGCGCCTGAAGGGCGTGCGGTGAGCGATTCAGTCGTCCTCAAAATCGGACTTTTTTGTACCTGGGCCCTTGATGCCGTACAATTAACAGCATACCTGAAAGGCAAAGGCGTGGTGGGACCGGTGCGTAAATTCGATATCCCCCCCCCGCCCGCTGAGGAATTTTCGGTCGAAACCGGGGAGGGGAGGGTGATATTTCCCCTTTCGGAGATTCGACCCCTGATTCAGAAAGGCTGTGCATTCTGCCAGGATATGACCGCGGAACCGGCTGACATTGCTGTTGGAACCATGGAAGGCCGTGAGGGCTGGAACACGGTTTTGGTCAGGACAAATACAGGTCTCGGCCTTATGGAAGGCGCTGCTGCTGACGGTGCTCTGGAAATTGAAGAACTGCCCTTGGATCATCTCAACCATTTGAAAATGGCTGCAAAGGGCAAACGTCAACGGGGCAGACAAGCCATTACAGAAAAACTTAAAACTTAAAACCGCGGCTTTGCCGCTTTACAGGTTTAACTCATGATGGAAATGATCAGGGAAGAAAGGGAAGGCGAGGAAATTCTGCTCCAGGGCAATGAGGCGATTGCCCGGGGAGCTTTGGAAGCCGGCGTCATCTTTTGTGCCGGGTATCCGGGAAATCCATCATCGGAAATCATCGAAACACTGGCTGAAGCCTCCGGCCAACTTCCCATCTATGTGGAATGGTCCACCAATGAAAAAGTTGCCCTTGAGGCCGCCGCTGCCGCCTCTTTTGCCGGATGCCGTGCCATCGCCTGCATGAAACAGAACGGGGTCAACGTGGTTTCCGACTTTTTGACCAACCTGGCGCTCAGCGGCACCAAGGGCGGATTGGTTCTGGTGACCTGCGATGATCCCGGGGGAATCTCCAGCACCAATGAGGAGGATGCACGGCTTTTCGCCCACCTGGCGGGAATTCCGCTGCTGGAACCGGCCACGCCTCAGGAAGCCCTTGACATGACCCGATGGGCCTTTGAACTTTCTGAAAAAATTCAGAATATTGTTCTACTTAGAAGCGTGTCCAGGCTTAGCCATACCCGAAGCAACCTGAGGATGCACAAGCTTCCCGATTTCAAAGCGAGGCCCTATTTCGATCCAAAAGTCCCATTTCACGCTTTCCCGGTAGTGGGAAAGGATCTGGCCAGGCGGGAAAAGCTAAGAACGGCTGGGGGTCTTTTTGAAGATTCCCCCTTTAATTTTTACACCGGTCCCGTATCCCCTGAACTCCTGATCATATGCTCAGGCTGCGCCTGGAATTACGCGGATGAAGCCGTTGAAATTCTGGGCCTGCAAAACAGGGTCGGCATCCTGAAACTGGGGACCACCTGGCCTTTGCCCAACAAGCTGGTTAAAAAGCATCTAAAAACCTGCGACCGCATTCTCTTTGTGGAAGAGATTGAACCCTTTTTGGAAGGCAATGTAAAAGCCCTTGCCGCGGATCTTGGAAAGGATATCGGCTTGAAGGAATTCATGGGTAAAACCTCCGGTCATATCCCCCTTTGCGGAGAACTATCCCCTGCCATCCTTCTTAATGTATTGGGTAAGGTTTTTAACATATCATATCAAAATAACTTCTTTATTGATAAGGCTTCTGCAATGGTGGGAGACCGGTTGCCGCTACGGGAATTCGGCTTCTGCGCCGGATGTCCCCATAGGGGATCTTATTATGCCATCAAGACAGCGCTTGCCTGGGACAATCGCAATGGTTTTGTCTCAGGGGACATCGGGTGTTATAGCCTGGGTCTTTTCCCCACGGGATTTAACCAGGTCAAAAGCGTCCATGCCATGGGATCGGGGCTGGGAATTTCATGCGGATACGGAAAACTTGAAAAATTCGGGTTTGATCAACCGGTCATTACCGTGATCGGTGATTCCACCCTGTTTCACGCCGGGCTCCCCGGGCTGATCAATGCCCGATTCAATAATGCGGACATCCTTCTTTTGATCCTGGATAACAGCGCAACCGCCATGACGGGGTTTCAGCCCCACCCGGGAACCGGAATCACCCTCATGGGCGACAAAACGGCGCCGGTGGATATTGAGACGCTTTGCCGGGCACTGGGGGTCAGCGTTGAAGTTGCGGACCCCTATGACATGCAAGGAGCTGCCCGCATCATTTATCGGTTAATGCAGGAAACAGGCCCCAGGGTTCTCATCATGCGTCGAAAATGTGCGCTGATTCAGGGAAGGGAAGGGGGCTTTCCTTATACCATGCGTGTTAATCCGGACCGATGCCTTGGCGAATTATGCGGGTGCGGCCGCTATTGCACCCGGATCTTCAGATGCCCCGGATTGATATGGAACGAAACAAAAGAAAAAGCGCAAATCGATGACGTGATCTGTGTGGGGTGCGGCATCTGTGGGGACATCTGTCCGCAAGGGGCAATCCTTAGAGAGGAAAAAGCATAATGCAACCGAGAATCGATCATGGGGAGACCATGGACCCCATGAACCTCATCATTGCCGGCGTGGGGGGCCAGGGAAATGTTTTGGCGTCCCAGATTATCGGGCGGGCAGCGGTCAAAAAAGGGTTGATGATTACCATCGGAGAAACATTCGGGTTGAGCCAGCGGGGAGGACCGGTGATGAGTCACCTCCGTATTTCAAAAACAAAAAAATATGGTCCCCTCATTCCGCCCAACCGGGCGCATGTCATCGTCGGCCTGGAGCCTCTGGAAACCTTGCGGATTATCAAAGAATTCGCCAATGAAAAAACCATTGTCATCGCCAATTCCAGGCCCATACATCCGTTGAATGTCATTGCGGGGGATGCGGATTATCCCGATCCCCACTGGATCAGAAATGTTCTGGAGAACGTCTGCGGCGAGCTGTTCTGGTTAAAGGCAACCGACCTTGCCCTTGATCTCGGAGGCCCCATCATGTTGAACATGATTTTGCTGGGCGCCTTTTGCGCTCTTCCCGGGGTTCCCATTGAAATATCGGATGTAAAAGATATTCTTAAAACCATTTTTTCAAAATCCGACAAACTCTCCGCCAATTTTGAAGCCCTGACCATTGGCCGAGACCTTGTCCTGAATTATAAACCTTAAAAGACATCCCCGTAAGGATCACCATGAATCAAATTATCGAAGACCTTTTAAACCCGGCCGCTCTCCCGGACAGCACCGTAACAGTCAATGTGGTTCAAACCCATATTTCCGTTGTGTTCGTGGCGGATACAGTTGTGTATAAGATTAAAAAACCCGTCAATTTCGGTTTTTTAGATTTTTCAACCCTTGAAAAACGGCAATACTACTGTCATCAGGAATTGGAACTCAATCGGAGACTGGCCAGGGATCTATACCTGGATGTTCTTCCCGTGACCCGGGTGAACGGAAAATACAGCTTGACCGCACAATCCGCTGATCCCGTTGAATACGCCGTAAAAATGAAACGGATTCCGGATGACCGGTTGATGAAATCGCTTTTTAAAGCCGGAAAAGTGACCGATGAACACCTGGCCGAAATCGCGAAGACCCTTTCGGCATTTCATTTGCGTACAAAAACCAGTCCTGAAATTAATCAATTCGCGGAACCCGAAAAATTCAAAGTTAATACGGATGAAAACTTCGAGCAGGTTAAAAACCATTGCGGCATCACGATTTTGCAAGAACAGTTTCGCGACATAAAGGCATATACGAACGCTTTTTACCAAAACAATCGGGACCTCTTTTTCCAAAGAATCGCCAATGGGCGGATCAGGGATTGCCATGGGGATCTTCACATGGAGCATGTCTGTTTGATGGAAGGGTTGCCCATTATCGATTGTATCGAATTCAATGAACGGTTTCGATATAGTGACGTGTTGGCGGATATCGCATTTCTTTTGATGGATCTGGAATACCATGGTGGTATGGATGAGGCCAAAATTCTCTGGAACCAGTACAAGGATCTTTCAAAAGAGGAAGATGTGGATCATCTGCTGAAATTTTATAAGATTTACCGGGCCTTTGTCCGTGGAAAAGTCAACGGTTTTCAGATCGATGATCCCGGTATCGGCGATAAGGAAAAAGCGGAAGCGGTGCGTCGCGCACAGTCCTATTTCAACCTGGCCCATGCCTATATTGACTGAAAACCAAAGGAGCCATGATAATGAAGGAAGCATTTGTCGATTTTATGAAAAGAGAACTGGAACCGGGAACTGTCCTGATCGCGTGCGGCCTTCCCGCGTCCTACAAGACGGAGACCACGGAAGTAATTGCAGAGCTGAAAGGCTATCGAATTTTGAGATCGGACCTGATTCGGCGTGAGGTACTCAAGAACGAGGACATCTTTGATGAAAAAGTGGCTTCCAACATGAATAAACGAACCCTTGTTTATGACGAAATGTTCAGGATGGCGGATGAAGCGGCCGGCAAAGGGGAGGGGATTATCCTGGATGCCACCTTCGTGACCCAATCCCTCAGAAGGCGTGCCGCAAAGGTGGCTGCGGACCATGGAAAAATCCTGGTAATTCAACAGACTCAGTGTCCCAAAGCGGTGTCGCTGGACCGCATTTCCAAGCGAACCAGGGAAAACTATGAATCCAATGCACTGACGGAGCAGGCTTACACCAATAATGTTAATAAATTTGAGCCTGTTGACCTGGATGACTTGAAACAGCGTCATCCTGACCTGACCATTGTTCATCTTTTGGTCGACACCACATCAAATTTAACCGATGAGTGGTTTGTGATTGATAAGAAAACGGTATAGGACTTTCAATGTCATCAAAATCTGTTGGGATTATTTACAAACATCATCACGAACCGGCAAAAATTGAAGCCCGGAAACTCGAAACCTGGTTTAAAGATCGCGGCATCAAAGTGTTTTCACAGGAAATGAATGCCGAGGTCGCGGAGGACTGCATTTTAGAGAAAACCTTTCCCATCCCAAAGGATGTTGACTGGGTTGTGGTTTTGGGCGGGGATGGCACTTTGCTGGGAGCTGCGCGACAAATAGGTCGATACGGCGCTCCCATCCTGGGGGTCAATCTTGGGGGGCTTGGGTTTCTAACCTGTATTCCATTGGAACGGCTCTATCCGGTGGTTAAAACCATGGTCAACGGCGATCTTCAAGTGGAAAGTCGAATGATGCTTGAGACAAAGGTGCTGAGGGATCAAAAAGAGGTAATCCGTTTTCAGGTCCTCAACGATGTGGTGATCAACAAAAGCACGCTTGCCAGAATTATAGATCTTGATGTCGCCGTCAATGATGCGTTTGTGACGACATTCAGGGCGGACGGGCTCATTATTTCCACCCCGACGGGATCCACGGCCTACAACCTCTCGGCTGGAGGTCCTATCTTGTATCCTACTATCGAAAGTTTTGTATTGACCCCCATTTGTCCGTTTACTCTCACAAATCGACCGATTATCGTCCCCGACAGCGCCGCAATCGGCATAGAAATGGGTCGGGAAAGCGAAGGAACCGTTATCTTGACCTTTGACGGTCAGGTAGGCTTTGACCTGCATCACGGCGACAAAGTTCAAATCCATAAGTCAAAGGAAAAAATAAATCTTTTCAATCCCCCTGATCAGGATTATTTCCGCATTCTCAGAACAAAACTCATGTGGGGCGGTGTAACCCGGTTCTAAATTTGAAATGCATCAAGAAAATATTCCAGGTGGACCGCGGGCAAATTCATTATCTGAGATTTACCCTCGAATCTTACGACGGAATGGCCGTTGTATCCACCATCAATCCGCATGTTGCGCTAATAGAGGTGTCCATTGCGCCGGGTTGTGAACTGTTGGTACTTGAATTGATGGATGCCTTAAGAAAAGACGAAGGGTTGCGTATTTCAAGCGCTCCTTGAGGTATAATGATTGAATAAGTGTTTCCATATCAAAACCATGGGGTGCCAGATGAATGAATATGATTCCGACTTTCTGGCCCAGTCCCTGATTCAAAACGGGTTTTCCCACGAAAGCGACGTTGATCGTGCGGATGTCATTTTAATCAACACCTGCGCCGTTCGGGCCAAGCCGGAACAGAAGGCCTGCAGTTTCCTCGGACGCATGGCGGATCTTAAACGAAAGAACCCTGGTTTGATCGTCGGAATGGTCGGATGTCTGGCACAGATGAAGGGAAAGGAATTGATGAAAAGATTCCCCCTGTTGGATTTTGTCATGGGCCCAAGGGAATTGGGTCGAATCGTTGAAATCATCGGAAAAATTTATGGCAGCCGTCAGAAAATGATTGCTACGGGTTTGAATGTTGCGCCCCCATCACCGGTGAAATGCCCGGGATATTTTCAAAAGCAGACTTCAGGGTTCATTTCCATTATGGAAGGGTGCAACAACTTTTGCAGCTATTGCATCGTACCTTACGTCAGGGGGCGCGAATATTTCCGCCCACCGGAGGACATCCTTGCGGAGGCGGAATACCTGCTATCCGAGGGGATCGGAGAAATCACCTTACTGGGTCAGAATGTCAATTCCTATGCATGGAAGGGTCAAAACACTTGGGATTTTGCATCACTCCTCTATGCTATGGGTCATTTAGACCATCTCCTTAGACTCCGGTTTACAACCTCGCATCCTAAGGATCTTTCAGATGATCTTATGGCATGTTTTTCGAATATAGCGACGCTTTCCAGTCATATTCACCTGCCGTTTCAAGCTGGAAGCAACAAGATATTGAAATTGATGCGGCGTGGGTATACAAGGGAAAAATATCTGGAACTGATTGAAAAATTGCGACTCACCAAGGAGGATCTTGCCATTACCAGCGATGTTATGGTAGGATTCCCCGGTGAGACAGAAGAAGACTTTTCACTGACCCTTGATTTGGTCAGTCGTGTGGAATTTGACGGGCTGTTTTCTTTCAAGTACTCTGATCGCGAAGGAACCCCTTCGGAAAGGATGACGGACAAAGTCAGCAATGCGGTGAAGGTATCCCGGTTGAAAATTCTTCAGGACCTTCAAAAAAATATAACCCTTAAAAAAAACAAGTTGCTTGAAGGAAAATCATTCACTGTGCTGGTTGAAGGCATCAGCAAAAAGGGAGGACAACTTACGGGACGAACAAGTTCAAATAAAGTTGTTAATTTTGACGGCGACGCCCGTATAATTGGAGAGTTGGTTGAAGTGGTTATTCAAAAGTCTTTCCTTAATTCACTCAAAGGTGAAATAATTGGATCATAACCCTACTCATGAGATAACCAAATATGCCTGTGGCAAATGAAGACATTTCATATGAGGAAGAGCGCGTCCTGGTGGTTGATGATGAAGACATCGTCAGAGAGCCGATTTCCGCAATGCTGCAACACCTCGGGTTCAAAGTGGATACCGCCGAAAGTGGTGATGAAGCGCTTGAAAAATTCAAAAAAAATCCCTATAGCTTTTTGCTCACCGACATCCGCATGCCGGGGATTGACGGGCTGGAATTGATCCGAATTATCAAAAAAAAATATCCGGAAACCTGTGCCATCGCCATGACCGGCTACACAAGGGAATACAAATATGTTGAAACCATTAATGCCGGCGCCACTGATTTCGTCAACAAACCCTTTGGCATGGAAGAGATCGAGGCCAAATTCAAACGCGGCATTATTGAAAGAAACATTCGTCAGGAGCTGAACCGGCTATCCATAACAGATGCTTTAACCGGCCTGTTTAACCAGCGGCATTTTTACGATCGCCTTAACGAGGAGATTGCGCGGGCTGAGAGACAAAATCACAATCTTGCGCTGATCCTTCTCGATCTGGATGACTTTAAACTTTATAACGACCGCAAGGGACATTTGGCCGGCGACGAACTACTGCAAAAGGTGGGTGGCGTCATCAACAGTAAAATGCGGCAAAATGTGGATTCCGGTTACCGTTATGGCGGCGATGAATTTGCCGTCATGCTGATTGAAGCCGACACCGCCGTGGCGAAAAAGATGTCGGATCGCATCAAGGCAGGGATTAAAGAGGAATGTGATGTCGCCGCAAGCAGTGGTTTTGCCGTCTTTCGCAAAGGCCTGAACGCAGAGGCATTGGTCGGCGAAGCGGATCGAAGACTCTATGAGGAGAAGGCACACAACAAGGCTCAAAAAAATACACAGCTTTTAACCTAACGGCTAACAGCTGTATTTTAAACGTCTGATAATTGATATTATGTAAACTCGAAAGTCCGGTTGGGATTTTTTTCACGTCTCCTTCTTTGTTTGCTGCCCCCTTTTAAAATAGCGGTTGACAACTTGGGAATTAATTTAGTAAGAAGATCAGATAACTACAGGGAGGATGGATCGAATGAGCAGCGTTGTAAAGAAGAGAAAAAAGAAAATCACTAAGCACAAATACAGAAAACTTCGAAAAAAGATGCGACATAAGAACAAGTAGCAGTTCCCCTTTGCCCCTCCGAAAAAAAAGGCAGCTCAAAAGAGCCGCCTTTTTTTTTATCCGGAAGATTTGCTACTGCTCACACTCGCCGTATCATTTTCCGTATTCGTACCATCCACCACCCGTTTTCCGTCCGAGTTTATTGGCGCGGATCATGGTTTTGAGAAGGTTCGGTGAAACCCACTTGGATTCCTTGTTGAGTTCTTTATAGAAATATTCGCTAACGAAGTAACAGATATCAATCCCCGTGAGGTCCATCAGTTCAAAGGGACCCATGGGATAGTTGAGGCCCGCCTTTACGGCAATATCCACATCTTCAATGCTGGCGATTCCTTCCTCCACTATTTTGATGGCTTCCAGCATATGGGGAATCATAATCCTGTTCACCACAAACCCCGGTGAATCTTTTTTCACTTCCACCGTAATTTTGCCCATTTTTTTAGCCAGTTCGGTGGTAATGTTGACGGTCTCATCGTTGGTTGAATAGCCTCGGATAATTTCCACCAGTTTCATAATGGGAACGGGATTGAAAAAGTGCATGCCGCAAACTCTTTCGGGCCTTTTAGTTGCCGCCGCGATTTCAGTGAGGGACATGGATGACGTATTGGAAGCCAGAATAACATGGGGCGCACACAGCTCGTCAAGTTCCTTAAACACACTCTTTTTCAAATCAAGGTCTTCAATAACCGCTTCAATGACAAAATCGACATCTTTTAACGCTGCCATTTCCGTAGTGCCCTTGATCCTTCCCAGGATGGCATCTTTATCCGCTGCCGTGATTTTTCCCTTTTCAACACTCTTTGAAAGAAAGCGGTCGATGCTCTTCATCCCCCGCTCCACATACTCATCTTTAATATCTCTCAGAACGACTTCGCAACCGATTTGGGCTGCCATCTGCGCGATGCCGTTACCCATGGCGCCGGCGCCAATCACGCCAATCTTCTTAATGTCCATGATATCTCCTTTGAAAGTTTGATTACGCGGACTCAACTGAAGTCACTTCAGGAACGTTTTGCTTCAGGACTTTTTCAATGCCCAGCTTGAGGGTCATTTGACTCATGGGACAGCCACCGCATGCACCCATCAATTTAACCTTTACCAATCCATTTGCATCCACGTCCACAAGTTGTACATCCCCTCCATCCGCTTGGAGAGAAGGCCTGACTTTTTGAAGTGCATCCTCTACTTTTTCCCTTAATGTCATGCTGTTATTACCCCGTTTCACTTTAGCTTTAGGCTCTCTTTTTATAACCGCAAATTTTTATCATATATTTGAGGAGATTGCTACCCAAAAATCTTGATGACCCTTTCATCCAGAAAGCGCTTGAGTCCACTTGATTTTAGAGGAGACCAACCCATGCTTTTTCGCCAGACTTCATCGGATTCCATGCACAGGTAGAGTCCCAAATCAGAGTGCCATTGTTCCAGATTTTGCCGCATGAAATCATAGAGCTCAATCCTGATGGGCTTAAAATAGCGGGCCTTGCCGTCCAGGCCTGTAATAAACTCACCATCCAGGATAGATGTATGGGGATGCCGCTTCCGAATAATCGGTTTGAGGTCGGGCATGAATCGAAGAGAACCCATGCTGATCCAGATAATCCCTTTGGGATCCAGATGCCGGGCCATCATATCGATGGTTTTTAGATATCCTTCCCGCCACCCTTTATGGGGTATCATCGGATCAAAATGGAAACTCACCACAAAGCCTTCTTCCTGGCATCGCCTCGCCGCTTCAAGCCTTTGCTTAAGCGTTGCAGCTCCCTTCTCTTCTTTGGCTGCAATCAGCGGGCTGTTGAGCGACCACGATACAATAATGCGATCTCGGTATGGCGAGGCCAGCAAACCGTCTATTTGCGCGGTTTTGGTTTTGAATTCCAGAACGGCATTCCTTCTTTCGGAGAAAGGCTTCATGAGGATATCTGTCCAGTGCGTCAAAGAATCCAGGGCAAGACTGTCCGCGAATTCACCAGTTCCGACCCGAATAATTTGTTCCGGATTCCGGTCTATGACCTCCATGATTCGGGCGAGATTCTCTTCCAGGTTAACGTGAATCCTCAAATACGGCTGATTCAGGAAATAGGACTGAAGGATGCAGTAGCTGCAGTCGAGGGGGCAATTGGTTGCTGTATTGAGAATTTGATATCCACAGCAGATGTATTCCTTTGTCCCCGGGCAGGGTTTTAAAAATTCGCCTTTATAGGAAATCAGGTGCAGCGTATCCTTGCCCATGTTTCCGCCCCCCGCTTTTGAATCGGGAGCCTTTTGAGGTTCAAAGGGCGCCCCGGAGACGTCCGATATTTCAGGGGGAAATCGACCCATAATGCTTCGGGTCATGGGTTCTTTTTCAGATCCCGCCTCCATAATGATTTTTTTGATATGAAAATCCACCATTAAGCGCCTTTGTTCCAAGGGTCTTCGAGTTCTATGAGTGCATCTTTTTTTGCCAGAATTACCAGTTTTTCTATCAAATCCCTACCGTCCTTAAAAAAGATTTCAAGCTTATA
Source organism: Desulfatiglandales bacterium (assembly GCA_963664475.2). Taxonomy (GTDB): domain Bacteria; phylum Desulfobacterota; class DSM-4660; order Desulfatiglandales; family Desulfatiglandaceae; genus NaphS2. The sequence goes on from CAXXXE010000002.1 coordinate 889,906, forward strand.
ATTGGGGCCTTCAAAATAGGGCGGGGGGGTAATTTGGAACCCCGCGGGAAGTTCCAGGTTTTTCACCATACGATTGAAACCTTTTTCGGCCTTCACTAAATGGGGCAATCGCCTTGACCGCAGAAGTTTGATGAGGGCTCTGACTTTCTGGGGATTGTTCATTTGCTCGTTTTCGCAAATGGTTATCAAATCGGGTTCATTGAGCAACTCGGGAATGGACTGATTTTCAATACGGGACAGGTCATTGACAAAATCAATGAACTGTGCTTGCTGGTTTTTGCTGAACTTGACATCGGAAAAATATCGGCAAATTTCATTTCTTGCGGCTGAATCCATTTCCAATAACAGCTTTGCCGCTTGTATTGACAAACTGCCACAGGCAAGCAGGTCTTTTCCTCGGCGATCGAGGGCCGTCTCGATCCGCACAAAAAGATGAAGCGTCTCTTCATGTGAGGGCAAATTAAGCAGGGGCATGAAATTTTTAATTACTTCTTGCTCGGGAAGCAATTCAGCCAGCCTGGTCAAGGCCATGCCCGTTTCAACTGCATTGAAATCCCTGACTGCCAGATTATCGTAAAGATTCAGCATCAGGCATTGCAACGTTGACGTCTCAGGCGACAGAACGCGACATGGCGCCTGGTTCACATCCAGCGCCTTCAAAACCGCTATCCTTCGGAAACCCGCAACCACCCAAAATTGATCCTCGGCCCCACCCTTCCCTTTTGTGGCCAGAAGCGGCGAATTGATCAAACCGATTTTGTTTATGGAAGCTTCCAGGAGACTTAGGTCAAAACCATAACTCATACCATAAGGACCTGGTGAATCGTCAATCTGGGATAGCTTGACCTGTTGCGGAAGGATGTTGGCAATTTCAAAAATGTTCATGAATAACCTCAATTTTTTTGTCAGTTGTCAGTTGTCAGGGGGCAGGATAGGAAAAACCTGCACCTTGCCCCCTGACAACTGCACCCTGCAGATGTTCAGCCGGCTACAAACCATATTCCTTTATCTTCGATATGAGCATGGGGCGACTGACCTCAAGAAGTTTGGCGGCCTGGGTCTTATTGCCGCCGGTTCTTTTGAGCGCTTTTGCAATGAAATCTCGCTGCAAACGTCTTGTGGCCCGTTTGATGGAGAGGACTTCCAATCCGTTGATTTCTTCAAGGGGATTTCGGTGTTTCAGCAGACTGGAAGGCAGGTCTTCAGGGGTTATCCACCTGCCTGTTGCAAGCAGCACCGCCCTCTCTATGGTATTTTCCAATTCCCTGACATTCCCAGGCCAGTGATAACCCATGATCATGCTCATGGCGTCCGAAGAAAGGCCCTCCACATTTTTCCCGAGTTTATGGTTAAGTTGATCCACAAAGTAGCCGGTTAAAAGGGAAAGATCCCCTTTCCGGTCTCTCAGGGGAGGCAAATGAATGCGCCAGACATTGATGCGATAATAAAGGTCCTCCCTGAAATTCCCCATTTGCACCTCTTTGGCCAGATCCTTTGACGTGGCCGCAATGACCCGCACATCAATTTTCCGAGCGCCGCTTCCTCCCAACGGGGTAATCTCTTCTTCCTGCAACACCCGCAGTAGCTTTACCTGCAACGAAAATGGCAATTCGCCAATTTCATCCAGGAATAAAGTTCCCTTGTGCGCTTCATCAAAACGGCCGGGCTTGTCCCTGGCGGCATCGGTAAAGGCCCCTTTTTTATAACCGAATAACTCACTTTCAATGAGATTTTCCGGAATACCGCCGCAATTAATGGAAACCATCGGCGCATCGGTTCTCTGGCCGTTGGCATGAACAGCCTTGGCGATCAGTTCCTTTCCAGTCCCACTCTCCCCCGTGATCAAAACGGTCGTTTTATGTTCCGCAACTTTTTTAACCAGATCGAAAACCTTTGCCATGGCTTCACTTCTGGCCACGATGCTGCCGAAAGAATATTTATTCTCAATCTGTTCCACTCTTTTTTTGAGATTCAGGTTTTCCGCTTTCAGCCGTTCACGTTCTTCCGCCTTTTTAAGGGTCAAAAGAACTTCGTCCGTTTTAAAAGGTTTGGAAATATAGTCATAGGCGCCTTTTTTGATGGCCTCAAGCGCCGTGTCAACTGTGCCGTAGGCAGACATCATGATGTAAGTTTTTTCAGGATATCTTTTCCCAGCTTCCGTTAAGAAAGCCATGCCATCCATGTGCGGCATTCTGATGTCGCACAGGATGTAGTCAAAGACCTCGTGATCCATTTTCTCAAGCGCCGCCAAACCGTCTTCGGCACACGAAACAAGGTAGTTTGCCTTTTCCAGCAAGAATTTCAACATATGGCGCATATTTTTTTCGTCGTCAATGACCAGTACACGTCTTTCCGGCACAACAAATCTCCTTTTGTAACAGTTTTTATCCTGCCCCCTGACAACTGTCCCCTGTACACTGTAAATCGTTATCCTTTCGAGTATCACCAAGAGGTATTTCAAGGATAAAGGTCGTCCCTCTGCCGGGTTGGCTTTCCGTGCTGATTTTCCCGCCTGCCCGTTCCATCATCGTGTAACAGATGGAAAGGCCCAGCCCCGTGCCCTTTCCCGGCTCTTTGGTTGTGAAAAACGGGTCAAATATGCGGTTGATTTCTTCAGCCGTCATGCCGCACCCCGTATCTGAAACCCGAATGATCAGAAACCCTTCTTCGTTCAGGGTCTCAAGGGTCAGAATTGATTCCCTGTGGACCCCGGGGGAAACCGCATTCTGATCCATGGCATCCGCCGCATTGATGATGACATTTAAAAAGACCTGTTTGAGCGAATCCTTTGCCACTCTGACCCTGTCCGATTCGGCATGGAAGGATCGCTTAATATGAATTTGTTCAAACATGGGCTGAGGGCTTAAAACGGTCAGAACTTCTTCGAGGATTTGATGAGCATTGGTTTCCTTTTGCTCGTCGCCCGAGGGTCTTGAAAAATCCAGAAGATCTCTGATAATTCTATTGATTCGCGTAATCTCAGATTCTACTCTGGACAAAAAATCCCGTTGTTCCAACTCATTGAGATCCCCCAGCTGAAGCAGGTCGATATATCCCAGGATAATGCCCAGTGGATTTCCGATTTCGTGGGCTATGCCTGTGGCCAGACGGCCAACCGAGGCCATTTTTTCAGATTTGACAATTTCATCCTGCGCCTTTTTGATTTCCCGGTTGGCTGCTTCCAACGATGAAATGTTCTCCTTGAGCTTTTTCTCATTGACGTCAAGCTGCCTCAACATAAGATTCAAGGATTGCGAAAGTCGCCCGATTTCGTTATTGGGAGATTCTCCTTTCTGCATAATGGGAATGGCGCCGTCAAAACGTTCCGTCACTGCAAGAAGTCGGTTGATGGGCCTCACAACAGTTCGAGAGAGCAGGTAAATACCAAAAAGAACGAGGATGAGCGCATTCATCCCGATATACGCCAGAACAACGCTTTCGGATTCTCTCAGGTTCCCATAGAGGTTTTTTAAATCAGAAAAAACGGCAACAGACCCCATAAGACGTCCGTCAATCCATAGCGGCGAAGAGAGGATAACCTTTTCAGGCGCCAACCAGAACAGTCCCCAGGTTTTTCCTGAGAATTCAACGGTGGGGCGCTGATTCGAAAGGTTATCCATGGCGCTTCGAACCTCATGTTTTTCATTCACCCCCCAATATCCATGAGAAAAAACCTTCAACCCTTTTCTGTTGATGAGCATCGCACCGGAAAACTCACCCATGCCAAGCAACGATTCCACCTTTTTATGAAAATCAGTTCCCCCCACAACCGCTCCCAGGTCTGTTTTGCGGTTCTCCCGAGCTTCAGATGCGATAATACTGACAGCTTGAAGCAGTAACCGACCCTGTTGTACACGCGCATTGAGAAGATCTCTCTCTGCAAATTTGGCCATCACCACATGAATAAGCAGCATGGCGGACAGAATCAGAAGTGCCAGACTGGTCATGATGACGGTTTTCAATCGATTGAAGAGAAAGGGGAGCCGCAAATTTTAACCTCTTTATGGCGGTAGAACCTGTTATTTCAACCGTAAACCGTGAACGATTACAAAAAGAGACCGAAATACCAAATTGAAATTTCCCGGCCAAAAAAAAGATAGGCAACAGCGCCAAACGATAGAAAAGGTCCAAAGGGGATCTGTGTGCGGGCACCTTTTCCACCCACCAGGATAAATATAGAGCCTATAACGGCGCCGCTTAAGGAAGACATCAAGACAATGAGCGGCAAAGGCTTCCAGCCCATCCATGCGCCGATCATGGCCAGGAGCTTGATATCTCCACCCCCCAAGCCTTCCCTTCCCGTAATTCGCGCGTAACCGGCGGCCACAAGATAAAGTGCCCCACCGCCCGATACCGAACCCATCAGAGCATCGAACCAGCCGATCCCTCCCGGCAAAAAAGATACGGCCAATCCAACCGCGATGCCCGGCAATGTCAAAACATCGGGCAAAATTTTGTAATCAAAATCGATAAAGCTGAGAATTACCAGCGTTCCGGTAAACAAAAGGAAAATAATGTATTGTAGATGTAAACCAAATCTGATAAAGAGAGCTAAACTCAATAAAGCGATTATGATTTCCACCAGGGGATATCTGAAGGACACAGAGGCCTTACATTGCCTGCAACGGCCCCGCAATAAAAGATAGCTGAGCACGGGAATGTTATCATAGTATCCAATTCTGCTCCCACAGTGCGGGCATGACGATGGGGGATGTACAATTGACTTGTTGAGGGGAATGCGGTAAATACAGACGTTCGCAAAACTTCCCAAACAGAGCCCAAATAAAACTGAATAAATGTACAGGGTGAAATCAATATTCATGAAATAGACACTAAGGACAAAAAGAAGATGCCCCCCAAAAAGAATTCAGGAACAAAAAAAAAAGTATTGTTTCTTTCGATCCATTCGGATAATCCACAACAGCGCCACATCGACCGCGTGAGTCAAATCCTGGATCAAGGGGGCGTCATCTCCTACCCCACGGATACATTTTACGGGATCGGCTGCGACCTTTTTAACAAGAAGGGGATACAACACATTTACCGATTGAAAAATCGACCCTTGAAGCAACCCTTCTCTTTTGTCTGCGACAGCCTGAATGAAATCAGCAAGTATGCGTTGGTATCCAACTACGCGTACAAAACCATGAAGCGCCTGTTGCCGGGGCCATACACCTTTATCCTGGAAGGAACTCGCCTGGTTCCAAAAATCATGTTGACGAAGCGAAAAACCGTCGGCATTCGTGTACCGAACAACAATATCACCCGTGCCATTGTTCGCACGCTGGGGAGGCCGATCATCAGTACCAGCGCGGAGTTTGATGACCCCTATGCCATCGAGGAGGCTTATGGTTCCAATCTTGACGCAATTATTGATGGGGGCCTGCTTTATCCGAGTCCCTCAAGCGTTGTCAGTCTGATCGATGACAGTCCGGAAATCATTCGGGAAGGCAAAGGGGATATCAGTAGCTTCCTCTAGACGGGGTTGCAAGGCCATCCCATTGGTACGCCACCTGGGCCCTCTGATCAGACAACACTCCGGAAATAAACCTGGCGCTTGATTCAAGAAGCAGATTCAACCATTCCCCTTTGCTTTTTTCAGGATAAACCAGCTCTACATCTCCCTTAATGCCAAGGATTTCTTTCACGATTTCAACCGTATCCTGAAAATTTCCCAAATAATCAACCAAACCGAGATCTTTGGCCCGGGCACCTGAAAAAATCCGACCGTCCGCAATTTCCTTAACCTTTAAGACGGATAGATTTCTACCCAAGGCCACCGATGATACAAACTGCCCCTGTAAATCCTTTATCAAAGCGTCGACAATTTCCCGGTCTCTTTCGGTTAATTTCCGATCCGGAGACCCCATATCCTTGAACTCGCCACTTTTGACGATTTCAAATTTAATACCAATTTTATTAAGGAGTTCTTCAAGGCGAACAAATTGGATAAAAACACCGATGCTGCCGGTGATGGTCCCGGGATTTGAGACAATTTTACTGGCGGCGGCTGCCACATAATATCCCCCTGACGCCGCGATGGACCCCATGGACACGACAACCGGTTTTTTAGAAATAATTTTTTGAACTTCCCGATGAATTTCCTGAGTCGCCCCCACACCCCCGCCGGGAGAGTTGATCCGCAGAATGATCGCTTTTATACTGTCGTCCTTTCCGAATTTATTCAGTTGGGAGGTAACGGTCTTGGAAGTTGAAATCGTCCCGGTTATGGAAACAACGCCAATCTTTTCTTTAAAAAGTACCGTTCTGGAAGGTGCAAGAAAATGAAGGAGCAGAATCAGGGTGCTGCTCAATATCACAGCAACACCTAGGAGGATGGCCAGCACGGTCAATAATGGGCGGCTTTTTGTTGACATGGTTACACATTTTCTTCCAAAATCAGAATTAGGTCTGACTATTCCCTCAGGGATTGGCGCTCTACATTCATCATCTCTTCCCGCAGCAGATCACCCAGGTTTGAAGTTGCTTCCTTTCGGTTGTTAACATAGCTTTTGAAAATTTCTTTTTCACTGGTTTGTTCCAATTTACGAATGGAAAGCCCTATTTTCTTTTCAGGGCGGGAGACATTGATGACCTTGGTCTGGATGACGTCGTCCACTTGAAATCGAGACAGGGGATTACCGTGTTTATCGCCCGAAATCTCGGAGACATGGACCAACCCCTCGATGCCTTCTTCCAGTTCAATAAACAACCCGAAATCCGTTATGTTGGTGACTGTTCCGGTAACGCGTGTTCCAGGTTTATATTTTATGGGGATTTCATCCCAGGGATCAGGCGCCAGCTGTTTGATGCCCAAAGAAAAACGCTCATTTTCTTTATCGATGTTGAGGACCACTGCCCGCACTTCCTGACCCTTCTTATAAAGCTCGGAGGGATGTTTAATCCGTTTGGTCCAGGACATATCCGAAATATGAACAAGCCCGTCTATCCCTTCATCAATTCCGATAAATGTTCCAAAATCCGTAATGTTCTTTATTTTTCCCTCGATGGTGGTGCCGATGGGATATTTTTCTTCAATCACATCCCAGGGGTTCGGCTCAACCTGTTTCATCCCGAGTGAAATACGTTTTCGCGAAACATCCATGTTGAGGACGATGACGTCAACGGTATCGCCAACATTTAAAACCTGTGAAGGGTGACGTATTTTCCGTGTCCATGACATCTCAGACACATGGATTAAACCTTCAACACCCTGCTCTACTTCAACGAAAGCGCCGTAGTCCGTAAGGCTGACAACACGCCCGGAAATTTTTTGGCCGATGGGATATTTTTCCGTTACCTGGCTCCATGGGTCGGGCGCCAATTGTTTAATGCCCAGAGAAACCCGTTCCTTCTCCCGGTCAAAATTCAACACCTTGACTTGGATTTCATCACCCACCCCATAGATTTCGGAAGGGTGTCCCACACGTCCCCAGCTCATATCCGTAATATGAACAAGACCGTCGATTCCCCCGAGGTCAATGAACAGTCCATAATCGGTAATATTTTTAACCGTCCCTTTCAGAACAGCGCCGTCGCTGATAATTTTCAGCGTTTCCTCTTTCAGCTCGGCACGTTCGGCTTCAAGTATGGCGCGACGGGACAAGACGATATTTCCCCGCCGTTTATTGTATTTAACAATTTTAAACTCATGCTCGGTATCCACCAGGCTGTCCATATCTCTGACCGGCCTGAGATCTACCTGGGAACCGGGTAAAAACGCCTGAAGGCCGATATCCACGGACAGCCCACCCTTCACCCTGGAAATAATTTTGCCTTTAACCGTGTCGTTACTTTCGTATATTTCCTTTATTTTATCCCATATTTTGATCTTTGCGGCTTTTTCCTTGGACAGTCGAATAACCCCTTCGTCATCTTCTCTTTTTTCAAGGAGGACCTCAACCTTGTCGCCCACTCTGGCGGAAAGTTTCCCCTGAGCATCCAGGAATTCATGAATGGGGATCTGACCTTCCGACTTGTAGCCGATATCCACCAACACATATTCCTTATCTACTTGAACGATTTCTCCGGGAACCACCTCGCCTTCCTGAATGCTCTTCAAGCTTTCTTCATACATTTGCATGAAGTTGTCCGCATCCATGTCCTGGATATCGTCCGCGCCTTGGCCCTCCTCATCAATCATCGGGTCATCACCTTGGGATACAGCTTTATCATCGGTTATTGTTTCGTCTTGAGTTAAGAAGTCAGTCGTTTTTTCCATTAACCTGATAACCCCCTCTGAGTCTGTCTGCCTTAGCAAAATAATCTAGGATGTTTAACTACCAAACCTAATACGGAATTTCAACTTATTTCCTCAAATAGAGCGCAATAAATCCAAATTTCCAATATGCTTGAGCATGCATTTCACCACCGCTTCGATTCCCATTCCCGTGGAATCGAGAATCAATGCATCAGCAGCGGGCTTCAAGGGCGCCAGAGTTCGATTTTCATCCTGATAGTCCCTTTTTTTCAAGCTTGAGCTAACCGTCTCCTTTTCCACTGTTTTCCCACGGGCCAAAAACTCCAAATACCGTCTGGAGGTCCTTTCTTCAAGGGAAGCCGTCAATAAAAATTTAAACCTCGCATTCGGGAAAACGACTGTTCCCATATCCCTTCCTTCGGCCACAAGACCCGTACTCCCGCCCTGGGCCATTTTTCTTTGAAGATTGCCCATGGATTCCCGAACCTCTTTGACCGCAGATACCCTTGACGAAAGCATATCGATCTCAGCATTTCTAATCTGATCCGATATGTCCTCATTTTCCATCAATAATCCGGACGAATACTGATCTGTACCAAATCGCAGATTCAGGGTCGCGCACAATTTTCCCAATTTGATGCCGTCATCCATGGCAATCCCTTTCCGTTTGGCGGCAAGGGCCACGGCACGGTACATGGCGCCGGTGTCCAGATAGGCATACCCGATCCTGGCGGCAAGTATGCGACTGATGGTACTTTTTCCGGAACCCGCCGGACCGTCGATGGTGATAACCTCTACGGCAGTCATCTTGATTACCTTTCGCGGCATTTCTGGCCGCAATTTGCATGCTCACGTTTTTTTTGAGGAAGACGGTTGATTCTGGCTAAAATTTCTTGTAGGATTACACCCTAGAGTTCACGGGGGTATATATATTAAAAGAGGCAAAAAGTAAATGGTTCGCCAACGTGTGCGATCACTGTTTTTTTCCGATGCACAAAATGTTTTTTATTGATTTTCCCTTGACTTGCAAACGCTGATCCTCTATTTTTTCACTCGGTCGCGGCAACCGGCTGTCAGTTTCTTTGTGTTTTGGTTTCAATTTGAGGTGATAATTGACCCCATTCATATTTGAGCTTATAACCTCAAGCTGCCTTTGCTTTGGGGTCGGAAGCTGGATACGGTGTTTTTCAGGCGTAACTAGGGAGGAAAGATGAACAAGTCAGAATTGATTGAAGCCTTAGCCAAAGAGAAAGATTTACCCCTGAGGAAGGCTGAGGAGGTAGTCAACACCGTCTTTGGAGAAATGGAAAATGCCCTCATCAAAGGCGAGCGCGTTGAAATTCGAGGGCTGGGAAGTTTTAAAGTCAAAGATTACGAAGGTTACAAGGGCCGAAACCCTAAAACAGGGGAAATTATCAATGTGGGGCGTAAGAAACTTCCTTTTTTCAAAGTTGGTAAGGAACTGAAAGAAAGAGTTGATATTATGTAAACAGCAAGCAAACAAGTTAAGGCCCTTGGTCGCGCTAGACGGGGAGTTAGCGGTGCCCCTTAACCCGAAATCCGCTTATGCGGGGTTGAAAGTCCTTCTGGAGAGTCCTGATTTGAGATGCGTTTTGACACTTTTGGGGTTGATATGGACCTCACGTAACAGGCACTTATAAACCCCGTCAGATCCGGAAGGAAGCAGCGGTAAGTAAGAAAGTCTGTGTCGTCGAGTGAATCTATATGGTTCCCCGGGTGAAGAAGCCTTATCGATCAGGTTTCAAAAAAGGATGCGCGGCCAAGGACTTTTTTTTTGGAAGGCTCATGCTGGATTCCCATCATCCTTCAGCAGTTAAAGATGTTCCTTTATGTCTTCGATATCCAAGTCTTTCCCAATATGACCAACTGATCCATGGGACTTTTACCCGGCACGGGGGCACGAGTTGTTCTCCCTATGCCACCCTGAATACCAGTTATGATGTTGGGGATCATGCGGACAGCGTGACGGCAAATTTATCCATCATCAAGCGTACTCTGGGGGCGTCACGTCTCCTCTTCACACGTCAGGTCCACGGGACGGAAGTCCTGGTACTTAGCGCCGATTCTCCCGAAGTGTTCAAGGTTTCCCCCGAGGCGGATGCCATGATCACGAATATTCCCCGTGTAGCGCTGATGATAAAACAAGCGGATTGTCAGGGGGTGATCCTCTTTGACCCTACGGAAAATGTGGTTGCCAATGTCCATTGCGGTTGGCGGGGAAACGTTCAAAACATCCTGGGAAAGGTGATATGGCTGATGAAACATCATTTTAGTTGCAGGGGAGAAAACCTGGTTGCCGTCATAGGACCCTCTCTCGGCCCCTGTTGCGCGGAATTCATTACTCACAGGGAAATATTCCCAGCGCATTTCGAGGAATTTATAATCAAAGAAAACTATTTTGATCTTTGGGGCTTGAGTTCTTATCAACTCCAAGCTGAAGGCGTTAAACCAAAGAACATTACGGTTTCGGGAATTTGCACCCGATGTCATACGGATCGGTTTTTTTCCTACAGGGGGGAAAAGATAACCGGGCGATTTGCAACCGTCGCCATGCTGACAATTTGATCTTGACTAACCGAAGCAACAGGCATAAGGTTTGGGTCCAAATCCGGCTTTCATTTTCTTTTCAAAATTCATAAGGAACACACATCAGAAATGCTCACCAAATATATTATCGTCACCGGAGGCGTACTTTCGGGATTAGGCAAAGGTATTGCAGCTGCTTCAATCGGCCATCTGTTATCCGCAAAACTCAAAATTGTTCCCATTAAATGCGACGGCTATCTTAACGTTGATCCCGGCACCATGAATCCCTTTGAACACGGAGAAGTTTTCGTGCTGGACGACGGGGCCGAAGTGGATATGGATTTCGGCCATTACGAACGTTTTCTGGGGGTCCAATGCAAGTCCAATTGGAATTTGACCATGGGCAAGGTTTTCGACATGGTCAGGAAAAAGGAAAGGCGCGGCGATTACTTGGGTAAAACCGTTCAATATATTCCCCACGTAACCGATCTGATCAAGGATCACATTGCTCGGGTTGTAGGGGAAGAATCGCCGGACCTGGTAATTGTGGAAATCGGAGGAACCGTCGGTGATATTGAAAACGAACTGTTTCTGGAAGCCATGCGCCAGATGAAAAAAGATGTGGGGCGAGACAACATCATCTTCGTACATCTCACCTATGTGCCGATCCCTGCCGGCGTCAACGAACAGAAATCCAAGCCCACCCAACAGAGCGTCAATCTCTTGCAGCAACGGGGTATTTTCCCGGATATTATTATCGGTCGATCCCCGGAATTCCTGACACCCGAAATCAAGAGCAAAATATCCAATTTTTGCGATGTCAAACCTGAGTCCGTGATCACCGGTTTGGACGTGGACGACATTTATGAACTCCCCATTATTTTCGAACAGGAGGGTCTGTCCGAAAATATCCATAAAAAACTCAATATATACAGCCCTCCGGATCTCAGGAAGTGGAAAAAGCTGGTGGAGAATATCAGGAATCCCCAGACGGAAATCACCATCGCCATGTGCGGAAAATATACCAAACTCGAAGATTCCTATGCCTCCATTATTGAGTCCTTTAACCACTGTTCGGCTCACCTGCGATGCAAAATCAACCTCAAATGGGTTGAGACAACCGAGCTGAGAGATGCGACCCAATTGGATCAAATCGATGGTCTGGTGGTCCCGGGCGGGTTTGGATCACGGGGTGCTGAAGGGAAAATTGAAGCGATCCGCCTGGCGAGAGAACAAAATATTCCTTTCCTGGGACTCTGTCTGGGACTTCAACTCGCGGTCATTGAATTCGCACGGAACGTCTGCGATCTCGGTGGTGCGAACTCCACGGAAATGAACGCTGAGACGCCCCATCCGGTCATCGACATCCTTCCAGAGCAAAGAACGGTGACCGAAAAAGGGGGGACCATGCGCCTTGGCGCCTACCCTGCCCTGATCACTGAAGGATCCGTGGTGCATTCCCTCTATGGAACCCGGGAGGTTTCCGAGCGCCACCGACACCGCTATGAAGTCAACCCTGCATACCATCAAATCCTTCAGGAAAAGGGGATGGTGTTCTCCGGCATGAGCCCCAACGGCAAGCTGGTTGAATTTATTGAATTGCCGAAGTTGAAATTCTTCTGCGCCACCCAGGCTCACCCAGAGCTGAAATCAAGGATGGAGGTCCCTGCCCCGCTCTTCTTCGGGTTTGTAAAGGCGTGTATGGTTGATCAGGAAGAAAGGTAATATCGAATGATGCTGCGGCCGAGCCGGTTGGCCCGTATGCCCAGCATTTTTCCATGGATGCCCAGCACGGCGATGCAAACCTCCTCTCTTCCGTCAGGGGGGACCACATAAGCCGTTAACCAGTCATATTTAAATTCGTCGCTTCGATCATTGATGGTGCCCGTCTTTGCCCCTAACTCCACCCCTTTGTAGACCTTTCTGCGTCTCTCCCGACGAAAGGCGTTCCTGCAGGTGCCATGGAGGACAGTGTCTTTCATGAGGATTCTAAGCTCTTTTGCCGTTTCAGGGCTGATGGAGATGCCCAGCCGCGATTTGCTGTTTTGGTAGAGGACCCGGCCTTCCTCGTTGACGACCCTCTTGACAATCCAGGGTTTCATCATCACCCCGTCATTGACCACCGCGGATGCCAGAAGCGCTGCATGCAGGGGAGATATGGTGGTTCCCTTGTTAAATCCGCTGGCCAGCTCAGCCAGTCCGAAATCATCCTCCGCAACAAAAATTTCGCTCATGCCAACGGGAAAATCAAAGGGGATGGTTCGATTAAAAAAGAATCTTTCCGCCGATGCCAAAAGCATGTCCCCTCCCAGATCGTAGATGCCCAATTTCCCGAAAACCGGGTTTATGGAGGATGCAAAGGCTTCCCTGAAACTGATGGTGGCCGCATATTTGTTCTTCCGGTTTTTAAGCTGATTTTTATACAGGGTATGCTTTCTCCCCACAAAGGAAACCGATTTTTCCGGTGAAAAACCCGCGGACTCCAGTGCTGCCGCCGCCGAAACAATTTTAAAGAGGCTTGCGGCGGGATAATCCGCCTTTAGACAAAGGCTTGCTGCCCCTTCCGCTTCGCTGTCGTAGCTGACCATGGCGAGAATGCGTCCGTCATCGGGTCTCATGACAACCACAGCCGCCCGCACGGTTTTGGATTTTTCCAGTAAATCCAGAATAAAAGCCTGAAGGTCGGGATCGAGGGATGATTCCACAATCAGAGGAACGCCTTCTTTTTTCAGTGTAAAGCGATTTTCAAGATGAGCGGGGTCCAGATTTAGATCCTTTATTCCCCGGGTCAAAATTTTTTTTGAAACTAAGTCTACCAAATCCACTGGTTCGCTTATGGCTGAGAGCGCGTCGCCCTCTGGGCCTGCTTCCCCTGAAAACCATGGGATCGGGAAAAAAAACAGATACGCCGTGATAAGAACGCACAGGCAAAGGGTTAACAGGGTTGCCCTGGCGCCAAAACGTTTTTTTGAGGGAACTCGGCAAAGATCCGCATTGTGATCCCGCCAGCCTGAATTATAAGAAAATCGGTTATCCATATTATTTTTGTGAGATGGTTTCAATTCCGCCCATGAAGGGCCTGAGCGCTTTCGGAATTTTAACACTACCATCTTCCCGTTGGTAGTTCTCCAGAATTGCCACCAGGGTTCTCCCCACTGCCAGGCCGCTTCCATTCAGCGTGTGAACCAACTCCGTTCCGGATTCCCCTTTTCGTTTAAATCGGATACTCGACCTTCTGGCCTGAAAATCCACGAAATTGCTACAGGAGGATATTTCCCGGTACAACCCCTGACCGGGAAGCCACACCTCCAGATCGTAGGTCTTTGCCGCGGAAAAGCCGATATCTCCCGTACAGAGGGTCACCACCCGATAAGGAAGCTCAAGACGCTGCAATATCTCTTCCGCATTCCGGGTCAATTTCTCCAATTCATCATAAGAATGCTCCGGCTTTACGAATTTAACCAGCTCCACCTTATTAAATTGGTGTTGCCGAATGAGACCGCGGGTGTCTTTACCATAGGACCCCGCTTCCGACCTGAAGCAGGGAGTATAGGCAACATAGGCAGCGGGGAGATCGCTTTCCGCAAGGACTTCATCCCGGTGCATGTTGGTAACGGGAACCTCTGCCGTGGGAATCAGATAGAGATCTCTGCCGTCTATTTTAAAAAGGTCCTCTTCGAATTTGGGTAACTGGCCGGTGCCGAACAGGGAGGCGGCGTTGACCATGAAGGGGGGGAGAATTTCCGTATAGCCATGCTCCACCGTATGAATGTGCAGCATAAAATTGATTAGCGCTCGCTCCATGGCGGCGCCCGCTCCCCGGTAAAGGGCGAACCTGCTTCCTGAGAGTTTGGCGGCGCATTCAAAGTCCAAAATCCCCAGGTTTTCACCAATTTCCCAGTGCGGTAGCGGTTTAAAAGCAAAATCCTGAATCTCGCCCCAGGATCTGATGACCGGGTTGTCCTTTTCATCTTTGCCCACCGGGACGGATTCACTGGGAATATTGGGAATAAGTTGAAGGAGGCTTTCGAGTTCTTCCACGAACCGTGGGAGTTCTTTTTCCTTTTCCTTAATATCCGCGGCAACGGCTTTCATTTCAAAAATAGCATGGGAGGCATCGTTGCCGCTCTTTTTCATGAGGGCGATCTCTTCGCTTGCCCTGTTCCTGCGGCATCGAAGCTCTTCCAGAACGGCAAGCCGCTCTTTTCTCTCCCGGTCCAATGTTTCGAATCGTGAAATATCCAGATCGTATCCGCGGTTTCGGATCATTTCTTTGATATCCTGAAGATTCGATCTGACAACCTTAAGGTCTAGCATAATCTTCTCCCGAATTTACAAAATTCATTTTCCTCACTCAACTTTTCTACATGATCAAACCGTAATCGTCAAACATTTTGAGGTCTCAAGCAAATTGAACTTTATGAAAATCCATGCTATAAGGCAGCTTCTTCAAACAGATGGTGCTAATATGGAAAATATCGAACACAAAAAAAGACCCAACGCACTCTGGAAATTCTTGAGTTCAGTCAAACTGACCATTGTTCTCCTGATTCTCCTGGCCATTGTTTCCGTCCTCGGAACCCTCATTCCTCAGCAGCAGGGGGCCGAGGAATTCGCCAAAAGCCTTAGCCCCGGCATGTTTCGTCTTCTTTCAACGCTCCAGCTCTTCGACATGTACAACGCCCCCTGGTTCAGGCTCCTCATCGCATTTCTGGCGCTCAACCTGATCGTTTGTTCGATTAACCGATTTCCCGCCACATGGAAACGGTTTAGCGCCAGACCGGCTCCCGATCGAAGCAAGCCTTTTGAAAATATCCCCGCCGAAAATTGTCTGGCGGTCGGAGGCGATGTCAATGAAACAGCAGACAGGATCGAAAAGATATTTCAATCGGGCTACAAGAATGTGCGAAAAAAAGTCAGTGGCGCCTCTCATTTTTTTTATGGGGAAAAAGGGCGGTTCTCTCACTTTGGCGTTTATGTGGTTCACTTGAGTGTACTCCTGATCCTCATGGGAGGTCTGGTGGGGTCATTTTTTGGTTTTGAGGCCTACGTCAATATTCTGGAGGGGGAAAAAACGCACAGGGTTATCAACACCAAAAGCATGGCCCCCCTGAAGCTGAACTTTGAGGTGCGTTGCGATAAATTCTCCGTCGATTTCTACAAAACCGGGGCGCCCAAAGAGTTCAAATCTCTACTGACCTTCCTGGTCAACGGTAAACCCGTCAAAAAAAGCGACCTTCTGGTCAATCATCCGGTGGAATTCGACGGCATCACCTTCTATCAGGCCAGTTACGGCGCCGTTCCCGGCAAAGAAGCGAACTTGAGTATTCATGGAAAATCAAACAACCCCGTTTTGACTGAAATGGCCGTGAAAAGCGATACTGACTACCCATTGCCCGGTGGTGAAGGGTCTTTCAAGGTAGTGGACATGAGAAGCGATATTATGCATTTGGGGCCAGCGGTACTCATTTCCATCCAACCTGAAACAGGGAACCGCATTGAATTCTGGGTGTTTAGGGATCAGGAGGCTGTTCAAAAAAGATTGCCGGCGCCCATGCTGGCCTCCGCCAAATTTAATCCTTCCGCCTTTTCGCCCTACCGCTTTTCCCTTAAAGACCTCAACACGCTCTATTATACTGGTCTTCAGGCAAACAGGGACCCGGGCGTTCCCATTGTGTGGGCAGGCTGTTTTCTAATGATTCTGGGACTTTTCATGTCTTTTTTTCTGTCGCATAAAAGGATATGGGTGCGGGTCCTGGCGCAAGGCGAAACCGCACGAATAGAGGTAGCGGGAACAACCAACAAAAATCCGGTGGGACTTCAAAACGAACTATATCATCTCACCCTGAATCTAAAAAATGAATTCGCTAAAAAGGGCTAAAGCACATGCATAACTCTCTGATTTTCAGTTACACCACCTTCATATATTTTGCAGCGTTCATGGCTTATCTTCTGGGAATGGTCATGAATCGTTCTTTTTTTTCCCGTTTGGGCACGTACCTGTCGATTCTGGGGCTCACAGCCCAAACCCTGGCGATCATTCTCAGATGGGCAGAGTCCTACAAGATCGGTATCGGTCATGCGCCTTTTTCCAACCTCTACGAGTCTTTGGTCTTTTTTGCCTGGACACTGATGTTTCTCTATCTCATTCTTGAATGGCGCACGAAGAATCGAACCATCGGAACCTTTGTGACCCCGCTGGCGTTTCTGGCCATGGCCTATGCGTCCTTCTCCCCCAATATTAACAGCCAAATTCAACCCTTGATCCCGGCCCTTAAAAGCAACTGGCTGATCAGCCATGTCATTACCTGTTTTTTTGGGTACGCCGCATTCGGTTTGTCCTTTGGAATCAGCATAATGTACCTGTTTAAACGTTTGGACACGGAAAAGAGAAACAGTCTTTTCTTAAAGCTGATTCCCTCCACAGCTATCCTGGACGATCTCAATTACCAGATGATCGTCATCGGTTTTCTCATGTTGACCCTTGGCATTATCACAGGTTCAGTCTGGGCGCATTCAGCCTGGGGAACTTACTGGAGCTGGGACCCTAAAGAAACCTGGTCCCTCATCACCTGGTTGGTTTATGCATCGGTCATCCATGCCCGATTGGTGAGGGGTTGGAAAGGTAAAAAAATAGCGATCCTTTCTATTGTGGGCTTTCTCTGCGTTCTTTTTACCTATTTTGGTGTCAATTATCTGGCGGGGCTCCACAGTTACGCAAAAAAATAGTCCTTTATCTTTATGTATTTTCTTGACATTTCCGTTTTTTTCTGAAATTGTTACGTTAACATGCGAATCTGGAATGTGCTTAGGCAAACTCGGAATGCTGAAGTTTTTCCATCTTCGTTTTTCAAATCTCTTGACCTTTGGGAAAATCAGATGAGGATAAAAGCTATGCCTGAAATCATGATTGTTGACGATGACGTGATCACTGTAACGGAGCTAATCGAAGCTCTAAAATCTTCCGGATATAAAATATCGGGCACAGCGGAATCCGGCGAGGAGGCCATAGGCATGGCAATGAAAACCCAGCCGGATCTTGTTCTGATGGATATTGTTATGCCTGGTAAGATAGACGGCATCGAGGCGGCAACAAAAATCAGGAAGGAATTGAATATTCCGGTTATATTTTTAACCGGTTATTCGGAAGAAGAGTACATTGAAAGGGCAAAATCGGCGAGATCCTTTGGATACCTCCTCAAACCTTTTGTCGATGCGCAGGTCAGTTCAGCCATAAAGATTGCTCTCTATAACTTTGAACTTGAGAAGTCATTGGTGGAGGCGCACGACGAACTGGAAAAAATAGTGGAAAAGCGAACCGCCGATCTGGAGAAAGTCAACGATCAGATGCGTGCTCTGATGGATGCCTCTTCTGATGCGGCCCAGCTCCTGGATCTCAAGGGAACCATTATTGCAGCGAACAAAATAACCGCCAAACGGTTTAAGGTTCCCCTGGATGAACTTCTGGGAAAGTGTATTTATGACTATCTGCCTCCCCAGATTGCAAAAAAAAGAGAAGGAAAGGTGGCACAAGTCATTAACACAAAAAAACCCAGCCGGTTTGAGGACAGCCTCGGACGGTTTATTTTGCAGAACACCATGTATCCCGTATTGAATTCAAAGGGAAAGGTCGTACAGCTGGCCATTTATTCCAGGGATATTTCTCAGGAGAAAAAAAATACCCAGAACCTGAAAAAAAGAGAAAAAGAACTGGAATCCCGAACTCGAAGTCTGGAAGAGGCCAATACCGCATTCAGTATATTGCTGAGGCGGCGCGAGGAAGATCGGACTCACTTTGAATCCTCAGTCATATCCAATATCAGCACCCTGATCAATCCCTACATCGAAAAACTTAAAAATACGCCTCTGGATGCACTCCAAACCAACCATTTACATGTCATTGAAACCAACCTTGAACAAATTATTTCGCCATTTGTCAGGGATATTGGAAGCAGGGTCCTGGATTTGACACCCATGGAAATCCGAGTGGCCAACCTGGTGAAAGAAGGCAAAAGCAATATCGAGATTGCCGAAAAACTGTCGGTATCCAAAAATACAATTTTAACCCATCGCTTCAACCTGAGGCGAAAACTGGGCATCAAAAACAAAAAGATCAATCTGAGGGCCTATCTCCTTTCGTTTCATTAAGCCCTGAGATTTAAGGGAACTTCCAAAAAACAATCCACGCATTTTCGTTTGTCCTTTTGACCGTGTTCTACGTCGTGATAACAGGTACATGGTCCACTATGCACCTGCTATCATGCCTTGAAGACAAACAAAAATTCCGCACGATTTCCCCTATATTATTGGATGGTCGGAACTTCCCCCCCGGAGTTCTCTGCCATTTGAATGGGTCCGAATTTCTGCTCGTATTTGTCAAGATTGTCCTGCAAGGCATGAAGAATTCGTTTCATGTGTCCGGGACTCACGATGATACGCGATTTAACCACGCCTGCCGGCGGAGCGATCATAATAAAATCCATAATAAATTCTTCGGCGGTGTGTGTCACTGCCATATTGTTGGCATACACACCGCCCACCATCTCCTTGGGAAACTCCACGTTGATCTGCTTGGGGTTGTTGTCCATTGTTATCTCCTTATGGTTTGCATTATTCCAAATCTAATTACTAGGCCCCTTAATGCCCGCCCGTTGTAGAGACAAGGCATGCCTTGTCTCTTCAGCATGCCTTGTCTCCACGCAGTTCATACAATATCAGGCGCCATAAAGAAAGGAACAAACCGCCACAGCTGCCATGATACCCGCCAGATCCGCCGTCAAGGCCGCCGCCAGAGCATGGCGTATCCTCTTGATTTGCACGGCCCCGAAATAGACGGCCAGCACATAAAAAGTGGTTTCCGTTGACCCCTGAAGGGTGGAAACCAGATAGCCCGTATAACTGTCAGGACCGATGGCGGGATCATTGATGATGGATGCCATAACCCCGTAGGCGCCGGACCCCGACAGGGGACGGAGAAGGGCCATGGGAAGCGCATCCGCGGGCATTCCCACCTTGCCCGTCCACGGTCCCAGGAAACTTACCATCATGTCCATGGCGCCGCTGGACCGCAGCATTCCCACCGCCACCAGAATTGCCACAAGGTAGGGGATAATACGAATGGCCACCTGAAAGCCTTCCTTGGCGCCTTCCACAAATACCTCATAGATGGGAACACGCCTCAAAACACCGAATGCCAGAAATCCCACCATCAATCCGGGGATGATCCAAGGAGAAATGGACCGGCCATAAAAAACGGTTATAGGAATAAGTGAAACCAGTGAGGCCATTGCAATACCGCTGACCCATAGGGGATAACCGTTCCCGGTGTCCTGCAACAGGGGTTCTGTGATATCATTCTCACTTAAATCGCCGGAATTTGATTTTTCAACCGGACGGGTTCGTTTAAAAAACGGCAGTTTCCCATAAGCTTTTGCGGCGAAAATGGCGATGATAGTGGAAAAGAGCGTTGCAAACAGTGTAGTGGGCAGAATTCCCGCTGGATCATGGGATCCCGCCGCGGCCCGGATGGCAATGACGCCGGTGGGCAAAAGGGTGACATTGGAGGTATTGATGGCCAGGAAAAGAACCATGGAATCGGTTGCGGTCCCCTTTACCGGGTTTAATCTGTCCAGTTCCTGCATGGCGCGAATACCGAATGGGGTGGCGGCATTGCCCAATCCGAGCGCATTTGCGGACATGTTCAGGATCATGCTCCCCATGGCCGGATGATCCGGGGGGACACCAGGAAAGAGTCGCACCATTACCGGCCGGATCAGACGGGCCACGATGGTGAGCATTCCGCCGGCTTCAGCCACTTTCATCAGTCCGAGAAAAAGCGTCATCACCCCCACCAGTCCCAGGGCCAATTCCACCGAACCGGTGGCGGAATCCACCATGGCTTTGGAAAGCATCTCCATGGGGGAAATCACCCCGTTTTCCCCTGCCCATTGAATCTGCCGCCATCCTGCTGAAAAGAAGGATGTGAGTACTATGAGAAAAAATATTAAATTCATGTTTATGACTCACTGCCCTCGCTGGAGTGCCGCACCGCCAGGTAACCCAGGGTCTCCTTAAGGGGTAACGTAAGATTGTGCTTCAAGGACATCCCTTTAAGCCTGTTTACAAACCCTTCCAAATCCATACATTCCAATAAATGGGTCTGCCGCCATCTCGAGGGAATCTGGGAAGTCCAGCCCCCTTCCCGGATTCGGTTTCGAAGCCTGACCTTGTGTCGAATGACCGTTGCGCGGATCTCCTCAACCGTTGCATCGTTAGGAAGAGCGTCCAGCCTTTCCGGAAGATGCATGCAAAAGCCATCGATTTGCTCGGGTTTTATTCCGGTCCGATGGGTGATGAGCAACGCCAGAAGCACCCCCCAAAGGCTTCCCATAAAATGAAAAAGTCCGAATGATCCGTCTTGCAGCATCACCATGGGGACATCCCCCGGCGAAACGCCCAGGAATCGTGCGAAATCGCGGGCCAGACGGCTGCAAATGATGGGTCCCCTGGACAACGGCGTCTTCAGATGCGTTTTCGTTGCCGCATCCTTAACCAGAACCCGGTTCTTTCCAGCCGGACCCGACACCTTGAGATGCCGGCCGCTGAGCAACAGACGTCCCGCCTCTGTTGCCGCCTGGGGAAGGATTCCCAGCACCTGGCGGGTATCCTGATCAATCACTTCAATGTCTCCGGCGCTATCTTCGATATTGGAATGAATGCGCCCTTTTTCAAAGGCTTCTTCCAGTTCATCCCCCATGAAGTATCGTGAGCCACTCTTCATAAGCCAGTTTTTTTCAACCAGATGATCCAGAAGTTCGGGCAGCCGTTTCGCCCACGGGGTTCCCCCGAGCCAATGGGGCATGCGGGAAATCACTGCCCCGGCGGTGATCCACCGGCCCGGCGTCTGCATGAGCAGGCTCATACATTGTTGCGCCAGTACCGATGGGCAAAAGCCATAGTATCCGCCCAGGAGACGGCCATTTTGGGCACTTTCGATCAGATGTTCGTATCGTCGGGTTTCCCCGGGGTTGGCCGTCAAACAGCAGACGCGGGTGACCCGATTTCGTCGGTTCCCCCTGCCGATCCGCTGAAGCAGGGCAGATACATCCGGGGGCGGTGACGTCAGCATAATCAGATCGATGTCTCCGATATCGATACCCACCTCCAGGGTGGTCGTGGAAAAGCACAATCCGGATGTACCGGTGAGCATTCTCCTTTCCACGGATTCCCGCCGGGTCAGGGCGAGGCTGCCGTGATGCAGGAATACGGCATCTCCGAAGGGTGGACGTCCCTTAAACAGGGAAAACAGCATCTCCGCATCGGCCCTGCGCTGTACAAACGCCAGGATCTTGCGCACCTCTGGGTTTTTGGATCGGATATGGCGCAATTCCCGGGCCAGGGTTCCCGGGCTGTTATGAATAAAACGTGCTTCAATGGGTCGGTTTCCAAGGGCCTTCACCATTTCGCAATCCGATCCCACATAACGCAGCATCAGCCCCTCCGGGTCCTCTACGGTGGCGGATGAAGCGATGACCTGGATTTCTTTTCGAATACGATGCACCCGTGAGACCAGGCACGCCAGTTGATCCCCCCGGGGGGTTCCATCCAGCATATGTACCTCATCCAGCACCAAAAAGCGCAGTGCCAAAAGCAGCGAGGGCGAACGGGACAATATGGAATCAAGGGATTCCGGCGTTGTAACCACCAGATGGGGGGGATTGGAAACAGATATTTCACGGTGTTCACCGGTTCGGCGGCCCACCCGCAGTCCCATGGCCCCGAGGGGCGCCTTCAGACGTCTGGCAAGGTCGTTGACCAGCGCACGGGTTGGGGAGATAATCCATCCTGAAAGATGTCGCGGACCGTCTAAAGACTGAATCATCTCGGCCATGGGGGCCGTGTAGGTTTCGGTTTTTCCGCTTGCCGTCGGCGAAATGAGTAACACACCGCGACCTTTCATGATCGCTGGGATACCGGCAAGCTGAATGGGCGTAGGTGTACCGAACCGGGCCAGAAAGGCATGCCACGACTTTGGCAGCAGGCGCTTCAGTTCTCTAATGGCCGATAAATCGCTCATGGAGCGCCCGACGTTAAATACACCAGTAGATCTTCCAACATGGGTTTTAATCGACCAGGCCTATGCCTTGTAATATCAACGACTTCTGTGATAAACTTTAAGGCTTGCCTGGGGTTTTCGATGAGTCCGCTGCGATGACAGGGTTCGATGACCTTTGCCATGAGGGCCGCCAGTTTTACGCCCAGGGCCAGGGGAGTCTGGGCCAGATCATAGAGAGACATGACCCTTTCGGAAAGGGTAATGTAATCTTTCGTGGTAAAGGGGGGCAACGCCATAAAGCGGTTGCCCGGAATGGCCTTCTCCAGCACTGCTTTACCTTCAGGGTCATGGGTCAAAGCAAAGACCACGTAAAGCGGTTGCTCATCCTTGTACCGATATGAAAAACTTCTATGAATCGCATGCCCCCCCCTGGGGAGAACCTTGGGATCAAAATGAAGCACTGAGGGTGAAAGGCAGGCAGCTGAAAAGGTGCGAAACAGCACATCGGCAAAACCCTGATCTCGACCGTCCAGTACGGAGTAAAATTCCGCTTCATCCACCATCACGGCCAGCCCCTTGTAACCCACCTGCCGGGCGATTTCCGCGATTCCTCCCAGAATTAAGGTGTACAAATGGGTCACGGTGCGGAAATCCTTGAGGGCGTACAAGCGGACCCTTCCGCCGGTGGCTTGCCGCAGTTCTTTTTCCAGTTCCACATTGCCGGCAACTTCGGAACCCTCGATCCAATCCAGGAGCTTCTCCAGTAAGTCCCCCGTTTGTTCCAGGGAGGACAAAACCGACCCGTAATAGAGCGCAGGTCCAAGGTAGGGATGATAGTCCTTCCCTTTTCGATCGTTTAAACGGCCTATGAGGCGATCATTTTCCGCAGCTTTCGTCAAGAGGGGCTTGAGCCCCAGGGGTTCCGTGTCTGGACCATCGGGATAGCGTATCCCCCGGGCCAGCTGGTGGTAAATTCGTCTGGGTCTGGCCGGTGGCACTTCCTTGCTGTCCAGGGTGACCCGAGTGGCGAGGAAACCCTCGCGAAGGGCCATCAGCTCCGCCATCTCCAGGAAATGGGTCTTTCCAGCGCCGTAATCCCCCAGAACCACCCTCACCCCCCCTGCCCCCGCCCCCGCGGCAACAAGGTCCTTATGGACCACCGCCAGTTCCACATCCCGACCCACCGTGTAGGTGTCCAGATGGGTGGTGGGAACCACGCCAAGCCGAAGGGCCTCGAGGGCCTGCCGGGCCGTAATGGCATCCTGTTTCCTTTTGAGGGCGCCTTCTACGGTGCTGCCATCTTCAACATCTGAAAAAACAGGAATAACCGGGTTTAAGGAAGTCTTTACCTCTGGAAATCCACCCTCTGGGATTGTCTTTTTTTTGGAGGAAACAACTTTTTTTTCCTCTTTTTCCTCACGGGAGGGCGATGACGGTGGGGTTTTCGATTCATACAAGAGGAGCTCTTCCCGTGGAATGTCCCATGGCGTATGGGGCATTTCATCAAATTCAACCCGAATTACCCGCCCTCCCCTGAACAGACCGATCACTTTTCCGGCGCCCCAGTCACGGTGTGAAATGACATCTCCGATTCCGGGTATCCCCGTCTTAGACATCCAGGAACTCCTCGTCCTCCACAGACCCAAGGCTTACATATCCGCCCTGGATCAAGTGGTTGGCCTCCTCGTGGGAAATTTTAACCTCGCCCCCGGATTTTTGCCCGTAAAGAAAATCCACGTAGCTCTTTACAAACAGCCGCCGATGACTCACCTCAAAGGTGTAATCCACCATGGTCTGTGCAATAAGGGCCCGGTTATGCGCCTGAATGTCACGGTCGGCTTTCCACCCTGTCGCCGTTTCAAAAATCACTTCCAGCCGTTCTCCAATGCGAATCAGAAGTTCGGCCGCATCCAGATCCAGATGCTCAAGATCGATGACCGCAGCCTGAGGACTGCGTTCTCCAAGGGGGACCGGGCTTTTGAGTCGCTGGTCCAGGGCGGGATAGTCGGGAACCACGTTTCGCAGAAATTCCGGGGGCACCGCGTAGAGAAAAAGGGTGGAGGGGAGACGGGCCTGTCCGCAAAGATCCACCACCTGCCGCAGATTATCCCCCACGGCCAGCATTTTCCGACTGGTCAGGGAGAGATTCCGGTCCACTTCATCAAACAAAAGCGTGAGCCCCGGAAAACCGTAGCCGCTGATGACCTGGGACAGGCTTCGCAGCATTTTAAACCCCGTGGCGCTCTCAATGGCCTCAAAGACCCCCATGGGACGTGTCTCGCTCTGGGGCACCGGCTCCCCCAGCAACCAGGGTTCCAGTGCGGCCTCGCGAACATGGTCCCCCTGAAGATAGGCGGCCATAAAGCCCGCCGCGGCTTTTCTGAAAGAATGGCTTTCCGTGGAAACCCGGGCCGCGGTGCGCTGTATCCACATCAGGGCCCTTTCTTCCCCCATGGCCGTCACCTTGTCATCCGCCAGATCCCTCAGGATGTCCGTCAAACCACGCGTGGGTTCCAGCCCCTCTTCCAGGGGCGGGCTTGCCAGATTGACGGCGACCGCGCCATACACCTTCACTGGATCATCATAGGGACATTCTCTGGGAGAAAGGTTGACCAGGGAGGTGAGGAAACCATGCTTCCAGGCCAGATCCCGGACACAATAGAGGAAATGGGTCTTTCCACCACCATAATACCCCTGCACCAGTTTGAAGCTCGATCCACGGGGATTGTGTTTCAACCGCACCAGGTACTCCGTCTCCAGAATATGCAGATAGGAATCATTTCCCACATTCAAATGGGTAATGCCCTGCTCCGGCGGTTGCCCGGATTCACCCACCCGTTGAATAATATGGCCGGCCAGTTCCGGTTTGAGGGATGCGGTGTTCATGATTGTGCCTCCCCGGAGGAGGTCGGCGAAAACCAGATACTCAGGTAATATTGTCCCTTTCCGCCCCCTTCCTCGATATAGAGCACATTTTTTTTATTTTTGGTGGCGGTCCCCGTAGCCGTGCCGAGGTTTAACCGGATGTTGTTTCGTTCCAACAGGCCGTTTCGCCTGAGCCCGGCCAAATCGTAAGCCATGCGGACACGGCCATAGGTGCGATAATGGTTCGAAACCGGATCCGTTCGAAATTTAGCGCTCTGAAAAGAGAGGGCTGCAAAGGGGAGGAGATCAACCAACGTAACCCGCTCTCCCGAATGTTTTCGCTGTTCAAAAAGGATAATTTGATAGGCGTGGTACAGGGCATCAAAAAAATCCTCGCCCGACCAGCCGGCATCCAGCAGTTTCAGATTCTTCTGAAGGGCTGCCATGATTTTTTCGGCTTTTGCCGGCACATCCTCAATGGCGATCCGGGCGTAACGAATAGTGGCCAGGTTCTTTTCCAGGTTGACGGCGACCGTAAAAGGCCGAAGGGAAAATTCCATGGGGTCCGTCGTTATCAGTTGACATGAAATACCTTCGCGGTCAGCGATTTCCCTCAGATTTCGGCCGAATTCAACCTTGCGTTTGCCGGCGCGTTTCCGCTGGTCTTCCACGGTTTGCGAAAGAAAATCTTCCAAATCAATGTGCAGCCCAAAGGCCCCCGGATCGAATGCTTCAAGCTGACGGCAGGCTTCCCCAACCTTGCTCGGCGATTCCAGAATCGCGTCGTCAGTGAGATTTTTAAGGGCCTTCTGCACTTTGCCGAGAGCTTTTGACTGTTCGTCCACCACCTCGAAAAGCCTTTTCGCCATATCTTCAACCGTTGTGTCGTTCACTTTTCTTTTTCTCCATATGCCTCAATGCCCTGATGTCTCAAGACGTCGCCCAGCCCCGCCGGCGGCCGTTTTCCACTGCAACGGGGACATTTTTTCCGGTTCGCGAAAACAGCCAAACAGGAAGGACACAGCAAGTGAAGGGCATCATCACAAAAACCGAGAGAATAGGTATCCATGCCGCAGGCCTCACAGGCCATGGGGTCAAATTCCCTGGAAAGAAGATTGTACACCACACTGATGCGTCTTTCCCCCTTTCGTCTTTTGATCAACAGATCGTGGCGGCGCACGGGCAGCCTGGCCAGAAGCAGGGTCAGGGGACGAATGGTAAGCCTTACCTGGTATTTGTCTTTCAAGGCTGCCAATTTGGCGGACTTCTCACCGGATAACGCCTGGATTTTTTCTCTTCGAATCTCAAGATCCGCTCCCTTCAGGTTCCGTCTTTTGATTTCATCCGCCATTTCCCCTTTTAAATCTTCGAAATAGGTCTCAATCCGTTGAATATCCCTGACATAATGCCGCAACACCTTGTTCGTGAAACCGGAAAGGCTTTCCCGGACCCGCCAAAGGGTCCTGTCACAGGCGGTGATAAATAACGCGTTCAACCGCTTTTGTGGAAATTTCACTGCTTTGACGGCAAACGGTTCCCAATGGGAGACCTGCCCCAAAATAAGACCCGGCAATGGAGGACAATCAACCCCTTCCGTGGAAACACACGTATGATGAACGGCTTCATGGCGTTCATCGGCATCCGCCGAAACCTCAAAAGACCACAGCCAGTAATCGAGGGTACTCTCGTGGCTCCCTTTTTCCTTGATGGCACTGTTGGGAAAACTAAAATAATCACCCGCATCTTTGTCGGATTTCTTTCGGGAAACAAGATAGGGCATCTTTACTGCGGCGGTCTTCCCCATTTCAAGGGCCATGGGGATCGCCCGTTCCAGGAATTCGGTGCCGTAACCGATGGGAACCATGTCCGATGCGTCATCATCACCGCCTCCACCCGAGAGTGTATTGTCGGTAAGGCTCACCAGGGATTCGGAAAGTCCCAAACGATGCTGGATCTCCCCCGGCAGCAGGGCCTTGCATGTCTTTTGACTGATGTCCCATTCGACGACCCCATCGCTTTCTTCAATTAGATTATTGGCAAATTGGAGTAAGTTACTCATTTTTCATTCATTATATCTCATAATCATTTGCAAAAATTTCGCTGTCCAGTTTTTTGACCTTATCATATTGTTTCCGAGCCGCCAACAGCTCGTCGCCAAGGGTTTCAAAGGCCTGGGCAATGTCCTGGTCGTTCCGGCTTCGACCATAGATATCCAGGATGCGCTCTTCAAATTCCATCTCGCTTTTGGTCTGCCCCAGGACCAGGTCCACTTCTCCAATCACCAGTTCAAACAGGTTGATGCGTTTGTCGAGTACATCCAGGATATGGTGTTCGGCCGTGTTGTCGGCGCATAAATTGTACACGTGTACAGGCCGGGTCTGTCCGATGCGATGGATACGCCCGATACGTTGTTCGATTTTCATGGGGTTCCAGGGCAGATCATAGTTGACCATGGTAGAACAGAACTGAAGGTTTCGTCCTTCTCCACCGATCTCGGAGCAGAGCATCACATCGCACCCGTTCTGGAAATTGAGAACGGCCTGGTCTTTTTCGGAAGCTGTCATATTCCCCTTGAACATGGAAAAATCGACGCCGGAATCCGAAAGCCGCTTCCCAATATCTTCGAGGGTGGCCGTAAACCGTGAGAACACCAACACTTTTTCGCGGCTAACCTTCAATAAATCCAACAGGCGGGAAGTTTTGGCGGTATCGGGGACATAATCGCACAGCCTGGCCAGTTTGCCCATCTCATTTTTGAAATCGCTGTCCACCCGGGGATGCTCACACAGCTTCAGAAGGGTCTTTCGAACCGCCCCCGGGCTGGAACCGGCTTCCTGCAACAGCAACCCCAGGGACAGGCGATTCATGTTGTTCTGAAAACCCTTGCGCACCAGATCCGTCAATCTGGCGTACAGTTCACGCTCCGCCGGTGCGCCTTCCACCAGGACCGTGGCAGCATGGCGGGGCGGTAGTTTGATGTCCGCCAGGGCCCGGGTGTTGCGAATCATGACCTCCCCGATGAGGCCCCGGAGTTCCTCACGGTTTCTGGGTTGGGTGGGATCACCGCGGAGCACGAATTGACGTCTGAAGGCCGTTTTGGTCCCCAGTTGGCCCGGCTTTAACAGGGTCACCAGGCTGAACAGGTCCATGAGGTTGTTTTCAACGGGGGTTGCACTCAGCAACAGGAGAAAACGGCTTTTCAATTCGTTGATAAGCTTCCATCCCACTGTCCTGTCATTCTTCACGTGATGGGCCTCATCCACGATGACCATGTCAAACCCGATATGGGTTAACAGGGGCCGGTGATGTTTGTTCCGGGCCAGGGCCAGGGAGGCCACGATCAAATCGTTACTTTTCCAGAAATGTTCCGGATCTTGACGCAATTCAGGGGAATCCGTCGATACCGCCTTGATCTGGAATTTTGCCGCCAGCTCCTCGCACCACTGGCTTGTGAGGGCCGGCGGCGTCAGGATCAATGCCTTTTTAACCATGCCCCGCATGAGGTATTCCTTGAGCACCATGCCGGCTTCGATGGTTTTTCCCAATCCCACCTCATCGGCCAGCAGCACCCGGCCCCTGAAAGAGCGCATCACCTTTCGAACCGTATCCACCTGATATGCGTACTGCTCCACGCCCTTCAAGGTGTTGAGGCAGATGAGGTTGTCAAAGTGATCCGCCTGGGAAAGTCTACTCGCCTCCTGGGCCAGAAGGTACTTTTTGATATCGGCCACCTTTCCGGATAGAAAAGGCTCATACAGATCATCCGGGCTCCGGATCAAGGCCGTCATATGAATTTTCGGCGGTTCGGATTTCGGTGGGGCTTTCGCTTCAGGGCCTAATGGAGAGGTTCGACTCGAAGGCGTGTTTTCCAATTTATGTCGGGTTACTTTTTCCTCTTTCGTTACATGGGGCTTACCGGGCTTTTCCTTGACCACGGCTCTTTTCGAAGTTTTGATCGCCCTTCCGGGTTTTCTCCCTGATATGGCGGTATCTTTCGATCTTTTTTTATCCCCGGTTCCGGCCTTAGGGGAGAAGTTCGCCAAGTGGCACCGGCAAACGAAAAGGTGCCGGTCGACGATACCAGGGTCCATACCCATCTTTTCAAAAAAATCCGGCGTACACGCGGATGCAGTCTCAAAAAGGGAAAGGGCCGTTTTAAATTCCCCTCGTTCAAACACCTTAAGGCCTAAGGTGAAAGCTTCTTCGGGCGTAAGCGACCGAAGCTGTTGGAGCTTCTGAAAACACCAGATGATATCGCTATCGGCATACCCCTCATGCATAAAGATGGTTGCCAGCAAACGATAAGCGTCGGCATAATTGGGATTCTTTTGAATTACCGTACGGATCAGACTTAAGGCGAAATCCGATTTGCCTTTACGCCATTTGGATTCGGCCAGGTTGATGGCGCCTTCGCAATAACTTTTTCCCAGCCACGACAGTTCTCCGGCATCATTTGAATTGGGTTCTCTTTTTTTTAAAACCATCCTGGTCTATCCTGGTCTCAGCACTTTCAGTTTATTTTATGCGAAATTTCATTGTCAGGGTAAAAGAAACAGCCTGAATGAAAAACCTCCCCAACCATTCAACTTGCGAGTATAAGACACATCAAATTGTGCGTCAACCAAAAATACAACACAATATATAGTCTGTAAGGTCATTACGCGTCCGCGCAAAACTAATGGATGCA
Source organism: Desulfatiglandales bacterium (assembly GCA_963664475.2). Classification (GTDB taxonomy): domain Bacteria; phylum Desulfobacterota; class DSM-4660; order Desulfatiglandales; family Desulfatiglandaceae; genus NaphS2. Next base: position 920,260 of record CAXXXE010000002.1, read on the forward strand.
GAGGCCTCTGTCAGGACTCGATAAATCACCCGGCATTAAATCTTTTCAGTATCATCATCCGGCTGCTCGCGATCACGTAACCCAAAAAACACAAGAGCAGCAGCCCCCCCAGCATTTCCGAATCCCTGGCTTTTATCAGATAGGCAATAATGAAGACCACCACAAAGCCGAACATGACAATGAGAGTACGCGGCAAGCGCTTCAGTATGACGCGACCAAAATGAACAAACCGAATATGGCTTATCAGCAAAAAAGAGGTCAGGCAAACAATGGCCATTATGGCCCAGGGCCTGTTACAGAACAGGCAGGCGCCCAAGGCAGCCATGGCCCCCGCTGGACTGGGCAGTCCGTTAAAAACACCGGCAGGCAGGCTGTGATCATGTTTGTCCCGGATGAGGTATCGCCATAACCGAAACCCTATGGCCGAAGAATAAAGAGTCCCGAAAATAAAGAAGGGAAGCGTCATGTCTCCCTTGAGGATGATTAACAATCCCGGGCAGACGCCGAAGCTGACCAGATCGGCAATATCGTCAAACCAGGGGCCGAATTTGGTTCCACCATGCTTCTCCGCCATCCGGCCGTCAAACAGATCAAAAATCTGCCCGGCAAGGATTGCCATGGTCGCATAGGCATACCATCCTTGAAAAACAAAGATGCTTCCCATAATACCGCAAAAAAGGTTTAACATGGACAAAATATCGGCATAAAACCGGTTCGCTATCAGTTTAAAGACGATGGATGAAACAGAGAGAATGATGCACAAATAAAGCATTTGCGTCGAGAAATCAGGAATTTGTAGGGCCTCATCCAGGAGGGAACAGTATATGATCAACGAAAAACACAAAACAGCCTTGATCTTTCCGAAATTGTTTGCCGCAACCGAAAATTGGGTAAAATGTTTGATAATGTACCTAACCAGGAACTGTCCGCATATCTCGATGCCCACCAAAACCCATACCGCCGCGACACTTAAAAAACCCTCATATGCAAAAAACAGGAGGGGGGGCAAATAGGTTAATTTATCGCATAAGGGATCAATTTCCTCTCCAAAGGAGGTCGTCAGCTTGCACTGTCTGGCAACGAGTCCGTCAACGCCGTCCAGAACCGCCGAAACAGAAAACAAGAGGATGCCCAAAGCATGCTGCCCGGCCAGAAAATACAACAGGGTGCCTGAAATACCGATGATCACTCGCCATAGACAGATGGCATTGGGGTGAAAAAACCAGTGTTGTGCCAGAACATCCCGTCCCCTTTCGGTCTTTAAAACCAGGACGAAAGCCAGATACATCAAAAAGGAAATGAGTGCGGATATGCTGATGTAAAGAATCCTGTCCAATGAAGTCTCCTTATGGCAAATAAGCTGATTCAGGTTGTTTTTCAGTTTTTTGTATGACGTCCGCTTGAAGCAGATAGTACAATTTTGTCATATTTTTCATGTATAAATACAATTATGTTTGATAAAGGAAGGGGTCATGGCGCATTCAAATTACTGTTTTTAAAGACTTAACCAGGGAATACTTCAAATGGCATATGGTTTGCAATCTCTTTTTGAAAAAAAACAGGAGGAGAAAGAATTATGAATGCAGGAGATACCGTTTTTGTGCTGATATCCGCTGCCCTGGTCATGCTGATGACCCCGGGTCTGGCCCTTTTTTATGGTGGAATGGTCAGAAGTAAAAATATTCTGGGGACACTCATGCAAAGTTTTGTCATTCTGGGAATCATTACCGTTGAGTGGGTACTTTGGGGCTACACCATGAGTTTCGGTCCGGATCACGGCGGACTGATCGGAGGGTTGACCATGCTGGGCCTGAATGGCGTTGGGATAACGCCGAGTCCTGACTATGGTTCCACCATCCCTCAACTGGCCTTTATGATTTTTCAATGCATGTTTGCCATCATCACCCCGGCCCTCATCGCGGGTGCTTTTGCGGAACGCATGAAATTCGGCGCTTTTATTCTTTTTACGCTTTTGTGGTCTACATTTGTGTACAACCCCCTATGCCACTGGGTCTGGGCCGTGGGCGGATGGATGGGCAAGCTGGGCGCCCTTGATTTTGCAGGCGGTACGGTAGTGCATATTAGTTCGGGGATTTCAGCCCTGGCCGCGGCTCTCCTCATTGGACGACGGCTGGGGTATGGAAACACGGCTTTCATCCCTCACAACCTTCCCATGACCCTCACCGGCGCGGCCCTTCTCTGGTTCGGGTGGTTCGGATTCAATGCCGGGAGCGCCCTGGCCGCCAATGGACTTGCCGCCAACGCTTTCGTGGTCACCCATATTGCTTCAGCCGCGGGAGCAATATCGTGGATCATCTTTGAGTGGATTCACCGGAGCAAACCCACCACCCTCGGCGTTGCTTCGGGGGCTGTTGCGGGACTGGTGGCCATTACGCCCGCATCGGGCTTTGTGGGCCCCATGAGTTCCATTGCCATCGGGTTCCTGGCGGGCGCTTTCTGCTACGGCGGTGTACTGCTGAAAGCGAGACTGGGGTATGACGACGCCCTTGACGTGGTTGGCATTCACGGCGTCGGCGGCACTTGGGGGGCGCTAGCCACAGGACTGTTTGCCAGCACCGAGATCAATCCGGCCGGTGCAAACGGGCTTTTCTTCGGCAATCCAGGACAACTGTGGATTCAGTTCGTCTCCGTTATCGCAACCATGGCCTTTGCCTTTGTCATGACGCTGATTATCCTGAAAGTCGTCGACAAGCTGGTGGGCCTCAGGATCACAGAGGATGAAGAACGAATGGGCATGGATACGGCCATACATAATGAGGCAGGATATACCTATTAAACTTTGACGAAAGGAGTAAAAACGATGAAAAAAGTCGAAGCCATTATTAAACCGTTCAAACTGGATGATGTTAAAGACGGATTATCTGAACTGGGGGCCAAAGGACTGACCGTCAGCGAGGTAAAGGGTTTTGGGCGTCAAAGGGGGCACAAGGAGGTCTACCGGGGCGCCGAGTATCAGGTGGACTTTGTGGCCAAAATCAAAATCGAGGTGGTTATGGAGTCCCAACTGGTGCCGGATGCCGTTAGAATTATCCAGGAGAAAGGGAGAACCGGCCAGATTGGAGACGGCAAAATTTTTATCTTGCCCGTGGAGGAGGTCATTCGAATCCGAACGGGAGAAACCGGAAAGGAAGCCATTTAAAAAATAACCGTTCACGGGTTCACGGTTTATATGTTTTTCAATCGTGAACCTAGAACCATAAATTACAGAGTTCCGGGAAGGAAGTTATGGTTTTGCCGAAATAAGCCCCTTGACACAACCCTTTTAGGCATGTAACACATGGGCCTTTATCAAACCAAGTCTCCACGGGGAGGGTTAAATGATACATAAAAGGCTCGAAACAAAAGGCGTTTATTCTTTTCTGGCGTTGTGGTTTCTGTTCGCTGTTTCTCCGAACTTGCTGCCGGCCGCGGAAGGCGACAAAAAGTGGGAGATTACTTTAGGGAGCAGCATCCGTTCCTCCCCGGCTATCGGGTCCACCGGCGTCATCTATGTGGGCGGGCAGGACGGCAATCTCTATGCCGTAAATCCCGACGGGACCCTGAAGTGGACCTTTAAAACGGCAGGCGAAATCAGTTCTTCACCCGCTGTTGGCTACGACGGCGTCATCTATGTGGGTTCGGAAGACGGCAATTTCTATGCCGTCAAACCAGACGGCACCCAAAACTGGGTTTTTTCGCAGGCGACCGATAGCATAACCTCATCGCCGGCCATCGGTTCCACCGGCACGGTCTATTTCGGCTCAAAAGACATGAAGTTGTATGCCGTCAAATCAGACGGCACAACCGAACAGGAGGAATGGCCCTTTACGGCTGACGGTGCCATAACCGCTTCTCCCGCCGTGGCTTCGGATGGAACCATTTATGTGGGTTCAGAAAACGGCAAACTTTATGCCATTAAATCAACCGGGAAAAAAAAGTGGGAATTTCCCTCCAGTACCACCATTGGCAGTATCCATTCCTCCCCGGCCATTGACGCGGATGGGAACATCTACGTGGGTTCGGATGACTTCAAACTTTATGCCGTCAATTCCGATGGAACTGAAAAATGGACCTTTACAACCGGCGGAAAAATACGCTCATCCCCTTCGATTCGCGGAGACGGCGTCATCCTGGTGGGATCAAACGATGGAAAGCTCTATGCCATCACAAAGGGAGGTACTCAATCCTGGGTTTTTTCAGATGATAATTACCCGGTCCGGTCCTCTCCGGCCATAGGCCTTGATGAAACCCTTTATTTTGGTTCGGATGATCACAAACTCTACGCCATCAATGCCAGCGGTGTGGAACAGTGGCGCTTCCTGGCGGAAGGCATGGTTTCCGCGTCTCCGGCCATCGGTTTTGGGGGAGACCTCTACGTGGGAACGGAAGCCGGAAAACTGTATGCAATTGAAAGCAATTCCGTTCGACTGGCTTCCGGATTGTGGCCTTCTTTTCACCACGACGTCCGACATACGGGTCGAAACTATACCAATTCAGGGCCAACGGCCGACGCGGGGGCTGATCAAACCGTCAAATCCGGCGACACGGTCAACTTAAGCGGTTCCAACACATCGGATCCCGATTATGGCATTCCACTCTACAGTTGGACCCAGACCGAGGGCGAAACGGTCACGTTAAGTGATACCGCTTCCGTCACACCGAGCTTTCCCGCCCCCAGTGTTGATGGCGACAGTAAAACACTCACGTTTCAACTGGAAGTAACCGACAACGGTGGCCTGAAAGATACGGATACGGTTCAAATTACCGTTGAAAAAAGGGATGATGACAGTGGTTGCTTTATCGGTGCCATCACAAATTGAGGATTCAACCGGAACTGTTCTTTATTCAACTCCGGATGCTTCAAGCGCTGACAAAAGAAATGGTAAAAATGGCCATATTTCCCAGGACATGAAGGGTGATGGGAACCATGAGATTTCTCTCTGCCTCATATGCCAGGGCAAAAACAATTGCACCAACGAAGTGGGTTAAACAAATTCCGGAAAAAACCATATGGGCCGAAACAAATGCCAGCGAACTCAGGACAACTGCGATTACAGGTCCCCATTGCCTCAGAAAACCGTAAACGACCCCCCTGAAAAACAGTTCTTCCGCCACGGGGGAGAGGATGCCGCCCACAAGGAAGAATAGAATTACATCACCCGTTCTTACGGGTAAAGAGGTTTTGATGAAAGATAACGGATCAATCCCTACGGCCAAAAGAAAACCGGCAACGAAGACGGCAATTCCCCCCAACCCCCCGGACCAGACCAAACCTCTCCTGAACCCTTGAAATGCGGTCCCCTTTGACAAGCCGACAGGCAAAAGCCCTTTTTTCCCCATGAGGACAACGCCGGTGGTCAGGCCCCCTTCAATTAAACGCGATACGCTCAGGAGAACCAGCGGAGAAACGGTCTCATGCCATGCCACTGTTCGCAAGGATGTCTCCACTGTCATGATGCCAAAAAGAACCATAACCAGCGTTCCGATATCGATAGGGGCTATGGCGACCTTGCCTGCATCCATATGCGTCTTTATCTATAGGGTAAGGGCTTAAAAATGGGCGTTTTTCGAAGTAAAAGAAATGCAAAAAAAAAAAGCATGCCTTTTCCAACATGGCATGCTTTTTTTAAATCAATAATAGATCGTTTTTTCTAAACAACCGTCACATTCACCGCCGCGGGACCCTTCTGTCCCTGCTCGACATCAAATGTAACCTGATCACCTTCGCTAAGGTCCTTAAAACCAGAACCATTGATCCCCGTATGATGTACAAACACATCCGGACCGTCTTCCTGCTCAATGAATCCGTACCCTTTGCTGCTGTTAAACCATTTTACAACGCCACTTGCCATAATAACACCCTCCTTTCAAAAAATTCTCATCGTTCCAGACTTCAGGCGCCACTTTGACAAATGGATCATTCCTTTAGCGCGAAACATGCCCGTAAAACAAAAGACGGGCGCTTTATGATGGTTGCATAATAATCGCTTTTTCCCCGAAGTCAACACAAAACAGAAATATTCATTTCGAAAATATTTTTTGCTCATGCGGCATTTTAGTCTGGAAAAGTCATCTCCGAAATCTATTTGCCGTCCTTTATCGGGAGTCATGAGATTTCACCACCGGAAACTGACCTTCAAGCCTGATTCACAAGGACTTAAAGAGATACGCATGTTTTCCCCCAAATGATCTGAGACCATCCTCTGATATTGTTCCCAGTCCTCCTTGGGGCCGCCCGGTTGCCCCAGGATATAGATTTCCCCACCGATGAATCCGGCCCCGGCGCTGATAGCCCCTCCGGTAGCATCTCCCGCAATCCCGGTAGCCACCCCCACTCCGGCGTTTAACAACAAATTCAAGAGATGGAGTACCCAGTTTTCCCGCTCACATGCTCTTATTGCATTGTCTCTTAATAATTTTTCAGCGGCAGCAAGCTTTTTCAGCTTTTGCGCATGAGTTGCCTCCGGCAGGTCACGGATCGGATCCGCCCCGTATCGGGCTTCCAGCGGTCTGAACAGGAGATCCGCCACTCCCAGTGCGGCCAGACCCGCCTGAGACCCAAAATTCACGCGATCCGCCGTATCGTCGGTGATGCCCGCCGCCACGCCAAGACCGACCATGGCCCCGCTGTTAACGGCCATCCAGCTCCAATACCAGATTTCACCATGCCGCTTGTGGCTTGTCAATTTCGTTTCAATAAACCGGATACGGTGTTCGATGACGGCATCAGGAAGTTCCGTATTATGCCGGACTATCTGCTTGGGTTGGGGCCCCGCGCACGCGGAAATGCCAAAAATATAAAGCAGCATAAATACAACATTCAAATATTTCATTGGACCTCCAAATTCAACCCTTTATGCCACCGTTCCACCATGGCAGCGGCGTTCATTTCACCGATACCATTTTTTTCCAGAAACCGCGGCAGGCTATACTGGTTCCCCTCGGCCCACCAGCCTTTCAGAATTCGTCCCGTCTCGGGTTCGAGCATCCATCTGGGACCCAGTCGCTCCTTCAAATGGCTTTCCAAAACGGTTTCCCCCATCCATCCAAAAACGTAATCCAGGCAATACAGCTCGGGAACCAGATCGAAAAGATGGCTTTCCGGCTGATAATAAAAACCGGTATAACGTTTCATCATCCGGGCATAAGGAACCCCATCTGAAAGATCTCCCCGCATAAACATTTCATATTCCGCCATGAATTTGGCCGCATAGCGCCTGAACATGGAAAGATCTTTCAGGGTTTTGTGATAAGATAATTTTTTCGCATTTTCAGAGGAAATTCCCAGTGCTTCTTCCAGGAAAGGGCTTGAAAGCGTCAGACTCTGCATCAAAAAGGCAAAGGATTCCGACAACGCAAAGGATGTTCCCATATCCCGCATCACCATGGGAATATCCGGAGAGGTAAAAACCGCCGATAACCCATGCCCCAATTCGTGCCACAGTGTCTCCAGATCGCCCCACCCCCCTTCCGGGCGCATGAGAACGTAAACCTCTTCCGGCACCTGCAACATAAGGCAGATCGCCTGAGCGCTTTTTCCTGTCTCATGACCCAGTTCCAGTGTCAGCCCGGGCGTGTTGGCTGGATCAATGGCCCAGTTTTCTAAAAACGGGGTCAGCAAGTCCAAGGCCTTCCGGGGTAACAGGTCATCGAATTGTTGCAGGCTCAACAAATTGATGGCGTCAAACCGGGTCAGATCGGAAAGTGGCCGATGGAATCGCTTTTTGCACCACCGTTCCATGGCTTCGAAATAAACTTCATCCGTAGCTTTAAGGAGTTTTTTCAAATAATCATAATAATGGGCATAATCAATCCCCTTCTTTTTCTCGCAGTATGCCACGTAGTTGTCATAACCCATGTCATCGGCAAGAATTTTCAGGAGGATCTTCCAGTAATTCACGGCAAATGGTTTTAGAAATTTGCAGAGGGGCCCGGTTTCTTTTTGAAGTGCCTGTCGTTTTTCATAGTTGCTGAGTTTCTGACACCAGGGGATAATTTCCCCGAAGTAGATTTTTTCTCCATCCACATGCGCTGCGGCGCCCCTCATCCAGGCGCGCATTTCGTTTTCGTGGGGCAACAGACTCCGTTGCAGATAGTGATCGATCAATGCAAATCGCAGTCGCTCTTTTTCCGGTTTCCCGGCAATATGTTCAATATGTAAAAGCGTATCCAGGTTGATAAAGTCTTCATATCCTTCATACAATTCATAGGCTTTAAAGGGAATTTTGTCTCCCTTCCAGAGGGCGAGGGCCTGAAGATGCCATCTGTAGTTCAGGTGATAAAGAATATTCTCGATTTCAGAAAGGGTCCAATGTGAGGGTTTCATAATGTCTCAGGCTTCATGGGTTCAGAATATCGTAACCGTTCACGGTTGAAAAACAGCGGATAACGGAAGATTATGGGGTCCTCTTGTGAAGATTTAAAAAATTCAAGATTATCTTTCAATAATACGCCATAAAGTGCGCCAATTCAATAGGATAAAAAAACATGGACTTTTCTTCCTTCTCTTCAAATTTTGTTACTGGCGAATCGCAATCAATTTATGGTAAAAAAAACGGCAAAGAACGTATTATCCCTGATCTGCATTCATTCGGAGAACTATAATGATAGATGCAACGCATTACCGCTCCCTCGAAAAAATGTATTTGGCCGCACCCATTAATCATATTTTCAACCCCAGAATTATTGTATCAAAAGAAAGTGCTGAAATAGAGATCGAGATAAATGGTTCATTGTTCCATTCGGCAGGTGCCGTCCATGGTTCGATCTACTTTAAAATGCTTGATGACGCGGCGTTTTTCGCGGCAAATTCCATTGTGGAAAAGTATTTTGTTTTAACCCACTCGTTTACGATTCGCTTCTATCGACCTGTTTCTTCAGGACGCATGACATCCTATGGAAAGGTTATAGATCGAACAAAACAAAAAATTCAGGCGGAATCCATTGTTTATGACGACAAGGGTAGAAAAATAGGAAGCGGAAAAGGTATTTTTGTTCAAGGGAAACTGCCTTTGGTTGAGGCCTTGGGTTATGATGCGGTTTCGTTAAAGAAGTGAATTTCATGATGTTTAAAGCCACAAATCATCGCCGTCCTTTTTTCAACTCCTCATCCCGCAGAACGCGGCGGAGGACTTTCCCGACGGCGGAAACCGGGAGAGTCTCCCGAAATTCAATCAACCGGGGGCGCTTGTACCCGGCCATGTTCTCCTTGCAATAGGCCAGGATCTCTTCCTCTGTGGCTGTTTCTCCAGCTTTGAGCTGGATAAACGCCTTGACGGTTTCCCCGCTCCTGGCATTTGGCAAACCGATGACCGCCGCCATGGCCACTTTGGGATGTCCAAACAGGATATCCTCCACCTCCCGTGGGTAAACATTGAAACCACCGACCAAGACCAGGTCCTTTTTCCGATCCGTAATAACAATGAATCCATCCTCGTCAATGTGCCCGATGTCTCCCGTCAAAAAGTATTGTTTGCCCTCAATCTCACGAAAAACAGCCTCCGTTTCCTCGGGTCGGTTCCAATAGCCTTTCATCACCTGAGCGCCGTAGATGGCAATTTCTCCGTCTTCACCTCTGGGGGTTTCATTATGTCCGGTCTCCATATCCAGCACCTTGATGACCGTACTCGGAAAAGGGAGTCCGATGCTGCCGAGTTTTCGGGTTTCCGCATTGGGGGGATTGCAACTGGCGATGGGAGACGTTTCGCTCAGCCCATAACCCTCAAAAATAATAGACCCTGTTTTGGCTTCAAACTGCCGGCAAACCTCCGGCGGAAGCGGCGCCCCGCCTGAGTTACAACACAAAAAGGAGCTCAAATCGTACTTCTCGATATCGGGATGGTTGACGAAAGCCACAAAAATAGTAGGAACCGCCGCCATCAGGGTGGGTTTGTATTTCTGAACAGCCTTCAGGACATCCGTAAAGGGCGGCTTTCCCGCTCTGGGGTCCGGAATACAGACGAGACGACCTCCAAGGAAACATGAAAAGAGCATGGCGCAGGTCAGACCGAAGCTGTGATACCAGGGAAGCACCCCCAGAATAGTCTGGCACTCGCCGCGTCTCAATTTTTCCGGTTTTCCGCCGGGGGTTTGAGGAAGACGTGCCCATTCGTCCACGCCAATCACATTGGCCATAAAATTGGCATGGGTCAAACACGCACCCTTGGGTCTTCCCGTGGTTCCGCCGGTGTACAGGATGAGGGCCAGATCTTCGGTGGGAGAGATATGAACATCCGGAGGTTTGGGAAGGGAGGCTTTGATGATGTCGTCAAACAGCAGGTGACCCGGCTCGTGCCCATGGGCCTTGGGAATTTTCCCCAGCAAACCGCCGATGAAACCCGTAAGTGGCGGCAGATACGATTTGACGCTACAAATGACCACCTGGTCCACATCCGTATCCCGTATGGCTTGCACGACAGTGGGATAGAATTGAGGGTGATCCATGCAGAAAATGCATTTGGCGCCGGAGTCCTTGAGCTGATAATGCAACTCCGACGCCGTATATAGGGGGTTGCAGGTCACACAGGTGGCGCCCGCTTTCAGGGCGCCGAAAAAGATCTCGGGAAAATGGGGCAGGTTGGGCATAAAAATCGCCACCCGGTCGCCCTTAGAAGTCCCATGGGCGGCCAGGAAACAGGCCACGCGATCCGCGGTTTCCTTCACGCGGGCGTATGATTTAAACCGGCCGTTGAAGATGGTAAAGGTATTGTTCGGATAAGTCTTCGCGGATTCGTTCAGAAGAGAAAAGAGTGGCTTTTTATATCCCGTAATCTCACGGGGGACGTCTTTGGGCCAGTAGGGGGTATCCCAAGGTTTGAGCGCCATTGCAAAATCTTCCTCCATAAGTTGGGCTTAGAGATGAAAGCGTTCGCGTTCGATTGTACACTATTAATACCACTAATTAATTTAACATATTTATTTTCAAGGAGCAATTTTTTTGAGATGCAAAATCCTCTGGATCGCGGATTTCGGCAGCGGCGCCCAGTAAATCTGCTCCTCCACCCGGAAACATTAGGCCAAAAGAAGATCTCCAAGCCTTCTGACCGCATCGAACCGGAGTCCGTCCAAAAACAGCACGCATTCACCGTCACTGTAAGGTTCCGTCTACTTCGTCTAAATTGATCCGCCCGGATACTCTTCCTTATCAACCGCTTTCTGTAGATACACGGCGGCTTCTTCAGCCCAAACGGTGTAAACAGGCAAGTGCCCGCACCATGGCATTGTCCGCTTGCCAACCCGAAATGCTGTAGGCCACGGCAATGTCCCCGGGTGAACCCACTTCAAGTGAACAGGCTGTGGTTTCAGGCAGTACCGCGAGATACTTGAGCGCCTGTGCAAGAGGGGCTTCCCCCAATTCCGCCCACACGAGTAGACGCCTTTCATGGAGGCGTTTTTCCAGTTCAGTCCTCAGGCGCGGAATAACCGATTCCCATTGCCGGTCACAGTTCTGCCACTGGATGCATGCCGGAGCCACCTGGACCTCCGGATTATATACGGCCGCACCACGGACGGCATTGAGGAGATGTTCGATGACTCTCATGAATCCATCGCCTCCCAGTGTCAGGTTTTCCGAGAACCTTTGCGCAACAATATTCCCGCTCCCTTGAATTTTTGGATATGGCGCTTCACCGTGGCCTCACTGACTCGAATTTCATATGCCAGTGTCTGATAATCGCTCTCAGGGTTTTCCCGAATGGCGTTTAAAAGGTCACCATATCGCCTTAAAAGGTGGTGCGGTTAACAGGCATGATTTCCGGATGCACCACACCGCTGGATGATCCCAGCATCAAAAGTTGTTCCCGTGTGGCAGGTCGGGAAACAGCGCCGATAGGAACATAAGCCGTCTCTCTGTTAAAGAATCCTTCAAAAGCAATTTCAACGCTCGCAAGCATTAAAACGAGCATTGAATCCATCTAATGCTCGAAACATCTGAAATGAGTGATGTATGCGCTATTGATCCGTATAACAATTTGGAGGCTCGATCTCATTCGACAGTCGTCGAGCTACGAACTGCCGGCCATTTCGGAAAATGCTGGTTCCACTTTTCCAGATTGAGCACCTGACAACTGTTTACCAGTTCGCGTCTCCAGCGACTGGATACTCTCCCAACTGGAAGCTCCCTCAACAGGGCTTTTTGCATGACGGTATTTAATGCGTTTTCAAAGGTCAGCAGGCAAATGTAGTGGATCGGTTTTTCCACCTTTTCCTCTGCATGCCGATAGAGATATGAATCCCGATATTTGTATTTCAGATAATTCTTAAGCCACCTGAAAGCGTCTCTTTTTGCCTTCAATTCCTCTTCGTCATCAAACCGTTTGACGTCATAGGCCGCCGGATCATAAAAGTCCTTTATTTCGACGTAGAGATAGGCTTCCGCAAGTTCAACAACGATATCAACGGCTTTCATTGGCTGGCCGTGAAAAGTTGGTTTGGATATTTCCTTTTCATCGAAGACAAAGGCATCCAGTGCATCAGTGAAATCGAAAGAAAAGCCATCCACGTCGTTCAGCTTCATTTACCGAGCCCTCCCATGGATCTCTGGATTTCACGATCCACGAAGCTGCCGAATGTGTCATCAATGGCGTTGGGGGAAAGATTCAAATAATTATCGGTCGAGGAAACCAGGATCTCCCCGGATTCTTCGTCCCGAAAAAGACTATGAAACAAAATATTGTCTTTTTTGGTTACTTGCAGATCCAGCTCTTTTAAAACCACATAATCGTGGCTCGCTAGAAAAATCTGGACCCCCATGCGCTGAAGTTCGATGAGAATCCCGATGATTGATCTCATCAGCTTCGGGTTCAGGTTCGTTTCCGGTTCATCCCAAAACAGAATTGAACCATTTAGCAATGTGCCGTTCTGTATCAGCAGCCACAAGAGCCCCATTTTCCGATATCCTTCAGCAAGAAGGGAGAACTCCAGAAGCCCCTGTTTGTTTCGAAGAAAAAATTCTTCGTTTTTTGCAATAACCTTCCCCTCCATTTCCCCCTGGAGCATTTCCAGCAGCTGTTTACGCTGTCTATCTGTTGGCCCTTTCAGAACAGGAAGGAACGCCTTGCGTATGATATCCACATACACTTCTTCAAAATGGACTTCGCGTTCTTCATACAATGAACGAAAACCCGGCGCATTGGCCATCATATCCTTAACCGGAATATAGGCCGCTTCCATGGGAGTTTCCATCCAGGCTCTGGGCGAACCTGAAACGCTTGCTTTACTGGGCTTGGTGGTATGATTGGAGAGAGACAGTCTTAAGGATATTGTCTTATGATCTTCAAGCCTGCGTGTTAATTTCAGAAAGCCTTTGCTGCTGACAGAGGACCGTTTTACCAGACGTCCTATCTGCTTACCGGAAGGGTAAAAAACATTATTGATTTTTTCGGCAAATCCGCCTTTGCTTTTGGCAACGTCGCAAGCAGCGTAACCCGCTTTCAAAATATGTGTTTTGCCGGTTCCATTTTGGCCCACGAAGACGTTGATTCCGGGAGAAAAATTCACCTCAAGTTTTTCAAAGGCTGTAAATTTTTCAAATTCTATTTTTTCCAGCATAGTGAGCCTCCTGACTAACCAATAACCACCGGCCCCTGTGGCAGCGCGGTTTTAAGTCGCTGTTCACCTCCTCGACCCATGTTTCGATGTCCGCAACGTGACACGAGGTGCCTGGAGGTCAGCTCTCTTGTTTTTCCCGATCGTTTTCCAAGACAGTTTTCTTCCTGGATAGCCTTAATATATTCTGTCTTTTCAGCTTCTGCATTACTGATGTAAGAGAGCAGGTCCTCAAGATCTTCCAACATCATGGTACGGGCCAGATGGGTGCTGCCTGTTTTCAATTTGAAACCAAAATATTCAATCTTATCCCAGTTGACAGCAGGTGAAATCATCAATCTCCTCAGCAGACCACATTTTCAAAATTCTCATATCCATAGCACAGAAATTCACATTTGACAGCTGTTTTCTAGTCAAGCGAATGAGGTAAGCCTCCCCATGTTTCCATATTCGCGACTCAGATTTCATTACTCGAAAACTATTGACAAGTCAGTTTATCCATCATATTTTAACTGAAAAAAATAATTTATCAGCATGATGGCGCCCAAATGAAGGGCATAATAGGGAAACCGGTGTAACTCCGGTACGAACCCGTCGCTGTGTTCGGGGACGAAACCCGCAATGAGCCACTGATCGCTATTGTTTCAGGTTGGGAAGGCGCGGGAAGTAGAAAGATCCGAGAGTCAGAAGACCTGCCATCTTGATTCTGGTTTGTGGAGAAGGTAAATCCTCAGGCGAAAACGCTTGGGGTTTTTTTTTGCCCGACGCAGCAGTTTTTCAAACAACGCACGAGGCGTTATTTAAAATGAAATGAAATGGAGGGGAAAAAATGGTTGCTGAAAAAAAAAGTTTAGGCGAAATGATCGACGCTATTCAACCCATTGAACATGAATGGCTCGAAAAGGCACGTCAACGAACATCGCAACTGGTTATGCCTACCCGTGCGCTTGGCAGACTTCACGATATTGGAGAACGGTTATGCGCCATCAACCAAACCCTCAAACCTTCAATCCATCGTAAAGCCTTCCTGGTAATGGCCGGCGATCATGGCGTTGTTGAAGAAGGCGTCAGCGCTTATCCCCAGGTCATTACGGGCGAAATGGTTCGTGCTTTCCTAAATGGAGGGGCGGGCATTAATATCCTGGCCGGGCAGGTAAATGCGGAAGTCTGGGTAGTGGATATGGGGATTATCCCCCATCTGGAACCTGCTTCCCTGAAAAACGGGAAAAACCTTCTCATTCGCAAGATGGGCCAAGGTACGGAGAACATGGCAAAAGGACCCGCCATGACGCGTGAAAAAGCGGAAAAGGCGGTAATCACTGGGTTTCAATTGGCTTCGAATCTTTTGGGGAAAGGCGTGGAGATATTGGGAACAGGCGACATGGGCATCGGCAATACGACCCCTTCCGCGGCAATCGGCGCGGTGATAACCCATAAAAGCGTCGAAGAGATGGTGGGGCGCGGAACCGGCGTTGACGATGAGGGCCTCATAAGGAAAAAGGATGCCATCCGCCGGGCCATTGAAGTGAATCGACCAGACCCTCGCGATGGTCTCGACATCCTGGCCAAGGTGGGAGGATTCGAAATCGGCGGCATCGCAGGATGCATTCTGGCCGGGGCCTTTCATGGCCGACCCGTAGTGATTGACGGCTTTATCTCAACCGCCGGTGCACTCATTGCGAATGCCCTTTGTCCCTCAGTCAAGGATTATCTCTTTGCGGGGCATTGTTCGGAAGAGCCAGGCCACAGGACCATGCTGAACTATCTGGAACTGAAACCGATTCTGGATCTGGGCATGCGCCTCGGGGAAGGAACCGGCGGCGCATTGGCCATGGGGGTTATGGAGGGTGCGGCAAAGATTTGCCGGGAAATGCTCACCTTTGAAGAAGCAGGCGTCACGGATAAAGAATCCTGAGGGTCCGCCCCTTATATGTTCAAATGTTTTCCGTAAATCCCCATGAACAACATTTCATGTGCGGATTTCCGGTTGACATTTAGAGGGAATAAAATCATCCTTGAATCCGACGCCAAAAATGCAGCCCGGAATACCGTACGGGTAAATGGAACTTCACGAAAAAATCATAGCGGCCATGGAAGCCTCCTGGTTGATTCAAGACCTCGATGAGTTATTGGAGACATCCCTTTCATACCTTCTCCAATTGCCGTGCGTCCACCATATTACCATCGCCCTTTTTGATCAAGCAGACAATCTGGTGCCTGTGGCCACTGCCGGGAATGTGCGGTATGGGGTTGAAATATCCCAAAAAATCAACGTTCAAAGCTATCTTCTAAATACCTACGTCAGACACTCCATCCGTCGCATCATACCGCCCAGATACCAGCTTACCTTTTGTTTCCCACTCCTGAAACATGATGGACTCCTGGGTCTGATGACCCTCCGATTTACCCGCCAGTTCAGCCATGAAACGACCCTGTTGAAAAACCTCTTTTTTTTTGCTCAACATCTTGGCGGAAAAATTCGTGAAAATCTGAAACAACAGGAAATCAAAGACGTAACACACGAGTTGGACCTCGTCCGACGTCATGGCGACGAAACCCTTCAACAGGTGACGGCCCTCAGCAAAGAATTGTACGCCATCACCGCCATATCCACCAAAATAAACCAGTCCATGGATCTGCAAAAAAGCCTTCGAAAAAGCGTCGCCGAGGTCAAAAAGGTGTTTGATGCACAGGGGGTTTTAATTTACAGGCGGAGGGTTTCAACAAACAGATGGGAAATGTCTCATCGCGATATGAGCGATGGTTTTTTTTCACGACTTGAACTTCGAAAGATCGAAGCGTTTTTCTTAGAAGAAACTGCTAAAACCGGCAAACCCTTGCAGAAGCGCGGCATCAAAGACTTCTTCTCAGCACCCACAAAAAAGAATGGACATCAAAACCGCGCGACCACTATCATCGGCGTCCCCATGAAATCAAAAGTGAAAACACATGGGGTATTGTTACTCTTTCTCGAAGCGGGCAGGCCCTTCAATTCGGATAACCTGCGACTCCTCTCCGGTATGGGCAACATCATGGGAATGGCAGTGGAAAACATGGCGCTTTTTCACAGAGCCGAGGCAAAAACGAGGGAATCCGCATTTCTTGTGGGTTCCATTGCCAAGTTCAACGAAAAACTCGATCTGGAAAAAACCTTGAAGTCGGTGGCGGAAAAAGGGTCACAATTGGTAGGTGAATGCAGTTGCATCTATCTATTTTCCGAAACCCGATATCCCATGATCGAGATGACCTGTCACGGCAGCGAAAAAGCCCCTATCCCCAAAACGCAGAGTTTGGACAAAATCGAGCCCAGGGAACTGAGGTCCCTGTACCGATCCATGAAGTCCGAAAAAAATCCGATTCTTATCAGAGAAGTGGGTCGATCAAAGCGGATTTCAAAGGAAACGAAATTTTTTTTCAAAACCAGAAACGTCCGTTCTCTGATCATGATGCCGTTGCGGTTCGGAGGGAAAACCCTGGGATTGTTTATCCTGGGCCGCACCGGCAAAGGTTGCTCTTTTGATCGGCACGATTTTGCTCTGTGCAAAGCCCTTGGAAGCGCGGCGGCGGTGGCCATTCAGAATTCATGGACCTATGCGCAAAGCCTCGAAATGAGCGATTTGCTGGAACGAAAGGTCAGAGAAAAATCAACGCAGATTCAACAACTCCATGACAAGCAAACCAGCCGTTTTGAAACCAGGGACGATATCACCTTCTGGGTCAATACTCGAAATGAATTCGTTTTTGTCAACAGGGCCATGGAAACGATTACAGGGCTTTCGAGGGAAGCATTGTGCGGGGGGAATTTTTTGGCGATGGATGTGGTTTTTGAGGAGGATCGCAGCAAAATAAGAGATCACTTTATCCGGATTATTATAGGGGAAGCCCCGATTTTCACGGATCTGGAATATCGCCACCTGAACTGGAAAGGAGAAGACCACATCGTTTCCTTGACCATCTATCCCGCAAAGGAAATTTCCGGAAAAATCATCGGGGTTGAAGGCATCGGGCGCGACATAACCGAAACAAAAGTGCTGGAAGCTGAATTGGAAAAAACCAAGAACCTGGCCATGCTTGGAGAATTTTCCAGCGCCCTTGCGCACCAGATCCGAAACCCGCTGGGTAACATTCTGATGGGAATAAATCTGCTGCAAAAATCCTTGATTCCTGATGACACGGGGCTTTTCGTCGGAACCGAAAAGGCGGCGGTTACGCAAGGCTCAGGGAAGAGGAAATCTCTTTCCGAAATGTTTGGAAAACCTCAAGGAAGGCGTCAACAATTTGAATCGGGTGGTCACCGAAATCCTGCAATACACCCGAACACTGAAATTACATCTTTCCATGCAACAGATGGACATGGTCATCGAAGATACCCTCAACCGATTGCAAAACGATATCAGGGGCAAAAACATTGGGGTGCAAAAGCACTTTGACTCAGGCCTGCCTCCCGTTCGCCTGGATGCCGTACTCATGGGACAGGTACTCCAAAATGTGATTCAAAACAGCATCGAGGCCATGAACAACGGTGGAACCCTTGAACTTTTTTTTGGCCCGGCGGAGCAAAAGAAAAGGCATGTAAAGATTGCCGTTAAAGATTCCGGGGCCGGCCTCGAACCTTCGGAAACTGAAAAAATCTTTCACCCCCTGTACACCACCAAAGCTTCGGGAACCGGCCTGGGATTGTCACTTTCCCATCGAATTGTTGAAGCCCATCAGGGAACCATGTGGGCAACGAACAATTCTGAAAAAGGACTGACCGTTTATATTCTGCTCCCCATAAACCCCCATAAAGAAAAAGCGCATGCCGAAGGGAGAACGATTTGATGCCTCATTTTCTCGTAGTGGATGATGAAATTTCTTTCTGTCTCCATATACAAGCCATACTTGAAACGGAAGGCTTTGATGTCGACATGGCCCATGAGGCAAAAGGCGCCATCGAACTGCTCAATGCCAACAGTTATGACATTCTGCTGACGGACATGCGGATGCCCGGGGTTCAAGGACTGGAACTCATCAAGCTGGCCCGGAAAACCGATCCGAAGATCTCCTGCATCGTCATGACCGCTTACGGCACCATCGCTTCAGCCGTCAACGCCATCAAGGAAGGGGCAAGCGATTATCTGGAAAAGCCTTTCGAACCGGAAACACTGCTGATGGTGGTGGCGAGGATCATCAGGGAAAGGCAGCTGCTGCAGGAAATACGCGATCTCCGAAAAGAGGTTGACAAAAAATATGCCTTTGGGAACATCATTGGAAAAAGCCATAAAATGCAGGCCATTTACGAACTGATTCAGAAAGTGGCCGCAACCGATGCCAGAGTTTTTATTACTGGTGAAACCGGGGTCGGGAAGGAGCTGGTGGCCAAGGCGATCCATTTCAACAGCCCTCGAAAAAACAAACCGTTCGTCACCATTAATTGCGGAGCCCTCGCGGAAACGCTGCTGGAAACCGAGCTTTTCGGACATGAAAAAGGAGCTTTCACGGGCGCCATCCATCGAAAGATGGGAAAATTTGAATACGCTCAGGGGGGGACGCTGTTTTTGGATGAGGTGGGAGAAATCTCATCCAGAATGCAGGTGAGACTGCTAAGGGTTTTGCAGGAAAAAAAAGTCGAGCGGGTAGGCGGAAACGAGCCCATCGATGTGGATGTGCGGTTGCTGTCAGCCACGAATCGAGACATTACCAAACGCATTAGAGAAGGGGAATTCCGAACGGATCTCTATTATCGGCTCAACGTGGTCCCCATTCACATTCCCCCCCTTCGAGAAAGGATTGAGGATATCCCGCTGTTGATAAAACACTTTGTACATGTCTTCAACAGGGATCTGAACAGAGATATTCAAAAAATTTCCGTGTCTGCCATGAACCGGTTAATAACGTATCACTGGCCGGGAAACGTCAGAGAGCTGGAAAATGTTCTCGAAAGGGCCTTTGTCGTCACTGATGGTCAGGAGATAGATCAGGTATTCTTTTCCCATCACGGCCAGAATGACCCCTCGACGGAACCGTCGCCCAATCATGTGGATACGGACATCCCTTTCCAGACAGCCCGCAGCGTTGTCATAAGCCGATTTGAAAAGGCCTATATTTATGAAGCTCTCAAACGATATGAGGGAAATGTATCCAAAACAGCCGGGAAAACGGGAATCAATCCCAGAACCCTCTGGCGAAAAATAAAATCCTACGGGCTGAACCATGCCGGCTTAAGACCTGATAACGGACCGTAACGCAATGTCAGAATGCGACAATCGTGTCGCACTCGTAACCGTATGAAATAAAAGAAAAGTTTTGAATGTGGTTTTCCTCCTCTGTTTTTTAGTCCCGCATTTGTCATGGTAGTGACACCATGATGGCGATCATGGAAAGCGGCCTCCAGCGCGTCATAGCCCTAGTCTTTATCCAAAATCGCTTTGAAAAAGATTTTTGGCATTAACGTTGCAAGCTGCAGTGAATTAAAAGCGAGCCGAATTTCTTATGTCACTTAAACCAGCATTTTAAAACAACGCAATTTACCGACAGCGACATTCACCCTGAAACCCATTAACATTAACTGATCAACACGCGGGACTGCTGGGTCTCCAAAAAATTCTCTACATAATTCAAACTTCAACCACCGCAAAAAATACGTTCAGGGTTCCACCAAATTAAGACTGACGTATCGAGTGGTTATGCGGATGTAAACTTTTTTTCCCAGAGGAGGATACAGATGAATGCAAAAGAGCGTGTAATGGCGGTTTTAAACCATCAGAAACCGGATCGAATGCCCTGTTTCGGCGCCAACTCCACGGTGACTTACGATCAAATGGAAAAGGTTCAGGCCTTTTGGCCTGAAGGGCACCAAAACGGAGAGATAATGGCAAAACAGGCCATGGCCGCTCATACGGTGATCGGGTTTGACGCCGTCAGGGTTCCCTTTTGCCAAACCTTTGAAGCCGTAGCGCTTGGATGCAAGTACAAGCTCGGCGCAAACGTGGAAGGGGGAGAAGGCATTCCCGGGATTGACCATCCGCCTCCCTACAAACTAACCGACACGCCTGTTTTTCCCGAAGATTTTCTGTCCAGAGGCAACATACCGGCGCTGCTCAAAGCGGTTCGCGTGTTAAAAAAAGAAATGGGAGACGAGGTGCCGATAATCGCGGGAATTATAGGACCCTTTACCATCGCCGGTTCTCTGCTGGATGCGGTTCCCATTCTTAAGGCGACCTTCAAGTCCCCCGACAAGCTTCGCCCCTTTCTGGAAGTCGCGGAAAAGGCCGGGACGACCCTCGCCAAAGCCTTGATCGATGCGGGCGCCGATATTATCTGCTGCGAAGACATGACCGCCTCCCCCGAGCTCATCGCTCCCAAAACCTACAGAGACCTGGAGCTTGAATATCAGAAAAAGCAATTCGATGCCATATCGGTTCCCAAAATTCTCCATATTTGCGGCAACGTAGACGGCATCGTGGAATGGATGGGGGAAACAGGGGCAGACATACTGAGCCTGGAACCCAAAGCGAATGCCCGGCTGGCCAGACAAAAATGCGGATCGAGTATCATTTTACTGGGGGGAGTGGACACTGCCACCACCCTCTTTATGAAAGACGTTGCAACGGTGAAAGCAGGGTGCGAGGAATCCATTGCGGACGGCATCCAGATTCTGGCCCCCGGATGCGCTGTTGCACCAGGTACCCCAACCGAAAACCTGCTGGCCATGGTGGAGGTTGCCAAGGGGCATTAAGCTGTGCCTGATTCAGGATATTGGTGGTTCTTGCCGGAACCATTTGGTAATGATATAAACACGGACGCAAGGAGAGAAAAAAATGAAAGTATTGAAAGATTTTTCCAACATTTTCAAACGGTACGACCTCGATCTCGAGGTTTCGGGCGGTGCCAGGGAAGTTTCCAAAGATGCGGCTCTCCAAAAAATCGCGCAGTTTGTAGTGGAGGGAGACGATGAAGGGATTGGACCCGTTGTCAAAGAGGCTTTGGGATCAAAATCTCCCCTGGATATCATTAACGATGCACTGATCGCAGGCATGAACGAAGTCAGCCGCCTGTGGGAAGAAGGCGTTTATTTCCTTCCCCAGGTTATTCTATCATCCGATGCCATGAATGTGGGTATCGCCCTGTGCGAAGAAGCCATGGGCAAATCCATGGATAGAAAAGCGCCGGTGGTCACCCATACGGCCGAGGGTGATATTCATGACATTGGACAGGTGATTGTTAATGCGCTGTTGACCGCGAATGGTTTTGAGGTTATCGATCTTGGCGCTGACGTGCCGGTGGATAAAGTTGTCGCGGCCTGCAAACAGCATAAGCCCGTTATGGTTACCGGAACCGCCCTCATGACCACCACCATGACCGCCTTCCCCAAAATCGCGCATCAGTTGAAGGCAGCAGGACTCTCAATCCCCTTTATCTGCGGCGGCGGCGCGGTATGCGAAGAGTATGTTACCGGTTATGACCTCGGGATCTGGGGTAAAGAAGCCAGCCAGGCGCCTGGAATGGCCGAGGACGCTCTGGCGGGAGAAAGCTGGGAATCCATGCGGGGCAAATGGAACGGCTAACCTCGTCAAAAGGTTAATGGAAGGAAATACAGGATATGATCGTTGATATTGTCTATGGGTTCTTAGGTTCCGGCAAAACTACTTTTATCACAAAGATCCTCGAAAGATGGGGCAGTAATGAGAAGACAGTGGTGCTTGTCAATGAATTCGGCGATGTGGGTATTGATGGGGACTTATTGAGCAATCAGGGCGGAAATGTGGTCGAAATGCCCAGCGGGTGCATTTGCTGCACCCTCCAGGCGGATTTCAGAAGTCAGATGCTTGACATCAGCCGGACGATTCGTCCGGAAAGGGTCATTGTTGAACCGACCGGTGTTGCCACCATTGCGCAGATTCAATCCATTTTTCAAGCACAGCTTTTTGAAGAAGCCTTTGAGGTCGTTCACCTCATTTTAATTGCGGATGCCACCGCTTTCATGGGGTTATATAAGGCCAATCGCCATTTCATGGAATCGCAGGTGAAGCACGCTCATCTTTCCATTTTAAACAAGTGCGACAAAATCGATAAAAGAAAGGTCATGGTAACCCAGGGGGCTATATCAGCGATCAATCCCGACATCACCGTTATGCGAAGCGAATTCGGAGCAGTGGACTGGGAGGATTATCAGTTCGCCCTGGCCAGCTCCGAAACGGTTATAAAGGCCCGCCGGCAAGGGGGGTATCAATCACCCCTTGGGGCAAGCTCGACGACACATGACCTCCTTCCCCAACACCCCCAGCACAGCGTCAATGGGGAAGGACCCCATGTTCATTTAGATGAAACAGAGGATGCTTTGGGATACGAATCGTTTGGACGCGTTTACCGCGATATCTCCTTCGAGCCGGGTCCCCTGGAAGCGCTTTTTCAAAAATTCACATCCACCACTTCCAAAATGGGGGATATTGTCAGGGCCAAAGGCGTGTTTCGCGTGAATCAGGGCTGGATGTTGTTGGAACTGGCTTCCGGAGAGTTTTCGTCACAACGTATCGCAAAGGGTTCCGACAGCAAGGTTTCCATTATCGGTAAGGGGCTCAACCGGATCATAATCACTGAGGCCCTTGAGAATTGCCAATCAAAAACAAAATAACGCCAAACCAGCGCAAACGCACCTAAACTCTTTAACCAGAAATCATACGGAAATTTATATACTTAGTAAAGTTGTTGGGAATCATTTTCAATTTTTCGCACTTAGGCAGTAGTTTGTTTAATTTAAGAGAAATAACCTTTAACAAACCTGAAAATTAAGGAGGAAAAGAAAATGGTAGAAGCAACGCTTATGGCAATAAGCCTCATGTGGTTTCCAGTGGGGCTGTTGCTTTTGGGAAAAGGAGAACCCAAGGGTACCGGCGCCCTAACCATGATGGTCGGCACACTGGTACTTGTCTCAGCGGTTATTGAAGCCGCTGTTTTCAAAGATCCCTGGATTGCCGCTTTACTTTTCGCTTATGGACTTTTTTACTGCATCGTAGGATATACCCTGTTCGCCGGTCTGGAGGAGTCCACAACCATGGCCAACGCCAGTTTTACGCTCATTCCCATATCCATTGTTTACATGATCCTCGCTTTAAGCGGTGGACCGGTTCTGGAGGGAGGCAAACAGCTCATCGGCAAAAGCAATTTTCTTGCCTTGGCGTGCGCCGGTTACACCGTACTCTACATCATGGTGTGGCTCAACGGATACGGAAAATTTTCCGCCAAAACGTTGGGGGCGTCACTTCTGGTCTGGACCGTTGTGGGTCTCTGGATTCCTTCCTTTTGGCTTTTGGCCAAGGGAGCGCTGCCCTTCTAAGCGCAATTAAATTTGGAACACCCTTTTAACAGCATTTTCCATTGGCCAAAAGCATGTGAATTTTCCTTTTCCGATTCATTACGCCGTTTTATTAAAAAAAATCAAAATGTTCTATTTCGGAGCAGCCTATTCAGTTGAGATTAAAAAATGGAAAGAGCCATCAACATTGTTAAAAAACCCGCCGTTCTGATTGTGGACGATCAGTACGGAAGCTTCCGCGTTTTACGCCGCTTGATTTCCGATGATTTGTTTTCGCCCATTTGGGCAACGGATGAAAAGCAGGGAAATAAATTGCTGGAAGAGAACGCCGATCGTGTGCGAATCATCCTCATCGACCAGAATTCCTCTGGAATCGGAGGCGGCGGGTTTCTGCATCTGGCCAGAAAGAAGGCGCCTCAGGCCGCTATTTTGATTACCGCTCCTTTGGGACCTTTCCTGTACCAGCATGGTGAATTTTACGATTTTTCCGGTTCCAGCCTGAAACAGGATATCAACACCGTTTTTCTGAGCATTATTGAAAAAGTGGATATGTGTCGCCAACCAAAGGAGCCCTCCTGTCCCCGGCAAGAGCGGAAAGATCGTTTCGGGGTCATTATCGGTGCAAGCCGTAGCATCAATCAGATTTACCGCCTCATTGAAAAATTGAAAACATCTGACGCCACAGTCCTGATCCAGGGAGAAAGCGGTACAGGCAAAGAGCTGGTCGCACAAACCATCCATAAAACCAGCCTCAGAAAAAACCAGCCCTTTGTGGCGTTGAACTGCGGCGCCATTCCGGCCAATTTGGTGGAAAGCGAACTCTTCGGCCATGAGCAGGGTGCATTTACCACGGCGCTTCATCAAAGAAAGGGAAAATTTGAAGTGGCCCATGGCGGAACGATTTTTTTGGACGAGATCGGCGAACTGGATCCGGAAGTGCAGGTCAAGCTCCTTCGCATCCTTCAGGAAAGAGAGTTTGAAAGGGTCGGCGGAAATAATTCACTCAAAACCGATGTTCGGGTCATCGCCGCCACCAGTCGAAATTTGAAAAACGCCGTTCAAAAAGGGCATTTTAGAGATGACCTTTTCTACCGCCTCAACGTGGTCCCCATCTATGTCCCTCCCCTGCGGGAAAGGCGTGGAGACATTCCCCTGTTATTGGGCCATTTCTTCACCAAAACAGCGGAACGCGAAGCCGGCACGGCGCCCTTTCTCACCGAAAAAGCCGCAAATCTTCTGTATAATTACACCTACCCGGGCAATGTCCGAGAACTGGCCAACATCGTCGAACGGCTGGCGGTGACATGTTCCCATGAAAAAATCACGGCCTCGGACCTGCCCGAAGAAATTCGAGACACCGATAACCTTTCTCCCGCTTTCGACGGCATGTTGAAGCGTTTGCCCGAAGGAGGCATTCCCTTAAAAGAAATGGAGCGGGAACTCATTCTAAAAACCCTTGAAATGACTTCGGGAAACAAAGCTTTAGCAGCGAGAATGCTGGGGATTACCCGACGCTTGCTTTATCTTCGATTGTGTCAATACGGTCTTTCCAACAACCCTCAAGTGTCACGTCAGGTGACATTCAAAATGGCCACTGCCACTTGATGTGACAGACAGGAGAATGCTGGAGAAACCCGAAGGTTTAAAAATGAAAATATCAAAAAAAATCAGCACTTTATGAAAAGCATCGGTTTCGTAGATTGGCACGTTGGTTGCAGTGTAGTTAGAAAAGCATTGAGGGGAGGATGAATCACTTTTTTAGAATAAAGGGGTTGAGAGGGGGTGTAAAAAAAAGGGGAAAGCAATTTTTCAACCAGGTGCAGGATCGAACAAAAGAGGTTTTTTTCTTTATTTAAACATCTGAGACCAAGGGGGAGAAAAAATGGCACGGAAAAAATATACAAAGATGGCATACAGCAGTGGCGCTGAAATGATGTTCGGTACCGCCAAATTCCCGGTCACCACCAAGAGAGGCATCGAAATCGGTGGCGGGTTTGTGCATCCGGAGGTGGTGCCGCATCCCAGGCCGGGCAGTGAAAAAACCATGAAAACCCTTCTCAGGGAATATGAAAAAGCCAATGGGGACGCCCTGGAAAGGATGACGATCGTCGGGCACCCCACGTTGCAGGTTGAAAACGAACATGTCTTCCAGATGACCCACAACCCCAAATGGGGCGGGGAGATCGCTGCGCAAACCGCCAGGCAGATGGATGACTATCTGACGAAGTATGGTCTCAAAGCGGCCTACCGCTCCACCCCCGCGGATCTGCGAAAACCCGATATGCACCACATGCGGGAAAGTGACTACACCATGGAAATCCTGGAGAGCTTCAAAGAATGCTCCAAGTATGCGGACATCGTCTCCATCGAATCCATGGGGGGCAAGGAAATCTTTGACCATGCCATCATTCGTAACGATATCGGCGGTATCCTGTTCGGCATCGGGGTTTTGGGCGCCATCGATATGGAATGGATGTGGGACCAGATCGTCGCCATCTGCAAGAAGAACAACTGCATTCCCGGTGGCGACACCAACTGTTCCGAAGCCAACACGGCCATGTTTATGGCCGGCGGCATGACCTCCAAGGACGTGCCCCATGTGATCGCGGCTTTGGCCAGAGCCATCTCCGCTTCCAGGACCCTCGTGGCCTATGAATGCGGCGCCACCGGCCCCACCAAGGACTGTGCCTACGAGGATCCCATCATCAAGGCCATCTCCGGCGTTCCTATCTCCACCGAGGGAAAAGCCAGTGCCTGCGCTCACTCGGACCTTGCCAGCAATATCATCATGTCGGTCTGCGATCTGTGGAGCAACGAGGCCGTTGAATATCACGACATGTTCGGCGCCACCACCACCTCCGTATTCGCGGAAATCCTGGGGTACGACTGCGCCATCCTGAACACCTCCCTTGAACTGGGTTACCAGGAACAGATGAAGGAAATTCTGGTGAATTCCGACATGTACCGTGACTCCCACAGCCTGATTCTGGCGCCTGACAATGCCTGGGAAATCGGCAATGCCATGATGCAAAACAATGATACCTATTATGCCAGGGGCAAAGCCGCGGCCATCAAGGCGGGTCAGATCATTCTGGGAGATCCTCAGATGAAATTGACCGCCCTCGAAAAAGGCGCCCTTGACAAAGCCATGAAGGACCTGGAAGCCCTGCCCGCCGATGAAGGGACTTTCATTGATCAGTCCCTGGCCAAGTACAAAAACGTCAAGGGGTTCAACCCGGCATCCTACGGGCTGTAGCCGTTTGTTCAAAATTCTTGACATAGGGTCGTAGTTCTTGATTTGAGGGGGCAGAGCATGGTACCTTGCGTTCCATAAGCTCTGCCCTTTCCTTTTGTTATGCACACAGGGGATATTTCCCCGCAACCGGCTCGGAAGCTAAAAATGATCGCCTGTACACGATGCGGACGTCTGCATACGGATGTGGAAGCGTTTTTAGGAGAAAGACTTTCCTGCACCCAGATCAAGCAATTCTGGTCGCAAATTAAAAAAGAACATAAAGAGAAGTATGGCCATTTTGCACAGATTACCAGAGATGATAATGAGCATTGGATCTGTTTTAAATGTAACCGCAGACTTTTTTAAACCAACAGGGAGGCAGAGCGAATGGCAAAATTGGGTATTGCTTTGGATTTGGGCACAAGCGGTTTTCGGGGACACGCCATTGACCTTGACCAGGGGGGCATCATTTTATCCACGGCGGTCACCACCCGTCATCCGCTTCCCGGCGCCAATGTGATCGACCACCTTCATTTTGCACTGGAGGTGGGCATTGAAGGCGCCCATACGGTGATGGTGCAGGCAGCTAACCAGGTTATGGATCACTTGAAGATTGATAAAAATGATGTGGTGCGACTGGCCATTTGCGGCAACCCCATCCAGCTTTCGCTGTTTCAGGGAATCGAGTTCAGAGATCTGGCCTATGCTGGAAAACGCAAACTGGAATCCCTGGGAGTCGTCGCCCCCAAAAGAGACGCCCAACTCCTGAAAGCGAAGGACATCAGCGGCCTGGATTTGCCGGAGAACGCCGATGTGCTGATCCCCCCTGCAGTACGACATGAGATCGGCGCCGATGCTCTGGCCATGATGATTCAAACGGGCATGCTGGAAAAAGACGAAACCGCCATTGTCACCGACTATGGCACCAATGCTGAAATGGCGCTCCTCCACAAGGGGATTGTCTATACCGGTTCCACCGCCGCGGGTCCAGCCCTTGAAGGTCAACAGATCGAAGACGGCCTTTTGGCACTTCCCGGCGCTATTTCGGATGTTGATTTCGAGCAGGATGAAACCGTTGATTCCGCTGTTGGCTTCAAGCGAGTCGCACAAGAAGGTCAGCCTCTCCACGGCAGGTTGAAAACGCTGATTCTGAATACGGAAATGAAGGCTTTACCGGGAGATACGGTTGATCCGGTCACGGGGACCGTTCTGGAAAAGGGTGAGTTGAGGGCCGTCGGCATTACGGGGACCGGCGTTGTCGCCCTCCTCAGTCAGGGAAGAAATGCCCATCTCATCAATATTCCCAAAATCAACACCGCCGATACGGAAATCCATCTCCCGGACGGCATCAAGTTTACCGAAAAAGACCTGCTTGAAGCCGGCAAGGCCATCGGCTCCGTCAGGGCCGGACACATCACCCTGTGCCAGGAAGCCGGCATAGAGGTGGATGACATTGAAACCGCATATATGTCGGGTGCATCAGGGACCTATGTGGATGCCCTGAAAGCTCAGGAAATCGGCATGATCCCCGCTGATGTCAAGAAAATCTATCAGGTTGGCAATACCTCCCTGGCCATGGCGGCCGATATGGTTAGAGACGAAAACAAGCTCTGGTATATGAAACAGGTGGCCGATGATTTGCGCCAGCATCACTGCATGTTTGCCGAGTCCAAGGTGTTTGAAAAGGTTTACATTCTTGAAATCTCCCATTGGACCGAAGGCATGCCTCTGAAACAATACCAGAAATTCCTGAAAAAATACGGGCTTCCCGCGTTGAAAGAGGTGAGCAGCATTCCCCGGGTGATCAAAACCGTTGAAAGAGATATCCCCGACCTGGGCGCCATGGGGCTTGTCATTATTCCCGATATCGGACAGCGAAAGACCTTCTTTTTTGATGGTTGTCTGGGCGATGAAGTCTGCGTTCAGGAATGCCCGGAAAACGCCCTTGAAATGCTGGAACAGGATGGTGATTTTGGCATCACCATCAATCTGGCCCTTTGTGACGGCGTTGCCTGTAGACGATGTGAAAGGATCTGCGGTGAAAAATGTTTCTCTCTTCTTGAACTGGTGATCGGCGAGAACTAAACGGAAATGCAGGCCCAACGAAAGGACAAAAGGGCGTCATGGATAGAAAGGCAGGGAATACGGCGCTATTTGAGGCCGTAAAGAATAGCAGGGGAATTGTTGAGGTCGCATTTTTTTTATCGGAAGACCGAAAGAAAATCGTGGATATTGAGGCTGACGCAGAGGAAAGATCCCTCATGGGCCTGGGAAAGGTCATCAATACCGGCGTAAGAGAAGTCCTCAGATGCAAATTGATCTACGCGGCACTCAACAACATGGACTTTGCCTGGGGACCTCATGCCACCCTGGTGATGAAAAAAGGCAGGGAGGTGGTGGGCAAAGAAGTTCGGGACGAACACCTGATTGCAGAATTATCCAATAGAAAAGATGTTTGGTTCATGCATAAAAATTTTGTCGTGTACAAGGACAAAATGACATTTCCTCAGGACATCATGAGAAAAATCGTCCACTTTGAAATTCCCCCGCTTCCAGCGGAATGGTGCCGTGTAGAAGATGCCGAACTGCAATGCCGATCCATCATATACGCCAACCCTTCCACACCCGCTGATACTTTCCTGAAGGAAAAATATTTCCATGGTCTGGATGAACGGGGATTCGGAACGATTCTCATAGGTTTACAGGAAGATTAAGCCGACAAGAAAAGGGGATCACAAAATGACCTTTTCACCTGAAATCAGCATGATGTTTTCGCCATTTTCTTCAGAACAACCAGAGAATCATCCGTGCTTTGCACCAAAAGCACGAGATACGGCATCTCAAAAAGAAAAAGACCTTCTTAAAATCCTCGACAATCTCCCCGATGGTCTTTTTACCATGGATAAAGAAGGTAAAATTACCTATTTTAATGCCGCGGCCGAGCGGATAACGGGAATTTTATCCCGCGATGCCATGGGAATGCACTGCAAAGATATCTTCAAAACCACGACCTGTCGAACCGGACGCACCAGCAAGAATGATGTCCCAATGAAAAAAAACGCCTACAACAGGGAATTTTTCGTGACCACCCTGGACGGCAGGAAGCTTTTTGTCACCTCCAGCATTTCAGTGCTCAAAGACCATGACGGGAACGTCATCGGCGGCGTTCAGGTCTTTAAAGACACCTCGGACCGCAAACGTCTGGAAGATAATCTAAGGCTTTCAGAAAGCAAATACCGTCGCCTCTTTGAGGGTTCAAAAGACATCATATTTATTACCGCCAAAGATGGCACCATCAGGGATGTTAACCAGGCCTCGGTGGATTCCCTCAGCTACGCCGGAAAAGATGAACTTCTGTCCCTGCAATCCATAGAAAGAGTATACGACAACCCCATGCACTGGCGCGTATTCAAAAAGCAGATCGACCGTGAAGGGTTTGTGCGGGATTTTGAAGCCTGGTTCAAACGAAAGGATGGCACCCGCATGCACTGTTTGCTGAGTGGCAATGCGGTGAGAAACGAAGAAAATGATCAAATTATCGGGTATGAGGGTATTGCCAAGGATATTACGCCCAGAATGGATGCCATCAGGAACCTGCAGCGAAGCCATCGCGAACTATCGCTCCTAAACGCGGTGGCACTGGCCATGAACGCCACTCAGGACCTGAATGATATCCTCATGACGGCGCTGGTAAACGTACTGGACCTGCTAAACCTCGCTTCGGGAGGTATTTTTCTCATTGATCACAACAAGCCGGGGTTTTTCCTTCATGTTCAACGGGGATTGTTTGAAACAGCCATCAACAGTCCCTATGAGCTGCATCTTCTGGATCAAACCCTCATGAAATCATTGCTCAAGGAAGACTTGATTCTGGAACCCAAATCCAATTTCCCCCCGTTTGCGGCCCGTCTGAAAAAGCAAGGCGTTATCCCTTCCACGCCACTGACCTGTTTTTTGATTACGGCCAAGGAAAAAGCGTCCGGATTCCTCGCCCTTGACTTGCCCAACCACAAGGAACTCACCATCCAGGACCATCACCTTCTGGGATCCCTCGGGAACTTTCTGGGGGGCGCCATCGAAAACAGCCGACTTCTGAAAACCGTCCATGAACACCGGGAAGAACTCAAGGGACTGACGGCCAGGCTCTTTCAGACTCAGGAATTTGAACGACGGCGAATTGCCAGGGAACTTCACGATGAGGCAGGACAAGCCCTTACCGGAATCAATTTTTCCCTGGAAACCATTCAGAAGTCCCTGTCTCCTGATTCAAGCCCGGTCAAAGCCCTTTTTGCGGATGTCAAGAAGCAAATCAACAGAACCTACCAGGACTTGCGTCGCCTGTCTTACAAACTGCACCCTGCCCTCTTGAGCGATCTCGGCCTGGAACCGGCCCTGGATGCCTATCTGACCCGCATCTCAAAACACTCCGAATTGAACATTGACTTTAAGATGGTTGGCTTTGAAGGGCGATTGACGTCTGAAATGGAGACTTTGCTTTATCGCCTCTCCCAGGAAGCGACCATCAATACGCTGAAACACGCCCGGGCCAAACATTTTCGACTTTCCATGGTTAAAAGCTATCCCCACATCATATTGACCGCGGAAGACGACGGCATAGGCTTTGATGCGGAAGCCGCCATGAAACATCGAAAGACCCTGGGCCTTCTGTCCATGCGGGAAAGGGCTTCCATGTCGGGTGGCCTTTTTTCCCTGCGCGCAGAAATCGGCAAAGGAACACGCATCCGCATTGAAATTCCCATCAACGCACATTCCGACACAGCATAAGATCATCTTACCCCTTAATTCAAACATCGTAAAATAGCACCGGCGATTTCTCTTTCATCTCTCACAAAGGAAAAGCTTCCCTTCCCTTGAAAGGCCAGCCGGCGGATTTTTTCATTTTCCGCCGGCGGAAAACCGATGATGCTGAGTTTATGGTAACGGACCGCCGCCTGAAAAGGATCCCCTCCCCTGTTCCAATCCCCGTCAGTCAACAAAAGCCCTGTTTTCCGCTCGAACCGGGTGATGTATTTCAACCCTGCCTCCAGCGCAAGCCGGATATTCGTATCGCCATGGGACTGCAGGGCGAACAGCCTCTCCAAAACCTTCTCCGGACCTGCTCGCTCATCCACTTCCCGCAAAATGGAAATCCCATTGCTGAAAGCCAGAACAGCGTAATCCTTTTTGAAGTGCTGTGCAATGGCCGCCGCGGTAATTGCGGATAGAATGATCTTGCTTTGCATGGAGTAGCTGAAATCAAGCATCATTACAAATGCCTGCCGTTCACTGTGCCTCACATAGGATACCAGATTTTTCAGAATCCCCCGTTCCGGCCCATCCATATGCCTCTCGATGCTCCGATCCAATTCAATTTCGGCCCCATCGATACACCCACTGACCAATTCAAGCTTTCCTGACCGGTATCCGGAATCGGCAATTTGCCTGGCAATTTTGATAATGATACGACTGGCGATTTTTATGGCCTGGGCCGCCACATCATTCTCCAATCTGCCAAGCATCCGGGCAAAGGCTTCCAGGGAGCCGGGTTGTTCAAAAAACAGGTCAAGTTTTTCAGGATGTTTGTTAAAATAACTCGCCATACGCCAAAAATTATGGGGATCATTGCTTTCAAAATCCATAATTTTCTTTCCGGTGACCTCGTCCAGAAGTCGATCTGCCAGGGAGTGGTCATTGTTTTTAATCCCGCCCTCTTTCATGTCGGGCGCTTCTCTTATTTCCGGATTTGGATGCACTGCCGCGGTATTGGCTGAAAATTTTCCGTACCGACGTTTCAGTTTGTTCCAGATGTCTTCAACAATTTCATCGGCGCTCTTCTGCGTCATTTCATTGAGCCGGATCTTATGGGGCAAGGCCATTTGCGCGGCCATCAAAATGTTTTGCTCCGGATCATCAGCAAGTTTTTGCATGCCGGCAAACAGGGCCACCATATCAATGGCTGCCCGGATAGATGCTCCTAATTTGATATCCGGATGGTTTCTTGTTTCACGAACCATCCCCACCGCGAAGGCAATGGTATCGGCATCATCCAGGCCCGTTCGAATTCGAACGATCTCGCACTCTTCCGATTCGCTCTGGTAATCCATTTTGATCAGACAGATGCGGTCCATAAAAGCCCTGCTGACCCGAACAGTGCCCACATCATCATAGGGGTTCTGGGCCGCAATCAACGTAAACGGACGTACGGCCTTCACCAGTCCATAGCGTGGGATGGTCATCTCCCCTTCCTCCATGGGAGAAATGAGCACATTGGAAACATCCGCCGGCATTCGGTTGAACTCTTCGATATAAAGAATGCCCCCGCCTTCCATGGCCATGGTAAGAGGCCCTTTTTCAAAGTACTCGGGTTGGTAACCCTCCGACATCACATTTGCCGGATTGAAATGACCCACCAGTTTCGCCGGTGTCAGGTCCACATTCCCTTCAATCCTATACAACGGGATTCGGGATGCTCGTGCGATGGTTCGAAGCAGGGTCGATTTGGATGTACCCGGCGGTCCCTCCAGTAAAACATGTTTACCGGCTTCCATGGCAATCAGGATGGATTTTGTTTCGAGGCCTCGACCAACGACATCGTCTTTAAGGTTTGCATCAATATTGAACATTTATAAAATAGAACCTCTTTACTGCCCTACTCCATGCAAGAGCGTCTGGATCTGTTCTCTGATTTCTTCCAATCGCGTGTTAACGCCGGCCAGAGAACTGAATTCTCGACCCTCTTTATAAAACAGGAAAGTTGGAAGTCCGCTAACGCCCAATTTTATAAGGAGGTCCCGATTGGGAGCAGCCTCAATTTCAAAGAATCCAATGCTTTTTTCCAGCTCTTCGACAAGCGCCTCGACCTGAGGCTTAAGCGTACGACAGACGCCTCACCCTACCCCCCAGACAACAACCACACTGGGAATACGGCTTTGAAGGACTTTCACCTTAAAATCCCCGGCAGTAACTTTTTCCATCTTTATCACTCCTCATTTTAATAAGTTGAGACCCTTTATAGATTTCCAGATATCTTCAACAATTTCATCGGCGCTCTTCTGCGTCATTTCATTGAGCCAGATCTTATTGGACAAGGCCATTCGCGCGGCCATCAAAATGTTTTGCTCCGGATCATCAGCAAGTTTTTGCATGCCGGCAAACAGGGCCACCATATCAATGGCTGCCCGGATAGATGCTCCTAATTTGATATCCGGATGGTTTCTTGTTTCACGAACCATCCCCACCGCGAAGGCAATGGTATCGGCATCATCCAGGCCCGTTCGAATTCGAACGATCTCGCACTCTTCCGATTCGCTCTGGTAATCCATTTTGATCAGACAGATGCGGTCCATAAAAGCCCTGCTGACCCGAACAGTGCCCACATCATCATAGGGGTTCTGGGCCGCAATCAACGTAAACGGACGTACGGCCTTCACTAGTCCATAGCGTGGGATGGTCATCTCCCCTTCCTCCATGGGAGAAATGAGCACATTGGAAACATCCGCCGGCATTCGGTTGAACTCTTCGATATAAAGAATGCCCCCGCCTTCCATGGCCATGGTAAGAGGCCCTTTTTCAAAGTACTCGGGTTGGTAACCCTCCGACATCACATTTGCCGGATTGAAATGACCCACCAGTTTTGCCGGTGTCAGGTCCACATTCCCCTCAATCGTATATAAGGGAATCCGAGATTCCCGTGCGATGGTCCGGAGCAAAGTGGATTTGGATGTACCCGGCGGTCCCTCCAATAAAAAATGTTTACCCACCTCCATGGCAACCAGAATGGATTTTGTTTCGATCTCCCTGCCCACGACTTTATTCTTAAGTCTATCGTAAATCTCAATCATTTCTGAATACCCAAAATTTTTTCAAGAAACTTCGACAAAATCCCTTGCGTCCACGCCACAGAAGGGACACTTGTCCGGCGCCTTCCCAAACTCGATATTGCCGCACTCGGGACAGATATAATATGAAGCGCCATCATTGGCATCGGGATTACCCATGGCTTTGTTGATCAAATTGGCGATAATGGGTCCGATGGACATGGCATATTCCAGGCTGTACCGGCCTTCAATGGCCTGATCCTTCACTGCATCCTGAACCATGGGAGGATATGCGCGCTTATAATCATAGGTTTCCTCTTCCAAAGCCTGTTTGAGGTTTTCCATTGTCGTGTCCACCAAATTAGTGGCCTTGAGATGACTTACGGCATGAAACATTTTTGCCATGGCGACAGCCCTGAAAATCCTGGCTGCGTTGGGATGACCTTCTCTGTCCGCTGCTTCGGCAAATGCCATGTACCGAGCATTGGACTCCGCGCTGTCGGTAAACATCTTCATTAAATTATCCACGGTTCTTGCCATATTCTGATATCCTTTCCCCATTTGGATTTTAGGTTAAACGTCTGCGGTTTTCTATGCCATGACGCATTCGCAACAAAGACCCATATCGATTTGATCAACCATTAGGGGTTACCTGTCAAGTATAAAATCAGGTTCTCTCGTTAAATTTTTGCTTGCGTTAGCGTTCATCACCAGGTAACTTGAATTTTTTATTTCCCATCAACGAGTGTTCCAATGCCTTGCAAAACCATCAAGATTTTTCTTGCGGATGATCACACCATCGTTCGAGAGGGCCTGGCCAAATTATTGGAAGGAGAAGCCGGTCTGCAAGTGATTGGAGAGGCGGAGAATGGCCGCGAAGCTGTTTTAAAAGTTGAAGAATTGAAGCCGGATGTCGTTCTGATGGATATCGCAATGCCCATGTTAAACGGTATCGAGGCCACACGGCAAATCAAAAAAAATCGCCCCGAAACCAAAATTATCATATTGTCCATGCACTCTCATGAGCGTTACATCAGTGAGCTTTTTCGTCTCGGCGCTTCGGGATATCTGCTCAAAAGCGCGGCAGGTACGGATATCATCAGTGCCATTCAGGCAGCACTCAAAGGCGAGACCTATTTAAGCCCATCCATATCCCACAAGGTCATTGAAGATTATCTTTCCCTCAAAAAAGAATCTTACCAGGAAAATCTGTACAACCGGCTTTCCAATCGAGAAAGAGAAGTCTTTCAAATGATCGCGGAAGGCATATCCACCCGAAAGATTGCCGAGGTCCTTTTTGTCAGCCCGAGTACCGTCAAAACGCACCGCGCCAACATCATGGAAAAGCTTGAGATGAACAATATTTCCCAGCTGATCCAATTCGCCATTCATCTGGGCATCGTGGAAATCCAAACCTGATGTTTTTTCGACCATCGAACGTTTAAAATAGTCCCAAATCTTTCAAAATTAATCCCTTGGACTATAGCTTTTTGCTTGACCATCCTCTAGTATGCATTTGCACGCGTTGAGGAAGGAAGCATCCTGAGCTCATGAATAAATCCCGCTCCTGGGTTTCCTCTCTGTTTTCCATTATCCTTCCCAAAGTGTATTGCATTCGAAATATCTCTCTTCAGATCATTTAGACCTCTTGCGGGGAGTTGCTTTTGTTATAGCTCCCGGAAGTTTTTAAGTACGGCCTAATATTCTTTAAAAAAAAGCGGCTGCCATCGCTTTTTCAAACATATATCACAGAACCACGAAACCCATAACGCGATCATTTGACCCGGCACACGGTATTTCTTTACAAGAAAAGGTCGAGGATAGATGCCTCTCTTTTCATCAAAGGGAGTATTGTTTTCAGGACTGAAACGGGTCTTTTACGTCTTCGATGCACGGGGCATCCCGAATCGCTCAATTTCGTTTTTTTTGCCGGCATTTATCGACAACCCTTAACCTTATATAACGGAGGAGAACGGATGTTTCAATTCGAGAGGGAACAAAAGGTATGCAATGTAGGCGGCGTAAAATTCGGCGGGCAACCCGGGGAGTATCCGACCGTTGTTTGTCCCTCGATTTTTCAGAAGGGCGACAAGGTGTTCGACGGAAAACGAAAGGAGGGATTTGACGAAAAAAAGGCCGCAGAACTGCTGAAAACAATGGACAACCTCATTGCTGAAACCGGCGTTCCGGGCATGGCCGACATCGTGGGCAATACGGGCAAGGAGCTTGAAGCCTATGTGGATTTTGTAACCTCCGTGAGCGACATGCCCTTTTGCATAGACGCCTGGAAAATGAAACCGAAACTGGAAGGGGCGGCCTATTGCGCGGAAAAAGGCCTTCTGGACCGCATGTTTTACAACAGCATCACGGTCTGGGAAGAGGATCTGGAAACGGAGATTCGAGAGATCTCCCAAATTGGGGTCAAGCATGTACTCCTGGTTTCCTTTGACATGGCGGACCAGATGCCCAGCGGCAGGATTTCCGGCACCCAGAAACTCCTGGACGTCATCGACAAGGTGGGCGCAAAATTCGAAAGTATTTTTGTGGATACATCGGTCATGAACGGCCCGGCCACCGCCTTTTGCGGCATCGCCAATCGCATGATCAAAGAGAAATGGGGATTCCCGGGGGCCAGCGCGCCCAGCAACGGTTCCTATATGTGGAAGCAGGCCCGGGAGAACTGGGGATTCAAGGGATGGTCCGCGGCGGATGCGGGATTGGAATCCCTGGCGGCTTTCCTGTACCACGACATGATTTTTGCAGGACCCATGGCGGGGGCATCCAGAATATTTCCGGCAGTTGCCATGGCGGATGCCTTTTTGGCCACAGCCGTTTTTGCTGAAACACGACGATTGCCGACGGAACCCAAACATCCCCTTTATAAGTTATTCCCGGATTTCGTCGATCAGCTCAAAACCCTGTAACGCCATTGCCAAAGGCGCTAAAAAAAACCAAATCAGAAAGGAGTTCAACAATGCAAGAATTGACGCCAAAGGAGAGAGTCAACAGACTTTTCCGGAGGGAAGCCATCGATAGTATGCCCGTTTTCAGCGGTATGGGAATGGTCTGCATTCAAGCCATTCAAGAACTGGGCATTCGTTTTGCGCAAATCCATACGACCGGCGAATATCTGGCCGGTTCGGCTCAGAAAACCGCGGAAATCTTCGGTTTCGACGCCACCATCGTCCCCTACGACATGTGCACCATTCCGGAAGCCCTGGGTCGCGGCATCAGTCTCTACGAAGGGTCCGAAGACATCCTTTACCCGACGGTGCCCACCAAATGGGCAGGCCTGGGCGACGTGGACATAGATGATGGTTTCCTCGAAAAGGGGCGAATGCCCGTTGTGGACGATGCCTTCAATATTCTCAAAAACCAGCCCGGAAACCTGGCCAGAGGCGCCTGGGTGCTGGGGCCTTTCACCATGGCCGGCCAGGTCATCGAACTTGATATTTTGCTCAAGGGCGTTAAAAAAGACAAAGAACGGGTAGAAGCTTTTCTGGCTAAGATGACCGATCTGGTGATCAAAACCGCCCAACATTATGAATCTCTGGGCGTCGACTACATTACCATTCGGGAAATGGGGTCCGGCACCGACCTGCTCTCCCCACGGATGTGGAAAACCCTGATTCAACCCAACTTGACGAAAGTCTTTGACGCCATCAATATTCCTTCGGTTAACCATATCTGCGGAAGCACGGATCTGATCATTGCCATGATGAATGAATGCGGCGCCGACGCTCTCAGTGTGGATCAAAAGAACAACCTGGTGGAAACGCGAAAAAAGGTGGGAGACGATGCGCTCGTATTCGGGAATTTCGATCCCTATGGAACCCTGGTTACCATGGATGCCGCGGACGTGGAAGGCGTCATCAAAAAATGTATTGACGATGGCGTGGACGCCGTATGGCCGGGGTGTGATTTATGGCCCGACGTGAAACGGGAAAATGTAGAAGCCTACGTCAAGGCCGTTCGAGAATACGGCAATAAAGCAACGCCGGCCGTTGGTCGTTTATAAGACCAAGGCTCTGAGCAAACGGTCATTATACCTGTTCAATCAACCATTATGGTTGAAATAAAATGCAAATTAAGGAGAGAAAAAAATGGCGGATGAAGCAAGAGAAAAAGAAATATTTGAAAAACTGGCGGAAGCCGTGGTTGAATATGATGAAGACATGGCCAAAGAGTGGGCCGACATCGCCATAGCCGAAGGCGTCAATGCATTTAAAGCCATCATGGACGGGCTGGCGGCCGGCATGGAGCATGTGGGGCAATTGTATGATCAGCAGGAATATTTTGTTCCCGAGCTGCTCATGTGCGCCGATGCCCTTTACGTGGGTCTGGACATCCTCAAACCCCATATCAACAAGGCGGATGTCAAGGAGATGGGACAGGTGGTGATCGGCACCATTCAGGGAGACGTTCACGATATCGGAAAAAACATTATCAAACTGATGTTCGACGTGGGCGGATTCGAAGTTCATGATCTGGGAAGGGATGTTCCCCTTGAGAAGTTCGTTGAAGAACAGATGCGGACCGATTCTGAAATTGTCGCCATGTCGGCCATGATGACCACCACCATGATGGGCATGAAAAAGGTGATTCAAATGATCAAAGAGAAAAACCCCAACGTTGCCATCATGCTGGGGGGGGCGCCGGTAACACAGGATGTCGCCAGCCTCTTCGGTGCGGACGGGTATGCGGACTCAGCGGGCAACGCCGTTCAGGAAGCCATCAAAATGATCGGCCAGTTGCGGAAACTTCAGAATTAAAGTGAATGGAACGGCTGTCAGGGGTCGCAATGACGCAACCCGAGAAGTAGGGAAGTAAAGGAGGAACCACATCAATGGACGACAACATGGCCATGGTAATTTTTCAGCCTTCCGGACGGCGGGGAGAAGTTCCCAAAGGCATCAGCATCATCGAAGCATCAAGAAAACTCGGCGTGGACATCGAGGCCCTTTGCGGGGAAAAGAAGGTTTGTGGGAAATGCATCGTTCGCATTGAAGAAGGGCGTTTTGAAAAATACGGCATCGACTCCGCCATGTCTCATGTGAGCGGCTGGCAGGAGGAAGAAGCAAAGTTCATTAACCCCGAAAAGCGAAAACAAGGCTTGCGTCTGGGGTGCGTGGCCAAGGTGGAAGGCGATATTCTGGTGTTCATCCCGGAGGAATCCCGGGCCGGAAAACAGGTGGTCAGCAAGAAGGCCAGGGACATTGCGATTACCCATGATCCCGCTGTCAAACTCTATACCGTTAAGGTCAGAAAACCCACCTTTGAAGACCCCACTGCGGATTTTGAACGCATTTGCAACGAATTGGAAAAGATGTACGGCATTAAGGATCTGCGCGTCGATATTCAAGCCTTGCGCCAGATCCCTGACGCCCTGCGAAAAGGGGCATGGGAAGTCACCGTAAGCGTATGGATGGATCAGGAAATCATTCGCGTGCGCCCCGGAAAGCGACTGAACACCTATGGCCTTGCCATTGATATCGGCACCACAACGGTGGCGGGGTACTTCTGCAATCTGGTCACCATGGAGGTGCTGGACACGGTTTCCCTGATGAATCCCCAGTGCAAGTACGGGGAAGATGTCATGAGCCGCATCACCTACCATATGATGAATGAAGACGGCCTCGAACGAATGAGCGACGATATTATCGAAGGGCTTAACTGGTTGATCGACCAGGCCCTGAAAGGGACCCATCCCCCACTGAAAAAGAAAAAAAAGGAAAAAGGGGATGAAGGGCCCGATGAAATGGTGGAAGTGCCGGAGGAAGGCAAAATTTACCGTCGGCTTTCAAGGGATGATATCGACGACATTACCATCGGCTGCAACACCGCCATGCATCACATTCTTCTTAAACTCGATCCCGAACCCGTGGGGGTTGCACCCTTCCCCCCCGTGGTCCATCACAGCCTGAACATCAAAGCCCGTGATTTGGGGATACACATCAGTCCCGGGGGATACGTGTTTGTGCTGCCCAACGAAGCAGGCTTCGTGGGCGCAGACAACGTGGGCGTCCTCATTTGCGAAGAACCCTACAAATATGACGATATTCAGCTGATCATCGATATCGGCACCAACGGCGAACTGGTCCTGGGCAATAGAGATAAACTCATCTCATCTTCCTGTGCCACGGGGCCTGCCCTCGAGGGCGCACAACTGGCATACGGCATGCGCGCGGCGCCCGGCGCCATCGAGCGGATCGAGATCGATCCGAAGACCCGGGAGGTGGACTACAAGGTTATCGGAAACGACACCTGGCGCAAGTATGCGGTTGATCCCAAAGACATGAAAGTCAAGGGCATCTGCGGTTCGGGCATTCTGGACGTTCTGTCGGAGTTGTATACGGCAGGCATCGTTTTAAAGAGCGGTGTCTTTAACAAGAAGGAATTGAAGGACCATCCCCGGTTCCGGAAAAATCCCGATACCAAACAACCTGAGTTTGTTCTGGCGTGGGCCGAAGAATCGAGCATCGAAAAAGACATTGTCATTACCCAGAAAGATGTTCGCCAGATCCAACTGGCCAAAGGCGCCCTTTATGCCGGCTGCAAACTCATGGTCAAACGCATGGGCGTGGAAAAACTGGACAAAGTCAAAATCGCCGGCGCCTTCGGCACCCATGTGGACAGAAAAAAAGCGTTGATCATGGGGCTGTTCCCCGATTGCGAGATTGAAATGATTCAATCGGTGGGCAATGCCGCCGGCGACGGGTGCCGTGCTGCCCTGCTGAACATCGGAAAACGCAAGGAAGCCGACTGGGTCTCTCGAAATGTGGAATATATCGAGTTAACCGTGGAACCTACGTTTCAACAGGATTTCATGGAGGCCATGCATCTTCCGCACATGAAAGATCAATTTAAACATCTGGAAGGCGTTGTGCCTGATGAGATCCTTCATCAAAAATAAAGCAGGCATTTTATCCATTCACTCGACCATTTCCCCTCCTTTTTAAGGAGGGGAAAATCCGAAGGGAGGATTTTATGGTAACGGTTCACGTGGTATGCGGTATTTGTGGGCTGAATACGATAATCCGCGCTTTTCGAATTCATCGAAAACATGTGGGCATCGCCATAAAAAGTGAATGCGACAAAGTCATGGCCCTTGAAGGACCGCTCAGGAAATTGGACATCGCGAAAGTTGTCAAAACCCCTATCCACAAAAACATCGTTTATGAAGAAGCCGGAAAACGGGGTCTTCACGCGGCCTGTTCCGTGCCGTGCGGGGTGATCGAAGCGGCTGAGGTTGAAATGGGGTTGACGTCAGTGAAAGACGCCAGCATTGTTTTTCGAACAAATGAATGGGGGCTTAGCGATGCATTGCAACCGACAAACGATTCATGCGCTTGATGATCGCCGAAAAGAGCTCAACACCATCAAAACCCTAGAAAAATTAGGGAAAAAATACAATATACATGAAATTATTCCCTTAAAAACCAGTGACATCTGCGTTGCCCAATGGGTGCGGCTGAAATGCAAATACGGTTGCCAAAAGTATGGTACCAGTTGGTGCTGCCCTCCTGAAACCCCTGCCTCCGACAAAACCCGTGACCTGTTAAATGAATATAGTAAGGCGCTTCTCGTTTGCGGATCCGCAACCAATGGTCATTTTTATCGGAATAATCAAAAAAAGCGCCTGGTTCAAATGAACGGCTGGAAAGGCGCGGTAACCCTTGAACGACAACTTTTTTTAGAAGGATATTATAAGGCTTTTGCGCTGGTCCCTGAGCGCTGCCCCCTGTGCAAAGTATGTACCTACCCCCAGGACTGCAAATTTCCCATGGAAAGACGTCCTTCCGTTGAATCCTGTTCCATCGATGTTTTTCAAACCTTAAAAACCATTGGAAAGGACTTCCAGATTGAAAAGGATGTGAAAGCAAAGTACAACTATTACAGCATCATTCTCATGGAATAAAAATGCCGCGGAGAGAAAATAATGATGACATCACAACTTTCATCCACCCCAAAAATCGGCCAGGTGATTTTTGAAGAAGACGACCTTTTTGATCAGAAGCGCATGGTTGACAAACTGGATTTTTTGATTCAGGCCTGGGGACATGAACTGCGTCAAAAAGGCTACACGACGCAAATACCCGCCACTGACGAAGAATGGATCAAATTTCTGGATATGGAGATTTATTGGGGGGATTTGAAAGACCAGTGGGACCACTATCTGGTGGGGTGTTTGATTTTTTTTGTGTCGCTGCGTGCGGACATCAAAAGGGATTTTCTGCTCCAACCGGACAATATCCGCGGCCAAAAACTCGGCTGGCGGCTGCACAAGCTTCGTCATTACATCAATCCATTGTTAAGAAATTTGATAACAGGGTTTTGTTTATGCTATAGTACGGTATCGGAAAGGAACCCCATAACCGTAAGATTCACCGAAATTCAGTGAAAACCTGTAAATAGGATAAACCGATGACTGACACGAAAACAAATATTGTTTGTACAAAGGTAGATCCAGGGATCTGCGGGTTTACCTGTGTGGTTAAAGCACAAAAAAATGGGGCTCGGGCTGTTGCTATCGAGATTTCAGGTTCTGAATGTAAGCAGATCCAGAAATTGTCCGGGCTCGTTCAGAAAATGTCCCTTGTAGAGCTTTTCAAGCCGATAACCGTCAATCCCGTTATGATTGCAGCGCAAAGCGCGGGATGTCACACTACCTGCACCATTCCGCTGGCGATATTGAAATCAGTCGAAGTCGCATTGGCAATGGCACTGCCGAAGGATGTCAAACTCAATGTTTCGATTGATGAAAATTGCGCGAAGGATACTTTAGGTTAAAAAATCGTTAATAAATAAGGGCAATCCTCGGGTTGATCCGTGTCAGCTTGGGGATTTTTTTTGGCGCCTAAAACACCTGTTGATCAGGAGAGCCATAAATGAAAAACATGAATCGTCTTTTTCTCCCCATAAAGCATTCTCTCTTCTATTTCACTTTCGTTCTGGTTCTTCTGGCCGTCTTTCCACCCAATGCCCTTTCTTTACAATTCGTAGATGATGCAGGCAAAACCATTGTAATCCATAAACCACCCACGCAAGTGGTGTCCCTGGTTCCCTCCATCACGGAAATACTTTATAAAATCGGTGCGGGCCATTTTATCAAAGCCGTAACCTACCACGATGCTTACCCGGCTGAAAATGCCTCAAAAAAGATCGTAGGCGGCTATTTTTCACCCTCCCTTGACGTGATCGAGTCGGTAAAACCCGACCTCATTTTCTATTCCAGCCTTCAAAAAGGGGTCGAAGAACGGTTTAAAAACAGCCATTTTCCAATGGTTGACCTTGAAACACGGTCCATGGCCGACAGCCGGGAAAAGATTCTGCTGCTCGGAAAAATTTTCAACAAGGAAAAACAAGCGCAAGACCTGATTGATGCCATAAACGATCAACTCCAAACCATCGCCAAAAAGGTGGAACGGATTCCTCCGGAAAACCGCCGGCGCGTCATTCGACTGATGGGCCGCGGCGCGGTGATGACTCCCGGGGACGATTCATTTCAAAACGAAATGATCCGATTAGCCGGGGGCATACCCCCTGAACTGGGCCGGAAGGGTGATGTAACCGATATCAGCAGGGAAGAGTGGGTAAGGTTCAACCCTCAGGTTATCTACGGCTGCGGCGGAGACCGAAAGACCGCCGAAGCCTTTTTGGGCCGCCCGGGATGGAAGGAGGTGGATGCCGTCAAAAACGGCAGGATTTTCTACTTCCCATGCGAACTTACCTGCCGGGCCGCCACCAATACGGGGTACTTTATCAGC
This sequence comes from Desulfatiglandales bacterium, assembly GCA_963664475.2. Classification (GTDB taxonomy): domain Bacteria; phylum Desulfobacterota; class DSM-4660; order Desulfatiglandales; family Desulfatiglandaceae; genus NaphS2. Next base: position 964,918 of record CAXXXE010000002.1, read on the forward strand.
TGGCTTTCTTCCAGGATCTATGGGGAACGCTATTCCAAAAAGGCACTTCAGGTCCTGGACGAAAAGACATTAAGAACCCAAAAAATCGATCTTGATCTGAGCTATGTCAAGGACGCACGGATCATCTACAGCACCATCAATGATTTCCTGAACAAAACCCTGGTGATCGATTTCAATCAACCCATGAGAGTGGTATCAACCCTTGAAGGAGAACGAACAGGAATCCAAACCGTGGGCAACCATTACTCCCCGCCTCCCTGCTGGGCCATCGAACATCATATCGGCCTGACCCAGGCCCGCGACCGGGTGTACAGCGTTCTCCAAGTGTCGGCGGATACCGCCTCATTCCTCTTTACCGGCGCGAATATGGATCATCTTGCCGTCGTCCGCAAACAATTTAAAAAAATGGACGTCTATGCCCTGGTGACGGCCGGGGTTCAGTCAAATGCCCTCAGGATGGGCAAAGATGAAGGAAAATACTATGAACCGGGCACCATCAATATCATCCTTCTCTCCAACATGAACCTCACCCCCCGCGCCATGACCCGAGCCATCATCAGCGCTACCGAAGCCAAAACAGCGGCTTTGATGGATCTGGATATCAGAAGCAGCGCCAATCCCCGGCGTTATCAGGCCACGGGCACGGGGACCGACAATGTTCTGGTGGTGGCGGGAACGGGACCCCCTGTTACACTGGCAGGCGGCCACTCCAAAATGGGGGAGCTCATCGCCAGGGCCGTATACCAGGGGGTCCAGGAAGCGGTCTCCAAACAAAACGGCCTTGTGTCCTCGCGGAGTGTATTCCAACGGCTGCATGACCGACGCATCAGCCTCTATGAACTGGTTTCCGAAGCCCAGTGCGACTGCATGGCCCAAAAGGGGCAGGCGACGGTTTCCCTGGAAGAGATTCTCATGGAACCGCGCTATGCCGGATTTGTGCAAGCCGCCTTTGCCTTGAGCGACGATTACGAACGGGGCCTGATCGGGGATTTGTCAGGCTATCAACGCTGGTGCAACAGCGTGGCGGAAGAGATCGCAGGCCAAAAGATTCCCGAATTCAGGGATCTTGTCACAGTGGAAAATATGCCTGTTCCGCTGAAAATGTCCCTGAATGCCTTGTTAAACGGCATCTCCTTTAAAAATACACATTAATTAAAAAAGGGAAATTCACCCATGACCATCAAATTGGATTCAGAATATTTACACGGCGGGGTCCCCAAGGCTGACATGCAACGACTGGACGTTCCCGTAGGGCGGGTGCTGGACTTCAGCGTCAATCTCAATTTCTTCGGACCGCCACCCATCATTAAAGAAAAATGGCCGGAACTGTTGCAAACCATCGAACAGTACCCCAGCGTAAACGGCGATGGCGTAGCACTGTACTACCAGTCCGTCTGCGGCGTGTCGCCTTCCAATTTCCTGGCCGGAAATGGCTCTACTGAGCTGATCTATCTCGTTGCCAGGGTGCTTCGGTACAAGGGAGCCGCGATCATAACCCCTTCATTTCACGATTATGAACGCGCATCGCTCCTGGCGGGGGCGGAAATTATTCGATGTCCCCTGTCTCCCAGCGATGATTTCGCACTTCCCCCGAAAGAAGCCCTGGTCGAAATATTAAAAGATGTCGATGCTCTCTGGATCGCCCGTCCCAACAACCCCACGGGCAACCTGTTTCCAAAAACGCTGGTCCTGGAGCTGGCCGACCAGTTCCCTGAAAAATGGTTTATCGTTGATGAGGCGTTTGTGCAATTCTTAGATGATTGGAAAGAGAAAAGTCTTCTCACGGAAAAACCCAAAAACAACGTTCTGGTACTGAACTCGCTTACAAAGTTTTACGCCGTAGCCGGTCTTCGTCTTGGCGGGATCGTGGGGCATGAAAAGGTCATTTCCCGAATGAAACACGCCAAAGAACCCTGGGCCATCAATGGCATCGCGGATGGGGTGTCGTCCCTTCTGTCGGAATGCACCGAGTATGATGAAAAAAGTCGTATTGCCCACAATGCGGAAAGTGACCGGGTTTTTCATAAGCTCAAAAATATGGACGGCATCCTTCCATTTCAACCATCCGTCAACTACATTTTATGCCAATGGCTTAAAACCGATAACCTGGACCATCTGCTGGCCCATCTGCTGGCCAATGGTATGTACCTCAGGGACTGCCGTAATTTTCCAGGACTTGAAGAGAATTTTTTCCGCCTGGGTCTCAGAATACCGGAAGAAAATGATCGCTTGCTTTCGCTGATCTCATCATTTGAAATGCACTGAAACCCTATTCTCAAATCAGAAGCCTGGGCGTCTGCGTTATGCCTGGCGCAACGGGTTCGAAATAAGATTGGGGTATCAACGGGTGGACAATCCGCGCTGTTTTCTTTTGATAAACCGGCCCAGATGCCGGTCCTGTTTTGCGGTGTGGGTGACCAGCCAGTCCACCACCAGGAGTTGAATCCGGAACAGGGTATAGAGCTTGTTGCTGTCGTTGAGCAGGCTGATTTCCGCCTTGAGACCGGAAAATACATCCCTGAAATTATCGTGCTGCATCTTTTGATAGCGGCTGAAAGGATAGTCGTATTTATTCATGAGCGCCTCTTCGTCCTCGAAATGAGAGGCCACGAAACGATCCAGGAAGGATACGATTTCCTGGATTTCCGACATTTCAACCCCTTTAAACACAACCTCCATCAGCCGGTTGGTATGGGCGAAAAGCTCACGATGCTGCTCGTCGATTTCAGGAACCCCGAATTCAAAATCTTCGGTCCACACCACGGATTTTCCAATTTCTCCGGTGCTTTCATGGAAGCCTGTCTTGAAAAACGCATCGCACCGGTTCATATATACTTGTGCGGGGGCATCCATGGGATTGACCCTTAGACATTCTTCAAGGAGTTTTCGCGCGATTTCAATCTGTTTAAAATGATAGTGGGCCAGGGCTTCTTCAAAAAGTCGGAGTGTTTGAACTTTCCCTTTGCGGCACACGGGTGAGTCACCCTCAAAGACCTCATATACGGACTGGGGCTGGATTTTCCCTTTGACCCTCACACGGTCCAGGAAGCGCATGCCCATATCTTTTGTCTGACCCAGGTGATGAAAAGTGTTCTCACTGATTAAAACACCGGTGTGATAGTTCTTTGTCATCCCTTCAAGTCGTGACGCCAGGTTAACGGCATCGCCGATGACGGTGGTTTCCATCCTGTTTTCCCCGCCCACCGTACCGAGCATACACAACCCTGTGTTCAGGCCGATGCCGATCTTTATGGGTTCCAAACCAGCGTCCGCCCTTCCTTTGTTGTAAACATCAAGGGTTGTGAGCATGGCCATGGCGCATTTCAAGGCGTCATCCGCGCTGGAGGGGAAAAGGGCCATGATGGCATCGCCCACGAATTTATCAACAATGCCGTTATGGCGCCTGATGACCGGCTCCATACGGCTCAGATAAGAATTGATAAAATCAAAATTCTGCTGGGGGGTCATTTCTTCAGACATGGCTGTAAACCCGCGGATGTCCGAAAACATGACCGTCATCTCCTTCTCGACCTGATTGCCGAGGCGGACGCTGGTGATGTTTTCCTTCTTCAGCATCCTCAACATTTCCCGTGGGATGAAACGCTCATAGGCTTCAATCAATTCCATGTAAATATCCTTAGCTTCAGTCTTTCTTAAACCAGCGTACTGCCTGATGCAGCCGCCGAACCACTTCCCGCTGACCGATGGCCAGGAGAAAATCGAAAAATCCAGGCCCCTTGGACTGACCGGTGACCGCTGTTCTGACGGCATTCATCAACACCCCCGGCTTGACACCCATTTCTTTCAGAACTTTTTCCAAAACGGACTCAATGGCAGGTTTGGTAAAATCGGGAATTTCTGAAATTCGATCGGCCATTTCCGGCAGCCATTTTTGCAGCACATCATGTTTGAGAATATTCTTCTCAAGGGCTTTTGAATCCATGGGAAACTGGTCTGAAAAATAGGCACGACCCTGTTCCACAAAATCCACCGTGGTATGGAACCGGGCACGAATCAGGTCCACGGTACTCAAAAACCATTGCGCCTTTTCCTTTTCCCAGGCCGGAAGCCAAAGGCCTGTTTTCTCCATCTGCTCTCGAAGAGCGGGCAGAAGCGTTTCAACGGGAAGCGTTCTCAGGTAATGGGCGTTGGTGTTGATGGCCTTGGGATCGGTAAAGAACCTGGGATCATCTTTCCGGATGTTGAACACGGAATTGGTCTTGCTGATGCCCTCCAGTGAAAAGGCCTGGATAAGTTCCGATTTTGTAAAATATTCCCTGGCATCACCGGGTGACCATCCCAGAAGCACCAGAAAATTCACCAGTGCCCACGGGAGAAATCCCCGTTCCCGATAAAAATGGATGGCCACGGCCTCTCCGTGCCGCCGTTTGGAAATTTTGGCTTTTTGAGGGTCCAGGGTCAGGGACATGTGGGCAAATTGGGGAATGGGTACCTTCAGCGCCTCATAGATCAACACCTGTTTGGGGGTATTGGCCAGTCCGTCCTGCCCCCTGATCACATGGGTAATGCCGTCCCGCATATCATCCACGGCATTGGAAAGCACATACAGGGGCTGACCGTTGGACCGGACAATGACGAAATCATCCAAATCCGCATACTGTTTTTCAATAGGGCCGTACACCACATCGTTGAAGCGGACGGCGCCCGCCCCTTCCGGCACCCGAAACCGAATGGTAAAAGGGATTCCAGCGCCCTCTTTTTCCGCAATGGCCTCCGGGGAAAGATTCCGGCAGGTTCGATCGTACTGATAGGTCTTTTTCTGCTCTCTGACCTGTTCCCTTTTGGCATCCAGTTCTTCCTTCGTACAGAAGCATTTGTAGGCATGACCCGACGCCAGCAGCCGCTCCGCGGTTTCCCGGTGTGCATCGATGGAACGGGACTGAAAATTCGGTCCTTCATCCCAATCGAGACCCAGCCACTTTAGGCTGTCCAGTATGCCGTCGATGGCCTTTTCCGTGGATCGCTCAGAATCCGTATCTTCGATTCGAAGAATGAATTTTCCGCCGGTCTTCCGGGCGTACAAATAATTAAAAATAGCGGTACGGGCGCCGCCGATATGAAGATATCCGGTGGGACTGGGCGCAAATCGAACGATAACAGGTTCGTTCATATTGTTTTCCTCCTTTGGAAAGCTGAAATCTATGAAGGGATGAAACTTGTCATGGATATTGTCTAACCCGCATCCTTTATTAAATTTGACAGCATTTCCACGTCTAATGCGTCTTTGGCCCGACCGGTGGAACGTTTGTTGGCAATGAGATCGTCCCTGGACAGGAAAGGGATGTGAAGACCTTCCATCTCAATGATGACTTTGTTTCGAAAAGCTTCCGAAAAATGTACACCATCGATATGGGTCATGATGTCGATCCGACGGGGAGCCACACCGATCTGGAAAACAATGCCTGCCTCAGTAAAGGTAGATTCGGAAATATCCGTAAGGGGTGCTCCGAAGTCTGATAGAGAAGCATAAATCCTTTTGGAATTGTCTACCAAGTTGTCAACCCAGATATCAAAATCGCCAGTGGCACGAGGATAACCATGAGCGCCTAACGCATAGGCACCAACCACAAGGAATCGGACGTTATTGCCGAGTAAAATTTGTAACATGTCTCGGTAATCTTCGTTCAACATACTTTGATCCTCTTATCGACCAGATTTCAGCGGTCAGATCCCAGATAAACGAGACCCTCTCCGCGGGAGAACCGAACACAAATCCATCGTCTTGTTTTGACATCCTCTTCAATGTCGCTTTATTACGGATAACTCTCACAGATCGGCAACTCCATTTGTCATATTTTTCATTTCCCGGTTGTTCCTTCATTGCCGCCCTTCGGGAAACACGCGACGTAGCGGATAACCGCAACCAAAATATCTCGCGCAAAAACGCAAAGATTTTCTTGTTTTTTGTGACGGAAAACCTGAGAATAAGCTGATCGAGCTTTTGGATAACGTATTAAATTAGTATGAAAAAGTCAATAAAGTAGCAGAGACAAAGGACATTCTTTGGCTTGAGAGAGGACCTTTTCCACAAATTTATCATCTCCAAAGCGTTTCAAAAAATAAAAACAGGGTCTCAGCCAGCCGGTAAATGATGAAGTGCCCCAGGCATGGCAGGACCGAATTGGCCGAATCTATCCGGCGGATCTGATGATCCCGCGGGCGCGGATGAAGGGGTAGATATTGTGTTGCGCAGCGGTGTTCCCCGGAGCATGTGGCGAAAAATTTCAGTTACACAAGGCGGCACATTATAAATATTGACAATCCGGCAACTTCTCACATATGATTTTCCCCATTCATCAGCCATGCCGTCCCGACTGACCCTTCAGGGTGTCATCGGGCGAGAAAAGCCGTTCCCCCTCAGCGCAAAAAGGAAGGAGAAAGGGCCATGTGGAACACCGTGAGCAAAGGCGCCGCGGCCGTTGAACGGGCGGTCAAACAGTACCTCCCCCCCTGCCAGGAACAGTGTCCCATCAACGAAGACATCCAGCGCACAAACGTCCTGATTTCCCTGCTTCCGGAAGATCCTTCCGAGGCGGCTCCGGCCATTCTTCAGATTGGAGACTACCTGTACAACAAGAACCCGCTTTTTCCGGTCTGCGGCTATGTGTGCGGCCTTTGCGAGCTGGAATGCAACTACCACGCCAAGGGAGGCGCCATCAAGCGCAGGCTTCTCAAGCGCTTCATCTCCGACACCTACATTCCCTATCTCGAAACCCGTGAGGAATGGAACCTCATCAAACACAGGGAGAATGTGGCCATTGTGGGAGGCGGCCCCGCGGGACTCATGGCGGGCTATGATCTCAGCAAGCGCGGATACCGGGTCACCCTGTTCGAAGCATCGGATCGTCTTGGGGGGGCCCTCTGGCTGATACCCCGTTACCGGCTCCCCGAAAGAGTACTGGCTTCCACCCTGGAAGGCATGGTCCGGATGGTGGGCATGGACGTCAGACTCGACACGCGCATCGGCCAGGGGAAGTGGACCCTGAACAAGCTCCAAAACGAGGGTTTCAAAGCCGTCTTCATCGCCCAGGGAACCCCCACCCCTCGAACCCTCACCTTCGGCGGGAGCCCGGTGGAAGGCCAGGATCTCTCGGGTGTCATGTACGGCCAGACGTTTCTCTACGAGGTCAGCCACGGCAACATCCGGCCCAATTACTTTACGGGCAAGAAGGTTCTGGTGATCGGCGGCGGAAACGTGGCCTTTGACGTGGCCCGGACGGCCCGAAGGCTCGGCGGGGAGACCGCCATCGTGGCCCTCGAGTGCGAAGACAAGTCTTCCCGGGACGGCATCCCCGCCGATGTGGAAGAGATTCGAGGGGCCTGGGAGGAAGGGATCCGCATCGTCTATTCCCGTGGGGTTCAGAAGATCATCGGCGAGAGCGAGCGGATGAAAGGGGTGGTGTGTCCCAAATGCACCCGGGTCTACGATGAGAAGGGGTTCAACCCGGCCTTCGATCCCGCGGACACCCTGGTCCTGGACGGGAATGTGCTGATCATCACCGTGGGCCAGGGTCCGGACTGGACGGCCCTTCAGACCGAAGGCCTCGTGGATGCCCATGGAAGACTTTCCGTGGACCCGGTGACCCTTCAGAGCCGAAGCAAAAAGTGGGCTTTTGTGGGCGGCGACCTGCGCAAGATCGGATTCATGGTGGAGGCCATGCAGGATGGGCTGGTGGCCGCGGAATCCATCGAGCGCCATCTGCAGGAGCGTGACATGACCGAAGGGCGAAAACGGGTCTTCGAGGTGCAGGACATCCCCATGCGCCGCCACTATTTGACCGAGCCCGAGGTGGTTTGGATTCCCCCTGAAAAACGGATGCATTTTCAGCTTTTCGAGCGGGGGTTTACGCTCAAAGAGGCCATCGAGGAAGCCCGGAGATGCCTCTCCTGCGGCCCCTGCATCTCATGCAAGGCCTGTGTCTCCATCGGGTTGAGGGACTCTCTGGATCCGGTGGAGGTTCTGACCGACCGGTGCTGCGGGTGCGGCATCTGCGTGTCGGCCTGTTTCTACAGCGCCATCCAGTTGAAAGATGTGGATATGGGACGCATTTCCGTAACCGATGCCTTCAAGTGCAAGGCCTGCGGCATGTGCGTATCAGCCTGTCCCAGCGGCGCCAGAACCCTGGGAGAGGACCCGCTGGATGCGGCGGTGATGACGGTGGCGGACGGCCTCCGGAAACAAGTACAAGCCGGGGCATAACCGGATCAAGGAGCGACGTAATGGACCATGAGCCGAAACTGATCTGTTTCTCGTGCAAATTCGGATGGGGATATCTCAGGAATTTCCAGGATCTCAAGGATGCGTCACAGTTTCTGATACCTGTGGAATGCAGCGGAAAGCTGGATGCCGGCCATCTGCTCAAGGTCTTCAAGGAGGGGGCGGACGGTGTTCTGATTCTGGCCTGCGAGGAAGGGCACTGCCATTTCCAGGAAGGGAATTTTCGCACCGCTAAAATGCTCTATCTCTTGAAAGAGGTCCTTCAGGCGCACGGTATCGAAAAAGACCGAATACGGATCGAACTTTCACTGGATCCGGAAGGGCGCTCCATCCCGGACCGGATCAGTCAAATGAAGAAGTCCCTCATGGCGCTGGGTCCCCTGAACAGGACCCTGCTGTAACAAGGGAGGAGGTTGACATGGCCCAAAAACCGAAAGTCGCCATCTGCTGGCTCGGGGCCTGCGGCGGCTGCGATGAAGCCATCGTGGATTTGAATGAGGGACTCCTGGACGTGGCCGAGGCGGTCTCCATCGAACTGTGGCCCGTGGCCATGGATTTTAAATACGACCACCTGGCAGCCTTCGGAAAAGACGAAATCGCGGTGGGGCTGGTGAGCGGCCATGTGCGGAACTCGGAGCACGAAGAAATCGCACGTCTCCTGCGGGAACGGTGCAACCTCATCATCGCCCTCGGCGCCTGCGCCTGCTTTGGCGGAACCCCGGGTCTGGCCAATCTGTTGCCACCCGAAGAGATCCTCGATACGGTCTACGTGAAGTCCCCCAGCGTCGTCAATCCGAAGGGAACACTGCCCCGGGTGGAGACGCCCTGGGAGGGAGAAACCCTTCACCTGCCCGAATTCATGAATCACGTCTATGCCCTGAACCAGGTCATCGAGGTGGATTATTTCATACCGGGGTGCCCGCCCCCGCCGGAGCTGATCCATAACGGCATCCGGGCCGTTCTGACGGACGATCTGCCGCCAAAAGGGTCCACCCTTGCCCCCAGAAAGGCGCTCTGTGAAACCTGCCCCCGGAACAAAACCAAGCCCATGCGACTGGAAATTAACGGGCCCATTCGGCGCATCCATGAGGTGGAAGCGGACCCGGAGACCTGTTTCCTGGCGGAAGGCATCCTGTGCATGGGACCTGCCACCCGCACCGGATGCGGTGAGACCTGCATTCGAACAAATATCCCCTGTCGGGGCTGCTTTGGGCCCACGCCCGGCGTCGTTGATCCCGGAAGCCGTTTCATTTCATCCCTGGCCGCCCTTCTCAAGGTAGGAACCACGGGGGATCCGGAGGCGGTCATGGCCTCCATCGGCGATCCCGTGGGGTATCTGTACCGGTTCACCCATCCCGTATCCACCCTGGGAGAGAAACACCTGAGCAAAACAACGGAGGAAACCCCATGACCCAGCGGATCACCATCAATCCCATCACGCGGCTCGAGGGGCACGGAAAGATCGAGATCTTCCTGGACGAACAGGGCGACGTCCGCGACGCCTTCTGGCAGGTGGTGGAACTGCGGGGCTTCGAGAGATTCTGCGTCGGGCGGCCTGCGGAAGAAATGACCCGGATCGCCCCCAACATTTGCGGCGTCTGCCCCTCGGCCCATCACATGGCGGCATCCAAGGCCCTGGATGCCCTCTACGGCGTGGCGCCCACCCCCACCGCGAAACTGCTCCGGGAACTGGAGTTCAACGCCTTTATCATCGAAGATCACTACATCCATTTCTTCTTTCTGGCGGCCCCGGATTTTATCCTTGGGCCGGACGCAGCCCCCTCTGAGCGAAACATCTTAGGGGTCATCGGCCATGTGGGAAAGGAGATCGGCCGGCAGGTCATCGACATTCGAAAGCGCAACCGGGATATCATAAGGCTTCTGTTCAGCAAGGCCCCCCATCCGGAGGGAGGCCTGCCGGGGGGCGTGCCCAGAGGAATTGCCGAAGAAGACCGCAAAACCCTCATGGCCACCGCCGATGATTCGGTCGATTTTGCCCTCTTTGCCCTGGATCTGTTCAAAAAGGAGGTCCTGAGCAAAAAGGCATTGAAAGACCTTATCCTGAGCGATGCCTACGCCCTCGACACCTACTCCATGGCCCTTGTGGATGACAATGACCATGTGACCTTTTACGACGGAACCGTGAAGGTGATCGATCCCCATGGAAAGGAATTTGTCCGTTTCCATCCCGCCGACTATCTCGATCATATCGCCGAGTGGGTGGAACCCTGGACCACCATCAAGTTCTGTTTCCTGAAGCAGTTGGGGTGGAAGGGGCTGGTGGAGGGCGATGACACCTCCCTTTACCGGGTGGCCCCCCTGGCCAGGCTCAATGTGGCAAGCGGCATGGCGACCCCCCTGGCCCAGAAGGAATACGACCTCTTTTTCGAAACCCTTGGCAAAAAACCCGCACCCCACACCCTGGCCATGCACTGGGCCCGGCTCATCTGCGCCCTGCAGGCCGCGGAGCGCAATCAGATCATCGTGCGGGATCCGGCTCTCACGAGCCGGAACATTCGAAACATGAACCTGCAACTCACGGGGAAAGGGGTCGGGTGCGTGGAGGCCCGAGGGGGACCCTGTTTCATCATTATGAGACGGACGACCGGGGAATCCTGACCCGGGTAAACCTCATCGTGGCCACCCAGAACAATGCCGGCCCCATCTGTCTCTCCATCAAGAAAGCGGCCCGGGCTTTTGTGAATGGGCCGGATGTGAAGGAGGGCTTTTTAAACCGGGTGGAAATGGCTTTCCGGGCCTATGATCCCTGCCTGGCTTGCGCCACCCATTCCCTTCCGGGGGGCATCCCCTTTCTGGTGAATCTGAGGGACCCCTCAGGGGCGATCATCCGGACCCTCACCCGTGACTGAGATCTGGGAAAACCTCGTCATCGTGGGCATGGGAAACCCGCTGCTCTCGGACGACGGGGTGGGGCATCATGCGGCCAGGGCCCTGGGCAGCGCCTTTCCGGGCGCGACGGTGCATACGATCCCCATGGTGGGAATGGACCTGCTGGATATCATTGACGGATTTTACAGCCTCTGCCTCGTGGACGCCATGACCACGGGGACCGCGTCGGTGGGCACGGTGAAGCGGTTCCCGCTGCCGGGACCGGGCCTTCACAGCTGTTCCTCCCACGGCCCGGACCTTCAGTCGGTGCTTTCCCTGGGGCATGCCCTCCATTTGAATATCCCTCGAAACACCCTGCTCTACGGCATCGAGATCGGAACCGAAATCCCTTACGACGAGGACCTTACCCCGGCGCTTAAAGGGCACTTCAAAAACGCTGTTCGGCAAATTGTCGTGGACATCCATGATGCGGCAGGCCGCGGTTCAATACCCCATGACTAAATGACATCCATCGGTATGAACGGGCCTGTGACGGAGACCGTGAACCGGCGGACTTTCAGGACCTCTTACCAAAAAATCCCAAAACATATTCAATATTCTGCCACTCTCTTTTTTTCTTTCCCAGCAATGCACTGTGCCCACAATACAAATACTGATTCAGATCCTTCAAATCAGCCACCTGCGTCGCCCTTAAAGGGTTCAGCAGCCGTCTCATCAGGCCGGCAATACCCCGGGGCCGCTGCGAAACAAAAAATAGGCGTGATTCGATAAAAATGACCATGCCCCAGTTAAATAGGCTCCGCATTAAACGGGGTAAACATAACATTGGGTCTTTGTTTCAGGAAGGAGGATAGATAGCCCTTTGATTGGGACCCTTTCCAATTTATAATCGACCTAATCGGGCCCAACGAAATGAACCGATGATCGCCCAGAAAATTGCTGAAGCCTGTTTTGGAGGTTTTCATTCAAGATCTTGAGTGAATATGCCGATAAAGAAGAAGGCGTATCTCAAAAACAAAAAAACCCCACATCAGAAAGCGTACCATGCCATGAAAATTGAATCCGGTGAGCTGTCACTTTCATCCAGTCAATGTCAAACGGTTATGGATTACCGCCGGCAGGACTTAGAAATATCGCGCTTTTCATCAAAGGCTTTTTTGCCTCAAGCCGGCATCGGCCCCGCAAGAAACGGGGGGACGGCGATTCGCGATTCAGTAAAAATTTCCGAGGAGGCGAGGGTTGCTCTTCGGGCTTATGAATCAGAGCAGCTTTTCAGCCGGTCAGTGGTGAAAAACGCTGATTCTGAAATGATGTTGCTTACCGAAAACAGCAAAACGGTAAGCGAGACCATGGTGGGTGCGATTCTGGGGCTGGATGTGAACATGACCCGGCTTACGGTGGGTGATCAAGACTCTGGAGGTTCCCGCGATGTTAATCTCATTCAGACCGGCGAGCAGATTCAAATCAAATATCGGGATTACCAGTATCAGCGCCAGGAGCAGTCGACCTCCGTATCCGCGCGGGGTTTTGTCACCACTGCGGATGGCCGGGAGATCGGTTTTCAACTTTCCCTGGCCCTTGACCGGACCTGGGAAATGGCGGCTGAGAACACAATGCTGATGGAAGGCCGTATGGAGGCCCTCGTCGATCCCCTGACCATTACGCTTTATGGCCCGGCGCCGGAGCTGAGTGATGCAAAATTCCAGTTTGACCTGGATGCGGATGGCGATATGGAATACATATCCCATCTGAAGCCCGGCAGCGGATTTCTGGTGTTTGATAAAAATGCTGACGGTGTGATCAATGACGGTTCCGAGATGTTCGGCACGCAGACCGGAAATGGGTTTGCTGAACTTTCAGTTTATGACCGTGACGAGAACGGGTGGATAGATGAGAATGATGCCATATATGACAAACTGAAAATATGGGTTCGAGATTCAACCGGCGCTGATCGTTTGATGTCGTTAAGGGATGCCGGTGTCGGAGCCATTTCGGTGGATGGCATCGCCTCGAAATTCGACATGAAGGATGAGGCGAACAATCTTCACGGGAGCATACGTTCCACCGGCATCTACTTGACAGAGGACGGCATGGCACGGACTGTTCAACAGATCGACCTGGCCGCGGCGGACCCTGTTGACGCTGAAATTGATACCAAGGGCATGACCGTGGAAACCGGCGATGAAAAAACCCGCGACCGCGAAGAAATGCGGGAATTTATGGAAGTGATGCGTAAGATGGAACAAATGCGAATGACAGCCCGTGAAGAAACGCGGCGGCTCATGGAAAAGGGCCATGGGCCATCTGAACGGGCGGAAAAAGCACGTGAACCGAAAAAACCGTACGAAATCCTGTTGGATATGATTGAGGATGCACTTGAAACGGCAACCGAAAAATTGAACAAAAAAGGCAATCCGGTGAATTCAGGAGACAATTCCCCAAAGGCCATGCCGTCTCAGACTTTAAAGCCAGAGATTCGATAATTTTTGCGGCTTTGCGTCATGTCCGATGGTAAAAAAGGTTTTGGTTTAAAAATTAAACCGGCCTCAATACGTTACCCCTTCCGATGCCAACCCCTGCCAGGACCGTTGATAGCTGCTTCTGTTTATCCGGGGTCGGGCCTTCCTTGTTGTCGTTATTGGCCTTTTTTGGAATGTGATCCTTCAATCCTTTTCAGAGCGGCCAATGAGGAAATAGATCACGCCGAGCACCAGCAGACCTCCCAGCAGCAGAGCGAATGAAAGGGAATCCTTATCATTAATGGTGGCCACAAAAACTTTTCGAATAAAGGCAACCATGGCCAGGTCCACAAAAATTCGAACATGGAACTTACCCCCCTTAAGCTGCTGTACCTGTGTGTGCAGCAGTTCAATCATCATCCAGAGAATCAGCAGGCTTCCAAGGGCTTTGATCACCCCGCGCTCCAGGCTTTCGGTCAGGGCGTAAAAAATGTCCGTGGATAACAGAAGGGTTACGCCCAAAGACATGGCCACCAGGCCCATCATGAGGACCAGGTTCAGGCCGTGCATCAGTTTTTCCGCCCATCTGACAAGCCACAACTCCACCCGTTGAGAAATAAAAACCTTTTCCAGTTCCGCTTCCCGGTAGGAACTGGTCATGATGTCCAGGCTGATATCCAGGGCCTTGTCCAGGGTTTCGATCATGTTTTCCCGCTTCACGGGTTCCGTAATGGCGCGGTTGAGATAATCCTGCAGGTAACGACGGACAAATCCCATGGCCGCATTAACGTAATGACCGTCCAGTCCGATTTTCACATGGGTTTTTCCGATGCGCACCATTCTTAATAGAAAGCGGCTGTCGTATCTCGCGGTCAGAACTTCGTTGAGCCACCAGAGTATGGTTTCTTTTCGCTTGGCGATGGCGGAATCGGTCCCAAAATAAGAGGCCATGTTGCTGTCTTCCACGAGAAACCGGTAAAACTCATCAGCAAAGCTCTCCTTCACCGGATTGAATACTTCAGCCATTTCCCTAAGGATTTCCTGGTCATGGCCGGTAAAATGATATCGGTTGAGTATGGATTCAATGGAATGCATAAGAGGGTTTCCGCTGAAATGTTTGACGTTTGTTTCAGTGAAATGCGATTGAACTTCTAATTTATATGTTATGCAATGGATTATCAAGCAGAATACTTGACGCGGCCAGGGGTATCGCAAGACATGTCACGTTCCTTTCTGTAAATAAAACATGGGGTCCACTTTAACCCTTAATTAAACTCAAACCTTGTGGACCAGATTTACCAGATTACCAGATCATATGGTTAACCTGGTGCGGGCCCATTGGCCTTTTCATTCAAGCGAGATCATGTGTGTATATGCCTGCTTTTGCGTCAATCGCCTCTGCCAGTTCAAGAACGCGCCTGTGATGGGTAAAAAGCAGCACCTGGGTACTGGCTGCCAGTTCCGCCAGAACCTCGAGACAGACCCGGGTACGCCTATCGTCAAAGCCGATGAGAATGTCGTCCACAACGAAGGGCGTAGGTTCGCCCTTGCTCAGATGCTGTTCGAGAGTGGCAAGACGCAGCGATAGATAGAGCTGATCTCTTGACCCATCGCTCATGCCATTGACAGCCACCTCTTTATCGTCCGGCCGCAAACCCAGCAAAATCGGCTTGCCTGCGTCGTTCAGCTCGTCACGGAGACCCGCATAAGAACCCAGGGTAAGCCTGGAAAAAAGTTCACCTGCCCTGGCCAGAACAGGCGCCTGGTTTGTCTTTCGGTAGGTCTCAATTCGTTGCTCAAGGATGAGTGCGGCAATTTGGAGACGGAGATACTGTTCAGCATTTGAAACCATGCCGGCGAAATGTTCTTCCGCTTCTTCAGAGGCGTTGGCTGCCGCGGCGCTGCCATCTTTTGCTTTCATTTCGTTTTGCAGTGTCTGCCGCTGATCGCGCAAACTATCGCGATTTTCCTGAAGCTCCTTCAGCTCAATAGAGATTTTTTCGAGTTCCCCTTCGATTGAATCAATCTCAGCTTCTTCGGACTCCTTTTCCAACGCTTTGATGCTGAGGCCGTCTCCATTGCGATTGAGTTCCTGCTCGAGCATATCGAGATTCTTTTGAATTTCACGTTTATTGCGCGATCTTTCGCCCGCCGCTATCAGCGCTTCGTCCGTATCGACACCGGCCTGCTCCCTCAATGCGGCGAGCTGGTCTCCCGACGTTCGAATCGTGATGTCGGCATCCTCGATGTCCTCTTTTATTTCTTTGATTTGCGTCTGTATTTTGGTCAGGCTTGCGCGAGCTTCACGCGCGGTGTTCAAATCCCGATGCAACTGCGCGGTAATTGTGGCGGTCACCTCTTGTCCATTCCGTTTATAACCAATGCCGTCAGCAAATTCGAATACCTTTTTTTCAAATTTTTCCTCGACCTGATCCATTCCGTATATTCGCTTACGCAGCGCTTCAGACTTGTCGAATTTGTCAAAGAAAGACACGAGCTGGTCGAATGTTTCGGTGGCATATTCCGGGTGAACGGTTGATTTCAGGCCCAACCCTTCGATGGCTTGACCCCATTCTTGCGACCAATTCGATAGCGCCGTATCGATTGATTTAAGTTCAACCTGCGTTCTTTTTAACCGAATTTCGGCTTCGTTCAGCAACTGTTCAAGCTGTCGTCGTCGCTCACGAACCCCTTCCTCCTCCGCTACCCGCTGTTCACACAACGATATCAAGGCCTCAAGGCGCATTCCCCCATGGTCGAGCGATGCATCGAATTTAACGATCTGAGCAGATACCGCTTTCTTCAACCGCTCGCATTCTCCGGTGAGATTTTGCTCATCCACGGAGACCGCATTTGCCGCCTGGACTTTTTCGACGAGTTTTTCCACCCTGAGAAGCCATTGCTTCATCTCTCGTGGCGTTCCGGCATCGATTCTCAGAGGCGCCCAGATCGCGGACCATCTCTGCTGGTAGCTTTTTTGGGCATCGTTTGCCTTTTTGACGGCTTCCGCCAGACCATCGATCCGCGATTCCAGGTTTTCAATTTTTGCCTCATAATCCGCCCTTTTCACCACTTGGTCGGCAGCCAGTCTAAGGCGATCCGATACGTGATCAGCATGATCGACTCTCTGCTCGTACACCGTTGGCAGATCGGAATCGGGCGCGTATTCCGAAAGTTCCTTTCCGATAACGTCTTGTTCAATATATTTTCGTTTTATCAAGCGCCACCCCGTATTGCGAACATCTCGTGATGCCGCCAGTTCAGCCATTGTCGGCACATCGCTTGTCAGCAACAGCGCCTTCAATTCCTGCTCCGTCTGCGTTTTCTCCTCTTCGGTCTCATGCCGTTTGCGTATCGTGTCCTTGACTCTTTCGGACAGCTCGTCATTCTCTTTTTCAAAAGCGTCGAGTGTCTCAGACACGGGCATGGCTACCTTCAACAGCGACTCGACCACCCCCGTGAACCTGCCAAGTCTCGCAAGCTCGCTTTTGCACGCCGCATCTTCCTCCGCGGCGCGTTTCCGTACTGCAGCCAAACGTTGCTCTACATCACCCGCTTTGCGGGCCGCGGCAATGGTGGCTTTCAATTCTTTTAGATCGAGTTCCGATTGCGGCTTATGGTCGAATTCGTTACAAAGGGATTTCCGCTGGTCCTCAATATCTCTCAGGGTCTCTTCAGCCCGCTCTTTCCTGTGGGTCAACAGGCTGTGTTTTTGCGCCAAACCCGAGATCCACTTTTTATTGTTGAGAAGTGGCCGTAAAATATCGGATTGATCCAATCCCACATCAGGACGTACACTTTTGAGCAGCGTCTCGGCTTCGTTGCGTAACAACCGCCGCTTACCATCTTGCTGTGGTCGATCTTTAAGTGTCTTTTCAACCGCACCCAATTCTCTGTATAGCGCCAGAATCGCTTCTTCGTTTTCAAGCAACTCATTACGAACGTTTAATGTTTCCGATTCTTCGGTCAGGCTTGCAAGCTTCGTCTCAAGTCTTTCCTTTTTCGCCCTAGCCGTTTGAAGATTGTCACCGGCGGTCTTTCTTCTTTCTTCGAAATCTTCCGGCAGCAGCAGCACTTGTCCCAATTGGTCAATTTTCTCCAGAACAGTTCGCCGCTGGGCCAGGGCTCCCTTGACGCGATTAACGCGTTCCAGGCAACTTTTGGCTTTGCTTTTGAACTCAAGTTCTTTTTCGACTTGCGCAATAGCCGCAACCGTATCGGACAAGCCTTTTTGCAGTTTCTTCCATTCGGAAACAGGCAAACCGGCATCCTTCATTCTCTTTTGGGCGTCCTTGAAGTTTGAAATCGACCGGTTCAGCGTTGCTTTGGAACCGCGTGGTTTGAAAATAGCATCCGCGCTGTTTTTTAAAGCAGTCAATACATCTCGAAGATTTGCCGTACCAACCGCCGCACTGAATAGCGCCTGCCCAATATCCCCGGATTGGTCCAGCAGCTCCCGGCCACCGGCAATCAACCTGCCATGGTCTATTCCCCAGAGTTTTTTAAATAGATTTTCGTCGATGCCGCCAGGTAAAAACGGCGCAAGAACCGTGTCATCAAGGGGATCATCCGTACCATATTTGAGCAAAGTACCCTTGGCGCCCTTTCGCCTTACAAACTCGATTTCCTTCCCATCGGACAATCTCAGTTTTCCCCCGATCCGAAGCTGCGGATTGGCATGAAGAAAGCTATCGTTTGTCTGAACACGAATGCCGAACAACCAGGCAACAAGCGCTCTCAACGATGTGCTTTTACCGGCTTCATTGTCGCCATAGATGAGATGTAAACCTGATGCCCCATCAGAAAGGTCTAAGGACTTATCCGTGAAGGGGCCATAGGCCATGAGGTCGAGACGGTCGATTCTCATTTCGCACCTCCCACCGCCAGCAACCTGCCGATCAGCATATGCTTTGCCTCTTGGACCAGACGATTAACCGTCTGGTCTTCATCCAGGTTCAAAACAGAATCGGGACCAAATGCCGCCGATGGCACTTTCTGTCTGAGTTCGGCAACCTTGTCCTTCAAACCGCTAATCTCGCCGGCGCTATTCGGTGTAGCCAAGATCTCCGTCAGTAATCTTCCAAACGCGGTGTCATCAGCCAAAGTCGATGCCAGATCAAGCTTGCCCGTGGTCGCATTTTCCACCCGCTCAATCCACAGTTCGTCACCGGCGGTTTCCGCGCCAAGTGCTTTGATCTGTTGTTCAAGCCGTTCCGGATAGGCGGCCAGTTCATCCGATATCGTGGTTGCGCCTTGAAATCGTATCCGCATGGCGAGGGGTCTATCGCCGGCCGACGCCCGTTCCTTTTCAATGACCTTTCGGGTACGTTCCAGGATCTCCCGGATTTCCTCAACATCCGTCAGGTCAATGTCGCACTGCGTCCATCGCAGCACGTCTAAAGGTATTTTTTCCACCTCGGAGACAGTACCGTCTTCGACAGTAACAAGTACGCACCCCTTCGAACCGGTTTCGCGAATGTGACGTCCCTGAATGCAACCCGGAAATACGATCCATGGATCTTCGGAAACGACCTCTTGGTTGTGTATATGTCCCAGGGCCCAGTATTGGTAGTTCCTGGAACGGAGATCGTCTATTGTACACGGCGCATAATCGGCATGTCCTTCCCGGCCATCGAGACTGGTATGAAGAAGCCCAATATTGAACATGCCCTTTTCGGCGGAACCAAAACCCGCCGCCAGATTTTCGTCAACATGCTGGGTGCCAAAGCTGCGGCCATGAATGGCAACACCGACGTCATCCAGCCTGACCGTTTCCACTTTTCTCGCGGATAGAATCTTCATATTGGAAGGGCTATCCAAAGCTTTGGTCATTCGGTTGGCAGCGTCATGATTTCCGGCGACAGCGAAAACCAAAATATTGCGCTGCCCCAATCGGCCCATTTGTTGACTGAGGAATATGCCGGTGCTGTAGTCCTTCCAGTCGCCATCATAGAGATCACCTGCCAAAAGAACGAAAGCAACTGCCTCGTCGATAGCAAGGTCTACAAGATTTTCAAAAGCTCTCCGGCATGCGTTGCGAATGGATTCCGCCGGCGCGGATTCATAACGAGAGAGCCCGCGCAACGGACTATCCAGGTGAATATCGGCTGTGTGAATAAATTTAAACATTTCAACCTCCATGGTCATCAGTCTCAAATCGGACGCCCATGCCGTTGCTGCCATAAAGCGGTCAGCAAAATCGGGCTTGGTCATTATCTCGCCCATTAGCCCCGGGGTTGAAACCCCGGGCTATTTCCTGCCGTCCCTACGGGACTGTGAGAGCCCTGTAAGGGCGACAGACAATAGCCCGGCAATTCATTGCCGGGTGGGCGAAGTTAGGACCAAGCCCGCAAAATATTTATGTGGAAGTTCAATCAGTCGGCTTCTAACAGCAATCTCATATGACAATTTTGCTTCTTTCACCGGACTTTGTTCAAGTGCTTCTTTTATCCAATCCTTCTGGGACAAATCAAGTACGATTCTTCCTTTTCCAGCAAGAATCATGGTTTCCCATATTGTAACCGTTCACGGTTTACAGTTAAAAAAACAGAGGATAACGGAAGATTATGGGGTTATCTTGTGATAAATCTTAGTGTTAACGTGGTGGACCCCAGGGATCTACCGAAACATTATCTTGACGATCCCTGACTACAGACAGTAAACTAACCTTTCTGAACCAACTCCCATTGAGGTGCGCCATGCAAACCATCAATATTCATGAAGCCAAGACACACCTTTCCCGTCTGGTCGATGAGGCCGCGCAGGGAAATGTGTTCATCATTGCCAAGGCGGGAAAGCCCATGGTCAAGGTTTTACCCCCTTTTTGAAGGAAAATCCACTTGAAACTGCTACTGGATACGCATGTCCTTCTATGGGCCACGGGGCAACCCGAAAAACTTTCCGATTTCAAAAACGCCAAACATCACCTCAATTATAATGGAAACAGGGAGATCCAAAATGAACAAAGGTTTTGAAAAAAAGTATCGTGTTACGTTTTTGTTCCTGGCACTTTTTTTCTGTTTATCAGTGGGCGCCGGTTGCAATAACAGCACCTCAAGCAGCACTGCCGACGACTCAGGCAACGACGCCGTGTCTGGAACGGTGGTGGGGGTAGATCCGTCCGGAGCAATGGTTTCACTGCTGGACAGTACAGGAAAAGAACTGGCAAAAAACCCCATACCACTTTCGGCGGACGGCAATTATCACCTTTCATTGCACACACCCCTGCCCGAGACAGACTATCTCATCGCTCAAATTACGCGTAACGGCCGCTCTCTGCGAGCCCTGATCACGGGATTCGCCCACGGGGATGACTACGCGGAACAGGATGCCGTTATCTCTCCGGACACCGAAGCAGCCATCCGGCTTTGTTCCCTGGGTCAAACCGTAAGCCTTCAAGATTACGCCCTCTTTCTGCAAAGCTGCATCAATGGAACATTTGACATAAACCTTCCGAATTCAAACCAATTTCCCTATCGGGAAGTAATGGGGGAGCTTTCCGATCAAATGGCCGCCTATTTTGACGGGGATGCGGAATTCCTCCCGAATCCAGAGCAGATTGCCCAGATGATCGTTTCAGCCAACCATCCGCTTGGCCGCTGCGAGGCGCCCAATTTATTGTCCGGTTCCCAGGTTCAGCGCGCCATCATCACGCCGGATGGAAAGGCACAGCTGATTATCGCCTATGATCCGGAGGATTCCAATCTCAGCGCCGTCCCCATCGAGGTATCCGGTTCAAGCCATGAGGACGGCAGTTTTCGGTGGAATGTATACCGGCTGAACCTGGGAAACAATATCTTGAAATCAGCCACCATCAGAATCATTGAAAAACAGTCCATGGGCGCCGCTCCGGTCGTAAACCTGTCCACTTCAGCGACGCCCAAGATTGTTGCGGCAGATGCGGCCATCCCTGAAATCAGCGGAACCGTTGAGGTCGCCACCAGCAACGTCAGCACACTAATTGATCCGGACAACTCCGGGCTTGATGTTCAGGCGGACAACATCAACGCCCCCTTTGTAACCACCTTCAACCAGGATGTTCACGCAACAGACGTGGTGATTCAACTGGGCCTTCAGCCCATCGGTGGGAAAACCACGCCGCTGGAAACCATTCCCGTGGGCAGCGGTAAGATTTTTACGAGTAAAGACATTTCCCTCACTGACGCAGCCCATCAGGACAGACTGGTCATCGCATCCATTACCGCTGGATCAACGGTTCTTTACGCTCTGGAAGACTTTGTTGACCTGACCCGATATCAATCCCAGACCCCCATGCTGGCAAGCCGTGCGCTGCGTGTCACCCGGGCCGACAGCGATGATATGTACAACAGTCTTTTGAACAGCCATGACGTCAATTTTCAGCCCGTGGACGCGGGAAATGTCTATTCCCACTACATCCTGGACCTGGATCGACTGCTGGCGGCCAAGGTTATTTCCGGCTGGAAAAGGACTGAATACGGCAGCAATCCGCCAGGAGACGGCCATGGACGAATTCCGCTGATTTTCGTGCATGGGTGGCAAGGGGATGTGGGCTATCGCAGTGCAGCCAGGCTCAGTGACTGGGCACACTCTCCGGTGCTGAACCTCTATGGGTTCATCAGCTTTTACATGGGGACTCCGGAACTGAATCAAAAATATCACCTGTACCTCATGCACTGGCCCGGTTACAAACATATCGATTTCAGCGGCAATCTGTTCAGTGAACTGCTTCACGATGTAAAGGTAAATCATTCACTGACCGATCTGGGCATTGGGATGAATAACCCCGATACCGGAGTGGTTGTCATGACCCATTCCACCGGTGGCCTGATCACCCGCAACGCCATTGAAACCCATTCGGCCCTGGCCGGCGGAAGCGATAATTTTGCCCTGTTACGAAAGGCCATTTTGCTCGCAAGCCCCAACCACGGCACGCCCCAATCGGTGAACACCTGGCCCAACAATTGGTCAAATATCACCAAACTGGACGTGAGCACCCAGGCCACCGCCGACCTGGAATGGGATTCATTTGACAGCAAAAGCAAATTGTATTTTTCTCTTGGGGCGGGCCTGGTGGGGCATCATTTCAGCTACAAATCAGATCGCTCCCAAAGCCGCTGGATTGCCGATATTGAAAATGTACGCGATTTTGATCTCCACTACCTGAACGTTCTGGGAAACCTGAAGGCCGCCACCTATAACCCCTGGCTGCTCTGGTTCACCCGAAATTTTTCCAGTCTCAATCAAGCACTGTCGCCAAAATATATTCTCTACAGTGGTTGGACGCGAATCATAACAGATGCGGGGAACTTCATTTACAACAGCCCGTCCCTGGCCTTTACGCAGACCGTCATTGCCATGTCCGGATATCATAATGATTCGGTCCTGCCGGTCTGCTCAAACCTCATGGCCACCAGCACCGATCAGAAAGGGTTTTATTTTCCCGCACCGGATCCTCAAATCGCCATTATGCAGGACTGGTATCCTGATTCCATGCTGTACGGGTTTGATCATAAGGGGGAAGACTGGAATGTCATTGTCATCGGCAATGCAAAAGACCACCCGCTGGACGTGCCCTTTCGCGTGGTCTGGGACTTCGACCACATTCAGATTCGTGCAGGTGCTTTAAGCAGTGTGAGCACCGATGACCTAAGCCGGCTCATCGATGCACCCCTTGATACCGATATCACGGTCGTGGACGACTTCTGGACCGGTGACAGTCGGACCGGATATCTGCGCGGCGCCGTGACCTATAACACCGGAAAAAGCCCGTCAGACGAGGCCCTTGCTAAAATGACCAACCGTCTCAAGGCGGACCCGCTCTTTCTGATTCTGGAAAAAGATCTGCTGGACGCTGCAAAATAGCAGGGTAAGGGGGCTTTGCGACAATCCAGGGATTCCGACCCGCGGGAATTTGCGGTGAAAGGCACCAGGGAAAGACTTGCCCATTACCGCCCCCCCACGCCTCTCCCCAATCACACAACATAATCAGACTCGCAACATAACGTCCCCTTTTTCTTCATTCAAGCAAGAATGGGCTATTGACAATATTTTTTGACCATATTAAAATAAGGCAAATATATAAGGAGAAAGATATGGCATTGTCGAAAAATCGTTCAATGGAAAAAGTAACCTTCAATATACCCACAGAGTTAAAAGAGCAGCTCATAGCGCTCAAAGAGGATTTACAGATGTCCCTTTCCGCAATCTATAATGAAGCCATAGCAAACTATTTGAAACAAAAAGAGATAGAGAAGTGGCACCGGGGGGTCTCCATGGCATTGGAGGATAAAGAGTATATGTCAATGGCAAAAGAGATGGGTAGTGAGAGTGGAGATTTGCATGAATATCAGGCAAAGTGAAATCTGGGTTGTGAAGTTTTTCCCAAAAGTTGCTTCTGAAATATCAAAAGAGAGACCTGCGATTGTAGTAAGTCACGATGAGATAGGAAGGCTTCCACTCAAGATTATTGTTCCCATTACTGATTGGAAACCCAGCTATGCACACTATCCTTGGATGGTAAGGGTTGAGGATAGCGTAGAAAATGGATTATCTAAAGTCTCTGCGATAGACTGTTTTCAGGTTAAGAATTTTGCAAACCAGCGCTTTGTTAAGAGGTTGGGTTCTATAAATGATGATACACTGAAAATAATACACAGTACGATCGCTAAAACTCTAAATCCTGCCTACGTGTTAAAAATATAAATTTTTCACTGCCCATTATGGCCGGCATATTGCCTAAAGATAAGTCAACCAAAGACTTGACCCTCTCGCTCATAAATTATTAAAGAGCGTCCCGCTGGTTCATTTAGCATGTGGGTACACAGACGGCAAGCCCGCCAAGGCCGGTTTCCTTATACTTGCAGTTCATATCCCTGCCGGTCTCGGCCATGGCTTGAATCACGGAATCCAGGCGGACGTTGAAATAGCAGGGTGTTTCCAATATGGCCAGGATATGGGCGTTGTAGGCCTTCACCGCACCGATGGCATTTCGCTGGATGCAGGGGATTTGAACATAACCCTGAACCGGATCGCAGGTGAGCCCCAACTGGTGCTCCAATGCAATGGCGGCAGCATGTACGGCTAGAATGGGATCTTCCTTGACGGCATAGGTGATCATGGCGGCCGCCATGGCCGTGGCCACGCCGATCTCGCCCTGGCATCCCACCTCGGCGCCGGCAATGCTCGCATTCTCCTTGCATAGAAAGGCAACGATGGCCGCGGCCATGAGTCCCCGGCGGAGGTTTTTGCGTGGAATGTTGAGGTGGCGTTTCATAAGGCAGAAAACAGATGGAATTACCCCCGCGGCGCCGCAGGTGGGCGCGGTGACGACCCGGTGGCCGGTAGCGTTTTCTTCGGCGGCGGCCAGGGCATAGGCGGAGAGTATGGCAATAAAACGTCCGGCGGCGCCATACATGACGCAGCTGTTTCGAAAAAGATAGGCGGCATTGCGCCGAACCTTGAGGGGACCCGGCAAAAACCCCTCGCCGTCGAGGCCATTTGTAACGGAATCTTCCATGGCATCAAGGACCCGGTCGATACCGGCAAGGATCTCTTCTTCTGTTTTACCCGTTATGGCCGCTTCGTTTCCCATGAGGGCATCGTGTCCTGAAATCCCTGTTTCCTCCAGGATCTTTCCCATTTCAAAAGCACTGTTGAATTTGTAAATCGGTTTTCCCCGTTCCGGCATCTTCCATCCTTTCCATTGAAGGAACCCGCCGCCAACGGAGTAATACTCTTTTTCAAAAATCGCCACACCCTGTTCGTTCAACAGGCGGATCACCAAAGTGTTACTGAAAGGGAAATCATGCTGGATTTTATCGAAAATGACATCTTTTGCCGCCATGTGAAATAATTTATCCCCAATGCGGATGGGCTGAATGACCGATTTTTGGTGCAACCGGAGATTGTCCATGAGTTTTGTGGAACATGATTCCGGAGAATTTCCCATGAGTCCGGCCAATACAGCCACGTCCGTCCCGTGCCCTTCACCGGTGGCGCTCAGGCTTCCATAGAGCCGAACTTCGAGCTTCCGAGCGGATTCGAGTTCCCGCTGGGCCAGGTGTTTGGTTGCCACGGCAAAGTCATATCCCGCTTTCATGGGGGCGATGGTGTGGGATGATGAAGGTCCCGGTCCGATCTTAAAGATGTCAAAAAAGGACAATGCGATAAATGTCATTTTCATATCTCCTTTCACTGGTCCTGATGATCTTAAGAAACGAGTCGCATCTTTCAATTCTTTGAAAATGATATTTACTAACAGAAGGGGCTTACGGAAGTCAAAGGAATGGATAAACAGACCCCTTAACTTCCTTTCCGTATTGTGTTATTTTCCCGGAACCGAAGAAGCTTTGCTGAAAACAATAAATCCAGAAACTTGATCAGGAGAATCGTCATGAAAATTATCACCCTTTTGGGAAGCCCGAAAAAAGACGGGAATCTTGCCGAAGCGATTACAGGGTAAAGAAAGACATGAAAAAGAATCAACCCCCCAGGGGTAAAGAGGAGACATGGAGCGGAACGGATATGCGCTGGGGCTTCACCCTTTTCGGCACCGCAGTGGGGGCGGGCATTCTTTATCTGCCCATCACCATGTCCATGGGTGGGATTTGGGCGCTGATATTTATGTCCTTTTTTATCTTTCCCATGACCTATCTGTCCCACCGGGCTCTTTGCCGGGTCATCCTGGCAACGGATAGGCCGAATGGCGACATCACGGAAGCTGTGGAGGATCATTTCGGAAAAGGGGCGGGCTTTGCCATTACGCTCATCTATTTTTTGGCCATCTACAGCATCTGTCTCGTCTACGCCGTTGGGATCACCAATGAATTCAATTCGCTTTTCTCAAATATCCTTCACGTTCAAGAACTGCCGCGCTGGATGTTGAGCCTATGTTTGATAACGGGCATGACGGTGATTGTTCTGTTCGGCACAAACCTCATGACCCGGGTCTCAAGCGTCCTTGTATTTCCTTTGATTGCGCTTCTTCTCATCCTTTCGGTCATGGGCATCCCACACTGGAAAACCGCGGCCTTCCATGTGTGGCCGGACCCGCTCCATTTCATAACGGCTGTTCTCATGGGAATTCCAGTCCTGGTTTTTGCCATGAACTTCTCGCCGATCATCTCCACATTCGCGGTCTCCTACCGGCGGGAAATCTCCGATCCCGGGATGCTGGACCGCAAGACAAGCCGGGTCATCCGGGTCAACAGCCTGATGCTGTTTGTTTTCGTCATGTTTTTCGTCTTTTCCGTATGCCTGGCCCTGGCGCCGGAAAGGCTCCAGGACGCATTGCACAAAAACATTTCCGCCATGGCCGTCATTGCCGGTCTGGATAACCTGAAGTATATTCCCCTTATGGCCTCCTTTATTGCCATCGCCGCCATTGTCTCCTCATTTTTCGGGCATCTGGCCGGATCCCGAGAGGGATTGAACGGACTCATTATCAAATGGCTTCGCCGCCATGAGAAAGACCGGGAACCAAACGTTAAGATGATCGATCGACTGACCATTGCCTTTCATGTGGCAACCATGTGGATGGTTGCGGTTTTCAATGTCGGCATCGTCGATGTCATCAGTGCGTTTACCGCGCCGTTTATAGCCATAATCCTTTATTTGATGCCCGTGTACGCAATCCACCGGGTCCCGAAACTCGCCCCATTTAGAACGCCCATGAATATTTTTGTTTTTTTTATGGGCCTGATCACCGTGGGAGGATATATTGCCGCCAGATTTTTTTAGCGGGAAGTTTTTGATTTCTTGATTTCTTCCAATTGCTTTTGCTCCCAGATTGTCTTTTGTTTCCTTCACAAAGAATTGATCACCAACGGCAATGCTTTTTGTCCATTTTGTTTTCCGCCGGGACAAGCCCGTTGAAAGGGCGCCGTCAATCCATTTGTGGATGGTTTCGGACAACAAGCCTTCTTCCCCGATTCCAAGTAAACGGCAAAGCATTCCACGCTCCCGGTTCTCCCGGCGATAAGCTGGATAGATTTTGGAATGACATCCTCTTTTTGATCAAAAACCAGCAGGTGGATGTGATTTGAAGTAATTGTGTAGTTCAGAATGCACAACCCATATCGCTTCCTGGCCTCAAACAGCCATTTTCGCCACGCCTTCTTATCCTTGTCAAATTTTAGAAGGAACTCCCTCTTATGACAACGGTGGGTAATGTGCCATACATAACCAGGAATGTGGTGTCGATTTGCACGGGCCATTTCATTGAGAATCTTGAGGCTGCCTGTTGCTTCAACCAGGGAACAAATTCTTAAAAGCCTCTTTTTGCCGTCAAAAAAATACCTCTAAGAAAAATTTCAGGCTGTATTTATCATGTTTATCCTGTATCTACAATGTTAACCTCACTTAGAAGCCGCGGGGTCCACACTGTTCTTCAAAAACCGGTCCAGATCCACATCCGCAAAAGGCGCCCGCTTGAATTCGTCCTTGAGATGGTAGGGAACGGTACAGTCGAAAATGGTTTTGCAGCTGACGCCGTTGGCTCTAATGGAAGGACTGAATTGAGGCCTCTGGCTGGGGTCCAGGGGATGGCATCGCACACCGGGAATAAAGGCGGTGCTTACATCGCCCTGGTACCTTGTGGTCATGGCCCAGAGCACGTCGTTGGTATCAAATATGTCCACATCTTCATCTACCAGGATGACGTGCTTGAGCTCTGAAAAGGCGGCAAAAGCCATGAGCGCCGCCTGACGCTGGCGGCCTTCATCAACGGGAGCGGACTTTTTGAATTGCAGAACCGCCAGATATTTTCCGCCGCCGGCTTCGTGGGCATAGACGTTCAGCAGTTTTCCGGGCATGCCCGTCTCCACCAGGCGCAGAATGCTGGCTTCGGTGGGGATCCCCGCCAGGCTGGTGTGTTCCAGGCCCGGCCCCACAATGGTCTGCATAATGGGGTTTTGCCGATGGGTCACGGCGGTGACCCGAATCACAGGAAGCTTATTTTTGGCCGGCCCCAGATATCCGGGAAACTCCGGCATGGCAAACCCGGTAAGGGTTTGAACATCTTCCTGAATCCGTTCGTTCGGCAGAATTTCCCCTTCAATGACAATTTCCGCCCGGGCCAGGCTTTTGGCGCCGTTGGACACGCAGGGCGTCAATTCCACGGGTTTTTTCCGAAGCCCCCCCGCAATGGAGAGCTCATCAAATCCAAGGGGCGTCGTGGGGGGCTCAAAGCACGCCGCCAGATAGATGGCGGGATCCAGGCCGATGTTGATGGACACGGGCAGTGACTTCCCCGCCTTCTCGGCCTTGATGCGAAACTGGTCGATGTGACGTCCCGGCACGAAATAGACGGAAAGACGGTCCTTGCCCTGCACGCAAAGGCGGTGAATGGTCACATCCGCTTCACCCGTTTCCGGATCTTCCGCACGAATGAGCCCCATGCTGAAGTAGGGTCCCGCATCCAGGGGCGTGTTGGTGGGGGCCGGCAGCAGTTTCATGAGGTCGATATCCTCACGGTACACCACCTCCTGACACGGGGGACTGGGGCTCTTTATCATCTCCGGGGCCACAGGGCTTTCCAAAGCCTTCAAAAGGAGATGGGGCAGCCGTTCCGGCCTGCTGCCCAGAAGTTGGGCCACCCGCTTTCGGCTGGCCAAAACACCGGCAATCACCGGAATGTCATACCCTTTCACATTTTCAAAGAGCATGGCCGGCCCTTCCTGGGTGGGCGGTTCCACCGGGGTCCCTGCCCCGACCCTTCGGTAGACCCCTGCCAGTTCGGCATTGGGGTCTACCGGTTCCTTGCAGACCAGAAGCTGTCCGGGTGTCTTCTTGAGACTGTCGATGGCGCTTCTGAGATCGATGATGGCACTAACCGCTTCTTTTTCTGGTTGCTCCGGATTTTTCGGGTTGTTCATAACGGGCTCTCCTGTTCGATTGCTGATTTTCACTTCTGCGTCATGTGTCAATCAAATACCACAACGAACCGTTTGTGCATACTTTTTCCCATCCGGAAAAAATATTTTCTCTTTCTTGACATCTTATGCATGAAATACTATTTATATGCATAACAAATAAAAAGGACGGTGCCTGTTATGAGAACAACACTTGATTTGCCGGAAACGCTGATTGACGAGGCCATGAAGGCAACTCAAATCAACACCAAAACCAAGGTCATTATCACTGCCTTGGAAGGTTTAATCAGAAAATCAAAAATATCCGGTTTGAAGCAATTCAAAGGCAAGGTCGATTTGGAAATTGACATGGATGCGGTCAGGGGCCGTAAATGTCGGTATTAGTGGATACCTCCGTATGGATAGACTATTTCAGGAGTGGGAAAAATTCTGTAAAGCTCGATTTCCTGATTGATGAAAACCTCGTGGTCATAAATAAGATTATTCTTGCGGAGCTGGTCCCTTTTTTAAGAGTTAAAAACCAAAGAAAAATCATAAAACTTCTATATCATATCCAAACGTTGAACCTCGCAATCGATTGGGAACAGATCATGGAATTCCAATTCAAATGTTTGCTAGGCGGCTTAAACGGCATTGGTATTCCAGACCTGTTAATCGCGCAAAACGCCAGGCAAAACCAGTGTAAGATCTATTCATTGGACAGGCATTTTACGTTAATGAAAGAGATCTTTGCGTTAGATATGCTAAAATAGTGCCAGGCACAATATGATGAACTCGAAAGAATGGCACATCTACCTGAAAGAAATACCCTGGAGTGAACAGGACCGTTTCTGGGTGAGCTTTGAAAGCGATCCGAAACTTGAGAAAACAAGATCAGACATCTATGGAAAATGCCTGCCCTGTATCCAAAACCTCTATTACCAGCTGAAACAGGGGTGTGACGAAATTACCCTGGGCGCCGCCTACAACTGCTGGAAAGTGATCGCGGTTCTGAAAAATATCGATGAATGCCTGGCGCTCTTAAATGAATTCGAAAAACAATTTCCCCACGGCCATGTCCATGGCAAATTCGGCACGGGACGGGCACATTCAGAGACCAAAGTTGTTGTATTTCACGCTGAATTCGAAGAAGAACGGGACAGAATCAACAATGCACTGTCAAAATGCCTGCCGAATGTGAGCCTCAGTGGAAGTGTTCTCATTTCAAGGGCCTGTGGCATACTGTATGACGATATCCTGGGAGACTGGCGGAACTGGCAGCCCATAACAGCCATTCAGGACCCTGAAAACGTAAACCAGGTTTTAACGCGAATTGAAAAAGCACTCTTCTGGTCCAGAATGTGACTTCGTATTATAATGAGGAAACACCATGAATGACTTTAACCCGTGTCCGTGTAATTCCGGAAATGCGTATTCCGCCTGTTGCGCGCCGTTGATCGCCGGGGATAAATATGCCCAATCCCCGGAAGCGCTGATGCGATCGCGATATACCGCGTATGTTATAAAAGATGTCGATTACCTGCTTAAAACCTGGCATCCCTCAACAAGGCCCGCGATGCTGGATTCGAATACAATCCCTGACTGGTACGGCTTACAGATTATTCGAACGGAATCAGGAACTGAAAGCGACAATCGCGGCGTCGTTGAATTCAAGGCAAAGGCCATTGTTCAAAAGAAAATTCATAACCTCCATGAAATCAGCCGTTTTGTAAAGGAAAACAATCAATGGCTTTATGTTGACGGCGATATTCTCGAATCTCCGCCCGTCAGACGCCACAAAGTGGGCCGAAACGAACCCTGTCCATGCGGCAGCGGCCGGAAATTCAAAAAATGCTGCGGGAAAAATAACGCATAAACCGTATACCGGGGATTCGAAAACCACCAAACCCTGAAGCAGCTGGAAGAAGGGTCTTTCACAAGCAGAATGGTTTCATCTTATTCTTTGTTTCGATTGACTTATGGCAGGTTTCAGGAGGCATTGAAAATGAAAAAGCGGATACTCTACTCCGAAGCCAATTATCAGGCCATTGTTCAGGAAAACGGCTATTTTGTGGACAAAACCGCCTATATTGAAAAACTGGAGCAGGTCAAAAACCCGGTTTTTCTGAGGCCGCGCCGCTTCGGCAAGTCTTTGCTATGTACCCTGCTGGAGAGCTATTACAGCGTTCTGTTCAAAGATGAATTTAAAGAACTCTTCGGTCACACCTGGATCGGCCAAAACCCCACGCCGCTGCATAGTTCATTTTTCGTGCTGCATCTCGATTTTTCCGTTGTGGAAACCGGGGAAATGGCGGTTATGGAGAAAAGTTTCGACAATACCGTCAATCGAACACTCAGAACATTGCTGGGCCGACACAAAAAATGGTTCAATGGCCAGGTTGCCCCGGAACCAAAAGAAAGCGGTGCATCCAACCTCGGCAATATCCTGAAGTTCATTCAGGAAAAAAATCTGCCGCCGATCTACATCATCATCGACGAATACGACAACTTCGCCAACCAACTCATCACCGGGCGAAAGGATCATCTGTACAAACAGCTTATGGCCGATGAGGGCTTCCTCAAAACCTTTTTCAAGCTGCTCAAGGAAGGCCGCAAGACCGGGGCCATTCACAATGTGTTCATCACCGGGGTGTTGCCCATCACCATCGACGAACTCGTCTCCGGGTTCAATATCGCCACGTTTATCACCCTGGAACCGGAATTCGAAAATATGCTGGGGTTTACTCAGATGGAGGTGGACCGCCTGCTGGATGATATTTACGAGGATTATGGGTTCGATCCGGACACCCGCGGTGAGACCGACGCGGTTATCAAGAGCAACTACAACGGATACCGTTTTGTGGATCCCAATGGCGAACCGGTCTATAACGCCACCATACTGTTCTATTTCCTGCGCTATTTCACTCAATACGGTCAGTATCCACCATACCTGACCGATCTGAACCTCAAGACGGACCTCATGTGGGTGCGGCGCATCACCGGATCCAACCCGGAAAATACCGAAGAATTCGTGGACCAGCTTCTGATTCACGGGAGCATTGGGTTCGACAAAATCTTTCTAATTTCCAAATTCAACATGAGCCAATTTTTTGAAAAAGGGTTTTTCCCCATCAGCTTCTTCTATCTGGGCATGCTGACCCTGTTGGACGATTTCAGTCTAACGCTTCCCAATCTGAACATGCGCCGAATTTTTGTGGAATATTTTAATGAACTGCATTGTATCGACGTCTCCACCCGCTACAGCGAAATAATGCGGGAATTCGTCCATAACCCGGATCTGCATGCTTTGTTCGGCGGATACTGGAAGGAATACGTCTCCCAGCTCCCTGAGGCGGTTTTCAGCCAGGTGAACGAGAACTTCTATCGCACCACCTTTTATGAGCTGTGCAGCCGCTACCTGTCCAAGTGGTTCACCTGGAACGTGGAACGAAGTTACCCCAAGGGGAGGACGGACCTGGAATTTGTGGGGAAATTCAGCGAGTGTTTCGCCGGTGTTCGCATGGTGATCGAATTCAAGTACTTTTCAAACGCGGAATTCGGCAAAATGAAAACGCCCATGGACGATTTTGAATTAAGATTCCAGGATACGCTGCAAATAAGAGGGTATGCTCAAGGTCTGAAACACGAATAGCCGGAAGCCAACGTCAGTTTGTATGTAATTTACTGCTTCGGAAATCAGGGGTATCGGGTGTTTCATGTGGATGAGAATGAGTCATCCCGGACGGTCGGATTTCCCGAGTCCGGTTGGCAACCATAAAAACAAGAAATTTTCGATCAGCTGAGCTTAAAACATAAACCGTAAAACTGCGGCCGGACTTTCACCAGCTGGATTGCTGCCTTTCCGGCTGCTCACAAATGGTATATCTCCAAATCATCAAAATGCTGTGTGAAAAACGCTGCCACAAGGCGCCGGTGGCACTTTTCGGGGGTGGGTTCGCTGCACAGCAGGCATGCGCCGCTCAATTCCTCAGCGGAGACCAGCTCATGGGCCTGACGCCTTTCCAGCAACTCCAGAAACCGCTTTTCATATTCTTCCCATTTAATTTCCTTTTTCTTATAGCCATCCAGGATCTCTTTGGTGGGGGCCAGAAGCGGTTCGTGCCGGTAATCGCAATCACAAATGGTCTTCAGAAAATAGGCAAGGTCATCCCGTTTGGCAAAACCGGCCAACTGAGAAACATTGTTGAGC
Source organism: Desulfatiglandales bacterium (assembly GCA_963664475.2). GTDB lineage: Bacteria > Desulfobacterota > DSM-4660 > Desulfatiglandales > Desulfatiglandaceae > NaphS2. The sequence continues at coordinate 998,506 of CAXXXE010000002.1, forward strand.
CTGACATCGATAAGCCGTTTCACACCCGCATTTAGGGCTTGGTCATTATCTCGCCCATTAGCCCCGGGGTTGAAACCCCGGGCTATTTCCTGCCGTCCCTACGGGACTGTGAGAACCCTGTAAGGTCGACAGACAATAGCCCGGCAAATCATTGCCGGGTGGGCGAAGTTAGGACCAAGCCCCGCATTTAACAGGCGGGTGAAAAACTGTTCCGCTGATTTCTTTGTAAAACCGATGGTAAAAATTTTTCCCTGTTGCATCATAGGCCCCTGCCCTCTTCCTTTCCGATCTCTTCTTCCTTGACGTGGGCGATCTTTTTCCCCTGAAGCTCATAGGCTTCCTGGATCATCTGCTCTGCTGATCGGAACATGTCCGATTCCGGCAGTTTCAATGCCTTTCTTAAACGGTTCATGGCGGATTCGTGGGTTTCAAGGGCGCCATCTTCCAGAATATGCGCAATCCTGATGCCGGCGCCCGCTGGCGAACGGCACACCAGAATTGTTCGATGGCACATCACCGGGTCCTTTTCCGCGCACATGAGTGCGATGCGATAGGACTTCATGCCCTCTTTGACCCGCTTGAGCCCTTCCTGAAACAGATCTGTTTTTGCCAGGCGGTCGTATTGAACTTTGCCGTTCTCGTAACAGCCCGGATCATCGCTTCGCGGCCCCAGCTCCTTCCCCAGATACACATACGCAATACCATGCTTTTTCAATTCAGCCCGGAGGGTCTCGCGATTGAACTGCGGATTGTAACGGCTGTATGGACTGGAACGAACATCACACACCGCACCGATTCCATGAAGATTAAGCAGCTCAAGAAACCGGTCCAACGGATGCGTCGAATGCCCAATGGTGTAAAGCGTTTTTCCCATGATGTTTTTAGTCCTCAAGTCCGATCACCCCTGCCACCAGTTTGTAGCAGAACCCATTCAACGGCTCCCCGAGGCTGATGCAAAGGGTTATCGGCTTTTTTTCGATTTCATATCGTCCTTCCGTCCGCCTCCTTTCCGGCAACGCAATAACCCTTGTACTTTCGAGACACAGCGAAGCAAACCATTGTTTTCTCAAAGGAATAATTCAAATCCTGGGTATCTATCCCCATGCCGAACGCAATGGTGGCAACAATAACCCGGTCACTGCTTTCCTGAAACTGTTTCTGGTTTTCCATGCGCACTTCCGTGGATAACCCGGCATGATAGGGAAACGCCTCCACCCCCTGCTGAGACAGCCATGACGCAATACTCTCCGTTCTTTTTCGGGTTCTGACGTACACAATACCCGATTGGTTTGCGTGTTTTCCGCGAATAAAATCCAGCAGTTGGTGTTTGTCTCTGTTTTTAACCCGCACGTGATATCGAATATTGGGTCGGTCAAAGCTGCTGATAAATATGCAGGCCTCACGGAGATCGAGTTTTTCAAGGATGTCTTTCCGGGTCATCTCGTCGGCAGTCGCCGTGAGCGCCATTCGGGGGGTATTCGGAAAATGATGGGTCACGTCATTTATCCGCAGGTATTCCGGGCGAAAATCATGACCTCACTGGGAAACACAATGGGCTTCATCAATGGCAAAAAGCGCCGGCGTGATACGGGTGAGAAAATGCTGAAAATCCGGCGTGAGGAACCTTTCCGGCGCAACGTAAAGCATGTCCAGCCGATCGTCCGCAGCCATTTGTTGGACATTCTGCGCCTCCCTGTAAGGCAGGGTCGAGTTCAAACAGGCCGCCTTGACGCCATTTTGCTGAAGCGCCTTGACCTGGTCTTCCATCAACGCAATCAACGGAGAGATAACGATGCTCACACCCGGCTTCAGCATCGACGGAATCTGATAGCAGATTGACTTCCCACTGCCGGTGGGCATCAATACAAACGCATCTTCTCCACCCAGAACGGTTTCGATAATTTCCCGCTGGTTTTCCCTGAAGCCGTCGTATCCGAAACATTCATTTAGTATTTTTTGAGGCATGGAATTCATGTTTTGGGCTTTCAAGAAAGGGTCATTATCTTTGATTGACCTATCTTCATCAGTTTGTACCGCGAACCGTAGTCTAAAAAGGTAACCGTTCACGGTTGCCGGTTTACGGTTTTTGGCCTTGATCATCGTTCCGGCCACCCGGCAGTAAATTGCCGGGCTATTGTCTGTCGCCCCGATGGGGCTTTTACCGTCCTGTAGGGACGGCTGATAATAGCCAGGGGTTTCAACCCCTGGTGGCAAATGGCCGAAACGATGATCAAGGCCTCCTCTGCTTACCGCAAGGCTTCCGCTGTTTGGGAAATCCCCAGTTTCCGGCTTAACCACGCCTGGCTAACGCCCAATTCACTATCCGGTCCGCCCGCCTGATGCCATTTGATGTGGGCTGCCTCCAGGGCCACCAGGGTGTTGCCGACGCGCACGTTGAATCCTCACACCGCGCATTGATGCTCATATGCCCGAATGATCCGGTCACGAAAATACAGTGAGATTGAGCGCCGCTTTCTCATGGAGTTCGAAGCCAAGCCTTACGCAACGGCCAAGTTGTGTAAGGCTTGAAGGAAGCGGAACACGTTCATCTACATTCGCCTGTGCTCTCTCATGGAGCAATGCCGGCAAACCAAAGAGATAGGATAATTCTGTATAAAAATTTAACAGTCGTGCCGATTTCTTAAGCTTTATTGATGCGCTTCTTTTTTACCCAATGATTCTGAAATGATAGATGTAACAAGAGCATTCATACTTACACCTTCTTGTTTTGCACGTTCAGCAAGCCTTACATGTAAACTTTTTGGTATTCGCTGTACGAACCGGCCACTGGCCTGACGACTGAACGGCTCCGGAATAGAATCAATGAATTCTTGTGCTGTTTCAAGCCATGAATTCACAGCATCGATACCGTTTTTTATTGCTTCTTCAATTGAGTCACCATCTGATATGCAACCGGGCAAATCGGGAAAGGTTATAGAATAGCCTCCCCCTTCTTCGTCCGAAAGGTTTCTGATTTCAAATGGATATTTAAGTTGTTCGTCCATGCTTTTATTCCTCCTCTCCTTCATCGATAAGGCGAACAAATTTCTTAATTTAGATTGGTTTAATAGGGCGGTGTGCAGGAACTGTGAGTTTGGATCCGTTCGGATTTTGACATAAGAAATGATACTACCTGTGATATCACACGTCAAGTTTGCAAATGGTATGTGCTTCACATTATCCCGGCAATCCTGCCGGCATCAATCCCCCTGGCCTTCAAGCGATATTTCCTCTCGAATGCCTCCTCAGCTTGAGAGAGCGCCTTCTCCACAAATTCACCATCGCCAAGGATACGCTCATCCCCCTTCTGAAATACGCCGGCCTTCCGCAATGATTTCACGGCGGACCACCCGCCAACGCTCCGAACCAGTCCCCCACCCGTGAGATCTTGCCGCTTACCGGCAGCTATCCCCTTTTTTACAAATTCCAGGTACCGCCGCCGCGCAACGGACGCCTTGTCGCCAAACAACCCGAGGATTGTCGTGTTCTGCCACTCCGCGGTTACCCTCCCCATAAGTACGCTATGCCCGCTGTAAGGATGGTTGCCCAACTCCTTTTGATCAGATACCAATTTTGCCCGAAGCGGGTTCAAATGCACATAGCGCGTCAGTTCCAATAGATATGAATCTTCCTGGCAAATGAAAAAAAAAGCAACATAACGTCCCTTTTTCACTATTCGAACAGACTGCGTTGACGGGATTTTTTCTTTTTGGAAACGGTGGCTTCATAGCGACCCGTAAGCGAAGGAGATGTGGGATCATGTGCCGCGTATCGTTCCCGCGCCCTTTCAAAACTGGCCGTTGCGTAGCAGTACACACAGCCGAATCGGCAGGTATCGTACATCCCGATATCACGGCTTGCGACACAGCCACAGGCCGGGCGCTGGGAAGGGTCCTTCCGGTGTGTAACATCCAATCCGAAAACTTTCTGAATCAGGCGGTCATCGATGCATTTTCCGGGCAGTATATTTTTGGAACAGACCCCCTGCTCTTCCGCACAGGTGCGGAGATCCATTCCGTTTGCCGTGGCCGCGGCGATCATGGTTTCAATGAGCCGATCAAGTTCCTCAGCCTCCTGCTCATATATGCGAATGCCTTTTTTTTCCAGTACTCGAAGTCGTGCCGTTGCCTTACGATACATATCCACAAAGCTGATGATGCACTTTCGGGTATGCCCATGCAATTTCTCGGCGAGACGTTGGAAAGTTTCCATATGGAAATCCGGATTCGTGATGGTGCTAAAGACAATCGGGTCATATCGCCATATGACTTTTTCCTTACCCACCCGGTCACTCAGTGCGCGGAAGGTTTCCATGGATTTTTCATGATTGGGTGATTTTGGATCCAGCTCTCTGGGATTGTTCATCAGGGTATAGAGGAAGTAATATCGGAATCCACGCCTGTCCAGTTCTTCCAGATGGGGAAGGAGGGGCCCGGCATACCGTGTCCAGAAGACAATCACATCCACGTCCCGGGGTCTCAGGGATATGCGTGACACCTGTTTTGCGTTAAATGGGTTCGGAACCGTGCAGTAACCTTCCCGAATGCGGTTCATAAACCATTCCGCGTAAAAAGCGGGTATGTCGGTTCGTCTGCTGGCACTGATAATCATCGGTTTTCCTTTCAAAAAGCTGCTGTGCGTCTATTGTGCATACTTCGGGGAAGCGCTATCCTCAAGGCCTCCAGTAAAGCCGTCTTGCCTGAGTTATTTTCCCCTACCAAAACCGTATTGTTTTCGATTGGAATTGACACGTCCACCAGACAGCGAAAATTCTTGATTTTTATCTCATGCAGCTTCATTAAAGCGCCTCCATTTATTGTTCTTTTCAAACATGCCCAATTGATTACGAAGATAAATCTTCATTCGAAAGAAGTTGAAATTGAGTATGCAATAATGCCTCCTTTGATGGATCTGCCACACTGGGTTCAGCTGGCGGTGGATCAAGGATCGTTTGGTGTGGTTTCCCAGCCTTTAGGGCTTCAAGCATAAGAATTCTGGGGACACCTTATTTAATTCAGGAATGCATCCATCCTCCCAAAGGTATATAAGGTATCCCCGGATTTACAGGAATAACAACTCCCCTGAATTGGAGATATCCGGTCATAAAGAATTCATCAATCGCTGCCTCGTAAAATGCGAGCTTAGCAGGCGATACTTTCACCCATTTCAGCTCGAAATCGCGACTGAGCCCATGTTCCGACTTCAGCGTCCGCAGTCTCTTCGAAACTTTCGCACAGCAACTTAAGGGGCCCACACGTCTCCCAGAACCATGACAGGGATCTGGTCCTTCTCCAGGTGAGCAAGGGCGGCCACATCCCACTGGTCAACGGGTTTGTCCGCCGGCAGTCGGTCCGCGCCCATAAATCGGCCCACCTGTTTCTGGGCCTCATCCCCATAGGTGCTTTTCATTTCGCGTTCCACAAAAGGGCCAAGTCCGGCCTTGAGCAATTCAAGCGCTTTGCCGATACGTTCGTGGTTTGTGATCGCCATAGGTGTTTGCTCCTTTTGCTTTATAACGATTCCGTTGGCATCAACATCCAGACATAGGCAGGCTGAGCCGCCACATCGGATGGCGTCTCACGAGGCATACCGTCCCTCGTAAGGGTCAGCAGTCGCTTGCGTGCCTGTGGAAAGAGATGCCCCGCCTCCAGGAGTGCACGCAGTTCACGCTGGGCCGTGTCCGGGGCTACTGCCTCAGCACATACCTGGATCAGGTCCACATGGCCGGAGGGATACCGGGCCAGGAAATCCACCTCAAACCCCTTGGGGGTCTTGACATAACTGACCTCTGCTTTCCGGCGCTCCAATTCCACCAGCACGGCCGTCTCCAATGCATGCCCTGTGTTCGAACGACCCGTACGGTCGAAGACCGGAATCAGTCCCGGATCCACCGGATAAACTTTTCGCGGATTCACCATGCGTTGCCGTTCCGAGGCGGATTCCATCCAAACCGTTCGTACCAGAAAGCAGTCCTGCAGATATCCCATGAGTTGATGGACTGTGTCTTTGGAGATGGCGATTCCCTGAGATTTAAGCACCCCGTAAAACTTTTCTACGCTGAACAGCCCCGCTGCATTGCTCAACAGATGCCGCACCAGCCAGCGAAGCCCCACCACATTGCTGACAGCGTGCCGTTCAACCACATCTCGCAGCATGGCAACATCCACGTAGTCCCGCAGCAGTTGGTAACGGGTGGCAGTGTCCAAACCCTGGGCCTCAGGAAAACCTCCGGCCACCAGGTAATCCAGAAAGCCCCTTTCAAGGGCGGAACGCGACGGTCCATCCAGGAAATCCGGCTGATTTGGAAGGGGTTGTCCCTTGTGCCGCAGCGCTTCCTCAAAACTGAAGGGGTGTATCAGAACCTCCCAGGCACGACCCCGCAGGGCAGTGGCGATTTCCCGGGAAAGCAGGGCTGCGGAGGAACCGGTCACGAACAGTTGGACCTGTTCGGAATCCAGCAATCGGCGTATAAATCGCTCCCAGCCCGGCACTGTCTGTATCTCGTCAAAGCACCAGAAAACGCTCTCGCGACCCCGAAATCCGGGAAAACGCCGGTAGTACTCCTCCACAAGAGGATGGAGATGTTCAGCCGTCAGACCCGCCAGCCGCTCATCCTCAAAATTGATATAGGGCAGGCGCTCGCGGTCCATACCCTCCGCCAGTCGTTCCCGTTGCATCTGATGCACGAACATGGTTTTGCCGGCCCGGCGCATCCCCACGACCGCGGTGATTTTACCGCTGAGGCCGACAGCTCCGAATACCCGCCTTTTCCTTCCGACCGGGATCGGCGAGGTCAGGGATTCGGCTAACTTTTCTCTGAGCCGGTTCTGAAATGGATTGGTAAAATCGGTGTCCATAATTTGCATTTTATCCTTTTTAAAAGGAGAAATAAATAGATATTCCGCCTTAAACAGAGGAGAATGTCCGGGTCGGACCAAGCCGACTACCTGTTATTACAGGTTACCCCCCCACTCGGCGTTTTAGAGACTTAAAGCATCATTTTCGACCCCAAAATGGCCGGCATAGGAACCTTCCGGGTCACCGCGTACCATCCACAATCCACTGCACTTCTTTAGCGATGTTCGGTTTGCGCCCGGCATTGAATCGCTTCCACACTTAAACCGGCTTTTTCAACATCAAAAATGACCCACTAAACGCGAAAATGAGGGCATTTTTGAACTTTTCCAATGGTTTTTCAAACATTTACCATGGACGTCATCAAAATCAGCCGGTTCCAATCGGGCCGTCGGTAAAAAAAGTGTGTACCATGTTTTATCCGTAAGGAGCTTTTGGATACCTGCTTTATCAATATTCAGGTTGTACCAACTTCTCTCACGCTTAAACTGCTCGAGTTCGAAATACAATTCATCCATGTTCAGTAGCGATACATGTCTATCCGCCAATTTGACATCATCTTTCTTAATCGCCTCGGCAGTCTTCTTTGAGTGGATGGATTGAATACGCGGATACCAGTCAGAGACAACCGGGTGCAGCTGAAGATACTCAGTTAGCCGGCCCAGGCTGGGGACCGGAGCATCCTTCTTGAAGTCATACTCTTTTCCATCATCCGCCTTCCGTTTTGGTCGAATAATCCGCAGCTTCTTGCCGAAATCATAGGTGACATTCAGCGGTATGGTGAATACACGCCGCCGCTCATTGCCGGGCAGTCCTTCATCGGCAAGGAATTGCCGGAATTTTTCCATGAAATCGGCTTCAACGCCGAAGACGTTCAAGGTCTCGAGTTCTTCAATATGTTGGGGGATGGGATGAGCATAACGGTGGCCGCTTCGTTTAAGACTCCAGTCATACCCTTTCAATCGCACGCCACGGCCAAAGAGCTGAATAATCTGCGCACCTTCGCTTTTGCCAACGTGCATCAAGCCAAGGGTACTGACTCGCCAGCAGTCCCAGCCTTCGACAAATTTCTTTGATCCGATAAGCAGATTAACCGGAGACGAGGAATCCTTGACGGAATCAAAGGTGGCCTCCGAAAAATCACTATCTTCAACAGAAAGTGATAAACCATCTTGTTTGGCAACGCCTTCAATGTGATCCGCAAGCGCTTTGACATCGCCAACGTTAATCAGCCCGAAAGGTCTTTCAGAGGTACCGACCCGCAGAGCAATTTCTCCAGATTCTCCTTTCACACGATCAAGGGCCAGATGCCCGCCGGTATTCGTATTGAACAGGCGCTTCAGGATATTCTTGTAGAGAGATCATCATAGGAAAGACCGGGTTTGATTGTTTTAGCCAGCCATGTAAATGAGCCTTCAAAAATATCAACACCGTTACTGTCCAGGAGGCCGGTATCCTGTCCATTGCCAGTCAAGATCTCCGCCATGCGCTTGCAGCCTTTCTCTTTGTTCGACAGGAAGTCGGCTATAAATGCGATGATCTGAGCAACATCGGTCGCAACAATGGGAAGTCTTACCGGCGTGGGTGAGAATATCGCGGTCGTTGAGGGTCATGAAGCTATCCAGCTTTTTGATCCAGTCCCTCATATACATGGGAATGCGACGCATGGCTTTCCCTTGGGCGAAAATCAGATATTGCTCGACAAGATTGTTAAGGGCAGCCAGTTCATCTTCATTCAAATAATTCTTGGCAATGCTCACATCCTGTTTGCGGACCTTGGCGCCACGATAATTGGTGAGTCCCATGTTTGGTTTGTCTGCATCCGCTCTGGAATGAATAAGTTCCGCTGCCGTTTTCCCAGTGATAGCCCAGTGCATTTTATTCTGAACGGTTTTGAAGAACTCTATGCTGATGTCCATCGTCGGATCGTAATCGATGCTGGTAGCATAGATATCAGTAATTTTTTGGTAGAAACGACGCTCCGAGGTCCGGATATCCTGAATGCGCCGTTCCAACTCTTCAAAATAGTCAAAAGGCAGATCGGGATTTTTCAAGCGTTCGTCATCCAGCACAAATCCTTTGCGAATAAATTCCGTCAGTTTCTGCGTCGCCCAGATACGGAAACGGGTTGCCACATGACTTTTAATCCGGTAGCCGACGGAAATGATCATATCCAGATTGTAATAATCCAGCAGGCGTTTGACCTCGCGACTGCCTTCCTGACGAACTGTCAAGTATTTCTTGACAGTTGCCTTCGGCACAAGCTCACCTTCCTCGTAACTATTTTGAATATGAAGACTTATGTTCTGCTTGGTGGTTTGAAACAAATCTGCCATCAACTGCTGCGTCAGCCAGACCGATTCATCCTCAAACCGCACATCCAGCTTCAGTTTGCCGTCTTCAGCCTGATAGACCAGAAACTGCCCTCTGGCCGGTTCCATTTCCTGATTATCCTGTGGTTCGTGGTTGCTCATTCGCTCACCTCCCACATTTTCTTAGGGGGACTTGGGAACGTTCGTCAGTTTATAAGTTCCCAATCTCATAGTGATTTTCTAATGCAATCCGACGTCCTCTGCTTACCGAAAGGCTTACCGCTGACTGGGAAATCCCCAGTTTCCGGCTTAACCACGCCTGGCTAACGCCCAATTCACCGGTCGCCCAGTAGCAAAGAAGGCTGCGAGCCTGCACAATCTTAGGCTGTTTTCCCGAAGCCCAAACCGCTTCGGGGGCCATGCCCATAATGTCGGCAACTCTCTCGGCAATCCTGCCGACATCAATCCCCCTGGCCTTCAAGCGATATTTCCTCTCGAATGCCTCCTCGGCTTGAGAGAGAACCTTCTCCACAAATTCACCATCGCCAAGGATACGCTCATCCCCCTTCTGGAATACGCCGGCCTTCCGCAATGATTTCACGGCGGACCACCCCCCAACGCTCCGAACCAGTCCCCCACCCGTGAGATCTTGCCGCTTACCGGCAGCTATCCCTTTTTTTACAAATTCCAGGTACCGCCGCCGCGCAACGGCCACCTTGTCGCCAAATAACCCGAGGATTGTCGTGTTCTGCCACTCCGCGGTTTCCCGCCCCATAAGTACGCTATGCCCGCTGTAAGGATGGTTGCCCAACTCCTTTAGATCAGATACCAATTTTGCCCGAAGCGGGTTCAAATGCACATAGCGCGTCAGTTCCAATAGATATGAATCTTCCTGGCAGAGGATTGACTTGTATCGGTTTTGAAACAGATGGCCATACCGCTTGTGTCTCCGGTTATAGTACATGGCGTAACCGGTTAAGAGGCGTTTCATGACCGTAGAGATAGAGATAACACCGGTTTTCAAAAGCAAATGGAAATGATTGGGCATCAGCGCCCACGCAAAACATTGTGTTTCCGTATCAGAAACAATTTTCCCCAACCGTTCAACAAAAAAATCTCGGTCGTCATCATCATCAAACACTTTTCGACGGCCTATCCCCCTGGCAATAACATGGTGTAGCGCTCCTGGGGCGTCTATGCGGGCTTTTCTTGGCATACAGGCACGCTATCAAATGAAAAACAGAAACGCAACTTATAATCTGACGAACGTCCCCTTTTATTCGTCCCCTTTTATTCACAACCCGTATTGACTCTCTCTTGAAGTTCGGCTATCATCATGAAAGTATTTTATCATTGCTTGTCTAAGGAGCGCTAACATGACAGAAACCCAGCTTCAAGCCATCGAAAAAGATGTGGCAACGCTCTCCCTTCATGACCATATCAAGTTGATGGAGGTCCTCGCGCGTCAATTGATGGTCAAAAGCCGCAGATCCGAAAATCAATACGACTGGTCGTCCCTTTACGGACTGGGCAAAGGTCTCTGGGATGGGGAAGATGCTCAGACTTATGTTGAACGGATGCGAGAGGACCGGTCATGAAATTGAGGGAGTACCTCAAAAAAATGTCATCCGTATTTATTGATACGGCACCCATCATTTACTATATTGAAGCGCACACTGATTATGGACCTCTCGTTTCAGAATTTGTAAAGGCCTTTCAATCCGGTCGATTAATCGCATATTCCTCTGTTATCACAATTGTTGAGATCCTTCCCAAGCCGATCGCAAACGGGGATGCCCAATTGGCGAAACAATTTTCCAATTTCCTTTCATCCGGACAAGGCATCACCACGCTCGACATCACTTCCAGCATCGCCCAGACCGCAGGAAGGCTCCGAGGTCAATACGACTTTCTTAAATCCATGGATGCAATCCAAATCGCAGCAAGCATTGAAGTAGACGCAAATGTCTTTCTCACCAATGACATACAATTGAAAAAAGTCAAAGAGATCTCGGCGTTCATGCTGAAAGACTTTCTTTGATCTTCGCCTATGGGGACGTGGGGACGGACGTGGGGACGTTCGTCATATGAGTTCCCAATCTCATAGTGATTTTCTAATACAATCCGACGTTCTCTGCTTACCGTAAGGCTTACCTCTGTTTGTGTTTTCCCGAAGCCCAAACCGCTTCGGGGGCCATGCCCATAAGGTATCTCTGGAACTCTAATGATCTCTCGTATATCCGTGGCTCCGAGTTCACGAACCCGAGAGCCCCGCAAAGGGAAATTGGCGAGAGAGCGAGCAACTGTTAGCGTCCTCTTTACAAAAGCGGCCGCATAAAACGGCGAGTCACGGTAAATGTAAACCGCTGCAGCTTCAAGATCTTCTTGGGCAGCATCGGCCCAGATCACTTCACGAGCCATTTTTCCATCCGCTTTTCGACTTCTTCTTGATTTGATGACCTTCCCGCTTCGATGTCAGCTATTCCGTGCTGAATTTTTTGTTGTACATACAGGCAATATTGAATTTCCTCCAGAGTGCTGCTGTCCGGAAGTTCTTTCAGTAGCGCCATAACTTGTTGTTTGACTGTAAGCATAGGGTCACCTCCTTATAATGGGGGCGGATGAGAATAAAATTTGCCGGATTAAACCGGACAAGTCTGCTTTTATACGACAGTTTACTGAACGCAGCGCATAAAGGGAAGGAAAAGAACCTCAGTATTTCCGCCTCAAATCCTCCAGTATGAGTCCAACACTCGGGTCCCGGGGCTGGCCCGCCAGCATCACCTTCATACCCGATATATACCTTCCGCGGATGCAGAAAACCTGATACGCCATCCCGGCTTCCGATCATCCAGGCCTGGCGCAGAAAGCACTTGCACGTTCCGCCACGCTCTCCCCTGGTTCCCACGCTCCGCGTGGGAACGCCACGGCGGACGCTCCAGCGTCCCTCTTTGACGCCGCATTCTAAGCCACAACGCGAAAAATCACCCCCCATACCGCGCATTGGTATTTATAGGCTTGAAGCATCCGGTCTCTGAAATATGGATCTCTTTTTCCTTTTTGGTGTTCCAATTTCAAACTCCAACCCCACAGCCTGAAGTATATCCTCTGAATTAAAATGGAATATCATCATCGGAAAGTTTAACATTCGCTGTTTTCTCTTCCGGATCCGTTGCAACATCGGATGGCTCATCAAACGCAAACGGTGCTTCCATTACAGGCCTTTTTCTGAAAATCATCACCTCTCCGGTTCCTTTTCGGTCTAAAGCCGTGGTCACCACATATCCTGAAACCATGAGCCTGTCCTCAAACCCTTCAATTTCAAGCCACGAAAGCAGTTCCACCAGGACGCCGTCCAACAACCGCACCGGGGCGCCTTCTTGAATCAAAAAATCCGACCGGCTGCCACCCTTAAGGGGTTTGGCAAGGGGAGAGTCGGCCAGCCATGCCAAAATTTCCTCCTGCCGTTTTGTGGCTTCAATCATCGTGACGTCATATTCATCAAATTCATCATCCATAAAGTCAAATCTTTCCATTTCGTCCTCCAGACTTCCTCTGTCTTTTCCTTTCGGTGGCAAATAACCGTCATCTTCATATTCCGTCAATTCGTAACCCGGATCAACCATATCTTCCATTTGCTCGAAATGACGATCATCAGGGCCGCCCATCACATCTTCCCAGTCCTCCTGCTGAAGTTCATCCACATCATCTTCCCAGCGTGAGACCACCTCATCCTGGGCAATCTTTCCGTATTCCGACATTAATCATCCTCCTTCTTAAAAAATATAAAGCATCTCGTTTCCGTCCTTTTTCCATGGACACAACATGCCAAGGTCACGAAAAAATCTTCCATCTTCGTATCATGCTTTCGATAACCTTTTCAGAATACGGTTCAATATTCTTAAAGGGACTGATTCGAACCCTTCGTCCGGTTGAAATGATGCTTTTCAGCGTTTCAAGAACCTCAGGAGAGACCGCTGTTTTTTCATCTAACATTTCCGTCGACCTTATTCAAACAGACTGCGTTGACTGGTTTTTTTCTTTTGTGAAGTGGTGGCTTCGAAGCGACCTGTTAATGAAGGAGAAGTTGGGTCATGGTGTTGATACCGTTCCCTGGCCCTCTCAAAACTGGCCGTTGCGTAGCAGTACACACAGCCGAATCGGCAGGTATGGTACATCCCGATATCACGGCTGGCGACACAGCCACAGGCCGAGCGCTGGGAAGGGTCCGTCCGGTGGGTCACGTCCAGCCCGAAAACATCCTGAATGAGTTTGTCGTCAATGCATTTTCCGGGCGGAATTTTCCCTGAACAGACACCCGCCTCCTCGGCACAGCTTTGAAGCGCCATTTTGTTTTCCCTGGCTGCCTTGATAATGGTTTTCATGAGCCGGTCGAAAACATAAGCCCGCGGTTCATGGATATGAATTCCACTTTTTTCAAGGATTCGAAGTCGTGCCGAAGCCTTACGATACATGTCCACAACACTGATGATGCACCGTTGGGTATAGCCCCGCAATGCCTCAGCCAGGCGCTCAAAAGCAGCTTCATGGAAATCCGAATCGGTAATTGAGCTGAAGACAATAGGATCGTACCGCCAGACCACTTTTTCCCTGCCCACGGAATCGCTCAGCCTGCGGAATGTCTCTATCGCCTTTTGATGGTTCGGTGATTTGGGATCCAGTTCCCTGGGGTTATTCATGAGTGTATAAAGGAAATAGTATCGAAATCCCCGTGAATCCAGTTCCTGCAGATACGGCAGCATGGGCCCGGCATACCGTGTCCAGAAGACAATCACATCCACGTCCCGGGGCCTCAGGGATATGCGTGACACCTGTTTTGCGTTAAATGGGTTCGGAACCGTGCAGTAACCTTCCCGAATGCGGTTCATGAACCATTCCGCGTAAAAACCGGGTATGTCGGTTCGTCTGCTGGCACTGATAATCATCGGTTTTCCTTTCAAAAAGCTGCAGCGTGTCTATTGTGCTTATGTTGAAGGGTAAATGATCTCTTTGACACATCGAGCTTCCCCATGAAATCACAACAAACCCGATTGTTTCTTCAACACATACCCCAGCCAAACATCCGTTTCACGGATTTTCGACACCTGCCGGGAAAAATCAACCACCGACAGCTTCAAGTCACCGAATATTTTCCTGAGATATTCGTTCAGCCATCGATAAAAAATGCGGCCCCCCGAAATTCCAACGTCCTGAATTCCCTCCTTCAGGGTGAGCAGCACATGACCTTCCGGTTTCAGCGCACGCAGGATATTTTCAAAGACTTCCTGGAAATGTTCGTGGGGAACATGCACCAGTGCACCCACCAGGAGCACTGCGTCCACCGCCATCCCGGAAAAATCATAACCCTCGAAATTCCCTTCCAAAACCGGACACCCGGAATATTCCCCGGCAAGGGCGGCGAGTCCTCCGGAGAACTCGAAACCGGTGGGTCGGAATCCCCGATCCTTAAACCATCGCATGTCCCGCCCGGAACCGCACCCCACATCCAGAATGGTGCCGCCCGGGGGAAGGCGCCTGGCCAGAGGCGACAGGAAGGACGTAGGATCGACGCTAAAGGTTTGATCGTAGTATTCCTGATGGTTCTCCTGGTAATATTCTTTCATATCCCCTTATCCCCCGGCAGATCAGTTGTTATCCCTGCCGCGAATGATTCTGATGGAGATAAGGGGGGAATTTCATCGGCAGGTTCAGGAAATAATCTGCGCCGCTTCTATCCTGCTGAAATGGGAACCGTAATTGTGGGTACTCGGCCTGTCTGAAACCCCCTCCTTTTGGATCATCATATATACCTTCCGCAGATGCAGAAAACCTGATACGCCATCCCGGCTTCCGATCATCCAGACCCTGGGGCAGAAAGCACTTGTACGTTCCGCCACGCTCTCCCCTGGTTTCCATGCTCCGCGTGGGAACGCCACGGCGGACGCTCCAGCGTCCCTCTTTGACGCCGCATTCTAAGCCACAACGCGAAAAATCACCCCCCATACCGCGCTTCCCCCTGAAACACCTCTCTCACATGCCAGGCTGTAAAACGGGGCTCGGGATAAAAGTCGGGCCGCTGTGGCGCCAGAAGCGATTTTCCATGATATGCGCCCAGCCATTCTTTAAATCCCTGGGTGCCGTGCGCCCGGTCCGAAACCTGAATGATCCGTTCCGGCGAAACCGTAAACGCGCCCCGGTCGAAGAGTTTATGGTGAAGCACGCAAAGGGCAATGCCGTTTTCCTCCACATCCGGTCCGCCCGCCTGATGCCATTTGATGTGGGCTGCCTCCAGGGCCACCAAGGTGTTGCCGACGCGCACGTTGAATCCGCACACCGCGCACTGATGCTCATATGCCCGAATGATCCGGTCACGAAAATACGGGTCCCTTTTCCGCTTTTCAGGGGTCTTGAATTCCAGATCCAGCCCCACGGCCTGAAGAATATCTTCATGGATGGAAGCGGGAAAATTGGCTTCCAGGATGGAGATTGCGAGTTCGGTCGCTGTTTCCGGGTGGGCGGTTACCAGGTCGAATATGTCTTTGATGAATCCGCCACTGACATTCTGAGTCATCAGATCGCCTCTGCGGGGATCACCGCTGCTGATAATCCTGACGTTTTCCGCGTCTTTGAGTTCCCAGATACCATCATTCCGGAGTCGCCAGAAGGGGTATTCCGGGTGATAGCTTTTTCGGGTGGGACCGAAATCCATGAGGAGCTGTTTGAGTTTTTCATCGATTTTAGTGAAGGGGATGTATCTATCAGTGTTTCGAAGACTGCGGGCAAGGGCGTATAGCAGAAGCAGTGGTTTATGGGGAGCACGCTGGGCGCCGCGCTTCCAGACGGTGATGTTTTGAATGAGGGTTTGGAGGTGGTGTTTGTTCATACCTGATCTTCGATTTAAGAACGCAGGAGCTGTTTCGAAACAATAAACCTGGGACCCAAAGGGTTGACATTGATCACTTCACCAAATTCGTTAAGCCAGGCCTTGAACCGGCTCATAATTTCGGGGTTACAGTGGGAATCCATCAATTCCAGCTCAAGATTTCCAATCAGATGGGTTTTGGCCCTGTGTCCGTCAAACCGCCATTCGCTCCGGTCTATACTGACATATCGCTCAATAGTCATTCCGGTGAAATCCACCAGATTCGATTTCCTTGGATTTGCAAAGTCCGATACCCGAATGAAGGTATATGCACAGAATTTACTTGGCGCGAACCGGCCGCTTTTGTCATCATAGACAAAATAGGTGACAGTTCTCTTTCCCCACATTTTTCTTACGGGTGTTGTTTTCATTTCCAGGTTCCATGTCCTGATGTTCAAAAGCACCTCCAAAACATTCCCCGCAAAATGTATAGATGAACCCCGAAATAAGGAAAGCGGCTCCGCAACCTGAAAAACCCGCGAAATCTCAGGGATGACATCAAGAGTGGCTTCACCGAGAGCACTTAGCGGCAGATGATTGAGACGTTTGATGTCACCAGCGCTCAAATGGGGGAAAAGCGTCGTCTGAAATGCATCCATACCCACCCGCCTCATCAATGACACAGCTGTTGCGCCAAGATTCTTTCTTCCCTGCGCCACATGGGGGCTGACCATTGAAACAAAAACGTCCCTTTGAGGTTGCGGGTTAAAGAGGTGTGTTGCAGCGAACTTCACATGATTTGCTGCGGGATCAGCTCTGCTGACCTCGAATTCGATCCAGTAACGCCTTGTCCCGTCATCTTTTTCCAGCAATACATCCGCACGGGGTGTAAACCCCAGGATACGACAAAGATTCCTCGGAAGAACGGCTGCCTCAGATTGACAGGACCAACCCAGAGGCTTTTTTATGGAGAACTCTCGTTGCAGAAACTGAGTCAGCACACCCAATTTAGAATATCCAAATTAATGGAATTATTTTAGATTTAAAAAATCTGAAACCATAACAGATTCTAATGACTTAGCCAACATCACTGAAGAAACACTACCCACCCCGTCGATTATCCTCAAAGATCTGAACCGGCATGGGGTACTTGAGCCGCCAGACCACCTGAATGGGACGCTCGCTTTCATAGCTGACGATCCGCGCAGGGCCCAGGAATGAAAAGGGTACGGCCCAGCCGTTATTTTTTTTACGATCACGGGCAAAGAGCAAAATGGTGTACCCGCGGTCCACATGCTGCATCAGGTTTTTACCCGTCTCTGAACCCTGGGCCGTGTTGGACTGCGATTCCCAGTGCATCAGTTCACGGCTAACGGGGTAGTCTGCATACATGGTGCTGGGTGAAAATTCATGTTCAGTCTTCTGAAACGTCATCAGCAGCGCATACGCTTTGATATCCCTGAAGTGAAGCACGCCGATTCCCCGCTGGCCCGGAGACGTCAGAGTGGCTCTGCCGAAAGCGGCCTGAATATCCCTCAGACTGTACCGGGCATGCAGCTCCAAAGGGCATGGAAACGGAAGATCAGGGTTCCGCCCGTCGGCCTGGGTCTCTTCCGCACACCATTTGAGGATTTCGTCAAGGTCCGCCAAAATGCTCGGGTTTTGAGAGAGCCTGGCAAATGAGTTTTCAATTGAATCGATTCCCAGATTTTTTCCCGCATCACCCCACAGGC
Source organism: Desulfatiglandales bacterium (assembly GCA_963664475.2). Classification (GTDB taxonomy): domain Bacteria; phylum Desulfobacterota; class DSM-4660; order Desulfatiglandales; family Desulfatiglandaceae; genus NaphS2. Next base: position 1,016,268 of record CAXXXE010000002.1, read on the forward strand.
GGTAATGAACCGGCACAGCGGATGTCCCCGAGACGGCAACAGCTCTCTCCACATTCTCCTGCCTGAGTGCACCGACGACTTTCCGCGCCATCACAATCTCCCTGGGTCCATCAATGAAAGAGGCCCTGACAAGTCCATTTTTCAGGTGGGAAATATCCGGATCCATCGGCTTCGGACCCAGGCGTGCCCGTGCTTTCCACCCGCTCCACGAATCCTTTAGCAAAATCTTTTCGGGTTCATAATCATGGTAGCGGACAAAGTTCCCAAAGCTGAGCGGCTGCCCCGTTTCATTTTCAAAGGTGAGTAGCCGCTCCGGGATCTGAACCGCCAGGTTCCTGAGGTTTTGCCGAATATTTTTGAGCACATACTCCCGCGACAGACGGTCGAACTGAATGGCACAACCCGGGGGCAGGTGCGGGAAATTCATTTCCACCTCCCGGTCAATACCGAACCGGTGCTTCGGCAAGAGCGCCTTCAGTTTACTGTCCATCTGATACAGCCGGTGGGCCTGCCCGACAAAATCAAGCACCGTAAGGCAGTCTTTCTCGGGCGCGTGCCGCAGACCCCGGCCCAGCTGCTGGAGAAACACCGTGAGGCTTTCCGTGGGCCGAAGAAAAAGGACCGTGTTCAGTTCCGGCACATCCAGCCCTTCATTAAAAACGTCCACCGTAAAAAGAAATGTCAGGTTTCCGCATTTGAATTGTTCCAGCCGAAAAACCCGTTGTTCAGGAGAAATGCCGGACACAAGCGCCGCCGAAGAGATCCCGTGATCATTGAACATCTCCGCCATGAACTCTGCATGGCGGATGCTCACGCAGAAACCGATCCCCTTGACCCGGCGCATGTCCGGTTCATACCGGCACAGGGTTCCTAAAACCGTTTGCAGGCGCTGCCGGGCCAGCGCGTGGGATCCCGTATACACCTTTTCAAGGGCCGAGGAATCGTACTTCCCGTTCTTCCAGAACCGGTCTTGATCCAGTGAAACGGGATCAGCCACCCCAAAGTAGTGAAAGGGGCACAGGAGTTTCTCCGAAAGGGCCTCGGGCAGCCGGATTTCTGCGGCAAAACGGTTGCTAAAATCCGCGGCCACGCTCTTGCCATCCATGCGCTCGGGGGTAGCCGTCAGCCCGAGCAGGATTCCCGGTGAAAAACGGTCGAAAACAGGACGGTAACTGTCAGCGGTCCCGTGGTGCGCCTCATCGATGACAATGTAATCGTAAAACCGGCTTTCCACCTGCTCCCAGAGTTTTCGACTCGAAAGCATGCTGATGGAGCAGAAAAGGTGTTCCAGCCGGGTCGGTTCGTGGTTCCCCACCAACAGCTCCCCGAAATTTCCGTCCCGCAGGACGTTCCTGAAGGTGCCCGCGGCCTGTTCCAGAATCTCCTTGCGATGGGCCAGGAAGAGCAGACGCGCCTGCCCGTCTTTTTCCTCTAAGAATCGCCGGTAATCAAATGCCGAGATCACCGTCTTGCCGGTTCCCGTGGCTGCAATAACCAGGTTCCGTGTGCGGCCATGTACCACACGTTCCCGCTTCAGCGCATCCAGAATGCGTTCCTGGAAAGGATGGGGCCTGAGGTCGAAAAACGGCATGTACGACCTGCCGTTGGCCTCGCGGGCACGCCGGACTGCTGTCCTGAAAGGTTCCGGGTTGCCGGGATCAAAGGGGATGAATTCCCGGCTGTGCCAGTAGGTCTCAAACTCCGCCTCAAATTTGGCCAGGATGTGGGCCATGTCCTGGGCGGTTACTTTCAGGTTCCATTCAAGTCCGGCGGTCATGGCCGCTCGGGACATGTTGGCAGACCCAATGTATGCGGAAGAAAAGCCGCTCAGCCGTTTGAAGTGATACGCTTTGGCATGGAGGCGGGTGCGGTCCGTATCATAGGAAACCTTGACCCTGACGTTGGGCAGACCGGCCAGCCATTCCACGGCCGGTGCGTCGGACGCCCCCATGTATGAGGTGGTCATCAGGCGCACCGGCACATTTCGGGTTTGCAGATCCTCAAAAGCCGGCATCAAAAGCCGCAGTCCCGACCACTTAATAAAGGAGATGAGGATGTCCACTTCGTCCGCCGAGCGCATCTCTTCCTGGAGTTCGTGAACCAGCTGCGGCTCACTCGGGGAACCTGTAAAGAGGCTACTTTCAACCATGGACGTATGGGGTCGCGGCACCCCCCCGCTGCCATAATGGGGGGGCGTAATTTCAAGGAGCAACGGCTCCCTGGTTCTCTTAAGGTTCCGCTTCTCAAACCGTCCCTTTTCTGACTTCGCTGAAACGATCCGGATCAAACGGTTGCACAGGTCAAGCCTGGCTTCCGCATCTTTTTCCTCCCGAAGTGCCTGGGCCAACACCTTCCCGACGAAATCGGAGTAGCGGGCCGGTTGCTCCTCAAAATCAAGCTTTCCCAACACGGAACGCAGTTCCGGAACCCGTTCGAGGGCCTCTATCAAGTCCTCGTCCAGCAGCCGGTCGTACAAACCGTATGGAAGGTCGGCCGTCACGGCAGTGTTTCTCCTTTAAACCCGGTCGTTTTCAGAAAGGCGGATAGAACGGGCCTGTCGGCCGCCGCCCAGTCCAGGCGGGGCAAGTCAGCAGGTTTCAGCCAAGTAAAAGCGGCATGCTCATGCAGGACGACCTTTCCTGCTTCCACGGCACACACGAATGGATAAAGGGTCACTGTGAAACCGTCGTAGGCGTGTATCACGGGTTCGAGTGCGTCTCCGATGATGACGGATATTTCCAGCTCTTCCATAAGCTCCCGCTTCAGGCATGCTTCGGGGCTTTCGTCCGGTTCAATCTTTCCGCCCGGGAATTCCCATTTGAGCGGCAGGGCCATGTACTTACTCCTCTGGACGGCGAGGATGCAACGGTCCCGGTGGATAATGCCGCAGGATACCTGGAGTTGTTTTGGGGCTTCGCCTTTGATATTGTTTTTTGGTTTCAAGGATTGTCTCCAACCGATGCCATTAGTGGTTTGCTGAAAAAGGTGGTGTTTGTCCAATTTATAAAAACCCGATTCGAAACCGCATTTTCTCGATCTTTTCTGAGGATAGTGCGGGCGGGTTCTCCTTCATCGCCTGGTACAGGTCCGATTCCATCATGATCCGGTTATTCCGCACCGCCATGCTTGCGGCGACATTGACCACGTTTTCAATCGGGTGTGGCTCTTTTGCATTTTCGATATAACGATTGCTGTGGTTGCTATCCTGTTCATTCGTCTGGTCAGCGTTTACTTGATTATTTTAAGATGGCCGGTGTTTTCACTAGATGACTTTGAGTTTGTTGTGGAAGGAACGAAGCCTCCAGCATAGAGTGCTTGATGATTTCGTTTGTACTCACAATCCTCATGAAAAGTCCAGTACTCATCGAAGTCCTTGCTTGAACGTAAGGCTCGTAAACGTAATACTGCTTCTGCTCCCTGAAGGGTCCATTTAGCCCCTGTAATTTCCATCCGGTCTTTTACAAGATGCCGGCATGCTCCTTCAATAACGCCGGTTCCAATAGGAAACCCCTTGGAAAGATAGCGGTTATATTTGAGATAGGGCGATTTATTGAGCAGGTAGGTGGCACATTTGTCTACAGGTTTTCGTTTTTCCGTGCTGATTTTTTTCCTGGTGGCACTTCGGCGCATCCCGCCAGCCATGTGTCCTGCCTTTCCCTCAAGAATTTTCCTCAGACGATGTTCGACCCATTGTTCGAGCTCTGGACCGGATTCAGGATGAAAGACTCTGCCGGCACTCCAAAGGTATTCTATAACATGAATAACATCTACAATGATGGTCAGGTCAATGCCTTGGGTTTTGGCAATGTTGCGCAAAATGTTGATCTGAGTATTGTTTCCATCAACCAATGCCACCCAGTTTTTCTCATGGTTGGGGTCCCGGTTTTGAGCCTCGGTAAAAGCCTCTTGAATAATTTCTTCAGGTTTTTTTTCAAGACTGGCCCAAACTCGCTTATTTTCTATAGGTGGCCGTTTCATTTTTTTGATGCGAGGACCGCTTTCGGAAACCAGGTCATCAGGACTGCGCTCAAATGAATCGGTAGTGTATACAGCTGCTACAGTGGCCATGCGTTTGGCATTCTTTTTTTCCCCTTGAGAGAGCCGCTTTCCCATCTTTTGTCTGCGTTTTTCAGCTGCTTTGCGTGTTTTTTCTCTGAGGTCTCTTTCGTGGAGTACCACGCCCTTCCCATCAGCGGTGATTGCCAACACGGATACTGTAGCTTTTTCTTCTGAACAGCGGCATTTGCGCGTCTCATAAAATGCATCGAAGTCCCGGGCAGCACGTTGAACCACTTCTTCGGCCTGGCGTTTGGGCACACTCCCGCCGGTGGTTTTAGCAATGGTTTCCACAACCTCATCAAAAGAGTTCTTTGCCGCTTCTTCTGCTACTCTTCGCTGTAGCTCCAATGAATAAATCTCTGGGGGAAGGTTCAGTTCGGCATCCAGCGGATGAAGACTTTTACATCCTTTATTGCCGTATCCGGCACGGTTCAGCTCAACCCTACCGAACACTGTTTCAATCTTTCGTTCATGGGCAGGTGTTTCAATTCGTTTGATTCCATTTGCATCCCTGACAGGTTCATTGCTTGTGCCGGGGCTGCGGTTATTAAGATGTTCCTGAAGCAAAATGCGCATCAATTCACGCCCCCGCTTCTCAAGTTCCTGTTCTAAGTTGCTCATATCCATCGAATTTCCCTCTCCGGAATCAAGGATACTTATGATGCGCTCAAAATATTCATGACCCTGACCATAAGGATATTCCAGGGAAGAAAGTGCCGGCGCGGCTCCCATAAGCGCTATCTCCCCCCTTTAAGCCGGTTGACGGCATTTTTTACCAGTGGGTAAACAAGGATGGTTTTAACATCTGCTCCGTGCCGTTTACCGGCTCTGTCCATTCGTCCGCGACCGCTGGTCTTTCCCAGTTCAATCCAGTTGGCTGCCCGGTAACATCCACCATGATAACGCTTTTGGTTTACCAGCGTCTCCACCAACAAGGGATCCACTGCATAATGGCCCCGCCAGTCCTCTCGAAGCCGACTCAAAACACACGAAAGCAGCGAACTGGCCAGATTGCGTATTCTTGGCAGGACCAAAAATCGACTATTGTTTACGATCTGCTGAAGACCTTGTCCGCGTGTCGCGTCATCCCAACCAATCCATTGATCCCTGGCCTTCATCCGCCAAGCTGGGCTGGAGAATTGAACACAGCCTACAACTTGTCGTGTGGGACGGGTTACATACACCAGATATTGAAGCTTCGCTCCAAATGCCATGGCATATCCAAGGTAGTGGTAACGGCTTACAAGATCCTTGAAAAGTCCTCGCTGTTCAGCGCTCTTGACCAGTTCCATATCCAGGGGCGAAAACGCTTCTACACTCCCAGACAGTCCGGCCCAAGCAGGAGAATCTTTTCCCGGCGCAATGTGCCGTCGCGTACCTTTCCTCGGTCCGCTCCCATGGCTCTCCGGAAGCCTGAAATACCCCTCGCTTTCCAATCGTTCCAAAAAGTTCAGGCACTCCCGACCTTTGAGAACTCCATTGGGCCGTCTCCACTCCAGCAGTTCACATACCGTATGCGACAATTCCGTTCGGCTGATTCCTGGACAGCTCTCAACCACTTCCTGAATCAAGGATACGTCTTGAGAGGCAAACTCACGGCCACAAAATCGGTGATTGTCTCTTGCTCTGATCATGGCGTTCCTCCTTCGTCATTCTCATATAGCAAGGAACTGAAGAAAGATTCAGAACAAAATGAAAGCCAACAAAAATAACTTTCTTCTCCTTTCCACTGTTCAGGAACACGAAAACCAGGACATAGCCTTTTACTGAAATGTTATTTTCGCAAAAAACCTTAGCAACTTGGTCCGTAGGGCACCTAAAGCGTCATTATTTAAGACTTTTATTCGTGATCCAAAAGAGCCACACCCTTTTCAATCTCGGCACTGGTATAGTAATCATACGCCTGAGCCAGTTCCGGCCAGTCCATTTTTTCCTGGGGACGGTCCGCCATGCAGAGCCTCAGCAGTTCCAGTCGCGCTTCCAGGTCAGGGGGACCGATAAATACTTTTCGATCAAAACGGCCCGGGCGCAGAATGGCCGGATCGATGTTTTCCAGGAGGTTGGTGGCGGCGATCACTAGAATTTTTCGCTTCCAGCAATCATTGAGCTGGACCAGGAACTCGTTGACTTCAGCTTTGTAGTGGTGGCCCATGTGCTGGTCCCCTCTGTTTGGGGCCAGAGCATCCAGTTCGTCCAGGAAAAGCAGTGTGGGAGCGTTTTTTTCAGCGGTGTCAAACAGTGCCCGGATCTTCTTCTGTCCGCCGTGTACATAGACGCTGGCCAGGTCCGACGGTTTGGCATCGATAAAATTTAGTTTTAGAATCCCCGCCAGCTTTTGAGCGATAAAGGTTTTGCCGCAACCCGGCGGGCCGTAGAACAGCACTCCGTTTGGCGGACTGATTTTGAACTGACTGTAGATGAGAGGCTTTTTGATCGGCAAAATAACGTCCCGCTCCAGCAGGGCTTTGACATCCCGCATGCCCGCGACACCTTTCCAGATGTCCGGTTTTATCAACTTTCTTTTCTTCTTTCCGGCACCTGAAACGGCTGGTCCCGCCAGCTCTTCCTTCAGGGATTCTTTGAGCGCAAGGGCTGCCGCATTTGAAGGGTTCATTTCACATTCAAGACAGGTCCAGGCCAGCGACTCATAGGGGCGACCCCATTCCCGCAAAAGCGCGATCCGGTACAGCCATGCCACCCGGCGGTCTTCCAGAACCACCGGATCATCCGCGAAGAGCGGCATGTCGTATTCGATGACCTTCTCCAGGAGGTTGAGAGCGCGGGCCTTCTGGTTTTTGCCAAGGTACTCCTGAATTTTCCTGGACCAGGAGAAGTCGTGGGTTTTTAATGAATCGAGGTTCGTCATGGCTGTTGCTCACTTGATGTGCTCAAATAGTTGAAAGTCTACATCCTTGCAAAAAATTTTTTCCTTAATTGAAGCACTATTTTTTTCTGAACAAACCAATTTGTGGGTAATCTTTCGTGACCGATCAAGATGGTAGTGTTTTCTTTGCAACCCCCGAAAAGTCGCAGGTACTTCAAGAAGATTGTTTATTTTTTTTGAGTTTTTGAAGGATTTCATCTAACGTTTCTATGGCCACATCTACATCTTGATGATGGTGAGAAATCATCTGAGCCACTTGCCAAATTAGCTCCGTTTCCCAGGCCAAAGGATTGAAGAAGGTCTTTGTCTGAAAAGACTTTTCACCGACATTTTTTTGATCCACCTCAAAGTTGATGTTAACGGATACCGTCATATATCCGTGTAGGGGCAGGGACGTTCGTCAGATTATAAATTTCCAAAAAGCCTTCGGTTCTTTCCCTACAATTGGCAGCCTTCTATGCTACTCCATGCGAGTTTTGCGTGGTATGTCTGCTTAATATCATGCAATGAATGATGTATTAACTTATAATCTGACGTACGTCCCATTCGCCCCGTGATTAACTCGAAGCGCATCTTCATATCTCAAAACCAGAATTTTTTCGAGGGTATCAATTCCGCGGCGTCGCAGCGGTTTGAAAAAAGGATGTGATAATTGGGAATCAAAAATTTGATTGAAGAATTTGTCTCTCGAAAGAAACCCGATGACGGCCTTTTTATGGGTTTCACTGATTTCGTCTTCAGAATCATTTTTTTCCGTGCCGTAACCCAGTTTTTTCCGCAGTTCACGCTGAAATCGGATCAATTCATTGGCTGTTTTGAGACCACAGTTCCGTAATCCAAGGAAATCCTCCCGAGATGATCGCAAGAAAACATCCACATCACGGACATGACTCCGAATCATTGAACAAGCCCTTACCGAAATATCAGAATTGACAATCACATAGGCCCAAAAGTCGCTTATAACGGTTTTTGAAGGATAGATCGTAAACGTTGACCCGCACTCGGAACATTTCACTTTTGATCCGGTCGGGGCAATGGGGCCTTCAAACGGAATGATCTTCAAGCACTTTGTGCAATGTATGTCCATAATCGGTATACTTTTCAAGTCCGTCGCACTGAATGTAACCGTTTCCTGCCCCTTTGCTCCGGCCTCGGTCGCCGCCTCTTCCCCCGCCGCGGACAAGAAGGAGGCGGCCCGGCACATCCTAAAGATCACCGGCGATCTGATTCGGGTTTGAAGATGCGGTGTATCCATTCGAAATACGCTGGGCCACGCAGGCGCCTAAAGGTGAAATCCAGGCAAGGATGGCCAAAGGCAGGCACAGGAAAAAAAGGATTTTTTTCTCATTGGCACCGAAAAACATTCTGCCGTCCTGATGGGACTTATGGCATTTGCCTTCATTGACAATGAATTTCCGGGCTATTTTCGAATGTCCCCATGGGACAGGCCCCCAGGGATATTTGACATCTATGAACGGTTCAAATTCTTCGCGAAAACAAACTTCCGTTTTTTCTTCACAATCCGGGCCGCCGGGGCGCCGGCACGTTCCTCCATTTCCAACCGTTTGTGGATGGGTTGTTCCTGGGCGTATTCCGTGAAGATGTTGATGAAGTCAAACATGGTGGCGTTTTCCCGGTACGGTTTTGAACGATGGGTTCCAGCAGAAACACCATTTTAACCTCCCGTTCTCATCGGCAGACGTTGCATTGTTGCGCGGTTCCTCAAATGGCGCATGATTGCTATGTTGACTACATCCGGATACTAAAAAAGTCAATATTAATTCAAATAATTTGGTTTAATAATGTATTTTTTTCCTGATTGTTTTCTTGATAGGTCTTGTTCCGATTTCCGTTTCCCGCAGGATCAACTGATATTCAGCGGTGGGGATGTTCTTGCGGTGGGCATCGGTGTGTTTGATAGTCTCGACGGTTTTGGTGGCTTTTTTCTTTTTGCGTGGCATGGTGATATTCCAGACCTCTTTGCTTTGATCCGTTTTGAGAACCCGAAAGCCAATGAACATTCAATCTTACTGTAAAGAACCATTTTCCTCAGGCTTTTTGACAGGATTTACATGATTTTCAGGATAGTTACATCTATTATATTTTATCCTGTCAATCCTGTTAATCCTGTCAGAATATTGCGCACTTGTGGGACGTTCGTCAGTTTATAAGTTCCCAATCTCATAGTGATTTTCTAATGCAATCCGAGGTCCTCTGCTTACCGAAAGGCTTACCGCTGCCTGGAAAATCCCCAGTTTCCGGCTTAACCACGCCTGGCTAACGCCCAATTCACCGGTCGCCCAGTAGCAAAGAAGGCTGCGGGCCTGCACAATCTTAGGCTGTTTTCCCGAGGCCCAAACCACTTCGGGGGCCATGCCCATAATGTCGGCAACTCTCTCGGCAATCCTGCCGACATCAACCCCCTTGGCCTTCAAGCGATATTTCCTCGCGAATGCCTCCTCGGCTTGAGAGAGCGCCTTCTCCACAAATTCACCATCGCCAAGGATACGCTCATCCCCCTTCTGAAATACGCCGGCCTTCCGCAATGACTTCACGGCGGACCACCCCCCAACGCTCCGAACCAGTCCCCCACCCGTGAGATCTTGCCGCTTACCGGCAGCTATCCCCTTTTTTACAAATTCCAGGTAACGCCGCCGCGCAACGGACACCTTGTCGCCAAACAACCCGAGGATTGTCGTGTTCTGCCACTCTGCGGTTACCCTCCCCATAAGTACGCTATGCCCGCTGTAAGGATGGTTGTCCAACTCCTTTATATCAGATACCAATTTTGCTCGAAGCGGGTTCAAATGCACATAGCGGATCAGTTCCAATAGATATGAATCTTCCTGGCAGAGGATTGACTTGTATCGGTTTTGAAACAGATGGCCATACCGCTTGTGTCTTCGGTTATAGTGCATGGCGTAACCGGTTAAGAGGCGTTTCATGACCATCAAGACAGGGATAATACCGGTTTTGAAAACCAAATGGAAATGATTGGGCATCAGCGCTTACGTAAAACATTGTGTTTCCGTATCAGAAACAATTTTCCCCAACCGTTCAACAAAAAAATCTCGGTCGTCATCATCATCAAACACTTTTCGACGGTCTATCCCCCTGGCAATAACGTGGTGTAGCGCTCCTGGGGCATCTATGCGGACTTTTCTTGGCATACGGAAACGCTATCAAATGAAAAATAAAAACGCAACTTATAATCTGACGAACGTCCCCTAGTTACTCCCAGTGCATTCAAATTTTCAAGGTTTGACCAGATGCGCTGTCAATTCATAGAGCACCTGGGATGTCTTACGTTGCCGGCATGCACCAGGTTGAGATCCACCTTTTTTACGAAGTCCCCGATGACAATAGTTGAAGGAACCCAAAAAAAACCCACCTCAAAACGACTGATCCGCCTCCTGGTCGGACGCGGGGATTGAGAAATGAGACTGGACGATCAGCCAGGCGCCGTCATGGTTTTCCAGAACAAATGTCATTCGGACGGGAATACTGCCGTCCCGGTTGTTCGCCCTGAAATGAATGACGCCATCCGCGGCCACCCAGGCGACGACCCCTGAGCTGGAAATGGCGGTCCACTGAAAAGTGATGGAAGCGGATTCGCTCTGGGACCAGTCCCGCGCCACCTGGGTTCGGATCTGATCCAGGCCCAGACGCTTTTCGTCCAGGCCGGTACCGTAAATCACCACATCTCCATCTGAAGAGAAGCATGCCAGGAAACGGTCTAAATCGCGGACGGCATAGGCATCCGTGAATTCTTCAAGGGTACGGGTGACCTGTTTCTGTGTTTCCTTGTCTGCGTTCATGATGTACACTCCTTACCATGAAAATACAGCTATTAGCCGTTAGCGGTTAGCTTAAAAACGGTAGATGTCATTTTCCTGACCTTTGACCCGAACCATCCCCGGATCCTTTACCGGATCCAGCGCCGTAGCCTGTGCCGTCCTGGGGGCGTTCCGGGGTGCCGGTGCCGTCTTTGGCGCCGTAACCTTTGCCTTTGCCCTGGCCGGAACCGCTGCCGTCGCACTGACCGGAGCCGCCACCTCCGCCTTTGCCCTGGCCTCGACCCCCTCCCCCTCCACGGGCCAGGAGGATATTCGTGTCGCCATGACGGGGATCAGGGGCCATTCGGTGCATGGGTTCGCCTGGGGAAAACAGCGAACTGCCGGTATCGAACGGGCCGGTATCCGCGCCGAGGGGTGCTCCCCATAAGACGATGGCCAGGCCCGTTCCCATGACGAAAACTTTTGCGATTTTCCCTGTGTCTGTTTCATTTTTGAACTCCTTTCCGTTGTTCCGCGCCCCCTGAACGGACGCGAACCATCCGTGCTGTGTTCCCACGCAGAGCGTGGGAACGAGGAAAAAGGATTCGGCTGTCGTCCCTGCCCTTTCCCCCAGCTCCATCCGTTTGCCGATGGACTGCTCCCGGGCGTATTCGGTGAAGATGTCGAGACGTCTGTCAGCGACGGGTTCGCACGGAAATGCCATCTTGATCTCCCTGTCAACAACCATTCCCAATCCGCATGGAATACCGAAAACACTTTTTGGTTATCATGCCCCAATTCTGTCCCTGTTTCACAAAGGAGCGGCCAGGTAATAACAGGGGGACGGAACAGTTGGATAAACTAACCCGAAATCATTGCGGATGTCAAATCTTTAAACCATGAGTAAACATCATAGAAAACCATATAATTTATATCTATTGTTTTAAAATTTGTTTTGAAATTTCAGTGATTTATTTTTTTAACGGTCAGGATTTTTTATTTCATGCGATTTTTTTCGCTGTTCGGCGGAAGGAAGGAAAAAGGGAGGGCGGGAAAGAGGGATGGTGGAGAGCACCTGGGCATCGATTCAAGCTTGTCCAGGCATGTCGACACACAGGTCTGCCCCTACAAGCAATATCGACGGCGGCCGAAACGATTATCAAGGCCGCAATGGTGGAAAAATTGGGCGTAACTCGCTTCGATGAGTCACAGATCATTTTGGGTGGTATGGTTTCATGGGGTCTCCTATGTTCCTTTTTCGTTTTATCTCATTTTCGTGACGGGTTTGGCGGGTTCGTAGCGGGTTCCCCCATTGAAAAACCATGGTGTGTTTGGTGGCTTCATGACGTGTTCCCACCTTCCTTGCCGCTGATGGGCTTTTTTTTGGCCATTACATAATGGGCCGATTGTCCGGTATCGCCAATTTTCGTGAAAATTCTGAAATCCGCCAGTTGTCGGAGTTCTCTGAGCGCAGTGCTTGAAGATATTCCAGTCAGGTCCCGATAAATAGCATTATTAATGCGGCCTGCCACTTTTACGTGTTTAACAGCCTGTCTCTGTCTCTCATTCAAGTGATATCCGGCCAATACTTCATCCGTCAACCAATCCCGCCAGAGCGTGCTTACGAATAGACCCGCCCGTTCTTCAAAATCGGGCGCAGGGAGACCGGCCTCATGGCAGCGTTCGATCATATCCAGCGTACCGCTGCCAGCCTTCTCGATATAACGCGCCAGATAGAGGGGGTCCGCGATCAGCGGATTATGTGGAATTGATGCGTGGGGCACGCGCAACCGTTCCGGTGTGAGGGCGGGGGGAAGCTCCCCCGGGTTCCAAACCTCCAACCGGTCCGCGAAGAGCATGACCTGCACGCTGGCGTTGCTTTTATAGTCCCGGTGGGCCACGGCATTAACGATGGCTTCGGTTACTGCCTCTTTGGGCAGTTCATATGCTGAGGGCGCCTGTACACCGTATTCCCTGGTGCCGATGCTTCGGTTGATTTTGGACAGGACAAAATCAACGGCCTGGTCCACCAGATCAAAAACCGTTCCTTTATAGATCTGGTAGGATGGAATGGGCTACGAACCACTGTGCCGTGAAAATGGAGACATTTGATCTCGGACGTGAGAAGGAATCGCTGAGGATTCTTCCCGAAAAGAAGTACCGCTGAGTACGTGGGCCTGCCTTCATCCAGGAGGTTCAGGTGGGAAAGGGCCTTATCTTGGGCGGTGTTAACCGGTAGGGGATAATTCCGTTCACGTTTCGCCACCTCGAGAAACCAGCTGATTTTCTCTTTGGAAAGATCGGCCATTGTTGCCCGGGGGCATGAAGCTGCGTCAAAAGGCAATGTCCTCAAATCACCGGAGCGCTTCAGCTGTTTTTCCCCTGAACTTCTGAAATTCTCGGGCTTCGCCCACTCGGACCTCTCGACTGAATTGGCAGTCGCCCACCATTATTTTTTTAAATAGTGAATGTCGAACAAGGAATGTTGAATAATGAAATCAAAACAGCGCATTATACTTCGACATTCGATATTCCTTGTTCGACATTCTGCTGTTCTCTTTTAACAGTGGGCGAAATTAGAACCAACCCCCACTTTGTGCAATATATCTCCATGATCGGTAAATTTTTCAATTCCCACGTGATGCTGAGGAGGTCCTCACCTTTCATATTCAGGGAATGTTCGAAGACGGTGACAAATTGCCATTTTCTTCTAAACTTGAAGAAATCATAAACGATCCCGACTATGCGGATGCCACCGCTTTCCTTGTTGTTACGGGTCCCAAACCGAAACCCCGAACCGTCCGTGTCAATATTACCCGGGCCGAATTCAGGGCCTGTTTTTCCCTGCCCGTTTTTTTGCCAAATCCATAAACGATGGTTTGGTGTCCGGACCTTTCCCCTCAACCACCTGTTCAAATCCCGGCATGAAACTGTATTTTCTGGAATGCCTGGCTCTAACGTATTCAACCAGTTCAAGCCAGGCTGTTTTGAGACCGGCCTTTTCATAGCAATGCTTCGCGTGTTTAAAATTAGACAGGGCAGCACTGTAATACCGGCTCTTTTTGGCATTGACAATCCGCAGTCCCATGGCCTGATAAAGCGTCCCCGCCACGTCCGGGTGGGCTTCGACGAGTATTTCCGCCGCCGGCTCGGTTGTGAAATGGCTTAGAGATTCCAAGTGTTTGACGGAGGCTTTTCGTAAACGCTCTGCGAGTACGTCCTTTTCGTTTATTTTTACCAGCAAACGGACAGCCGGTTCCAGTTCCGCGCTGCTGCTGACCTCAAGGATACGCTTATGATATTCGGCATGCTGTTCTTTTGGAATACGGCTTATCAGTTCATCGTACCTAAATTCATCCGGGTGTTTGGAAAAATCCCGCCATGCATCGGAAAGTGCTTCTTCGGGTCTGCCAAGCCTGGTGAGAATGTCGCGTTTCATGGTATCCAGTTTATAACTTGATCCCCGGTACACCTGAGTATTGCTCTCGATTTCAAGACCCTTTTCCACCCATTTCAGCGCTTCTGCCGGGTTTCCATTTGAAAGGCGCATTTCCGCCAGGGTTTCGCAATCCACAGACAGAAGTTCCGTCTCATTGCAGATTGAGAGATATGCATCGAAGTCACCGCCGGCAGCATAAATACTTTTGAGGGTTCCGCCCCACAGACTTCGATGATGCTCTTTCTTCATTTCAGCTTCATAGCGCGCACGGATGGCCGCCGTAAATTCTTCCAAACCCGCTTCGTTGAGAAACCGGATAACCTCTTTTTCCAGGTTGTAAGTAAAACCGTAGTCGTCGTTATCGATCCACGCAAGAAGGCGATCAACGGTTTCCTTCGCCGCACAGTCCGCGCGTTGTCTGGCATTGACCCAGGAACAAAACAGCGCTTCAACAAAATCGCCGAATGATCCGCTGGAGTCATCGATCTCATCCGCTTTCTCATAACAGGCAGCGATAAATGTCTCGATTAGATCAATGCCGCGAACGGGTTCCCTGATGGTGAAGTTTTCGATGATACTTCTGACCTCTTCAAGACCGGAGGTGAAAGACCAGCTAAAATCATACTCAATAAAGTCACCAGGTCTCAATGCGTCCTCAATGGCGAATTCAATCGTTTCGATTTCAGTCGATGGTTTTGTTTTTCTTCCGGCCATTCATGCATCTCCTGTACTTGGATTAGAAACCTGGATGTTCACAAGCCTCTAAACCTCGATCGCGTATTGCCTGTTGGCGATATCGGCCGGCGCTTTGACTTACCCCGCCTCATTCGTGTCAGGGCGGCAAAACAAGTCAATCAAAAACTTGACCCTCAATCATCTCATGGCTTCTTCCCATTCTGGGAAGGATTTCAGATATTCAACAAAGGGTTCCGCATTTTTCAGGCGCTCGCCTTGAGGCCCGCAATTCAACAAGGATTCGGTTAATTCCGAGAGCCCTGTTTTTCCTCCGCCGGTTTTTACAATTTCGGCTGCCTTTGCGATCAAAGGATCAAGCCTTATTCTCTGGAGGGGACGACGTCCATTGGATTGTACTTTCAGGATGATCTGCTGGACGCGTCCTCTTGAAATATTATACCTTCTACCGATATTATCATACGTCATCCCGGGCTCACCCAACATCCTCATTCGGCACATGAATACATCCCTGTTTCGTTCAGAATACCAGCTGTTTTCCAGTATCCATTGAGACAGGGAAGAAAAAGGAGCATCCACATCCATATTTTTTCCGCGGGAGAGGATATTTCGAATCGTTTGATCCTGTCTCACCACCCATTTGAAATCTTTGAAACGAAGCGCTTCCGAATGGACAATGGCCTTTACAATTTCAGAGCAGAGCTCTTGAAGCCCACGAAACAGGCGCAGGGTCTTACGCCCAACGTGCTTAATTCGAAGCGCATCTTGATCGCTCAGGGCCAAAACTTTTTCCAGGGTATCGATTCCGCAGTGCCGCAGCGCTTTGAAATAAGCCTGCGATAATTCGGAGTCAAGGACCTCTTTGAAAAATACGTCTCTTGAAAGGAACGCGATGACGGCCTTATGATTGCTTTGGACGATTTCATCTTCAGATTCATTTTGCCCTGCGTCGTAATCCAGTTCTTTTCTCAGTTCACGCTGAAATTTCATCAATTCACTGGTTATTTTTTGACCACAGTTCCGAAATCCGAGGAAATCCTTTCGCGATAATCGCAAAAAAGCATCCACATCACGAACATAATTTCGAATCATTGAACAAGCCCTTGCCGAAATATAGGAATTGTTCATGACATATTTTACGAAGTCGCCGATAACGGTTTTTGAAGGATAGATCGTAAACGCTGACCCGCACCCCGCACATGTCACTTTTGAACCGGTCGGAGCAATGGGACCTTCAAGCAGAATTGTCGTAAAGCATTTTGTGCAATATAGGTTCATGGTGTATACTTTTCAATTTCCATATGGCGCATTGGAACGGGAAAGTCTCCACTTTATTGCAGTGAATTCACAGCAGTTGAAACAGGCGCCGTAGCCTGTGCCGTCCTGGGGGCGTTCCGGGGTGCCTGTGCCGTCTTTGGCGCCGTAACCGCTGCCGTCACACTGACCGGAGCCGCCACCTCCGCCTTTGCCCTGGCCTCGACCGCCGCCCCCTGAACGGACGCGGATCGTCCGCGGTGTGTTCCCACTCTGGAGCGTGGGGAACGAGAAAAAAGGATTCGGCCGTCGGCCCCTGCCCTTTCCCCCATCTCCAGCTGTCTGCCGATGGGCTGCTCCCGTGCGTATTCGGTGAAGATGTCGAAACGTGTCTCAACGACGGGTTCGCACGGAAATGCCATCTTGATCTCCCTGTCAACAGCCGTTCCAAACCCGCATGGGATACCGAAAACGCTTTTTTGGTTATCATGCCCCGATTCTGTCCCTGTTTCACAAAGGAGCGGCCAGGTAATAACCAGGGGACGGAACAGTTGGATAAACTAACCCGAAATCATTGCGGATGTCAAATTTTTAAACCATGAGTAAACATCATAGAAAACCATATAATTTATATCCATTGTTTTGAACTTTGTGTTTGAATTTCAGTGGCTTTTTTCGCTGTTCGGAAAAAGGAAGGAAGAAGGGAACGTGGGAAAGAGGGATGGTGGAGAACAGCTGGCGCATCGATTCAAGCTTGTCCAGGCATGTCGACACACAGGTCTGCCCCTGTTCCTCAGAATTGACAGATCATTCTAAAGTGCGTATTATTACACATCATGGATAGTCGAACAATAATCAAAATTCTCAAACAAAACGGATGGATTAAAGTCGCAACATCCGGTTCTCACACCCAATTTCGACATCCTGATATGAAGGGGCGCGTAACGGCTCCACATCCAAAAAAGGACATACACATTGGCACATTGAAGAGTATCGAACGCCAATCGGGTATCAAGTTCAATTGAGGTTTTCCCATGTCAAATTATATCGCCGTCGTTCACAAAGATGCCAAAAGCGATTTCAGCGTTTCATTTCCTGATTTTCCCGGTTGCATTACCGCTGGGAAAAACATCGATGAAGCAAAGGATATGGCCGAGGAGGCCCTCACCTTTCATATTCAGGGAATGTTCGAAGACGGTGATAAATTGCCATTTTCTTCTAAACTTGAAGAAATTATGAACGATCCCGACTATGCGGATGCCACCGCTTTCCTTGTTGTTACGGGTCCAGAGTCGAAACCCCGAACCGTCCGTGTCAATATTACCCTGCCCGAAATGACGCTCAGGCAGATCGATGCCGCCGCAAAAAAAAGGGGTATGTCACGATCCGCATTTCTTGTACATGCTGCACATAATGTGATTCAAGCCAATCCCTCTGAGGCTTCCGTTTGAAATTCATACCGGGGGTAAACATCATATATACAAAACCCGCTCTCCATCTGTTCGGGAGTAAGCAGTCGCAGTCCGGCCAGTCCGGGCCAAGACAAAAAAACAGGTATTCCCCAAAACGGCGCCGGCTTCCCATCCAGGAAGGCAGGAGTGGAAAGGCAAAGGGCTACCAGGTAGAGCAATTTCTGGTGCAATATGAGGAGAGTAGAAATGAAAAGGTTTGATCCATTCGATGGGTACACCATCAATCGGTCATTCAGTTAATCTTATTTTATTCTCGCGCAGAAACGCAGAGACCCAAAGAAAGACCAAAAAACCCTTCTTTTCTCTGCGCCTCTGCGCGAGTTACACAATCTCAAACCCGCAGAAACAAAGCCTTCCCAGCAACTCCGATCGGCTCATGATTACGACCCCTTCCAATCCCACAAACACCAGGCAGGTCCCGAACCCCTGCCCCCTGGAATCAGCAAACAGAAATCCACAACGCCCAGAACAACGGTCAGTAAGTTATTGAATGATTAAAGAGCTTTATGCTGGTAAACCTTTTTCGCAATTCCGCTTGCCAGGAAATAGATGATCACTGTACTCAAATTTTTTGAGGTCAAAATTCAAAGACAGCGTCTTTCAAGCGCACAAATACCGAATCCGCCGACAAGACCCCCAAACCGGGAGACCCGTTGGTGATAACTACGAAATTGTAACTTTCGTAACGATACATGGCGGTGGTGTACCCAAAAATGAAGCCGTTGTGACCCACAACCCCGCCCAGATCAAAGATACCGTAGCCGTAAGAAACGCCTGCGCCCGTGGGCACAAAGTCGAACATGGCCTGATGATCCGCTTTTGTGACCAGCTGCCCTTCCTGAAGCGCGGTAAGCCAGATGGTCAGGTCCTGTAACGTGGAAATCATGTTCCCCGCCGCACCGGCCCCCGATGGGTTCCAGTCCGTGACATCGGTCCAACCCTGATAATAGTGCTTGTCAAAGTACTGGTAACCTCGGGCAAAGGGTTCGGTTATTTCGTTTGCCTCGGGCATGAAAGTGTCGTACATCTTCAACGGTTTCAGTATTTTGGTCCGAATCAACTCGGGCAGAGGCAGGCTGGTTTCCTGCTCGGCGATGATTCCCAGTATGATGTACCCGGTATTGCAGTAGATCCAGCCTTCATTGGGTTCGAAGAGCAATGGTTTGCCCTTGACCAGGTCCAGGATTTCAAGCGGTTGCCATTGTCGATAAGGTTCCTGGATCATGAGCTGTGTGATTTCCTCTTCGTAATCGGGCAGACCGCTGCGCATGTTCAGCAGCAGGCGAAGGGAGATTGCGTCGCTTTTCGGCCAAAAGTCCGGGAACCATTTGGACAGGCGGTCGTCCAGATCGAAATACCCTTCCTCGGCCAGAATCAGGGTAAGCAGCGCGGTGAAGCTCTTGGTCACGCTGCCGATGCGGAACCGGGTCTGACTGTTCAGGGTATCCGCCGTCCGGACCAGTGCGGCATTGCCGGTTAAGGTCGCCATGTCGGGTTTCCCTCTGGTTCCGGTCCAGGTTGATCCTCCCGGGCGCACTACCCTGGCGACCATCCCCGGAACGCCGGCGTCCTCATAGGCCTGGTCGAAAGCCAGTTCAAGGGCCTGGTTCGGGTCGGAATAAGCGCTGTTGGAATCGGAACACCCGGCGGCCAGGCTGAACGCCGCCAGGAGGGTCGAAAGAACGATTACATCAATGGATCGGCGCAATAACACCATTTTATTGAGCCCCCTCATTATTGGAGCCGGTATCGCCCGATTGATTGCGAGGACAATCGCCCGTTCCGGACCGTGGGCCGGAGCCGTCCTGAGCGCCCTGACCGCTGCCGGTACCGTCTTTGGGACCAGTCCCCTTCCCTTTTCCCTGACCGGACCCCGTTCCGTCACACTGTCCGTACCCATTTCCTCTTCCTTTCCCTTTACCCTGGCCTCTGCCATCGCCTCGAGCCAGCAGCTCGCGGGAATCGGAATTTGGCGTGGCGGGATTTACATGCGTCGGCATTGTGCCGGTAACACCCTGATCCGGACCATATGATCCTGTGTGGGCCATGGCAGGGGATGCCCACGGCAGAATGACCACGCACAAAAGTGCGCAGGCTAAAAGCAGCGGTTTATGTTCAATGGTACGAAATGCAAAAATGTGAACAAATGTTTTCTTTTTTCCTTGATTCATGCCAAGCCTCCTTAACTGATTTGATCGGAATATGACACAAACATATCGGGAATTCGAAGCCCAAATAACGCTTATCCCCACAAGAAGAGGACTAACGTTCGTACCTCCTCTCGAATGCCTCCTCGGCTTGAGAAAACGCCTTCTCCACAAATTCACCATCCGAACATCCCTTATGTTGCTTTGCCGATTTACTCCCGTTTAATACTTCAAGCGGGCATAGGGCGTTTTTTTTGAAGCTTCAATGGCCTGACCCAGCGTGATGATGCCCCGCTCGGCCAGCAGGGGAAGCAGTTTCAGAAAAACTTGTGCCGTTGCCGCGGCATCTGAAAACGCGTTGTGCCGTTGCTCGATACTGACTCCTAGCAGGGCCATGCTCGATTCAAGGCTGTGATGTTCCTGGTTCGGGTACGCGACAGCCGACAACAGCAGTGTATCCAGTACCGGCTGTGAGAAAACAACGCCGGTTGTCCGCTCTTTGATCTGGAGGAAGCGCATATCAAAGGCGATATTATGCCCCAGCAGGACGGATTGTTCGCAGAAACGGTGAAAATCCGGCAATACGGCCCCGATCTCGGGCTTCCCCCTGACCATGGCATCGGAGATGCCGTGAACCGCCAGACTTTCAGGATGAATGGGACGTCCGGGATCGATCAGCTTTTCAAATTTTTTCTAAGGAATATCATCATCGGAAAGTTTAACATTCGTTGTTTTTTCTTGCTGATCCGCTGCAGCATCGGATGGCTCATCAAACGCAAACGGTGCTTCCACCACAGGCCTTTTTCTGAAAATCATCACCTCTCCGGTTCCTTTTCGCTCTAAAGCCGTGGTTACCACATATCCCGAAACCATGAGTCTGTCCTCAAACCCTTCAATTTCAAGCCACGAAAGCAGTTCCACCAGGACGCCATCCAACAAGCGCACCGGAGCGCCTTCTTGAATCAGAAAATCCGACCGGCTGCCACCCTTAAGGGGTTTGGCAAGGGAGGAGTCGGCCAGCCATGCCACAATTTCCGCCTGCCGTTTTGTGGCTTCAATCATCGTGACCTCATATTCATCAAATTCATCATCCATAAAGTCGTATCTTTCCATTTCGTCCTCCAGACCTCCCCTGTCTTTTCCTTTCAGTGGCAAATAACCGTCATCTTCATATTCCCTCAATTCGCAACCCGGGTCAACCATATCATCTATTTCCTCGAAATGGCAACCATCAGGGCCGCCCATCACGTCTTCCCAGTCCTCCTGCAGAAATTCATCCACATCATCTTCCCAGCGGGAAACCGTTTCATCCTGAGCAATCTTTCCATCTGAAAACAGATCCCCACTTATTTTGTGTCGTATTCAAGCAAGAATGGGCTATTCACAATATTCTTTTGACCATAGTAAAATAAGGTAAATATATAAGGAGAAAGATAGGGGGATAGGGCGTTTTTTTTGAAGCTTCAATGGCCTGACCCAGCGTGATGATGCCCTGCTCGGCCGGCAGGGGAAGCAGTTTCAGAAAAACCTGTGCCGTTTTCATGTTTATGGGTCGCCGGTGTGCGCTAACCCTCTGATGCCCATTAACCTTGGACTATCAGCCATGACAAGACTTTCCGCGACCCTGTCAACGTTCCTACCAGTGCGGCTGGTTTCCAATCCGCTGACCCATCACTTCAAGGGTATCGCTCACCACAACGAAAGCGTTAGGATCATAGGTCCCGATCATTCGTTTCAAGGCCGCCAGTTCCCGGAATGTAATCACCGTGTACAGAATCTTTTCGGCTTTTCCGGAGTATGCGCCCCGGCCTTCGAGAATTGTGACGCCCCGGTGCAAATCATCCATGATATGCTGTGAAATCCGGCGCCATTTTGGTGTGATGACGTGGACCGCTTTGCGCTGACTCAAACCGCTCACCATCAGATTCACCACATGGGCATTTACATACAGATAGATCAGGGTGTAAAGGGCCATTTCCAGAGTGAATAAAATAGCGCCTGCCGCCAGAATGGCCACATTAAATGCCAGAACCGTCGTGCCCAGACGAACGGAAAAACGTTTCATCAAAATAACGGAAAGGATATCCAGGCCCCCCGCGGATCCATAGGATTTGAGAATGATCCCCGCACCCGCGCCCATGAGTATACCCGCAAAGATCGCACACAGTACGGGGTCCTGAATCGGGACCGGGTAACGCACCCATTCCACGGCCATTGTAAAGACCCCCGTGCCGACAATGCTGTACAAAAAAAACCTTTTTCCAACAAATTTCCAGCCCATCAAAAAAACGGGTATGTTGAGAATCAAATAAGCCAACGCAACGGGGGCCGTGGGAATGAGATAATGGACAATAATGGCAACGCCCGTAAGTCCGGCCCCGTAAAATCCCTGGGGCACCAGAATACCGTTGATGGAAACGGCACACAGAATACTTCCGCTGCAAATGAGCAGCAAATTAACGGCAATCTTTTTGATACAAAGCCATAACGGTTGTGTGCGATCCGAAAAGAGATCTTTTTTAAATGAAAGTGGCATCGCTGTTGACAGACTTTTCGCCGTGGAGAATCTAACGTTCATTTCAATATGCCTTTCTGCAAATCAGGCGACGGCTTTTGTGCGCCTGAAAAAAGAAGTGTCGAAAAAGGTTCGCATTATCAAGTTGCGACGGACAGCAATAGATATGCCAAAGATGCATTTTTCTGCACACCCACGGTGAAAAACCCGAAAAATTCAGACAGACGCCGGGGAAGACGGTTTTTTTTCAGGAGAAAAAAACACGATAACAGATTGATTATAATAGAATTATTTAATATTTCCTGTTTTTGAAAGATAGAGGTATTCCATACGATGGGGAAAACAAACCCAAAGTCTTCTGCAAACCCCTTCCTATTGTGGCGGGAAAATATCAGAAAGAAGAACTTTGGCTTCTTTCGTGGGTAAAGAACGGAACAACCGGTTCCTCCTTGTTCAAGGGCCGGGTTGACCGAACGGGTCTCACCATTTTGCCCTGTTACCGCTGGGCCGCGCGTGTTTCGTTAATAAATGCCGTTTCCATTTCTTTGCGGTCACACCTGATTTCCGTTGCTGTTTCACTGAAAAGCGTCTTTTTACCACTGGCGACATCCCCCCGTAACACGCCCGTCTGCGTGGGACAAAGGTACCAGGTACAAATCCAGGGGCGGGAAATTCTTTCAAGGGTGCATCCCCTGACGCCAAGATAGCGGCAAATCATTTTCCGATCCGTCATGAGTTGGGCCGGTGGAATCGCCAGACCATTTAAGCGCGCAAAGAGAAGATCTTTGAAATCATACCAGGCATACGCTGAAAAACAACACGGATCCGGACAATAGGTACAGGTTGCCCTGCACAGGTCATCCAGCAGAGGGAACAGGGACACCATCTTCCGCTTCACCTTCCCGGCAAAACGTACGGTCTCGTGGAGATGATTGCCGTATCGATCGATGAGAAAAGAGAGTGTTTGGTTTGCCTCACTCCAGGAAGAGGCATCCTTCCAGGGAGGTTCTTCGGGATGGCCTTTCATTGCAAATACCGCCTCTGAATATCTTTCATCAATACACGCGCTTATCTTTAAAAAAACAGCAGGGATCCGAACCATATGCGCGGGTTGCCATGCTCAAAAACGCGGATTTGATTATATCCGGGTTACATATGAATTCAAAGCACTTTGAATGACGTTTAAGACAATTAAATTAACTTTTCTTTTCTGACCCTTGACGGAGGTTTATGGCGGTACTACTATGCCCGCGAAACTTCATTGAGGAGGTATGGCGGCGTGGCACCAAAAAGAGATAAATCATTTCAGACGGGAAGGGTTATCGGTCTTTCCCTCTCGCATTTTATCAACGATATTTATACCAGTTTTCTGTCTCCCCTTCTTCCCCTTCTGATACAGAAACTCTCCATGTCTCTTGCTCAGGCGGGCTTTCTTTCAACCATCCTTCAGATTCCCTCTCTTCTGAACCCCTACATCGGAATTCTGGCCGACAGAATCAGCGTCCGATATTTCATTATTGCCGCACCTGCGCTGACGGCCATACCCATGAGTCTCATCGGCCTGGCCCCTACCTATACCGTTCTGCTGATTCTGCTGTTTCTTACGGGGATCAGCGTGGCCATTTTTCATGTGCCGGCACCGGTTCTGGTATCACAGGTTTCCGGGAACAAGGTTGGCAGAGGCATGAGTTTCTACATGACAGGGGGCGAAATGGCCAGAACCATCGGGCCGCTGTCGGCGGTTGCCGCCGTTTCACTGGTCGGACTGGAAAAATTTTATCCTGTGATGTTTTTCGGCGTGCTTGCTTCAATATGGCTCTTTTTCAATTTTAGAGACGTCGCCATAGAAAGTACCCAGAGAAAGCATAAGGGTTCCATCGGAAAGACCTGGCGTGAAACCCGTTCCGTGCTGGGCCCTTTAACCGCCATTCTCTTTGCAAGAGGGTTTATGCATGCCGCCATGAGCACCTTCCTTCCCACTTTCATGACGTCGGAAACAGGCAGCCTGTGGTTTGGAGGCCTGGCCCTGACCCTTTTCCAGACCGCCGGGGTTTTCGGGGTCTTCTTTTCAGGATCCGTGAGCGATTATTTTGGCCGGCGCCGGGTCCTTTTTTTTTCGCTTTTTGCCGCACCGGTCAGTCTGTTCCTGTTTATCTGGCTTGGCAGCCAGCTACGCTTTGCGGCGCTTCTTCTGACCGGTCTCACCCTGCTTTCAACGACACCGGTCATGCTGGCCATGGTGCAGGAACATGCCGGCGAAAACCCGGCTGCCGCCAACGGAATTTTTATGATGATATCCTTTATGGCACGTTCCGCCATTGTAGTGCTGGTGGGTTATGTGGCGGATATCATCGGACTGCGCACCACATACCTGATCAGCTGCCTGGTCGGCTTCCTGGGTGTTCCGTTCGTTTTTATGCTGCCCCGCGGGAAGTGAGTATGGGGACATTGCCCCGATTACCGACGCGCGTGCAGGTCGGCGGCAACCTGTCCCGGCCGGCCCGGCGGAAATGCCCTTAAGCGACGCAAACCCAACCATACAGACCTTCCAACTCAGGGAAGACTGAACCACCGTGGAGGTCTCCGTCTTGTCCATTTGGCGAAACGGGACTTTTCGCCCACATAAAACCGGCGGTAGGCCGCCACGGCATCTCCTGGAATTTTGTACTTTTCAGGCATTACCTGAGCAAATTCCGTCAGTCCCAAGTCTTCAATCGGCGGCGCCGGGAGCTTCGTCACAATCTCACACGAACGGTGATCTTTTGAGCCCCGATATCGGTACCGGTATTCATCGTTCAGCGCCAGGGCCAGTTTTTTTAGCCATCGCCAGTTGGAAAGGGATGCACCTGCCCACAGGGTGCAGGGATGATGGATGTGGGTTGTCTTATAGGTCGCCACGCCCCCGGTTTCATTAATGACCGTGCAGAGCATCTGGGCGCTCTCCAGTATCATCTTGATCACATGTTGATCCGCATGGTAACGGGCACACCTGCCAATGTCCCGGTCTAAAACAAATATGTTCACAAAGCCCCCTCCGCCCGCGTTAGGCCCTTATTCCCTGGTTTTCTGTCATAAAAAACAAGAAACTTTCGATCTGCTGAGCTTAAAACGTAAAATTTAAAACTTAAAGCTGCGGCTTGCCCCTTTAGATCCTGATGCCCTTCTTTTTATTATCGGCGATAGCACGTCTCATAATCGGAATCACACTAAAAAGGGACTTTTATTTTGAATGGGAATGCTCAAAAAAAGATTGAAATAATTATATCGTTGTGTCATTATTTTTTTCACGTGTAGAAGGTGAAGAGAAAAGGTGATCGCCATGCTGGGACTTGTTCTGGAAGGTGGCGCCATGAGGGCTGGGTTTGTGGCAGGTGCTCTAATGGCATTCATGGACAGAAACCTGGCCGGTTTCGACATTGCCGCGGCAGTCTCGGCAAGTGTACCGACCCTGGCCTATTTTGCCGCTGGTCAGCGGGAGGAGTTGGAGATCGTTTGGCGCACGGAATTGACCAGCCCTAAGCTTGTCTGCTACCAGAATATCCCCGCCGCCTCCCTCGCGCTCTCCACCAAAAGACCCGTCTTGAACATTGACCATCTTGTTTACCAGATTTTTCAGAAAAAATATCCCCTTGACAGGGAAGCCCTGCTGGCCGGCAAACTGGACTGCCGCTTTTTGGCCGCCACGGTTCCCGAAGGGGAAGAGGCATTCCTGAGTTCCAGAGATGAAAATATTTACGAGGTTTTCAGGGCCTGTCTGGCGGTACCCGGGTGCTACCCGTCCCCCATCACACTAAACGGCCGCGAATATGTGGATGGCGGGACCGTGAACCCGCTGCCCCTCAATGGTTTGCTCCATAAACATAATCTTAAAATCATAGCAATTCTTTCAAAACCTCTGAACTGTGAAATTGAGCCTCCCTCTTTTCTGGAACGGGCCCTTTTCTGGCGATATTTTAACAGATACGACTGGATGCTGGAAAAACTCTGGGAAGCGGCGCAACTTTACAACTCCCAGGTCTCTCTTCTGGAACAGATGGTCGAGGAAAACCCGCACCGGGCCCTGATCATCTCGCCGGAAGAGACGCCGCCCATCAAATTCGTCACCCTGGACAATAAGAAGATCAACCGCACCATTGATCTGGGATACGAAAAAGTAGAAAAGATGGAAGAAAGAATCAGAAGTTTCATCAATGACGCCGGGACCTCCATAATATCATAACATACCATTTGGATGGGTACTCAACGTGTATGTTTTTGCAACCCAACACCGAGACCCGGCAACATTTTAAACAAGCCGTACCTCATCTTCTATTCAAAAATCTCCTTAACGCTCCCAGCGGTTAGAACCTTTTCACTCCATTTCAGGAGCGTCTCGCTGTCCGCGGCTTCAACTCTCTTGCGATCTTTCAGATTCAGCGTTCCAAATTTGAGCTCCAGCTGCTTCAAAAGGATACTGACGCCCCACTGTTTCCGACCTTCCTCACGGCCTTCTTCACGGCCTACCTCACGGCCTTCCTCACGGCCTTCTTCACGGCCTTCTTCACGGCCTTCTTCACGGCCTACCTCACGACCTTCTTCACGGCCTTTTTTCAGGCCCTCCCGTTTCCATTCTTCTTTCCATTCCGCAACTGTTTCCGCCAGCATTGCGTGTACCTCCGTAAGCTCCTGAAATTCAGGCGACGCCTTTTTATTCGCCCGTCGCCGCGAGGCAAAAAACACCCGGTTGAACCAAACCGTAAAAGCCCGTCTCAAACTTGCCTGTTCCGGGACGGACAACCACTTCAAAAGGGAAGACACAATCTCCATGATTACTTCCGGATCCCGGCTGTTTTCAAGGCGAAACAGGGCCGACACCACATTTTTGAGCGGCTTCAGGGTTTCATCGGCATATGCTCCTTCATCCAGCAGCAAAAACGTAAATCGGGGACAATATCGGGAAAGACCTCCAGGCACGAATTCTATCAAATCCGACATTTCAATAGGCCCATTCCAACGGGGTTTTCCGTTGTATAATACCACCGGCAATACGGGCGGCAGTTTTCCTGAAGGACTTAACTTCTTTTCCCGGATCAGATCCTGGTACAAAAGCCCCACATACACCAGCATGCGAAGCGGCATGTATATGTCGATGGTGGACTGAAATTCAATCACAATATATACATAAAGCCACTCTTGCCCCCACTTCACCCGCCAGACGATATCGTCGTGCCGATCCCTTATATCATCGCTCACATACGATCCATTCACCCGCTCAAGGCTTTCCGTATCCAACGTCTGAACCCACTCCTCCTTCACAAACCCCAGAAGCAGGTCCTGCACCATTTCCTTATGAGAGAAGAGAAATCTCCTTTTCAAAATCCACCCGCACGGGATGCCAGTATTCGCCGGCCAGGATTTCCGCTGCTTCCAGAAGGCCGGGAGGCGGCGCGGCATTTTGGAAAGTGCCGGTACATCCAGGGGTAAAGGATCCTTAACGGTACGCACCACGTCCGCATCCCTTTTCTTCACAATAATACTCGCCAAAAACATACTCATCCGGAGGGAGTCTGTTTTCTTTCGACTGCCTTAACACATGCATTACCCGGGTCTCATTTTCAGCAATTTCCGGAAACAAACTTGTAAATAAGCGCACAGCTGACCCCGTTAAAATTTGGTTTTATCGTATAAAATTGGTGGTGGTTTTAGTGACCCGGTCCGGTTCAGGCACTTCCTTTCTGCCAACTTCCATCACCTTCAACAACCAGGCCATGTTGCTGCCGAGAACCTCCATGATTTGCTTGCCCTCACCATCCTGTTCCATTTCACCGGGGCTCGTTCCGTGTGCCACATTCCAGTAATTGGCATTGGGCATGATCATTTCGGAATAATTAATATAGTGATTCAAGGTGTCTATGGCGGGGATGCCGCCGGATCGACGTACCGCGGCAACCGACGCACCCACTTTGTGACGAAGCAAACCGTTATTCGTGGAACTTACGAAAAACGCCCGGTCCAGAAAAGATTTCATGGTGCCTGCCACGCCGGAGAAATGGACCGGTGATCCCAGAAGGATACCGTCGGCAGCCTTCATCTTCTGAATCCATTCATTTACCGGATCATCTTCAATGGCGCATCTTTCATTTTGTTTTTTGGAACAGGTATAACAGGCAATACACCCCCGTATTTTCTCTTTCCCCACATGGATCATCTCAGTTTCAATGCCCTGCTTCTCCAGTTCTCCGAATACCGTATGCAGACATCCCGCCGTATTTCCATTTTTCCTTGGACTTCCGTTAAATGCAATAACCTTCATAATCTTTTTCTCCGTCATGTTTTAGTTTAAATGTTCAGTATTTCAAGGGGAACCGTATCTTATTTCTCCACTTTTTAAAAATTCCCGACAGAGGCCCGTCAATTTGATAATTTTATGGCCGTCCCCATTGGAATGTTACGGCTCTCGATGTACTCGTCCAGCCAGAATTTAAGGCGACAGGCATTGGGAGTAATCCCGATGCCGATTCGGTCGAAGATGCCGGGAACCGCTTCTTCGCGGATCATCAGCCTGCGGTCTTTATGCTGTTCCGTTATAAAATGAGCCGTTATGATGGTACAGAATGCCGCGTTGATCTCTCCATCGAGGAGCGCTCTGCCGAGCTCACCGGTATTGGCAAAGCTTTTTGCCTTAGCGTGCGGAAAAGCATGACGCAGACGTTTTTCCAAGGCTGAAGATCTGACCGTTCCCATGGTCACATCCGTCTTGTCAAGGCGTCCAAGAGGTTCCACGCCTCTTTGTTTGTGTCTCGCGTACCAGACGGTATTGATCAGCGTCACAAATGGTATCCTGGCATACGGTTTGGAATAAAGGATATACCGGGCCCGCTGGAGGGTGATGGTATAATCCGAGATTACCAGGTCCACCTCACCCTTTATCAGCATTTCGGTGAGCTGGTCGTAGGTTTTTGCGGTTCGGAGAATCACCGGTCTGACACCGAGTTCAAGTGCTATATCATGGCCCAGCTGAACATCACTGCCGGCTATTTTTCCATTTTCGTCCTTAAATACAAATGGATAGTCATCTTCAGCGATCATGCCTATTCTGAGAGTGCCCTGATCCAGAATTTCAGGCAGGGTCCGGCCGTACCCCGGCATGGCCATCAACAGAATAAATAGAAGGCTCAGTCCCAGGGAAGACGTCATTAAGACATTTTTTTTCATATGATCACCCCCCTATTCTTTGAGGTTCCGGTTGTAACACTCCAGATCAAGTTCATGTTCACTGGCCGAAACCAGTACCGCGGCCAACGCATCGCCCGTCACATTGACCGTACTGCGAACCATGTCCAGCATACGGTCAATTCCGGCCACCAGGGCGATACCTTCAAGCGGTATGCCCACCGAGGAAAGGACCATTGAAAGCATAATCAGTCCCGCTCCGGGAATACCCGCCGTACCAATGGAAGCGAGAATAGCGGTCATGATCATGGTCGCGTAATTGGCAAAGGAGAGTTCAATACCATAGGCCTGGGCGAGAAATACCGCGCAGATTCCCTGGTAAATGGCCGTTCCGTTCATATTGATGGTTGCGCCCAGGGGAAGCACCAGGCTTACCACGTCTTCCGGAACCCCGAGATTCTCCTGACAGCAGCGCA
Source organism: Desulfatiglandales bacterium (assembly GCA_963664475.2). Classification (GTDB taxonomy): domain Bacteria; phylum Desulfobacterota; class DSM-4660; order Desulfatiglandales; family Desulfatiglandaceae; genus NaphS2. The sequence continues at coordinate 1,046,135 of CAXXXE010000002.1, forward strand.
TGGATACCGGCAGGGCCGCTGAACTGCTCGAAGTGGAATAGGCCAGCACAATGGCGTCCAGGAACCCCTTGAAAAACCGAATGGGATTGAGTCTGGCCACCAGAATCAGCGTGCCTCCAAAAACAAGTGCAACATGGAGCAGACTGATAAAATACATGGCCAGCACCACCTTGATCAGCGGCAGCAGAAATTTCAGACCGTACTGCCCCACGACGGAAGCCATCAACGCAAACACGCCGATGGGCGCCGCTTCCATGATGATCCCCGTCAGCCTGTACATAATTTCCGCCAGGGACTCAAAAAATTCCTGAACCGGTTTCCCCTTATCACCCGTCAGGTTGATGGTCACGCCGAAAAGGATCGCAAAGACAATGATCTGCAACACATTTCCATCGGCCATGGCTTTGATGGGGTTGGCGGGAATCAGGTTCATGAGGGTCGTTTTCAGGGGAGATTCCTGGGATGAAACCTCGGGGAGGGTCACATTCTGCGTGGCGCCGGCCAGTGAAACCCCCACCCCCGGGCGTATGATATTGCTCAGCAGAATTCCCAGCACAATGGCCAGAACCGATGTGACCAGAAAAATCAGGACCGTTTTGCCACCGATACGCCCCAGTTTTTTGAGGTCTTTCAAACTGGTCATTCCGGCGATCAGTGAGGAAAAAATCAGCGGTACAATGAGCATCTTGACGGCATTGATAAACATGTCGCCCAGCGGCTGCAGCACAAGTGCTCCCTTTCCTAAGACAGCACCGGCAACAACACCCAGTATCAACCCCAGGGCAATTTTCCCCCACAACGGCATTTTTTTCAATTGGCGCAACCAGCCCATTTTTCGATCCTCTACCGCAACTTTATGAACTGTTCATGTTCCCGGCGGAACCAAATTTCCGTTTGTTTTTGACAATCTGATCCGCCAGAATCCCTGCCCTTTCCTCGATCTCCAGCCGTTTGTGAATGGGTTGGTCTTTGGCGTATTCGGTGAAAATGTTGATGAAGTCAAACATGGTGGCGTTGGTTCGGTATGGAGAATTGAAAACCCGGGACGCGTATTTTCCGGAATAGGTTTTCGGGAAATGGTCGATAATGCCGGCCTCATACGCTATCTGCTCAGGCCGGGTCATGCGGGTTTTCCGGCGTTTGGGGAGGTTGTGGTGCTGCATGACTTTAGACTGAGAACCAGGGATAACCTCAAACACCTTCCGGGTCATTTGGGTCCGGGCCAGGGATTCGGGATCAAAAGTGATAGCCATGAGGAATTTAACGGCCGTTGCGGTGGAACTGATCTTTCGTTCCACTTCTCGAAACGACCTCTCCAGTCTTTCCATAAAGCTTTTTCGTTTGCCGGAATGAAATATGCGGCTTTGGGATACACCGGCCGGCACAATGAGGCCATTGGCGCAAAGGAGGCGGTTGACAAAATACTGTATGCTGACCGCGGCATCCCCCACCAGGCTGTTCTTGAATTGGATGCCGATCTCCGTTACATCTTCGCCTTCGCCTCCGGGCCCGGTTACGCGGCCGCTTTCGACCCGGAGGATGAACCTCAAAAACAGCTGCGTGTTGACGGAAAAGCCGGATACATACCGAAACCGGCCCAGGACGTCTTTGGGGATAAACGCCATCTGGCCTCCGTCCAGGAGATCCTGGATGTCCTGGATGAAATCCTGGTTTGCATAAAATACGTAGGACCCGGAGACTGCACCGAGCACGGTATGGGTCCGGGCGTCAACCACAAAATCATGGTCGTAAAACCGCTCCATCATGTCCTTTTGAACCATCAGGTCGTTTAAAAGATCGCTGATAAGCCCCGGACGCTCAACCCGCTGCAGGGTTTCAAAGCGCAAACCCAGCTTTTGCAGCAGAACGCGCATGCCGTTTGGGTTAAATCGCAGAAACCGATCATTATCCCCGAAATATTCATCATCGAAAAAGCGGGCGCCCCGGTCGATCCAGTCCCGGATAGGTTCCCTTTCAATACGGTCCTCACTGTTTGACAGCCAGTGGTCCACGTCCTTCAGGCTCGCAAAATGCGTCTCAACGATGGGTTCACATAAAAATGGCATTTTTGCCTCTGGTTGTTTTCGTATGCGTTCCTACGCAGAAGCATGGGAACAAGGAAAAACATGGATATCCCTCAGGCCCTGTTGAAAATCGGAAACAAGGGAGAGGAAAAAATGTGTCAGATTAACCTGATAACAATAAGAATGTCAATATAACAAGCCATGAGTAAACAATCATAAAAGTATCAGGGGGTACGATGCTGAAATTCTATTTCCATATTTAAAGAGGTTACACCTGTTGAATCAAATACGAGTGTCCCCTTTTTTCGCCAAGAAATAAGTAAATTGCCTGAAATTCACAAGGACCCGTTTGATCGAATTCTTATTGCTCAATCCATCATTGAAGAAATGCCCCTGCTATCTCGAGACCGGACGATTAAAAAGTACGATGTAAACGTCATCTGGTAAAAATCTCGGCGAACCCCTGAAAGATCTGAATAATGTTTTTTTTGCAATTAAAAAAACGGTTGCCAATCGGCATGGGAATGCGTATTGTTGACCAGTCGGTCACTCGCTTAAATATAAAATCAAAAGGATTGTTTAAAAGCATTCTCCATGAAACTTCATAACCCCATAAACGCATTTTTGTCCGAAGCCACCCTTGCCGGCATTACGGATGCCGCCATCAAAGCGGTGGGCCAAAAGCTCATCAGGGGCGAACGTCTGGACCCGGAAGACGGCGTTGCCTGTTTCAACACACGGGATCTCATCGGTTTGGGACAGATCGCTTCGGCCTTCAAACGGTCATTATATGGCGACAAAGCCTTTTTTATCTCGAACCATCATTTCAATTACACCAACGTGTGTGAAAACAAATGCCGTTTCTGCGCCTTTCACAGGGCGCCCGATTCAAAGGACGCCTATACCTACACGCCTTTGAAAGCGGCGGCGCTTATCGCCAAAAGCCCCGTTGAGGACTTAAGAGAGGTCCATGTGGTGGGGGGATGCCATCCCCATCTCCAGCTGGATTACTACACGGATTTGCTGAAGGCGCTCACCCGGGCCAAACCCGGTCTGAAACTCAAGGCCTTTACGGCGGTTGAAATCGACCATATCGCCTCGCGGGCAGGTCTGTCGTCGCTGGACTGCCTGAAACGGCTCAAGGCGGCCGGGCTGTCGGCCATGCCGGGGGGCGGGGCAGAGGTTTTTTCAGAACGGGTGAGAGAAGCGCTTTTCCCTCGCAAGATCCCCGCGGACCGCTGGCTGGAAATTCATGGAGAAGCCCATGGTCTGGGCATCGGCACCAATGCGACACTCCTTTTCGGCCATATGGAAACCGTGGCGGAACGGGTGGCCCACCTGTTTCGGTTGCGGGAGCAGCAGGACCTGACAAAAGGGTTCAAAGCCTTTATCGCCCTCCCCTTCCATCCGGCCAATACCCCTCTCCGGCACCTGCCCGGACCCACCGGCGTGGACATTTTAAAGACCATCGCCACGGCCCGGTTGATCCTGGACAATGTGGATCATATCAAAGCCTACTGGGTGATGCTGGGGCCAAAGCTGACCCAGACGGCCCTTCACTTCGGCGCCGATGATCTGGAAGGGACCATTGTAAAGGAGCGCATTGCCCACCAGGCCGGGGCCGCCACCGCCGCCGGACTCACCCGAAAACGGCTGGTTGAACTCATCGAAGAGGCGGGGTTCGTACCTCAGCAGCGGGACACTTTTCACCAGCCCATTCAAGAATCCTGAAAAAAATAATGACATCCACCATGCTGAAACAAATCATTGAAAAAGCGTCACAAGGACACCGGCTGGATCTGGAACAGGCCCTGTACCTGTATGAACGGGCGGATCTGTTCACCCTGGGCCGACTGGCCCAAACGGCCAGGTTCAGGCACAATCCGCACTCGATGGCCACCTACGCGGTGGACCGCAATATCAATTACACCAACATCTGTGTGTCCGGTTGTGCGTTCTGCGCCTTCTACAAAAAAAAGGACGACCCCGACGCCTATGTCATGGACCGGGAAACCCTCAATTTAAAATGCGACGAAACCATTGCCCTGGGCGGCACCCAGATCCTCTATCAGGGGGGACTCAACCCGGATCTGGATCTTTCCCAGGCTGAGCGAGAGGTGGCCTTCATGAAAAGCAAAGGCCTTCATGTTCACGGCTATTCTCCACCGGAGATTGTTTTCATGGCCCAAAAAGAGGGAATGGACATCTCTGACGTCATTAAACGGCTCAAGGCGGCGGGCCTCGGCTCCATTCCTGGAGGAGGCGCCGAAATTCTGGTGGATCGCGTGCGGCAAAAGATATCCCCCAACAAGGCGACCACATCAGAGTGGCTTGAGGTCATGCGCAGCGCACACCATTGCGGTCTCAGGACCACCGCCACCATGATGTTCGGTCACATTGAAACCTTGAAGGAAAGGATTTTACACCTTTCGGTCATTCGGGAACTTCAGGACGAAACCGGCGGCTTCACCGCCTTTATCCCATGGCCCTATCAACCGGGAAAACATACCCTGTCCGGTCGGGCCGCCGGAGGCATCACCTATCTGCGGACCCTGGCCATCTCCCGGATTTTTCTGGAGAATGTGCCCCACATTCAGGCTTCCTGGGTCACCCAGGGAAAGCATATCGGCCAGATCGCGCTCCATTTCGGCGCAGACGATATGGGATCCACCATGATCGAGGAAAACGTCGTGGCCGCGGCGGGCATCCAAAACACCATGACCCAATCGGGCATTATCCGGCTCATCGAGACCGCCGGTTTTGAGGCGGTTCAGCGGAACACCCTGTATGAACCGGTGGAAAAGGCGGCCCCATGACCCCCATCGTTCATCGGGCCCGCTGGATTATGACCGAACCGGGCCGCTGGGTTGAAAACGGCCGCGTGATCGTCCGTAAAAATCGAATTATCGAGGTGGGTCCAGGCGGCATCTCAGGTTGCGCGGGCAACCGGATCATCGACCATGGTGACGGCATTCTCATGCCGGCCCTGGTGAACGCCCACACCCACATTTGTTTGTCCGACCGCGCCTTACCCCATGCGATAAAGGGGTTTATCCCCTGGGTCCAGGCCCTGATGGCCGACCGTAACCGCCAAAGTCCCGACGAGACGGTTCAGACCATTCTTAACGGAATTCGGGAATTGAAAAATGCGGGCACGGGCCTGGTGGGAGAATTCGGTCCCCATGTAGCGGTGGGCGAAGCCTTTCGATCGGCCGGCATTCACGCGACGGTTTGGACGGAATGCCTCGGCAACGACCGGGACCTGCCGCCACTTCCGGAAAACGCCCCGACCATTCACCACGCCTATGGGGGTCACGCTCCCCACACCACCAGCCCGGACCTGCTCAAACGGATTCAGGCGGCGGACGCTCATTCGAAACGGCGATTCTGCCTTCACCTGGCTGAATCCCGTGAGGAAACCACATTTCTTCAAACGGGCAAAGGGGCATGGGCGGATTTCATGACGCACATGGGCATCGATTTTTCCCAATGGGGCTTTGGAAAACGACCCACTGAGATGGCGCATGCCGCGGGATTGCTGGATCAAAATACACTGGCCGTTCATCTTCTGGAGATCAACACCCGGGAAATGGAGAAAATTGCCCAAACCGGCACTTACGTGTGCCTCTGCCCCCGCTCCAACCGGACATTGCACCACAACCTGCCGGATATCAGCGGGTTTCTGAAGGCCAGCATCAGGCCGGCCCTGGGCACCGACTCGCGGGCTTCGGTTTCCACCCTGAGTCTCTTTGATGAAATGCGGTTTATCCATGATCATTATCCGGATCTGAGCCCGGACGTGATACTGGGATTCGGGACGGTCAACGGCGCTGAGGCCCTGGGGTATCCCGACCTGGGAATCCTTCGAACGGGAAACCGTAACCCCATGATTTACGTTGATCTGGACACAAAAAGCCGAAACAGGCAGCGGAAGCGCTGGTTTCCACAAAAGACCCGCGCATACACCCGATTTTCTGATCACAGGCCATTAATGGAGGACCCTATGCCCTTTAAAAATCTTCAGGATCTGATCAAACACCTGGAAAATAAAAAACTGCTGACGCCGATAAAAGAATCCGTGAGCCCCCACCTGGAAATGGCTGAAATCACTGACCGCGTGGTAAAAAAGAATGGGCCCGCCCTCCTCTTTCAAAACCCCGAGGGCTGCCCCATTCCCGTCCTCACCAACCTGTATGGGAGCCTTCAGCGGATTTGCACCATCTTTGATATTCAAGAACTGGACGATCTGGGCAAGCGCTTCGCCCGTTTTCTGGAGATTGCCCCGCCCAAAGGCTGGGTGGAAAAACTGAAACTGCTCCCCAAACTCAAGGAAGCGGCCAGCATATTCCCAAAATCCGTAAAACACGCGCCCTGCCAGGAAATCATCAACACGGACAATCCCGACCTGACCCAACTGCCCGTCCTCACCTGCTGGCCCGGGGACGGAGGCCCCTTTATTACCCTTCCCGTGGTCATCACCCGCCACCCCACAACCGGTAAACGAAACCTCGGGATGTATCGCATGCAGGTCTATGACAAAACCACCGCCGGTCTCCACTGGCATGTGCATAAGGATGGGGCCGCTCATTACCGGGAGAATTCATCCACGGACCCCTTTCCGGTGGCGGTGGCCATCGGCCCGGACCCCATCACCACCTATTGCGCCACGGCCCCGCTTCCGGACGGGGTGGACGAACTGTTTTTGTCCGGATTCCTGCGCCGGAAACCGGTGGAACTGGTCAAGTGCGTCACCTGCGACCTGGAAGTCCCCACTGAAAGTCAGTTTGTGCTGGAAGGATATGTGACCCGGGGCGAGATGAGAACCGAAGGCCCCTTCGGAGATCATACGGGGTATTATTCGCCGGCGGACCATTACCCGGTCTTTCACCTCACCGCCCTCACGCATCGGCAAAATCCCATTTATCCCGCCACCATCGTGGGATATCCCCCCATGGAAGATCAATGGCTGGGAAAGGTGACCGAACGGCTCTTTCTCCCCCTGATCAAGCAGCAACTGCCCGAAATCGTGGACATGAACCTTCCCGTGGAAGGGTGTTTTCACAATCTCTGCTTCGTGAGCATCCAAAAGCAGTATCCCGGGCACGCCCAGAAGGTGATGCAGGCCATATGGGGCCTGGGGCAAATGATGTTTACCAAGATGATTTTTGTCTTTGACCACGACGTGGATGTTCAGGATCTCTCCCAGGTGCTCTTTCATCTGGGGGGAAATGTGGATCCGGTCCGGGATACCATCATGGTCAAGGGACCGGTGGACGCACTGGACCATGCAGCCACCCTGCCCCAACTGGGAACCAAGATGGGCGTGGACTGCACCGCCAAATGGACCACGGAAGGATACGACCGGGGATGGCCGGAACTGATTAAAATGTCGCCCCATATCGTCAGTAAGATCGATAAAATCTGGAGCAAATTGGGACTATCATTTTGAAAACCCTTCTTTCACTCATCAAAATCGAGCATACCCTCTTTGCCCTGCCCCTGGCCTTTACCGGCGCGGTTTTGGGGGCCGGGGGTTTTCCGCCGATCCTCGTACTCCTTCTCATGGCGGTGGCCTTCACCGCTGCCCGGGCCTCGGCCATGGCCTTTAACCGCATCGCCGACCGCCACCTGGACGCCCAAAATCCGCGCACCGCCGACCGGGAGATTCCATCGGGAGTCCTATCCGTTTCAAGGGTGTGGCTATTGATCATCGCTTCAGTTGCCCTATTTTTCATGGCCTCATGGGCCATCAATCCCCTGTGCGGAAAATTGGCGCCTTTCGCCCTGGTGGTGCTTCTGGGATACTCCTACACCAAACGGTTCACACCCCTCTGCCACTACCTCCTGGGCCTGGCCCTGGGCCTGGCCCCCGTGGCCGGCTGGGTCGCCGTTACGGGCGCCTTGGGTTTGGCACCGATGGTTCTGGGATTGGGCGTCATATGCTGGACCGCCGGCTTTGATATCCTCTACGCCTGTCAGGACGTTGAATTTGATCGCGCCATGGGGCTTCATTCCATCCCTGCCGGGCTGGGAACCAAAAAAGCCCTCAAAGTGGCGGCATTCAGTCACGTGGCGGCTTTTCTATTGTTTATTCTGGCGGGCGCCCTGGCATCCTTGGGAGTGGGGTTCTATCTCTTCTCCATCATCACGGGAGGGCTTCTGTTCTGGGAACACCGGCTGATCACGCCGGACGATCTGACACGTCTGGACATGGCCTTTTTCAGGGTCAACAGCCTGGTGTCGGCGAGCCTGCTTCTGGCGGTGATCGCGGGATTGGTTTGATTCGGGGTTCCTGCTTTTTTTTACAGTACCGCTGTCAAGCCTCTTAGAGGGGAACCATTGAGCGCTTTGTTCACCGGCAATCACTGATGTGACGCCATATATTCAGTAACGGCCTGCGATAAAAGGCCTGATCTACTTGAGCCACACCGTTTAGCATATTGGTCAACGGTTCTTATTAACCTTTCAGGCATCGTAATATTGATCCGTTTGGATTTTAAGGAGAGTTTGCTAATATCTACTTCAACCAAGGCCCAAAAACCTATCTCAAAATCAGGGTTGTCCTTATGCACTTCAATGCCGGATGGCATAGGAATTGGCTCGGAATCAATTAACAAGCCCTCGATGTGACATTCAGCTGCTTCCTGAGCCATACTGATTGCTTCCTCTATTGTTGATCCGGCGGAAAAACAACCCGGAAGGTCGGGAATGGCGACGCCATAATCAGAATCTTGATCTTTATGGATGACAATAGGATATCTCATGTTTTACCTCCAATCCCATCCTGCCTGCTGAAAAATGTTACGTAACGTTCCGACAGCAAAATCCTTCGTGGGATGCGGAACCGTCACTTTGCCTGGTTTTTTGGGATGTTTAAATTGATGATGATCACCTTTTGTGTGATGAAGCAACCATCCATCATATTGTAATTTTTTGATAACTTCCCGACTATTCATAATATATGTATTATACACACCCACGATAAAGGTGTCAAGATTTGGGGGATTTCATGTTGATGGTTAAGCCCCGCTGTTGATAAGCGAAACCTGGTCATTAAGGGTCCAGAGGTCATACAAATACCCGAGGCCGAAGACGCCTCCGGTCAGCAGGTACAAAAGTCCCGTCAACCACTTTTCCATATAAAAACGGTGGATACCGAATAACCCGAGGAAAGTGAGCAGAATCCATGCGACCGTGTAGTTGAGATTTCCGCCGCGAAACCGGAAATCGGCCTGGCGGTCCATGGACGGGATGAGAAAAAGATCGATAATCCAGCCGATAAAGAAGAGTCCCAGGGTAAAAAACCAGATGGTTCCTGAAACGGGTTTGCCGTAGTAAAACCGATGGGAACCCGTAAAACCGAAAAGCCAAAGAATATAGCCGACTGATTTGAGATGCGTGTCGTTTGAATGACCCATGAACGTTTTCCTTTCACTCGGGGTTTTTGTCAATCCGGCGTCTGTTGTTGGGCAATGTATCCCCATGAAATATAATATCATCATTTAAATCCAACAATTTTACGCAAACGGCAACAGCGACAAGGCCATGGACCGTCTCATCGGCCAGTGATTTTTCGATGCGGCTGTGGAACTGGTCCCCTGTTTTCCAGCACGGCCCTGATGGTTTCAGCAAGTTCCCGAAAATCAAGGGGTTTCATGAGAAATCCCCTGATGCCCATGGTTTTGGCCTTCTCCATTGACATTCGGCTGCTGTATCCCGTGCAGATGATGACCGGCATGTCCGGTCGAATCTTCATCAGCTCCCGGGCCAGAATGTCGCCGGGCATTTGGGGCATGGTGGTGTCCGTAATGACCAGATCGAAGCGGTGGGGGTCCTCTTTTATCATTGCAAGGGCATTCGTGCTGCTGGTCATGGATACGGCATCGTAGCCCAGACGCGCCAGCATTTTTTCCCCCATTTGAGCCAGTGACGGTTCATCGTCAATATACAGGATACGTTCGGTTCCAGTGGGCAGCGGGGTTTCCAACGCTTGGTCAACGGCCTGTTTTTGTTGCCGCATCACAGGCAGGTAGACATGGAATGCAGTGCCCTTTCCGGGGTCGCTTTCGGCCGTTATGGCGCCGTTGTGCTGGGAGACAATCCCATAGACGACACTGAGACCGATGCCCGTCCCCTCTCCCGGTCCTTTGGTGGTGAAGTAGGGGTCAAAGATTTTTTCCATAACGTCAGGCGTCATGCCATGGCCGGTGTCACGAACCGTTAATTTCAAATATTCTCCCGGGGACAGGTGCATTTCATTTTGGCCTGCATCAATTGCCCTGGTCCTAAGGGTCACTTCCAGAATTCCCCCCTGCTCAGCCATGGCATGCGCGGCGTTCGTGCACAGATTCATCAGCACCTGATGGATTTGCGTCGGATCACCATTTATGACGCCTGTCTCTGCTTCGAATTCCCGCCGGATTTCGATAAAGGAAGGAATAGAGGCCCTCAGCAGTTTGAGGGCCTCTTTGACAATCAGCCTGAGCTCTATGGGCTGTTTTTCCTGTTCCTGGCTGCGGGCCATGACCAGGATCTGTTTGATCAGTTTCTTGGCACGCTCAGCCGCCTGAAGGACCTCATGAAGATCATCAAAAACCTCGCTTTCATCCTCCAGTTTCATCTGGGCCAGCTGTGTGTAGCCCAGAATAGCGGACAGAATATTGTTGAAATCGTGTGCGATACCGCCGGCCAGAGTGCTGATGGCTTCCATCTTTTGAGCCTGGCGCAGCTGCACTTCCAGCCTTTCGCTGGCCTCTTTCGCCTGCTTACGTTCCGTAACGTCGTCATAGACCGCAACGACTTCGCCTGAAGGCAGTTTGTACACGTAATTTTCTCTCCAACCTTCGAGCCTTCCGTCCGTGTAAAGGGAGACCGGCATATTTTCCGGCCTGCCTGTCTCATAAACCCTCTTCAGGACTCGCAGGAGCCCGAATTCCCCGGCCCCCGGGAATACCTCGAGGAGTGGTCTGCCTAAAACGTCACTTCTGTTGATTCGGTCCATGCGTTCCCCGGATTTGTTGAGGTCTCTGAAGATAAAATCATTTCCATCATTAACGGGTTCATAGACGGCCACACCGCTGCTCATATGGTTGAACAGCTCTCTGAATCGGGTTTCGCTGGCGCTGAGGGTTTTGCTTCTCTCCTGAACCAGGATTTCAAGCCACTCATTCTGTTTGCGAAGCCGGTCTTCGGCTTCCTTGACCCGCAATGCGGTTTTGACCTGTGCCGCCAGAACATATTCATCGATCGGTTTGGCCAGGTAAGCGTCCGCGCCGGTTTCAAGCCCTTTGACCAGATCGCCGGAGTCGGTTTTCACCGCCGAGATCATGATGACGGGAATATGCCGGGTTATGGTGTTTTCTTTGAACCGTCTGCAGACCTCGTAGCCGTCCATTCCCGGCATTTTGATGTCGAGCAGAATGGTGTCCGGCGGATCTTCAATCGCCTTTTCAAGGCCTTCCGGCCCGGAAAGTGCCGTGTTGACGGTACAGTCGGGGATCATGACCTTTAAAAGTGCCGAAAGCGTTATGAGATTATCTTCTTTGTCATCGATGGCCAGAATCTTCGGCATGTTTTTCTCCTTTAAGCCACTGGCTGATTTTGTTCAAAACTTCATTGGGATCAAGGGGTTTTGAGATATAGTCATCACACCCGGCATCCATCATGCGTTCCCGGTCCCCCTTCATGGCATGAGCGGTCATGGCAATGACCGGGATATGCATCATTTCAGTGTTTTGTTTGAGCGCCCTCAAAACTTCAAAACCATCCATTTTGGGAAGCGACATGTCCAACAGGATCAGCGACGGACGCTCTTGCAGTGCCATGCGCAGCCCCGCTTCGCCGTCGGCGGCTGTCAGAAGTGAATACGTTTGCCGCAGAATGGCTGAGACGGTGGTGAGGTTATCCGGGTTGTCTTCCACGATCAGGATGGCTGAAGACATTTGCTTATTTTCGGTTTCAGGCGTCACTTTCGGCATGCCCTGTTCGGTTCGGGCCGTTTCCTGCTCGACTTTTTTCTTCGTTTCCCGGTCTTCGACCCAGTGGGCGAGCATTTTTGTGATTTTGCTCAGAAGCCTCTGCCGGTCCACATCCCCTTTGTGAATCAGCTGCTGAATGTTGTTGGAATTGAGCCTGCTTAAATCCTTCGGGGTGAGGTCCTTGGCCGTCAGGATGAGGACCGGAATGTGGGCCGTGGCATCTCGATCTCTGATTTTTTCAAGGACCTCAAAGCCGTCCACGCCGGGCATCATCAGATCCAGGATGATGCCGTCGGGGATGAAGCGGAGCAGGTAGTCCAGTGCCGCCTGGCCGTCGCGGACCACGTCCACCGTGTGTCCCGCGCCTTCCAGAACGGCTTTTACCTGAATGACGGCTGCTTCATTGTCTTCAACCAGCAGGATTCTTCCGGGGAACCGAGAATTTTTCCGGCGGGCTTTCCTTTCAATCCGAGTGAGGAGTTTTCGAAGCTCCCGAAGCAGGGCATTGGAGGTGGTGTCGCTTTTGGCAAGGACGGTGGAAACGTTGCCGCTGAGTCTTTTTCTCTCCTTCTCGGTGAGGTCCTTGGCCGTGACCACGATGACGGGGAGCGGCCTTGTCAGGGGGTCGTCCTGAATTTGCTCCAGGACCTGGAACCCGTCCATTTCGGGCATGATCAAATCCAGTACCAGAACATCGGGACGCGATTCCCGAAGCCTCTCCATGCATGCCCGGCCGTTTTCCGCAATCACCGTCTGCATTCCTGCCTCGGAAATCATTTGCGCCATCTCCCGGCGTTCCATGGGGTTGTCTTCTGCCAGCAGAATGGTACGGGGCGCGATTCCGTCGATGCGATGGATTTCGGAAATGAGGTGTTCACGCTCTACGGGTTTGTTGATAAAACCGACGGCTCCCAGGGCGACGCCCGTTTCACGGTCATCGGAAACGGAGATGATAATCACCGGTATGCCTTTGGTTTCAGAGTGCTTTTTCAGCTCCTGCAGAACCTCCCATCCGTCCATCTCGGGCATGATGATATCCAGGGTGATGGCAAAGGGGTGATGCTTGCGGGCGATGCGGACCGCCTCCTTACCGGAGGTTGCCGTAAGGACCCGGTACCCCTCCTCTGACAGGTAGTTGGAAATCAAAGTCAATGCACGCGGTTCATCATCCACCACCAGGATGGTCCTTTGGGAAGTTTCGGCAGCCGTATCCGGTTTCATAACCGGCTGAACTTCCGTCAATCTCAGTCCCTGCCACCGAATGGGCAGGGTCAGTGTAAATGTGGAACCTTCACCCGGCGTGGATTTCACGGTCAGGTCCCCGCCCAGCATTCTGGCCCCTTTGTAGGCGATGGCAAGTCCCAAACCGGTCCCCTCATACGTGCGGGCGGTGGTGCCGTCCACCTGGCGGAATTCATCAAATATGTGGGGCAGCTCATCCTTCGATATGCCGATGCCGGTGTCGGCGATCTCAATGTGGACCGATGCCGCGTCAAAACGGGCCGAGATTTTCACCTGGCCCTGTTCCGTGAATTTGACCGCATTGCCCATGACATTCTGAAGGATTTGGTGAACCCTGATTTCATCGCTTTCGATATGGGGCAAGTCTTTCGGGACTTCCTGATGAATTCCAATCCCCTTTTCACCTGCCACCGGTTCAAGCCTTTCCATAAGGGTTTCAATGGCGGCAGTTACGGAAAAGTCTCTGGGGGTGACATCCATTTTTCCGGCTTCGATTTTCGAGAGATCCAGAATGTCGTTGATGAGCGAAAGAAGGTTTTTCCCGTTTCGCTCAATGATTTCAAGATAATGCCACTCTTCCTCTGATAATTTTTCACGGGTTTGCATCATCAGGACCCGCGAAAGGGCCATGACCGAGTTTAAGGGGGTGCGGAGTTCATGGCTCATGTTGGACAAAAACTCGCTCTTGAGGCGGTTGGCTTCCTCCACCTGCCGCCCCTGAGCCTCCAGTTCAATGTTCTGTTCCTGAAGCTCCTCGGATGTCTGCCGCAGTTCTTCCGACTGGGACTGCAATTCCTCAGCCTGGGCCTGAAGGTTCTGATTGGCTTCCGTCAGTTTGTTTGCCAGTCTGGCGGTTTCCGCGTTGGCCTGCATGTTGGAAAGGGCGGTAGCGAAACTGCCGGCCCAGGGTTGTTCCATGATTTCCAGGATTTCTTGGGGATACGGTTTAATGCTCGCCAGGGCGACGATGCCGGACACCACCCCGTCGATGACAATGGGAATGCTGATGATCTCTCTGGGCGCAATGGTGCCCGTAAATGTTCGAAAAAGAAAAACGCTGTCTTTTGGAATATCGGTGATTCGCGTGATTTTTTGTGTTTCAACCACCGTGCCCAGCTGTCCTTCAAGGGTTGTGACATCAAAGGGCTTCAGCGCTTCATGATTCAGTCCCAGGGACATGAAGGGTTCAAAGATTCTGCTTTCGCGGTTCAAAACAAAATAGGCTCCCATCTGGGACTGGGTGACCGCCACCAGTTTTTTTAAAATGCCGGTCCTGAATTCCGGCAGATCTCTTGCGTCCACAAGGGTCTGAGTGATCTCATCATTTATTTGGCGCAGCTCCGACTGCGACTCAAGGGACTCGGTCATGCGGTTGATGGCCCGGGCCAGGAACGCCACCTCATCCCGTCCTGTAACGCGGTTTCTGGCGGAAAGATCGCCTGCTTCGATTTTTCTTGAAACATCGGCCATTTGCCGCATGGGACGCGCCATGTTTCGGGCGAGCAGAACCGCCAGCCCGTATACGACGGCGCCGGCCAGTGCAAAAAGGATGGCCATGTCCCGAAACATGATGCGAATCGGTGCATAGACTTCGCTTAAATCCTGCTTGGCCACAAATCCCCACTTTGTTCTGGGAATATAGGTGTATGCGGCGAGTACCGGCACGCCACGGTAGTCTCTTGCCTCGATAATGCCCGTTTTTCCCTCGGCCGAAAGAATGGCCGGTTCCGCCGGTATCTTCAGCGCGAGCGGCGCGTCGTCATACCACCTCAATTCATTCACGGCGGTGACGTCTTCGTTGACGATCAGGGTCTCACCCGTTTCCCCCATGCCGGTCCGGTTGAGCAGGAGGGCATACAGGGAACGCTTCAGATTGATGCGGGTCACCAGGATACCCGTGAGCTCATGAGTGTCTGAAAGCCCTCGAATGGGAATGGAAAAGGCCATGGTGGGGCCTTTGAGCATTTTCGAATAGTAGATGTTCTGAATAAAAACGTTGCCGGTCTTTATAGGGACTTTAAACAAGGGATAATCGGACTTGTCTTCGCCCTGGCTTTCCAGGTTGGTTGAGATTTCAATATGGCCGGACCGCGGGTCGAGGATGAAAATTTCAGCGTAATCAGCGTAGTTTTGCACATAACGTTTCAGCAGGTTTCGGGCGTTTTTAACGATTTTTTCGAGGGCGCTGTCGCGATGCGTCTCTTTCAACACCTTTTCGAGCATTCGAATCTCAGGGTCTTCTGAGATGGTTCGAATATCTCCCAGGCGCTCATCGATCCAGCGGTTCACCTCGTCCACTTTGAGGTCGCGAATGGCCACCAGCTTGCTGAATTCCCGCTCCTTGATGGCTCCAGCACGCTGCCAGCTCATGATTGCACTGAAAATGGCCAGTGGAATAATCGCCACCGTGAGAAGCCAGAAGGTGAGTCGGCCCCTTACGGTTTTAAAGCCTTTTTGGGTCTTCATGTTGTCCTCGATGGTGTCAGGTTTTGTGTTCATGGTTACCGCCTTTGATAGACATGGCAACAGGAATCGACTTTCCTGAAGTAGGGCTCATAGGCGGAAGTGGGAATCTCCGCTTCACCCAGAACCAGATAGCCCTCGGGGGAGAGCGACCGAAACAGTTTGTTAAAGATGATATCCTGGTGGTGGATATCGAAATAAATGAGCAGGTTACGGCACATCACCAGGTCAAAACTGCCGAAGACGCTTTCCGGTGGCGCAAAGGTTCCCTTATCCAGCATGTCGTAGTGAGAAAAACCGACGGTGTCCGTGATGGCTGGAATCAGGCTGAACGTGACCGGCCATTGCGCCTGGTCAGCGTTTGCGGAATTCACGACCGGAATGAAATACCGTTTCAGCAGGCCGTATTTGACCTCTTTGATGCTCTCAAAGGTGTAAAGAGCCTTTCGGGCCTTTGAAAGAGCGCCTTTGTCGATATCCGTTGCGAAAATATTCAAACTCAGATGGGGGTTTTCTCTGTAAGACAGCTCTCTTATTAGAATGGCCATGGAGTAGGCTTCTTCGCCGAAAGCACATCCCGCGGACCATACGCGAAGGGTGTGATCCCCGGAACGGATTTTTGCCTGAATGAGGAGGGGCAGAATTTTGTCGGCCAGGTATTCAAAGACCAGAGCGTTTCTGAAAAAACGGCTCACGTTGATGGTCAGGACGTCCACCAGCCGATCCAGTTCTTCGGGATGCGTCTGAATGTGTTGAAGATAGGCGCCCATATGCCGCTGTCCGGTTGCGGACAGCCGCTGGGAAATACGCCGTTCAATCATTGAAGGACGGTAACCGCTGAAATCAAAGCCCCTTTTGGCCTTTAAATAGTCCAGTATGCGTTTTAGTTCCGAATGCATTTTAATTTCCACCGCTGGAGCGTTCACAAATTAAAAGCGAATAGCTAACAGGGTAATTGCAGTATTTAGGTGAGACATTAGCTTAAATCAGGGTTTCACATCAAGTTTTAATCGTCATAATAAGGCGTTCAATATTCATTGTGAGTCTACGACCATGGCTGTTAGCCGGAAAAGTACGGATTTGACGGGGCTCCGGAGATCCAAATCTCAACACTCAATTTCGAAAGCAATTATAATGCCAATCTGCAAAACTATTTTTCGAAAACTCAAGTATTTTGCCGTCACTATAACAAAATTGCTTTTCGGGATACAATGAAAGAAAATAAATCATTTTCAGCTCCGTCCAAATGGGGGGCTATGCTGGCGGTCAGTCTGAGTGTTTTCATGGCCACTCTGGACGTCAATATTGTCAGCGTTTCTCTACCGACCCTTGTCCTGGATCTGAGGGATGTGGCGAAAGCACCGGCCCAGGCCCTTGTGTCAGGGCTTTCGAACCTCTACAGCACAGCGGCCGGGGTGATCCTGCTTTCTTCTGCCCTGGCCGTCATTGCCCTGTATCTGGACCGCCGCCGTTTGGCCCGGGAATCAATATTCATTTTGCGTTGACGCAAAATCTGATTAGTGATATTTAAAAAAAATTATGAATTTTTCATCAATAATTACATTTAGATATACCTTGTGCGGCTGGGTTGTTGGGGCCGTCATTTGCCTGTTGTTGACCCATACGGTCACTGTAAAGGCTGCTTCTCCTCCTAAAGTGCTGATACTCAATTCCTACCACAAAGAGTTTAAATGGACGGATGCTCAGGTGAACGCCGCCAGGGAGGCGCTTAAAAAAGTCTATCCTGATCTTAAGCTCTCTGTGGAGTATATGGATACCAAACGGACCTACAACCGGGATTATCTGGAAACACTTTCAAAGCTTTACAGTCAGAAATACAAAAATGTGACATTTGATGCGATTATCGCCACGGATGATAATGCGCTCCGTTTTGCATTGAAACATCACAAAGACCTCTTTAACGAGGCGCCGGTTTGTTTTTGCGGGATCAATGATTATGAATCCGGTCTTTTTTATGGAAAAAGTCACTTTACAGGTGTTCTGGAGACGCTCGACATTCAGGAGACGATTAATCTGGCGTTAAAGCTTCATCCCGATACCCAAAAGATTGTGGTGGTCGTGGACAGTACCCCTACCGGTCAGGGACAGCTGAAGGACATCAAGGCGGCCACCGCCGCATACACAAATCTGGAATTTGAATACCTGGAGGGCAAAAACCTGACGCACAAAGCGCTTTTGAGCAGACTCCGTGCACTTAAGAAAGGCAGCATCGTTTTACTCGCCGTCTGGCTGCGGGACAAAAACAATGCCTATCTTTCTTCGGAGGAAGGGGGGCGCCTGATATCCGAAACTGCCCCCGTGCCGGTCTATGGCATTGTTGACATGTACCTGGGGGATGGGATTGTGGGTGGAAAACTCCTGAGCAGCGAAAGCCATGGGCGCATTGCCGGCGAAAAAGCAGTGGAGATCCTGAAGGGTAAAGATCCTTCCTATCTGCCGATTCTGCACCACAGTACAAACCCCTACATGTTCGATGACAGACAGCTGAGGCGCTGGAATATTCCCGTTTCCAGCCTGCCAAAAAACAGCATCGTCATTCACGCCCCTTCTTCCATCTATGAGGCCTATAAAGGCGTTGTCTGGTCCGTGGCGGGGTTGCTTCTTTTTTTAATATGCGCCATCACATTCATGGGCCTCAACATGGTCCGCAGAAAACGGGCTGAGGCAGCCCTTCGGGACAGTGAGCAGCGTTACCGGACCGTGTTTCAAAATACCGGGGCTGCTATGGTGCTCCTCGAAGCGGATATGACCATCTCCATGGCCAATGCTGAATTTGAAAAGCTCACGGGTTTTTCAAGGGACGAAATTGAACGTAAAAAGAAATGGACGGAATTTGTGGTGCCGGAAGATCTTGAAATCATGATGCAGCATCACGTGGAACGGCGTAAAAATGGTGGAAAAGCACCCGGCGAATATGAATTTACACTCATGGACCGTCATGGGAACCTGAGGGAGATCTATCTCAAAATCGGTGTAATTCCCGGTTCCGACAAAAGCGTCGCCTCCCTTACCGATGTGACGCTTTTGAAACGGACACAGGCGGCTTTGACCAAGAGCGAACACGAGAAAAAGGCGATTCTGGACGGTATTACCACCCATATTCGTTTCGTGGATAAGGATTTGAAAATCGTCTGGCTCAACAAAGCCTGTGCGGATTCCGCTGGAAAAGCCGCACAAGCCATTATCGGGCATAAGTGTTATGAATTCTGGGGCGACGGAGAACGGCCCTGCGGGAACTGCCCAGCCGCAAAGACTTTTAAATCGAAGAAGACAAACGCGGTTACAAGATATGGCGCTGACGGCCGCCTATGGGATCTCAAGGCCGAACCGGTATTTGACGTTGAGGGGGAACTCGCGGGCGTGGTGGAAATCGCACATGACATTACCGAACAGTCCCGTCTTGAAGAACAGCTTCAAAGGGCCCAGAAAATGGAGGCCATCGGAACGCTTGCCGGCGGTGTCGCGCATGATTTAAACAACATCTTGTCAGGAATTGTCAGTTATCCGGAATTGATTCTCCTGGATCTTTCGAAAGACAGCCCCTTGAGAGATTCTATCCTGACCATCAAGAAATCGGGCGAAAAAGCCGCTGCCATTGTTCAGGACCTTCTGACACTGGCCCGAAGGGGGGTTGCGGTAAGGGATGTGACCAACCTTAATGATGTGATTAGCGAATATCTGAAAAGCCCTGAATGCCGGAGCCTCCTGTCGGGCCATCCTGACGTTCGGGTGGAAACGCATCTTGAGAGACAGGCCCTGAACATTCTGGGCTCCAACACGCATCTCTCCAAAACCATCATGAACCTGATCTCCAATGCTGCCGAGGCCATGCCTGATGGCGGCCGGATCAGCATCACCACCGAAAACCGCTATATCGACAAACCCATCAAAGGCTACGATGACATACAGGAAGGGGATTATGTGGTGCTTACGGTTTCCGATACGGGAGTCGGGATCTCCGAGGCGGATCTGCCCCATATTTTTGAGGCTTTTTACACCAAAAAGAAGATGGGAAGAAGCGGGACGGGCCTGGGCATGGCCGTGGTATGGGGGACGGTCAAAGACCACAGCGGGTATATCGATGTGAAAAGCGTTGAAGGGAACGGGACTTCCTTTACCCTCTATTTTCCGGTGACCCGCAGGGCGTTTGAGGAAAAAGAGGCCGAAAAAAGCCTTGCCGATTACCAGGGTCACGGAGAATTGATCCTGATCGTGGACGATATCTCGGAGCAAAGAAATATCGCTTCAAAAATGGTGACCGCCCTGGGGTATCGGGCCGTCGCGGTCCCCAGCGGCGAAGCGGCAATCGAATATCTGAAGAATCATTGTGTGGATCTGGTGCTGCTGGACATGATTATGGATCCCGGTATGGATGGCCTTGAGACGTACCGGAAGATTATCGAAATTCATCCGGACCAGAGAGCGGTTATCGCCAGCGGGTTTTCCGAAAACAACCGCGTTAAGGCGCTTCAGAAGCTGGGTGCCGGCGAATATGTTAAAAAACCGCTCCTGCTTCAAACCATCGGGCTGGCCATTCAAAAGGAACTTCAAAGAGGGTAAACCTGCAAATCAGATCTTTTCAAGCTCGTCCCTTACGGCAAACCCGAATATCCAGTTATAAGAAGAAAACTCATAATTCACTGAAAAACCGTGAACCGGCAACCGTGAACGGTTACGCCTAATCATATGGATTGTCTCACCGGCAAATCCGTCAGATTTGTAAAACTTTTGTAAAACAAATCCGGGGGCCTTTAACCTTTCTCTTTATTGTATTAGCATACAAATATTATTTCAACCGACAAAAATCTATCAACGCCACTGGAGAAAGAAAATATGATACCGACACAGCCTGTTCACAGGCTTGGAACCCGTGCCAGAATATTGTTGTCAAGCGTTTTTGGGCCCTATGCCCAGGACGATGCCTATGGCAGCCGCAAAATCAATCCCATGGAGCTTTACCAGAATCAGGTCACGCGAACACAAGGCGCCTTTTCCCTTCGCATGTTTCATCGGTCCTTTGGACTGATGCTGCTTCAGGCGAACATCGACGCCCCCTGCACCCTTCTGGATTTTCCCTCCCAGGACCGGTTTATCGAAGAACTCAAAAAATCTTCATATGACATTGTGGGCATCAGTGGCATTATCCCGAATATCGAAAAAGTCAAACGAATGTGTGACCTTGTGAGAAAACACCAGCCCAATGCAACGCTTGTGGTGGGCGGGCATGTGGTCAACAAGGAGAATATCCACGCCATAATCGATGCGGACCATATCGTCAGAGGAGACGGGGTCAGATGGTTCAGAAAGTTCCTGGGCCAGAAGGAAGACGCGCCGGTCCGGCATCCGGTAACGTATTCGGGAAACGGCACCCGAATCATGGGCGTCCCTCTGAATGAAAAGGTCGGTGATACGGCCGCCATCCTGATCCCTTCCGTGGGGTGCCCCATGGGGTGTAATTTTTGTTCCACTTCCGCCATGTTCGGCGGGAAAGGCAAGTTTATCAATTTTTACGAAACAGGCGACGAACTGTTCGGCGTCATGCGGGGGATCGAAGAAAAACTCAAAGTTCGATCCTTTTTTATCCTGGACGAAAATTTTCTCCTGCATCGAAAAAGAGCCCTTCGACTCCTCGAACTGATGGAACAGAACCAAAAAAGCTGGTCTTTATATGTTTTCAGCTCCGCCCGGGTATTAAAAAGCTATCGCATCGAGCAACTGGTGGGACTGGGAATTTCCTGGGTCTGGACCGGGCTGGAAGGGGAAGACAGCCGGTATCAGAAGCTCAAAAAGGTGGACACTCAGTCATTTGTGGCCCATTTACAATCCCACGGCATTTGTGTTCTGGGATCCTCCATTATCGGAATGGAAAACCACACCCCCGAAAACATCGATCAGGTCATCGAACATGCGATCAGCCATAATACGGATTTCCACCAGTTCATGCTTTACACCCCGATTCCCGGCACACAACTGCACGCGCAGCACAAGGCCGACGGAACCCTGCTCCCTGAATCGGAATTTCCAGCTTGCGATACCCACGGACAATACCGCTTCAATTACCGACATCGACACATCCACAACGGGCGGGAAGGAGAGTATCTTCTCAATGCCTTTCGCCGGGATTTCGAGGTCAACGGCCCCAGTCTCGCTCGATTGATCGGAACCACTCTCAAGGGTTGGCAGCGGTATAAACATCATCCGGATAAAAGAATTCGAAACCGTTTTACATTGAAGGCAAAATCCCTTCGAACCACCTACGCGGGCGCGGTCTGGGCCATGAAAAAGTGGGCCCGGGGCAACGAACCGACGGCGGCAAAAATGGACGCGCTCCTTTGTGGGCTTTACCGGGAGTTCGGCTGGAAAACAAGGCTGTTTGCCCCACTGGCGGGAATTTATCTTTACCACAACCTGAAAAAGGAAGAAGCGCGCCTTCAAAACGGATGGTCCTATGAGCCACAAGCCTTCTATGAAAAAAACGCGGCGGCCCTGGCCCTTTCGCATCAGCAAGAAAAAGAAAGACCCGTCAGGTCCACGGTTCCATGGGTGACCGGGGATATGATACCTGTTTTTGGTGGGATTCGAGCAGGTGTTTTGGCGTCAAAATGAGGACGTGACCGTTCACGAACTGTGAACGGTTACCCCAATATCTTTGATCAGCCCTCAATCAACCTTTTCCAGTCGGCAGGGCACATACCTGTGCAACGGCGTACCCAAAGGATCCCGGTGGGTACTCCGGGTCAACCGGTTGACGTTAATGCCATACACCTCTCCGTCATAGGACAGGCCGAATCCATGGGGAATCAATACCGTGCCCTCACGCACTTGACCGGAAATCTGCAGCTCCCCCACCGCTTTGTCGGCTTCGGTGACCACTTGCACCAAATCCCCATCCATCAGATCGAGGGCGGCGGCGTCACTCGGACTCACCGCCACGGTACAGGCCCGCTTCCCCCGGTTCCATTCCGGATTTCGCATAAGCGTGTTGGCATTCGTGTCCATATGCCTTCCGGCGTTCAGGATCATGGGAAATTCGTCGGGCAAGCGAAGCCCCCGGGCTTCGCTTGCGGCATCGAGTTCCTGAGCCTGGTCCGCCAGTTCAGGGATATAGACCTCGATTTTCCCTGAAGGGGTTTTAACGGTCGCCATATTCTCGGCCGGATCGACCTCCCCCACCCACAGCCCCTGGGGATTATCCATCAGGGCCTGAAAAATACGGTCCCCCTGGTCCATTCCCGGCTCAAACCCGGCCCTCACCGCATTTTTCCGAAGCGATTCAGGCCCCGTCATCAAAATGCCCCACAGGGCCGACAGGGCAGCGCTCCCCCACACCCGGCCCAGGGTTTTGGCCAGCACAAAGGGCATGCTTTTCATGGCGCGGGGTTCTGATGCGGCCCATTTCATCAGTTTTGCTCCGAAAGCCATTCGATCACCGCCTGAGGCATGGTACAGCTCTTCGGGAATATCGGGGATCAGTCCCAGCCTGTCGGCCAGAATGGTAAAAATCTGACTCGCCTCCAGGCACTGACCTTCGGGTTCCACCACGGGTCCCCGCATCTGAAAAAACACCTTGGGGTAGGTCCAGGGAAAGAACGTACCGTCCCAGGATTCGTAATAAGTGCGGCAGGGCAGCACGTAATGGGCCAGTTGCGCCGTTTCGCTCATCACAATGTCATTGACCACCAGCAGATCCAATTTTCTGAACGCCGCTTCAAAGGCCTGAGTGTCCGCGTAGGAGCGAAGGGGATTGCAGGCGCTCACCATCACCGCCCGCAATCGGTCTGGATGGTCATTTAAGATCTCCTCGGGCATGACGTTGGGGGGGAAAGAACCGGCCGCCGCCGGCGGCATGTTTGTGGCAACGGTACGCCAGATATCTGAATTTCGTTCATCCGCATGAAATCCCATGGGCATGACCATACCGGGGATGACGTTGCCCCCGGGCATGCATAAAATGCCGCAGATCGCCCCCAGAATATTCAGGAAATAAGAGTTAAGGGTGCTGTTCCGACCCATATAGATGCCCAGATCCTGGTGAAAACACCATCGCCGGGTGGTCATGAGCCGGCACAGGTGTCGCACCTCATCATATTCCAGTCCGCAGACCTCAAGGGCGGCTTTTATATCAAAGCCCTCAAACCACGGGGCGACCTGTTCCCAACCTGCCACGTTATTGCGGATATAATCCTTGTTTTCCCATCCTTCATCGAGAATAAGGGCAATCATGGCTTTGAGCAGAAGGGCATCGGCGCCGGGACGAACCCCCAGGTGAATGTCGGCAATGGCGGCGGTTTCACTTTTCCGGGGGTCCACCACCACCAGAAGGCGGTCGGGGTCTTTGCTGAAATCCGTCAGCACCTTGCGGGCCCGGGGCATCTGGTGGCTCATCATGCCGTTCCACCCCCACCCCACCAGCATTTCCGCCGCGTGTTCATCGGGCATGGCCACATTGTACTGTTTTCCCAGCATGCGCCCGAATACCCACCACGATCCACTGAATTCCTGTCCGGCGGATGAGTAGTAGTACTGGGAACCCATGGCCCTTAAAAGACTCAGGCCGAACGCCACTTCAAAATGACCTCCCTGAGCGCTGCCCCCCATATACGCCAGACTGCGGGGGCCATGTGCTTTGACCACTTCTCCAATCTTATTCGAAATCTCCCCCATGGCCTGTCCCCAGGGGATGGGCTCAAAGGCATCGCCAACCCGTTTCAGGGGTTCGGTCAGGCGACCTTTCGGGTATTGGTGGTAAATCACATTAAGGCCCTTGCGGCAGGCATAGCCCTGACTCCGGGGGTTATCCCGGTCCGGTTTTACTTTGATGATACGGTTGTTTTCGATCTCAACCTGTAAGCCGCAGTTCTGGGCACACAACACACAACCTGTTTTCTCCCATTCACTCATGGTTCCCTCCCCTTCCCTCAAAGCCTCTTTATGAAATGGATTCAAGGGCCGCCAACACATCTTCAGCCGGTGGAAAATCCGCCGGATCCGCTGAAAGATGACGAAACAGAACAACGCCCGAGACATTAATGATAAACACGCCCGCCAGCTGTTTCACATCCCCTTCAGGAATCCCCACCAGATTACCCTGGGCCACGGCCGACAAACTTTTTAAGGCCAGGGATGGCGAGAGAAAATCCAGGACCCCCATTCGTTTGAGGCCATAATCGTCATAAAGTTTTCGGTCCGGATCACAGACCATGGGAAAAGGAACCTCAAACCGTTCCAGGAATTCTTTGGATCCCTTTGGGGATCCCATCCCCACCAGAAGCACCCGGGCTTTAGATTTCGTAAAATCGTCCGCTTTGTCGCGCAACTGCGCCACCTGCTTTCGGCAGAAGGGTCAGCCGAAATGGCGAAGAAATACCAGAACCAGTGTTTCTTTTTTCCAGAATTGGCTCAGTCGTTTTTCGGTTCCATCGGACAGAAGTACTTTTCGATCCACTGCTTTTTGGTTGATATCAGGCATTACAATCGTCCTTTCATATTTGTTTTAGGAGGCCAAAAGCCCATGTTTCTCCCTGAGCCTTTTGGATAGCGTACTGATGGTCTGAAAAGCCGCTTCAACGGTTTTTTCCCCGTCCGGGTTCACCAGACAACAGGTGGCGGGCGAAAGCAGACTTCGGGAAAATAGAAACTCCCTGTCGATCCCTTTTTTGGAAAGCGCCGACCACAGGGACTCCAGACGGTCTTCAAGAGAATCCAGATTTTCTTTCTCAAAAGGTTCAAAATTGGTGGGAACAATTCCCCATACCAGGACGCCGCCCCGATCCAGGAATCTTTTGATGGCCGGAGCATAGGCGGCAAAAATTTCACCATTGGAATACACATCCAGGGAAAGGATATCGAGGTCCTGGGCCAACAGAAAATCCCAGTCCGGATTACCGCAGAGATGGACACCCCTGGGCCTTTCAATCATGGAAAAAAACGTCTCCATATCACGCCGGGCCGCTTGATCCCCATATCCCGCCATGGCGCTGAACAGGAATTGCAACCCCGGTTCATCCACAAACATGAAGGCGTTGGAGTTTTGCTTTTTGAGGCGGGTAAGTTGTATGTTCACCCGTCTGGCCATGAATTCAAGCATGAAGGGCCGCACGGTATCGTCAAAAAGGATCGGCCGATCATTTTCATCCACAACGTTGAACCCGAAACTGATGGGGCCTTCCAACTGTCCGCGAATGGCCGGTCTGTCGGACAGATCCAACCCCAAAAATCGTTTGTAAACCACAGAATAGACATCGCTGATGTCAAAATATTCGGGCTCATCAAAACGATTCATGCAGGCTTCCAGTTCAACCATGAACTTTTCCCGTGAAAAGCGAAGGGTCTGCTTTTCCATATCCAGCAGAATACCCGGGAAATGTTCGGAGGCCTGAACATACATGTCCTCGTAATAGTTGTACCGGGGCAATTGCGGCCAGAAAGGGATATCCAGAGAAAGCGCCAGTGAAAGGGCTCGGTCCACATTTTTGTGGGGCATAACGGCCATGGCCGTGGTCAGCAGATTTCCGGGGATGGGCATTTTTCACCTCAAAAAAATGCGAACTGTATTTGCATCTAAACTGAATATCCGGTCGGCGTTGCCTTTTCAGGGAGACGCTTTTCATCAAAAACCGTGACTGCCTCTGAAAAACGATGTGGGGCTTCCGAGTTCATGAAAAACGATATCTTTCCGTGAAATTGGATTCATAAAAACCATAATCTTGAAAAACGAGTATATGCCATGAAAAAGCTTGATGCAAGAGACCATTTCATGAAAACCAATGCCCCACTAACTCCCTATGGATCAATTAGACAGAAAAACCAACCACTCAGATCGAGCCTTTTTACATGAACATTTGACTTGGCTGTCGCTTGATGCAATATTGTGGCGCAAGTTTCATGCGGGAAACCCTTACGCGTTCCATCGCCCGCGCAAAGAAACAAAAACACACATCATCTTTGAATTTTATGGAGGTCAACCAAATGACGGATTTGACGGAAAAAAACCTGGCCTATGCCTTTGCCGCGGAATCCAAGGCCGCGATTCGAAATGAAGCCTTCGCCAAAAAGGCGGAAACCGAAGGTTATACCCAGATCGCGCACTTGTTTCGTGCCATTTCAGAGGCTGAGTCCGTGCATGCACGCCGATATCTGGAATTGATGCGAGGCAAAATCGGATCAACGGAGGAAAACCTGGAAACCGCTTTCAACAACGAAATCAAAGCCAATGTAACGGAGTATCCGAAACTCATCAAGGATGCCACCGATGAGGGAAAGGAATCCATCGCCAAGGCCTTTTCAAGGTCCCGGGACGTGGAAAGCGGTCATGCGGACCTCTACAAAAAGGCCATGAACGATATGCTGTCGGAACGGGAAACCCAATATTATGTCTGCCAGGTTTGCGGGTTTGTGGCTGAGGATGCACCAAAGGACAACTGTCCGGTTTGCGGGGCTGTAAAAGAAAAGTTTAAGCTCGTCAGTTAAATTAGCGCCTGAACGAAAACCTCGTTCAGGCACGGTTTTAAGTTTTAAGTTGAAAACAAGAAACAATCTCAGTTAGTTGTAAATCTAATCAAAATTGGTGGATTAACGCAATCACCCGTGCAGCTGTCAGGGGACAGGATGGGGAACACCTGCACCCTGACAGCTGCACCCTGCAGATGCTCAAAACCCCATCATCCTTAAATAATCCTTTTGTGTCTCATATACGCATCCGCAAATCAGCGTTAAGAAGGTATCATCGTTTTTTCGGGCGGCTTCGAGAGATGAGATATAATCCGATCGAAGTACGGGCGGAATCAATGCAATGCCAAAGCCTCCCTGCAAAAGGATAAGGTTCATCATAAGCCTTGCCACTCTTCCGTTACCGTCAACAAAGGGATGAATCAACACAAAGTCAAGATGCGCCCTTGCCGCCGTCAGCACCGGATGCATGGAGATTCGATTTTTTTCAATGGTTGCGATCAGATTTTTCATCAAATCGGGAACCCGTTCGGGATCAGGGAGCGGATAATGGGAACCTGAAATGAAAACCCTGTTTTTTCGATACACACCGGCATTATCCGGGTCAATTTTTCGGTAGAATAGATGATGCATTTTGAGAAGATCATCTTCGTTGATGGTTTGTTTTTGTATGCGCTCCATCATTTCCTGAAAAGCGTCGGCATGACCACACGCTTCGAGATGGTCCTTCAGCGGTTTTCCGCCAATGGTAAGACCGTCTTCAATGACGACTTTTGTTTCAGATTCCGTAAGGGTATTTCCTTCCATGGCATTACTTGACCAGGTAAGCCCTATTTTGTAGTAATCTCTCAGGGAAGCAACCGTTTCATCTGTCAGGGGACGCATTTTATTGATTCGGTTTTGCCGGTCGTCAATTTTTGCCAGCAGTTCTTTCAGAGCCATATCCCGGCTTCCCCCTTTTCCTTTTTTTCTTCTCATGGCAACTGTAAACCGTGAACGGTTACTTCTTATGTGTCCCAAATAAAACATTCTATCAAAAAAATACAAAGGTTCAAAGCGGTTAAATCACGAGTTACTGTTTAACCTTTTCTTCATTGGTTGACTTGGAAACAATGGTGTAATATTTGGTTGAAGAAATTGGATAAGTGATAAAACCTCCATAAGGAGACGCAAATGCCCTGCATTGAAAAAGCGGTCACCGGAATAATTCGGTTTCGGCCAGCAATTCCCGCTCACGTCGCTACCGAGTGTATTTGTTAACGCTTCCAAAAAATAGGTTCCGACGTCAAAAAGCTTCGCTGAAAATAATCCGAAATCCCTCGTTTGGCCGGTCAATTTTTCTTGAAATGAGAGCAAAACCAAGCCCTAAAACCACTCCCATATGATTTTTCGCACAGATGTTCATCATTGGCAAATGCCAATTTTCCTGGAATTTACGCTTTTCTATGTTTGGAGCATGCATATAGAATTCACTAACCATCATATAAGATGATCGGAGGTTGGAATTTTATCCCGTAAAAGAGGGCCTCATAGAGCATCCTCATTGATTTGAATTCAAAATCTCTAAACAGAGATCGCATACGATCCCACAGCTCTCTTTTGCTACCGAGTTTATGCCATGTTGCTCGAAAGAGGGGGCAACAGAGCTGCTGTGTTTGGTCAACTAAAAATGCCAGCATCATGAGCATCACAAAAACTACGCTCAGATTTTTCTCTCCGAGCCCGTAGTTATGTCCGAAATGGTAGCCCTGGTTTTTGAGAGTATTGAAGGTCTCATTTTCAATTTTCCAGCGTGCACGGCCGCCCGCCATAATTTCAAAGGCATTGGCTTTTGTTATCGTAAAATCGGTGACCCAAGTGAAATGTTGCGTTTTTTCGGCCGTGAATTCCCAGTATTCCAAGAAATTAATCAACAAATCCTGGTTTGATTCATTTAACGGGACTTGGTTATGAAAAAGGAAACGATGCGTTTTTTCGGGATCATTTTTGTCGACCAATTCAAATTGAACGGTTTCCCCATTCTTTTTTGCTTCTTCCACTTTTTTGAACAGGAAGGGATGATCGCCCTTTTTAACACCGAGGATGTAATGAAGATTGTATTTTTCCGCCTCCCTTATGTGTGGCGCATTTGAACTTAGAGCATCTTCAGTTATTATAAGGGGTAGATGCGGGTGATCTTCTCTTAACTTTTCGAAAAAACGTTTCGCAGCATTACGTTCACAATCGTTCTTGCTTTGGCCGTCCTGTTTTATTATGAACTCCGGCGCTAACGGAATCACCTCTTTGAAACCGGGATGAACAATTGCAGCCCCGAGCATCTGCTGGTAATAGGTGATTTCGCCGGTCTTTTTGTTTACTTTTTGCAAACAATTATCAGAGAAGATTTTCTTTGAGGAATAATAGCCTGTTCCGTCCAATGATAACAAATAACATCCCTGGAAGAAGACCAGTGGTTCGAGGGCTTTTCCTCTTTGCAATTCGCGAAAAATATTTTTATACGCTGGTCGGATTTCGTTAGGATCTACTTCATCCAGAATAGTTCGCATCTGCGAGTCACACGGTATATTTTCTACGTGGTAAATGCTTTTTAAATTTCCATCAGTTTTCCTTCGTTTGTCAAAAGCAAGCAAGGAAGGATCTTTCTGAGAAAAGACGGCAAATCCAGACATCAAGGCGTCTGCCATTGAGATTTCGGGATCATCCTCACGGTAGTCCGATACTCCCAAAAAATCTTTATGCAGACGCCTGAACAGTGGATCAGCACTAAGATGCTTTCGAGAACCTAACTTTCCCTTTTTTTGTTGATTTTGATGTTTCATGACTTTTATGGCTGCTAATCATGAACCATCGTTCGCAAAATGTCCAGGTTTTGCTCAAATTAATTTGCAGGTTTGGCACTTTTTTTTGAAAAAAACCCTTATGAAGCGATTTTCAGCTATTTTTTCAGTCAAAGCTAAACGAAAAGAAAATATCAAGATACACTGCTATTGAGCCTTTCAACTGGAAGCGGGAATTGCTGGGTTTCGGCTGATTTATCTGATGTTCTTTCTCAGCCTTCTGCCATGGAAATCAATGGCCGCGGCACAGAACCGTCTGAGTCCAATCAAAGAAATTACAGTGGCGGTGGGCCGGGACTATGCACCTTTCTACTTCCGCGACCAGCAAGGCCATGCAGACGGCTGGCTCGTGGATATCTGGCGGTTGTGGTCCGTCAAAACCGTTCGGAAAATTGAGTTCGTTTTTGATGACTGGGGAAAAAACGATCCAGTTGGTGAAGGACGGAAAAGCGGATATGCACTCGGGTCTGTATAAAACCCGGGAACGGGAGGCTTTCATATACCGATATTACGGAGCGAAAAGCGGCTACGGAGGTCCTGGAAAACCAGGTTGCGGAACTGGCAACGGCCCGCCGTTCAATGCTCAACATGATGGAAGATCTGGATGAAGAGAAAAAGAAGGCCGTGGCCATTATCAACGAAGGGCGCGGCAGTCATTTCGACCCGGATGTGGTTGATGCGTTTCTGGAGATTGAGGAAACCATCAAGGCGGTTGCCAAAGAACTTGCGGATAATGATTGAAAACCCCACTTCAGCGGTTAAAATGGAGATAAACATGAAGATTATGAGACGTTTTTTATCATTTCTGATTTTGCTTCTGTTATCGTTTTCTTTGGGTTATGCGGCTGATACAGCCGCATCTTCGAATCTCAAAATCCATATAAATGATCCGAAACTCCCTTCCATAGCCATCGTCACCACCGGCGGAACCATCGCTGAGAAGAAGGATCCCGGGTCCGGCAAATCCGTCCCGGCGCTTACCGGAGATGAACTGATAAAAGCCGTACCCGGTTTAGACAGGATTGCCAATATCGGCGTTTTGAATTTCATGAATATCGACAGTTCACAGATGACGCCGGAGATCTGGCTGAAACTGAGCAGAAAAGTGAACGACATCATCCAGAGATCCGATATCGCCGGCGTGGTAGTCACCCATGGAACGGACACCATGGCGGAAGGGGCATACTTTCTTTGTTGATGCTGGCCCTGGCCGAAGTGGGAAACGATCTTGAGAAATTGAAGCAGTATTTCAAGTAGCGGGTGTTTTCAAAAATGCAACGCCCTTCTATGAATCATCCTCAGCTTTGTTCAAAAGAGATTGAATATAACTCTTCTTCCTGTGGGGATACTCCCGATAATATTCGATGGATTTCATCGGCTGAATAATCGAAGGCTCGCCATCCCGCATTTTTTCTACATGGATCTTGTTGACAATCGCCGGTTCGTATTCGGGGTCAATTTTCAATGCCTCGTCGAAAGCAGACAATGCTTTTGATTTTTCACCCAGCTGGGCATGGCAGATGCCCATATTTCCATAACTCTGCGCATGATCCGGATTGATTTTAATACACTTCCGGAATTCTGGAATAGCCCGTTCCCATCGGCCCTTCTCCATATAACCAAATGCGGCTTCAAACAAATCCTGGGCTTTCAAATATTCATCCAGACTGATTTTGGAGTTTTTCATGACCATTTTTTCAAGAAATCGGATTAAATCCCGTGCCTTCTGAACCAATTCATCATCCCCTCCGATGTCAATGACCCGCTGCATACAATCAACGGATTTTCGCAAATCGTATTTCTTTTGGTAGGCGGCGCCCAGATTGTAATAGGCATGACCAAAATAGGGAAAAATCACAATGGCTTTATTAAAATATTCTATGGCATCTTCAAAATTGTCTTCGAGAGCGCACGCCGTCCCAAACCCATACATGACCAGATGATTCCCGGGGTGCTGTTTATCGAGATCATGGAGGATGCCGCGTGCTTTTTTGAGATTCCCCTCCCCCACCCATTTCAAGGCGTCGTCAACAGCGTCTTCAACCTCCTCATTGATTTCCATGATGAACTTTTTCTTATTTTGGCTTCTGTTTTCGATCCTTCATATCTGACTGCGGCCTGGTAATAACGACACCCTTCACATGCCTCGTTGCGCAAATCAGCACAGCATGAAGGGCAGATAAATTGATCATTGTAAACCAGACATTTTCTTTTGGCGCGTTTATCATTACAAATTTTACACTTCGGTTTTGCCATCGTTGAACTCCTTTTTCTGATTGATCTTGCAAAACTCACAATATCAAGGATTAGCATTCTCAGCCATTCTGTCACCTGCAAGGATTCAATATTTAAGAACAATTCCCCTATTAACGCAACGCCAGGGCTTTAAACGCCGCCGCCCTCGGTTCCCCGTAAAAGACCGGATCCACATGTTCCATGATATCGGCATCCACGTCCAGGAAGTTGCGTTTGATTTTGATGGGAATGAGGGCGCGTTCAATTTTTTCCGGATGATGCATTGTCCTGGGTTCAGATGTTTCCCTGGTTCCGGCGCAATCCGTCTGTTGGGCAGGATATCGAATACGCCTTCAAGCTGTTCGCCGAACTCGGATTCCAGGAGATTGCGGGCATCCTGAGTGCCTTCTGAATGAGGTTTCGGGTCTGCTTGTCCTTTGGTTTGTGTAACCCTGCTGATTGTCCCGTCGCTATGAAGAAACCGTATCCATCTGGTTTTCTGCTCACGGCAGTGAAATGGCTTGGTTGCTGAATAGTCTCATGTATGGCTCATATCGAAAGACCTTATTTCGTTTTTGCCCTGTTACCTCTTTTAAAATGCCCATCTCTTCCATATTTTGAATAGCGGAAGATGCCGTTACATAGGAAACACCCATATATTCACTTGCAACTCGTATGGTTATGAGAGGGATTTCAAACAGACGGTCCAGGAGCCTTAGACCATTGACGCTGTTCGAAAGCTTTTCCGTGATGAGTTGTCGATGGTCTTCGCGCAAATTCAGGATCGCACGAGCAGTCTCCGTTGATGCCTGGCTAACTTCATAGACGCCCCGCAAAAAGAATTTGACCCATCCTTCCCAATCACCCCTATTCCTGATGGCCATGAGCCGATCATAATATTCAGCCCGATGCACTTTTAAATAGTAGCTCAGATACAGCAAAGGACGATTTAGGATGTGCCTTTCACAAAGTAGAAATGTTATCAGCAGTCTCCCCATACGCCCATTGCCGTCAAGAAAGGGATGAATGGTTTCAAATTGGGCATGGGCCAATGCACAATGGATCAGGACCGGCAAAGCCGATCGGTCGTGAAGAAATTTTTCAAGATTGCTTAACCCTTCTTTCATCTGGTGGGGTGGTGGTGGCACATACTCTGCGTCGAGAAGGGTGCAGTTGGCTGGTCCAACCCAGTTTTGGGTTCTTCGAAATTCTCCCGGTGTTCTTTCTCCGCCTCGCACACCTCTAAGGAGTTTTTCATGGATTTCTCGAATTAAGCGCAGACTCAGTGGTAGTTCCTTAAGTCTTTTAAGCCCCATGTTCATTGCGGCTACATAGTTTACAACCTCTTCCACGTCTCTTGGTCGTTGCTCTTTGCCTGATCCTGCCTCGTATTCCAGGACATCTTCCAATGTGCTTTGGGTCCCTTCGATCTGAGAACTAAAGACGGCCTCCTGTTTCACGTACATCGCCACAAAAAGATCGGGATTGGGTAAAACGGTGGAAACACCGTCCAAACGCCCCAGAGCACGGTCCGCATCTGACAAAAGACGCATGATTTCGGCATCCATGCGAACCGGGGGTGTGGGAGGTAAAGGTTGGGGAATAAAAGCGGAATACCTTTCCAACTGTTTGATGTATCGTCCGGCTCTGAAGGGTTCGGTTTTATCGGTCATATTATTTCAGTATCCTTGAATAAGAATCGAATCTTACAACAGTATTTTAAAAAAATGGATATTTTTAAAATAAGATACCGCAAACAGATCTGCTATTTCAATCCTTTTAAATAAGGAAACATTCATTTTGCAGGAGGCAGATCCAAACGGCCCTATTGAATCAGCACCTTCTTTCCGGCCCCGATGTGGCTTTCACAGGCTTCCCTCAAACCCTGAAGGGCGGCATCCAACTGCGCTTCGGTTTCCACACCGCCTGCAAAAAAAACTGGCGGCGTTCACCTTGATAACCCGATTGCCGTCTAACATCCGCATCATCTCTTCCACGACCCGGTTGAGACGCCCGGGCGCCGCATCGTAATCGGCGCGAAGCTGGGGAATGGGCAACGGGCGATGGTAAGCCGTAGTTTGAAAAGGTGGTCGAACTTAAAATTTGCCATCGCCGTCCTCATTACTGAAAATTCACTGCTCCCAAGGATTCGCTCATCTCCGGAAAGGCAAATCCCATTTTTTAAGGTTGATTGTCAAATGGCATTTTCGGTGAAGATTCAAACATCCCACGTAAAATCAGCATAATAAGGGAAATGATCCGATGCATACCGCCCATCAAATTGATCATGAACAATCCGGGCATCCACAACGTGGGGCGGCGTGGTTGTCAATATCCAGTCTATTCTGTTCTCATGGGGAATGCCGGTAAACCCATGGTGGGTAAAGCTCTGTTTTCCCTCCGGGAGGTGCAAAACCTGCCAGGAATCCGTGAGCCCCGTAGTTCCATCCACCAGTAAACCATGCGCCTTCGAATCGGGTCCATCATTGAAATCCCCCATGAGGATCACCGGATAGGACTGCTTTTGAGCCCACTCAGCGATGATTTTGGCCTGCTCTAAACGCGCTTTTACGCCCATATGATCCAAGTGGGTAACAGCCGCGCTGAAGATCCGTGAGGCATTTTTGGTTTCCAGCCTTGCAATGCTGATCATGCGGGGGAAGGCGCTGTCCCAATCCATGCTGCGATGAATTTTCGGCGTTTTTGAAAGCCAGAATTCCGCGCCATCCAGTATCCGAAATCCATCTTTCCGAAAAAAGAGCGTGGGATACTGGCAGGTGTCGTCCCATACTCGGGCCGGTGCATGCATCCGGTAATTCGAGAGCCTTTTTTCAAGATAATCCAACTGGGACGGACGTCCTTCCTGGGTGCCCAGAATTGCGGGGGCATATCGCTCAATCAGCGCTATCACCCAATGTCGCCGGTTGGCCCAGCTGTTGCCGCCATCCTGATCATTTTCAAAACGGAGGTTAAACGTCATCACGCGCATGCTGTTTTTTGATCTCCTCTCCTCTTTACGTTCATCCCCACGGAACCGGAGTGTCCTTGAAGGAAAATCCATGGTTGGGTGTGGGAACGTCATGATCCATGTGAGCAGTTACAAATTGCATTATCATTTCCGCGGGAACATCTCTTCCCAAAGATCCGGATAGAGTTTTTTTGCGCAGTCGGGGCAGATACCATGACTAAACTTGGCGTCTGACCTCTGGCTGATGTAGGATTCGATTTGATTCCAGAATCCTTCGTCATCTCTCACTTTCTTGCAACTGGCACAGATGGGGATGAACCCTTTGAGGGTTTTGATATCCTTTTGCGCAGACAGAAGATCTTCTTCCACCCTTTGGGCATTGATGGTAATCAATCCCACATAAATGCCGATGGTCCCGACGGTGAATGCCATGACGGAAAGGCTATGGACTGCTCCAGCCGCCATTAAATCACCGGCAATGCGTGCAAAAATAACGGAATAAACCCCTCGAACCAGAAAACAGGCGGCCACAAATGCAAACATGGAAGATAACATCCGGTTTCTAAAGGGAAACAGGTGGGTTGAATACCGATAAACCAGATATGAACAGCGTCCATTGATCACAACGACGGCAAGGGTGACGGCCATGATTCTCACATTGATATCGGGCCATCCATAGGTGAACAGGGACACAAAGCCCGAGACGAAGAGCAGGCATACAGCGTCAAACCCGGTGCTTTGTTTTACTGCAAAAAACTCAACAAGCCCTCGGGAAATGATCAACATGGAGGCGATCAGCAGAATATTGGCCGCTATGATGCTGACCAGATCGGGGGCAATATTCCGTAATATAATCAGACAGCTGCCCAGCGCATACAACAAGGACGCAAGGGTCCAATGCCTGAAACCCTCATATGTTCTGCCCTTTCGGTACACATAGAGCATGCAGGCGAACAGCATCAAAGCGATGAGGCTGGAAAAAACAAAGACGGTTTTCATACTGAGAATTTCAGTCATAACACATCATGGAATTTCGAACTGTTTTCCGGGAGGTCTGTAAGTCCAAGTCTCATATCTTTCATGTTTCAAAAGTTCTCAGGTTACGCCAATTCACCCTTTGAAACCTGATAGTCGCATGTACTCGAAATTATTTGAGATAGATGAAAAAGCACTTTGGGTTTCCATTTCCCGCCGATAATCATCATCGCCTGCTTTTTTTGCATCACACTGATACGTCATAACCCGCTCCATGATTCATTACATACCTTTTGGTAAGTGCCATACATGAAAGTAAGTACTTGTAATTTTTTAAATATATATCATATTGAAAGCCATGTAAAGTGGTGAAAGACGAATTCTAAAACATCCACGGAAAAGAGGATCCCATATGACACCCATAAGGATCACGATCTATTCCGACTATATCTGACCCTTCTGTTACATCGGCAAAGGTATTGTCGATAGACTCAAAAAAGGTTTCGACATTAAGGTGATTTGGCGGCGGCCCAAGCTGCCGGCATGCATACCGCTTATGTAAACGTTCCGGAAGAAGACAATATGGCTCAAGGTTTTGATCAACCAGGCGAGATTCATTAATCGCGGCTGCCGTGGGTTCATTCAGAAACCGTTCACCATGGCCGAGCTTTCCAGTAAACTGAGAGAAGTGGCAAGCGCCAATTGAACTCGTTTAGAGCCGCTGAAAAAATATATTATCCCAACTTCCATCCCTTCTTCTATTCGGATTCGCCCTTCAATATTGATGTCAAAATTTTCGTTAATTTAACGAAAGCCTAATATCCTGTTAACAATTTCTATTTATCTTAACCAAAACAGAATCAAAATACATTTGACCCTGATTCTGGTTGAAGGCAACCCGAAAGCGTCGGTGAGGGTCAAAAAAACCAGAAATTCCGGTTTCCCGAGGGCCGTCGGATAAGGAGCAACAATTTGGAAAACACGAGATACATTAATCGATTGCATTGGGTATTCGATCTTCCCCATTCACCTGAATTTTCCTTTGAAGAAAATGCCGCCCCCCGCGTCATGATGAACTACGAAAGGGCAACGGATCAAATGGAATTTAAAATTTTGGACAAAGATCTTTCGGATGAAGTTCGTGAAAGAATTTTTTGTTGGCTGAGCAGGAGCAGCCACGTATGGGATAAAATTAACGGCCTTGCCTGATTTTTTGAATTCCCTTCACATTTTACTGACTTCTAACTTGCCCCTTACCAAAATCTAACAAAGGTAGGCTATTTTCCGAAAAGCTTCTTTATTACTCTCTTTGGGTGGCGCAGGAGAGGGAGCCCTATTCTGCGCCACCCAACTCCATTTGACCCATCCATCCAACATAAAATCCAGGTATTTCTTTTGATGGATCTAATTGAAAGACGAATTGCTTTAACTTTTTCCTATTCATTTTAAAACTTACAAAAATCTAACTTTCTTCTAATCCGGTGCTAACGCGCCCGGTTCATATTGGCCTCCTTTACAGATTGTCAATGTCCCCAGGAAAGGAGGTGAAACGCGCACCATTTAGGAGGAGGGAGTAACCATCATTTTAAAAATATTGCTTGAAAGGAAAGAGACTCAAAATGAAAAAAATCACACTTTTTTTATGCTTGATGGCCGTGTTGTTCCTGAGTGTCAACGTAGTGCCGACTCATGCGGCCGAAGTTGATGTTCTGATCAACAAACTGGTTGAAAAGGGGATCCTCACCCGGCAAGAAGCCGAATTGCTCCTTAAGGATATGCAGAAAGAAGGGGTACGGCAGGAAACCACGGTGAAGGAAACAGCCGAAAAGGTGGCCAAAGAGACTGCGGAAAAGACCGTCAGGAAAGAGGCGGCAAGCGGGAAATGGGCCAGTGTCCCCAAATGGGTCAATCGCATCCATTTCAAAGGGGATTTCAGGCTTCGTTATCAAGGCCAGGACCAGAAACATGCCGATGGGGACGAAACCACCCGGAACCGGGGCCGTTACCGATGGCGTTTTGGCGCCGTTGCGGATGTAACTGCGGACAAAAAATGGCAGATTGGTTTTGGATTGTGCTCCGGGAGCGGAGACCCGCGATCTACC
The DNA here is from genome assembly GCA_963664475.2 of Desulfatiglandales bacterium. Classification (GTDB taxonomy): domain Bacteria; phylum Desulfobacterota; class DSM-4660; order Desulfatiglandales; family Desulfatiglandaceae; genus NaphS2. Next base: position 1,084,427 of record CAXXXE010000002.1, read on the forward strand.
AACCAGACTTTTGGCAACTCTTTTGAAACCCCCGATGCACGCATCGATTATGCCTATGCGCAGTACAGGCCCTGGGATTTTTTGACAATTATCGGTGGGCAGATAAAAAACCCGCTTTACAGGGCCAAAGACCTGGTGTGGGATTCCGATATCCGCCCCCAGGGTGGCGCTATTCCGTTCAACTACAAGGTCAACGACATGTTTGATGTTTTCGTCAACCCGGCCTTGTTTGTGCTCTCGGAATTCAGACCGAAAGATGCCGAGGGGAATAAAACCAGCGATACCGCTACCATGTTCGTGCTACAGCCTGGTGTCACGGTGAAACCCATGGACAGCATGTGGATCAAGGTCGCAGGCTCCTGGTATTACAACAGCGATGTGAAAGGAAATACCTTCGAATACAGTTCCGGAAGCAACTCTACGAATGCCGATGGCGGCCTTCTTTATAACTACTCTTCGCTGGGTATCGATGGGGAGTTCGGCCTGAAATTCAAGAGCTACTTTCAAAAGGTGGCTGTTTTCGGACAGTACATAAACTCCGACGCGGATAGTAACAACACGGGTTATCTGGTGGGTGTCAAGTTTGGGCGAAGCATCAAAAAGTTTGCCGATTGGGAATTCAAATACAATTACCGATATCTTGAAAGAGATGCCGTGCTCGATTTCCTTCCGGACAGCGATTTTTACGATGGCGAAACCAACGCCAAAGGCCACGAGTTTGAGTTTAAGTTTGGCCTGGCCAAACACATATGGCTCCAGTTGGACTATTACCATTCAATGCTGATCGATTACGCCCCTGGAACAAACGACCAACCCCAGAACGTTCTACAGGTTGATTTCAACTTTAAGTTCTAATAATTCCCGGATATTTTGAAAACGCTTCGCGTCATATGTAAGGGTTTCGGGAAAAAATGAAGGGTTGTTACCGAAAGGGGGTGTTGAATAACGCGACTAATTAAATATTAATGGAGTCCTAACATAATTCTAACAATTGAAACCTATGTTGGGTCCCAAATGCGATTGATGATCTCAGTACAATTCAATTTGAAAACCGAAGAATTATGGAGGGAAAAATGAAAATCAAAGGTATTGCAGTTCCGGCTTTTCTCGTAGCGGCACTTTTTGCAGCAAATGTATGGGCCGGAAGCATTGTGATCAAAGGCTCCACCACCGTTCTTCCCGTTGCACAGAAGGTTTCTGAAGTCTACATGAAACAGAATCCCGACGTAAAAATTTCCATCTCAGGCGGCGGTTCCGGAAATGGCATGAAGGCACTCATCGACGGTTCGACGGATATCGCCGACAGCTCCCGTTTCATAAAGGGAAAGGAAGTCAGCCTGGCCGTCAAAAAAGGGATCTATCCGGTTCCCTTTGCCGTGGCTTATGACTGTATCGTCCCGGTGGTTCATCCCAGCAACGCCATGGTTAACATCACCATGGCACAGCTGAAGGACATCTACATGGGAAAGGTCAAGAATTGGAAGGAAATCGGCGGCCCCGACCAACCCGTTGTGGTCATTTCCAGAGACACCTCTTCAGGCACCTATGAAGTTTGGCACAAGAAAGTCATGAAAAAGGAGCGGGTGTATCCGGGAGCCCTTCTTCAGGCATCCAATGGTGCTGTTGCCCAGGCAGTGGCCAAAAACAAAAACGCCATCGGTTATATCGGTCTCGGATACATGAACGAGGATGTAAAACCCCTGATGGTCGACCGGATCGTGGGATCTGCCGCCACAACCTTGAACGGAACTTATCCCATCAGCCGGCCTCTGTTCATGTTTACTCCGGGATGGCCCAAAGGGGATGTGCTCAATTTCATCAACTTTGTGGTGAACCCTGAAAAGGGCCAGAAATACGTTGCCGAAGCAGGTTATGTTCCGTTGTATTAATGGAAATGGATATGGCATTGATGGAAGCGACCCCGTGAAATGGCTTTTGGATTTTGCGGGGAAGCGTTTCATGAAGATTTCCAACGGATATCCGCCGTGTCCGGCGCTGATTAAACCTGCTGCTTCAAGGATCGCTTAATGAGCAGACGCAAACAATCGGGAAAAAGCCGTCAAAACAGGGAGAAGACCATCCGGTTTGTTTTTTTCGGGGTGGCCCTGGCTTCCATCACCACCCTTTTTTTGATTGCCCTCTTTCTGTTTGCAGAGGGCATCCCCATTTTCAAATCGGTGTCGGTTACGGACTTTGTCTTTGGGAAATACTGGTACCCCACCGATGATCCGGCTGAATTCGGAATCTTTCCCCTGATACTGGCCTCCATTGCGGTGACCGTGGTGTCTTCGGCCATTTCGATTCCACTGGGCGTACTGACAGCCCTTTATCTGGCTGAAGGTGCTTCGGCAAAGTTTCGGGAGTGGGTCAAACCGATCGTCGAACTGCTCGCGGCTCTGCCGTCCGTGGTGATCGGTTTTTTCGGCATGGTCATTGTGGCGCCGGTTCTTCAGGATTTTTTGAATATTGCCACCGGGTTGAATCTCTTCAACGCCTCCCTGATGCTGGCCTTCATGTCCATTCCCACCATCTGCAGCCTTTCGGAAGATGCTATTTTCAGCGTCCCTGGTGAACTCAAGGAAGCATCTCTGGCGCTGGGTGCCACGCACTGGGAGACCATTGCACGGGTCATTTTTCCGGCATCCATTTCCGGAATCTGCACCGCCGTTATCCTGGGGATGTCAAGGGCCATGGGCGAAACCATGGTGGTGCTCATGGTAGCGGGCGGGGCTGCCATGATTCCCACATCCCTTTTTGACCCCGTTCGCCCCATGCCGGCCAGTATCGCGGCGGAGATGGCGGAAGCCCCTTTTCAGGGCGAACACTATTACGCGCTTTTCGCTACCGCCATCATTTTGTTTTTGTTTACCCTGGCATTTAATGTGATCGCGGAACAAATTTCACACCGCTACCGTCAAGTGGGGGCAGCGACACTTTAAATAGGGTTAACGGTTTACAGTTGCCGGTTCACGATTAGGGCGTGGAAGATATTAAAAATTCGGGCTTGGTCATTATCTCGCCCATTAGCCCCGGGGTTGAAACCCCTGGCTATTTCCTGCCGTCCCTACGGGACTGTGAGAGCCCTGTAAGGGCGACAGACAATAGCCCGGCAATTCATTGCCGGGTGGGCGAAGTTAGGACCAAGCCCAAAAATTCAGATCTTGGATTTGTTTTTTTTAAACCGGCAACCGGAAACTGGTAAATGGAAACCAAAAACGGATACTCAATATGAACGGAATCAATCATAAAGAGGGTGTGACATTTCGCAGGCGATTCATTCAGATGGGAATGTTTAACCTTTTTAGAATTTCCGCGGCCATTAACGGGGCAGCCCTTCTGATCGTGGTCTATTTCCTCGTGGCAAGGGGCTGGCGCGCCATCAACTGGACGTTTTTAAGCCAGCCGCCCATCGATTCCATGACCAAAGGGGGAATCCTTCCCTGCATTGTGGGAACCCTGTCTCTCGCCATCGGCGCCATTGTGGTCGCCCTTCCCATCGGTGTCGCTTCTGCCATTTATCTCAATGAGTATGCGCGTCCTGGTCGCATCGTGCGCATCATCCGTCTGGGGATCAATAACCTGGCAGGTGTCCCTTCGGTGGTCTTCGGATTGTTCGGTCTTGCCTTTTTCGTGGTATATTTGAAAATGGGCGTGAGCATCCTGGCCGGGTCTTTGACGCTGGGGGCTTTGACCCTGCCGGTGATTATCGGTTCAACGGAAGAAGCGCTCAGGGCTGTTCCGGATACCTACCGCGAGGCGTCCCTGGGTCTCGGCGCCACAAAATGGCAGACCATTTACCGGGTGGTGCTGCCGGCGGCCCTTCCGGGTATTCTCACCGGTACCATCCTGGGGCTCAGCCGGGCGGCCGGAGAAACCGCGCCCATCATGTTCACAGCTGCTGTATTTTATACACCGTCACTCCCCACATCCATATTTGATGAAATTATGGCATTGCCCTATCATATTTATGTGCTGGCTACGGCGGGTACGGAAATCGAAGCCACACGGCCCCTTCAATATGGAACGGCCCTGGTGCTGATTGTTCTCGTTTTAGGATTAAACCTTATTGCCATTATTTACCGATCGCGGCTCAGAAAAAAGCGATGACAGGCCGGAATTAGGAACCTTATGGAAAATTCTCCCAAGATGTCAGCACAGGATCTTGATTTTTATTATGATGATTTTCATGCCCTTCACGGGATTTCACTGAACTTCAATGAAAAGCAGGTGACAGCACTCATCGGCCCCTCGGGCTGCGGAAAAAGCACCCTGCTGCGCTGCCTGAACCGAATGAACGATCTGATTCCCTTTAGTCGAGCAGACGGCAAGGTGATGCTCGATGGGCAGGATATCTACGACCCGAGCGTGGACGTGGTCACCTTGCGCCGTCATGTGGGCATGGTTTTTCAAAAACCGAATCCCTTTCCAAAGACGATTTTTGAAAATGTGGCCTACGGCCTTCGCGTCAACGGCATCAGAGACAAAGGGGTTCTCCGCGACAGGGTGGAGATAAGTTTGAAACAGGCTGCTTTGTGGGAGGAGGTCAAAGACCGGCTTGACGATTCCGCCCTTGGGTTGTCCGGCGGTCAGCAGCAGCGTCTTTGTATTGCCCGCGCGCTTGCCGTGGAACCGGAAGTTCTGCTCATGGATGAACCGGCTTCCGCCCTGGATCCCATCGCCACCCAAAAGATCGAGGAACTGATCCACGAGCTGAAAGAAAACTACACCATTATTATTGTAACCCATAACATGCAGCAGGCCGCCAGGGTGTCGGATGTCACCGCTTTTTTCTATCTGGGCCAGCTGATCGAGCAGGATCTGACCGAGACCCTTTTCACCCGACCGAAACTGCAGCAGACATCGGATTATATCACGGGTAGGTTTGGTTAATCTGTGAGGAGATTTTTATGAAACGCCATTTGGAAAAAGAACTTTCCAATTTGAAGAAGCGGATCCTTTCCCTGAGCACTCTGGCCGAAGAGCGCGTGCGTATGACCATCAGGGCCCTTGAGACAAAAGACGGCGAATTGGCGCGGCAGATTATCGCATCCGACAAAGATATCGATCAAGCCGAAGTGGAAGTGGAAGAAGAATGCCTGAAAATCATTGCACTCCATCAACCGGTTGCCGTGGATTTGCGGTTCATCAACATCGTCATCAAGATCAACAACGACCTGGAGCGCGTGGGCGACGAGGCCGTCAATATTGCAGAACGGGTTGAAAACATCTCCAGGCGCATGCCCCTTTCATTTCCCTTCGATTTCACGGCAATGGCGGAAAAAGCAGAGGCCATGCTCAAAAACAGCCTCGATGCCCTGGTAAATCAGGATGTGGATCTGGCCTATAAGGTGTGTCTTGACGACGACGAGGTGGATGACATGAATCGCACGATCTATGATGAAGTCAAGAAAGCGATCCAACAGCAGCCGGACCGGGTGGCTTATCTGCTGAACCTGATGTTGATCGGCCGCCATCTGGAACGGATTGCGGATCATGCCACCAATATTGCAGAGGAAGTCATTTATATGATCGAAGGCCGGATTTTCCGGCACAAACACAAAAAGGCGATGATGCCACACTAAGCGGCAAGCCGCAGTTTACAGTTGTCAGTTTTCAGCACTGGTGGATTCAGGAAAAAAAACCCCATCGATAATCGTAGACATCAGCAAACCCCTATTGAGCAGGAACCCGTATTGAAAAAGTACTCCCATTTCCCGGGGTACTTTCAACGGTGACATCACCCCCATGTGCCTGAACAATGTGCTTGACAATGGCCAGCCCCAGGCCCGTTCCACCCAGTTGTCGGCTTCTGGCCCTGTCCACGCGGTAGAAACGTTCAAAGAGACGGGGAAGATGCTTTTTGCTAATGCCGCACCCGTGGTCCTGAACGGCAATGACCAGGGAACCCTTTTCTTTTGAGACCGCCAGCCGAATGGTTCCGCCTGTATCACTGTATTTAACGGCATTGTCCAGAAGGTTTACAACGGCCTGCTCCAAAAGCGTCGGGTCAACGGTTGCCATAATGGCATCGGCACAGAATGTCTCAAGCTCGATCTTTTTGTCGGCAATGGCCACATGACAGATTTGCAGCGCATTTTGCAGGATGTCCAACATTCGGCTTTCCACAAGGGAAATCCCCGTCTTTTCCGACGCCTGTTCGATTTTAGAAAGGTTGAGAAGGTCCTCGATGATCGCTTCGAGGCGATCCACATGCTTTTCGATAATGCCTAAAAATCGCTCCGTGTCTTCAGGGTTCTTCATGGCGCCGTCACGGAGCGTTTCAACAAAGCCCTTGATGGCAGTAATGGGGGTCTTTATTTCGTGGGAGACATTGCTGACGAAGTCCCGGCGAATGTTCTCAAGTCGGCGAAGGCGCGTGACATCATTTAATACGACCAGGGCGCCGATCTGGGTTCCACTTTCGTCGCGAAGGATGGTCCCGTGACCGTTTAAGAGCCCTTCACCGTCTGGGATTGTGGGGATATCCGCTTCGATGGAGTCCCGTCCCGACAGGGTATCGCTGACAAACTGATGCAGTGCGGTGTTTCGGGCAACTTCCCGAATGTTTCTGCCCCGGGCGGTGCCAAGATTGCATTTAAGGATTCCTGCCGCCGCCTGGTTCATACTGAGGATACGTTCTTCCATGTCAAATGCGACTACGCCTTCGATCATGCTTGAAAATACCGCTTTCATTTCGTTTCGCCGGCGGGCCATTTGCTCGATTTGGCGGCGAAGTTCTTCCGCCATAAGGCTTAACGATTCAGAAAGCCCCTCAATCTCTTCAGCGAAATGCACGCACGGTTTGGGCCGCCCCATTTTCACAGATCCGGCCCCCTTTGCAATGGATTCGGCCCATTTTCTGATTTGCTCGATGGGGCGCGTAATTCGACGGGATACCACCAAACTGAGAACGACCGAAAAAAGTGCCATCACCAACCCTGCGAGCAGGACCTTTAACTGGATCGATCGAAGCGCATTATCAACCGCGCTGATGGGAAAGGAGGCTCTGATCACGGCAATATTTTGGGATCCCTTTTTTATGGGAACAGCCACATACATGAGGTCCTCGCCCAAGGTAATGCTGTTTCTCAGGCTGGCGCCACGGTTCTCTTTCAGCGCATCAAGGAACTCAGGACGGTCCGCGTGATTGTCCATGTCGGCCGGATCTTCAAGAGAATCCCCGGCCACAAGACCCGTCGGGAGTATGACGGTAAAACGGGTTGAGGATCGCTTTCCGGCGCTTTTTGCCAGCCGATCAATAGCGCTTACATCCAATGGGTCCATGTGTTCGGCGATAGGCCCTTCAAAAAGACGTGCGCGCGCTTCAAGCTCTAAAACAGTCTGGTCAAGATAAAAGTCTCTTATGGCGCTTGACGCGTACCACGCAACGGCGGTCAGCGAAATAATGGTGATTAGAAGATAGGAAGGAAAAAGCTGCCAGAACAGCTTTTTTTTGACAGCCATGAGCTATTTCTCCTTGAATCGATAGCCGACGCCCCGCACCGTTTCGATATATTTACCGGCAGAACCCAACTTTTTTCTAAGCCCCACTATCTGTACGTCCACGGAACGGTCGGTTACAAAATAATCACTCCCTCGAACTGCATCGACAATCTGGGTACGGGTGAACACCCAGCCAGGCCTTTGAACCAGATAGCTCAGAACACCGAATTCCGTAAAAGTCAAATCCACCGGTTCACCGTCCACCCGGACCTCACGACGTCCTGAATGAATTACCAGGTTGTGGATACGAAGCACTTCTGCTCCATCCGGAGGGGTTTCCACCTTTCTTCGAAGGACCGCCTTTACCCTGGCCAGCAAAATTTTCGGGCTGAAAGGTTTGGTGACGTAGTCATCCGCGCCCAGTTCAAGGCCGGTTACAACATCGGATTCCTCGCCTTTGGCGGTCAACATGACAATGGGAATATGTTGTGTTTCCGGATCTTTTTTTAAAAACTTAGTCACTTCAAGACCGTCCATTCCGGGAAGCATCAGGTCCAGGACAATCAGATCCGGGATCTCGGAGCGGGCAATTCCCACGGCCTTCTCACCGGTTTCGGCACAAATCGTTCGATACCCTTCTTTTGAGAGATTAAATCTCACCAACTCCAATATGTCTTCTTCATCATCCACTACAAGGACTTGTTCTTTCGGCATTATCTATCTCGCATATGAAATTATTGTAGAGATTTAAACTAGCCCTGAAATGTTAGCATTCTGTTAGGATGCCGTAAACATTTTGTTAAATCGAAGAGCGCGATGGAAAAAAATTGAAGCTTAAAAGATAGCGGTGAGGATTCAAATATCCCATGCCAAATCAGCATAATAAGGAAAATGATCCGATGCATACCGCCCCTCAGATTGATCATGAACAATCCAGACATCCACAACGTGCGGCGGTGTGGCTGTCAATATCCAGTCTATTCTGTTCTCATGGGGAATACCGGTAAACCCATGATGCGTAAAGCGCTGTTTTCCCTCCGGGAGGTGCAGAACCCGCCAGGAAAAGGCGCTGTCCCAATCCATGCCGCGATGAATTTCCGGCGCTTTCGAAAGCCAGAATTCCACCCCATCCAGTATCTGAAATCGATCTTTCCTGAAAGCCATCAGAAGCGGCGCCCTGGCAGCAATTATAGTGAGAATTGCTGGGTACAGCTGAACATAATTGGCATTCATACAAAGAATGTGCTAAATTTGCAAACCAACGTTGAGGAGTCATTATACGTAGATTGTCTTCTTCCAGTTCCCTTAAAGGAGCATATTCGAAAGATGCCCGAAATACCAACATCATCCACGGATAAAAAAGAGGTCCCCCAGGAAACCCGGGATGCGAATTTGAAAGGAATTGCTGAGCATTTTCTGATATTTCGCATCGGTGATCGCAAGTTGGCTTTTCCACTGGAAAAGGTGGCGCGTGTGATTCGCATGGCGGCACTGATTCCGGTACCCGAAGCACCGGAATGGATTTCCGGACTCATCAATCTGGGGGGTACGGTGATGCCGGTCATCAGCCTGAGAAAAAGACTGGGATTATCGCGAATTGGGATACATCCGGATCACCGGATAGTGGTGATGCAAATACAGAATCGAAAATTGGGCGTCATTGCCGAAACGGTGGAGGCGGTGATCGCTGTTTCCGAGGATCATGTGGCCAAACCTGAAGGCACACTGAAAAAGTCCCCGCTGTTGAATGCGGTGATTCGAAAAAATGATGAGGTTTATCTGTCGCTGGAAGCGAATGAGCTTGACACCGACGCCACCATTGAATTTCAAGAAATGGAAACGGCGTGATGGACCAAGCCATGAACGCCATGCCCATCCGCCAACATTTTCTAAGCAATGATCAGTATGCCCGGTTTCAGGAACTGGTTCTCCAGCGGACCGGCATGCTGTTCGGCATTAAACGCCGGAACGCCCTGGGTCGGGGTGTCATCATGCTGTGCGAAAAAGCGGCCCGGAACGATCTGGATCAATATTTCCATATGCTTCAGGAAACTGAAACGGACAGTCCCCTTTGGGATGCGCTGATCGAAGAACTCACGGTGGGGGAAACCTATTTTTTCAGGGACGAAAACCAGATTCAAGCGCTGAAGCAAAATCTCCTGCCCCAGATCATTGCCGCCCACAGACATGACCGGCGCATCCGGATCTGGAGCGCAGGATGCGCTTCCGGCGAAGAACCCTACACCCTTTCCATACTCCTGTCAGAGCTGGTTCCCGATATGGACCAGTGGACCATCTGCATTCTGGGAACGGATATCAACAAAAAGGTGCTTCAAAAAGGGAAGATAGCCTGTTATCGAGCCTGGTCCTTTCGACAGACCGACCCCCTGTTTCAGGCCCGCTATTTCAGACAAAAAGGTGAGGAATTCGAAGTGATTCCCCGAATTCGCAAAAACGTGAACTTTGAATACCTCAATTTGAACGAACCTGTTTACCCGTCTCTTTTCACCAACACCAACGCCATGGACCTGATCCTGTGCCGAAATGTGGCCATCTACTACTCTGAAGATGTGGTACGCCATGTGGTTTCGCGGTTCCACCAGTGTTTGATCCCGGGCGGCTGGCTTATGATGGGAGCTTCCGAGACCGGCATTCCGGTTTTTGACCGGTACGGCTCCCATGTTTTTTCAGGTGGGACGGTATACCGAAAATTGAATGAGCCCTCCCCTTCCGAAAGGCGTTTTCAGTACGGAACCTTTGAAAAAATGGTCTCACCCGCACTTGAACCCGCGCCTCCAGGACAGCGGGAGGCTTTTTCAGCCACACCGGAAGAAGCGCCGTTTGAGATGAAAACCGTGCCGGTGGCGAAGGAGATTGCCGACCCACCCGCACCACCACCTGACGAGCCTGATTTGCTGAAACTGGGCAGTGATCTGATTCGCCGGAAACGGTATGAAGAGGCCAAAGATATCTTTTTTCGCTGTCTCGCCGAAAACCCACGGGATGCGGAGAGCCTTTACCACTTGGGCCGGATCCATGCGAACACAGGCCAGATGGAAGCGGCCCGGTCCTTCTGCGAACAGGCCATTGAAATCAATCCCCTCAGAGCGGAAATCTATTATACACTGGGGTTGGTCCACCAGGAATCAGGGGACAACAAAGGGGCCATGGAACGTCTCAAACGGGCCCTTTTTTTAGCGCCCGGCTTTGCACTGGCACACGTGACCATGGCAATCCTCTGTCGACAGTTAAATCAAAACGAGAAATCGGAACGACACCGCCGGCAGGCCATTGCCCTGGCCTCGAAAATGGCGCCGGAAACCGTTCTCCCGGGTGCGGATGATCTGACCGCAAGGACACTTTTGACCATGGCGAAAACGCTAAAATAGATGAAAGGGTGACGACTGATGATGAGCGAAATACCCCTGGATGTGAGTATCCAAAAAATTCTGGAAGACCGGGCACGGGATCTGGCGAGGAGCGGGAAACCCGAATCCGCTTTAAAAGATGTCTTGCGGCTCCTTTCCTTTTCCGTGGGTGAAGAACGTTTCGGGCTGGATCTTCACTATATTCAGGAAATTCAACCCTTGAAACGGACGATGTGGTCACCGGTTCCGTGTACGCCGGGCTTTATCGTGGGAGCGGTCAATCTCCGGGGCCGGATCTATTCCATTATGGATATTGCCGCCTATCTGGAAATCAGCGTTGAAATGAATATGGAAAAGGCCCACGTGCTGTTGATCCGCGGCGAAACCGTGCCGGAGAGAATGCTCATGGAATTCTGTATCCTGGCGGAAAACCGGCCCAAACTGGAACAGATTCCCCTGGAAAGGGTGCAACCGACATCCGGAACCCTGTCGGCGAAGGGACAGGAATTTATTAAAGGGGTCACATCGGACATGCTCATGATTCTGGATATGGAAAAGCTCATTTCCCATCCGGGAATTATTATCAAGGAAGAAACCGTTTAGAGCGTGTGGAGGTTAACATTATGGCGCAGTTAAGCGTTCGATCGATCAAAGTGAAAATCGTTTGGTGGGTGGGAATCTGTATGTTATTCACTTGCGGGCTGATTGTGGCATACGCCGCCGTTACCCAGCGAAAGATCGCCCTTGAGGTTACTGAAAAGGAAATCCTCTCTAATGGCACTGGGATATCCAATTTTATTAAATCACAACTTGAAGTTCCTCTGGATGCGGCGCGCACCCTGGCGCAGACGCTTGGTTCAGTGGGAGTTAGAGAAAAAGAGGACGGAAAAAGCCTTACCCGGGAACAAGTCAACGGGATGCTCAAAAGGGTGACGGAAAAAAATCCTGATTTTGTTGGAACCTACACCCTGTGGGAACCCGGCGCCTTTGATGGCAAAGATGAACAATATAAAAACCGATTTCCCTATGACGCAACGGGTAGATACATCGCCTACTGGAATCGAGGGACTTCAGGGGAAATCAAGGTGGAGACGCCTGAAAGCTACGAGGTTCAGGGTGCAGGTGACTATTATCAAATGCCGAAAAAACGAAAACGGGAATGCGTTATTGAGCCTTATCTATATCCGGTTCAGGGGAAGGAAGTATTGATGACATCCCTGGTGGCGCCCATCGTGGAAAATGGTGTTTTTCTAGGTATCGCAGGGGTGGACGTGGATTTGAAGGATTTTAATATCTATCTGAAGCAGCATAACCCCTTTCCTGGAAAAGCCACGATCAATTTGATCACTTACGATGGCACGGTTGCTGCTTCGGACGGGTTAAATGAGGATGCCGGCATGCACATGCGGAAAACACACCAGAACTGGCAGGTGGATCTGCAAAATGTTCAGTCAGGAAAAACCGTAATTGAAAGTAACGAAGGGAATATCGAGTTATTCGTACCGGTTCACATCGGTCATACCAAAACGCCCTGGTCCATCAATATCAATCTGCCACTGGTTGTGGTCACTCAGGAAGCCTCCCGGGCCATGTGGCTGATGATCGTCATCGGCGTGGCGTTAACGACCCTGGCGCTGATACTCCTCTGGATCGTAGCGGCCAGAATCGCGAGACCCATCAGGGTGCTAAAGGAAGCGGCAGAGAAAATCAGTGCCGGCGATCTGAAGATCAGGGCCAAGGTGAATGCAAAGGATGAATCCGGTCTTCTGGCCGAAGCCTTTAATCAGATGGTGGCCAATCTGAATCAAATGAATGAGGCCGTGGAACATCGGGCCGAAGCGGATCGCAATGCCAGAGAGGACCTTGAAACGACGGTGAAAGAATACGTTACCTTTGTGGAGGCGGTTGGAAGCGGTGATCTCACCGCTGTTGTGACACCGCCGGACAAAGAGGATGAATTGGCAGCTCTGGGGAATCATTTGAACCAGATGACCCGGAACTTAAGAGAACTGGCAAGCCAGGTGAGCCAGGGGGTGCAGAACATGACGTCGGCCACCGCTGAAATTCTGGCGGCCACTCAGGAGCAGGCCGCCACGGCCAGCGAGCAGGCCGCCGGTGTCAATCAGACCTCCACTACGGTGGACCAGGCCCGGCAGACCGCGAAGCAAAGTTCAGAGAGAAGCAACCAGGTGGCGGAAATGGCCAGGGAGTCCATGGCCGAAGCCGAATCGGGACTTCTGGCTGTAGGCGAGACATCGGCCGGGGTCAAGCGCATCAAGGAACAGGTGGCCAGCATTGCTGAAAATATTCTGGCCCTCAGCGAACAGACCCAGCAAATCGGAGAAATCATCGAAACGGTCAATGATATTGCGGACCAGTCCAATCTGTTGGCCCTGAACGCCACCATCGAGGCGGCGCGGGCCGGCGAGGCGGGCAAGGGGTTTGCGGTGGTAGCCGGAGAAGTGAGCAGTCTGGCTGACCAGTCACGACAGGCCACGTCTAAGATCAGGGAAATTCTGGGAGAGATTCAGAAATCCACCAACGCGGCGGTGATGGTGACGGAAGAAGGGACCAAGCGGGCGGATGCCGGGGTCAGGCAGGCGGAAAAAGCGGGGGCCGCCATTTCCGCCATCAACGAGAATATCAAAAAGGTGACCCGGACCATTTCACAGATCGCCGTAAGTACTCAGGAACAGCTGGCCGGCATGGACCAGATTTCAAACGCCATGGAAAGCATCAATCAGGCGACGGGCCAAACCGAGGAAGGCACGCGGCAGGTTGAGGAATCGGCACGAAACCTCAATGTCCTGGCCGAGCAGCTGAGAGGAATCGTGAAGCGGTATCGCCTGAATTAAGACGCCAAGTTAACTGGAGAAAAAAATGGATCGCCAAGAACTTCAGCGTCAACTGGTGGCCACCTTCAGGGTGGAACTGGAAGAACATACAGCCGCATTGAACAAGGGTCTTCTGGAACTGGAAAAAGGTTTACCGGGAGGCGAAAAGGATGAACTGCTGAAATCCCTGTTTCGGTCGGCCCACAGCATTAAGGGGTCCGCCCGTGCCGTCGAGTTGAAGGACATCGGTACTGTGGCCCACAAGATGGAGGACGTTCTGGGCGCCCTTAAAAAAGGGGAATTGGAATCTTCGTCTCAACTGGTGGATCGGCTGCTTCGCGCCACCGATCTCCTGACGGAATCCATGCGCCTACACCTCCAGGGAAAAGGGCTTTCATTTGAGGCCAGAAAATCGGTTATGAGCGAACTGGATGAAGCACTGCGGGGAGAATTGACCGACAAAAAAGATAGGGTCAAAGCGTCAACCCCAGTCCCATCGAATAAAAAACCGAAAGGGGTAGAATCGCTATCAGGTGGCCGTGAAAAAGAGCCGACGACCAAAGTTCCCGCGGGTGAGGTTATGCGGTGGGAAGCCCCGTCAATGGCATGTGAACCCGTTGAAAACACCGGAAACTCATCCCGGGATGAAGATATAAAATTGCAAAGTGGTTTTTCGCGGGATATGGCCGGAGATACCATTCGCGTCAAAACAGAGAAACTGGATGCCCTTATGGCGGGAATGGGAGAATTGCTCGTATCGCGAATGCGGATGGAACAGCGCCTCGGGGAACTAAAGTCCGTGCAAAGCGTCATGGGCGGCTGGGAGAAATTATGGCGAAAATATCGAGTCCATAAACGGGCACTGGAACGTCGCATTGAAAAAGATTCGGAGCTGGCGGCGCTTCGCGACTTCTTTTCCATCAATGAAAATCACCTTAACAAGGTGGGTCGAACCATCAAACGCCTCTCCGAGTCACTGGAGAACGACTACCGTCACCTGGCCCTTTTGACCGATGACATGCAGAATGGCGTGCGGCGCGTTCGCATGGTGCCCATTGCCACCTTGTTTGATGTGTTCCCGCGAATGATTCGCGATATCAGTCGGGAAAAGGGGAAAGAAGTGCAACTGGTCTTGAAGGGCGCCGACACTGAAATTGACCGGCAGGTTCTCGAAGGGTTGAAAGACCCCCTGACCCACCTGCTTCGAAATGCCATTGATCACGGCATCGAAACACCGGATCAGCGTCGGCAAAAAAGCAAAGCCACCCAGGGAACCATTGAGCTCAAAGCCTCCCAGAGGGGGAACCATATTGTTTTGGAGGTGAGTGATGATGGCGCGGGCATCAATCTGACGGCGGTACGCCGGGCGGCGGTGAAAAACAATCTCATCACGCCGGCGGATGCAGAAAACCTAAGCGCTGAGGAGACCGTTGACCTGGTGTTTCAATCGGGCCTTTCCACCCATTTGACGGTCACCGATCTCTCCGGCCGGGGTGTCGGCATGGATGTGGTTCGGGAACAGCTTTACAAACTGCATGGACAGGTGAAAACCAAAACCCAAATGGACAAAGGGACCTCCTTTACCCTGATCCTTCCTCTGACCCTGGCCACCAGTCAGGTGTTGATGCTGAAAGTGGCCGGTCAAACCGTGGCGGTTCCCAATACCACCGTTGAGCGGATCATGCAGTTTAAACCGGAAGAAATCGGGCGTATGGAAGGAAAACCCGCTGTCCGTATTGGGGACAAGGCATTGCCCCTGATTTCCCTGGCGGAGATTCTGGAGCTTCCGGTTCGAGAAGAGAGCGAAAACAACGGTAATAAAATCGGAGTGGTGGTCCTGGGGGCGGTGGAGAAAAAGCTCGCCTTTCAGGTGGATGATTTTCTGGGCGCTCAGGAGGTGGTAATCAAGAACCTGGGGCCCCAGTTGCAGCGGGTGCGGAATATTGCCGGGGCCACAATCCTGGGGACCGGTCAGGTGGTCATGATCCTGAATGCGGGGAGCATTATTCATTCAGCCGGAGGGTTGCGGGGGAGTTCGCTGTTTATGAACGTCCGTGCCAAAAAAACGGTTCAGAAGAAAGTGCTGGTGGTGGATGATTCCATTACCACAAGAACACTGGAGCGCAATATTCTGGAAAATGCGGGGTACCGGGTTTCCCAGGCCGCCGATGGGTTGGAAGGATGGGAAAGGATGCAGGCGGAATCCTTTGATGCAGTGGTATTTGATATTGAAATGCCCCGCATGAACGGTTTTGAGCTGACCAAAAAATCGCGGCAGGACAAGCGCTTTGAGCATCTCCCCATTGTTCTGGTGACTTCCCTGGAATCTCCTGAAGACAAAATAAAAGGGATGGAAGCGGGAGCAGATGTCTATATCACCAAAGGGAGTTTCGATCAGCAGGAACTGCTGGAAACCATAGAACGGTTAATTGGATAGGAATGTTGATATGATCAATGTCTTAATTGTCGATGACTCAGCGACGCTCAGACATCTGATTCGCGCCATTTTGACCACGGATCCGGAACTGAAGGTGGTGGGAGAAGCGCGAAATGGAGAGGAAGCGGTGACAATGACAGCCCGGCTGCAACCGGACGTGGTCACCATGGATATTCAGATGCCGCGCATGGATGGTTATGAGGCCATTCGCCGGATCATGTCTGAAACCCCGGTGCCCATTGTGGTGCTGACCGGCACAGAATCCGAAATCCGCCTTGGGGCTAGGTATAAAGGGTTGAAGTCCGGTGCATTGATGGTCATCAGAAAACCCCGCGGGCTTCGGGGCGACGACCCGGATGCGGATGAAATCATCAATGTGGTCAAGGCCATGGCGGATGTGAAAGTGATCCGGCGAAAATGGAATACCCAGAAGCATCCTGAACCGTCCGCTCACCGCAATCGGGTGTCAAGACCCGTTCAAACGGCATACCAGATCCTTGCCGTCGGCACCTCGACGGGCGGACCGCCGGCCCTTCGGACGGTTCTGGGTGAGCTGCCGGCCACCTTTCCCGTTTCGGTGCTGGTGGTTCAGCATATCAGTAAGGGATTCGCTGCTGGTTTAGCCCGATGGCTTAACGAGACCATTCCGATGCGAGTGAAACTGGCGGATGCGGCGGAACCCCTCCTGCCGGGCATCGTGTACATTGCCCCCGACGGGGTACATCTACAGGTAAGCCCTCAAAAAAAGGTGGCGCTTCTTGAGGAAAATCCATTGGACGGGCACCGACCTTCGGTGACGGCCCTCTTCAACTCAGTGGCGAAACAGTACGGTCCGGCCGCTGTAGGGGTTCTGATGACCGGGATGGGCAGGGATGGCGCCAATGGGTTATACGCCATGAAGCAAGCGGGGGCCTATACCATCGCCCAGGATGAGGCCAGTTCCATTGTTTTCGGCATGCCCAAAGAAGCCATTAATATGGGGGCCGCCACCAAAGTGCTGGCCCTGGATAAAATAGGTCGTCAAATTAAGGAGTTAATCCTATGATACGCATATTGATTGTTGATGATTCAAACACCATCCGTTTGATCTTAAAGGAACTGCTGGATGCCGACCCTGAAATAGAGGTGGTGGGGGAAGCCGTGAACGGCCTGGAAGCCATTGACATGACCCTCCGCCTGAAACCGGATCTGATTACCATGGATGTGGCCATGCCGGTCATGGACGGGCTCGAGGCCACCCGGCGGATCATGGCGGAGAATCCCACGCCCATTATCGTGGTAACGGCCAAAAGCAATTTTCAGGAAATGAATGTGGCTTTTGAGGCCATGGAGGCCGGTGCACTGGATGTGGTGGCCAAACCCAAAGGGTTCGGGTTTGAACCGTCCACCTGGGATAGGGAATTTCTGCAAATGGTCAAAACGCTGGTGAACGTGAAGCCTAAGGCGACTGCCTGGGAGAGTTGAAATGCCCCGAAAAAAGAGTATCCTGGTGGTGGAAGACAGTTTTACCCAAGCCCTGCTGATTCAGCATATCCTGGAGCAGGCGGATTACCGGGTGGGACTGGCTAAAAACGGCGTGGAAGCGCTGAACTACTTGAAAGGCCGAAAACCGGACCTGGTGGTAAGCGATATCATCATGCCGGAGATGGACGGATATGAGATGTGCCGGCGCATCAAAGCCGATGACGCCCTGAAACATATTCCCATCATGTTGCTGACCTCCCTTTCCGATCCCGAAGACGTGATTCGGGGATTGGAATGTGGTGCGGATAACTTCATCACCAAACCGTATAAGGATGATTTTCTTCTGGCGCGGATACAGACCATTCTGGCCAATCGGGAACTCAGGAAAAAGAGTTCCGGAGAGCAGGGGGTGGATGTTTTTTTCGGCGGAAAAGAATATACCATCACTTCGAATCGATTTCAGATCCTCGACCTTCTCTTTTCCTCTTTTGAAAACGCTGTTCAGAAAAATCAGGAATTGGAAACGGCTATTGAAAACCTGCAGCGCACAAAGGAAGCGTTGTCGGAAGCCAAGGAAGTGGCGGAAAAGGCCAATCGGGCCAAGAGCCTGTTTCTGGCCAACATGAGCCACGACATCCGCACCCCCATGAACGGCATTATCGGCATGACCGATCTCTGTCTGGAGACGCATCTGGACGAGGAGCAGCGGGAATACCTCAACATGGTGCGCATGAGCGCCGATTCGCTGCTGTCGCTTCTAAATGACATTCTGGACTTCAGCAAGATCGAAGGGAACATGCTGGAGCTCGAAAACATTGAGTTCAACCTGCGGGACCATCTGGAAGACATCCTCAAAACCCTGGCACTTCTGGCGCACAAAAAGGGACTGGAGCTGGCCTGCCGAATCGAAAATGACGTACCGATTGCCCTAGTGGGGGATCCCGGACGGCTGCGGCAGGTAATCGTAAATCTCATCGGCAATGCCGTTAAATTCACCGAAAAAGGAGAAATTTTGCTATGGGTGAGCCGGATTGAAGAAAACGAGGATTCGACAACACTCCATTTCTCCGTCAAGGATACGGGGATCGGCATTCCAGTGGATAAACAGAAAACCATTTTTGACGCTTTTTCACAGGCGGATGAAAGCACCACCCGAAAATACGGCGGCACCGGACTGGGGTTGAGCATTTCCAGCAAACTGGTCGATCTTATGGGAGGAGAAATCGGGTTGGACAGTATCCCCGGAGAAGGGAGCGCCTTCCAGTTTGATGCCACCTTCCGGATGAAAGGGCAACCTGGCGAAGACAGGCTGAAGGAATTTAGAGAGCTGGCCGGTTTGCGAGCGCTGCTGGTGGGGAGCAGGACCAATCAAATAATCCTTGAAGAAACCCTCACCCAATGGAAAATGCAGCCGACCATTGCCCGCGGCGATAATGCCTTTGCGCTTCTCGTAAAAGCCAGGGAAATGGGAAACCCCTTTTCACTGGTATTTCTGGAATCCGGTTTCGCTGAAATGGATGGGTTTGACCTGGCAGCGCAACTGAAACAGCATTCCGAACTGAATATTCCCACCATTATGATGCTCACTTCGGTGGGCATGCGGGGAGATGCCAGGCGCTGCCGGGAACTGGGAATTTCCGGGTACCTGACCAGGCCGGTGAAGCAGTCCGAGCTGAAAGCGGCCGTTCTGGCCGTTCTCAACCTGAGAGGACCGGAACAGGTGGAATCTGAACTGGTGACCCGACATTCAATTCGAGAAGAAAAAACAAAACTTAAGATTCTGCTGGCGGAGGACAATGTGGTCAACCAAAAACTGGCCGTCAAAGTGCTGGGCAAACGCGGATACGGGGTAAAGGTGGCCGGCAACGGCAAAGAAGCGGTGAATCTGTTCACCCAAGAGCATTTTAACATTATTCTCATGGATGTTCAGATGCCGGAGATGGACGGACTGGAGGCTACCGGCCGTATCCGACAGTGGGAAGAAGGGCTGGGAACCCATGTGCCCATTATTGCCATGACGGCACATGCCATGAAGGGGGACAGGGAAAAATGCCTGGCGGCGGGTATGGATGCCTATGTGTCCAAACCCATCAGGCCTCAACAGCTGATGGAGGCCATTGACGCCACGTTGAAACAATATGGGACCACCGAACTGGGAAACGGATGAGTGATCCCCGAGTAAGTGAGCTTCCAAAAATTAAATCCAATCTTTGAAAGGGAGAAATGGTTATGAAAAATTTGTTTAAAAGTTCGGGAATGGTGACGGTGTTGATGGGTTTCATGATGTTGTTCTTCCTCTGTCCGGCCGCGGCGGAACCAGGTCCTATCAAAGTGGGACTTCTGGCCCCCATAACCGGGCCCAGCCCGGCCTGGGGAAAAAAACAGATTGTGGGCATGGAACTGGCCGTGGAAAAAGTAAACCTTCGGGGCGGGGTGAACGGCACGCCGGTGGAGATGTTTGCACTCGATACGGGCGGGGACGCGGCGAAGGCCATTGAAGCTTACCGGGAACTGGCCAACTCTGACCGGGTTCTGGCCGTGATCGGGCCTCTTTTCAGCGGGACTTTTGAAGCCCTTCGTTCAGTGACCAACGAGGAGAAAGTGCCCATTATTGCAACGGCATCTTCCAAACCGGGACTGAGCGATCTCAAGGCCTATCCCTATGCCTTTCGCATGACCGTCAGCGCCGAAAAAAAAGAGGTGACTGTAGCGCAAGCATGGATAAAGGCCCATCACATCAAAACCGTTGCCATCCTGTATGACCGAAAGGATGTGTCTACTCGACCTCTTGGGGAAAAACTGTGGCCCAGGATATTCAAGAATCAAAACGTCAAGGTTTTGGACATGGAGGCCCCCATTACTTTTGAAACCGGGGAAACGAATTTCAGCGAACAGGTGAAAAAGGTGCAGACGTTGAAACCAGACGGTATCTGTATTGCCGCCTTTCCTTTTGAGGCCGGCGGCCTCATTAAGGAAATACGGCTCAGCGGGTTGACCCAACCGATCCTGGGAGGAAGCACTGTGGGGACCCCCACCGTCATCCAACTGGCCGGGAAAGCGGCGGAAGGGGTGTGGTCCAATGCTCTGTTTAACCCCAGCGACCCCAATCCCCAAGTCTCCAAATATGTGAACGCATTTAGAAACCGATGTAAAGAAAAATATGCGGATATGGAATGTCAGGCGGAACAATTCGACGTGGTGGTGTACGATATCCTCCAGTTTCTGGTAAACATCATGAAGAAACAGGGGATCACAAGCGATCCAGACCTTGTGCAGGAAAACCGCAACAAAATCCGCAATGGTCTGGCGCACATGAAAATGTGGCGGGGCGCCGCCGGTATGATGGCCTTTGACAAAAAGGGAGACGGCATTCGAACCATCCATATTATCAAGGTTAAGGATGGCAAATGGCAGCCCACCTATTGAGGAGAAAGGATTTCCGGTTAACGATTTGAATACCGTCAACTGTAAATCGACAACCGATTTTGTGAGGATAAACCATGATGAAAGAGGAAGGATCGAACATGATTCCTGAAACCGCGGGGTCACTTAATTTTTTTCGCAGTATTCAGGGAAAACTCCTGGTGTGGTTTCTGTTGTTTTCGCTGGTACCGCTTGTGATCCTGGGGGTACTTTTTTATGGAGAAGCAACGAAAGCCCTTCGCCAGGAAGCGATTTCTCAGATGGCGGAAGAAACATTTCTGAAAATGAGTCGAATCACCCGGATCATAGAGCGATGGGTGGCGGATCTAGACCAGATGTCCAAAGAACCGGCTGTTGTCTACGGCATAGGAGATCTAACCAATGGATTTCGCTTCATGGGGCCGGAGAAAGTTCGTTCTCTCTACCTGGGAAAACCGGACCTTCTCGATGCGGAAGACGGCAGCGGATACAGTGCGATCCATCAGGAGCGCCATGCCTCTCTTCCCGGACGCAAGAAAATACTGGAAATTGAGGATGTTCTCCTGGTGGACAATGAGGGGAATGTGGTTTACAGCACCAACAAGGAAAAAGTTTTCGGCCTGAATATTTCATCGGATGTTCTCAAAGACACCAATCTGGGGCATCTTTTTCAACAACTGAAATCCGCCAAAAATGGTGATGTTATCTTTGCGGACGTGGATCTCATGGATGGTGAACCGGCCATGTTTGCGGGTACGCCCATCTATAATGGCCCGGTACATGCCGGCAGCCTCATATATGAAATTCCCTTCACGCTCATCAAAGATATCATGACTGCCGGTTCCCGGGAGGCCAACGGAGAAGAAACCTACCTGGTGGGGCCCGATAAGCGGATGCGATCCGACTCCCTTCTGAGTCCGGAAACCCATTCGGTGAAAGCCTCCCTTTCTGGAACAATTGCGGAAAACGGAGTGGATACGGAGGCTTCCCGCAAGGCCCTGGCCGGTGAAAGCGGCACTGGTCTGGTCATGGATTATCGAGGGAAAAAGGTGCTTTCTTCCTATGCTCCCCTCAACATGGGGGGGCTGAAATGGGCCATTCTGGCCGATGTGGATGAAGCCAAAGCCTTTGCATTGTCCCGGCATCTGCGGAATATGACATGGGTGATCGGTGGCGTTGCGGCGGCCATCGTGGCCTTTTTTGCCCTCTGGATCGCCGCCACTCTGTCAAGACCCATACGGCAGATTACGGACACAGCCCAAGCCGTGAGGTCCGGCAAGCTGGATGTGGAGGCCCATGTGACGTCAAAAGATGAGCTGCGCATTCTGGCCGATGCCTTTAACGGCATGGTGCGAAAACTCAAAACATCCATGGAGGATCTGGAGCAAAAGGCCGCTGAAGAACAAAAGGGGAAGGCGTATCTGGAAAACACGGTCCGAAACTACGTAAACTTTGTGGAAAAGGTGGGCAAGGGGGATTTGACCGGGCAGTTGACGCTTACCGGTGAAGATGACCTGAGCATTCTGGGGGGAAACCTCAACGCCATGACCAGAGGACTTCGCAATCTGGCCACCCGCATGCAGGAAACCACCTCCAATATTTCCTCGGCGGCCAGTGAGATTCTGGCCACTACCAGCCAGCAGGCCGCTACCGTCAGCCAGCAGGCCGCATCGGTCAACGAGACCAGCACCACGGTGCAGGAAGTTCGCCAGACGGCGGAACAGTCCCATGAACGGGTGGAACTGGTGTCCCGTATGGTGGCAGAGTCCACGGAGGCCTCAAAACGGGGGCTTGCCGCGGTCCGGGAAACCGTGACGGGGATGGACAATATTAAAGAGCAGGTGGCCAATATCGCCGAAACCATCCTGGCTCTCAGCGAACAGACACAGCAGATCGGGGCGATTATCGCTACCGTGAACGATATCGCGGATCAGTCCAACCTGCTGGCGTTGAATGCAGCCATTGAAGCGGCCCGTGCGGGGGAAGCGGGAAAAGGGTTCGCCGTGGTGGCGGGAGAAGTCCGGAGCCTGGCGGAACAGTCGCGCCAGGCCACGGCCCAGATAAAAGATATTCTCGGAGACATTCAGAAAGCCACCAATACCGCTGTCATGGTCACTGAAGAAGGGACCAAGCGTACCGAGGTGGGACAACAACTGGCCCGCTCCACGGGAGAGGCCATTGAAGCCATCGCGAGCCGCATTCAGAAGGTAGAGGAAGCGGCCCGGCAGATTGCGGCCAGTACACGCCAGCAGCTGGCCGGCATGGACCAGGTGAATTCAGCCATGGAAAGCATCGATCAGGCGGCCGGCCAGACGGAAGCCGGAACGCAACAAGCTGAAAAGGCGGCGGCTGGCCTTAACGAACTGGCCGAAGAAATCAAAGCCATTGTGGCCCAATACAAGCTCACTTAGAGCCTCAATATAATGCCAAATAAGGATAAAAACAAACAGCGCCCGTGACGGTAATAATGTGCCACTAGCGCTGTTTTTCTCAATACGATCGATACAAAAAATGCGGATCAAGGCTGCCAATTATCATAGGGCTGATCAATGGGCGACATGATTTTGTCAAAAGACCCATCAGCGCGCATTTTTTCGATGGTTTCCGTCAAAAAAACGTCCGTTACCTTTCCTTTTTCTCCCTTTGGCACTATGATTTTCACGTCAAAGATCTTGTACAGATCCCGGTGTATATCCTTCAACCCTTCCTTCTTGATGATGGGGTCCGAGGCGAAATCCGCAAAGATGAATCCGTCGATTCTCCCCGCATCCACCTTTTTGAGACTGCTGTCAATCCGGGTAGAGCCCTTGACCGGGAAATCGAAATATTTGACATGCGCAAGGTCGGTTTCGATTCGATAATCTTTCAGCTTGCTTTTGTCGATGGGTTTGTTTTTGTTGGTGTAGAGCACAAAATTCACATGAAAAATCGTTTCTTTCGAATTTGCATAGTCCAACTTGGCTTCGTCGACATTTTCGGGCTTAATCAGCGGCATGTGAAAATCTGCTTTGCCATCCATCACATCATGCATTGATTTGTTGAAGGGGACCACCTGAATTTCGATATCCTTGCCCGATGTCCGGGCCATGGCCTTGACCAGATCCACGAGGATGCCCTTATCCGCAGTTTCCGCATAAACGGGCATATTGGCCAGGCTTGCCTTCATGTCGGCTGCTCTCACGGGATAAACCAGAAGCATCATGCACAAAATGGTTAGGGTCACCACTGCCGGCAGCTTGCCCATGTGGATTTGTTGAGAAACGCGTTCAAAACTTCTATTGATCATCATCATCGTCCTCCCTGTTCTAAAATTAAGGTGTTGTCAAATTCCATCCATCATCCCTTTTTTACCGACGGTTTCGGCGCTGCAATGGCAACTGGATAACCCCTCCTTTCCTTTTCCTCGGGATACGCATCTTCCATGAATTCCGCGTCGCCGGTTTTTGCGGCGCGCCTTCCCGTTCCGCCCACAATAGCGCCAAGATTTACCACAAAGGCCTGCATCTCCTGGGCCTGAGCACTCATCTCTTCAGAAGCGGAAGCGGATTGTTCGGCGCCGGCCGCACTACTCTGCGTGACCCTTTCCATTTCCGTGACGGCCAGATTTACTTGTTCAATGCCCTGGGCCTGTTCTTGAGATGCGCTTGCAATTTCTCCCACCAACACCGTGACTCTTTCGGCAATGGCACTGTTCTGATCCATTACTTTCACCATTTCGGTATTCAGATGGCTGGTTTCCTCAATTTTCGTACCTGAATTTTCGATAAGCTCGCTTGTGGTTTTGGCGGCTTTGGCCGCTCTCATGGCCAGGTTTCTGACTTCGTCCGCCACCACGGCAAATCCTGCCCCCGCCTCGCCGGCCCTGGCGGCCTCCACCGCTGCGTTCAGCGCCAACAGATTGGTCTGAAAAGCAATCTCATCAATGGTCTTGATGATTTTTGCCGTTTCCTGACTGGACGCTACCGTCGCTGAAATGGCCGTTTTCATTTTATCCATTTGGGTTTTGATTTTATTGAAATTCTCAGATGATTCCGTTGTCATGATTTGATTGACCTGAGATGCGTGTTGGGCGTTTTGCCGGGTCATGGAGGAAATTTCTTCCAGGGTTGCACTTGTCTCCTCGATGCCTGAAGCCTGTTCAGAGGCCCCTTGTGCCATGTCCTGACTAAAGGAAGAGACTTGGGATGAAGCGGCAGCCACCTGCTCAGCGGCTTCCCGCAAGCCCTTGATGATGCGATTCAACGGATTAACGGCAATCATTCTAAGACACAGGCTGATGGTAATGACCAATGCCAGGACCACCCCGAGGGTGACGCTGACTTGACCGATCAAGGCTTTTCGGAAACTTTTATCCGCTGTCCCCTGAAAAGCCTTGATTTCTTTTTTGATCGATGCCTTGCTCTTTAGTATCTCTTGATTGACCAGGGCATCCGTAAAAAAAATACGTACCTTTCCCACGTTCTCCTTTTCCAGGATTGAATCTGCTCCCCACGCCAGATCCTGGTTTAGGTTCAAATTATTCGGCAAGGTTTTGCCGGTTTGAATTTCGGGTGTTTTCCAGATGGCCAGAAACGGTTTATCTTTGTGGTCCACGACCTTTATGGCACGAATAGACGGCAGTTTCATATAAGGAGACAGCGCCTTGGCAAGGCCTTCTTCATCGAAATTGTAAAGAAAATTAGAAGCGATTCCACCGCATATTTCGGCATTCACCTTCATATTTTCGCTCAGATCCGTTTTCTGGGTTTTGGCCTGCTCATCGATGTTGGTTTCAACACTTCGAATATGCTCGCTGATCAAGTAATCCACCAACCCCAATTCAAATTTTAGAAAGATGATGCTGCTGATCAGCAGCAGAATGAAAACCGTTACCCCACTGATAACTGAAGTTCTGAAGGATATTCCAAAACGTGATTGTTTCGTCATTCTGTTTCCCATATGGCGCCCTCTTCTCAAACTTTTCCAACATTTTTTTTAACCAAGCGGGGCTAAGGTTCTCGGGAACACTTTTTCAATCCGGCCCCGGGCCCTTCCTGGCTTCACGGCCAGCCCGCCCGAGCGCTGTCAAAATAGCGGGTCGGATGCGAATTGTCGCTCTTTGCTTCTTTAGGTATCGGCGAGTTCAGCAAATACTTTAGCCTCAAGTTTTTTTGTGTGGATTCATGGTGCGATATTCTTATTGAAAAGCTTGTTTTTATAAAATAAATTGGGCTTAAATGGTTTTTCTGAATATTGTTTTCATAAAGTATACGATACTCATCTGATGATGAAAAGTGAATTGTTCCCGTAAAGCCTGTCACCCCCGTTACACTCACAAAAGGAAAATGTTCGATAAAAGTAGTTTTGAGGTTCCGGAAATGATACCATTTGAAATACCATTTCTTCTAATTGATGAAACCATAGTGGTAATCGAACCATGACCAAAAACAATGTCATTGATTTTCACGGGGTGACCTTTGGATTTCCCGGACATGCGCCCCTTTTCAAGGATCTTTCCCTTTCCATTCACAAGGGGGCCTTTTATCTGGTGCAGGGCCCCTCCGGCGCGGGAAAATCGACTTTATTTCGGTTGATCAACCGCCTTGAAACGCCCAATTCAGGTGAAATAAGGTTCAACGGCAACCCCCTCGACAGTTACCCTCCGCCGCAACTCCGCCGTTCTCTCCTGTATATTCAGCAAACCCCAATGGCGATGGATGGGTCGGTGGCGGAAAACCTGCTGCTTCCCTTTTCATTTAAAAACAATTCCCATCTTAGACGGCCTCATTTTGAGGAACTAACCAAACAATTAAGGGAAGTCCATCTACAGGATCTGGGGATGAACGATCATGCCATGAACCTTTCCGTGGGACAGTTGCAGCGCCTCTGCCTGGTTCGGGGGTTGCTGCTCGCCCCTGAGGTCCTCCTCCTGGATGAACCCACCAGCGCCCTTGACCCTGAAAGCGCCCGCGCCGTTATGATACTCCTTGAACGATTGAACGCGGCATCAAGGATGACCGTGCTGGTGGTCACCCATAAAACTCATGATCCGGAACGCATCACCCCCAGATATTTGCAGGTAGCCGACGGACAGATCAAAGAATACACATGACACACAACATTATTGAAATCAGCCCATATCAACTCATCCTCGCCCTGGTGTTCGTTCTTGCGGCCGGGGGCGCATCCCTGTATCATGGCCTCAGACTGGAAAAAGACCTTCTTGTGGGGACCATCCGTACCTTTGCACAATTGTTTCTCCTGGGCTATGTGCTGA
The DNA here is from genome assembly GCA_963664475.2 of Desulfatiglandales bacterium. GTDB lineage: Bacteria > Desulfobacterota > DSM-4660 > Desulfatiglandales > Desulfatiglandaceae > NaphS2. The sequence continues at coordinate 1,111,631 of CAXXXE010000002.1, forward strand.
AATTCGTCTTCCATCTGGATTCGGTCTGGCCGGTTTTGGCCGTGTTCCTGTTCATGATCGTTTTTGCGGTTCGAATCATCCGAAGTCGCATCAAGGAAAGCCGGGTTGCCTTTTTCTGGCCCATGTTACTTTCCATGGCCGTCAGTTATGCGTTGATCGCCTTTTTGATTACCGGTGTGGTCATCGGGGCTAAACCATGGTGGAAACCCCAGTATTTCATACCGCTGGCCGGAATGCTCATCGGCAACTCCATGAATGCGGTGGCCATATCCCTGGATCGACTCCTGGGTGAACTGAAAAAAAGACGGCAGGAAGTGGAAATAATGCTCTGCCTTGGTGCGGACTACCGGGAAGCCTCAAAAAACATGGTCGGAAACGCCATGCGAGCGGGCATGATTCCCGCCATCAATTCCATGATGGCGGCAGGCGTGGTGTTCATACCCGGCATGATGACCGGCCAGATCCTGGCCGGGGCAGATCCCGTCCTGGCCATCCGCTATCAAATCCTGGTGATGGTCATGCTCGTGGGCGCCACGGCCATGCTGTCTTTTTTAGGGGTGCGAATTGTTTGCAGGCGCTGCTTTGGCCCGGCGCAACAGCTTCTGCTGAGGAGGGAATAAGGTACTAATGGATGAAAAGCCGACCTATGAAGAATTAGAACAAAGAGTGAAAGCCTTGGAGCAGGAAAAGTTTGAATATCATCGGATGAAGGATGGCCCAATCCGGGATGTGGGTGGGTCTACTCACGAAATTAAATCAAAAAACAATCCGGAAATTCAAATTGAGGGTCTTGACCTCCGCGCTATTATCAATGCGGAAGAAATCCAGTCCATCATGGACGATTTTCATTCTCTGACCAAGATGGTAACCGCTGTTCTGGATCTGAAAGGAAACATTATCGAAGCCACGGGATGGCAGGACATCTGTACTAAATTTCATCGCATTCATCCCCAAACAGCACTCAATTGCACTGAAAGCGATCTCTTTTTAGTAAAGAATCTTAAACCGGGTCAATATATCGAATATAAATGTAAAAACGGTTTGATGGATGTCGTTACGCCGCTGTATGTGGGCGCCGAACACCTGGGGAACATTTATACCGGGCAATTTTTTTATGATGATGATCCGGTAGATGAAGATTTTTTTGTTCAGCAGGCGAAAACATACGGCTTTGACCCGGCGTCTTATATGGATGCATTCCGGCGCATACCGAGGTACAGTCGGGAAACCGTTACGCATCTGATGGATTTTCTGGCTAAATTCACATCCTATATTTCCAGAGTCAGTTTTGTTAATATGCAGCTTGAAAAAGAAATTCGTGAACGTAAGAAGGCGGAACAGGCGCTAAAGGATGGAGAAAGTCTTCTGAATGAAGTGGGCAGAATAGCCAAAATCGGCGGGTGGGAAATGGATCTTGCTACCGGCCTGGCCAAATGGACACAAGGGACCTACGATATTGTTGAGATAGAATATGATCAACCCATTCCCGGCCCGGATGAACACCTTGCCTATTATCTTCCTGAATACCGTTCCCTGGTTTCAGATGCCATGCGGGCGTTGGTTGAAGATGATCGATCCTTGGATTTCGAGGCCCAGGCCCGAACCGCAAAGGGCAACATAAGATGGTTCCGTGCCATTGGCCGGGCCATCAGAAAGGAGGGTCGCTGTGTCAAAGTGTATGGCACTTTACAGGATATCACCGACCTCAAGAAAGCCAAGGAAGAGATCCTCGAGCTGAATCGGAACCTCGAATTACGCGTTCACCAGCGCACCATGGCGCTGAAGGAAGCCAACAAAGAGCTTGAAGATTTTGTATACTCGGTATCCCACGATCTGCGCGCTCCCCTGCGCTCCATCAGCGGTTTTGCTCAGATCATTCAACGCCGGCATAAAGCATCTCTCAATGAAGAGGGACGGCACTATTTCGATAATATCGTCAAGGCAAGCGGGCAAATGGGAGAACTGATCGATGACCTGCTTAAATTTTCCCGTCTGGGGCGAAAGGCCATCCAATCCGAAACCGTATCCCTTGATGCTGTCTTTACATCAGCCCTGGGGACGCTTTCAGACTCCATAAAAAAGACGGGGGCCCGCATCAATTTTCCCGAACGTATGCCGGTTATTCAAGGGGATGATACACTGGCAACCCATATTTTCATCAACTTGCTGGAAAATGCTCTGAAATACCACAAACCCAATGAATCGCCATATATTGATGTCAAATTTGAGGTTAAAGATCAAACCGTAATCGTATCCATCGCCGACAAGGGGATCGGCATTGAACCCGCGTATCATGAAAAAATATTCAATATATTTCAGAGACTTCACAACCAGGAAACGTATCCGGGAACCGGTATCGGTCTGGCCGCCGTTAAAAAGGCGGTACAGATCATGGGGGGCCGGGTCTGTGTTGAATCGGCGGCCGGCAAAGGAAGCGTATTTAAAATAACCCTTTTAACGGCAGCAACCGAGTGATACGGGAGAACACGCCAATGACAAAAAGTGCCACCATACTTCTGGTCGAAGATAATGCGATGGATGTTGAACTGATTATCGATGCGTTCAAAGAGGCACGCCTGGGAAATAAAATCCAGGTGGCCAGGAATGGAAAAGAAGCCCTTGAATTTCTGTTCGGCAAAGGAAAATATGCGGATCGCAAACAATACCCCTTACCGGATATTGTTCTGTTGGACCTCAAGATGCCGGGGATTGACGGTCATGAAGTGCTGAAACGGATTAAAGTCGCCGAAAAACTGAAACGCCTGCCGGTCATCATTCTCACCTCTTCAAGGGATGAAGGTGACAGGATCATGAGCTACGACAACGGCGCCAACAGCTATCTGGTGAAACCGGTTTCCTTTGATGCTTTTTTGGAAGTGGTCAAAAAAGTCTCCGACTACTGGTTCACCCTGAATGTGGAACCGCCGATGGATTGATGCGCACAGGGGGACATTCATGAGCGACAAAATCAGAATACTGTACATCGATGATTACGACCTCGACCGGGAACTGGTAAAAGATGCGCTGGAAAAGGAGCATGGCGGGTTCGAGGTGACGGAAGCCTCCAACAGACAGGAATTTGAAGCGTTAATCAAAAATCGGCCATTTGATGTGGTCTTGAGCGATTTTAACATTGCCGGGTTCGAGGGACTTCAGGTTCTCCATATTGTCCGTGCGCATGATCCGCGGATACCGGTCGTTATCGTTACCGGAACCGGCTCTGAAGAAATCGCGGTGACGGCGCTCAAACAGGGGGCCTCCGATTATGTGATCAAACGGCCCAACCATATCCGGAAATTGCCGCAGACCATAATTGCGGCAATGGAAAAAAAGGCTTTAAGAGACCACCGCGAGAAAGCTGAAGCCGATCTGAAAGAAAGCGAGGAAAGATATCGGAAAATATTAGAAAACGCATTGATGGGGGTCTACCAGGTGACCCTTGACGGCAAATTTATCTTTGCCAATCAAAAAATGACGGAAATGTTGGGTTATTCTTCCTATGAGGAATTGGAAGCGATCAACAATATTGCCGAACTTTATGCCCGGCCGGAAGAAAGAGATAAGGTGGTTGACGAAATTCTCCAGAATGGCTTTTTAATCGGTGAATTGGAATTCAAACGAAAAGACGGTCAGAGCGTTTGGATGAAACTGCACACCCGAAAAACAACCAATAAGGAAGGAACGATCGTTTTAGAAGGCCTGATGGAGGATGTGACGGGAATAAAGAAAATGGAGACCCAACTCCAACAGACGCAGCGGTTGGAAGCCATCGGCACCTTAGCCGGAGGCATTGCTCATGATTTCAACAATATATTATCCTCGGTGATCGGTTTCACGGAACTTTCCCTTGACGATGTAACACCGGGAACCCTCTTGCACAACAATCTCAAAGAAGTTCTTATCGCAGGGCAAAGGGCGAAGGATCTGATCAAACAGATCATGACCTTCAGCAGGAAGGGCGAACAGGAAAAGAAGCCGATACCATTGAATCCGCTGGCATCGGAAGCCATTCGAATGCTCCGATCAACGATCCCCACAAATATCGAAATCAAAGGACATATCAGCGAAGAAATGCTCATCATAAACGCCAACTCATCTCAAATGAATCAGATCTTAATAAATCTCGTCACCAATGCCTCCCATGCCGTCCATGAGAACGGCGTCATTGAAATCGGCCTGGAAGCGATCAGCTTTGATGAAAACATGGCCAATCAATATCCGGATCTTTCGCCGGGAAGTATGCTGAAATTCTTGTCAGCGATAATGGCTCTGGTATTTCGAAAGAAAATTTGACCCGGATTTTCGACCCTTACTTCACCACCAAAGATCCGGATAAGGGCACGGGTCTTGGGCTTTCCGTGGTTCACGGCATTGTGAAAATTCACGGGGGGCATATCACCGTTTATAGCGAACCTGACAAAGGAACGACGTTCCACGTCTATTTGCCACTGGTTGGACAACCCTCCGAACCTGAAAGACCCCGGGAATCAAAACCACTGCCGTTTGGCGACGAACGTGTTTTAATGGTGGATGATGAACCGACGATCGTAAAAATGCAAAAACAAAGTCTGGAGCGTTTGGGCTATACCGTCATCATCCGAACCGGCAGCAGGGAAGCGCTGGAAACTTTTCGGGCAGGGCCAGGTTCTTTTGATTTAATCATTACGGACATGACAATGCCGAACATGGACGGAGACAAACTGGCGCTGGCGGTGAAGGAGATCCGACCGGAGATTCCCATAATCCTATGTACGGGTTTCAGTGAAAAGGTCAATGCCAATACAGCAACCGATTTACCAATTGATGGGTTTTTAATGAAACCGGTAGAACAGGAAAAAATGGCAAATACCGTGAGAAGGCTACTGGATGAAGCAAAAAGAAGGCATCCATAAATGAAGAGGTAAAAAAAGCGGAAAAACGAGAAAGGAGACATTAATAATGGCGCTTGATCCCGGAATCGGTCAAAAAGTTGTTGCAACAGTCATCAGTGCAAAGGGAAAATGCAGTGCCGGACACCGGAAAGGTGATACATTTGAAATCAGTTGTCACAATCCCGGCGGACTATGCGGTTTTTTTTATCATGATATTTTCCCGACGCTTTCAATTTTCCAGTTTGGCGGGAATCTCCCCTGGTGGACCGGCGATACAATCGAGGTTGAATGTGCCGATAAAAAGAACATTGTGACCTTGAAACTGGAAAGATCAGCACGGCGTCATTGTCGGTCATGAGCCGGTGGATCTTGCCGGGGTACTCGTAAGCCGTCTTTACCCTTGTCGGCACCGTTTACCCCTACCCCAGTCCCTCAAGCATTCGCCTTCCCACGTAGTGATGCGTCCACCATACTTCCCTTCACTCACACATGTCTTTTTCTCACCTCGCACAGCAGGGCCTTGTATACGGGGAAACCTGAAATCGGATCGCGATTCTCGGGATCGGTCAGGTAGTTGGTGTTGGCTTCCCGCCACGGCGCTGAATGGATGGGGCTCCCGCCGCCCACGTTCACCTCCACCTGTCCCGTCATCACGTCGTCCGTAACCCTGGCCCAAAAGCCCACGCACCCCCTGGGGGATTCCACCCATACCCGGTCCTGATCTTCAATTCCCCTGGCCCTGGCATCTACGGGGTGGATCAAAACCAGGGGTCTGGGCTGTAACTTCAACAACCCCGGGATATTCAGGTGCTGTGATCGAAACGCAGACTGGAGCCTGGCCCCGCTATTGAACACGAGGGGATATTTTTTGAAGAGTTCGGGACTGCCAAGGGGACCTTCAGAGGGCTCCGAGTAGACGGGCAACCCATCATAGCCGTATTTCTCCAGCAGGCTGGATACCAGTTCTATCTTCCCCGAAGGGGTGTCAAATCCCGATTCGCCATTCCGACGCAAAAGGCCCCCGGCATATTTCCGGTATGCCTGCCGACCGGCATCATACCGAACCCCTTCCGGATTCGCCTTCAGTTCGGCCAACGTTACGGGGCCGGTTTTAAAGACAAATTCAAGACGGTCCTCCTCCGTGGCCGGAAACAAATCCCCATACCCGAGCCCTTTGGCCAGGTCCGACAAAAACGTGTATCCGGACCTGCCCTCCCCTATGGGATCAATCATCTTCGGCCGCAACTGACAGTATCCGCTGGGATATTTCTGATACCCCGTATTTTCATACTGGGTGATGGCGGGGAGTACCACGTCGGCATACATGGCATCCGCCGTCATGAACCGGTCGTACACCACCATGAAATCGAGGGCTTCAAAAGATTTCCGCCACAGATTCGGATCGGGCAGACTGGTCAAAAGCGACGCGCCGAAAATCAACAGGGTTTTGACGGGATAGGGGTTGCCCTCAAGAATTGCCCGGGGCGCTTCCATAAACTGCGCCGATTTCAGCATGTGGCAAAAAAAGGGATGCCGGTCCGTGCCGATGGGGTTTACGCCCACGGGCGGTTCCAGCCGGATACGCGGGAATTTCGTGGAACTTAGGGGCCTGAACATCAACCCGCCTTTTACATCCAGGTTGCCCGTGACAGCCCAGAGGCACAACACGGCCCGGATGCTCTGGACCCCGCTGTTGCTGTATTCCAGTCCCGTGTACATGAGCAGGGAAGCCCCCCTGGCCCCGGCAATGGACCGCGCCAGGGCGACGATGGTCTCATGCGGTACGCGGGTAATTTTTTCCACCTTTTCCGGGGAAAACCCCTGCACATAGTCTCGAAGGGCCTCAAAACCCGAAGTCCAGTCCCGCACAAACTCCCGGTCATAAAGACCTTCGTTTATAATGACATGCATGATACAGAGCGCCAGTGCCCCGTCCGTACCGGAGCGAATGCCGATCCACTGATTCGCCATTTTCGCCATCCGGCTTCGCATGTGATCAATGACCACCACTTTAGCGCCCCGCTTTTTGGCGGCCAGGATCTTTTTCACCTTATTCGGCGGCGAGTCCGTCGGTGGATTGGCCCCCCATATCACAATGAGATCCGTATTCTCGAAATCCGGATAAGTGGCATGCATGGAAGTGCCGATGGTCGGGATTGCGGAAAGGAGATTATAGGACACGGAGCAAAGGGAAGAAACCCCCGTACCGTTGGGGGACCCAAAGGGATACAAAAATCCGGTGACGCCTTTACTGGTAGGATTGGGCGCACCAAAGACATCCACTATGTTTGAATCGAAACTGCCGCGGCCGAAGTAGCTCATAACGGCTTTTGCACCGTATTCATCCCTGGTCTTTTGAAACCCGCGAACAATGCGGTCCATGGCCTCATCCCAGGTGATTTGCTTGAATTTTCCCTCGCCCTTTTTGCCCACCCGGAGCATCGGGTGTTTTAAACGATCCTTTGAATAGATGATGTCCTTTGAATGAATGCCCCGAATACATACGACGCCCACGGGATGATCCTTAATGGGCAAAATTTTCTCAATTTTGCCGTCCACCAGGGTCACCTTCACACCACATCCACCGGGGCATATGCCACATATACCGGTCACTGTTTCTTTCGTCATCTTAATCCCTCTTAAAGGTTGATCCATTTATCGGTTTGAACACCCCATCCCAGCCATCTTGCGGTAAAGGGTACTCAGGCTGATACCGAGATGCCGAGCGGCTCGGCGTTTGCCCTCAGTATGGTGGCCGTAAGTTTCAAGTGCCAGATGAATCTGCCGCTTTTCGAGCGCCGCCCTCTGGTTCAGGTTGATAACATCGTAATCGGAAGTCGTCAGGATCGACCCTTCTTCAAAAAAATCAATCAGCGATCTGGTACCTGGGTGGCCCAAAAACAGATGTTGATCCAGGTCTGCCGTTTCCCAGAAATAGCCGAGACGCTCGGAAATATCACAGAGGAATGATGATCGGTTAATCAAATTTTGCCGCTGGTTTTCGGAAAAACTCAAAAAGCCGATCAACCCCTTAATCCTGTTTTGGTTGATCAGAGGCCTGCAAATGACCATGGAGTAGGGACAATGGCGTCGGTATTCGCAGCGGTAACACTGGTGGGTATACCGGGGATGGATGACGGTTTGGCCATCCCCGCGATTAAGGGTCACATCCACATAGGAATCGTGGGGTCTCCGGGTTCCGATATTGCTTCGGTAGGGACCGGTTCCGGCGACGGCCACCATGCCATCATCCACCACGAACACATCCGCACCCAGCGTGAACTTGATCAGTTCCGTGAGAGACTGGAGGTTCTTCCGGTAAGCCAGGAGATCGCGCATGACGGTATCCTTTTACCAAAATTTTACGTTGGTTTTCAAGGTAGTATAAAGGGAATGGTTTTGTCAAAAAGAGAATAATTTTCAAAACCCGGAAAAGGGATTCCCAATTTAAGAATTTCAGGGTTAATAACCACGATCATCACATGCACTTTATGCCAAACTGGTGGATCTGGGCGTAACCAAATCGAACCTTCCGGAAGCCTATGGGGGACTGGGACTCTCTCCCGCGGGAACGCTCCCTTTTCGCCAATCATCTGGCCGAAATGTTCCGGCATATTGACCTGGCCCGCCAGTATTACCTCTCGGTCACCTGGCAGGTCATGCACCCGGAAATTTACGGTCAGCACTGGACCCCCGAAATGATCGCTAAATATTCGGCGGCCCGCTCTTTTGCGGGCGACTGCGCCAAATTCGTCTGCAACCTGGGGATGGAGATGATGGGATCCTACGGTTCCTACGAGTTCAACCTGGAAAAATACATGAGGGATTACAAGATCACCCAGATGTGGCTCGGGGGCGCCCAGCGCGACCGGCTGGACATCGCTCAGGGCCTGTGCCCTTTCAAACAGAAATGGGGAGGTAGAAAAAATGAAACTAAGGCTTATGGATTTTGGGGCACTGACTGCCGACGAAGGCTGGGTTTTCGAAGCCGGCGGTGTATCCACGCACAGCGATACAAACCCGAATGCACCCAGGCGTGAAATCAAATACAGTGTATGTCAGACCGCCTGCAAAAATTCCGACAACCTGCTCCTCTCGCTTTGTAATAAGCCTGGCCAAAAATCTGTTGCATTTTTTTTAGTACCATGGTTTATGGATCTTGACATTGAGGACCTCTATAAGGAGCTTGAATGATGACCGGAATCCATAAAAAGAACCGTACCCGCCAAGCCTGCTTTTGCATCATTGTTATTTCGGCGCTGCTGATCGCCTGGCCGCTGCCCGTGATTTTCGGCTCCGGCTCCGACGGCTGGCCGAATCCAGACGATTCTCTGGATATCGGAGACCCCGTCAGCGCACGGACCCGCTCCTACTCTTTCCATACCCCGATGCTTGACCTGGGCGGACCCCTGCCGGTGCGTTACGGATTGGTTTACCAGTCTATATCGAATTTCGAACCCGGGTTTCAACCCGTGATTCCCCACATCTGGCGCACTCGCATTGCCCAAGCCTACGTGTTTCGCTGGGGTGAAGGCGAGGGACAGATGTACTTCCAGAACAATCAGCACGACGGTAGCGGCGACTGGAAAAACGGACCCTACGCCACCTACCAATTCGGTCTGCAGGAGCAAACAGGCGCAAACGGCTGGTTCTACCTCATGGACCCCTCGGATCAGACCGTCTACATCTTCGAGAAGGACTCCCACGCTGACGATGACGATGACTCGAATCAGGAGGCGCGCCTTCGTTATCGGATGGACCGCAACGGCAACCGGGTCACATACACCTATAGCTGTTGGAACTGCTCCCCCAACACCACGACAATCAGTGACGGCCTGGGTCGTGAGATTACACTTTCGGTGGACAACGGCGGAAATCTCACCACCGTCAGCGACGGCGCCCGCGGTTACACCCTCGGCTACAACGGCTCTGATCAACTCATCAGTATCACTGATTCGATCGGCAATACCACCCAATACGTGTACACCGCTGGGGGCAACATCGAAAAGAAGGTGCACCCGGAGGGCAACAGCCCCTACTCCCAGACCTACGACGAAGCTGCCTATCCTTGGGGTTGCGCCACCAGCCAGACCGACGCTTACGGCAATACCATAACCATCAGTCTGGATTCGAGTAACCCGGATCCGGCAACGATAAAAGTGATCGAGCACCGGCCCGACGGCAGCGAGGTAGCTTATGTGCACCCTACACTGGGCGCCAGTCCTCTTTCATGGCAGGACGCTCAGGGCAATACCGCCAACTTTACCGTGAATGGCAATGACCAGATGACCGGCATCACCGACCGGCTGGGCGACACCACCTCCATGACCTACCACGCCCCCACCGGGTTTGTGGCATCCTTCACAAACGCCAAGGGCAACACCCTGAGTCATAGTTACACTCCTCAAAACCAGACCTTCACCAACCCGGCCAACGCGCACGAATTCACATTTACCTTCTACAACCGTACCCGCACCGACTACCCGGACGGCACTTACGAGACCTACGGCTACGACACAAAAGGCAACCCCACAACCCACACGGACCGCAACGGCAAAACCTGGACCACCACCTACAACAGCCAGGGACTACCGCTTACCATCACCAACCCCACGGGCGGCGTGATCACCCACACCTACAACGCCGACGGGACCCTTGCTACCAGTGCGGATTCCGATACCGGCGCCACCACCTTCGGCTACGATGCCTACAGGCGCCTTACGAGTATGAATCCGCCCGGAACCGGCCAGATCGACATCACCTACAACCTCATGGACCGGATCACATCGGCAAGTGATGAAAACGGCCACATTGTTCAATATCAGTACGACCAAAACGGCAACCTCATCCGGGTCACGGACCCGGCCGGCCATTCCACCCGGTACGGCTACGATCTCATGGACCGGGTCGCCCAAATCACCAGCCGCACCGGCGGCATCAGCACCCTGAGCTACAACTACAGAGGTCAGAACACCAGCGCCACGAACGCCAACGGCATTCAAACCAGCTATAGCTACAATAACCGAGACTGGCTGGAAAGCGCCACCCGCAACGGCAAGACCCGCGGCTTCACCCAAGACAAGGAAGGCGTTCCCACCGGCAGCACCTCCCCGGCCGGGCATACCGTTTTGCAGCAGACCGACAAACTGGGCCATGTCACCGCCATCACCCTTCCCGGCGGTGAAACCACCCGTATCAGCCGCGATGCCATGACCCGCGTCACCGGCAGCACCGACCCGCTCAACCATCAGACCCGATACGGGTACGATCCCAACGGCCTTCTCTCCCGGGTCACCCTGCCCGATGGCGCCTCGGCCGACTACACCCGGGACACCCTGGGCAATCTCACCATCATCAACGACCTGAACGGCAATAACTGGACTTTCGGTTATACCGCCATGGGACGTCCGGCCTCGGCCACCGATCCCCTGGCACGCACCAGCAGCTACACCCATGACGACCGCGGGCGGGTCAATGCCGTCACCTACCCCGACGGGGTAACCGAAACCCGCAGCTTCGACAACACCGGCAACCTCACCCGGCGCCTTTACAATGACGGCACGGACCTCACCTACACCTACGACGCGCTGGACAATCTCACCGCCACCAACGACCTGACCCTGACCCGGGATGATGATGGGCGGATCACCGGCAGCACTTATAACGGCCACACTTTCGGCGGCGCCTTTGATGCGGGAGGACGCATTGTCACCGCTACCTACGGGGGCGCGTTTACGGTTACTTACAGCTACAATGCCGATGACCGGTTGAGCCGAGTCCGCGACACGCTGGGCAACCAAGTGGATTTCACCTATGACGCGGACGGCAACATCACGAGCATGACACGGAGCAACGGCATCAACGCTACGTTCACCCGGGACAATAACGGCCGGGTCACCCGCCTGGTGGACGGCAGCCTGACGGACCTGCAATACGGCTATGATGCCGCCGGGCGGATCACCTCCATGAGCGGAACCTGGCCGTTGGACCCGGCGGGGCTTCTGACTACTGAGACCAAAAGCTTCACCGTGGATGCCGCTTCACAGGTCAACAGCAGCGGCTATGCCTATGACACCCGTGGCCGTTCAACCCAGCTTCCCGGCCATACCCTGACCTGGGACGGCGCCGAGCGTCTTACCGGACTGGATGGTGTCACCTTCGCCTACAACGGACAAAGCGAGATCGTCTCGCGAACCGAAGGGGCGATCACCACCCGCTACTACCATAACCACACCCTGGGTCTGAGCCCCATTGTGGCAGAGCAGCAAGGGACAAGTTTTACCCGTTACTATGTCTTTACCCCGTCCGGGCAATTACTCTATAGCATCGATCCACGGAACAGCAACGCACCTGCCTTTTATCACCGCGACCAGATCGGTTCCACCCTGGCACTGACAGACGGCGCCGGAACCGTCACCGACAGTTATGCTTATGGCCCCTATGGCAAGATGCTTGGCCATACCGGCGCCAGCGACCAGCCCTATACCTTTGTGGGGACCATGGGTGTACGGCAGGAAGGCGACATCTATCAGATGCGGAGAAGATACTATGATCCTGTTACGACCAAATTTCTCTCAAGGGAACCAGTCTGGCCTCAGACAGAAAAACCGGAATCACTAAATCCATATCAGTATGCCCTTGCAAACCCTTTAGGCAACCTTGACCCTGAAGGTGAAATAGTAATTACTGCATGGGGAATATGCGCGGTTGGTTGGGGGATTGTTTTTCTCGTTGAACTTTATGTTCTGCATGAACAAGAGAAAATACTCGCGCCGATTCGAGCCTATGAAAGAGAAAAACAAAGAGAAGAAAGAGAAGATGTCCGTAGGTACAATGAGTGGGTGCGGAGGGCGCCCGAAAGGGCACGTGCTGCGGCGCTTGAAGAAAAGCGAAGGGTACGTGCTGAGGCGCTTGAACAAGAGCGTCAGAGGCGTTGGGCCCTCGCAGAGCAGAAAAGCAGGCAAGAGGCTTATGATCAAGGACTAAGTCCTCGTGATCTTGACCCGTTTAATCCATTCTATAAATACAGCAATTTGGAAGAGGCTGGAGAGAAAATCGAAGATAGCACGATAACTTCTGAAAGCTTTCGGCAAGTTCCGTCTAAAAAACCTTACAAAAACAAACCACTAACAGGATGGGCTGCATTGGCAGCAAAAAAATGGAACAAAGATGTTGATGATTGGATAAAAGGACAAGGCGCCAGGTAGGCCGCATTCCATGCACCGTTAAATGACACCCAACAAAACCCGATTGAAACCTCGGATAAAATCTCTTGAAAAGGAATATAATGATCATGAAGACAAAATTCACGGCTTTTCTCAACGTTGTCATGCTCTTATGCCTGTTTGCACCGGTTTCCGTTCTTGCCGGAACCATTTCCTACACCTACGACAATAACGGCCGCCTGACCGGAGTCGACTACGGCGCCGGCAAAAGCATCGCCTATAGCTACGACAATAACGGCAATCTCCTAACCCGAGAAGTTGCGGCTTCCGCGACCCAATACGTAAGCAGCGATGGCATTTGCGGCGGGAAAAGCCCCTGCCATCTTTCGGTTCAGGATGCCGTTAATGCCGCTGACACCGGGGCTTTCATATTGATAGCTCAGGGAACTTATCGAGAATCGATCACACTGGAAAATCCCAAGTCGCTGATCCTTCAGGGCGGATGGGATGCGTCCTTTACAACACAAACTTCAAACAAAACATTCATAACGGCGCCAAAACCTAGTCAGGGTTCAATTACGGTACAGATGGCAACCATAAAGGATCTTGGAATTTGACCATCTTTGACTGAAATCCCAAGCGCTATTTTATTTTGAAAGAGACCGGATTACCGGCATCACCTGTAACCCCGGGCCTTGAAGCGCCCCGCGGCATCTCAATCCAATCCATCACCGCCGGAATAAGAAAAAGCGTCAGCAGGGTGGAAGAAGCAAGCCCGAACACCACCACAATGGAAAGGGGCCGTTGCACTTCCGATCCCATTCCCCGGGACAACAGCAGGGGGAGAAGGCCCAGGATGGTAGTGGCGGCCGTCATGAGCACCGGCCGCAGCCTGAGCATTGCCCCTTCCACAATGGCCTCACCGGGCTTTCGCCCTTCCCGCGCCAATTGATTGATGGTGCTGACCAGCACCACGCCGTTTTGAACGGCAATGCCGAAAAGTGCGATAAATCCCACCGCAGCGGGCACGGATAGGTATTCCCCCATAACCAGAAGCCCGACAATGCCGCCAGTGAGAGCCAGTGGCACGTTGAGCATGATCACGCATGCATGCCGAAGTATCCCGAAGCTCATCCAGAGCATGATGAATACTGCGGTAATCACCATGGGAACGATAATGATGAGACGATCCATGGCCCGCTGCTGATTTTCAAACTGCCCGCCGTATTGAATCGTGTATCCCGGCGGCAACACCACCTTTTGCGCAATCCGTTCACGGATCTCCTTAAACACCCCCCCAAGGTCCCGTCCCCGAATATTCCCGAAGACAGTCCATCGCCGCTCGTTGTTTTCCCGGCTGATCTGCATGGGCCCCGATACCCGCAAAATATGAGCCACCCGGGAAAGGGGAATCAAGGACCCATCCCCGGTATGAACCAGTAACTCGCCCAGGACCTCGGGATCGGCCCGGTAAGGGGCCTGATAACGGATATGGATATCAAAGCGCCGGGTGTTGAGGTATATGTTGTCCACCGCCTCGCCCCCAACGGCCAGTTCCACAATTTGAAGGATCTGCCCCACGGTGACTCCATGACGGGCGCAGGCGGACCGGTCCGCAATGACCTGAACCTGGGGTTGCCCCAGGGCCTGTTCCGTGTTCAAATCCACCAGACCCGGAATGTTATCGATGGCCCCCCTTATTTCAGCCGCTTTTTCCTTCAGCACCTCCAAATCCTCCCCAAAGACCTTGATGGCCAACTGGGCTTTGATTCCTGACAGGAGTTCATCAAAAGCGTTCTGAATGGGCTGGGTAAAATTAAGCTTCACGCCCTTGTATGCGGAAAGATCCTCATTGAGCGCCTGAACAAGCGCTTTCTTGGTTCGGTAGGAAGGCCATTCTTCAATGGGTTTCAGAGCCACATGGATTTCCCCATAGTTGACGGGATGCGGGTGACTGCCGGCCTCGGGACGTCCGATGCGGGAAACGGTTTCCGCGACCTCCGGATGACACATAATAATGCGTTCCAGTTTCATAACCGTTTCCGCGGCTTTTTCCAGGGAAATGGAAGGGGCCATGGTTACCCCGATCATGATGGACCCTTCCTCCAGGGTGGGAATAAATTCCGTTCCGATGAAAGGCAGCGCGGCGAGACTCGACAGAAACACCGCAAGGCTCAGGCCCATCACCAGGTATTTCTTTCGAAGGGCCCCGGCGAGCATGGGGCGATACACGCGTTTCAGCACTCTCGTAAGTAAAAATTCATTTCCGTTCCCACTCTTGAGCAGGTAGCTCGACAGGGCCGGCGCAACAAAAAGGGCGCTCAGGAGGGAGCCGAACAGCGCAAAACATATGGTGAACGCCATGGGGGTAAACATTTTGCCTTCCACATCCTGAAGGGAAAAAATGGGAAGAAACACGATGATGATAATGGCAATGGAGAAAACAATGGGTCGGCTTACTTCCCTGGCCGCACGCAAAACAGTGCTGATTCTGCCCTCCGTTGCAGCCGTTTTGAGGGTCAGGCGGCGATGAATGTTTTCCACCATGACGATAGCGCCGTCCGCCAGCATGCCGATGCCGACGGCAATTCCGCCGAGGCTCATGAGATTGGCCGAAATGCCGTACAGACGCATAAAGATGATGGAAATGAGAGCGCACAGGGGAAGGGACAGGGCCACGATAAAGGCGGACCGCGGGTTGCCCAGAAAAATCAAAAGGGTCAGCATGACCAGAAGCGCCCCCATGACCAGGGCCTTTTTGATGGTCCAGGTGGCCTGATGCACCAGTTCCGCCTGCTCATAGTAGGGATGCAGGGTCACGCCCGGGGGTAGAGACTTCTCGACCTCTTTCACTTTCCGGTAAAGGTCCTCAATGACCCTGGAACTGTTTTCCCCGAACAATTTGAGTACAATGCCGGAAACCACCTCCTCGCGCCCATTGTGGGTGACCACGCCCCGGCGAATGGCGTTGCCGTACGCCACCCGGGCCACGTCCCCGATGCTGACGGGGACCCCTTGAACGACCTTGATGGGAACCGCCCTGATCTCATCGAGGTTCTTCAGAAGCCCGATCCCCCGGACCAGATGCTCTTCGGCCCCGAGTACGACGAACTGCCCGCCGGCGTTTCGATTGTTTTCCCGGACGGCCGTTATTAAATCATCTAGACCGATGCCGTATTTGCGCAGGGCATGGGGATTCACCTGAATCTGAAATTGCAGCACCTGCCCGCCCATGGAAAGGATATCCGTAACCCCCGGGACAGTCCGAAGCTGAAATTTAACCACCCAATCGTTGATTTCCCGCAAATAGGCCAAGGGGTCCTTTCCATGCGTGTTGACGCCCTCATCCAGGGTCAGATAGTAGATGAAGATCTGGCCGAGTCCCGTGGATATGGGACCCAGCCTGGGTGGTTCTTCCATATGGGGCAATTCCGCCGTTGCCGCGGAAAGCCGCTCACCCACAAGCTGTCTGGCAAAATAGATATCCACGTCGTCCTCGAAGTAGACGTAAACCACGGCCATGCCGAAGGCGGAGGTGGACTTGATTCCCGTCACATGGGGCAGACCGTTCATGGCCGACTCAATGGGATAGGCAATCAGGCGTTCCACCTCTTCGGGGGCCATGCCATGGGCCTCGGCAAAGACAGGCACCATGATGGGCGATATGTCCGGAAAGGCCTCCACCGGCATCCTTTGATATTCGTAAATACCGAAACCGATGGTGCAGATGACCCCCAGAATCACCAGAACACGCGCTTTAAGAGCACCTTCAACCAGTTTATTGATCATGATCTTTCCTCTGTGTCTCCGTATTTTTGTGGCTGATTATAAACCGTTTCAGTGCCCGTGCCCCGCATGGTTGTCCATTGAATCCGTCATCACCGCGGCCTTCAGTTCAAAGGCCCCATCAACCACATACAGGTCTCCTTGAGACAGGCCCGAGATAATTTCAACATGGATGCCATCGGACCGTCCCATGGCAACGGGACTCGCCTCAAAACCCCCTTCCGCCGGTACAAATACCACCGGTTTACCGCCAAGGGTCTGAACCGCCTTTTTGGGGATGAACAGGGGAATATTTTCTTTTCCGGTCCCGATTTCTGCCGTCACAAACAATCCCGGTCGCCACTGTCCGTCCGGATTGGAAAGGATTGCGCGCCCTTCAGCCGTGCGGGTTTCTTTTCCCACAAGGGGGCCGATGAACGTCATCCTGGCCCTGGCCCGGGGCGTGGCATCGTCAACCCTTATTTGTACGTCCATCCCTTTTTTCAAATAGGGCAGCTGCCCCTGGAGCAGGTTGATTCTCACCCAAACCGTATCCATGTCCGCTACCTGGTATACCGCGGCGGTACGTTCCACCATCTGACCGAGAGAAAGATTTTTCATCAAAACCTGACCCTTCAGGGGCGATACCACTTCATACCGTGTAAGGGAGGCATCTTTTTCTTCAGACAAATTATCCACCGATACCCCCGAAAAACCCAGGGCCATGAGCTTCTGGCGGGCCGACCGAACCTCTATCCGGGCCGCAGAAAGCGCCATCTTTGATTCGAGATAATCCTGCTCAGGCGTAATCTTCTTTTCCCAGAGGGACGCTTCCCGATGGAAAGTCTTTTCCGCCAGCGCCCGCCGTTCCCGGGCCGCCAGGTAGGCGGATGCGGCTTCCGCCAGCTCACGGCTTTCCAGCACTGCCATCACCTCGCCCCGATTGACCGAGTCTCCCTGGCGTTTCCTGATTTCCCTCACATAACCGGATACATAGGGCGTTACCAGGGCCACGCGATCATCATTGAGGATGATTTCACCGGGCAGGGTCAATACCCTTTCCAGACTTCCGGGACCCGCTTTGGCCAGTGCAATCCCCAAAGCCCTGATCTGACCATCGCTGAGGAGAATATGCGCTTCATCCTCGTGCGTTTCGGATTCGGGGAATTCATGAGAATCATGGTCATCTTCCCGTTTCTCATGTTCCCCCTGTTTGTGACCTTTTCCCGCACCATGGGCTTCATTTTCATGAAACGCCTTTGGGGATCGATGGGGTTCCGCCATGCGTCCGTAATAGAACGCGCCAAGAGCGACCGGAATCACCACGACCATGCAGATCAACACCGCCTTTGTTATTTTCACGGAGCATCTCCTTGTTTTGTATTTTCAACAACCGAAACCAATGTGCTGATGTCCTGACCGATCAACCGTT
The DNA here is from genome assembly GCA_963664475.2 of Desulfatiglandales bacterium. GTDB lineage: Bacteria > Desulfobacterota > DSM-4660 > Desulfatiglandales > Desulfatiglandaceae > NaphS2. Next base: position 1,129,864 of record CAXXXE010000002.1, read on the forward strand.
CTACCTGTGCGCGCGCCTTTTGGTACGTGAACAATGCATTGATATGGCGCAAATTGACCGAAACCAGGGTTCGCTGGGCGTCCAGCATGTCCAGATAATCGAATTTTCCATGACGAAACCCCTTTTGAGATGCCTCAAAGGCGGCCAGTGCCCCCGGCAGAACATGTTGCGCCAAATCCGTGGCCTCCATATGGGCTCTGGATAATACCTGGTAGGTCTCGGCCAAGGTGTTAACCACCCGCAACCAAACGGCCCTTGATTCCTCCCTGGACTTGCTCAACCGGTCCCGGGCCTCGAGCGTTGCCCCCTGGTTGCGGTCAAAAACAGGGATGGGAATGGAAATCCCCATGACAAAGGCCGTATCGTCCATTTCATTGTGGTGTTTGGCGCCCAGGCTCACCGTCAAATCGGGGATGCCTTGGGCCTGTTCCAGGGCCACACCGGCCCGGTGTTGTTCAATGGCGACGGCCCAGCGGGCCACATCGGGGTTTCCGGAGACCATTTTTTCAAGAATCTCCAGAGAAGGAACCGGAAGCAGACGTCCCAGGCGCCCCCTGGCCTCACCGAAGGTGGGCGTCCTTCCGCCCCAGGTCCCCGAGAGCTTTCGTCTTGCAGCATTGAGGTCAAATTGCGCGTGTTTCACATCGATCGAGGATGTGGAGCGATCCACCTCTGCCTTGATCGCTTCCACGGGGGATATCTTCCCGGCCTTCACCCGTTCAGACGTGGTTTGAAGAACTGCCTCGGCCAGATTAAGCAATTTTTCCATCAGGGCCAGACGTTGTTGGGCAAAAAGCACATTCATGAATGCCAACGTGGTCATGGCCACCACATCCGCCCGCTTAACCTTGTAATCCCATTGGGCCAGATCTCGACCCAGGGCCGCATATGTACGCCTCTTGGTGCGTTTGCCGCCCAGTTCAATCAACTGGCTCAGTTGAACCGTGGTCTCAGCCGCATCAAAACCGTGAAATACGCCCGATCCGGCGAAATTTTCCGTTTCCGCCCCAATTTCAGGGTTGGGAAGAAGGCCCGCCTGAAGCACACGCCCCGCCATGGCGCCCTCTTCCCAACGAGAAGCGTTCAGTTCAGGATTATGTTCAATAGCCAGATCAACCGCTTTTTGAAGGGTAACGACATCCCCCTTAAGATCGAAACCCGGCGAAGGGTCCGCGGCCCGCGCCTCGGAATGAAACCATCCCGCGAACAATAACAGCAGAACAACCCCGAAGAATTTCGGTAATCGAAACTTTCTAAGATGCATGGATCATCTCTCCATAATTGAAAAATGTCGGACGGGTCAAAAAAACCCGGGCCGAAAAAAACCATATGGATTGGGCATGGAAAGAAAGAAGAGATGATCAGACGATCAGGATGGTGGTCTTCGTAAAAGCGGTATCGAGAAAAAGAAAGGACGGCGACTGAAACCGATCAAGGCATTGCGCGCCCGCGGGTGAACCGTCAGCAGATTCGAATATGGTGACATGTACAGCACTAATGGGCAAATCGCGCTTAAAAGAAGCCTGAGCGCCTTTAAGCGCTTCCATTGCCAAAGAAAAATGCCGACTCCCGTTTTCACCGGTCGTATGACATAATCCCGTTGGAGATTTATCGCATGGTTGCCCCGGCAATTGACTGTAATGAAAATGAACGGTTTTCTGATCCCGATCGCCGCTCTCATGAACACAAACCGCCATGGAACGAAGGGATATGTCCCCAAACACCAGGCACACCAGGAGAAAAACGAAAATACCGATGCTTGATCTGCGTTTCATGATAAAATTGCCCATTATTTTTTGTCCAGCCCTTTAAGCCGGCCCCTGCCCACCATGTGGCTTTCCAGCGAATTTCCTGACAGGGAATTAAAAGGTTATCATTTTTCTAGAATAGTCAAGGGAAGCTGCCACGACAGCAATTCGGCGCGGGTTCAGTTGAATAGGAAAAAAACATGGATTCCCAAAAAAGGGCAGTTCGCCAAAAAAGCGCCCTGCCCTTTTCATCAAATCCTCTCTACGTTAAGCCCAAAACAGCAGGGCCAAAACCCCTTCCTATTTCATAAGCTGAGCCGGGGCGACAATAGAACCGAATTTTTCTTTGAGTGCCACCAATCCCTCTCTTTGCTCATCTAAAATTTCAAAAAGCCGTGCCGGAACATTCGTCTCTTTTCCGTATGCCGCTTTCTGTAGCTCCACACGGGCAACGATATTGTCAATATAAAGGGAGAATTGTTTGACATAAAGATCTTCGGGATATTCTTTATCAATAATATCCTTAAAGAGCTTTTTCAAATCCTCGTATTTGGGAATAAATCCGATGGGGGTCAAAATGGCGTCCACTTCCTTATGGAACCGCCTTTCCAGCCACCCCAGCCACACTTTCACATCTCGCTTTTCACCCAGCAATTTCTTGGATTCGCCTCCCCTGGCCCCATGGGTCAGGAAATAATTGAGGCCGGCCAGGATGGGACGTTTGTCGTCGTCAATCTTTTGATTGTTAAAGAACTTGAACTGTGCATCCATGTAGTCCGCCAAAGCGCCCGGAATAAAGGGGGCATTGGCCCAGGGGGCGCGCTTGACGCCGGTGGCGCCCACTTCGGTTGCCGTTGCCGCCGAAACAATGGAAGCGCCGATGACCACGCCATAATCCGGGCTAAGCGCCACCCACACCGGCGGCATGGTGTCGCTGTCACGGCCGCTGTAGGTGATCACGCTGGTCTCAACGCCCGCGGGATCCTCGAACCGGTCCGAACAATTGGCCAGAGCCGTTGCATCCAGAGTACATCTTGAGTTGGGATGACTCATGGGCACGGGCTTGCCCTTTTCATCCACCATCCCCTCTTCCCAGGGTCCCTGAAAGTTAAAACCCTTTTTGGGGGGCGTCTCTCCATTGCCCACCCAGTGGGGCACCTTGTTTTCATCGACCAGCACATTGGTCCAGATCACTTCCGTACCGGGTTTTCGCAGGCAATCCATCAGAAGCGGATCCCCTTCCCGATTCACGTCTTCCACAATCCCGAAAATACCCGCTTCCGGGTTGACGGACCGAACGCTGCCGTCTTCGGCAATCCACATCTGGGCCAAATCATCTCCAAGAAAGTGCGTGCCGGCCATGGCGGTGGTCGTCTTTCCACAACCGCTGGGGGCCGCTCCCGCAAACCAGGTAACCCGTTTTTTGTCGGAACCTTCAATTCCCGTAATGAACATGTGTTCCGCCAGTTCATTGCCCCGGTTCGTATAGACGGCCTTGTCCACGGAAAAACGGTGATTTCCCTTTTTCAGCAGCAAGGTGTTCCCGGCATAGGTGCAATTCATGCTGTAGGTGGTCTGGAAACTGCGGTCCATGAACACGCGCGCATTGGGCAGATCTTCCGTTCGGTTAAGCCCTTCGCTGTGAATATTGGCATAGAAATGCCCCAACCGCGCCACTTCTTTATCAAAAGCGTCAAACGCATTCCGGTAAAGGAGCTCGGCGCTGTGACACACATAGAGAGAACTGGTCACTTCAATGGCAGGATTGGATCCCGGGGAACCCACGGGACCGCGGCTGTAAAAACCGATCACCATGGTTTTGCCTTTCATAATGCCGCTCATCTTCTCCCGGACATCTTTCAGCGCATCATCCCGGTCCATTCGATTGGCCAGGGAACTGATTTCCTCATCCGGATTGGTAATATAAAAGGTGCGGTCGATAATCCGGCCCTGTTCGGCCGCCAGATCAAAATGGATGGTGTGATTTTCCATGGCCAGCTTAGCCTCTTCACCCTTTTCCAGAGCCAACTCGTTGACCCTTTGAACATCTTCCTTTGAACCGGTATTCACAAAAATGTCATCGGGGCCACACATGACAATGGCGTTGGCGATTTTCAAGAGAGCATCGACATTCTTGATTCTCCGAATCTTGGCCAGATTGACCGCGTCCATGTGTTTTTCGAAAACCGTGCTGACCTCTTCCATCGTTGATACGCCACCAATTTTCTGGATAATATCGTATCCCACCTTGTTTTGAAGCATCTTGCTTATCTCCTTTTTAGGAAGTATCTGAAAAAAATAGACCTGTGGGGTCAGCTCTTAGTTGTTGGCCACACAGCTTGAAAATTTAGTAGTTTATGAGAATTCAGGTTGTGAGTCAAGAAGTAAAAAACAGCCATCCCTTTAAAATGTATAAACAATTATCATAAAGAAATCCTAAATTCTAAATATCTATTGATTTCCTATCGTATATGTTATAATTTAAAAAGTTTTAAATTTAACAGCAGACTGGATGCACCGCCTTTGCGGTCCACATCCGGATCCAAGCAAACGAAAGGTTAAATATTTTACCCTATGGATTTTGAAACATTAGGCTTAGAACAACATCTCATCAGAGCGGTTCACCACTTAGGATTTGAAGAACCCACGCCCATACAGGAAAAGGCCATTCCCGCCATTATTTCAGGTCACCAGGACCTTGTGGGCCTGGCACAGACGGGAACCGGAAAAACAGCGGCATACGGTCTGCCCCTGCTCCAGTTGATCGATTTTTCGAAACCACGGGTTCAAGGCCTGATCCTGTGTCCCACCCGTGAACTATGCGTACAGATTTCAAAGGATTTGATCCGTTACAGTCGATACATCAAAAATGCTAAAATCGTCGCCATCTACGGGGGCGCCGGCATGGAACCGCAAATCCGGCAGATCAAAAACGGCGCGCAAATCATCGCGGCAACCCCCGGCCGCCTTCTGGACCTGATTCACAGAGGCATCGTCAACTTGAAACGCATCGACTATGTGGTTCTCGATGAAGCCGATGAAATGCTCACCATGGGGTTTTTGGACGACCTGGACGAAATTCTGGCCAAAACCCCTTCGGAAAAAAGAACCTGGCTTTTTTCCGCCACCATGACGGAACCGGTGGCCAGGATTTCGCGCAATTACATGAAGGATCAGGTGGAAATTACCATCGGACGAAAAAACAGCGGCGCCGGGAACATCTCCCATTTCAAATACGTGGTAATGGAAAAAGACCGCTATCCAGCGCTCAAGCGGATCATCGACTATCATCCCAATATCTTTAGTCTGGTTTTCTGCCGAACCCGAAAGGAAACCCAGACCGTCGCCGAAAAACTCATCAAAGACGGCTACAATGCGGAAAGCCTTCACGGGGATCTATCCCAGACCCAGCGGGATTACGTCATGCGGCGGTTCAGGGAAAAAAGCCTGCAAATTCTCGTGGCAACCGACGTGGCCGCGCGCGGCCTGGATGTAGATGATATCAGCCATGTGATCCAGTACAATCTTCCCGATGAACCCGGGAGCTATACCCACCGAAGCGGACGAACCGCAAGGGCCGGAAAATCAGGGACTTCCATCGTCCTCATCAATACCCGGGAAAATCGAAAACTATCCCATGTGGAACAGGTGACCGGGGTCCGGTTTCAACATGCGAAAGTCCCCAGTGGCCGCGCCATCTGCGAGAAACAACTCTACGGCATGGTGGAAAGACTGGTGGCGACGGATATCAATCATGAGGAAATAGCCCCTTTTCTTCCTCCCGTTTACGATATGCTGGAGACCCTGTCAAAAGAAGAATTGATCCAGCATTTCGTGGCCATAGAATTCAACCGTTTCCTGGACTACTACAAGGACTCCGGGGATATCAACGCCCGCACCCCTCAAAACAAGGCACCGCGGAAAAAGGGCGCCCCGGGAAAAAGATCTCCAAAGGATTTGCCGCAAGCACCGAGTCAGATTCTAAAACTGTTCCTCAATATGGGACAGCTGGACGATGTTCAGAAGGGAGCCATCACGCGACTGGTGTGCGACAAAAGCGGCATTTCCTCCAGCCATATTGGTAAAATTGAGGTAATGAGAGAATTTTCCTTCCTGGAAGTGGCCGCTGATGAGGCAGCACATGTTATGAAATCCATGAAAGGAGCCAGTCTGGACGGCAAGCGGGTTTCCATGGGCTATGCAGAAAAAAAGGCTGACAAATCAAGTCGATCTGGAAAAAAACGGGAGCCTAAGAAAAAATGGACGGCCAAAAACGGAAAAGTATCCAGCAGGGGGCGCAAGTTTCAATCGTCACAAAATCGGACCAGCGCTCGGGCAAACGAACGATGGGCATCGTCAAGGACATCCTGACCCGCTCCGCCACCCATCCTCACGGTATCAAGGTAAGACTCGTAGATGGGCAGGTGGGGAAGGGTTAAAGAGATATTGTAGAATGCGGAGTGCGGAATTGAACAAAAAAGAAAGCGCCCACCTGAAATCAGGCAGGCGCTTTTTTTAATCGGTTATCATTGATCCGAACAGACCAGAACTACTTGGCGGCTTCCGCCTGATAGTAACCCATCAGAATCTTGGCCACTTCCGGACGCGCAAATTCGGGGGGAAGATCCTGACCGGCGGCCAGCATCTCACGAACCTTGGTGCCTGACAGGAAGACCCAGTCGTCCTTGGTGTGATCCGTAACGCTGCCCATCATGATCACCTTGCCCAGCTTCTTGGAATAGGCGGTATGATCGCCGCGGTAGATATCAATCAGCAGATCGTCTTTGGTAATGTCGTCAAAGATGGTCTGAGCGTCAAATCCACCGTAGTAATCGCCGACGCCGGCATGGTCACGACCCACGATGAGGTGGGTACAACCCATGTTCTGACGGAACACAGCGTGGAGTACGGCTTCTTTGGGACCGGCGTACAGCATGTCAAAACCGTATCCCGTAATCAGGCAAGTGTTGGGCTCGAAGTACAGCTCAACCATCTTACGGATGGCGGCATCGCGTACGTCGGCGGGAATATCGCCCGGTTTCAGTTTTCCGAGCAGCATGTGGATAACGGCGCCATCGGCGTTCACGGCTTCCATGGCCATCTTGGTCAAGCCCTCATGGGCGCGATGCATGGGGTTACGCGTCTGAAAGGCAACGACCGTTTCCCAGCCCAGTTTGCCGATTTCGTCGCGGATCTGCGTAGCGGTGCGGAAGGTATCCGGGAATTCTTTGTCAAAGTAGGAATAATTCAACACCTGGATGGGACCGGAGATGCCGATTTTACCGACGGTGTTGAAGGCTTTGACGCCGGGATGATCCATGTCGAGGGTGCGAAAGACGCTCTCGGTCATCGCTTTCATCTCGTCATCGGTGTATTCCTCGATGGCTTCCACGTCCTGAATGGCGATCACGGGATTGCCTTCCACATTGGGATCCAGCAGCGCAATGCGTTTGGCATCTTTGATAGCGGAGGCGTCTTCCACCATGTTAAGTACGGGGGTGGGCCAGAAAAAGCCATTTGCCATGTGCATGTCCTTGGCCACGGCCATGGCGTCGGCTTTGTTCATGAAACCGGTCAGCGGATTAAAATATCCGGAGCCCAGCATCACGGCATTACCGGCGGCGGCGGAGCTGATGACGATGGAGGGCAGCCCAGCGGCTTCCTTGGTCAGCGCGGCGCGTTTGGCATCGTCTTCAACGTACAGGGGATTTAGGGTATCGGATCCATGGGGTTTAATCATTGCAAATTCTCCTATTTCTAAATAATATGGGTTAACAAAAACATCACACTTCCAACATCATGGTTGCGTTCCCATGCAAACCATCGAATTCCAAAGGACCATCCGGTGCAATCAAAAAACAGGCGCGGTCAAAAAACCTTCCACACCTGTAAATCAGGATTCAACTAGCATGTTCTCAAATACATGTCAATAAAAGTTTGTGCAATTATTCACGCCACGGCAACAGTATGCATTCCAGCTTTTCAAGTATCCATGCAAACGAGACCCCCATCCCCGATAAGACCATGATGCCGAACAGCAGCCGGGTGGTCTGCATGAGGTCTGCCGATGAAAGGATCAGGAACCCGATCCCCTTGTCCGCGGCAATCATTTCGGCCGTCACCACCAGCAGCAGCGCAATGCCGATACCCAGTTTTAGACCGGCGAAAATCATTGGGATGCTCATGGGCAGGATAACCTTGCGGATGATGTTGAAGGGACCGGACCCCAGGGACAGGGCCGCCTTGATCAACAACGGGTCCACATTTCTGACGCCGGATCGCACATTGATGACCACGGGGAAAAATACCCCCAGCAGGATAACCGCCACCTTCGCGCCTTCACCGATACCCAGCCAGAGAATCAACAGGGGCAGGATGGCGATCTTTGGAATGGGATATGTAGCCGCTACCAGGGGGCGGACCACATCATCCGCCAATTGAAAATACCCCACCGCAACACCGGTGAAAACGCCTGCGCCGGCCCCCAGAAAAAAACCCCCACCCGATGCGCCACAGACTCGCGGCCAGATGGGTAAAAATTTCACCGCTTTCCACCATGCCGTATCCCGATACCAGCACCGCCGAAAACCGGGGCAGGAAAAGGGACGGCACAATTCCCAAACGACCCACTATCTCCCAGACGCCTAAAACAACGATCACCGTCGCCCAACTCACATATTTGTTTTCACGCCGGACCAGAAAGCTGGTTTTGTCTTTCACCACTTTTCGGTTAGGGATCATTGGGCCACCCCACTGTCGGGGTTTCGTCGAACCGCACTCCAGATTCGCTCCAGGTAAGATACAAACCGGGGGTCCACTTTCACTTTTTCTTCACGGGGCCGGGGAAGGTCAATGGGAACAATAGATTCGATTTCGCCCGGCCTCCCTCCCATGATCACCACGCGGTCCGCGAGAAATACCGCTTCCGGAATATAATGGGTGACGTACAGAAAGCTCTGCCCGGTGGTCTCATATATTCGGGAAAGTTCAAGCTGCATATCCATTCGGATCTGGGCGTCCAAAGCAGAAAAGGGCTCATCCATCAGCAGCAACCGAGGGTTCACCGCCAGGGCCCGGGCGATGGCGGCCCGCTGTTTCATTCCCCCGGACAGCTGGTGCGGATAGTGTTTGTCAAACCCCTTGAGCCCCACCAGTTCAATCAATTTCCCGACCCGGTCATCCCGTGTTTTTTTTGAGACCCCCAGCTCTTCCAAACCGTAGCCGATATTTCTTTTGACGTTCCGCCAGGGGAACAGGGCCAGTTCCTGAAACACCACGGATGTGAGGGGACGATTGTCCGACGAAAGATCTTCAAAAACAACCTCGCCTTCGGTGGCGGACAGAAGACCGGCGACGATGTTGAGCAGCGTGGATTTTCCACATCCGGACCGACCCACAACGGCCACAAACTCACCCTCCAGGAGGGTCAAACTGATCCCGTGAAGCGCCTCAAAAGTCGTATTGTCAGGATTTTCAAAGTTCTTAGAGATGTTGTTGATAACGGCTCGCATTACTTCTTATCAAGGCTGTCAAAAGCCTTTTGCCACAGCGCCATGTTTACGATTTTCTGAGCATTCAGCTTATTTTCAATCATTTTGTGGGCATAATACCAATCGATCTGCCGCTGGACGTCCCCGGCGAAGAGCCGGCCGTCTCGATCATTATAATTCAGACCGAGAGCAATCAGCGACGGTTTTCGCGACGTGTATTTGGCGATATAGCCGATCACCTCATCAAAGCCGGCACCTTTTACCGGCCGGCCGTCTTTCCGGACCAGACAGTTGTCATGGTAATATCGACAGGCCCGAATATAGGCTCGCAGAAATATCAGGCTAAGGCCCTCATTTTCAGCCAGTTTTTCGGAAAAAAAGATGGCCGCGATCTGGTATCGCATCTCATCGCCGGCCCACAGCATCACGTGCCCCATATTTTTCTTTTCCATCACAGTGCAGAAGGGCTGCACCATAAAGGCTGTTTCAATGCGATTGGCGGCCACCGCATCCATCATGTTTTTGACCCCACCCAAAGGCGTTACTTTAACATCTTCGAGTTCCATGCCGTTTTTATTCAGGATATTACCCAGCATGTAATGAAAGGTGGATCCCATCTGAGTCACCCCTACCCGCTTCCCCTTGAGATCGGAAAGGGTTTTGACCCCCTTTTCCCAGGCATCATGGCTCACCATAAGCCCCACTAAATTGTATCCCGGCCAGACCCGGCCCTTATCGGCCACAATGCTGAAATTCAAACCGTTTGCCGCCGCATTGTAAAGTCCGGCGGTCAACCCCGTGGCCCCCACGTCAATATCGCCGGCAGCCAGAGCCATGGCGATGGGTTGTGCCGATTTCATGAATTTCAATGCCACATCCAGACCTTCATCCGCAAAATATCCCCGCTCCACGGCAATATAGAGGGGCGCGGATGAGGTCAACCGAAGGACGCCGACCCGAAGTTTTGTTTCGGCCCAGGCAGGCCCCGTGACCCCGTAAACAAAAAGCACTGCCAGGACCAATGCCCTGCAAACGATACCGAAATTCAAAAAGCCCATACGTCCCCCTCAATTTTTACTCCGAAATATTGTTGCCAATTGAAATTGAAATTGAAATTGAAAGATATTGTTGACCAGGCGGTCACCCATGTCAAGACAAAATTATGCTGGAATGCTACATTTATTTATCGTTTTCAGATATCGATTTCGGGGAGTCCCTATAAAACAGTGCAGGTAAAAAGATCAGCTGATTTGAACCGCCGGATCGGGGTGTTCAAGGTTTACAACGCCTCCCAGTCGAGGGTTTTTGCGTCAAACACAGGACCATCCTGACACACGTGGGCATAGGGCTTGGTCGAACCATGGCCGTTTCTGACGGCGCACCCCTGACAGGCCCCCACGCCGCAGGCCATGGCGGATTCCAGGGAAACCTCGCAGGGGATGGCGCGATCAAGGGCCATTTTCGCCACGGCCTTCAACATGGGCAAAGGACCGCATGTGAAAATGGCGGGAGGATTTCCTTTCAGGGTCGAGAGACGCAAATCCAGCAACTCCGTCACCCGTCCGTGATGCCCCTCTGAACCGTCCTCCGTGGCAATGGAGGGGACAAGCCCCACGATTCCCAAGGAATCAGGGGAAACGACTTCGGAAGATTTACCGTAACCCACCAAGAATTGTCGGTCTTTCCGCTCAAGGGTCAGCGACAGGAAAATGAGGGGGGCCATGCCCATGCCGCCTGCCACCAGTATGGGTTGCACATCATCGTCAGGAGGGTTGAACCCTTTGCCGAGGGGTCCCAGAACCCGCAAAATGTCCCCCGGTTTTTTTTCCCCCAGGATGGCCGTTCCATGGCCCACCACTCGATAAAGAAACAGCAACACGTCTCCTTTAACCCCGCAGATGGAAAAGGGCCGTCTTAACAGGGGATCTATTCCTGAACGAACCCGAATCATCACAAACAGACCCGGCTTGGCCTCTGCCGCCATGGGTCCGGAACGAACCCCCATAAAGAAGGTGTTCGGGGCTACCCGCTTATTGAAAACGACTTCCGTGGATTCTTCAATCATGGTGTTATCTTCCAGTTGCTGATTTTTCGAAAATGTTTTTGCGCGCTAAATGGACATCTTTCTTTCTCATCTTCTTTTTCAGGTGTTACTGTTGATTCGAACGCCTATATGCTTTTTTACATGTCAACACGGGATATTGCAAATAAAATAATCGGGGACGGATCAATCCAAGGTGAGGTTGTGAATTTTCTCATATATCGTGTCATTTTCCATATAGGGTTCAGGCAGTAATGCCCCGAATGTGCGTGCGCGATAATGGCCCCATCTCGTCCACATCACAATTTTACAAAAGCTTTACGTGATCGACAAAATCCCTTTACATTCCCCTGTTATATTACATGCGAAGTTACGGGGAATAATTCCCTCGGAAAACAGTAACCTGAAAAAAATGAATCTGAAATACGCCATCAAAATGGGAGAAACAACGGATGTATCCTTGCAAAAAGAAGGCACGGGAATCGTCAAATGGCAGGAAGAAAATTCTTTTGGTAGACGACGATTGGATGGTTGGAAATGTGGCATGCGAAATGCTTGAGAATCTGGGATATCAGGTCGATTTCCAAACAGATCCAATGGAAGCTTTGGATCATTTCCAACGGAAACGGTTCGATTTTAACCTGGTCATCACCGATATGAATATGCCGATCATGATGGGGGACCGGCTGGCTCTCGAAATCGTGAAGATCCGAAAAAACATACCCATTGTCATGTGTACGGGATCCGACATCGATTTTTCCAAAGAAGAGGCCGCGCAAATGGGCATCCAGGCCGTGATCATGAAACCCCTGTTGGGAAATGAATTGAAAGAAATTCTTCAAAAAATTATCGAAGCATCGGAGGAAAACACCGTCAACGCTTCGAAAGCGCCATAAAAATTCAGGTCTTCAAAATGATTGTAACCTTTAACCCACTCGGTTGGCGGTTGGCGGCCGAGACCGTTCCGTTGCACGCTTCAACGCAGGTTTTAACAATCGCCAGTCCAAGGCCGACGCCTCCGGAATCCCGATCACGGGAAGGTTCGGGGCGGAAGAACGGCTCGAAAAGCTGATCGAGGAGATCTTCGGGAACACCTACGCCCTCATCCTGAACCGCTATTTTCACCACATCTTTTCTTTTTTCAGCGGAAACAACGATGGGGCCGGCGGCCCCGGCGTATTTAACGGCATTCCTTATCAAATTGGCAATTGCCCGGGTCAGAAGCTCCGACGATGCCATCACACGGATTTCAGGATTTATTTCGGTGATGATTTTTGCAGGCGGTATGATCTCCCGCTTCACCGCCGTTTGAACGACGGAAAGCAGGCCGATGCTTTCCAATTCAACCGTATTTGCCTTCATATCCGCCCGCGAAAAGGCAAGCAATTCCCCCACCAGTTTGGACAGGTGGTCCACATCTTCCATCACCTCCACGACACGCCGGCGGTTTTTTTCCGCCACCCGCTGTTCCAGTGCCCCTAGTCCGAACTGAATCCGGGCGATGGGTGAGCCCAGTTCATGGGCCACATCACCAAAGAATCTTTTCTGCCCCTTCACAAAAGCGGACAACCGGGCGGTCATATGGTTTACCGCCCTCGCCAGACGTCCGATCTCATCGGCGCGTGGTTCATGGAGGGTCACATCAAAGCGTCCCTCGGCGATATTCTCGGTTGCGATGGTCAGGCGGGAAAGGGGCCTGGTGATGTTTCTAACCATCGGTATCCAGAACAAGACTGAAATCAGAATGACCGCCGCTGCAATGCATATCCAGGGAAGCGGGTCAAAAAAAAAGCCGTTTCCCGTTACGGAACCGGACACTGCCAGCAACACAGCCGGTGAGCCGGGGAGGTGGGAACCGGGAGCCAGGCGGATTCGAACCCCGGTCCAGTATCGGGTCGGCTCCGTTGTCCGCGTCATCAAATACGGTCGTTCCTTATGCCTGTCGCGCGGCCCGAAAAGTTCTCTTTCAATGGTTTCTCTTTGCGGTCTGCCGCCGGTGGCGTCAAGTCGGTGATCCACGTGCGGCGGTCGGAGATCGTCAAACCCGAGGGGCCTCGGGAAACTGCCTTCGGGCGGTTTGAACGGCATCATCTCGCTCGCCTTCGCCATGACCAATAGGGGAAGATCACCGCCGGTTGATGAAAAGATCATGCCGTCCGGGAGTACCAGGGCGAAATCCACCCGTTGGATGGCGGCATGCCGGGCAAGGATGCCGGGCCAGTCCGCCCTGGGCATCCGGTTCAAATCATGGACAATCAGCATGCCGGCGGTTGTCAGACGGTCCGCACTCTGCCGGCCGAAAATCGAATTCAGATCAACATACGGCTGGAAGGCGAAAAATACGGCCAGCACCGTGACCACCAAAATCAGATTCAGAAATAACCAGGATACGATTTTTGCAAACAATGAAGCCGTCGGTTTCATGATGTTTGATCTTCGGGGGCCTTAAACATATAGCCGACGCTTCTGACGGTTTGAATGAATCCGGGGTTACGGGGATTTTCCCCGAGCTTGCGCCGCAACAGGGAGATATGGACATCCACGGAGCGATCGAAAACCTCATAATTCCGTCCAGCAACGGCATCCAGAAGTTGATCCCGTGTCAGGACCCGTCCGGCGGAATCGGCAAGGCTCGTCAATAAATCGTATTCGAGAGGGGTCAGGTTCAGGGTTTTGTCATCCATACGGACGGTGCGGGAATCTTTCTCAATTTCTAAATTGCCGAATATCAACAGGTTATCAGAACCGGCAGCCCGGCGTTCGGATACGTCATATCGGCGCGTGACGGCACGAAGACGCGCCAAAAGCTCCCGTGAAGAGAATGTCTTGGGTAAATAATCATCCGCTCCCATCTCAAGCCCCACGATTCTGTCGGTTTCATCACCTCGGGCCGTCAACATTAAAACCGGTATGTCGGATTCCTTGCGCAACCGTTTTAGCACCTCGAATCCGTCCATTTGCGGCATCATCACGTCCAGGATAACCGCATGGAAGTCGCCCTCAAGGATCATTTTCAGTCCTTCCGGACCGTTATGGGCTTTTTTTACCGCATACCCCATGGGCGCCAGGTAGTCCGCCACAAGCCCGCACAGTCGTTTATCATCATCGACAATCAGAATTTTCATGTTTGACGACTTTGGTTTCTCCATGTCTCACCCTTGCGTCCGCCTCTTCAACAATTCAATGCCCTTTGTTTATATCATTCCTAGCAACGAGGCAATCAGCTTTACAAAAGCTTAACAATTTTTTCCAGAATCAACAAAATTCCTTTACATTAATGGTCTATATTACACTCAAAACCGCGGGGGATCGTCCCCCGGGAAACGGCAACCCAAATAAACCAAGGAGGTACATCATGAATTCGAGACTCGGCAAAAAAATCGGTACAGGGATAATGGCTTTTCTGTTCGCAATATGCTTCATTCCTGCAATTTCGGGGGCGTTCGCACCCGGAGACGGAAAGCAAGGCGGTGGGTTTCACGGGGAAGGCCATCACGGTCCCGCCCTGGGAATCTGGCGGGATTCGCAAATGGTTCAAAAACTGGGCCTCACGCAGGATCAGGTCAAACAGATCCGGGACGCGGATTTTTCCTTCCGTGAAAGGCAGCTGGTTTTGAAAGCACAACTCGACGGATTACGACTGCAAATGGATAAGGCCTTTTCCCAAGACGTCGTTGACGATACGGCCGTCCTTAAAACGGCGCAAACAATTTCAGACGTAGAGGGAAAACTGTTTGTCGGGAAAATAGAAGCCCTTCTAACCCTAGGGAAAATTCTAAATGCGGATCAAATGAAAAAGCTGAAGCTCTATGACATGTATCAGAAAAAGAAAGGCATGAAGCAGTGTCTAAAACAACTCTCAGGCCGTCGTTTTATGGAAAAAGTCGACGATCTGTAACCCAATGGGCCAAATTTGAAAAGGTCAACACTGGTAGGGGATAGGCATTGTTTCTCTTTTACGCAAACAGGCTGGCTCGATTTACAGCGATCACAGTGATTCTCATCCTTGGCGGATGTGCGGCCGTGGGACCGAATTACACACCGCCCGAAACAAAGGTATCGGAAACATGGCATACCGCCATGGATGGTGGTCTCGATGCGACAACTCCGAATCCCGAAGCGTTGTCCCAATGGTGGAAAGTCCTTGACGACCCTGTCCTGTCTGAGTTGATTCATCAGGCCGTTGTCGGCAATCTTGATCTGAAAGAGGCACGGGCCAGAGTCCGGGAAGCCCGCGCAAAGCGGGGAGTGGCCTCTGCCGGCCTGTTTCCGACCTTTGACGTTTCGGGGCAGATCACCCAAAGCAAGGGGAGCGACGAGACTGGCGCGGGAACAACACGCACACTCTATTCGGCGGGCTTTGACGCTGGCTGGGAGGTGGACATTTTCGGCGGTGTCCGACGTACAGTGGAAGCCGCGGAAGCGGACCTCAAGGCTGAAAACGCATCCCTTCGGGATGTACTGGTCACCCTGACCGCTGAAACGGCCATCAATTATGTGGAGATGAGGACCTATCAGACCCGATTGAAGGTCGTCACCACGAATCTGGAAACCCAGGAAGAAACCTGCCGGCTTACAAAGTGGCGCTATCAGGCCGGGCTCAGCGACGCCCTTGCGGTAGAACAGGCCCGCTACAACATGGAAAGCACGCGTTCCCGGCTTCCAACACTTCGTTCCGGGCTCACAGCCTCCCGGAACCGGCTGGCTGTACTCTTGGGAAAACAGCCGGGAGCCATCTCCCTCAATTTGGGAACACCCGCCCCCATCCCCGTAACGCCCCTGAAGGTGGCGGTGGGCATTCCCGCCGACTGTATTCGACGACGGCCCGACATAAGGCAGGCGGAACAGGAAGTGGCCAGCCAAACCGCGCGAATAGGCGTGGCCGAGGCCGAACTGTACCCGAAATTTTCCCTTCTCGGCTCCATCGGCCTTGAGTCACTTTCCATCGGAAATTTTGCTTCCTCGGAAGGGCTGACTCACAGTATCGGCCCCAGTTTCAGCTGGCGTCTGTTCGACGGCGGCGCTATTCGGCAAAACATAAACGTCCGGACAGCCCTTCAGGATCAGGCGTTGGCCCAGTACGAACGAACGGTCCTTGAAGCATTGGAGGAGGTGGAAAACGCCTTAAAAGCCTATGCGGAGGAGCAAAACCGTAGGGTAGCTCTGGCACTGGCAAGCGATGCCGCGCGTCAGGCCGTCACCTTGGCCCAAAACAAATACGAAGCGGGCATCATTGATTTTAATGAAGTGCTTGATGCCCAAAGGTCTCAGCTTTCCTTTGAAGATGAGCTGGCCCAGAGTGAAGGGCAGGTTACCGCCAACCTGATTACACTCTACAAGGCCCTGGGCGGCGGGTGGACAACCCTGGACCCCCAAGGAAAAACATACGACTATGCGCCGGATAAAAAACCCGATATTCGGGGAAAAATCGAAAAGAGGATGAGCAAAAATGGAAACTAACGCAAATCCTTCAATTTCGGTGGCTGAAGCCCTGGGTGTAAACGGAACACCCCTCCGAAAAAAACGCTTTAAATGGCTGGTCATCCTAATCCTTCTTCTGGCGGTCTGCGCCACCAGCGCATTCGCGATCAGAAAAATGGATCGGCCCGATCCGGTCCAATACAAAACCGAAAAGGTGGCACGGGGAAATCTCATCGTCACAGTAACGGCCACGGGAAATCTAGAACCCACCAACCAGGTGGAAGTGGGCAGTGAATTGTCGGGAACCATCCGCGATGTTCTGGTAGAAGAAAACAGCCGGGTAAAAGTGGGGCAGGTACTGGCCGGACTCGACACGACCAAGCTGAAAGCCCAATATCTGGCGGCCAAAGCGAAGTTGGCATCGGCCGAAGCCAAGGTTCTGCAGACCCGGGCCACTACCCGTGAAGCCGTGAACAACCTGGCAAGACTGAAACATGTACGCCAACTGAGCCACAACAAGGTCCCTTCTCAATACGAGCTGGATGCGGCCGACGCGACCCTGGCCCGCGCTCACGCCGACGAGGCATCTGCAAAGGCCGATGTTTCACAGGCACAAGCCGCCCTTGAAGTGACGGAAACGGATCTTAAAAAGGCAGTGATCCGTTCTCCCATGAACGGCGTGGTCCTGGGCCGGGATGTGGAACCGGGACAGACCGTAGCCGCATCATTGCAGGCGCCCGTGCTGTTTACCCTGGCCGAAGATCTGGCCCAGATGGAGCTTAAAGTGGACGTGGATGAGGCGGATGTGGGCCTGGTGCAGGAAGGCCAGGAGGCCACATTCGTTGTGGACGCCTATCCAGATCGAACGTTCAAGGCCCTGATTACCCGCGTCTGCTACGGCTCGGACACCACGGACGGCGTGGTCACGTACGAAACCGTCCTGAAGCTGGACAACAAGGACCTGTCCCTTCGGCCCGGCATGACCGCCACCGCGGATATTATCGTCAAAAACCTGAAAGACGTTGTCCTGATTCCCAGTGCGGCATTGCGTTTCAGCCCGCCGGTGGAAAAGAAAACGAAACCCGGCCGGTCACTGATGGATTCGCTTTTGCCCGGCCCTCCCAAACGGACAAAGGAAAACCATGAACAAACAGATATTTCCGGTAATGGTCGCCGGATCTGGATACTTGATAATGGTCAACCCCGGGCGGTATCAATCAAAGTGGGCGTCAGCGACGAGGTGATGACCCAGGTGATGGACAACTCCCTTACGCCCGGTATGCAGGTGATTTTGGAACGTCTGAAAGACGGGAAAGGGTAACCTATGCCGGCATCAGCGTCAGCCCCCCCGGCCGTCATTCGGCTGAAGGGCGTCAGTAAGGTTTACGGCGCCGGCGACACCGCGGTGCATGCACTTCGGGATGTGGATCTGCGGATCGACAGGGGTGATTTTGCGGCCGTAATGGGCGCCAGCGGCTCCGGGAAAAGCACGTGCATGAACATCCTGGGATGCCTGGATGTCCCCACATCCGGAAGCTACCGATTTGAAGGGGTGGAGGTAATAAAGCTTTCCCGGGATCAGCGAGCGCTTCTGCGCCGCAATTACCTGGGCTTTGTGTTTCAGGGGTTTAATCTGCTGAATCGCACCACAGCCCTCGAAAATGTGGAGCTGCCGTTGATCTATCGCGGCATTTCCCGACGTCGCCGGCGCATAATGGCGCAATCATCCCTTAATACCGTAGGGCTTGGAGGATGGGAAACCCATACCCCCGCGGCGCTTTCCGGAGGCCAGCAGCAGCGGGTGGCCATTGCCCGTGCCATCGTCACCAACCCCCAGGTTCTCCTGGCCGACGAACCCACCGGCAACCTGGATTCGGTCCGAAGTCGGGAGATCATGGAACTTCTGGTGGATCTCAATCAAAACCGCGGGATTACCATCATCATGGTGACCCATGAAGCGGAAATGGCCGGTTATGCGAATCGCCGCATTCATTTTCTGGACGGCCGGATCAAGAGCAGTCAAGAAAACTGAGGAGATTATATACCGATGCTCTGGGAAAACATTAACCTCGCATTGAGGGAAATTCGCCGCAATGTCCTCCGGTCCGCCCTGACCATTCTGGGCATCGTTATCGGCGTAGCGGCAGTGATTACCATGGTGACCCTGGGCCGGGGCGCCACGGCCAAGGTCACCTCGGATATCACCAGCATGGGCAGTAACTTGATAGACATTCGGCGCGGTCAGATGCGACACGGACCGGGCGGCGCCAGAGCGGACGCCGAACCTTTCAAAGCCGCCGACGTAACAGCCATCCAACGGGAAATCTCCAGTCTTCAGGCGGTTGCCCCCATGGCTTCACAATCTTCTCAAGCCATCTACGGCAATGAAAACCGGTCCACCAGGGTCCAAGGCACCACCTCGGAATTTCTGACGGTGCGAGACTGGCCCCCGGCCATGGGCAGGGCCTTTACAGAAGGCGAAATACGGGCGGGAAAAGCGGTCTGCATTCTGGGCGAAACCGTGCGCAAAGAACTTTTCGGGAGCCAGGATCCAATAGGGGCGACCATCCGACTGGGAAAAATCTCCTTCAAGGTGATCGGGGTGCTGGTTGCCAAAGGCCAAAACAGCTTCGGCAACGATCAAGACGATCTGGCGCTCATTCCCCTTCGAACCCTGCAACGCCGCCTGGTGGGCAATACGGATGTGGACTCCATCTCCGTATCCGTCAAGGACGGTATCCCCACGGAACAAGTCAAGGCCGACATTGAGCGGCTGCTGCGCGAACGACGCCACATTAAACCGGGCAAAGAGGATAATTTCCACGTCAATGACATGCAGGAACTCGTTTCCATGCTGACCAGCACAACGCGCGTTTTAACCGCCTTGTTGAGCGCGGTAGCGGCGGTGAGCCTTCTGGTGGGGGGCATCGGCATCATGAACATCATGCTGGTGTCGGTGACGGAACGAACCCGGGAGATCGGCACCCGCCTGGCCATCGGAGCGAGGGAGCGGGATGTTCTCATGCAGTTTCTGGTGGAGGCGGTGGTTTTGTCCTCCTTTGGCGGCGTTTGCGGCATTCTCATGGGGCTTGGCGCCGCGGGCGGGGGGAGCAACCTCCTCGGCATCCCGTTTATCTTTCAGCCGGGCATTGTTGCCACGGCCTTTGGCTTTTCCGCCGCAGTCGGCGTCATCTTCGGCTATTTTCCGGCACGAAAGGCCGCTCGGTTGGATCCCATTCAGGCGCTCCGGTACGAATAATCGATCCTTGAACCTATGCTGCCATTTTTTTGAGCGGGTCATCCGTCTCAGGCGGTAACATCAACGGAAGAGACTTCCCAGCTATCACCATTCTGCTCTTTCAACAACGCGATCAATTGCTCCATTTGATCTTCTCCGGAGTTATCGCCATAGGCCGAAAGTGCCTGTTCAGAGGAGGGGGGAGGCGGTGGCGGCATTCTCACGACTTCTCCTTTATCATTCTGGAACGTCCCGGGCGGAGTGAATCCGTTGCTCTCCATAAATTCCTTCAACTCCTCACCGTTTAAGGCCCCATCCTCATCGGCGTCAAAACTGCTGAGCGCTTCATCAACGTCGATACTGGATCCGGTAATTTCCTCGATGCCCTTCGCCAGGGTCTCAAGCTCGGACCTGGAAACCAGACCGTCTCGATCTGAGTCCGTCGCTTGGAAGACATCTTTGCCCGGAGGCGGCTGATGCCTTTCCATGGAACCGCTGCGCATTATGGAGATGGTGCTGTTTGTGCTGTCGATGCTATTGATCATGTTTAACCTCCTTGAAATTGCTTTTTGGGTGACCCTTAAGAGAAGACCGTCTTTCCATACTTTTTATATCGTCCTGTTTAACGGATACTTTATAGCGGTATTGTCACTGGGATGTAACAATTTGTATCATGGTGTGATCTGATTTCCCGGAAACGATTTTGAAATTGGCCGACAGCCTGCCGGATTTATTCCCCCACAAATTGGTACCCGACACCGCGGACGGTTTTCAGGTATCGGGGGAGCGTGGGGTCGTCCCCGATTTTCTGCCGGATTCGTGAGACATACAGATCAATATTGCGGTCGTATCCGTTATAGTCCGCGTGATAAATTTCGAGGGAAATTTCATCGCGGGTGACCACAAGCCCGGGTTTTTGGCAAAGACACCAGAAAAGTTGAAATTCGATGGTGGAAAGTTGTACCGCCCGACCCGCCACAAAGACATCCCGCCTGTTGGCATTGACCATCAACTCGCCGAAAGTCAGTACCGACGAAGGTCCGGCAGGCGCAAACCGTCGCAGCAGCGCTTTGATATTTGCCGCCACCAGCGATGCACCTGCTGATGCGGGGAGAGAGGCATCCGCGCCCAAACCCAATGCAAGGATATGAAACTGTTCGTCTCCGTATTCTGAAGCAAGAACCAGAAGCCCCGAATATCGCGCACGGATCTCTTGGCATACGGCCAGCCCGTCCACTCCCGATCCGGGGCAATGAAGTACAATCAGGTCGGGGCCATCGGTTTTGGAAAGGGATAGTTTGCCCTCCCAACGTTCGATCTGACGGATGAGGATATGGTCCCGTTCCAAAATATGCTTTAAGTCTGAATAGATTTCCGTGCTCCCGGCAATTAATAAAACCGTTTTTTGGCTCATGGATTCGTTCACCGATTCCTTTGGTTTGAGCGTGTCATGCCGGGAGGACTCTGCCGCGCTTCGCTTTCCTGGATGGCGCCGTCTCCATTCAAATCCAGTCGATCAAAATGATCGGCCGGCCCCGAGAACTCGGTGCGGGAAACAACCCCGTCTCCATCGCCATCATCTTCCGTGAATTTGCCTGGTACGCGGCCTTCCTGCCCGTCAGGTCGAGGGGCCTGTCGGGCTTCTTCCTGGTTGATGAAGCTATCGCCGTCCAGATCCATGCGGATGAAATGATCATCCGGACCTGGAAATTCTTCCATGGATACCCTGTTGTCGCCATCCCGGTCATGACGTTCGATCATGCTCTGTGAAAAATTTCCCCCGGCGCCCTCCAAGGCAAATGCGGAATTCATTGTCATGACGGTAAAACACAGGACATTTAGTATCAATCTTATCTTTCCCATCATAAAACTTCCTTCCATTCCTTTTTATTTGATGACCACCGTATTTCCTTCTGGGCCGTTGACAACCTTCTTCGCCGGGCCCTTTCAAAATCGATTTAAACTTCTTTGAAAAGGTATGGGAGTATGCCATAGGTCCGATACCCGTGTCCCGGATGGGATGTAATCTGGTCCCATGGCCGAACATCTTGGCTGGAGACTCCTGTCAAAGCCGGCCCCGCTGGCTGATGAACATACAAACCCCGCAAAAACCAAAAAGATGATCATCAGCAGGAGTAGGGTTGAGAGGCGATAGTAACCCCAGACGTCTAAGATGCGTCTTGCCTTGCCTTTCATTGTTTTTTCTCCTTTATCAGCGTTGACCTTTTCAAATTCGGCCCAATGGACTACAGATCGTCAACTTTTTCCATAAAACGACGGTCTGAGAGTTGTTTTAGACACTGCGTCAGGCCTTTCCCTTTCTGAGGCATGTCATAGAACTTCAGCTTTTTGATTTGATCCGCATTTAGAATTTTCCCAAGGGTTAGAAGGGCTTCTATTTCCCTGACAAACAGTTTTCCTTTTACCTCTGAAATTGTTTGCGCCGTTTTAAGGACGGCTTTATCGTCAACGACATCTTGGGAAAAGGCCTTATCCATTTGCAATCGCAAGTCGTCGAGTTGTGCTTTCAAGACCAGATGCTTTTCACGGAAGGTAAAATCCGCATCCCGGATCTGTTTGACCTGATCCGGCGTAAGGCCCAGTTTTTGAACCATTCGCGAATCCCGCCAGATTCCCAGACCGGGCCCGCGATGGCCGCCCCTGTGAAACCCACTCTCTTGTCTTCCGTCTCCAGGTGCGAATGCCCCCGAAATTGCGGGAATAAGGCATATTGTGAATAGAAAAGCCATTATCCCCGTACCGATTTTTTTTCCGAGTCTCGAAGCCATGATGTACCTCCTTGGTTTATTTGGGTTGCTGTTTCCCGGGGGACGATCCCCCGCGGTTTTGACTGTAATATAAACAATGAATGTAAAGGAATTTTGTTGATTCCGAAAAAAATTGTTAAGCTTTTGTAAAATTGTTTGCTTTGTTGTTGTGAAATGGGTCTCGTTTTCCGCATATCGACTGTGTATTTCAGATCCGTTTGTGTTGATTCCAATGGCTTGTTTAATCTCCATTTTCGGCAAATGTTAACGTCACCCACAGTTCCAGTGGTTCGATCCGCCGGCCTTCGGCTTTCCCCTCTTTTCGATCCGACGCACCCCCTTTCATACCGCCTCCCATCCCGCGTCCCCCGCCTCCCCCGCGACCTTCGGAGCGTTGTTTGCCATTGGAGGGTTGGGTGTCCATGGATCTTCCCTTCTTTTCTTCACCATCACCGGTCTGAAAACCCACCCGAATCCCTTTTTTGCCAGGCTTTAACAACCCAAACCTGCTCATATCGCTTTGGGTAAACGGCAACTTGAGTTCGTATATGAGGTTTTTTTCCGTCTTGCCGATTTTTACCGCCACATCAAACTTTTCCATTTCTTTGAATGGCATTGTTTTTTGCTCATATTCTCCCGGTCCCCATAACTGAATTTCAACCAGGCCTTTTTCAAGCAAACCATCATCTCTGGTTTTAGGATCTTTTTCTGTTCTTGTTTCTTCTTCCGGCGGTCTCTGAAACATTGACATTCTCTTTTCGCGGGGAAGACCCACCGGAAAATGGACGCCTGTTTTTCGATTCCCTTCATGGGGTTGTTCAAACCACACGGTAAGACCCTGCACCATAATCTGTCGCTGGATGTTGCGATCGTTTGAAGCAAGTCTCATGAACAAATATTTTTCATCGTGAAGGAAACTGACCACGGTTCTCGATTTTTCATCATAATATTGCATAACGCCCTGCCACTCTGGATCCTTTCCATCGATGAGGATCTCACGATCCCGCTGTGAACTGAGCGTTTTCACATCCTCCTCTTCGCAGGCTGTCAGAAACATGGATGTTAAGAGGATGAATAGGAGTAAAATAATTGCACCTAAATTAAGGGTTTTCGTAAGTTCCATTTCTTCTCCTTAGCCCAGTTTTCACAAAATCAATGTTTTCAGCCAAAATATGCAGGCATATGGGCAATATCGCCATGATCCTGTTTTCCTGCCCGCCGGCGCCGCACCAGATTAGAAAGCCTGAAAACAAATCATGATCCCGGCGCCCATACCTAACAAACCTGCGACAATCCCAAGGGGAAACAATACTTTATCCATCAACGTCAGATCTTCATCCGCATCCTTTTTCTCAAAATCCATACGACCTCCTTAAAAAATCCTCAATCATTTTCGGGTTTCTCCCCATTATCAGGTTGCCGTTTCCAGGGGGGGGGATACCCTGAAGTTTCGCGTAGTATATACAATGGATGTAAAGGAATTTTGTTGATCAAGGATAAAATTGTTAAGCTTTTGTAAAACTGATTGCCTCGTTGTTCTGTTTACTGATTGCCCGCGTCGCGTACTAACTGGACGTAGTTGTAGACGCGTTCCGCCAATCTGCCTGCTCTCCGGTCTGATCGCCCGCATTCATTTGGATGGTCGCGGTAAGGGCGCTGTTGGTTGTGAGGGTGGTCATGTCGATATTGCTTGTAGGGCCAGACCTGTGTGTCTGCCCGGGTAAAGGGCCAACACGCAGGTTCGCCCCTGCGTTGCTGACAATCATCAAGGCCGCCCGGGCAGTCTAATATGCCAAAGCCGCCGTCTCGCGGGCCGCAACATGGGCCTTCAGAGCGGAGATAGCCTCGGAAAATTGCCTGCGTGATGTGAAGGTATAGTTCGCACTTTCGCTCAGGACGGCATCCTCTATCAAGGCCGCCCGGGCATCATAAAGAGGCGCCATCCGCGTGGCATTGAACAGGTTGGTAGCGAATTCATGCACGTTTTGTCGGTACTGTTCCGCATAAGCAGAATCATCCAGCAGGTAGCGGAGAATCGGCCACTGGGATGTCACTTCCGATGCGTTCAGACTCAGACAACGCGGGTTGGAAACCAGAGCTTCGTTGTTATCCCAGGGGATCCATTCGAAGCGCTGGGTGTCAGGATTACGGTACAGGTAATAGTTATGGGGCATGACGCCATAGGTGTCCCAATTCTGGAGTACATTATTCGCCGCAAACCATTTGAGGAAAACGGGAACGTCCAAAATCATCTCAAGGTTGGTTTTCCAGGTGCTTGGATCCGTTACGCGAAGATCGGAGTTCAGAACATCATAAAGCGCCTGCACATCGCTGTAGTCCAAGTCGCTCTCATTGGTCTTCTTGGCAAATTCATAGGTGTTGAAAGTTCCCGTTGCGAAGGTCGCCGCATCCTCCTCGGGCTTGTAAAGATTGCCGTCGTTATCGTTGTACTGGGTTTTAATGACGGTATCGTCCACTTCCTCCACCAGGGTATAAAGTCCGAAGTAAACAGACCCACCGCCGGTATTTACATAGAGTTTGTAGAAAGCGGCATGTGAGCTTTTCAGACCGAAATCACGGTAGAGTTCGGATGCCGTCAATTCGTGGATTTCCGATTCGTCCTTGTAGTTGCTCTTAAGACTAAACTTTTTAAAACCATAGAAGCGCTGGTTTTTGATGGCGGGATAAATATCCTCGAATTTATCGAAATTGAGTTTAAAAGGGATTTTGTTGCTGTTGGCACTATAAAGACTGGAATTCCCCTTGAAGCGGATACCGACCCGATACCATTGCTTTCCGTTGTACTCGATATCACAAGGGACATCTATGGGATCATCCATCAATGAAAAATCATTTGATCCCTCCAGTTGCGCTTTAAGATCGGCCAGGTTGCTTTGCATCACGCTCCAGTTAGCGGCGTCGATGGTAATATCCATGCGTTGAACCTGGGCTGTATCGAAGACCGTATCCATGTTGGCCATGATCTCTTCCGCGTCCAGTTTTTCATGGGTGGCGGCGGTCCAATCCGGCGTCGAAATATCCGTTTCACCGAATGTCAAGGCGAGTAGTGTTAAATTCAGACTGCCGGAGGTTTTACCGCCGGCCCCGGAGTTGGTGACGCTCACGGAATAAGTACCGGCATTGGCAAGTTCGGTCGCCGGTATTTCGGTCGTAAGATGAGTAGCGCTGACAGCCGTGGTTTCACGACTGACACCGTTGAAATTAACAGTAGCCCCCTCCACGAAATTGCTTCCCAACAGGGTAAGTCTCTGATCGGAAGCGCCTGCATAGGTTGTTGCCGGAAAAAGGTATGAAAGAACGGGTGTGGCTTCCACCACCGGCCTGATAACGATATCCCGCATCTTGAGCGTACCACCATTGCCGACCTTTGGGGCCTGGATCACGGTGATGTTTTCCTGCGCCGAAAAGTCATCATTCCATCCGCCCTTCAGCGTTATGGTTTTCGGCGAGTTAAGAGACAACGATTCGGTATAGGTCCCCTGAGCGATGTTTACCGTCGACGCATCGTTGGCGGCATCAATCCCAGCCTGAATGGTTGAATAACAAGGACTCTTTTCACCGCAGTTGCCGTCATTTTGGTTTATATAAACATCCGTAGATTTCGTGCTGCTCGCGTCGCGCATCAGTTTGATATCCGGCGCCGCCGAAGCGGCCCAGGAATGGCTGTAGAGCACGCCCAACAGCAATAGCACGGAAAATATGGCAGCCATGGCGTTTACAGGCGCACAATAAGCTTTTGCTTTCCATCTTGTCTTTTCCATGATTCAATTCCCTTGTTTAATTCTTTTGTTGGAATCGTTACCCAAGTATCCATTTTCATGCTGCCTTCAATGTGTCATTTGTTCGTAAATCTTTTATCAGTGTCTTTTCAAGGTTTTGTAAATGTTTTGTAAAGAGGAGGTTAAGATTCTGCACCGTGTGGTTGACGATGTTTCCATCTGCGCTGTTGACAGCCTTCTTCGCCGCCCCTGTCAAACGTTTTGAGGAACGCCATCCGATGCGCCGGTCATGCGGGATGCATCTTGTCGGCCTTGATCATTGTCTCGGCCATTTGCCACCAGGGGTTAAAAGCCCTGGCTATTATCAGCCGTCCCTACAGGACGGTAAAAGCCCCATCGGGGCGACAGACAATCGCCCGGCAATTTATTGCCGGGTGGCCGGAACGATGATCAAGGCCTGAACAGACAAAAAGACCTTGGCGCGGCTTTCTGTTCCAATCAGTTCTTGTCCTTTCCCCTGTCGTCAGGAGGCGGATTATCAGGGCGCAGGACCATCCGATCGCCTTCCTGTTCACAGACGCCCGTCACCGTATCCCCATGGGGGCTTACAAACTCAGCCGTATCGCCCGCGGCTTTCTCTTCGCAGGCGGTGTAGGCCTCCGGCGGCGGCCCCTGATGTCGTCCCCTAGGCCGCTGTTTTTCAGTATCCGCTCCAAATGCGTTTACGGTACATAGGCTGAATATCACTCCTGCGATAGCGATTTTTTTAATGGTCTTCATGGTTTTATCTCCTTTTATGGGTTGTCAATACCGGTTTGTTCCTTTAATTGTTCATGTCGCGCACCAGGCGGACATAATTGTAATACCGCTCACCGCCTTCCCCCAGAGGTCCGTCTTCAGCCTTTGTGTCAAATCGGACGGCGCCGGCGCCATGGAAATCATCACCATTACCGTCCACCGCGGTTCCAAAGGCCACATACAATCCAACTCTTTTTTATGGTTTCCAAAGATATCGTCACTCAGTATCCGCTTTCATTGTCAGGCGCATCGTTCCCACGCTCCGCGTGGGAACGATGATCAAAGCCGCCCGGGCAGTCTAAAATGCCAGAGCCGCCGTCTCACGAGCCGTAACATGGGCCTTCAGGGTGGAGATAGCCTCGGAAAATTGCCTGGATGAGGTGAAGGTATAGTCCCGGCTTTCACTCAAGACCGCATCTTCTATCAAGGCCGCCAGGGCATCATAAAGAGGCGTCATCCGCGTGGCATTGAAAAGGCTTTCGGCGAATTCATGCACTTTTTGCCGGTACTGTTCCGCGTAATCCGAATCTTCCAGCAGGTAGCGGAGCAGCGGCCATTGGGATGTCACTTCCGATGCGTCCAGACGCAGGCAGCGCCGGTCGGAAACCAGGGCTTCGTTGTTGTCCCAGGGGATCCATTCGAAAAGCTGGGTGTCGGGATTCCGGTACAGATAATAGTTATGGGGCATGACGCCATAGGTGTCCCAATTCTGGAGTACATTATTCGCCGCAAACCATTTGAGGAAAACGGGAACGTCCAAAATTGCCTCAAGGTTGGTTTTCCAGGTGCTTGGATCCGTCACGCGAAGATCGGAGTTTAAAACATCATAAAGCGTCTGCACATCGCTGTAGTCCAGGTCGCTCTCATTGGTCTTCTTGGCAAATTCATAGGTGTTGAAAGTGCCCGTTGCGAAGGTCGCCGCATCCTCCTCTGGCTTGTAAAGATTGCCGTCGTTATCGTTGTACTGGGTTTTAATGACGGTGTCGTCCACTTCCTCCACCAGGGTATAAAGCCCGAAATAAACGGGCCCGCCACCCACATCAACATAGAGCTTGTAGAAAGCGGTATGTGGGCCTTTCAGGCCGAAATCACGGAAAAGTTCAGACGCCATCAATTCGTGGATTTCCGACGCGTCCTTGCAGTTGTTTTTGAGACTGAACTTTTTAAAACCATAGAAGCGCTGGTTGTCGATGGCCGGATAAATATCCTCGAATTTATCGAAGTTGAGTTTAAAAGGCAGTTTGTTGCTGTTGGCGCCATAAAGACTGGAATTGCCCTTGAAACGGATACCGACCCGATACCATTGCTTGCCGTTGTATTCGATATCACAAGGAACATCGATGGGATCATCCATCAATGAAAAATCAGTTGATCCCCCGACTTGCGCTTTGAGGCCGGCCAAGTTGCTCTGCATCACGCTCCAGTTAGTGGCGTCGATGGTGATATCCATGCGTTGAACCTGGGTTGTATCGAAGACCGTATCCAGGTTGGCGATGATCTCTTCCGCCTCCAGCTTTTCATGGGTCGCGGCGGTCCAATCCGGAACATCGATGTCTGTCTCACCGAATGTCACGGTGAGGAGTGTGAAATTGAGACTCTCCGACGTTTCACCTCCGTTGGTGACGCTCACGGAATAAGTGCCGGCATCGGCCAGTTCCGCCGCCGTGATTTCGGTCGTGAGATGCGTCGAACTGACAACCGTGGCTTCACGGCTGACACCATTGAAATTCACGGTAGCCCCCTCCACGAAATTGCTTCCCAACAGGGTAAGCGTCTGATCGGAAGCACCTGCATAGGTCGTTGCCGGAAAAATATATGAAAGAAAAGGAGTTGTGGCTTCCACCACCTGCAAAGTAACCTGGTCGTACACCAGGGACCCTTCATCCATCACACCGTTTACCGTGGTGTCAATCCCGAAATAGAATACATAGTTTCCCACCGGAAGTCCGGACACGCGCAAAACCGCCATGGGATCCGTCAGGTTGAAAAGGGCGCCCTGATAAGCGGGTTTGAGATCCGCCATGTCGTCCCCACCCAAATTCCAGCCGTCGGGATATTCATAATAATACCATCCCATGGGCGTTTGAGCGACAATCCACCAATCGGCCGGTTCTCCCATCTGATCGCCCGCATCCATTTGGATGGTGGCTGTAAGGGTGTCGGTGGATGCGAGGGTGGCCAAGTCATCCATGCCGTTCAGTTTGATGTCCGGCGCCGCCGAAGCCGCGCCCGCATGACCGTAAAACAGCCCCACAAGCAGCAGCACGGAAAAAACTGCTCCCATGACCTTTAGAGACGTAAAATAAGTTTTTGCTTTCCATTTCGTTCTTTCCATAATTCAACTCCCCTGTTTGATTTTTTGTTGGAATCGTTACCCAAGCATCCGCTTTCATGCTGCCCTCAATATATCATCTGTTCGTAAATCCTTTATCAGGAGCTTTTCAAGGTTTTGTAAATGTTTTGTAAAAATGGGTTTTCATTTTTCAGAAAGCCCGCAGGTTTTACTGTACCGCGGCCGTCCTGTCTCCCCGGTCGTAGCCCCATTGTTCCCATATGGCGCCCATGCTGTTCACATATTTTGAAAAACTGCACCGACAAAGATCAAAATATCGGATCAGGTCCAGCATCCACAAGGGAACTTTGGCGGCATAACATTTCAGTTCCAGAACAATACTGCATTCAGAAGCGAACAGGGTGCTGTTATCATAAGCAGTCATGCGTCGGGAATCGGGAATAAGCATGCATCGTTCTTCGGGCTGACATCTCAGTTCCCTGTCAAAGGTGACACGCGCGTAGTCATCCACCACCGAAACCCAGGCTTTTCGGCGGTAAGAGGTAAGCACCTTAGGTGAAGCCCCGTAGGAACAGGCCAGTCGGACAAAAAGGTCGGCATTCTCTTTTTCGCCAACCCCCCGATATCCGCGGTCCGCCCTTTCCAGTATGCACTCCCAGTTTTCATCTTCAACCTTTGTCCGGTATTTTCGAGTGATCCCGTCTCTTTTCTGTTTGACTTCGAGAAAACAGGGCATCCCGCTGTCTTTGTTATAGGTGCGAACCCGCATATTGAACCGGTTTGCCGCCCCCTCCTGCCTTCTTCGGAGGAAAAGAAAATCCGGGGAATCAAAATAAAGGCTGTAAACGGAATAAAATCCGTCCGGGCTTTGTTCCGAATGGCGGTCGGGCCTGCAATAAACCGAAGCAAAATCGGAAATGGAATCCACCATGCGCTCCGGTATGACGAATTTCAACTCATAACGTTCCAGCAGGGAGGGCATCTCAGACATGGAATTCGAAATGCTCCCGGGCATGGGTCAGATAATTTCTAAACGGTTTTTCGAGCAGTTTTCCGGAAACATCCAGCAGGTTGGTGTAGCACCTGAAGATTTCAAAGAGGCGCTTTGTTTTCCCGATCTGTTTTTTCAACATGGATTCCCTGATTTTCAGCAAAATCATGGGATCAGTTCCCTCCGTGCGTTGCCAGACATCGTAGTGGCATTTTCCACCGCTGGATCGCTTTTTTTCGTAAAAGCGTTCATACCGGCGAATCAAGTGCAGCAACTCATTTGAAAGACGGACCGTCTCGTCCTGTTTCCGTTGCCTGAGCATTTCGCAGGCCCGTTTGGCATTCAATTCCTTTAGCTTTTTTTCCCGCATCTCCGGCCTGCTCGTTGTGCCGATGGGTATTGTAATGCCGAATCCAATGGAAAAGGCTTTTTCAAAATCATACCGTTGTTCCAGATCGTAGGCGGTTTCAATAAAGCTGAACCACGCGCCATTCCGCGATTTTTCCAGCGCATAACGGGCCGCCGCCAGATCAGCTTTTTTTTGGGCGCTTTGAATCTCGGCCGTCACCACCGGAACTTCGGCAATTTGCCGAATCTCATTTGTAATGTCATTTATCGCCACTCTTTTTTCATTTTCAAAGGCAATGGGGCTGTTCGTCCCCATATCTCTCCGGATTTCATCGGAAATCAGCCTGGAGTGGTCTTTTAACCTTTCGGTTTCCATCTCCACATCCAGTAGATCGTTTTCAGCATCCACAAGCGCATAACTGAGTTTCAACGGATCCACGCCTGGAACCTCTGAACTCCTTTTAAGCACATGAAGCCGATCTTCACACACTTTCGTCAGTTCCCCATAAGCGGTGATCATTTCACGGCAGTAAAGGTATTCAAGAACAATATCATATCTCCTTTTCAAGGCCCGCTGGAGCAGCAGTCCGTATTGTGCTTCCTGGGATGCCATGCCGGCAAGGGCAAGCTTTTTGAGATCCCGCATTTCACCAAAGCTCCGGGTTTTGAAACGGATGGCAAACTCCTGCCGATCGTAATCAAACTCATCAACGTTCAACCGGAATTCCAACTCATTCAAAAAAGGCGCGTCCTGATTTTTCTCCAAAAAGGAAAGGACCTCTTTCTCTGCCGGCAGGGCGTCATCCGTTGAAGCGCCGGACAGAAAATCACTGATTCGAATGGGCGTTTCACACTGACAAACAGGCATAAACAGCATGAAACAGAGACCCCACAACATGCTCAAGAAAAAAATCCTCATTTCGGGACTCCCATCCGGAGCATTTTTGAAGGATTTTTGCCGCCGCCATCAAAAGTGATCACAAGATTCCTTTTTTTTGCATCCATGGGATCTTTACAAAAGGCAATGCCTTCCGGATTCAGATTCCCGAAACCGTATTCTTCCATCAGGATTCCCTCCGCATCAAATATCCTCAGCATACCTGCCCGACAGCCCTTTTTTCCCGCTCTGAAGAGCACATACAGCCGGTTATCATGGAAAAGCAAATCTGAAATTCCCGCCCCTGTACCCAAATCATCACTCCGTAAGTCCAATTCCCACCGGATGTCCACCCGATCCGGGCGAATCCGGTTCTCTTCCAGGGCCTTTTCAATCTCTCTGATTCTCAAGATGACGGCCCGTCCGTCTTTAAGCGGTTTTTTAAATCCCAGATACAGGTCCTGCCGCTCGCAAAACATCCCTTCAATTTCAATGTCCCCACTCTTGATAAAGCGGGCCCACTGTGCGTCACGATTTTTCCCGGCGGCATTTTTTAGCAGATCGAAGAGATAACATCGTTTCAAAATCTCAAAATCGGTTCCGGTTCTTTTGATTTTTGCCAGGATCTTTCGGTTGTCCGGGAGCGTACCGTCCTTTTTTCGGCTCTGTGAACCGGCAAGAAAGATATTGCCGGACGCATCCGCGCATATGGCCTCCATATCATCAATGGCATCCATCCCTCGAATTCGGGTTTGGCTTCGAATAACGCCGTCGGGATCCATCAGGTAAAACACGGGCGCCATCTGTTTTGTCTCATCGCTGATCAGAAGAAAGCGGTTCAGATCCGGCAGGTAAATCAGGCCGGATGCCTCGATTTCGGGAATATCATTCAGGGAAGCGGACCGTTGAATATCAATGAGCGCCTTTCGCTTTTGATCCGAATTTTCCGGCTCCGCCGCAAAAAGATTCAAACCCACCCACGGGTTAAATTTCTTTTTTATCCAGGCCAGATACCGGTTTTCCGTCCTTTTCAAAGGATAGACCATCACCTTTTCTCCCAGCAGAAACGGATTTTTCTCCGGAAGACGGATTTCCACCTCCCGTCCCAGTATCACAAGGTCGGGCCTTTTTTGGAGCCTTACGGGGTATTCCACAATCCGGGAACCGGTCCCCTCGATTTTCCCCTTCACACGCTTTCTTCTGCTACTCTGGGATACAAGCGTCACTGTTTCTCCCACTTTGGCCCTATGATGCACGGCTTCGTGGATATATGCCTTTACAAAAGAAGGGGATGGCCGGTACAGGGTCAGTATCGGAACAAAGGGCGATACTTTTTCCCCCACCTTGCATAGAATCGACCCCACCACGGCATCCATTTGGGCATACACCAGCAGCTTCTTTTTTTCCGTCAGCAACAGGGCCAGTTCCTTTTCCAGGCTTTGTGTCCTGACATCTACCGGCTTTTCCGGTGAAGAAAGCTGCTTTTTCAGGGCATTAATTCGCAACTGAATTTGAGAGCGCTTCAGTCGCTTTTCCTCTTTCAGATGCTTGATTTCCGTTTCAACGGGGCTGCGTTTTTTGTCCTTCCGGTCTTCCTGCACAAGGCTTGTCAGCCCTTGGGTCAGTTCTTTGTTCAGGGCCAATCGGGACTGGAGCCGGTTAATTTCATGATCCGCCCGGGCGATGATTACTTTTTGCTCTGCCTGGAACTCGACGATTTGAGACCGAATGCCGTCACGGTCTATCCCCCCCTGCAACTTGAGTTCCTCCAGGCGGTGGGAGATTTCGTTGATCTTAAGCGTCAGCTCCCGGCGTTCCAGCTCCACCAGTAGCCGGCCTTTTTCTATTGACTGACCCGGTGTGACATGGATATTGCGGATTTCAACGGCATTCTCCGAATTGACAATCACCTCACGACTTTCGGCAATCCCCTGAAAAGCCGTGTTTTCCTGACTCCCGTCCATATTGATTTTGGCAATGATCAAAAATGCCAGAATCCATACCAGCCAAAGCAATTTTATTTTTCGCATGGTCGATCTCCTAGGAGTGCTAGAGTTCCACTGTTGTCTCTTGAAGTAGAAGGCTAACGCCTCCAATATGGGTGATGGCATTCAGCTCGTCCACCAATTGGCCCTTGTCCCGCCCTCTTTTCATCTTAATATGATAGGCATAATCCAACCGTTTTTCCTGAGCGGCATCCCGAAGCGTGATCAGCGCGAATTTTTGACAGTTCTTTTTTAAAATATCCATCAGAAGCTCTTTGTTTTTTGCATCATTTTCCATATTAAACCGCAGCATGCCGTCAAAACAACTCGTTTGACCGAAAGGTGAAAGGTATAGGATATAAGCTGCAACGCAAAAACCCAAGGTGCCGACAACGGCGATATAACAGGCCCCCACACCGCAGGAAATACCGGAAGCCAGGGATGCGAACATGAAAATAATGTCTCGGGGATCTTTCAGACCGGTACGGAAACGGATGATGGCCAGCGCTCCCATCATGCCAAGGCCGCTGGCCAGACTGTCGCCAATGGCCTGCATGACTGTTGCCGCCACAATGGAAGCAAGCACCAGAGCCTGAACAAAATTTCTGGAATAAGAAAGTCCACGGAATGTTTTTTCATAGGTCATTGCCACCAGAACGGACAGCAGAAAAGACATCATTACCATATAGATTACCGTGGTCAGCGTCGGGTGCGCTGAAGTGGTTTGCAGTGTCAGTATGTCAGGCATCAATCATTCCTCATGGCCATCAATTCAATTTTCATGTTGCCTGCAATGTATCACCTGTTTGTAAATCCTTTATCAGGGGCGTTTCAAGGTTTTGTAAATGTTTTGTAAAAGTTGTTCTCATGGAGTTGATTTCAAGGTATTCTGATTTCTAAAAAGTCAGAACAACCATGACCAGAGATGAACGGATATTTTTCATACACACTTTGAGTGAGACATGATCATGAACCCCAAGCGATCCCTTTTTCTGAAAATTCTCCTGTGGTTCCTCATGAGCCTGGTGCTGTTGATTGGGCTAGTGGCCGGGATCTTCAACCTGGATTTCCGGTTTCGGGCAGAATCCGCCCTCATCAGCGGCCTCGGGGGCCAGGGGAAGGGGTTGGGGCAGGTGATCCTTCGGGAGCTCTATGATTCCGATTACTATGAGTGGGGGTCCATCCTTAAGCGGTTCGGGAATGCCTATGATCTGGAACTTCTCCTTTGCCGGTCGGATGGGCGGATACTGGCGGGGCCCAACCGCACCATTCCCACCCGGGTAACCGATGCTTTGCACCGGATGCAAAGCAATCTTCAGCCGGTACACAGACCGCCGCCACCTCATCCGCCCGGACCCGGCAGACGACCCCACCCCCCCCTGGGACACGAAGGACCGCCGTCCTTTGCTTCCCGGGAGAATGCGGCCGTCGGCCGTTTTCCCATGCATCCCCTGCCACCGTCCGAAGAACTACGGTTTACATACCTGTTGCGGACCTCGAAGCCCACCCGTTACTGGGCCGCAGTGCCCTTCCCTTTTCAGGAACATCGCCAAAGCCCGCCCATCTCCCTGTTCCTGTTGGCCGCTTCCCCATCCATCACTGGAAACGGCCTGTTTTTCAACCCCTTACCGTGGCTGTTGCTGGCGGGCATTGTGCTGGTGGTGTCTATTCTTTTATGGATCCCCCTGGTCAAAAGCATCACCCGCCCCATTGTCCGGATCACGCAAGTAGCCGAGGAAATCGCTCGGGGCAATTTCAACATCCAGGTTGAAGGTCACAGGGTCGATGAAATCGGCAGGCTCGGCGTGGCCATCAATCACATGTCGGATCAGTTGAAAAACCATATCATGGGACAGAAGCGGTTTCTGGGCGACGTGGCCCATGAACTGGCCTCTCCCATTGCGCGCATGGAACTGGGTCTGAGCATTTTCGAGCAACGTTTGAAAGGGGAAGATTTGACACGACTGAAGGACATTTCAGAGGAAGTCCGCCACATGTCCAACCTGATCAACGAACTATTGAGTTTTACGAGGGCTGAAATCGGTTCCGACAAAGCGGCGGCCGCAACCGTCCCGCTGGCGCCGGTTATTCTTTCATGCATGGAACGGGAAGGGAGTAAAGGGGTGGAGATTGTAAACCATGTGGATGATCCTGTTTCCGTCTGGGCAGTTGAGGGCCTGCTTCGCCGGGCCCTTTCAAACATTTTGAGAAACGCCGTCCGATATGCCGGCCAAGAGGGTCCCATTGAGATCACTGCCCGAAGGGAAGGCGACAAAGTCCTGATGTCCATAACCGACCATGGCCCCGGTGTTCCCGAAGGATCTATCAGCCGCCTGTTCGAACCCTTCTACCGGCCGGAGGCCGCACGGAACCGCAAGAGCGGGGGTGTTGGCCTGGGGCTTGCCATTGTCAAGACCTGCGTCCAGGCTTGTGGCGGAACCATCCACGCCAAAAATCTGTCGCCGCACGGCTTCTCCATCACCCTGACACTTCCGGCATCCAGGCCTTATCCATAGGTAACGGGCATTGACGTCAGGAGGGGCGCCGTAATGGATTGCGCCATTTGACAAATAACGGAAAAAGTTGCATTTCAAGGTATTCTGGTTTCTAAAACGTCAGGGGGAAACATCATGAGCGACGGTGAACGGATATTGATTATTGATGATGATGAGAAGTTATGTCGGCTGATACGGGAATATCTCGGCACCATGGGGTATGAAGTGGAGAGTGCGCACACCGGAACGGAGGGCCTTAAAAAGGCCCTTGGAAAAGATTATCATGCCGTCATCCTGGACGTGATGCTGCCGGAAATGGACGGATTCGAATTGCTCAGACAATTGCGTGCGGAATCCCCTGTTCCGGTTCTGATGCTGACCTCCCGGGGAGACGAAACCGACCGGATCGTGGGGCTTGAGATGGGAGCCGACGATTACCTGCCAAAAACCTTTTCAACACGTGAACTGCTGGCCCGTCTCCGTTCGGTGATCAGACGGTCCCAAATGACGCCGGACGTGCCGAAAAAAACTGAAAAGGGGTTGTGCTTTGGAAGCCTGCATCTTAACGAGGATGCCCATGAAGCCTTTTTAGACGGAAATCGTCTTGACCTGACCCCCATTGAATACCAGCTCCTACAGTGTCTGGCAAAGGCCAGGGGAAGGGCCTTGAGCCGTGAACAGCTTCTGGATGTGGTGGCCGACCGGAATTTCGATGTATTTGACCGGTCCATTGACATGCATATCTCCTCCTTGCGCGGAAAACTGGGCGATACCCCCAAAAATCCCCGATTCATCCGCACGGTACGCGGGATTGGATATCTTTTCATACCCCCTTTGGGTGAAACATGATCATGGACCCCACCTGCAAGAGGCGGCGGATGTATGTGTCCGCCCTTCTGTTTGGGCTGCGTACATCACTTTTTTGTATTGCACCCGGGGCCATCCCCATCCAAAATGCGAGACAGAGGCCGGAAACGCTTTCCCATGTGTCACTCTTTTTGGTAATATGGCCCATTATAAAGAAAAAAGGAGAAACATCATGGCCAAACTCAATAATGTTCTTGATATCTTGAAATTGCTGGATAAATCCAATTGTAAAAAATGCGGTGAGCCCACTTGTCTCGCTTTTGCGGCGCGCGTTCATAAGGGAGAAAAAAACCTCCGATCATGCCCGAACCTGGGAAGTGATGTCCTCGATCAGTTCGGCGATGGGGTGCAAACACGCAGGGATGCCGATCAGGACCTCCTCGATGCCATGACCCGATTGAAAGACCGCATTGCGAAGACGGATCTTGCGGCGGCGGCCCAACGGGTGGGGGGGAAGTTCTCCAACAATCGTTTGACACTCAAAATTCTTGGCAAGGATCTCAGCGTCGATTCAAACGGAAATCTCTTCTCCGAGATACACATCAATTCGTGGGTGGCCATCCCGTTTTTGAACTTTGTCCTTCACGCCAAAGGGACGGAACCCTCAGGAGAATGGGTCCCTTTCAGGGAACTGAAAGGGGGACAGGAATGGCAGGGTCTTTTCGGACAGCAATGCGAAAAACCCATCAAGAAACTGGCCGATCAATACAGCGACCTTTTTGAATACATACTGGACATCTTCAGCGGAAAACAGGTGGCCCGTCATTATTCATCGGACATATCCCTGGTGCTCTATCCCCTGCCGAGGGTCCCCGTCCTGATTTGCTACTGGAAGCCGGAAGATGGCATGGCCTCTGATCTGACCCTCTTTTTCGACGCCGCCATTCAGGACAATCTTTCCATCGAATCCATTTACACGCTCTGCACCGGCATGGCCAAAATGTTCGAGAAGATCGTGCTTTCCCACGGATGAATTCAGGATGGGCCGATGATTTAAAGCCTCGTTTCCCCCGCGCCTTATTGATATTATTGATTTTTTCCTTAGAACCAATAGATCTCAAAGCGAAGGGCTTTTCACCTTTCTGAAAGAGCGTCTGCTTTTGGTTTCCTCAATGACTATTTGACCGTATACCCTTTTCCTTCCAGGCACGCGGAATAGGCGCGATGATACACACTGCGTTTCTCATCGGTCGCCGCATTCTGCTGCTGTGCCTGTTGCTGCTGCGCCTGTGCCTGGTTTCTTCTGTTCTGCCGGGACCTCATGCCGCCCGCCATGGTGCCCGCTGCGGCGCCGGCAGCCGCTCCCTTCCCCGCATCATCATTTGCAATGCCGCCCACCACGGCGCCCAGTGCCGCACCCCGTGCCGCGCCCCTGATCCTTTCGCCTTGAGGGCCCTGGGGTTGAGCAGCAGACGTCTGAGCCGTCGGTTGTGTCTGCATGGGATCAAAGCCTGTTTCCTTTTTGGCCCAGGTGTAACAATCATACTTGTCTTTTTCCATCTGCTCCGGAGTCTGTCCCTTGGCAGGGAAAATGACCAGCTCCTGAGCAAATGAATGATTTGCAAAAAAGATCGAAAGGGTCATTATCGTTGTCAGTAAAATCAATTTTTTCATGATGGTCCTCCTTTTTTCTCTCTATTCTGTCGTAGAAAAGCATAAAATAAGGAGGGCGAGCGCCGCAATCCTCTATACCAAAGCTCGCCCCCAGTGAATGCTACTTTCCTTTTTCAGCCTTGGCCAATGCCTTGCGAAGATTGGCGGATCCCGGATTACTCACATCATTTTTCACAAATATGTCCACGGGCCTTACAGATTTACCGTAATAGGCTTTGTTGTAATCATCGTTAACTTTCACCACCGAGCCATCCAGAGCGAGCCCGGCAAAGGCCCCCTGGGCCATTGAGAAGGAAACCAGATCGGCCGTTACCCCTTTTCCGGCTGCCCCGGCGCCGACGGGCCCGAGCGCTACAGATGTATCGCCACCCAATTTGAAAGAGGTGCCGTAGATGGACTCCAATCCTCGTTGGGTTCTGATCTGAATAATCACTTCAGAGGATTCCGCCCCGATCTGCAATCCGAAACTTACGGAACCCAGGCTGTAAAAACCCGGCTGGCTCCAATTGCCCGTTTTTGGATCACGCACCAGCACCACACCTCTGCCGCCCGATCCTCCAAAAACAAAACCGGCTTTAAGCAATTGGGGCACGATCAAAACCCCTTTTGAATCGCCGAGATGGCTTTTTAACCATTCCATATCCGGTTGCTTTACAAAATTATTCAACGTGACAAGGGCCTGATCCACCAGTATCTGGGGTTTGAGATCTTCCTGAGCGTTAACCGGAAGAGACGCCAGACAAAAAAAGGCGGTAATACATAAACCCATGGCAAAACGAAAAGCGGCTTTGTTACTTTTTTTTCCAGTCATTTTATCCTCCTATCCTCCTTATTTAGGTTTGTCTCGATTGCTTTCATCGTTTCCGCAATGAATAACCAATTCACACATCTAGTCCCAGGCATTCCTCCTTTCGAAGCCGTGTAATGTTTTTACTGAAAATCTTGCTGACCTGATTCCGGATGCCGGCGCCGAAACGCCAGGCATCGTTAATGGGGAGTAGCGGGGAGACCGTTGAGCCGCTCTGGAATTTGGAGTCATAGGCCACCCCGAAATTAAGCATCCACGCCTCGGCCATAGCGTATTGCGCGCCCAGAGCCCCATGCCACGTGTCCTTAAATTCCAGATCGGTGGTGAGGCTGGTGGGATTATTTGAATTCACGCCGGCCTCAACCTCCCCGAACCTGGACCACTGCTGCCACCCCAGGCTGCCCAGCACCGCCCATTTAGGGTTCAGTTGGTGGAACACGCCGGCCATGGCCTGCTGGGGCACGGTTACGCCCAAATCAACATTGGCGTTCAGCAACCCACGGTTGCGAAGCAGCGCTTCGAGGCCGGGGGCCAGGTTTGAAAACTCAGCAGGCGCCTTAAAGTCGAGGTCGACCTGCGAATTATAGGTCAGGCTGAACCGGGTGGCTTGGCTGAGTTCATATTAAAAGCTGTCTCTTCTTCGAAAGAAGAGCCCCATTATTTTGCCTTCTCCCCCAAGAGCCCGCCCCAGTTCCCTGAAAGCGAAGAAGGGGATAAACGCAACAAAAACGACCAGACACCCGGAGATTATTTCATGGGGCCCTTTTTCAAGAAAGTCCGCGAGACCTCCGGTAAGCCCCGTCCCTTTCCAGAGACCCTTGATAGTATACTCGATGATCGTAAAAACACCTACAAAAATGCTAAAAATGACCGTCTTCAGGAGTGTGGGGAAAATCAGAGGTTTCTCTTCAAGCCGTCGGCCAAGGCGAAGGACATCTCCCACCATGACGACTTTTCTCCCATTCCTCCTTGAGAACTTCCATTTCACCGGAAAATTTCCCGGATGCATTTTCCTTTTGCCGGTCAAAATGCATTCCTATCCTTCAAGAATAATCAAAACTCAATTACTTTTGATGAATAAGGATTGCCAAAACCATGCCACTGAGTGGCGGGGAATGATTATACTTACAACTGATTCATATTAATGAGATTGTTGTGAAAAAGAGGTGTGATGGTCAAACCTGAAGGGGTCAAACTTGATGCCCATATATGGGCATGAGCTAATATTTCGGCAAGCAGACCCCGTCTTCAGTCTTGAATCGCAACTGGCCTTCGAGTTGTTCATTCGGTTGGATTTTCAATGGATACATGGATTGCTATTATCCCTTTTACCCCCCCTTCCCAAATAAAGACGAAGGCCCCACATGTGGCATTCTTTTCCCTTGACCCGCAAAGCGATTCCTTACCATAATCTCCTCAGGCAACCGCATTGGGTTGCCGAAATTATGGCAGGCGCCATAAACCCGAATCCGTCTGACCTGGCGCTCGGGGAAAGGCTTTCTATAATGCATCAAATTATGCCGAAATTCATTGCCGACCTCCATATCCATTCCCGCTTCTCCCGGGCAACTTCAAAAGACCTGGATCCCGAGCATCTCGCCCTTTGGGCGCAGAAAAAGGGCATCAAGGTTGTGGGTACCGGTGATTTTACCCATCCGGGGTGGATAAAGGAATTACAGGAAAAGCTCACTGAAGCCGAACGAGGTCTTTTCCGCTTGAAACCGGGTCTTGCGGCATCCATCAGGACGGAGATTCCGACGTCCTGTCAGGATTCGCCGAGGTTTATGCTGACCTCTGAAATAAGCTGCATCTACAAGAAGAACGATAGGACCCGGAAAGTGCACCACCTCATCCTCCTGCCCGACTTTGATTCGGTTCTGAAGCTGAACCGAAAACTGGAGGCGATCGGTAACATCCGCTCCGACGGCAGGCCGATCCTGGGGCTGGATTCCAGGAACCTTCTGGAGATCGTTCTGGAAACCAGTGACCGGGCATTCTTTATTCCGGCCCATGTGTGGACGCCCTGGTTTTCTCTTTTCGGCTCCAAATCAGGCTTTGATGATATAGAGGAGTGTTTCGAAGATCTCACACCGCATATCCACGCCCTGGAAACGGGGCTCTCTTCCGACCCGCCCATGAACCGGCTATTGTCTCAACTGGATCCATATGTTCTGGTTTCCAACTCAGACGCCCACTCCCCCGCCAAACTGGGCCGGGAGGCCAATCTCTTTGAAACGGCTCTCGATTATGACGCCATGGTCGGGGCCATGACCGATGGTCAAGGGTTTTTGGGCACCATCGAGTTCTTTCCCGAAGAAGGGAAATACCACCTGGATGGGCATCGCAAATGCCGGGTCCGGCTTCACCCCGGAGAAACAAAATCCCAAAACGGCATGTGCCCCGTCTGCGGCAAACCCGTGACCGTGGGGGTTTTGCATCGCGTGGACGATTTGGCTGACAGAGATCAACCGAAAATGTCAAAGGCCTTTTTCAGTCTGATCCCATTAACGGAAATCCTGTCGGAAATCCATGGGTGTGGGCCGGGCACCAAGAAAGTGACGCGCATTTATGAAGATCTGATCAACACCCTGGGTCCTGAACTTCATATCCTGATGGATGCGTCCCCGGAAAGGATAAAAGAGACCGGCGGCCTCCTTCTGTCCAAGGCCATTGATCGAATGCGGAACAACA
This sequence comes from Desulfatiglandales bacterium, assembly GCA_963664475.2. Classification (GTDB taxonomy): domain Bacteria; phylum Desulfobacterota; class DSM-4660; order Desulfatiglandales; family Desulfatiglandaceae; genus NaphS2. The sequence continues at coordinate 1,172,077 of CAXXXE010000002.1, forward strand.
AGGTCATCAGCCGGGAAGGGTATGATGGTGAATATGGCGTGATTCGTCTTTTCGATGACGGTGAAAAAGACGAACTGCTCGGTCAGATTGCATTATTTAAAACAAAACCGAAAAAGCAAAAAACCGAAAAAGGAACGACCCAGAAGAAGAAACCATCACCTAAGAAAGAAGAGCCTGATCAACAGGCGGTCCTTCCCTTTACCGACCCCATCCTCGATCCGCTGAACCCGGAACAGAGAAAAGCGGTCATTCATGGGGAGGGACATCTCCTTATCGTGGCGGGGCCCGGCACGGGCAAGACCATGACCTTGACGCACCGCATCGCTTATCTCCTGAGATCGGGAACCATGGGTGGCGGCAATATTCTGGCGCTTACCTTTACCCATAAGGCCGCCCGTGAGATGAAAGAACGTCTGCTCAGACTGGCAACACAAAAAAACGGAAAAACCGTTTACGTGGCCACGTTTCACGGTTTCTGTCTGGATGTCCTGCGACATGACGGCCATCATCTGGACCTCCCGGAACCGTTTTCACTATGTTCCGAAACAGACACCCGTGTTCTGGCAGAAGAAGCGGTTTTTGAAGCGGTCAATGAAAAGGCCCGAAAAAACACGGGGCGCCGTCTCCTGAAAAACCTGCCCGAACTCAAACTAAATTCAGTTTCGGGTAGGAAACCCGATTCCGCCCTTGCGGACCTTTTTACAGTCTTCACCATTTATCAAGAAAAACTTCGGCATCTGGGCATGCTCGATCTGGACGATCTTGAAGTGGAGACCCTGAGATTGTTCAATGAGCATTCCGGTGTCCGCCGAAAGTACGCCCTTAAATTCCCCTATATCTTTGTTGATGAGTACCAGGATACCAATCCGGTTCAGGTGGAATTACTCAAAAAAATGGTTTACGGCGAAACCGATGCATCTGAAAATACCGGAAAATCTCCCTCGGAGCGCACCCCTTGCGCCGCTATTTGCGCCATCGGCGATCCCAATCAGGCCATTTACGGATTTCGCGGGGCGGATGTTTCCAATTTCCATGGTTTTGCCAGTGACTTCCCCGCAAATACAACCATTTCCCTGACCCAAAATTATAGATCGACTCAGAATATCCTCGATCTCTCCGCCAGGCTCTTGAAAGAAGAACGTCCGCTTCACGGAACCTGTGGTTCCGGCGCCCCGGTCTATGTGGCCCAATGCCGCACACACCTTGAAGAAGCGGAGATGATTATCGAACAGATCGAAAAATTGATCGGGGGAACCACCTATTTTTCCCTTGATAGTGAAAGGGTGGCCTCCCATGAAGATGGGGAAAATATCGGGTTCGAAGACATGGCGGTCCTGTTCAGGCTCAATGCCATGGGTGATGCCCTTGAGGAGGCCTTTTTGAGAGCCGGCATCCCTTTTGTCCGTTCAGGTGAAAAACCGCTTATGGATCAGTATCCGGCCAATGTGATCTGGCGGCTTCTTCAATCACTCAACCGGCCCGACAGTGATTATTACCGAACCTGTTACTTAAACCTGTTAAAGCCCGGAACCGACGGGGAACCCATCATTAACCGCATGGACCGTCAGGCGGACCTAAGGGATATGATCGACCAGGCGGTAAAGCTGCACGGATTTGATCTGGATTCGAAAGAGATTACCCATGTTCTCGATCGGGTCGGAAAAGTTGCGGAAAATTGCAGTCATCATCTTCCCTCTTTCCTTGACGCCCTCTCCCTCGAACGTGGGATCGACCACCGGAACCTGATGGGTGACCGGGTATCACTCATGTCCCTTCACGCCGCCAAGGGTCTGGAGTGGCAGGTTGTATTTGTCATCGGCTGCGAGGACCGTCTCCTCCCCTGCACCCTCTTTGGAGATCGTGATGACCAAGAGGAACGACGGCTTCTCTATGTGGGCCTGACACGGGCCAGACAAAAACTTATTCTTTCACACGCCCACAGCCGCTCACTGAACAATCGTCCACTTCAGATGAAGATGTCCCCTTTTCTTGAGCCCTTTTCATCCAAACAGCTCGTTCATTTGGAACGATCGAATTGGAAGAGAAAACCGAAAGCCCATGAGCAGCTTTCATTATTTTGACCAGAGAATCAGCCGGATAATTCTTGTCTCAAGATACCGTCACAATCAACTTGCCAACCCGGAAATGCTGAAGTTGTGGGATACCATCTGGCATGCTCAGGTCATATTCAGATTAACCATTTTAGATGAAACACCCAAAAATCCTATCGGCCTCCCATGAGATCGATTCTACCGTCGATTTCGGGCGCAATGGGCGTATGCCGTATGATGTAATCAGCCAAAACATCCGTTGTTACCATGCCGGTATCGATTTTCCGCATTTCTTCCGCCAGAAATGGATACTGTCCATCCCCGCCATCGGCGGTGTAGGCATTAAGCAGTACCCTATATATTGTAGAGGGGTCAAGCTTGACCCAGGCATTCTGCCGGTATACTTCCACATCAAAAACTCTGTCGCCGTAATCTATGATTTCGGCCAGCTCCCTGCCTGAATATCGACCGCAAAAGCAGGGTTCGCGCAAATCAAGGGCGATTCGAATTCCGCTCACCTGCATGAAACCACCCGTCGGCGCCCGGTTCCCTTCCTCGCACCCGTCCCCTTCCACGCGAATGGCCGATGCCGATATTTCGAGAACCTGCCGAATAGCGGCGCCCGTCATTTCAACCATCTGGATTCTACCCTGAAAAGGCAATATCTCATTGACCGTCAAATAGGTGAGCGGACCCGCCTCATAAATTCGCCCACCCCTGATTGAACCGCTGTTCACCAGAGCCATATCCGCCTCGGGAAGCCGTTGTGTCCAGCTGTCGACCACAAGGTCCCCCAGGTTGGTTTCGCCCAACCGCAACCGCTCCTCACGGGCATCCAGATCAACCCGTGATTCCCCGATCCGTTGTTTGAGCCCTTCCTCGTATGACGCAACATAAGATTCCATCAAATTTTGAATTTGAGGATCAAAACCCACCTGTGAATCCATCAGAATCCGTTTCCAGGATGGATTTTCCATCCGCCCGTTCTGAACGGTGAAATCAAGAACCGACAGATATTCGCCACCCGAACCCTCCTGCAAAACAATGGTATCCTGCATGGTCTCACACAAGGGCATGAGATCGTTACCATCAATGATGATATCCATTCCGTCAACTTGCCGGACAAGTTCCTTCACCCAGGTTGAGCCCACATGCGTTAACCCAATCACCAGGTCGCACGACCTCAGTTTCAGTTCCCCCACCAGACGCTCGGCAACGGGGATAATATCCGGGTCAACCTGGACCCCACCGCCCGTTGGATTGCACAACAATTCAAAATCGGGCGCCGTAAGGCCGAAAATACCGATCCGAATACCGGCAATTTCCTTGATGATATACGGCAGAACCCGGTCCGAAACGGCGGCATTACTGACCTCAAGATTGGCGGAGATGACATCAAAACCCGCGAACTGCAAGGCATTGCCGTAAACCAGGGTACCATAGTCAAACTCGTGGGTGCCGGGGGTGACAACGTCATACCCCGCCAGATCCATGCCCCGCATTTCAGGCTCCCCCTGGAACATATAGTAAAAAGAACCTAAGACATCGTTGCCCGCAGACAGCAACAAAGACCCATCCACCCCCCCGCGAACTTCTTTAACCGCGGCCGCAATCCGGGCAAGCCCACCGACCGACAGGGTTTTTCCATCCCGCGAAACCTCCCAGGGAACAATGCGACTTTCCAGGTCTCCTGTGACCATCAGGGCGATCCGCACCGTTTTTGTCTCATCGGAATCATTATCCGAACAACCTGAAAATACACCTGCCAACCCAAAAATGAGCAAAAAGCAAACCCATTTCATACATAAATCCTTCACGATTTTCCCCTTTTTAAAAAAGATGAGGGCAACGCCAACAGCTGAGCGTCTGCCGTGGACATGACGGCCGCCAGTACCGAGGCCGGAACGAAGCCCGAAAACAACGGAGGCCTGACCTTATTCTTCTATGGGTAATTGTTGACACATGTCATATATGCCGTTTTGGCCATGTTGCCGACAGCACACCAGTAGGCCGGCCACCGGGTCTCATTGATGGGATTGCCGGCGTCGTGGTCCGAATAATAGAAATGAATGTAATTGCCTTGCTGCGCCTCATCATCTGACAACCGTGGAAAAAGTTCCACCAGATCTCGGTTTAGAGGTCCATAAAGCGCGTAAGCATTGGAAAAAGTGTACAGGTTTTCATACACAGGCTCCGATTTCTGGAAGGGGTAGGCGATGGAACGGTAATCCTGAAGTTCATGGTTGTACGGATCCGCGGTGAAGACCTTGAAAGCGGGGTTGTTTCCAAACTGCGGACTGATCGCGGGAATCCCCAGAACCGGTTCCGGCGAGCCATCCGAACCGTAGAACAAAATCCGGTACTCATCCATATGGGTGTGTCCCGCAAAACAGGCTTCAATGATATCACCATAGGGTCGGATGATTTCCAGAAAACGTTCCTGGTAGGCCGGTTTCCACATCATCGCCGCATCGAAAATTTGGCCGGTATCATCCATGTATTTTGAAACCGTGGCATAAACGTCCGCACCGGGCGGCACATGCATGATCAACCAGACCTTTTTTCCCTGCAGCCGAGCATTTTGAAGCGTGTCCTCAAGCCAGTCCAGTTGTTTCATGGCCGCCTCTTCTCCGCCCTCACCAGACCATAGAGCGGAAAATAACACCGAACTGAGACATACATAGAGAACCTTGGACGAAGGGGGTTGCGCCTGATAATAACCTCCGGCCCGATAAGTGTTATTGAATTGCTCCTGGTCCGCTCCGCCCACCAGCAGGGTTTGGTAAAACAGATCGGCGGTGTCCGCCAGATAGGCCCCTTCGGGAACCAAACGATAATCTCCGGCATAGGAATCGTTATTGCCCAGCACAAAAAGTACCGGTATTCGGGACAGGGCTTTACGCACCTCCTCCACAAAAAATGTGGTCGTTTTATAGGCAAATAACCTGACCGCGGCTTCATCCTCCTCACCGTAGAGGGAAAAAAAAGTCTCCCGAAATTTATGAGGCAGAATATCCCCTGGAAACAGTACCACCGGGTTCTTGTCCGCTGTCTTACCCACAGCCTGGAGCGTTTTTACCAACAAAGGATAGTTGGTTTCCTTGCCCCATGACTGTGGCGCCGTCACCGTGGATCGACCAAAGATATTCGCCCACTGGTTCACCGGTGCGTCTACCAGATCAAAAAAAAGAGTTGGATCGTAAAAGGGGGTGAAATGCACATCCCCAAACACAGTGACCGAAGTTTCAAGTGGGTCGTTTTTTCCCGGCGCATCGGAATCGCTGCTGCATCCCAGGAAACAAACAACCATCAGGAGCACCCACTGAATTAAGAAAGTGCGCCATGTAAATCTGTACCGCGATCTGAACATAAGCGAAAACTCCTTTCCGTCTTTGATTTTTTTGGGGGGGGCTGTTGCATGAAGCCGCCAGGATAAGATAACATACCCCACAAAGAACCAGGGGGTCAAGCCTGCTTCCGGCTCTTGATCACTTTCAGATGTTCTCATTACCACCCGAAAAGACTAAGGGTCAAGAGGAGATTTGGTCAAAAAAATTTACTTAAAATCGAATGTTCAAATGTGGAGAGCCCGGACATGAAGAACGTATACGACGGCGTGGTCGTTCTTGACGAGAAAGGAGAGGCCGTAGTGGTGCGGCCCCACTACTTCGAAACACTGAACAAGGACCTTCGCTACCAGCTCACGCCCATCGGCGCACCGGCACCTGAGCTCTACATTGCCGATGAGGTTTTTGAGAACAAGTTCAGCATTGCCGGTGGAAAGCCGCACATGAAGGTCTCCTGGCAGGTTACGGGAACCCGCAACGATCCCCCTATGCACAGGCACCGCATTCAGCCTGAAACCGAAAAGCGCCCGGAACATAAGGGGCGCTAAATCACTCTTTTTGACATCCAAATGGGCTCCATCCCGGGTGGCCGAAGTTAGAACGAAACCCGAAAATTTCAGCAAAAATTCCCTCTTATGGCACCTGAGGCAATGCGCCTCCAAAATTCGCAAGCGACTGTTTTTGCATAAGATACAAGGCAGAAAGCACGCAGACTTATAGCATACTTCTCTCACCCCCCATCTAAAACTACCCTAACAGCTCTTGCCAGCTTCCCCATATCCAAAGGCTTCATGGCAAATCCTTTGATCCCGATCTCTTTTGCTTTCTTTTCGTCGATGGTATCGCTGTGGCCGGTGCAAAGAAGGATCGGGAGATCATTTCGCACTTTCAGCAATTCAGCAGCCAGCTGAACGCCGGACATTTTGGGCATCGCCATATCGGTAATCACCAGGTCGAAGTCATTGGGGGATGACTGAAAAGATTTCAGCAAGGTAACACTATCGGTCATGCCCGTGACGTTGTAGCCCAGTTTTTCAAGCATTTTTTTTATCATACTGACGATAGAAGGGTCGTCATCTATCAGGAGTATCCTTTCATTACCCGTGGCCGGTTCTCCTTCCGGTTTTCTTGCGGAAGTTTCTTTTTCTTCGATCTTTGGAAACAGGACCGCTACAGTGGTCCCTTCCCCGACAGTGCTCTTTATATCGATGGCGCCCTTACATTTTTTGATGATCCCATAGACGACCGCAAGTCCCATGCCGCTTCCCGCGCCAAATTCCTTTGTCGTGAAGTAGGGTTCAAAAACCTTCTCCAGAACTTCAGGCGGCATGCCTCCGCCGGAATCGATGACGGCGAGCCTCACAAAAACGCCGGGAGAAATGTCTTCATGGTGAGAGGCGTCTTTTTCATTTAAATGTACTTTTGAAATGCTGACACTGAGAGTTCCTTTGGTTTCCTTCATCGCATATGCGGCGTTGTTACAGAGATTGATTACAATTTGATGGATTTCCGTGGCATCTCCCAGGATCATCATGGGATTAGAAGGAATATTGGGCTGGATATCAATCATGGCGGGTATGGAAGCACGAATCAGTCTAAGGGATTCCCTTACAATCGCATTCAGTTCCAAGGGTTTCAAAGCCGTCATGGTTTTCCTGGCAAAACTGAGAATCTGACGAACCACGTCCTTTGCCCTAAAACATGCAACCCGAATCTCTTTCAAAGACTCTCTTGCCGGATTCCAGTCGGGGACCTCGTCCAACGCCAGCTCCGCATTGCCTAAAATAATGCCTAAGACGTTGTTGAATTCGTGGGCGATGCCGCCTGCCAGACTGCCAATGGCTTCCATTTTATGGGCTTGTCGAAGCGCAGCCTGAAGCTTTCGTTTTTCATCTATATCTTCAATCACTCCGATTGAATACCGGGGTTCACCGGAAGTCGATCTTATCAATGAAACCGTTAAATTGGTCCAAACAGCAAAACCGTCTTTCTTGATGAAACGTTTCTCCATGGTGTATGAGTTGATTTTGTTGTCCAAGAGTTGTTTCATTTTCTTTAAATCAGCTTTAAGATCATCCGGATGCGTAATATCCTGCCATTTAAAAGTAGTCATTTCATCGGGTGAATAGCCGAGAATTTCGGCCAAACGGGAATTGACTCTTAAAAACTTTCCAGAAATATCCGCATGGCATATGCCGACCGCCGCCAGCTCAAATGTGCTTCTGAATCTCAGTTCACTCTCCAACAGTTCTTTTTCGGCCCGCTTGCGATCAGTGACATCTTCCCCTGAACTGAACAAACCGATGATCCTTTTGGAAGAATCTCTCAGAATTGAATTCCGCCAGGCGATCAGTCTTTCCCTGCCATCCCGGGTCTTAATGGGATTTTCATAAAACTCGACGGGTTCGATTTCACCACTGACGATCTGATCAAAGACGGCCTTCACCTCTTCAATGTTCTCCGATGGCAAGAACGAATCAAACCAGTTTTTGCCGACAATCTCATCCTGGGAATAACCCAATGTCTCACACCCTTTGGGGTTAATCAGTGTGACCTCTCCCTTCTTGTCGATCGCAATAAGGATGACACCGGCGACATCGAGATATTGCTGCGTTTTTTCCTTTTCATACTGCAATGATCTTCTTGCGGCTATCTGTTCCGTAACATCGGCCGCCAAACCGATAATCTGCTGTGCTTTCCCGTCATCTTTCCGTTTAAAAACCGTGTCCCAGCTTTTCAAGATTCGATATTCACCCTCACGGTTTTTCATGCGATATTCAATTTCAAGAATTTCCCCTTCTTCAGCTGCTTCCAGACGTGCGTGATGGGCTGCCGCCCCGGCCATATCATCGGGATGCATAAGGGCGGAAAACAAATTTTCTCCCATTTTCCGGATGTCTTTTGCGCTGAAACCGAGAAGCCGGTTGATACCGTCACTTGAGTACACATTGCGCTTTTCAACCAAGTCATAGATGTAAACCAGGTTTGGCGCCGTATTGATGACTTTGTCGATGAACTCCTTGCTGTTTTTTAGCGCCTGTTCGGATCGCATGCGCTCACTCAGATCAATGCCAAGACAGGTCACATCGACGATGTTTCCTTCACTGTCTTTTGTCAGCACATTGGACCACGATACAAACAACAATTCACCGGTCTTTGTCATAATGTTGTTTTCATTTGTTGAGAATTCGGCGGTATCCTTCTTGTTCATCACGGACATGAAAACGGTCCGGATTTCTTCCCTGGCACTTTCGGGGACGAAAAGATCAAACCAATCCCGGCCGATGACCTCTTCCCTTTCCCATCCCGTGCGTTTTAAGAAGTGGTCATTGGCGAATATAATTTTGGCGGTTGGATCGAGAGAAATACCAATTTGGGGGGTACTGACAAGAATATTACGCCATTTTTGCTCTGACGCGATTTTCGCCTTCTCAGCACGCTTCAGGTCTGTTATATCCTGGAAAATGCCCTTGAGTTTGACAGTCTTACCTTCAACAATCTCCGGCTCACATATGGTCCGTGTCCAAAGTTGCTTTCCCCCGGCGGTGATAAACCGCATCTCCATGTCGTATGGTTCACCGTGGTCAAGTGCGCGCTGAATGGCCTGCTCCAGTACAGGCCTGTCATCCGGATGAAAGAAATTGATCGCTTCCTGTAACGACGGCTTGTGATCCACCGGGACATCATGAATACGATAGGTTTCCTCCGTCCAGGTCACCTCCATCTTATCGACATCCAGTTCCCACCCGCCCACTTTGGCTATACGGCCTGCGGCATCGAGGAGATCTTTGATCTCTTTAAGCTCTTTTTGGCTCCGTTTGAACTCTGTGACGTCACGGGCAACCGCATAGGTTAGACCTTTTTTCGCATCGGGATGAGAAACCCAGCTTAGCCATTTGTAGCGACCATCTTTACAACGATATCGATTCTCGAAGTTAATGGCATTAACACCCATTTTCAGGTTTTGCTCGATCACAGATCGGGTTTTATCAATGTCTTCGGGGTGAATGAATTCTAAAAACGGTTTATCTAACAGTTCCTCCTCAGAGAATCCAAGAAGTCGTGTAAATGCGGCGTTGACTTTTATGAAGGTTGCGGAATTGATATCGGCGATACAAATCATATCAAGCGACATCGCAAATATTTGAGCAAGATCCTCCGCCGGCCGGTTGAGGTTGGATTCTGCCCGTTCAAAACCCCTCAGTTGCTGCTCTAGCTCTTCATAAGAGGGTTTATGTGCCATAATTTACCTCTCTCGTTTGGATCCGAAAAATAGAAAATCTTTTAACCCTTTTATTCCTAACCCAGATCTTTCATGATTTCCACGAAAGTGCTCTGCCCACTCCGAAGGACTCCGGCAAATCCCCCGCCCGGATTGCCCCAGGCCCCGGCCAGATAGAGTCCTTTGACCGGGGTTTTATTGTTGATGCGATCCATGAAAGCATTATCCATGGATTGTTCAAAACCGTAGATGGCGCCCTCCGGGTTTCGGGTATATCGCCAGTTGGTAAGCGGCGTAGCCGCTTCGCACACTTCAATCATTGCCGAAAGATCGGGAACGACCTCCTTTTCAGCCCTTTGAATGAGAATCTTTTTCCACCGCTCTTTTTCCAATTGATAGGCGGTTTTTTTTCCGGCCCGATAATCGGCCTCGAATTTCCGCCAGGGTTCGTAGCCCGAAAGGAAAAGCAGCATCAGGGAGGATGTTCCGGGCCTGGAATAACCTTCGAAGATATTATCATAAATGCTGACGCTGAAACCACCTCGATCCACTTCCCCCCTGATGCACGACTGATAATCTACCCCGGCTCCCCGGCCTGACGCCACATGAGTTGAAAAACCGGGGATTTTCCCCCTCAGATCCCGGTTCAACCCAAGCCATACGATGAAAGAAGAAATGCTGGGCCTGTATCCTTTGAGTTTTTTGAGATAATCAGAAGGAACCACACCGGATGGCAGCATTGCCTGAAGGGTTGTCAATGCACCCGCATTGCTGACAACGGTGCGTGCCGGAAAACTTTTTCCCTGTGCGGTCCGCACGCCAGCCACGGCGCCGTCTTTGATTTCAATTTTTTCCGCGGCGGTTTCATAATGAAGGCGCCCCCCCGCTTCCTCGATAACGTCGGCCAGCGCGTTGCTGAGGGCCTGGGAACGTTTCTCGATGTAATAGGATCCGTTCTTGAGATACCCGCCAGTGGCATTGGCGTAATAAAAGGCGGACAGTTTTTCAGGTGGCAGTCCATAGTACCCCCAGAGGGCTGACAGTGCATTTTGAGCCGCGGGATCTTTCACATGGTCATTCAGCATTTGGGCCAGGGTCTGGTTGCGGATATGCCACATTTTGGGATATTGAAAAGGAAAAAGAAGCTTGATGAAGTTCCCTTTCTTTTGGCCGAGCTTGTTTACCTCTTCTGAAACACCGATCATTTCCTCAACAAAAGAACGGATGCCCTTTTCTTCATCCGGGAAGTATCGGCTTAACCTGTTGATGTAGGCATCGGGATCTTTCTGGGGAACGGAAATATCCAAACCCGGGCTTTTCAGCCGATAAACTTCCGGCAGCGCCACCAGTTTCAGTCTATCCAGAACCCCCAGTTCGGACAGGCATCGAGCAGTTCCGTTATTGTGAATGGATGTACCGTGAAGGGAAACTTCAAAGGTGAATTTTCCACCTTCACGGTCAAAGGCCGTGGCATATCCCCCGGGAATATCGTGTTGTTCCAGAAGGGTCACGGGGAACCCGGCCCGTGCCAGGTAAGCGCCGCAGCACAACCCTCCCAGGCCCGCCCCGATAATCACGACGGGATACTCCGATTTGGGTCCTATGCTATCGGCAAACGCGGAAAACCGCCGCCAGTCCAGGGCCAGAGCGCCCGCGGTCATGGCGCTGATGGATAAAAAGGTCCGCCTTGATATTTTTCGATTCAGCATGATACGCCCCTCTCAATAACTTGGTTCATTTGTTCTTTGTCATAAGAATAAACCACTTCAATAATGTTTTGCAAATGGTGTTTGATGAAATCCTCGAATCGAGGTATGAACTGCACCATGGGCAGATGAACTGAAAAAAACTTGCAACATTGGAATCGTCAAGCCATAATAAGAAATATAAAAAGATTTGGCAAAAAAATCAAACAGACCGTTTAAAGGAGAAATGAAATGGAACAAAACCAGGAAATTCTGGATGGACTCAAAACCGCCATGGAGGCAGAATTAACCGGTTTCAATTTCTACAAGATGGCTGCTGAAAATGTAACGGATCCCAGGGCAAAAGAGACCTTTGCTAAAATGGCCGAGGAAGAAATGGGACATTTTAAATATTTGAGGCATCAGTACCAGTCTGTGTACTGGAAAACGGAAATTATGATTTCGCCAAAGCCTTTATCAAAAAAACCGGAGATCAAAGTGAAAGTCCCATCTTCAGTGCCGCCATCAAAGAGCGCATCAAAGACAGCCATTATGAGGTCAGTATCCTGACCATCGGGATGAAACTTGAGTTGGAGGCCATGACCTTCTACCGTTCCTGCGCGGAAAAAGCGGCATCAGCGGAAGCCAAACTGTTTTACAATGAACTTGCGGATTGGGAACAGGGGCATTACAAAGCGTTTGAAAACGAATTGGACAGTCTGAAGGAAGACTACTGGGCTGCCAATGACTTTGTACCCATGTAGTCGAGCCGAACAGGCACGAAACTTTTGGAGGCAGTTTAATGATTTTTTTTTCCGGCAACATTGTGGATGTGGTGAACGGCGAGATTTTCCCGGGAACCATTGACGTAAAAAATGGAAAAATTCATGATATCCACCGTGACAATCAGACTTATGAAAATTTCATCACACCAGGGTTCATTGACGCTCATGTACACATTGAAAGTTCCATGATGCCCCCTTCGGAATTTGCCCGCATTGCATTGGCCCACGGCACGGTTGCGGCCGTATCGGATGCCCATGAAATCGCCAATGTGCTGGGGATTCAGGGCGTAAGATACATGATGAAAAATGCAAAAGAGGTTCCGCTTAAATTCTACTTTTCAGCCCCTTCCTGTGTGCCGGCCACCCCATTTGAAACCAGCGGCGCACGGTTAACCCCGGAAGATACGGAAACATTGCTGAAAATGCCGGAAATAAAGTTCCTCGGGGAAATGATGAACTTCCCGGGGGTCATCCATGACGACCCGGACGTCCTGAAAAAAATAAACATCGCCATAGCCCACCATAAGACCGTTGACGGGCATTCTCCGGGGCTTCGGGGGAAGACCTCAAGAAATACATTTCCGCCGGAATCAGCACGGATCATGAATGTTTTTCAAAGGATGAGGCACTGGAAAAACTCTCTCTGGGCATGAAAATTCAGATCCGCGAAGGATCGGCAGTCAAAAATTTCGATGATCTGATCCCCATCGCCTCTGAACACTACCGCAACTGCATGTTCTGCTCCGACGACAAACACCCGGACGATCTTCTGAAGGGACATATCAACGATCTGGTAAGACGTGCCCTTAAAACCGGCCTGGACAAAATAAAAGTGCTTCAAATGGCCTGCGTCAACCCCGTGGTCCATTATGGTCTGGATGTGGGACAACTGCAAAAGGGAGATCCCGCGGATTTCCTGGTGATCGATGATTTTGACCGGCTGCACATTCACAGAACCGTTATCAATGGCGAAATCGTTGCTGAAAACGGACAAAGCCTGCTGTCACAAACCCATGCCGATACTGTAAACCGCTTTGCCGCCACGCCCAAAAGACCGCTGGAATTTTCCGTTGCCGATAAAGGCCGAGCCGTCAATATTATCGACGTCATTGACGGCCAGCTCATCACCCGACAAAGCAGAGACCTTCTTGATGCCGTCGATGGGCGCCTGATCACCAATATCGACAAAGATATCCTCAAAATCGCCGTGGTCAACCGATACGAAGACCGAAAACCGGCGATGGGCTTCATCCGGAATTTCGGGTTGAAGAAAGGCGCCATTGCCGGTTCCATTGCCCACGACTCTCACAACATTATCGCCGTGGGCGCAACCGACGAGGAGATCTGCGCCGCCGTCAACCTCATTATCGAACATCAGGGGGGGATCTGTGCGGTCTGTAAAGATGATGACATCAAAGAAATCCTCCCCCTGCCCATCGCGGGACTCATGAGCGATGGGGATTTTGAGACCGTTGCCGGAAAATACACACAGCTTGACCTCCTGGCAAAACAGATGGGGTCAAAGTTGAAGGCCCCCTTTATGACCCTTTCCTTCATGGCGCTTCTGGTGATTCCCGAGATAAAACTGAGCGACAAGGGATTGTTTGACGGCACTCGTTTTGAATTTATGGATTTATAGGAGATTAAGTAAGAATGGCTTTTCGCGCCCATCTAAAAGTCTGCTTCGGCGACATTGACAACGCGGGTATCGTTTATTACCCAAGATTTCTGCACTATTTTCATGTGGCCCTTGAAGATTTTTTCGCCGATGAACTGGGGATTCCCTACGCATCGGTCATGCGGAAATTCAACCTGGCTTTTCCCACAGTCCATCTGGAGGGGGATTTCCGCCGTCCCCTCCGGTTCGGAGATCAAATTGAAGTGGAAGTGCGGGTTTTAAATATCGGCAAAAGTTCCATCACCTGGGGGTACACCACCTACCGCACGGGGGGGCAGGAAGTGGTTGTGGAAGGGCACAATGTCACCGTCAGCATGAATATGGCCACTTTCACGAAGATGGAGGTCCCTGAATGGTTGAGAAAAAAGCTCACCGCTTACCAGGCCAAATGCGATGCGGATCTTGAGGTTTAGATGTTTTTAAAGAGGAATACAACCCCATACTGAGTTTGAGTTGTAGAAAGAACTGCCCCCTGTGATTGGATATTCATTTTCCGGACAGTGCCTTCAAAATATCTTCCGGCCTCACGGGAATCTCTGCAATATCCGCTCCCACCGCATCCCGAATGGCGTTCAAGACCGCCGGAGCCACCGGCAATACGGGCAATTCACCGATGCCCTTGGCGCCCATGGGCCCCAGGGGATCCGGCACTTCCACGATGAGGGTTTCAATGGGCGGCACATCCGTGATTCTGGGAATATGATATCGGTCAAAGTTGTCATTTTGGATGCGACCCTCCCGCGGGTTCATTCGCTCTTTGAAGCACCACCCCAACCCCATGGCCACTCCGCCCTGCACCTGTCCGACGATCCCCGACGGGTTGACGGCCTTGCCCACATCCTGGGCCGCCGCCACCTTCAGCACCCGAACGCGCCCGGTTTTCTCATTGACACCCACGGCCACGGCCGCCGCCACATAACCCAGTGAAGGCAGAATGCGCTGATCCGGTCCGATCTCCGTGACCCTTTCAGGGGGAAACATGTTTTTTACCGGGGGCGTGTAGATCTCATGCACCATGGGCAGTTGGCCGGACCCCTCACATTTCCGCGCCAGGTCCTCAAAAGAGATAAGTACCCGGTTATCTGAACCCTCCCCTACCCCGCCCGGTTTCAACACCAGACCGGCGGCGTCTCTTTTCAGCACCCTGGCCGCCCATCGGCATAACTGCGCCTTGAATTTCAGGGCTGCCCGGCAGATGGCGCCGCCGGTGAGAAATACCTGCTGACTGGCACTGGTCAGCATGAGGGAAACGGTGTGATCCGTGGAACCGGGAATAATGCGCACGCGGGAGACGGGCAGATCCAGAGCATCGGCCGTGATGCGGCTCAAGGCATCCACCAGCCCCTGCCCCAGCTCGCAGCCCCCGGTAAACACTTCGATGATCCCGTCTTCGGACAACCGAAGGGTCACGTCCGTGCGCCCCTCGGGGATCATGGTGGGGGTGCTGCTGTTCTTGTACCCGGCGGCAATACCGATGCCCAGCTTTTCCGGATGCTCAACCCGCAATCTGGTGCCCATGGCGGTTATTTCAGGCTTAAGCGCCCGCAGGCAGGCCTCTATCCCCACATCAGGCCCCATGACCTGTCCCCACTGGGAGACCTTTCCCTCCTCCAGGGCATTCATCATGCGCATGCCCATGGGATTAAGGTTCAGTCGGCGGGCCAGCCGGTCCATCTGGCATTCCATGGCCAGGCACACCTGGGGCGCCCCGAACCCCCGCATGGCCCCGCAGACGGGGTTGTTCGTATAGGCGGCAGTGATATTGACATCCACGTGCCCGATCTCATAAGGCCCGGTGGCAAAAACGCAGGCATTTTCCACCACCGCCAGGGTGGCGGAATGATAAGCTCCCGCATCGGCGATACCTTTGACCACGCAATGGGTGAGGTTGCCATTCCCGTCGGCGCCGGTCTCATAATGCAAAACAAAGGGATGCCGGTGGCTGTGAACCCGCATGGATTCTTCCCGCGTCAGGGCCAGTCGAACCGGGCGCCTCGTCAAATGGGTTCCCAGGGCGCAAAGATGCTGGATGCTTAAATCCCCTCGACCCCCAAAGGCCCCACCGGCCAACAGGGTGTTGAGCCGAACGCGATCCTCGGACAGGTTGCAGATGGCGGCGATCTGGTTTCGGTAACTGATAGGAGCCTGGCTGGCGGTGGCCACCACCAGAATGTCATCCGGGTCCAGATACGTCAGACAGGCTTCCGGCTCCATAAACGCCGGATCCACCATGGGGGTTCGATATTCACCCTTGATGACGACTTTTGCCATTTCCCGGCCTTTTTTAATATCTCCTTTACGGCAGGTCAGCCTGTGGGCCACATTCCCCTTAGGCGTCAGAGGAGGAGCGTCCGGCGCGAGGGATGCCATGGGATCAAAAACGCCCTCAAGGGGGTCATAAACGACTTTCACCCGATCCGCCGCCGCTTCGGCCGCCCGGGGGGTTTCAGCCAGCACCAGAGCCACGGCATCGGCCATGGAACGCACCTCGGTTTCAACCAGCACGGGCTGATCTGAAAAAATAACGCCGAAGGTCTTTTTCCCCGGCACATCCCCATGGGTCATAATGCGGTACACCCCATCCATCATTTCAGCAAAACCGGTATCAATGGATCGGATTTTTGCTCGCGGAAACGAACTCCAGACCACCTTCGCCCAGATTTGTTCCGGCATATGCAGATCTTGAGCGTAAATCTGCTCTCCTTTGACTTTTTTCACAGCCTTCGGGTCCCCGGCGGCAAAGCTGTAGCTGGGCTGCTTCAATAGATGCCGTTTAAAGTCATCATCCGCCGCTGCCCGCACCGCATCCAGAATTTTCCGGTATCCGGTGCACCGGCAAAGATTCCCATGAAGCGCTCGGCGGATCTGTTCTTCCGAAGGATTCGGGTTGTCACGCAACAGGCAACCGGCACTCAAAACAAACCCAGGGGCACAGTAACCACACTGGAATACCCCCAGCTCGGCGAAGGTTCGCTGCACCCTCGGCAACGCTTCCGAATTTTTCCCATACCCCTCAATCCCCTCGATGGTGGTAACCGCCATTCCCTCCAGGTGCAACGGGTTCACCATGCAGCTCCGCATGGGACGACCATCGATGAGAACCGTACAGGCCCCGCAGACCCCCACGCCGCAACCGTATTTACTGCCCCGAAGGCCCAGATCCCAACGGATAAAATCCAACAGGCTGACGTCATGGGCATCCGGAAAAACCACATCCCGCCCATTCACCGTAAAGAGAATTGTGGCCGGCGGCCGGCAATGATTCGGCATTTGAGCCGTTTTAAGCCCCATGTGCTTTAAGAACTGCTGTTGTGTGAACAAAGGCATTATTCCTTCTCGCGGATAATAGATGATTGATCATGGCAGTGTAATGAAATATTCCTTGAGGGTCAAGACCGGGGTGTTTTAGAATACGGGTTCAGCAGATTATACCGGAGGCAACACCATTGGATTATTACCACAGTTTCAGCGATCTCAAGAAACATGAAAGAGAAGGCGTGGATTATCGGATCGAGACGCGAAAAGGTTCTTCTCCCATTGCCGTAATGGCCCCCCACGGAGGCTACATAGAACCCGGCACCGCCGATATTGCCGACGCCGTGGCGGGCAATCAGCATACTTTCTGGGCCTTTAAAGGAATGAAAAACAGCGGAAATGGGATTTTGCACATTACCAGCAGCCGTTTCGATGAACCGGCCGGCATCAAAATTGCGCGGGGTGCGCAAACGGTCATCACCATACATGGCTGCCATGGCAAAAAATCCGTGGTTTATGTGGGCGGAAGGCACGAGGAACTCAAAAACAGAATATGCCGGGCTCTTTGCCGGGCCGGTTTTAAAACCGAAATCAGTACGAAGCCGGGGCTAAGAGGAGAAGCCCCCTCCAACTTATGCAACAGGGGCACGACGGGGAAAGGGGTGCAGCTGGAAATTACGGAAGGGTTACGAAAAAGGATGTTTACCCCGTGGGATGACCGGGGTATAAGAAAAAGAACAGAAGCATTTTTCCGTTTGATAACCGCACTCAATACCGCTCTTACGGCTTGAATCTAAAAAGGGCTTGTAATCCGAACCGGGAGATAAAAAATGAAAAGACGGCTCCTGTTTGACCTTTTTCTCCTCAGCTTGTTTGTATCGGCGCTGCTGACCGGGGCTATGCTGTACTCATCCATGAAAGACTATGCTCTCACAACAGCTCATGCCGATGCTCAAAGAACCACCAATCTGCTGGCTGAAAATATCTCGGCCGGCATCACCGAATATCAGCGGGCGGTTCAGCTTCTGGCAGGGAATGAAGCCGTCTTGAAGGCAATCGTCACACCCACCCCGCAACTTGTGGACCAGGCCAACCGGACACTTGAACGTTTAAGAAAAATCTTTGATGCGGAAGTGTGTTACCTCATGAACAAAGAGGGGATCACCCTTGCCTCATCCAATTGGAACGATGCAAACAGTTTCGTCGGCAAGAATTATGGATTCCGTCCCTATTTCAAAAATGCCATTCAGGGCCGGCCCTTCACCTATATGGCCGTGGGCGTCACCACCCACATCCCCGGAATTTTCTACAGCTGGCCCGTAGCGGGCACTCAAAATACAAGCTCTGACGGCGTTGTGGTCATCAAGGCTTCCATTAACCATCTGAGGCAGATTATTTCCCGGTGCGAAAAAGGGTACATGATGCTCACAGGCCCCCATGGGGTTATTTTTATTTCCAACCGGGAAAAATGGCTGTTTCACGTATTATGGCAGCTCCAGCCCGGGGCCCTTTCCACCATCGCACAAACCGGACAATTCGGGAAAGGACCCTGGAACTGGACGGGCATGCGCAACAAGGGAAAAAATGAAGCGGTTGATGAATCCGGCTTCACTTACTTCGTCCATAGTGCGCCCATCGCCCGGATGCCCCACTGGCGGCTCTATTTTCTCCATGACATTCAGGACATTCTGAGCACCATCGCCCTGCCGCTCTTAAAAAATGCGGGCTATGGAACTGCATTGTTTTTTCTGCTGATCGGGATTTCCAGCCTTTTAATGTTCCGGTTAAGAAAGGAGGAACTGACCCAGCTCCATGAGGCCCACCAGGCCACGCAACTGCAAAAAGCCTATCTGGAAAGCTCTGAAGAGCGGCTCAAAACCATATTCGAAACCGTTCAGGCGGGCATTATTGTCATTGACGCACAAACCCATATCATCACCGGCGCCAACCGGGCGGCGGTGGAGATGATCGGTCGGCCCGCTGAAGACATTGTAGATAAACTGTGTCATCAGCACATCTGCCCCTTTGAAAAAGGGCATTGTCCCATCACTGATCTGGGGCAATCCGTAGACAATTCGGAGCGGACCCTTTTAAATGCCGAGGGAGAAGAGATCCCCATCCTTAAAACCGTGAAACCCTTCATCGCCAACGGCAAACAGTACCTTCTTGAAAGCTTTGTGGATATATCCAGTCTGGTGCAGGCCCGCAAGGAGGCCCAGGCCGCCAGTCAAACCAAGAGCGAATTTCTGGCCAACATGAGCCATGAAATCAGAACCCCCATGAACGGCATCATCGGCATGGCGGATCTGGTGCTTCAAACCGAACTTACCGACGAACAGAATGAATTTATGACGGCAGTCAAGACCTCCGCCGACGCACTGCTCACCATCATCAATGATATCCTGGATTTTTCCAAGGTGGAAGCCGGCAAAATGGAACTGGAATCCATTGATTTCGATTTGCGCACCACACTGGAAAACGCCATGGATCCCCTGGCGGTAAAGGCTCACGAAAAGGGCCTTGAATTGGTCTGCAGAATCGAACCCCAGGTTCCCACCGCCCTTTGCGGCGACCCGGTGCGACTTCGCCAGATCGTGGTTAATCTGGCCGGCAACGCCATCAAATTCACCCAAACCGGAGAAGTGGTCATCGGTGTCGCCCTTGAAGCGGAAACGGACGAAACAATCCGACTTCATTTTTCCGTTTCCGACACGGGAATCGGTATTCCCAGCCAGAAATCCGCCGCTATTTTTGAGAGCTTCAGTCAGGCGGACGGTTCCATCACACGTCATTACGGGGGCACGGGGCTCGGTTTGGCCATCAGCAGACAACTGGTCGCATTGATGAAAGGACGAATCTGGGTGGACAGCGAACAGGGAAAAGGGAGCACGTTCCATTTTACGGCCCAATTCGGTCATGGCCGGGTGGAACCGGCATTGTCGACGCCGGTGGATGTTTCCAGCCTTTCCGGAATTCCCCTTCTAATTGTGGACGACAATCAAACGAACCGTACCGTCTTCAGAGAAATGACCGCTGCCTGGGGAATGAAGCCCACCACCGTGGCCAGCGGCAGGGAGGCTTTGGAAGAACTGAAAAACGCCGAAGCCGGCAAAACCCCGTACCGATTCCTGTTGCTGGATTTCCAGATGCCGGGCCTTGATGGATACGAAACCGCGAAACAGATCAATGCCGAAAAAAAACACGGGAACCTCACCATCATCCTGCTCACCTCAGCGGGTCATCGGGGAGACGCGGCTCGGTGCAGCGCCGTCGGCATCTCCGCCTATCTTCTCAAACCTGTTAAACAGGCCGACCTCCTGGATGCCTTTCGCCTGGCCCTCGGGCAACAAAGCCACAAAGGGCCGGTCATTACCCGTTATACGGTTGAAGAAGCCCGCCGCAAACTGCGCATTCTGCTGGTTGAAGATAACCTGGTCAACCAAAAACTGGCCGCCAAGATTCTGGAAAAACGGGGACATCGCGTGGTGGTGGCGGGAAACGGAAAAATAGCCATCAACGAGATTCAAAAGATGGATTTTCATGTGGTCCTGATGGATGTCCAGATGCCAGTCATGGACGGTTTTGCCGCCACCCGCGCCATTCGGAACCTGACCATTGAATTCCATGATAATGAAGGAAAATCCTTTCGCCGGAAACATCCCGCTGCCGGCATTCCCATCATCGCCATGACGGCGCACGCCATGAAAGGCGATCGGGAAAAATGCCTGGCTGCGGGCATGGATGATTATGTGACCAAACCCATTAAGGCGGAGACACTTTTCCCGGTGATTGAAAAGTGGTCGGCGGGAAAGTAACAACCGGGAATGGATTTCTTCAGTGGTTGACAACCGTATCGGTATCAACGAAAATATAAAGGTTCTGCCTTTTTCTTCAAAAAAAATAAGGATGAAACCATGAAAAAAATTATGCTCAGATTATACATTACAGGAAGTACACCCCGGTCCAGACAGGCCATCGCAAATCTGAGGGCAATCTGTTCAGGGGAACTTGAAGAGAAAGTCGAACTCAAAATCATCGATGTCCTGGAACGACCCCAGCTCGCTGAAGATGAAAAAATTCTGGCAACGCCGACGCTCATTAAGGAAATTCCGCCGCCGCTGAGACGCATTATCGGGGATTTGTCCGACAGAGAGAAGGTTTTACTGGGACTTGAGTTGGTAGAGGCTGTCGAATCCCAGTAGCGCTTTTTTCCAGGTCTGGAAACATCGCCACAAATTAAAACAGAAATCATCCACGCCCCATGAGGTGGATCGCATCGGGGAGCTGTTTGGTGCTGGAGAGTGAAAAAGAGGGAAAAGAGTCATCCCTTGTAAACCCTGTCATGAGGGCCAAGGTCAAAGAACCGGGTGGTTTCCGCCGGCATGTCAGCGCAATCATGGCACAGGAGGATCGTATCGTCGCCTTTTTTTCGGCAAATTTTGCAGTAACTGTAGATAATGAGAAAATTTCTTGAGACCGGGACACTGTACAGACCACGCAGATCGTATTTTAAGGGTTCACCCATCAGGGGGTCAAGGATGATTTTGTCAATCTTGTTAATAATTTTTTTCCTGATGGCAGAAAATTTCCTCAGGGATTTGACGAATTGATCCGAATACGTCTCATTCATCGCCAAGGGCCTTCTCGCGGCTGTGCCAGTCCATTCTTCCGGAGCGGCATTTTTCGACGGTTTCTGATAGAGACTGATAGAATTCAGGGGAAGATAACAGGATCTCCATTCCTTGATTTTCCTGAGACCGCTTTAGGCTCAGTGCCCACTGGTTGATTAATTCGGACATGGATAATCTTTGAGACAGGGAAAACCCTTTTAGAAATCCGGCAAGGTCATTGTCAAGCGTTATGTTTACCCTCACTTTTTTCATGGCAATCTCCTTTTGAGGAACAGAAACATGCGCATGATATACACAGAAAGCCTTTATGTCAAGGCCCCATGACAGAAAGCCCGAGCCCTAAAAATTAAGAACGAGCGGAAAATAAGACTTAAGATGAAACAAGGAATAATCCCCTTTGACTGACACACGGGAAGCACTTCAAACCCTGCTTGAAAAGATATATGGGGAGCGTGGGTTTGATTTCAGGGAATACCGGGAGAGTACCCTGAAAAGACGTCTGGCCCGCCGGCTTCGGGCCAGAGATGTGGAAACTTATGCCCATTACGGGGAGGTTCTGGATCGAGACCCGGGTGAATACGGCCGGCTCTTCAATGATCTCACCATCAATGTTTCCCGTTTTTTCAGGGATGAGGCGGCATTTACGGCGCTTAAACACAGGGTGGTGCCAAAATGGATTAAGGGGAAAACGGACAGAACACTCCGCATCTGGAGTGCCGGGTGTGCTTCAGGGGAAGAACCCTATTCCCTGATGATGCTCCTGGCGGAAGCGCTGGGGCCGAACATCGCCCAGTGGGACATAGAGATTCTCTGCACCGATCTGGACCCGGAAATCATTGCTTCCGCCCAAGCGGGGCTTTTTACAGCCAAAGGCATAGCGGGGGTTCCGCCGTCCTATCTCGACCGCTATTTTACCGCTGACGAAGGAGATTTCAAATTGAGACCCGTGCTGAAGCAGTATCTTACCTTTCAGGTACATGATTTACACCATGGCCCCCGCTGCATGGCACAGGATATGGTGATATGTCGGAATGTTTTGATTTACTTTACGCGGCCCCTGCAGATCAGGGTGATACA
Source organism: Desulfatiglandales bacterium (assembly GCA_963664475.2). Lineage (GTDB taxonomy): Bacteria > Desulfobacterota > DSM-4660 > Desulfatiglandales > Desulfatiglandaceae > NaphS2. Next base: position 1,194,808 of record CAXXXE010000002.1, read on the forward strand.
TCGCCTGCATGAAGCGCTGAAACCCGGCGGGATTCTAATGCTGGGAAAAGCGGAGGTCCCCGTTGGGAAGACAAAGGAACTTTTTGTTTGTTTAGACCACAAAGCGAAACTCTATGAGAAAATTGAATCAACCAATAACTTCAAATAAACCGGTCGGTTTCTTTCCGCTGGTGGTGATGGCCGCTTCCGCGGGGGGCATCAGCCCTCTATCCGAAGTGCTAAGCGCACTGCCGGCCGATCTGGCGGCGGCCGTGGTGGTGGTACAGCACCTGCAGGCAGATCGAAAGACCCACCTTCCCGCTTATCTGGATAGGCTCTGTCCACTTCGGGTGCGGCTGGCTGAAACGGGAATGGACATCGCGCCGGGGACGGTATACATTGCCGAACCGGGAAAACATCTCGCCATAGCGGCCAGCCGCCTGATAACGGACACCCATGAAAAATTAAATTACGTTCGCCCTTCCGCGGACGTGCTGTTTGCTTCGGCATCTGAATTTTTCGAATCCCGCGTTATCGGGGTTATTTTATCCGGCACCGGCAGGGATGGCGCCGACGGCTGCATCGCCATCAAGGCGAAAGGCGGCGCCATCATCGCTCAGGATAAAAAAACCGCCAAATATTTCAGCATGCCCCAGGCCGCCATCGCCACGGGAGTGGTGAATTTTGTGTTGCCTGTTGAAGCGATTGGCGCTAAAGTCATTGAACTGGTCAAAACATTCACGGTCTAAACAGGGAGTCAGCCATGAGAAAGGTCAGGGTATTACGCCACACCAAAAAAGCCTGCGACATCAACCGACAACCCACCAGCCTGACGGAAGCCTCCAGAAGAATCGTGCCGCCGCCCACCGTTCGAAATATTCGGCGCGGGCACATCACAGAAGGCATGCGAACCGTCAATCATATTGAAGCGGCGCCCTGGGAGGAAGGCGTCGCCCAGGCCCAGCGAACCCAGGAACGGCAGATCCTGAACAAAAACAACCGGTTTTTTTCGGCCCTTAAAAGGGCCAACAGACTCCTGAGCGAGGTTCGAGAGCGGGAATCGGAACTGCAGGCCATCAATGAGGAGATGGAAGCGGCCAATGAGGAGCTGCAGGCCACCACCGAAGAGATGGAAGCCACCAATGAGGAACTCATGGCAACATCCGATGAATTGCGCATGGCCGGCGACTATGCCCGAAACCTCATCGAGGCCAGCCTGGATGCCATGGTCACCATCGGTCTTGATGGAAGAATCATGGATGTGAACGCGGAAACGGAAGTTATCACGGGACGAAGCCGCGAAGAATTGGTGGGTTCGGATTTTTCCGACAATTTCACGAATCCGGACCATGCCGGGGCCGCTTTTGAAGAAGCCCGCAAGAAAGGCCTGGTGCGCAATTACCCGTTGGAGATTCAGCACCGGGACGGCCATGTTACACCGGTGCTTTACAATTCACGGGTCTATCGGGACGCTTCGGGAAAGGTGAGGGGAGTGTTTGCCTCAGCACGGGACATCAGCGAGCAAAAGAAAACCGAAGGGAAGTTAAAACAGTTACTTACAGAGCTTAAAGGGTCCCAGGCCCAACTGGTCCATGCCGGCAAGATGGGCGCCATGGGAGCCATGACCGCCGGCATTGCCCATGAGTTGAACAACCCGATAATGGGGATTTTAAACTTTATCCAATATTGTCTGAAACATACGGACGATGCGGACAAGCGCTTCTCCGTCCTTAAGGATGCGGAACAGGAAGTCCTGCGCTGCTCCGATATTGTACAGAACCTGCTCACCTTCTCCCGCATGGAGCAAGAAGGGGAGGAGGAGTTTCAGCAAGGGGATCTGGATGAAATATTGCGCCGCGTGCGCAAACTGCTGGCCTATCGGATCAAAGCCGATAATATCCAGGTGACCCGTCATATGGACCCCAAAACGCCCCATGTCTGGATGAAAGAAAACAATATTCAGCAGGTGGTTTTAAATCTCATGGACAATGCCATCGACAGTATTCATCAGACGGAAAAAAAGGAAATTCATGTGGACCTGCGACCCGAAGGCCATCATGTACAATTGAGCATTCGGGACACAGGATGCGGTATTCCAGAGGAAAATCAGGAAAAAATCTTTGACCCCTTCTTTACCACGAAATCAGAGGGTCAGGGGACCGGGCTGGGGCTTTCCATCTGCCACAGCATCGTTTCGGCCCATGGCGGGCAAATCATCTGTGAGAGCACCCCGGGGAAAGGGAGCACCTTCAAAGTGCTGCTCCCCATGGATAAACGACGGGAGGAAAAGACCGTATGAAACGCATTCTGGTAATCGACGATGAACTGGGTGTACGGAAATCCTTTGTTCTGGCCCTTGAGGACATGGCGTGCATTGTGGATACCGCTGAATCCGGCAAAAAAGGGATTGAGATGGAAAAAGCCGATCCCTACCACCTGATTTTCCTGGACCTGCGCATGCCCGGCATGAACGGCGTAGAGACCCTCCGGGCTTTAAAAAAGGTTGACAAGACCGTGCTGGTCTATATCGTAACGGCCTTTCATAAAGAGTTTTTTACCGGCCTCAAAGAAGCCATGGCGGACGGGATCGATTTTGAACTCCTCAAGAAACCCATCGGGCTGGATCAGATTCAAATGGTCGTTAAAAGCGTTCTGGAAGGGCCTGTGGCTTGTTGATGTTTCATTGATGCCAAACCACCACCCGGTTGCGCCCCGCTTCCTTGGCCCGGTACAGGGCTTCGTCAGCCTGATCGATAAGCTTTCGAGCGGAACCTTTTTCGCCCGGCACATCCTGACTGACCCCCAGACTGATGGTGAACTGAATGGGGCCGGTCCTCCATGGGACACTGGCCTCTTCCACCATTCGACGCAACCGTTCACAGGCGGCACGTCCCCCTTCCAGAGACGTCTCCGGCAGGATCACCGCAAATTCCTCCCCCCCGTATCGGCAGGCCACATCTGTCTGCCTGGACCATTCCCTGATGATGCTTCCCATATCCGCCAGGACTTCATCGCCGGCCGAGTGCCCCAGCGTATCATTGATCCGCTTGAAAAAATCCAGGTCGATCATACATAACGCCAGATCCGTCCCATGCCGCTTGGCCCGCGCCCGTTCACTATCGAGGGCTTCCATGAAATACCGGCGATTGAACAGACCGGTCAGTTCATCTCGCGTGGCCATCTCCGAAATCTTTTTTCGGGCCATGCGGATTTCTCTTTTGAGCGTCGCCTTTTCCATCACATTTCGAATGCAACAGGAAACGGTTTCCCGATCAAATCGCGCTTTGGTCATGTAATCATCGGCCCCTTCCTGAATGAGACGGGCGGCGATCATGTCATCTCCCTGTCCGGTTAACACCACCACCGGAATCTCATAACCGGCTTCTTTCATGGCCCGCAAAAAATCAAAGCCATCACCGTCCGGCAACTGATAATCCAGTAGCACCAGAGACGGCGATTTTTCCCGCAAACAGCGAAGGCCCTGATCAATATTTTTCGCATGGCGCAATTCAATACCGTCCACATCCTCAAAAACCGATTGAATGGTCTCAAAATCCTCGAGGCTATCTTCAATGGAAAGAACATGAATTTTCTGGTCAATATTCACGATCCTGCCACTGGACCCATAGGGCTTGGTTTCATACTGTCGAATGTTTTGAATTTTTTTGATGGTATCGGCGATTCTTCTGCCGGCCTGTTCTATTTCTTTCATGCAAAGAGCCAGTTCTTTCGGATCATCCTCCGCTTCCTTCATCAAATCAATATTTCCCAACAGTATGGACAGGGGCTGATTCAGTTCGTGGGCTGTCGCCCCCGACATTTGAAGCAGAACCTTGAGACGTTCCTCTTCAATCAGCTTTTCCTGTTGTTCCAGAATCTTCCGGTTGGCGCTTTTGAGCTTTTCTTCCATTCGCTTTCGTGCTGTAATATCCCGAATGGACGCCAAACAGGCCTTCTTTCCCTCCCACTCGATTTCAACGCTTCGCATCTCCCCGACCTTCAGGGTTCCATCCCGATTCAAAATATCCAGCTCCGAGGTTTCCCCGGCCAGCAGTGGAAAGCCAAAGGATGAACCGATGAACGCCTCCGAATTCCGACCGAACATTTTTTCAGCCGACGGATTGACAATGCGCACCGTCCCTTCTTCATCCGCAAGGATCAGCGCATCGCTGAATTGATTAATGATTCGCCAAAGCCTTTCTTCACCGGCCTTGAGGTTTTCGGATTCTTTTTTACGCCGGGTAACATCGGTTATGATGACGCTGGAATTGCCCTTACAGGTAGCATGTGGAAGGGCTTCCATGGCAAGGAAACGGTCGTTCAGGATAATGGGGTCATCATAGGGTATGGCAAAGGCCTGCCCCTTGATTTCCGTCGTGAGTCGCATTATACGCAAGCGATCTTTTTCGTTAAAAAAATCCTGAAACGGGGCGCCCGGCAATTCCGAACCGTTATTCCCGAAAAATAAGCGAGCCGCGCCATTCACATAAAGGATTCGCCCATCCGGGCTCAATTCCACAATACCCTGGCTCATGTTCTCCAAAATCAAGCGGGTCTGTTTTTGGGAACAGAGCAGCTCAGCCGTCATTTTCCGGGGAAAAACATGCTCCGTGCCGATAATCTCCCCGGAACGGCATCGGGCGCTGACGCCTTCAGGATCACGCAAAACCTCCTGAATATAATCGACCATTTTCGAAATAGGGCCTTTGGCAATTAAGGCATCGGCGCCAAATTCCTTCATGTCGGGTTGTTCTTCCACGACCATTCCTGAAAAAATGGCGATATAAACGGACTGCAGTTCTTTTTTTCCACGGATGGCCAGGCAAAGGTTTTTGCCGTCCATATCGGGAAGAACCATATCCAAAAATATCATATGGGGTCGATGAAAATGCAGCACATCCAAAGCAGAGAGACCATCCTGAACCGTCAGCACCTCACACCCGGCATCGGAAAGGGTCCGCTCCATGAACTCACGAATGACGGGATCATCATCCACCACCAGAACCTTTCTGAGAGCATGACCCATTTCCCACACTTTCTCTTTCGCGGCGTTCATGCTTTTTTTTCCCTCAAGTTCAAAATATCAAATATTCTTTTGCCATCGGAAAGATCACCGATAAGCCGCCGTGTTGGCGGGGGGGTCAGCAAAATCAGGGTGGGTGTCGCCATGACGCTGGCCTCCTCCGCCGACTGAGGGTCTTTGAGCACATCGATAATTTCCAGGGTGCCCTGCCCCTTCAAACGCTCGTCAAAAATTTTCGTCATCCCATCAATGGCCTTTCTGGACCTCGGTGTATCCCCGGCCACGTATAATTTCATCAATAGGTTTTTTTCCATGAATCCTCATCTTTAACATTTGGAAACAATCTTTTGCCTCTGAAAATAGCCCTCCCCAAACTGCCATTAAAACATAAGGAACGTACGGTGTAAATATATCACTTTAAAAAAATACCGTAACCGTTAACGGTTACACATAATGTTTATCAATCATTCTGCAATAACCGCGATGCCTTCCAGAACCCCCCGGCACAACTTGAGGATCGTATCACCATCCACAGGTTTGTTGAGCACTTCGAATCCCGTTCCCGCTTCGGCCATGTGCCGCAGTTCATCAAAGAATTCCCCATAAAAGGCCGTCACGATGTACACGGGGATATTTTCGTCCTGTTTTCGAATTTGGCGCAGGGTTTCCACCCCATTCATACCTGGCATTTTCAAATCCAGAAACACCAGGTCGCAGGGTTCGCTTTTGAGCATTTTGATACCTTCTTTTCCCGACGACGCCGTATCCACTCGATAACCGCTCTCTTCCAGGGCCAACTCAAAAGATTTTCGTATGGCGTGTTCATCGTCGATCACCATAATTCGTTTAGTCATGACTTTCTCCATCTTTTTATCCCTAAATCACAACGGTAATTTCACTGTAAAAACACTACCCTTACCAATTTCACTTCGGCATTCGATAGTACCGCCCTGTTTTTCAACAATCCCCCGGCTCACGGACAATCCCAAGCCCGTCCCTTTACCGACTCCTTTGGTGGTATAGAAGGGATCAAAGATTTTCCCTTGAATAGCTTTGGGGATACCGCTTCCCGTATCCGCCACCTGAACCACTACATACCCACCCGAATCCTGACGGATTTGGACGTCAATATGCCGCATTTCCGTATCTTTCACCGCATCCAGAGCATTACCGATGAGGTTCAGAAATATCTGTTGAACATTGCCCACATCCACTGAAATATCAGGACAGTCGGGAGATGTGGTTATATTGAATGAAACGCCATCCTTTTCAATACGATACGAAAGGAGCCTGCGCACTCGTTCAATGATTTCCCCGCAACTGATCCGTTCCGAGGTTTCTTCCCCCTGAGACCGCATGCGGGAAAAGGTCAGCAGGTTTTTAACGATATCGATACACCGCCGCGTCTCCCGTTCCATGTCATGGAGGACGGCATAAATCTTCGAATCCGCGTCCACATGTTTTTTGCAGTATTGGGCGAAATTGAGCATGCCCATCATGGGGTTGTTCAGCTCATGGGCAATGCCGGCGGTCAGGGTCCCCAGGGCCCCCAGCTTTTCCGCCTGGATCAACTGGGCCTGGGATTCTTTCAGGGCCATTGTCCGCTCTTCCACGCGTTTTTCCAGGTTGTCATGGGCTGATTTCAACCGGCTTTCCGTCTCTTTAAGTCGACTGATATCCACAAAGCTCTCCAGCAGATGAGTTCGACCCTTGAGGATGATGGGCCCCACGGTTTTGAGGATGGGGATCTCATTTCCCCCGGCGGTCCAGAGTATCCGTTCTGAACTGTCCACCGTCTCATGCAGATCGGTAATGGGACATCGGCCCTTCTCCGCGGGGCATATGAATTGGTGGCACAGGGCCCCCAGCACCTTATCCCTGTCAACACCGATCATTTTTATGGCTGTGGGATTGGCATCCACGATTGCGTGATTCTCCGGATCGATCACCACAATGCCGGCGGAAGCATAATCGAAAATGGTCCGCATCTGCGCTTCCCGTTCCGCCAGATCCTTTTCCATCTGTTTGCGCACGGAGATGTCCCGAATGACCCCCACAGTTCCCAGAAAATCGCGATTTTCCGCATTGGGATTGATCTCCCACATACCGGAACTGTTCACTTCCATGATCACATAGTCCGAACTCAACGCTTCAATATAGCCGGGCTCAACGGATGCCTCGTTGCGAGCCACCAGGCAAACCTCAAGCCCTTCGGTTTTTCTTTTTCCCGTCCGCTGCTCATTAAAGAGTTTGGGCGCCTTTTCATCACCGGTTTTCCGTCCCTTAAATTCCTTCAGAACCGTCTCACGATCCACCTTTATAGCATCCGCGGGCAAAATAATTTTGCTGAAATGCTCGCCCAGCAAATCTTCGGGCATATAGCCCAAGCGCTTGATGGCTTCGTTAATAAAGGTGAATCTACCCTGTGGATCGATACGGTACACAATATCCGGAATGGTTTTTACCAGGCTTCGAAATCGATTCTCGGAAACCCGTAATTCATAGAGCCGATCCTCCAGTTTTTCATTGAGATTCCGAAGTTCTTCCTGAGCCTTCAACAGTTCCGTGTTCCGCAGTACGGCATTTTCATAGGTGGAGAGGAGCAGGTTCATGATTCGCGTACTGGTGGAACGCACTATCCGCCGCTTGCCCCCAATCACAATTTCAAGCGCCTCCCATGTTTCATCTGTTTTCTGAATCATGGGGTGGTCCAAAATGTCCTTTACGCGGGACAACAGCGCGGTTTCATCGAAGGGTTTGGTCAGGTAATAGTCCGCTTTGGCTTCAAGACCTTTCAGGATATCTTCCGGGTCCGAAAGGGTGGTCAGCAGAATCAGGGGAATTTGGGACAATTCGGGCTCATTTTTGATGGCCCGGCACATCTCATAGCCGCTCATTTCAGGCATCATAACATCGCTGATGATCAACCGGGGATGTTTTTCCCATGCCGCATCCAGTCCCTCCCGTCCGTTGCGGGCCGCATGGACTTCGTACCCCGCCTCCTCCAGCAGAATTTGGAGATACATAGCTTGTGTGGGGCTGTCCTCTACGACCAGAATGCCGGCATTCTGGGACATATTATTCCTCCAAAGAATCTGTTAATCGAGATCACACCCAATTTTTATTTTTAATACAATTGCCATTATGTCCTCAAGAGAAAACAATACTGGATAAGACGCCTGCTTTTCAAATATTGACAAAACCACCCGGATATGAGAATCAAAACGCTGTTTTGATTCCTTTCCGGTGATCGTCCGGTCTGAAACAAAAACCAGAAAATATTTTTCTATAGAGAAACGAAAGGCACTCTCAAAAAATGACCCCGAAAAAGCTCCAAATGCCCTTTAAAGAGGGAACCCAGTGGGAACGAATCCTTGAAACCACCCGAAAAGCATTGAAAAGCGGCGCACTTAAGCCCATCAAAACAGAAGGCAAAGTCATGGAAAACGCCGGGGTTGGCTTCCAGGTTCGTATTGTGGAAAGTCTGGCCCGAAAAGCAGCGGATAAAATCCTAATGGCGGAAAAGAGCAAAGGGAAAAATGAAAAACCCAACCCTTTTCTCCCCTATGAAAAAGAAATGTTTGTGGGTGATATCTCAAAGACCCACCTCTGTCTCCTTAACAAGTTCAACGTGATTGAACACCACCTGCTGATCGTTACGAAAGTATTTGAGCACCAGGAAACCCTTCTTACGCTTCGTGATTTCGAAGCTGCGTGCCGGTGCATGGCTGAATTTGAGGGTCTCGCTTTTTATAATGGCGGCAAAATTGCCGGGGCCAGTCAGGACCATAAACACCTGCAAATGATTCCTCTCCCCATGGCGCCCACCGGAAAGGCCGTTCCCATGGAAAGCCTGTTTGAACAACCGCGGAAAATCCCGGGCATGGTTCCGGGCCTTCCGTTTGTCCATGCTTTCAAGCGGTTTTCCCCCATTACGAATATTCCCCATGAAACGGCAGCACAGGCGCTCCATCAAATGTATCGGCTCATGCTTCAACAGGTGGGTCTCAACGCCTTCAGAGAACGGGAAGAGACCCTACAGTCCGGCCCCTACAACCTGCTCTTTACCCGGGAATGGATGCTCCTGGTTCCCCGATCAAGGGAATATTTTGAAACGATTTCCGTTAATGCACTGGGCTTTGCCGGGGCACTGCTGGCCCGCAACCCGGAAGAAATGGCACTCATTGAAAAAACGGGCGGCATGGGGGTACTGAAACATACCGCCGTTGCACGACCGTAGCCCCCGTGGGCGCCCGAAAACAAGGCAACCACGGGAAGCTTTGCCCCTACTTCTTTTCTTTCTGTTCGCTGGCCAGATGGGTTGCGGATTCAACGGGATTGGTGGCATGCAGCCTTTCCCGGGCATCTTTCACTTCTTCCTCGGTACCATGGAAGATAACCAGGAATTTATCGGCTTTGACCGCCGTCTCATACTTGACCACGCTGTCCTTGGGAATGCCGATGCTGAAAAGGCCCGCTCCCAAGGCGCTTAAGCCACCCACGATGACGGCATTTTCAAGTGCCCCCAGAATCAACCCGCCCGCCGGTCCCAGGGCCACGATATGCCCCACCCCCGGAACAAAAAAGAGGGCGGACCCGAACAGCAACCCCATGATCCCGCCCCAGAAGGCGCCCAGCTTACCCCAGAATTTCATCCGATCCCCGGCATTGTAGTACCCCACCACGTTCTCTTCCGCATGATAATCCTTGCCCAGAATGGACAGTTTTTTCATGTTGACGCCGGCTTTTTCCAACTCCCTGATGGCGTTTTCTGCCTCGGTGTGGGTGTTGTAAATGGCAACTGCCGCACTATCCTTTGACATGTAAATCCTCCCTCTCAAAAATGATTTTCAAATCGCATCGAAAAAAATCACTTCCCGATGACGTGTTTGGCGATGACGGTCCTCTGGATTTCCGATGTTCCCTCGTAAAGGGTGAACACCCGGGCGTCCCGGTAATACCGCTCCACCGGGTACTCCTGAATGTAGCCATACCCCCCGTGAATTTGCAGGGCATGGTAGGCCACTTTGTTGGCCATCTCCGAAGCGAACACCTTGGCCATGGAAGCGGCAGCGCTATAATTTTCACCCCTGTCCCGCATGGCGGCGGCATTGAAGGTCAAAAGTCTGGCCGCCTCTATCTGGGTGGCCATATCGGCGATCATCCATCTGAGGCCCTGAAACTGAGAAATGGTTTTCCCGAACTGCACCCGTTCATTGGCGTAAGCCACCGCCGCATCCAGACAGGCCTGGGCCACTCCCAGGGACTGGGATGAAATACCAATCCGCCCCCCGTCAAGGGAGGTCATGGCAATGAGAAACCCATCCCCTTCCGCTCCCAGAAGATTCTCCGCCGGAACGCGGCAATCTTCGAAAATCAACTCCACCGTGTCGGATGCGCGAAGCCCCATTTTTTTCTCTTCCTTGCCCACGGAAAAGCCGGGCGTTCCTTTCTCCACCACAAAGGCACTGATACCGCGATGCTTTTTGTCCGGGTCCGTATAGGCGGTGACCACGGTCAAATGGGAATTCTTACCTGTGGTAATGAACATCTTGTTGCCGTTTAAGACATAACTGTCACCCTCTTTTACCGCCCGGGTTTTCTGGCTCACGGGATCGCTTCCCGCCCCCGGTTCCGTCAGGGCGAAGGACCCCAGCATCTCCCCTGTGGCCAGTTTTTTCAGGTATTTTTCTTTCAGGTAATCGGATCCGAAAAGGGCAATGGGGCCGCACGCCACGGAATTATGTACCGACATGATCACCGCCGTGGATGCGCAGGCATAAGCGATTTCCTGGAGGGCCAGGCAATAACTCACCGTGTCCACTCCCGCCCCATTAAATTCCACGGGCGCATTCATGCCCAGCAGGCCCAGTTCACCCATTTTCTTGAGATTTTCTGCGGGGAATTCGCAGGTGAGATCACGCTCGGCAGCCGTCGGCAAAACAGTTTCCCTGGCAAACTCCCTGACCATGGCACGGATCATCCGTTGTTCTTCATTGAGTTGGTAGGCCATTTTCCTCCCTCAAAAATTCGCACAATGGATTTTTTAAAACCGTTTCCGTTATCTCATCCGGATCAGGGCGTATAAAGCACCACCAGAAGTTCCGCCGTCTCGGAGCTGATATTTTTCAGTTTGTGAACAATGGAAGAATCGAAATGAAGGCTATCCCCGGGACCCAGAATATTTTGATTTTCGCCCACCATCACCTCGATTTTACCTTTCAGCACATACTGAAATTCCTCTCCCACATGCTGGTATCCCACGGGTTTGTGCTCGGATTTGGGATCAATCATTACCTTAAAGGCTTTCAGACGTTTGTGCCTCGCTTCGGGGGTCAGGGTTTCGTAACTGTAGTCCTCGGTGCGTTTCTGATATCCTTCCGCGGATTTTTCGCCGGCCCGCTTCTTTTCCTCCCTGAGCAGGATACTCGAGTCCACTTCGAGGGCTTTCGACAACTGGAGGATCACCGAAACCGGCGGCATCACCTCTCCCTTTTCCACCTGGGAGATGAACCCGGGCTTCAAGCCCGTCTCATTGGCCAGGTGCTTAAGGGTCAATTTTTTATCTTTCCTCAACTTCATGAGGCGCTTTCCGATGGGCTGATCTTTTTTGCCACTCGGCATGGTTCCCTCCTTGCGTCTTCATTCACTAACGTTGTTTTTGGAAAGTTTGTGGGCCTTCACCATTCGCAACACAAAACCCAACACCAGGGTGGCGCTGATAAGAATCATGAGGTTAGAGGCAAAAAAAGCCATGATAAAAGAATAGGGATTCCCAAGTTTATAGGCGGATACGAGCATCAAAACCCCGAAAGCCAGAAAAAAACAACCCACAAGGATCAAAAGAAGCTGGCGCACCCACCAAAAAATACCGAACATGAAGTTGTCTTTTCCCTCAATAGAGCTTTCCGTCGGAAAGAGGTCCGCTCAATGCGGGAAATACCAGATTTTCACAGGCGGTATAAGGGTCCAGGCGACCCTTCACAATGGCATCCACGGCGCCGGCAAAATCCCCGCTTTCCGTCAGTTTATCCAGCACTTCCTCAAACAACCGGGCCTTGATCATGTCCACCAGCTCCTGGCTTACCCTGTCCGGGCTTCGTCTGGATTTAAGCCCCCCCGCTGATTGTTCCAGATATTGGGCATGTTGATCAACCGCTTCCAGGAAATCGTCCACTCCCTTATCAAAAACGGCCTCCACCTTGATGATAGGCGGCTTCCACAGACCTCTATCAAATTTTCGCTGGTCCATCTCAATCATCAACCGCAATTCATTGAGTGTTTTATCGGTCCCTTCACGGTCGCTTTTGTTGATCAGAAAGATGTCGCCCACTTCCAAAATTCCCGCCTTGATGGCCTGAATGTCATCTCCCATGCCGGGAATCACCACAATCACCGTGGTATGGGCGCTCCGCACCACATCCACTTCATCCTGGCCCACCCCGACGGTTTCCACCAGGATCACGTCCTTCCCCATGGCATCCAGGATGTCGATGGCACTCCGGGTGGACTGGGTCAATCCGCCGAAATGCCCCCGGGTGGCAAGGGATCGAATAAAAACCCCCGGATCCATGCTGTGCCGCTGCATGCGGACCCGGTCCCCCAAAATCGCCCCCCCGCTGAAGGGGCTGGTGGGATCCACCGCCAGAACCCCCACGGTTTTCCCCCGCTTTCTCAGATGGGCCAACATCTGGTCCACCAGGGTACTCTTTCCCACACCCGGCGCGCCGGTGATGCCGATAACGTAAGCCCTCCCCGTATAGGGGTAAAGCGCCTTTAAAACGTCTCGCACCTCGGGCATGCCATCGTCCACATCGCGAATGAGACGAGCCACGGCCCGCACATCGCCGCTGGTCACTTTTTCAACTAAGTCTTTCATCGTTTGGGCCTTTTTTATCTAGGCGTCACGTTTTCCCGCACCCATTTGACAATTTCATCCATGGTGGTTCCCGGTGTAAAGATCTCCTTGACTCCGGCCGCTTTCAGCATCGTGATATCATCATCGGGGATAATGCCCCCGCCGCATACCACGATATCGCCTGCGCCTTTTTCCCGCAGAAGATCCAAAACCGCCTGGAACAGGTACTTGTGGGCCCCGGCCAGGCTGGACAAGCCGATCATGTCCACGTCTTCCTGGATGGCCGCCTCCACGATCTCCTCAGGCGTCTGGTGAAGCCCCGTATAGACCACCTCAAACCCCGCATCGCGGTAGGCACGTGCAATGATTCTAGCTCCCCGGTCATGCCCATCCAACCCGGGCTTGGCAACCATTACCCTGACTCTTCGTTCGCGTTTCATAATTTCCTCTCTCTAGTAAATCCCCGGATCGCGGTAGGAACCATACACATCTCTGAAAACGTCGCAAACCTCCTGAAGCGTGGCGCCGGCTTTGACCGCATCGATAAGCGGTTCCATCACATTGTCACTCCCTGAACAGGCCTCCCCCACCCTTTCAAGACAACGTGCCACCTCCGGGGCCTTGCGATTTTCCTTGACCCGGTTGGTTTTTTCAATCTGCTGCGCTTCCAGTTCCTCGTCGATTTCCAGCACCTCCACGGGGATGTCTTCTTCCTCGATAGCGTACTTGTTCACCCCCACCACGGTCTTTTCACCATCGTCGATCTGTTTTTGATAATGATAGGCCGCATCAGCGATCTCCAACTGGGGGTAATTCCGTTCGATGGCGGCCAGCATGCCCCCCATGTCATCAATTTTATGAATAATCTCAAAAGCGCCCTCTTCCATCTCGTTGGTCAGCTTTTCCACGAAATAGCTTCCCCCCAGGGGGTCGATGGTGTTGGCCACACCCGATTCTTCCGCTATAATCTGCTGGGTTCGGAGTGCGATGGTGGCGGCCTCCTCCGTGGGAATGGCCAGCACCTCGTCCAGGGAATTGGTGTGGAGAGACTGGGTGCCTCCCATGACGGCAGCCAGACCCTGGAGTGCGGTTCTCACCACGTTGTTGTAGGGCTGCTGGGCCGTGAGGGAACAGCCCGCCGTCTGGGTATGAAACCGCATCCACATGCTTCTCGGATCCTTGGCCTTGAAGCGATCCTTCATGATCCGTGCCCACATGCGCCGGGCGGCACGAAATTTGGCCACCTCTTCAAAGAAATCCAGGTGGGAATTGAAGAAGAAGGAGAATCGCGGGGCAAACTGGTCCACCTGCAACCCCCGTTCCAGAGCCTTTTCCGTGTAGGCAATGCCGTCGGCCAGGGTAAAGGCCAATTCCTGTACCGCCGTTGAGCCCGCCTCCCGAATATGGTAGCCGCTGATGCTGATGGTATTCCATCTCGGCACCTGTCGGGTTCCGAATTCCACAGTGTCCGTCACGATGCGAACGGACGGTTCAGGCGGACACATGAAGGTTTTCTGGGCCACGAACTCTTTCAGCATATCGTTCTGGATGGTGCCGCCAAGGATTTTTCGGTCGATCCCGCGATTTTCGGCCATGGCGATATACATGGCCCAGACAACGGCCGCGGGCGGATTAATGGTCATGGAGGTGGTGATCTGATCGATGGGTAGCCCCGCAAACAGGTCCTCCATGTCTTTCAGCGTATCGATGGCCACGCCGCACTTGCCGCATTCGCCCCTGGCTTTCGGGGAATCCGAGTCGTATCCCATCAGGGTAGGCATGTCAAAAGCCGTGGAAAGACCGGTCTGGCCTTCCCGGACCAGAAGATGAAATCGTTTGTTGGTGTCCGCGGCACTGCCAAGCCCCGCGAACATGCGCATGGTCCAGAGACGACCCCGATACATGGAAGGCTGCACTCCACGGGTATAGGGATAGTCGCCGGGGAACCCGATATCCGCGGCAAAATTCTGATCTTTCACGTCCGCGGGCGTATACAGATCATTGATAACCCGATCTGAAACCGTGGAAAACCGGCTTAACCGCTCTGGTTTGGCGGCAAAAACCCGGGTCAGTTTTTGTTTCCAAGCGGCATACTTTTCTTCGATATCTTGAAAAATTTTGGGATTAAAGGTCAAGGCCATGGCCCACCTCCTGTCTGATTGTTGATTGTCGATTGTTGATTGTCGATTGAAAGCCAGTCATCCATCGACAATCTCAAATCGTCAACCCCGAATGAGGTTTTTTGCCACCACCAGACGCATAATCTCGTTGGTGCCCTCATAAATCTGGCATATTTTCGCGTCCCGCATGTGACGTTCCATGGGATATTCTTTGCAGTACCCATATCCTCCCAGGATCTGCACCCCTTCGACGGAGGCTCTCATGGCCGCGTCCGAAGCGAACATTTTGGCCATGGCCGCTTCTTTCTCATAAGGCTTATGGTGACTTTCCAGCCAGGCGGCTCGAAGGGTCAGCAGTTCCGCCGCATCCAGTTCCGTAGCCATATCGGCCAGTTTCCACTGGATGGCCTGAAAACTGGTGATGGGTTTGCCGAACTGCTCCCGGGTCTTGGCATATCTAACGGCGTCTTCCAGCACCGAACGACCAATGCCGATGGCCTGGGAGGCAATGCCGATGCGCCCCCCGTCCAGGGTACTCAGCATCTGCTTAAATCCATCGCCTTCTTTTCCCAGAAGTCCGTCGGCGGGGAGCCTGGCATCCTCAAATATAAGTTCCGAAGTTCCCGAGGCCAGAATTCCCATTTTCTCTTCCACCCGCCCCACCTTGAACCCGGGGGTATTTTCCAGATCCACCACAAAGGAGCTGATCCCCTTGTAGCCTTTCCCTTTCTCGGTGACGGCGGCGATCACGGCGTAGCGGGCCACATTGCCATTGGTAATGAATTTCTTTTCCCCATTGACGACCCATTCATCCCCATCTCTAACAGCCGTGGTCCGCAAGCCTGCGGGATCAGACCCGGCGCCGGCCTCGGTCAGGCCATAGCACCCCAGGTATTCTCCCGCGGCGCAGGGATAAAGGTATTTCTTCTTCTGAGCCTCCGTACCATACGCATGAACCGGAAAACAGTAGAGGGAGTTGTTGACGCTCATGATAACCCCGGTGGAAGCGCAAGCCTTGGAGACCTCAATCAAGGCCAGCACGTAGCTAACATAATCCATGCCGCCGCCGCCGTATTCCTCAGGCACGGCAATGCCCAGCATCTTCAACTCTCCCAGTTGTTTGACAATTTCCGCCGGATGGGCATGGGTCTCATCCAGCAGGGCGGCCTTGGGTCTGATTTCCGCCTCGGCAAAGCGGGCCGCCATCTCCTGCACCATCTGCTGTTCTTCGGTTAATGCGAAGTCCATGGTTACGCGAGCTCCCCTTTAAAGTCGGGTTTTCGTTTTTCTAAAAATGCCGTCATCCCTTCCTTTGCATCAGGGCTTGCCGTACAGAGGGCAAAGGCATCCGCCTCCATGAAGTTGCCCGTGCGAAGATCCACGTCAAAACCGCGATCAATAGTATTTTTGATAGCCCGCATGGGCACTTTCCCCTTGCCTGCAATGGCCTTCGCGGTCTTTATCGTCGCTTCCCACAGTTCATCCGCGGGAAATACCTTATTGACAAGGCCTATCTCTTTTGCTTCCTGAGCACCAATGATGTTGCCGGTCATGCAGAGTTCCTTGGCCATTGCTTTCCCCACAAGCCGGGACAGACGCTGGGTTCCCCCGAAGCCGGGCATAATGCCGAGATTGATCTCAGGCTGGCCGAACTTGGCCTTTTCAGAAGCATAGATGAAATCACATGCCATGGCCATCTCGGTTCCGCCTCCGAGAGCAAACCCGTTAACACAGGCAATCACCGGTATGGGAAGACTTTCAAGTCGAAAAAGCAGGTTCTGACCTTCCAGGGAAAACTGCCGACCCTGAAGGGGTGAAAAGGTGGACATGTGACCGATATCCGCACCGGCAATAAACGCTTTTTCACCTTCGCCCGTAAGCACCAGCACCTTGATATTCGCATCCGCCTCGATCGTGTTCAGGGCTTCACCCATTTCGGCCAGTACGCCCGGGTTGATGGCATTTAACGCTTTGGGCCGATTGAACTTAATAATTGCAATATTTCCATCTACTTCAAAAATAATGTTTTCAAATGACATGATATTTTTCTCCCATCTGGTTGAGATATCAAAAAAACATTTGCCGGTTTCCGGTTCACCGTTGACGGCATTTAGACCGTCAACCGGAAACCGGGAACTTTCAGGTGATTAACAAGCCTCCAGAATCATGGCCATGCCCTGGCCCCCGCCAATGCAGAGGGATGCCAGACCCAGTTCAACATTCTTGCGCATCATTTCGCCGATCAGCGTCAGGGTAATGCGGGCGCCCGAACAGCCGATGGGATGCCCGATGGAAATGCCGCTGCCCAGCACATTGGTTTTTTCCATGTCGCATTTCAATTCCCGCACACAGGCGATGGCCTGGGAGGCAAAAGCCTCGTTCAGCTCGATGGCGCCAAAATCATCAATGGTTAAATTTTCGCTCTTCAACAGCTTTCGAACGGCCGGAATGGGTCCCAGACCCATGTAGGCCGGATCGATCCCCGCACTGGAATAGGCGCGAATTTTTACCAGAGGCTTCAACCCCAGATTTTTTGCTTTTTCCTCCGACATGAGCAGAAGGGATGCGGCCGCATCATTGATTCCAGAGGCGTTTCCAGCAGTTACGGTGCCGTCTTTCTTGAAGGCGGGCCTGAGTTTGGCCATCTTTTCTACGCTGGTCGCCATGGGGCGCTCATCCGTATCGAAAATCAACGGGTCTTTTTTTCGCTGGGGAATGATCACCGGTGCAATCTCGTCCTTGAAAAGGCCGTCGGCGATGGCTTTCATGGCCCGCTGGTGGCTCAGGGCGCCCAGTTCATCCTGCTCCAGCCTTGAAATACCGTATTTTTCAGCGATGTTTTCGGCGGTAAGCCCCATATGGTATCCATAGAAAATCTCAAACAGGCCGTCCATGACCATCAGATCGACCATTTCCGCGTTATTCATTCTAGCGCCCCAGCGGGCTGCGGGCAGGGCATAGGGAATGAGGCTCATGTTTTCCATGCCGCCCGCCAGAATCACATCCGCCTCGCCGGCGGCAATGGACTGGGTAGCCAGGGCAATGGCTTTCATACCGGAAGCGCAAACCTTGTTCAGGCTGAAAGCGCTGGTTTCCTTTGCAATGCCGGCCTTGATCATGGCCTGGCGCGCCACGTTCTGCCCCTGGGCCGCCCCCACCACATTTCCCATGATCACTTCATCAATTTGAATAGGCTGAAAACCGTCATCGTAATCGTAAGCCTCTTTTTCAAGGTCAATCATCCCCAAACCTTTGAGGGCATCGGGATCAAATTGGGACAAATTATCCGTGGCCACCGGTTTCAACTGTACATTTTTGAGGGTTTCTTTCAATACCAGAGCCCCCAACTGCACCACGGGCGTTGATTTCAACGTCTTGCCGAATGTACCTACAGGTGTTCTTTTTCCAGAAACAACCACCACATCTCTCATTCTTTTCTCTCCTATTTTCTAAGCTTCGTTATAAACCACCAACGTCACGGCTTCGCCGCCCCCCAGACAAAGGGAGGCCTCTCCGATTTCAGCGCCGCGGTCCTTCATCGCATAAATCAGCGTGGTCAACACCCTGGCGCCGCTGGCACCGATGGGGTGTCCAATGGCCACGGAACCGCCATGGACATTCACCCGTGACGGATCAATGCCCAACTCCCGATTGATGGCCACGGATGACGTGCTGAACGCCTCATTGATCTCATGCAAATCGATATCCCCCACATGCAGGCCGTCCTTCGCCAGGACTTTCGGTATGGACAAAATCGGCGCCACCAGCACATACTTCATATCCAGTCCCGATGCGCCCTGAGCCCCCACACGCACCAGGGGCTTGCACCCAAGCGCGTCGGCCTTTTCCCGGCTCATCACCACCAGGGCCGATGCCCCGTCCGCGATTTTGGAGGCATTCCCGGCTGTCACAAGACCATCCTTTTTAAAGGCCGGGCGCAACTTTTTGAGGCCTTCCGCGGAGGTCAAAGGTTTCCGGTTTGGAATTTCATCCATGTCGAAAATCGTCGCGTCGCCCTTTCGACTGGGAATCTCCACGGGAACAATTTCATCGTTGAATTTCCCCTGCTCCTGGGCTTTCCAGGATTTTTCATAGGAATCAAGGGCAAATGCATCAGAATCTTCACGATTTACTTTATATTTTTCAGACACCAGTTCCGCACTGATCCCCATATGAAAATCGTTCACATGGTCCCATAACCCGTCATGCACCATACCATCGACCATCTTGCCGTTGTTCATGCGATACCCGGTCCTGGCCTGTTGCAACATGTAGGGACAGAGGTTCATGTTTTCCTGCCCCCCCGCCACCACCACATCCGCATCCCCGCACATGATGGCCTGGGCCGCCAGCATCACCGCCTTCAGACCTGAACCGCACACTTTGTTGACGGTAATGGCGCCCACATCCCAAGGCAACCCCGCGCGAACCATGGTCTGTCGAGCGGGATTCTGACCCAACCCGTGGGGCAGCACGCTGCCCATGATCACCTCATCCACATCCTTGTTCTCAACGCCTGCCCGTTTCAGGGCCTCCTTGATCACCAATGCCCCGAGATCCGTGGCGGAAACAGTCCTCAAGAACCCCGCGAAATCGCCGACAGGGGTCCTGCAGGCACTGACAATAACAACTTCTCTCATTAAATTTCCCCTTTCAAAAAACCGATCCGCTATATCCACAAAATTTTCCCTAAAAACAGATCCTCAGTATATAATAAAGGACCTCTTTTCAAGTCAAGACAATTCACTCCGGAAAGCTGTTCGCCGTTGGCTGACAGCCTGTAAATAAATATAGGGAAGGAGCTAGACCCATGAGCGACTTACGACGAACCGTTTTTTACCAACAGCATCTGGCCTTGGGCGCCGAAATGGTGGCATTCGGCGGCTGGGAAATGCCGCTCATGTACCCGGGCGGCATCATCCGGGAACATCTTGAAACCCGCCGGGGGGCGGGATTGTTTGACGTCAGCCACATGGGCCGCTTCGCCATCAGGGGAAAAGAAGCGTTGGCATTTCTTCAGCATGTCCTCACCAACAACGCCGCGGCACTCGACATTGAAACCGTGGGCGCTCAATATACCCTTATTCCCACCGAAACCGGCGGCGCCGTGGATGATGCTTTTCTTTATCACTTTCAAAAGGATGAATATCTGCTGGTGGTCAATGCCGCCAATCGGGATAAGGACTGGCGATATTTAAGGGGTTTTGCGGCGGATTACCCTGAAATCCAGATCCTGGACCGCACCACTGAGATGGCCATGCTCTCCCTTCAAGGACCGGCATCACGGGGTATTCTGCAAAAGATCATGCCGGGTGAACCCCTTCCGGAACCCCGACGAAACTCAGTATATACCGTTTCAATTTCGGGGGTCCGGACGCTTATTGCCCGCACCGGGTATACCGGTGAACCGCTCTGCTTTGAACTCTTCGTGGATCGAGACAATGCCCTCCCGTTGTGGGATCATCTGCTGGCTGAAGGGGCTGCGCCGGTGGGCCTGGGTGCAAGGGATACCCTCCGCCTGGAAGCGGGACTTCCCCTTTATGGGCATGAACTGGGCACGGATCAGGAAGGAAGGGAAATTCCCATCCTGGCCTGCCCCACCACAAAATCCGCTGTCAGTTTTTCATCACTCAAGAGGAATTTTGTGGGAAAAGAAGCGCTGATAAAACAATTTGAAGCCTTCAAGCGCATCATTTCCCATGGCGACGCTCGTCCGAGCGATCTCCCTCGAATGATCAGGCCCATTGCGCTCACTGAAAGGGGCGTTGCCAGGCCGGGATCAAAGGTCTTCAAAGGAGACCGTCACGTGGGCGTCATCACCAGCGGCACCATGGCGCCCTATTGGGTTGTGAAGGGGGAAGGATTGGCATCGGAATTGACCGATGAACACCGACTTCGCGCCATCTGTCTGGGGTACGTGGACAGCGACCTCAAGGAAGATGATCTCCTCCTTATTGAAATCCGGGGTAAATCAATTAAGGCCGTGGTCGCGCCCTTTCACCTGAGATCCGATGCACCCCCCTATGCCCGGTCGATTCTTCACGGCCATACTTTCACTTCGGCCGTTCCCGACAAAGCGAACACCATCGGCAAAGTTCACGGACTTCTTAGAAAAACCGTCCACAACACCCTCTGGCGCCGGCAATCGTGCATCAACCTCATCCCGTCCGAGATGACCCTTTCTCCCATGGTTCGACTTCTTTCCATCATGGATCCGGCCTTTCGCTATGCCGAACACAAGAATGCCGCGGCATTTTATGACGCAGATATCTTCTACTACCAGGGAACGGATTTTATTGCCGAGGTAGAACGTCTGCTGGCGGCGGAATTACAGACCTATCTGGGTTGCCGGGAAGTGGAAACCCGTCTAATTAGCGGACAGATGGCCAATATGACCGTATACAGCGCCATGATGGACTACCTGAATCGCACTGACCGCAAACGGGAGGCCCGACGTATCCGGTCTGTTATGTGTCACCACATTGCCAAGGGGGGACACCTCAGCAGCCAGCCCATGGGAGCACTCAGGGATTTCGTGGCCCACAATTCCGTGACCGAGCGTCCCGCGGTGGTCAATTTTCCCGTATTGCCGCATAATCCCTATAAAATGGATGTGCCCGCCGCCCTCAAACAAATCGAAATTTCGCGGCCCGAATTGATCATCCTGGGAAAAAGTATGGTGATCTATAAGGAACCCATTGGGGATATTGCTCAATTCCTGGAAGACCAGGGTCTTACGGACACAACCTTGATGGTCGACATGGCCCATGTACTGGGTCTGATCGGCCCCCACTTTCAAGAACCCTTTAAAGAGGGGGCTCATCTGATAACCGGGTCCACCCATAAAACCTTTTTCGGCACCCAGCGGGGCATCATCGGATACGCCTTCACTGACCAGGATTCCCATTATGACTTCTGGAAAGCCCTGCGCAGACGGACCTTTCCCGGTTCCGTCTCCAATCACCACCTGGGAACCCTTCTGGGGCTGCTCATGGCGGCCTACGAAATGAATCATTTCAAAACCGACTACCAGCCCAGGGTCATCGCTAATGCCAAGGCTTTTGCCCTGGCACTTTCCCATTACGGTCTCGAACCGGCGGGAGATCCAAAAATAGGCTACACCGAAACCCACCAGGTGATACTGCCCGTGGGCTACGGCCGCGGTCCGGAGATAGCCGGAAGGCTCGAAGCCAACAACATCATCTGCAATTATCAGGCGACTCCCGACGAAGAGGGCTTTACCGCATCAGGGGCGCTTCGACTGGGAGTTTCGGAAATGACGCGATTCGGCATGGAAGAGAAAGATTTCCAGGAACTCGCTTCATTGATGAAGGACGTGGTCCTCAAAAACACCCATGTCAAAACCAGGGTTGAAAAAATGCGGCTGGGATTTCAGGATTTGAAATTCTGTTTTTCCCAACAGGAATTCGAAGGGCACTTGCAGGAGCTTCACAAACTCCTGCTATAAAATATTGAGGTATGAGGCCGCATGTATAGAATCAGCTCAGGTATCGCTATTGCGGACGACAATATCCTAAAAAGGTGTTTATGTAGTCAACATATTCTTGCGGTTGCGGTCTCTGATCCCTCGCGGCTACTGCATCGAAAGGGCATGTCATGTTTTCGAGTGTCTGACCACCAAACGCTTGCTCAACATGCTTGATTTTGTAATCTGAGCCAAGCAGCTTTTGAATGAAATACTCATAATATATCCGGCGATTCTCGGTATAATCATTACACCCGCCATTGATCATCATTGTTGCGCAGGCAATATCCTGACAAACCGGCTTGTCAGCATTGGTTACAGCCTGGTGCGGAGTCCGGAAGCCGCCTCCGCTGACCCGATACATCCAGTACCACAATGCTCCCATAAAGCCCACTTCTCCGTCTACAAGGTAATTATTTACAAATTCTTTATAATTGGCATTTGCTACGGGTGGATCGACAATGTTGTTATGGTACCATCCAAAAAAACCGACCATGGTATCGAGGGTGAGCTGGGTTGCGCCCATGCCGCACCAGTATCCCGGCTCAATCATCTGATTCATTTTAATTTTTGTATAATTTTCCGGCACCTTTATAGGTCCCCAAGCAAATCCCATGGGGGATGTGGCCGGAGTAAGTACATTTGCTTCATTTTTGTTAACACTGCCCCAATATACTTGGGTATTGATAAGGTCTTTATCCGAAGAAAATGCTGCCACTTCCCAATCATCAGCCGGATAGTAATTGCCGGTGCGATCATTCATGGTTTCGCCTGTCAAGGTGCCATTTTCATATCGCCAATAAAACCCGTCATTTTTGTGGTCATAAACCGCGGAAGTTGTTTCCGAAGCAACGGTGGCCAGAAAATTTGCCAGTTCCTTATACCGTTCCTCTTTTGTCGTGTTTTCCGCACAGCAAAATTCTTTGAAATAACCACTGTCTAGGGCTTTCTTAAAGTTTTCATAAGAATAGTATCCCCCCGCTTGCTTCGAGCAGAAATTGTCATAGTAATATTTTTGTTGACCCGTTTTGCCGGAATACGGTTGTTTACAAAATCCGTCCAAAACAGATTCACTGTCAAAGAGAACTTTGTTGTAGAATTCCTCCGCTTCCATTTTTTCTGCCTCCGCGGCACATTGGATCAACGCCAGCGCACCACAAGGGTTGTCGCAATCCGCATGAGCATTTGTAATTCCCGACCACATAAAAAGCACCACTGCCATGATAAAAACATACGTCAGTTTGTTCATGTTACATTACCTCCCGATTTATTCGTACTTCCACATTTGACCTTTTCTGTTGGAATCTAGTCCTACCGCGTATATGGCCCCGTTACTTGCCTCTGTCAAATCATGTACAGTGACGGAATCGGTCAAACCGGTACTCTTCCAAGCGTTATCGTACTTCCCGTACATCCAGACCTGACCGTTGCCGTTTAAGTCTGTGCCGCCTGCATAGAGTATTCCATCGGAACTCACCCGCAATGCATTAATAACGTCACAGTTTTGAATGTTCAGATCGCTCCAGCTGTTACCGTCATATTTCCAAACCTTTCCGCTGAGATCGGGAGCGTATCCTCCAGCATAAAGAGCGCTTGAATCCGCGGTAAAGGCCCAAATCACCGAGGCATTATTATCCAGATCGGTAACCGTGCTCCAGGTACCAAGTCGATAATCGCAGATTTCGGCCAAACATGTACCCCCATTTCCGCCTGAAATGTATAGCGTATCTTTGAAAGAGATCAACGTATCGACAGTGCATAACCATCCATCCGCCGTTGATGTCCAACTTGACCCGTCATACCGCCATACTCTTCCACCCCCGTCTGAATCTACACCCGCGGCGTAGCATTTGCCGTCAAACCAGTATACATCATCAACCGACTCGGCGCCGGTCAACCCTGTATCGGTTATGGCGCCGGTACTTGGGTCGTATTTGGATACATGACCCTGATTGGTCTGATCGGGCCCCGTCCAGCCCAGATAGATGTTGCCGTCCGGGTCATCGTAAATGCCCCAATTCACGCCCAGTGTCTCGGAAACATTCAGATGGGCCGTCTGAACGTTATTTTCAAAAACCCGAAGACTTACGTAATTGTTGTTTGCAAGACCTCCGGCATAAATCTTTGATCCGATTGCCCGGACCGACTGCAGGTCGTGAGAGTCGGTAATATCCAGACTACTCCAGGATTTACTGACACCGGAAGAATCGGTGGAATCGCTGCATGCACCGAGCGATAGGATTGCCAGAAGCAAACAGCAGCCAGAATTAAAGGACATAATTCTTTTGAACATTTAAACCTCCTTTATTATATATGACACCTAAAATCTGCATTCAACTTTTATAGAATAAAATTAAACCAAACTCAATTCAGCTGTCAGCATTTCATGCAGCTCCTGCATCTGCTTGAGGTTGGCCCTCTTGCGCGATCCCCACGCCAGGTTGTTCATCTCCCCCGGATCATCAGTCAGATTGTCCACTACGGTATGGAGGTACGCGTAGAAGTCGACTGCGGACCTTGCACTACAAACGGTTTCAGTGTTACCCAGCATACCGGAGGCCACAACCCCGGCTGTGACCGCTAAGCCGTCTTTCAGGAATTCGCGCCGATTCCTATCTTTCATTGCCCTGCTCCTTTCTTTGGCGTATTGCTGAACCTGTTGACCGCAAGCTGACGAAATCTACCCCATCTCGCAATGGGAACTACGCGAAACGTCGAAATATAACATCAGCCTACGCCATATAAAAAGGTCTATGCAAGGTTTTTTCATACTGATGCACCACAACACCTCTTATATTTCTTCCCGCTTCCACAGGGGCAGGGCCGGTTTCTGCCAACCTTGCCGTGAATGGGCCGCCCTTCTTTTCCATCTTCTGCCTGTCTATCAGAATAGGGACAATCCTACGAGCCAGCTGTTAGTGTACAGGACCCTTTTGCCATCTTGTATTATCAATATCCGCATGCCCGACATGAGCGGCTGTGAGGTAGCCAGAAGGATCCGTCTGTTTGAATCGCCCGTCTCCAGCTTTCGGGCGTAAATCCGGTCTTTTCCCCTCATGGCACTGTCTTCCATGAGAGGGCAGGACCCAAAGAGACGCGAGGAATTTGGATTTGATGGTTTTCTGATGTATCAAAAGACTTTTCCAACTCGTTAATGGAAGACCTTTTTTCTTTGTCTTTTTCAAGTAATAGCGACGTCCCTATCCCTTTGAAAAGATGATGACCAGCGCCACCATAATGCCGGCTCCCAAAGCCAAAAGACTTTATCGCTTATATCATGAATTTTCGCAAACTTTTGGGCTTAGTCACTTCCCCTCATATACTTTGATCAACGTGGCCCGGTCCTCCGCAATCCGGAATATAGCAGGTAACGTTTTTGAAATTGTGCTTCTCTCCACATTCCGGACAAATTTCGGGGGGCATGGAAGCCGTGAAGAGAAAACCACACTTGCCGCATCTCCAGTAGGTCAGACCACACTTGGGACCTACTTTCGTCACCTTTTTTGCTCTCCAACTTCATTTTTTCTGCCATCCTTTTTGAACTTTCTCTTCTAACCGGGCTTTGGCTTGATGAGGGAGGAAGGCTTGATCCCCAATGCCAATAAGAAGGCTTCCTGGTCCGAATTCAGAGGTTTGCTCAATCGGCGCTCGTTACCTATTTTAATGACCGCAAGGCCCATAAATTTTATGGTCATCATGAAAGAGGTGGGCCGATCAGTGGGTTTGTCTTGCCATCCCGGAAGTTTTTCTTCCGTTTGTTCCACATATTGGCGCATTGAACGTTCCATAAGCCGCCAGATGAGTAGTGATGTCAATAGAATAAGGCCAAGAACTTCAATACGCTCAGGCTTTTTGAGGAAAACACTGTTGACAATTACCGGGTCTTTCAGGAATCCAAAATTCTGCTCGATACCGTACTGCTCTTTGTAGGTTTTGAGGATCGCTTTGGAATCATAACCCATCTGGTCTCCCTGTGTTTCCCTGGGAACGTTGGTAAGCGTAACGAAACAGCCGGTCTCTTTTTGGAAAGTTGAAACGGCGTCCTGGTTTTCGGAAACCTTGGCTGAAACCAGATACCGCATCTCTTTGATTTCACGATACCCGTCATTTCTGGGACGACCTCTGCCATATAAAGGGTGTTAAGACCATCACATCATTTATGAAAAATATCAAATGGTTAAGTAAGAAAAAGGCGCTTAAAATTGTCGCCAAAGCCTAAATCCGATTAGTCTGCGGATATTTCCATTATTTGCAATGGGTTATGGCTGTAATGCGTCTTAAACTCAATACTTGATTAGTCGGCGAGTATTCATATATATTTCCGTTACTTAACTCAGCAATGCGTCTTAAACATGTCTGGGGATTAGTCGCGGTTGGCTGGAGTGGATATGCGCAGATTTCAGGGAGCCCCCGGTCGCAGGACTCGGCATTCCTGAATGACAAGAAAAATCAAATATCTGAGTATGACCAAATGTTTTGCACCATATTCATTGATGATGATTTCATGGGGCAAAATGGGGGGATGCCGGTTATTTGCAATGGGTGGCTTATCCGGCAACACTTCTTGAACAGCTTCAATTTTCTTGTCAAGATAGTTGGTTTTGGAATAGTCCCTGTTCTTTCTATTCCATTTTTCACATTGCCTGCGATGCTGTTCTCTCTTGCAGTCGGGATTGCAGCAGGTTTTCTGCCGGCCTTTCTGATGTACATCTGGCTGGAACCACTGTCGGCAGATAGAACAGGGCCTTTTGCCAAGTGAATGTTTAGCCATTTCAGTCTCCAGAGTTCAGGTTTACCCAGAGACTATAGACTGAATCGGGTTTTGTTTTAAAAGCGGCGGGGTAAGCGGGGTAACTTTTACTTTTTTTTTGGGCGGGATAATGCGGCGGGGTTAGGGGTTATCGGAGGATGGGCGTTACACTATTTTGCCAGTTATTTGGGGGTCTGGCGTTACACTATTTGAATCTGAGCAACCGTCTGCCCCGGTTGCCATAAACAGTTGGTGGTGCACGAATCAACCGTCACGGTCGCCTGGGTAACACTGTCGAATTGCCAGGTTAGCGTCATGTCGGATTCTTCATAATTCAGAGACATCAGCAGGTATGTGCTTGCTTCCAGTTCTGATGCCGGTCCCCAGTAGGTTTCGCCGCCAATGTATTTCGGCTTAAGCACCGTCATGGACATGTACTTCTCATTGTTGAACATCCCTTCCTGTGTCAAAAATGTGTATCCAGGGGAAGCTGTAGTGGTCCAGGCGCCGGCACCTGAAGCCAGGGCGCTGACGGGCAGTAAGAACAGCAAGAAAAGTGACATTAATACGAGACCGGCAGGGAAGTTGCTTCGCGTGATTTTTCTCATGATATTCTCCTTTTGGGTTGAGCGTTGAAAGCGCATCCTCCACACCCGCGCCTACTCTCTGTATTCTCCTTCATAGACATAGCCACCGTGTACGGTTGCAAACAGCTTTTTGCCGTCTTCGGAAAACGCGATGGATGTCCACAACTGATTGGTGCCGCCCGGCACCTGACGAATCCAGTTCTCGCCGGCATCCTGAGAAATGTACACGTATCCCGCATAGGTGATGGCCGCAAGTTGGGTTCCGTCTGAAGAGCAGGTGAGCCCCTTCCACATTCTCGACCTGGCCTGGTGGGATCTCTTCTTGACCCAGTTCTTACCGCCGTCGGTGGAGGTGTAAATGTAATCCCTTTCCGCACAGACCGCCACATGCATGCCGTCACCGCTTATGGCAACACCATTCCACGCCTGAATTTCGCCAAAAGGATCGATGGACCTCCAGGTGGCACCCGAATCTGAACTTGCGAACAGTCCACGGCTGTAGCCCGCGGCGACGATGCGGCTTCCATCCTGAGAGAACCCAATGTCCGCCCAGTCCGCTGTTTCGCCGACATTCGCCCGGGTCCAGGTCATGCCCGCGTCTTGTGACGTATAAAATTCCGCGGTCCCCGTGTAGGCCGCCCCCGCGGCCAAACCCAGACCGTTACCGGACATGGCCACCGAAGCCCAGTCATCCTGGGCGAGCGAAGGCACCTGGGTCCAGGCGGCACCGGCATCGCCGGATGTGTACACATACCCCCCATGAGTGCCCGCAATGAGGAATGATCCGTCTGCATCAGCGGCGATGCAGGTCCAGTCTCTTTCACCGGAATCCGACCGCCGAATCCAGGTGGTTCCACCGTCACTGGAGGTATAGATGGGGTCTTCAAGCGCGCAAACGGCCAGATTCTTTCCGTCTTTAGAAGATGTAATGCCGGTCCAAAAAGAACCGGTGTTGCTTTCGGTCCAGGATGCGCCCCGATCCTTTGAAACATAGATGCTGCCTTGATTTATCGCCCCAGTCACAATGGATCCGTCCGATGAACACGCAACTGCGGTCCAGTCATTTGAATCGATTTCCGTGGCCGCTTTTTCCCAGGTTTCACCGCCGTCTTTGGACAGGAACAGACCCGCGCCAGTGGCGGATGCCGCCATGGTGAGCCCGTCGGATGAAACAGCGGCGCCGGTCCATTGGGCCGCAGAACCGGCCGCGTCCCTCAGGGTCCAGGTGTTGCCGCCATCGGCCGTCGTGTAGAGGTAATCGTTACCGGCGCCGATCAACAAGCGCATACCGTCGGATGAAGCGGCCCCGGCCGCCCAGTTGCGGTCGCCCCCGGCGTGAGCTCTTTCGACCCAGGTGTCGCCGCCGTCAGTGGAAGTGTAAACCCCGCCTTCCTCCAGCCCCGCGGAGAGGGTCAGCCCATCGTCTGAAGAAGTGACAAAACTCCAGTATTTCTCATCACATCCGGTTCCCGTGGGATCGCGCCGGGTCCAGGAGGTACCGCCATCTTCGGACGTGTAGATGCAGCCGCCTTGCGTTTGACCCGCCACCAGCCGGGTTCCGTCTGAAGAGGACGCCGCGCAGCTCCAGAATTTATTGCTGCCTTCCACATACAATTCGTTCCAGGTCGCGCCCGAGTCCCTGGATTGAAGCAGCGGGCCATAATAAAAACCGCCGATCACGTTCCTGCCGTCGTCCGAGGCGGCCAGGCACCTCCATATCCCCCCCGCATTCCGGGATGACCATGTTTGCCCTGTATCGGCCGAGGCATACAGGTACGTCTCATAGCCGCCGGCATAAAGGGAAGCCCCATCTGCGGAGGCTGCGATGCAACCCCACCCAAGGGGGGCCGGAGGCGCAACTTTATGGGTCTGCCAAAACCAGCCTTTTTGCAGCGCAGTACCGTTATCATCCGAACACCCGGGCATGACCAGCAGCGCCAATCCCGCAAGAATCGCCAAAACCTTTTTCATTTTTTCTCCTCCTTTGAAATTTGGAAAATCGACTGAAGCCCTGCATCACCCCCGCTCAGGGTGTGGATGGAATCCACTGGCTCACTGAAGGTTCAGTGACCTGTGGCAGCGAACCGTCGGGGTATTTCAGGGTTTCATAATTGAGGGTATAGGCATTTCGCCAGAAATCCACCGCCACTTTGGCCGCATTGACGCCGGTGGTGCGGCAGAGCCAGTCTCCCTCGGGCGTATAGATATCGAGCCGGTACTGGTACAGACCCTGGCTGGTGACGTAGCTGAGGACATAGATGTACCCCACGTATTCCACGGCCATGTCCAGGTACGTCACCGGCTCCGTTTCGGCCTTGAGCGGAACAAAGTATTTGTCTTTGGCTGAGCCGAAATGTTTGGCGGGGTTGCCGCCCAGATCAAAGGCCTGAATACGCCGGTTTTGGCTCTCCAGCACCAGAATGGCGCCGTCCGGTGCAATGGCCGCGCAGATGGGGCCTGAAATGAGGCCTTCACGGGTTCCGGTGGCGGAATAGACCAGGGCCTGGGGTGCCTCCGCATCGGCGGTATAGGTCTCCGGCAAATGCAGCACCTCGATCTTGTCGAATTCACTGTTGATGCTCACCAGTTTTCGCGAAGGGTGCAGCAGCAGCGCATCGGAAGGAAGGAAAAAGGTCCCCCAGCTTCGATTGGAGGCGGGTCCGTCGAAATTCGGCTTTTCGTTTAGGGCCAGTCGAATCTGCCGCACCAGGTGGCTTCCCGCCGGTGGTGTCCAGATAGAAGTTGGTCCCGCCCGCCCCCATCAGATCGTAAACAAGGCGAACTTGATCGAAAAATCCGCATCCGCTGGTTTTGTGGCTGCTTTCCGGATCCTGTGCAATGGAGCTGTTGGCAAAGGAAAAAAGCTGGGCCTGTCCGCCTCCGCCACGGGGGGACACGCCGTCGCTGAAGGATTTCCAGGCGTAACCGGCCGCCGCAAAGTGTTCACTTACGGTAATGCACGAAAGATCACACAGGTCTCCGTTCTGGTTGCCGCAATTGAGATCCGTTTTTGTGGCGGTGGGCGCCTCTGAAGCCGCCCACTTCAGATTTCCCTCCGCGTCCAGGGCTGTTTTTTCCTTGTGGCTGTAAACCGTATCGATCCTCAAGGGAACTTTGTTTTCCGTAATGGTGATGGTGACGTTTGCGGCCGAATCATCATTGGTGATGTTGTCGGTGCTTCCCTGACCGGCCAGCCACTCGTCTTTGCTGTAAAAGCCCACCGTGATCTTAACGGTTCCCCCATAGGGAACATTTTGAAAAGTGTATGACAGGGGATCGCTTTGGGACGTGGCGGGCATGGGAATATCTTCGGATACGTGCGGCGTTCCACTGTCGAAGAACGCTTTGAGACGGTAGTGGGTGGCGGTTGCCGGAAATTCGAAATCATCGGGGTCGTGTTGAATCGTGACGTCGATATTGTGCGTAAAAGTGAGCGCATAGTTGTATACCCAGGGGGAACGGCATATCTCCGCAATGGTTTCGGCCAGGGAAGCCACCATACCGGCCGAGGCGATTCCCTGCAGAACCATTCCCAGGACCGGTATCTGGTCTTCCACTTCGGCCCCCGTGATATAGGCTTGAACCTTATCCACCAAAGGTTTACCCACGGCGGAGAGCAGCGCAAAACCCCATGTGGACGCCGCCTTGATGAGGCTTTTCGGATCGTGATAATCGATGGCGGTAATGCTGGTGAAAATCGTGCTGGAAGCGATGGTGAGGACGTTTTTGACGATGGTGGCGGTGGTACTGCCCTTGATGAACGCCGCATATCCGGTGGCGGCCGTAGCCGCCAGGAAGACGGCGGGCAGGGCCAGATTGACGAAGGAGGTGGCCGCCAGACCGGGCTTGTGAACCTCACTTGGAAAAGAATCCGTGCCGTGTCCGAAGCCGCCAGCCAGGACCAGGGCCTGGCTGGCCATTTCAGGCATGTTGAAGGTGAATGTCTGAGTATCGGCCTTGATGGGAATGCCCAGAATGGTCCATTCCGGGTTGATGAGCATGGCCATATTGTCATCATCGGTATTGTAGTCGCTGCCCCAGTCCGGAAATTTGTCCCGTGTGGCCTGTGGGAGTTGGCTGACGGGGATGGCGTTTCCATTGGTATCCTCATAGCGGATATAGAGCCCCAGATATCTGAGATAAGAATTGTGTACCTTGATTTTGACGTTGTTGTCCGTGTCCACGCTCAGGACCTCGGCCGAATAGCCGTGCAGACAAGATTTTGAGGTCAGGTCGTAATTGTACGGCGAAGCGGGAACCGCGGCCCCTGAAGCGGTATTTCCTGAACTGACCGTGGTAATGCCGTTTCTCACCAGCCAGATGGCGCCGGTAAGTTCCGGATTGTCCCCCGAGGGGTCCAGTGTTGTGACATTGGCGCCCAGGGTTGTGTCATTTTTAGCCTGTTTCAAAGAAGGCGCAATGGCCCCGCCCGTCCCCTCCAGGGTGTATTGGGACCATCGGGGAAAATACTGCTTTTGCCCCTGGCTGTTGAGATAGGGTTTTCCGGTGTCCGGGTTGATGTACACCTCCTGGGTCGCCCAGCCCCCCTGCTCCGTGGCCGGGCCCTGGTATTGAAGGATTTCCGCCAGCATACCGGTTTTGGGCTGAGGGCTGATGATGTTTTTTTGAATGTGGGCCGCGCTGTCCGCCTGTCCACACATGAGTTCCTGATGACTGAAGACCAGGGCCGTTGCCTGGTCCTGCCAGTTCTTGAAATTGTCTGACAGCACCTGAATATTGGGAATGGCTGAAAGGTCCGAAGATTCCAGTCCGTAAATCCGAAGCTTGTCCGCGCCGGGGTTGGGATTGGCGCCGGGCTGTCCGGACGCTGAAATGAGCGCGGATTCCGGAAGATGATAAAACAAAAGGGGCATGTTCCATGTGCCGTCCTCGACCACCGGATTCTGCCCCACAATCCAGCAAAGGCAAATCTGGTCGTTGGAGATCTGTATGTTTTCCACAAAATGGGTGATGTTCTGATCGGGCACGTAATTCAGAAAGGGGTTGGTTGATCTGGCCTTCTGAAGAACCTTCGGTGTCATGGGCACAAGCTTCACATACAAGCCGGCCGCTTTCAGAAAGAAATCAAAAGTTGGGCCTGCATCGGAGAGATCGAAATAGTACGTTCGGTATGAAACCGGTGCGGGCATGGAATCGCTTGAATCCGAACAACCGGACAGAAAGCCCGGAACCGCCATGGACACACCGGCCGCGGCGGAGTACTGAATGAATTCCCGCCGGGTGATACCCGCCTTTTTGCTTTCTTCATGGTTATGGTTCATGAAAACGTCCTCCTTCGAATGTAAATGGTGAATGGTTTACCAGAACAGATCAATTTTGTTACACCACTGCGGCTGGGTGCTTCCTCTGGAATTCCGCCATTCGGACTGATCCCGGGGCGTCAGGGGATCTTGCCAGACGGCCTCACTGCACGGGCCGTTGCTTCCGTCCGGGCAGATATTGCTGCTGTCGGTGTTTCCAGGTAACGATGTGGCGGCCGAGTAGGTGAATTTAACGCACGGTGTATTTCCGTAGGTGTTGTCGAAGCCTTTAAACTGGGTATGGCTCAGCGGTATGGTAAAAAACGCTATAAACCCTGATATATCCGTTCCCAGATCCACATAGGCGCTTTTGAAATGGGCCCCTTCAACCGTTGCGTCGGAAAAATTCGCACCGTCCAAAAACGCATTGTTGAAAACGGTGCTGTTGCCGGTGTTCACGTCCCAGTCCAAATGGGCACCTTTAAAGAGGGCGCCCGTGAGCACGGCATCGGAAAAATTCACCCCCTTTCCCGTGGCGGTGGAAAAGTCCGTGCCGGCCGCATAAACCCCGGAAAAGTCGGCTGCGGTAATATTGGCACCTTCGGCGCTGGAACAGTTTTTTGTAAAGGGCGGAGCATCATCGTCCTGAGCGCACCCATCCTGGTTGTAGCCGATGGCATTGGTATGAAAACTGGCGTTTAGAAAAGAGACACCGCCCAAATCCGCGCCTTTGCAGTTGACGTTTTGAAGGTAAGCATTGCTGAGGTCGGCGGCCGCAAGGTTCAAATGGGAATTGGCGTTCAAAGAAGCGTTTAAAAGACTCGCGCCGCTCAAATTGCTGTTTCCCATCTGGGCATTGTGCAGCAGCGCATGGGACAAATCGGCCTTTTTCAGACTGCACTGGGTCATGTGGGCGTTCATCAGGTTGGCGTGGGTAAGATCGGCATTGTCCAGGTTCAGATCAGACAGGCTCACACCCGCCAGGTTGCAGTAGGGGCAGCTTTTGGATTTTATGAGAACCTTCCTGGAATCAAAGACTTTAATGCACCCCAACTTGCTGCCGTCGATATTCAGATTCCCGGGCATGTTGACCCCCACGGTTTGAATCAGGTCCTGGTGAGCGGCGTCACTGTAAAACGAAACGGTGGTATCGGTATACAGCCCGAATGCCACGGATTTCACCTGAGCCAGCGGAACGAGTGAGGGATAGGCAAATCCCTGGCTCAACACCACGGCCGTGCCCGTGTAATTTTCTTCTTCGTAAAGCGCCACTTCACCGGCTTGCAGGCTGTTTTGATTGATTTGACTTCCATCCCGGTAGAAACGGAACCCCGGGTCGATCTTGAAATGATCCGGCTGAGCGGAGGTGGACCTGGCCGTGAAATACACGTAGCTGTTTTCCGCCGCGTATATGGCGGAACAGGTTTCATAGGCAAACTGCATGGGCCAGATGGCAAAGGTGCCGTCACCCATGTCCTGCACTGGAAAATTGAAGGTGTAGGCTGCCTTACGAAAAATCGGCATGGGCGCATATCCTTTTGCAAAGTCAAAAGGATTGTCCTGGGACTGGGGACAAGAAAGCGCCCATTCCGCGTCCCAGTGACAGTAATACATGTAGCTTTCAAAAAACTCGCCGGCGTCTTCCGCAACCCATGAATAGGGCTTATAGACCCCGGCGAAGGTTGGATAGTCATCTTCCGCGCAATCTTTTCCGTCCGGGTCCGGTTTCAGGGCAAAAAGATGGTTTTTCTCCGCGAACAGACTGCCCTGGTCATCTGGGGATGCGGCCCGCAGCACTTTAATGTACTCCAGCTTCAGATCCTCATTCCAGATGCCCTTGGTGTCAATGGCCAGATATTTTCCGTCATGGGCCCCTCCTGAAAACCGCAGCGCCACAAAGGCCGGATAGGGGTGGGGAATGAGTTCGCCGGCCGTGGACAGGGTTTCCAATTCTGTTGCCGGGGATTGCTGCTGATAGATGAAAGCCGCCGTGCCCGCTTCCGGCACCTGGCTTCCATCGTGATACACTTTGATGGTGTAATCCCCGGGGGCCATGTCCAGATAGACGCCGCCGTCCCCCCGCTCCACGGTGGTCAGCAGGACGCCGGATCGATCCAGAATATCCGCCCGCACAATAAAGGGGTCATCAAAGGGAATGGCGTACAGATAGCCGCCCCCCGTAGTGTACTGATAGGGAATACCGTCGTGGGGTGACTGCGCGGGCCCCGGCGCAATATCCAGAATCACCACCTGCCGGGGGGCGGCTGTAAGTCGTGGATTGTCGGCAAACTCATAATCATAGTACCAGTCCCGTTGGTCGGTGGGGGAGACGGTGGTGTCACTGCTGCACGAAAAGATAACGATTCCCAGGATCAAAACCAGGCCGGCTCCCGTGAGGGCCGCTCCAAGGGGTTTTGCCGAGGGTCTTTTTCCGAAAAAAATGGCCATCAGGGCTCCTTTCAGCTGAATTTATTTGAAGAACAATTTACTTTGCGGGCTAAAAAACCGGTTCGCTTTCAAAGGCCACATCGGCCAGAAACTGGGACGATGATTTCATGGGGTAAGACAGGCTTTCCCAGTTCTTGCCACTGTCCCCGGTGTGAACAATATCACCCGGTGCCGAGCCGTTTCCAGACGATACGGCCCACGCGGCAGTACCGTCCAGCGCGGCGATTCCGAGGTTGTAGCCGGCGGCGGCGGTATTGAATTCATCCCATGAGGTGCCTCCGTCAGCGGAACGAAAGACAGTTGCGTTGTCGCCGGCGATCCAGAGGACACCATCCTTCATTCGAATGTCATTTAAGTCGTATGGACCGATCAGATCCTTTCCCTGAAGCGACCAGGTGGTACCCCCATCGGCGGTATAGTAGATGGAGCTGCCCTGGCTGTCGTCATGGGCGCTGACGACCCACGCTTCATCCGCGGAGGTGGCCGCGACGGACAGGTAGGGCAGATCCGGAGGCAGCTGGTCCTCGCCGCCGTCTGTCTTGACCTTGGACTCCCAGGTGTCACCGCCGTCAATGGTTCTCAACACCAGGCCATGGGTTGCGCTGCTGGAGCCGTATCCCGCGCTCATCCACGCCACTTTCGAATTGACCACGCACAAACCCTGAAGAGAGATATCGCCGTCTATCAATGGCGGACCTGCGTTTTGTCGAATCCATGTGGTACCGCCGTCTTCGGTCTTAAGGGCAAAGGGCTGGTTGCCATTGGAACTGCATGTGACCCAGGCGGTATGGGTATCGGCGGATTCGACGCAGACGGGCTCACAACCGTGAAGATCGCCTTCATAAAGGGTCCAGTTTTTTCCATAATTGTCACTGGTCATGATGGCATTGGGTCCCTGAGCCGTCGCCCAAACTTTGGAAGGCGCCTTTGGGCTGAAAGCCACCCCGGCAAAACCGGCTCCGGAAACATGTTCGGGTACCGCCATCTGCGTCCAATTGGTCCCCTTGTCTTCAGTGAAAAGCAGCAGTCCTTCATCACCGCCCACTATGCCGAAGGTTTTTAGCGGTTTCGGCGTGTTTGAATCATTTTCGCTGCCGCACCCGAAAAGCCAGATAGCCGTCATCAACACCAGTAAAACAGAGGGTATTTTTCCCATTTTCTCCTCCTCTTGAAATGGAAATCGAATCCGGAAAATACCATGCCCTTGTGCTTTCGGATGGTTCTTCTCTCGTGGCTTCACCCGTCTGATAGGCTTAATTCAGCGGGTTTTCGTGGTATTTTCCCGTTTGTATCCTTTCTATTTTTTTTAGGAATGCATCGTAGCAGCCGTCCCTTTCATTTGTAGTTTGTCATTAATTATACTCAACATACACTATTAAGCTGCATTTCGTCACCCTTTTTTGCTCTCCAACTTCATTTTTTCTGCCATCCTTTTTGAACTTTCTCTTCTAACCGGGCTTTGGCTTGATGAGGGAGGAAGGCTTGATCCCCAATGCCAATAAGAAGGCTTCCTGGTCCGAATTCAGAGGTTTGCTCAATCGGCGCTCGTTACCTATTTTAATGACCGCAAGGCCCATAAATTTTATGGTCATCATGAAAGAGGTGGGCCGATCAGTGGGTTTGTATTTCCATCCCGGAAGTTTTTCTTCCGTTTGTTCCACATATTGGCGCATTGAACGTTCCATAAGCCGCCAGATGAGTAGTGATGTCAATAGAATAAGGCCAAGAACTTCAATACGCTCAGGCTTTTTGAGGAAAACACTGTTGACAATTACCGGGTCTTTCAGGAATCCAAAATCCTGCTCGATTCAGATGACGCGATACTGATAAAGGTAGATAATTCTTAATTTTGCAATTAATTATGGTCTTTCCTCAATGCCGATTTGACGGGCCCTTCGGAGGGACTCCACCGGAGTGCGGGGTTTATCCATCATTTTGTATGTGGGGTAAAACTGCGTGACATGCCATGGAATATCAAGCCCGACGCTTTTCACGAAACAGCCCATGTCACGCATTTCCTGATCGCTATCATTTGCTATTGAGCCACCATAACAGCTTGCCGCACATAAAACCGCGATCTATGGCGATAGAGACAATCCTGCAACAACACCTCTGCGTATTGATGCATGGGAAAAAATTCGAAGAGACCCAAACAATATAAAACATTGATATATTTGGCATATAATTTTCGGAAATTTTCAGATTTCATGCCTCTTTTTGGCTTTTCGTGAAAAAATATTACGCGGAATAGGGCAAAATTTGAAGGGCTTCAAAAACCACAAAACCTCAGCAAAAAAAACTGTCGCTTATGTCGAATATCCAGCCTTCGGGATCGCCTCTTTTACCGAAGCTACTGCGGTATCAAATGCTTGAAGATGCTATACGTCTGCACGCTTGCGGCCTTGCATCTTCGGCAAAAAAGGCACTTGTAGATTTTAGGTTGCATCTCATGAAGCCCATCAAAAGATTCCAGATACCGGAAAAAAGACGGCATCAAACAGGAAGGGACATGTCAATGACCAGTTCCCCGGAATCTTCCAGACACACATCGATGACCCCGCCATGTTTATTGATCAAATTCTTGCAAAGGGGCAAGTTAGTCGTATCATAACCAGTTTCGGACAGAGTGAAGGGATAAAAGAAGTCTTTCACATCATCGGATGACATATGCTCCACAGGATATCGTATAACGAACTTAACCATCTCCTGCTCACCAAATGTGGAAATGGACAAAATCGCGCCCTCACGCATTTGATTCAAGGCCTGTTTGGCCAAAGTCTCCATCACCAGTTCCATTTGAGACCGGTCTACCGCAATTTCCGGAAGATCTGGTGCCAAACGGAGCTGGATTTCAGCCTTTCTCTCCCGCATCTCCATGTCCACGGCAATCAATGCCTGTTCAACCAGTACATTGGGCTGCACCGGGGACATTTCCAACTCCAGGGGCTGTATATAGGTCAAAACCATACGCAGGATCATTTCCAGCCGGCCGACTTCTTTTACAATAATCTCCACCTTACCCCGATTGGGATCATCCTTTTCCATTGAAGTCAAAAGCCGCCGCGCAAAGCCGCCAGCCGACATCAGGGGGTTGCGGATCTCGTGGGCAAGCCGCGCCGACACCTCGCTGACGGTCTTAAGGCTTTCGGCCTGTACCAGTCGTTCCTGGAGCTTGATCCTTGCGGTTACATCAATGATGAGTCCGTCCACGTGGCTGATCCGACCGTCAACGGCCCTAAAGGGTATGGAATGGTCCGAGACATGGACAATGTGCCCATTCTTGTGTTTGACCCGATATTCGGCAATAAATTCCTTTCCGTTCCGGAAACACTCGTCTCTAAGGTTCTTTACCCTGACCCGGTCTTCTTCGTAAATCTTTTGATTCCACAGACTGGACTTACCGAAAATCTCATCAGGACGGTACCCAAACATATCCTCCACAAAGGGATTTACAAACAGGGCCTCTCCACTGGGACCCAGACGATATACCACAAGTGGTAAATTTTCCACCAGGGTCCGGAATTGCTCCTCGGACTCGATTAGGTCGCAGGTCCGTTGTTGCACCAGTTCTTCAAGTCTGTCCCGGTGTTTCTTCAACTCCTCGTCCGCGCGTTTCCGTTCCAATAGGCGCCACATGCCCTGCATCAACAAAGTCAATTGTCGCACATCCGATTCATCAAAGGGTTCCTGCTTGTTTGCCACGCCCGCCACTGCCACGATCCGTTCCCCATCAAACACCGGGATATTCATATGCCGGGTCAAACGGATGTGGCCATCCGGATAGCCTTTTTTAAGCGGGTTTGGTGAAGGGTAATCATTTGTAATAATAGGTTTTCTCTGCCGCAGGGCCTCGCCCCAGAGCCCGGTGGATTCTAAAGGGTAGACAATGGGTCCGTCTGCAATAGCGCATTCAGTCATGGCAGTTTTTGACCACGAATGCATGGTCAAAACAGTTTCCGTCTCATCTACAAATGCAAGGTATCCAATGGTGCTGCCGGTGAGTCGCACAGTCTGCTCCAGGGCAAAATCCGTAATTTCCTGCAGGGTTGCCTCAGCCATTTGACTGAATTCCAGTAACACCTCAAGGCGGGATTCGTCCAAACGCAGTGCAGCTTCCGCTCGATTTCGCTCCGTCATATCCTGCAGGGTTTCCATGGCTCCAATGATTTTCCCCTCTGGATTTGTCAGGGGTGCGGCTGTGAAAAAAAGCCATTTCCCGCTTTTCCCAAGGCTGGGAAAAAAATCCTCGGCCTCAAACGCCCCTTTTATGACAGTTGAAGGTCTGAATTTGTCGCTGTAAAAACCTGCGACCGTCACCTGGGGAGCCTGATCCACAATGAGATCGGCCATCACCGGTCTTTGCCGGGCATAGAAGGCCCGCCATTGCTTCCGCGTCCCGATGATGCTATCGGCCGGTAACCGTGTTAGAGTTTCACAGGCCCGGTTCCAAAAGATAACCTTGTGCTGATTATCGATGACAAAGGTTGGAATGGGGCTTCCCTGAACAATCTGAGAAAGGACTTTTTCAGCCTGTCGGCGTTTTTCGGCTTCTCTTTCCAGCGCCTTGACTTTCTTGATAAGATTTGCATGGATATTTTCCTCACTCATCGAAACATCCTCCGAATGCAAAACCAGGCCAAAGTGATAGTTGATCCTGAATAATCCGGCTCTGCGGAAAAAGAGTGCACGATTGCTTTTATTTGATCACATCCTTTCGAGGTGCGAAAGATTATCGACAAACCCTTTTTCTCTTTTTCTTAATATTCAGAGCATAAATTGTGCCATTATATAAAAATAGGGTTGAATGATATAAGAATAGTCGGTTAGTCTTTAGAAAACCTTAAGGAGAAAAAACATGACCGAGAAGGAAAAGATTTTCAATAAAAATATTATGATCGCAGTGGATGAGTCAGACAATGCCCGTCGGGCGGTCTCCTATGTCGGACAGCTCTTGGGGGGCCTGCCTGGCTTCAAAGTCAGGATTCTGCACGTGGTTCCCGACCCCGAGTCAGAGTGCTTTACGACATCTACCCAGAGAGAAGAATGGCTCACGCAATACATTCTGAGAATAGATGAATTGCTGGAGGATTACCGCCAGTTATTGATCAAAAAAGGATTTGACCCAAAAAATGTAACCGTCCGGTCGCCACTTCGCTACTGTCCGTCTATGGCTGCATGCATTCTGTCGGAAAGAGATCAAACCGAATACAGCACCATCGTGATCGGAAGGCAGGGGCTTTCTCGGAGCGAAGAATTCGTCTTCGGCAGCATCTCGAACAAGGTTGTGAACCATGCACGCAACTGCACAGTTTGGGTGGTGGAATGATACAGATTACAATAATATTCTCCTCCACTAATTACCGCTCCAGTGAACTTGCCCACAGGCCATGCATGTTGCAGTACGACACGCTATGGAAAACCTCAAAATCCTCAATATGGTTAACTTGAAAACGGACATTGGGATTTGAAAATACAGGAGCGCACATGGCACGCCCCAGGTGAATAACCTGCCCATCTTTCTTTATCCCGTAAAGCTCAATCCAGACGATGTGATGTTCAACGGTGTTGGGATGGGGCTTACCATGCCCCACAACGACCCGAATAATATCCCTTCCGCTCTTGTGTCCCTTATCAATCTCCATGTGGGGGAGATGATTCTCTTTTCCGTGGTCATCTTTTCTTTTGATGATTGTCTCAAATTCCATGTTTTCCCCTTTTTATTTTCTCCTTGGCGGATTTGCCGACCATGCCGTAGTGATCGCGCACATTGGCGCCGTTAAAGCTTTTGAGCTGACCTTGCTGATATTTTTCAACAGCCTCCTCAATGGAGTCGTTCGGGCAGAGCACCACCAGAACGCCCGCGGCGGAAAGTGCACGCATGGCATTGGGTCCAACATGTCCGGTGATGACGACCTGAACGCCTTTGGAGGCAATAAATTCGGCCGATTTAACGCCCGCTCCCTGAGATAAAAATTTGCTATCATTATCAATAGCTTCAAAGCTCATGTCCCTTGTATCAACGATTACGAAATAGTCACACCGGCCGAAACGGGGATCTATCGGTGAATCCGGAAATATACCGCATGAGGTGATCGCTATTTTCATATGGTTAACCCCCGTTTCATTTTTTTAGGCCAAAACCACCGTAAAAACAGAGCCTTTACCCAGCTCACTTTTTACCAGGACACGACCCCCATGACCCTCTACAATGGCCTTTACAGCAGCCAAACCCAGGCCAAAAACCCTCTTCGTTATCCACGTCCCTGCCCCGACGAAAGCTGTCAAAAATATACGCCAATTCATCGTGTTTGATGCCGATGCCTTCATCCTTCACTCTGACCTCAACTGTCTCAAGCGTCTCGTGGGTCGATATGATGATCTTTCCCTTTTTCTTGGAGAATTTGAGAGCGTTGTCCAAAAGATTGGTAAAAACCCTGCGCAACTGGTTGGTATCCGCCATAATCACCGGCAATGCCTCCTCACTTTCAAGCATCAGTTTGATTCCCGATTCTGCCGCCCTGACATGGTAGGAATCGACCAGATCCATCAATTCTTTATCCAGGGAAGTAGCACTCAAATTCAATTTCAACCTTCCCGTCTGAAGCCTTGAAAATTCCAGAAATTCGTTGACCAAAGATTCAAGTTTGCCGGCTTCCTTTTTGATGATTCCGAGATATTTCTTCTGCTTTTTCGCATCAATCTGACCCATTTTTTTCAAAAT
>CAXXXE010000003.1:0-743839 GCA_963664475.2 Desulfatiglandales bacterium
TTGGAAAACGGGTCGCCGGCAACGCGAGTCCCGACCAACCGATCGGCATTTTGGATACGCGTTATCGACATTCTTTGGACCCAGTTGATGACAGTCTGAGGGCATGGCGCCTTTATCAAACCGAGGTAATCACTCAAAACACCAAGGACTCTGGATACGGCTCGAAATCCAATGTGACCTTTGTGAAAAAGCAAAAGGACTATGAGAACAAGATCCGCCTTGCAGTGCACAGCAGGTGTCTTTTCCTTGTTTTCTCTGTCATTTAGACACGCTTTCAGTTCCTTCACCTCCTTTTTCAAGGCCTTGATCTGTTTTTTAGAACGAGCGAGTTCTCGGCGAAGATATCTCCTTTTATCGCCACGAAAGCTGGCAGTATGCTTCCAACTATTCCGGCTTTTGGTCATTCTGGAAAGTTTACTCATACTCTCAGCCTCCTTTTTATTTTTCCCGAGAGTAGAAAACATTTCTTTACTATTGTACACTCAATTTTTTATAATTTTTCTCGGATGTGTAGGGAGGACCATTTTCCGGGACAGAAAATCAGCTTGAAAAGGCGGTTTTTAGACACCCTAGGCCTCAACACCTAAAAGTCTTTTGGTGCGAAGCAGTTTGCCAACCGTATTGCGGTGAAACCTACAGATTTTACCGGCAACCCGGTTTTTACAATAACCAAGCTCGACAAGTTGTACGGCAGCGAGTCTCCTATCATTTATCTTCCCAGGATCGAAACTGACGACAGGACGATACTCATGATAAACCGTAACAGTGATTTTTTCCTTCGAATCCCGCTCGGTCCATACGGATAGGCCGCTGATTTTTTCTGTTTTGACAATCATGGCCTGAAGATAATTTTTCTGTTTTCATTTGTCAATAAAAAAAATATTTTCCCCAATCTAATATTTTCAGTTAGTTACGCTGACCCAAAATCTGAAATGCACACGAAATTATGAGAAACTCCCGTATAACGATTTCAAACAGTTAGGTTGTGTAAAGGTCATTTACCAGGAACTCTGATAGTTCATAAGATTTTGCAAATATATCCCACAAATTTTATATCATAGCGAGGGTATGAACAACCACATCCTCCCATGAGGCTTCATTCCTGTTCCGGTTAAGGCAAATGCAAATAGCGCTGAAGGTCCCGAATTTCCTCCTTTGTCGCAGCGATGTCATCGAGACGGAGGAGGGCCCTGGCCTCGGCGAAGTTTTTGGCTTCGATCAGCCTTGCGGCGTTTTGAGCGACATGGGGGCCCAGATGCTGCAATTCGGCCAGCTTCCCCTGCAATTGCAGGTTCCGTTCGGCATTCCGGCGATCCCATTCGGCATGCAGGCGGTCATCCTCGGCCTCTTTTTTCGCCACAGCGGCTTCCCATTCGAGTCTTCGGATCAGCCGTCGTTTCTTCACCGCCAGGGCCAGCTTGCGCTGCACTTCTCTCCTGCCCAGGAAATCCTTTAGCGGCTGATGCCGTTTGCGCAGGTCATCTATATTATCCCGGAGAAGTTCCCGAACCCAGTCCAAGTGCTTGTTGTTAAAATCTATCCCGAGATCAATAGCCGCGTTAAGAGCTTCGACTGACAAATCGTGACCAGTGATTTTGTTGTCAAGAGCGTATTCTTCGTCTCCAATTTTCAGCAGCATGAGATCAAGGGCATTCAAGACAGGAGCAGGAGCAAGCCCCGTGACGTCCACGTGGCTGACCGGGACGTTGAAGGCGTACTGGTAGGGGTTGAGCGCCTCGGGCTCGGCGAGCCGGGGCCAGAGGGGTTCCGGGGTTAGGAAGCGGCCGATGGCGGCGTCGTAATAACGGGCGCGCATCTGGTAAAGACTGCCGCTGTCTCCTTCCTGCCGTACGCCCCAGGCGCCCGCGAAGGTGAAGGGCTGCGGGTTGTCGCCGTCATGCCGGAGCAGACGGCCATAGGGGTCGTAAACGTAGGCGTCGGTCACTTCGCCGTTTGTATTGGTAAGGGCAAGGGTGGTGCCGACCTGATCAAAGTGGTAAAAATAAACTTTGTTGCCGTCAACAGCATCAATCATATAGAGAAGACGTCCGCTCGGGGTCAAAATATGGGGGCGTGAAAGGCAAAAGGGAGTTTAAGGTGAATAAAATTATTTGACTTTTTTCATGACATCCTTTAATCTTCCTAATATTCTAAGCTTATTAATTAAATTGAAAAAGATATATCATTGGCGGCTACCGACATAAGCTGGGACAAAATACTGGATAAAAAACCGAACGAGGGTCCTTTTTTAGTGCGAATTTGAATTTGCCTGTATCCTATTCAAGCCCCCCCTCCCGTGGATTCAGTGCGAGAAGGTTTAGAAAGGTAGGGGAAAAAATGAAAAAGATGCATTTTTTAAAGGACAAACTGATAAGAATAATGCTATATTCAAAATATGAGCCGTCAAGAGATAAAGGAAATACTTCACAACATTGATTTTCGAGTAGACAGTTCCCTCCAGGAACCACACTCCGAAGCTCTTCCCATTTTTATAAATCTTGTCGAAAAATTGAGCGAAGAAAACGAAAAGTTAAAGATTGAAATCCAAAAACTTCGCGATGAAAAC
Source organism: Desulfatiglandales bacterium (assembly GCA_963664475.2). Lineage (GTDB taxonomy): Bacteria > Desulfobacterota > DSM-4660 > Desulfatiglandales > Desulfatiglandaceae > NaphS2. The sequence goes on from CAXXXE010000003.1 coordinate 2,567, forward strand.
AACAGACTGAAAGGAGAACAGGGCAAGCCGAAAATTCCCGGCAAAAAAGGAAGCGGGAAAGGCAAAAACGTATCCTCGGAAAAGGACAGAAAGCAACGAGAAGGAAAAGAGGAAAAGCCGAAAAGCAAGAAGAAAAATATCCCAATCAATCGAACCGAAATATGTAAAGTCGACCCCTCCATATTGCCCGTTGATGCCGAATACAGAGGCTATGAACCTGTCCTTGTGCAGGAAATCCTGATCACAACAGACAACGTTGAATATAGGAAAGAGATCTTTTATTCACCTTCCGAGAACCGCGTTTACGTAGGAGAATTACCCACCGGAATAGTTGGTGAATTCGGTCCCGGGATACGATCACTGGTTTGTACGCTGAAATATGTAGCAAACATGTCTCAGCCAAAAATTCGGGAGTTGCTTGAAAACTGTGGCATAGACATTTCACAATCGACTATTTCGCGAATCCTTACCAATGATGAAACCGGGTTCAACCAGGAGAAAATAGACATCTTCCGCGCTGCACTGGAGCATACGCCTTATCAACAAATCGACGATACCACGGTAAGGGTTAACGGCAAAAACCACTATTCACAGATTTTCTGTAATCCATATTATACAGCCTTTTTCACGGTTCCGCGCAAAGATCGCCTCACGATACTTGATTTGTTGCTGTGTGGCAGAGAAAGAACATACCGTTTTGATCTGAAGGCATTTTGCCTAATGGCGGATTTCAAGGTTTCTAAGAAGGTGACCGAACAACTTTTGAATTTGACCGAAGACAAAGAAATCTCTGAAGCGGAAATGCAACTGTTGCTGCAAAAGATCTTTAAAAAAGGAAAAAACACAAAGGCCAGAATCATGGAAGCCGCTGCCATAGCCTCCTATCATCGCCAAACAGATGTTCCGATTGTAGATATTTTGCTAGCCGATGATGCACCTCAATTTAAGAAAATTGTTGAGGAACTGGCCCTTTGCTGGATTCATGAGGGTCGTCACTACAATCGTTTGATCCGGTCGTACCATGCAGTGTTGATGCTCTCAAGGACTTCAAGAAATGTTTCTGGGATTTCTATGGTGATCTTCTGAAATACAAACAGAATCCAAGTCCTGAAACAGCGGCAAAGTTATCCATCGAATTCGACGAGCTATTCTCCACCAAAACGATTTATGACGCTCTAAACGATCGTATAGAAAAAACCAGGAACAAAAAGACGAACTCTTGTTGGTCTTGAAATACCCCGGGTTGCCACTGCATAACAATGATTCAGAGTTGGGTGCAAGAGTTGAAAAACGTAGGCAGGATGTCAGCCTACATACGATATCCGAGGCAGGAACAACAGCGAAAGATGCCTTTCTCACAATTGTCCAAACCGCCAGGAAATTGGGGGTCAACGCTTTCGAATACATTAGCGACAGGGTTTCCAAAAAGTTCAGTATGCCGGCGCTATCTGATCTGATTATTGAAAGAGCGAAGCTACAGCCCGGGTAGCTGTTCCCCTTCACCAAATTATTAAAACAAGAATTTCACACCCCATCATTCGCAGCGATCATATTGCTCTCGGCCGTATGATGCTGTAGGCTTATGCCGCTGTTTGTTACTTCACTTCAAGGTTGCATCCTAATTTTTCGAATCCTGTGTGGGGAGGTGAATAGGATACAGATGGACCTATTCTTAACGATTGATGTAGAAACATATACTGGCGATTATGAAATGGACATCTATGGCCATGGGAAGGGTTTGACTTATCTGCTGAACATACTTGGCCACTTTGAAATAAGCGCCACATTTTTTATTGAGGCGCTTGGTGCCACCAGGTGGGGGGGCACCAAGCTTAAAGAAATGTGCGCATTGATAATGGAACTTGGACATGACGTTCAACTCCACGTTCATCCTAAAGTAGCTTTGATTGACGGCGTAAAAATTAAGAACGACAGGCTTTCGAGCCATAATAAAGAGACGCAAAAAATCCTCATGGAAACGGGTTTGGAAATTTTGGATGATTGTGGTGTGAAAAACGTAATAGCATTTCGATCGGGAGATTTGGCTGCCAATGAAGATACACTTTCAGTAATGGAAATACTGGGTCTGTTTCTTTCCTCAAACAGAGACTTAGATAAAAAGAGTTCAATTGCTACGGATATTAATGAATACTTCCCTATAAGAAATGATTTATCACAAATGGGAAGAATGTTTGATTTACCAGTGACGTCTTTTAGAAGCTCACTGCCTTTTTTCGATGGTTTATACAGACACTTCGAAATATGTGCCTTAGGGACATTGGAAATGGAAGACATGCTATCCAGGATGGTGGGTGCAGGATATTCATGCGCGACTATTCTGACACATCCCGGAGAGTATTTTCGCCGAAACAACAACGATACGGTATTTGTGTCAAAAAACTGTAAGCGTTTAGAAAGGTTATTAACTTCCGCCAAGCATGTTAATGATTAAGAATGCAAACACTTAACCATTGCCTTGAAAAAACGAAAATACCCTCATCGTCTCCTCCCGAATTAAAGCTTAAAACGGCTACTCAATGCAGAGATTACTAGCCCAGTTTTTAGATCGTATCAGGATGATGTATTACCATTTGCCGTCCCCATAAACACGATGTTCAAGAAATAGTGATATTGCAGAGATTTAGTATAATTTCGGAAAAACAATGTATGCTACAATAACTTCTAAAGGGATGAAACCTCAGTGGGAAAGGTGAGAACAGTTATTCTGATTTTCCTTGTGCAAGGTTTGCTTATGATTAGCCAAACGGCATTCTCAGCCGTTATTTGGTGCAACCCAAACAACCGAGGAAATATGAACGGGCCTTAGCAAACAAACAGGATATCATACATTGCACAAGGCCTTCAATAAAATGACTGCGGGAGATACCTTGATTATTGCCAATGGTGATTGGCGAAATGTGGAGGGCATGGTTATCACCTGGAAACACCGACCTCCAAGCGGAACATCCCAATGCTTCACTACCGTTCTTGCAGAAGCTGATTGGGAGGTCAAATTACCCTTTATCCGTATCGAAACACCAACTTCAAAAATGAATGGCTACATCGTGTTCAGAGGCATTGTTTTTGATAATAGATACAAGAGCTTCGGCGCAATGGCGGGAGGGCATATCTGCTACAATATGCATCATAGCAAATTCATCCGCTGCGGCTTTTTTGGCACATGGATTGAAAGCCAACACACATACCTGTGGGTTCGGAAGCAATGATAGTACAAGATCAATAAATCAATATAATCTCATGGAAGAATGCATAGCCTGGGGTAGCGGCAGAGATGTTTTCTACAGTAAATACAGTAAGTACAACATTTTTCGTAGATGTATCGCACGACACGACTATCACGATGGCAAGGAACCAAAGATGATGGTCAGATTTCTAATTTCAGAGCGTACGCTTGTGACTTTAATATTTACCAGAACTGTATCAGCATAGACAGTGATAGGATTAAGAATTACTCCTCTGTGCATCCAGAGGCTTGCGGTTTCTTAATTGGTGACCAATATGGAGCAGATGGAAATGAAATACACGGATGTATTTCAATTAGGGATGTGCAGATGTCCTATTACATCAGCAGCCGCAAAGCAAATGGAAATGCTGTGATTGAAGACAGTATTGCTTTAGATATCACTGTAGCGGATATAACACCCTAAGTGCCTTTGTCCTTCAATCAGAGGTTAATCTGTCTGGATCAAACTTACTTGGAATGATGGCTACCAAGAAGGGGCAAGATGGGTTCTTCAAAAAAAAGGTGGGTGATTTCACAGTCAGAAACAGCATTTTAAGAGATGTTCGTGATATTGGTTTGAGGGTGACACTCGCTGAAAACATTAATCACTATAATGCTGGCGAATGCGTTTTCACTTGGAAAATTGAAAAATAAGTTGCGTTTCTTTTTTTCCTGTTGGGGTTACTAATTCAACGGATTATGATCCGATGCAAAACGGTCTGATGTACCCTGTAAGGATTGAAAGTGGTTCGCCGCTTGCGTCGGCCGGGACAAATGGAAGCAGGTGCGGTCCAGAGATACTTAAGAAGATCGGGGTTTCAGGTACTCTGTATGGAGAACAGGGCTGGAATAAAATAACCGATGAAAATCTCTGGCCTTTCCTAATGAGGAAAAAAATAGAGAACTAATGCTGGAAACGGTGACCGGTGTGAGTGGCGTTTATGGCTTTTGCTCTGATGGCCAGACTCTGAGCAATTACGTCTGGGGTTACCTAGGAAACACCGTGCCCCCATTTCAATGTTAGAGCAACAGCCGGCGATAGGATGGCGAAACTCGCTTGGTCTCCCCCTGCGGAAATCGCCATCAACTCGATTACCGGGTTTAATGTGTATAATGTTACCGGGGGAACACAAATTTTGATGGGAGGTACTATCGGGAATAAAATCTGTTCCAAGGCAATTTCAGGGCTGACTAATGGCAAGTCTTATGAGTTCGCCATAACCGGAATTGACAAGGAAAAGGGAGAAAGCGGACTTTCCTATAAAGTCAGAGTGACTCCGCAAAAAGCCGAAAAGACGCCGGACAGCAAAGGCGCCCCTGTCAAGACAAATGAGGCAGAAAAGAGTATGGCACCAATGAAGATGCTGGCTAAGAAAGAATTCATCAACAAACTCGGAATGGAATTTGTTTTCATTCCCTCGGGTACCTTCACAATAGAAATCGTTTCAGATAAAGCGAACACGGTCAATACTGTGACATCTCACCAGGTTACTCTGACCAGAGGATTTTACATGCAGAAAACCGAGGTTACTCAGGAACTGTGGAAAAGGGTTATGGGTAAAAATCCGTCCTTTTTTAAAGAGTGCGGTGATGATTGCCCTGTGGAGCAAATATCTTGGAATGAGGTGCAGCAGTTTATCAAGCGTTTGAACCAGATGGAAAGCACTGACAAGTACAGCTTACCTACTGAGGCCGAATGGGAATATGCCTGCCGGGCAGGGAAAGGGACACCTTTTGCCTTTGGGGATTGTCTGACCACCAGCGATGCCAACTACAATGGAGATTTCCCTTTTACAAGCTGTGAAAAAGGGCTTTACCGTGGAAGCCCCATCAGAACGGGGCTCCTATCACCCAATGTCTGGGGCCTCCATGACATGCATGGCAATGTCTGGGAATGGTGTCAGGATTGGCTTGGCGATTATTCCTCAGATGCGGTATCTGATCCATTGGGTACTCCGTCTGGTTCCCTACGCGTTATTCGTGGTGGCGGATGGAATAGCTACGCAAAAGCATGCCGTTCGGACAATAGGAGCGGAATAGATCCAGCCAAGAAGTTTGCCAACCTTGGCTTTCGCGTTGTCAGGCAACCCTGAGACAATAGATTCTGAGCGAAGTCGGAAAGGGGCGCATTTGGAAAAAGTAGGTTTCATATCTTAGCCTCCAGTGTTGGTGCAACCGCAAGATTTTTCAGCATATTCCAACGCCCCGATTTGAAGTACGAACGAAGCCTTATCATCGCTTCAGGGGTTTGATGGCACCAGTGTATTCCTGCCCCCTTAAGTCTCAAATTCACCACACGGCGTATTGCACTTTCCATAGCCCCGCTTCCTATCGGCAGTTGCTTTTCAACTATGGTATGGTAAGTCATACGATTTCGATTTCTCACAAAGTAATCTCGTTCACGCCGATAATCCTTACTAAGTCTACCACGGCATAAGGGAATTCTCAAGAAATAAACTACCCAACTCCAGATTCAATAAGTACCGGAATATGTCAATGAAAATGAGACACGCTTATGAAGATATTAAGCTCCAATCTTGTGGCTTTCCGGTTTATTAATCCATACTGCCGTTGGGAGTTCAGGCGGTTGCGGGTATTTTTCCCTTGAAGCGTTGGGGATTTTTTTCAAAAGCAGCCCGAAGAATCATTGAACGATTTTCGATGATTCGTGGCGCAAATCCGTAGTGGACGCTTTCCGGGGTTAGCAATCCGATACCTGAGTGGGGCCTTGATCATCGTTTCGGCCATCCGGTTATATTGCTGCTTTCAGACGAAGGTATTTCAGGGTCATTTTTTTGGGACGTCCTTTCGCGGGTCTTCCCGGGAGGTCTACCTGATCCAACAGATATTTAAACAGATCTCGAGGCTTTGCTCCAAAGAGTCTCTCCGCTGCCGTAGACCCATCACTTCTCCTGGTAAAGTAGTTGTGAACAGTCGTCAGGGCTGCGAGCTTGCCTGCCCTGATTCGGTGCAAGCCGTGATGCCGTAGGGCCAGCTGACCATTCCTGCCCTCTACGCAGGAACTTGAACGTTGAAAGAGTTGCGCGCATTCCTCTGCAACACTCCAAACATCAGATCGGTCGGGACTGTTAAGAGAATCAAACAACCTGCTTTTAGCCAAGATGCGGCCGGCTAATTCGTCGGATTTTTCATGGAGATTTCTCCGTTCATCGGAGGTCTTTGCCTTTTCGGAAGCCAAAGCAAGATAGATGCAAGGGATGAGATCATTATGAACAGCCTGCTCAATTTCAGGTGCAAGGCAAAACGCTTCTACTTTGGCTCTAACCGTGACAAAAAAGAAGGTAATCGTAGCGACCATGCTCGGTAGTACCCTTTTTGCCTTTTCTATCCTACCGGTGCAACGATCCGGTAGCTGTGCTTCCGATGCGATATTCTCAATTTCAGTAAAACGCTGTTCGAGTGCTGCGGACACTTCCTCTGCACTTTTTGGTTTACCGGTCTCGAGGTCATAAGGATGATAGTCCCTGCTAATCCCACGTATAGCGTTTTTTGCATCTTCTTGATAAGATTGTGCCCATTCAAGAAGCTTTTTGGCTTCAGCTTCTCTTTCCTTAGCCTCTTCAATCCGTTTGTCAAACTGAGGAGGACGACCAGTATGCGGATCGCTGTTGAAATACGTTTCCTTTTCCCCCGTCTTCTTCTCTACTTCCTTTTCCGCCCTTTCAACATCCTTTTCGGCCTTTTTCTTTTTCGCTGCCAACGCCGCGCTGACACCCTTTACAACTTCGTTTTGCACGTGAAAAACATCAGGAGAATGATGCGCACCAAGGTCTTTTTCGACGTGATGAACAATTCCTTTTCCTTCATCGCTCGTACACTGAATCACCTCTACCGGCAAATCAGCCAAAGCCTCGTTCAGAGAATTTGTCCATTCTTCGGCCTTTCTGTTGGGAGCGTATTTCTCCAAAAAAATAAAATTGCTAACCGATTCTATCCCCACAAGACATGTTTCCGGATGAAATGTTTCATCCTCACAAATCGACACTTTTTTCGGAGCCATTCCGGGCGCAAGGCGCGCTCGCTCTTCGTCACCAAATTTCACAATGGCTTTTTCCATTTGAGACGATACCTTCTGCTGTGCACCGTAGGAAGCAGCCACAAAACGGTCGAGCCCTGTTAGCTCCAAATAAAGGCTTACCAAACGGATCCCGCAAGGTTTGACCATTGTGATTACAAATTGGGCAGCCAGCACTAAACGATGCATAAAGGCAACCCCTACAGGAGATTCTAGAAAATCTACCAATTGGGGATCCTCATCAATATTGTCTTTCCGGTCCAACCAATGTTGAAGAGTCGACCGTGGTACGTCAAGTAATTCAAAGATTTGACGTTCGCTCAGACCTTGTTGCCCATCAACCGCTTTTTGGAACATCCCGATTTGGGCGGCTATTTCTTCTCGCGACCAGTTTTTTTGTTCATGGTTTTTTGCTCTATACCATTAACAAATAGGCTGATTTTCGTTTATAAAAAAGCGCCTTGCCATCGAACAATTCGTAAACTGGCCGAAACGATGATCAAGGCCCAACAGCCTTTATGGGATGGTTGGTGACAGATGGTTACTTAGGAACGTGCAAGAAATAAGACCCACATATTTACCTGTAATTCAAAAAATATTCAGAGACAATTTCTCTAACCTAAAAAAACTGCTAGAAATTCTCAAAATCGCCAGAATTTGATCAAGGAATCTCCAAAACCACCTCCATTACAAACAGTTGTCTCCTTCTATTATTTGTTTTACAAGCCTGTTGATTAAATCTTTCTATGCTTTTATTGGGACAGCTCTATAGTTCCATTTACCTAATTTTTCATCGAATTTTATCTTCATCTCTTCTTTATAATTCTCAGCGTATTTTTTTCCGGTTTTATAAACCTTTTTAATTAGATTTGCTTTTACTTTCAAACCCATCTTTGTGGTCGTTGATTCAATTAATTCCTTTACAATATCGTAGCTTTTTAAAATGACACCTCTTAGTGATCTGGTAATATGACAAAACAATCTATGCTCAATGGGATTCCATTTTGATGCATATGATGGATAATGCGCCATTCTGATCTCTATACAAATCTCATTTGCAAGCTTTTCTAAATCCTCTTTAAAAATGTAATGTCTGTAGGAATTACTTCCACCAGAATCACAAAGTATTAAAATAGAAGTGGCATTAGGATAATCGTATATTCCTTGATTATACCACCAGTGCCTAAGCGAGTCACACGCAAATTCACTGGTATCCTTACTTGTTCCAATGTTTACATACGCTTCATTTTTGATTACGTCATAAAGTCCATGTGGTATAATGATTCCATCTGCCAGGTGTGGAAAATCATGATCAAAAACGTCTTGATATTCAAGAGTATAAATGCTTCCATCACGATACAGGTTCCCTATAAACTCTTTTTTTTTGTATCCATGCTTATGATCGGATTACCGGCATTCATGTAGACACTTTTCAATTTAGCGATGTTCTCAAATTGCTCATTTCGATCCTTGCTTTCTCCAATACTCAGTGATTTTTGTGCTTTTCTTTTTTTGTAGCCGTGTTTTTTGAAAAGCTGTTTTACAATATTTCTGCTGATTTCAATCCCATCATTTTCTTTGAGTTTATCGGCAATTTGTTGGTGGGATAAATTTGTCCATCTGACTGTTTCATCCATCGGGTCTCCGGCAGTATAATCTTTTAAAATTTTCAAAAATTTTACACAAAGGTTAGGAATTGTTTCAATGCTTCGTTTTCTGCCGCCACCCTTGGTTCTAGTTCTGCCTTTCTCAATTTTATCAGGATTTTTCAGTTCTGAAATACCCCGATGGATTGTTTTTCTATCACACTTCAAAATTCTTGCAATATAGCTGATTCCACCATGATCCAGCTTTAAAGCTTCAGTTGCAGCGTATAGTCTTCTTTCTTTTTCTGAAAGCAATTGGTAAAGACAAAACATCTGTTTTTCAATTGCCGAACTATAGGGGAATTGGACGTAAAGTTTCTTGTCCTTCGAATCGTTTTTGGAATCAGAATTTTGTTTGTTCATAGCTCGATTTGATATCCTTTCAGGAAAATTGATTGGTTCCCGAAATTTGGTTCTAGCAAATCGAGCTGCGCTTGTCCCGTACTTTTTACGCCTGCTTGTTGTACCTCGTTATTTTTTTCTTCCCAAAATCAATAACGCCAACTGTTCCAAAACCCCTAAATGGGGAAATTGTTACATTCACGTTCCTTAGGATATCGGAGTCACGAAAAGCGCCAGCGTTTCCTGGCTCACCTAATCCGAAAAGCAATCGCCCTTACCGGGGCGGTCGATGGAAAAGCTCAAAAGATGGGAGAATGGTTTTTACGAGAAATGAGAGGGCTTATAAAAGCCATGGCTGAGGATGGCCAAGCAAAATGCAGCCTCATCCTCGCCAGACTATAGTTCCTCGCATATGAATTGATACTTGACAGAGCGTTAAATCATGTATTATTTTATCCCTATAATTCATAAATTTCAATTGAATTGTGGGGAGGGATATGATTTCAAGTCGTGGACGGCCGTTAACACCAGAAACCAAGAAGCTCCTTGTTTCGGTGAAACTATACTTTGACGAGAAAAGGTTCAAGCCATCGGAGCCCAGTGTGAAACGTACAGCAGATGCACTTGGCATTGGGGTAGCGACCGTTAAACGAGTAATGGCAGACTATAATCGTGACCCTAAATTGATCGAAGAGTCGGCAAAAATGCGGGGCCGTCCGGTTCATGCTGTCAGTGTTTCGCATCAGGAAGCCGTTAGATCTTTTGTTCGATCAGCCAACAAAAATGGGGAATATATAACGCTTTCCGATATTCAAGATTTTTTAAACAAGAAATCAAAAGATGAATCATTTCAAATTGCTACATTAGCCAGAACCCTCAATCGATGGGGTTTTGAATTCGGCAAAGGAACTCGTTCGCAACATTTGAAGGAAAAGGACCATGTAATTGCTGCCAGGCAGCGCTATTTGCGGAAAATGAGGGATAATCGTGCATCTGGTGGCGATACAATTCGACCCGAAGTTTATTTGGATGAATCCTATGTCAACAAAAACCATAGCAACGATTTCATTTGGTATTCCGGTGAAGATGGTCCTTGGGTTCAAAAGCCAACAGGGAAAGGTGAACGGTTGATTATCATGAATGCCGTTACTAAATCTGGTTGGGTTTCAGGTGCAAAGCTCGTTTTCAAAAGTACACGGAAGACGGGGGATTATCATGGACAAATGAACTGGGAATTGTTTAAGAAATGGTTTTCAGAAATGCTGTTACCGAATATTCCCAAAAGTTCGATTATAATTATGGACAATGCATCTTATCACAATACTCTCTCAGACCACTCGCCACCTACACCCCAATGTTCAAAAGCACGAATTGTGGAATGGCTTGAGCAAAACAAGATATATTGCAGACGTGACTGCTTAAAACCAGAACTGGTTGAAGTTCTAGGCAAATTAGCCCCTGAACCAACATACGCGATTGATGAGATTGCTCGGTCGAACGGTCATGAGGTTATAAGGACTCCCCCCTACCATCCTGAATTACAACCAATAGAAACTTGCTGGGCGGTAGTTAAAAATCATGTGGCCAGAAATTCTGATTTTACCATGAAGAATTTATTCGATCAGCTTGAAGCTGGTTTTGCGAAGGTAACGGGCAAGACATGCACAAAAATAATATCGAGGATAAGAAAAATCGAAGATAAATTTTGGACAGAAGACTTAGACTTTGATGAGAGTACTTTTAGCTAAAAACGTATCAATTCATATGCGAGGCACTATAAAAAGGGCTTGCAACCTGGGATCTAAAGAAGAACATTCCAAATTGAGGGCGTTGGCCAGGGAGATTCTCAATGATTGGGATGCGGTGGTGGCGTTTGTCAAAAATCCGGAGCTTCCGCCAACCAATAATGAAGCGGAACGAGCACTGAGACATGCAGTAATTTCACGGCGAATCAGCTTTGGTACCCGCACCACTGAAGGTAGTATGGCATATGCAGCCCTTTTAAGCGTTGTTGAAACATGCAAGCTGCGGAATCAAGATCCTTGGCAATATATCGCTCAAACGACAGCAATTCCCGCTCAGGAATTTACTCACCGGGTTTGTAACACAAATTTGAAAAATAAACGGTGAGATCAAAAACTTTTCAGAAGATTACTCCAAATTCACTGTTGGCTCCTTCGATTTTTTACAGATTGAGGCTTTCCAGAAGAGAAAGAACGTAAAAAGATCTGAGTCAGGACAGAGATATCCATTTCCGGAAACTCCAGATTTTTTATTGAGAGCACTCTTGTATGCAAATTGGACATCGCAAATTCACCCAGTGTCATACAAAATGACTGGCGCTTGGAATTTCACACCATAATAGAGAGCTTCATAGAGCATCCTCATGGATTTGAATTCAAAATCTTTAAACAGAGCTCTCATACGTTCCCATAATTCTCTTTTGGAACCGAGTTTCTGCCATGCAGCTCGAAATAAGGGACAACAAAGCTGCTGTGTTTGATCAACCAGAAATGCAATCATCATGAGCATCGCGAAAACAACACTCAGATTCTTCTTGCCAAGACCGAAGTTATGTTCAAAATGATAGCCTTGGTTTTTAAGAGTATTGAAGGTTTCATTTTCGATCTTCCATCTCGCACGACCGCCTCGCATCAGCTCGTATGCATTGTCCTTTTCTATGATAAAATCAGTCACCCAACTGAAATGCTGTGTTTTTTCCGGTGTAATTTCCCAATATTCCAGGAAGTTAACCAGTACATCCTTGTTAGAGGCGTTGAGAGGTACATGGTTAAGGAATCGGAAACGATGCGTTTTTTCCGGATCCTCTTTGTCGATCAATTCGAATTCAGTAACGCCGGCATTTACCCGCGCTTGTTCAACATGATTAAATAAGAAAGGATGATCGCCTCTTTTAACTCCCAGAATATAATGAAAGTTTTGCTTTTGTATTTCCTCTATATGGGGTGCATTCGAACTTAACGCGTCTTCTGTAATGATGAGAGACAGATGCGGATGATCCTTTTTCAGCTTACTCAAAAAACGTTTCGCTGCATTACGCTCACAGTCGTTTTTGCTTTGGCCGTCCTGCTTTACTATGAATTCCGGAGCAAGCGGAATGACCTCTTTGAAATCGGGATGCACAATCGCTGCCCCCAGCATCTGCTGGTAATAGGTCTTTTCGCCGGTTTTTTTCGATTCTTTTACCAAACAATTATCAGAGTAGAGCTTTTTCGAAGAGAAGAAGCCCGTTCCATCCAAAGATAGAAGATAACATCCTTCGAAAAAAGTCATACGTTCAAGCACTTTTCCTCTTTGCAGTTCCAAGAAGATATTCCTAAACGGTTTCCGAAGTTCTTCTGCGAGCACTTCATCAAGAATAGTGCGCATCTGACTGTCGCAAGGAACTTTTCCTATATGGTATATGCTGGCCAGATTACTATCGGTTTTTCTTCTTTCATCAAAGGCAAGCAATGAGGGATCCTTGAGCGAAAACATTGAAAACCCGGACATCAGTGCATCCGCCATTGGGATTTCGGGATCCTCACGATAGTCAGACACCTCCGAAAAATCTTTATGCAAACGTTTGAGCATTGCGTCTGCATTTAGATGCTTGCGAATTCCAATCTTGCCCTTTTGTTTTTTTCTTTCTTGGCGTGTGATTCCCATAGGGAGTAATCATCGCTCAAATTGCTCTCAAAGTCCAGTTTTTCCTGAAAGATGCCAATTTTTTTTTATTTCTTCAGGCTCCTGACAGCCTTCTGGCAAATTCAGCCCAACCATCTGAATTGATGGACGATTTTATTGGACATTATTAAATAGGTTTGCTAGCTTAGGGTCCCAAAGATAGCCTTAATTTGGGAGGAAAGCTATGCAATTTGCTGAAAATATTAAGAATGGCGATTTGGCACGGGTATTTGAAGACGGGACCAAGCTAACTGCCGAGGGAAAGTTTGAATTATGGAGCCAAATCCATTTATACCCCAACGCACCGAGTCGGCAAATCTTGGAGGAAGCCAGCCAACCCAGGATCACCATCCGGCATTTGAATCGCCTCAGGAACTCATGGGGGATCAGCCGTACAAAGGGTCGTCCCAAGAAACCCATGGCAGAGCAGTCGTCATCAGATGTGCCGGTTCCTATCAAACTCAATGCCAACCTATCGTTTATCGGGGTACACATTTTTGCCTGTTGGGTCGAGATGCAGGGTCTTTTCCCAACCGTCCTGGAACTTCTTAAGGAAGCCATTTTATTGCATATGGTAAACCACCCACAAGATTCTTTCCCTTTATTGAACCACCAAGATGAAACTTTGTTGGCCCGTTTCAGGGCGCTTTTCTTCGCCCCGCTGTTCGGTGTCCAAAAATTGATCGAGTATGATGTCCGAGAACACGCTCTCGAAACCGTTATCGGCAGAAGCTATCAAAGTTCCACCTTGAACCAGTTTTTGGGCCAATTGGAACGTATCGACGCCGCACCGGTACTCAAGAATGCTCTGATATCAGCAGATGAGAACACTGGCAACATCTGTTTCATCGATGGTCACATGATTCCTTTTTGGAGTCGGCTTTCGATGCACAAAGGCAAAATCACCATGCTGGGAAGAATTATGGCCGGATCTCAGGCGATCGTGGCCCATATTGAAACGGGTCATGCCGTTTACTTCGACTACCAACCACCTGACACGCGTCTTCCCAAGATGATTATCGAGTTTTGCGCTCAAATCGTCACTTTGACGGGAATCGAAATTTTCGTCATTGATCGGGAGGTCAATTCGGAAGCCATTGCGCGAGAATTTGCCGAGCACGGATGGGGTCTTTTGTGCATGTTGGATAAAAGTGAATATAAAGACCTTTCCGATTGGGAGACCGAGTATATTGGCAAGCTCACTGACGGAGCCGAAGTATATCAAGGCCACTGGAAACCGGAAAAGAAGAAGAACGACGACACGAGGCATTTTGTGATTGTGGTTCGAGACGGTAGGATCCTACCCTATTGGGGAACTCCTGCCTTAGCGAAAAAAGTAGCTTATCTTGAATGGCCGGGTCTTTATTCCCAGCGAACCGAAAATCAAGAGAACAACTTCAGAAGGATGAAAGAGCATGGCGCCTTGGATGTCAACTACGGGACGAAAAAAATTGAGTGTGTAGATCGTCACCACCAGCGTAAAGTTGACGAGAAACAAGAACAGTTGCAGAAAGCAGAAAGGAAAGCGTCCGGGAAAGAAGAAAAAATCAAGGAGCAGGAAAAGAAGGTAGAAGAGTCGAAAGAGAAAGACCATGGAACGCGACTCGATCAACGAAATAACCGCTTAGCGGTACTAAAAGCCGAGCACGCCAAGATCGAAACCCAAAAAGAGGCCATCAAAGAAGGTATCGAAAAGCTTGGCCCTCCCGGTACGCGATACGATCGCGATTTCCGAAAACAGAGCATCATGACGCTGAGAACGCTTCTATTGGAGAACAAACTGATAGAATTCTTTTCGCTTATACTGGTGCTAATGAGCGGCGACGTTAGCATGAACCTTGACAGCTTTATTCGACTCTTTTTTGAAAGGAGTGGCGGATTTTATGAAAGCCCTTTGGAAGAGGTATACTTGGTAAATACGAAGGGGCTCTCAAAAACGAATATAGTAACCATGCACAAATTGATTGGTGCTGTTAATAAGATGGGCTTGTATAGAAATGGTAAGCCTGTCAGGCTTCATGTCAGAGGCTATCCGAGCCCTTGATTGGCGCAGATGTCCATTTTAGCGCGAAGCTGTCAGCAGCCTGTTCTTTTCAAAATTTGAGAAAAAAGCTCTTCTGAGCTATTCATTCAATGTAAACCTTTACGAAAAGGAAATACCAAAATGTACTGTTTTTAGGCCTTTCAGGGGTGAGCGGGAATTGCTGCTCAAACGATAGCCCTTGGTAGAAAAGGTACCGCTCCCTCTCCAGTCCCGCCTAAAAATATTCGGGGGGGGGGTGAACGGTTACGTCTATCCATAAGATATCCCATTTGGATGCTTTGTGGGAATAGTTCCGGATTGCTTTTGATAATGACATCCAGCTCATTTCGAAAAAGTCTTGTATCTTTAATGAGTTCCAAATATTTCTGTTGATCAGATGGAACAGTGATTGTACGGTTTGCACGGGGAGTGGATTGATTTGCTGGAATTTTATTAGCCGTCTCTTTCTCATGGTTAGGTCTCCAGCCAAACCATAATTGAAAAGGGCTTTAATTTCCGGTAAATAATGTACTCTCCCAAATCCGTTATAATCAGAAATTTTTAATCGGAATGGTAGATAAAAAGTGGATATGAAGAGTTATCAAGCTTTGAAGCAATTAATATTTATGGGTGCAGGGAAACAAGATGTTATTGGACG
The DNA here is from genome assembly GCA_963664475.2 of Desulfatiglandales bacterium. GTDB lineage: Bacteria > Desulfobacterota > DSM-4660 > Desulfatiglandales > Desulfatiglandaceae > NaphS2. Next base: position 18,203 of record CAXXXE010000003.1, read on the forward strand.
GCCTGCGCGTCCTTGCGATGTAATCGGGGAGAATAATGAATGGATGAAATATGAAAAGAAAACTGAACAAAAGCACGCTCAGATTCTTGTTCCCCAATTGGAGCAATATACTGCTCTCAGGGATAAGACCGTTCTCGATTTTGGAAGCGGCACAGGGGGTTCCACAGTTGCCGTTGCTGCTAAAGGAGCAGTTATAACTGGCGTTGAACCGATCTATTTGAATTATGTTGCTTCGATTGAAAGAGCAAAAATGCATGCACTTGAAAATAGGATCAAGCTTATTCATTGTCCTGATACTTCCAACCTTCCATTTGGTACCGGATCTTTTGAAATTTGTTTTGCTAATTCAGTTTTTGAATACATAACGGAAAATCGCAAAAAGTATTTTTTGGAAATGTGGCGAATTTTGAAGAAAGGCGGCATCCTATTTATAACTGACACCTCTAATGGAATCTATCCCTTCGATTTACATACAGGTAAATTTTGGATTAATTACCAGCCAAAAAGGGCACAAAAGCTAAAAGCGATTAGGGGTGTAACATACTGGGAAATTATAAACGCCTTTAATGGATTTCATTATTCAGTCCTCAATTTAGTATTGAACCACAATAAACTCAAAAAATATTTTTATCGAAATTCTAAAACACTTTCATTTGAGCGTAGATTTTTATATTGTTTTTTCCGATGTATTGAAAAATCAATCTGCAAACTATTTTGCTTGCCAATAGATGCTTTTCTGCCATGGTTGAATATCGTGTTGAGGAAAGAGAGCGATTGATTCGAAACAACGTGTTTCTCTACCCTGAAAGTGAACGACCTGGAAAAATGGGAAATTCATGGACCCAGGTCGATTCCGATGGTCAGACTTTCGTCGTGGATCAAGAGGAACCTGGAACAGATGATAAAAAAGAGCAAAGGGTCAGTCAAACAACGGAAATGAATATTCATTTCAGGCCCATTCTCTCACCGAACATCAAAGCTCCAATCCTCAACAATCCCCGGCTTTTGACTGCAAGAGACATCTGAACCCATGTGCGGATTTTGCGGCATCCTGAGATTTGACAAGAACGGCGAAGTTGATCCATCGTGGATCGCCCGTATGTCGGCCACCCTGGGCCACCGGGGCCCCGACGACGCCGGCGCCTACATGAACGGCAGGATCGCTCTCGGCCATCGCAGGCTGAGCATCATTGATATCGAGGGCGGACATCAGCCCATGAAAAGCGGTGGCCCTGAATCATTGCAGGTGATTGTTTATAATGGAGAGATTTATAACTACCTGACGCTCCGCCGGGAACTGAAAGGTCTGGGACACACTTTCAGCACCACATCCGATACGGAGGTACTCCTTGCAGCCTTCCGTCAATGGGGTAAGCGGTGTGTGGATCGTTTGAGAGGCATGTTCGCCTTTGCCATCTGGGACGAGGCCTGCAAAGTTCTGTTCCTTGCCCGCGATCGCATGGGCATCAAACCCCTCTATTATTATCCGGGCCATAAGTACTTTGTGTTTGCCTCCGAGATAAGGGCCATCCTGGCCTCTTCCCTGGTCCGCGGCAATCTCGAGAAAACCGCACTTGACGCCTTCCTGACCCTGGGATACACGCCATGCCCCGGAACCATGTTCAAAGGCATCCTGAAACTCATGCCAGGCCATGCCATGACTGTTAGTGCGAATGGAAACGTACAAACATACCCCTACTGGAAATTCAACCGGGTTGTGCCGTCCAACCTTACATTTACGGGTGCCCTTGAAAAACTCAGGGAACTGCTGTGGGAGTCCGTCCAAATGCGCCTTATGAGCGAGGTGCCGTTGGGGGTCTTTCTGAGCGGGGGGCTGGACTCCAGCGCCATCACAGCCATCATGTGCAGGGTGAGCGGTCAACGGATCAAGACCTTTTCCGTGGGCTACGAGGGAGACGATGCGGCAAACGAACTTCCTCATGCCCGGAAAGTCGCGGAACTGTTCGGGACCGAGCACCACGAGTTCATTCTGAAGCCCTATGATTTTCTCGATTCCATCCCTCAGATGGTAAAATGGCAGAAGAACCCCTGGTGGAGACACCTGCCATTCCCCTTTACCAGATCGCCATGGCCGCCAAACCCCATGCCACGGTCCTGCTGTCAGGGGAAGGAAGCGATGAAATATTCGGCGGTTACGGTCTCTATCGAAAGATGTTGCAGATAGAGAAGCACTTTCCCCTCTTCAGGGCACTCAAACACCTTCCCCACAACCTGACGCCCGGGGACCGGATCAAGAAATATATAGACTGGTTTTCAAGCCCCCTGTCCGATCGATACCGGGGGACCTCGGCTGATATAACCCACAGAATCAGACAATCCTTCTACTCACCGGACTTTCTAGCCTATGTACATGAAGGCCACCATGTGGATGACGCATTTCATGGATGGTTCAGAGATGTGGCCCACCGCGACACGCTGTCGCAACTGCTGTACGTGGATGCCAAAACATGGCTTCCAGACGATCTCCTCCTGAAGGCGGATAAGATGACCATGGCCGCTTCCATCGAACTCCGTGTCCCTTTTCTGGATCACGAGATCGTCTCATTTGCGTCTTCGCTGCCCTCCCATTACAAGATCCGCAATGGGGAAGGTAAATTCATCCTCAAAAAGCTAATGGAGGGCATTCTCCCAAAAGAGATCATTTACCGAAAGAAGAAGGGTTTCACAGTCCCCACCCAGCACTGGTTTGCAGGGGATCTGCTGGAACCGGCCAAAGATATCATTTTCAGTGGAAAACTGATGGGAACCGGCTGGTTTCAGAGGAAATATCTGAAAAACATGTTTAAAAGGCACAGCGAAAAAAAAGAAGACTACAGCAGGCGGATCTTTTCTCTACTGGTTCTATATCACTGGCTCGATATTTATTCATAAACCACGGATTACATGGTTTTTTTTGTTGTTGTACGAAGAAATCAGGCTTCTGAATTCTTCGTGCGAACAATCCTTTAAAAGAAGAAGCGTGGGGGTGTATTCGTGAATGCCCGAAAAAGCAACGTGTACGCAATAGAGGTCAGCAAAGCGTATCATCTGCCTAACCCTTTTTTCGGCCAAAGGCGACGCTGAAAATGTGCTTGACGTTCGGTTTTTGGTATTACAGAGATGAAGATGTAATACTTTTCGCGAAAAGGAGTAGGATAATGTCAAAGATAACAAGCAAGGGACAAATAACCATTCCTCAAACTATAAGAAATAAATTTGGCTTCATGCCGGGAATGGATGTTAAAATAATTGTTGAGGGTAACAAGGCGCTTATTGTGAAAAGCAGAGGTGAAAATAAATTCATGAAATGGCTTGGTCGCGGGGAGAAGCAAAGCAGAGCGAGCATGGATCGTATGGTGGATCAACTCCGCGGTAGAACTGATGAATAGTATTGTTGGACGAAGCCGCTACGCGGCGGAAAAAAATCTCAAATCAGTGTATGCTCCCATAGTTGCCCAATCTCGGGTGCTTTTTGAATAAGGAGTATACCATGAACAAAACTGAAGCTGACCGATTTAATAAGCTTTATGAACGTCACCTGCGTTTACTCAAACTTGCCGGCAAAAGTCAAAAAACCATTGATGGCTATTCTCGGGGCGTACGTCGAATCACTAAATGTTTTGATTGCTGCCCCGATCAATTGACCCTGGAACAACGAGAACAATACTTTTCCGGTCTGATTGACTCCCATTCCTGGAGTACCGTTAAGGTTGATCGTAATGGTCTACAATTTTTCTGGGAGCATGTCCTTAACCGTGATTGGCAGTGGATAAACATGATCAAAGTCCCCAAAGTACTTTCACTCCCTGACATTCTCACTATCTCTGAAGTTGAACAATTGATTGGTGCGACACGCAAACTGCATTACCGGGTCTTTTTACTGACAACCTATTCCATGGGCTTACGCCTCGGAGAAACCCTGTCATTGCAGGTGGGGGATATCGACGGACCACAGAAACAAGTACATGTCCGGCGCGGAAAGGGCCATAAGGATCGTTTTGTCCCACTGCCTGATCTGACGTATCAGGCATTACGTGCGTTGTGGCGCAAACATCGCAATCCCTGCTGGTTATTCCCCAATGCCGTTGGTTCACCCGAGAGTATTCGCAACGCCACTACCCACATGAATCGCGGCGGCACCCAAGCAGCCATGAAAGCGGTTGTAACCCAGTGCGGGATTAAAAAAAAAATCTCGATCCATTCCCTTCGCCACAGTTTCGCAACACATCTGCTTGAACAGGGTCTGAGCCTCCGCCATATTCAAGGGTTACTCGGTCATTCCAGCCCCACAACCACCGCACGCTACGCCCATTTGACTGATATCACCGAACAAAATTCAATTGACGCCATTAACCGTTTGGTCAATACCCTGCACGTCGATTTGAGGCTGTGATTATGCACTTCGCCTCTATCCTTAATCAATATCACGATGCTTTGCAGGCCAAATACGGTTCACGGCTTTTGCCCAGTCATCTGCGCGCCATCGATGCGATCAAGCGGTGCCGAACACCGGAGGCCGGCGAGCTGTTCGTGCAATGCTTCGATTGCGGTCACGCGGAATGGCGACCCCGCTCCTGTGGGCACCGCAGTTGCCCACAATGTCAAAATCATGAAGCCTCGATTTGGCTCGATCGACAGCAGACCAAGCTTTTACCGGTTGAGTACTTTATGGTAACGTTTACGATTCCCTATGAACTTAGATTCTTGGCCTTCAATAACCAAAAGCTCGTTTACGACTTTTTGTTTGCCTGTGTTTCCAGTACCCTGAAAGACTTCGGCCTAAATCCCAAAAACTTGGGCGCCGACATGGTATGACCGCAATTCTGCATCCGAATAACCGGCGCCTGGATTATCACCCCCATATTCATGTGGTTGTGCCCGGGGGCGGTGTGGATAAAGCCAGAAAACAATGGAAAAAGAAAAAAACCAAGTACCTGTTCAATGCCTTCGCCTTGGCAAAGGTGTTTCGTGCACGATTTCTGGAGGCCTTGAATAAAGCACATCTCTCGGTTCCCAATTCACTGCCCCGTAAATGGGTTGTTCATTGTACCCATGTCGGCAAAGGCCTCCCCGCTTTAAAATACTTGTCGCGTTATTTGTACCGGGGCGTCATCCTTGAAAACAATATCGTTTCCAATAAAGATGGCAACGTCACCTTTAAGTATGTAGAGAGCCGTACCAGCAAAATCTGCTACCGCAAACTTAAAGGCGAAGACTTCTTATGGCTTGTGTTGCAACACGTTTTACCCAAAGGTTTTCGCCGGGTCAGGGACTATGGTTTTTTGCATGGCAACGCCAAAAAGTTGTTGGTCCTCGTTCAGTTGGTTTTGCAGGTGTTGATTGAAATCTGTACACCACGACCCAGACCGTTCTTTAAGTGTCCCAAGTGCCACGCGCCAATGAAGATCATGGCCTTTAGGAGGCCTGTTTGGGCATCAGGATAACATCTTCGGTCAGCAAAAACCTGCTGTTTACTCAATCACAGGAGCATTCATCATTTTTATGATATAGGTTCTCATTTTTTTTAGCTTCTTTACAAGCTAAGGCCCTTGCTCGCTTTAAAAAGGGTAATCGTCCAACCCAAACTTCCACCGCCTCAAATTCAAAAAAGATATTTGCTTATATTAAGACCCCGCTCCACATGCCGGGCTTGTCCAACAACAGGATAAGATTGTGGTTCGCTTTGCTCACACAATCTATCCTTATTCGTTGAATTCTCTTATTTACATATATAACGATGATCAAGACCGTATCGAGGAAAATAATGGCCCCACTAGCCAAGAAACGGAATAGAGCCTTCACTTACGCCGATTATCTTACCTGGCCAGAAAATGAGCGGTGGGAAATCATCGAAGGCGTGACCTATGATATGTCTCCCGCGCCGAACACCAAACACCAGAGCATTTCTTTTAGATTATCGGGAATATTGTATGCTTTCCTGAAAGACAAACGCTGTCAGGCCTTTGCCGCCCCTTTCGATGTCCGGATTGCCGCTGATAAAGACAAGGCAAACGAAGAGATTGAAACGGTCGTGCAACCGGATCTTGCCGTTATTTGCGACCAAAGCAGGCTTGATAAAAGGGGATGTCTTGGTGTGCCCGATATTACGGTGGAGATTTTGTCCCCCTCTACGTCCTATAAAGATCAGACGGAGAAACTGCTCCTCTATGAAAAGTACGGTGTTAAAGAATACTGGATTTTCAATCCCGACGCAAAGTACGTCTTGTTATACCGCCTTAAGGGGTCAGGATACGGCAAACCTGAATATCTGATCGAAAATGATATTCTTGAAAGCAATGTGCTTGAAGGATTGAAAATTGATTTATCCGAGGTCTGGAGGTAGTAGGAAGCTCTCACCGGAATGAGAAAAGCAAAATGCCAACCAACATTTTTGACACATCCCCAAAGCGTATTGATGCCTGAACTTGTTTCCGTTATCATCCCTTCTTACAATAGAAGGATGGATCTCTGCCGGTGCATCGATTCCTTGCTGACACAAACTTCGGCCGCCCTTGAAATCATCGTTGTGGACGATTGCAGTGAAGATGATACCATTGCCTTTCTCAGGCTAAACTATCCGGATGTTCGTTTGATCTCATGCGTCCGTCGTTACGGACCTTCCCATCTTAGAAATCTGGGTTTGAGGGTAGCACGGGGAGAATTCATCCTTTTCCTGGACAGCGATGTAATCCTTCCAAAAAAGGATATGGTTCGACAGATGGTTGAAACCTTATCCCAGCGACCGCAGCATTGGAGAAATCGGGGGTGAAATTCCGGTGTATCGGAACATGATGGATGTAGCGAAAGGCATAAGAAGAGATTTCTTCGGCCGAAATCATGACGTGATTTCAAGAAAGGATGAAAAGACCGAAAATCAGATGAAGGAATGCACCTATCTGGCCACCTGCAACTGTATGGTAAGAAAGGAAGTGGCCTTTGAGGTTGGCGGTTTTGACCCCTACTACAAATTCGGGGGGGAAGATACGGATTTCGGCTTTCGAATTCTGAAAAAAGGATATGTTAACAGAGTGAGCTTCCCACTGGGCGTTCATCACCATAAGTCAACGCTGGGCAGGTATGCGGACGAAACCCTTCGTTACCATCGGACCCGTGTTCGGTTCAATCTGAAACATTTTTCCTTTCCAAGAAACCTTATTGTTTTCATGATGGATTTCTCCAATTTCATTTTATTTTATCTCGCTCTGGCGCCAAAAATACTTATCAAGAAGCGTAAGAATATCAAATTGGTGCCTGAAAACTATTTTGGAGGGTATTTTCTATTGAAGGCATATGGGGTAAACATATCAAACTATGCTGAACTTAAAAAACTCAGAAATGTGGATTTTTTGTGTGACCAGGAAATGGAACGGTTTGAAAATGAAATCTTTTTTTCAGATAATCCATCGCTCTACGTTTTGCCCATTGATATTAAATCGCTAACCAAAAGGTCATAAAAAATGCTTCCATCGCCCTCCAACAAAAAAGAAATATTTTTAAACTGCCACATTTTGTTCAGCTTCCCATTGCCAAAGCCTATTGCAATCACAAAAAGAAATGGGTTCAACAGTTGGAAACACCGGTCGTATTGATTTTTTTTGTGACCTCTCGATGTAACCTTCGCTGCAGCCATTGTTTCTATTGGCGAGAACTGAATACGGCTTCAGACACGGAATTATCCATTGACGAAATCAGGAAAATTGCGCAATCCTTTATGCATCCCGTTTCTCTGTCTCTGACGGGAGGAGAGCCTTTTCTTAGAAAGGATCTCAAGGAAATCATCGAGGCCTTTCAGGCAGGATGTGGAACACGGGAAGTGGGCATTGCAACAAACGGTACGCTGACTGAAAATATCGTTGAAACAATTCTTTCTGTTCTTGAGGCCGGCAATTTGTCAAGTCTCAGCGTTCAGGTTTCGTTAGATGGCCTGGAAGCAACCCATGATGCCATCAGGGGAGTGAAAGGTTCTTTTCAAAAAGCAATGATTACAATTATGGAACTGAAAAAGATTGCTGAACATCACCCTCATTTCCAATTAAAGACAGCTTTGGCGGTTCAAAAGAGTAATCTTCCGGAGCTTAAAGAGTATGTTGAATATCTTTTGCCGTTGAATATCCCTTTGCGCTTCAATATTGTCAGAGGAGGAAACTTTGGTGTTTTCAATTTACCAACAAGCGCTTACAGCGGTTTTGATCCCAAGGATCAAAACAGTGCCTTCCTTTCATTGGAAGATATTAAAGGTGCGTACACTTTGCTAAAAAAAATGAGCGACGACAACAACTTCCATTTCTGGCCTTCCCGTCAACAACGAATTTGGGAATTGTCGATCAAGATGCTTGAGGAGCATAAGTCTGAAATTCCTTGTTATGCCCGCTTTATGGAATCGGTGCTGTTTTCAAACGGGGATGTTTCATTTTGTGAATTGTCAAAACCTTTTGCGGATATTAGGCAATTTGATTATGATTTCAAAAGATTGTGGAAGTGTGATGATGCCGCGAATATGCGAAAACGCATTAGCAGGTGCTGCTGCATCCATGGTTGCAATTTAACCACAGGATTGACTTTTGAACCTGAAACCGTCATATCTGTTCTGAATAAAGGGAAAAAATGACTTGACATCATTCTCAAAAGAGTGGGTTGGGGTCGGACCAAGCTATATGTGCGGAGATGGTCCGGGATTTGCTTCTGGGTTTTGTGAAAGAGGAGTGGGTCCGGAAGATTGATCTGGAGTCATTGGAGCGGGTGAGCGGGTCCTATGTAAGCGATGATATCCGCGATCGGCACGACGATATTGTATGGCGGGTTAAGTGGGGCGGAGAGTGGCTCTATGTGTACATCCTGATCGAGTTTCAGTCAACCATCGATATGTACATGCCACTGCGTGTCCTGGTGTATGTCGATATCCTGGTGTATGTCGGGCTTTTATATCAGGACCTGATCCGTGAAAAGAAAGTGGGACCTTCCGGCAAATTGCCGGCTGTTCTGCCGGTGGTACTGTATAATGGGAGCCGGCGCTGGGACAAGTCCACCGAGTTGTGGGACCTGATCGAGGATGTGCTTGGGGGGCTATCCCAATATCGTCCCCGGTTCACATTCTTGCTGCTGAACGAAGGTGTTTACCGGGATGAAGATCTGAAACCGCTTAAGAATCTTGTTTCGGCCCTGTTCCGTTTGGAAAACAGCCGGGACCCGGAACGGATCAGGGAGGTGGTAACAGCGCTGTTGGATTGGCTGGCAGCGCCGGAACAGGCGAGTTTGAGACGCGCCTTTACGGTATGGTTTAATCGGGTATTTTTTCCGTCCCGAGGAAAGGAAATGATACCCCCTGAATTTGAAGAACTGACGGAGGTACGTGCCATGCTGGCTGAAACCGTTGCGGAATGGAAAGAAGAATGGAAGAGGGACGGGCTGAAAGAAGGGCTGAAGAAAGGCCTGAAGAAAGGCCTGAACGAAGGCCGGAAGGAGGGTGAAGCGAACATTCTTTTAAAGCTTATTGAGATGAAATTTGGACAAATAAGCCTAATAGATCGAAAAAGGGTTCAATCGGCTGACAGTGAAACTCTGTTGAGATGGGGAAAACAAATTCTCACAGCCAACAAAATGGATGAGATATTCAGGTTGTAAGTCTATTTGTAAAGCAGGGGACGTCCTAAAATTCTAAAAATTCTCGCGCAAAGGCGCAAAGCCGCAAAGAGAGATAACGACAAATGCTGGGATAAAAGCTAATGCTGGGAAGTAGAAGCCCCCGTCTTTAGCGGGACTGGGAAAAAAGATAAGAAAGGAGTTGAATCATGTTTGTGAGGAAATGGCTGTTTTTGGTAGTATGTACGCTCATGTCCTTTTTCGCTGCATCCTCGGGGTTCTGTCAAGAGGAAATGAGACTCCCGTGCGAAGTCATGGAATCATCCGATTTTCTTAAAAGTTCTACTCCCAAACTGAATGGGGTTCGGTATCTTCTCCTTCATCACGCAAACAGCGCCGATAGGGAAACCCTTTCCAAATGGCTTACGGATAACAGTGAAACCGAGGTAACCTTTGTCTTTGAGGGGAAGGAGTATAAAGGGATTCTCTGCCGTCTTGCCCACTGCTTTGGAAGAGGACTGCTGATCTACGCAGCCGATGTGAGCCCCATCAAGAGAGACATTGTTGATGTCTTGCTCCCCCAGTCTCCATGACCGTCAGGTGCATCATGGTCGTTCAACAGGAAGGCCTTGACAATTCATAGGGCAAGCTCCATGATGCGGTAAAGATCTTATTTCATCATAATCGACCATAAGTATTTGTAGTACCTTGGAGAAACCGTTCCATCGCCATGTAAATCAGGCGATGGAACTGTACTTTAACGCCCTCTATGAATGCAACTCTTCCTGAAAACTTGCTTGCTGTCAAGAATTACCTCAATGGACGAGATGATATTTCCTTTGCATATCTCTTTGGAAGCCGGGCCAGGGGAGTACCCACCCCGTTCAGCGACGTGGACATAGCCGTTCATCTCACAGAAGGACCGTTTTCAGAGAAACGACTGGAAATCCTGGGTGATCTGATAGATATCCTGCGCACGGACGATATCGACCTGATCATTTTGAACACCGCTTCGGAAGGCCTCAAGGCAAGGGTCATCAGAAACAAAGTGATTCTGGCTGACAACCTCCCTTTTGTCCGCCACATCTTCGAGTCAAGAACCATGCGGGCTTATATGGATTTCTCAAAAATAGAAAATCGAATTCTGGCGCAACGGTACTTAGATGGTTGATAAGACCCTCATACTCAGAAAACTGTCCACTTTGGATGAATACCTGAAACAAATCGGGGAATATGCGTCTATAACCGTGCAAGCCTATTCATACGACTGGAAGACGCAGAGGATCGTGGAACGGACGTTGCAAATGATGATTGAAACCTGCCTGGATATCAGCGGCCATATCATATCGGATGAAAAACTGAGAGTACCGGAAACATACGCGGATGCTTTCCGGATACTGGTGGAAAACGGTATCCTAAGCAAACCACATCTGGCCGCCTTCGAAAAAATGGCCAAGTTCCGGAATATCGTTGTGCATGATTATGAAAGAATTGATCCTGAAATCGTTGTGGCAATTTTGAGAAATAATCTCCAGGATTTCGAGGTATTCAAATCGTCGGTCATCGCATATTTGGGTAAATAAGAGCATAGAAGGTAATCCATTTTCGATACTATTTCCCAAGCCTGCATATCATTATCACCGGATACGTGATCCAATATGCCGGAAATCCGCGAAGGCCGCAGATCAAAAAGGTTACAGGAGTACTTAAATGGAAGAGCTGCATGAACTGCGAACGTATATCGAGCAGGGGCATTATGACGATGCCTTGAATTTGATTGGAGAGATGGAGGAGATGAGCAAAGACGATAAGATTAATAGAATACTGAGCTATTTTCTAATCCTCCAGATGCACCTAATCAAACAACAGGCCGAAAACCGCACAACGCGGTCCTGGAATCAATCGATCTATAACGCTGTTGAAGGAATACGATTGACGATTGAACGACCACCGCCTTGAAGGCGGTGGATTCGGTTTGCCGACTGAAAGTCGAGCGCGGGACTAAAGTCCACATCAAAGGCTAAAGCCTACTGAAGTGGTGGGTCTTCATCGACTGTAAAACTGTCATCGGGTGATTTCTCTATATGACCTTCGATATAATCCCTTATCATTTGTTCTGTGACTTGACCCACTGTCAACGCAAAGTAACCGCGTGCCCATATGTGCTGACCCCAATACCGCTTGCGCAAATGTGGAAATTCCTGCTGAAGAATGCGCGATGAACGCCCTTTTATCTTCTGCATCATTTCACTCACAGATATATGGGGCGGCGAGGATACCATGAGGTGTACATGATCTTTGCTAACGTGACCCTTTTGAATGTAAATCTCATGGCGCATACAAGTCTGTCGAATGATCTCACGCACTCGCAATTTTACCTCACCCGTCAGAACATGATATCGGTATTTCGTAACCCAAACCAAGTGGTACTGAAGGTTGTAAATTGTATGTGATCCTTTGCGATATTCCATTTCCCCTCCTCAAATTCCTTTTCGTAGCATAATTTTGGAGGGCAAAAAATGCGGTTCCGCCTAAAGGCGAAGGTTTTGACCGGTAGATGTGACAATAAAAGAAGAAAATCAGGAGAATATTATCTGAACGAAACAGAATTGGAGCAGGCATGTCGGGATGCATATGACAGGGCGCTAAAAAATGCCGCCTTCGAAGTATTTGAAGGAATGATCAGTGAATCGGAACTTGCGGCAAAAATTCAAAAAGATCGAATCATTCAGCAAGCATTAAAAATGGCGATAGAAAATAAAGAGCCCCACCCTTATGAATAGACTTTTCTGTTATTCTGGTAAATCCTGTCAAAAAATTAACACAATACGGATAAAATATGGAATGGACGAAAAAAGCAGCATTTATTAACCGCGAGGATGAACTCAAATTCCTGAATCGATGGATTAAGGAACAACCCGAGAATATTCTTTTTCTTTTCGGTCCTAAATCCAGCGGAAAAACCACCCTTATCAACCGGTTTATAAAAACAAGCCTGAGCGCTGGAGATTGGGATGTAAAACACTTTAATCTCCGCGAAATTTTGGTTGGGAACTATAAGGATTTTATCCAGACTTTCTTTGAAGTTAACTATTCGAAGAGCAAAGAAGACATAAAAGAAAAACGAGAGTATAATCTGAAAGTTTTCAAACTAACAACGGAGGTATTGAAAGGCCTTAAACACAACGAACTGGATCCTTTTGTCATTATGAAGAGAGAACTCATAAAACTGGCATCGAAAAACATCAGGCCTTTGATCGTGATTGATGAATTGCAAGCCCTCGAAGGGATATACATGAATGGTCAGAGGGAATTAATAAGAGAGTTATTCAATTTTTTTGTTGCCATAACAAAAGAATCACACTTATGTCATGTGATCATTGCCAGTTCTGATGGTTATTTTATCGAACGTATTTATTCTGACAGTAAGTTAACGAAAACAAGCAAATTCTACGAAATAGCCTATCTTAAAAAGGACGATATGGTCTATTGGCTGAATAATTTATATCGTGAGTCCGGGATAGCGGATCTTCTTCTCTCAGACTTCCAAATCGAGAGAATCTGGCACTATTTTGGCGGCAGTGTTTGGGAGGTTAGCAGCTTTTTATCTACACTTATGATTGGCGCTGTGGACAACCGAATAGAGGATATTTTCCTGGAAAATGAAGCACAAAAAGAAGTTGCCGCTTGGAAAAACCGGTTTCAGGACTATCTCGGAAAATTTTACGACTATGACCTTTTTGTTTCCATTCATGAAATCCTTCTGAATGCAGGGCTTTTTCATGAAAAACTCAAGAGTCCAAAGTTTGAAGCCGTCATGCCGCCAAGGGCATGGCGTCAAATGTAGTTTTTCTGCTCTTTGACATAATTATTCGATAAATCGCGCTATTCTTGAAAACGCGAAAATTATGGAAGTATTCATGCTGAACAGCGGATCTTACGACTTCCTCTGAAGGTATTGCTGAAGTGACTGTCCGTAGCCATCCTTGGTATTTCCCCCAAACCGTTTCATGAAAATTCAAAGAAAGCATTTGAAGAATACCGGTAGCGATGCATCCAAAATTCATAAAAGCCTCTATGGCGTTGATCGCCTGCCGAATTAATCGTCTGGAACGTGGATCATCTATTGAAGAAAGATCGCTCACATTTTTTGTCCCGATACGGGGCCAGACGGTTGTCCAAAACCGATAGAAAAATGCGCCCATTATGTGTTTAAGCACCTTGAAGTTGACTTCAATTTTAAAACGGTAACTGTAGGCTCGAATAATGTCAGGTGCCGAGAGTGTCAGATCCGAACACATCAGAATGAGTTTTCCTGAACCATCGCGAACCATCACAAAACGAACCTTTTCACCTATAGGTTTCCAAATCAGATCCAGGCAAAGATAAGAGACTTCTTTGCACTTGCCGTAGATTTCGAGAGTCGTTGCCTCAAAACATTCGGGCATGGACTCAAACAAATTTATAAGACACAGTTTGGAACCATATTTACGCGGTCTCCCACGTCCTCCAGTGCCTGGAAGTGGATCTTCGTAGGCCACCACATTACTCTTGGCCCTTGTGACCACATGAATAAGGCGATTACCTTGGTCGTCCAACGTCTGCCGCAGAATTCGGAAAACCGGTCCCACTGCAAAATAGGCATCCAAAATGATAATGCACCTTTCGCCCACGACAGATGCCACTTCAGCTGCCATGGCGGCCATCAATGTGGTAACACTGACTTTGGATCGGCCTTTAACAACCGGTTCGGTTTTACCCTGGAATTTCCGGAGGACGTCTACCCCTTCATGCGGCTCGGCACAAAGGGGAATACAAAACATTTTTTTTTACCCATCCGGCCAAGACCCCGATTACACCATGATGGTGTCCGTAAATATACGGTGCTTTGCCGGAGTTGTCCGATTCCTGATGGAGCTTTTTAACACCCGGCATTTTCTCTGCTTCCTTGCTGATTTTGATGCCGTCTCCGGCAAGTAGAAGGCGGCCATCAACTTTGATCAGCGGGCAATTGGACAGAACGACCTGCCACCAGCAGTGCATAATGGCCTTTAACTCCCAGGACGATGCTCTGAAAAACCAAAGCAGGGACGTATAAAGTTGCGGATCAATACAAAGCCAGCGCACAAAAGAACTGACACCATAGTGGTCGAGCCTGATCATAAAACCGAAAATAACGATCACGAACCACTCAAAGGCAGCCCTTCGGCTAAAGCAAGGTCTAAATTGTTCCAGTATCCGGCTAATCTCGTTTATCATGACGCCCTCCTTTACCGAGAAGTATATGTCTTTAATGCGAATGTATTCGGGGCAGTCCTGATAAACACTTGGTCAACTTTCACCTTTTTTAAAATGGCCGAAACAATCGAATCTCGATCCATCCGCACATCATAAACATCCTTGGCCAGTTGGACAATTTCGGTAACATGCAGGGGTTTTCCGGCGTCATTGAGTACGTTCCGTGCGATTTCAATTTTTGATGTACGTTTATGCGGTTTTGTTTTACCTCCTTTTTGAAATTGCTCGATGACTTTGAGTTTAGACGCTGTAACTTCCTTTTGGAACACAAGATATTGTTCAAAACTATCCATGGCAGTATCCTCCTTTTACCGTAAGTTTTAAAGAAAGATACCTTGGCTTTCGCCATACGTCAAGAATTTTTTAACGTACGTTGCAGATTTTTTGAAAAATCGATTTTCAGAGGCTTAATAATAGTTTTCAGTCGAAATAAAGGTACGTATTCAAGAAAATATACGTAACTCGCAACCTAGATGCCTTGTCAAGAACTTTGGACTCTCAAGTGAAAAAGACCTCATGGGGAAATTTGATCGTGCCAAACTAAAGGAAGAACTGGGAATCCTGGTTCGAAACAACCTCTTTTCTTACAATCCGGTAACGGGCGAATACCAACCTCAAGGTCCGATTGTTGCTTTGGGGCTGGAGGCATTTTGCCATGAACTTTAGAGTTTTTCCTTACGTCATTGAATCCATATTGACCGGTTTAGAGGAACAGGATCAGATTTTTGTGATTTTCTGCCTCTTGAGGTAAAAAAATGCAACCTGAAGGAACATATCCAAAGAGTGGGAAAGGCAATCGCATGAACGTCACGGGAACTGAAAGAAAACGTTGTGTTTTCCGAATTAGCGCGCTACGATTCTGAAGTTTTGGAAGCTGTAGAAAAACTCGAAATTTACCAATTGGCCACCCCCCGGGAGCCGATGGGGGAGGAAGAAATGCTTGCAACAAAAATAAACGACGCTGGAAAACCAAAGTTTTTCATTCCTGCGATTTACCCTCCTTCCGTATGGGAAAACACGATCCCCATAAAAAGAACCTATCGGTATGAAGATTACAAACAATTGCCCGAAGGAGCGCCATATCAATTGATTGGAGGGGAACTGGTTATGACGCCTTCACCGATGCCGTATCATCAGGAAATTTCCCGAGAGTTGGGATTCAGGCTACTGACATTTGTAAAGAAGCATGATCTGGGACACGTCTATTACAGGCTGCTGACAGCTTCGCGCTAAAATGGACATCTGCGCCAATCAAGGGCTCGGATAGCCTCTGACATGAAGCCTGACAGGCTTACCATTTCTATACAAGCCCATCTTATTAACAGCACCAATCAATTTGTGCATGGTTACTATATTCGTTTTTGAGAGCCCCTTCGTATTTACCAAGTATACCTCTTCCAAAGGGCTTTCATAAAATCCGCCACTCCTTTCAAAAAAGAGTCGAATAAAGCTGTCAAGGTTCATGCTAACGTCGCCGCTCATTAGCACCAGTATAAGCGAAAAGAATTCTATCAGTTTGTTCTCCAATAGAAGCGTTCTCAGCGTCATGATGCTCTGTTTTCGGAAATCGCGATCGTATCGCGTACCGGGAGGGCCAAGCTTTTCGATACCTTCTTTGATGGCCTCTTTTTGGGTTTCGATCTTGGCGTGCTCGGCTTTTAGTACCGCTAAGCGGTTATTTCGTTGATCGAGTCGCGTTCCATGGTCTTTCTCTTTCGACTCTTCTACCTTCTTTTCCTGCTCCTTGATTTTTTCTTCTTTCCCGGACGCTTTCCTTTCTGCTTTCTGCAACTGTTCTTGTTTCTCGTCAACTTTACGCTGGTGGTGACGATCTACACACTCAATTTTTTTCGTCCCGTAGTTGACATCCAAGGCGCCATGCTCTTTCATCCTTCTGAAGTTGTTCTCTTGATTTTCGGTTCGCTGGGAATAAAGACCCGGCCATTCAAGATAAGCTACTTTTTTCGCTAAGGCAGGAGTTCCCCAATAGGGTAGGATCCTACCGTCTCGAACCACAATCACAAAATGCCTCGTGTCGTCGTTCTTCTTCTTTTCCGGTTTCCAGTGGCCTTGATATACTTCGGCTCCGTCAGTGAGCTTGCCAATATACTCGGTCTCCCAATCGGAAAGGTCTTTATATTCACTTTTATCCAACATGCACAAAAGACCCCATCCGTGCTCGGCAAATTCTCGCGCAATGGCTTCCGAATTGACCTCCCGATCAATGACGAAAATTTCGATTCCCGTCAAAGTGACGATTTGAGCGCAAAACTCGATAATCATCTTGGGAAGACGCGTGTCAGGTGGTTGGTAGTCGAAGTAAACGGCATGACCCGTTTCAATATGGGCCACGATCGCCTGAGATCCGGCCATAATTCTTCCCAGCATGGTGATTTTGCCTTTGTGCATCGAAAGCCGACTCCAAAAAGGAATCATGTGACCATCGATGAAACAGATGTTGCCAGTGTTCTCATCTGCTGATATCAGAGCATTCTTGAGTACCGGTGCGGCGTCGATACGTTCCAATTGGCCCAAAAACTGGTTCAAGGTGGAACTTTGATAGCTTCTGCCGATAACGGTTTCGAGAGCGTGTTCTCGGACATCATACTCGATCAATTTTTGGACACCGAACAGCGGGGCGAAGAAAAGCGCCCTGAAACGGGCCAACAAAGTTTCATCTTGGTGGTTCAATAAAGGGAAAGAATCTTGTGGGTGGTTTACCATATGCAATGAAATGGCTTCCTTAAGAAGTTCCAGGACGGTTGGGAAAAGACCCTGCATCTCGACCCAACAGGCAAAAATGTGTACCCCGATAAACGATAGGTTGGCATTGAGTTTGATAGGAACCGGCACATCTGATGACGACTGCTCTGCCATGGGTTTCTTGGGACGACCCTTTGTACGGCTGATCCCCCATGAGTTCCTGAGGCGATTCAAATGCCGGATGGTGATCCTGGGTTGGCTGGCTTCCTCCAAGATTTGCCGACTCGGTGCGTTGGGGTATAAATGGATTTGGCTCCATAATTCAAACTTTCCCTCGGCAGTTAGCTTGGTCCCGTCTTCAAATACCGGTGCCAAATCGCCATTCTTAATATTTTCAGCAAGTTGCATAGCTTTCCTCCCAAATTAAGGCTATCTTTGGGACTCTAAGCTAGCAAACCTATTTAATAATGTCCAATAACATCCTCCATCAATTCAGATGGTTGGGCTGAATTTGCCAGAAGGCTGTCAGGAGCCTGTATTACGCACCACTGGATGTATATTTTTCTGAAACCGATGTGTATCAGCCCGACATCATCTTCATAGCAAAAGAACAAGAGGGAATCATAGGAAAAACCAAGATTGAAGGCAGCCCGACCATGGTCATTGAAATACTGTCCCCTTCAACCGCCTATTATGATCTGAGAAAAAAATTCAGAATATATGAAAAATACGGTGTCAAAGAATACTGGATCATTGATCCGGAATTGCGAAAAGTTGAAGTTTATAAACATGAGAACGTCAAGTACGGAATCTTCAGCGAAGCAGAAAGCATGGGAAACATATTTTCTGCAACATTAAAAGGTTTTGAAGTGGCGCTGGATGAGATTTTCGGATCGGACCATACATAGGTTTCAGAAGTTCTTATCTCATACCAAGGAACGATGAATAATGAAAAACAATGAAGATATTCCGCTCCCTATCGGCAATATAGAATTCAGCGGAAAACGCTATTTGAAATTCGCTGTCGATAGAGGTATCTCCTGGTTATTGTTAATGCTGGTAAGTCCGCTGATTGTACTCATTGCGTTCTGCATGTGGATTGAGGGACTTTTTTTCAAAAATACCAGGGGGCCGGTATTTTATCGTGAAAAAAGGATATCCCAGGGAAAACCCTTTACCCTTTATAAATTCAGAGTTCTAAACGCTTCGGCATTGCGAAAGGTTGAACAGGGGAGTTCTGTATGGTTTCTTCAATTTGAAGAGAAAAATACGACCGTGATGGGTAAAATCCTGATTCAGTGCTATCTTGATGAGTTGCCGCAGCTGTTGAATATTTATTTGGGACAAATGACCTTTGTGGGCCCCCGGCCGCGCATACCCTCCATTTACCAGGACGACCTGAATGACGGATATACGGCACTGAAATTCCTAAAGGGGGGCATTACCGGGCCATCCCAACTGGCAAAAGGCATTGTGGAAAACGGATTGCCACTCAGCGAAGAATATTTGGCCCGCTGTGGTTCATATGGACCAATAAGGCTTCTGAGATATGATCTTGGCATTATGTGGAAATCGGTGTTCAAACTCATGAAGGCCGAGGGTTTGTAATCAAAAGCTTCCGGGAGGCATGAATGGAAGAACTGTTTGAATTGAAACGCCATGTGGAACAAGGCAGGTATGCTGAAGCATTAGTGTTGATTGGAGAAATGGAGGAAATGAGCCGGGATGATAAAATCAACAAAATCGAAAGTTTCTTTGAAATCCTGCTCCTTCACCTGATCAAAATCAATGCCGAAAACCGATCCACGCGATCCTGGGAAGTCTCCATACGCAATGCCATAAGAGCCATTCTGCGCTGCAATAGACGAAGAAAGGCCGGGGGATACTATTTAGCGGAGTCGGAACTCATGGACATGATAGAAGATGCCTATGAGGCAGCCCTGGATCGAGCATCTCTTGAAGCTTTCGAGGGGATGTTTGACAGCCGTGAAATTGAAAAAAGGGTGGATGCAAAAGAAATCAAGGAAAAGGCCCTGGAACTTGTTGTGGCTGCACAAACCCGGAATTGAGTCCCCCTCTCCGGTGTTTCAGTAAATATTGATGGCAGCGTAAACCCTACGCTGCCATTTTTTTGCCCATTTTTTCCTATCGCGCCCCCTCGCCGAACACCACAACCCCCATGGTTTTAAGCGCAATCTTGGCATCCAGAAGCAGGCTCATGTTTTTTATGTAAAAGATATCATATTCCAGCTTTCGCAATGAATCCTCGACGGATGCGCCATAGTGATAGTTGACCTGTGCCCACCCGGTAATGCCGGGAGATACGGCATGGCGAATGCCGTAATAGGGGATCTCGGCCTCCAGTTGCCGTACAAATTCAGGACGTTCCGGTCTGGGGCCGATCAGACTCATATCGCCCCGGAAGACGTTATAGATCTGGGGCAATTCATCGATGCGGAAGATGCGAATGATGCGGCCCACTCGCGTTGTCCTAGGATCTTCCTTAGATGCCCATTTGGCGCCGTCACGCTCCGCATCCTGGGTCATGGACCGGAATTTCCAGGCCGTAAAGAGTCTTTCGCCCTTACCAACCCGTTGCTGGCTAAAAAAAATGGGGCCCGGAGAATCCATCCGAATGGCCAGCATCGTCACCAGAATGACCGGCAGGGACAAGAGAAGCAGCATCCCCGAAATTCCGAAATCTATCACCCGTTTGATTTTTTGAACGTACGGTTTTGTAATGAGATTGAAACCTTCCGTAAAGACCAACCAATCGTCTCTGATATGTTCCACCGGTACAATTCCGGTGACATCTTCAAAAACCGCCGGCATGTCTTTAATGGTCATGCCGTCCAGCCTTGCAGTTAAAATGGATTTGATCAGTGCAGGGGACCTTTCTTTGGTAATGGCCAAAAATGCGGTTGTTGCCCTTGTTTCTTTTCCGATTTCTTTTAACTGCAAGGTATTTCCCCGAACCGGCAGCATGTCAATCTCCAGGCCCTTTTTTTGCGGGTCGTCATCCAGAAAACCCACGGCCTCATAGGGTGAATGGGACATGCGCAGCAATTGAAGCAGGGCCACACCGCTGTCGCCAGCCCCCAGAATCAAAACCTTCTGTTTCCCGGAAGTAGATGGATAAATACGAGAAAGAACGTTTCGCCATAGAAAGGCAAAACACCACACGAAGACCATCTGCAACAGAAAAATACCGCGTCCAAATTCCCAGTGGGGCAATGAATAAAACAAAAAGGCCAACAAAATTCCGGCCATGCTCACCGCCGCAGTGGTTCGCATGGCCGTTTCCCGGGATAAAACAGGACGGTAAACATCATAAAGATCAAAGATGTAGAATGCCGCCAAGTAGAGCAGGAGGGTAAAAGTGGCGCCGCCGGTATGCGCCGAAAAAACGAGATAGGACGGATCAGCGGGATCAAACCTGATCCAGGCGGAAAGCTGGGTGGCAACCAATATAAAAGCGATATCCCCCATGAACAAAAGTCCACGGTTCCAGCTCGTTTTCCGCATTCCCAGAAATTTCATGGTGTAATTCCTATGACTTTATTCAAAAACGATCTTTCCGTCCTTCATATCCGCGGTGATATGATCCCCTTCTTTCACCGACCCTTCGAGAATTTTCATGGCCAGTGGATCCTGAATATAATGTTGAATGGCCCGTTTCAACGGCCGGGCCCCGTAAACAGGGTCAAAACCGGTTTCGGCCAGGAAGCTTTGGGCCGCATCCGTCAACGTCAGCTTAATTTTGTTGCCTTCGAGGCGTTTATCCAGGAAACCGATCTGAATCCCCACGATTTTACGGATCTCTGCGTGCCCCAGCGCATTAAAGGTAACGATTTCATCGATGCGGTTTAAAAACTCCGGCTTAAAAGTGGCCCGAAGGACCTCCATCACCGCCTTTTCCATCTCCTGGCCGCTCTTTCCCTGCATTTCTTGAATGATCTGGCTGCCCACGTTGGAGGTCATGATCAGCACGGTGTTTTTGAAATCCACCGTCCGCCCCTTGCCGTCGGTCATGCGACCATCATCTAAGATCTGCAACAGGGCGTTAAACACATCGGGATGGGCCTTTTCGATTTCATCAAACAAAACCACCGAGTAGGGATGCCTTCGAATGGCCTCGGTCAGGTAGCCCCCCTCCTCATACCCCACATAACCCGGAGGGGCGCCGATCAATCGCGCCACAGAGTGTTTTTCCATGTATTCGCTCATGTCTACGCGAACCATGTACTGTTCGTCGTCAAAGAGAAACTGCGCCAGGGTTCGGGCCAGTTCCGTTTTGCCCACACCGGTGGGCCCCAGAAAAATGAAGGACCCAATGGGCCGATTGGGGTCCTGAAGCCCGGAACGGGCGCGACGCACCGCATTGGCCACGGCATCGATGGCTTTTTGCTGGCCAACGACCCGCCTTGAAAGCCTTTCTTCCATCTTCAGAAGTTTTTCCTTTTCTCCCTCCATCATTCGCGATATGGGGATTCCGGTCCATTTCGCCACCACCTCGGCAATATCTTCACTGTCCACTTCTTCCTTCAGCATTTTCTGTCCGCTCTGGAGCACCTCAAAGTTTTTGTTCTCTTCTTCCAGAGTTTTCTCTAGTTCCGTGAGTGTTCCATATTTCAATTGGGCTGCCCGGGCCAAATCCCCTTCCCGTTCCGCAATCTGGGCTTCGGACCTTGTTTTTTCCATCTGTTCCTTGATGCTCCGGATTTTGTGGATGGCATCTTTCTCTCTTTTCCAGTGTTTGGTCATCACCTCGGTCTGGGATTTCAAGTCTTTCAGTTCGTCCTTGATCTTGTTCAACCGATCCTTGGAAGCCTGGTCCCGTTCTTTTTTTAAAGCCTCTTTTTCAATTTCGAGCTGTGTAATCTTTCGCGAAATATTATCGATCTCGGCAGGCATGCTGTCAATTTCAATGCGCAGCCGGCTGGTGGCCTCATCGATCAAATCAATGGCCTTATCCGGAAGAAAACGGTCCGTAATATACCGATTGCTAAGGGTTGCGGCCGCAACCAAAGCGGAGTCCTTGATCCGAACCCCGTGATGGACTTCATATTTTTCCTTTAACCCCCGAAGGATGCTGATGGTATCTTCCACGGTGGGTTCTTCCACCATGACTGGCTGAAACCGGCGCTCGAATGCCGCATCCTTTTCAATATATTTCCGGTATTCCTTGATGGTGGTGGCGCCCACGCATCTCAGTTCCCCCCGGGCCAGGGCCGGTTTGAGCATGTTGGAGGCATCCACGGCCCCTTCGGCGGCGCCCGCGCCCACCAGGGTGTGCATTTCGTCGATGAAAAGGACAATCTGTCCCTCGGCATCGGTCACTTCCTTAAGCACGGCTTTGAGGCGGTCCTCGAATTCCCCCCGATACTTGGCTCCGGCGATGAGTGCCCCCATGTCCAGGGCCACCACCCTTTTGTCCTTCAGGGTTTCAGGGACATCACCCTGAATAATGCGCTGAGCAAGCCCTTCCACGATGGCGGTCTTACCGACGCCGGGTTCTCCGATCAGCACGGGATTGTTCTTGGTCCTTCGGCTCAGAACCTGTATAATTCTTCGAATTTCGTCATCCCGGCCGATCACCGGATCCAGCTTTCCTTTTGAAGCGATATCCGTCAGGTCCGTGCAAAACCGTTCAAGGGCCTGATATTTATCTTCAGGGTTCTGATCCGTAATGCTTTGCCCCCCTCGAATGTCCACCAGCGCCTTTAAAATGGCATCACGGGTAACCCCCGCAGCCGCCAGCAGACGGGCTGCCTCACCCTGTTTTTCCTCCGAAGCCGCCAGCAGAATATGCTCGAGGCTTACGAACTTATCCTTCACCTGTTCCGCTTCCGCAAACGCACGGTCCAACATGGCCTTGGCCCGTTGAGAAAGGTAAGCCTGACCGTAGCCGCCACCCGATACCTTGGGCAATTTTTCGAGTGCCGCCTCAAAAGCGCTTGCCAATTGATTCCGGTCCGCACCGATTTTCCCCAGCAAAGGGGGGATAACCCCTTCTTTCTGATCCAGAATGGCCCTGACAATATGTTCGGGTTCCATTTGCTGATGCCCGAATCGCTCAGCTAACTGCTGTGCATTTTGGATGGTTTCCTGTGCTTTCAACGTAAATTTATCAAATCTCATCATCAAATTCCTCCCTTGGAAAGATTTTGAAAAGGTCAATTTTTCTTTGTAATGTTATCTCATTTTACATAAATAAATTTAATAACCCACTTTCAGGGGCTTTTTAGAATCATTTCTACAAATGGTTCCTAAGTTAAGCCTTATAAGGAGGCGTGTCAAGGATCATCATGCGGTAACCGTTCACGCTTCCCGGGTCACCCTTTTTTCAACCATAAGTCGTAAACAATAATATCCTTCTCAAGGAAAGTCATTCCCCTGTTGACATCAATAGTTGCATTTGCTAAAAAAATCCGATTGTTTTGATCCCATTCTTTCTTGAAGAGTCGAATGCTATAATTTCTTGGTGAAAGGAGCACCTTATAATGGAAGCGCTAACCCCATTTTATGAAGTTAACGAGGCCCTCGTCGCCATGGGCGCGGAGAAACTGAACCTTTGCATGCAATGCGGCATGTGCGCGGGATCGTGTCCCTGGCGTATTGTTGACGGTCCTTTTAATATTCGAAAGTTGATCCGCATGGCCCAATTGGGCGTTGAAGGGTATGAGTCCGATGACATTCTTTATGGATGCACCACCTGCAACACATGCGTTTTAAAATGCCCCAGGGGCGTCACCATCATCGATGTGGTAAAAGCCATGCGGGGTATGATGGCTGAAGCGGGCACCATTCCCGGGGTATTGAAAACCGCCACGGGAAGCGTACGCAGCAATGGAAACCCCTGGTCCGAACCCAGGGAAAAAAGGACCGCCTGGATGGAAGGTCTGGATGTACCGGTATTTGATGAAAACACGGAGTATCTGCTCTTTGTCTGCTGCACTTCCGCCTATGACCCCAGAAGTCAGAAAATTGCCCAGGCCATGGTTAAGGTGCTCAAAGCAGCGGGCGTCAGTTTCGGGGTCATCGGGGAAGAGGAGAACTGTTGTGCGGAATCGGTTCGTAAAATCGGCGATGAAGACCTTTTCATGAACATGGCGCAGAAAAACATCAAACTGTATCAGGGCAAAGGGGTCAAAAAAATTATCACCACTTCACCCCATTGTTACTACACCTATACCCAGGAATACCCGGAATTTGGCGGAGAATTTGAGGTGATTCATTATACCCAACTCCTGGCGGAACTTATTGAAAAGGGAACGCTGACCCTGTCGGGAACCATTGATAAAAAGATCACCTACCATGATCCCTGTTATCTGGGCCGGCACAGCGAAGTGTATGACGAACCCCGTGCATTGATCAATGCCGCCACGGGCGGCAACCTGGTGGAGATGAAACGAAATCGCAGCAAGAGCCTGTGCTGCGGCGCCGGCGGTGGACGGCTCTGGATGGAGACACCCCCGGAATGGCGTTTTTCAGACCTGAGAATACACGAGGCCATTGAAACGGGCGCAACCATCCTGGCCACGGCATGCCCCTACTGCATCTCCATGCTGGAAGACAGCCGCAAAACCGTCAACAAGGAAGATGCGATCGAAATCAAGGACGTCTCCGAACTCATTGCCGAGGCGCTGTAGCAATTCGTTTTTTGAGATCAAAAGCCCTGCCCTGCCGGCAGGGCTTTTTGTGGTTTTGGGTTATGCCAAAAAACGATTCTGAACAAATGACACCACTGATGATTTTCAGGAAGACCGGCTTCCGCGAAAAAGCAGCTCTGGTTCTGGGCATATGGTTTGGATCCGGACTATCCCCGATAGCGCCCGGAACTTTCGGCACCCTGGCGGCTGTGCCTCTGGCGGCATTGTCGGTAATTCTGTCGCCCCTGGCCTGCGCCCTGTTCCTGATGATCATGACCCTTGTTGCCATTTGGGCATCACAGGTCGTAAGCAATCTTCTGGAAAAAGTGGACCCATCGGAAGTGGTGATTGATGAGGTCGCAGGTTTTCTGCTGACCATGCTGTTGGTTCCCCTTTCATGGGGAACACTGACGGTGGGTTTTGTTCTGTTTCGGATTTTCGACATCTGGAAGCCATGGCCCGCAAAAGCGGCGGAAAAACTCCACGGGGGATTAGGCATTGTACTGGATGATCTGGTGGCCGGGCTGTATGCGAATTTGAGTTTGAGACTTATCCTTTGCTTTGCCTCTTTTTGACTTTTTGTTTTTTGCTAACAGCCAAAAGCTAAAATAGGAAAACAATGCACGGAGAAATCATCACCATCGGAAATGAACTGGTTTCCGGGAGGACTCAGGACCTGAATTCCTGGTATGCCGCGGGAAGATTAACCGCATCGGGTCTGAAAGTGATTCGCGTTACATCCGTGGGCGATGATAAACAAAGAACCGCCGATGCGCTCAAAAACGCACTGGCATCTTCCCGCTTTGTCATCGTCACCGGGGGATTGGGGTCCACGGCCGATGACATGACCTGTGAGATCGCCGCCGATGCCCTTGACCGTCCCCTTTGTATCGATGATCAGATGCTTGAGAAAATCGAGCAATACGCACGGGTACGCAAAATTGAAATGACGGGCCCCCTCAAAAAGATGGCGCTAATGCCAGAGGGCGCCCGAATGATTAATCCAAAGGGGGCTACCTGCGGTTTTTCCCTCGTGGAACAGGGCGTGATTTTCTATTTTCTCCCCGGCGTTCCCGACCAGACACGCTACCTCATCAACACGTTTGTTCTACCCGATATCCTGGGTCGTTATGAGACGCTTCCGGTCATGAGGCAGCGAATCATGAAGCTTTACGGTCTCAATGAGCCGCGTATTGCTGAAATATTCAGATCTTTGCAGGAACAGATCGGAGAAGTAGTTCTGGGCTTCTACCCCCATTTTCCTGAAAACCACATTACCATCAGCTTGCGGGGTAAAGACGAGCCCACCATTTCAAAAATGCTGGATCAGGTCGAAAAAACCATTTACGAAATGGTCGGCCCTTATATTTTCACCAATGACAGCCGTGAAATGGAAGAAGTGGTGGGCGAGATCCTGTTGAAAACCGGCAAGACCCTCGGTGTCGCGGAATCCTGCACCGGAGGGCTCATCGGAAACCGGTTGACGGATGTTGCGGGCAGTTCAGGGTATTTTCAAGGCGGCGTAATGTCCTACAGCAACGCAGCAAAAGTGGATTTGTTGGGGGTTTCACCCAAAACCCTTGAAACCCGTGGCGCGGTCAGCGCTGAAACGGCCCGTGAAATGGCAATAGGGGTGCGGACATGCATGCATACGGACCTGGGGCTGGCCGTGACCGGAATTGCCGGTCCTGACGGGGGAAGCCGGAACAAACCCGTCGGGACGGTTCATGTGGGCCTTTCTTGCGAAAAAGAGACCTTTACGGGAAAATACCGGTTCTGGGGGAAAAGAAAACAGGTAAAGCTAAACAGCGCCATGATGGCCTTGGACTGGGTTCGCAGGTATCTTAATGGAGATCCGTTCATTCCTGGCATTTGAACTGCCCTCAGACATCAAAACGATCATTTCAAAGGTTTCACGGGCGGGAAAAGAGTTGCCCCTGGACGTGCGATGGGTCAAGCTGGACAATATTCACCTGACCATCATTTTTATGGGGAATATTTCCGAAGAACAGATAATGCCCATTGGAAACGCCGTCAAAAAGGTCTGCGCCAGGTACGAAGGGTTTAATGTAACCATCAAAAAATTGGGCTTTTTCGGCAGTCGACGCAATCCGCGGATTTTCTGGATGGGTCTTGGCGGGGATGTTCGCCAAATGGGGCGTTTCAGGGACGCGCTTCAAAAGAACCTGAAACCCTTTGGGATCAAAACGGAAAAAAGGGCTTTCAAGCCGCATTTGACGCTGGGGCGGTTCAGAAAGGATGCCCGGCCTTGGCCTCATTTGGATCATATGATCTCGGAATATGCAGACCTGGAGGGTCCGACCTGCCCTCTGGGGAAGCTGGTGCTTTTTAAGAGCGATCTCACACCCCAAGGCGCCATCTACACAAAACTGGATGCGTGGCCTTTGGGAGGGTTGAAATCTTTAAACCTGTAAAGGGAGTGAACCATTGCCGAAGGTAACAGAGGGGAGACAAATGGATAGAGAAAAATCGGTTGATCAAGCCATTTCTCAAATAGAAAAACAGTTTGGTCGGGGAAGCATCATGAAGATGGGGGACAGTAAAGCCATCGATATCCCTGCCATATCCACGGGATCGCTGACCCTGGATCTGGCCCTTGGCGTAGGCGGTGTGCCCAGGGGCAGAGTCATTGAAATTTATGGTCCGGAGTCTTCCGGCAAAACCACCCTGGCGCTCCATGTCGCCGCGGAAGCCCAGGCCAAGGGCGGCATGGTGGCCTTTGTGGATGCGGAACACGCACTCGACGTGGTGTATGCCCGAAAGCTTGGGGTGGATGTGGACAATCTACTGGTTTCCCAACCGGACACGGGAGAACAGGCCCTGGATATCACGGAAATCCTGGTACGGAGCGGCGCCATCGATGTTCTCATTGTCGATTCAGTGGCCGCTCTGGTGCCAAGAGCCGAGATTGAAGGGGAAATGGGCGACCATCATGTGGGTCTTCAAGCCAGGCTCATGAGCCAGGCCCTTCGAAAACTCACAGGGACCATCAGCAAATCCAGAACCTCCGTCATTTTTATCAACCAGATCCGCATGAAAATCGGGGTCATGTTTGGAAATCCTGAAACCACCACGGGCGGCAACGCGCTGAAATTCTATGCCAGTCAACGCCTTGACATCAGGCGGATCGGTGCCTTGAAAGACGGCGATCAGGTGGTGGGAAACCGCACCCGGGTCAAGGTGGTCAAAAACAAGGTGGCCCCGCCCTTCAAGGAAGCGGAATTTGACATCATTTACGGTGAAGGCATTTCAAAAGAAGGGGACATCCTCGATCTGGGCGTGTCTTTAGAGATCGTGGAAAAAAGCGGCGCATGGTATTCCTTTCAGGACGACCGGATCGGCCAGGGCCGGCAGAATGTAAAACGCTTTCTGGCGGAAAACACGGATATCAGAGACAAAATCAAAGACCTGATCCTTCGCAAAACGGGGCTTAAAAAAGACCCGGAAGAAACCGGGAAAAAATCGGTCGAAACGGTCGAAGAAAAAAAGTGAGTAGCGGTTAGCTGTTAGCCGTTAGGTTTTACTTTGTATTTTATATGGGTTCAACTGGTTTTCACGCTGGAGCGTGGGAACGCGAGGATAGCTAACAGCCAATAGCTTACAGCTTACACAGGAGACATAATGAATTTCAGGGAAATCAGAAAACAGTTTCTGGATTATTTCAGCAAACACGGGCACCAAATTGTGGAAAGTTCCTCCCTAATCCCCAGGGATGATCCAACGCTGCTCTTTACCAATGCCGGCATGGTCCAGTTCAAAGGCGCCTTCTTAGGCGAAGACCAGCCCGGTTACACCAGAGCAGCCACGGCCCAAAAATGCGTACGGGCCGGCGGAAAACACAACGATCTGGAAAACGTCGGTTACACTCCGAGACACCATACGTTTTTTGAAATGCTGGGGAATTTTTCATTTGGGGATTACTTCAAGGAAGAAGCCATTCTCTGGGCCTGGGAACTGCTGACGGAAGGCTTTAAACTTCCGGCCGATCTTCTGCATGTCTCCGTTTATCAGGATGACGATGAAGCCCATAAAATCTGGGAGAACGAAATCGGCCTGCCGTCGAAAAGAATCGTAAGACTGGGAGAAAAAGACAATTTCTGGGCCATGGGGGACACCGGGCCATGCGGCCCCTGTTCCGAAATTCATATTGACCAGGGACCGTCGGTGGGATGCGGACAGCCCGGTTGTGCGCCGGGATGCGACTGCGACCGCTATCTGGAAATCTGGAATCTGGTCTTCACACAGTTTGACAGAAGTCCTGACGGCACCCTGACGCCGCTGCCCAAACCCAATATTGACACGGGAATGGGCCTGGAACGACTGGCAGCGGTCATTCAAGGTGTCAAAAGCAATTATGACACAGACCTGTTCAGAGACATCATTGGGCATATTGAGTCCCTGTCGCAAAAAAAATACGGCCAGGGTGACCGAATGGACGTGGCGTTCCGCGTCATCGCCGATCATGCACGCGCAGTTTCCTTTCTCATCGGCGACGGCATCATGCCCTCCAACGAGGGACGAGGATACGTGTTGAGACGCATTATCAGACGCGCCGCCCGATTTGGCCAGGGCCTGAACCTTGAAGACACCTTCCTCCGATCCATTTGCAACCATGTGATTGATTTGATGGGCCGGGATTATACGGAGCTCCTTGGCGCCAGGAGCTTCATCCTGGGCGTTGTGGAAAACGAAGAGCGGCGGTTTTCCGACACCCTCAAATACAGCATGAAGGTTCTGGAAGAAGAAATCCGGAACCTGCGGGAAAAGGGGGAACAGACCATCCCCGGCGACGTTGCCTTCAAGCTGTATGACACTTACGGCCTGGCCGTGGACCTGGTGGAAGATGTGGCCAGGGATGAAAATCTTGAGGTGGACCTGGCCGGGTACAAAAAAGCCATGGGCAAACAGCGATTGCTCTCCCAGGAATCCTGGAAAGGAAGCGGCGAAGCGGCAGTACCGGAAACCTTTCGCAATCTTCTGTATCGCGGTCTCAAAAGCCGCTTTCTCGGCTATGACACCCTTGAAACCGAGTCAAAGATCATTGCACTGGTGGCGGAACAACAAGAGATCGCCTCGGCTGGAACAGGCGACTGGGTGGAAGTCGTGCTGGATCAAACGCCCTTTTACGCGGAATCCGGAGGACAGGTGGGAGATATGGGCCTGCTCTCAGGGGAGACGGCGAGATTTCTGGTTGAAAAAACCTTCAAATACGGTCAGGATCTCATCGTTCACCGGGGTCAGTTGAAAGAAGGCGCCCTGGCGATTGGCGACACAGTCAAAGCTGCCGTGGACCGGAAACAACGGATAAGGGTAGCCGGGAACCATTCCGCCACCCACCTGCTTCATGCAGCCCTGAGAGAAATTCTGGGGGATCATGTCAAACAGGCAGGAAGCCGCGTGGCTTCAGACAGGCTTCGGTTTGACTTCAGCCATTTTACCCAGGTTTCCGCTGAGACCCTGTTGGAAGTGGAACGGTGGGTCAATGACCGGATACGTGAAAATCTGGCGCTCAACACCCGTATCATGAGCAAGCAGGACGCCATGAAAACCGGGGCCATGGCCATCTTTGAAGAGAAATACGGAGACGAGGTCAGACTCGTCGGCATTGGAAACGACGTAAGCCTGGAATTGTGCGGCGGAACCCATGCCGAAAGGAGCGGCGATATCGGTATTTTCCGCATCCTCGGTGAGAGTGCTGTTGCCGCCAACGTCCGCCGCATTGAAGCGCTCACGGGAGAAGAAGCGCTTCGGTACGACCAACAACGAGATGAAACCCTGAAAAATGCAGCCGCGCTGCTGAAGGTTTCGCCTGACAAGCTGCTCCACAGGCTTAAACGACTGCTGGATGAAACCAGAGAAAAGGAGCGAGAAATTGAATCCTTGAAAGGTCGTCTTTTTACGGAAAAGTCGGAGGACCTGGTTCAGGGCATGAAAAAGATACAAGGGATTTCAGTGGTTGCAAGAGAACTGGAAGCCGATACGCCCAAAGAACTTCGGGAGGCCGTGGATCGAATCAAAGACAAAATCGGTTCCGGCATTGTCCTGCTGGGGGCCAAGGCCCAGGGCAAAGTCATGCTCATATGTGCCGTGACGAAAGATTTGACGGACCAATTTAACGCCGGTCGGATCATCAGGGAATTGTCCGATATCGTTGGCGGAAAAGGCGGCGGACGACCGGACATGGCCCAGGGCGGGGGGAACAAACCGGAAAAACTGGCAGATGCCCTTGAATCTCTTTACAGTCTACTCGTATAGAAAACCGTCCAGCCAGGAAGTTTCTTCAGATCCGTTTAACGCCTTTATTTTGTCCTTGCATTTTTTAACGGATTCAAGGGCCTGGTAATATTGACCCACATCTGGGTAATGGGCAATGAGGTAAAGATACCTGGCCATGGCGGTTTTGTATTTGCCTTTTTTAAAGTAAAAATTCCCCACATAAAGTTCATGTTCGGCCAGTTTGACATAGCACTCCCGCACCTTTCTGCGGGCCTGATCCGTATAGTCGCTTTTGCGGAACCGTTTAATCAGCCGCTCGAACTCTTCCCTGGCCTTGAAGGTATTGGACTGATCCCTGTCAATGGCCGCGGATTTGTTGAAATAACACATCCCCTGCTGATAGAGGACATAGGGAACATTTTTATTTCTGGGATGCATTTTTTCAAATTCGGCGTATTCATCACGGGCTTCGTCATACTGCCCCCGCTCGTAAAGGGCATCGGCCATTTTCAGCTCCGCGGTGATGGCAAAGGTGCTGTAAGGATAACGGTCCTTGATTTTTTGAAACGTCTGAACGGCTTTTTCAAACCGACCCGCATTAAAATCCTCCATGGCCTCGCTCATAATCTCGGCGGGGGTCGGCTCATCCTCCGACCCGAACCAACTATGCCACAGAGAACAGCCGCTCAGAAGAAAAAGTCCGCAAATGATCAACAACACCCATTTTAACCGCTTGATTCTCATCATCACAATCCAGGTCTAAAGACCTTCAATATACCTTTCAGCGGCGAAAGCGGCCGTGGCGCCATCGCCCACCGCCGTACTGACC
Source organism: Desulfatiglandales bacterium (assembly GCA_963664475.2). GTDB lineage: Bacteria > Desulfobacterota > DSM-4660 > Desulfatiglandales > Desulfatiglandaceae > NaphS2. The sequence continues at coordinate 50,501 of CAXXXE010000003.1, forward strand.
TGCCGCAACAGTTTTGATCGAATATCGCCCGCCGCAAACACACCCGGCATGGATGTTTCCATGTTGGGGTCCGTGTTCACAAAACCTAAATCATCAAAATTCAGAGGAAGATCCATCACCAGATCATTACTGGGATTATAACCAATAAATACAAAAACCCCTTCAACGGGAAGGATGGATTGTTCCCCGGTTTTCACATTTTTAAGTTCAACCCCTTCGACACCTGTCTGCCCCAAAATTCGGGTCGGCACTGAGTCCCATACGAAGGCCACCTTTTCAGCGGCCGCGGCACGCTCCTGAAGCAATTTTGTAGCCCTCAGCGCATCCCGTCGGTGTACCAGGTGAACCCGGCTGGCGAATTTGGTGAGAAACATCGCTTCTTCCACGGCGGTATCACCGCCGCCGATCACAGCGACTTCCTGATCCCTGTAGAAAGGTCCATCGCAGGTAGCGCAATAAGAAACGCCTTTTCCCGTGAGCAGGCCTTCACCTTCGATCCCCAGTTTTCTGGGCGATGCACCGGTGGCCAGAATCAACGCCTTTGTTTCCAGCACCCCTTTATCCGTGAAGACCCTTTTTTTTTCAGGCGTCAATTCCAAACGAACAACCTCGTCTCCCTGAATTTTAAGGTCAAAATGCTCAGCCTGACGCTTCATTCTGTCTACCAAATCATAGCCGGAGAGACCCTCGGGAAAGCCCGGGTAATTTTCAACCCAGTCCGTGGTAAGAATCTGCCCGCCGGGCGCCAGTTTTTCAAGCAAAACCGTTTTAAGGCGGGCCCTTGCCGCATATAAACCCGCCGTGAGCCCCGCCGGTCCGGCGCCGATGATGATAAGATCTTCCATTGTGTTTTCCGACTCCTTGTCCGATCATTGCCTAGAGGATCTTTTTTAATTCTTCTTCCAGATGACTCTTGGGATGTGCTCCCACAATGGTTTCCACCACTTCACCGTTTTTGAAAAGGATGAGGGTAGGAATATTCCGGATACCGAAACGCGTCGGAGTCTCACGGTTTTTATCCACATCCATTTTGGCGATCTTCACCTTGCCTGCGTAGTCCTTTGCCAATTCTTCCACCGTTGGCCCCACTATTTTACAGGGACCACACCATTCCGCCCAGAAATCAACCATCACCGGAATTTCCGACTTGATTATTTCCTGCTCAAAATCCGCATCCGTAACGTGCAATACATCCACCATCATTCGCCTCCTCGCCTAGCCAAGCCCGGCTCTTTTGTTTCCGTTGTGTTTTTAAGCCGCGGATTCTTCCAAAAGCTTTTTCAGATTTTTCTCTATGGTAACCGGCACGGGTCCGGAATTTGAATAGAGAGATAACACCTGATGGGAAACCTTGATTTTTTCTTCCACGGTATCCCAACCAATTTTCTTTTCTTCTACCTGGTTCATCAAATCAACCAGCGCTTGAGAATCCATTTTTTCCTCCCTAATTCCTTTCAGATGGCGCCAGATCCGGAGGATATACAAACTTCGGATCTATATCATAGGTCCAGGGGAGCCCCCACCATTGCCACCCATAATGTCGTCGGTGGTTAAAACTGTAAATTTTATTTCTTTTTGCGAGCTGACGGTAAAACTTATTCTTATGGCTATCCTTAAAAACCGGAAATTCGGAACCTTCAAAGCCATCTTCCACTTCGTAAACCTTTTTGAACCCGGCATCCAGGAGTTCTTTTGCCGCAAGCGCGCCTATCGTCCCATCCCTTGAGAGAATCAACAAATTGTCCGTCTTCTTGAACACCTTGCTGACCTCCTTTAGAAACGTTTTGTTTTTTCTGTCCATTCCATATTCGTATCGATCGCCCTCTTTGTTGAGTTTGGCGGCCCAAAACACATACGGAAATAAATAGGCGTTGACGGGGTGACCCACAAGCTGGTACTCCGCCCGTGTCCTCACATCAACAAGGTAGGTATCGGGAACCGTATTCAGCATATCATAAGCTTCGATGCTCAATATACTCTTGGGCTCCTCAGCAAAACCGTCCACAAAGGAAGCTAACAGGAGCACCACAACCGCAAAACCGGCAAAAAAAACTTTTCCGTTCATTTCCGTTATCTTCTCGGATGTGTTTGTCATCCATCAAAAAATAGACTCACTATAAAACTTGAGTATAAACAAATAATCCAGTACCGTACCTTTGTCAATGAAAAATCCGGTCTCCGGTTATGGGTGGTTTAAGCTAAATATTCCAACGGGAGGAAAAGAAATGGCAATAAGCAAAGTGTATTTTTCGGACCTCAGAACTTCTTTTAAAGAAAATATCTTTATGAAGTTAAACAGGCTTATGGAAACAGCGGGTATGGACGATATGGTGGCAAAAAGGAATCTTACAGCCATTAAATTACATTTCGGCGAAAAGGGGAATTCCGCTTTTGTTCGCCCCAACTTCGTCAGAACGATCGTGGATCGAATTGAAGGACTTGGGGCGATTCCGTTCTTGACCGACGCCAACACGCTCTATGCGGGAACAAGGAGCGACAGCGTTTCACACCTGCATACCGCCGTTTTAAACGGGTTCGCCTACTCGGTGGTAAACGCGCCCATCATTATCGCTGATGGCATCCGGGGCGCTTCCTTTAAGAGGGTTACAATTGATCAGGAATTTATCAAAACAGCCTTTATTGCAAAAGACATCGTAGAAGCGGATGCTTTGATCAGCGTGGCCCACTTCAAGGGACACGAACTTTCCGGTTTTGGCGGAACCCTCAAAAATCTGGGCATGGGGTGTGCGTCGAGAAAGGGGAAAATGGCCCAGCATTCAGATTTATCTCCAAAGGTTAAAAATAAAAAATGCGTGGGGTGTGGTGAATGCGTTCAGCATTGCGCCAGCAAAGCCATCTCCTTGAAGGAAGAAAAAGCGTTCATCGATGCCCAAAAATGCGTGGGGTGCGGCGAATGCATTCTCATTTGCCCTAACGGCGCCATCGATGTAAATTGGAATGCGGATATTCCACTTTTTCAAAAAAAGATGGCGGAATACACCCTGGCCGTCCTCCAGGGGAAAGAGCAAAAAGCCTTTTTCCTGAATTTTCTGACGAATATTTCTCCGGCCTGTGATTGCTACGGACACAGCGATGCGCCCATTGTCCATGATGTGGGAATTGTGGCCTCAAAAGATCCAATCGCCATCGATCAGGCTTCCGTGGATCTGGTTAACCATCAGACCGCGGCCACGGAAAGCTGCTTAAAAGAAGGCCTGAAATCGGGGGAAGACAAATTCCGTGCGGTATATCCCAAAATTGACTGGGCCATTCAGCTGGATCATGGCGAACATATCGGACTTGGCAACCGCCAATATGAGTTGATTAAAATTTAATTCAAGGCGTTATCCGTTATCCATTTTTTTTGGTCCGGCCTGGCTTGTGTTTGTTTGCCGCATGTGTTATGAATCATCCGTTCCGCGATTTGAGATCAAAAGGAGAGAATGATGAACATAAAAATTACGGCGGCAACGCCTGACCGGTTAAAAACAAAACCGGTCGATGAATCCCAACTCGGGTTCGGGGATATCACAACGGATCACATGTTCTTGATAGATTATGAAGCCTCAAAAGGATGGTTTAATCCTCGCGTTGAACCTTATGGCCCCCTGGCCATTGATCCGGCCGCCATGAGCCTCCATTATGGTCAGGAAATATTTGAAGGACTCAAAGCCTACGCCATGGAAGGCGGCGGCATCGGACTTTTCAGGGCCAAGGACAATTTTGATCGCCTCAATCGTTCAGCTGACCGACTCTGCATGCCCCGGGTGGATATCCCCACGGTCATGGAAGGGATGAAACAATTGATCCTTCTGGATAAAGATTGGATTCCAAGGAGCCCCGGAACCTCACTTTACATTCGGCCCACCATGATTGCCACTGAACCGCACCTGGGCGTTCGCCCATCCAACACCTATGTATTCTTCATTATCATCGGACCGGTCGGCGCTTATTACAAAGAAGGCCTGAACCCGGTCAAAATCTATGTGGAGGACTTTTTTGTTCGGGCGGCAATCGGCGGCACGGGCGAAGCCAAGACGGCAGCCAATTATGCAGCCAGTCTTCTGGCGGCCGAAGAAGCCAAGAAAAAAGGGTTTACCCAGGTGCTTTGGCTGGATGCGGCGGAACGGAAATACGTTGAAGAAGTGGGCACCATGAATATGTTTTTCCGCATTGACGACGAAGTGATCACCGCGCCGTTGAACGGCAGCATTCTGCCCGGCGTCACAAGGGATTCCGTCATCCGAATTGTGAAAGAATGGGGTCTCAAAGTGACGGAAAGGTCTCTTGCCATCGATGAAGTGATTAAAGCGGCCGAAGACGGCAGACTTCAGGAAGCATTCGGCACCGGCACAGCGGCCGTGATTTCTCCTGTGGGCCAGATCACCTTCAAAGGCAAAGATTATGTGGTGGCCGGCGGCAAAATGGGAGAGTTAAGCCAGAAGCTCTATGACGAAATCGTGGCAATCCAGTACGGTCAAAAACCCGACCCATACGGATGGGTTGAGCGGTTTTAAAAAGCCTTCCCAATCTCTATTTTGAGCTTATTTGCGGGGGCAGACCTTGTGTCTGCCTCTTAATTTTTATCCCCTTGTCATGACGATGAAGATGAGACAATCCGTTCCACGGCTTCCGAGCGCAGCCAGCCCCGCTTCTTGTCCGGCAGTCGAATAAGAAACCATCCATCTTCCGCCCTCTCCTGGGCCACAATAGCCCCTTCGTGGAGTTTAAAAAGGAGGGTATCGCCCTCATGGGGACCCGCCAGAACATCCACTTCTTTTTGCAAAACGACGATTCGATCGTCATGATGAATTTGGGCCCATTTCATTCCAAGGGAGAGCCCTGTCAGGGACCAGAGGGTCAACACCAGAAGCAACACATAGAAGAGCCATTCGGATCGATGAAACAGCCGAATCAAAAGTGCGGCCCAAAACATCAGATTCAAGAAGGCAAAACACCAGAACAACTCCACCAGGCTGACGGACGGCAACCAGAACAGCGCCATGTTGAAAAACCCCCTGGAGGGCGGGATCGCATCTATCACCTGGTCCCGCGCATGGGCCAGGTTAAAGTTGAGATCAGCGTCCCGGGGTATGGAGACATGGGCCCGCTCATAGGCCAGAATGGCCCGCCCCAGCTGATTTATCCTGAAGTAAGCGTTTCCCAGATTGTACTGGATCCGGGCCCCATCGTGGCCTTGCCGAATCACCCGTAAATAACCTTTCACCGCCGATTGAAACCGGCCTTCCCGGTAAGCCTCATTGGCCTTGAAGAAAGTTTCCTCCCACCCACTGTCGCTCCCATCCCCCAAATTATCGGCAAGGGAGACCGCTGGACCCAATAAAACGGACACCAAAAAGAGCAGGATAGGCAACAGCGAACGATTTTTCACCTAAATCTCCTTTTCAATCTGTTTGATGATTTCCAGGATATCCTGGTGTACGGGCCCGCATTCCGATTCCCGGCCCGTGTAGATCCGTCCTTCAAGCTGCGCCAGCACCTCCTGAAGCCTGAGGGCAGTGTGTTCGCGAACCCCTTTTGCCGTTAGCAGGCCGGGCACATCCGCGGGCGTCACGGACCCCAGGGATAATTGAAACCGATCATTGATGTAATCCCGAATGGCCGTCATCATCCCATTGGCGTCTTTTTCTTCATGACGGCACGCTTTCAGGAAAACGCCGGCCGCCTTTCTGGCCCTTTGTGCACCAATGGCGGTATCAGACTTCTTTTGCGCCCGCAAAACCATTAGCACGCTGATATAGACCAGAAACGGACCCAGGAGAATGATCCAGACAAACAGATTTCCCAACCCAATCTCATCGGTTTTGAGCCACGATCCCCCCTTGATGCTCGATACTGCCGTGTAAATGGGTAGGATATCATGGCCAATCTCTTTGACCGTCTGCTTGGAAGGATGTACCGGTTCTTTTGGCTTCTCCCTTTGGGGGTTCCCCTCGCCCGTTTTCGCTTCTCCCTGAAGAACTTCCAGTACCAGCGGTTGCGTCTTTTCGGTCAAGTAAACACGGGCCTTCGGATCAAAATAGCTCACCGTAAAGGCCGGTATCCGATACATTCCGGCCTTTCCCGGCACCAGTGCCCACTTCATGGTCTTTGAGCCCGTCAACCCATCAGCCCCGGCAGTGGTTTCGAAAACCGGCTCATCCGCATACACTTTCAGATGTTCCAACGAGGGCATTTTTATATCCGGCAACCGATTCACATTCCCCTTCCCACTCAAACGAACAGTGAGCGTAGCGGATTCTCCCACGCCAATTTTGAATGCGGAAAGGTCCGCCCGAATGGCAAAAACGCCCACCAGTCCGCTAAAATCAATAGGCTTTCCTTTTTCGGGAAAGGGCAAGACTTCGAGTGCAAGGGATTCGCTGGAAACGGACATGGGTCGCCCGGTCCTCAAAGCACCACCAAAAAACGGGTCGTCAAACAGGCTCCGGGGAGATTTCTGCTGGGCGCTGTAAACCGTCAACCCCATGCGCGCCGGCGGAACATGAAAAAGCCCGGTTTTAAGGGGCATTACCGCATAACGCACCTCCAGAATGCGATAGGAGACGCCATGGTAAACACTCTGATATTCTTTTGGTTTTTCCAGCTGCCGGAAAGTAAGGTCATCGGTCTCAGGCAGATCCAGAGAAATATCGCTGACATTGGCACGCAGATACAACTTCAGGGTATAGGGCGCCTGCTCTTCCACATAAACCTTTTGAGCAGACAAGGCCGCCGTCAGAAAGACCGGCCCTCGATCATCTCCCGATACGTCGCCGCCCCGCACCACCTTCAGGGTGGCAAGATTGCTTTGGACCGTTTTGCCATCCACCTTAACCCTGGCGGGCCCCACCGAAAACACCCCTTCTTTCTTGGGCTGAAGATAATAGGTATAGTCCACGCTGGAATTATATCGGCCATTAATGATCTCAACCCGGCTGGCGCTACCGCCGCCTGTCACATGAAAAGGGTCTAACCCGGCAATAACGGGGGGGGCATCGCTGCGCCGGGTCCCGGATACGCTGACTTCAAGGCGAATGGCATCCGTAAGAGTGGCCTCCCGGCGATCCAGGGTCAGAGACACCGAAACCTGACCCCATACAGGCCAGGCGATCGACAGAAAAACAAACAGGATAAGCAGGAAACAAGCCGTCTTTTTCATGTCACCAGTCCTTTCCCGACATATTCCCCCTGCCCTCGCCTTCCGGAACCTGGAATTTCATAAATCGAGCGCGATCCTCTTGAATATTGTCCAACAGGGCCTCGGCCTTCTGTTTCTGAATTTGTGCGCCGGGGATTTGTTGAGGTTCCTGAGCCTCGGACCCGGTCTTCGGTTGGGGTTCCTGAGGACCCGCATCCTGAGATTGGGCTTCTTTTTTAGCATCCTCCTGCTTTTTCTGCTCCGGACTTTTCTGTTTGTCCGGTTCCTTTTTCCGGGGAGGGTTGTTTTGTGACGGCTGCTTTTCCGGTGAAGGATCATCCGAAGGCTTCGTTTGGCTTTCTGGGTTCTCGCCCTCTTTATTTTCTTTCTTCCGGTCCTGTTGCTGATCCTGCTTTTGCTGTTCCTCTTCCTGTTTTTTTTTCTTCTCCAATGCCTTGAGGGTCAGCTCCAGGTTAAAGCGTGCGTTTTCGTTTTGGGGATCCAACCCGATGGCCTGTTTATAGTAACTTCTGGCCGATGCCAAATCCCCCTGCTTAAAGGCGGCGTTGCCCAAATTGAAAGCCGCCTTAAACTGCATGCCGGGATCATCGGTACGCTTGAGTACGCTTGCAAACGCCGCCATGGCCCCCTTGTAATCGGATGACTGGTAATCGGCACATCCCCTGTTGTAACGGTATCGGATATCCCTGGGGTTGTCCATGTCCCGACTGGAATAGAGTTTACCTGCCTCGGCAAACCGACCCTGTTCATAGAGGATATCGGGTTCTTCTTCACACACACCCTCTGAAGAAAACATCAGCAGAATTAAAACCGGCAGAAAAAGCCCCAACATTTTTCGTTTGGCATTACCAATAAACCCCTCCAGCAGAAGCAGCAAAAATGCGCCCAGAGCAAAGATGAAAAATCGTTCTTCATAGACCTTGATCTTGCCGCTTTTGAGAACGGCGGCGTCGGTTTTGCGCTTGATGCCGTCGAAATAGAGCAGATCCAGATCCAGGTCCCCGGCAAGACTTCGCACATAATCGCCGCCGGTAATGGCCGCTATTTCCTGAAGTCCGGCTTCATTAAGTTTGCTGAGGACCAGCTCGCCTTTATCGTCCTTCTTAAATCCGCCCTGCCCCCGGGAAGCGGGGATGGGTCCACCTGACGGATCCCCCATACCGAACACAAAGATTTTAATCCCCTTTTTAGCCGCGGCGCGCGCCGCCTCAAGCCCCCGGTTTTCATTGTCCTCTCCATCGGTAATGAGCAGAATCACCTTGTCGGTCTCGCTTTTGGGATCAAAAGCCGAAATGGCCCCCTCAATGGCTGCCCCCAGATTCGTGCCCGGGACGGGAATATGGTCGGGATGAAGGATATTTAAAAACATCATCAACGCGCCGTAATCCAGCGTCAATGGACATTGCGTATAAGCGGCGCCTGAAAAGGCCACCAGGCCCACCCGATCCCCCTGGACCACCTTCAAAAAATCAGTAATTTCCCGCTTGGCCCGCTCCAGCCGGTCCGGTTGGATATCCGCCACCAGCATACTGGGGGATACATCCAGGGCAATGATGATATCCACACCCTTCCGGGTGACCTCCTGGTAATGGCTACCCCATCGGGGACCGGTCAACGCCAGCAGCATAAACCCCAGGGCCAGCAGGGACAAAACAGCCTTGAGCACCCGCCTGCCCCGGGAATCTTCCGGCATCAACCGTTTGAGAAGTTCCGGTTCCGCAAACCGCAACAGAGCCTGACGCCTTTTCCGGTTCACAATGACGAAAGTCACGGCCGCAAGGGGTAAAAGCCAGAGAAAATGAAGGATCCAGGGATGTAACAACGTCATGGTATCACCCTCAATACCCAGGTTTTGAGAAGCATCTCCAGCAGAAAGACTAAAATGGCGGGCACCAGAAACCAGGGGTAGAGTTCCTTGAAATGAAAGAACTCCTTGACCTTCACATCGGTCTTTTCCTCACGGTCGATGATATCGTAGATCTCCTGAAGCTCCCGGCTGTTGGCCGCCCGAAAATATTTCCCACCGCCGGTTTCCGCCACCTTTTTCAATGTCGCCTCATCCAGGTCCACCTGCTGGGGCACCAACCGCGTCCCAAAAAGGGTCTTCACTCGAAAGGGCGCCGGTCCTTCTCCGCCGACACCGATGGTATAAAGCTTAATGCCGAACTCCCGCACCGCCTCGGCCGCGACCTGCGGACTGATCTCGCCCGCGTTGTTCCGACCGTCTGTCAACAGAATTAAAATCTTTGATTTGGCTTTCAGATCTTTTAAACGTTTGCCGCCAATGGCAATGGCGCTACCGATGGCCGTGCGATCCCCGGCCATGCCGATGGTCATACGATCCACCAGTTCCAGCAAAAGCCCCTTATCAATGGTCAATGGGGATTGGGTAAAGGCCTCTTCACCAAAAACCACAAGGCCAATGCGGTCTGTCTCTCTTTTTTTGATGAAATCGGCCACCACCTTCTTAACCGCCTCAAGGCGCGTGACCGCATCTCCCCCCACCTTGAAATCCAGGGCCTGCATGGAGCCCGATGTGTCCAGGCAAAGCATGATGTCCACCCCGGGAGAACGCACATCCCGACTGACATTATATAATTGGGGCCTTGCCGCTACCAGAACCAGCAGCAACAAACAACAGGTGCGAAGGAACGTGGGAATGCGCGCCACCAGAGAACTGCTGCCGCCGCCCGCCACAGCCCCCATTGCGGCGGTCATGGAATAGGTAATGCTGGTGGGCTTTTTCAACAGGGCAAAGGCCAGCCAGCCCAACACCGCGGGAATCAGCAGAAACAGAATGGGATAGGCAAACCGAAACATCATGACGGCAAACCCTCCTGTTCGGTTTGTTTGCCGGCCTCCCCCCCCCGGCCTTCGGTCATTGCATCTTTCATCATCGCTTCACGGGTGCTGCGGATATAGGCAAATGCAGTTTCCATATCTTCATCTTTTCGGGCGCTGGGGGCCATAAAATCAGCGAACTTCACCATATCCACCTGGCGGAGCAATGACAGCAGCAATTGGTCTTCCTTCTCTTTGATGGCTCTGGCAATCTCCTCGATGGTGTATTCCGCCGCTGGAAACCCCCGAATCGCTTCCACATAGCGCCGCAGAATTTCGGAAAAGCCGAAATAGAAGTCCTTAATCCGGCCCTTTTCAAACAGGCGCTGCGCATCGAGGTCTTTAAGGGCCTGGATGGCCGATTCGTGGGGAGGCGTCTGTATAACGGCAGTCCCTTTACCTCGTTTTTTTCGAATCCACCACCCACATGCCGCCCCCAGCAGCAGAAGCGCCGCCCCCCCTAAAATCCACAGGCGGTATTTGATCCAGCGGGATCCCGTGGGAATGATGCCGTAAATGGGTTTGAGGCCGGCCTCTTCAGGCTTATCCCCCAGGTTGGACAAGACGGTCAAAGCAACCGGGGCCGACTTCAGAAACTTTTTTTCCCCGTCAGCATCCATATAGGAAAGGGAGATGGGACCCACTTCTCCCGAATTCAGGCGATCCACCATGAGTCGCATCCGGCATTCCCCCGAAAGAGATGTTTCGGGAGGGGAAACGGATTTTGTTTTATGGGTCGGCTGAAAACTATTTTCCGATCCAGGACTTGAAACCCTTCGAGACCTTGAATCTCCGGTTCCGGAGAAAGACGCGATCCATGGGGAAGGTGAAATCCAAAGGTTAAATTCACAATCTCCCCCACCCTGGCCTGGTGGGGAGAGAGCGTCGCCGTCATTTCCGGCGTCTCTTTCTCATGGGAAGCAGGATTACCATTACCGGTGGATGCCGATAAAACAGGACAGGCTCCCGATAAAAAGCAGCAGATAAAGCAAAAGGAAACGCACCTTTTCAGCCCTTTTAACATTTTAACATAACCGTCTCTTCCGGCTCTCAAAAAGGCGTGTCAACGGTCCCACAACCGGCCCGTCCGTAAACAGTTCCGCCTGATCAATACCGGCTTTTTTGAAAATTTCCGAGAGATAGGCGTTTTGTTTTTCCCGGTAACGCCGCCATTCCTTTTGAAGCTTTCGACTGCCGCTGTTTACCAGAACGGTTTTTCCGGTTTCCGGATCCCGCAAGTTCACAAAGCCCACATTGGGGAGCGTTTCTTCCGCCGGATCTGAGATACGAATCACCGTAAGGTCGTGTTTTTTGGACGTCAATCGGAGGGATGTCTCAAATCCCGTGTCCATGCAGTCGGAAATGAGAAACACGATAGCATGTCGTTTGGCCACCCGGTTTAAAAAAGTCAGCGCACCGTCCAGATCGGTGTTCAGGTCTAAAGGTTCATATGTGAACACCTCTTTGATGAGACGCCACACGTGGGAGGCGCCCTTTTTGGGCGGGATGTATTTTTCCACTTTGCTGCTGAACAGGATGGCGCCCACCTTGTCATTGGTGCGAATGGCCAGAAACGCCAGCATCCCAGCTACTTCCGCAAGCAATTCCCGTTTGAATTTTTTTCGGGCGCCAAACAGATGACTGCCGGAGATATCCAGCAACAGCATGACGGTCAACTCTCGCTCCTCGTGAAACATTTTCACATAAGGGTGACCGAAACGGGCCGAAACATTCCAGTCTATGGTGCGAATATCGTCTCCGATCTGGTATTCCCGAACCTCCGCAAATTCCATACCCCGGCCTTTAAAAGCGCTTTCGTACTGACCTGCAAACATATCATTGGCCATGCGCCTGGTGGTAAAATGAAATTTCTGAATCTTTTTGAGCAATGCCTCCGGGAGCATCTTACGGCACCTCGATCCGTTCCAGCAGCACTCCGATCAGGTCGTCGGTGGTTTTTTCCTCGGCCTCCGCCTCATAGCTCAGGATAATGCGGTGACGCAAAATATCGGGGGCCATGGTTTTCACATCCTGAGGCGTCACATAACCGCGTCCGCTCACAAAGGCGTGGGCGCGGGCCGCGAGACCGAGCCAGATGGATGCCCGAGGAGAAGCCCCGTACTGAATCATGGGGGCCAGATCCAGGCCAAAAGCCCCGGGCTCACGGGTGGCCCGCACCAGACGCACCACATAATCCATAATCCGGTCTTCCATATGGATGGCCCGCATGGTTTCACCGGCCTGTCTGATTTGCGTGCAATCGACAACACCGGACATCTGTGCTTCCATACCGCCATAGACCCGGGTCATAATCTCCCGTTCTTCTTCCGCCGAAGGGTAGTCCACCTTGATCTTCATCATAAATCGATCGATCTGAGCCTCGGGCAAGGGGTAGGTGCCTTCCTGTTCAATGGGGTTTTGGGTGGCCAGCACCAGAAAAGGCCTGTCCAGCGTAAAAGTGGTCTCGCCGATGGTAATCTGGAGTTCCTGCATGGCTTCCAGAAGCGCACTCTGCACCTTGGCCGGGGCCCGGTTAATTTCATCAGCCAGGATAATGTTATGAAAAACAGGCCCTTTTTTGATTTCAAAGGTGGCGGTGTCCGGGCGATAGAACTGGGTTCCCAGGATATCGGCGGGCAACAGGTCCGGGGTGAACTGGATGCGCTGGAAAGTGGTATGGATGGTGGTGGCCAGGGCCTTCACGGCAGTGGTTTTGGCCAGGCCCGGAAGACCTTCCAGCAACAGGTGCCCGTCGCACAAAAGGCCGATGATCATCCGTTCGATGAGATATCGCTGCCCCACGATCACCTTTTCCATATTGGCCATGATCTGGCGGATGACCACACTTTCCTGTTCCACCCGTTTTGTGATTTCCTTGATGTCCATTAAGCGGCTTCCTCCCACCTGTCGTTTCTAGATTTTTCAATTCAGAACAAATTGAATGGATTGGAATAATCCATCATTTTTTCGTTTCGGACAACCCCCCCATATCCGTTTCATTCCAGGACTTATCGGGGTCAAATTTCGTTATTGCCGCTGCCAGAGATGCAGAATCCGGCCCAAGATCCTTTTCATAAATCACCCCCTGCTGGTTCACCATGAAGGTCATGATTCCGGAAACGCCGTATTTTGCGGGATAAGCCAGCAATGCATGTCCGAGAACCATTTTACCGTGAACCTGGTAATCATAGGCGCCGCCGTGGGCATGGTCTCCCTGGCCAGAGAGCATTTTATAGTAATAGCCGTGGTATGGGGACGACTGTTCGCCTTTTTGCATGTATCCGTCCTGAACAGCCGCAGCTACCAGGGGACCTAAGGGACTTATGGCTTCCCCTTCCTTTACAGGCCAGTTCAGACCATTTTTCTTGCCCGGATCACTACAAAGTCCGGCAGCAAACGCATGAACCCCGTCTCCGTCAAGGTCCTTCACTGCATACTCGTTCTGAGCATCCACATAGGTGGTCATAACTGTCATGACATCCAACTCATTTTGCCCAATGCGACGATTCAGAATTTCCTGTTTTCCCGCCGATACGTCAAAATGCCACTGGTGTCCCTGTTTCACAAGGGGGATGGGGAACGGCCATTTCTCATTTCCAAAAACCAGTACCACTTTTTGCCCCAACTTTCCCTCAAAACCATGGTCTTCTTTATACAACTCAAGGAATCTTGCCCGGTCCAATTGGTCCGCCACTTCGTCACCTGATAGAATCAGGTCTTTCCCGTCAGGGCCGAAAATAGAAACCAATATCTGAACATCATCCTTTTGGACAGCGCCCATTAGAGCCTCAACCGCCTCTTGGGGGCTATCAAAAGTTTTGCCTTTGAATTGGTTTTCTTCCGCTGAAACCCAACCCGAAAAACCAGTGACGATCAGCATGAGAAGGCCTGCATTCAGCAAACACTTCAAAATCCGGCGTCCGTTATTTTCACAAAAAACCATTACTGCTCCCTCCACACGATCGGTTTTAAGAAAAAATCATCATGAAAAACCTCACACTTTTGACCGTACAGGCACACCGCCCCGCTACCGGCGTCCACGCCCCCCACCGCCGCGACCACCTCTCTGGAAACCGCCACCTTCTGATCTCTGCCGACTGATTTGTCCGCGCTGACTGGACATGCGTGCGGCCCCTCCCTGGCGAGCCCCACTGAAAGCGCCTCCGCCCTGGTTTCGATCGAACCCACTCCGACCCGTACGATTCAGATCCTGGGCACGTCCGCTGCTCATATCGTGCCCTTTTCCCCGATTGAGGTTTGATGCCCGGTCGCGACCATGGCTGCTTTTGTTCCCTTTCCCGGCCATGTTCCCGCGGCCCCTCCCATCAAATGAACCGGTTCCGTACCCGCGGTCTTTGGCATTTATGCGGGCGGCCTGTCGGGACGATTGACCATACCGCTTATTGAGATTTTGATTCCTGTATGAAACCCCTTTTCGGTGGTGTGGGTTGTGTTTCCAGGCCTGGCCGCCGTGTCTTCCCCCGTGGATGTTGACATTCCGGTTAAAATTGGCCGTACGGTTGATATTGACATTGACGCTGTGGTTTCGCCAGTTGCACCCGCACCAGTTTGAAATCCCGATGCCCACGGCAATCCCCACGCCGAATGTCATAAGGCCAAAGCCCGGCGGATAACGCCAGGCATATGGAGGATAGGCCGGGTAGGGCCAAGGGCCGTAAACAACGGTGGGGTTATAGGTGGGCACGTAAATGACCTGAGGATCGGGGACTTCGATCTGGATCACTTTATTTTCCACCACCACGGTCTGTTCCTTGGTGCTTTTCAGATTTCCCTGTGCATGGGCCTTGGCACGCAGTTCCTGAACCGTGTCCATAACCTCTTTCTGCTGCCCCAGGAAAGCATCTCCCAGTTGGGTGGTCTGGTCCAGCTTTTCACTCATGGTCCCCAAAACATCCGGGAAATGGCACAAGGACTTCACACTCACATCCCAGGATTTTTCTTTCAGCGCCGCATCCAGCGCATCCCCTTTCAAGCTCGCGTTGGCCTTCACAAACCGGTCGGCTTCAACCACCTCCAGGGGATAGGTGGAAGCCATGAAGATTTGCGCCAGCAGTGAATCCGGATAGAGGGCAATGGGGGCCACCATCTGGGATAATTGTTCCCGGGTAAAATTGGTCTTGATTTCTTCCCCATCACCCTGAGCCATAAGGTGGGGAGGTGCCGCCAGCAACAGGGTCAGTGCGCACACCACCCATTTCCGCAAACAGAACCATTTTATTTTCATGGTTTCTCCCTTTATACAGCTATTTTCCATCCATAAAATTTTCAGGGATCAGTACCGCAATGAGTTCTCCCCTGGCCACAATTTTATCTCCGGCGGAAAGGGTCTCGGTAATGGTTACTTTCCGTCCCTTCACCTCCTTTATTTTTCCACGCACCTCCAAAACCCCGTCGATGGGCGTGGGGGCAATAAAATCCACCTTCAATGAAGCCGTTACAAATCGCAGGGCGGGCTCGGTTCCCATTTCCCGCCCTTCTTCACGGTATTTTGCAGCCGCTGCCGAAGCGGTTCCGTGACAATCCAATAATGACGCCACCAGACCCCCATATCCAAACCCCGGAAAACCTCCCGTGTGATAGGGTCGCGGCTGGTAGCGGCATACGGTCTCATCTCCATCCCAGTAGCTTTTGAGTTGCAGACCCTCCTTATTGAGCCTGCCGCAGCCATAGCAATGGGAAAAATCATCCGGATAATAATCTTGAAAAGCCTTTTCAGTCATGATGAGTTTCCTTATTAATGTAAAGTTTTTGATGATTCACTAAAATCAACTCTGCCAGGTTGGATTTTCATAACACTGCCGGCTCAATTTTTCAATTTTTTTTCACCCTGGGAAATGGCGTTTGCCGGCGCAAAGGCCATTTTCTTTTCGCCTTCAAGATCGGCGATGCGTTACAGGTCCACATACCGGCTCTGGTTCTGAAAGGATAGTAAAGCAATTCGAAAAACATATGGCGATGTTTCCGTCAATTCAACAACCGGGATTTGATAAAATTTTACTGAAAATCCTGAAGGGTCCGGCGGAGAAAGCTGATGTGATCGGCAATGTGGGTGCTTATGGTGTCCACATCATTTGAATTCCATGCTGCATAGTGGTCCAGCAGCGGTTCGACAACCTGGCAGAGTTCCGGGTTGTCGAAGGATTGCAGCAGAGAAAGAAGGTCCGCCGTCCGGACCCCCGCAACACCATTTCCTTTTATTTCACGCGCACGAAGTCCTTCAGTAAATCCCTTTACCGTCGCGGTTACGGCAAAATCGTCCGCCCAAACCGTTTCCCCGACCCCATCCAGCCTGTCGAGTCGCATCCTGACCGTTGTATCCAGAAAAAAATAGACCATGGCAATCATGGGCCCGGCATTTTCTGTTTGCGGAAATGGTTCGTATTTTCGAACGGTGGTCAACCTGACATTTAATGCCCCGTCCTCCCTGGCGTTGACAATAAAGTCCCCGGCCGCATGATGCCAGGCGTCAATCCGGCTGAAATCCCGACCGTCATAATAATGGGCCAGGATCTTGGAGGCTTCCTCAAAAATTCGAAATGCCTCAGTGGCGGAAGCATATCGATGCCCTCTTTTAAAGTCCCATATTTGAATTTTTTGTCTGCCGTCCGCCGGGTCCATGGCCATATGCCATTCATGGTAATCCTCAAACCATTGGGCGATCAGAATGACCATCTTTTCGGCTGTTCCCTGTGTCGTTTGGCATGCCAATTCCGTGATGCCGTAAATTTCCGGCAAAAATGATAAATCAAAGGTGCTGTTTAAATTCGCCAGGGTGTCATGTTCGCGTACCAGGCATTCAATGCCGTTCCTGGAAATGGCCGTACTCATTGTAAATTTCGTACGGGTTTCTTTCATAAACACTTCGACGCCGGCCACGTGATAGAGGACGCCGTGCTTTTCACTGCGAATTTTGATTTTCCATACATCCTCCAGACGCCAATGCCGTCCACCTTTCAGCATGCGTTGCAGGAGTTCTCCCTGGTTTTTCAAAATACATGCCTTTAGGGTATCAAAATAGTTGCCGAGGGTTAAAACAGGGTGGTTTTTTTCGGGCGTTATGCGGAACGGTTTGGACAGATCGCCCGGTTCAAGGGGAATATCGCCTTCCGGGGAAGCGAATAGGTATGAAACGATCATACTCTGTTCAAGGCTTCCGAAGCGATTTGGCCCACCGATATTTTTCGGATATTGCCGGTTTCGTAGATCTCGATTTCATGGGGGTCATCCAGAAGCTTTTCCATGTCTTTGGCGGCTTCGTGGGCCCCGATATTGCCCATGAGCCATGCGGTATATCCACGGACCGAAGGATCCTGGTCTTCAAGAAAGGCAAAAAAGTAGAGGGTGTGTTTGCGGATGAAGGGCGCCTGGGTTGTCGAAATTCTCCCGAGGGCTTTCAAAGCATCGATTCGGCGGTTGATATCCCCCGTGAACTGGTAAAGTTGCGCCGTATATCCCCCATACAGATCGGGCCGATGGGTAATGATCTCGCCAATGGCCTCAAAAGCGCCCAGGGGAAACGCCGCCGTATCCGTGAGAGAATAAAAAAGCCCCTGCAGGAGTTTGGAAACCATTCCCGGATCCTTGTCTCCGACAATGGCGCAAGCGCGGCCAAGGGCTTCGGCGGCCCTGTGGCGAAGCAGATTGTCCCCGGAATAGAGCAGACGTTGAAGATACCGGATGATCTTTTTGTCGTTCCGGACGGCCTCCAGTATGGGATCGATCTGGTACGCCTTGACCTTTTTTTCCACCTCTTTCTTGCTCATGTTGTGGATGCGGCTTTGTTTATCCCATGATCTGGGGGGATCAGGGACAGCGCTGTTCAGTCGCTCCCTGGCCCCCTGGGCAGTGACTTCCCGCACTTCCTGATGCAGTCGAATGAAATAAAGGGCCCCGGATGTTTTTCTTCCCTCATAGGTTCCGGAAGGGATCACCAGGTGTGTGATGAGATCGTAATTCTCGAGGATTTCCTGTTTATAATCCTCATCCGCCACCAGCCCCCATGCCAGGTCCCAATCCATGTTACAGCTGAACAGAAGGGCCTCGATCAGGGCAGCGCCCAGGTTGTGGCCGGTTTCATCGCAGGCATACACGGCGCCGCATGAACACATGCCGACGGGCATTTCCCCCGGCTTTCGGGTGGCCAGTTCTTTTGGCTTTTCAATGGGCAAATCGCAAAAAGGGCATTTGGCCCTTTGGATCGGTTCTCTTCCAAAAAATTTTTGATCAAGCATTTTCAATATTGTTCCAAAATAGTAGCCGGTGACGGCAAATCGAAGCTTCGGGCATCTTCGTCGTATTCAAAATCAACCACTTCCAGTCCCCATCGAGAAGATTTGAATTCAAGTATCCAATTTCGGTACTGGGGCCCTGCAAATTCACAGCATATGTTTCCAATCCGTGCATCCATGCGTAAAAGCCGAGCGGCAATTTCCCCATGAAAAACATCGGTAATATGAAACTTATCGTCCTCGTCAAGTTCCCGTTTCAGCAGTGGTGAGACAGGCATATCCATCATCTTGATGGTCCCGGAAGGTCCAGGGTCATACACTGGTTGCCCGAACCGCACGACTTAGTTGTCATCTTGGGCTGATTGCCCCCGGGTCCCACACCCAGGGCATAATTGGTGGCGCTGGCCACCTTTTGAAGGGTGTATGACGAACACTTGGGACACGAGAGATCGGCTTTTTCATCCGAGTTCATAAACAGCTTTTCAAAAACTTCACCGCATTCAAGACATCTGAATTCATAAATAGGCATTGTTTTGCTCCTTGGATATATCGTATAAGTCTTCAATATAATCACAAGCAAAGACAAAGTCAAACAGCGGTTTTTTTTAACCCTGAACCCGGTGTTCAGGGTGTCGCATTTGACATCGCCTGAAAAAAAAGCACCTGAATGAGGCAACAACAGTCATGATCCTGTCCTTTCACCCCTGTTTTACGGCCGACTATCAGATTATTCTGGGAGCTCGCGCTCTCAATGATGAGGACCTCCGACTGATTCACCGCGCCAGAGCCATCCTTTTACCCCAGGGGCGGGTGGAAAACCTGGTGAGTGCTTGTTCCGAAGCCGGGACAAACATGTTTCCCGACTATAAAATGCGCCAAGCCTACCCCGGTAAGGTCGGACAAAGTCGTCTGTTCCAGGAATATCAATTACCCCATCCCAGGACCTTTCGCTGGAAGACGATCGAAGCATTCAAAAACGTCGTTTTCGGCGCCGCTGGAATGCCGCATCCCTATCCCTTTGTGGTCAAGGACGATGTCAGCCATGAGGCCGAAGGCGTTTTTGTGGTAAAAGGGCGGGAATCCCTGAAGGCGGCGTTGGCGGCAATGGCTTTGCGGGAGGAGGACGGAAACAAAGGGTTTGTGACGCAGGATTTTGTACCCTCGGGAGGGAATGTACTTCGAGCGGTCATTATGGGCAACCAGGTTATAACCTACTGGAAACGCCCTGTCGAAGTGGGACAAGTCATTACCACCATCAGCAAAGGCGCTCGCATTGACCATGAGTGGCGGCCTGAGCTTCAGGAAAAAGGAAAGGCACAGGCGCAGGCGCTGGCCAGGGATACGGGGATTAATCTGGCTGCCGTGGATTTTGTATTTCCCCTTTCCGAAGAGGTTCCATCGCCGCTTTTTCTGGAGGTCAATTACTATTTCGGGCGGCGGGGCTTGGGCGGCATGGATACCTACTACCAGCTTCTTTTCAGGGCCATTCAAGACTGGTTACGCGGCATAGGCTTGGACCCAAATGCCGTCAATTTAATTTAAAGTGCAGTGGGCATCAAGTATCAATTCGGCGGCAGCACCGACGCTACCGTCCTGGCGCCGGCACTGCTCTATGCCATCAGGTGCCGGTAAGCCCTTACTGATCAAAGGGCCCCCAGGGAGCCTGGGACCAATCCTCTCCCGTTACGACATCAGGCCTGTCCATTTCAATGGGATTGCTGTTTTGCTGCCGTTCCAGGTCCTGGAAATGTCGAAAGGCTACCGCATCGCCTGCGTAAAGGCATTGACAGTTAGCCGCGTCCGCATAAACAAAATACACTTTGCCATGCCGTTTGTGACGACTGAAACGCTGCTGGGCCAGGGTTTTTAAATGGGCCAGTTTCTGGGGAGTGTCGGCGATCTGCTTTTGAAAGCCGGCTTTTGTGAGCAACCCTTCTACATCCAAGACATCATTTTTTTGCAGTGCGGCACATCCTGCCAGCATCAGGGCAAGCGTCACCGCCCCAACCAGGGAAATCAAACAAACCTGGATCTTTTTCATAACACCAATCTCCTTATTTATGGGTTTACGGCAACCGCTGAGGGCGTCTGCCGTTTTTACCGTGAATTCCGAAACTGCTGTACGGTCAAATATTTTTGCTAATGACTTTCATTACTTTCAGTCGAGGGCGGATTCTAAATCCTCCAGGGTTGTAACGGGAGCCTTGCAGGCGTACTGTTCGCAAATATAGACCGTCGGGTTTCGGTTTTGAGATCGCATCTCCGCCAGAAAGGGCGCCAGGGCAATGCATTTGTCGGCAATGGGTCCCTCATCCGGTCGTAACCACAACACTTTGTTGGGCAAAAACTTTCGTTGAATGGTTTTTGCCATGGCGCGCGTAGCCTCCATCGCAAGATCTCCGGCGATGACGATTTCCCGACCGGGACCCACCATAAAATCCACGGCAGACAGAAACTGGGTATGGGCCATGGGGACATTCTTGACCTGCCCGGAAAAAGCGCCCATGAGTTGGTCGAGTTTTTGTGCCGAATCCGTATCTCCCGTCATTCGGTTCAATCGCAGAAAATTCAGTGCAGCCACTGAGTTTCCCGAGGGGAGCGCCCCATCGTAAACTTCCTTGCTTTGGGTGATCAGGTTTTCATTCCCCTTTCCGGTGAAAAAAAGCCCCCCGTTCTCATCGTCCCAGAAAATATCGATCATATCTTGATTAAGCCGGATGGCCGTTTCAAGCCAGATAACATTGAATGTGGCCTCATAAAGCTCCAGCAGTCCCCATACCAGAAAGGCATAGTCGTCCAGGTAGGCGGGAAGTGCGGCTTCATGCTCCCTGTAGCGGCGCAGCAGCCTGCCATTTGAATCTCGAAGGTTTTCGAGGATAAAACGGGCGGCATTTTCGGCGGCTTCAGTATAGCGAGTGTCCCCCAGTGCCTGCGCCCCTTTTGCCAGGGCGGCAATCATCAATCCATTCCAGGAGGTGATAATTTTATCGTCTTTCAGGGGATGAATGCGATTTTTACGATTATCAAAGAGTTTCTCTCGTGCACTTTCGAGGCGCTCTAAAAGGTGTTGCAGGTTGATCCCTTCTTTCTCCGCAAATGCTTTCGGCGAAAGTGTTATGCGCGGGATACTTCTTCCCCCTTCAAAATTTCCATTGGTCGTAATATCGTAAAATCGGCAAAACAGACCGCCTTGGTCCTCCCCTAGACATTTTTTAACCTGCGCCGGGGTCCATACGTAAAAAAGGCCCTCTTCTCCCTCACTGTCGGCGTCCTCTGCTGAGTAGAATCCCCCTCCGGGGTCGGTCATATCCCTTAGCACATAGGTGAAAATATCGCGGGCGACCTGCGCAAAACGGTCCTTTCCCGTGACCTGATAGGTCTCAGCGTAAGCCATGGCCAGCAGGGCCTGATCGTAGAGCATTTTCTCAAAGTGGGGCGCCAGCCATTGGTCATCCACGGAGTACCGGTGAAACCCGAAGCCCACCTGGTCGAAGATGCCGCCGTTTCTCATGGCGTCCAGTGTCTTTTCCACCATTTCAAGGGCCTTTGAGCCAAGGTCCCGTTGATGCTGTCTCAATAGGAATGTCAGATTGTGGGGAGTGGGGAATTTCGGGGCCTTTCCGAAACCGCCCCACCGGGTGTCAAAACTTTGCGCCAACTGATTGTGGGCGGTTTTTAATGTCTCCTGGTTGGGCAGCGAGGCCGAAGGGCCACTGCCCGCTCCGGGTTGAATGGCTTTAACAATCTTGTCGCCTGAGGTCAGTATCCGGTTTCGGTCATTTTGCCACATGGCGGCCAACTGGTTGAGGATATCCATCAGCCCCGTTATGCCCATTCGGCTGGTTTTGGGAAAATAGGACCCCGCAAAAAAAGGATTGCCTTCGGGGGTCATGAGGACAGTGAGGGGCCAACCGCCGCGACCGGTCAGGGCCTGACATACGGACATGTATATTTTGTCCACATCGGGACGTTCTTCACGGTCCACTTTGATGGAAACAAAATGAGCATTCAGGATTTCCGCAACTTCATCATCCTCAAAGGATTCATGGGCCATCACATGACACCAGTGGCAGGTGGCATAACCAATGGACAGAAAAATGGGTTTGTCTTCGGCTTTTGCTTTTTCAAAGGCGTCGCTTCCCCAGGGAAGCCAGTGAACCGGGTTGTCGGCATGCTGCAGAAGATAGGGGCTCTTTTCCTGGGCCAGTTGGTTTCCGAAACCTTTCCTTTTTTTTTCGGCCATGATCCGGTTTCTCCCTTCAAAGACGTATGCTTATCATGCGAGATTAAAAAATACCATTAAAGGAGTCAAGGGAAAGAATGGGACGGGCTATCCTTTGCATTGGCTTTCTTCCTCTACCGCAGACAAAGATTGTCATGGTTCTTACAAATAATGCCAAAAAGTCTTGAAATAGGGATTGAAAAGCTCGGATGCCAGCATCCCCGGACAAAAGTCGGAGTCGCATAACCTATTTGAAATAAGGATAAAAGCTTGTTTGATAGAGGGCGTCACGTCTTTTTGGCACGATGATTGCTTCTCTTTTAGATTGCTGATTGCGGACGCTGAACAACAAATAAGGGGGATTCCGTGCGTGAATGAAAAATTGCCTGAAGGGTTCACCCTCATAGAGTTAATGATCGTTATTGCGATTATCGGAATTCTAGCCGCCATTGCTATTCCCCAATTCGATGCCTATCGAAAAAAGGGGTATAATTCCGGGGCTGTCTGGGATGTCAAAAATGCTGCCGCCGCACAGGAAGCGTATTATGTTGACTATCAAACCTATGCGGACGGCAGCGGTCCTTTAAGCGGATATGGTCTCAGTTCAACCCATGAAGTGACCCTCAATATCAGCGGTGGAGATGACAGCTACACCCTGGTATCGTACCACGGCAGAGGCGATAAAACCTATACACTTTCAGGCCCTGGTGGGGTAATGACCAGCAATTAAGCGAAATCATAGATTGCGGGGGTACCATAAAATTTGAAAGGGGGTGAGAGGAAGTTCCGATTCTAAGGTGAAATTTAGCAAAATGTGGAATCAACAAAAAACAGAAAGGAGCAAAAAATGTTATCAAAATTGAATGCAAAAAAGGATGAAAAGGGTTTTACGCTGATTGAGTTGATGATCGTTATCGCGATTATCGGAATCCTGGCGGCCATTGCCATTCCGCAGTTTAACTCCTACAGAAAGAGAGCGTACAACGGAAGCGCCATGTCGGATCTCAAAAATACAGCCACTGCCCAAGAGGCCTATTTCGTAGATCATCAGACCTATGGTGGACATGCGAACCTGGCCATTAACACCGGGCAAAATGTGACCCTGGGTTCCGCAGGTGATACTAATACTTATATCATTACAGCTTTTCATACCGCGGGTGACAAGACGTACACCCTTACAGGACCCGGTGGTACGATCACAAACAACTAACAGATTTTCTGGTGTTTCAATCAATGAAGGTGGGCCGGCTGCTTAGCCGGGCTCACCTTTTTTATATAAACAGTCATTTGCCAGATGTTCGTATTGGCGGGCTTTTTCCATGCAGGCATCCCCAAGGATGGTGCGGAGACGTTCTCGGTGGGGACCCAGCGCATCCTGGAATCCCGGTTTTGTCTTCAGGCTGTTGATAAACGTTTTCAAGCGGATACTGTTCCCTTCGAAAACCGCGAAAAATCGGGACATGGTTTCCTCTTTTTGTGAGCTCATCCCGTTTTCGGCGTAAAGGGCCGCAAGGTTCAGGAGGATAAAAGGATCGGTTTTGTCATGGGTCAGCGCTTTTTTAAATTGAATAAACGCCTCTTCCTTATCTCCCTTGAGTTGGTGGGCAACACCCAAATGTCGCATGATTTTGGCATCTTCCGGATTTATTAAGGAAGCTTGATAAAAGTTATGGATTGCTTTTTCAGTTTCTCCGGTTAAGAGGAACAGAAACCCAAGGTTTCCATAAGCCGATACATTGTCGGCATCGGCATCTATTGCTTTCTTAAACGCCGACGCGGCATCGTCGTATCGTCCCTGTCTCATGAAAAGTACGCCTTTTCCCACATGGGTCGGCGCGAAATGGGGTTGGTGTTTTTGTGCCTGGGTATAGTAGAAGAGGGCTTCTTCATCCCTTCGGAGTTTCTGGTAAATGGCGCCCAGGTTGTAGTAGGTCCAGTTGCGGGCCACAAGGTTGTTGTTATTCTCTTTGGTCAGGGCCGTGTGATATTCTGAAATGGCATTTTGGAGCATCTCATTTCTTCCATAGTAAACGCCCAGATTGTGGTGTGGTCTGCTGAGTTTGGGATATTTTTCAGCGCAGTCCGACCAGAGGCTTTCATCGGTTTGCCAGACGGTGTTGCGCAGATAGGCGCCGTTGCCCCATCCGATGAGGACAAGGATGACGAATGACACCAGAAGTACCTGAAAGAAAGGCTTACGGGAAAAGTGCGATAAGCCCATTGATATCAGAATTGCCATGGGAACGAAAAAGAGCATGGACGGAAAATAGTTTCGGTGTTCGAAAATCAGCTCAAGTGGAAACACAGAACCCTCAACCAGATGGTTAATAAAGAAGAAAATAACGCAAAATGATATGAGGGGGCGTTTTCTGGCGAATGCAACGGCCAGGCAAAGAACCAGCACGATGGCCAGGATGCAAACAAGGGTTGAGACCGGCGTTATGAGTCCCGTGGAGAGCGTTATATCGTGTTCAAGGCTCAAGCGATTCGGCATGGGGTATAACAGCAATGAAATATAGAAGAGGATGATCCGGGGTTGGGTCAACAATCTTTCGGATAACGTGAACCCTCTGTTCTGATAGCTGTTGATGAGTCTTTCTAAACTGAATATGGATGTGCCCTCAACAAGAAGCGCAAAAACGACGCATGCGATAAGGGAAACCATCAGAAATAAAGCATATTTCCTGATAGCGCCCTTTGTGATGCCTCCCACAAGGAACAAATCATATAAGAGGAGGGTTATGGGGAGCATGATCGCATTTTCCTTTGAACCGAAGGCCAGGATGCCGCAAATACAGCAGTTGATATAATGGACGGTTTTAAGCGATTTCGCGGTTGACGTCTTCCCTTTGAGATAAAAGAACATGGCCATGATGCTGAACAATCCAGCCATGGATGTCATCCGTTGCACCACATAGGTAACGGCTTGGGTTTGCAGGGGATTAACGGCCCACAAAGCGGTGGATAGAAGGGCGATAAAGTAGGCGTTTGATGAATATCTTTGTTTCAAACTGGGAAGATGCAATGTTTGGTAAATGAAAAAAAAGAGAAAACAGGCTGAAAGGTAGTGGATTGCCAGGTTTACCATATGGTATGGGGCCACTTCCGTTCCCGCAAAATAGTAATTGAGGGCAAAGCTGAGGCATGCTGCGGGTCGATATAGTTTCCCTCTTCCGTCCCAACTGGCGAAAAATGTCTTTTTGATGTTTTCAAGGGAAAAATCCGCCAGGTGAAGGGGTTTGTTTTCAACGATATTATTCGTATCGTCAAAATGCCACGAGGCATCAAAGGTGTTTGAGTAAATGATCAGGATGAGGAGAAACAGGGAAACCACGGCAAAAACGTTTTTCCTGCAGTTTGTCAGGGTAGTTTCCGTTGTCATCTTTAAAGGGCTCATGGGCAATTGGGTTCGATGAGAACTCCGGATCTGATTAAAAAGGGATCTTTTCTACTCCTAATACGTTACAATGCCTTTGAAGGTCAAGTAGGGGTGGAAAAAATGTTCAAATGTGCTTTCAGGCAATCAAAGATGAAGGATCAGAGTGATATCCCTTGAAATTGGACATCGTCATTCCCATCTACAACGAAAAAGAAAACCTGCCCATGCTTCATGAGCGACTGGTGAAGGTCTGCGAGTCCCTTTTAGATACCCATTGGCAGGTGATTTACGTCAATGACGGCAGTTCGGATAATTCCCTGGAAATCATGCTGAAACAGCGGGAGATGGATCCAAGATTTCTCGTCGTGGAACTTTCACGCAATTTTGGTCATCAGGCCGCCATTACGGCGGGACTTTCCTGTTCCGATGCTGACGTGGTTATCCTCATGGACGGCGATCTCCAGGACCCACCGGAAGTGATTCCGGAATTAATCGCTTGTTGGAAAAGGGGGGCCAATGTGGTCAGGGCGCATCGACGCAGCCGCAAAGAGAAGGGGTTGCGAAGGGTAGGGTTTGATCTATTCCACCGTCTGTTTACCTGGATTACCGACTTTCCTGTTCCGCCCCATGCGGGCATCTTTGGACTTCTTGACCGGCAGGCCGCGGCGGAATTAAAGCGGCTTCCCGAACAGAACCGGTTTTTTCCGGGACTCAGAAGCTGGGTAGGTCTTAACCAGGAAGTGGTCTACTATGATCGGGATGATCGGGCGGGAGGCGAACCCAAACAGTCTTTTAGAAGACTGATCCGTTATGCGCTGGATGCTGTTTTCAGTTTCTCCTACAAGCCCCTCAGAATCATGACGAGCGCGGGGGTGCTCATCAGCACCGTTGGGTTTCTGCTCGCCTGTTTTTTTATCACAAAGCGGCTCCTGGGCATTGAAATCGCGCAAACCGGTTTCACTACTTTGGTAACCCTCACGCTCTTTCTAGGCGGTATTCAGCTGATGGCCATCGGGCTTTTGGGGGAATACCTGGCGCGAATATACGATGAAGTCAAGCAACGCCCGTTGTTCATTATCCAGAACACCCATGGTTTCCAGGAACCCGGCCGCAAAAAGGACTGATCACATGTATGTTCACCCGATGGAAAAATACCGCCCCCTGCTGCTGTTCTTTACAGTCCTGAGCATTTATCTTTCCACCACGACGCCGGTGGTCTACCTGGGTGACAGCGGGGAGTTCACGGCAGCGGCTTTCTCTCTGGGCATTCCCCACAACAGCGGTTATCCCCTCTATGCGATTCTCGGAAAACTGTTCTGCATGATTCCCATAGGCAATGTGGGGTTTCGGATGAACCTGATGTCGGCCTTCTTTTCATCTTTCACGGTTCTGCTGATTTTTCATATTGTTCGCCGGTTTACCCGTAACAGTTTTTGTGCCGTAACATCCGCCGCCTATCTGGCTTTCACCCCCCTTTTCTGGTCCCAGACCGTATCTGCTGAAGTGTATCCGCTGCACCTCTTTTTTGTGGCGCTCATGATTTACCTGCTGTGGCAGTGGGAACAGACCAGGGCTTTTTACCAGCTCCTGCTATTCGTCTTTGTGACGGGGCTCAGTTTCGGTAATCACATGCAGACGGTTATGCTGGCGGTCCCTGTCCTTTATTTTATCATATCCGGGGACAGAAAGGCGATTTTCACTTTGCGGCATTTTCCAGCCATTGCGGTCTTTTTCATTCTGCCATTGACCCTTTATCTGTATCTGCCCATTCGCACCCAGGCGGGCGCCGCCATTCACTGGGGAGACCCGGACAACCTGGAGCGATTTTTGGCCCATGTCACCGCAACGGCCCACAGGGGGGCCTATGTGTTCAGCAAGGGACCTGTGGAATATCTCCATAGAACCGTTGAAGCGATGGGGGTTATTGCCTTTCAATACAGCATATTACTGGCACTCTGTTTGTGGGGCTGGATCAAATTATCCTCCATTCGCTGGAAGGTTTTTTTTGCGGGGGTCATTTTGTTTGATCTGATCTACACGGTTTTTTTGAATATCATCTCCCTGGAAGTGACGCCCTTTGGTCTTCCATCGTCCCTAGTGCTGGCTATTTTACTGGGGGTGGGATTGTTTCAGTTCCTTAAATGGATCAGGCGGCAGGAAAAAATTGGAAACGGGTTTCGAAAAGGGATTGCGGCGGCTCTTTGTGCCATTCCGATTACGGCCCTGGCGGTAAATTACGGCTCTTGCGATCAGAGCCGCAACTATACCGCCTATGAACATGCCCTCAACATTTTTAGAACCGTGGATCAAGGCAGCACCCTTTTTCTGGATGGGGACAACAACGTGTTTCCCGTTGCATACGGTCGCATTGTGGAGGATATGGGGCAGGGCATTACGTTGCATGACCGGCACAATGTGATATTCAGGTGGCGTCTTAACACCTATCCCTTTGTTTTTGCGGGATCCTGGGATGAATTGGAATCGACTGTTCTGCAAAAAATTATCCGTTCCCGGGTTGATCAGGGTGTCTATTTTGCGACGATTAATCCCTTTGCCATCTCTCTGCCGGAAGCCTATCACAGTCTTCCCTACGGTATTCTGAGAAGAGCGGTTAAGAAGGGGGCGAATCCGGATACTCCCAAAGACATCTGGCAGTATTACGCCACCACCAGCTATGATGACCCGTTTTTTCGGGACTACATGAACCGCGAGGTGACCTCCCACTATTTTTTCAGGCGGGGCGAAAGCCTCTGGCATTCGGGTCGCACCAATGAAGCCTTCGGTTTTTTGAAGCTTGCGTCCCGCATCGGCTATAATGACACGTCCATTCATTCAGATCTGGGTGTTTTTTATACGGATCGGGGGCTTTTTGAGGATGCAGGGCGGGAGTTGGAAATAGCCCTTGATTACCACGACAATTTAAGCGGCGTTTACAACAACTGGGGCTACTTCTATAACAAAAAGGGAGATAAGTCGAACGCCATTATGTCATTTGAAAAGGCTGTCCAGCTGGCGCCCGAAAATTATGCCTACCATAACAATCTGGGCTATCTGCTTTTTAGCGCCGATCGGAAGAAAGACGCACTTTCAGCCTTTACAGCATCACTTTCCATTCGAAAAAAGCAGCCCGAAATCGAGAAATTCATCAGCGAAAAACTCAAGGAACTCTGATTAAAGGCAATCCGGTATGGTTTCGGAAAAGCATCATCAGCGTGTCACCAGGCACAAAGAATTTCTATCGCCGCAAAATCGCCGATTGACCCTTTGGCTGATTTTTTTTCTGGCCGTTTTACTGCGTCTGCTCCATTTCTCTTTGAATTCTGATAACCCCCTCATGTATATGCCTGTACTCGACGAGAAATATTACGTGGCGTTTGGACATGCTGTTTCCGGTGGAGCGTTGACCGGCGACAACAAGGAATTCTTCATGGACCCGCTCTACGGCTATTTACTTGCCGGCATATTTTTTCTGTGTGGTGATAATCTCACCACCGTGCGCCTGATTCAGATTGTGGTGGATGCTTTAAATATTATGCTGATTTATAGGGTGGGGCGTAAAGTCTGGAAGGAAGACGCTGCAATAACCGCGGCATTCGGCTATGCCGTTTATCCCGTGGCCTTTTTCTATTCGCTGCTCATTTTGAAAACAACCCTTTGTACCACGATGCTGCTTTTGTTTACCCTGTGTCTGATATATGCATTGGAAAAGGAGAAAGGACGGTGGTGCTGGTATGGTTTGGGGATGTTGGCGGGCATTATGACCCAACTCAGGGGCAACTTGCTTCTGTTGATGCCCCTTGTGATCTTGATGATTCCTGTTTGGCACTGGGGTGGATGGTACACTTTTGCTCAAAAAAGCCTGCTGTTGGTTCTGGGATTTTTGGTCGTGCTTTCAGTGGGGGGGATCAGGAACTACTGGGTGAGGGGTACCTTTACACTTCTTAGCACCCAGTCCGGCCGCCTGTTTTACAGCTGCAATAACCCTCAAAATCTGACGGGGCGTTATAATGTGCCGGACTTTGCCCGTCCGGATCCAGTATTATCTGAAATGGATTTTCACGAAGAGGCCGAGCGTCGAAAGGGCGAATCTTTGACACCAGGCAGTGTTTCCTTTTTCTGGATGATGGAAACGTTCCGGTTCCTTTATCATCATCCCGAAGCCGTTTTCAGGCTCCTGTTCAACAAAATAAAGGGCACTCTGGGGCATTGTGAAATCGCCAACAACCATTCCTATTACAGTGCAGCCCGTTTCTCCCTCCTTTTGAAATGGCCGGTGGCGCCCTTTCGCCATTGTATTTTCCCTGGGGGCACCCGGACTGGTGCTGGGGATGTGGAAAAACCGGCGGGTTTTGGTGCTTCTGGTGCCATTGTTCTCGGTGTTTCTGACCATCCTGATTTTTTACACGTCCTCCCGTTTCAGAATGCCGGCGGTGCCCTTTTTCATGATCGGCGCTGGTATTACACTGAGCATTCTGTTGGACGGGTTGAAGCGGCGGAAGATCGGCAAAATCTGCCTGCCGGTGTCTCTGGTAGCGCTTTGCGGTTTTTCTTCCTTGTGGGTGCCTTGTCCGAAACCCTCCGGAACCGAAGACTTCCTTCTGGCCAAAGCGTACTGGCATCAAAAAGATTTTGAAAAAGCGAACGGATTTGCTTTAAAAGGGGCCGAAGCGTTTCCCTCCCAGGCCAGATTTCATGTGCTGTTGGGGATGATCGCTTTTTCAACCCATCAACCGGATGAAGCCATCCAACAAAATGAACAGGCTATCCGTCTTGATCCGAAAAATGTGGACGCATTTTATAATCTGGGGTTGATTTACCTCGAAACCGAAAGACCCGAACAGGCCATGCGCTGTTTTCAGGCAGCGGGAATGGATCCGCCATGAAAATGAAAACCAAAACAAAGGGTGCGGATCACATCAGCAGGGATTTTATTTGGATACTGTTTCTGACCGTTTCCGTTCCGGTCTTTTTCGGAAAAGTGATGCTTTCGGGAAAGTCTCTATATGGATCGGATTTTATCCTGCAATTTTTTCCGTGGAAAAATTTCCTCTACGAAGCTGTGAAAATGAAGGGTTCCCTTCCCTTCTGGAATCCTTACCTGTTTTCGGGAACACCCTTTATTGCCAACATTCAGGCTTCCATGTTTTATCCCCCTGGGTTTTTATACTACCTGCTTCCCACGGATACGGCATATCTTTATACGACCCTGCTGCATTGTATTTTGGGCGCAATTTTCATGTACCTATTTATGCGCTTTCTAAAATGTTCGAGGGCGGGGGCGTTTCTTTCCGGTTTCATCTTTATCTATAACGGTTATTTTATGGCCCACATTTATGCCGGGCATCTCTCTTTTGTCCAAAACTACATCTGGATTCCCCTCATTTTTTTGTTCACAACAAAATTCATGGAGACCCGGGAGGTAACAAACGCCCTTTGGGCGGGTTTGGTGTTGGGCATTCAGATCCTCGGGGGGTTTCCCCAGATTGCTTTCTATACCCTTTTGGCCATTTTGTTGCTGTGTTTCTATTTCTCTTGGACTGGTTTCCAAACAATAGGGCTTTCAGAACAATGCCGCATATGGGCCGGTACGATTTTTTTGATTTTTCTCGGGTTTTCCATTGCGGCCATTCAATTGTTTCCCACCTACGAGTTTACCCAATTGTCCACCCGGGCAGGCGGCATTGGCTATGAATTTGCCACCATGGACTCCCTGCCGCCCAAAAATCTTCTGACATTTTTTTTCCCCCTGCTGTTCGGCTCTCCCGTTGATGGCAGTTACTGGGTCAATGAAAAGACCTGGGAATTTTGGGAGTATTGCGGATACACGGGGTTGGTGAGCATTGTTGCGGTTCTCTTTGCAGTGGGAAAACTTCGAAGCAGCCGGATGGGACTTTTTTTTGTTTTCCTGGGGCTCACGGCGATTCTTCTCTCCTTTGGAAAGTATAATCCATTGTATCCCCTTATCTACCACCTGCCGGGATTCAACACCTTTCGCATACCCGCCCAGATTCTTTTTCTATATGTGTTCGCCATTGCGGTGCTTTGCGGAAAAAGCCTGGATATCCTGGTAAATTTTAGAATGTTTCACGGGCCGGCAAAATGCATTTCCTTCTCAATCCTGGTTTTTTGCCTTCCAGTGGTGATATGGTCCAGTGCATTCCCTGAGGGTTTCCGCCGGTTTGTTTTTGATTTTATTTTGTTCGGTGAAGGATCCTTTGACCGGGTTTATCAGATTGCCTTCACGGTAAGTCAGGCGCTGTTTAAGGGGTACTGTCTTTTCTTTGCGGTTTTTGTGGCGTTTTATTTAAAGGGGAAAGGGAGTATTTCCCGTGGGTTGTTCACGGGGATATGGGTCGGTTTGATCATGATGGAACTGGGAACCTTTTCGTTCCCGCTAATCCGCACTTTTGATATGCGGAAAGTGTTGAAAGAAGGCCGAACCATTCAATACCTCAAGGATAATCCAGGGATTTCAAGAAGCCTTATCGATGGAAAATGCTTGATTGAAAACGCGGGGCTCTGGTATGGATTTCAGGATGTGCAGGGTTATGATCCATTGATTCTCAGACGATACATGGAATATGTCAACAAAAGCCAGGGGCTTGTTCCCGACAATAAGGTGGTAAATCTCCATTACATTAAGGATTATACCCAAAAGCTCATTCGGATGTTGAACCTTGAATTTGTGGTGGCATGCGGCGCCGGACGTATCATCAAGGTGGACCCGTTTATTCCCCGGTGTTATCTGGTGCATGCGCAAAAAATAATGCATACTGATGAGATCCTGAACTTCATGATGGCGGAATCCTTTAACCCGCAGCAAACGGTGGTTTTTGAATCAAGTGATGCACCCCGGAACTTTTCTCCACGCAAACCAGCGCGGGACGCAAAGGAGTCCTGCCGCATCACCCGGTACGAAAATGATAAAATAAAGCTGGTTGCGGACCTGCAGGCCCCCGGGTTTCTGGTGTTGAGCGAAATCAGCTATCCGGGCTGGCAGGCCTATGTGGACGGCAAAAAATCAGATATTTTTACGGGTAACTATTTGTTCCGGGTGTTGCCTCTATTGGAAGGTCATCATGAAATTTCCTTTATTTTTCGTCCTCTGAGTTTTAAGATCGGGGCTGGTATTTCCCTTGCAGCCCTTTTGGGAGCCATTTTTCTGATATTTTGGAATTTCGGAGCGAAGCGTCGGCAATGGGTAAAATGAAGATTCTGGGGCTTGAAATCGAAGATAGCCCTCCATATCAAGAGGTTACCGGGCATCTTGTTGCCATATTGCTGCTCCTGATTCTGGGATTTACGGCGGGCAATTATCTCTATAACGGCATCATCAGACCTGTTTTCACTGAAAAGATTGATTTTGAAGCCTATTACAACGGAGCCTTGGCTTTTCGCTACAAATTTCCCCTTTACCAGACGATGGTTGATTTCTTCAAGGTGGGGCCATACGCCTATGAAGGGCCGCTCCCCTATGTTTATCCACCTTTTTTTGCCATATTTTTAAGCCCACTGGCCTATTTGAGCTTTAATACTGCTGTTTTTGTGTGGTTTTTTATCAACCAAATCCTTTTCTTTTCAGGGATCTACCTGTTGCTTCGCACCATGAGCCGAAAATATTCATCGATCGAAATAGCGGTCTTGTTATTTGTATTCATGAACTTTACGCCGCTGTTCGTGGATTACCTGATCGGGCAATGTAACGTTATTTTATTTTTTCTCATAACCGCGGGGCTTTATTGTTACCGAAGCGACAAACCCGTGTACGCCGGTATTGCCATGGCCCTGGCCTGTGTCATAAAGGTCATTCCGGTTCTACTGCTTTTTTATGCCCTCTGGAAACGACAGTTTAAGGTTTTTCTGGCGGGTATGCTGACGCTTCTCTCCATTTTCAGTTATTCCCTCCTCTTTTTTGATGTCAAACTGTTTCCCTGGTATCTCAAATTTATGATGCATCAAACCCTTTTTAACGCTTTTCACGATAACCATTCCATTACGGGTTTTTTTTCACGATTGCTGACCCATTCCATGTGGATCAAGGGCCTTTTTGATAGTCCCACTGCCGCCCGCCTCTGTATTGCGCTGACCTCACTTGTTGTTATTGGGGTGTTTCTCGTGGTCACCCGGAAAAAGACCAAGGTTTCGGATTCGGAAACGCCGCGGGAATACGCTCTTGGGGTGGTGACCATGCTGTTGTTGAGCAAAATGACATCAACCCCCTATCTGGTGATGCTGCTGCTGCCTCTAGGCGTTATGGCGAAGGATATGCTGGATAAAAAAGTTGGCGGAAAATGGCTGATTTGTCTGCCATTGGTGTACGCAGCGCTGACGGCCTGGTATCCGCTTTCCGTGGGTAAATTTCTGGAAATGGATTATTACACGCTTTTTCTGGAGGGCTTTCAAGCCAACCTTTTTTTCAATCCAGTTTTTCGCCGTTGCCGTACTCTGGTGCTATTTTGTTTTTGGAAGCATGGGTCATAATATGGAAACCGGACGGGCAAGCATCAGATCCCGCATCTAATTTTTCGGAAATCAACGGATGAAAATCTCTGTCATCATACCGGTTTATAATGAAGCACAACGACTGCCGCAATCCCTGGACAAAATTGTTTTATTTTTTAGAGCAAAGGAGATCCCTTTTGAAGTGGTGGTGGTCAATGACGGTTCCACAGACGATTCAAACGCCATCATCCATCAATATATGGCAAAACATAAAGAGATCGTTTTGGTCGATTATAGGGAAAATCGGGGGAAAGGGTACGCTGTGAGCCGGGGGGTGGCAGAGGGGCGCGGAGCGTTCATGCTTTTTTCCGACGCCGACCTCTCGACCCCCATCGAAGAATTTGAAAAACTCATGGGGTTTATTCGTTCGGGATATGACATCGTCATCGGTTCAAGAAGAATAAGGGGGGCGGATATCAAGGTTCGACAGCCCCTACATCGAAGGATACTGGGCAGGGGCTTCGGATTTCTGACGGAAATCGTTTTTCTCGGGGGCATCAAGGATTCCCAGTGCGGATTTAAGCTCTTCAAAAGCAGTGTCGCCAAAAAAGCTTTTGGGATTAGACGGGTGGACGGCTTCAGTTTTGATGTGGAGGTGCTGTATATCGCCAGGAAAAAGCTGCATGCGCGGATCAGGGAAGTCCCTGTTGAATGGTGGGACAGCGCGGAATTTTCCAAGGTCAGGGCCGGCAGGGAAACCTTTCGGATGCTGAGGGATCTTTTCAGGATAAGGATGCTGCACTGATATGTCGTTAAAAGAGCTGGCGCCCACCTATTTTACCCGGTTGTACACTGTGATTGAGGAGGTCGGTCGGCCGAAGAG
Organism: Desulfatiglandales bacterium; assembly: GCA_963664475.2. Lineage (GTDB taxonomy): Bacteria > Desulfobacterota > DSM-4660 > Desulfatiglandales > Desulfatiglandaceae > NaphS2. The sequence continues at coordinate 85,679 of CAXXXE010000003.1, forward strand.
AATGCTTAATGCGGGATGCGGTGATGGCGTATACGACCTTTATCTCAAGCATAACGTGTCGGAAATCATCTCCATGGACATCGATGAAGCCGATATTCGAATGGCCCGTCTTCTGAATCCTGAAAAAAATCTCCTGTATTGTGTGGGGGATATGGGAGCCATGCCCTTTGCTTCGGGTTCGTTTGATTGCGCTATCTGCGCCGATGTGATTGAGCATTTGCAGGATGATGTGGGGGCCATCCGTGAAATGTGCCGGTGTCTCAAAAAAGGCGGAAAGCTCATTATGACGGCGCCTTCGAAAAATTTTCCTTTTTTTTACGATCCCTTAAACTATGTGCTCAATAAATTCGGAAAAAAATGGCGTATCGGTATCTGGGGATGGGGGCATAAACGGCTGTATACGGCACGGGAAATCCAGCGAAAAACAGGGCTTACGCTGATGGAGACAGCCTATTTGTCCAAATCCCTGGTGGGATTGATGGAGAACAGCTATCTGAACAGCTTTCTGCAGAAGTTCACCAAGAATGACCCCGGCAACCGGGGAAGCATCGGCAGACATGTAAACCGGACGGCCAAAACGGTCAAGTTCGAAATACCCCCAGTGCTCAAAGTGATTCGGGATGTGATCATGAGCCTGGACAGGGTTATTTGCCGAAGGTCCAAAAAGAGTGTGGGAATACTGGCCATATTCAGAAAATGAAATAATGAGGGGGACGGAAATGGTTACCGGGAATACTTTGACAAAACCGAATAAAATGCTCCCGCTTTATATGGGCGCATTTATTGTCTCTCTGGCCACGCTGATCATAGAAATTTCTTTGACGCGTATATTTTCAGTGACAATCTGGCATCATTTCGCCTTTATGGTCATCAGTATCGCTTTGCTCGGCTTCGGCGCGAGCGGGTCATTTCTGACGGTTTTCTGGGGACCCGGGAAGTGGGATCTAAACAATATGACCACCCTTGTGACGGTTTTTTTTTTCAATCAGCGTTGTCGCCGGTTTGCTCGTCATCAGTCATATTTCCCTGGATCCTTTTCAGATATTGGAAAATCCGATTCATGTGGTGAAGATGGTTGGGATATATGCCCTGCTCGTTGTACCTTTTTTTTTATCGGGATTATGCATTTCTTTCCTGCTGGCCGGTATCCCTGAAAAGGCGGGGCAGATATATTTTTGCAGTCTAACGGGTTCCGGCATTGGGTGTCTTCTGTCCGTTTTTGTCATTCCCCTGCTCTCAAATGCCGGCGCCATCATGTTTTCGGCGTTTGCTCTGCTGATTGCCTCCCTTTTCTTTAATGCGGATAAATCAAGAAAAAGACGTATCCTGATCATTGTCTTGATGGTATTGTCTTTTCCCCTTGTTCTCGGCGCCAAATCCCTCTTCGAATTCAAGGTGGCCGACAGTAAGTCCATGTCGGAATTTCGAAAAGCCGGTCTGAAACCCCGAATGACCACCTGGAATGCCTTTTCCAGGATTGATGTGTTTGGGCCCACGAACGCTGTTTATTCACCGGGGCTGACTTCCGGCTATAATGCCGGAAAAATCCCACGTCAGATGATGATCTTTATTGATGCCGATGCCAATACCCCCATAACCGAGATCAAGAACCGGAAAGGTGAATTGGATTTCCTCCTGCATATTCCTTCGTCTTTGGCCTATCAACTGAGAAAACATTCAAATGTTTGCATCATCGGTGCGGGGGGCGGGTTTGACGTTTTGACGGCCTTAAAAACAGGCATGCCGAAGCAGGTAACCGCCGTGGAACTCAACGACGATATCGTTGATATTGTGGGAAACCGCGTCAACAGCTTTGCTGGAAACCTGTACAATCGTTCCGATGTCCGCATTGAAAATGCCGAGGGTCGAAGCTTCATCCGGAATTACAAAGGGTTTTTTGATGTCATACAGATTTCCCTGGTGGACACATGGGCGGCCGCTTCCACCGGGGCATACAGCCTGGCTGAGAACTACCTGTATACAACTGAAGCCTTCACGGACTATCTCGGGAGACTTTCGCCCGATGGTATTTTGACATTTACCCGCTGGTTGCTTGTTCCCCCGAAAGAATGTTTGAGATTGGCGGCGCTGGCGCTTTCTTCTCTCGAACAACTGGGCGTTGAGAACCCTGAAAACAATATTGTTTTCGTGGGCAGCAAAAGAATCGGCGTACTCCTTTTAAAGAAAGTCCCCTTCCTGAAGACGGAAGTGGACCAAATCAGGAAAGTCTGCAAAACCTATGGCTTTCATATCCTTTACGCACCCGGGCTTGCCGTGAACAATCTCTTTTCGAAGTTTATCACCTGCGAGAAAAAAAATGCATTTTACGATGCTTATCCGTTGAATATTGAACCGCCTACGGATGACAAGCCTTTCTACTTTCATTATTACACATGGGACAAGATACGGCTCTCCAAATTTTCGGACCTTTTCTCATGGTACAAAGAGGATGTCAGCTATCTCATCCTGTTGGTTCTTCTCGTGCAAGCGGTTGTCTTTAGCGCTCTGTTAATCCTGGCCCCCCTGGGATTTTCCGGAAAAACAAAAGCATTGAGAAATCGACGGAGTCTCAGGCTTCTGTTTTATTTTGCCTGTCTGGGGATGGGTTTCATGTTTATCGAGGTGACCCTGATTCAGAAATTCATCTTGTTTCTCGGACATCCTGTTTACTCTTTATCCGTGGTGCTTTCCTCCCTGCTCATATTCGCGGGACTGGGAAGTTTGTTCACGTCAAAAATGGATATGACCTCCCGCAGGGGTTTGGTGGCGGCACTGGCCGCCATCGCGGGACTGGTTTTGGTGTATTCATTCATATTGTCGGAATTGTCCTATCTATTTCTGGGGTGGCCTCTGATGCTCCGTGCCGGCATATCGATTTTTTTGCTTGGTCCTTTAGGATTTCTAATGGGAATGCCGTTTCCAATGGGATTGCGCGTTGCCGGAAAACTTAACGCACGGTTGGTTCCCTGGGCATGGGGCGTGAACGGTTGTTTGTCCGTGATCAGCTCGATTCTTGCCGTCATTTTGGCCATGGGCTTTGGATTTTCCGTTGTCCTGAAATGTGCCGCCGTTGTCTACTTGTTTGCGTCGCTGGCAATCCATACGAATTTTCACGCTGAAGGTCCAATGAAAGTTTAACGAGAAAACAGTTTTCAGAAAATGAAATGTCATATCTCAGACGGCATCAAACTTCCTGAATGGTTGACATGGGCCATCGTCTCACTGCTTCTGCTGCTCCACATGAGTCTGGCCGTCAGCAGCATGCAACACAAATCCAATACGTTCGATGAAATCATCCATTTGACTTCCGGCTACACCTATTGGAAATTCAACGATTACCGTTTTCAACCGGAAAACGGCAACCTGCCCCAGAGATGGGTTGCTTTGCCCCTGTTGTTTCAATCCCTGGCCTTTCCAACCGTGGTCCACAATGTGTGGGATGTGGGCCACGCCTTTTTTTTCAAACTCGGAAATGATTCAGGCAAAATGCTCTTTCGGGGAAGGTGCATGATTCTCTTGTTCAGCACGGCATTGGGGCTTGTGGTTTTCCTGATCTCTCAAAATCTATTCGGTTCGTTGGGCGGCATGATTTCCCTGGTCCTTTATGCTTTCAGCCCCACAATGCTGGCCCATGCGCGCTTGACAACCTCAGACATGGCGGCCGCTCTTTTTTTCATCCTATCGGTTCAGACCCTATGGTTCGTGATGCACCGGATCACATGGTTTTCGCTCTTTGGGGCCTCCCTGGCGGTTTGCTGCCTCTTACTCAGCAAAATGTCGGGGGTACTCATCGTTCCTGTTTTTGTTGTTTTGTTCACGGTCCGTTTGATTCGGGGGGACCCTCTGACCGTCCAGTTCAGACGGTCCAGACAGGTGGTGCGCCGAAAAAGTCAGACCCTGTGGATTTTGTTGGCTTTTGGAGTGGTCTCGGGCGTCAGCCTCACGGGTATATGGGCCGCATACGGCTTTCGTTTTACCGCTGCGGATACGCCTGTCTATTCCGATTATTCCTTTTCTTCCTGGGGGGAAAAGCTGTCAAATACCGGCAAGCCCGGCGAGATGATCCGGTTCATGCGAGACCTCAAAATTCTGCCGGAGGCCTATCTTTTCGGCTTTGCCCATGTCTTGAACTACGCGCAAAAACGGGGCGCTTTTTTGAAAGGGCGGTACAGCGATCATGGGTGGTGGTACTTTTTCCCCTTTTGCCTGGCCGTAAAAACACCCTTGAGCGTGATGTTAGTCCTGTTGCTGTCAATGATTACGTTGCTGACCGTTCGCAAACCAGGTGACCTGTACAATTTGTCGCCCCTGCTGACGCTTGCGGTTATCTACCTGGTGGTGGCTGTTTCCACGAAAATCAATATCGGACATCGGCATATCCTTGTTTTGTACCCCGTCATGTTCATCTGTGCCGGGGGTATTTCGAGGCTCTATCCCAAATTAAAAGGGATGTTTCTGTGGCTGTCGCCTGCTTTTCTGTTGGTTTTTATCATGGAAACCCAAATGATATGGCCCGATTACCTGGCCTTTTTCAACGCCTGCGCGGGGGGGCCTAAAAACGGATACCGGCTTTTGGTGGACAGCAGTCTGGACTGGGGGCAGGACCTTCCCGGGTTGAGACGGTGGCTGGAAAAAAAGGGGCTGATTGGCAATGGAAAAAGCCCGGTTTACCTGGCTTATTTCGGAACGGCCAGCCCCGCTTATTATAGAATTCCGGCCACTATCATACCGCTCCGTCCTCTGCCCTGGATAGAGGATGTTGAGCAACAAAAAGGGCCTTTGCGACCGGGGTATTATTGTATCAGCGCAACGGAACTGCAGCAGGTTTACGGGATTTATGGGACGTGGGATGCCGTTCATGAAAAGGCGTACGGGTTGCTGCGGAAAAAGGTTGTAGCATATCCCAATCCTTCCAACATGTTATCGATAAACGGGGAGATGTCCCAATGTTCCGAAAACACCCTTTCGCGGTTTGAACGGCTTCGCTTTGCAAGACTTTGCGCCTATCTCAAAAAACGCGAACCGGATGCCCATGTGGGGTATTCCATCCTTATTTATGTCGTGTCGCCCGCTGAATTACAGGACGCGTTGTTCGGGCCTTCGCCTGGATAAACGGGATCGACCGAAACAGTGAAGCACTGAAAGAATTGCAATCAGAAAAAGCGTCAGAGATGTAATGCCGATGCCCCACTTTATGGTTGGCGGATTAAAAGCCATTTTTACCCTGTGGTATCCCTTTGGGACCGGAATTACCCTGAACAGATAATCCCCCCTCATTATCGGCGCCGGAAAATCGTCTACAAAGGCGGTCCAACCCGGATAATAAATTTCGCTGAAAAACAGATAACCGGGTACAGGGGCATTTACCGATGCCAGAATTTCATCAGGCGCCCAAGAGAGAATTTCAGCCTTTGATTTTGCGGAGAGGATGTCAGGAGCGGGTTTTTGGTTTTTGATCAGTGCGGGAAAATCTTCCGTTTCGAAAAGGACCTTTTGTTTCACATCAAAGTCCGGTTGAACCAGACGATCCAGAATTTGAGACTGTTCCAGGACTTCATGGTCGGGAACGAAGAACACCCGAGGAAAATTGGAATTCCGAATTGAATAGGTTCCGTCTGTATGCGAGATCTCATATTTTACGTTGAGCAAATCCATTAAAACGGTTTCGCCTTTCGGGTGGTAGAAGAAACTGACATTTCCGGGACGTAAAAGGGAAGGGTTATATTTCCGGATATACTCGTAATAGCGATGGAGATACAGAGGGTTGTATCCGGAAACAGTCTGGTATCCCAGAAGCATTTCAAAATTGGGCCCCATAGGGTTGGGATAACTGCCCACCCTGGAAATGCTTTTGTCTTGTCCAAGGCTTTGTGAAAGGTTGTCTCTGGTTTTTCGGGTCCATTCATACCCGTTATCGCCATACCGGATGGCGCCCCGGTTCATGTAGGCCAAATCAAAAAGGATGAGCATGCAGAGCAAAGCGGCGGCAAGTTTTTTGTTCGTAAATCCCTTAGCCCCGAGGAAAATGACGAGGGAAATGGCAATGCACAGCAGTGTCATAATATGAAATTCATCCCCGATGATACCCGTGGCATGGGCTGTTTTCCCGATGATCATTTCATCCAGGATAAAGGGCGAGAAGAATGAAAAAATGAAAGATTTGTTCCAATGAAAAATGCCGTCCAACAGGATCAGCACCAAAGTGGCAGCCAGGACTATACCGGCGCGCCTTAAAAAGGTTCTGCCTGAAAGTTTCATGAATCCGTCCATGCCCTTTCCCGCAAGCAGGCTCAAAGCGAACACATAGAGATATATGATTTTGGCGGGCGCCCTGATGCGGTCGAATCCCGGCAAAAGATAGATTAGCTTGTAGAGCGGCGTGTTGGCGCCCAGTGACAAAAAAAAGGCGCCAATGGCAAGGGCGCCCGCAAAATAGACAACTTTTCGATCCGTCCCGTTGCTGTCGGAAATAAAGAAGATCAGGATCAGCGGAAGTATGCCCACGTAAAGGTTGTAAAGGGGAATGCTCCAGGGAACATTGGAAACCCAGAAATCGCCGTTTACATATCGTCCAAAAAAATCGGGAATAACGGCGGTAATAATGCCTTCAAGGGGATAGGAGCCTAAGGTAACCAATTCATAGGCATCGAAGACGGATCGGACGGAAAGCCTGATGAATTCAATGGCGGGGATGATCTGTATGGCGGCGGTTCCCAGCCCGAAGACGACGAACAGAAAGAGGATACCCGCCGGTTTGAAGAGACTTTTTACCGTCAAATTCTTTTTTGGGAAAAATACCAGGCAGAAAAAAAAGGCCGCCATCAAGGCATAAAGGGCATCCTGGGGGGAGCCTGAAAGGATCTGGAAGCCCCAGAAAAGGCCTGCCATCACCGCGTTGAGTGAAGAATTTCCGGGTTTTTGCGCCCGGTTGAGCAAAAAAATAATCATGGGGAGCCATATATAGGCCTGCACCCGGAACATTTGACCGTCATAAAGCGTGGCCATGATAAATCCGTTGCCGGTAAAGACGGCTGCTCCCACAAAACTTCCGCTTGGGCCTGTGCCCAGGGAACGCAGAAGGGCATACATGAAAAGGGCTGCCAGCATTATGTGGATGAACATGGTATAGCCGAATGCCGTTTCAGGCGCCATGAACCAGAAAAGGAAATCAAGGGGATAGAATATGGTGGATTCCAGGTGGGCCCAGAAGGGCATGCCGCCAAATATGTAGGGATTCCAGTAGGGAATGGAACCATGATCATGCACCTGATCATAGAGGAATTGTTTCATTCCCTGGTAGAATCCCACGAAATCGGACCCGAAGAGGAGATGGCCTTCAAAAATCGTTTTCCAAAAGAGAAAAATGCAGAAAGCGGTCAGCAGAAGCGCGCAAAGCAGGTCCCATTTCACCCTGTAACTTATGGAATTTTCGCAATGTCTTGACTCAGTTTTCATTTTTATGGTAAATAACTCCCCATGCGTCAACGTAGACGCCTCCTGCGTATTTTTGCTGATAAGTAATTGCTTTTCAAATATTTTTTTCAAATCCTCTCGAAGGGAACCCTGAACTGCCATGAAGGCCATATTTCATTCTCAGGCGACCTATCCGTATATTAAAGCAATCCTGTTTACAATTGCAATCATCGGCATGTTTCTGGCTCTGGTTTGGGTCAGGGCTTTTTACGGGTCAATGAAGAACTGCCGGGAAGGGCAGGCATTTTTTGAAAAGGAGCGGTTCATAAAGGCCATCACCTTTTTTGATCGGTCCCTCCACTGGTATACCCCGTTTAATGCCTACGTTACAAAATCCGCCGAGGGGCTGTGGGAAATCAGCAAGCGTGCCGAGGCAAAGGGCGATATCCGGTTATCCCTTATGGCGGCGCGGACCCTCAGACGCGGGTTTGTTGCCGCCAGGAGTTTTTACACCCCCGGAAAGGATTGGATCAAACGGTGTGACGAACGTATTGGCGAACTGCTGATGATCCAGAGGAAACAGATGGGAAAGGTGGAAACCGGGGAAATTCAACAAAACGCAATTCTCGATCATCCTCAGGTTAGGGGCCCAAATGTTTTGTGGAGCCTTATTTTGATAGCCGCTCTTCTGGGATGGATTGGATCTGCCCTCGTTTTGATCTTCCCCAGGTTTGGTGCGGAAAAAAAAAGAAAATCCGTGGGTATTTTCAATGTAAAATGGGTCATCACCTTCGCTTTTTTCTGGTTTATCTGGCTTTTGGCAATGATGAGGGCTTAGGGGTGTGTCGGTGGAAAAACAGGAAGCGATTAAGAAAACGACCCTATTTGCCGTTTTCTTCCTTGCCCTGGTGGTGAGGCTTATCCATAACGGCAGTATGATGGCAAGTCCATTGTACGACTTTCCCCTTGGGGGACACGTTCCTTATCTGGTGTTTGCCCAAAAAATAGCAAACGGGAATCTTTTTCCTTTTGATGCCCCTTTTTCCATCAACAGCCCTCTTTACCCCTACATCCTGGCCTTTCTATACCGGATCGTCGGTGTGGAAAATTTTTTCCTGGTTCGCATTTGCGGCGTCCTTGCGGACAGCCTGACCTGTGTATTTATTGTGATGTTGGCTTTTCGGCATTTCGGTTTCCTTGCCGGCATTATTTCCGGCATGGTCGCGGCTTTCTACGGCCCCATGGTATTTTATGCATCGGAGCTTACACCGGTTCCCTATACGCTTTTTTTGATTACGTTGAGCATCCTTTTCCTGGATCGGGGCAAAGGCATTTGGGATTGTGTCTTATCCGGAATATTTATGGGATTGGCCGTCGGTACCAGACCAAATCTAGTCGTTCTTGGGGTGCTGCTCATGACAGCTCCGTTTTTGCTGAAAAGGAAGATCGCGTGGTTTCAGTCCGCCCTTTTCGGGATTGGCGTCATCGCCATGATTTTACCCATCACCATCGCCAATTATACCGTATCCGGAAAGTTCATTTTGTTGACCGGGAGTGCCGGGCATAATTTTTATATCGGACACAACCCCCAGTCCACGGCCGGATACTCATTGCCGGCGGCCTTTGACGGCGATATCTTCAAAAACATGAAAAATCTGGCGCAGAAGGCCGAAAATCGTGTATTTGAAGATCATGAAGTATCCCCTTACTACATGAAAAAAGCGTTCCTGCATATTTTTTCTTCGCCGTCCAAAGAACTCTCCTTGCTGTGGCAACGCTTTCTGGCTTCGGTGAACGACCATGAAGCAACCACCTACGCAAACTATTATTACCAGGAAGAAATATCTCCCGTACTGGACCATTGCATGGGGTTTGGACTCCTGTTCTCCATTGCAGTGATGGGAATGCTTCAGGCGCGGCGCCAACGCATTCTTTTGTTTTTGCCGGTACTGGCATCGTTTCTTACGATCTTCCTGTTTTTCTATATTGCAAGACTGCGTATGCCCATGGTTCCGTTTCTGATCGTCTTTGCGGGTGGAGGGGTGTCGTTCGTTATTTCGTGTGTGAAGAACCATCAATTCAAAAGGGCCCTGCCGTACTGTCTGGCAGGGATTGCCGGGTATGGCATATCCACCGTGAAACTGGCTGAAGCAGACGCCTCAAATGAGTGGAATAAGGCTGGGGTCGTCTTGCGACTTCAAAAAAAATATGGGGCGGCGGAAAAGGCCTTTTTGGAGGCCATGCGCGCGAACCCCAATAATCCCAACGTTTATTTGAACCTCGGGGTTCTGTATGATTCACTTGAAAAGCACCAAAAGGCAAAGGAAGCATACGCAAGGGCAAAAGCCCTGATGACGGGAGAAAAGACCGCGCAATTTATCGAACATCTTAAGGCAAAATAGGCGTTGCCCCTTCAATCCTCAGATTCCCGGTAACTCTCCGAGGGTTTTCCGATCTTATGGAACGCCCAGTAACCGAAAAGGCCGAAAAGGGAGATGATTGAGATCAAGAGAAACAGATTGAAATGTTCGGGACGGAATTTGAAAACAATGTGGTGCGATCCCTTATTGAGAGCCACCCCTTGAAAAAGAAGATCCAGCCAGAGCAATTCCTTTTCATGACCGTCCACGGTGACTTTCCAGCCCGGATAAGACGACTCGGAAACAATGAGTATTCCCGGTTCATCTGTTTGTGCGTCAATATGGATCGCCCCGTTCTTCCCATAAGCAATCCGGTCAACGGGTCTGAAAAAAGGGATATGGTATTCCCCCTGGATATGGCTTTTTCCCAGGGCGGTCGTTGAGGGTTCAAAAGATCCGTTTGTCAGTCGCTCTATGGTTCCGCCTTCTAACCTATTGATTTGTCCGACGATCCATGCCCTGGGAAGCGAGCTTTCCAAACGATACAAAAGCCCGTTTATTTTTTGGATTTTGTTCTTGAGTTCCGGTTTTCTGTCGAGACGGTCCTGGCTCAGGACGTATTTGACATTTGCCAGTCTGAGAAAATTGATTTTCTCTTTCCAGGGTTTGGCAAGTAATTCATTTATCTGGTGCTGGTATCGCAATTCAAGGGCGGGGACCCCTTCCACATGATAAAGGTTCTCCAATATCCCGAGGTTCGGCAGTAGCATCATCTGCCATTTGATGTGATGATTGTTGATGGAGTTTATCATGTCAGGGGGGGTGGGCATCTCATCTGCAAAAACCCTGAACAGTTCCTGATCATCGATCATGGGTTGAAGGGCGGAGTGGTGGTATCGATAGAAATCAAAATCGCACACGGGGTTGAGATTTCGGTGATTTGAAAAGAGATCCATTGTCAAGGCAATGGCCAAAAAGGAAAAAACCAAAATTGGGTTTACACCTTTTTTTTCGATCAGCTCAAAGAGCTTGTCCGAACCATAGGCCGCCATGACCAGGAGACTGAAACCGGCTGGAAACATGAATTTTTCGGGAAAACGAAAGATGGGAAGCAATTTGTAGAATAGATAGTGCATCGGTGTATGGGCGCCCAATGCCAGAACCAGGGAAACCAGGAAGATGATGAGCCAGATGCAATTTCTTTTTGAAAAAGAAAAAATAACTCCCAGTACCGCCAGGGGGAGGATGATGACGCCCGGATAGACCGTCATGAGCCACGGAATTTCTCCCTGGCCGGGGAAAAAATTGCGAAGGGCTTCCGCACCCGATGAAAATCCTTCGCCAAAATGAAGGGGCAGCAGAAGGTGCTTGAGCATGGGCCAGGTCATGGAAAATCGGCAGGCTTCCTCATAGGAAAGCCCTCCCAGACGAGCGGAATGCTGATAGTCCATATAGGTGGGTCCCAGTTGTATCATGGTGATCAGGATTGCCCAAATCCCCAGTATCACTACTGTGACGCCGGATTTGAGCTTCGAGGGTTTCCCCCAGGGTTTATTCGGGGTGGAGGTAATGGCATAGAAAAAAAGGATGGCGCCCATTAAGATGAAGAGTTGCGGTTCTCCCCCCAAAATTGCCATGGAAATGAACAGGACGGTCAGGCCGTAGAAGGGCCTGTTCTCCGCTATTTGCCCGGCCCTGTTGAAAGACCACAGAATGGCCGGCAGCCAGATGGCGGTTGTCAGGTTGTTGAGGGTGTTGATGGTGGCGAACAGGTAGCCCCCGTAACCATAGGAGATGGCCATCAGCAGGGCCGATTTTCGGGAAAGTCCCAGGCTGACGATCCAAAGATAAAAGAAACAGAAGGCCAGAAAAAGGTGAAAAACAATGAAAATATTGAAAGATAACGGAAACGGACAGAGTGCAAAGAGGATGGCGGGCGGATAAAATACCCCAGATTGAATATCGCTCATAAACGGCGAACCGCAATAATAGTGCGAACACCAGAAGGGTATTTCCCCTGCCTTGAAGCTTTCCGCCAGGAAAAATTTCATGGGGTAGAACCATCTATGGATGTCGCGCAGAAAAAAGGTTTTGTTTTCAAACAGGATTGGGTAGAAGAATAGCAGGCCCAGTGTGAGGGCAAAAAAAATAAATGCGTATCTTTTTGCGGTAATGTTCATGTTTTTCTTCAAGGTGGTGTTGTTTGTGGCAAAGAATAAGGGTAATGAAAGTAAAAAGAATTTTCAAGACGTATACGCCGGATATATTGTTTGACCCTGTCGTATTTGAATATTAGAATAACAAAATCGTCACAGAGCAACCGAAGAAACAAGAGATGCAAGCGTCAGGCTGAATGCATTTCAAGAAAATTAGAAACAATGCAGGTACCTAAAATAATGAATGAATCAGATATCTCCGTTATCATCCCGGCCCACGATGAAGCCCGGCATATCGGCAACGTGGTATCCCATATCCTGGCGGTTCACCCCGATTTTGAAATCATTGTGATTGATGACGGTTCAACGGACGGCACGGGAGATATAGCCCGCGAGGCCGGCGCCATTGTTTATCGGCATCCCTATAATATCGGCAACGGGGCCGCCATCAAAAGTGGTGTTCGGATCGCATCGGGCCGGGTTCTGGTGTTCATGGATGCGGATGGACAGCATGATCCCGCGGACCTGGATCAACTGATCCGGTATTTTCCGGAATTCGATATGGTGGTGGGCGCAAGGCCCGGGGGGGCGCAGGATTCAAGGATCAGGGCCTTTGGAAACCGGATATACAATCGTCTGGCCTCATACGTGACGAATTTTTCGATTCGGGATTTAACGTCGGGTTTCAGGGCCATTAAGTCGGATCTGGCGCGAAATCTACTCTATCTTTTGCCCAACACCTACTCCTATCCCACAACCATGACATTGGGAATCCTCAGATCCGGAAAGAGTGTGAAATATGTGAGTATCAATGTTCAGTCGAGAAAAACGGGTAAAAGCGAGATTCGGATTATTAAGGATGGTGTCAGGTTTTTTATGATCATTGTCAGGATATGTACCTTTTATTCACCCCTTAAGATATTTCTTCCCACGAGTATGGGTCTTTTTCTGGTGGGCCTAGCCTATTATACCTATACATTCCTTACCTCAGGCCGATTCACCAATATGAGCGCCCTTTTGTTTACCACTTCCATTCTGATTTTTATGCTGGGCCTGATTTCCGAGCAGATCAGCCAGATGCGCTTTGAAAAAAGTGAAGGAGATCGGTTTGTTTGAATCCACCCATTCTGCGGATTACAGCGATTGGCGCAATGCCTGATATGCTTTTTTGGTAAAGGCAAGGAGCGTTATCAGTGAAAAAAGGGTCACCTGAAGGATAAAAAATGACCGTCAAAGAGATGCTGAACCGATTTTTGCTATTCGTTCTGGTATTGATGGTCTTTTTCTTTCTTTTCTGGCTCAGTTCCGGATTCATACTGACCCGGGTGGGCCGATTTTTGATATGTGATCAAAAACCGTTTACCGCTGATGCGGCGGTGGTGTTGAGTACCGGCGTAGAGTACTATCCCCGCCTGATGGAAGCGGCGGATCTTTTTCGAAAAGGACTTGTCCGAAAGGTGGTGATCAACGGCAACCGAAAAACGGATGTTCTTCGTGAACTTGAGAAAAGGGGCTTTGAAAAATGCTGTCCCTGGCATGAAGAAACGGTTAGAATTTTGGAGGTCCTGAGCGTGCCAAGGAAAAATGTGCTGCCGATCAACGCCGAGGATGCCTATGACACGGTCAGCGAGGCGAGGATTGTGGGTCGGCGGCTTCTGGAAAGAGGATTTAAACGCCTGATTATCACAACCAGCAAATCGCACACCTGCCGTGCAAACCATATCTGGCGCAGTATGTTTAAAGGTGAAATGTCCATATGCACTGTTTCCGCGAAAACAGATCCTTTTGATGTCAATGGCTGGTGGAAACAGGGACGGCAGATACGGTGGGTGCTGGCGGAGTATGGGGCCTGGATTTATTACGGGTGGAAGGAAGTTTTTGAGAAATTTTGATCAAATAGCCGAAGTTCGGATCAGCACATGAGGTCAGGGATACTTTTTATTACCCGAAATTATCCACCGAAGGTCGGCGGACTGGAAGAATACAGCTATCATCTGATCAGAGAATTCGAATCCCGTGTGACGACCTTTAAAATCACCTTGTCAAAGTCGAAAAAACACCTCGTGTGGTTTCTCCCCTATTCTTTTTTTAAGGCGCTTTATCTTATCCGGAAATTTTCAGTTTCGCATGTTCACTTGTGCGACGGTATGCTTGCGCCGGTGGGCCGGCTTCTGAAAGGCCTGACCGGAACAACGGTTACCGCTACGGTACACGGTTTGGACATTACCTACCGTAATCCCTTTTACCAAAAGGTCATTCCATTGTGCATCGAAAGTCTGGATCGGATTGTTTGCGTCAGTCGTTCCACGCGTGATGCGTTATTGAAACGGGCCCATATTTTTCCAGAAAATTGTGTTGTTATTCCTAACGGGGTCAATCCGGATGAAATGTTTTCTTATCGGTCGAAAGCTGAACTCTTGAGAGAATGTGAGGCGTTAAGGCAGCTGTCGCTTCCAAACCGAAAAATTTTGTTCACACTCGGCCGCCTGGTAAAGCGAAAAGGGGTGGCATGGTTTGTGGAACAGGTTATGCCGAAACTACCGGAAGAATATGTTTACCTGGTGGCGGGGGCAGGGCCCGAAAAAGATCCTATCAAGGAGATCATTCGGCGTTATCAATTGGAAAAGCGCGTGTTCCTCATGGGCGCCGTATCCAATGAAATCCGCCAAATGTTCTACAACCTCGCGGATATTTTTATCATGTCCAATATTACGGTTCCCGGCGACGTGGAAGGGTTCGGCATCGTTGCCATAGAGGCGGGGAGCTGTGGCCTTCCGGTTGTTGCCACGGATATTCAGGGAATACGGGATGCGGTGATCGATAAGAAGACGGGTTTCTTGATCAGGGAGGGAGATGTGGAGGGATTTGTTGAAAAGATAACCGGCATGAATTTAAAAAAGGATTCGGTTAGAAAAGCCGTGTTGTCAAAATTTAACTGGAAAAGGATTTCTGAAGAATATCGGGAATTTCTATTTTCCTGAAGACATGAAAACCCTTTGGGGTCACCCCAACACTTCGTCAAAGAGTTCCTTGTACTCGCGGACCATTCTTTCAACGGTAAACATTCTTTCAGCTTTTGCGCGGTTGTATGCCCCCATTTCCTTCCTGAGTCTGGGGGAATCCGCCAGTTGATTGATTTTATCGGCAAAGGCATCCACGTCTCCCACGGAGCACAGGAAGCCTCCTTTTCCGTGATCCACCAGTTCAGGGATGGCGGAGCAATCACTTGCCACCACCGGCAGACCGCATGACATGGCTTCGACAACGGAAAGGCCGAAACCTTCCCGGACAGTGGGCATCAGGAGCATATCCATGGAACGATACAGCCCGGGCATGCTTCCATACTGTACGCAACCCAAGGATCGGAGTTTTCCGGATGGATTCAGGGGGCGCTGCTTTCTCAGCCCCAGCGTATAGTGAATTTCAACCCCCTTATTGAGCCGTTCCGCTATGGCGGGCAGCCATTGTGCTCCTTTACGCCGGGTCAGGTTTCCTGAAAAAAAAACGCGGATGTTGCTGGTTTGGCGCCGGTTTTGAGAGGGCGGGACGAAATTGCCGGTATCGATGCCGTTGTAGATGACGCGAATCGGCTGGGAAACCGCCATCTCCCGTTGGACGAGGCTGGCTGTGAACCGACTCACCGCCGTCAGCCCATGGGCTCTTTTAACGGCCATCCGGGTCCAGAAAAGGAGATCGGTTCTGTAATGAAGGCGTTGTAGCCGGGAACTGTAGGGCCGCATAAAACGGTCCAGAACATAATTGTGAAAGGTAATGATCAAAGGAATTGCTTTCTTAAAAAAGAAAACAGCGTGATCAGGCGGTGTATGAATGATTTCGGCGGAATGAATGGAACTGATAACAGGTAGGGCAAAAGGAATGAATTCAAAAAGGGGAGAATAGCTTTTGATGCGGTAATCTGGAATATGATTTTCCAGCTGCCGGTGCACCAGAATTGAACCACTTCCCTCGGCTACGGGACTGACAACACGCGGCAAGGCTGTTTTGACCTCCCAGGTACCCTAACGAGACCCTGTTTTCACGAAAACATAATTTCCCGTCAAAACCGAAATCAGGGTGGTGATGGTTTTGTTGCAGATGGATTTTAGGCGTTTTATAGCGGAGTCAGGCTTTGCTGTCCCTCGGATGCCCTTGGGAAGCCGCTGCCTTTCAATATGGGGCGCCAGCATCAGCCGGATGCGCGCCAGTTCATGAATGTAAGGGTGAAATATCATGCGCTTTACTTTTCCGGTCAGGAAAAGCCTGAAATCAAGGGAATTGGGATCATAAAGCCAGCGGTTGATCTGCCGGAAACCCTGGAAGTGAAAAAAGACAAGCGGCTGCTCATCCACCATGACTTGGTGCTTTACGCTATGGATATGGTAATTGCCCATGTTCCAGGTGGCCAGATTAAAGCCCTTATGTTTCAAAACCGCTACGTTTCTAAAACGCCGGGGCCAGTCATCCAGATATTTCTGGTCCGCAAACCGACCCGTTTCAACCCTTAAATAACACCACTCCAGGCATTGCTTTCGCCACCACCGAAGGCATGCGAGACCCTGTTCATCACGCTTGAAAAAAAGGAGACCCACATTATAAATGCCGTATTTTTCTCGATATGTCAGCTTTGAGGGGTAGCCATGGGGGATGATGGCAATGGAATTGTCCCCGATGGCTTCAAAAACCGGTTCGGGATTCTGAAAGAAAAAAAGGTCGGCGTCCAGGTAGGTAACGGCGTCTATTTCCGGATGTTTTCTCAAAACAAAAAGCGGCAGGCAAGGGGTACAGGTGAAATAGTATTCGATGGGGGAACGGTTATTTTTGGCTTTCAGCAGATCCCGATCCCGGGATTCCAATTGGGCCATTGAAATGATTTCCATGGCAGGCAGGTGCATTTGGGTCAAAACATCGTGACATTCCGGGTCCATGCAGAGCACCCAGAGCGTAAATTGAGTGCCGTGATGCCGCAAGGAATGATAAAGGGCCAGCCCCCGGTCGAGAAAATGGTGGTCGAAGTAGGTGCAGAAATAATGCATCGGGAATCAGACGCTTATTTGGGACGGAAACGATTCAGCGCTTCGCACACACGCTTCACCTGTTGCTCAGACATTTCCGGGTACATGGGAAGGCTCAGGATTTTCCGGCAGGCTTCCTCGGTCAAGGGTAGACCCTTCGGGTCAACGGGCACGCGATCCTTGTATGCGGGTTGAAGATGGACCGGCTTCGGGTAATGGATGGCTGTGGCGATGTTTTCGGTTTTCAGGAACCGCATCAATTGGTTTCGATAATCGCTTTTTATGACGAATTGGTGATACACGTGGTGGATTTCCGGGACGGGCTTTGGGGTAAGCGTCATTTCGTTTTCTTTGATCAGTCTTCGGTAATGTTCAGCAATCGCAATGCGTTTTTGGTTGTATTGGAACAGATATTTCAATTTGATTCGAAGTGCGGCCGCCTGCAATTCGTCCAACCTGGAATTAATGCCGGGAGAAGCACTGATGCCCCTTTCTTCCCAGCCATATTCCCTCAGAAGGTGTAATTTTTCGGCAAGATCCGGATCATTTGTCACCACCGCACCCCCGTCTCCCAGCGCGCCCAGGTTCTTGGTGGGGTAGAAGCTGAACGCCCCCATATTCCCCCATGAGCCCACATTGCGTCCGGAAAGGGCGGCGCCGTGGGCTTGCGCACAGTCCTCGATAACCACAAGCCCATTTTGGGAAGCGATTTCCATGATGGCGGGCATATCCGCGGGATGTCCATAGAGATGGACCGGAATAATCGCTCGCGCACGATACCGCCGGTATTTCCCCCCATTCACCGTTTTGATGGCCCTTTCAAGATGGTGGGGATCCATGGTAAAGGTGTTCGGGTCAATTTCAACCAGAAAGGGAACGCCGCCTGCCCGTTCTATGGCGGCAATTGTGGCCACCGCCGTGTGAGAGGGCGCAAAAATCACGTCTCCCGGACCCGTTCCCGACGCGCGCAGGGCCATTTCAATGGCATCCGTTCCGCTGGCCACGCCGATGCAGCATTTGACCGTCATAACGGCCGCAAATTCCGCTTCAAACAGACGCACCTGATTTCCAAGAATATATCGTCCGGAATCAAGAACCGACATAATGGCGGCATCAATTTGAGCTTTATGGGCGGCATACCCTGCCAGGGGGCTGCACTGAAAAATGGGGTCATTCATCCTTGACACCCTTAAAGATAAGAGGACAGGTTGGTCCGGTAATAATCCAAGGTTCTCTTCAGGCCTTCTTGAAGGTCCACACGGGATTGCCACCCCAAAACGGTTCTGATTTTCCCGTAATCCGAGTAATAATCGCCGATGTCGATCTTTTTCCGATCTTCCGGGAAAGGGTGCGTTTCAAAAGATCCGGAATCCGTCAGGGCCGTCAGCAGCTTCGCCAGATGTTTGAGCGTAACGACCTCATTTCCGCCCAGATTGAACACCTCCCCGTTTGCCCTTTCATCCAGCGCCGTCAGCAACAGTGCATCGACGCAGTCGTCCACATAGGTAAAATCCCGAAGCTGTTCGCCCCCCCAGACTTCGAATGGCAGCTTTTGAAGCAACAGACGAATCCATGTGCCCAAAAAGGTCTGTCGGCTGTCCTTGATGCGCATTCTGGGACCATACGTGTTCGTGAGTCGCAAAACAGCCGTGCGGATACCATGTACCCGGTAGTAGATCAAATGATACCATTCTCCGGATAACTTGTTGATGCCGTTGATATCGACCGGTTGCAGCGGGTGCTTTTCATCCACCGGAAGATAGTGGGGCCGGCCGTAAATTTGCCTGGTGCTGGCAAAAACAATTTTCAGGTCCGGGTTGTGCCTTCGACAGGTTTCCAGAATGGACAACTGCGCCCGGCTGTTGATGTCAAGGTCCGTGAAGGGTTCGGTCATGGAATCCATGTGGCTGGTTTGCCCGGCCAGGTTGAACAGATAATCCTGGTTCTTTACGAGATACGGCATGCTGTGGACGTCGCGAACATCTGAAATATTGACGCGCAACCGGTCTTCCATATCTTTTATGTTAAAAAGATTGCCTCCGTATTCCGGGATGAGACTGTCCACCAGGGTCACACGGGCGCCTCGTGACAGGAGGCGTTGCGCCAGATTGCTGCCGATAAATCCCAGGCCGCCTGTAATGAGGACGTTTTTGTTTGCAAATCCGTTCATGTTTTTTTCTCCAGAATAAAGCCTTTAAACCGGGCTTTGATGGGCGAGCGGACCGGACAGTCGAAGGATGCGACAATCGTCAGGTGAGGCTTTATAAAATCCATGAATTTTCTTTCACAGAAAAACCATGCCGGATAACTGGCCCGGTAAATGGACGGTCGCACCCGCTGGACGGTCAATCGATCCCGCCTGCTCTCTTCGAGAAGAGGGTGTCTATCAATGATCATGTTGAAAATACCATACGACAACATCTCCTTCAGGATTTCATAAGGATTTTCCAGATAGGGCAGTACGCTTGACATCAGAACCACGTCTACGGATTGATGATTGAGAACGCTTCCGGGGTCATGAAAAAACCGCAAATGTTTATCTTGAAGGTTTTTTCCGCCCCAGTCGGCAAACGCCTTCTGTTCGACAATCAGCCATTTGAGCTCTGAAAGAGAGGTTAAAAAAGGCTTGTTTTGGAAATAGGTGGAACCCAGGCTGCCACCATAATCCAATACCGTCAGACGATTGCCGTTTTGAGCCGCAATACGCAGCAGACCCGCCAGAATGGGCCACTGAAAGTCATGGTGAGCGTGTAAGATGCCGTCCTGTTCATAGGCGGCCAGTCCGTTTTTGACCTGAAGGGCCGCATGTTTTACCCGCGTGAGGATTTGGGGGTTATGGTACCCATGGGATGCGGCAAGCGCCATTTTCCAGTCCGGATAATCCCCATGAAACCCGTAGAACCGTTCAAAATACCGGTTGCCCCATCGAACCAGAAAAGGAGGGAGGATTTCTTTCAGGACTAAACGGGGTTTCATGTCGCCTGCTTTTCATTGTGCGATATCGTTCGAATACCTTCACGGGGGCGGGCCAGAACCACGTTGTCCAGATACAGGTCCGGATGGGTGGATATTGCCTTTCCGAAAAGCATAGCCAGCACATTGACGGGTCCTGTAATACAGACCGAGATGAGAAGATTCCACCAGGTGCGGTTTTTTTGGCTGAAGCGGTTGTAAAAGGAGATATTGGCTATTTGAAGGGCGGCGCGAAACCCGGGCATGGTTTTTTTAGCGTGAATCACTTCAAAACCCTGTTTGTTCAGCAAATAAGCTAGACCAAAAGACGAATACCGGGCAAAATCATTGGGCTTTTCATGCTCTTCCCAGAGAAATGGGACGGTCAGCAAAAGAACTCCTTCCGGTTTGAGTACGCGCCCGATTTCATGGAGGAAGACCTCGGGCTCAAATACGTGTTCCAGCACTTGAAACGCTACGACCGAGTCAAAGCTATTGTCTCTGAAAGGCATTTGGTAGCCGTCATAGCGCACATCGGCGTGAGAAAGGGCATCTGCCGCCGCGGAATTGATTTCAAGACCCACGTAGCGGCTGACTTCGAAGCATTTTTCATAGGGTCTGGCGCCGCACCCGATATCCAGGGTTTTTCCCCCTATAAACCGGTTCAAATGCTTCATCTGATCCGCCAGTCCTTTGCGGGCCAGGTAGCAGGGATTCAGGAAAAGACCGGCCGCGCCGGGGAAAAACATTTGTCGCTGATAGAAGTCTCTCAATGCCATGTATTTAAAGGTGTGCATACCGATTCATCAATGATAGCCTTCCGCGAGCAGGCGCTGGTTGAATTTTGTCACGGCCAGGTTTTGGCGCAAAACGGCCTTTTCCGGGCCTTCCATCAGGTCTTTGATCCATGCGGTCAATTCCGTTTCTGAATAGACTGCCGGAAAGCCGTACGCCTCATAGTCTTGCATAAACGAACGTCTTCCGGTCAGGTTGACCACAAGACCCAGGTTTCCCCTGTGATAGGCATCGATCAGGACCTGGGAATACTCGGACAGAACCAGTTGGGTTTTTTGCAGGTCTGCTGACAGAGCATTTTCAGAGACTATCAGGTTTGGAAACCCTGTTTCCCTGACAAAGGTGTGTATTCGGTTGATGGCGTTTTTTCCCTCATGTTCGAATGTGGCCATGGTGGGATGGGGTCTGACGGTGAATTGAATATCAGGAAATGATTGCGCCAATCGGGAAAATGCTTCCACCAGCAGGTCCGTGTCGGATCGGTTGATGAGTGCGCTCCAGTCTCCCGCGTGGTTCAGGGCCAGCAGGATGTGATTCAGGGAGCGCACGACATTCGTCCTGACGTGAACCATTTGTGCCGAGTCCATGAAAGAAGGTGGCTTAATGGCCTCTTTGCCATGCTTTCGAAACCAGGTTTCCGCGATCATGTTTCGCACCACAAACCGGCCCTGTGTGTACATGTCGATATAGGTGCGTGGGTAATTGGAAGGATGGTGGCCATCCACGAAAATCAAAAGGGGCAGACCTGTTTCGGCAAGGGTGTGTACGTAATTGTGAATAGTGGTGCACAGGATTAGAGGATGTCCATCGGGTGTTTCTCGTCTGGCCCTGTTGCGGAAAACGCAGCGCCCCCGATTTCCGGCAAAGGCCATGAGCAGCCAGGTGATTCTGGAAATCTTTTTTTCTTGAGCTGGAATTTCGCCTGAAAACCTGAGACGCGCCATAGTGGAAACAAACAGGTAACATTTCCCATTGTGGCAGATGGTGCAACAGTTTCTTTTTTTTAAGATATTACGGATTTTTCGACCATAAATCGGTAAGGTATGCTTCTTGAATCGGCCATAGGCGGTTTCCAGAGACTTTCCTCCGGATCCCGCCCAGAAACGGGAATGGATACCCAGCCCCGGACTGTAATAGACGGCAAAAAAATGCCTTTTGCTTTTCAGCTTGTCCAATGCGAGCGCGTTTTTGTACCACAGACTTTCGTTGATGAAGTGCCCCATGTAGGTTCGCTGAATGTGGCGGTTTTTAAGCCGGAGAAGGAGTTTATCGGTTGCTCTCCGGTCGCAGTCGGCCATTTCGGCATCGGTGAGGAGGCTTGCCAGTGTGGCGGTACGGACCCGGGGGGCCAGTTTTTCGATCGCCTGTTGTTCTTTTCCCAGCAAGAGATGGGTTGTTAAAACAAAAATATGGCGGAATTTTCTTTTTTGGATGATACACCGGATTTTTTCCAAATCGGCGTCTTGATGAATCACAAAAAGCGCCTCCTGATCAGCCACAGGTGAATTCATGATTTCAGCAGCCTTTCCAGGCAGGTTATGCGTGCCCTGAGCTTTTTCATATGCGGGGCCTGTGATGTCTTCAGGTAGGGTGGTCGATTTCCTTGAATCAGGTTTTCAAGAATGGTCAGGTAATCCTCTCCTTCGAACCCTCGGTCACATCGGATAATTCTGTATTCGGAGCACTTGTTTTGCTTTTCGGAAAAGAGTTCTATGAGGCGATCACGCTTTTCGACCGCCGACAATACATCCGAACCAATCGCCGAAAGCCAGACGGCCCATTCCTCGGCAGACAGGTTTTTCAGACATTTTTCCAGGTCTTGGAGTTTCTGGATATACCCCATCATTCTGAATTCCTTCATCCATTCAGAAAAAGAGTGAACCGGGTATGATCTATAACCTTCAGCATCAATTTCGGATGTGGTTTGGACAAGGTCAAAGTCTGAATGATCCGGAACAAAACGCCTGGCAATTCCTTCTGATTCGTTTTTGAGCCATGCGGCCTCACGTTCAAGTCCGTCAGGAACCAGAAAACAACTTTCACCGTCCCTCCATGAGTAAACCGTGTCAAGAGGGTGATCCCTGAGTTTCAAGTTCCATTCGGATGCATCAAACCGGTAAAGGGCCTTGAGATAGGCGTTGGTCAATTTTCCATCACAGGGAATACAATTGAGATAGGTCCCCAATACACCCCTTACCAGATAGGGTTTTTGGGGCAGGCGCCTTTGAACGTCCTCTGAAAAACGTTGCGGGTTCAGGAAGGTTCCCCTGACGCCCATTTTGACCAGGACATGGATTTGTTGCCCGGTGAGCATAAATTCGGGAGGGAGATAAAACGAGATGCAATGGGTCAGTTCACTTTCGATAATTTTCCGCCCCAATTCAAAGTTTAACTCAAAACCTTCATTGGACCGCAATAATGAAATGTCGTGTGAAAAAGGCCTCAGGATTATTTGAAAAATATCCGGGTTTTCATTGATACATTCGATAGCCTCCGGATTGAACTGGGAAATGTCCGCGATGGTTGATCCCGTCAAACCCAGCACGATCTTTTTTTCATATTTCACATAACACAGAAGCCAGCGGCATAGACTGGAATACTTTTTTCCTTGAAGATGCAGGAGCCAGTTTGCGCTCGAAAGACATGAGGCATCTCCATTGAAATTGACGATATCAACCAATTCTTTCATTTCATGACCCGCATTACAAAACAGCACCCATCGGCCAGGGGCTGAATTCATCTTCCCCAATACCACACAGCTCACTCTTGGTTTTTTTTCCTGATGCCGCTTCGATCAAAGCATCGAAAATTTCCAACCCCATTTCACGTACACTGACACCATCAAGAATTCGCCCCGCATTGATATCCATGTCCTCTTTTTGTTTTTCATACAAGGCGCTGTTGGTTGCGATCTTGAGTGATGGCGTCGGTTTGAAACCAAAAGCCGATCCGCGTCCCGTCGTGAAGGCGATCAAATTGGCTCCGCCGGCGACCTGCCCTGTAACCGAGACCGGGTCATAGCCGGGGGTGTCCACAAATACAAATCCCTTTTCGGTGACCTTTTCCGCGTATTCATAGACGCCATTCAAGGGAGAGGTTCCACTTTTTGCCGCCGCCCCAAGTGATTTTTCATAAATCGTTGTGAGGCCGCCCGCTTTGTTTCCGGGTGCCGGATTGTTATCCATCGTCGCCTGATTGCGCTGAGTATAGTTTTCCCACCACTGGATACGTTCAATCAGTTTGCGTCCAACCGCCTCGGATTTTGCCCGCCGGGTCAGCAAATGTTCCGCGCCATAGATTTCAGGGGTTTCGCTCAGGATCACCGTGCCGCCTTGCCGTACCAGTTCATCGGCGGCCACGCCAAGTGCGGGATTGGCCGTAACACCCGACCAGCCGTCGCTTCCGCCGCATTGGAGCGCTAACATCAGGTGATTTACGGTCTGCGGCGTTCGCTTGACGTCATTCACGGGGCCAAGTAATTTGTGGATTGCCGCGACGCCTGAATCCAATGTTTTCAGGAAACCACCACTATCCTGAATCGTCAGGATAGGCGCCGCTTTGCCCGGCGCCCATTCAAAAATCTGGTTTCCCTCGCAGCCAAGACCGATCAGGATATAGGCGGCAATATTGACATGATTGGCGAAGCCAACCAGTGTGCGCCGGAGAAGAGAAAAATCACTCAAGGCGCAGCCGGTTTTGTGGGTGATTGCAATCACATCGTCCACGTTCGGGTAATCACGCCAGCCATCGCGTTTGATCCTCTCGGCAATGGCTCGGCTGACCGTTGCACTGCAATTGACCGACGAAATAACCGCAATCATGTTACGAGTAGCAACGCGCCCATCGGGACGGCGGTACCCCTTGAACGTCCGGCGCTGTTCAGGCGTAACAAAATCGACCTCAACTCGATCAGCGCCGAAGTGGTAATCCCGTGAGAAATCGCGCACCGCCAGATTATGAGAATGGACATGATCGCCCGGTTCAATTGCAGCCGTTGCAAAACCAATAATTTGACCGTAGCGCCGAACCGGCGCTTTATGGGAGATTTTTTGAATCGCCATTTTATGGCCCGGCGGGATTGCCTGGCGCACCGTAAACATCCCATCGGTTGATGTAATCCGGCGTCCTATCGGCAACCAAGTGCGGGCAATTGCGACAGAATCGGATGGATGCAGGTGAACCGCCAATTTTGAAAGTGCGATGGGTTGACCCAGCGGGTGGTCGCAGACGCTAAGTATGGTCATCGTCAATGCCTGATCAGTATTATTAACCGGCGAAAGAGTCATCCACATCCCTCCACGAAAAACCATTTTCAAGACTCTGGTTTACGGCTTCCACAACCGCGGTGGAGACAAGGGCCTGCTTAAATGACGGATGGCTTTCTTCCAGTTTTTCGGGAGGCGTTTTTCCCGCCATAATGTCTTGAACATCTGCCACGAACCGGTTGATGCTCTTGTGCCCGTATCCGGAAAAGGCCGTTGCCCCATCCGGCGAGGGAAGATATTCGGCAAAATAGGGGTTTACGGTTTGAATTCCCGTTTCTTCAGAGACCAGTTCCAATCCCCGGTTTTTCTGGTCGCATGAAAGCCTCCCCCGGGTGCCCACCACCCAGATGCGCTGATCCGAAAGGGCGCTGGTATTTTCGGGGTCCACCCAGTTGGTTGAAAAATGGGATACAAACTCCTCTTCCTTTTTTACCGGGTCCCTCCAGCGAATGACGGCATGAACGGCGTCAGGCGTATGGATGCCCATATCCCTCAAAACCCCGAATGTTCCGACGGCCATGGCTTTTACCGGCGCGAACCCGGTCAGAAAATAGATGAGGTCCACATAGTGAACGCCCAGATACTGGAAGATATTGGTCTGCTCCGCCCAGTTCTTAAAAACCGAGGATGGGATGCCGATTCTCTGGCTGTACTGGACGTTGAAATAAAGCACCTTTCCAATTTTTTTTTCATAAAGGGCTTTCTTGAGATAGAGGTTGGTTTCATCCAGCCGTTTATGGAATTCCACTGCCCCGTACAGACGATTCTTTTTCTGAATCCGCACCAATTCCATCGCTTCTCTTAGGGAAGGTGTTAGTGGTTTTACGACGAGACAATGGACCTTTTGCTCCAGGAGCGCCTTTGTGTAGGAATAGTGAAGGTGGTCCGGTACCGCCACAATGGCACAGTCGAAAGGGTTTTCATTCCACAAGTTCCGGACCGCATCCGTTGGGCTTCCCGAGATTGCAATGTGCCGGACCCCGAGGTCTGAACCGAGCAGTTGGTTGATGCGGGCGGCCGCCGCCTTGACTGTAGAGTGGTTTTCCTCATGTTTTGTGCAAACGACCACTTCTTGAATGGGAATCCTCTTTGAGGTTTCCGCCAGGGATGAAAGAACCACTCCCGGGCCGGTCCCATTCCTGCCCGTTACGTACATGCCGGCGCCGATGACCAGAATCCTCATGAAAAATACCTCAGTTAATTGAAACTGGGGTGATAAACCCCGCATTTCAAACGTGTTTGTTTGCGGTGTGCATTAAGCGCTCTTACGGACATATTCATAATCCGGGCGATTTTTTCAGTCTTTGCATCCGTTTTGAAATTTATCCGATCCCATTCAAATGCTCTCAGGGTCATCAGTTCAAATGGGGTAAATTCATCTGTTGTAATGAATCCTTTACTTGTGCCGAAATATTCAGGGCTTCTAAAGTCAAAATCGTCCGGCAAAAGCCTCTGTTCTAATGCTATTTTGTAAAGATCCGTTCCAGGATATGGTGTGGCGATATGAAATGAACACATGTCAAAATCAAGTTCTTCCGCTACACTGAAAGTCATTCTGATTTCCTGCCAGGTTTCACCCGGCAACCCGATCACGAAATTGGCAATAATGTCAATTCCAAGCGCCTTACATTTCTTCACAATGCCAGGGAATATGTTTAATTTTAACGGTTTTCTGATGATTTCTCTTAAAACCCTCTGACTTCCGGACTCGACCGAAACACTGATGGCGCTACATCCAGCCTTCTTCATCAATTCCAGCAAACTGTCGTCAAGGTGCCATGCGGATACATTCGGCATTTTCCATGTTAAAGGGTTCTTCCCGACCTGCCATAAAATTTAGAATTTCTTCGGCTCGTTGTCTGTTGCCGAGAAACAATTCATCCAGAAAACTAAAGTGAGCAATGTTATAATTTTCAATTAACCATTTCATCTCTTTTATGACATTGCGACTTGTTCTGTAGGCGACGCTTTTTCCCCTGATACTTCTGGCCGCACAAAAGACACAATTGTATCGACATCCATATGATGTCAGCATGACGCCGGTGGGACTCGGAAAACCAATGTTATAATCCGAAGACTGTTCGTTCAAATACATTTTCGTATTGATGAGAGAATAATCCGGTTCTGGAGCATCCATCAAAGCAATAATGTTTTGCTTTAGGCCGTTCACATGACTTCGCCCGTGTTCATCATTATGACCGACACCTGTTTCAAGTCTTGCCTTGGTATGGTTCTGCTCCAAAAGACAGCGAATTAACCTTACCGCACGGCCGTCTTCCGCGGGACCTTGAAAAATATAGTCGATATTTTTGTCTTCAAGCGCTTCATAAGGAAGCAGTGTTGGATAGATACCGCCAAAAACAGTAATAATTTTCCGATTGATACTTTTGATTAGCGAAAAAGACTTATGATATTGGGCATAATATTCAGCGGAAACGCCGGATACGAGGAAAATTGTTGGATTGATGCGGGAGAAGTGACTTTCGACCTCGTCTTCTGACAGATTTGCAATATTGGCATCAACAATTCCAAAATCAAAGACGCTTTTGAATATGCCGGTAAGAATTAAGGCTGAATGGGGTATCAATACCCATGGACGTTTACCATACCATCTTGTATTTGGAATGAATAACACCACATCATATTGTTTGGGCGTTTCCTGACTCATGATTTTTACTGCTCCAAGAGCATGACAACTTTTTTCAAAATGTGTTTAGGGTTATTTTGTTTTCAATCGGTAAGAACGTAAACGATAAGCTGCTTGGGCCCATGCGCACCATGTACCAGAACAAGTTCGATGTCGGCTGTTTTACTCGGGCCTGAAATCAATGTCATGCAATTGCTAAGTCCTTGTCCCTGTTCTTCCGGGTCCCAGTTAAGTCTGTAATACATTTCTTCCAGGTTTTCAATGATCTGGTCCATGCGGACAACAGCCACATGGATTGACGGAACAAGAGATACGGCTCTTGGCTGATCAGGGCGGTTGCGAATCATCAGGGCGGCGGATTCAGCCACACAGAAATCTGCCGAGGAGACACCCATATATGAATCGATGATTTTTTGGCGGATAGTTGCCCGCTGAAGAGCGCCGGGTTCAGGATCGGCTTTTGTGGAAAAAACTTCAACACCTTCCGGTTCCAGTGCCGCCTTTAAGTTTAATGAATTGATCAGCGGGTGATGCCAGGCAATAATTGATTTTTTATCTCCCCATTCCGGTTCCGTGCCGTGAACCACCAATTCCCTTATTGCCTGGGTTGCGGCCTTGGAATCCTTTAAGGGCTTGACAACCATATTTACAAGTTTTGCCTGGTCAATGAAGCGCGTGAGCAATTGTGTCCGATCATTTTTTAATCTGTTTTTGTATTTTTCAAGTTTCTTATCAGTATCCTTGGGTTTGACCAAAAACCGGCTCAAATCAGGGGATTTTCTGCCCAGTGCTTTTTGTATGGCATTGATAAACGCCGTCTGGTTCTGAATCATTTTTTCTTGGATTCCTTAAGTCTTGTTCTTTCCAGAAAGGTCTTTTCTGGAATCCTGGGAAAATCACGGCTTTGGGTCCACGCGTTCAGGCCCAGCGGAAGCCGTCTGGTCATTTTATGATGGAACGGCAGAATTTTCTGTACAGCAGCACCTGACTTCACTGCCATTTCATATATTTTTCTATTTTGGATGATCACAGACCAGATCCTGAACATCACTTTTTCCAGATTATTTTCTTTTTTCACCTGCCATTTTGAATCTCCGTTTTTCAGCTTTGCCCTGAGGCCCAGCAACATTCTTGGCAGGTCGATATCAACCGGGCAGGCTTTTTTACAGGCGCCGCACAGGGGTTCCCCCTGGAACAGGTCTTTTGACCTGTTGATGCCGAATAATAAAGGCGTTAAAACCGCTCCTACAGGTCCTGAATAGGGTGATCCGTATGAATGTCCCCCGATTTTTCGATACGCAGGACAGACATTCAGGCAGGCACCGCAGCGGATACAACACAAAATTTCCCTGAATTCAGGATCTCCCAGTATTTTTGATCTTCCGTTATCCAGTATGACCAGGTGGAACTGATCAGGCCCGTCTGCCTGGTCTTCGGTTCTGGGTCCGCCGATATAGCTGATATATCCTGCCATATTTTGTGCAGCAGCACCTCTTGCCAAAAGGCGGAACATCACATCATGGTCTTCAAGTTTTGCCACAACCCGTTCCATACCCATAAATGCCATATGAATTCTGGGCATGGTTGTGGACATCCTGATGTTGCCTTCATTTGATACGGTTGTGATATGACCGGTTTGGGCACATGCAAGGTTGCATCCGGAAGTCCCCATATCGGCAGTCAAGAATTTTTCCCTGAGTGCTTTTCTTGCAGCCTGCGTAAGTACGGGCGGATCTTCACAATAAGGGATACCCAGTTTTTCGGTGAACAGGCCGGCGATCTCTTTCCGGGTTTTGTGGATTGCAGGCGCAAGGATGTGGGAAGGTGTTTCCCCGGCCAGTTGAACAATGTACTCGCCTAGATCTGTTTCATTGACCTCTATATGATTTTCCTCAAGTGTTTCATTCAGACCGATCTCCTCGGTAACCATGGACTTTCCCTTGACCACCACCTGCCGCTTTCCCTTGACCACCATTTTAATCCGGTTTTTCTGCGCCACTTCAAGACAATAGTTCACCGCCTCTTTGGCATCCCGGGCGAAGAAAACGTGGCCGCCCCGGGCATCGATTTTTTCAGCAAGACTGGTGAGAAGAGAATCAAGGTTGTTGATGGCGAATTCTCTTATCTCATGTGCTTTCTGCCGCAGTGCCATCCCTTCCGGAAGTGCTTCATATGATTTTGCGGTTGCAGGGCCCATCCGGTTCTGAAAACTTGAAAGGGCCTGCTGCAAACGTTCATCCGCAATGGCTCTTGCTGCGTTTCTTTTATATTGTTCTGTTTGAATTTTCATTGTACGGCTCCCATTAACGGGCCAGCAGTTGCGCGATATGCATGGTCTTAATTTTTGAGCCCCTCCTGTCCAGCATCCCTTGGATATGCATCAGGCAGCTTTGATCACAGCCGGTAACAACATCAGCACCAGTGGCAATGATATGGTTTACTTTTTCTTCCAGGATGGCGGTTGAAATATCAGGATATTTAACAGAAAAAGTACCGCCAAAACCGCAGCATTTTTCCGATGCCTCCATCTCAACAAATCTGGCCCCCCCGATGTTGGCGATCAACTGCCTGGGTTGATCAAAGATACCGAGATTCCGCAGAAGATGGCAGGAATCATGATAAGTAATGGTCCCGTTAAAACTGGCGCCGACATCTGTAATTTTCAAAACATCGACAAGATACTGGGTTAATTCAAAAATTTTGGGGCTGATATTTACAGCCCTTTTATGCCATTTTGATCCCTTTTTAAAAAGAACAGGATATTGATGCTTGACCATATCCACACATGATCCGGACGGGCAGACAATGGTTTCAGCCGTTTCAAATATAGTGATAAATTTCTTGGCAGCCTTTGCTGCCTCGGTACGGTGGCCTGAGTTGAAAGCGGGCTGGCCGCAGCAGGTTTGATCTAACGGTATGTCTACGGAAACATCAAGTTTTTCCAGTAAATGGACGATGGCGTGTCCAACATCGGGATATAGTGAATCCACAAGGCATTGTATAAACAAAGTTGTTTTTATCAAGTATCTGTCCTCAAGAACTGGAAAGGCAGGGGCTCTGCCTTGACACGCTTCGCACCAACGTCACGGGTATTCATCCTGATCATGGCTCCATAACCATCTCATGTCCGAAAATGCCTAAGGACATGGATGCCCGCATCGGAGCACGCCGAAATCCCAGAAACCCCGACAAGAAAGAAAAAAATCTTTGATTACAATCTGGTGTTGTCAACATCTGTCGAACTTCAGCTGAAACTTGAACTGCCGGTTGCAGCTACCAATATCGCCGGAAACGCTGGAGAGGGGCGCCAGATTATTGAAAACAGGGAGCAGATTTACAGGCATCACGAGGTGGCTGATACGAAAATTGATATTGCGGATGCAAAGTATGACATTCTCAAAAATTACCACTATCTTCGGCAAAAGGGTTCTATTTCGATTATCGACTACAATCGAAGAAACGAGGACTTATCCAAAACTGCGATTTTTGATCGTGGATATGACATAAACGGCCGGCCCCTGGCTCCCTGTGGGCTTTTGTCACGTCCCAACGGATTTGATCAGGCCCATCAACGCCTGACCTTTTGTTGTTTTAAAGGTTGCCTTAAACTCAACAAAACTTCCCTCGAAAGGCTCAATGCTCTCATATTCAAATCGGACCGGCGTTACAAAACACATGGCTATCAAGGAATATCCCCGCCTCATCAATGAAATTCCAAGAGGATCCAGCCGGTACAAGGCCATCAAAAACCTACGGTCTGCTTCTGAACGGGCAAACAGCACCATTAAAGAAGATATCAAGATACTCGATAAGCGCCGAGGGTTCTGAATCGCTTCAGGGCGAACATCCTGGCCCAGATGGCCGGCATCACCTTACTGCTGAAGAACTCTTTTTCATTGACTTTTTTTACAGAGCGCACCACCCCTATTTTCCGTAACGAACCATTTCCCATATAACAAATTCCGCGCCATCATACCGGGCTTCTTGAACACAAGATTGAATCTGAGCGGGGGACACTTTGTGCTTCATATCAAATTCAGGCAGCCCCGCTCAGTTCAATCTGTAGGGGTTATGCTAAATTTTCTCGTACTATTAAAAAGGGGTTGCAGCTTTCTAATCTCAATAGCTTCTGGGCTGTTCATTGCATGCCATAGATCCCAGTCTTGTTGCAAACCAAGCCAGAAATCTGCTGACATTCCCAAAACATGAGACAATCTAAGCGCAGTGTCTGGTGTAACTGAACGGCGACCTTTGATGATTTCGTTAAGACGAGGATATGATACTCCTAATTTTTGAGCCAGTTTTGTCTGAGTGATATTGAGCGGTTTGATAAACTCTTCAAGAAGCATTTCTCCTGGATGGGTTGGAGGCCTGTTTTTGGGGAGTTTCCTCGAAATATTATTTGTGATAGTCTGTGATTTCAATTTCATATGCTCGGCCCTCCTCCCAAATAAAACAAATACGGTATTGCTGATTTATTCGGATGCTATCTTGATTCTCTCTGTCGCCTTTTAGCTGCTCAAGCCGGTTTCCTGGTGGTATTTGGAGTTCCGTGATTTCTTGTACACGGTTAATTTGGTCAAGTTTGCGTCTTGCTACAGGCCAAATTGATTGCGGACAACATTTTCCAGCGGCTTTGGATGCTGTTCCATCAAAAACATCATCTGTTCCGACATTTTTAAAAGACTTTATCATGGCTCATATTATAGCGGCATCCATTATAAATATCAATATTGAGAATTTTACAATCATAACGTTAAGCTGAGTGGTGCGGCCACAAAGCTTTCCGCGTCAGCGCCGCCGACGTTTTCCGCATCCACTCAAGCGCCTGGTTGGCGTCTCTATTTTATTTTTTCCATGAATACGATGCGTACTTTTGGTGATAAATCCTGTTGACGGCATTCCACATATCCGAGTTTTCGGTAGAAAGGACAATACTCGTGTTAAATTCATTTTGAATCTGAAAATGCCTTTCTATATTCTGCATGAGCAATGATCGGAAAGACTTTGAGTCAGAGGAGGAATATTCCAGTCATCATATAATGTTGCCTCCTTTTCATATGCGATTTTCTGAAGTGCCAGAATTTCAGATGCATCATGTATAGTTCTGATTGAACGACCACCGCCTTGAAGGCGGTGGATTCGGTTTGCCGACTGAAAGTCGAGCGCGGGACTAAAGTCCACATCAAAGGCTAAAGCCTACTGAAGTGGTGGGTCAGTCTTCATCTGTAAAACTGTCATCGGGTGATTTCTCTACATGACCTTCGATATAATCCCTTATCATTTGTTCTGTGACTTGACCCACTGTCAACGCAAATAACCGCGTGCCCATATGTGCTGACCCCAATACCGCTTGCGCAAATGTGGAAATTCCTGCTGAAGAATGCGCGATGAACGCCCTTTTATCTTCTGCATCATTTCACTCACAGATATATGGGGCGGCGAGGATACCATGAGGTGTACATGATCTTTGCTAACGTGACCCTTTTGAATGTAAATCTCATGGCGCATACAAGTCTGTCGAATGATCTCACGCACTCGCAATTTTACCTCACCCGTCAGAACATGATATCGGTATTTCGTAACCCAAACCAAGTGGTACTGAAGGTTGTAAATTGTATGTGATCCTTTGCGATATTCCATTTCCCCTCCTCAAATTCCTTTTCGTAGCATAATTTTGGAGGGCAAAAAATGCGGTTCCGCCTAAAGGCGAAGGTTTTGACCGGTAGATGTGACAATAAATTCGATATTCATATATTTCCTCACGCCAATCGGGATAGGGGGAAGCCTCGCGACTCCCCTCCTCCCACACCACCGGGCATACGGATCACGTACCACGGCGGTTCGGTTGATTAAGTCGGTTTAACAAACAGCCTCGACAGTCCCAGTGCTGCAAAATATTTTGCAGGCAGGGCGAACGCTTTAGCTGTTCGTTTTCAACCGGAATGGCGGTGTCGGCTTTCGTCGTAAATAATCCACCCTTTATTTCAAAGGGTAACCACAATTGTTTTGCCGGTCTGATATCCACGCCTATTCCGTCCTGCAGTCCTATCATTTAATCCTTCTCAGCGAACCGTTCCGGCCTTCGTCGGGTGAGTCCTCCGCCTCTTTGCGGCTCGTTTCCAATCATGCATAAGCATGACTTCCTTGACTACTATGCCCTCTGCTGACTTCTCCCATGCGATCAGAGTCGATTGCTCGACCCTCAGTCCCGAACGAGATACATGAGAGATCTCCCGGGGTATGACACAGCGCTTTCAGCGCGTAAACGCCGGATTTATAAAGCACACCCCGATTGCGGATGGAGGACTTCGTGGTCACGTGCCCACTCGTCCCGGATGTACCACACCTCAGATCCGGTTCCTGTACGTCGCTCCGCGCTTTTGGATTGGGCTTCTCCGAACCCCGCCTCACGACGACGCCCTTGCCCTTCTCCTAACCTTTGGCTCCGCGAAAACCTGGTACGAGGACTTTCACCTTGCTAGTTCTGTGCCATGCCCGGCACACACGGCTTGTTCACCCGCCGGGAACCCAATGCGGACTTGGTTTTGAACCACGTTCAACTCGATAAAGCCTATTGAAAAAGGCCGCCCCGGGTTCCCGGTCGAGTGTGTAACAAATGGTTAAGGCATTCACTTCGTAGTAAACTTGTAGCCAATCTCAGAAGGTAAAATTTTTAATGAGCCTATAAATTCTGAGTCTTTCAAAAGATGGATGTTTATCATTTCACCAAGTTCTAAATTTACACGTGCTAAGATACAACCTGCAAAATTGAATGTTGCTATGTCTTGCCTTTTTGTGTGGGAAAAATTCTGGAATTCAGCAATAAAACATTTTTCAAAAGTGATTCCTAAAAATCTACCTTCATTGTCATGAAATTCTCTAAGGCGAATAGAAAGCTTTTTTCCGGTTTTCGAGAGATGGATTATTTGCCACCCAATTAACAGATTCAAAATGATTAAATCTTTTTCCAATTTTCTCTGCCTTAACGTTGCCTTACTTGCGGGAATGGAGCGCAGCGGAATTCCCGTCAATGTGAAAGGCTTGGTGTAGTGAACTTATGGGGTGCAAGTCCCCTGTGTGTGAATCCGGTTAATGTGTTTAAATCATGAGCCCAAATACTAGCCGAAGGCAAGGGCGGAACCGTGACGGACCGTCTGGAGGAAGCCTCAGGCAAAGCTATGAGCCGACGAACAGAAACGGCATACAAGGCCCAGTCTCCGGGAAAGTCAGCACCACATGACGAAGCCCCGGATTCAGGAGATAGGGTAAATGCCGCGGTTGTGTAGCAACAGTTCACGTCCTTATCCGGGGAGATCTGCCTCACGTGTGATGAGATCCGCTCTGCGAAAGATCCCGGAACGGACCACCGGGCAATCAAGGTCCAGGCACATCCGGATGCTATCGCCGGGTGT
This sequence comes from Desulfatiglandales bacterium, assembly GCA_963664475.2. Lineage (GTDB taxonomy): Bacteria > Desulfobacterota > DSM-4660 > Desulfatiglandales > Desulfatiglandaceae > NaphS2. Next base: position 120,694 of record CAXXXE010000003.1, read on the forward strand.
GAGCGAACCATCGATAGCAACGCAAGCAGCGTTTTTCTCATTTTGGCGTCTGTCGTCTGGTGTCGTCTGGGGTCGGGCCGCAGCAACGTGTGTATATTCAGCTAGTTAAATAAACACAATAGGTGTTTTCAGCTGCTATATTGTCCTTTTCGAATCCAAAAAGAGGAATATAGTGAGCAGCTTCCTCCCGGAGTTGATACCCTCCACCACCTTCCATGACACGCCTGCCTTTTGCTCTGAAGCCCAAGAGTGTCTTCACATTCTCTACAAAAGACCGGCTACCAATGGCGATACTGCCCGTCCATTCATCTCGACGGATTGCATTTCCAACTCCCAAATATTCCTCGATCCATCCTCTGTGGCTTCTTCTCAATTCATCGTATGACCCCACTCCAAACAATTCCCGGAGTCTCTCATAATCAATCAAGATATTCTTCCTTCGGGGTTCCTGGATCTCATTGTAACCGCTGAATGACCACATCGATGGATGACTGATGACTCCGGCGCGTATCATATTCGTATCGATATAGGCCATACAGCGTGCGAGATGATCACCGCTTTCCACAGCCGTAGCATGATAACGATCTTCCCAATACGCTCCTTTTCGATTCTTTCTCTGATTGTATTCCTGGCCCGTTCTTCCGGCTACCAACTGCATTGACTTGGGAATCACGTCTTTTTGCCCGGTATCGACAACGAGCAGGTGAATGTGGTTTGAAGTTACCATGTAGTTCAGGAGCGCTAATCCATATCGCTTCCTAGCCTGATAAAGCCATTGTAAATAGCGATGGCGATCCTTGGAAAATTTAAGGAGAAATTCTCGTATATGGCACCGATGCGTGATGTGCCAAATGTAACCCGGAATGAAATGTCGCTTTGCTCTTGCCATTATTTTCAGAGAAAAACGCTCTTTTTGGCCTCGAAAAACTCAATATAGGCCCATTTTAAGGGGCATATTTTACGATTCTTCTTTTTTAACAAACACTTGGCGACCCCATACCCATGTATGTGCTTGTTCTGTTTGCCAACAGCTAAGATTTAAATAGTTCTGCATGGCTACCAGTTCTACGTAATTTAACAATATCTTCATATGATTCGTAGATCAACAGCCAGTCAGGTTCAATATGGCATTCCCTTGCTTTACCATAGTCCCCAATTAACTTGTGATCCCTGTGTTTTTCTTCAAGTGCTTTTCCCTCACAAATTGCATCAATCACTAGCTTTAACTTATCAAAATCTTTTCTTTGCTTTTTCAGGCTATTAACATCTTTTTTAAACTGTTTTGTGACCTGTAGCGTTTTCATTAAATCCCCAATTCGCTGAACAAGTCTGAAGGATTCTTATATTCGTCTAAATCCTTTTCTTCCATTGCATTAATTGTAACAGAGCTGAGTTCTTTTTCTGGAATCTGAACAGGAAAAGGTAATCCGTGCCGATACGTTATCTGTTTGTAGAAGACGCTTATTGCCTGTGATGGTGTTAAACCCAAAGCTGATAAAATGCCTTCAGCATTTGCTTTTAACTCGGCATCCATTCTGACTGATATAGTAGTTGTCTTTGCCATTGTAACCTCCAAGTTTATGTTTATCATTTGTCATACCTTGAGAATACAATGAATAGACAATAGAGTAAAGGTAATTTCTGAAATTCACTGTTTGCATAAGAAACAGAACGCCCCGCATAACCGGCTGGCGGAAGGCGCATAGCGAAGCGGAGCGGCTTTTGCCAGTTTGTCGTTAATGCGGTTGTTAGGGGATATTTGAAGCAATGATTTCTTTAACTGTAAATAGCCCAACTAAATCACGTTTTTCAATTGTGAATTTTTTATGAAATTCTAAAGCTTCTGGAACTGAAAAAAGCCCAATAAATGATTTTTCTGGAGCGGTGGTTTTTATGTACTCACAAAGCTTGTTTACTCAACTTTCCGGCTTGAGCGCTAAAGTGCAAATTATTCACATAACAAATTGAAATTATACAAAATTATGAGTGAAAAGCCCTTCACTTCATGGTATATTGGGTTTACGAAAAAAATCAATAATATCAAGAAGGAGGGGCTAAAATGGACATTACCAAACAACATCAGGATCAACAAGAGGCAAAGCAACTCCAAAGTAGAATTTCTTCGTTCTTTGCAGATTTTCGGATCGGCACTCTTCTGAATAAAAGCGGCATACGAAAACTGAGAGGAGTTTCGCCGATGACCCTTTTCTCTGTTATCTTCATGCTGCCCTTTACTGGCAATAATTTTTACAGAGGGATAGTCACCAATTCTAGTCTGTCGTTCAGGAAAAATGCAGCCTATGAGTTGCTGAAAAACCCTCGCCATAATTGGCGTAAGTTTCTGTTGACCTTGGCCTACCATATTTCTAACTATTTCTCTATGCTCACTAGCGAAGAACGAGAAAAAGTTTTGATTTTTGACGACAGTACCTATGATCGGTCTCGTTCCAAGGTGGTCGAACTTCTTGCCTGGGTTTTTGACCATAATAGCGGAACAAGCTTGAAAGGTTTTAAGCTGCTGACCCTGGGATGGTCTGATGGAGCAAGTTTTTTGCCCCTGGATTTCGTTCTCTGTTCTTCCGCAAAAGCAGAAAAACGGGTGCAGAATATCAAAAAGGCCTTGGACAAGAGAACCTGTGGCTATAAAAGACGTTTGGAGGCGATAACCAAATCTACCGAACATCTTGCGAGTATGGTAAAAAGGGCTTTGGCTCTTGGCATTAAAACAGACTATATTCTCATGGACAGTTGGTTTTGCTGGCCCGTTATACTTGCTGAACTTGGTCAACTCTTGCCGGTAATATGCATGGCTAAAAATATGCCGAATGTGTTCTATCTCCACCAGGATCAATGGGTAACTTTGGGAGGTCTGTATCGCCGGATAAGAAAAAGACCCGGAAAGGCACACATCCTTGCCAGTGTTATTGTTGAAACCAAACAGAAACAAAAGGTGAAAATTGTCTTTGTTCGACACCGCCATAAGAGAGACTGGTTGGCCATACTGTCCACGAGAATTGATTTGCCGGCTAAGGAAATTGTCCGTATTTATGGAAAAAGATGGGATATTGAGGTATTCTTTAAAATGATGAAGCACCATCTTAATCTCGAAAAGGAAGCACAACTGCGAGATTATGATGGAATAATCGGTCATACCACCATAGCCATGGTGCGATATATTTTCCTGGCAGTTCAGCAACGTTGTCATGATGACCAAAAAACCATAGGTAGTCTATTTTTTGCCTGCAGCGAAGAAATCAAAGACATCTCTTTGATAGAAGCTCTGCAGAGATTGTTGACTCTTGCACTTGACAAAGTTCGTTCATCAGGTGAGTTCACCGAAAGTGTTATTCTCGCTATGATCGATGCAATCATGGGGGCGGCAATTGAGTTCATTAAAACAAGTAGACGAATATCGCTAAATGCCGCTATATATTCAGGTAGTTAAGTCAACCCGGAAAGTTGAGTATTGAATATTTCATAATGCCTTTATTTTCTCTCCTAACGCTGTAAATAACCGGTGCAAATGGAGCGTAGCGGAATTTGCATCCGAGTTAATTTGCCTTGTTATGCTTGCTTTTTTTTTGACAAAATCAGTGATTACTTCGACCAGTTCCTGCTTTATCTGCAATTCTGGTTGATTATAAGTTTCGATATTTTTCATTCGATCCAAACCAGCTTCTTTTAAGATGTGATTCATTCCTTTGATAATCTTTATTTCTGCTTTCGGATTAGCTTCAGAAAGTATCTTGGCATCTTCTTCTCTTACCTGAATGTCTGTCGTCCCTTGGATGATTAATACAGGAATTCTCAACTTGGCTAATTCTTTGGCAGGGTCATATTTAAACCAAGAGATCAAGTATGGCTGAACACTGGGTCTGAACAAAGAATACAATAGCGGATTAACGTCATTAACTGTTTCCCCTTGTCTGAGTTTATCAATAATTGGCAATGCGATATTCAAGACCTCAGGTGGTTGGGATTTGAGCTGTTCCATTAGGGTTTTATCTGCCGAAAGGCCTGGGCCTGCAATTGAGATGAATTTATCAATGCCGTTCCCTTGAGCTGCAATCATCCCAATTAATGATCCTTCGCTGTGTCCGATTATTATTACCCCATTAAACCTCTTATCATTCTTTAATAATTCAGCCCAAGCTTTCGCATCTGAAATGTAATGCTCGAATCGCAATTCATCTTCTTTCTTACCGGCTTTCTGACTTTTCCCGATTCCTCTTTTGTCATACCTCAATGTTGCAATGCCGTTTTTTGACAAAGCCTCTGCCAGCATTTTTAAGGAATTATTGATCATTGCAGTATTGTTACCGTCTCTGTCTGTCGGCCCCGATCCGGAAATAATCAACGCGACTGGCACTGATCTCTTTTCATTGGGAACAATAAGAGAGCCTTCCAGTGTCCCTGTCTTGGTTTCAAGTTTAACGATGGTTTCTGATTGATCAGCAAATAGACCGCTTGCCATAAAGATCGAGAGCAACACAGCAAAGAAATATATTTTCATATTCATACCTTTTAGAGCATAACATGAAAATCACCGGTTTATCCGGTGCATTTTCTGGTTGGAATTTAGTATGGTGACCCCGGAGCGTGTCACAGTGGTTCTCATAGTAATGTCACAGCTCCGTGTCGCAGCTTGTCATAGCGCCAATAACGCATAATGACGGGTTGGATCGGTCGGTCCGGCTCCGATTTCTTTAATCAGTTCCTTGTCCAACATTCCTTTTAGATCACGTTGGAGACTACGTCGATTTACGTCAGGGCAAAGGCCCTCAAAATTCTGAATGGTTAATTTCCCATGGCCCAGCAAGAATTCAATAGCCTTACCTTGCCGCTCATTCAGTCCATGCTTCTGTGCCAGTACATCTCTCCGTATGATTTGCTCTCCTCGTTTTTTGACCTCGATCATTTGGGTTTCCAAACCTGTAATAAAATAATCGAGCCATACGGTCATATCCATGCCGTTTTCACGCACGCTTTGGATCGATTTATAAAAGGTCGGCCTGTCCCGGTCATAATATTCACTGATGGCAAAAAGACGTTTAAAGTCGTATCCCGCCTTGTAGAGACAAAGCGTTGATAGCAGGCGGGATGTGCGGCCGTTGCCGTCAAGGAACGGATGAATATGGACTAACTGGAACTGAGCGATACCGCTGATAAGAACAGGATGGATCTCAAGATCAGCGTTGAGCCACTTAACCATTTCCGACATCATAATCGGCACCTCTACAGCGGATGGTGGTGTATAGGTCACTTCACCGGTCGAAGCGTTGGCAACATAGTTCTGAATACGTCGATAATTGCCCGGATCAGCTTTACCGCCTCGAACTCCTTCAACCAGTTTTCGATGAATCTCCCGAATCAGTCCTTCCGTGATCGGGTCACCACTGTCCAGGCATTCGGAAACGAATTCAAAGGCCGAACGATAATTCAGAAGTTCCCGAGTGTCTTCCGGGTCGGCTTCCGGCACTTTCTCTCCATTCCACAGGCGTTCTGCTTGATCCAGAGTCAACCGAGCACCTTCAATGTGGGTCGTATGATGCGCCTCTTTGATAAAGGCTTTGTTACCCATATCCCGAACCCAATCATCAGAGAGCCGGGCTGCTTCCAGAAAACCGCGTGCCCGTTCAATCTGCGTGATGGCTGCGGTCATGCGGTTGGTAATGGTCAATTTTGGATTAAATGCTATCATTTGTCACACTTCCTCTTCACCTGTCGTTTCCTCTCCTCTCGAACCGTCAAACATTTATAACAGTTGCCTCCTGTTGCTAACCACATATGCGGCTTGTCTGCATAATGTTGGTTGGATTCACGCCTTTAAGAGCTTGTTTTTGGCACCAAAAAACTCAATATTGCCCTGTTTTGAGGGGGTAAATTGGACCTATTATCTTTAATAACAAATAGTTAGCGTGGTCCGTCCCAGATCCCCCTCCCCAAAGGCTTCATCAAGATAGGTCATTACGCGGAGTTGCCATCGCTCTATCTCGTATATTTCCTCACATTCCGAAAGCTCCTGAATAAATACTTTTATCTTCTCGTCCATATATTCCATTTGTAAATTTGAGCTAACGTGGAGTTCAGCGAGAGCCGCTCTTTTTGCGGCTTCCGCTGGAACATTTCGTTCGGCGATATTCATCAATTAATCAGCTTCTTCAGGATAATACTTTTTTAAACACTCTTCACAGATACCGTGGCTAAATTGAGCTTCAGAATGTTCTGTTATGTATTGCTCAAGTTTGTTCCAAGCCCCCTTATCATCTCTTATTCCCTTGCAATACATACAGATAGGGATGATGCCCTTTAAACTTTTAATTTCTTCAAGAGCTACCTGAAGCTCTTTTATGAGTTCTTCTTTTTCTTTTTCTGCTTTTTTTCGCTCGGTAATATCTTGGAGAATAACTACTATGCCGAGATATTTTAAACTGACATCCTGCATGAGTCGGAAGTGCGCCAGTACATGTCTTTCATCTCCGTCCGGTAACTCAACCAGATATTCACATTCTTCCTCTTCACCTGTCTCACGAAAACGACACAACTCATCCTCCAGCCATGGAAAGAGTATTCTCTCCTCCGGCTGAGAATAATAATGGCCACCCGATTTAGCCTCAGGATCGATCATTTGTGCTCCGGCATAGTTCATATGGATGATACATCTTTTATCATCCAGTAGAAAAACTGCCGTCGGTATACTTTCGTAAATGGTCAGAAATTTATTCTTCTCATTGGTAAGTCGACGGTTGGCTTCCTGCAACTCGGTAAGAGCATGGTTCATTGTTTCACTGCGAGCCCATTCAGCGCAAAAGGCTATTTCAATCCGGTCGAAAACCCGCTCAATAAAGTGACCATACCGCGCCCCGTCATGATTCTTTTCGTTTATCTGCTCTTCTGTGTGTATTTGCCGTGTTGGGTATGTCGTTCGAATCAAGTCAATATATGATTGCTTGTAATATTTCATCAACCCCAAGAACATCTCAAACGAGATGCCGCGAGATCGATGTCTCTGTGCCTGAATTACTCCGAAAGTGGCAATGGGATCGGTAGTGAAAGTATCCTCAGGGCCAAATTCCCAAGGATCTTCCGATATGGCAAGTGCCGATATGATGGAGTCGGTCAGTCCAACAATTGATATCCTCCATGCTTCTTCCAGAGTGGAGGTATAGCGACTGTAATCTCTTTCTACGGCATAATCACGAATTCGGCCCATTAGCCACATTTCATTATTTTTCAGAAGTTCTTCCAGAGGGTGCATTTCTAAGTCTCCTCCTTCCTATCTTTGCGAGTCAATCACGAAAATTTCTCTTATTTTGACTTGCGAACGACATGATTAGCGGGCGCCGCAGGCGCTCCGCTGAATTAATTGGTTGGACGAAGCCGCTACGCGGCGGAAAATAAACACAAATAAGTGTATGCTCCAATAAATGCCCAATCTTGGGCAATCTATTGAGAAGGAGTATACCATGAACAAAGCTGAAACCAACCGATTTCACAAACTTTATGAACGACACCTGCGTTTGCTTAAACTTGATGGCAAAAGTCAAAAAACCATTGATGGCTATTCTCGGGGAGTACGTCGAATCAGTGAATGTTTTGACTGTTGCCCCGACCAATTGACATTGGAACAACGAGAACAATACTTTTCCGATCTGATTGACTCCCATTCCTGGAGTACCGTCAAGGTTGAACGCGATGGTCTGCAATTCTTCTGGAAGCATGTCCTTAAACGCGACTGGCAGTGGATAAAGATGGTTAAAGCCCCCAAAGTAAAAACACTCCCTGATATTCTCACTGTCGCTGAAGTGGAACAATTGATCGGGGCGACACGAAAGCTGCGTTACCGGGTCTTTCTACTGACAACCTATTCCATGGGCTTACGCCTCGGAGAAACGCTCTCATTGCAGGTTAGCGATATCGACGGACCACAGAAACAGATACATGTCCGGCGCGGAAAGGGCCATAAGGATCGTTTTGTTCCACTGCCCGACCTGAAATATCAAGCATTACGCGCTTTGTGGTGCAAACATCGCAACCCGTGTTGGTTATTCCCCAATGCCATCGGTTCACCCGAGCGTATTCGCAACGCCACCACGCACATGGATCGCGGCGGCGCTCAAGCCGCAATGAAAGCGGTCGTAACCCAGTGTGGGATTAAAAAAAAGCCTCGATCCACTCCCTGCGTCACGCTTTCGCCACACATCTGCTTGAACAAGGCCTGAGCCTTCGCCATATTCAAGCGTTACCCGGTCACGCCAGTCCTACGACCACCGCCCGTTACGCTCATTTGACCGACATCACCGAACAGAATTCATTAGCCGCTATTAACCGTTTGGTCAATACCCTGCACGTCGATTTGAGGAGGCTGTAATCATGGAACTTGCCTCTCTCATTCGTCAATATTACGATGATTTTTACACCAAATACGGCTCACAACTTCTCCCGGTTCATTTGGCCGCTATCGGAGCGATCATGCGATGTCGAACACCGGAAGCCGGTGAACTGTTTGTGAAATGCTCCGACTGCGGTCACACCGAATGGCGCCCCCGATCTTGTGGCCACCGCAGTTGTCCTCAATGTCAAAATCATGAAGCCTCGGTTTGGCTGGATCGTCAGCAAACCAAACTTTTACCCGTTGAATACTTTATGGCCACGTTTACGCTCCCCTATGAACTTAGATTCACGGCTTGGGATCATCAAACCCTCGCTTACAAACTTCTGTTTGCATGCGTTTCCAGCACTTTGAAAGATTTCGGCTTGAATCCCAAAAACCTGGGGGCGGATATCGGCATGACCGCCATTCTGCATACCCACAATCGACGTCTGGATTACCATCCCCATATTCACGTAGTCGTACCTGGGGGTGGTGTGGATAAAGGCCGAAAACAATGGAAAAAAAATCCAAATACCTGTTCAACGAATTCGCCCTGGCAAAAGTATTTCGTCCACGCTTTCTGGAAGCACTGAACAAAGCAAAACTGCCCATCCCAAATACACTACCCCGTAAATGGGTCGTTCATTGTACCCATGTGGGCAAAGGCCTCCCCGCTTTGAAATACCTGTCGCGATATTTATACCGGGGCGTCATTTCTGAAAACAATATCGTCTCAAATCAAGATGGCAAAGTCACCTTTAAGTATGTGGAAAGCCGTACCGGAAAAATTTGCTTTCGTAGTCTCAAAGGCGAAAATTTCTTATGGCTCGTGCTGCAACACGTCTTACCCAAAGGCTTTCGACGGGTCAGAGACTATGGCTTTTTGCATGGCAACGCCAAAAAATTGCTCGTTCTCGTTCAATTGGTTTTGCAGGTGTTGATTGAAGCTTGTACGCTCCGGCCCAGGCCGGTCTTTAAGTGCCCCAAGTGCAACGCGCCCATGAAGATCATGGCTTTCAGAGGGTCCGCCCAGAAACCAGGATAAAATGCTCGGGCGGCGAAAACCTGCCATTTACTCAATCACGGGAGAATTCACCATTTTCATGATATAGCCCCACATTTTTTTGGCTTCGTTGAAAGCCAAGGTTTTCGCTCGCCCTAAAAAAGCACTCACCCAACCCGAACGGACACCGCCTTACATTCAAAAAAATATATTTGCTTATATATAAAAACCCTGCTCACAAGCCGGGCTCGTCCAACCAATGGATAAGATTGTGGTTCGTTCCTCACACAATCTATCCTTATTCGTTATGTGTCTTCTTCATGCACTTCCCGAAATACAGTTACGCGCTTAAGCCTTGCATCTTGGAGATCAATAAAATCATCTTCAAGTTCACCTTCTAACAATTGGGAAACATAGAATGGCGGCCTATCTTTGATGAGTTCCAAATTCACTTCTTCTTCTACTTCAACAAGGAGATTAGCCCCCTCTAACCACCCTAAAGCCCTTCCAGGAAGGTCCCCTCTCGAAAACCCTTGGCAGCAAAATATGCAATGCATTGGCCTTAATGAACCAATTACATTTCTAAGATGATTTTCACCTTTAATCTGTAGTTGCTTAACTTTTTCTGGATTAAGTACTGCCGCTCCATAATGGCGAACACTAGGCTTATACGTATTGCACTTCCATGCCGGATAATAATCTCCTGTTTTCCAATTTGTATACATGCAATAAAGAGGAATAAGACCATATCTTTTTGCATCTTTAACGAGGAGGTCAACTTGTTGACCGTTATTGTTGCTGTGATGAAGATGTTCGTATTTTTCTGATTTAAGTTTAAGTACCTTCGCTTGAACTCGCATACCAAGCCATTTACCACTGGGACCTGTAAACCACCATTCCCAATCAGAGCCATTTACCGCTTCTTTATGCCGAGTAAATGTATCAACTACAATCTTTCCATCACCCCATTTCTTAATGTTCAGAACAAGGAAGTCTGTAATTGACTCCTCTCCTACCTGATAATTGTGCTTTCTGGCTTCTCGTAGCCTATCCCAAACCCAACCTGAGTTTTTAATAGCTATTTCATCTAATTCCATTTGCATGTATACCTTTACACATAACGCCGCAAATCAGCCGCGCGCGCTTTTTGCGTCGGCTGAATTTGCCTTGTTAGGCCTCTCTCCGCCGAGGCTGCGTAGATCAGCCCGAACACCGCATCCGTCGGCCAGCGGCTGAAAACCGACACTCAATTCTGCTCCCTCAACACGCCAGCGCGTGCGAATGCCTCGTCGAGGCTACTACGAACCTGCGCAGGTATCAGGGGCAGGCGCGCCTCGATTTTTGCTAGGTCGTCCGCATGGTAGCCGACAGTACAGCCGGAAAGATAAATCAGCAGCTCCGCTGTTTCGGTGGGAAACCGTGTCACCAGTTCGCTCTTACGCAGTTCGTAAAGGACGTGGCTGTGCTCGATTCGGATCGTAGGGCAGCGAACTGCCAAGGCCACCGCATCTGGGAAGGCGTCGCCAAGGTGTGGCAGCCACTCCAGCATCTTCCGAATCTCCGTCTCGTCCAGGGTAGCGAGCACTCCCTGCAGTCGATCCTGCCAATAGCGGCGTAGCCAACCGTTCCACAGTTGCTGTTTGGCTGGCTGTTGCATTTGGCGCAAGAAGTATCCGAGGTGCGATGCGAACGCCAATCGATCGGCCAACGAGCCGTGCTGAAAAAGCGTAGGTAGCAAGTTCTGTGTCGGATCCGATACATGGAATGCAGCGAGCGCAGTGTAGAACTCGATGAATCGCCGGCGGCGGTCGTCCAGATCGGCAGCGAGCCTCGGCATCGCGGCAACGAATGACGGCAACAGGGCAGCGACAAGCGCCGGATACAAACGCCCCCACACGAGGAAGCCGTCCCATGCCTGTGCAAACTTTTGCCGATTCAGATCACTGAACAGCGGAATAACGTGTTGGCGCGTCCATGCTTCATCTAAGCCGAATAGGAATGAGGTTTGACTGGCAAGCAGACTGCGCCCCATTCCACCCTTTGAGGTCGCGTCTTGCACCACCAGTGTGAACCAATGGCGGTAGTTCTCAGGCATAACCCGCTCGGCTCCTGTCTTACCGTGCAAAAACAGCGACAGGCCGTTGATCCAGAACTCGACGATAACGCCGGCCGGACGATTGATTGCGCGGGACAGCCAGTCATCAATGTCTTCATCCTGAGTTTTGGCTTCCAGGGCTTGCCATACGGGCAGTGCGATAGCGTTCGCTTGCTCCAGCAAGTCGAGCGCAAATGGCTTGCCGCCGTCCCTCACCAAGGCGTAAAGCAGATTCGCAATGTCGTAAGCATGCGCCGACTGCAGCGCCGGATTGGATACCAATGTCAGCAAGTCACGCCAGCCTTCTGCGGACAGTTCGGATTCTTGCAGTCCCCGGATCAATGCTGGCCATAAGTCAGATGACCACAGTGCCCGTTCGGCTAGGGCCTGCCCCAGCGAAAATGCCCAACTGGTGCTCTGCTTGCAAGCCTCGCGACCATTGGCCAACAACCCCTCGCGGCTTGGCCCATCGAAGCGATTGCCCTTGAAACTTAGCAAGTTATCAAGCTGTTCGCGGGGTTCCCTGGCGATGAGTTGCTCGACGGACCAAGGGCTCTCTGAGCCCACCCAATCAGCTGATCCCATCCAGTGAGTGAGGTCTGGATGATCCGACGGCCTCCAGTCTGGATACTGTGCCTTGATTGGTGCCAAGGCTGCACCTGCCAGCGGGCAATCGGGCTTCGCCTGGAGCAGCCAAGACAGCCAGTCGAAATGCGAGCGTGCAGTTCGCTCCTCGGCAGGCCAATCATCGGAAGCCGGCAGCGTGCGCGCCAAGATTGCGTCAACGACGGCCTTTCGCGCTGGATCAGACGCGGCCGGATAGCTCAGCGCTACAGCTCGATGGACTTCATGATGCTCGCAAAGCCCATGGAGGCCTAAGCGATCCAGCAGCCATTTCAGGCGTTCTTCAGGCGATCGCTCGGGATGCGTCGTTATCGCGTGTATGGCCAGCCGACGCAGCAGGGGAGCATCCGAGAGCACGAGCCTCTCAATCCAAGAACCGAGCAACGCCGGAGAATTTGCTGCGAGCCACTCGAGCGCATCGCGCGCGACGTCAATCAGAACGTCGACGGCATCCGGATACCGGTCTTGATCATGCGGCTCGATGGCCGAACGCCCGTAGCTGACTGGATCCCATTCACGCGATGCCTTGTCCCAGGCCGTCAACTCGCCGTGGATCTTCTCTATGCGCAGCGCAACACCCGAACAACAGCGGCTGCGCAACTCGCGCCAAGAGTGGCCTCAGGTGCTTCGTCCAAACTTCGTTCAGCGACCAGTGATCGGCTCGCAGCGGACACTCCGCGTCCAGCCGGCGGCGTTCACTCTCCTCATCATCGGGCCACGCGAAGCCGGGTTTGACGCTGAGCCGGTGCTCGCTCATTGCCATGAACACGGTTAGCGTCAGTTCGATACACCCCTGGCTTGCACAGCGCTCAGCCAACCACATCAACACGTGGTGATCCGCATTGGCTGGTGCGCTCGCAAGCAGGATGGTGGCCCAGCGCTTGAGCGCAGACTCTTCCAGCGGCTTCTCCCTCATGACGCCGAGCTCACGACCGATGGACCACCAGAGTGCTGGGCTCAACCGCAGTTCATGCGCCGCAACGATTTCGAAGAGCTCGTCGGGGTGCTCGATCGCGAAATGCTGCGCCAGCCACCCAGCAAGTAGCATATCCCGCTCGCCGAGGTCAGCAGTACCAAAGAGCGCATCGAGATGCTTGCGCCTGTTCAGCCATCGGAGCCATTCCGGATCGCGCGCGACGTTGATCAGAAAACGCGTCGTGTGCACCTCGCGCAATGCCTGCTCGACCTCACTGATCGCTTCTTCATCTGTTGGCGGAGTGCGGCCGCCCAGTTCAGCAAGACGCGACTGCCAGTCCAGCGCTCCTCGCATGGTGCGCTCGGCGAGTCGGTGCACGCCGTCGTAGAGTTCCTTGAATGGGTCCGCGCCGGAGCCTTTCACGAAGCGGATGGGCGCGATGCCCAGCAACTCCCAGCTTCCATCCTCATCCGTCAAGGCAAACCGGCCCGCGACGCTATCAGCCGGCAGCGCGCGAGCCAGATAGTTCATCACGACATCGTTGTGGCTGTATCCGACGAATAGCACCGTATATCGGCGGAAAACATCCACAAGGAATCGGCGTGCCCAGCCCTCGGTCAGGTAGGCCCGGCCGAAATCTGCGTCCGTTAGCACGAGATCCCGCGCCCGTGGCAGAGCCCCATGAACGTGAACAATGCCAGAAAAGTCGTAGCCGAGGGGCAAAGCGGGTGCCCGATATACGTCGGGAACAGCGCCGAACAAATCATTGGCGGCGGTCTCGAAGTGCAGATCGAAGTTGGTGGTTACCAGCCTGACGCGGTCCGCCGTCCGAAACAGCCGCAACAGGTCGTGATGTAGTGCGTTCGGAGCGCTTCCTGCTGGTGAAAGGAGCTGAGCGGCGCGCTCATGAACGGCGACGTTGCGGTGATGCAGCTGACCCAGAAACCGATCGAGCGGTTCGCTGGGACTGAGCCCGGTGCCTTGGGCAATGTCGCAGGTCAGCTTCCAGAAACTGGCTAGGTTCGACGGCGGCCCCATTGAAACGCCGGCACCGGCGAAGACGATGAGCCGATCGTCGCGCAGCGCGTCGAGAATGCAGTCGTCAAAATCGATGGTGCCGAGCTTCGTCATACGTGAGGGTTTCTCCGAGATAGGTGTTTCGCCGGGATGCCTAACGCTAAGCTAACCGGAACCCTTTTGCGTCCGAGTTCAGCGCCGGGTTATGTGTTCTTTTTATTCTATTTTTCAAGTAGGTTAAATAAAATAAGTTTGCTATGTTTGCATCTGCTGGTTAATAAATATTTTATCGAATTTTTTATACAACATCAGTTTACGTTTCAATTCTTCCACGAAATTGATGTCTGCTTTTTGCTGATTTTCAATTTTATTGCAAACTTTATAAAATATAATTCTAAATGGAATTTCTTTTTCTATTCTAAGAGTTTGTTCTTTTATTTTTTTTATATTTTTCCAATCATTCTCTCGTAAAGGATAAATTACTCCTGACATTATGACCTTATATTTTGCCATGTGTGTTGCTACATAAGAGACTATCTGAAATCTATCCTCTCTGGTAACTCCATTAATAAAATCAAAATTCTTATATTTAACATCAAAAATTCCTATCTCATTATTGCCAAAATCAATGATTATATCAGGAAAAATATTGTTTTGGAAAATTCCGTTTGGGATACAAAATTCCATTTTATTTTTAGGGAATAACTCGAATGTCTTTTTCAATATTTTGCGTATATGATGTTCAAATAGCAAAGAAATATCAAATAAAAATGCAGAAAAATCTGATTTGCTTTCCCCCATGTTTGCAAATTCATCTTTTAAGATTTTCAAAGAAAGGTTAACAACTTGATTATATTTTTTAAAGTATGGATTGATGACTTTCTCATTCTTTATTGATTTTAAGCTTATTTTTTCTATATTAATAGAGTCAAAAGCATTTTTTATAGTATAAATATCGGTTACAATAATCTGATATTTGGATTTAAAAACCTTTGTTAAACACATTGAAATTATATAATTTAACTCGTTTTTATAGCTATGCTCCTTAAATTCACAGAGTGTCTTTCCGTCAAAATAATTTTTTTTCAGAATAGAGTTAAGATTTATTCTGCCCCTTACAGTGGATAAATTTTCCTTTCTTTTCTGATATGTTTTATACAAACCTAATGCAAAAGCTTTTTTTAGCTGTAATTTCCAATAATAAATTAAAATCCATTCGCCCAGCCCCAACGTATTGTCTATTGAACCAAAATTTTCAAGCTCTAAAAAGCCGCTCGCATTTGCAATCATATATTGTAAAAAGTTATTACCAAAACGACAATTGATATTAAAATGGTGGGATTTATAGATGATTGATCCAACAATATTACCGGTATATATTTTTAAATCGTCAAAATTTCTTCCACTAATATCAAATATCTTTTGGTCAATATTTGCCTCAAATTCATCGTCAAATCGAATTTGAGAAATATTCAGGTCTGATAATTTTTTACTTGCCAGTTCATCATAAAGATTGGTTACAAAACTAGCAATGCCGGGTTTTCTAAAATTATCTTTATTCCGGATCTTACTGTGGAAGATATCATCTTGCCAAGAAGTCTGAATTTTTTCAGCAAGGCTCATTCCTTTATAGTCATTGTCTTTAATTTCACTTTGAAAAAATTCTTTTGCATTCATATTTATTCAATTCCAAAACTTTTTTTGAACGAGTAAAGTTTTTCACTTGCTTTAAGCTCGTTCCCTAAACCTCGCAAATATTCTTCAAGTAAAGGTTTAATAAAATCATTCCATAGAAATTCTTTTGCATCTTTAAATGTTTCAAATCTACCCTGGATTGGTTTTATTGCCAAAGCATAAGCATGACCAATGCGATAATCTTTTCCTAAAATATCATCTTTTTCTATGTCCTTGTTCAGATTTTCAAATGCTTGGGCGAAATCATCTTTCCAGTTAACTGAAAACAAATTTCTTACAATATCAAAATCAGGTTCAATCTCTTCCCACATAAATCGTCTTCTTAGAGCAAAATCAAAGCTATCAACTGAGCGGTCAATGTTATTCATTGTGCCAATAATATAAATATTTTGAGGAATGAAAAACCAATCTTCATCATCTTCCCAAAAAAATACACTTTCTGCTTTTTCATTTTTGTTCAAATAAGAATATTGGGTTTTAATTTTTCCGTTAAATCCTCTGTATTCAAGGCTATACATTAATTCACCAAATACTCTTGATAATTCTGCTCGATTGATTTCATCAATAATAAAAAACGCTGGTTCAATAATTTCTTCAATTGTTATCGCTTTAGCTAAACCTTCTGGAACATCAAGAATTTTTTTCTGATTATCCGACAATTCAGATATTTTTATTTGACTGAAATTGTATTCCTTTTCTTTAAACATTTTTAGAAATTCATTATCTTGATAAAGTTTGATTTCTTTACATCCTTCTTTTTTACAGAATTCTCTAAAAGTGCCATTAAACAATAATAATTTACCATTTGTACTCGGCCTTATACCTTCTATAAAATCCTCATAAGAATAAGAAGGATGAAACTGAACTGTCTTAATATGATAATTACTTTCTTCTGTATAAATTGATTTGCCAATCTTTATCCTATGCTGATCAATATATTCTCTTGCAACTTTTTTTGCTGTGAATGTTTTTCCTGTTCCAGGTGCCCCATAATAAACAGTGGCTTTTTTGAGGGCTAAACTATTTTCTACCATATCATAAAGTTCCCAAAAAAAGATTTGTTTTTTTATTTCATCATCAGATACAATTGAATTCATTAAATTTTCATGCTTTTCAATATTGCTACTTCCACTTATTGAAATTCCTAATTTTGAATTAATTATGTATAATCTCTGGTCTAATCTGTTTGGTGCATCAGGAGCAGATAATTTATTAGGGAAAATAGTTCTTATGAATCTATATATAACCGAATTCACATTATCTACTACAAGGTTTCGGACTACTTTTTCAACATCTTTAATGTCATTTGATTTAAATAGGTTAATTAAAATATCATAATTTGAATCAATCTTACTTGTTATCTCAGTTCTTCTTTCGTGAGTCAGTAGTTGCTGGCGAATGGTTGAAATGCCATTACTACTTTCGTATAAATATTGTTGCAAAAATGCTTCAACGGTTTCCAATTTATTATCAGAACTTTTTTTTAAAATTTGTTCAATCTTGTTCTTCTTGTTATTGTTATCAAACTTAGAAAAATCCGTTTTGTAAATTTCCTTTTTAATTTTTTGGGCAATATCAATCCATTCATTTAGACTTTTATACCATCCCCAATTTTCTACTCCGTAGTGTTTATCAAAATGGTCAAAGTATGATTGCAATTTATTCATATTTTATTTCCTTTGTGATAATTTCTTATAAATTTTGAACACATAACCAGTAATTATATGGTTTTTTTTCCGCCCTTCACTCAAATCTGCATGTTGGACAAATGTCGAAAAGTGGTAAAAGGGATTAAAGCAAAGCCAGTACTAGCTGTCAAAAAAAGAAGGAATTTTCACAGCATAAAATACATGAAGTTCTTTTGGAAGATCAAATAGTTGCAATATGGCATGAGTTGTTTTGTATCCGCACCAAGTTCGGTGTTAATTTTGAATTTGATTTATGGCATAAAAATTGAAATCTGACTAACAGCACATAAACTCATGTTGTCCGGAAGGAAAAGGCATGCTTCCAGTCCCTAAAGATCTTTTATTAATATTTCGAGACCGGTTAATTAAAAAGTCGATTCCGAGTCGATATCATTGTCATTATTAAAAATGGTTGCGATTTTATCTGGATTTTTGCCTAAAATATAAGCATGCTAAATCCGACTGGAAAAGCCTTTCGTATTTTCTGAAAAAACTTCGGGAAAAAAAACAACAAAACTTCCAAATAGAACAAGCCTCCCAAGCCATTTCATTATATTATGAGATCATTAATGTCCCTTCCCAGGCTGCTCAAACCAAAGCATGCCGAAAAAAAAATACGACGCATAGTACACAAAATTCTTCAGTAAAAACGGAATCCAAAGGCAAATTACCCAGGCATACTTCCAAAAAGTCCACTCCGGTTTCCTTCGGGGATTCCCAAAAACGTAACTTGGGTGTAATTTCCGAACCCGGAGCTTCCTTCAAATCAGCCAAATCAATAAACCCAACCAGCTGGGTTTCCGCTTATAATGATCTGGATTCAGCGATCAAAGTGAAACACTATTCCCCCAAAACCTTGAAAAGTTACACCGGTTGGCTACGAAAATTTCAGACTTTTTCCAAATCCAAGGCCTTGAGTTTATTGGAAGGCACCGATATTAAAGACTTTATGACATTTTTGGCGGTAAAGCGAAAAGTCGCAGCTTCGACTCAAAATCAGGCGTTTAACGCTATTTTGTTTTTTTACCGCCATGTTCTTCACAAAGAGCCCGGCGATATCAGAGATGCTGTAAGAGCGAAAAGCAGACCCTACATTCCCGTCGTATTGTCAAGGCAGGAAATCGACGCGATTCTGGCGCATTTGGTTCCCCCCTTTGATTTGGTAGTAAAATTGCTTTACGGATGCGGACTTCGATTGTTCGAATGTTTGAATCTTCGGATCCAGAGTTTCAATTTCGATGCTGGCGTTTTAACTGTACATGATGGCAAGGGAAAAAAAGACCGATCTGTCCCCATTCCTCAAAAAATAGTCCCGGAATTGATTGAACATCTTGAATATGTAAAACAATTGCACCAGCGCGACCTAAAGTCAGGTTATTCAGGCGCCTTCATGTTCGGACTGCTGGAGAAAAAATATAAGAATTGCGCAAAGGATCTGGTCTGGCAGTGGTTCTTTCCTGCAAACCTGCTGACTCGTGTGCCCGCAACCGAAGAAAAGCGTCGGTACCATCTTCACGAAAGCCTTGTCCAAAAGGCGCTGAAAAAGGCCGTCCAAAAAGCACAGCTCACAAAACGCGTGACCAGCCACACGTTCCGGCATAGTTTCGCAACGCATTTGTTAGAGGCCAATTATGATATTCGCACCATTCAAGAGCTATTGGGGCACAGCGATGTGCGAACGACCATGATCTATACGCATACCATCAAGAGCCAAACCATCAAAGAGGCCAAAAGCCCTCTCGACTTCTGATTTCTTCAGGAAAACGATGGTCTGATGAAACTTTGAGATAAAATCCGAATACCACCAGAATTTTCTTCATGTCACAAATTTGGGCTATGCCCTTACTTATGTTGCGAGTTCCGTTAAGTTTTGAGATTTTCCGCTGCCGAGATGCATCAAGAGCGGATATTTGGAAATTTTCCATATCCTTTTTTTTCCATTCTCATTTGATTCTCCATGTTCGGCGCCGATGACGAGGGTTATGATTTGTTTCCAAACAGGCACTCGGCGATCCGCAGATCCTTTTCGCTGTCGATATCAATGACCTCATCCGCATCCATGATATAGGGAAGTATGCGGTCTCCGGTCATGGATCGCTTTTCATGAATAGTGGTCGGTCGCGTGACATCGATAACACAGTTATAATAATACATGGGGGGAAGATCTTGACGTCTTAAAACATAGGGTTCCGGATGTTCATGTTTCATGATGGGATCCAGGAAACCTTGGTTGTCGATTCTAAAGATGCGATAGGGATGTTTTTCGGGTGTAGATACAGATCGAACCGAATCGGCCTCAGGATGTTCCATAAGCAGCGCTACCGCCTCGTCGATCCATCCGGGTTTTCGGTAAGGTGTGGTTGGTCGCAGATGGACCACCAGATCGGGGATGTAGTTTTCCTTTTCTTTCAGGAAATCAAGAGCGTGTTTGAAAACGGGCCAGTCCAGCACGTGGTCTTGCGCCAGTTTGGAGGGCCTAATAAAAGGAACTTCAGCTCCGGTCTCACGGCATACCCGTGCGATTTCAGGGTCATCGGTGCTAACGATGATCCTCGTTATTCGTTCTGATTGAAGCGCATGTTCAATGGAATGCAAGACGAGCGGTTTTCCCCTGAACGGAACCAAATTCTTTCGCTTAATGCCTTTAGAGCCGCCCCTTGCGGGGATCAGGGCCAGGATTTCCATGTGTTGAACTCTCCATCCGCATGTGTCAGTTCGGCTTTCTGGCCAGACACCGCAACCACATTCCCCTCGAATCAGTTGCGTTGTAGTATTTATCATAATAACCGTCATAGTCCGTTCCTGACGTCTTTCTAAAGGTTTTCCCGATTCGCCTCGGAATTTCCAGCCATGAGCAGGGAAGAGATTCAATTACAGTGTGACGAAAGATCTTCCCGGCTATTTGCTGCAAACCGGATCTTGTGGATTTTGGTGGACCGCAGCTGACACACCGGACTGCTTTCAAATCCAATATTGCCATGAGATGCTGAAGAGACATTTGCGTAAAGAAGTGCAGATGGGATTCTGTGTCCTGATTTATTCTGAACATTCCCCTATGGCAGTTGGGCACTTCCATGAAAAAATATCCGCCAGGTTTCAGCATTTTCAAAATATGTTCAAGGGTTTTCCTGATATCGGCCAGATGTTCAATCACATGTGACATGCAAAGAATCTCGAAACCGCTATGAAGCTCTTCAATATTGGAAGGCATGGTGCTGATGTTGCATCCCCAAAGGGTCTTACCCATATGAATGGCTGCAAGGTCGCTGTCGTAGCCCACAACCCATGTTCCTTTGGACTCAAATGCGGCAACCAGTGCCCCGATGCCGCAGCCCCAATCAAGAATTTTAAAATGTTTAAAATCGTCAGACGCAATTGTCGGTTTCAAAGCACGGGCAATGAATTCCATTTGAGCTTTCGCCCTTAATTTCATGGTTTGGAAATACCGATCTCCGAAAAAATTGCTCCGCTTGAGGGGGTAAACATCCTCGTAATATTTTTCCAGCCAAAAGGCATCCGGCTCGGGAAAGGTGAACCCGTGATTGCAGTTGTCGCAATAATAGATGCTGGCTTCAGAAAAATCCGGGTGTTTTTTTAGTCGGCTGGTTCTTTTGCCTGAACAAATCGGACATTTTGTTATTGGGGCATTCATGGCTGGCAAGAAAATCAGGATCTCAAGTTTCGAATAGTCTAAGATTGCTGTTCGATTGTTGCGCACATCTTGGTAAATTCTTCCAAAATAACGTCAGCGTTGTCGTCTTTCCAGACCATCCGCTGGAAAGGTGCTGCCCAAGGGGGCTGGGATCCGGGTTTCAAGCCGATTTGGCGATAAAAAAGCGCTGCGGTGTAACCGGAGGAAGGGGAGAGAATCTTGAAGAAGATATAGGCTGTTTTCCGATCATAAAACAATAAATGAGTTGGGCCGTTACTAATACACAGATTTAGAAAACTTAATTCGTAAAAAGCCAGACGCAGCTCAATGTTCCATGAGGCTTCTCTAAAAATCAGCAGATCATTTAGTTCGACAGGCAGGGATGTTAACGCCGTTTCAGTGTCCCTGATGACAACCGGGCAATAAGCTTTAGTATCTAGAGCCAGTACAAATTTCCGCCATTCTCCAAGGCAGCTGTTCCTCTGTTTTTCATAGGAGGATTCCCTTAGCGTAATTGATACGACTTTTCGTCCTTTAGCATTGCTCTTAATCCAGTCTTTTGCGAATGCAATAGCCTGGGGTGTGGATTGAAGGGATGGAATCTCTGAGCCCCTGAATGCTTCTTTAACGACAAATTTGTCCATGTATCTTGCAATGGGGAGAGTTACAGTATATCTCTTCGGAAAAACATGTTTGGTCATGGCGTTTTGAAATGCCATGGCTTCTTGGCGAGTAGCAAAAACCGTAACCTGTCGGCATGATGGCAACAGCCAGCAACAGGGAACAAGAACGTTTTTTAGGCGCCATCGCATATTGTTTATATCGTACCCAGGATCAAAATGGTCTTCACGAAAATCATTATTTGCGCCCGGAACAATCGCCACATGCATGTAAGCACACTCCTCTTCCTTCCTTCTTAGCTCTGCAAGTATTAGAAAGGCCACGATATTGAAGGTTGCAGGAGATACTTCCAGGTCATAAAAGGCATGCAAAACATCGTTATATTGGATTCTGTTTCGAGAAGGACTTCCGTCAAGAGGTTTGGAAAGATTGATCCTAATAAATCTATATAGCTCACTGTTCTTTATGTATTTTCGAATCGCTCGAATAAATTGATCCAAATCACTCTCTTTGATCAACTTCTTAATACGGTCAATGTACAAAAAATGCCTCCGAAAATAAAGGGGGTGCCTAAAACACAGACTTCAGGCGGACTTAACTATGGACTGCTCTGAATCGCTTATGTACACTGTGGGTGGAAATTATGCGATCTCTTTTAATTAAGAATTTGAATTTTCAAATTGGTTTGCTGATGCTGTGCCACCGGGAACGACAATGTTTCCATATTACAACAGTTATTGGAAAGATCATTGTGTAAATAAAAGCACACCCTGCTGCCATGCCTACGGCTGCGTAGCGTTTGCCGAGAAACCAGTTTGACAAGGCCACCAGGCAGCCAAAAAGGACCGAGGTGTATACCAGGGGGTGCTTTTTGTGGGCACGCAGGTATGTCGACATGGGGAGAGACGCTGTGTTGAAAACCGCAATTGTCAAGAACAGAGCTGTCGGCAATGGTGACAGCATCCGTTGAGCTAGGGCAAAGCCATAATGATTGAGATACAGAACCGCCAGCCAGATAAAAAGTGCGCCCAATATTGTGACACCTGTCGCAATAACCATCAGTCGCCAAAAAAGACGATCCATCTCGGCATATTTTTTTTGTGCCGCCATCATTCCGAATAGCGGTACTTTTGGCATTATCCATGCGCTTCCCAAGGAAGTTAGGGCGTTGTACAGAGACCATGTCATACCCATTTGACCGGCTACCACAGGCCCATGATAATGGAAAAGGATGGGTGTGAAGAGCGAAAAAGCAAAATAACCACTTATCCAACTGACCATTATCCGCCATTGAAAAGGCAGAAGGTCTCTCCGCCAGAATAACCGGGGCCCCACAGTTGTCTTTAACAAAAGGGAGTTGAGAAATTTCCTATAATGCTTGAAAAGGAAGAACCCGCCATAAATTAGTCCACTGGCCGTCACGATGCTTGCTGTCCACAGATCGGCACCAAGCAGAATAGCTATCCATGCCGCAGCACTTCCCAGAATCCCTTGAAAAAGACGATAGAAATATACATTCGATACCTGATTGCATCCTTCCAAAAGTGACCAGATGCCTATTGAAAAAAGATTAATTCCGCTTAAGACACAGAGGGAAATCCAGGGCAGTTGCCACTGAACATCGGATGTTTGAGATTGTGAAAAGAAAAGATAACCGCCAGTACTCAGCCCTATTATTATGATAATTGCTGCAACCGTATACCATTTTAGAGAAATCCAAACTAAACAAACTAATCTTGATAAGGAGTTCGAGTTACCTTCTATTTTTCCGTTTTCTCCGATCTTCAGTTTCGACCATTCGTGGCTGGCAAATTGAGTAATCGCAAGCCCGATGCCTAGCTCTGCAAATGTTTGCAGTGCCAGAATGGGCCCGAAAGTGTAATAAAACCCTTGTATTTCAGGTGAAAAACGGGATGCAATAAAAAGTGCTGTTACCGGTCCGGCTGCAAAACTCCATCCGCGGGCAAGGATGGCATACAACACCGCCGAATCAATTTCGATACGCTGCTGGAAAGTCTGAAGCAAATGGCTGAGTTCAGCCATAATATTTTTCGTATTTTTCAGCAAATCTGCGGTTATCTGGGCTGGATCAAAATGCGAAAGGCCTTATCAAAAGCGGGCTTATTTTTACATCAATCATTGATTATGGGGTGTGGAAAAACGCCAATGTAAGTCAAGGATTTTTTCATGCAACTGCTCGAAAATTATTTTTTCCACTCAAACTTCTCGCACATTCTTGCCGGCA
The DNA here is from genome assembly GCA_963664475.2 of Desulfatiglandales bacterium. Taxonomy (GTDB): domain Bacteria; phylum Desulfobacterota; class DSM-4660; order Desulfatiglandales; family Desulfatiglandaceae; genus NaphS2. The sequence goes on from CAXXXE010000003.1 coordinate 144,624, forward strand.
TTAGCTCCCAGGATTTTTGTTGCTGAAAAGGGCTGAAAATCCGCCGCCATTCATCCAATTCTCCTTTTCGATAGTGGTATTTGTCCGGTTGTTGTTCTATTTCTTTTTTTTGCGGGGCTATGACGCTTTTAACTTCAATTTCATAAAAGTTCAATATTTGCGAAAAAAGCATTTCGCCATCGGCTTTCAAATCGGCAAATCGGGTAAATAGGACTTCGATGGGGGCCTCCTCGCTTTCGTATACCTTAAACCAACTTCCCACCATTTCAATAATATGCGGAATTCTGGTTTCAATTTGCCAGTCTATTTGCTCTTCCAGAGGCAGGGAATAATATCCGGAGGGAAGGGCGGGATTATTTAAGTTTCGATCGATTCCTTGTCGATGCCCTTCATTCAGCCAATAGACCCAGGACAACACACACTGCCGTGGATCTCTCACGTGAACAATACATTTCTTAATGCCTTTTGCAAGCAGGGTTGCGATGTTGTTTCCGTTGGCGATGGTGTGTGCATGGCATATGGCTGCGCCTTTGCCGACTTTTTTGGCAAGGTTCGGATCGGTAACAACTTCTGGAAATTTTTTTATGCTGAATTCTGGAAGTGCGAGATATTCCGAAAGAGTATGAAGCATATACATGCTCCCCGACTTGGGAATCGTAATGAGCCAAATTCCTTGACGATTAGTGCGGTTCAAAACAAACAGACTTTCAATTTTCCTTATCAGTGAAAAGATGCCCATGTGTTCCCCAATTTGAATTGGATTTTCATATTAGCCTGTAGGGTCAAGAAAACCTCAGGTTGATCCGGTCAACCAGATTTTCGGCGGTTAACCCGATTTCGTTGCAATGATCCTCGTAGCGTCCATATCGGGTCATGAACTTGTCCGGAATGGAAAGGGAAAGAAGATCAATATCAGTTCGGCCGTTTGCAAGCCTCAACACATCGTCCCCCAAACCGCCGCTTCGCATATGCTCTTCGATGACGCACACCCGTTTGGTTTTTCCGATGCTTTCAAGAAGACATTGTGAATCCATGGGCCTGATGGTGTGCAGATAAATAATTTCCGGGTCCCAGCCGCTTCGAACAAGCGCATCAACGCTGTCCAATGCCGTTTTCAGATGGGGCCCCGTGGGAATAAGGGTCAAATTGGAACCTTCCCTTATTTTACAGGCCTTCCCGAAACGGATCTCCTGAACATTCAGATCATGCCCATGCTGGGTTCCGGGAAGTCTGAAGACCGTCAGCACGTTATTGTGGTATGTTTGCCGGAAAAGGGCATCAAATTCCCCGGCGCTTCCCGGGTAAACGATTTGAACCCCGGGCAGGGTTTTCAACAGCGCAAAATCACCGTAACAGTGATGGGTGCATCCAAGATTGGCATAGTCGAATGCCGAACCCACCGTCACAATATTCCCGGAAAGTTGCTGGTAGGAAAAATCGAGTTTGATCTGCTCGAAACCCCGTTCGATCAAAAAGGGCGCGATGGTGTGTACAACGGGGTGAAACCCTATTTTTGACATCCCAGCCGCCATACTTAAAATGGTCGGTTCGCAAATACCGATATTGTAGAACCGCCCCGGGCACGCTTTTGCAAATGGCTGTAAGATGAAATGGCTGATGTCCCCCACAAGAACGATCAAATTGGGGTCTTCAATACCGACTGTCAGCATGGTATCCGCAAACTGTTGCCGCATGGATTTCGGGTTCAATTCAGCGCCTCCATGATGATGGCATACTCTTTTTCGTCGGGTATTTTGTGGTGCCATGGCCCGTGTCCTTCGAGCATGGGAACCCCCTTTCCTTTGATTGTCCTGAAAATAACGGCTGTGGGGGGGCCATCTAAAGAAAAGTTCACGCCGTCCAAAGCCGTTTTCATTTCATCCTCGGAATGGCCTTCCGAGATAACCGTATTCCAGCCGAAGGCTTTCCATTTTCCCGGCAGATCGTCTCTGGGCATGAGTTGCGCCGCGGACCCATTCCAATCCACCAATACGCAAAGATTCCCCAGTTGCTGGTTACAGGCCACATGGGCAGTCTCCCAAACGGTTCCCTCATGACATTCGCCGTCACCCACCAAAACAAAGACCCTGTTTTTCAGGGAACGAATTTTCAATCCCAGGGCGATTCCCATGGCAAAAGGGAGGCCATGTCCCAGAGAACCGGTTGACGCTTCTACGCCCGGAATCTTCGTGGCATCCGGATGTTCGCCGAGAATGCCGTTGGGCTTGCAAAAACCTTCAATGTCCGTTGACGTCAAGAATCCATATTTGTGTAAAACCACGTACAGTGCGAGACACCCATGGCCTTTGCTGAGAATGAAATAGTCCCGTTTTGTCCAATGGGGATTTTCAGGATTGTAGTTGAGATAACGGCGGAACAGGATTTCAACAATATCAATGATGGAAAATGCGCTCGGGATGTGCCCATCACGACCGCTTATCACCATATCCACAATCTTCTTTCTCAGGTCTTTGTTGCGTGTTTCCAACATTCAGGCAACCTCAAAAAATCATCTACTGGCCGAAATAGCCTCTGCCCTGTCCGCCGTCCACGGGGACGATGCCACCGGTATTAAAGGAAGCCAATTTCGAGCAAAGGAAAGTAACATAGTTTCCAATTTCTTCAATGTCACCGAACCGGCCGATTCGCTGCCGCTCGGTCAAGAATTTATCCACATGCGCGGGATTGGTTTTCAAAGCCTCTTCCCAATATCCGCCCTCCGTATAAACAGCGCCCGGCAGAACGGCCGAAACCACAACCCCGTCCGGGGCCACAACGCCGCCAAAGCTTCGGGTGTATGCGGTCAGGGCTGCCTTCATGGCGCAATATGGCACGGGCCCATGGTTTTCCATGCTTGAAATGGAGGAAATATGCACTACTCGGCCCCATTTTTGCTTCACCATTTCAGGTACCATGAGAAGATTTAAATCCAGAGCCACTTCCAGGTTGAACCGGTACAGGCGGCGCCAATCCGCCAGGGAACAGAAAGGGTCCTTAATATTTAAAGTGCCCCCCAGATTGTGTACCAGGATGTCGATGGGCCAGAAATTGTTTTTTTTCAGAAGCCCCGCTAATTCCTTCGGCGCCCGGTCCGGAACGAGATCCATGGAAACACCCATGTGTCCATATCCCTTTCCCCCAATCTCTTTCACAACTTCTTGAACGTCCAACGGAGTTCTGGCAACAATGCATACATTGGCCTTTTCCCTGGCCAGGCATTTGGCAATGCCTTTGCCGATGCCCCGCCCGGAACCTGTAATCAACACCTTTTTCCCATTTATGCCGAGATCCACGTTTAAATTTTCTCCGCTTGGTGAAACCTATCAGAATATATGTAACGGATACATAATATCTTTGGGATTCAATTTTAAGAGCTTTCTGAATATGGGTTTTACGTTATCAATGGCCGTGATGAACACCGTTGAATCCTCGATATCCCTCACGTTCTGAGCGAACGTGATGTTCAATGGCAAATTTTCATATTGAAGACCTTCTTTGCCGGAATCATCATCGAGGATACACGCCAGACAGGAGAGATCGTTCTTGAGGTGGTAGGCAATGACGGGGAGCATTTGAGCGGCGCCATATCCATACATTAAGCGGTCCCTGAAAAGGTCGAGAAGTTCGCCCGATGTCTGAAACTGGCGCTTAAAAAAGTCGTAGTTTTGAGTGATCGTTTCAGCCGTTACCGATGAAGAAATACGGGTGGCATTGGCTTGGCCCTTTTTTCTGAAAGCCACCAGCAACCCGCCCCAGTCATGGTAGTTCCATGCATGGGACACATAGCTTCCACCCACCACCTCAAGCAGCCGTAAAAAAGAGGTCAGCGAAAAATAATGCAGGTGTTGATGAAAAATATAATCAAAGCGTTGTTTTCCGACCAGTACCTCAAGGGAAGGCACTTCAAATAAAAAAACGCAGTTTTCCTTTGACCCGGCCAGAAGGGTCCGCAACATGGCGCGTGGATCCGGAATATGTTCCAACGAATGCCTGCAAACCACCAGATCCGGGGACAATTCCGTCAATTCCTCGCTGCTCATCTCCTCAAAGGGTTTTCCAAAAACCACAACGGAATTGTCGGATTGCTCATGCTCTCTTCCCGCCCATATGGGGTCTATTCCGTACCTTTTTCCTGAAATTTGTTTCAGGGATTTCAACAAATGAAGGTCATTACAGCCCACATCCAAAACCGATGAAAACTTTTTTTCGGGAAATGTCGATCGCAAATAGTCAACGAAAAATTCGGTTCCGCTTCTGGATGTGGCGCTTTCCGAGCTGCGAAAATGATACCGGTCCCCATAGAGAATATGGGGACTTACAACATTAAGGACCTGGCCGTGCCGGCATTGGGGACAGAACAGAAACGATTGGTCGATATCGCCGGGAAAGGCCGCTTTCCGTTCTCGGCAGAAGGTATCCGTAAGAGGCAAATTGGGGAGACGGATCAGTTCCTCGACATCGTTGTTGCCGCATACTTTGCAGCTGCTGGATTGTTTTATAACCGGCGACTCTTTGGATGTGAGCATCATCGGTACCATGTTAATGGTTGAAAGGCCAAATTCCAGAATCCTAAAACGGCCCGGTGAATCCGTCCCCCGGGACGTCATGGGGGATCGTTTTATCCAATTTCAAACTGCTGACGTCCAAGTCCCTCCCCATCATGCTCCCCGCTGCCAAGGCGATATCGATCGCCCGTTTATAGAAGTGCCGGGTTAAAGCGGGACTGGTGGGTACGGGGAAGTCGGGTAGGGCCAGACGTTTCGGCGCCTGTTTTAGGTGATGAAAATTTTGTGTGCTGACCCGGGCGATAATCTCTCCCGCAATGGAACCGAATGCCGGTCCCGTATCGAGTGCCAGCAATCTGCCGGTCCTGGCAACGGATTGGGAAATGGTTTCCCAATCCATGGGATTCAGTGAACGGAGGTCGATAAGGTCGCAGGAAATCCCGTTTTTCCTCAAAAATTCGGTGGCACGAAGGGCTTCCAGTGTCATGTATGAGAAGGCGACGATGGAGAGATCCCTGCCGACCCGCAGGCGATTGGCCCGGCCCATGGGGGTCCTGTAATCCGTTTCCGGACAATGACCTTTCTGGTTGTGCAACCATCGGTGTTCCAGGAAAATCACCGGGTTGTCGTCGAAAATACTGGAGAGCAGAAGGCCTTTCGCGTCTTCAACCATTGCGGGCATAACCACTTTCAGTCCGGGAATGTGCGCGAACCAGGCCTGCAGGCTTTGAGAATGGGTGGGGCCCTGTCCCCACCCCCGCCCGATAATCAATCTGATGGTAATGGGAACGGATTTTTGTCCGCCAAACATATAATGCCATTTTGCCGCATTGTTCACCAGTTGATCCATGGCGAGGAGGGAAAAATCCACCCGCTGATGGGTCATGACGGAGCGGATGCCGTTTAACGATGCACCAATGGCAACGCCGGTCATGGCGTTTTCCGAGGCGGGCATATCAAAGACCCTTTCGTTGCCGAATCTTTCCCGCAAACCGAGCGTCGTGCCGAAAACGCCTTTGGGATCGGGAACGCCAAGCCCATAGCAAATGACCGAATCGTCCATCTCCATGGCCTGGAAAAGCGCTTCACGAACCGCCTGAGCAAATGTAATGGTGCGAGTGAACGCCATTGACTACCCGTATAAACCCGCAAAGGCTTCCGCGGAATCCGGAAACGGAGCATTTTCCGCGAAATAAAACGCTTCGCTTACCTGCATCTCAATGGTTTTCTCCATATCCGCTATACCCGCCTGAGTGATAACGTCCCGGGCCAGCAATTGTGCTTCCAGGATCGCTATGGGATCCCGTGCCTTCCACCATTGATATTCCTTTTCCGTTCGATACCCCAGATCGTTGTCAAAATTGGGGCCGCAGTGTTCCCGCCGGCGGTATGTGGCGAATTCGAGAAAATACGGGCCGTTTCCAGAACGGATGTGTTTAAGGGCCATCTCAGTTTTCTCAAATACCTCTATGGCATGATTGCCGTTCCCGTGATCGGATGGCATCCCATAGCCCGCTGCAAATTTCCAAATCTCTCGTCCTTCGGGCTGTCTTACGTTGAGGGGCGAGTAAACTGAATAGAGGTTGTTTTCACAAACAAACAGAACGGGCAATTGTTTCAATACCGCAAAATTTACGGATTCATGAAAAACCCCTTCTTCAACGGCGCCGTCGCCGAAAAAAACACAACAGACCCTGCTGTTTTGATGAAGTCGATTCGCCAGGGCCGCACCGACGCCGACAGGAATGGTGCCGCCCACAATAGATGTGCTTCCCATGAATCCCACTGATAAATCAACCAGATGCATTGACCCGCCTTTCCCCGAACTGCACCCCGTAGCCTTTCCATGGATCTCGGCGATCATCGCCTTCATGTTTCCCCCTTTGGCCAGGTAATGGGCGTGGGAACGGTGCGTTCCGAAAATCTGGTCCTCCCGGTTCAGGGCCAGGCAGACCCCCGCGGCCACCGCTTCCTGCCCGATGGAAAGATGTGTCGGACAGCGCATTTTTTGTTCACTGTATCGATTGGCAATGGTTTCTTCGAGGAACCGAATGCGTTTCATGCATTGAAGCAGTCTAACGGTCATCGCCTGCCGAACCGACCTCGGTTTCTCCTCGACATATTCCTGATTGTTCATTGTACCGCGTCCATATCCAGAAGAATCCTGCCGGCGAAACCCGTTTCCATCAGGGAAAATGCTTCGTTGACAGAATCGAGGGGCAGTGTGTGGGTAATCAACCCACCCAGCTTCAACTTGCCATCCCGATACATCCGGGCATACCGTGGAACGTCCCTGTCCGGGTTGCTGCTTCCCCCCCATGAACCTGAAATCTTTTTGCCGACAATCAAATCGAAAGGGTCCAATTGCATTTTTTCGCCCAAAGGGGCATTCCCGGCGATCAAAAATTGTCCTCCAAACCGACGGGTTGCGGCAAAGCCGTCTTGCATTGTGGAAATGAGGCCCGCGGATTCTATTCCAAAATCCGTTCCCCGCCCTTCGGTGATTTCCATAATCCTACGAACCGGATCTCGCACTCCGTCAATCAGATGTGTTGCGCCGCATTTTTTTGCCAGGGCCAACTTGCTTTCATGAATATCAATTGCCATTATCGGGTTGCAGCCACAGGCTGAAGCGGCCGCAACGGCACACAAACCGATACCGCCCACCCCCCATATGGCAATGGAATCGCCTTTTTGGGGATTTAGCTCATTGAACACCATTCCACAACCGGTGGGCACGGCACACCCCAAAAGAGCCGCTATGTCCATGGGAATATGGGATATGGGAACAAGTCGATTTTCAGATATCACGGACCTTGTCATAAAAGTGGCAACAGCACCCGAATTGATCACCTGGTCGTCAGCCGCGTATCGGCAGGAAGGCACCTCGGCGCCCGACCCTTTGATCCAGGTCATAACAACTTCGGTTCCCTTGCTGACCTTGGTAACCCCGGGGCCGGTCTGTAATACCACCCCCGACCCTTCGTGCCCGAGGGTATGGGGCAGAAAACGATCCGGCCCTTTTTTGCCTCGCCATTCGTTCAACTGGCTCCGACAAATTCCTGAATACCGAATATGTACCAAAACCTGGCCGGGCTTCAAATCAGGGACGTCAACCTCGCGTATGGTTAGTGGTTGATTAATTTGTTCAAGGATCGCTGCTTTTATCTTCATACCGAGACTCTTTCGATTTTTTGCTTTGGATAGGGAGTTGCCGGGACGTACGGTCAAAGGGTTTTTTTAAGGAATAAACCAGAAATAGTCACCGGAATAACCCACCTCATGAAAAAAATTCACCCATGCATCTTCATGCATGATGGTTTTTGCCGTCAAATTCCAGGCATACATCAGCTCTTTTTCCGCTTCATTTCTGTAGGCATCAACCGTGACAAAACTCTTTCCCCTGCTGACCCGTTCTATTTCTCTCAAGGCAATCCCACATTCATCTTTACCCAGATTGTGCACCGTATTGATAGAAATTACAACGTCGAAGGAATTGTTTTCAAAAGGCAGATTTTTGGCATCGGCAACCTGAACATGGGGCTTCATGTCCGCTATGGCATGCGCGATGGCATATTTGGATATGTCGACCCCTTTTACAGTGATTCCGGGGATTAATTCAGCCATGTCGTGCAACATGAACCCTTTTCCACATCCCACATCCAGTACGGAATTACCGGTTGTCAATCCAAAGTGTTCTTGAAACGTGGGGATTACGGGTTGCCAGAACCGGGGATGATAAGAAAACCCTCCGTAACCATGTTTTCGATCGCCGTCAAAAAAATCCTTACCGAATTTTCGGGCAATGGCCCGGTCTTCATCCGTCTTGGTTGCCCCGCGTGCCGCCACATTCCGCTTGGTCTTGGGGTAGTTGATCAGCAGGTCGATTTTTCGTCCCATCTTTTAGTTTTTTCCTTCTGCCGACGGTGCGGCCTCTTTGGTTTTTTTCATGGTGCGGATGTTGTAAGCCATATCCGTATCCCTCATGATGCCGGATGCAAATGCTTCAATGATTTCCGTTATGGCATGTTGAACCGTGTATGAGGGTTTAAAGCCCGTTCTAAGAAGCTTATCGGAATTCAGGCGATAGCTCCTGGGGTCATTGGAGGCCGTCACCACGATTTCGGCCGGAACCGATTGCACCACTTTCCTGGCGATATCCAGAATGGAAATGTTTTCAAACCCGGCGTTATAAATTCCGGAAAATACATTCCCATATTCAAGAAAATGAAGCATGACGTCGGTGATATCCTGAATATGAATGTTGGGTCGCGTCTGATCTCCACCGAAAACGGTGATTCTTCGGTTGACAAGGGCCTGCATGGTCAGCATATTCACGGAAACATCGAGACGCATGCGGGGGGAAAGGCCGCAGACGGTTGCCGGTCGGATGCATTGAACGAGAATGTCATCCTTGTAGCTCAAAAGGACCCGTTCACTGATCATCTTGGTTTTGTTGTAATCGGAAATGGGAAGCAGGGAAAGGTCCTCCGTGACGTCCGGTTCTTCCTTGACCCCGTATACGCTCCCCGAACTGGCATAGACAAACTGTTTCGCGCCGCCCCTGATGGCCCATTCAACCAGGCGCATGGTGGCAAGGGCATTGATTTCCCAGGTAAGTTTCGGATCCAGGTCTCCACAGGGGTCGTTGGCCACATTGGCGAGATGAACGACGGCATCCATACGGTCTATGCTCAGTTCATCAATAAACCTGATATCTTTTTTGATAACCGTCAGAGATTTATGTTCAGGAAGAAAATTCCCGAACCACATGATATCCAGTACCGTTACCCGATGGCCCAGCGCCAGGAGTTTTGGAACCAGCACGGAACCGATATAACCGCATCCGCCGGTCACCAGTATATGCATCTTTTCCCCCATAATTTGTGAATTAGGGCTTGTGAACATAATCGAATGGCTGGCTTTTTAGTATTTCCAGGTGATCTTTTACCCATCCAATGGTTTCCTCAATACCCTGTTCCAGCTTAATTTGATCGTTCCATCCCAGAGTTTCCCTGGCCTTGCCGGCGTCAAGAAGATAGGCGGCGTCTTTTCCCGGCCGATCTCCGACGATCTCAACCTTGTCCTCGATCGAGAAGCCCATCTGGTCCGCAATCATCTGGACCAGAATTTTGATGGAGATATTTCGTTTTGTGGAAAGATGATAGATTTCACCAGGGACGCCATTCCGGGCGACCCGGAGCGTACCATCCGCCACATCTCTGATATGAATAAATGACCGAACGGATTGGCCTCCGCCATGAAGTTGCAGCTTTCTCCCGATACAAAAAAACAGTATGGATCGGGGAATGATTCGGTAGAGCTGCTGACAAGGCCCATATACATTGGATGCTCTTGTGAAGACCACAGGGAAACCATAGACCTCGAAAAAGGTATTCAGGCTCATGTCGGCGGCGGCACGGGAAACGGCGTACGGCGTGCTGGGATGATATTCCGTATTTTCGGGGACGAGCCCTTCACAGTGGCCATAAACTTCCGGTGTTGAAATATGGACGTACTTTTTCAGAAAATCACATTTTCTCAAAAGATCATGGAATTTTATGGTCGTCACAACATTGGTTTGAAACCAGTGTTCAGGATGGCGCCAGCTTTCTCCCACCATGCTCTGGGCGGCGAAATTGACCACATATTCCGGCCGGAAACGCTCCACGATCTTCACTATTTCCGGCAACTGGTGATTAAGGTCCATCTGGTGGAAACTGAAGGCAGGATTATTTTCCTTTCCATGAGGCAGGAAGACAGCATTGGGCTGAGGAGATCGGCTGATCCCTTTAACGCTAAACCCCCTGTTCAATGTAAAATTTACAAAATGCGACCCTGAAAATGAATTGCTGCCAACCACAAGGATTTTGTTCTTCATAGCTTCAAGACCTTCTTTTTGAACTGATTGGTTCAATTCATTTGAGCAGTGCGGTAATTCCCTTGAGCAGTTTTATTCGATCCACTGATCTTTCATTTCCCCGGATCGTTACCGCTTCCGCACCGATCATGTTGGCCACAAAATTCATGATTTCCGGTGGCACATTTTGATAAGCCATGGCCGATGTCAAGGCCAATATCGCGTCACCGGCGCCGACGCGATCCACAACCTCCATGGCAAAGGCCGGACACTCATGAAAGCCGGCCCCGCGGCGATAGAGAAGGCTGCCGTTTTTTCCCCTTGTGACCATGATGGACGGGCAATTCATCCGTTTTGAAAGATTCAAGGTGAGATTTTTCAGATCTTCGCTTTTATTCCGCTGATCAAGCCGGAGTTCTCCCTCATGAATGCATATGTGGTCGGCACGGGCATATTTGCTGATGGCATGAAAACCGATATTGGCCGCATTGATCTGGGTGTTAATGGCAACAAAAGGCACATCTCTTTCCAGAATCCGGACGGCTTTGTGACTGATGAGGCCGTGCCCGTAATCCGCAACCACCACCAGATCGCATTCCGTCAGATGGTAATCCAGAATTTCACAAAACTGGTCATTTTCTTCCCGGTTCAACGGTTCGTCGTTTATTTCATAAACGCCCAGTAGCTTGGAAAATGAATATTTATCAACAAATCGACGCTTTAGGATGGTTGGTGATCCGCTTTTGTAGACAATTATGGGCTCGACGTTATTTTTCAGGTGTTTCTTCAGAAAATCTTCCTGTGGGTTATCTTTCCCTAAATAGGTTATCAGTTTTAATTTGTGGCAGAACTCTCCCAGATGATTTGCGATGGCCGCGGCTCCTCCCGCATATTTGTCCACGGCAACATGCTTCATGACCAACATGGACTCTTTTCCCGATTTCCCCAAAGGGTCGCAGTATACGTATTCATCAATGATCATTTCTCCCACAACCACAATGCGCAGATTTTTTAAGGCATCAATATGTTCGGTTACAGCTTCAGGGGTAAAATTTTTTCGAATACCCTCCAGAAATCGGTTGGCTTTTTCACCAAAGGACGGCATAAGTCGATTGATGAGATTTGATGAACTGAAAGTAATATCATCGGTAAAGCAGACTTTTCCCCCTACTGATAAAACGGCATCTGCTTCCTCCCGGATTTTTCCGGTTAAATCCTGGCTGGCGTCCTTATAATCGGGGCCTTTTGTGTAAACACTGGGTTTGAGCGATTTGATGGTTTCTACAGCGGTGGTCCAGTTGTTGACGCTCACATAATCCACACAATTGAGAGCGGCGATGGCTTCCGCACGGAGTTCCTGTTTAAACGCGGGACGGTTCGGCCCTTTGTTGACGAATTTATCTTCAGTAAGCGTTACCACCAGCACATCTCCAAGGCCCTTTGCTTCCTGCAGGTGACGGATATGCCCCAGATGCAGCAAGTCAAATACGCCATGACAGAGCACCACCTTCTTCCCCTCAGCCCGCAGGGTGGCTGAAATTTTTATCAAGGCCTCAAAAGGTTTGATTTTATCGCTCACAACCACGATTATCTCCTCTGTTCCAGGTTTCCGTCTCAACCATGTCCATCCAGTGATGCAGTATCACCGAGTGGCACGTTTCCGCCAACCCATAAGTTTCAGCAGGCACATATACATTCAGATGCCCCATTTTTCTAAGCTGGTTTTCCGGCGACATGCCTGAGAGGGTAATAATTTTCAAGCTCTTTTCATGGGCGGTTTTGCAGGCCAGCAGAATGTTTTCCGATTCTCCGGAACTGCTGATGGCCACCAGCATATCTCCTTTGCGTGATCTTCTCCGCAGGGGTTCCGCAAAAACCCATTTGTAACCCATATCATTTGAAATAGCCGTAATCAGAGATAAATCTGAAAAGACTTCCGTGTGGAGATGGGCATTCTTGGCCAGGTCCGCCGCGAAATGGCTCGCCATGGAGGCGCTTGCGCCGTTTCCGATCAGGTAGATGGACCTGTTTTTTTCCTTCAGGTTTAGGGTCAGTTCTTTCCATAGCCCAAACCCCTCGTCCGGTACATATTTACAGCCATTACCGTTGGCGAAAGAAATTTTCCCCAAGGTTTCGCAGGTAGCTGTGATTTTATTTTTCCAAAAAATTGCCATGTCAGAGGGAAAAGTATCCAAAGAAACGGGGTGGGTTGGTTTTTCGGCTACCAACATAAACCGGAACACTTTATAGGTGGCGTGATGCAGAGTGGTTGATGGAACTGCATATCAATCACTCATAGATTTCTTCTCGTACAAAATCTTGCCATATTTTTTTATATGCTCAAGTAATTCTTGATTTCCAGTGGATTCCAGGTGAACACAATCAAAGAAATACGGGAATAACGTCTCTTCTTCCAGGTAGGTTTGAATTCGACTGACAAGCTGGAACGTCAAGTTTTTTCCGATGAAGGCACAATCAATGTCAGAACCGGGTTTAGCGTTGCCTAATGCTCTGGACCCAAAAATGATCACTTTTTCAATTTCTGGATAAAAAGCAAAAATATCGACCAATTGCGCGGCAACTTCCGCGGGTAAATCAATCTTCCGTTCTTTTATTACATCCATGGAACCACTGGACCAATTCTTCAATTTGAGGAGAAAAATGCAATTTTATCAAATTATATGCCTCAAGAGCGATCACTTCATCATAGGTGTGGGCCAGCAAGTTTCTTTTCCCTAACATATCGAGCCAAATCTCTCCTTCGGATATGATCTGGTTTTGAAAAGCCTGTTTGATAACTTCTCTGGGAAATTGGCAAATAACACCTTGTGACTCCAAATAGTCTTTTAAAGTCTTCCAGGAAAGCTCAAAAGTAAATTCAAAACTCTGAATAACCCCCTGTCGTTCGATATCGCTTGGACAATCAATCGCCAATCCTCTTTTCAACTGAAGAAAAGCCTTATCAAGATTTTGAAACCTTTGCCGCCAGCGAATTGTTTTCAACTCATCCATCCCTTACTCCAAATATCATTTGAAAACGACTTGGGTGGGTCCATGCATTCATGCGTTTGCATCATTTTGCCGACTGCCTTGTTTTCCTTATCTTGCTTCCGCATCCATCTGCGTCAATCCGCAGCAAAAAAATCACAGGGACATCTTCTCAGCTACCCACTTCCCAACATTCCGGTCTGTGAATTCAACCCCAAGGAGATAAATCTTCTTATCCGTTTCCTTACTTTACAGCTCCGCCCTTTGGATTACCCTGAACGCTTCAGAGACCCATTCCAGGATTCAAGACATCAACTGTTATTGGCTTACCTGCAAAAAACTCGGCTTTTTTGATATTTTATGCGAGCTTTTCTTTTTTGCCTTCCCAGATCAAAATCCTTGGTTTTTCTATCAGCTTCGGCAAAAATTCATCAAACTCTTCCTGGGTTAGCACCAGAGACCGAATTTTCCGTTTGATATATCGCTCAGTTTTTTGACTCAAATCATTCAGGTGGTATCGATCGATACCCCCCACCAGCAGCAGATCGACAATTCCCGTGTCCTTGCCTTCGGCGTAATCGTCAATCAGGTAGGCTTTTTCCAGATCACCCAGTCGTTTAACAATGCTGTCGATGACCTGATCAATGCCCATGGCCTTGCTGACCATGCTTTTAAGTTCCGGGAAAAGCGGGTGTTTTTCGTTTGCCATGTAAAGGATGCTGCGACCGTTTTTTTCGCAGTTGAGCAAGCCGGTTTTGGTCAGTTGGTTGAGTTCCTCTCGGACGGAATTAGTGGAAACCTGAAACTCCTTGGCCAGTTCTCGAAGATATGCCCTTGTGTCGGGGTTAAAGAAAAATCGGGTCAGCAGTTTAACCCTGACTTTTGAGGCAATGAGGCCTGAGAATGGACTGTCCAATGATTTCTCCGTTATGAGTAGTATAATTACTCGTAACATATTCTGAGTCCTTGTCAAGTTTTTTTCAGAAGGGTTCAAAAAAATTCTTCATTGGCGGCACATCCTAATCGACCCTGTTTTTTTAGTATTTATGCCATACAGCCAAGCTGGACGCTGCAATATCTTTTTTGGCCTTGACGGGGGTGTTTTGAAATTCGATAATGGCTTTATAAAATCCGTGAAAATATTTCCGGTTTTCCGAAATTTTATGGAGGGTTGTTTATGACGCAGCAGGGAACAATGGATCCTGAATTGTTGAAAATGGTTCTGGATACCATTGATAAATTGGAAAAAGAGAAGCTCCCCGTGGATACAAAGCTGGAAATGGATCGTCTGGGAACTTTTCCAACCGAACTGATTCGTTTTATGCTGGGGTCGGATATTGCACTCCACCTCATTTTTATTCCGGAAGCGTATGGCGGTTTGGGCGCCGGCGCAACGGAAATTGCCATCGTAAGCGAACGGATGGCAAAGATGGATCTGGCCATTGCCACCTCTTTTCTGGCCATCTGCCTGGGGATGGATCCCATTCGGGTGGGCGCCACGCCGGAACAGAAAGAAAAGTATATCGGAAAAATCGCCGAGGAAGGTCTGGTGGTGGCCTATGGCGTTACCGAGCCGGAGGCAGGCTCCAATGTACAGTCCTTGAAAACCAGGGCCGAGCGTGTTCTGGATGAAAACGGCCAAATCAAGGGATACCGGATCAACGGTCAAAAACAGTTTATCACCAACGGGGGCGTGGCCCAGCTTTACACCATCCTGGCCGATGCGCCGGATGGGCCTTCTTTCTTTATCGTGGAGGGGGGCGCCGAAGGGCTGATTCCCGGTAAGCATGAAGACAAGCATGGCATTCGGGCGTCAGACACCTGCCCACTCACGCTGGAAGACCTTTATGTACCCGTAGAAGACCTGGTGGGCGGTGTGGAAGGCCAGGGGTTGAAGCAGGCCAATAAAGTGTTCGGTTACACCCGGTTGATGGTGGCCACATTCGGCCTGGGCGGCGGTGTAGCGGCCCTCGAAAGGACCATCAAATACGCCAGAGAGCGGGTTCAGTTCGGCACCCCCCTGGCTGATAAGCAGGGATATACTCACCAGCTTCTGGTTCCCCACGCCGTTCAGCTGGAGGCAGCCAGGGCCCATATCGAAGAGGTGGCCCGGCGGCTGGACACCGATGAAGAAGACCTTCAGGTGGAAGGCTCCATTGCCAAATATTTTGCCACTGAAGCGGGAGACGCCATGGCCAACGATGCCATTCAGGCATTTGGGGGATATGGCTACATTCGGGAATACGAGGTGGAAAAGATCAAGCGGGATGTGAAGATCCTGACCATTTATGAGGGCACCAGCGAAATCCAGCGAAATATCATCTCCATGTTCCGGCTCAGATCCACCGTTCGTTCCAAGGGTGGTTTCTATAACGAAATAGCGGATCATCTGGCCAAGCTGCCCTCTGAAACCGGCGGTCCCATGCTGGCGGACGGTGTGCGGGTCATGAATGAGGTCATTCAGGGCGCCCGCAAAGGAAAATTGACCAAGAGCCAGTATGTCATGTTTCAGTTGGCGGACATGATGACCATGGCAGAGGTGGGAAGCGCTCTTTGCCGCAAGGCCGCCGCTTATGAAGGCGGACAAACGCGCACCCCCGCATTCATGAAGGCGGCAGCACGGCTTTTTGCCCGGGAAGCCATTAACACGATTCGGGCCAACGGCCTTCTGGTCAGCCAGGGGGGAGAAAAGACATTGGATGAGGTCGCCGAAAAACTGCATGCGCTCAGTACTGAGCAGATTCTGGCCGGCAGCCTGGCGGATATGAATCTGGTTGCGAAGGAACTGGTGGCATAATGCTATCCTTCGAGAGATCGATTCAGCCGTTTTTATACGGGAAAATGTTTTTGAATCCTGTGCCTTTTTTTCCAATCATCAATCAACAATCGTCAATCGCCAATCCATAAGGTATCCGTGGCCCTGAAAAAACAATATCGCAAACCTAAAAGACCGCCTCGCTCCGGAAAAAGAAGACTGATCAGGAGCGAGGACAAATATGCCAAACCCAAAATTGACCAAAGCCTTAATGCTGTTTTCGAAAAAATCGGGGTTCCCGGTGAAACCCCTTTTGTTCCGGATCCATTTCAATTGGAAGCGGTTGATCTTGTTCAGAATGATGATGTCCTGGTCAGCGCTCCCACCGGGTCCGGAAAAACCTGGATCGCCGTTCAGGCCATTCGCACCTATCTTTCCCGGGGGCTCAGTGTCTGGTACGCTTCCCCGCTGAAGGCCCTTTCCAATTCAATTTATCAGGAATTCGCACGGGAATTCGGCCCGGGCGCCTGCGGCATACTCACTGGCGACCGCAAGGAGAATGCCGACGCCCCCGTGATCGTGGGGACCACCGAAATTCTCAGGAACCAGCTTTATGACGCCATGCACAAGGGCGTCAGTATTGGAACGGACCTGGTCATTCTTGACGAAGCACACTATCTGAGTGATCCGGATCGCGGCGTCGTATGGGAGGAGGTGTTGATCTATCTTCCATCACGGGTAAGGCTGTTGCTCCTTTCCGCCACCATCAGCAATCCCGAAGAAATCTGCGCCTGGTTGAAAGAGGTTCGAGGCGTTGCCAACGGGATAGTGTTTTCAAAAGACCGTCCCGTTCCCCTGGAAACGCTGTTTTTGTTTCCCGATGGTCTTGTGACGGCCCTGGGTTCGAAAAAAGGATTGGGCCCCAAGGTTAAAAAATTTCTGGGTTCAAAAGAAGGGAGGGGTGGCGGTCGGTCGGAAAAGATTGAATACGGCAGGATACTACGGTGTTTGAGAAAGCTGGATTTGTTACCGGCCATTTTTTTCCTCAAATCCAGGGCTGACTGCGACCGTGCCCTTGCGACCTGCTCGGTGGTTAAAAAACCGCCTGAGGTGGAACGACGGATGAAGGGGGTCGTTAAAGCCTTTGTCAAACAATATCCTCATATTGAAGGCCACCGTCAGATTAAACCCCTGCTGGATTCGCTGGTGGGTTCCCATCACGGGGGACAACTGCCCTATTGGAAGGTACTCATTGAGCAGATGATGAACAAGGGGTTCCTGGAAGCCATTTTTTCGACATCGACCGTTGCCGCGGGGGTCAATTTTCCCGCAAGATCGGTGGTGCTGTTCCAGAGCGATCGCTATAACGGTCGAGAATTCGTTGATCTCAATCCGACGGCCCTGCACCAGATGGTGGGGCGCGCCGGAAGGCGGGGCATGGACAACATCGGCTTTGCCCTGGTGGTGCCGGGACATTATCAAAAACCCAAACTGATCAATGAATTGTTGTCTTCCCCGCCAGACCCCTTATTGAGTCAGATTCACATCAATTTTTCCATGACCCTCAACCTTCTCCTGTCCCACACGCCCCTCGAGGTCAGGGATCTGCTGGAGCGTTCTTTTGCGACCTTTCAGGAAAAAGGCCGTGGGGCCGCCGAAGAAAAACGGCTGAAACACCTGTTGTTGACCTTAAAGGAATACCTGCCCCAGGCCCAGTGCGATGCTTCAGATCCCTATGAAATCATGGACTATATTCAGAAGTGGGCGCCCATTGAAGCGGCCAGGGGGAAAACCCGAAAGGCCATTGTCTATGACCAGCAGGTAGCGGAAACCCTGCCCTATCTAACCCCCGGAAGACTGTTCCTTCACAAAAACGGCAACATCTATGTGGTGTTCAAGGCCTATATGGATCAGGAAAGATTGATTTGCGCCGCCCACAATATTCGAAAAAAAGATGCGCACACCAAGCGCCAGTTGACGTTGCGACGGGTGGACCTGGCCCAGATAGAGACCCTCTATGACCGGGTGGTTCAACTCCCCGAGGATTATTCGCGGGATGGGTTGGATTTGCTCTTTGAGGTGTTGCCCCGGGAAGATTTACAAGTATTATCCATCCATATCCCTGAAAGCCTATTGGATGAGGCGTCGAAAGGTCAGGAGGAAGAACGCCAAAAGCTGCCATGTGAGAACTGCGCCCACCTCAGCCTCTGTCACCGAAAAACGGACCGGGAATTTAACCTTTTGCTCCAGACATTTCGGACTTCCCGAGACCGCACGAAAGTATCGGAGAGCGTATTGTGGTTGAGTTTCAAGCGACATTTGCGATTCCTGAAGGAAACCGGGTTTGTGGATGAGGCGGATCGGTTAACCGCCGACGGCAAATGGGCCTCCAATTTGAGGGTGGATCAACCGCTCCTCATTGCCGAGGCTATTCGACAGGGCGCATTTGACGATATTTCACCGGAGGTCTTTGCCGGCGGACTGGCGCCATTTGTATGGGACAGGACGCAGGATGTGGATTTGAAAGGGATTGAAGGGATGGATTTATCCCCGATGGAGGGGGTGTTTCGCGGCATGTTGACGCATCTTCGGGAATTCATGATCCTAAAGGACAACCGGGGCTTCAAGACACCCCCTATTTCGTTCTGGCCGGCCGCCGTCCTGTTCATGTGGGCCAAAGGGGTTCCCTGGGAAACGCTTCTCGAGGTGGTGTCCGTGGGCGAGGGCGATCTCGCTTCCCTCATCATGAGAACCGCCGACCATTTAAGACAGGTGGCGGCGCTTAGGGAAACGCATCCGGCGTTGGCCCGTACCGCCTTCGGAAGCATTGATATGATCCTTCGTGAGCCGGTCTATCTTTTTTGATGTTCCGATAGAAGTGGTTTGCTTCTTTCAATTTTCAGCTTTTTATTGTGTTCATACCGCATCTGGACCATTTCAACGCACAGGGCAAAGCCCATGGGAAGGTAGATGTAAGCCTTTGGGACGTGTTTGTGAAGTCCCTCCATGAAAATGGTGATGCCGATTTCAACGCACAGGGCAAAGCCCATGGGAAGGTAGATGTAAGCCTTTGGGACGTGTTTGTGAAGTCCCTCCATGAAAATGGTGATGGTGATCAGAAAGGAAAGGGCGAGGATCTTAAGGGCGGGGTGTTTCATAATGAAGTCGCCGATGGGTCCGGCAAAGGCTAAAATGGCCACAAAGGACACGACCACGGCAGTGATAATAATCCAGATTTGATTGGTGAGTCCGATGGCGGTGATGACGGAGTCAATGGAAAACACAACGTCCAAAAGAACGATTTGGGTAATGACCGAAATAAAGCTCTTCTGAACATGGGCGGCGGTCTCCGGTTCATCGTCTCGCAGAGTCACGGTGTGATGAATTTCCCGAACCGCCTTCCACAGAAGGAACATGCCTCCCGCAATGAGGATAACGTCCCGGGTTGAAAAGTGATATATCAGAGTGCTGGTCAGGTTGCTCAGGGTCAGCAGGATAAAAAGCACCAATATCCGAGCTGCCAGGGCAAGGCCTAAACCCATGATCCTGGCCCTGGTTCGGTGGGATGCCGGGAGTCGTGAGACAAAAATGCTGATCACCAGGATGTTGTCCACCCCGAGGACCAGTTCCAGGCCAATCAGCAACAGCAGCAAGGCAGCCGCATCAGCCATTTTGACATCCCGTCAAATTCGTCATCATTCGGAAAAACGATTGTTTTGTTGCAACATTATCGGTCATGTTCCTTCACATCAAATTCCGGCAGACTTTCCACCTGATCCTTGTTCATTTTAAGGTATACGTCGCCGTTTTCATAACGGTCAATCTGATCGACAGGCACCGCAATATCCTTTTTGCCCCACAGGTGGCCTTCCAGCAAAACGAGGTGGGTAATGCGACCGCTTTTTCCTTCTACCAGAAATTCATCAACGCGGCCCACCCGTTCGTCCCCGGCAAAAACCTTGGCGCCCTTGTGAACCGCAACGCCGCCGGCCGGAATATCCTCATGTTCCACAAATACGCCCGCGGGTATTCCCGCATACCAACCCTCCTGTTCGGCCATGTAAAGCATCACATTGGAGGGGATGTAATCCTCTTGAATAAAGTGTTTCATTTCCCTGAATTTTTCCTTGCTGATGGAAAGCGTTACAGTATCATGGGTCGCCTCTTTCACTTTTTTTTCCGAAACCAATCGCAAGGTGTTTTCGACGTCGTGCTCCTTGACCACCAGATAGGTAACTTTTTGGGCATGCGTATTTACAATAACATTCTCAAGTCGGCCGATCCGGCCGTCGGTGCAGTCAACATGTGCGTTCAAATGAATATCCATGGGGCTTTTCTTCTCCAATGCAGGTTTAAAGTTTTTTTATGATGTTGCGCAAAACAGGTGCTTACCGGTCGGGCATATGGTCCTCTATGTAAGAAACGATATCCGTTGTAACGGTCCCCGGACCAAATACCTCCGTGATTCCAGCCGCTTTGAGCGGGGGGATGTCTTCTTCGGGGATGATGCCGCCTCCCAGAACCAGTATGTCATTGACACCTTTTTCTTTCAGCAGCTCCATGACTTTTGGAAAAAGATAGTCGTGGGCGCCGGAGAGGATGCTCATGGCGATGACATCCACATCCTCCTGAATGGCGGACTCTACAATTTGGACGGGCGTTTGCCGTAACCCCGTATAGACCACTTCCATGCCCGCGTCCATCAGGGCTGACGCCACCACCTTGATTCCCCTGTCATGGCCGTCCAACCCCGGCTTTGCCGCCAGGACCCTTATTTTCTTATCTTTAGCCATTTTTTTCTCCTATTACCCCAGTGTGTTGATGGGTTGGTATTCGCCGAATACCCCGCGCAATACGTCGCAGATTTCACCAAGGGTCGCATAAACCCGTACGGCATCCAGAATGAGGGGCATCAGATTTTCCGTTCCCCGAGCGCCCCGGTCCAGAGCGGCCAGCGTGTTTTTCACGTCTTCGCCGTTTCTCTCCGTCCTCAGTTGTTTGAGACGGCCGATCTGTTCCATTCGAACCGCCGGGTTCACCCGCAACAGATTTTTAGGCTTTTCCTCGTCCATATGAAAGCGGTTAAGCCCCACCACAATCCGCTCTTCCTTTTCAATTGCCCGCTGATAGGCGTAAGCACTATCCTGGATTTCACGCTGCACGAATCCCTGCTCAATGGCGGCGGGGGCCCCTCCCATCTCGTCGATTTTTTGAATGTAGGCGTGGGCCCGGTCATGGATTTCCCGGGTGAGCGCTTCCACGTAATAGGAACCGGCCAGGGGGTCCACCGTGTCGGTTACCCCGGTTTCGTAGGCGATCATTTGCTGGGTTTTCAGGGCAATCTGTACCGACTCCCGGGAAGGAAGACTCAATGCCTCGTCCATGGAATTGGTATGCAGGCTCTGGGTGCCGCCCAGAACGGCGGAAAGCGCCTGATAGGCTACGCGAACGATGTTGTTTTTGGGTTGCTGGGCGGTCAAGGTGCATCCGGCCGTCTGCGTATGAAAGCGGATCATCATGCTTTTGGGATTTTTGGCGTGAAAACGTTCCTTCATGATATGGGCCCACAGTTTTCGAGCGGCCCGGTATTTGGCCACCTCTTCCAGGAAATCCAGGTGGGCATTGAAAAAGAAGGAGAGCCTGGGGCCGAACTGGTCCACATCCAGTCCGGCTTTGAGGGCCGCGTCCACATAGGCGATGCCGTTGGCCAGGGTGAAGGCGATTTCCTGCACCGCCGTTGAACCTGCTTCGCGAATATGATAACCGCTGATGCTGATGGTGTTCCAGAGGGGAACCTGCTCGGCGCAATAGGAAAAGATATCCGTAATAATGCGCATAGAGGGTTTGGGTGGATAGATATAGGTGCCGCGGGAGGAATACTCCTTTAAGATATCGTTCTGGATGGTCCCCCTGAGTTTTTTGGGGTCCGCCCCCTGTTTTTCCGCCACCACGATATACATGGCCAGCAACACCGCCGCCGGCGCATTGATGGTCATGGAGGTGCTGACCTTTTCAAGGGGAATTTTCTTGAACAGGGTTTCCACGTCCGCCAGGGAGTCGATGGCCACGCCCACCTTTCCCACTTCCCCGATGGCCATTTCATGGTCCGAATCATAACCGATTTGAGTGGGGAGATCAAAGGCTACGGAAAGTCCCGTCTGCCCCTGGTCCAGCAAAAAGCGGTATCGTTTATTGGACTCCTCGGCCGAGGCGAACCCCGCATACTGCCGCATGGTCCAGAAGCGTCCCCGGTACATGTTCGGTTGAACGCCCCGGGTATAGGGGTATTCGCCCGGGAATCCCAGGTTCGATAAATAATCTTCTTCCACATGGTCCAGGGGCGTATAGAGCCTGTTGATGGGGATTCCGGAGGTATTGACAAATTCCGGTTTTCGTTCCGGCCGTTTGCTGATTTTCCGGTCAACCTCTTTTGACCATTTTTCCAATGCGTTCGTCAGCGTAGCCTGTTTTTTTTCGTCAGACATGAATGATTCTCCATTCTTCCCGTCCCGTTTAACGGGATATAGGGGTTATGCCGGTTTTCAGGCACTTTTCATGACTTCAAGTACGGTTTGCCCCAAATGGGAAAGGCTTGGGGCCACGGCGATACCGGCCTGTTCAAGGGCCTTGATCTTGTCTTCGGCTTTTCCCTGACCACCGGAAATGATGGCGCCCGCATGGCCCATGCGTTTTCCGGGAGGAGCCGTTTGCCCGGCAATAAAGGCAACCACCGGTTTATGGAAAGACGCCTTTATATACTGGGCAGCCTCTTCTTCAGCGGTTCCGCCGATTTCGCCTATCAACACGACCCCTTCCGTGTCCGGATCTTCCTGGAGCCGCTTGAGATGGTCAATGAAGGTACTGCCGATAATCGGGTCCCCGCCGATGCCGATGCAGGTGGATTGTCCCAATCCCGCCTGGGTTAACTGGTACACCACTTCATAGGTGAGGGTTCCGCTTCGGGAGATGACGGCCATGCTCCCGGGTTTGTGAATATCTCCGGGCATGATGCCCACCTTGGTTTTTCCGGGGGAGATAATACCCGGACAGTTGGGGCCGATCAGCACCGTATCCTTGCCTTTCAGGCAACCGGCGACCTTTACCATGTCCAGGGTGGGAATGCCCTCCGTAATGCACACGATCACCTTGATGCCGCTGGAAATGGCTTCAAGGACCGCATCCGCCGCAAAGGGGGGCGGGACAAAAATGATGGACGTGTCGGCGCCTTCCTTTTCCACCACTTCCGCTACAGTGTTGAATACGGGCACGCCTTCCACTGCCTGGCCTCCTTTTCCCGGTGAGACGCCGCCCACCACCTTTGTGCCATAGGTCAGCATCTGTGTGGTATGAAAGGTGCCCTCACGACCGGTCATTCCCTGAACTACAATTCTGCTTTTTTCATCAACCAGTATGCTCATAATCAGTCTGTCCCCTTAACCTGTTCCGCCACATGGTTCGCCGCTTCGGCCAAATCTTTCGCCAGCAGGAACGTTAATTCGGAATTCTCGAGAATGCTGCGACCTTCCGCCACATTGGTGCCTTCCAGTCGGACGATCAACGGCACTCGGATTTGACTTTTTTTGGCTGCGGCCACGACGCCTCTGGCCAGAATGTCGCAACGCAGGATGCCGCCGAAAATGTTGACCAGAATGGCCTTGACCCGTCGATCTTTCAGAATGATTTCAAATCCCTTGGCGATCATCTCTTCGCTGGCGCCGCCCCCCACATCCAAAAAATTAGCAGGTTCCGCGCCGGCCGCTTTGATCAGGTCAAGTGTGGCCATGGCGAGGCCCGCACCGTTGACCATGGCCCCGATATTGCCGTCCAGACGAATGTAGTTGAGATGGTACTGCTTGGCGACCAACTCCAGCGGATCTTCTTCGCTGGTATCATCCAGGTCCAGAAGTTCCTTCTGGCGAAACAGGGCGTTATCATCCAGGTTGATCTTAGCATCGACCGCAAACACCCGCTCCCCCGTTGTAATCACCAGGGGATTGATTTCAACCAGTGAACAGTCCAAGGTAACGAATATATCATAGAGCTTGGCCATCACCGACATCAGCTGTTTGACCACTCCGGGGGCCGGCAACGGATTTAATTTGTAGATCAGGTTTCGTGACTGATAAGGGAGCCAGCCCGTGGCCGGATCCACATATTCCTTCCAGATCAGGTCCGGCGTTTTTCGGGCCACCTCCTCGATTTCCATGCCGCCGGCCTGGCTGAAAATCATTGCGGGCATGGCCATTTTGCGATCGATGACCATCCCCAGGTACAGCTCTCTTTCAATCTCCACCCCCTGCTCCACCAGAACTTTGTGGACCCGGACGCCGTCAGGTCCCGTCTGGGGCGTCACCAGTGCGGTCTTGAGCAACGATTCCGTGGTGGTGACCACCTCATAGGGGTAATTGACCACCTTGACGCCGCCGCCTTTGCCCCGACCCCCGGCGTGAACCTGGGCCTTGACGACCCATGGATGCCCACTGATGATCTGGGTGACCTTGCTGGCCTGGTCCGGAGAGGATACCACCTGGCCTTCCGGCACCGGAACGCCCGATTGCCTGAGAATTTCTTTTGCCTGGTATTCATGAATTTTCATTGCGTTGTCCTTCTATTCATGTGGTTTATAATGGACAATTCCCATGCCGCCTTTCGGGAATGGTTTCCTTTTTGTTTTTGAGCATCATGAGAGCCTTGATCAATCTGGGCCGGGTGTTTTCCGGAAAAATGATCTGATCGATGTAACCCAGTTCGGCCGCTTTGAAGGGGCTGGCGAAATTGTTTCGATAATCATCAACCAGTTCCTTTCTTTTGGCTTCGGGGTCATCTGCTTCGGCAAGTTCTTTTCTGAAGATGATATTGACGGCCCCTTCAGGCCCCATGACGGCAATTTCAGCGGTGGGGTAGGCATAGTTGATGTCGCCCCCATGGTGTTTGCTGCTCATGACATCGTAGGCCCCCCCGTAGGCCTTTCGTGTAACCACCGTAATCTTCGGCACAGTAGCCTCGCAATAGGCATAAATGATTTTGGCCCCGTGTTTAATGATGCCCCCGTGTTCCTGGCCGACCCCCGGTAGAAACCCCGGCACGTCCACGAAGGTGATGAGGGGAATATTGAAGCAATCGCAGGTTCGCACGAATCTGGAACATTTCATGGAGGCGTTGATGTCAAGGCATCCCGCCATGAATTTGGGCTGGTTAGCCACAATCCCCACCGGCATGCCGTTTAAACGACCGAACCCGATGACCATGTTCTGAGCATAGTGGCGTTGGATTTCCATGAACTGGTTATGGTCCAGAACCGATTTGATAATATCCTTGATGTCGTAGGGAATCCTGGGATTGGTGGGCACCACGCTGTTCAATTTGGGGTCGATTCGTTCGGGGTCATCGGTGCAGGGGATTGCGGGGGGCATTTCCCGATAGTTTTGCGGCAGATAGGTAAGGATATTTTTGACCCGGTCAAGGGCTGCCTGGTCCGATGCCTCGGCGAAATGGGCCACGCCGCTCTTGGTGTTGTGGGCCATGGCGCCCCCCAGGGCCTCGGCGGTCACTTCCTCGGCGGTGACGGTTTTAATGACCTGGGGACCGGTGACGAACATGTTGCTGGTTTTTTTGACCATAACCGTAAAATCCGTGATGGCCGGTGAATAGACGGCCCCACCGGCGCAAGGCCCCATAATCACAGAGATCTGAGGGACCACACCCGAAGACCACACATTCCGCTTGAATATTTCACCGTAGCTCCCCAGGCTGGTGACCCCTTCCTGGATCCTGGCGCCCCCCGAATCGTTCAACCCAATAACCGGGGCGCCGTTTTTTAACGCTAAATCCATTATCTTGCAGACTTTTTCGCCAAAAGCGCCACTCAAAGACCCGCCGAATACGGTGAAATCCTGAGAAAATATGAAGACAGACCGACCGTTTACGGCGCCATATCCCGTCACCACCCCGTCGCCGGGAATCTTTTTTTTCTGCATGCCGAAATCCTGGCAGCGATGGACCACGAACTTGTCGATTTCTTCAAAGCTGTCTTTGTCAAGCAGGTAGTCGATCCTCTCCCGGGCCGTCAGTTTCCCCCTGGCGTGTTGCGAATCAATCCTTTTTCGACCGCCGCCCAGGGCTGCTTCACGATTTCTTCTCTCAAGTTCACTGATTTTCTCTTCTATATCCATTTGGGTCTCCTTGGGGTTGTGGTAACAGAAGGGCCGATGCCAAAGCACTGTGCAAACGAAGCGCTGAGTGATGGTTTTCAGGAACGGTTGTTTTTCCAGTTCTGGTATTTGTGAAGGTCTTTTTCCAGATAATAGAGACAGAGCAGCAAAATGAAAGCGTCATCAATCTGTCCCAGCAACGGAATAAAGTCAGGAAGGATGTCAATGGGGCTGAGGACATAAACAATGGCCAGAACAAAGACGACAATGGATCCGAGAGAAACATCGCGATATTCCCCTTTCCAATAATCTTTTATCAGTGAAACCAGAAGCCTGAAATCCTCAAGCAACCGGCGCCACAAACCGATTTTGACCAGATTATTCCGTTGCATCATAGAAGACCTTGCTGAAAAGCGATTCTATCATGTCAGGATTTTATGATAATTTCAATAAATTTCATTGGGGTGAATTGGGTCACGCCCTAAATTTGTATTCCGGTTAATTGTTTTGAAAGTCAAAAGGTGGTTTTTAGGCTTGCAAAGAATTCCTGACATAGTTACAATGTAGCTACAATCGAGAATCGAAGGGTTTCGATATTCGGTTTCGGCGGAAATTCCGTTCTTTGCCAAAGAATGAAGGAGATAGTCCAATGACAGAAAAATTAAGGGGTTCCGTTCTGGTTGTGGGCGGAGGGATTGCCGGAATGCAGTCGGCACTGGATCTCGCCAACTCCGGTTACTATGTGTACCTGCTGGAAAAGAGTCCATCCATCGGGGGCGCCATGTCCCAGCTGGACAAAACCTTTCCCACCAATGACTGCGCCATGTGAATCATCTCTCCCAAACTGGTCGAGGTCGGCCGGCATTTAAATATTGAATTGATTACCTATGCGGATCTGGAATCGGTGGAAGGGTCCGCGGGGAATTTTAAGGTGAAAATCAAGAAGCGCGCCCGCAGCATCGACATGACCCGCTGCACCGGGTGTGGCAGCTGCATCGAAAATTGTCCGGTAACCCATCAGGCGGTCAGTTTCGGGCAGGCATGAGTGTTCATTGACGGTCGAAAAAAAAACTCAAACCCCAAAACCGGGCTTACCGCCCTACGGAGTCTTTCTTAAAATGAATGATACGAACCCCATGGCGAATGAAGCGACTTTAGCCATCGATTATCTGGCTCTGGATCGGCTGGTGGAGGAGAGGTTTAACAGCGACAAAGAAAACCTGATCATGATCCTTCAGGCCATTCAGGCACAATATAATTATCTTCCGCGACCCGTTTTGGCCTATCTTTCCGAAAAAATAGAAATTCCCCTCAGCCGTATTTACGGGGTGGCCACCTTCTACAGCACCTTTAGCCTCGAACCCCGAGGAAAAAACATCATCAGTATCTGTCTGGGCACCGCCTGCCATGTACGGGGGGCCGGCAGAGTGATGGATCGAATTGAAGACATTTTGCACGTGGAAAACGGAAAAACCACCGGAGATGGTTTGTTCACCCTGGAATCTGTGCGGTGCATCGGTTGCTGCAGCCTGGGTCCGGTGGTTAAAATCAATGAAGACGTATATGGCCGAATCGCTTCAGAGGATCTGACGCAAATTCTGGATCATTACGGGGAATCCCAATAGAACAGGGCGGACGATGGATATGAAGATTCAGCAAATAACGGATATCGAAGAAATTGGCCGTAAACAAAAGGATGCCCTTTATTTTTCCGAAGGGGTGACCGTCAATACGGGGATGGCGTCCTGCGGCATTGCGGCCGGGGCTGATAAAACCTTTGCGCGGGCCGCGGCGGAATTTGGTGAAAACAACGCCGTGAGGATTCGAAAAACCGGGTGCCTGGGGTTTTGCGAAGTGGAGCCCCTGGTGGAAATCTTTAAAAAGGATGGCCCGCGAATTGTATATCAGAACGCAACGGAAGATAAAATCTCGGATATCATCAACGGGTACATGGAGAAGCAATTTGACAGGAAACTGATCCTGGGGCAAATGCGCGATCCCAGGTCCCTGCTGGAGGACGACTTCCCAAATCCGCTTCAGGGCATCGAGCCTGTCCCGGAAATACCGTTTCTGGAAGATGTTCCCTTCTATAACCGGCAGATCAAGATAGCCCTTCGCAACTGCGGTTACATCGATCCCGAGCGTATCGAAGACTACATGGCCAAAGGGGGTTACAAGGCGTTTCTGTCGGCCCTCAAAGCCGGTCAGCCCGAAAGCATCATCGCCGCCATCAAGGACTCGGGACTGCGGGGACGGGGGGGCGGCGGTTTTCCAACGGGGGCCAAATGGGAGAGTTGCGCGGCCCATGAGGGAGAGCGCTTTATCATCTGCAACGCCGACGAGGGAGACCCCGGAGCCTACATGGATCGCAGCATCCTGGAAGGGGATCCCCATTCCATTATCGAGGGAATGCTGATAGCGGGTCTGGCCATCGGCGCCAACAGCGGATTTCTCTATGTGCGAAACGAATATCCCCTGGCCGTGAAACGGCTGGTCACGGCAATACGCCAGGCCACGGATTACGGTCTTTTGGGGCACAACATCGCGGGTTCCGATTTTTCCTTTGAGATGAAGATATCCACCGGCGCGGGGGCCTTTGTGTGCGGCGAATCCACGGCCCTCATGGCTTCCCTGGAAGGGGAAGTGGGTCGTCCCAGGGCCAAATATATCCATACGGCGGAAAAAGGATTTCGGGACAGCCCCTCCAACCTGAACAACGTGGAAACCTACGCCAATGTGCCGGCCATTCTGTTGAAGGGGGCGAACTGGTTTTCCCAACTGGGAACCGACCGCAGCAAAGGAACAAAAGTATTCAGTCTGGTGGGCAAAATCAAAAATACGGGCCTCGTGGAAGTGCCCATGGGAACGAGCCTGCGCAGCATCATCTATGACATGGGGGGCGGTATTCCCAAAAAGAAAGCCTTCAAGGCCGTGCAGACCGGTGGCCCTTCGGGGGGGTGCATTCCGGAACAATTTCTGGATCTGGGGGTGGACTTTGACGCCTTGAAAAAGGTGGGGTCCATCATGGGATCCGGCGGCATGATCGTCATGGATCAGGATACCTGCATGGTGGACGTGGCCCGGTACTTTCTGGATTTTCTCAAGGAGGAATCCTGCGGCCAGTGCAACCCCTGCCGGGAAGGGATAAAACGGATGCTGGAGGTGCTGACCCGCATCTGCGACGGTGAAGGCCGGGAAGGGGATATTGAACTGCTGGAGGAATTGGGCGGCATGGTCAAGAAATTTTCTCTCTGCGGGTTGGGCACCTCGGCCCCCAATCCGGTGTTGACCACCATCCGTTATTTCAGGGACGAGTATGAGGCCCATATTCGGGACAAAAAATGTCCGGCCGGGGTTTGCAAACCCTTGTTTCATTATGAAATTGACGAAAACGCCTGCACCGGTTGCAGATTATGCGCCCTCAAATGTCCCCAGGAAGCCATCACCGGGGAAAAGAAAAAACCCCATCAGCTGGCGCAGGAAAAATGCATTAAGTGCGGCATTTGTTATGAGGCCTGTAAATTCGGCGCCATTGTTATTGCCTGACAGCAAAAAAAAGGAACTCCCATGATAACATTTAAAATCAATGACAAAGAAGTTCAGGGAGAGGAAGGGCAGTATATCCTCGACGTGGCCAAAAAGGCCGGCATTAAAATCCCCACCCTCTGCCATCATGAGGCCCTGGAGCCGGCAGGCATGTGCAGGTTATGCACCGTGGAGCTCTTTGACGGGCGCAGAACCAAATTCGTGACGGCCTGCAACTACCCCATCTGGGAGGGAATGGAAGTTTTTACGGATACCGAGTCCGTGATCGAGGGGCGAAAGCTCATTGTGGAACTGTTGCTGGCCCGCTGTCCCGATGTGCCGGTCATTAAAGACCTGGCCCAAAAATACGGCATTTCAAAGCCCCGGTTTTTGGAAGAGGGGGATGATTGCATTCTCTGCGGCCTCTGTGTTCGCATGTGCGAAAAAATGGGCAACAGCGCCATCAGCCTCACGGGTCGCGGGGTAGAGATGAAGGTGGATACCCCCTTTCATGTGCAGACCGAATTCTGCATGGGGTGTGGGGCGTGCGCGTCGGTCTGTCCCACCGGGCATATCGAACTTGAAGATATTTCCAGGCATCAGGTGAAACCCATTCCATCGGAATACGACATGGGCCTGAAAGGCCGCAAGCCCATTTACGTGCCCTATGCCCAGGCGATCCCCAATACGCCCGTTATTGACCGGGACATGTGCATGCATTTCAAGACCGGCGGTTGCCAGGTATGTACGGAATTCTGCGGAGTGGATGCCATTGATCATATGCAACAGGATGAAACCATTGAACTGGAAGTGGGGTCCATTATTCTGGCGCCGGGGTTTCAACCTTTTGACCCCTCCAAACTGACCCACTACGGATACGGCCGGCATCCCAATGTAATGACGGCAATGGAATTTGAGCGCATCCTGTCAGCCTCGGGACCCACCCTGGGACATCTGACGCGGCCCTCCGACGGGGGGGAACCCAAAAAAATTGCCTGGATACAATGCGTGGGGTCCCGGGAAGAGAACAGGTGCGATCACGGGTATTGTTCTTCCGTGTGCTGCATGTACGCCATCAAGGAGGCGGTTATCGCCAAGGAGCATGCGGGAAGCGATCTGGAGTGCACCATCTTCTTTATGGATATGCGGACCCACGGCAAGGATTTCGAGCGCTATTATGACGACGCTCGGAATAAGCATGGGGTTCGTTTTATCCGGTCCCGGATCCCGGCGGTTGAAACCGTCAAGGGTCGGGATGAACTGGCCATTACCTATGTGAATGAACAAATGACCCCCACAACGGAATCCTTTGATCTGGTGGTGTTGTCCGTGGGTATGGAAACGCCGCCCGAGGTGATGGCGTTGGCCCAGCGGCTGAATATTGATCTCACCACGGGTCATTTCTGCGACAGTTCCTCCTTTCATCCCGTAGCCACATCCCGTGAAGGGGTTTTTGTGTGCGGTGCCTTTGCCGGACCCAAGGATATCCCCCAGTCCGTGGTGGAAGCCAGTTCCGCGGCGGCCGAAGCGGGGGCGCTCCTGAAAGAAGTCCGAAACACCCTGACGAAACAGGAAACCTTTCCCGAGGAACGGGTTATTGCCGGTGAGCGCCCCAGAATCGGCGTTTTTGTCTGCCAGTGCGGCATCAACATCGGTGGGGTGGTGGATGTTCCTTCGGTGAGGGATTACGCAGCCTCCCTTCCCTATGTAGCGTATGTGACCGACAACCTATATACCTGTTCCCAGGACACCCAGGAGAGCATAGCCAAGGTTATTCGCGAAAACAACCTGAACCGCATTGTGGTGGCCGCCTGTACGCCCAAGACCCATGAGGCCCTGTTCCAGGAAACCCTGGTGGCGGCGGGGTTGAACAAGTACCTGTTTGAGATGACCAACATCCGCAACCAGGATTCCTGGGTCCATAAAAATAATCCGCAAATGGCCACCCAAAAAGCCATGGATCTGGTGCGCATGGCCGTGGCCAAAGTGGCGCTCATGGAATCCCTTACGGAAACGGAGCTTGATATCAACCCGAAAGCCCTGGTGGTGGGGGGCGGCATCTCCGGTATGGCGGCAGCACGAAGTCTTTCAGACCAGGGCTATGCCGTTTGCCTGGTGGAGCGGGAACCATTTCTGGGTGGGCAGGGAAGCCTCCTTTTCAGGACCTGGAAGGGCGAAGATGTGCAGATGAACCTGACCCAAATGATTGAAAAGATTGAGACCGATCCGAATATCGATCTGCACCTGAATACGGAACTGACGGGCGTTGCGGGGTTTGTGGGGAATTTTAAAAGCACCCTTTCAACCGATGGCCATGAGACCCTGGTGGAACATGGGGTAGCGGTCATTGCCACGGGCGCTTTTGAACGAAAACCGGATGAATATCTATATGGTGAAGACGATCGGGTGCTGACCCACCTGGAACTGGATCAGCGGTTCATTAGAAACGATCCCTCTTTAAGGGAGATGAAATCCGCCGTCTTTATCCAATGTGTGGGGTCTCGGGAACCGGATCGTCCCTATTGTTCCCGCGTCTGTTGCACCCATGCCATGGAAAGCGCGTTGCACCTGAAGAAACTGAATCCCGAAATGCGGGTGGTGGTCCTTTATCGGGACATTCGAACCTATGGAGAACGGGAGTATCTCTACCGGGAAGCACGTCTGGCGGGTGTTTTGTTCATCCCCTTTACGATTGATCGGAAACCAAGGGTTTTTAAGGACCGGGACCAGCTCAAAATCCAGGTGATGGATCCGTTGCTGGGAGAAGAAGTGTCGTTGACGGCGGACCTTTTGTGCCTCGCTTCAGCCATTGTTCCCTATCGGGATGAAACTCTGGCCCAGATGTTCAAGGTTCCCATGAACGCGGATGGTTTTTTCGTGGAAGCCCATGCCAAGCTGGGACCGTCGGAATTTGCTACGGACGGCGTCTTTTTATGCGGCATGGACCACTATCCAAAACCCATCGACGAATCCATTGCACAGGCCCTGGCTGCCGCGTCCAGAGCCGTGACCCTGCTGGCCCGGAAAACCGTTCGCATGAGCGGCACCGTGGCTCAGGCTGATCCACGCCAGTGCAGCAGTTGCGGCGTATGCCTGGCCATTTGCCCCTATTCCGCACCCACCATCCTCGAGAAAGGCCCCTTTGCCGGTAAAATGGAAATTAACCCGGCATTGTGCAAGGGATGCGGTTTGTGCGTGGCGTCGTGCAGGTCGGGCGCTCTCAATCTCAAGGGGTTCGGGGAAAATCAGATCATGGCCATGATCAATGAAATATAGTCTATAGACCGGGAGGAAACATATATGGGAGCCGTTGACCTGGACCAATGCGATCCTGATTTTGTAAAAGAATTGGCCCAACAGCCCGAAGCCGAAAAAATATCCGCCTGTTTTGTATGCCGCACCTGCGTTGCCGGGTGCCCCATGTCTGCCGTGAACGATGCCTTCAATCCGGCTCGGATGATTCGCATGGCCCTTTACGGCATGAAAGAGGAGATCCTCAAAAGCCCTTTTATCTGGCTCTGCTCCAGTTGTTACACTTGTCAGGAGCGTTGCCCTCAAGGTGTCAAAATTACGGATTTTATGACGCTGTTGAAAAATATGGCCGTCAAGAAAGGCCATGCACCCTCAGGTATCAGAGCGCAGATGGATTTGACAAAAGGGCAGGGAAGAATTTATCCGTTGGATGATTTTGATAACAAAAAGCGGAAAAAAGTCGGACTGCCGCAGCTGCCCACTTCCTGCGGCGTGATCAAGGAACTGTTTCCGGAGCAGGTTTAGGATAAGCAAGGAAGGCTTAAACC
Organism: Desulfatiglandales bacterium; assembly: GCA_963664475.2. Lineage (GTDB taxonomy): Bacteria > Desulfobacterota > DSM-4660 > Desulfatiglandales > Desulfatiglandaceae > NaphS2. Next base: position 178,208 of record CAXXXE010000003.1, read on the forward strand.
CTAAAACTTAAAACTCAAAGCCGCGGCTTGCCGCCTTAGGAACAACGCTATGAAATACGCACTTTTTTTAGGCTGTACCATTCCCGCAAGGGCACGAAACTATGAGCTTTCCGCAAGACGGGTGGCGGAAAAATTGGGGATCGAACTGGTGGATATGGAAAATTTCATCTGTTGCGGTTTCCCCACAAAAGCCGGAGATATGGATGCTTCTCTGCTGATGGCTGCCTATAACCTGGCGCTGGCACAGAAGGAAAAGCTGGATATATGCGCTCTATGCAGTTCCTGTACTTCCGCTTTGGCTGAGGCTGCCCATCATTTATCGGAAGATGAGGAAGCCCGTGCGCGGATCAATGAAAGATTGTCCCCTCTGGGCCTTCAATATGAAGGTTCTCCTCGAATTCGGCATTTTGCTCGCGTCCTGTTTGAAGAGGTGGGATCTGAGAAGATTCAGGGGTGCCTTGAAAAGGATTTGAGCGGCTTGAATATTGCGGTGCATTACGGTTGCCACTATCTGAAACCCTCTAATATCCATGACGGTTTTGATGATCCGGAAAATCCCGCCTCACTGGAAGCCCTGGTGGCGCTTACCGGTGCAAAGGTGGTGGATTATTCCGGAAAAAAAACCTGTTGCGGCGGACCGGTACTTCCCGTGGATGAAAAAGCGGCCATGAGTGTCACCAAGGGAAAACTGGACAATTTGAAGACGGCCGGCGCCGATGCCCTCTGCCTGGTGTGCCCATTCTGTTCCGTCATGTACGACGGAAACCAGAAAAGTATCGAGGCCGAATATGAAACCGAATATCACATTCCCGTTTTGTATTTAACACAGGTCCTGGGGATGGCCATGGGTTTTGATCGAAAGGCCCTCGGGCTCAACATGAATGTGGTGAAAACCAAGGACCTGCTCGAACCGTATTTTTAACCGCCACAACAGGGGGGCTTATGATGTCTATTTTTCTGGTGCAGCACGGGCTGAGTCTGCCGAAAGAACAGGACCCCGAGCGGGGTTTATCGGAAGCGGGAATTGCGGATGTCAGTCGTATCGCGGAGGTGGCAAAGAGCTACGGTGTACCGGTGGCCGCCATTGTTCACAGCGGTAAGAAGCGGGCGCGCCAGACCGCTGAAATTTTTGCCTTGGCCCTGAATCCCGAGGGTGGCGTTATGGAAATGCCCGGTCTCAACCCCATGGATGATGTGCGGGCCTTTTCCCAAAGCCTGACGCCGGAGGACAACCGGATGTTTGTTGGGCATCTCCCCTTTATGGAAAAATTGACGACCCTTCTGGTCACGGGGGATACCAAAGGCCCGGTTTTTCAGTTTCAGAACGGGGGTATCATCTGCCTGGGTCCATATGGGGATGAAAACGGCTGGGTGATCAAGTGGACGCTTATGCCGCACATTCGTTGATTGTTCAGAACCGGACAATATGGAAATACCCATGTCAAAAACAGGGGAAAATAAAACATTTGGATCAAGCCGTTTCTCTCTTTGGAGGAAGTTATCAAGCAGTTTATTATTCTTTTATTGCCGGCTTTCGAATCTGATATTCCTGCAAATCTTCATTCAAGCCCGACAAAACTTTCATTGTTGAACGATATTCATCTTTGAAAAACGGCAAATTCGGTAATTAAAAATGCTTGAACAAAATGACCCTGCGGTAATGGGGCTTTTAGAACGGGAGGCGATATGAATTCCATGATGATGGGGGGCGGGGCCGGATTGACCTGGGGCCGTCCATGTCGGTTTTTTTTGCTGTGCTGTTTGATATGGAGTCTTTTCGGCGCGGGGTGCGTTCCGGAGGTTTATAAGCAGCGTATCCCCATCTCCACCAACCCCATGGGAGCGAAGGTGTATGTGGATGGAAAGCTGGCTGGAGAGACCCCTACGGCCGTGGAGCTGGAAAGAACCAATAGCCATGTTCTCACCCTGGTGAAAGAGAACTACCGTCAGGCAGACGTGGTGATTCATCGAAAGAAAAAGTCCGAAGAACAGCTATTTAAGGCCATCAATTCCGGGGTCTCGACGGGGATGTTTTTCAAAGACCCCGCAATGGGAATGATGCGGGGGATGGATTCCTACAACACGCAGGAGAAGACCGGTGAGGCCTATGAACTCTATCCTTCTGCCGTAACCGTTGATCTTAAACCTCTGGATGGGGAGAAGGGTGGCGCCGCCGGAAGCGCTGACACTGCACCGGAAGCGAAAGGGGCCGCGGAGTCCATGGAAGACCGGACCGGCGCTGTCCAGAATGATGACGGTAAAGCGCTGGTCAAAGGGGCGCTCGGGGCAGCCGCTATAGCGACTGCGGTCGCCGTGGGCACACAGGAGAAGCGGTGGCAGACGTCTTCTTCCACCAAGACCTCCGTCAGACCGGACGGAACGGTGGTCACCAAAAAGACCAGTACTTCGGTAGGGGTTAGCGTAAACCCGGTCGGCGTTATGAATCTCATCGATACACTCTACAAGTAAATCTGGGGGACGGTCATGAAATGCCGGACAGTGAAGTTTTTAGGATTATTGGGGTTGTGGCTTCTGATGGCATCAAACGGCGTTGCCGCCGATCTTGAGGCCCTGGACCGAGTCTCGGTCAATATGGATCGATCCGAGGTGCGCGCTCTTCTCGGACCGCCGGATGCGGAAAACGAACTCTCCATCGGCCTTGAAGCGGATGTGTACGATCTGGAAGGCGTTGAGCCGCTCATCGGAAAAGGGTGTATTTATTCCAAGGAAGACCGTCTGGTGGGGCAGGCCTTTGTATTTGAAGGTTCCGTGGCGAAGATAACCGCTGAAAGATTGGAAAAAGATGGCTTCAGCCGGGTGGATGAAAAGCCGGGTGCTGTTCTTCTGACGGGAAAAGATGATGATACGGAACATCCCATTATGGTGAGTGTTTCGGAAGAAGCGGGCCTTACTACGGTGGTGACGCTGGAAAAGGAGTTCTACGATAAGTCCGGGGGCCAGAAAGAGAATCGCTGATTCCTGTCGGTTGTATTTGGGAAAGGCGGAAATCATTCCGATTGGGTCAAAAGCCAGGGTCGCTGCTCGGGTCTACGGCCGGTTGGCATTCGTGGTATTCTGAGCGGACTTATGAACAAAGCGACAAGCTCCGAAAGAATATAATTTGTTGTGATGACACGGGTTTGATCTTTATACCATTGCTGCATCAACCCCTTGGCATCTTGATGAAACGGCTCAGTTCGGACAAAATAATTGGCCCAACCGGAAGTATCAGCGAAAACCTCATTCATGGGCATTCCTCAATTCTTGTCCGATATAAAAGTCATGATTTGAGCTAATATCTTTGATATCAGAAGAAAAAGCCCCTGCCAATTTTAATAAAGGATCATCCCGCTCATCCTTTACTACATCTCCCAGCCATTCAATTAATATCTGGTCGAGAGTTTTTCCACACTTATCAGCCTTTTTTAGTAAAGGTCGATAAATTTTATCGGGAATTTCTAACGTTAATGTGGTTGACATTTCAGCCGCCTATTTACCGGATTAAAACCATCTTCTTAGTTTCGATCTGATCTCCAACATTCAGTTGATAGAAGCAGACCCCGCTGCCGACGTTTACTTCCCTTACTATCTTTACCTTCCATGAGATGGTATGTTTGTGCTCACCAGCGCCTCCTCCGGCCCTCGCTGGAACCGCCCAAGTATCAGGTGTCTGGTGCAACGCTTGGTTTGCCAGATCCGACTCTCGCTTGTCAGTAAGACGTTTTCCTACCATCAAAACATCCAATTCAATGTGCAACAGCTTGTTCTTCTATGCTTTTTATGCTGGGTATTATCAGAGGTTCAACCTCTTCTAAATTAATGGTCTGTTTTGCCTGCCAAAGATTGTAGTTGTCTTGCATTGCCAACCAACTCTCTGGACTTCGACCAAGTGTTTTTGAAAGGCGTAAAGCCATTTCCGGAGTTATACTGCTTTTCCCTTTAACAAGTCTTTGGAAAGTTGAAGGTGATACCTTTAGTTTGGCCGCTAGGTTGCGGTAACTAATACGAAATGGTTCAAGATAAATCTCTTTAATAAACTCACCAGGGTGTGGGGGATTGTACATGCTCATCAATGGTAATCCTCATAATCGACAATGAAGGCATTGCCGTCTTGAAATTTGAAAAGGATACGCCAGTTTTTGCTTACATCAATTGCCCAAAAGCCCTGCTGGTTCCCTTTCAGTGGATGGAGACGAAAACCGGGCAAGTCCATATCTTCAATACAGGTTGCCGTATCCAGGGCTGTCAATCGGATTCTTAGTTTTCGTTTATGCTCTGGTTGAATTCCAGAAACGCTACCGGTTTCAAAAAATTTGCGCAACCCTTTATGCTTGAATGTCTTAATCATCAATAAGGAATAACATCATGTTGCGCAACGCGCAACGATTATTTTCTGAATCACTATTTTTCTGAGGCTCTCACGGTAGGAACGCCGGTTACCCAGCGCCCCCCGCTCAGAACCACGCATGAGACTTTCACCTCACGTGGCTCAAGCCCCCGAAAAGGTTTCCCTGGCTGGGATTCCCGCGGATTCTCATCCACTTCACGTTACAAGGCCGGCTGTCAGAATAGCCCAAGGCATACGGGGCGCACCAGCCTCAAGGGCCGTCATTTGCTTTCCCCGCTTTCATCTAATTCCTCCGGTGTTCACGTAATCGGGCACCGCGCTGAACGTCTGCCTCCTTACGGAGCCGGGAATGTTTCACCCGGTATCCGGACCATTACAGCCCGGCATTCGCTTCTTTCAGCCTCCTACTCCGGCCCGCCAACAGCATGCCTTACGGTTAGCCTGCCCCCAAAGGGGCGACGGGACCGGGTTTCCACGTTCCACATAGTTGATCCAATGGATGACTTAGGTGCGCCCTCTACGCCGGTGGTGCAACAGTTCCGTGCAGGCAGTTAGCAGACCTGCAACCTGACCACATCCGCTGACACTGGGCAGCGGCATAAGACCTATTAATCCTCGTAGGCCCTTCGCTTGTAATCGACGCTGTAGACATCCAGATACCTTCACCATATCATCCGACCCTGGCCCTTAACCGGGGAGGATTCCCGGAGGGGTTCTCCTGTCACCATTCAAACCCAATTCGGTACATTGTCCGCAGGGCTTCACACCCCGTCATCAGCGCAACGGCAGCATGCCTGCGTAGGGTCCGGTAGGAACATACCGGGTACTACATGTAACTACATGAATACACTCAAACTATGCGACTTCGTGTCGCAAGCTAACGGGAAGCTCATTCGACCAGGGACGAATGCCGAGCAGGTTATAAAAGCCAAGCTTTTTCAAATACCAAGCACTTTCAAAAACCGCGATCCCCCCGGTTCGGCTCCAGCGTTTTGTTATCTTTTTTCTGTCACATATAGTTTAAAAGGAACAGCCTCTCCTTCCATTTGAAAGTTCTCTGCCACAAACTCTATTCTTTTCAACATGGAAAATCCATTGTCTTTAATCAGGTCAAAAAAATACTTGCTGCTGTGCTGATAATTTACCAATCCATTTTTTCCTTTCGGCTTTTCGATAAATTTTGATTCCTGTTGATTGGTATTCTCTTCGATAATAAATGCAAATATTCCCGCTTTTTTTAATATCCTCGAAATTTCAGAAAATAAAGCATCTAAACGCGGAATAAAATATAGAACAGCGTTGGCGCTTACATGGTTGAAATAATTTGTTTGATATGGCAATGGTGTATTGTTAAGGTCAAATTGCTGTAAGTCTGCTGCTATATTTTTTTGTTTACACGCTTCGAGCATTTCCTCTGAATAGTCGAGACCATAAATTTCTAAACCTGCTTTGTGAAATGAAGTTGCGCTTAGACCTGTTCCGATACCTATATCTAAAATTTTATCATTTACTTTCAGGAATTCATAAATCATTCCAAATAGAATTTCAGCCCCATACCATTTCTGTTTTTTTATTGCGTCATCATATTTTTCAACAAATTCTTTTTTGAAAAACAAGTTTTTTTCTGAATTCATTCTTTATGCCTTCAGCGTTGTTTTTTTGAAGATAACTTGTGGGGTGTAAGTCCCCTGTGTGTGAATCCGGTTAATGTGTTTAAACCATTAGCCCAAATACTAGCCGAAGGCAAGGTGAAACCGTGAGGGACCTCTCCGGTGGAAGCCTCAGGCAAAGCTATGAGCCGACGAACAGAAACGGCATACAAGGCCCAGTCTCTGGGTAAGCCAGGACCATTTGAATAACATGGATCGATTTCACACTTAATTCAGGAAATATATATACTGTCCCCGGAAATCTGCATTTTTTTAGAGATAAGCATATAGACAAAGATGACAATCAACCAAAAAGCAATGGCTAACTCTCTATTGTTAAAAATTTCCAATGGAATACCTTGAGGCATTTAACAACCAAATAACCGGCTCGCCCTGTTCATTTGAGATGTTGGAAAGTTTTTACGTGAAAATTGTGGTCAAATTCCCCTTAGAAGCCCCATTTCGGGGTCAAAATGGGGCCGCTAAGAGCCGGTTTTGAGGGTCTTGAAAAAAATTATCTTTTATAAACAGATGGTTGCAAAGATTTGCTTGGTCCGACCCCATTCCAACATACCTTCAAGCACCCAGGCAACATCCATTGACTTGGTCCGACAAGAATAACCATCGGAAAGCGGGTGCCTGCTGCCGGCTGGAAAATTATTTTTTTCGACCCCGTTTATTAGCCCAGGTCCTTGTTCAGGCGCGAGGCGCCGTGAACGCTAACCGGCCGGAGCGGTTTGTTGGGGCTTTCCCCTTTGCTTTTTATAATACCAAACTTTTTTTCCGGTTCCCGGCTGCCAATCGCAATCCCGATCACCTGCCCGTGGTTCCCTGCCAGGTAATCCAGTGGGCCCTGGTGAATTCTTCCATAAGGTAATCCCCATTGAATCTGCCCAATCCTGAATTTTTCTCCCCGCCAAACGGCGCCAAAGGCTGATCGTCCACGGTAATGTCGTTAATGTGCGTCATTCCTGCATAGATGTTCCTGGCAAAATTCAATCCCCGGTCCATATTCTCCGTAAAAACAGCGCTGGACAGCCCGTGTTCCGTATCGTTAGCCAGGCTCAGTGCATGTTCCTCGTTATCAGCGATGGTGATAGGAACCAATGGTCCGAATGTTTCTTCCCTATTCAGAATATGATTTGAATCGACAGGGCTGAAAACATGAGGCGGCAGCAATAACCCGTCCGGCTCACCACCACACAGCAGCCGGGTATCGCCGCTTTGACTGGCCTTGATTTTCTCTTTCAGGCCATTAAGTTGAGCCTGGTTAATGATAGGGCCGATGACGGTGTCTGGTTCCGCCGGATTGCCGACTTTCAATTTGCTCACACCGTCCACAAACATTTCAATAAACTTCGGGTAAACCGATTGATCAACAATCAGTCGATTCACGCTCATGCAGATCTGTCCCTGGTGGAGAAAACGCCCGATTACCGCGGCCCCCACTGCTGCTTCAATATTGGCGTCATCCAGCACAACCAGCGGGCTGTTGCCGCCCAGCTCCAGTGAGAGTCGTTTGATGTAAGTGCCTGTTAGGGCATATTGGCCCACGCGTTTTCCGACTTTTGTCGAGCCGGTAAATGACATAAGTCTCGGAGTCGGATGCTGGACGAAATAGTCACCGATTTCGCTGCCACTACCCACGACGGCATTAATCACGCCTTCAGGGCATCCGGCTTCTTCAAATATCCTGGCCACCAGCAGCGCGCCGGTAACCGGTGAATCACTGGCTGGTTTCAAAACAACTGTATTCCCCAGTGCTATGGCCGGGATGACGGATCGGATGCTGAGAATCAACGGGAAATTCCATGGGCTGATAACACCGATTACACCAATCGGTTCTCTAAATACAAAGCTGTATTTTCCGGGCCGATCATCGGTTAGGATTTGCCCGGTCAAATGCTGGGGCATATGAGACCAGGTATCGGCACAGCCAAGGATGGCGTTCCATTCAATTTCCGCTTTGATCCTAGTGCTGCCGGTTTCTTTGACCAGCCAGTCGATGATTTCTTCCTTACGTGCCTCAATGATAGAAGCAACTTTCTGGATTAATTTCCCTCTCTCGCCCGCCGGAGTCCGGCTCCACGACTGTTGTGCAGCTTCGGCAGCCGCATAGGCCTGGTCAACTTCCGCCGGGGAGGCCAGCGGCATCTTAAATATAATGCTTTGGTCATAAGGATTGATATTTGGTAAAACTTTGCTTGAGGTTCCATCTGCCCATCTTCCGTTAATGAACTGCCTGGGCTGAATATCATATTTTTGCTGCTCCATCATTTTATTTTACCTCCTTTGAAATAAGTGGATGATTTATGCAAATGCACCTGTCAAGTGAGCAAAAAGGAAACAGTCCCTTTTTCTTGACATCGCTATCGAAAGCTGGTGCCTGTTGGCTTTAATTTTGTTGTGACTCCATTGATTTTCGTCAGCATTTTTGTTGTTGGAATTCATGTATCGTGTCCCTGGAATTCCGCTGCCTTTTTTCAGGCGACCGGCTTAAACCGGATGACGGGTTTTTTCCGGCTGGTGATCCTCAAGTAGGATTCATCCGGATGTCCCAGGGCAATGGATGATGGTATTTTAGTATTAGTATTTTGTTATTTTGGGGTCGGACCAAGCTGCAAAGCTTAATTGCCTGATTATATAGATGATTTTTTTTAAAAAATCGGTCTTTTGGCTCTTAGAAGGGCTATTTTAATATCAAAATGGGCCTTCTAAGAGAATTTTCTATTCCAACAAAATGTATTATCAGTATCAAAATGGTCAAAACCTCCATAGGGCAAGATGTCTTCCCTAAGTTCAAATCCAGTTTCAGATGTGATTTCCTTCCGGCCTTTGGCCCTGTCGCCAAGCAGGCCTTTGGTCTTTTCTATAAACTGTTTATCCCCGACAGCAATACTTTTTGTCCATGCAGGTTCTTTTTTGTTTGTTTGTGTTAAAGCTGAATCAACCCATTGATTCTGTGCTGCTTTTAGCGAATCGTAATCGGCAAAATTTAACAGCTTTAACAGGAAATCATAATTTATCAATCCATATCTTTTTCGGGGATTTTGGATTTCATTAAAGCCGGACTGTTCCCATTTACGAGGGTGATCTCCAACCCCGGCACGAACCATATTCAGATCAATGTAATTAATGCACTTTATTAAATGAGAATCGTCTTGCACTGCTGTTGCATGATATCGATCTTCCCAGAAAGCGCCTTTACGATTTTTTCTCTGGTTATATTCCTGCCCTGTTCTACCCGCGATCAACTGTATTGATTTTGGGATATGGTCAGGATTGCGACCTTTATCATAAACGAGAAGGTGGATATGATTTCAGACCTCGTTACGATGAATAAATAATCGGACAATGTGTAAAATATTTCCAGTAATATCAGCGTGTTGAAAAAACGCGAAAATTTTGTGTAAAATTGGACGTTGGCATAAAACGTGCTTATACATGTAAGTCTTTGCATTTACAACGTAAGCAATATTTAAAGGTTTTAATATGCCCTGATATTGTCCAAAAAAAGCGCCTAAAACTAACGAGGTCTGGATTTGAGGTGCTGATGTAATTTAAAATACAAAGCCCATATCTCTTTTTCGCCTGAAAGATCCAGTATAATAGGCGTTCACGATCTTTAACCAGTTTAAGCAGGAATTCCTTTTTATGGCATCGGTGAGTTATATGTCAAGCGTATCCAGATATAAAATGTCTATTTGCTCGCGCCATTTTGACGTTTTTTAATTTAAAAGTCCTTAAAAGGCCCATTTTGGGGTCAAAATGGGGCCGCTAAGAGCTGATTTTGAGAGTTTTGAAAATTATTATCTTTTATTAACAGTGGGTTGCAATAATTTGCTTGGTCCGACCCCATTATCACCATTATCACAGCCCCGCTCAGTTCAATCTGTAGGGGTTATAACCTTTTACTATCATCTTCTCATTTCATCCAGTGTTACGAACCTGGAATACAATTCTTGTTTAAGCGTTTCCAGACCCTCACCGTTGTTAAGATATTTCGCGTACCGATGGTGCTGCAAGTCAAAAGGAATATCTTGTTCTGATTGTGTTATTGGAACAACGTGCTTTCCCAATGTATGTGCAATTCCTGCTTCATAGAATACATTTGGGTTTTTTCCACTGAAATCACATACAACAATGAAGGATTGGAAAATCAGCGAAAATACATCTTGAATGACAGTTGAATGATTCCATATATCATCCACCCTTTTGCAAATGAAGCCAGCCGAACTCGCCGCCCCAGAGATTGAGGAATAGACGCCACTAAATGCGGGACTAAATGGCATCATTACTGAGATCAATTGAGGATCAACAGGGTCCTCAGGGATAGAAAATATGTTTGGAGAAAAGACAATTTTTCTTCCAACTTGTTTTTCGCTTGACACATCTTCTCCACTATTCTGACATTTATCCTGTACATATTTAAGTATAACACCAAGATTCTCATCATTTGGCCCAATCATTTTTCTTAGAAAGACTAATGCAAGCCCATCATAGTCTGGGTCGCCCCAACTTAAACTGCGAAGCAATCTTGGGTGACGCTCAACTTCTTCAATGGTGTTGGTGAGCGCTCCAAGTTCTAGCCAATTCGAATCGTCGAAGTCTTCTACAACGGCGTTTTTTAGCTGAATCAATTCAGACCCACTCAATCTTGATTGCACTCGGATAATCCCTTTTGGTTATAACGACAAATTCAGCGGTTTGCGGGGCGGAGCTTGCGGAGCCCCGCAAATCCGCTGGAATGTTTGGTTAGCCTCATTTTTCTATTATGTTAGATGCTTGAAAATATTCGAAATAAAAATCAAGTGTTTTATATGACAAATGCCGTGTTTTAAATAACGCCTGCTGAAAAGTTTCGTTTGACTTTACATCATCCAAAACAATTAATAGTTGAGGCACACTTAAAAACCAACAATTTATAAAAAAATTATTTCCACTCGCAGTATTCAATTGTTTTAACTCTTCAAATTGTTTGTTTAATTTCCTTGCTTTTCTATTTATTTCATTAATACGGTCACTACATTCTGTATGATCGGAAGCAAAAGTATACAAACTTGCAATACGAAGAAGATCATTGATCACTGTTCTGTCTTGAAAACCACCAAAATCGAGAAAAGACAATGCAATTCTTTCAACGTTTCGACCATTTAGTTCAATTCTCTTCATTTGTTGATCTTTATGGATTTCTAAAAATCCTTGCTTCCTAATTTTTATCTCATGTTGACCGGCTTGAAGTTGAGCGTTAATCATTGATTTGCCAAGATCAATAAGAATAGATATATCACTTCCTTCTCTTGCATTCCTAGTTAGAACTTTTTCTTTTATCTCTACAAATATAATACTATTCTGTGTTTCTATGATTAAGTCACATTCTCCTTCGACAATACCTTTCTTTTTATAATATTCACCTGAACTAAATGTAACTCCTTTTGAGGCAAGCTCCGATTTTACTAACTCCTCAATGGAAATTCCGATAATTTCATTAAATTGTGGAATTGAAGATCTTAATGAAGTAGCAATTGCTTCATAGAATGATGGAGAACACCATGATGGGCTCATTAAAAGATATCGTTCTCTATTGATTTTAAGTAATGGCCTAAACCAAAAATCATTTTTTGATATATCATTAGGAAGCACAAAATCGACATTTGGACCAGGGGCAGGATGAGACAATATATCAAGTATTGTGTCAATGATAGAATTATAACTTAAATCTAAAATTAATTGTTCTCGATGTATTTCTGTAGGAGAATGCTTTGACCTGACTATATCAAGAATTTTTTCTATAACTTTAATAATCTTTTCTATTTCAAAACCTAAAGTTGAAATTTGTGTTTGAGTGTGGATACAATTAAAAATTTTTCGTAAAATTTTGGTAACATCTGAAACTCTTAATTGGAATAAATTAAATAAACTATCACGTATGGCAACCTCCACTAGTAATTCTACAATTGTCTTTGGATTATGAAACATATTTTCAAATTGAGTGTATGGTTGTACATCAAAAACTGCTGATGCAAAAGCTGTTGAGTTTTCGATTATTCTATTAAATGTCGTTTCAGGTGTACCTGTAATTATCATAGGTTGATGAAAATGTTTCACACAAAGATTTAAAAGATAAGCGATGGGTATTTCAGGGTGTCCGCTTTTATTGGGTGGTGGGAACGATGGATTTAAATGATATCTTTCTTGTTTTATATTATATCTACTTTTTATAATATCAAATAGTTTTTGAGCAACATCGATTCCTCCTAACGTTTTAATATCAGTCTCTATATCGTGTGCAATTCTTGAAATTTCAGATGATTCAAATAGGACAGAACCTGTTTCGATTTTAAATGTATAACCTTGTTGACTTAATAATTTACAAGAGTTACCTATCGCATGTAATCTTTTATAAAATACATCTAATTGCTCTGTCTCGTATGTATAAGAATCCGATAAATTAAAAACATCTTTTGCTAATCTTATTGCCTTTTGCCATGTTTCTTTTTCTTCAAGTAAAGCTATCCCTCTAAATTCCTTTACTGCGTTGACTATAATTTTTGACAATTGAAAATAGTTTGTTAAATCGATATTATTAATGAAAAATTGTAAGAGAAGTTGTTCTGGTAGTTTTCTAATATCCTCTACAAGGAGAATTTGACCTTGTTCAGAGCGTAAAATAATGCCTATTTTACTGCATAAATATTCCTCGACCTTATTCCGTGAATAATGATAACTTTCTGGAATAGAATGAACAGTACACAGATTTCTATAATCTAAATATTTTTCTCTTTCTGAAAAACTTGGTTCAGTACTGTCAACTAATTGCTTGAATGATATTTCAATACTCATTATTATTTCATCCATTCAATTTTGATGAGGCTAACGCAAAAGTCCTCAATTGTCTGCTGGACTGTCAGGTTAGCTCATTCTTGATTTTGGTATTCTTCTATCCACTTCTGTAGAATTCCAAACCCCGGGTCATAGTTTATCATATTTTGTTTCTGTAACTCTATTTCTGTGTCTGATGGACGGAGATTCTGAGGGTTTAAAATTTTGCTCATTGCTAAAGATAATTCTTTTACCGTGCTTAGAAGGTTAACAATGATGAAAGCTATATATCTATCGAGGAATATTATGTTGCTATTATATTTGAGTTTTTCTTCAACAAATACTTTCTCATCAAGGTTGTCATCATAAACTTGAAAAAGAATTCCTTCGCTAACATCTCCAAATATCATTACGCCGCCGCCAAAATGTATTACTAAATCTCTTATTCCTCTAAATGATCTAAACCAGTCTGCATTTTTAAAAATATCTGTAAAATCATTTTCTATTCTCGTCGGATTTTTTAAAACCCAGTCCATAAATTTTCGGAATGATTTACCTTCTTGTATTTTTCCATGATTAGGGTGCGATAGGCTCAGAGCATATGAAACATGATCCAATAGAGACCTTGTTATTGCGTGAAAGGTATGTACTTCCAAACTCATATACCTGTTCCATTGACTTTGAAGATGATATTCATCAGACAAAGCTTTATTTCTAAAGCACTCGATTCTTTCACACAACGCACCAATTAAACGAAGAAAACGGTTAGCTATTTTTAATTGAATAAGACTGTTAAAATACTTTTTATCCTCTAGCTTTCGAACATATATTGCAATTTGGACATCAAGAAAAATGCTTTCAATCGTTGTCCCAAATTTATTTTCATTAAATAGATTTTTAATCATAACGATAAACTTTCAATTAGTAACAACAAATATAAAAAGAGCGATCCAAATGGCACCAATCAAACTTGGTATACCTTTCGCCAATATTCCGGTTACTGAAAAGGTCCATGATTTACGTTCTGAATCACTTTTATAGTTGTCATATTCAGGCATACAACTTCTGCATTTATCTTTCGCAATTCTTAACAAATATCTTTGTTTTGATTGGATGTTGTACCATAATACTGTAAAAATGAATCCCAACAGTATTAATAAAATCAAAGCTAGCGTATTAGGATTTGCTGAATTCGCCAGATTGCCAACTATCGCAATAAGTATTGACTCTGAAACAAGGAAAAAATTGAGTCTGTTATTAAACATTGTGTCATTATTTAAACGAAGTTGCCACAATCTATCTTTTTCTTCTTTTGTATATTCTTCTGTCATATCTTACTCCATGAGCTAATGTAATGCTCACCGGCTTGTCCGAGTGAAGTATTTGGTTGATAGGCCCGAGGGAGTGGGGTGAAAAATTCACCTTGACTGCGGCTGAAGCTTTGCTTCGCTGTCCGCATTAACGAAGGTTATGCTGCTTGCGAAGCAAAGCTTCAGCTGTAGCATAAAATCAGATAATTTTCCAGCCCGGCCCCGGTGTCCGGATCAACCAGTGATTGTACAGTTTTCTGTTTATTGTACTCCAAAAAAACTGCTTAACAAAAATTCTTGGCCTTTTTACTGTTTAGCTAGCTGTATAGCACACAAATATGCATGATAAACAGAAAGGTGTTTAATCCCACATGAAACAGATTCTGTCACATATAAAAGCCCTTTATGATGCATATCTAATAAAATATCTTAAATAATCCCCTGTTACCAAAACGGTGTGATATGCCTTACATATCTGTAAGTGCTCTCAGATTCGTGAATTTAAATCGGAAAATCTTACCACCACAACATATAGGGTCAATCCATTTTCTGCCTATCCTGGCGTAGGAAAGGACTTCTCGCAATCCTCACACCAACGCCGCCAAAATCGTGCAAGGCTGTAAGATCAATCTTACACGATTTCCCCATGAAATCAAACGGATGTCCCATATATGTTGGATCTAAGGTTCTAATAATTTACATGCCAAACCGAGTAATCATCAAGTACTTGATAATTAGGCGATTTTTTATCAACGACTTCGAGATAATCAAGTTCAAGAACAAATTCCTTCTTGTCGCTTAATCGTTTAACTCTTACCATGATTTGTTCATCGTAATCTTCATTCTCATAAAAATTGAGAATTTCGAATTTATCTTTGTATGAAGGATTATCCTTTTTTAGTTTTTCATATTCTTTTTTATTGCCTGGGCCAAGAATATATCTTTCTTCCCATGGAAAATCTTCGATTCCTGTTACAATACATGGGAACTCGATTTTTTCTTTCAAATAGCGCAGATATTTTTTAATAGTTTCCGGCGATTTTTCCTGCATTTCTTCATTATCAATGTCACCATTTGCAAGAATTTGAGCTATTCTGACTTCCTGACTATCCATCTCTAAATTTTCCTCCCATACAAGTCCAAATTTATAGCCAAAGTTTTGATTGCCTGAACAGGGAACATTAATGCACTGCTTTCATCAAGAAAGGGTAAGATCCGGAGCAGTAATCGCGGAGCAATTAAGTGGTTTCCTGCATTGTTTTGTTACCCATCCTTCTACATCAGACGAAAACTATTGCCTTTGGCGAAAGAAATAAACCCCTTGATTTGCTTTAAGATTTCCCATGGATCAAATTCCGGCATAGAATGAACCGAAAATGGTTTCTGCAAGTCACTTTGGAGCGGGAGATAAACATCTTCCACTCGATATTCATAGGCTTTGTCATTTATGGCATCGCATAAGGCTTCAATTAGAACTTTTGCATCTTGCTCAGATACGATCTGCCCTTCTTTTGAATCGAACCGGCCTTACCAAACTTCATCATCGTAATTCTCGGGGGGAAGAGTTCCTTTGGGTTTCCAGCCATACGCATCAGCGAGATTCAGATAGAAAATCCAATCAAGCATTGAGAGAGTTAACGCTTCGTTATTTATTCTTTTCAAGACAATATTCATTTTGATATAGCCCCGGTCACCAGGCGGCTAACGAATAGTGCTTCATCCATCGCTCTGTCGATGTAAAAAGGGCCGAGTTTGTTTAATCACAACATCTTGCGGTTGGCCCATCCGGCCGCATAGAGAAGTTTGCGTGCATCAATCCGCACCTCAACGGCGCCACAATCGTGCGAGGCTGACAGGTTAATCATCCACTATTTACCCCGTAAAATCCAGTGAATATTCCATAAGGTATTCTTGTGCGCAGCTTCCACTCTCTTTATTCCAATCTATTGACGATATAGGAACAATTCCAGAAAAAACTTCAACCAAAAAAGACCAATTGGGGGTTGCAGGGCGGCCGAGACCTCAAGTTCTTTGACACAGATATCGGTAAAATCGGCATTTTGATCTGCTATGATGTAGAATTTCCTGAACTGTCCCGTATCTTGCCGGAAAAAGGCATGAAAATACTGCTAGTGCCATTTTGGACGGATACCAAAAGCGGCTATTTGCGGATTCGGCGATGCGCCCAGGCCAGGGCCATCGAAAAAGAATGTTATGTGGCCATATCCGGCAGCGTGGGCAACCTGCCCAAAGTAGAGAACATGGATATTCAATATTCTCAGTCCGCCATCTTTACACCGTCTGATTTTGCTTTTCCTCATGACGCTATAGCCGCAGAAACCACCCCCAACACGGAAATGACGCTAATCGCGGATATTGATCTGAATCTACCAAAAGAACTTCGAAAACACGGCACTGTCCGCAACCTGGAAAACCGTCGTAAGGATCTGTATCAAATCACATGGTTGGCTTGAAATACATCCATCATTGAACGTTTTTAGCGGAGAAGGCTTTTTGTGGGCACTTTCCGCCGACAATGGAAATGACCGAAACAATTATAAAAGTCAGATTCCTCCGCCGGGCCCTTCAGGATTTTCATTGACCAGATCTTCCGCGGTCGTTTTGATGATTTTTGGAATGGAGATTAAAAGGGATGCCCTTTCTTCAGCAGAATCATTTTTGATGTTCTCCAGAAGGTCCCTGGATAATTGGAACAGCTCCTTCTGTACCCCATCCATGTTAAAGATGGGATAGGCCTGCCCCTTCTTGAAGCCGGTACTGCCGCAAATCCGCGGCACCCGCTGAATCATGGTGGGAATGCCGTAAACCCGACAGGTGATGGGGCGATAGGGGTACAAAATGCAAGCGTCTTCATCGTTGAGCAGGGGACAACGAATTCTCGCTCTGGCCATGGAATAGGCGCTCATCTGGGGATCATCTTTGAACTCCTCAAGGGTTCTTTGAAGAATTTCAAGCTCCTTTTCCGCTGCAAGCCCCCTTGCCAGGGCCGCATTTTTCTCCGTTTCCCCAAGCTGATCGAAATCATGCTTCAAAAAAACGGCTTCGATCAGAAAAAGTCCAAAGACGGCATGACAGCAATCCGCGCAGCCGGGCTTACAGGCAATACAATCCGGATATTCCATTGCCATCCGCTCAAACGACTTGTCCGCTCGACTGACCAATCTGTCGTAAGGCTCAAATAAATAAGAAAAATCCATTGTTATCGATGCGGCTCCAATGCTTTTAGAAACTCGGGATGAGGGTCAAACCCCAAGGCAACCGCCTTGTCCAAATTTTCAATAGCCTTCGGATAATCACCTTTATTGTAATAGGCGGAGGCGAGATTGTTCCGGCCGAGAGCGAAATCGGGGGCAAATGTCACCATTTTTTCTCCGGTTTCAATGGCTTTTTCAATCTCATCATTTTGCAGGTAGGCGTTGGTCAGATTGCTCCAGGCTTGAATAATCTCCGGATTCAGTTCAATGGCTTTGGTAAGGGCATTAATGGCCTCTTCAGTTTTCATCATTTGAAGATAAGCGAAACCTAGGTTGGCGTATCCTCGTGCGTATCGGGGCTCTATCTGGATCGCTCTCTCATTAACATGAATAACCCTTTCCAGATCTCCTTTCTTAAAGTAAATGTAGCCCAGATTCACAAATGCTTCAAACATTCGCCCGCTGTTTTCAATGGCGTCGTTAAAGGCACCGATGGCTTCATCCAGCTTTCCCTGTTCCATGAGGGAAACCCCCTCATTATATTGCGTGCTGGCGCATTCCGTATCTTCATCCCGTATTTGTTTTTGCTGAAAAATAAACTCTTCCGAGTCCTGTGGCGTTTTCATGGTATACCTCTAAGCTTGTTTAAAATTAGAAGAGAAAAAACTCTTCATAACGTTAATAAATTCTTCTCCACGATAAGCAGTGGACGGCTTTGATTTTTCAGATACCAGCACATCCTTCTTTAAAAAGGGCAAAAAATCCGATACCCCCGGGATCACAACCCTGATAACGGGAAACCCCAAAACAGGGTGGGTATGGTCCAAAATAATCGCATCGGTTTTCAAATGTCGACAGATCCCCTTGATATCATTTATCTCTTCAAAGATGTCTTTGCATATTTTTTCCCTGAAGGGCTTTGGCTTTCCATTTTCCAAAAATGAAATATCTTTAAACGCCACACCGCATCGCATAAGCATATAGTAATCATCAACCGCTGTCTTGTGAACCACCGCTTTGTCAAAATTAGGCCTTGATTTTTTAAGTGTGGCGCGACCCTGTATGCCCTCCGTAAAACATCGGGTCAATCCCTCCATGAGATTAAAGGATGCCCCGGGAGTAAGAACCCTGTGTTCGAGACGATCAGAGGCCAGATTGTGGTTGGTGTACAAAACGCCGATCACCGGCAGCATGCCGTCAAATGAAAGGTCCTTGATAAGCACTGAAATGTTCTGTTTCTCATAAAACCCTATCATTTCGTGTACGAAGGGGTCTTTCACCGTCCGGCTATCGATGGTGGGAACTTCTTTTTCGGGTCTGATAACCCGAATCTGCACATATCGTTCAAATATTTCACAAGTGGCCTGCACAAGGGCTTCTTCAAGAGTATTGCCGGCAGCCATTCCGTTGGAACCATGAATATAGTTTACAAAATTCACAGGCACTTTAATGTTTCGTTGCTTCACCAGTGAAAACCCATCCACCCAATGCCGGCACATTTCGCTGTTTTTGATACTTTGGATATCGTCTTTTGACAGATGGGTTTCGTTTTGCAGCAGCGCTTCCACCGTCAGCGGATGGTCCAGCTCATCCTGGTGGGCATTGACGTAGCCTTCCATCCACTCAAAATTGAGAAACCGCCTGGCGTCCCGGCCATACAACGCCGGCATATTGAACCGAACCTGTTCTTCAAAGACCGGATAAAACATACCGGCACTCAGCCGTTCGGTCAATTCGGCCAAAGCACTGGCTTCACAAAGGGCGGCGGTTGTACCTTTTCCTTCACAGATAATCTTGATTGAATCGATCCAGATTTGTCCCCAGTAGAGATTGTCCGCTGCCTTGAATTGCCGGTATTCCGGCTGAAGGCGCAACCGTTTAAACCCCTCCCGGATTCGGTTGATGGTGTTGACGGGAATATCACATTTCCCATCATCGTTTCTAACAAAGTTCTGCAATTGCATTCCGAATATCCCTTACATTTCCGCCGGATCGAATTCATCGTAAAACCCATGAACCGGGAACCAATCCGCTAAAAATCCGATCCACATGAAGCAAAAAGGCCGCAACCCAACCGGGACAGCGACCTCTTTGCTATCAGTTCGTCTTTATTTGGTGCAGCGACCCAAAATAATCTTTTTCTAATGATCTTCCGTTTGGCCCCGCCCTTTCATACCATACATGGTGCTGCTGCCGGTGGAAAAATAGATCAGCTTTTCTTCATTGATCAATGCGGTGGCAGCCTTCTTGATCATTCTGGCCTTGGCATCCGGAAGCACCTTCTGAACCGCTTTCTGGATGTCATTAAAATAGAATTTGCTTTTTTTGCTACCTTCAGCGAATTCCATAATGGCTTTTTTCATGTCTTCCATTGTTGCTCCTTTATGTCATATTCCGTCCGGGGAAAAGACGTTTTGCAAACATGGCTTCCCCGAACGGCACTAATTGAGCATTCGTTTATTTGATGCCGTTGACGGCTCTGGATACGGCCCAGGACGCCTCAGTATATTTGAACTGAGTAGAGGTCCTGTAGGTGTCATACTGGAGCCTGTAATCATCAAGGAGATGATCCGTAAAGGGAAGATCGCATTTTTCGAAGAATCTTTCCCAGCCGATTCTATCGGCCCAGTCGCCGATACGCTCGTATTTGTTGGCGTCCGCGGCGTAAGCATTAACAATCTTCTTGACGTTCTCGCACACCTCGGGAAATCTCGGGAAGGTATTGGGCAGGGCCGGCACAACCACCTTGGAAAACTTGGGCGGTGAAATCCGGTTGGAAACCTTGCCGCCGGCCATGATCGTAACACAGTCCCCTTCGGCGTCCGACAGGGGCAGGGCCATACACATGGTGTAACAGTTACCGCAGAACATACAACGTTCGCTCTTGATCTTGACCGCTTTTTTTCCGGATTCGGTTTTGGCGGGCGAAATGGCGGCGGTGGGGCAAGCCGCAATGACCAGCGGAATTTCACAGTACTGATCCAACACTTCCGCGTCCACGATCGGTGGTTTCCGGTGATATCCCAGAAGGGCGATATCGGAACAATGCACGGCGCCACACATATTAAGGCAGCAGGCCATGGAAACACGGACCTGGGCCGGCAGGGTCATGCCCTGGAAATGATCAAAGAGATCATCCATAACGGCCTTGACCATACTGGAAGCGTCCGTAGCCGGCGTATGGCAATGGATGTAGCCCTGGGTATGGACGATATTGGTAACGCCGGCGCCCGTGCCGCCAATGGGGAATTTATAACTGCCGGTAACATGTTTCCGGCTCTGAAGGTCCTTTTTCAGTGCCTCCATTTTGTCCTGGCTGTCCACCATGAATTCCAGGTTATTTCGGGTGGTAAACCGCATGAACCCGTCACAGTGTTTGTCGGCAATTTCACAGATCTCTCGAACGTTTTCAACGGTCATGAAACGGCAACCGCCGCACCTGACGGTAAAAACCTTGTCGCCGCTTTCGGCCACATGCACCAGGATACCGGGTTCCAGGATGTCGTGGTACAGCCATTTGCCATAATTATTCTGAATAACAGCCGGGAAGTACTGCCAGAAATGCCGAGGACCCAAGTCCGTCAGCCTGTTCTCCATGGGTTTTTCAGGATTGTATAGTCCCAGTCTTTCTAATGATAATGCCATTATTGATGCCTCCTATCTTGCATGTCTGGATCGGTAGTCGTCGATATCGCGGTCCCATCCACCGGGCACATCCTCTTCCTTCCAGAAGATGTAGGGGTTGCTTCTCGGCTCTTTCACCATTTGCGGCATGGGCGGAATCTCCAAAACCTCCAGCAGCTTGGCAAGACCCTGACGCTGGATCAGCTCGCCCAGACGTTCACGGTTCTTCCCTTCTTCAGGCCACCATTCCCAGATTTTTTCCACGATTTCCTTGATGTTGTCATAGGGCGCTTCGCATTCAATGAAAGGAATGGTCAGAACGGACATCTGAGCGCCGTCCAGGATGGGGGCTTTGGCGCCAAACAGGATACTGCATCCCGTTTCAACACCGGGTTTCAGGGCTCTCGGCATGACGTTGATACAATGCATGCAACGGGTGCATTCCTTGTCGTCGATCATGAGTTTGCCGTCTTCCATCCACATGCAATTGGTGGGACACAGGTTGATCACTTCCTTGTTGATGTCGAAGGCCCCCCAATCTTTGCCCGCATGGGCGCCGGCATTGGGTTTCACTTCGCCACCGATATAGGCCTGTACCGCTTCCTGATCAATCCGAATATTGTCTTTCCATGTGCCGATAAAGCTCATGTCAGACCGGGCAATGGAGGCCACGCAACCGTTGGGGCATCCGTCAAATTTAAACTTAAATTTGTAGGGGAATGCCGGACGGTGCAGTTCATCCTGGTAGTAGTGGGTCAATTCGTAACACATGGCCTGGGTGTCGATGCAGGCGTATTCACAGCGGGCCTTGCCGATACAGCAGGCCGGCGTACGAAGGTTGGAACCGGATCCGCCAAGATCCTGCTGAAGGACATGCCCCAATTCATAAAAAATGGGCTCCAGCTGCTCAGTAAAGGTACCGATGCAAACCATATCGCCCGTGGAACCATGAAAATTCATCAAACCGCTGCCCCGGTACTCCCAGAGGTCACAAACGCACCGGAGATAATCGCTGGAATAGAACTTACTGGCCGGCTGGTTGATACGCATGGTATGAAAATGCGCAATGGAAGGGAATTTTTCGGGTAAATCCGAATACCTGCCGATGACGCCGCCGCCGTAACCAAACACGCCCACGATGCCGCCATGTTTCCAGTGGGTTTCCCCCTCGTCAAAAGAAACCTGGAGCTGTCCCATCAGATCCTCGACCACGTCCCGCTCGATCAGCATTCGATCATCGGCCAGTTTTCTGCGGTGAAGGGCCTCTCGTTTGGCATCCGCCACAAAACTCGGCCAGGGGCCTTTTTCAAGTTCGTCCAGATCGGGGATGTCATGTTTGCATTTAAATGCCTTGAGTTCATCCTCCGTATAGTTGTTCAGCTCCTCATCCGTATAGATGCGAAGCTCGTCGTACTTCAATATTTTTTGTTCTTCGTTGGGTTCAAAAGCCATTAGACTTGCCTCCTTAAAATGTTATGACATCAAGGTATCTCTAAGGAATTTCTCCGAAAACTATTGCCGACCGTCACCTCCTCCCCAAATGATTCTGATCCGCGGCAGGGATACTGATAAAATGTTTAACCCTATTTTCCACCGAATCCTGAAATAAATGATCCGGTTTCAGTCGCTGCTTGTGCAAATACGAATTGACCAATTAATCAGATAGTTAATAATCAAAAGGTCGATAGGATGTCAATAAAAAAAAACGGAACGGTTTTATGACTTTTTTGTTGACAATTTTAAGCGACCGTGTTCCTTATTTCGGCCATGATGGGTTACCGTCATAAATCACAACCATTCAAAACCAAATCGATAAAAGAGACACTGATATGCATCCCCGCATAATTATTGCCGCCCTGAAAGGCGGATCCGGCAAAACCATTCTTTCCCTGGGCCTTGCCGCTGCCTGGCGGGAATCAGGCTACACCGTTGCACCTTTTAAAAAAGGACCTGATTTTATTGACGCAGGCTGGCTTTCCCTGGCAACGGGAAGGCAATGTT
The DNA here is from genome assembly GCA_963664475.2 of Desulfatiglandales bacterium. GTDB lineage: Bacteria > Desulfobacterota > DSM-4660 > Desulfatiglandales > Desulfatiglandaceae > NaphS2. The sequence goes on from CAXXXE010000003.1 coordinate 201,177, forward strand.
ATAACTTAGACGCTTTTCTAATGAACGAAGAACAGATTCTGAACTCCTTTCTGAAACATTCCGAAAGTGCGGAGATTGCCATTATTGAAGGGAACAGAGGGCTCTATGACGGCCTCGACCTTGATGGGTGCTGTAGCACAGCCGAACTGGCCAGACTGCTTAAAGCGCCGGTGTTGATTGTTCTGGACGTCACCATGACGACGCGCACCATGGCAGCCGTCATTCAAGGATGCCAGGTATTTGATCCGGACCTGAACATTGCGGGCGTTATTCTCAACCGAGTGGCCGGGCCCCGACAGAAGAAACTGATCACGGAAGCCATTTGGAAATACTGCGGCATCCCCGTGGTGGGTTCGGTTCCAAAACTTAGGGAACACCCCTTTCCAGAAAGGCATATGGGCCTGGTCCCCCACCAAGAGAGCGACCGGGCGCAAAAAGCCATTTCATGGGCAAAAAAAACCGTCATGGGCAGCCTGCAACTGGAACGTATCCGGGAAATCGCCAACAATGCACCGCAACTGGAAGGTATAACACCGTTTCGTAAACCGGAAAGCTTCCTTAAACATAAAACCTTACCCCCTCGAATCGGGTTTATAAGGGATCAAGCCCTGTGGTTCTATTATCCTGAAAACCTGTCTCAACTTGAAGATTTAGGGGCAAAGCTGGTTGAACTGAACGCCCTTTCATCAACCCGGTTGCCGAAACTGGATGCACTCTATATTGGTGGCGGATTTCCCGAGACACAGGCCTGGGCGCTGGCCGATAACGCCTCTTTTCGAAATGCTCTGAAACAGGAAATCGAAGCGGGTCTTCCCGTTTATGCTGAATGTGGCGGGCTTATTTATATGGGAGAAAGGATTCTGCTGGATAGCGGGAATTATCCGATGGTCGGAGCGCTTCCCATGGAATTCGTTTTTCAAAAGAAGCCACAGGGACACGGATATACGGTACTGGAAACCTGCGGCCGGAATCCCTACTACCCCATCGGGGAAACACTGCGCGGACACGAATTCCACTATTCAAAAGCCGTGTTTACCGCTTCAAAAGAGCCGGTGCATTTTGCCTTTAATGTAAAACGAGGTCACGGGATCGATGGTGCAAAAGATGGGATTTGCAGAAAAAATGTATTAGGAACCTATACGCATATTCATGCGGCCGGTCAGCCCCAATGGGCTAAAGGCCTTTTCAGGGCTGCTCTCAACCACCAAAAAAAGTCGTCAACCACCATAGAAGGGGGAAAAGAATATTTGACAACATAAAAAATGGGAATTATACTACTCCGATTGTGTATGGAGATGGACAAAAAAATTTCAGACAAGATATCTTGGAGTATCTTAAATTAACAAAGGGAGGTTAATTAGTTATGCCGACAGTAGAATTTGAGGGAACCAGCTATGCTGTTGATGAAGATGGATTCATTGATGACTTCGCCAACTGGGACGAAGGATGGATGCGGTATGTAAAGACAAGCGAGGGTATTGACGAAATCACGGACGAACACAAAAAGGTCGTCGATGTTTTGCAGGAGTATTACAAGAAAAACGGCATCGCACCCATGGTCAGGATTCTGTCTAAGGTCACCGGCTACAAACTGAAATATATCTACGAACTGTTTCCTTCAGGACCGGGCAAAGGCGCCTGTAAAATGGCAGGACTTCCCAAACCGACCGGTTGCGTATAACCATTTGGATGGGAATTTCGGAGAATCACTGCATTCCCCGAAAATAAAAAGGCACTAAAAAAAGGCACACGGAAGACGGTAATCAGTTTTCTTGTGCCTTTTTTCGTTTATATGTAAAGCTCGGACCGCCGCTGTGACAGGAAGTATTTCATTCGATGTTGCCTTGTGTTTTTGAGGGTTTCACCTTTCAATACCGCGAAAAGGATCTTTTCCCCTTTCCCTTGAAACTGTTCCAACAACCTGCCGTCAGGTCCCAGCACCAGGGCAACCCCTGGAAATGAGAGCCCGGCGCCGTTTTCACCTGCCTGGTTGCAGGCCGCAACAAAAACGCCGTTGTCAAAGGCCCTGGCGGGCAAATGACGCATCCAGCTCTTTATCTTTTCTTCCGGATCGCCCCGGGGAGAGGCATGTGGAAAAAATAGAATATCCGCCCCCAGGAGCGCCATGGTCGTACTTATCTCCGGGAAATGGGCCTCATAGCAGAGTTGAATGCCAAAAGTCCAGCTCCCGCAGGTAAAAACGCCAAGATTTTCCCCTGGAGCATAAACACCTTTCTCCGTAGGGGACAGATGCGTTTTGCGATATTTGCCGACCAGACCTTCAGGGCCCGCGATTAACTGCGCAATGTACGGTTTTTCATCTCCCGTATGCTCAATCAATCCCGCAAGAAGCACCAGCCCCATATCCCGACCCATTTGGATCAGGCCATCGATTATTTCTTTTGTATCCTTGACGCCGCAAACCTTTTGGGGATTTTCCAGAGCGTAACCGGTGGCCGCAAACTCAGGGAAGCAGACCATTTGGGCGCCCCCCTGAGCCGCTGCCGAAGCCATCCCCGCAATCCGGTCCATATTCCCTCGAATGTCCCCAAGGACTGAGTTCATACAGACAACGGCTATCTTGAAATCCATTATTTTTTTCGGTTTTCCGGTCTCAAGGCCCTGACGGCTGCCCCGGCCCGCCACATCTCCGATTCCCTAATTTCCGAGAGTTCCCGTTCCAGTCCATCCCGATAGTCATCCCGGCTGTTGGCATCCAGAACAATCCGGGCTTCATTTCCGGATTTGACGCTTTCATAAAGGTCGTCAAATACGGGGGCCACGGCTTCTTTGAATTTTCCACGCCAGTCCAAGGCGCCCCGCTGGGCCGTGGTGCTGCAGTTTCCGAACATCCAGTCCATGCCGTTTTCCGCCACCAGCCGGATGAGGCTCTGGGTCAGTTCTTCAACGGTTTCATTGAAGGCCTCGCTGGGGCTGTGCCCATGCTTGCGCAGAAGGTCATACTGGGCTTCCATGACACCGGCCAGACAACCCATCAATACCCCCCGTTCACCGGTCAAATCACTGAACACCTCTTTTTCAAAGGTTGTTGGAAAAAGATAACCGCTCCCGATGGCCACACCAAGGGCCAGGGTGCGTTCCCGTGCACGCCCCGTATAATCCTGAAATATGGCGTAACTGGAGTTGATGCCGCTGCCTGCCAGGAAATTTCTGCGAACGGTTTTGCCGCTTCCCTTCGGCGCCACCAGAATCACATCCACATCCTCGGGAGGAACAATACCCGTCTGGTCCTTGTAAGTGACCCCAAAACCATGGGAAAAATAAAGCGCATCCCCCGGATTCAAGCAGGCCTTAATACCGGGCCATGTGGCTACCTGGCCGGCATCAGACACCAGATACTGAATGACAGTCGCACGTTTTGCGGCTTCCTCAAGTGGAAATAACGTCTCACCCGGAACAAAGCCATCCTCAACGGCGCGGTTCCAGGATGGGCTCCCTTCACGCTGCCCCACGATTACAGTAAACCCGTTATCTTTCATATTAAGGGCCTGGCCCGGTCCCTGCACACCGTATCCCAGAACGGCAATAATTTCATTTTCCAGGACCTTTTGTGCTTTTTCCAGGCTGAACTCCGCCAGGGTGATCACCTCTTCAATCGTACCGCCAAAATCAATCTGTGCCATTTTTCCAACTCCCTATTTCTTTTTTTCGCGAGGCAGGGCAATGGTCCCCGTCCTCGCAATTTCTTTAATGCCCATTGGCTTTAAAAGGCCCAGGATCGCATCGATTTTCTCAAGATCCCCCGTAACCTCCAAGGTATAGCATTCCGCCCCCACATCCACTACTCTTCCCCTGAAAATATCAACAATTCTAAGTATTTCAGCCCGATGTCCGTTTTTGGCGCTTACCTTGATGAGTGCCAGGTCCCGCTGAACAAAGGCAGTATCCGCAAAATCCACCACCTTGATAACATTGATCAACTTGTTCAACTGCTTTTTAATCTGTTCAATCACCACCAGGTCCCCAAGGGTGACCAGCGTAATCCTCGACACCTCCGCTTCCGCGGTTTCAGCCACACACAGGCTTTCAATATTGAACCCCCTGCCGCTGAAAAGGCCCACGATACGGGACAAGACCCCCGGTTGATTGTCCACCATCAGCGACAGGATATGCTTTTCAACCTTTTTCTGATCCATAAATTTTCCCCCCACCTGCTAACAGCTAATGGCTAACGGCTAACAGCTTCCTTTCAAACCAGCAACATTTCAGTAATGGGCGCACCCGCCGGAACCATGGGATAGACATTTTCCTCCCTTTCCACCCTGAATTCCATCATGACGGTCCTGCCGTTGGAAAGCCCCTCGCGAAGCACGGATTCAACTTCATCAGGCCGGGTGGCACGCAACCCTACGGCGCCATAGGCCTCAGCCAGCTTCAAAAAGTCAGGGGCATGTTCCATGGGAGTACCCGCATAACATTTGTCATAAAAAAGTTCCTGCCACTGTCGCACCATACCCAGATACTGATTGTTCAGAATCACCACCTTGACGGGCAACCCGTACTGAACGGCGGTTGCCAGTTCCTGGATATTCATCTGAATACTGCCGTCGCCTGCAATGTCCACCACCAGCTTGTCCGGACAGGCCATTTGAGCGCCAATGGCGGCCGGCAAGCCGAAGCCCATACAACCCAATCCTCCCGAGGTAATAAAGCAGTTGGGCCGGTCAAAATGATAGTACTGGGCCGCCCACATCTGATTCTGTCCCACTTCGGTGGTAATGATGGCCTCTCCTTTTGTGAGTCGGTGCAGCGTCTCCACCACATATTGGGGTTTGATCACCTCATTCTGATGGTATTCCAGCTTTTTGGTGTTTTTCCACTCCTCAATCTCATCAAACCAACGCTTACGTGAACCATTGAAAACACCTTCCACCTGGGCCGTTACCAGTTCGTTCAGCATTTCCAGGGTCTGTCGGCAATCGCCCACCACGGGAATGGCCACGGGGATGTTTTTCCGAATAGACGTGGGATCGATATCAATGTGTACGATTTTGGCTTTCGGCGCAAAAGCATCTATTTTTCCGGTCACCCGGTCATCGAACCGAACACCGATGGCAATCATCAAATCGCAGGCGGCGGAGGCCATATTGGCCCGATAAGTGCCGTGCATACCAATCATCCCCAACCATTTGGGCGTACCGGTGGGAAACCCACCCAACCCCATCAGCGTCGTGGTCACCGGGCATTCAATGGCTTCGGCAAATTTTTGTAATTCACCGGCCGCCTTTGAAAGGATAACGCCGCCGCCCGCCAGGATCAAAGGCTTTTTGGCCTTTTTGATCAGCTCAACCACCTTGCCCAACTGCCTGACATTGGGTTTGTAATTGGGCTGATAAGACTTCAGATGGACCGCTTTAACCGATTTTAATTTCGTTGTGCAGGCCATCATGTCCTTGGGAAGATCCACCAGCACCGGCCCCGGTCGACCGCTCCTGGCAATATGAAACGCTTCCCGAATTGTTTGCTCAAGGTCCTCAATCTTTGTAATCAGATAGTTGTGCTTGGTGCAGGGCCGGGTGATCCCCACAATATCCACCTCCTGAAACGCGTCATTGCCGATCAGCCCAGTGGGCACCTGCCCCGTAAAGATGACGATGGGGATTGAATCCGCGTAGGCTGTGGCAATGCCGCTCACCGTATTGGTGGCTCCCGGACCGGAAGTTACCAGGCAAACCCCTACCTCACCCGAAGCCCTGGCATATCCATCCGCCGCATGAACCGCTCCCTGCTCATGGCGTACCAGGACATGTTTGAAATCCGTCTTGATCAATGCATCATATATGTCGATGACGGCCGCCCCGGGATAACCGAAAATGGTGCTGACCCCTTCATCTTTCAACACATTCAGAAATATTTCAGTTCCTGTTCGTTTAATAATAACACCCCCTTTTTCATCGGTGGTCAGAGATCGGAAGCCAGAGACCTCAAGAATCGAACCACTCTTTTCTCCAAGAAAATCGGTGCACAACCCATCGGATATTATTTTGAATCCATGGTCGATTGCTTAATGTAATTCACCAGGCCGCCACATTCTATAATCTTCTGCATGAACGGCGGCAGCGGCATGGCCTTTATGATTTTCCCGCTTTCCTCACTTTTAATTTCCCCTGAAGCCAGATCGATGCTGACAAGGTCGCCTTCCGCCACGAGATCAAAGGCGTCCTGGGCTTCCAGAATGGGAAGACCGATGTTAAACGCGTTTCGATAAAAAATCCTGGCAAAACTTTTAGCGATAATGCAGTCAATGCCCGCCGCCTTTATGGCAATGGGCGCATGCTCCCTGCTGGATCCACAACCAAAGTTTTCACCGGCAACCATGATATCGCCTGATTTTACCCGTGTGGCAAAATCGGGCTTCAGATCCGCAAAACAGTTTCTTGCCAGTTCGTTTTTGTCCGATACATTCAAAAATCTGGCCGGGATAATCAAATCCGTATCAATATGATCCCCGAATTTCCAGACACTGCCTTTCAGTTTCATGTTAAGTATTTCCCTCCAAAATAATCGGGCCAAGACAATCAAAAAAGTCGAAATCAGATCTCTTCCGGGCTGCCGATCCTGCCCAGAATCGCCGAGGCGGCCGCCACTGCCGGTCCTGCCAGATAGACGTCACTCTCACTGTGGCCCATACGGCCGATAAAATTCCGATTGGTGGTGGAAAGGGCCTTTTCCCCTTTGGCAAGGATTCCCAGATGACCACCCAGGCAGGGCCCGCAACTGGGAGGACCAATCACGGCACCCGCATCAAGCAACGTTTCGAGAATCCCCTCCTTCATGGCTTCCCTGTAAATGGCAGGGGATCCCGGTATCACAATAAGCCGGGTTTTTTTAGCCGCAACACGCCCTTTTAAAATTTCAGCCGCCATTCTTAAATCGCTCATTCGCCCGTTAGTGCATGAACCAATAAAAACCTGATCCAAAGCCACCCTGTCCACGGAAGATACCGGCAATACATTGTCCGGAGAGTGGGGGCAGGCCACCTGAGGGGAAATATCACTCACATCGATCTGAAGGGTCTCTTCATACTGAGCATCCGGATCGCTTTTCCAGTAGGTTCCTTCCCGATGGGTTCTCCCTGCCAAATAGGATCGCAACTGATCATCCGGCTCAAAAATCCCGTTTTTGGCACCGGCCTCCACAGCCATATTGGCCATGGTGAAGCGATCGTCCATAGGAAGATCCGGTATGGCGGAACCGGTAAATTCGAGCGTTTTATATCGCGCGCCCTGAACACTCAGTCGGCCGATGGTGAACAGAATCAAGTCTTTTCCGCCTACCCACGGCCCCAGAGTTCCTTCATACACCAGTTTGATGGCCTCGGGGACCTTGAGCCAGGTATGACCGGTGGCCATAATCGCCCCCAGATCCGTGCTGCCCACCCCCGCCGAAAAGGCGCCCAAGGCGCCATAGGTACAGGTATGACTGTCCGCCCCAATCACCAGATCCCCCGGAACCACCAAGCCTTTTTCCGGCAGGATCACATGCTCGATTCCCGCTTCGCCGACCCTAAAATAGTGTTTGATGTCATATTGATAGGCGAACCTTTCCATAATTTTGGCCTGTTCTGCGGAAGGGATATCCTTGTTGGGAACAAAGTGGTCCGGCACAAGAGCGATTTTTTCCCGGTCAAAAACATCCGGCATCCCCAATTCATGAAACACCTTGATGGCCAAAGGGGCTGTAATATCATTGGCCAGTGCTAGATCCACCTGAACCTGAACCAACTCCCCAGGACGAACAGATTCCTTCCCCGCATGGGCAGCGAGGATCTTTTCCGTGATTGTCATGCTCATTAAATCATTACCTCTCATCTTAATATTTTAAAGGACCCTTTCGTTGGGAGACAACCTTGGATTCTGTTTCAGATGTTCCAACCGGTTCAATCCGTTAACAAAAGCTTTTGCGCTTGCGGTAATAATATCGGAATCGGTGCCCTTGCCCAATGCCACGAATCCGTTCTCCTGCAACCGCGCCGTTACTTCGCCCTGGGCATCCATTCCGCCGGTAATGGCGTTCACCGAAAACCGCATCAGCCTGGCGGTGCTGCCCGTCATCTTGACAATGGTGTTAAAGGCCGCATCGATGGGACCCACGCCAAAACCGGCGCTCTGGGCCTCTTCGCCCCTGATTTTCAATTTTACCGTGGCCGTGGGAACCGCAACGGTCCCGCTGACCACGTTCAGATAAAGGAGTTCAAAAACATCGGGAACACGCAGAATTTCCTCGGCCACCAGCGCCTCGATATCCTCTTCCAGGATTTCTTTTCGTTTGTCCGCCAATTGTTTGAATTTTCCAAAAAGAGCGTTCAGCTCCTCTTTTTGTAATTCATAACCCATCTGGCGCAATCTTTCATCGAAGGCATGTCGGCCCGAATGTTTCCCTATGACCATGCGGTTTCCGGCAAGGCCTACGGTGTCCGGGCTCATAATTTCATAGGTCATGGGGTTTTTGAGAACCCCGTCCTGATGGATGCCTGCTTCATGGGCAAAGGCGTTGGCCCCCACAATGGCTTTGTTGGGTTGCACCACGATTCCCGTGATCATGGAAACCAGACGGCTGGTGGGATGAATCTCCCGGGTATTGATACCGGTGGTCAATGCCATCCGATCCCGGCGGGTAAAGAGAGTCATCACCATCTCTTCCAGGGAAGTATTGCCGGCCCGTTCCCCAATGCCATTGATGGTTACCTCAGCCTGTCGGGCCCCGGCCTTGATACCCGCCAGGGTATTGGCCGTGGCAAGCCCCAGATCATTGTGACAGTGAACGCTCATGACGGCCTGGTGGATATTGGGCGTATGCGTCCGAACATAAGAGACCAATGCACTGAATTCTTCGGGAACCGTATAGCCGACCGTATCGGGAAGGTTGATGGTGGTGGCGCCAGCCGCAATCACCGCCTCAAATATCCGGCAGAGAAAATCCCGATCCGATCGGGTACCGTCCTCTGTTGAAAATTCCACACTGTCACAGAGGCTTCTGGCGTATTTAACACTTTCAACCGCTTCACGAACGACCTCATCACGGCTCATTTTAAGCTTGTATTTCAGATGAATATCGGATGTGGCAATAAAAGTGTGGATCCTTGGATAAGCCGCGTCACGAACCGCCGCCCATGCCTGGTCGATATCATTTTTGGCGGTTCTGGCGAGGCCCGCTATCTCCACATTTCTGATTTTTCCAGCGATCATTTGAACCGATTCAAAATCTCCCGGAGAAGAGGCCGGAAAACCCGCCTCCATCACATCCACCCCGAGCTTCTCCAGCTGTTTGGCGATTCGCAATTTTTCGGCGCTGTTCATGCTGGCGCCGGGGGACTGTTCCCCATCCCTCAAGGTAGTATCAAAAAATATAACGCGATCTTCCATCGATTTGTGCTCCTTAATAAAGAGATGTGAAAATTATCTTTTAGGATTTATTTAATTCTTTCAGAAGTTTATACTGAACACTGTCCACCAGGGCCTGCCAGCTGGCCTCAATAATATTTTCCGACACGCCGATGGTAGACCAGATCTCACGGGAATCTCTTGATTCAATTTGAACCCGAACCTTGGCCGCAGTAGCATCACCCCCGTCAATAACGCGCACTTTAAAATCCACCAGGGCCATTTCACCGATCTGGGGGAAAAATTTGGTTAGCGCTTTTCTGAGGGCATTGTCAAGGGCATTGACCGGCCCGTCGCCTTCGGCGGCCGTAATCTCGTACTCATCTCCCACTGCAATTTTAATGGTCGCCTGCGATGAACTGGCCTTATCACGATCCTTTTCAGTGGTGACCCGCAATGATTCCAGAACAAAGGGCTCATCAAACTGACCCGTCACCTTCTTGATCAACAGTTCCAGAGATCCTTCAGCTGCATCAAACTGGTAGCCTTCATCCTCCAGCCGTTTGATTTCACGCACAATTTTTTCACTTCCATAACCGTTGCCACCCAGCTTGATTCCCATTTCACGGGACTTGAAATCGATGTTGCTCTTACCTGAAAGATCCGACACCAGAACACGGCGACGATTGCCCACCTCTTCGGGGGGGATATGCTCATAGGCTTCGGGGAGTTTCAATATGGCACTCACATGCACCCCGCCCTTGTGGGCAAAAGCGCTTTTCCCCACGAAAGGACGGTGATTCAGGGGAGGGACATTGGCAACTTCACTCACAAACCGCGAAAGCTCCGTTAATTGTTTGAGACGTTCACCTGAAACGCATTTTTTGCCCATCTTAAAATGGAGGTTGCCCATAACGGATATGAGGTCTGCATTTCCACAGCGCTCCCCATAACCATTGACGGTACCCTGAACCATGCTTGCCCCTTCCTGAACCGACACCAGCGAATTAGCAAGGGCCAGGCCGCAGTCATTATGCGCATGAATTCCCAATGGCGCCGCTATTTGTGTTTTGACCTCTTTCATAATGGTTTCCACATCACAGGGCAAGGTCCCCCCGTTGGTATCGCACAATACAATAAAGTCGGCGCCGCCTGCTTCAGCCGCTTTAATAGCGCGAATCGCATAATTTTGGTTTCGTTTATACCCATCAAAAAAATGCTCCGCATCGAAAATGACCTGTCGATCTTCATTTTTCAGGCAGGCAACCGTATCTTCAATCATGGCCAAATTTTCGTCCAGGGAAACGCCCAGAATCCGAGAGGCATGGAGGTCCCAGGTTTTCCCAAAAATGGTGAGGGTCTCCGCTTCGGTCTTTAAAAGGGCGCGAACATTATCGTCTTCCTCCGGTCTTATCCGGGCCCGCCGCGTACTGCCAAAAGCGGTCAAACGGGCTGTACGGAAATCGATTTGTTTTGCCATTTCGAAAAAACGTTCGTCCTTTGGATTGCTGCCGGGCCAGCCGCCTTCAATATAATGAATACCGAAGTCATCGAGCTTCCGAGCGATTCTTAGTTTATCCTCCGCTGAAAGATTCACCTGTTCACCCTGCGTACCGTCACGAAGGGTCGTGTCATAGATAAAGATGTCTTTGGCCATTCTTTTTCTCCAATATCATTCGGAACCAAAGGTTCCGATATTTCGGCTTTCCGGCAAAAAAAAACCGTTATCAGGAAGACCTGATAACGGCTGGGGGAAAATCTGTTTGGGTCATTACGTCATTATCAGGTCCCGGCTTTTGGTCTTTGCGACCAAAAGAAGAAGAAGCAACAAGGATACGAGAATCCCTGCTGCGCTGATAATGGCGATAATGCTGTTGGGTGTCAAAATCATTTTCTTTATACAGTATCCAAAAAGTTGACTGTTTCAATAGAAAGGAGATTAATACATCAAAATGTTTTTCTTGTCAAGTTTTTTTATCGCTCTACAAAAACCAATAAAATCATACACACGAATCGGTCAAAATCCCTTTTGACAAAAGAGAACACGTTGTATACTAAATAAGCCTTGCGTGAGCAGTGAAAGGCTGAACCTCTAAAATAGCAGCAACACTAAAAAATTTGTATCAACAATTTTATCCTTTAGAAAAAAATGAAAATATTACTCATATATCCTTATTTTGTTGAAGCCAGGGTCCATGAAGAAGAAGTTGGCGTTCCGCCCATGGGTCTTTTTTATGTGGGGGCCGTCCTGAAAGAAAACGGGTATGACGTGGAAATCCTGGACTGGCACCATTTGGCCAAATCGCCGGATGTTATAGTGGCGGCGTTAAAGGAAAAAAACCCAGACGTAATCGGATTTTCAGTACTTCAAGCGAACCGCTGGGGAGCCATCGAGATAGCGCAATCGGCCAAAGCAATAAATCCCTCGGTCACAATCGTTTTTGGCGGCATCGGCGCCACTTTCCTCTGGAAACACTTCCTCACCCACTTTGAGGCTGTGGACTTCTGTGTTCTGGGAGAAGGGGAATATCCTTTCCTGAACCTGCTGCAAGCCCTTGAAAAGGGCAATCAGAAAGATTTCGACACGATAAACGGCATCGCCTTCCGGTCTCCTAAAGGCCCCATGAAAACGGATGATGCCGAACCCATTAAAAACCTGGATTATCTGCCCATCCCCTCCACCTATTTCAATTATCAACATGTCACCTCTACCCGCGGCTGCCCGGGTAATTGCACTTTCTGCGGCTCACCTAAGTTCTGGGGTCGTAAAGTTCGTTTTCATTCTTCACGATATTTTGTGGAACAGTTGACGCTCCTTTATAATAGGGGGATTACCTTTTTCTATTTTTCCGATGATACCTTCATGCTCAAAAAGAAGCGCGTCATTGAAATCTGCCAAAAAATCATCGACCGAGGCCTTAACATTTCCTGGTTTGCCATCTCCCGTGTGGATCTGGTGGACGAAGAAGTTCTGGTTTGGATGAGAAAGGCAGGCTGCACTCAGATCAGCTACGGGGTGGAGAGTGGTTCTGAAAAAATCAGGAATTTTTTAAACAAAAACATTCAAACCCAACAGATCAAAAAAGCGTTCAAAACAACACAACGATATGGCATTCTGGCACGCGCCTATTTCATTTACGGTTCCCCGGGCGAAAACCGGCGCACCATTCAGGATTCCATCGACCTCATCCATGACATAAAACCTCTGAGCGCCATCTTTTACATTCTGGACATTTTCCCAGGTACAACCCTTTATGACAATTTTTTAAAGCAATCAGGCCTGACAGATGACATATGGCTCAAAAAGATTGAAGACATTCTGTACTTTGAAACGGATCCCAAATTATCCCGTGAATTGATCCTCACTTTCGGGAAAAAACTTCGAACGGCATTTCATGAAGCGGTTTCAGGCTTTGCAAATACCATTGAACTCACCGACCGGAAGGATTTTCGACACCTGAACGCTGATTTTCTTTCCAGATTGGCCATGACCTTCAGTCATGGAGACTATGCGAAAATTGAGACTATTCCCGACAAGCAAGAAACAGCGGAAAACCTCTATAAAAGGTCCCTGGATTATGCACCCAATGATCGGGCCTACCTGGGATTGGGAATGATAAAACAGCAGGCGAGAGCCTTTGATGAATCCATTGTTTTTCTTAAGGAAGGGATACGGTTATTTCCCGAAAATGATCAACTGAAACTCTGCCGGGGCATCAGTCACATGAACCTGGGGGAGTTTCAATCTGCACTTGGCTGTTTTGAGGGGATACGGAATTCAAAACAAACAGAACCCTATAAAAAGGCGTGTTACGAGGCGCTTGGGATGAGGATTTGAAATACCGGCTTAACCGATCACAATTTTTCAAGCCTGTACCGCAGGGAACGCAGGTTAATGCCCAACAGATCTGCTGCCCGTTGTTTTGACCCCTGCGCCATTTTCATGGCCTGGGTCACATACTCCCTTTCAATTTCGGACATCACCTCGTCCAATTGAATTCCCTTAGGATCCAAAGGCCTCATTTGGCCTGTTTTTTCAGAACCACTTCCCATCCGCAAATTCGACAATGTCAGACTCCCCGGCAAAACGATATTTGAAGTCTCCAGAGCCACGCTTCGCTCCACAATATTCTCCAATTCCCTGACATTGCCTGGAAATGCATATTTCTCAAGAATCGCCATGGCATAAGCGGATATTTTACCGATGTCTTTTCCCATCTCCGACGAATACTTTTCAAGAAAATGCTGCGCCAACCGAGGGATGTCGCCTTCCCTCTCTCTTAAGGGCGGAAGAACAATGGGAATCACATTTAACCGAAAATACAAATCTTCCCTGAAATGACCATTGATCACTTCCGCTTCGAGATCTTTATTGGTAGCGGCAATAAAACGAACATCTACCACTTGTACGTCGGTGCCGCCAACAGCCGTGAAGGTTCTATCTTGGATTACCCGCAGCAACTTTACCTGGATGATCGGAGATAATTCACCAATTTCATCTAAAAAGACTGTCCCTCCATCAGCGACCCCGAACAGTCCTTCTTTGTCGCCCATGGCGCCCGTAAAGGCCCCTTTTTTATAACCAAAAAGTTCGCTTTCAATAAGATTTTCAGGAATACCCGCACAATTAATCACCACAATGGGTCTATTTTTACGGTTGCTGCAGTTATGAACGGCCCGCGCCACCAACTCCTTTCCAGTTCCGCTCTCACCTGAAATCAAAATATTGGTTCTGGTGCCCGCAACCCGACGGATAAGATCATACACCTTCCGCATCTGCGGACTTTCACCAATGAGCGAGCCAAAATGACACTTCTCTTTGACTGACTCAAAATTTTCATGAGGAAGCACATGACCCGATTTCAACGCATCAGCAATAATTCGCTTAAAATCATGAACCTTAAAAGGCTTGGGAACATAGTCATAGGCACCCTCTTTCATGGCCTCGACGGCAGTTTCAGCCGTAGCAAAAGCGGAAATCAAAACGACTACGGTAGACGGATTCACCTCCTTGACCTTTTTCAGAACACCCAGCCCATCAATTTTTTTCATTCGAATATCGGTAATGACCAGATCGAAGGGCTCTTTCTCCAGCAACAGACACCCTTCTTCGCCGTCCCTGGCGCAAACCACATGGTACCCTTCCTTGGCCAACATGATATCCAAGAACTCTCGCATGCTCTTTTCATCATCAACCACAAGGATATTCGGTCTCTCGCTGATAGACAATCTCCCCCCCAACCATTGTCAAATCGTTTCGCCCTTTCATCATTCTCCCTAAAAAAGGGCAATTTTTGCTTTTGGAAAGGATATCCCTTTCTTCGAAAGGATATTCACACCCCATGTCGACAATCGCCAGATCAGCTATTTCGCCCTCTTTAATTCGCCCACCGGGAATCCCCAAAATACCGGCACCATTAGAGGAGAGCTTTAAAACAGCATCCGGCAGAGTAAGAAGCCCTTCTCTCACCAGTTCCAGAGTCAAGGGCAGAGCCGTTTGAAGTCCAATCATTCCAAAAGCCGCTTTATCAAATTCCACATCCTTTGAGAGTCGGTCATGAGGCGCATGATCGGTGGCGATCACATCAATAACACCTTCAGAAAGGCCCTTTTTAATCGCCTCCACATCTTCCGCCGTCCGCAATGGCGGGTTGACTTTATATCGTGTATCATACCCAACGAGAGACCCATGATTCAGTGTAAAGTAGTGGGGGGCGGTTTCAGCGGTCACCAAAAGGCCCTCTTCCTTGGCGCGACGCACCAATTCCACCGAAACAGCGGTGCTGACATGGGCAATGTGAACAGGACATCCGGTCAGTCGTGCAAGAGAAATTTCTCTGTAAACAAAAATATCTTCGCTCGCGCACGGTATTCCCGGCAAACCGATCCGTGTTGAAACCTCCCCTTCATGCATCACACCCCCTCCGGATAAATCAAGATCCTCGCAGTGTGAAATCACAGCTAACCCACAATAGCGCGCGTATTCAAGGGCTCGTCTCATCAGTTCACTGTTAACAACGGGAAAGCCGTCATCTGAAACTCCCACGGCGCCGGCAGAGGCCAACTCGCAAAAATCAACAAGTGATTCCCCCTTCTGCCCTTTTGATATGGCGGCAATAGGATAAACCGCAGCTGCAGAAGCCCTTTTACCCTGTTCAAGAATAAATTCCGTAACGGAACGACAATCGTTAGGCGGATCGGTATTCGGCATACAAGCCACAGCGGAATAGCCACCAGCAGCGGCAGCCATGGCCCCGCTCGCAATGGTTTCCTTGTACTCATACCCGGGCTCTCTCAAGTGTACGTGAATATCCACCAAACCCGGAATTACAATTTTACCAAAGGCGTCAATGGTGGCTGAAACTGATCCTGGTTCGCCTAAAGTGCCTTTTGGCAGAATTTTTGAGATCTTTCCATTCTCAATCAAAACATCTTTTTCCTCAACGGTGCCCAAATGAGGATCGACAACCTTACCTCTTTTAATCAACGTTATCACTCTTTGCGCCTCCAATCAAAAGATAAAGCACCGCCATGCGCACTGCAACACCATTGGCCACCTGGTCAAGAATGACGGCGTAAGGCCCATCAGCAACCTCATTAGAAATCTCAACGCCCCGATTCAAAGGGCCAGGATGCATCACAATAACGTCTTCCTTGGCACCCTTGAGCGTATCTTCATTGACGCAGAAAAAAGCGCCATACTCTCGAATACTCGGGAAAAGGAGCTTTTTTTGTCGTTCCAGCTGAACACGCAACAACATTATTACATCGCAATCTTTGACCGCAATCGCAGGATCAGGGGAAACAGATACGCCCATGGCCTCTATCCCTTTAGGAATCAGGGTTGGTGGCCCTGCAATCTTTACCTTTGCCCCCATTTTGACCAAACCTATAATATCGGATCTTGCAACCCGGCTGTGTGCAATATCCCCGATAATAGCAATTTCCAACCCTTTAATGGCACCTTTTTTTTCCCGGATCGTATACAAATCAAGCAATGCCTGCGTCGGGTGTTCATTAATGCCGTCACCCGCGTTAATGACTGAAGCCCTCACCTCTTTTGCAAAGACATGCGGGGCGCCGCTGGAAGAGTGCCGCAAAACAATAACATCCGGATTCATTGCCTGAAGGTTTCTAGCTGTATCGAGAAGCGTTTCGCCTTTAACCATGCTGCTCGTTGAAGCCGAAAGGCTGAAAGTGTCGGCACTCAACCGTTTCGCGGCAATTTCAAATGAGGTCCGCGTTCTGGTGCTGGGCTCGTAGAAAAAATTGATGACACTCTTGCCTCTGAGCGTCGGGGCCTTTTTGATATCTCTCACGGAAATAGACTTCAGGGACTCCGCGGTATCCAGAATTAACCCAATGTCTTCAACAGACAATGCCTCCATGCCAAGGAGGTCTTTATGTTGAAATTTCCTCACAGTCAACTCCCCGAAAAAAACCCTCTTGCCCGATTCGGGCAAGAGGGTTTCAATTGTTTCTCCCGCTTGGTTCCATGACCTATCTGTACATTATTTGCACGGCTCATGCCATCCAAGCAATAGCCAAATGCTAATAAATGTCGAAATGGAGGTGTCCCCCAAAAAAAATTTGGACACACAATCCAAATTCAAGTCAGTTCTTTGCAGCGCTCTCACCCTCTTCCTTGGCCAATAGTTGTACCACGGAAATAGAAGCGCTATCTCCCTTTCGAAAGCCCTTTTTGATGATTCTAAGATACCCACCCTGCCTGTTTAAATACCGATTCTTAAGTTCATCAAAAAGTCTATGGGTCACATTTTTATCCTGCATATAGCTAAGGGCCTGACGCCTCGCATGAAGATCACCTCTTTTTGCAAGCGTAATCATTTTTTCGGCAATCGGTCTGATCGCTTTGGCTTTGGCGTCAGTGGTTTCTATCTGTTCATATTTGAAAAGTGACGTCACCATATTTCTCAGCATGGCCCTGCGGTGACTCGTATTCCGCCCTAACTGATTTCCAGCCTTCCTGTGCCTCATCGATTTTTCCCCTATTCCTGATCCTTTTTTTCACCATTCTCATCTTCTAACTCTTCGCCACTTTGCACAGCAGAAGTATCATCATCCTCCCCTGTCATCAATGCAGCCTTTTCTTCCTCTTCAGAAAGAAGCTCATCTTCATCAAACGAATCAGCATCGTCCTCTTCATCATCCAGGTCCTGGGAGGGCGCAAAAAAATCAAGTTTCATGCCCAAAGAAAGCCCCATATCAGTCAAAATAGCTTTAATTTCATTTAAAGATTTCCGTCCAAAATTCTTTGTTTTGAGCATTTCAGCATCTGTCTTTTGAACCAATTCGCCAATAAGATTTATCTTGGCATTTTGCAAACAATTCGCAGACCGAACAGATAATTCAAGATCGGAAACCGGGCGGAAAAGGTTCTCGTTAACATCTTCGTTCTGGCTGACTTCTTCTTCCTCAACAGGTTCAGCTTCTTCTTCAAAATTGATAAACGGATTCATCTGTTCCTTGAGGATCTTCGCGGCAAAAGCAACTGCGTCTTCAGGAAAAACACTTCCATCAGTCCAGACCTCCAAGGTAAGCTTATCATAATCCGTGACTTGCCCTACTCTCGAATTGGTGACCACATAATTTACTTTTTGAACGCATGAAAATGCCGCGTCAATGGCGATAACACCGATGGGCATACTTTCGTCTTTAAGCCTTTCAGCGGGAACATACCCCTTGCCCATCCTGACCACCATCTCCATATTCAACTTGCCTTCCTTGTTCAAGGTGGCAATATGCTGATCAGGTTCAAGAATCTCTACAAAACCCTCAGTTTCTATATCCCCCGCGGTAACGACGCCTTCACCTTCTCGACTAATATGAATAACGGCTTCTTCTACATCAAGAGCCTTAAGTTTGATCTCCTTCAGATTAAGAATAATATCGGTAACATCCTCCAGCACACCGGGTATGCTGGAGAACTCATGAACGACCCCATCGAACTTGACAGATACGATCGCCGCCCCCTGCAGGGATGATAGCAGAATTCGCCTTAACGAATTTCCGATCGTAATACCAAAGCCCCTCTCCAGCGGCTCACATACAAATTTACCGTAAGTACTTGTATTGTTTTCTTGATCGATTTCAATCCGTTTAGGTTTTATCAACTCCCGCCAATTTCTGCTTTTTAGATCTGCCAAAAAAGCCTCCCATTGATTGATTCACTTTTTTGCAATGCACCCACAGTAAAATTTCAGCTTAATCATCTTACTTCGAGTATAATTCGACAATCAGCTGTTCCTGAATCGGCATCGTTAGATCTTCTCGATTTGGTAGCCCCTTCATTGTCCCCTTATAGGCTTCCTTATCTACTTCCATCCAGCCCGGAACACCCCGCCTCACCACTGTCTCCAGTGCCTCAACAATCTGAGAAATTTCTCGACTTTTCTCCTTTGGCTCAACAACATCACCAATTTTCACCTGAAATGAGGGAATATTGACCTTTTTCTGGTTAACTAAAAAGTGATTATGCCTGACCAACTGCCGAGCCTGTGTTCTGGAGGCAGCAAAACCCATCTTATACACGACATTATCCAGTCTGCTTTCTAGCAACAGCAGTAAATTCGTGCCGGTAATTCCCTTTTGCTTATCCGCCTTATAGTAATATCCCTTAAACTGTTTCTCCAGGATACCATAAATTCTTTTAACCTTCTGTTTCTCTCTGAGCTGCTGGTTGTAGTCAGAGAGCTTTCCCCCTCTTCGCTGGCCATGCTGTCCAGGCGCATAGGCCCGCCTTTCAAATGCGCATTTATCTCCGTAGCAACGATCTCCCTTAAGAAAAAGTTTCAAGTTTTCACGTCGGCACAACCTGCATGAAGAATCTGTATATCTAGCCAAGCTAGCCCCTCCTACCTTCCATACTTATGTCTGATGTTCATTGTTTTGAACCGGCATTTCCATGATTCAACGAAAAATGATACCCAAATAATAATTTTAGACCCTTCGCCTTTTCGGAGGCCGACAACCGTTATGGGGTATAGGAGTAACGTCCCTGATCATGGTGACGGTAAATCCATCAACCTGAAGCGAGCGAAGAGCGGCCTCTCGACCCACCCCTGGCCCCTTTACACGAACCTCAGCAACACGCATTCCCTGATCCATGGCTTTCCTGAGTGCATCACGCCCAGCAATTTGGGCGGCAAAAGGCGTACTCTTCCGTGAGCCTTTTATCCCACCCCGACCCGCACTTGATTGCGCAACGACATTACCGCTCGGATCCGTGATAGTGATAATGGTGTTATTGAAAGTGGACTGAATATGCACAATCCCCGTCGGGACATTTTTTTTCTCCCGCTTGGACCGACCTTTCTTTTTTTCGGCTCTTGCCATTCTATTCCCTCAGTATTCTATTTCTTCCGTTTACCCATCACTGCCCTTCTGGGGCCCTTCCTCGTCCTGGCATTCGTGCTGGTTCTTTGCCCCCGGACCGGTAATCCGCGCCTGTGTCTTAAACCTCGATAGAGGCGCAAATCCATAAGCCTCTTGATGTTCATGGATACTTCTCGCCTGAGATCGCCCTCAACGGTGTATTTTTCATCGATGATCTTTCGAATACTGGCAATCTGTTCAGAGGTCAGCTCATCAGATTTGGTATCCCAATCAATACCAGCCTCAGAGAGCATTTTCTGGGAAGAAGACCTCCCGATGCCAAATATATACGTCAGAGCAATCTCTATCCTCTTTCCTCTTGGTAAATCGACGCCTGCGATCCTTGCCAATCTATAGCTCCTCTTTTCACGCCTTTTGTTCTATCAACAGCGTACGGCCACCCGCTCAGCCATTGGGCTGTTACCTGTAGGGAAATATTATCCCTGCCTCTGCTTATGACGAGGGTTCTCGCATATCACACGAGTGACACCGTGTCGCCTAATAATCTTACAGTTCTTGCACATTTTTTTCACTGATGGTCGCACTTTCATAACCGCACCTACTCCTTATTAAGAGAAAATCAGTCATTATTTCATTGAACTACAACGCTCTATAAATAATCCGTCCTCGGCTCAAATCATAGGGAGATAGTTCTACTGTAACAACATCGCCGGATAAAATCTTTATAAAATTTTTTCTCATTTTTCCGGAAACCTGTCCCAACACACGATGGCCATTTTTCAGTTCAATTCGGAACTGTGCATTGGGAAGCGTTTCAATCACAACCCCTTGAACTTCAATGGATTCATCTTTGGCCATGGTTTTAATCCTGAGGGTGGCAAACTACTTTTTCAAATCGCCCAACTAAAAAACTCACAATTCGCTGGAATCTAATTTTCACCCTATACAAAGATAAAACTATCTGGTCTTACCGAAGCCCTTTTTCATAAAGCCTTCATAATGGCGCGTCAGCATATGAGACTCGATTTGATTCGTGGTGTCCATTGCAACGCCCACAACGATCAGAAGGGCAGTTCCCCCAAAATAGAAAGGTACATGCGCATGGTAGATCAAGATATTGGGCAATACGCATACGGCTGAAACATAAATAGCGCCTGAAAAAGTCAGCCGTGTTAAAACCCGATCAATATATTCCGCTGTATTTTTGCCAGGCCTGATACCCGGAATAAATCCACCGGAACGTTTCATATTATCAGCAACATCAACAGGATTAAAATGAACGGCCGTATAGAAATAGCAGAAAAAGAAAATGAACGTCACATAAATTGATGTGTAAACAATATGTCCGGGTGCTAAAGCATTGACAACATGCTGAAGCCAGGGATATTCCTCAACGCTCAAAAAATTGGCGATGGTAGCTGGAAACATAATAATGGACGAAGCAAAAATCGGTGGAATAACACCGGCAGTGTTGACTTTTAAGGGAAGGTGCGTCGTCTGACCGCCATACATCTTTCGTCCAACGACCCGCTTTGCATACTGCACCGGAATTCGTCGCTGTCCACGTTCCACAAAAACGATAACGCCCACCACCGCTATCATCAAAATCAAAATGAGTGCCATAAAAAAAGGCGTCACCTCTCCAGTTCCCATAAGCCTGAAGCTGTTCATAACCGCCACTGGGAGCCCTGCCACAATTCCAGAAAAAATAATTAGAGATATACCATTTCCAATTCCTCGCTCCGTAATCTGCTCTCCCAGCCACATCAGAAACGAAGTCCCTGCTGTAAGGGTTATCACCGTTAAAACACGAAATCCCCAACCGCCAACAGGTACCACCATGACGCCACCTGGACTGGTCATGTTCTCAAGACCCACTGCGATACCAAACCCTTGAATAACGCTGAGAATTACGGTCCCATATCGTGTATATTGTGTAATTTTTTTCCGGCCCTGTTCTCCCTCCTTTTTCAATTTTTCCAGATAGGGAACAACAACGGTCATCAGCTCTAAAATGATAGAGGCACTGATATACGGCATGATTCCAAGTGCCATAACCGACATCTGACTCAGTGCGCCGCCGGAAAACATATCAAACAATCCAAAAAGAGTCCCCTGCCTGGCGCCGAAAAATGCCGCCAATGCAGCGCCATCAATACCAGGCGTTGGGATATGACACCCCACCCTGTAAACGGCAAGCATCAGCAGAGTAAACAGAATCTTTTTCTTCAACTCAGGGATCTTGGGAATATTCTGCACGCCACCAATCATTCAATTATCTCATATTATGATTTTTTAAGGAAACCATCCGACGTATGAAAACTAAAAGACTAGAGAATTTCAACCCTTCCTCCAGCGCCCTCTATTTTTCTTCTTGCCGATTCACTTATTTTATGAATTCGCACCACCAAAGGATGAGAAATCTCACCACCCCCAAGCAACTTAACACCGTCCAGCATCTTCCATACCAGGCCCGCCTGTTTTAAAACATCTGGATCCAATCGGGAATCAGCTTCAAAGCGTCCTAAGTCGCCAACATTAACAACGCTGTATTCTTTCCGAAAAGGATTTTTAAAACCACGCTTCGGTAAACGCCTGTGTATAGGCATCTGCCCACCTTCGAAACCAGGTCTAATTCCCCCACCTGATCGGGATTTCTGCCCTTTGTGCCCTCGGCAGCTGGTCTTACCGTGTCCCGATCCAGGCCCTCTCCCGACTCTTTTCCTTGCCCGTCTTGACCCTTCCGCGGGTGAAAGCTCATTAATTTTCATTCCCTTTCCCCATCTTTCTCAACCAACTTTTACCAGGAACGAAACTTTGTTAATCATACCCCTGATCGCTGGTGTATTTTTCAACTCTACCGTCTTTCTCAATTTGATCAGGCCGATCCCTCTCAAAGTATCTCGAATTTTCTTGTTTTTTCCGATGCCGCTTTTTACAAGGGTAACTTTAATGGTATCTTTCATGGCTTAGACTCTCTTAAAAAAGCGTTGGAAACATATTCAATCGCAAAACTGTTTCCAGTATTTTAAATTATTGTACCGGTGCGTTATCTGCTCCAGCGCTCGTATTTTCCAGGACCTTTCCCCTTCGAGACATGATCTCAACAGGGTCGCGCAAAGACCTTAACCCCTTTATAGTGGCTTTTACGATATTATGCGCATTATGGGAACCCAGGCATTTGGTTAGAATATTCTGCACCCCTGCCGCCTCTAAGACTGCGCGAACGCCACCGCCGGCAATGAGACCCGTACCCGGACCTGCCGGTTTCAGTAGAACACGGCCTGCCCCCCATTTTCCGATGACCTCATAGGGAATAGAAGATTCATGTAAGACCACCATGTTCATATCCCGTTTGGCCTTCTCAACGCCTTTTCTTATGGCCTCAGGCACCTGATTTGCCTTACCAAGTCCACAACCGACCGTCCCATTGCCATCACCCACAACGACGATAGCGCTAAAACTGAACCGTCGGCCACCTTTTACAACCTTTGCCACCCGGTTAATGTGGACCACCTTTTCAATTAGCTGAACTTCATCATCTCCCTCAAACAATGGAACTCTCCCTACCTTTCGTCAGAAACCGCATTTTGATCCACAAACCCGTATTCATTAAACCGGATGAGGAACCCCAAGACTTAAATTTGTTTCCATCAATTGCAAAAACCACGAGGCAATTCACATCAAAACTGAAGGCCACTTTCCCTTGCCGCTTTTGATAGTGCTTCTATTCGTCCGTGATATAAAAATCCGTTTCTATCAAATGCAACTTTTTTAATTCCCTTAGCAAGCGCAGCATTACCTATAGCAGTCCCAACAACCGAGGCGCCTTTTTTATTTCCGCCATCCTTGCCGACCTTCGAAAGAAGATCTTTTGACAGAGAAGAGACGGCAACCAGTGTTTTCCCCGTCGTGTCGTCAATCACCTGCGCATATATCTGTTTTCCACTCCTAAAAACACATAAGCGAGGTCTCTCACTACTTCCCTTTACCCGCTTCCTGACACGCATTTTTCGCTTCAATCTTCTCTCAACACTATTGTCGGCACCCATTTCGGCAACCCCTTCATCCTTAATTGTGCAATTGTTTTATTTGGCTCCAGCCTTTCCTGCCTTTCTCCGGATATTTTCAGAAACATACTTAACCCCTTTTCCTTTGTAGGGCTCAGGTTTTCTCAAACTTCGGATTTTTGCGGCAGTCCTGCCTAAAAGCTCTTTATCAATTCCACTCAGCACGATCTTACTTTTGTCAACACTCGCATCAATCCCATCAGGAAGATCAAAACTGATAGGATTCGAATATCCAAGATTGAATATAGCTGTCCTGCCATTAAGCTCGGCCCGATAACCAACACCGACAATCTCCAATGCCTTTTCAAATCCTTGGGTAACGCCTTTGACCATATTCAAGACTAGGGCACCGAAAAGTCCGTGAAGCGCCCGCGTTTCCCGTAGATTATCCGTTGCGGAAACCAACACGTTTTCACTATTGATTTCCACGCCAATCTTATGATGGATACGACGTTGAAGTACGCCTTTCGGCCCTTTTACGGTCATCATGTCTCCGTCAATCTTGACCTCAACATCCTTTGTTATCGGGATGGGCCGCTTACCTATGCGTGACATCAAAAACCTCCAAGTTTGTACATTTATAATTCCTTAAGAAACTACCAAACGGAGCAAAGAATTTCGCCGCCCAATTTTCGTTTCCGCGCTTCTCGGTCCGTCATAATCCCTTTGGAGGTCGAAACAATGTTTACGCCGTACCCATTTAAAACCTCCGGAATTTCATTATACCCAGAGTAGACTCGGCAACTTGGTTTGCTTATTCGCTTTAGCCCCTCAATGACGGGAACGCCATTCTTGTCAAATTTCAGAAAAACCCTTATAAATCGATGTTGCCCATCGGAGATTATTCTGAGATTTTTAATATACCCCTCTGACTTAAGGACATTGGCCAAATTTATTTTCAATTTGGAACTTGGAATGTTTACAAGTTCATGTGCCGCCCCCATCGCGTTTCGAATACGCGTCAGCATGTCAGCAACCGGATCCGTCATACCCATTGTTCACTCTGCCCCCTGATTATTTATAATCCAAGCCTGCCGGCTTCCGGATCGAAAAATTCCAAAATTTACCAGCTCGATTTAACCACCCCAGGGAGTTCCCCTCTTGAGGCCATGTTCCTGAAACAGATACGGCAAATCCCGAAGGTTCTTAAATAGGCCCTCCGCCGGCCACATATCGGGCAACGGTTGTACTGACGGCTCGAAAACTTTGGTTTTCGTTGGGCTTTTACAATAAGCGACTTCCTAGCCAAAATAACCCCCTCTTTAATACAACAACGTTAGTCTCGTAAAGGCATGCCCAAATGCTTCAGCATAAAGCGGCCTTCTTCATCATTTTCAGCCGTAGTTACGATGGTAATATTCAGGCCTTTCATTCTATCAACTTTATCATAGTCAATCTCAGGGAAAACAATAAACTCTTTTATGCCGATGCTGCAATTCCCTCTGCCGTCAAAGACTTTGCCCTTAATGCCCCTGAAATCCCGAACCCTTGCTAATGAAGCATTAAAGAGCTTATCTAAAAACTCATACATGCGCTGTCGCCTGAGAGTAACCATACAACCAATCGGCATGCCTTCTCTAAGCTTAAACCCGGCGATGGACTTTTTCGCCTTGGTCACAACCGCTTTCTGACCGGCAATGGCACTCAATTCGTTAACACCGGCGTCAAGCACTTTAATATTCTGGATCGCTTCACCCAAGCCCATATTTAAAACGACTTTTTTTAATCGAGGTACTGCCATGCTGCTCGAATATTTGAACTCTTTCTGCAAAGCAGGCACCACTTCGGAATTGTATTTTTCCTTCAATCGAGACAACGATTCACCCTCCAAGATTTCAAGCTCCCTTTAAAGGAACCCGAAAAACATTAGGTATCCAAGGCGCGGACAGCAAGATTTACACACCATCTATATAATCAACAAACCCTGTTTACTTGTTTAAAGGCTCTCCGCATTTTTTACAAACACGCACCCTCGATCCATCTTCCAATACGCTCTTTCCGATACGCGTTGGTTCAGCACACTTGTCGCAAACCAGCATCACATTTGAAATTCTCAATGGCGCTTCTTTTTCAACAATGCCGCCCTGGCCCAATTGCGGGTTAGGCTTGGAATGCCTTTTGAT
Source organism: Desulfatiglandales bacterium (assembly GCA_963664475.2). Lineage (GTDB taxonomy): Bacteria > Desulfobacterota > DSM-4660 > Desulfatiglandales > Desulfatiglandaceae > NaphS2. Next base: position 227,070 of record CAXXXE010000003.1, read on the forward strand.
CATGTTGACCTTTTCTACAATCAACTTTTCCCTCTCAACGTCAACCTTCAAAACCGTGCCGATTTTCCCTTTTTCTTTGCCAACAAGCACAACGACTTTGTCGTCTTTTTTTATTCTTGGATGTTTTTTCCGCACGCCGATTACTCCCGCCCAAAAATTCCCTGGTCCCACAAAATAAATAATAAACCGCCCTTAAAGAACTTCCGGCGCCAGAGAAATAATTTTCATAAAATTTTTACCCCTTAATTCTCTCGCCACCGGCCCAAATATCCGGGTCCCAATAGGTTCGCTCGCCTGGTTTATTAAGACTGCGGAATTATCATCAAATTTAATATGAGATCCATCAGGCCTTCTAATTTCCTTCGCTGTCCTGACAATAACCGCTTTGGCCACATCGCCCTTTTTTACTTTAGAATTGGGCATCGCTTCCCTAACTGCCACGACAATGATATCGCCTACATAAGCATATCGCCTTTTGGATCCACCCAAAACCTTAATACAGGTGACAACTTTGGCTCCGGAATTATCAGCTATTCTTAATCTCGTTTCAGTCTGTATCATTTGCTCAGCTCCGATGGATCAATATCACGCAATGCTACTCCGCAATATTTCCCTTCTCGATAATATCAGCTACAGCCCACCGTTTACACTTACTGATGGGACGACTTTCAACAATTCTAACTTTATCACCAATACCGCAACTGTTCTTGGGATCATGGGCCATATATTTGGAACGTTTCCGAACGTATTTTCCATAGGTCGCATGTTTTGTTAGCCGTTCGACCATTACCAAAACGGTCTTATTCGCCTGATCACCAACAACAGTGCCAACCATTTTTCTTTGCTGTCCACGCTCTGCCATCATTACCTCATGTTAGTTACTAGCACCTGAAATTTCCATTTCCCTGATCACCGTTTTAACACGTGCCAAATTCTTTTTTGTTTTGGGGATCATGGCCGTGTTTCCAAGCTGTCCAGTCGCCTTTTGAAACCGCAAATTAAAGAGTTCTTGACTTGTCTCTTTTACGCGTTCCCTCAGCTCCTCAACGCTTAGCTCTTTTAGTTCCCTGGCCTTCATAACTTAACCTCTCCTGGCGATGAATCTGGTGGCAAAAGGCAGCTTGTGCCCAGCAAGACGAAACGCCTCTCCCGCCACGTCTTTCGTCACACCTTCCAATTCATACAGGACACGTCCTGGTTTGACAATGGCAACCCAACCATCTGGCGCCCCTTTGCCCTTACCCATCCTGGTTTCAGCCGGCTTCTTCCCAACAGGTTTATCCGGAAAAACACGTATCCAGACTTTACCCCCACGCTTGACATGCCGTGTCACCGCTATCCTAGCAGATTCAATTTGTTGCGAAGACATTAATCCACACTCCATGGCCTGCAATCCGAACTCACCGAATTCAAGCGTCCCCCCCCGAAGTGCTTTTCCTTTTGTCCGACCCTTCTGCTTTTTACGATACTTGACTTTTTTTGGGCTAAGCATCAGCTGTTCCTACTTTCTGTTTCTTCTCAGGTAAAATTTCACCCTTAAAGATAGTTACCTTTACACCTATAACACCATAAGTTGTGAAAGCCTCGGCAAATCCATAATCAATATCTGCCCGAATCGTATGAAGCGGAACGCGACCTTCACGGTACCACTCTCTCCGTGCCATCTCCGCCCCACCTAATCGACCACTACAGGCGATTTTTATCCCCTGAGCACCAAATCTCAATGCCGAGGTAACGCTTTTCTTCATGGCCCTTCTAAATGCAACCCTGCGGACAAGCTGAGTAGCAACGTTTTCCGCAACAAGTTGAGCATCAACCTCAGCTTTCCTCACTTCCTGAATATCGAGAATAACATCACGCTTAATCATCTTTTCAAGATCTTTTTTCGTTTTCTCGATTTCAACGCCTTTCTTTCCAATCACAATGCCCGGTCGTGCAGTATGCATTCTAATTCGAACCTTACTTGCGGCTCTCTCAATCTCAATCTTTGACACACCGGCCTGATAAACGCGTTTTTTCAAGAACTTGCGAATCTTATAGTCCTCATAAACGAAGGTGCTATAATCACCTCCGGCAAACCACCTTGAATCCCAAGTCTTTATGATTCCCAATCTAAAACTGATTGGATGAACTTTTTGTCCCAATATTCACCTCCAGTGTGTTCAAAAGAGCCTTTCGGTTAAACAACGACCAGGTTTCTATTTTTCATCCAAAATAACAGTTAAATGACTGGTCCTCTTAAGTATTTTAGTTGCTCGTCCAAGAGCCCTGGGCCGCCATCTTTTCTGAGTTGGGCCCTCATCCGCATATATTTTCGAAATATAGAGGTTGTCCACATCCATATCCGTATTCTCCTGCACATTGGCTACTGCGGAATTGACCAATTTCTTGAGAATTTTGGCGCCTTTTTGAGGTGCAAAGGAGAGCAAACCAAGGGCATCTTCAACCTTTTCTCCGCGAACCTGCGCCATCACCAAACGTACCTTCTGAGGTGAAACCCTCACAAATCTTGCAACTGCCCTGACTTCCATATCAAATCTCGCCAATCTTTCAACAACCCGGGATGGGTTATTCAATTTGTCGTTTCTCAACGGTTCAACGCTTATTTGCAGGCCGTCCCTGTCCCACTCATCGTTCGTGCGCCGCGTTATTCCAAATTCTAGCCCTTCAGTTTACTTTTCTTGTCCCCGGCATGGCCATAAAAAGTACGCGTCGGAGCAAATTCCCCCAACTTATGACCTACCATATCCTCGGAGACAAATACGGGTAAAAATTTCCTACCATTATGCACTGCAAAGGTCAACCCTACAAACTCAGGAAGCACAGTAGATCTCCGAGACCAGGTTTTTATGATCTTTCGACTCATTGTTTCCGCTGCTTCTTCGGCCTTCTTTAGCAAATGCCCATCAACAAATGGCCCTTTTTTGAGAGATCTTGGCAAAGCACCCCCTCCTCTTCCATTTTCTTTCCAAATATTTGCATCACCAAAAACTTTGAAACACAAAGCCCTATTTGGAGCGACGCTTGACTATCAGTCTATCACTGCTCTTCCGGACTCTTGTTTTATATCCTTTAGTCGGCACTCCCCAAGGCGTCACTGGATGTCGACCACCCGAGGATTTTCCTTCACCACCGCCATGTGGATGGTCTACGGGGTTCATGGCAACGCCTCTTACATGCGGTTTTTTTCCTAGCCATCGCTTTCGTCCAGCTTTACCAATTGAAATGTTCTCATGGTCCAGATTACCCACCTGACCAATTGTGGCTTTGCAGGCCAAAGGAATAAGCCGTACTTCTCCGGAAGGCAGTTTAACCTGTGCATATTTCCCTTCCTTGGCCATCAGCTGACAATAACTGCCGGCACATCTTGCCATCTGGCCACCATGTCCAATGTTAAGTTCAATGTTGTGGACATGGGTTCCCAAAGGAATACTTTTAAGGGGCAACGCATTACCAATTCGGATCTCGGATCCTTCTCCCGACATTAATTTGTCCCCAACAAGGAGATTTTTGGGAGAGAGGATATATCGTTTTTCTCCATCAACATAATGAAGAAGTGCAATATTTGCTGATCGATTGGGATCATATTCAATGAAAGCCACAGTCGCCGGAATTCCTTCCTTATCCCGCTTAAAATCGATCAGACGGTAGGCCCTTTTATGCCCGCCCCCCTTGTATCTGGCCGTAATCCGACCATTTGAATTCCTACCGCCCTTTTTATTAAGCGATCTTAGAAGACTTTTTTCGGGCTTCTTTCGCGTTATTTCCTCAAAGGTGGAAGTGGTCTGAAATCTCCTGCCGGGAGATGTGGGTTTGCTTGATTTAATGCCCATTCTTCGCTCCGAATCCCAAGTTCAAATTACATAGATATTAGTTGTTCAATTTTTTAAAGAAATTACATGCCCTCGAAAAACTCGATGTTTTCGCCCGGAGCAAGCTGAACGATTGCTTTTTTCCAATGAGGTTTTCTGCCCACATGCTTTCCCATTCGTCTGCTTTTACCGCGCATGTTCATTGTTCGCACATCCAAAACCTTTATCTTGAAGAGGGTTTCAACGGCCTGCCGAATCTCAACCTTATTGGCCTGTCTATGGACCTTGAAGGAAACTTTGTTCGATTCTCCCTTTTGAAGATTGGCTTTTTCGGTAATGTGCGGCTCCTTGATCACTTGATAGATATCCACTAGGACCCCAATGCCTCCTCTATCTTCTCAATGGCAACCCGCTCTAAAAAAAGGCTGTCGTATTTCAGGAGATCATAAACATTCAATCCCTCATATCGCATTACCTTTATCTTCGGCACGTTTTTGGATGATTTTTCGAGGTTTTCAGATTTACCATGGGTCACAATCAGCGCCTTACGGACTTCAAATTGATTCATCGCCTCAACAAATCTTTTTGTCTTAATTTCGGGTAGGGCAAAGTCATCAATTACAAACAGCTGATCACTCAAAACTTTATCCGACAAGGCCATGCGAAGTGCCGCTTTTCTCACTTTTTTAGAGACCTTCTGATCATATTTACGTGGCGATGGTCCAAAAGCCACGCCGCCTCCCTTTCTCGTGGGTGACGCGCCACTTCCGACTCTCGCCCTTCCGGTGCCTTTCTGCCGCCAAAGCTTCGCACTGGAACATTTCACGGCGGATCTGTTCTTAACCGCCGCAGTACCCAATCTGCGCCCCGCCAATTGCGCAACGACGACCTGATGAAGGACATGTTTCTTGATTGGAACTGAGAATACTTCCTCTTTTAATTCCACTTCCGAGACTTTTTCTTTCTGTAAATTGTATACGTCCAAGACAGTCATTCGATGCCTCTGCCTGCATGATTTATTTTAAAAACTAGAAAATTATCGCTCATTCTTTAAAGGATCTAGACCCATTAGATCATTTATACGTCCAGCCTACGGGGCCTTAAAAATTTCTAAAAGACTCCCCGGTGCGCCTGGTACAGATCCTTTAAGCAGTAAAACGTCCATTTCAGGCCTTACATCGACCACTTTCAGATTTTTTGTCGTCACATGAGAAAACCCCATCCTGCCCGGCATTTTCCGGCCTTTTACGATTTTGGCTGGCGTAGCACTGCACCCAACTGATCCAGGAACTCGATGAGACCGAGAGCCATGGGTTTTCCTTCCACCGGAAAACCCCCATCGCTTCATGACGCCTGCAAATCCCCGGCCCTTGCTTTTCCCACGAACATGAACAACATCGCCAATGGAAAAAATATCGGATTTGATCTCCTGACCCAGCTCAAACAGGTCAACATCGTCAACTCTCACCTCGTTCAGGTAGGTGAAGCATGTTCCGCCGGACCTCTTAAAGTGTCCTTTCAAGGGTTTGTTGGTTCGCCCCTCAGGTTTCGGACCATAACCAATTTGGATGGCATTATAGCCTTCCTTTTCATGGGTCTTCTTCTGAGTCACAAAACAGGGCCCTATTTTAACGACACTCACCGCTTCGCTGCTCCCTCCTTCGAGGAAGTATCTTGTCATACCAATTTTTTTGCCAAAAAGCTTATTGACCATAAGAATCAAACTCCAATATCACCTTCCACAACTTCCGCAAGCCCAACCTCACCCAATTTTGATTAACTGCTACAGCTTAATCTCCACATCCACGCCAGCGGCCAAATCAAGCTTCATGAGCGAATCGACAGTCTGCTGCGTCGGTTCCAATATATCCATTACCCGCTTATGGGTCCTTATTTCAAATTGTTCTCTCGACTTTTTGTTAACATGTGGAGATCTGAGTACGCAAAATTTATTGATTACCGTAGGTAAAGGAATCGGTCCAGCAACCCTTGCGCCTGTCTCCCTTGCAGTCTCAACGATTTCCAAAGCGGCGCGATCCAGTAATTTGTAATCATATGCTTTCAAGCGGATCCGGATTTTTTGGTTGGTTAGCATTCCCCACTCCCTTATTCAATAATTTCGCTGATAACACCGGCCCCGACTGTCCTGCCGCCCTCGCGAATGGCGAAACGCAGTTCCTTTTCCATGGCAATCGGCGTTATCAGAACAACCTCCATGGACACATTATCCCCCGGCATCACCATCTCAACGCCTTCAGGAAGCGTCGTCACGCCGGTCACATCCGTCGTCCTGAAATAAAACTGAGGGCGATATCCGTTAAAGAACGGCGTGTGCCTGCCGCCCTCCTCTTTTGTCAAAATATAGGCTTCCGCTTTAAACTTCGTATGGGGCTTAATGGAGCCGGGCTTTGCAACCACCTGTCCACGTTCCACCTCATCACGCTTTGTGCCGCGAATCAAAACACCGATATTGTCTCCCGCCAGACCCTGATCCAGAATCTTCCGAAACATCTCAACACCAGTACAAACCGTTTTCATGGTGTCTTTGATCCCGACTATCTCGACTTCGTCGCCCACCTTTACGATGCCCCTTTCAACACGGCCCGTCACGACTGTCCCACGACCCGAAATACTGAAAACATCTTCGATGGGCATCAAAAAAGGTTTATCCGTGTCGCGCACCGGTTCAGGGATGTACTCATCAATGGCATCCATCAATTCAAAGATAGCTTTAACATCTTCCGAATCAGACTCTTCCGCTTCCAGCGCCTTCAAAGCGCTCCCCTTAATAATTGGAATATCATCTCCGGGAAATTCATACTTGCTCAACAGCTCTCGCATCTCAAGCTCAACCAGTTCAATAAGCTCTTCGTCGTCCACCATATCGCACTTATTGAGGAAAACAACCATACTTGGGACACCCACCTGCCGGGCCAGCAATATATGTTCCCTGGTCTGGGGCATCGGGCCATCATCGGCGCCAACCACCAGAATAGCGCCGTCCATCTGAGCAGCACCCGTAATCATATTCTTGATATAATCCGCATGGCCCGGACAATCCACATGGGCATAATGACGATTATCCGTCTCATACTCAACGTGGGCCGTTGCGATGGTAATCCCCCTGGCCTTTTCCTCCGGAGCTTTATCGATCTGATCAAAAGGAATAAATGTCGACATCCCTTTTTTGGCGAGATGCTTCGTGATCGCTGCGGTCAGGGTCGTTTTGCCATGATCAATATGGCCGATGGTTCCTACATTCAAATGCGGCTTGTTCCTCTCAAATTTCATTTTGGCCATTTTCGTGCCCTCCTGCATGATAGTCAGTCGACGTCTGCACTGCAATAAATTCGCCGGCCTGCCATCAATTTAATCTTTAGTTACCAGCGATAATGTGCGAAAGCCTTGTTTGCTTCAGCCATTCTGTGAGTATCTTCACGCTTTTTAATGGATGCTCCCCGCTCACTTGCGGCATCCATCAACTCGCCGGCCAGTTTTGTCGCCATGGTTTTCTCACCTCTCCCCGTGGCGAAACCGATTATCCACCGCATGCTGAGCGCCTGTCGCCTGGCCGGTCGCACTTCGGTAGGGACCTGGTATGTGGACCCTCCCACCCGTCGGGATTTCACTTCTACAGCGGGCCTTACGTTTTCAAGGGCGGTTTGAAAAACAGACAACGGATCTTTTTTTGTTTTCTCCTCTATGATGCCGAAGGCTTCATAAAGAATCGCCTGAGCCGTACTTTTCTTCCCTTTGCTCATCAAGTTATTAATGAATTTGGCCGCAAGCACACTGTTATATTTGGGGTCGGGTTTTATTTCTCTTTTGACCCCCACTCTCTTTCTGGACATAAAAAATCTCCGAAATGCAGGTAGGTTTTTCTTTTATCACCGCAAAAGCAGATCAACACCTCTTTACTCAGCGGATCTATCCGGCGTTACCTCGCGTTATGTCAGCTGATCACTGCATTATGAACCGCTTGCCCGAAGACCCTTTGGCCTTTTTGCGCCATATTTGGATCGCCCTTTACGACGGTCGTCAACGCCTGTGGTATCCATGGTTCCTCTCACCACATGGTATCTGACACCGGGTAAATCCTTAACTCGACCGCCCCTTATCAAAACCACTGAATGCTCCTGAAGATTATGTCCCATTCCTGGAATATAGGAAGTCACCTCAAGCCCATTTGTCAACCTGACTCTGGCAACCTTTCTCAGAGCAGAGTTTGGCTTTTTAGGCGTTGACGTATAAACACGAACACACACACCCCTTTTTTGAGGAGCACCCTGCAGAGCGGGCGTCGTAGCTTTTCTTCTTGACTTACGACGGCCCTTTCTAACAAGCTGGTTAATGGTCGGCATGAAATCTCCTTCGTTGTTGCTTAATCACAAACGCTTAAAAAAAATATATTTTCTTAAACCACAAAATTCTTTTTTATATTCGCTTTATTGCTCTTTGTCAAGACAATTAATAAGGCTCATCAAAAAAACTACCCCGCGACGCCGATCTCAATATTCCGATAGGACTCCAAACCCGTACCAGCTGGAATCAAGCGTCCCATAATCACATTTTCCTTGAGACCTTTCAGCATATCCACTTTACCGGCGATACTCGCTTCAGACAAAACCTTGGTGGTTTCCTGAAACGACGCTGCCGAAATAAAACTCTCCGTATTAAGAGAGGCTTTGGTAATCCCCAGGAGAAGGGACTCAGCACTGGCAGGCTGTTTTCCCTCAGCAATCAATTTATTGTTCTCCTCCTGGAAACGCCATTTTTCGACACTTTCCGCCAAGAGAAAACCCGAGTCGCCAACATCGGTAACACTCACCTGTCTGACCATCTGGCGAACAATAACTTCAATGTGCTTATCGTTAATTCTGACTCCCTGAAGGCGGTATACCTCCTGAACCTCGTTGACGAGATATTTGGCAAGTTCTTTTAGCCCCCTGATTTTCAAGATATCGTGAGGATCGGCGGAACCATCCATGAGCGCCTCTCCCGCACGCACATAATCACCTTCCAGAACACTGACGTGCTTTCCCCTTGGCACGAAATAAGTCACGGCATCCCCCACTTCAGGGGTAACAATCATTTTTCTTTTACCCTTTGTATTTTTGCCGAAGGAGACCATCCCGTCGATTTCGGTGATAATAGCAGTTTCTTTGGGCTTCCGCACTTCAAAAAGTTCAGCGACACGTGGCAGACCACCTGTAATATCCTTCGTTTTCGTGGTTTCCCGAGGAATTTTAGCCAGCACAGTACCCGCACCCACCATATCCCCCTCATTGACCATAATAACCGCGCCAACAGGCAACTGATAACGCCCCTTGCCTTTTACACTTCCAGGAAGATCAGCGGTTTTTCCAGAGCTGTCTTTGACTGAAATGCGAGGTCTAAGATCCGCCTCCCGTGATTCCACGATAACACGACTGATTTTTCCCGTCACCGTGTCTCGTTTCTCTTTCATGGTTCGATCTTCAACAATATCCCCGAATTTCAAAATACCCGGCACTTCCGTTACGATTGGAATGGTAAAAGGGTCCCACTCAGCTAAAACTTGCGAAGATTCAACTTTCTGCCCATCCACCACTTTCAGAGAGGCCCCGTAGATAATCGGATACCGCTCAACTTCCCGACCGCCCTTTCCCAGAATTGCCATTTCACCGTTACGATTCATGGCAACAAGATCCCCTCCGACATTTGCGACGGTCTTAAGGTCAATAAATTTAACTTCTCCCGGATTACGGGCCTGAACCGTCGATTGCTCGACACGCCGGCTTGCCGTACCCCCAATATGAAAGGTTCTCATGGTTAACTGGGTTCCAGGTTCACCGATGGACTGTGCAGCGATTACACCCACCGCTTCACCCAAATTCACTTCATGTCCGTGCGCTAAATCACGTCCATAACATTTTTTACAAACTCCCCTGCGAGCCTCACAGGTCAGGACAGAACGGATCCTGACTTTTTCAATGCCGGCCCTTTCAACCAGTTCAACCTCCTCTTCATTAATGGACTGGTTTGCGCTAACCAAAACCTCACCTGTCACGGGATCCTGAATATCATCACTGGCAACACGACCAAGAATTCTCTCACCGACCCGTTGAAGGATTTCGCCCCCTTCCAGCAAAGATTCCACCCAGATGCCATCAATGGTACCGCAATCCGTCTCTGTAATAATGGCCTCCTGAGAAACGTCAACAAGACGCCTGGTCAAATATCCTGAATTAGCGGTCTTCAATGCAGTATCCGCAAGACCTTTCCGAGCCCCATGGGTTGAAATAAAATATTGTAAAACCGTCAATCCTTCCCGAAAATTCGATGTAATGGGTGTTTCAATAATCTCACCCGACGGTTTCGCCATCAAACCTCTCATCCCGGCCAACTGTCGCATCTGGTCCTTTGAGCCCCTGGCGCCGGAATCAGACATCATATACACAGCATTAAAACTACTGACATCCGTCGGACCCACCAGCGGGCTGTCAATCCGTTCGACGGCCATCTCCTTCATCATTTCAGTGGCAACATTTTCCGTGGATTGCGCCCAGATATCAACGACCTTGTTGTATTTTTCACCTGAAGTAATCAAACCGTCCACATACTGATCTTCGATTTTTTTGACTTCATTTTCGGCCTCGCTGATAATCCCTTGCTTTCCCGATGGGATTACCATGTCTTTCATGGCAATGGAAATACCTGAAAGGGTAGCAAATTTATAGCCAAGATCCTTAAGCCGATCCGCCAGAATAACCGTTGCCTTAATTCCCGCTTTTCGGTGGGACTCGTTAATGAGATGTCTGAGGGCTTTCTTGGTCATGATTTTGTTGACAAGATCGAAAGGCAGGGATTTGTCGGGAATAATCTCATAAAGAATAACCCTGCCCGTTGTCGTTTCCCAGATTTTTCCATCCATCCTGACTTTAATAGCCGCATGCAGATCAAGTTCGCCGGCATCATAAGCAACGCGAAGCTCCTCCGGACTTGCAAAAATCTTACCTTCCCCTTTTGTAGGCTTTTCCCGTGTTGAAAGCCTTTCCCGGGTCATATAATAAATACCCAGAACAATATCCTGACTCGGAACAATAATGGGATCGCCATTGGCGGGGGACAGAATATTGTTGGTGGACATCATCAATACCCTGGCCTCAATCTGAGCTTCAATGGACAACGGGATGTGAACCGCCATCTGATCGCCGTCAAAATCAGCGTTAAACGCCGTACAGACCAGTGGGTGCAGCTGAATCGCCTTTCCCTCAATCAAAGTCGGCTCAAAAGCCTGCATACCGAGACGATGCAGTGTCGGGGCGCGATTCAACAGAATGCAGTATTCTCTTACCACTTCGTCCAGTGAATCCCAAACCTCCGGCGTTTCTCGTTCTACCATCTTTTTAGCGCTTTTGATGGTCGTCACATGCCCTTTTTCATCCAGCTTGTTGTAGATGAATGGTTTGAAAAGCTCCAACGCCATCTTTTTAGGAAGACCGCATTGGTGGAGGCGCAAATCCGGACCTACGACAATTACCGATCGGCCGGAATAATCCACACGCTTACCCAGGAGATTCTGTCTGAATCGGCCCTGCTTCCCCTTAAGCATATCACTCAGTGACTTGAAAGGCCGCTTGTTGGCGCCAGTAACCACTTTTCCCCTTCGACCGTTATCGAATAGAACATCTACCGCCTCTTGAAGCATCCGCTTTTCATTTCGAACAATGATATCCGGCGCATTAAGCTCAAGAAGCCTTTTCAGGCGATTATTCCGATTAATGACACGTCTATAGAGGTCATTTAAATCTGAAGTGGCAAAACGCCCACCGTCCAAGGGAACCAGCGGTCTCAAATCAGGCGGCAGAACAGGAACAACATTCAAAATGGTCATATCAGGGCTATTTTTTGAATCCCTAAAAGCATTAATGACTTTTAGACGTTTGGTAAGCTTTTTTCTTTTCGCCTCTGATTTGGTACTGGCCATCTCTTCTCTGAGGCTAACGGACAACTCCTCAACATTCAAATCCTTCAACATGGTCTGAATGGCTTCGGCGCCAATCCCGGCCACAAATCGATGACCAAAATCCTCCCGGGCTTGCTGCAATTGCTCATCCGACAGTACTTCACCCTTTGTCAATGGCGTATCTTTCGGATCAACAACAATATGCCCTTCGAAATAGAGAACCCGCTCCAGCTCCTTCAGGGTCATATCCAGTAAATTCCCGACTTTTGAGGGAAGTGCCTTTAAAAACCAGATGTGGGCCACGGGCGCAGCTAAAGTAATATGCCCCATCCTTTCCCTGCGGACTTTACTTTGAATCACCTCAACACCACACTTCTCACAAACAATGCCCCGGTGCTTCATCCTTTTGTATTTTCCGCAATTACATTCAAAATCCTTTATGGGGCCAAAGATTTTGGAACAGAAAAGCCCATCCCGTTCCGGCTTAAACGTTCTGTAATTAATGGTCTCCGGTTTTTTCACTTCACCATACGACCACTCTAGTATTTTCTCCTTGGATGCAAGAGATATCCTTACGGAATTAAAACTGGATGGATCTTTCGGCTTTGTAAAAAAGTTATATAATTCTTCCAATGCCCGATTCCCCTTTCTCCATTTTGCGCGACCGTTCTAATCAACTATCCTCAAAAAGTTCCATTTCAAGGCCGAGGCTTTGCAGTTCCTTCATCAGGACTTTAAAAGACTCGGGCAGCCCGGGTTCAAGCGCATTATTTCCCTTGACAATCCTTTCATACATGCGTGTTCGGCCCGCCACATCATCTGATTTTACCGTCAGAAATTCCTGAAGCGTATAGGCCGCGCCATATGCTTCCATGGCCCACACTTCCATTTCACCCAAACGTTGCCCCCCGAATTGTGCCTTTCCACCCAGAGGTTGCTGGGTAACCAGTGAATAGGGTCCGATGGAACGTGCATGCAATTTGTCATCCACCAAATGATGCAACTTCAAGATATACATAATACCAACGGTAACATCCTGATCAAAAGGCTCACCCGTACGCCCGTCATAGAGAGTAGCCTGACCTGTTTCCGACAAACCCGCCTCTGTCAAAAACTCCTTGATCTCATCTTCGGAAGCACCATCAAATACAGGGGTTGCCAACGGAACCCCATCCAGCATTAAGGATGATTCCTTTAACAGCTCCTTATCCGATAAATTCGCAAAAAAAGACTGATATTCATCCTTAGAGAACCAGGCTTTGAATTTTTCCCTGAGAACCTTCGCGCTATCAATCTTGCCAAACAGTTCCCTCACTTTCATCCCCAGCCCATAAGAAGCCCATCCTAAATGAGTCTCAAGCACCTGCCCCACATTCATTCTCGACGGCACACCCAGGGGGTTCAATACAATGTCTACCGGAGTGCCATCCGCAAAATATGGCATATCTTCAATGGGTAGGATGCGGGACAGAACGCCTTTATTGCCATGACGACCCGCCATCTTGTCCCCAACGGACAGTTTCCGCTTAACCGCCACATACACTTTGACCATTTTAACAACCCCGGGAGCCAATTCATCGCCCAAGTCAAAGTTTTCTATTTTGTTTTCGCAAAGCTTCGTCAAGCGCTCAATTTTGGAAGTACACTTTTCAACAATTGCCTCAACTTTTTCAATTTCATCCAATGAGGCCTTCACATCCACCCACGCCAGAGCCTCGATGGGAAGCGCCTCAATATACTCTCGCGTCATACTCTCGGTTGTCTTCAGTAAAACATTCCCGGTCTTTTTCTCGCAAAGGTCAGATTTGAGCGCCTTTCCCTCAAGTATTCCGAATAACTTTTCCTTGGCACTCCTTTCCACAACCTCAATTTCATCCCTGAGATCTTTTCTCATCCGCCGCATTTCTTCGGCTTCAATGGCTAAGGCTCGCGCATCCTTTTCAACACCACCCCGAGAAAACACCTTGGCATCAATCACAGTACCCCGCACACCGGGTGGGACCCGCATGGAACTGTCTTTGACATCCCCTGCTTTATCACCAAATATGGCCCTCAAGAGTTTCTCTTCAGGAGAAAGCTGCGTTTCACCTTTCGGCGTAATTTTACCAACCAGAATATCGCCGGGGTTAATTTCGGCGCCAATCTTCACGATACCGCTCTCATCGAGATTTCTTAATGCGTCCTCGCCCACATTGGGAATGTCCCGGGTGATCTCTTCCTTCCCTAATTTGGTATCGCGAGACAGAATTTCGAATTCGTCGATATGAATCGACGTGTAAACGTCTTCCTTAACGACCCGTTCGCTGATCAGAATGGAGTCTTCGAAATTATACCCTCCCCAAGACATGAATGCGACCATCACATTTCGGCCCAGGGCAAGCTCCCCTTGTTCCATAGCAGGCCCATCCGCAATAATCTGGCCCTTCTTAACGAATTCTCCCTTTTGCACGATAGGCTTCTGCGTGTAACAACTGTTCTGATTGGAACGTCTAAACTTTGTGAGTTTGCAGATTTCCACCTCGGGTTCATCGTTTTCAACGGTGTCGGTAAACCGAACAACAATTCGAGTCGCATCGACATGCTCAATGACACCATCTCTTTTCGCAATGACTGAAATGCCGGAATCTCTCGCCACGAGCTTCTCCACACCGGTTCCCACCAGAGGGGCCTTGGCTTTTAAAAGAGGGACTGCCTGACGTTGCATATTGGAACCCATCAGTGCCCTGTTGGCATCATCATGCTCCAGGAAAGGAATCAGAGATGCCGAGATGCTGACCAACTGATCCGGCGACACATCCATGTACCGGATCTTGTCAACAGGCACCTTGAAGGCCTCTCCCTCAATTCGTGCAGCCGCTTCATCTCGAATAAAACGCCCATCTCCGTCCAACGGCGCGTTCGCCTGAGCAATGGGATAATCCTTTTCATCAAGAGCCGATAAATATTCAAAACTTTCGGTGGCTCTGTTATCCGATACACGTCTGTAAGGCGTTTCTATAAACCCGAATTCATTCACCTGCGCATAAGTGCTCAAGGAGACAATCAAGCCAATATTGGGACCTTCAGGGGTCTCAATCGGGCAAATCCTGCCGTAATGCGTCGGATGTACATCGCGAACCTCAAAGCCGGCTCTCTCCCGTGTCAGGCCACCGGGTCCCAAGGCACTCAGCCTCCGCTTATGGGTCACTTCCGATAGGGGGTTCGTTTGATCCATAAATTGGGACAACTGGCTCGTACCAAAAAACTCTTTCACCACCGCCGAAACAGGTTTGGAATTGATAAGATCATGAGGCATCAAGGTCTCAACTTCCTGAAGACTCATTCTCTCCTTGATAGCCCTTTCCATTCTCACCAAACCCACACGATATTGGTTCTCAAGGAGTTCTCCAACTGCCCGCACGCGCCGGTTTCCAAGATTATCGATATCATCAACAACCGCCTCAGCACTTTTCAGCCTGATAAGTTCCTCAACGGTAGCAAAGATATCTTCCTTTCTCAGTGTTCGCTGCTCCAGGGGAATATCTTCCAGATTCAAACGATAATTAAGCTTCAGCCTTCCCACGCGGGATAAATCGTAGGTATCCAAATTGAAAAACAGATTTCGAAAAAAGGTTTCGGCCACCTCTGAGGTCGGGGGACTGCTTGGCCTCATTTTTCGATAAATATCAAGAATGGCCTCATCCGGCGTGTTAATTCTGTCCGCCAGCAATGTTTCGCGAATACTGCGGCTGATGCCGTGCCCATCCAGAAGAAGGCATTCAATAGTTGCAACGCCTTTTTCCCGCATTAAATCGAGCCGTTCCATGGTAATGGGGCTGTTGCCTTCAAGAAGAACTTCACCCGTTTCAGGATCCACGAGATCGTCGCAAATCACGCGGTCTACAATATCTTCAAGCTCAACCGGAATACGCAACCTCTTCTGATCAATACATTTAATCCTGGAAACACCTTTTTCAACCAGAAGAGCATACCCCTCTTTCGTGAGCACATCTCCTGTCGGAATTAGAATATCGCCTGTTTCGGGATCGGAAATATCTTCCATCACCAACAATTCAGAACCCTTTGTATCAAAAGGTAGACGTTTCACCATAGAAATTCGGGGTTTCGCCGTCTCAGCCGTCCCCAATGTCCGGAGCAGACGTTTTGTAAATTTAACGCCTTTTTTGGCCAAAACTTCTTCGTTTTCACCAACAATATTCTTTGTCACCCGGTCCTGAGCCAAAGTTTCGGGACTTGCTTCCCGCCAGCCCCCTGTCTCCCCAATTTCGACCATTTCTGTAGCGTAAAAATGATAAAGCAGATCTTTCGCCGTATAACCCAAAGCCTTCAAGAGGATGGTTACAGGAAATTTTCTTCGCCGATCTATTCGAACATATAAAAAATCTTTCGGATCAAACTCAAAATCCAACCAGGAGCCCCTGAGTGGAATAATTCTCGCGGAATAAAGCAACTTTCCGCTGGCATGGGTTTTACCCTTGTCATGATCGAAAAACGCGCCGGGCGAACGATGTAGCTGACTCACCACGGCGCGTTCGGTCCCATTAATAATAAATGTTCCCCGGTCTGTCATGATGGGGAGAGTGCCAAAATAAATCTCTTGCTCTTTGATGTCCCGAATGCTTTTTGTTTCGCTAACAGTATCAGTGTCAAAAACGACCAACCGAACCGTAAGCCTGAGGGATGCCTCATAAGTCATCCCTTTGCTGAGGCAATCTTCCTCACTGTACTTGGCCCCTTCAAAGGCATACTTGACGAACTCCAGCGAGGACGTCCCTGCAAAATCGTGGATCGGAAAAACACCCATATACGCAGCCTGAAGTCCTACTTCTTCACGATCCTGGAAAGGAATTTCCTTCTGTAAATACCGCTCATAAGACCGCTTTTGCATTGCAATCAGATTGGGGGTTTCTATGATTTTACTGATTTTCCCGAAACTTTTTC
Source organism: Desulfatiglandales bacterium (assembly GCA_963664475.2). Lineage (GTDB taxonomy): Bacteria > Desulfobacterota > DSM-4660 > Desulfatiglandales > Desulfatiglandaceae > NaphS2. The sequence continues at coordinate 243,771 of CAXXXE010000003.1, forward strand.
TCGCCCGTCTCCTGACACCATCAATCTTAAACATGGTATCTCCTTATAGTCATCCGTTGGCCTTGCGCATTTTAAAAATCCCCATCTTTAAAAAACAAGCACTAATGGGAATATTATTTTTCGGAACATTTGGCGCCTCTCCCCAAAACCAAGGCTTCTCTATTTAATCTCAACTGCTGCGCCGACTTCTTCCAACTGAGTTTTGATTCCTTCAGCCTCATCTCTCGGAACGCCCTCTTTGACAGGACCCGGTGCGCCATCCACAACGCCTTTTGCCTCTTTGAGACCCAAACCGGTAATGGAACGGACGACTTTGATAACCTGAATCTTTTTATCTCCAACTGCCGTCAAAATAACATCGAACTCAGTCTGCTCAGCTTCTTCTTCCGCCTGGGCGCCCGGAGCCGCCGCAACCATCGCCATCGGGGCAGCAGCGCTGACGCCGAATTTTTCTTCAAGCTCTTTCACAAATGCAGAGAGATCCAAAACAGTCATGTTGGAAATGAATTCTATAACATCTTCCTTGCTGATATCAGTAGCCATATTTTTACAACCTCCACCTTACTCAAAAATTATTGCGATTCGCTTTTCTTTTCTTCAATGGCCTTTAAAACATTCATGAATTTGCCAATGATCCCGTTCAACACACAGACGAAGGACGTGGGTACCGCCTGCATCACGGAGAGGACCTGACCCAGCAACGCATCTTTTCCGGGCAGGGCCGCCAGTTCTTTGACGCCCGCAGCATCGACTTGCTTACCGGAAATCTGGCCGCCTTTTATTTCAAGCTGCTTAAATTCTTTAGCAAAATCCACCAATGCTTTTGCAGGGCCAATCACATCGTCATAGGTTAAAGCAATCGCCGTCGGCCCTTGCATCAGATCTAAAATCAGCTCAGTATCGGTATCTTTACTCGCCAGTTTTAAAAGTCTGTTCTTGACAACCTCAACCTCGGCATTCACCTGCCTGAGATCCCGTCTTAATCGGTTCATGGATTCAACACCAAGCCCCTGATAATCCACCAGGTAAGCGCCTTGGGCCCTTCCAAGACGTTCATGAAGGTTGTCGACCAATTCTTTTTTTCCCTGTTTATTCATATTCACCTCCTCTCTTGTATGGACAATAATATTGTCAAAGACAAAAGGTGTACACCGCAACACTGCTTTCATCTAGTCTCGGCAGGCTTAATTTTAAGCCGCAACGCCTTCAGAAAATACTGACCTTGAACGTAGCGGCGCCTACTGTCTTTGACTTTAAGCCGCTCTTTAAAAAAGAAGAGCGTTACTAACGATTTTCATTACGCCAAAGCAATTTCTGGGTAATGTTTCAAACACAAAAGTGGACGATCTTCTTCATGACAAAGACCATCCACCGTATTACTCTAAAAAATGGAATATATTTTTTTGAAACCTAAACTCACACAGGGGGAGGATGCCACCCCCGCTAAACCCCTGTAAGGAACTAACGACGTACATCCGAACGACCGGATCATTGAATTCAGGAGAATGCGAAATGATAATGGACAGGTAATATAACGATGTCTATCGATTCAACATATCCTTTACATAAATAGGATCAACCTTAATCCCAGGTCCCATAGTTGAAGAAACCGCAATACTTCTATAATAAGTTCCTTTACTGGCGGGTGGTTTCAATCTCTGAATCGTTTCAACAAAAGAAGCAACATTTTCCACAAGTTTTTCCAAGCCAAAGCCTATTTTACCAACTGAAGCATGAACAATACCAGTCTTGTCAACTTTAAAATCAATTTTACCTGCCTTAATCTCCGTTACCGCTCTGGCGACATCGAAAGTAACCGTCCCCAATTTAGCGTTTGGCATCAATCCTCTGGGTCCGAGTACGCGCCCAAGCTTTCCAACAGACCCCATCATGTCAGGTGTCGCAATGGCTTTATCAAATTCAAGCCAACCACCCTGAATTTTTTCAAGCAGATCTTCCGATCCTGCATAATCGGCACCGGCATCCATGGCTTCTTTTTCTTTTTCGCCTTTCGCAAACACTGCTACCCGTACCTCTTTTCCCACACCATTGGGAAGCGCTACAGTGCCTCTAACCATCTGGTCGGCGTGCCTTGGATCAACGCCCAGCTTAATTGCCAAATCCAAACTCTCATTGAATTTTGCGTAAACGCAATCAATTGAAAGCTGGATAGCTTCTTCAAACGTATAACGCTTCAGCTTATCAATCTTCTGAACACTTTCCCTGTATTTTTTACCTTTTACGGCCATTTCTATCTTCCCCTCATCATTGCACGGATTCTAAGACACCGTGATCCCCATACTTCTTGCGGTACCCTCAATAATCCTCGCCGCGCCTTCTATGTCAATGGCATTTAAGTCTTCCAGCTTGGTCTTGGCGATCTCCTCAATCTGTTTCCTTGTGACTGTTCCTACCTTGTCACGATTGGGTTCTGAAGACCCTTTGGCGACTTTTGCGGCCTGCTTTAACAGAACGGACGCCGGTGGCGTCTTTGTGATAAATGAGAAAGACCTGTCCGCATATATAGTAATGATAACAGGAATTACGGTGCCCGTTTGGTCCTGGGTCCTTGCATTAAATGCCTTACAAAATTCCGCGATATTAACGCCATGCTGACCCAATGCAGGCCCAATGGGCGGTGAAGGATTCGCCTGCCCGCCTTTTACCTGCAACTTAACAGATCCAATGATTTTCTTTGCCATTGTTTAATCCCTTTATGTTCCTTGCGAATGATGGGGGGCATCGACTGTCTTAATCAAATGGTGGTAACTTGAATAAAATCCAGCTCCACAGGAGTCGGCCGTCCAAAAATGGTAATAAGAACTCTTAATTTCTCTTTATCGGGCTTTACTTCAGAAACTGATCCCTGAAAATTGGTAAAAGGACCATCAATCACCCGTACCTCATCTCCCTCTTCAAAATGGTACCTGGCCTTAGGCCTGTTCACACCCTCTTCCATCTGTTGTATGACCCGCTCGGCCTCTTCGGCCGACACCGGTGTGGGATTAACTTCTCCGCCAACGAACCCCGTTACTTTCGCAGTATTCCGAACCGTATGCCAGGTATCCTTATTAATACTCATCTCAACCAGAATATAACCAGGATAAAATTTTCTGGATGTCGTCTTCTTCTGCCCTTTTTTTAATTCAACGACTTGTTCAGTTGGAACCAGTATCCTTCCAAAGCAATCTTCCTGCCCAAAGGATTGGATCCGTTCTTCCAGGCTTTTTTTAACTTTATCCTCAAACCCGGAATAGGTATGAACAATGTACCATTTTAATTCCACAAAGACCCCTGATCACCGAAAAAAGTTCACATACATCAGAATCCCAAAAAAGAGCGCGTCTTCAAATACCTAACCAACAACATGCTTTATAATTTTAATAAGACCTAAATCTACCAACCCAAGGTAAAAGGACACAAGCACTGTCAGTACGATAACAACAACCGTAGAAGCAATCAATTCTTTACGGGTTGGCCACTTGACCTTTTTCAGCTCCACCTTGGCTTGTCGCAAAAACAGGCCCACTGTTTTAAACCAATTGGAAATACCCCCACCATCCCCGGTTTTTTTTACTTTTGCTGCTTTCTGAGCAACCCGCCCAGGCTTTGTATCCGGTGTCACCCCATTTTTAGCGGGACTCACCAACCCTGCTCCTGCATCTATCGCGGCAGCATCTTTCGTTTTTTTGTTGGGGCTTGTATTACTTTTTGATTTTCGGCTATTCTTTTTCATTCGCGCATGAACTTCCTTAAGTTTCTCTGAACCGAAAAGGATTGAGAACGCCGTCACTGGATAGATATTTCCCAAAACTTCACAAAAAAAAATGGCAGGCCAGGAGGGATTCGAACCCCCATCACCCGGATTTGGAGTCCGGTGCTCTAGCCATTAGAGCTACTGGCCTGCATTCGTCAACAAACTACTTGGTTTCTTTGTGAAGCGTATGGGTCCTGCAATAAGGACAGTACTTTTTAAATCCCAGTTTATCCGGAGTCTTTTTCTTGTTTTTCGTAGTTGTATAATTCCTGTTTTTGCAATGCTCACAGGCCAATGTCGTAATATCACGCATCCTATTAAAGGTCTCCTAGTTATTCGATAATTTCGCTGATAACACCGGCCCCGACTGTCCTGCCGCCCTCGCGAATGGCGAAGCGCAGTTCCTTTTCCATGGCAATGGGCGTTATCAAAACAACCTCCATGGATACATTGTCCCCCGGCATCACCATCTCAACGCCTTCAGGAAGCGTCGTCACGCCGGTCACATCAGTTGTCCTGAAATAGAACTGAGGGCGATATCCATTAAAGAACGGCGTGTGTCTGCCGCCCTCCTCTTTTGTCAAAATATAGGCTTCCGCTTTAAACTTCGTATGGGGTTTAATGGAGCCGGGCTTTGCGACCACCTGTCCACGTTCCACCTCATCACGCTTTGTGCCGCGAATCAAAACGCCGATATTGTCTCCCGCCAGACCCTGATCCAGAATCTTCCGAAACATCTCAACACCGGTACAAACCGTTTTCATGGTGTCTTTGATCCCGACTATCTCGACTTCGTCGCCCACCTTTACGATGCCCCTTTCAACACGGCCCGTCACGACTGTTCCACGACCCGAAATACTGAAAACATCTTCGATGGGCATCAAAAAAGGTTTATCCGTGTCGCGCACCGGTTCAGGGATATATTCATCGATGGCATCCATCAATTCAAAGACAGCTTTAACATCTTCCGAATCCGACTCTTCCGCTTCCAGCGCCTTCAAAGCGCTCCCCTTAATAATTGGGATATCATCCCCGGGAAATTCATACTTGCTCAACAGCTCTCGCATCTCAAGCTCAACCAGTTCAATAAGCTCTTCGTCGTCCACCATATCGCACTTATTGAGGAAAACAACCATACTTGGGACACCTACCTGCCGGGCCAGCAAAATATGTTCCCTGGTCTGGGGCATGGGGCCATCGTCGGCGCCAACCACCAGAATAGCGCCGTCCATCTGAGCAGCACCCGTAATCATATTCTTGATATAATCCGCATGGCCCGGACAATCCACATGGGCATAATGACGATTATCCGTCTCATACTCAACGTGGGCCGTTGCAATGGTAATCCCCCTGGCCTTTTCCTCCGGGGCCTTATCGATCTGATCAAAAGGAATAAATGTCGACATCCCTTTTTTGGCCAGATGTTTCGTGATCGCCGCGGTCAGGGTCGTTTTGCCATGATCAATATGGCCGATGGTTCCAACATTTAAATGGGGCTTATTCCTCTCAAATTTCATTTTGGCCATTTTTGTACCCTCCTAACTGCGTTCCTACGCGACATCCATTTGCAAACGCTCTCATACCTTCAAAATATCCACCACCATTTAATTGCTAATTAAACGATGGAGCCCACGACCGGGATCGAACCGGTGAACCTCATCCTTACCAAGGATGCGCTCTACCTACTGAGCTACGTGGGCATTGCCCTATTAGATAACACCTTAACTACAGCAAAAACGGAGCGCAGTAACTGATACCAAAATACTCGCCCCAGGGATTTTCTGGAGCGGGAAACGGGACTCGAACCCGCGACCCTCAGCTTGGAAGGCTGACGCTCTAGCCAACTGAGCTATTCCCGCCAATTTACACCGAATACTTCATTTCCTACTCATATATCACGGAAGATCACACCTCATCCTCGGAAAATCTATTCTTTTCCCAAGGCTCCAAGATGTAATTTTTTTGATGGTGGAGAGGGGAGGATTTGAACCTCCGAAGGCTGAGCCGGCAGATTTACAGTCTGCTCCCTTTGGCCACTCGGGAACCTCTCCACAATGAATTTCTTTTTGATCCTGCCGTGGAGCCAGCGAAGGGAATCGAACCCCCGACCCACTGATTACAAATCAGTTGCTCTGCCATCTGAGCTACGCTGGCGAAAAATACTTTATAAATAAACCATTAGTATATTTTCAATATCAAAAAAATACAACTTCGATTTACGGTGATTTTCAGCAGTTTTTCAGCGAAAATCTGCAATTAAGAAGGAATAATTTCAATTTTCGTAGAAAATCACGTTTTTTCGCTGCATTTCGTAACATTAAGTATTTTTCTACTTGATGGTACAATCTTTTTATCTCACACAGTTAAGAGAATAACATCATATACCGGGTAGTCGCCTTAGCTCGTTTTTCAAAAATGTCATGGTGGGCCTTCACATTTAATTCCGCACCACCAACGGCCAAGCAGAAGGAACATAGGGGGAAAACCTTTAACTGTCAATATGTATTTTCATATGGGCTTACGGATTTTGGATATTTGAGCGTTTGCGTTCTTTCCTTTTTTTCAATTCCGAAAAGTTTAACATTTTCGATAACCATCAGGCATGGCATGGTTTTTTTGTAGTTGGTGCCACTTCCGCGCATGAACATTCTGGCTTTCCAGCATATGCCGCTTATATTTTTAAAATATTCATCAATAAGTGCTTGAACAGTTAATTTGTTTATGGTAGCTTTGCTGTCTGCTATATTCTGGTTGGAGTCAAAAAGCGCCGCTCACCGCTTTTTTTTATCAAATTTTAAAAATTTATTGAGGAGGAATGGAATGGCAGCTTTAGGTGGAGGTTTGGTAGCATTATTGCTTGGTATCATTGGAATTATTACCTGGTGGGGTTATTTTGCAAAGGCCCTTTTGGCAGCAATTCCCGCCATGCTGATTTTGGGAGGTGCCTTGGCCGCATACCTGGGATTCGAAGAATTGAAAGACAAGAAAAACACCCCTGAACCCTTTGATGAAACGAATAGCCTCAAGGGTGAAATTAATTCGCTCAAAGAGGAACTCACAAAACTGAAACAAGAAAAGAAGTAACACCAACGAATAGCCGGTGGCATGACTCAAAAAAAGGGTTCCCGAATTTATAGAATAATTTGGGAACCCTTTTTTTTCAGGGAATTTCCAGCGCATTAAAAAAATAATTGATTTCAATTTCAGCATTTTCCGGCGAGTCAGATCCATGCACAACGTTCTTTTCAATGTCCGTGGCAAAATCCCGTCGTATGGTCCCTTCGGCTGCGTCTTTGTAATTTGTCGCCCCCATAAGTTCCCGGTAGCGGGCGATCACGTTTTCTCCTTCCAATATCATAACAACACACGGTCCGGACGACATGAAGTCGGTAACGCTTTCAAAAAAAGGTTTTCCCTCATGCACCTTGTAAAAGCCTTTTGCCTGGGCCTTGCTCATCCGAATCATTTTCATGGCGCCGACATTAAGCCCTTCCTTCTCCAGGCGACGGATTACATCCCCGATCACATTTCTCGAAACACCATCCGGTTTTATAATCGATAAAGTTCGCTCACTCATCCAAAAAATCCTCCTCTTTCATAATTTTAATTGACCCAGCGCTTTCCTTACTGGTATAGACCTTCCCTGGGTTCTGAATCTATTTAAGCCCACCCTCGGCAAAAACCCGGCGAATCGGCTTCTTCACCTAAATCGTACCAAAGCCCCCAATAACAATCAAATGGGCACAGGTTAGTCAAGAAGTTTATCATCAATGGAAAATCAATTCCTGAAAGGAAACGTATATAATGAGCCAATCAAAAAGTATACCAACAACAAATAAACCGCTTAGAATGGGTCCTGACCAGCCTTTCCGTTTCAAATGCGGCCCTGGTGTTCCCTGTTTCACTGACTGCTGCAGGGATATCACCATTTTGCTGACCCCCTACGATGTGGTCCGGCTAAAAAACGCACTTCAAATCTCTTCAGGGGATTTCCTTGACCAATATACGATCATTGTTCCCAGGAAAAAACGCTTGATTCCCATGGTCGTCCTCAAAATGAATGAAGAGAACGACAAGCGTTGCCCATTTGTCAGCAGGGAGGGATGCAGCGTTTACAACGATCGGCCATGGCCGTGCCGGATGTATCCACTTAACATGAACGATGACGGCAGCTTCGGCCTCATCGCTGATCCAGCCATATGCAAAGGCCTGGAACAACCCGATCATGCCAGGATATCCAGCTGGCTTATAGAACAGGGCGTCCCCATATATGACGAAATGAATATGCTGTTTTCACAAGTCACGACCCCTTTGCAGGCCCAGGAATTGGACATTGACAATCCTAAAATTTATCAAATGACTTTTATGGCGCTATATAACTTGGATAAATTCAAGGACTTCATATTTAATAGCACCTTTTTGGATCGCTTCGTGATTGATGATATTTCAATTGAAAAATTAAAAAGAAGTGACGTTGAACTTTTAAAATTTGCGTTTGACTGGATTAAATTTGGCGTTTTTGGACAAAAAACACTTCAAGTTAAAGAAGTCCCTAAAAGTAATGACTGTTAATATAAAATCCTATTGATATCGGAATTAAACATGCACTTTCAAGAAAAATCTGATGTATTTAAACCCTTTTCAGGCAGTACTTTTCAATTTGAATGTCACAAGGGTATTTCATGTTTTACGGAATGTTGCGCCAAACTCCGGTTGCTCCTTACGCCTTACGATATTCTTCGCATGAAAAAGCGCTTGAATCTTCCCTCGAATGAATTCCTTGAACAATACACCGAAACTGTTTTAGAGCGTCACTCACGATTTCCCATGGTCAAACTGCGCATGGGAAAAGACGTAGAGCATCGGTGCCCTTTTGTGACGGATAAGGGGTGTACCATTTATGAAGATCGGCCGGAGGCCTGCCGAATTTATCCCGTGGGCAGGGCCTCAGCGATCATCGACCGAGAACAGGAAACACGGGAAAAGTATTTTATCGTCACAGAACCCCATTGCCGGGGCTTTCATGAAAAAAAAGAATGGACACTGGAAGAATGGTTGAATCATGAAGGCGTAAAGGAATACAAGGCCATGAATCATCAATGGCTGGGAATCATAACATCTCCAAAAAGCTTAGGGCCCAAAGCCCACCTTGCCCAAAAGCACCAGATGTTTTTCATGGTCTCCTATAACCTGGACAAGTTCAAACAGTTTCTCTTCGGCAGCAAATTTTTTGACCATTTTGATGTCAGCGAGGACTTGAAAAAAACGATGGAAACAGACGACACGGCACTTATGAGCTTTGGATTTGACTGGCTCAAATTCAGCCTCTTTGGAGAGAAAACGCTTCAAACGAAGTAATTAAAAAAGCCGAGGAGATGTCCCCCTTTTCAAGGTGCATCTCCCGGCTTGACCGCGGTTCTTCTGAGCGTTGAGATGAGATCAGCTTCTCAGAAAATTTTTAACGAAATCCGCCCAACTCTTGACGCCGATCGCTTTAAAAACATCATCCACAGACGCGCCGCCGTCGGCTGCCATTCTGAAGTCTTCATCTGCCATTGCCCAGAGACGCTCGGCTTCTTCACCCATGAAAGTTTCTGCCTGCTCCCCAAAATAAAGCCCCTTCAGATTTTTTTTCATTTTCGTCGGTTCGATAATAAACAACCATCCGTCTTCATAGGGGGATTCGCTAATCAGTTCCGGATTGTCGGCAACGCGCTCATTAACACGCGCCACAATGCCGTCGACCGGAGAAAGTACGCGGGCGACCTCATTATTCCGTCTCACGTCAAAACCCGCCATGCCCTGTTTGACCTCATGGCCTATTCCGGGAAGATCAATACTCTCCAGTTTACCCATCATTTTCCCGGCAAAATCGTCCAAACCCACCCTGATCCGTCCGCCGTACTCCGGCTTAGCCCACATATGACCTTCGTGATAGTAAGCACCTTCGACCACCTGAAATCCCTCCACCGCTTTGCCCAGTTTAACCGGAAGCGCCTCACTCTGCAAACGACCCTGCATCATCTGGTCAAAAGAACAAGTTCCGCACTCATAAACATTCGGGCAAATTTTCCGGCTCACTTCCCCGGTAATCATATAACGGCACTTTCTCTGGGAAGCGGGAAGCTTCATCATCCGATCCACCCAGCTTTCAGTGAAATTATCAGGCGTCATTTCAACCTTTGATGCCGCCGCCATTTCCTTCTGCTTGGCGACCTTCAGCTGCATACCCTGATCGTAAACGCAGGTTGGACAATCAAAATTGTTGTCGCAAAGTTTGTATGAAACCACACCGGCCTCCATCCATACACATTTCTTTTTTCCCGGCGGCACAATCTTCATGGATTCTCTCTTGGCTTTTGTTCCCATTTTTCACCCTCCCACAATAAAATAGATTAAATTAAATTCATATGTAAAAACTTTCATTGTTTCCATTTTGGCATTCTATCTTGCAAGGGGAGTGCCACTTTACAAAACATACACTAAAATTACCCAACAAATTACTGTTTTTATTAGCATAATTTTTTCCAAAACCGACTTTTGCACGACTGACTAGGGCAAAGACTTTTTGGTGATATACTCGACACCATTTGGAGAATAGTCCACGATGTTCAACATAACTATATGTTTTGTTATCAGAAAAACTTAAATGTAGGATAAATAGACATGTGCCGAAATTTCATACAATCATAATCAAGAGGACTGCAGCAACGGATTCAGCCCCCACTTAAAGAGTTCCCGGCAGGAGGGACAAAATTCGGTTTTCTTGGAATCGGTATCTTCTATCCGCGTGGACGAAAACATGACGCACCGACGATCCCGGCAATGGATAAGCCCCAGGCTGTGCCCGAACTCATGAACAGCCGTTTTTTCCACGCGAGCAAGAAGCAAATCGTGGTCGGCAGGCTGGTTGTAATATCGGGGATCAAGCCGCCGGGTAGAAATAACCGCGCATTGACCGGCCATCAGTGCTGCCCCGAAAACAAAGGTCAAGATGGGGATATACAGGTCTACCTGGGTTACCCCTATGATTTTAAAGGTCTCCCTGGGGCAACAGGCCGCCAGGCGCTTTAAAACCCGTTTTGAACTATATTGCCCGCGTTTTTCATCATAGGCATAGGTGGGGTCCGCCATAGCCGGGAGAACCCTCACAATCATTTTCGACCGTGTTTCAATGCTTTCCGAAACCCTACAGAGAACATCCTCGTGAACAAAACCAACGGGACAAACAAAGATACATTTCCGCACAACGAATCAGGATGCTCCCTTCTTGATACCATATTTATTCATTTTATTATAGAGGGTTTGACGGTCGATATCCAGCTCCCGAGCAGCCTTGCTGATATTCCACGCCGTCTGTTCCAGCATCCTGAATATATGTGCTTTTTCCATCATTTTCAGTGATTTTGGGGAATCCGGAACGCTCACGTCGGTACGGGAAAAGGGAAGATCTTCGATCAATATTTCTTTTCCCCCGCCAATCACCAAAGCCCTTTCAATAATGTTTTCCAATTCTCTGACATTTCCGGGCCAATGATAATCCATCAACTGGCGCAAGGCCGGTGAACTGATTTTCACAATTTCCCGGTTCATTTCCATGCACTGTTGCTTCACAAACGCCTTTGCCAACAAAGGGATGTCTTCCTTTCGCTCCCGCAGGGGCGGGACATGAATAGAAATCACATTGAGACGGTAAAAGAGATCTTCTCGAAAATCACCTTTCTTGATAAACGCATCAAGATCCCGATTGGTGGCTGCCAGTATGCGAACATCCACTTCGATGGCACTTTCACTTCCCAAGCGGAAGATCTCCTTCTGCTGAAGGACCCGCAGCAGATCCACCTGGGTTTTGTGGCTGATATCACCGATTTCATCCAGGAGAATCGTCCCCCCCTGGGCCATCTCGAAGCGCCCCCGTTTGGCGTGGTCCGCCCCGGTAAAGGCGCCTTTTTCATAACCGAACAGCTCGCTTTCCAACAGGGAATCCGGCAGGGCGCCGCAATTGACCGCCACAAACGGCATATAACAACGGTTGCTGTTGCCGTGAATGGCCTTGGCAATCAACTCCTTTCCGGTACCGCTCTCTCCCGTAATCAGCACCGTGGAATCCGAAGACGCCACACGGTCGATCAAATCAAAAATATCCTGCATGACCTGGCTCTTGCCAATAATCTCATCATACTGGTATTGTTCCTCAAGCCGTTTTCGCAGCAAGATATTTTCAAGGATCACTTCCTTGTGGGCCAGGATTTTTTTGATCTGAAGCTCAATCTCATCCGGATCAAATGGTTTCACCAGGTAATCAAACGCCCCTTCCTTCATGGCATGTACCGCCGTATCCACCGTAGCGTAAGCCGTCATCATCAGCACTTCCGAATCCGGGCTGATTTCCTTGATGCGACGCATGGTTTCAAGACCATCGATTCCCGGCATCTTCAAATCAAGGAGGACAACGTCATATTGAGACTCTCCCACCTTTAAAACAGCGTCTTCTCCATCAACGGCCAGGGCCACGCGATACCCATCTTCCATCAACCAATCCTTGAGGGACTCGCGTATGGCGGCTTCATCATCCACAACGAGAATGTTGGGCATTTTATTCATTTTTTGCTCCTTTTTCTGAAAGCGGCAAACGAATGGTAAAGGCCGTGCCTTTTCCCAGTTCGCTTTCCACATGAATGGTTCCCTTGTGCCGCGTCACGATCCCGTAAACCACGGAAAGCCCCAGGCCAACCCCCTTACCCTCTTCCTTGGTGGTAAAAAACGGTTCAAAAATACTTTTTAAATGCGCCCTGGGAATGCCGCATCCCGTATCGGAAATTCTGATTTCCATAGCGCACCCCTCCCCTGAACGCTTTGCCGCCAAGGTCAAAATACCCCCTTCGGCCATGGCTTCGGACGCGTTTCCTATAATATTCAATAAGGCCTGCTGAATCTGTTTAAAATCGCATTGAACATTCGGCAAATCCTCATGAACATGCTTGACCACCTGAACCCCCTTCATTTCCAGATCATGAGACAAAAGGGTCAGGGTCCGGTCCACAATTTCGTTGATGTTCCGGCTTTCGATACTGATTTTGGACTGGCGGGAAAACGCCAGAAGATTCTTCACAATTTCCCCACACCGCGCCGTCTCGGACTCCATAATGCCGAGGTATTTCGCAATGTCATCTTTTCTTTCAGGGGTCAGACGCGCGTTCTGATTCTGCTTGATCATAAGGCGGTTATAGGTCAGCACCGCCGCCAGGGGATTGTTGATCTCGTGGGCAATGGTGGCGGATAATTTCCCCAGAGATGCAAGCTTTTCAGAAGCAATCACCTGATCCTGGGCCTCCTTGAGTTCCTGATAAGCCTTTTTCAAGTTTTCGTAAAGGGCGGCGTTTTCCACCGCCACGCCAATTTGGTTGCCGATGGCCGACAGAAACTCCAGATAGTCGTCTGAAAAATCAAAATTAGAACGACTGGTAATGACCATTGCCCCCACGGGCTCGCCCTTGGATACCAGGGGAACATAGATGGCCGACTGTATCCCTTCCTCCACAAACAAATCAGCATAGGGGTCTTCAGAATTCGCCAGATCACAAACCACTTTTGTTTCCGATGTAGCAACGCTTTTCCCCAGAAGGCCCTGCCCCATTTTACGGGTTTTAATACTCCTGTTTCCCACAAAACGTGAAGATAGCCCTTTACTGGCAAGTAAATCCAAGGCCTGTCTTTCTTTATCAAGCAGATAGATTCTCACACTTACTGAATCGAGAATTCCCAAAATTTTTTCGATGGTGTTATGAAATATTTTATTAAGGTTCAGACTACTGCCAATGGCCATGGATGTTGCATTCAAGGTCGCCAGCCACTTGTTCCGCCACTCAATCTGCACCTGTGCCCTTTTTTGCCGGGTGACATCCCGAACAATAAACACATAGCCGGTAATCCGGCCTACCACATCCAGGGTCACATTGGATGTTAACAATCCATCAAACGCAACACCGTCTTTTCTCAGAAGCAGGGCCTCGAAACCTGTGACAAACCCGTCTCGAAATAATTTCTTCTGAAACGCATCAAGGTCGTCATTATTTTCGAAAAGCGCTGTTGCCGAGTCCAAAGCCATCAATTCTTCCCGTTTTAAATACCCGAGGATACCCACGCCTGCCTGATTCACATCCAGGATTCGACCTTTTGGGTCCGTAAGCATAATGGCGTCTCCGGACCGTTCAAAAATCGTCCTGTATTTCTCTTCCGATTGCCGCAAATGATTCAATCGCTCAGATATGACCTGTTCAAGACTACCGGCCAACCGCGATAGCGCTTTCAGGGGTTGAGTGTTTTCAGTGATTTCGGCAGCCGTTTCCAGCACATAAACAATCCTGTCCTGAGCATCTTTCACAGGGGTTGTCCTGAGCAACAATTGGACTTTTCGACCGTCTTTCATCACGACGGTCTTCTCATCTTGGTGGCTTTTCCCATCCTGAAATGTTTTTTGAACGATACAATCCGAGCACTTTGAATCATTATGTTTCCAAGCCTGGAAACAAGAATCGTTAGGATGTCCTCCGAACCGATCCTTGAAAAGATCATTGGCCATGACGATCTCAAAGTTTCTATTGATCGCGACAACATACTCCGTCATATTTTGAAGAAACCCCCGGTATTTTTTATCGGCTACTGTCTCAGGCTTGTCCACCCAGAACCTCCTCACGACCAACCATTGTTTTTTCGTTCATTCTTTCACTAAAAACTTGCATCTCGCCCTCATTTTTTCGCAACGCTTCAGAACAGCAACAGGGAATAAACCGTAGCCGTGGATTAAAGCATAATAACACACTTCAATCAAGCTGAATGCCACAATTGCTAAATACTGCTTGACAACAATGCAACTTTTGAAGATAACTGGCGTAAAAGTTGAAATATGTTTAAACTATTTACCCTAATCAGGGGGATAAGGATTCACTCATGAATGTAGATCTTTCACACACTAGGATGCTTATTGAAAAATATAGCCAGAAAAAGGGTGCATTAATTCCGCTTTTACAGGACATTCAAACAAACTACGGTTATGTTCCTGATGAGGCTGTGCAACTCGTTGCAAAAGAATTATCGATTTTCCCAGTGGAAATTTATGGCGTCTTGACCTTTTACACGCAATTCTGTTTGACACCGCGTGGGGAACACACGATCAGAGTTTGCCAGGGTACAGCCTGCCATGTGATGGGCGCCAAGGGCTTATTTGATTACCTTCTGGATAAGCTGGAAGTTGAAGAAGGCGAAACTACGGAAGATGGCTTTTTCACAGTGGAACGTGTGGCATGTCTCGGGTGCTGCGGAATGGCGCCCGCGGTTATGATCGATGACGACTTTTATGGACGCTGCAATATTCAAAACATTGAAGAAACATGGGATAAGTATCGATCGGAGAATGCGGGATCATGAAAAATAAAATACTGATATGCAATGGAACCAGTGGAATTTCGGCCGGTTCGAGAAAAGTCGGCCAGTTTTTTGAGGAGGGATTGGAACGTCTCAATTTACAGGATCGCTATGATGTCATTATGACTGGAGACCGCGGCTTATTCAGGGATGTACTGGTTGACATTGTCAGACCAAATGCTGAGAGAATCACCTACGAATACGTCAAACCTGAAGATGTACAAACAATTCTGGAACAGCACTTGGTGAAAGGCGAACCGGTCGAAAAGCTGCTGGCCGGAGAGGATTATCGGCAATTTTTTGCCAGTCAAACCCGCATTGTGCTTGCCAATTGCGGCGAAATCGACCCGAAGAGTATCGATGAGTATCTGGCGCACAACGGCTATAACGCATTACAAAAAGTACTCAGAATGACCCCTGAGGTCGTAATCGAGAAAATGAAGATATCCGGATTGCGCGGAAGAGGCGGTGCTGGATTTTCCACCGGAATGAAGTGGGATTTCTGCAGACAGGCCAAAGGCGACCAGAAGTATATGGTTTGCAATGCGGATGAAGGTGACCCCGGTGCGTTCATGGATCGCAGCGTGCTGGAGGGTGATCCTCACTCTGTCGTTGAAGGAATGATTATTGCCGGCTATGCCATCGGCGCCACAGAGGGCTACGTCTACTGCCGGGCTGAATATCCCATTGCCATCAAACGCTTAACCAGAGCCATTGCTCAGGCGGAAAAGCGAGGCTATTTGGGAAAAAATATTCTGGGCAGCGATCATTCGTTTCATCTGACCATCAAACAGGGAGCGGGTGCCTTTGTCTGCGGCGAAGAGACCGCGCTGCTCGCGTCAATCGAAGGCAAACGCGGAATGCCGAAGCCGCGGCCGCCCTTTCCGGCCCAAAAAGGATTGTGGGGGAAACCAACCACCATCAACAATGTCGAAACGCTGGCCAATATCCGCCACATTTTTCAAAAAGGCGCTGAATGGTTTGCATCCATCGGCACTGAGAAGAGCAAAGGGACAAAAGTCTTTGCCCTTGCGGGGAAAGTTAAAAATACAGGACTTGTGGAAGTTCCCATGGGCATGACGATTCGAGATCTGATCTTTGGCCCGGGCGGCGGAATGCTCAAGAAAAAGAACAAGTTCAAAGGCATCCAGCTTGGCGGACCTTCCGGCGGCTGCTTGCCGGAAAGTTTGTTGGATACCCCCATTGACTATGAATCGATCAATCAGACCGGCGCAATTATGGGTTCCGGTGGGATGGTCGTCATGGATACCCGCACCTGCATGGTGGATGTCGCCAGATTTTTCTTAGATTTCACTGTGGCGGAATCCTGTGGGAAATGCGTTCCCTGCCGCGTCGGCTTGAAACGCACCCTGGAAGTGCTCGATGAGATCACTGCGGGACGCGGAAAAGAAGAACACCTGACGTTTCTCAAGGAGATGGGAAACACCATCAAAAACACAGCATTGTGTGGGCTTGGCAACACCGCGCCAAATCCGGTCTTAACCACATTGCGCTATTTTCCGGAAGAATATCAAGCACACATTCACGACCGTGAGTGTCCATCACATGTATGTACGGCATTGGTAAAATTTGAGTTTATTCAAGCAAACTGCACCAAGTGCGGACTCTGTTCTAAAGCCTGTCCGGTAGACGCAATTTCATGGGAAAAGAAGCAATATCCAATCCTTGATAAGACCAAATGCATAAAATGTAAAACCTGCATTGATGCATGTAACTTTGAGGCGATACAATGATACAGATAACAATTGATGACCAACAATTACAGGTAGAAAACGGAAAAACAGTCCTTGAAGCGGCTCTTGATGCCGGAATCTATATCCCCAATTTATGTTACCATCCCGATTTACCCCCCCTGGGAGCATGTCGTTTATGCCTGGTCGAAATTGATGGAATGCGAGGATTGCCTCCGGCCTGTACCACTAATGTATCTGAGGGGATGATGGTTCGCACCAATACGGCGCAACTTCAAGAATTTCGAAAAAACATTATCTGGTTGATGCTAAGCGACCATCCTAAAGAACTGGCGGAAGCATCCCAGTTTAAAAAAGTGGTTGAATGGGTGGGGAGAAAAGATCTTTTGCCCGGCCATGTTTCCCAACACCGAAAACTACCGGCAATCCCACAGGATGAGCCTGTGTATATTCGCGACCTGGAGCGCTGCATCCTATGCGAACGCTGCATCAGGATGTGTCAGGAAGTCCGGGGCGTTGGGGCCATTGGTTTAATTAATCGAGGCATTAAAACCTATGTGGGGACCCAGGCGAATGTTTCAATCATGGATTCCGGGTGCAAATTCTGTGAAGCCTGTGTTGAAGTCTGTCCCTCCGGGGCACTGAGAGATAAGCATCTCTTCACTGAAGAGGAACGCGAGACCCGCATTCTTCCCTGCACCAACACCTGTCCTGCGGGGATCGACGTGTCGCGGTATGTCCGTTTGATTGCCGAAGGTCGTTATCAGGATGCCATTGAAGTAATTCGCGAAACCGTGCCCCTGCCCTATACCTTGGGCTGCGTTTGTCCGCACCCATGCGAAACGGCATGTCGAAGAGGCGAGGTCAACGAAGCCATCAGCATCCGTGCGTTGAAGAAATTTGCTGCGGAACGCGACACAGGGCGTTGGCGCGAAAAACTCAAAATCCTCCCCGATACCGGCAAAAAAGTCGCCATTATCGGCGCAGGCCCGGCCGGATTGACCGCAGCTTGGTTTATCAGAAAAAAAGGCCATGCAGTTACAGTTTTTGAAGCCTTATCCAAAGGCGGCGGAACCATGCGGATCGGAATCCCTGAATATCGCCTGCCCCGTCATGTTCTGGATCAGGAAATCAAAGACATTGAAAATATCGGGGTGGAATTCCGTTACAATACAAAGGTTGAATCTCTCAACGATCTCTTTGACCAGGGATTTAACGCGATTTTTCTGGGGATGGGAGCGATTCAGGGCACCACCATGGGAATTCCAGGTGAAGAGGATCCGCGCGTATTGAACGGCCTGTCAGTGTTGCGAAAAATCAACATCGAAGGAAAATCCGAATTGAAAGGCCGGATAGCCGTAGTCGGCGGCGGAAACGTGGCCATTGACGTGGCGCGCTGCGGCTTGCGTGTGGGCGCGGAGCAGGTGTCCATGCTATACCGGCGTACGCGTCAGGAAATGCCCGCTTCACCGGAGGAGGTTGAAGCCGCCTTGAATGAAGGGGTTAAAATCGACTTTCTGGTGGCCCCCATTCGCGTCATCGCCCGAGACGATTGTCTGCAAGTCGAATGTATCCGCATGGAATTGGGGAAACCCGATGCCAGCGGTCGCCGTCGTCCGGTTCCCATTGAAGGCAGCGAATTCATTTTAGAGGTCGATCGATTTATCATGGCCATCGGGCAAAAATCGGTCATTCCCGACAACTTCGGCATCACACTGGACAGGCGCGGATATATCCGGGCCGACAATACCAGAGCCGTTCCACGAAAAAGAGTGTTTACGGGCGGCGACGTGATGAGCGGCCCGGCAACGGTTATTGAGGCTGTTCAAGCCGGAAGGGAAGCAGCATCGGAGATTGACAAACACCTGGGAGGCACAGGCGACATTTTGCAGCGTTTCATTCCCGAGGAACAAGAAAATCCATTCCTCGGCCGAGATGAAGGATTTTCCGATCAGCGACGGATGCATGAAGAAATGATGCCGGTAGAGGAGTGCCTGAAAGGCTTTGGTGAGGTTGAACAGGTGTTCGATGAAAAAATGGCCCTTGCGGAAGCGAAACGCTGCTTGCACTGTCAACTGCGGTTGACGATTTCCAAAGTACCGATGCCACCTGAAAAATCAGACTAGCCCCCGCCTTAATTCGACGTGGTGCAAGCGATAATATCGCTTGCACCATGATCAAATCTACCCCCTTCCCTTCTTCTATCGAAACTTCAGACGTTCTATAATATATTGACACAATGGCAACAAATTCCGTATAGTCTGCCTCCAAAAAATGAAAGCGCCCTATCTTCTAAGGAGCCCTCAGAATGAAACCCTCCGTGCTGGTGTACAAAAAAGAGAAAAGTCGTGGGATCGTTGATGAGGTGGTCAAACGATCCGGCCAGAATATATTGGCCTGTTACCAATGCAGACGATGCGCCGCCGGCTGTCCCGTGGGAGACGAGGCGGGCATGACGCCGGATCATTTGATTCGACTGATTATCATGGGAGATCGAAATGCTGCCTTACAAAGCCAATTGGTCTGGAAGTGTGTTTCCTGCTACACCTGCGGCACCCGATGTCCCAACGAAATCCACACCGCCAGGGTGACCGAAACCTTGAAAAAAATGGCCAAGGAAGAACATCTGGCGCCATTGTCCCCAAAGGTCAAGACTTTTCACGATGCTTTCTGCACCGCGGCCAAGCATATGGGCAGGGTCAATGAGATGGAATTCATGGGGCTCTATGAAATGCAGAACACACGCCATGAATTGTCAAAGGCAAATTTAAAGGGGCTTGCCTACGAATTGAAAAACCAGGCCAAAATGGGACTCGCCATGACCCAAAAAAAGCGCATGCATTTTGGCGTGGAAAAAGTCAAGGACCGCTCGGAACTGAAACGTCTCTACAAAATTGCCCAAAATAAAAAAGCAGCTCAGAAATCATAAGCCTGAACAAGAGGTCAAAATGGATATCGCCTATTTTCCGGGATGCACCCTGCACGCATCCAGTAAGCTCTATGATGTTCAAACAAAACTGGTCCTCAACAGAGTGAATGTTCAACTGAAGGAACTGGACGATTGGAACTGCTGCGGCGCCACGTCGGCGAGCAAAACCGATGACTTTCTGGCCATTGCCATGCCCGCCAGAAATTTGGGTATCGCGGATTATATGGGATTGAGTCATCTCGTTATCCCCTGCTCTGCCTGTTATAGCCGAATGCGGGTTGCTAAAAAAAGGCTTGAAGCGGACGGGCACCTAAAGAAAGAGATTAACCGTGAACTCAAGAAGAAAGTAACGGGAAAAACAGAAATTATCAGCATCCTGGAGCTGCTGGTTTCTCTCATGGGGACCCGTGAATGGAAAACGAATACACACAAGTATCTTAGGACCTTGAGGCCTGCCTGCTATTACGGATGTATGCAGACGCGTTTTCCCCTTGATCTGCACGTCCCTGATAACGTTGAGAACCCCCAAAGCATGGAGTTCATATTACGGGCACTGGGGGCCAGACCCATCAACTGGAGCTATAAAACAGACTGTTGTGGGGCATCGGCGTCGGTCAATGATCCGGAGTTGGCCCTTGGGCTGATGGCGAACATCATGCG
The DNA here is from genome assembly GCA_963664475.2 of Desulfatiglandales bacterium. Lineage (GTDB taxonomy): Bacteria > Desulfobacterota > DSM-4660 > Desulfatiglandales > Desulfatiglandaceae > NaphS2. The sequence continues at coordinate 264,253 of CAXXXE010000003.1, forward strand.
GGACGCCATCGCCAGGGAAGCGGATTGTTTTGTCACAAGCTGCCCCATGTGTCAGCTCAACCTGGATGCATATCAGGAACAGGTCAAGAAAACCCACAATATCACCAAGCGCATGCCCGTATATCTGATTACCGAACTGGTCGGCCTGGGCATGGGCATGGAACCTGAAGAACTTCAAATCGATCGTCATTTTGTGGATGCGGTCGGTCGCGTGAAGGAGCTGCCTTTGTTATGAACAAAATTCTCTCTGAAAACATGAAGAAACTGGGCTCTGTTTTGATCGTGGGCGGCGGCATCGGCAGCATGCAGGCCGCGCTTGATTTGGCCAACAGCGGCTTTAAAATACACATGGTCCAGAAAGATTCCTCCCTGGGGGGGACCATGGCCATGCTGGATAAAACCTTTCCCACCGGGGATTGCGCCATGTGCATGCTCTCCCCGAAACTGGTGGAAGTGGGAAGACATCTCAATATTGAGCTGCACACCCTGACGGAGGTGGTTTCGGTTCAGGGCTTCCCCGGTAATTTTACCGTCGGGCTGAAACGTCATCCGCGCTATGTGGATGCCGAAAAGTGCACCGGTTGCGGGCTTTGCGAGGAAAAATGCCCCAAAAAAGTCGTCAGCGAATACGATCAGGGGTTAGGCATCCGTAAAGCCATTTACGCCCTTTTTCCCCAGGCTTTTCCCAGCACACGCCTCATCGATAAAGATCACTGCATCTATTTTCAAAAAAACAAATGCCGGGCATGTGAAAAACTCTGCCCTTCGGGGGCCATTGATTTTGAACAAAAAGCGGAAGAATTCCAACTCCGCGCCGGCGCCATTATTCTGGGGCCCGGCCTGGATCGATACGACCCGACCATCAGACCTGAACTGGGATTCGGTCGTTATCCCAATGTGGTAACCTCAATCCAATTTGAGAGAATCCTGTCTGCATCCGGCCCTTATGTGGGAGAAGTCAAACGGCCCGGCGACGGAAAACACCCTCGAAAGGTCGCATGGATTCAATGCGTGGGCTCTCGCGACAACAACAACGCAAATCCATGGTGTTCTTCCGTTTGCTGCATGTATGCCACCAAACAGGCCATTATCGCCCGAGAGCATGACGGCAACATCGAGCCGACCATTTTTTACATGGAAATGAGAGCCTTCGGAAAGGAATTCGATCGCTATGTGGATCGGGCCAAAAATGAGTACCAGGTTGATTATCAGCGCGCCATGATTTCCGCTATACGGGATGAAGTGGGAACGGGGAATCTGATCCTTCGGTATGCAAGGGAGGACGGAGAGCTCATCAATGAAATTTTTGACATGGTGGTATTGTCCGTGGGTTTCCAGCCTCGCAAAGACGCCGGGGATTTTGCCGAAATTTTCGGCATTAAACCCAACCCATACGGTTTCGCCGAGACGTCGCCGTTTCAACCCGTGGACACATCCAAATCGGGGATCTATGTAACCGGAACCTATCAGGGCCCCAAGGACATTCCCGAGACGGTAACCCAGGGAAGCGCTGTTGCGGGTCGAGCCATGAGCCTGCTGGCAGAGGCGAGGGGAACCGAAACGATGGTGAAGGAATTGCCCCCGGAAACAGATGTTTCTCATGAAGAACCCAGAATTGGCGTTTTTGTATGCCACTGCGGCGTTAATATCGCCCAAGCCGTTGACATCCCGACGGTTGTGGCAGACGTAAAGACGCTTGAGAATGTGGTGCATGCCGAAAATCTCCTGTATGCCTGCTCCCAGGACAGTCAAGATAAAATCAAGGCCCTGGTAAAGACCCTGGGGCTCAATCGGATTGTTGTGGCAAGCTGTACCCCCAGAACCCATGAGCCCCTGTTTCAGGAAACCATTCGGGATGCGGGCCTGAACAAATATCTTTTCGATCTTGCCGACATCCGGGAACAATGCGCCTGGTGCCACAAAGGGGAGAAAGAGAAGGCCACCCAAAAGGCCAAAAAGATCATCAGGATGAGCATTGCCAAGACCCGAAAGCTTTTGCCCGTGCAATCCGATTCGGTACCGGTCAACGCTTCAGCCATGGTAATTGGCGGAGGGGTCGCCGGTTTGACAGCATCCCTGGCCCTGGCTGATCAGGGATTTTTCGTTCATTTGGTGGAGCAGGAAAAGCAACTGGGAGGTCTTGGTACTCAGGTATTTAAAACCCTGGACAACAAGGATGTTCAGCCTTTTTTGAAAGATAAGATCGCGGAAGTAAACGCTCATTCGAAAATTACGACTTACATGGGGACAACGGTTAAAAACACAGATGGTTACGTTGGAAATTTTGTGACCCGATTGACCGACGGCACCTCTTTTGAACATGGCGCCGTTATTGTCGCCACCGGAGGCAGGTTTTATGTCCCCACTGAATATGGCTACGGTTCGGACAGACGGATTCTGACCCAGAGGGAACTTGAGAAAAATCTCTCTAAATCCCCCGCCAGGCCTTCCGATACCTATGTGATGATTCAGTGTGTGGGTTCCCGGGAGGAACCCAACCAGTACTGTTCCCGAATCTGCTGCCAGGATGCCGTCAAAAACGCTATCGAAATCAAGGAAAAAGCCCCGGAAGCCCAGGTGTTTATTTTATACCGGGACATCAGGACCTACGGGTTGAGGGAAGAATATTATCGAATGGCGCGTGATTTGGGCGTGGTTTTTATTCGCTACGACGTGGATCGAAAACCCTTCGTTTCCCCCGGCCCATGGGGAATAAAGGTGGAGACGTTTGACCCCATGCTCAACAGGGATGTGGAACTGCATGCGGACTATCTGGTCCTTTCCACGGGCATCCGGCCTCACCCTTCCACGGAAACAATCGGCAAACTGTATAAACTGACCGTTAACGCCGACGGCTATTTTCTGGAAGCACACGTAAAACTGAGGCCCGTTGATTTTCCGTCCGAGGGCATATTTGTCTGCGGTTTGGCCCATGCGCCGAAAAACCTGGACGAGGGCATCAGCCAGGCCCTGGCAGCGGCGGCAAGGGCTTCTGTGTTACTGTCCAAGGATTCCCTCGCTGTTTCCGGCACCGTGGCAAAACATAACCGGGATATCTGCATGTCATGCCTGACCTGTCTGAGGCTTTGTCCCTTTGGCTCTCCATATATTGACGAAGACGGGAAAATTTCCCATAACGAAGTCAAGTGCATGGGATGCGGCATATGTGCGGGGATTTGTCCGGCCAAGGCTTTTCAAGTGAATAACTTCAAGGACGATCAGATTGTGGCCATGATCGATGCGTTGACGGAACCTGAAGCCTTCAAGGCCGCGGGCAACTTAGCTTAGGTTATAGATCATTAAGGAGTATTCAGTTATGGTTGAACCATCCGGACAGGCGACCCGGAAAATCGACTCCGGGACTGGAAGAGCCCCATGAAATACCCGAAAAATGGGAGCCGAATGTGCTGGCCTTTGCCTGTCACTATTGCGCGTTTGCCGCCGCGGATCTGGCGGGGGTCATGAGGCTCAGTTATCCAACCAACGTAAAAATTATTCGACTCCCCTGCACCGGAAAACTGGACCATTTTTACGTGCTTCGGGCCTTTGAAAGGGGCGTTGACGGCGTTTTTGTGACGGGTTGACTCCAGGGACAATGTCATTTCCTGGAGGGAAATACAAATGCCGCAAAACGCATCGCCTATATTAAAACGCTTCTTCCCCAGGTGGGAATTGATCCCGAAAGAGTGGAAATGTACAACCTGTCCGCTGCCATGGGACCCAGATGGACGGAAATCTGCACCCAATTCACCGAAAAGATAAGGAATATGGGTCCATCCCCTATTTGGTGGGCCGACCAAAGACATTCATCATAAGGAGTCACCGGCAATGATTGTGGGAAAACAAAAACCCCTGGACGAAATTTGGAATATGATCAAGGAGTACCGGAAAATCCTTGTTTTTGGCTGTAATACCTGTGTGGCCATTTGTCATGAAGGCGGAAACAAGGAGGCCGAAATTTTAGGCTCCCTTCTTCGCATGAAGGCCAAACAGGCAGCAGTGGATATCACAATAGAGACCAATGGCATCGAACGTCAGTGCGAACATGAATATTTTGAGCAGGTCATGGCGCCCATTGAAGGATCCGATGCAATCCTCTCCCTTGCCTGCGGTGCGGGCGTTCAGTTCCTGGGAGAAAAATTCCCTGGAAAAATCGTGCTTCCCGGGCTCAATACGACCTTTGTCGGCGTTGTGGATGGACCGGGAGAATTCAGCGAGCGATGTCTCATGTGCGGGGATTGCATCCTGCACTTGACGGGCGGCATATGTCCCATTACCCGGTGCTCAAAATCACTCATGAACGGTCCCTGCGGCGGCACCAATAAAGGAAGTTGTGAAATCAACCCGGACATTCCCTGTGCCTGGTATATGATCCATGAAAGACTGGAAGCTCAGGGACGGGGCCATTTAATTGATGTTTTCATTCCACCCAAAGATTGGATCACATCGAGGAATGGCGGCCCCAGAAAACAGGTCAGGGAGGATTTATTGAAATGAGTGATTTTAAGTCCGGCAGCAATCTGGAAAAAATACTGAAATCGGGACAATTTGCCTTTACCGGAGAATGCGGACCGCCCGAAGGCGCCGATGTGGAACATCTCAGGGAAAAGGCTCGCCATTTAAAGGGGAACGTGGATGCCGTGAATGTAACGGATAACCAGACCGCGGTGGTAAGGATGTCAAGCTGGGCCGCGTCATTGATTCTGATGGATGAAGGGTTGGAGCCTAATTTTCAGATGGTCTGCCGGGACAGAAATCGTCTGGCCATACAAAGCGACGTTCTGGGGGTTTACGCTCACGGCATTAAGAACATGCTTTGCCTGTCCGGGGACCACCAGAAATTTGGAGACCACCCGCAGGCCAAGAATGTGTTTGATATCGACTCCATGCAGTTGATCCATACGGTCAAAACCATGAGAGACGAGGGGAAATTCCTTAGCGGAAAGGATATTCAGGTTCCGCCTCGATTATTCATAGGCGCCGCTTCGAATCCCTTTGCCGAACCCGTTGCTTTTCGCGTACGCCGACTGGCCAAAAAGATTTCAGCGGGGGCGGACTTTATCCAAACCCAATGCATATACAACATGGATAAATTCAAGGCGTTCATGAAACAGGCCGTGGATATGGGACTTCACGAAAAATGCTACATCCTTGCGGGTATCACCCCCATGAAAAGCGTTGGGATGGCGCGTTACATGGCCAACAATGTGCCCGGCATGGATGTACCGGACAGCCTCATTGACAGGCTGAAGGGGGCCGGTAAAGGAAAGGTTGCCGAAGAGGGCATCCGGTACGCCCTTGAACAAATAGAAACGTTGAAGGAAATGGAGGGCGTTGCCGGTGTTCATCTGATGGCCATCGAATGGGAACACAGGGTCCCCGAAATTGCTGAAAGGGCCGGTATGCTTCCGCGGCCTCAGGTCTGATAGGTATCCCGCCTTTTATCCCCGCAACCCTGGGTTTTTACGACAGGGTGCGGGGTTTTTTTTGACCCAACGCCAAAAAAAATACGATGGCTTTTATAGAAAAATCGAATTTTTTCTTGACACGTAGTTACGATGTAGCTAGATTGTGATCACATCGTACCGGGTATCATCGAAATTTTATATCAGTATTAACGGTTTAGGTGAAGGCTGCGTCGAATTAAACGACTGCAACCCATGATGAGCCAAAAGGATATGGCGGATTCAGGTAATTTAGAAGGGGAAGAAAAATGAGGTACGCAGAAACAGGGTTTAATTTAGAAATTGATCTATCCCACGGAAACATTGAGAGGGTAGAAACGGACCCAAGAGACACGGAGCTTTATCTGGGGGGTCTGGGGACAAACGCCAAGATACTATGGGACAGGGTTCCCCCCGACGTGGATCCTTTTTCTCCCGATAACCTTCTCATATTCAGCGCCGGTCTTTTATGCGGCACGCCTGCCACCGGTTGTAACCGTACCATTGTTTCCACCATTTCTCCGCAGACTCGCTTAATGGCATTTTCAATGATGGGGGGATTTTGGGCGCCGGAATTGAAGTATGCCGGGTATGACAAAGTGATTCTTCGCGGAAAATCCCCCAATCTGGTTTATTTGTGGATCAACAACGACAAAGTTGAAATACGGGATGCCACTCATCTCCATGGCAAAGGCGCCATTGAAACCGCGGAACTGATTCAACAGGAACTGAAAGAACCGAATGCCCAGGTGGCAGCCATCGGCCTGGCCGGCGAAAACAGGGTCTTTTTTGCTTCCATCGAGCAGGGCAGGTCCAGCGCCAGCAGAGCCGGCGTCGGCGCCGTTATGGGAGACAAGGGGGTAAAAGCCATCGTTGTCCGTGGCACAAAGGACGTCAATATTGCCCGACCCGATGAATTTATTGGCCTTTGCAACGAAGTGCTGGAATACATCAAGATCCGAAATCAAGCACCAATCCCGGGCGTCATGCCCATTTTGGCCGGCCTTGGCTCACCCCAGGAAATGAAGGTTCATGATGAAAAGTGGCACACCGAGAATTTTTCATGGGGAAATTCCCGCACACGCAGAAAAGATTTCTGGAACGACGACATTGCCAAAGCGTGGATGGAGACCATGGAAAGCATGCGGACCCGGTTGATCAGTTGCTACAACTGTCCCATGACATGCGGCGCCACCATCACGCCGCCGGGGCTTCCCACATACATGATGAAATGCTTCTCGAAACTGACCTACACAATGGCGGCCTACTCGGACTTGGAATTTGGTTTGGGCATCGCTCAAAGTGCCACGGAGTATGGGGTGGACGGATTCTCAGCACCACAGGTCATGGCCTTCGGTCTTGAGCTTTACGAAAACGGCATCTTGACGGATGATGATTTTCCCGGAATGCCCTCTGATAACGACGGCAGATTTTACTGGTTGCTGGACAAAATTGTTCGGAGAGAAGGGATCGGCGATATCCTGGCCAATGGCACCTATTGGGCGGCCCAAGAGATCGGCAAGGGTGCTGAAGCCTATGCCCACAACAATATTAAAAAACATGAACAGTTGCCGCTCAAGCTGTCCATGCTGAATCCCATCTATTTTTTGATGTATGCCACCGGCGAAAAGATCAACATTACCCAGATTGAAGGGCAGTTCCCCCAGGCGCCATTTCCCAAACGGGAACAGAGAGAGGCCTTTGTAAAAGATTGGTACCAGGTGCCCGATGAAAAATTTAAGCAATATTTTCTGGATTGGGAGCTGCGTGGAGAAAACTCCATCCCCTATTATCCAACGGTTGACATGGCATGCGATATTGTTGACTGGCAGGAACGAATGCACTACATCGACGACGCCCTCGGCATGTGCGCCGGCTTGTCCTCATTCCCCCTGAAACCACCCTATCATATGCACAATTACCCGAAATTTATCTCATCGGGGGCCGGCATTGACATGGATGAAGAAAAACTGACCCAGGCAGCCAGAAGATACCGGACTTTGGTCAGGGCCATTAATATCCGAAGAGGCATGCGAAGAGAAGATGAAAAGCCACCCGAAAACCATTGGAAGAAAAGATTTCCCGAACTGGAAGAGAAGCTGTTAGATACCTACTACAAATTCAAGGGGTGGAATCACCAGGGAATTCCCACAAAAGAATCACTACATGAATTGGGTTTGGATTACGTATTCGAAGACTTCGAAAAACGGGGGATCTATTTAGACAACGACGACGCGCCTTCCTCAGAGACCTCGACGGAAAAAGAGAAGGAGGTGTAGCCGTGGGCGAGAAAAAAAAGAAAATCGTTAAAACCATCAAAGTCAATGCCGACCTGTGCAATGGTTGCCGGGCCTGCGAGGTCATCTGCTCCGCCTTTCACGCAGCGCCGAAATACAGCGGCAATAATCCGGCAAGATCCCGTATCAAGATAAATCGTCACCCATTAAAAGACATTTATGTGCCGGTTTACGCCGGTGAGTATACGCCGGCCGAATGTGCCGGCAGAGACAAATATGTACTTGACGGAAAGGAATACGAAGAGTGCGCCTTCTGCCGGGCTTCCTGTCCATCCAGGCCTGATTTCAAAGAACCCGATTCCGGCCTCCCGCTAAAATGCGACATGTGTGAAGGCGAAGAAGAGCCATGGTGCGTCAAGTGGTGCCTGGTGGATGCCCTGACTTACGAAGAGCGGGAAGAGGAAGTGGAAGAAGAAGAAAGTCCGGAGGAAATGGAGATCGGGTTGCAGGCATTGGCGGACCAATACGGATTGGACAAAATAATGGAAACCGTCAACCGAATGTCAATGTCCAAGACGAGCTGAAATACAATGGCAAAACAAGAGGTTTAAGAAAGACCGTGGAGAATGTAGCCGACTACAAAGAGATCATCGATGTCATCAAGGAAAGTGGTGGCGACGCCTTCAAAAAATGCTTCCAATGCGGGTTATGCGATACGGTTTGTCCCTGGAACCGGGTCAGAAACTTCAGCATGCGCAAGCTGGTCCGACAGGCGACTTTTGGTTTTACCGAGATCGAAAGTGAAGAGATGTGGCTTTGCACCACCTGCGGAAGATGCCCCCAGCAGTGCCCCAGGGACGTCAATCAGATTGAGTCGGGGATTGCATTGCGCAGGGTTGCCACGGAATACGGGGTCTTTCCCGCTTCCGTCAAGCCCATCCGCACCGCCATCGGAAGCCTTACCGGAGAGGGCAATCCCATCGGCGAAGACCGGAAAAGCAGGGCGGATTGGGCCAAGGGCCAGGGGGTCAACGCCTTTTCGGAAGAAATGGAAATTTTATACTTCCCCGGTTGCTACCCCAGCTATGACCCGAGATTGAAAAAGGTGGCCACTGCCACGGCGAAAATCCTCAAATCGGCGGGAGTGAATTTCGGAATACTCGGGACAAAGGAAAATTGCTGCGGGGAAAGCATCCGCAAAACCGGCGATGAAGAACTGTTCAAACGCCTGGCCAGGGAAAACATCAAGACCTTTGTCGATAACGGGGTCAAAAAGATCCTGGTTACTTCCCCCCATTGCTACCACACCTTCAAAAACGAGTATCCCCAGTTTATGGTGAACTTTGAAATAATCCATATCTCCCAGTATTTATTCGAGTTGATGAACGCGGGAAGACTTAAGTTTACCGGGGAATATGAGAAGAAAATCACCTATCATGACCCCTGTTACCTGGGAAGGCATAACGGCATATATGAGGAACCCCGGGAAGTTCTGAAAAAGATACCGGGGTTGGCGTTAAGTGAAATGCCCGATTCTCGCGTGGACAGTCTCTGTTGCGGCGGGGGCGGCGGCAGGGTGTGGATGGAGACCCAAAAGGGGGAAAGATTCGGCGATATCAGAATCGAACAGGCCATTGGGGTGGGCGCCGAGGTGCTGGCGACCTGCTGCCCCTACTGCATTACCATGCTCGAGGACAGCCGGATCACCATGGGCGTGGATGAAAAGATCGAGATTAAAGACATAACGGAAATCATACAGGACGTTATTTAGGGATCTTACAAATCTCACATAGGGAAATAGAGCAGTGGAAAAAGAACAGATTGAACAACTTAAAAAGGGCTTCGCGGACGGTAATTTCGGCGATGTGATGGTTGTAGGCGGTGGGGTCAGCGGCATTCAAGCATCGCTGGACCTGGCCACTGCCGGTTTTAAGGTCTACCTGGTGGAGAAATCGCCCAGCATCGGGGGCCATATGGCCCAGCTGGATAAGACTTTTCCCACCAATGATTGCTCCATGTGAATCCTTTCGCCTAAACTGGTCGAGGTCGGCCGGCATCCGAACATAGAGGTTCTCACCTATACGGAAGTTGATGGTGTGGAAGGGAAAGCGGGAGACTTCAACGTCACCCTGATCAAGAAGCCCCGATATATCATCGAGGAGAAATGCACGGGTTGTACCACCTGTGCCGAATACTGTCCGGTGCAATACCCGGATCAATTCAATCAGGACATATCGGAGAACAAAGCCGTCCATATATACTTTGCCCAGGCGGTTCCCCTGATCGCCTATATTGATGAGACCTGTCTTTACCTGAAAGAGAAAAAATGCGCCATTTGCGAAAACGTCTGTCAGGCCGACGCCATCGATCTTCATCAAAAACCGGAGAAGGTAAACGTCAATGTGGGGGCCGTCATCCTGGCGCTCGGCATCGAGCCCTTTGATCCCAGCGTAAGGGATGAATATCGCTACGGGCAGTTTGCAAACGTGGTCACCAGCATGGACTACGAACGGCTGTTGTGCGCGACGGGGCCCTACGGCGGGGAGATACGGCGTGCTTCAGACCTGGAACATCCCCATAAAATTGCCTGGATCAGCTGCGTGGGCTCCAGGCGACTGACCGAAGGGAACAACAGCTACTGCTCCGGCGTATGCTGCACCTATGCCCAGAAACACGTGATCTTAACCAAGGACCATGACCCCGAGGCCGAGTGTACCATCTTTCACAACGATATTCGCTCCTTCGGCAAGGATTTTGAGCGATACCACCAGCGAACGGAACAACTTTCCGGGATTCGGTTTATCAGAAGCTACACCTCCATCACCCGGGAGGACCCGGAAACCAAGAATGTCACGGTGCGATACGCGACCCCTGACGCCGGCGTCAAAGAAGAAGAATTCAATATGGTGGTATTATCCGTCGGGTTGAATCCCCCAAAGGATTTTCAGGGCCTGGCGGAAAAATTCGGTATCGAGCTGGAATCTCACAATTTTTGCAAGCTCAATCCCACAAACCCCCTGGAAACCACCCGGCCCGGCATCTTTGTGAGCGGCGCCTTTCAGGGTCCCATCGATATTCCAGAGTCGGTTTTCAGCGCCAGCGGCGCCGGCTCCCAATGCGGCCAATTATTGGACTACCGGCGTGGAAAGCTTTCCAGGGAAAGGATATACCCCCCTGAACGGGATGTTTCCAAAGAAGAACCCAGGATCGGGGTCTTCGTGTGCCATTGCGGGTCTAATATCGGAAGCGTCGTGGATGTTCCCGCAACCGTTGAATATGCCCTGACCCTCCCCCATGTGGTCTATGCCCAGGAGCAGCTGTTTTCATGTGCGACCAATTCCGCTCAGGAAATAACGGACATTACCAAAGAAAAAGGGCTCAATCGCGTGGTGGTGGCCGCCTGCTCCCCCAGAACGCTGGAACCGCTCTTTCGGGACACCGTTCGAGAAGCGGGCATCAACCAGTATTACTACGACATGGCCAATATCCGGGAACATTGCTCCTGGTGCCATTCCAAGGAAAAGGAAGAAGCCACAAGAAAAGCGAAGGATATCACCCGCATGTCGGTGGCCCGCGCCTGCCTTCTGGAACCATTGCAGGAATTTGATCTGCCGGTGGATAGAAGGGCCCTGGTGGTGGGCGGCGGTATCGCCGGCATGACCTGCGCGCTCTCCATCGCCGCCCAGGAGGATCATGAGGTTTATCTGATTGAAAAGGATAAAGATCTCGGAGGAATGGTCAGAAAAATTTACACCACCCTGGAAGGACTGGATGTTCAAGCCTATTTGCGCGATCTGGTTCACAAGGTGTACCAGAACCCCTTGATCCATGTGTATACGGATGCCGAAATCATGGAAGCGACCGGCTATGTGGGAAATTTTGTCACTCAGATAAAATCCGACAGAGGGCTTACGGAAATCAAGCATGGCGTGGCCGTCATCGCAACGGGGGCCGATGTATATGAACCCACTGAATACCTTTACGGCGAAGACGACCGGGTGCTGACCCAGCTCGATCTGGAGGATAGGATTGCCAAAAAGGACGAAAAGGTCCTTAAGGCCGAGACCCTGGTGATGATCCAGTGCGTCGGCTGCCGAAATGAGGACCGGAATTACTGCTCCCGCATCTGCTGCGGCAATGCCGTCAAAAACGCGCTGAAACTGAAGGAGATCAACCCGGAGATGGATATCTACGTCCTCTTTCGGGATATGAGAACCTATGGGTTCAGCGAGGATTATTACCGGGAAGCCTCCAATAAGGATGTGAAGTTCATCCGCTGGGAACCGGAAAACCAGCCGCAGGTGGAAGCGGTGACCGAGGCGGGCAAACCCGTTTTAAGGGTTGCCGTAACCGATGAGATTCTAGGTCAACAGCTTGGCATAGACGCCGATTGCCTTGTTTTGGCCGCCGCCGTGATCCCCTCCGCATCAACCCGGGAAATCGCGGGGCAATTCAAGGTCACCTTGAGCCCGGATGGTTTTTTCAAAGAAGCCCATGCCAAATTGAGACCGGTCGAATTTGCCGCGGATGGCGTTTATCTGTGCGGAACGGCCCACTATCCGAAAACCATATCGGAGACCATTAACCAGGCCTATGGGGCCGCGGGCCGGGTCTTAACGCTTCTTTCACACGATACGGTGATCGCATCCGGTTCCGTTTGCGAGGTGGATGAAAAGAAATGCATGGGGTGTGGGGCATGTGCCTCAGTTTGCACCTACGGCGCCATCGAGTTACGGAAAACAAAACTGGGGCATAAGGCCGTCATTAATCCGGTTCTCTGCAAAGGGGATGGCCTCTGCAACACCAAGTGTCCAACGGGCGCAATTTTCCTGAAACACTTTACCGATGAAGCGCTCCTAAGCCAAATCGATGCGGCCTTTCCAGCGGACGAGAGCAACCAACCCATGAATGCGGCTGTGGGAGATGTGTAAACGCACACGAACCCATAAAGCCGGGATTACACAAACGAGGGAAAAAAGATGAGTACGGGACTGAAATTTAAACCTAAAATTCTGGGTTTTGTATGCCATTGGTGAGCCTACGGCGCCGCAGACATGGCTGGAGTTTCCAGACTACAATATGCAAGTGAAATGAGGCTTATCCGCGTCATGTGTTCCGGCAGGGTCGATCTGGAGTTTGTACTCAGAGCCTTCGCCAATGGAACGGATGCGGTCTTTATCGGTGGTTGTCATCTGGGGGAATGCAACTATGTGACCCATGGCAACTACCATACCCTGAACATGGTCCTTTTATGCCGGAAGATCATGGAACATATCGGGCTTAACCCCGAAAGGTTAAGCATTAAATTCATGTCCGCCGGGGATGGGATTCCCTTTGCCCAAATCATGAGTGAGTTCAGCGCCAAGGTGAAACAGTTAGGTCCCCTTGGCCATGGGGAAGCCGAAGACATAGACCGAGACGCATTAAGATCAAAAATTGCTGAAGTGACCAAGCTGATCCCCTACATTAAAATAGCGAAAAGGGAAAAGCTGGCGTCACGGCTCGAAAACAAGGCGGAATATGATGGCCTTTTCACCAATGACGAAATAGAGGATTTGTTTCGCAATGTCGTCTCCTACTACATCGATCCGGAAAAATGCAAAGCCTGTATGACGTGCGCCAGGAGATGCCCCGCGGAAGCGATCATCAGTGCAAAGAACCGGATCCATGTGATTGACCAGGAGAAATGCATCAAATGCGGCACCTGCTTCGAGGCATGTCCGCCTAAATTCGGCGCCGTGACGAAGATTATCGGCGAACCGGTTCCATCTCCCATTCCCGAGGAAGAAAGAACTATCGTCAAAAAGAGTCAAAAGAAATAGGATAGATCCATTTTTATATGACCCCTGAAGAGAAAGGAGGCCCCATGAACAAGCATACGATTAACATCAGGCTCATGAAGGCTGACGATTTTGACGCCGTGGTTGCCATTGACGAAAAGGTACTTAAGACTTCCCGGCCGGAGTATTATGAAGTGAAGTTTGAAAAACTTCTTAAATCCGAGGATTATTTGCCTGCATCCCTTGTGGCGGAAAAAGAAGATGGAACGGTCGTGGGGTTTGTCATGGGTGAGATCTACATGGGTGAATTCGGCATCTTCCAGGAAGAAGCAAGCCTCGATACCATCGGTGTTGATCCGGATTGCCGGCATCAGGGCATCGGCGAACAGTTGATTACGGAGTTCATGGACCATTTGAGAAGCGTCGGCGTTCAAAAAATCAACACATTGGTCGACTGGAATGATTCCAAACTGATCCATTTCTTCAGTTCAAACCAATTCAGTCCCTCCAAAACCATTAACCTGGAACGCATCCTTTGACTTATCCATGACGGACAGCAACATATTACAGCCCGTTGAACTGATCCAAATGAACGGCGGTTGCAAGCGAACCACGGAACGGATCATTCGGGAGACGGCGCTGACGCTCCGCGTTAACGGCGACCACTATGCCACAGCCATGATCATGGCCGGCATGGAACGGGAATTCGCCGTCGGACATCTACTTGCCAGGGGAACCATCTCCGGCGCTTCCGACATTGCGTCGGTCACAGTGACCGGGACGACGATCGAGATAACGCTGTTCGCCACAAAAAAAACCCAAAAAAGGTCGGAACCGGTGTGCTCAGACCTTGTGGTTGACCACGATGACGTGTTCACCTGCGTCAAAGCAATTTTGAAATCCGAAGTCTTCGCCGAAACCGAAGCGGTACACTCCGCCGGATTATTTCTGGAGGGGCACAAAGCCGTTGCCATTACTGAAGATCTGGGCCGTCACCATGCCCTGGACAAAGTCATCGGCGCGGCACTGCTTAAAGGCATCGATTTAACCAGGGTTTTGGCAGCCTCCACCGGTCGTCAGCCCACGGAGATGATTTATAAATGCCGCAATGCCGGCATTCCCATCATCGCCACCAAAGGCGTCCCCACCACACTGGCAGTGACACTGGCGGAAAAAAGCGGCATCACCATCGCCGGGCTGGTTCGCGGTTCGAAAATGATCGTCTACTCACACCCGGAGCGAATACGATGAGTATTCAACCCACATCCATCAAAATCCTCGGCAAACAACTCCGGGATGGCCGATTCGAAAACGTGGCGCCATCCGTTGTCATCGAGCGTGAACTGCACATCACCTTGAATGGCGCCCCCCTCGCCACGGCATCGCTCATGCCCGGGATGGAAAAAGAATTCGTGACCGGCTACCTCTTCGGGCAGGGTTTTATCGCAACCCCGCAAGACATTTCATCGCTCATCCTTGACGAGACCTCAGTCACCGTAACGCTTCAAAATAACGCCGCCCCAACCCCCGCGGCTACCGCCTATCGTATCGTTTCCGGAGGGGGCATAACCGCTTTCGCCGATGATATCCTTCCGGAAATCCGATCAGACATCATTTTGCAAAAAACCACCGTGTTCCAAGCCATGACCAGCCTCTTTCAGATCGCCACCGTCTACAAGGAAACGGAGGGCGCTCACGCTGCCGGCATATTCACGCCGGAAGCGAAACCCGTCTGCATCGTTGAAGACATCGGGCGACACAACTGCCTGGACAAGGCCATTGGCTATGCGCTTTTGCAGCACATCGATTGCAGTTGCCATTTTATGGTTTCCACCGGCCGCATGACCTCGGAGATGGTGGCCAAATTATGCCGGGCCGGGTTTCCGGTGGTTGCCACCAAGACGGCGGTAACGGACAAAGGACGCGAAACCGCTCTCGCCTGTGGGATAACGCTGGTCGGTTTTGTCCGGGATACCGGCACAAAAATACACACCAACATGGACGTACGGATCATCAAGGACCGGACAATGAAAATCTATACCGGCCCGAAACGGATCGCGAGCTCATAAGTTGACTTTCAAAAAACAATAGCGTGCATGAAATGGGAGTGGGTCAACAACCATCAAGTTGCGAAAAAACTGAATTAGCCGCCCACAAGGTTACCCAAAAATGTTATCCGGCTTGTAGGGGTGGGCGCCTTCGATGACTTCCACGCCTGATTTGGCCTTGATTTTTTTTAACAGGATCTCCACGTGGGGACAGTGATCCATAACACAGGGACCAATATGAATTTTGGTGACCGTTTCATTCATCGGTTTATTCCAGAGACTCACCTGTGCCAACCGGGTGACAATCGTGGCTCCGGGGCAATCCCCACAGTTTAAAAGGCCCACCACTTCCGCTTCTCCATCCTTATATCGGCTGAAATCCCCTTCCCTTCGATTAAAGCCCACGAAACATCGGGAACAACCGATGCAAATATCGTCCATCGCTTTTTTACATCCAATAATCAGAATTTTCTCCATCAAAAACCTCCCTAATCCAAACAGCTTAATATTAATTTAAAAAGATTTCAACAACTTAAAAAATAGGCTTGTTTATTGCCAGAATTTTTCAAAAAAGTGAGCTTTTATCCATTTTTCGATATCTTTATCGCTAAGGCCTCAAATTCAGGATAACCCCAAAGCCAGGAGAAAACTTTTTATAGATACTGCCTGGCATATTGTCTCACCCCGTACCCATCCAGCACGTGAAACTGGCGGATTTTTTTGAGGGTTACCGGAGAAAAAGTTCCCAGGGGCAGATAGATGATTTTTTTACCCAGTCGGGCCGCCATACTCAGGCACCAGCCCGAGGGGGGGGCGGCGGCCAGATATACCACGTGTTTTTCCAAGCTGTAATCAAGGGCCGCCATAAGCAGTTTTTCAGGTTTGTTCCGGGCCACGTTAAAAAAAGGGTCCCGCCAGATATCATAAACCCGAAGGGGCGGGTAGCTCAACATGAAGCCCCCGTACTGGCATTTGGAAATTCCCGGGCCGTCCATGACAACACCTGCCGGCGTACTGTAAAAAGCCATGTCGGATTCCTGGCTGTGTTCCCCAAGCCAGGTGACGCACCATGGGTATGCCTCGTCGCCGTTTTTGGAAGAGTCAGGATCAAAGATGACCACCACGGAACCAACCTTTCCTTTTAGGGGCCTTTCCGTTCTTACATAGAGGTCTCCGCCGGACCATTGTCGAATGGTTTCCCGAATATCGATGCCGTCCCGAATAGAGCAGGAGAAGGGCTCAATTCGAACATTTTCCGCTGCCTTGATTTGCAGGGCTTTTTTCTTTAAATAATGACCGTAGCCTTCAATGGTCACATCTTCGGGCGGGTAGGAACAAATGGACTCCCCGCTGAATTCTTTCCGCCATTTTTCAGGATTGCGCCTTTTCCTTTTTTCCTTCACCGGCACCGAAATCAGGCGTCTGCGCAGGGTCTTGAACTGCCGGTGAAACCGAATCCGCTTTTTATCCAGGAACAGATCCTCGCCCCTGAGACGCAGCACCGACAGGCCCGGATTCTCGTCTTGCCAGGGATAATCGCTCCCCAGGTCCCACACCTCATAGGCAAAGTTATCGTCCACGGCCCCCCTTGAAGCCACGATGAGCTGGTAAAAATCGGGCGCCAGTTTTTGGTTCAGGAGAGCGTAGTTTCTGGCAAATCGGTTGAGTACTCTCAACTGGATGTGGGAGATTTTTTCCTTGCTGTTTTTCCAGTGCTTTTTTTGCGCGTCTTTCAGTAGCTTCATCTGGACCTGAAACCGATCCGGCATCTCACCTGACAACCGACTCCGTTCATAAACCGCCTGGAGAAAAGGCATCTCTCCCATAATTTCCCTGCTGGCGTCTTGGTGCAGATGGGCCAGGGCCACCTTTTCACGCACCCTTCGGCCAATGACCGGGGCCTGTGAATGTTCCAACGCCTCCAGGATGCCGTTCACATGACTCAAACCACACAGGAAAAGAATTTTCTTTCCGGAGCTATCCAGTTCCCGCAGGTGATAGGCCATGGTTTTTTCCCGAAGGGCGTCTTCGGTTGTCGGTTTACGGTGCCGGTAAATATCCATGTAAGCCCGGCAGTAGGCGCCATGCCCGATTCGGGTGACGGCGTATGAATCCGGCATGGGGGTGTAATCGCGAGGATACCCTTCCGTATCCCGATCAACAAAATGAAGGGGTAACCCATGGGAAAGCGCAAGGCGTATGGCCTCCACCTGCCCGTCACAAGGTTCCAGGGGAAGGTAAATAAAGGTGCCATCCTTTTCCTCATAATGCACCACCGACAACAGTGGGAGTCGTTTGACCCCTTGAATAATTCGGGCCTTCAGCGTATCCGGGTATTCCACGGCCACATGGTCCGGCCGAAAATCTAAAAAGGCGCGTCTTACCGCCAACGCAAACTCCATCCGGTTGTGCAGGATGGGAACCATCCGGATGTTATGCCATTTGATTTCAGCGGTCTTGTTCAAAACGATCCACCATTTCGGCAAAATAGTCGGCGGCAGGCGCATCCAGAACCATGGCCGCCGCCTCTTTGAGGTATTGGACGGTACGGGCCGACGGGTCCGCGGGACGCGGGCCTTTCCCGTTTGAAAGTCTTTTCAAGGCGTACCGTGCCATATTGATCCCATCCCTTACGGAATACCGTTCATCGGCCCGATGGGCCGCCTGAAGAAACTCCGTTACATAATGAAGGATTTCGTCATTCGCAAAGGGCAGATTGCTTTGGAGAATGAGCCTTTCTTCGTCTTTCTCTGGAAAATCGATATGAATCTGAGGTTGAAGCCGGGAATGAATATACTCGGGCAATTCAAAGGTGCTGGCGTCGTCGTTCATGGTGGTGCAGAACCGAAATTCAGGGTGGGCCTTGATCTTGATACCCGCCACGATGGATTCCACATACCGCCGGCTGTCCAGCAGCGGGGCCAGGGACGCCCAGCTTTTTTCACTCATGCGGTTTCCTTCATCGATGACCGCGATCCCTCCCTTGATCATGGCCGACACCACGGGGCTCGCCACGTATTTTATTTTTCCCTTTTCAGAAATGACCGGCGTAACAATTAAATCCTCGGGCCGGGTGTCCATGGTGGATTGAAACAAATAAACCGGCCGGTTTAAAGATTTTCCCGCATGATAGGCCAGGGTTGTTTTTCCCACCCCCGGTTTGCCCACCAGCCTCGGGCTCAGGGGAAAATCTTCCGGATCAATAACCAGCCAGGCCGCCAGCACCTGGGTAATCAACTCCGTTTGACCGACCCACCGCATGGGGACCTGGTCGGGTTCACTGAGGTGTAACGTCACCCCATCAATCATCACTTGTTCCATAATGGTTTGAAATCTCCTTGTTTCGAATCCAATCGTTAAACGCCATCAGCCGAAAATAGTAACCGTATCGCCATCCTCAAGGCCCAGGCGTTTTTTCAGACTGCATGCGGCAATCAACTCGATGGTGCGGCTGTCATGAATCCTGACGTCTTCGCCGGGAAGCACTACCGCCGCGGGAACGTCGTTAATGGTGACTTTTTTAACGCGAGCCGCACAAAATGAGGGGTCGTCGGGAATCAATTCAAAGTCCGTCTTTAAAAAAAATTGACTCAACCCGGGAGCATCCTCTTCCCGCACGCGGACATTGAGGGTACCGGGAAACGGCGTCATACGCAACTTGTTTTCGCACTGCTTCACCACCCAGTCCACCTGGGTAAAATAGGCGCCTTTTCCCGCGCCGCTCTGAATAATGCCCGATATTTTCATTGTTTTTGATCCTTTTTGCGCCCTATCGCATCCCTGTCGCTTCACGCGTCACATCATGTGATGAGCTTCCTCATGAGATTTTTGTTTTGAACCAGGTCTTCAAAGGTTCTTCGACGGAACCGCGTGTTGCGGGAAAGCGCCGCGTACCGGTGCCTGACGGTCTTGGATGATTTCGGATTGATGGCCACCAGCTCTACATTCGGGTGAAGATGTTTTTTGAAGAGCGCCTTCACGTGAACGTCCCCGTCCGAAAGGGAGTAGCCGATGAAAACGATTCGGCGGGTGGCTCGTATTTCCCGGGCAGCCTCGCTGAAAAGCCGGCTGCTCACAGGATTATTCAGGGTCTTGACATATGAAGGAGGCTGGATCAGGGTCTGAAATTCAGTCTTGTCCACGGGGCAGAAATAATCATATTCCTTCCGCTCCGGCTGGGTATAGCCCACGAAACTGCCACTGTTGAGATCGATACTGCGATCCCAGGTGGTCAAAAGGACCTGATTGCAGCAGTTGCAGTATTTCCAGTTCAGGCTGCCGTGAAGTTTGATGATTTTGAAGGGAACGGGGTGTTCATCCGCATCCACAAAGATCGGCTCCCGGGGATTGACCCAGAATTGGAATTCTTTCAGCGCATCATGTTTTTCAAAATTCATGAGGGGAATGCAGTAATCAATATAACCCGTTCCCGGATACAGGGGTAAAAAGGCTTGCTCCAGAAGGGTATCGTAATTCAGGGTAATGATGGATACATTGCGGTTATATTCGCGAATCACATCCCAGAACCGATGGTAAAAAGGGCTTTGCCGGTTCGAACGAACACTAACGATGTAATGAATAATCTTGATCAGGTTTTCCTTGATTTGAACAATCTCGTCGTAGTTGTATCGGGCATTCAGGCTTTCATGCTGCTGAATAAAATAATCCAGAAACCCGAAAACTGCCTCCAGCTTGGGAAATTCCCCGGTCTTCACATCCACATAAAAGTTGGCATTGATAAATTCCCTCAACTGTCGACCCATAACGGATCCGTCCAGCTCCGGCATGCTGCCGTCCAAAAGCATGGGTAGGATATCCCGTTGCAGGGGTACGCCGTCGCCATAGGAAGCACCCGCCCCCAGAACGAACACCACATCGCGTGTCGGCGCATATTTCAGGCACCGTTCAATTTTCACATCATCGATCCTTCATTTCAAGGGTTCAACCATTCTGATACTTTTAATACTTCAGAATAATATCAAAAACAATATTCATTTTTTGGCCTTGATCATCGTTTCGGCCACTAATGTAGGGACGAACCTGTCTGTTCGCCCTTTACTGGGCAGACACACAGGTCTGCCCCTACAAGCAATATCGACGTTGGCCCAATAATATAAGAAAATTTTTCTTCCAAAAGATCGACGTTCTGAACTATGATCAATGTTTTTTCTGATTTCGCTACGTCTTTGTGCCTCTGTATGGAATTTTGGTTGAGAAAAAAAATCGCCCAGTCGGGTGGAAAAATTATTGAATCTGGTTTTACGATGATAAAAGTGGCGGTGGTTATCCCGAAATATGGACTGGTGGGCGGCGCGGAAGGGTTTGTTTACGCCCTCACGGAACGGTTGGCGATGCGCGGTGAATTTGAGATTCATGTGTTCGCGAACCGGTGGCGTCAGGGGAAAGCCCCCATTCTGTTTCACAAGGTCCCCATTCTTGTTTTTCCCCGTTTTATGAAACAGCTCAGTTTTGCCTGGTTTGTAAACCGCAAAATTCAAAGGGGCGCCTTTGATTTGATTCACAGCCACGATCGGATTTTCAGCATGAATCTCTTTACCCTGCACGGCATTCCCCACGAAACCTGGATTCGGCAAATGAGAACTAAACGACTGAGTCTTTTTGATCGCGCCATGGCGTGGGTGGAAAAGAAAGGCCTAACCGGGCCGCCCGTCCCCATGGTACTTCCGGTTTCGAGCCTGGTTAAGGATGAACTGCAAAGGCGTTACCCGGTTCCAAAAAGCCATATTGAGGTCATTCACCCGGGCGTCAATCTGGAACGGTTTTCCAAACTGGATAAAATGAGTTGCCGGCGGGAGATCCGACATTGCCACGGCATCAATGAAGAGGACCTGGTCATCCTGTTTGTGGGAATGAATTTTGAGATCAAACGCCTGGGACTGATCATTGAAAGCATGTCGCATGTCTCCCCAAGCCCTGTGGCACCGAAAGTGAAGCTGCTCGTGGTGGGCAAGGGAAAAGCGGCGCCCTACCTGGCCAAGGCCCGGGAATACGGTGTGGCGGACCAGATCATCTTTGCGGGAGTGACCCGCGAGATTGAAAAATACTATCTTGCAAGCGATATTTTTGCCATGCCGTCAGTTTACGACACCTTCGGCATGGCGGTTCTGGAAGCCATGGCCGCCGGGTTACCCGTAATCATCAGCCAAACTGTGGGGGCCGGAGATCTGGTCGCCAATGGGATTGAGGGGTTTGTGCTGAAGGACCCCCCGTCGTCCACTGAATTATCCGAAAAAATCGAACACCTTTTGAATGAGGAGAACCGGCTGACAATGGGAGAACACGCCCGCAAACAAGCCCTGCAATACAGTTGGAACCGGGTCGCGGACCGGATGGCGACGCTTTACCTGAATAATTTTCGCTAACACTCTTTATCCCCATGTTCGTTGCAACGCAATGAATTTCCTTGACCTTTACGCCCCGTTTGCATTATCGTTCATATTATTGGCGCAATGGGGGAAAAGCGACATTTCCCTTCCATTGGGCTTATATTTTAAAAAATAATGGAGGTTTTGATGAATACTTTTTTGGAAGAGGGCCCCAAAAACCCGATTAAAATTCAGGACAATACCTTTCGGGACGGACACCAGTCACTGCTGGCGACCCGGATGAGAACCGAAGACATGATTCCCATTGCCGAAAAGATGGACAGTGTGGGGTTCTGGGCCATGGAAGTATGGGGGGGCGCCACCTTTGACACCATGCACAGGTTTCTGGGCGAGGACCCGTTTGATCGCATTCGGACTTTAAAAAAATACATTAAAAAAACGCCTTTCTCCATGTTGCTGAGGGGGCAGAACCTTGTGGGCTATCGCAATTATGCCGACGATGTGGCCAGACTTTTCGTGGATAAAGCTTGCGAAGCCGGCATGGATGTGTTCAGGGTTTTTGATGCACTCAATGATTTTCGCAACTTTCAAACGGTTGTGGAGCGAATCAAGGCCAATGGAAAACATTTTCAGGGTACCATCTGCTATACGCTGTCTGAACGGCGCATGGGAGGAGAGGTCTTCAACCTGGATTATTACCTCGACAAGGCCACGGAAATTCAGGATATGGGGGCGGATACCCTCTGTTTGAAGGATATGGCCGGCATCATGGCGCCCTTTGATATTGCCAAACTCATCACCGCGCTGAAAAAGAACATCACCATTCCCATCCACCTGCATACGCATTACACCAGCGGCATGGCATCCATGGTTTACCTGGAAGCCATCAAGGCAGGCGTGGATATTGTGGATACCTGCCTGGCACCCTTTGCCCTGCGGACGTCTCAGCCGGCCGTTGAACCCTTCGTGGCCACCCTTTACGGCACAACCCGCGACACGGGTTTTGACCTGAGCCTGCTGTTGAAACTGGGCGATTACATGGAAAAGATCGCGCCCAAATACCGGGACTATCTGGCCAAGCATAACATGTCGGTCATCGATACGGGGGTACTGGCCCATCAGGTCCCGGGCGGCATGATCTCCAACCTGGTCAGCCAACTGAACGAGGCCAAGGCCCTGGACAGACTGCCTGAGGTTTACAAGGACGTGGCAATCACCCGCAAGGAGTTGGGCATGCCACCGCTGGTGACGCCTACCAGCCAGATCGTGGGGGTTCAGTCCGTACTCAATGTGCTGTTCGGTCGATACAAGATGGTGACGAATGAAGTCAAGGATCTGGCCTTTGGTCTTTACGGAAAAACGCCCATACCGGTGGATCCCGAGGTACAAAAGATGGTGCTGAAAGGGTACAAACGGGGTGACACGCCCGTCACCGGACGCGCGGCCGACTATCTGGAACCGGAGCTTGCCGCAGCCAAAGAAAAAATCGGAGATTTGGCCAAGGATGATTTTGATCTCTTGATTTATGCCCTGTATCCCACAACCGGCGAGCAATTCCTCAAATGGAAGTACGGCCTTGAAGAAAAACCGCAGCAAATCTGGGCCAAAACCATGGAAGACATTCGACGAGAGGATAAAGCCATGGCCGCCGCCATTGAGCAGGTCTGCAAGACCATGTAGGATAGAGCTGTTAGCCATTAGCTGTTAGGCCTGAGATTGCATCTTTGAGCTAACAGCTTAAAGCTAACACCTAAAAGCTAAGGCTTAAACATTGTTTATCACTTTTGAAGGTATAGAAGGTTGCGGAAAGTCCACCCAGGCCGAACGGATTGCGGATCGCCTGGAAAAAATGAGTGTGCCGTTGATCCTGACAAGGGAGCCGGGAGGTACGCCCATTGGCGTGGAAATCCGAAAAATCCTACTGGCGTCCAAAAACCGGCATCTGCCCCCGCTGGCCGAGCTTTTTCTTTACGAGGCGGACAGGGCCCTGCATATGGCAGAGGTTGTCAAACCGGCCCTTACGGAAGAAAAATGGGTCCTGTGCGATCGCTTTTTTGATGCGACCACCGCCTACCAGGGCTATGCCCGCGGGCAGGATCTGGCGTTGACCCACCGCTTGAACAACATGGCGTCCTTCGGCATTACGCCGGACATAACCTTTTTGCTGGATTGCCCTGTAGCCATCGGAATAAAACGCGCACTCAAAAGAAACGCCGATAGCGACGTAATGGGGCAGGATCGGTTCGAACGGGAAAAAACGGCGTTTCACGAAGCGGTTCGCCACGGGTACATGTCGCTGGCAAGGGAAAACCCCGGGCGATTTGTGGTAGTGGATGCCACCCATGGGGAAAATCGCCTGGAAGAGATTATTTTTTCACACCTGGAAACCCATATTCCTTGCAGATGCGCTGAGTAGGGACCCGTGCTTTTTTCAAAGATTATAGGCCAGGAAAAGGCCAAGGGTTTTCTTCTGAATGTGATGAGTCGTAAAAAGGTCCCCCATGCCTATCTTTTTACCGGCATTTCAGGTATTGGAAAAACCAGTGCGGCCAGAGCATTCGCCATGGCGTTAAACTGCCGGGCGCCTTCGGGTATTGACGGATGCGGCGTTTGTCCGGCCTGTCGAAAAATTTTGACCGGAAATTTTCCTGACTTTATTTCCATTGGGCCGGATGGCCGAAAAATCAAGATAGAACAAATCAGGGAATTGAACCACAATCTGGGTTATGCTCCGTTGTCCGGGGGCTATCGGGTATGTGTTGTTCAGCGCGCCGAGGCCATGACCGGGGAAGCCGCCAATTCCTTTTTGAAAACCCTGGAGGAACCCCCCCCTGGGAATATTTTGGTACTCAATGCAACAGATCCACGCGATTTGCTGCCCACCATCGTATCCCGCTGCCAGAGGGTTTCATTTCGGCCCCTAAAGACGGAAGAAATAGCCGGGCGACTTGCTCAAGATACGAACCTGGATGCACTCGCCACAGCAATCCTGGCCCGAACCGCCGACGGCAGTCTGGGGCGCGCCCTTGAAATGGGCGCGAGCAATTATCTGGAAAGGCGTCAAATATGGCTCAGAAGGCTTTTTGAACTGCGTGGGCGATCCAGGGCCGAAGCCATGAACCTGGCGGTTGAAAGCGCCAAAGAAAGCCGGGTGGGTCTTGATCAGCCGGGGAACAAGAAGGTAGGGCTGTTCGACCTGCTGACCGTCTGGGCGTCCTGGTATCGGGATCTTCTGCTGATCCGGGCCGGTGCGCCCATGCATCTTCTGATCAACATTGATTTTGAGGATCAAATGAAAAGGATGGCATCAGGCTTGCTGCTTCATAACCTGATTGAGAGTTTCCATACGGTGGATCGGGCGGTAAGAGATCTTCACCGAATGCGGAACCCTACGCTGGTCATGGAAAACGCCGTACTCAAATTGCAGAAACTGGGGAAAACCACATTTTTTAAGGATGAACCGAAAATACCATGAGTAAGTCCATCGGCATTCAGTTTAGAAATTCGGGAAAAATCTACGATTTTGATTGCGGGCTCTTTATTCTCAGCAAGGGTGATAAGGTATTGGTTGTGACCGAGGAAGGACCCGCGGTAGGTTGTGTTTGCACGGAACCTCAGAACAGCGTTATCGACGATTCAGATTCCAAGCTGAAAAAAGTATTTCGGATCGCTACCCTTGAAGAGATTGACCGGTATGAAAATGATTGCCGAATTGAAAAGGAAGTATATGAATTCTGCTACCAGAAGGTAAAAGAAAGATCCGTGCCCATGAGCATTGTCTCTGTTGAAAGACGTTTTGACGGCAGCAAGACCGTCGTTTATTTCACAGCGGATGGCAGGGTTGATTTCAGGCAACTGGTCAAAGATCTGGTGGGAAAATTCAGGACGCGAATTGAAATGCGACAAATCGGCGTACGCCACCAGGCAAAAATGGTGGGGGGATTAGGGACCTGCGGCCGTCCCCTGTGCTGTGCAACATTTTTAAACACCTTTGCGCCGGTCACCATCAAAATGGCAAAAAAACAAAACATTTCCCTGAATCCCAATAAGATATCCGGAATGTGCGGCAGGCTCATGTGTTGCCTCACGTATGAGGACGCATTCTATGAACAGATCAAAAAGAAGCTTCCCCGAATCGGGAAAACCGTTGTCACAAAAGAAGGGAATGGAAAAGTCATCCGTCAGAATGTATTTAAAGAAACCTTGACGGTTTCATTGGCTTCAGGCGGTGAAATAGAAGTTCGAGTCGATGACCTCAATCCTCCTTCCAAACCAAAAGAGCGATTGTTCAAAAAAAAGAAACCCAAAAGGAGTAACCACTAAAACCGGTGTCAGAAAAATTTTATATTACAACGCCCATATACTATGTGAACGCCGAGCCGCATATCGGCCACGCCTATACAACTATCGTTGCCGATGTTCTAAATCGATTCCATAAACTCGCCGGCAAAGAAACTTTTTTCCTTACGGGAACCGACGAACACGGAGATAAAATCGTTGCTGCCGCTGAAAGCTTCGGCCAGACACCAAAAGAATACGTGGATCGCATCAGCGGCATGTTTCAGAACATCCTGCCCAGACTGAACATTTCTAATAATGCGTTTATTCGCACTACGGACCTCTATCACCAGGAAACGGTGAAAAACATTCTGAGCCTGGTCAAGGAGAAAGGGGATATTTACTTCAGCGAATATGAGGGACTTTATTGTTTTGGCTGCGAGCGCTTTTATACGGAAAAAGAGCTGGTGGACGGAAAGTGCCCTGATCATCAGACGGAGCCTGATGTCATCAAAGAGGCCAACTATTTTTTCCGCATGAGCCGATACCAGGAATGGCTGGTTGAGCATATTACAAAGAATCCTGATTTTATCAGACCCGAAAGATATCGAAACGAGGTCCTCTCCTTCTTATCGGAACCGTTGGAAGACCTGTGCATTTCCCGGCCCAAGTCCCGCCTCACATGGGGCATCACCCTTCCATTTGATGAAGATTTCGTGACCTATGTGTGGTTTGACGCGCTGATCAATTATGTGTCGGCCCTTGGATATCCCGAAGGAGAGCAATTTAACAAGTTCTGGCCCTTTGCTCAGCATACCATTGCCAAAGATATTCTGAAACCCCATGGCATTTATTGGCCCTGCATGCTCAAATCCGCGGGCATTGAGCCCTACCGTCACCTCAATGTACACGGGTATTGGAATATCGATCAGGGAAAAATGAGCAAAAGCGTGGGAAATGTAGTGGACCCTCTGGCGCTGGTCGAGATCTACGGTCTAGATCCGTTCCGGTATTTTCTCATGCGGGAAATGGCCTTCGGCCTGGATTCGGAATTCAGCGAGCAGGCACTGGTGCGAAGACTCAATGCGGACCTGGCCAACGATCTGGGCAACCTGGTGAGTCGAAGTCTGACCATGATACAAAACTATTTTGCCGGCGTTCTGCCCGATGCCGGCCCATCGGTGGATGAAGATGAAGCCCTGAGAAACAGCGCCATGGGATTGGTTGAGATATACGATGGCCACATGAACGAAATGGCGTTCCATAAAGCGTTGATGGCGGTCTGGGAAGTCATTTCCCATGTCAATAAGTACATCGACGCCATGGCGCCCTGGGTCTTGGCCAAATCAGATCCGGAACGTCTTAAAACGGTTATTTGCCATATTTTTGAAACCCTCAGAGTTGTCGCCGGGCTGGTCTGGCCGTTTATGCCGGAGTCCGCGGAAAAAATCCAGGAACAACTAGGGCTTTCCAGGCAGGGCGAGAACTGTCGCCTGGCAGACCTCAGGCTTTGGGGGCAGGAAAGACCGGTTCATCCGATTCAGAAGGCTCCTGGCCTGTTTCCCCGCATCGATATGAAAAAAAAGGAAAAGAAGGCCCCACCAACGGCTAAAAAAGATAAGGCGAAAAAAGCCAAAACCGAGCCACCGATAAATTTAGCGGCCATAAGCTTTGAGGATTTTCAAAAGCTGGATCTCAGGATCGGCGTCATCAAAACCGCGGAAGACATTCCGGGTTCAAAAAAGCTCTTGAAGTTAACGGTGGATATGGGCGAGGAACGGACCGTGGTTGCCGGCATCAAGGGACATTACGAAAAAGAAAGCCTTCCCGGCATGCAGGTGCTTTTGTTGGCCAATCTGGAACCGGCGAAATTGATGGGGGTCGAGTCCCAGGGTATGCTGCTGGCAGCCGGCGATGAAAACGGCTTGCATCTGATGACCCCGGACACCGAAGCCAAGCCGGGCGCCAGGGTGAAATAGGTGCTTGGAATGTCAATGCTGAATAGCTCACCTGCCGAGATGAAGTTGAGTGACCCGTTTTTATGCCTGCATCATGGATCGGATTACATTTACCGCATTCTTTCTGTAATTTTGTTTATGGCGCCAGGCTCAATCTCAAATTACAGGCAAAACTTCACACTAGCCAAGCGGACAAAATTCCCATAATATCAATATAGATTATCGCATCGTAATTGTGCAATAAAGTCAGACTTTCAAATGTGACCAATCGTGCGTTTGCGGTGTAGAGGAATAAACGGCTAAAAAAGGTATTATGACTCTCCCCTCTAAATCCTGTGGCAGGGCAGAGATATTCGGCATCCAACAGGAGGGGGATTTTACATAAGAGTTTCTTTGACCTTTAGTATTGCTGTTTTGTTTTTCATGGCCGGCTGCTCAGGTTCGGACTCAGACACAAACAACAATCGCATCATTTTGGCGCCAAACGAAGTCAATATCATCCGTTTAGGTGCGGCTGATGAAAGCACGGATGACGGCGAATCGGCGTTGCCCATCATTGGATGGTCAACCACCCTCGGTCAGAGAGCCGCCAATCAGTGTTTCGACTATGATACCCAACCCGCCCAGTTTGAAACCGTAACGGATTTTCAGAAGGCAAAATCAACCGCTGAGGAGAGCAGCAGTTTTGGCGTCAGCGCGTCCAATAAATTGAAATTATTTCTTTTTAGAGACAAAGAGACCTTTAAGATGGTGGATAATTCAAATGAAAGCGCCCGTTCGGTTTCCATGTGGTTCGATGCGCTGTCCACGGGAACAATCAACATTGTTGACATTAAACTGAACGACACCGGTAGACGTGCCGTTGATCGCGGGGCGGCTTATTTCGGGCAGGTTTGCGGAGACAAAGTCATCAAATCATTTCCCATACTGATCGCTCAGAAATTCAATATTGCATTTCAAGGATCCAAATCAAGTGAAGTTTCAAAGCTGTCCGCATCCATCAAGGCGCATGCTGTTTTTGATACCATGAAAGCCACACTCAAGGATGTGGTCAAGAATTCAGGTAGCGAGTTTTCTTTGGGCATCACCGTTGTTAACGTCGGGGAGCCGGATTTGTTTGAAGAGGGCATTATTCTCAAAACCGATCAGGATCTTTGCATCGAGGAAGGTGACTGTGACGCTTACGCCACTGAGTTAATATCTCAATTTAATAAAGCGAAAGACACTGCAGCCAGCCGTGTGAATGAAGATCCCACCAAATTCGCTCAGATTTATAATGTTGATTATTCAAACCTCACTGCGCCGGGCAATCTTATTGATGTAATTGAAATCCCAGGGGTATCAGGTCTTTTCAAGAATAAGCATGACCCCTATAAGAAGTATGCCAATGCCATTACCAATTCCGTCAATCTGTATGCGGACCTGCTTTCAAGTGCGCAGGGGGTCAGCTATATCATTGGTCCCGCATCATCACATGGGTTTAAGAACACGGTCCTGGCCCTCGAAGACTACGCCGGTGTATTAACGGGATACGCGGGTGACCTGTTGAATGATATTGATGCCTGTTTTACCGATCCGAATAATTGTACCGTATTATCGGAGGATAATTCAATTTTCGAGTTTATTGACGCTGACGACACCCTTGGCGATGATGCAAAAAGTGCATTGAAAAGCACTGTCCAGGCATTGATCTATGATGTGGATATGCAATATAACGGTTATCCGTATACTGAAGAAGCCATAGTGTCCGCCGGTCAAAAGCTGGTTTACTTGACCAACTTTACACCCGATAAAAACGTGGCGGTCACGTTGGATATTGATACTCACGGGAATGCGGTTCCTACCGATACCGCCGGCGGCGTATTTCACTTGGACCCGTTCACTTTTGACGGCAACACATTATCCGACACATCCGGAATAGAACATTATATGCAATATTATGCTCCTGCCGAAAAATCAGCAAAGATTGTCGCAAATGACTCTTTTCACAAAACCTCAGGCAATGATTTCCTGGACCCATCGGATCCGTCGAAAATCATTTTGGGCTACACCATGTACACACCTCATGGATCCGGCCAGCTGACCTTAACGTTTACCCCACGGTTGGATTACTTGCAGACGATCAACCCCTTTTTTAAGTGATTTCGGCTGGAACATTGTCCGCATCTGGAAACCTGTCACCAGTATTTCCTTTCGCACACCCCCTGCCCCTGATCCCCAAGGGGCAGGGGGGGTCTTTTAAAGAATTCGTACCATCAAAAACCTGCAATCCTTGCATGCCCCAACTACCGTCATACTTGCCTTTACCCTTTCCAGTGTAGCATGAGAAATGACCTGTGAAGGATTTCAAGCGAACATCCCAATCATGAGGCAATACATGTCAAATTTTCTCGACCCGCATCCGAACGGCGTCGTTTTCAAACGCCTGAGAGACCACTTTTCCCTCATTGTGTTGAATTACTTTTTGTATTTTTTCAAGTTTTTCCCGCTCGAGAATGAATCCAAAGGATTCCCCGCTAGGCAATATCCTAAGACATAGAGCTACGTCCTGGTATGCACGTCAGCAATCACCCCTGTAATCAATCCAATCAGTCCTTTTCTTCATATTTCAATTCCTTTGATGTATTCAGCAGAAAATCGCACAGAGCGCTGCATAGCGGTGAAGAGACCCGCCTTTTGTCTCGGATTAAATAAAAGCCCCGGTGCATGGTGATGTTTTCCAATTTCAGCGTCTTGAGCACATCCCAAGCCAGCTCGGTTTCCAGTGCCCGTGAAGAAAGGATGGAAATCCCAAGGCCTGCCTTAATGCCCTCCTTGACCGCCGTGGAAGTTCCAAAACGGGCGACCTCTTTAAGGTCAATCAATCCCTTTGTTCCCGCGGCCTTCAGATATTTATCGAAAATCTTAAAGGTTCCCGACCCCTGTTCCCGAAAGATAAAGGGCTCTTCAAAAAGCGCCTCCACTGATATTGTTTTCAGGTTTGCCCATCTGTGTTTGGCGGGGATGGCCAAGACCAATTCATCTGCCCATAGTTCATGACAGACCAGGGTTCTTTGAGAGGTTTTGCTTCCGATGACGCCAAGTTCAAGGGAACCGCTCAAAACTCCGGTTTCAACGCTCACCGAATCTGCCACGGAGAGCTGAATCGAAACCAGGGGGTATTCCCGGCAGAAAAGCCCCAGAACTTTTGGAAGAATATATTCGCCGGGAATGGTGCTGCCGCCCAGGTGGATATCGCCCCGTTTGATCCCCAAAAATTCCTGCATTTCAAGACATGCTGTCTTTTTCATGTCCAAAAGCAGGACCGCATGCTTGTAGAGCAGTTCGCCGGCCTTTGTGGGGGAGACTTCTCTTCCAAGCCGATCCAGGAGGCGAACGCCCACCATGGTTTCAAGGGTGGCAATCCTTTCACTGACCGATGCCTGAGCCAGAAAAACAGCCTTGGCGGCCTTTGAAAAGCTTTTCAAATCGACCACCTTCAAAAAAATTTCAAGCTGTCGCAGGTCAAAATCAACGGATGACATGGAATTTTGTCTCATTTTTAAAGGTAAGCAAACCAATAATCTTCGATCATCTTAAAATTCTCTTTAACGGCATCACGACCCGATACCACATCGCCATGGCCGGTCAGCAGATAAGACACATCAAGCTGTGATATCCGTTTGATACTTTCTTTGAGTTCAGAGCCGTTTCCGCCGGGAAGATCCGTTCTGCCGATTCCCTGATTGAAGACCACGTCGCCCACAAAAAGCGCCTTTTTATCCGGCCAGTAAAGGCAGATGGAACCTGGCGAATGGCCCGGCGTGTGGATCACCTGAAAGTTCAAATCCCCAATGGACAGGTCCCCTTCCCCAAGCAGGATATCCGGTTCAAAGTCTGAAATGCCCAGGGCTTCGCCATAATGGGGCGCCACAGATTGAATAAACGTCATTTCGGTTCCATGAAGGGCAATGAGGGTATCGGCGTTTTCAAATATCCTCACGCCCTCCATATGGTCGGGATGCCCGTGGGTAATAATAACCATTTCAATATCTTCAGGCGCAAGACCCAGTCGGGAAAGTTCATCCCGAACATGCCCGAAGAGATGATAATGACCCGGATCCACCAAAATCTTTTTTTTCCCGTTAATCAAATAGGTATTGCAATTATTTGCCGATGGGTTATTCCAAGAGAAAAAATGGAGGTTTTCAACAATTTCCATAAGAATTTCCTTTATCTCATTTATTATTGCGGTAAAATAGGCGGAGGAAGTGGTGATGTCAAGGTTTTAGGTGTTGAGGGTTATAAAACTTCTCGTTTCCGGGCAACCACTTAAAACTTATTTAAGGAGAACGTCTATGAGTGGCGATGAACAGGATTATTTTCATGTGGAAAACCGGGATGCGTTGTTGAAGGCTGCAAACATTCTTGAGAAAGAAGCGGTTATCGGTGTGGATCTGGAAGCGGATTCCATGTTTCACTACCAGGAAAAGGTCTGCCTCCTGCAGTTTTCAACCCCGTCATGCAATATCCTCGTGGATCCCCTGGCCGTAAAAGACCTTTCCCCTTTGGCACCGATTTTTAAAAACCCAAAGATATTGAAAATTTTCCATGGCGCTGATTATGATATGCGTTCCTTGTACAGAGATTTTAAAATAGAAGTCAATGCCCTGTTTGACACCCAGATTGCCGCACGTTTTCTGGGGCTGAGGGATATCGGTCTGGCCAGTCTCCTGAACGAAAGACTGAACATTATTTTAAAAAAGAAGTATCAGAAGAAGGATTGGTCCCAACGGCCCCTCCCGGCGCCCATGCTGCAATATGCGGTACATGATACCTGCTATCTTCTTTCCCTTTCACAAAATCTTATGGCCGAACTTCGTGAAGTGAATCGCCTCTCTTTTGTGGAAGAAGAGTGCCAACTACAAACCACCGTGCGCAGTGCGGCGCCAAACAATGAACCTATGTTTTTAAAATTCAACGGGGCCGGAAGGCTGGATCGCAGAAAACTGGCCGTATTGGAAGCCCTGTTACAGCTCAGGGACCAGGTGGCTCGGCGAAGGGATCTCCCTCTGTTTAAGGTTATGGGTAATTCCCAGATAATGGCGATGGCAAAGCGAAAACCTGTCAATATGGGGGAACTTCAGGGCATCAGAGGCTTCAGCGCGAAACAGATCGATCAACTCGGTCCCGCCATCCTGAAAGCAGTGAGTTCAGCCCTGTCGCTACCTGAGAAAATGCTTCCGGTTTACCCGCGAAAGAGTTCTGAAACGATTGGTCCCATGGTGGGGGAGCGAATGAAACATCTTAAGGAATGGCGGGACCGGCGCGGCAGCGAACTGGGAGTGGATCCCGCCCTTGTCTGCACCAATGCTCAGGCAAAAACGCTGGCCCTTTCAAACCCTCATATTCCCGAGGACATCAAAGAAATTCCGGAGGTAAAAAACTGGCAGCGAGAGCAATTCGGGCTTGAAATCTGCGGGGTTCTGAAAGGAACCGGCGTGTGCGATTATGAAGCAAAGCAAAGCGGCAGATGATCGGCCATCAGATAACCCCGTCGAGTTGGCGAGGCTCTGCCGTCAACAATCTTGAGAAGCCCCCTGTTGCGGAGCATTAAAAGGGTTTCTCTTGATGCGGGGGTAAGGGGCAGAAGCTGAAGGTCGACCCCCCTCCCGGTCCTGAAGCCCAAGGCCAGGGATTCAAGATGAAGCTGTTCTTTTGTGAGGGTTTCCCATCCTTCAACGGGCAACCGACCTTCTTCAAGGGCGGCACGGTACTGTTTGACCGACCGCACATTCCACCATCTTTTTTCCCCGTCAAAGGAATGAGCGGAGGGACCGAGGCCGAGGTACGGCACATGTTGCCAGTATTTCCGGTTGTGGCGTGCCTCGAAATTTTCACCCCTGGCAAAATTGCTAACCTCATAATGGCGGTATCCCTTGCTTTCAAGGAACTTCGATGTGGCAAGAAAATGGGCTGAGGCGGTCTTTTCGGGCAGGGTAAGCATGCCCCCCCCCCGGGAACGCCGGTCAAAAACCGTTCCTTTCTCAAGGGTCAACAGGTAGCAGGACAGGTGTTCCGGTTGAAATGCCAGAGCCCGGTGAAGGGTGTCGACCCATTCCTTCATGGATTGCGCTTTCAATCCATAGATGAGGTCCAAACCGATATTCTCAAAGCCGGCCGACCGCAAATGATCAATGGCTTCCTGTGCATTTGCGGCTGAATGCCCCCGGCCCAGAAACCTCAGGGCATCGTCGTTAAAAGACTGAACCCCCAGGTTGATACGATTGAACCCCAGCCCTTTGAGGACATTGGCCTTATTGCGGGTAATATCGTTCGGGTTTGCCTCGATGGTGATTTCAGCGTCGGGCGTCAGACGAAAATGGCCAAGAAGGTGCGCCATCACCTTTTCGAGCACCGCTGTATCCAAAAATGTAGGGGTCCCGCCGCCCAGATAAAGGCTGTCAAACCGATCAAAGCGATCTTTGGTATAAAAAATTTCCTTTTTCAGTCCATGCAGCCACCCGCCAACGGGCGCCATTGAAGGAATGGAATAAAACCCGCAGTAGGGGCATTTACTGCGACAAAAGGGGACATGGATATATAAACCGGGGAGCATTCGTCATTTATCTTCGGATTTCAAAACCGCGATAAAAGCACTCTGGGGAACGGTCACGGAACCCACCATTTTCATTCGCTTTTTACCCTTTTTCTGTTTTTCGAGGAGTTTTCTTTTCCGGGTAATATCCCCCCCGTAACACTTGGCCGTCACGTCTTTCCGAAAGGCGTTGACCGTTGACCGCGCGATGATTGTGCCGCCGATGGCCCCTTGAATGGCGATTTTGAACATGTGCCTGGGGATTTCTTCTTTCAACCGATTGCAGGCATTCAGCGCCCGTGCCCGGGCGCCATCCTTGAACACAATCTGACACAGGGCATCCACCTTTTCACCGTTCAAAAGGATATCCAATTTGACCAGGTCACTTTCCCGATAATCCAGAAGGTCGTAATCAAAGGATCCATACCCCTGGGTTACGGTCTTGAGTTTGTCGTAAAAATCGTAAATAACCTCGGCCAGCGGCAGGTCAAACTGAATTTCGATCCGTCCCGTGGAAGGGTAGTTGAATTGTGAATTGGTCCCCCGCCGTTCCAGGCAAAGTTCCATGACAGCCCCCATGTATCGTTCGGGAATCATGATGCTGGCCCGAATATAGGGCTCAAAGGCCTGTGAAATGGTTGCGGGATCCGGATAATAGATGGGGTTGTCCACGGTGATTTCTTCACCGTTGGTGAGGATGAACCGGTATTGCACCGTGGGGGAAGTCATGATGAGGGATTGATCAAACTCCCGTTCGAGACGTTCCTGAACAATTTCCAGGTGCAGCAGTCCCAGAAAACCGCAACGAAAACCCAACCCAAGGGCGGCCGAGGAATCCTTTTGAAATGTCAGGGCCGCATCATTTAATTTATACTTTTCGAGGGCCTCCACCAGGGAGCGATATTCATCGGATGCAACGGGATATATGGAAGCAAATACCACCGGTTTCACTTCCTTGAATCCCGGGAGCGGCATAGGCGCCGGGTTGTTTTTCAGGGTGATGGTGTCCCCGATTCGCGTGTCGCTGACGGTTTTAATGCCGCTGATGATATAGCCCACTTCGCCGGCCGAAAGGGATTTTTTCGGCTCCCGTGCCAGGTGAAAAAGCCCCACTTCTTCCACCCGGTAGGAGGCGTTATTGTACATGAGCTGAATGGTATCCCCCGGACGAACACTCCCTGAAAATACACGGCAACTGACGATGGTGCCGCGAAAGGGATCGTAATGGGCATCAAATATAAGGGCCTGCAGGGGGGCATCCTTACTGCCCACGGGAGGGGGAACCAGCGCCACAATGGCCACCAGGATATCATCGATGCCCGTTCCCTCCTTGGCGGAACAGAGGATTGCCAGATCCGAATCCAGCCCCAGATCCATTTCAATCTGCTCTTTGGTACGTTCAATGTCGGCCGATGGAAGATCGATCTTATTGATAACGGGAATAATTTCCAGATCATGCTCCATAGCCGCGTATAAATTGGCCATGGTTTGCGCTTCCACGCCCTGAGCGGCGTCCACCAGGAGCAGGACTCCCTCGCAGGATGCCAGAGCTCGGGAAACCTCATAGGAAAAATCCACATGCCCCGGGGTGTCAATGAGGTTCAGAGCATATTCCCGCCCCTCATCGTCCACATAGGGAAGGGTGATGGCCTGACTCTTGATGGTGATGCCGCGCTCCCTTTCAATATCCATGTTGTCCAGAAGCTGATCCCGAAAATCCCGTTCCGTCACCAGGCCGGTGGCTTGAATCAGACGGTCCGCCAGGGTGGATTTTCCGTGATCAATATGTGCGATGATGCTGAAGTTGCGTATTTCTTTCATTTTCGTTTTCCTTTTATATCCGGACGTCCGGATCACTCGCGGAAAATACTGTTTTCCGACAGGTTACCTATATGAAAACCACGCCGGGATGTCAAGAATGACAACCATGAGCCATTGCCAAGAATACTTGACGTTATAATTTGAGGTGAGATAGAATGAATGAAATGTTTGAATGAAAGGAGACGTTACAATGGAAATCAAAAAATTGATAACCTGGCTGTTGCCGGTAATGGTGTTGCTTTTGGTTCTTTCTCCGGTGGCTTATGGAGATCTTTACTGGGAATCGCTGGTGGTGAGCGGCGGTGTTCCGGAAAACCTGCCCGAAGGTTTGCCGGAACAGGTAAAACAGCAGATCATGGCCCAGTACCAGGACAAGCGGGAAACAGTAAAGAATTATCTGACATCCCATGCCAGCCGCATTGATACGAAAGAGGATATCACCCTCATTCTGTTTGATGATATGATCCTGTACCAGCTTGATCCATCCACCAGAACTTATGTGAAAATAAAGCTGTCGGAAGTGGAAGCATCCATGGGTCCCCTGGCAAATGAAATGGATGATGATGTAAATATCAAGGCAACGGGAGAAACGGAAACCATCAACGGCTTCAAATGCGAGAAGTATATCATGACCGTGATGGGTGTTGAAAATGAGCAATGGCTGTCCAGGGGTGTCCCGGGTTATGGCGAGTACGAAAAGATCAGTCAAAAGATCATGCGGGATTCGCCCCAATTCAAAAAGATGGGACTCTCGGGAAGTCTTTCAGGGAAAGGATTTCCCGTAAAAACGGTCAGCAGCGCCATGGGGATGACCACCACCACAACCCTTGAAAAAATTGAGAAGACCCCCCTGGATAAGGATCTGTTCAAGATTCCCGAAGGGTACGTTCAAAAACCATTGAATCTCCCGATTCAAAAATAGCATCTGCGCTTCTTCAGGAGAACATCATGAAAAAATGGCTGGCATTGAGTTTTTTGATCATCCTGTCCACGGCGTGTTCCACGACCCATTCCACCGTTTCAGTCAATTCCGGGACAAGGGAAATCGGCCGGTCGGAACGATTTGTGGCCTATGACAATGGAACGGTCAAAGACCTGACCACAGGCCTTATGTGGGCGGCAACAGACAATGGCGGTCCCATCGGCTGGGATGAAGCGAAAACCTACTGTGCGGATTATCGAGGCGGCGGCTATACAGACTGGCGAATGCCCTCCACCGAGGAGTTAACCGCCATCTATAACCCCAAAATCAATAATACATCCCCCCTTTCTGAAGAGTGCGGGGGATGTTGCCACATCACCCAATTCATTCATTTAACCTGCTGCCCCATCTGGTCATGGAACGGCATTACCGAAGTGGAAACTTTCTTTCATTTTGATCATGGCCCAAAAGACTGGAGAGATCAGTCTCTGGAAAAAAACTCACCTCGGGCCCTGCCCGTCCGGGGCAATCCGTAACGGCCCCGGCTCAACTTCGAATCACACCATGGAATGTTCACACTGCGGATTTAAAAACCCGGAAGGGATGAATTTTTGCGGAAACTGCGGCCACCGCCTGCCAACCGGATCATTATCCGCTTTTCCCGATTATGCCAACCGTTCTCCCAGAGAATACACGCCACCCTTTCTGCTGGAAAAAATACTGGTCAACCGCAACGCCCTGGAGGGAGAGCGAAAACACGTGTCGGTTTTTTTTGCGGATGTGACCGGTTTTACCACCCTGTCGGAAACACTTGATCCCGAGGACGTCCATGACATCATGGACGGATGTTTTGAAATCCTCGGACAGGAGATCCACGGCGCCGGGGGCACCATCAATCAATATACAGGGGACGGGGTCATGGCGCTCTTTGGCGCCCCCGTCGCCTATGAAGACCATATCAACCGCGCATGCCATGCGGCATTGCGCATTCAGCGCCGGCTGAAAGGCTATGCACGGGAGATCAAAAGCCGTTTTAACCTGCTGTTTCAAATGCGCATCGGCATTAACGCCGGTACCGTGGTGGTGGGCGCCATCGGCGACAACCTGAGAATGGATTACACCGCCGTCGGCGATACCACCAACCTGGCGGCACGGCTCGAAGCCCTGGCCCCTCCGGGGGGCATCCTGGTGTCGAGCCCCGTCAAAGAAGCGGCCCAGGACTTTTTTCTTTTCCACAAGGAAGGTGAGTTCAAGATCAAGGGCAAAATGGCGCCGGTAACGGTTTTCTCTCTTCAGGGAGAGATCGACCCCATGCCCATACGGGAAACCAAAGCTTCCGAAATTCACTTTGTCGATCGAAAAAAAGAACTGGCCCTTCTGATGCACGCCTGTGACGTCATGCTGAAGGGCCGATTTCAAATGGTGGCGGTGGAAGGCGAAGCAGGAATCGGAAAATCGCGTCTTCTGCAAACCTTTCAGAATGCCGTGCTTCAACAGAGCCATGTTCTTTTCCTTAAGGGACGATGCAGACCCTATGGAGAAACCACGGCCCTTTACCCGGTGGCGGGGATGTTTCGGCGCTACTTCGGGATCAGCGATCATGACGGTTTTAGAACCATCCGGCGCAAAATCAAAGCAAACATCGAACATCAGGATCTCATTGTCAGGCTTGAGAAAATATTTGAACTCTTCGGCGATAACCGAAATGAAGACCCCGCCCAGATCCGGTTTGAAGGGGAAAAACGACGTACGTTCAGGGCCATCGCCGATCTTCTGGCGACCATCGTCACCCGCAGGCCACTGATCCTGTTTTTTGACGATATGCAATGGGTCGACAAAACCACCCTGGACTTTCTCTCTTTTCTCGCCAATTCCCCTATTCAAGGGCCACTGCTGGCGGTATGCGCGGGACGCGACACACACAGAACATGGTGCCCCGAAACGCCGGATCATTTCATTCATCTGGAATCCCTTGGGGATCCACATTCATTGCGCCTGTTGCATTCCGTTTTGGGCACCGGTCGTCTCGATGGCGGCATCTCCGCCAAAATCGTCCTTCATGCCGGCGGCAATCCCCTGTT
Organism: Desulfatiglandales bacterium; assembly: GCA_963664475.2. GTDB lineage: Bacteria > Desulfobacterota > DSM-4660 > Desulfatiglandales > Desulfatiglandaceae > NaphS2. Next base: position 303,746 of record CAXXXE010000003.1, read on the forward strand.
CCTGATCGAGATGGCGGAGACCATTAAACGACGGCACCTGATGGTTTGCGACACGCACATCTGCCGATTGCGTCTCAATGTGGAGGCTCTTGAAATTCCGCAGACCATTCTAGGGGTTCTTTCGGCCCGCCTGGATGCCCTTCCCGGTTCCATAAAACGGGTGGTGCAACTGGCCGCCGTCATCGGAAGGGAATTTTCGTACCATCTGCTGGCGCTTCTATCCGGAAATACAGGCCGCCTGAAACAGAGCCTGAACCTCCTGGAGCAGGAAGGCATCATTGACAGGATATCTTCCGAATCCGGTGGAAAATACCTTTTTCGCCACCAGATGATGCAGGAAATCGCTTACCGGGAAATATTAAAGAAAAACCGGCGGCAATATCACCATGAGGTGGGAATTGCCATTGAAAAGCTGTATCGAAATAACCTCTCCCAACAGTCCGGTTTCCTGGCCTACCATTTTTACCTCGCCCGAGACTGGCAAAAGGCCCTGGCCTATACCCTCGAAGCCGGCGACCAGGCCAAACGGTCCTTTGCCTGCGGAGAGGCCCTCATGTGTTTTGACAGGGCCCTGAATATTCTTCAGAAAGGAAAATGGGAGCATGCCGGGGAAAGATCGCTTCAGCTTTACAAATGGAAAGGGGGAATGCAATTCTGCCTGGGTCAACTAAAAGAAAGCCATCGAACCTTTCAAAAGATGCTGGTGGAAGCGACCCAAATCAAAGACAGCGAAGCCGAGGGAGAAGCCCTCTTTCGAATGGGTTGGACGGCTTTTTTCAATCACAATCCCCTTTCAGCACTGAACTTCCTTCAAAAAGCCATTCAACTGGCCCAGACCCGCGACCTTGGGGAAATCATGCTGAAAGCAACCAGCTTTAAAGGATTTGTCCATTCGGTCCTGGGAGACTTGAAAAAGGCGAAGCCCCTTCTGATTCAGGCGCTGGACCTCAGTGAAGAAATAACCAGCTCCGAAAGTAAGGCATGGTGTCTTTCCTATCTGCTTCAGTACTACAACTGGACCGGAGAATTGAGCGAAGCATTGGCCATCAGCGATGAACTGGCACAAGTGAACAAAACCCTCAGGAGCCCCTTTTTTCATATCGTGCTTCATTTCCGAAAAGGCCTCATCTATGGCGCTCTGGGAAGCCTGAAGGCAGCCGAGGAAACACTCCAAAAGGGCCTGAAACAATTGGAAACGGGCGATGAAAAGTTCTGGAAACCCAGGATGTTGAACACTTTAGGCTGGATTCACAGTGAGAAAGGAGCGATGAATGAAGCACTGACATTAAACCAGGAAGCCCTCAAACTGGCGCTTCTCACGGGGGACCCTGAAACCATCCACAATGCCGAAATCAATGTGGGGGAAAACCATCTTCAAATGGGTGATCTGGAAAGAGCAGGAAAGATTCTCAGCCATGTTCGCGGCAAAATTCAGCACAAACGCTATCTCTATGCCGGCTGGCGCTATCGCACAAGACTTCTGATCGCCCTTGGGGAGCTTCACGGAAAAAGGGATGCGCATGAAATGGGCCTGAAATTTATCAACCAGGCCCTCAAAATGGCCCACAAACATGGTTCGACAAAGCACGAAGCCAGGGCATTGCAGGTAAAAGCAGGCATTATTTTCAGAAGCCGCCCAAAAATAGCGATATCTTACCTTGAAAAAGCCCGTGAACTGAGTATGGAGATGGGCGCAAAACTTCTTTTGCAGCGCATTCAACAAACCATGGAAGACCTTCAAGAGACTTGAAACGGAGATTAAATAAGGTGTAGTATGGAAAAAAGTAGGGGCAGACCTGCGTGTCTGCCCAGTAAAGGGCGAACACATGGGTTCGCCCCTACATTTGGTAGCCGAAAGAACTATCAAGACCGGACAAAGGAGAGATCTTTCATATGCGGAAAAATCGTTATTTTCAATACGGCCTTTTACCAATCCTTTGGTTCATACTGTTCTGTGTAACACCGTCCTTTGCCGGAATTCTCAAAATCCAGACCCAAACCACGATAGAAACCACGGATACCCAGCTCAAAATAACAGTGGCTCTGACCAATGAAGGAACGGATATTGCGTACAATCTTCAGGTTCACCTGAACCTGTTCGGGACGATACTCGATTCGGCATTGAAACCGCAGCTTGATCCGGGAGGATCGGGTACTTTCGTTTTTGAAAAAAAGTGCTGAAGGCATGCGAACGGGGCGATATCCTCTGACGGTTTCCGTAGACTTTCACGATGCAAACCAATACCCTTTTTCAGCCCTTTCCGGCATGACCTTTTCCGTGGGCCCCAACGTCAATCCCGACCTTGCGGTCCTTGGAAAAAATGTGGCCATGGATAAAAAGGGAGAACTCTCCCTGGATATCAAAAATATCGGGGCCAACCCAAAGAAAATTCTGGCGACCCTTGTCCTTCCCAGGGAACTCTCCACGCCCACCCCTCAAGTCAACCTTCAGATGGCGCCCAGATCCGGGAAAAACCTTGAGTTTGAAATCCGGAATTTTTCAGCACTCCCAGGGGCCGATTACCCGGTTTTCTGCTATTTTGAATACGATCTTGCAAATATTCACCACACGGCGGTCGGCACGGCGGTCATCAAAATTATTGAACCGGAAAACCTCTTTCGCCGATACCGGTGGTTATGGATGGTCTTTGCGGCCGTCCTTATCCTGGCACTTTTTGCCCTTGTGGTTAAGAATCGCGGGAAGAGTGAAAAAAAGGGGTAAAGGATCAATGCGCATTATTTTCCACGGCGATGATTTCGGGTTGACCACCGGGGTGAACCATGGCATCATCCACGGCTATCAACACGGGCTGTTGACCAGCACATCCTTGATGGCAGTGGGTGAAGCGGCGGAAGAAGCCATGGGACTGGCCGTTTCAAATCCCGGTCTGGATGTGGGCATTCACCTGGTGCTTGTGGATGAATCACCCCTGCTGCCACCGACGGCCCTTTCGACCCTTGTGTCCCGAAATGGCTTGCTGCCCTCCAGAAACCAGATGCTTAAAGCCATTGTTTCTCAAAAGCTGGATTATGGGCAGGTTGAAGCGGAATGTTGCGCACAGGTGGAAAAAGTGCTGACAAAAGGGATCAGGATCAGCCACCTGGACAGCCATCAGTTCATCCACCTCTTTCCGGGGATTTTCAGGGTATGCCGGAACATCGCCCAACGCTATCACATACCATTCGTGAGAGGGGCCATGATGGAACCCCTGCTCAAAGGGACATTGACCCATTTAGGAATCGGACCGGGCCGGTGGGCGCAGGGGGTTTTCCTGAAGGGATGGACGCAGTTCATGAGGGCCAGGGGGTGTTTTTCGTCGGTTTCGACCATCCCTTCCTTCGGTTTTCTGAATGCCGGAGGCCGCATGGATTGCGCCACGATACTGGGCATACTGGATAAACCCGCCGTAAAGCAATCCTGCCCCCGGTTGGAATTCATGTTTCATCCGGGGGCTGGCGATCACCACACCCGCCATAAATACCGTCACTGGCACTATTTTTGGGAAAATGATCTGGCCCTGCTGTTAAACAGCGATCTTCGAAAAGGGCTTGAGAAGCGCAACATCAAAACCACTTCCTTTGGACAAGAATCATGCAACGCGCCGCCATACTGCTGATCAATCCCCATTGGCAGGGAATCAGGCGACAGATGCAGCCTCAATTCAAACGGCTGTGGCAACCACTCGGGCTGGCCCTGGCTGCGGCGCTCCTTGAAAAGAATGGTTTTTCCGTCCAAATCCTGGACAACAACGTGGACCGGTTGCCTCCCGCGGCCATTGGCCGGCTATCTGAAGGGTTTGAAAAAATTTTCATCACCTCAACCCCCTATGACCGCTGGCAGTGCCCCTCTCTGGATATCCAATTCTTTTTTGACACCCTGAGCCATCTTCCTAGAAACCGCCTCTATTTGATGGGCGCCCATGTAACCGAACGTTCAGCGGCGATTCTCAGGCAAAGCGGCGCACGGGCCGCCATCCTGGGCGAACCTGAGTTGACCATCCTTGAAATTGCCCAAAAAGACCAGGGGGATGGAATTTCCGATTCGATCAAAGGGATTGCCTACCTCAAAGGGAACCAACTGGTCAAAACGGCGCCCAGAACTCCCCCCGTTGATTTGAATCAACTCCCTTACCCGGCCTACCATCTTCTTAAAATGGATCACTACCGTTATGAGTTCATGGGAAAGAATTTTGCCATCCTGGAAGGATCCAGAGGCTGCCCTCACGGCTGCCACTTCTGCTACCTGGGAATGTATGGCGCCCGTTTCAGGCAGAAAAGCCTGGATCGCCTCATGGATGAAGTCCGATACGTCAGCCGGCGATTTCAGATTCAAAACATCTATTTCATGGATCTTGAATTCGGTCTGAACCGAACATACCTCATCTCCCTTTGCAAGGCACTGGTCGCCCTGAATTCAGGGATTGAGTGGTGTTGCCAGACACGGGTGACGGATGTGGACGGGGAGACTTTAGAATGGATGAAAAAGGCGGGATGCCGCCTGATCCATTTTGGGGTGGAAGCGGGAAGCGACCGAATATTGAAACAGACCGGAAAAGGCATCCGTGTATCCGACTGTGTTCGGGCCCTTGAGTTGACCCGCAAAGCCGGTATTCGAACGGCCCTGTTCATGAATTTCGGTTTTCCCGGCGAAACCCTGAAGGAAATGAACGTCACCATTGACCTGGCCATTCGATTGAACCCGACCTATGCGGCATTTCACCTGATCGTTCCCTTTCCCGGCACACAACTGGCCAGACAAACCAACCTGGATATGGAAGCATTTCCCCCGCATCTTTACCCCCATTATAATTTTGCTCACCATGATCTCAACACCTTGAAATCGGTCCTCAGAAAGGCATATCTCCGGTTTTATCTGAGACCTTCCTATCTTCTCGGATTCATGGGCCGACACATGCACCCGAGAATGGACCAGGGAAAACTTTTTTGGAGGCTCCTGAAGGGATGACCCAGTGGCGCATCAGGCCCTATGCGGATGGCGATGAAACGCAAATCCTCAAACTTCGAAAAGTGGTCTTCGGCGATCTTGATCCGGTGCGCCTCAAAAGATCCACCTGGCAATGGCAGTTTCAAAATAACCCCGCCGGTCCGGGATTTTGCTTCCTGGCCGAAGCCGCCGGCATCATTGTGGGCCAGTATGCCGCCATTCCCACCCGGTTTTCCATCGAGGGAAAAGAAACCCTGCTGGCCTTTTCATGCGATACCATGATTCATCCCCAGTACCGCAGGCAAGGCATGTTTTCCGCTCTGGCCCGTGAACTGTATGATTTTATGGAAACCCATTACGGCATTGACGTGGTATGGGGATTTCCCAACGACCGGTCGCTTCCCGGATTCACCGGGCGACTGGGCTGGCGCATGCTGCCTGTTCTTCCCCTGATGGTAATGCCCATCAACCCCTTCAAAATGCTTTACCGCGCGGTTCCGTTTTCAAACAGACTGGGAAAAGGACCGTCGGCCCCAAAAGAAACCCATGCCGTTTTTCAATTTTCGAGCCGCCTGGCGGGACTTCATATGGACCCCATCCATACTTTTGATGAAACCTTTGATGACCTTTGGCAAACCCACGCCGCCATGGCCCCGGTGATACAAATTCGAGACCGTCGTTATCTTCAATGGCGATATCTTTCGGTCCCCGAATTTCACTATCGCCCCTTTGCCATTCGACATCATGGCCGGCTGTTGGGCTATATGGTCCTCCGCATGATGGCCTTAAAGGGACAGGTTTTTGGCGTTCTGGTGGATCTCTTCCCTTTTTCCTTCGGATCGAATTCGGTACGAAATGAAATTTTTTCCCTTGCACGACAGTATGTCAAGGCCCATGGGGGAGACTTTCTAACCTGTCTTTTCCCCCAGGCAAAGACCAAGGTTTTGAAACGGGCGGGCTTTAGAACGGTACCGGAAATCATCAATCCAAAGACATGGCATATCGGTTATCGACACCCCCGGGCCAACCCTTTAAATGGTCTTGATTGGCATATTGCCTATGGTGATACGGATGTGGTGTGATGGGGAAAAAAGTTTTAAACAGGCGTCAATCTACCGATCATCCGCCGGTCACCATGGGAAGAAATGTAATTTCGTCGCCATCTTTTAATGGTGTATACAGCTTTTTTGCAAAGTTCAAGTAATTTTGGCCATTTAAAAAAATCAAAATGGCGCGCTTAACCTTTTTGGATCCGTCTTCAAAGATATGCCCCTGAAATTCCTCCCCCAGTTCTTGGGTCAGCAGATCCAATGCATCGTTCAGGGTTGCTTCTTTAACGTGAATTTCCGTACCCCGATCACCATCCAGAAACCGCTTGAAAATCCAAAAGCCTTTGATGGTTATTTTCATTTTTTTACCCACACGCCAGAATGGATCTCGATACGAGGCTCTTTGCAATGGAGACCATATACCGATTGAATTTCATGGGTTTCGCCTCGGAAACAGCCGCTTCTGCAGCCAGTTCGGCGATTTTTTCATTGATGGATTTCCCTTCAATTGCCTTTTCCGCATGAATGGCCCTGTACGGCGTTACAAAGACGGCATTCAGGCATATTCCGGCGCTTTTCACCCTGCCGTTTGACTGCGCAAGCATGGTCGCGCAGTTGACAATGGGGAAATCGATGCTGCTTCGCATGGCGAACTTCATAAAGGTGCTTTTCACATTCGATTCTTTTTTTGGAAGGATAATCTCAGTTACGATCTCATCCGGTTCCAAAACGGTGGTTCGCGACACACCGACCGTGAAGAAATCTTCAGCTTTAATGATCCGCTTTGAGGTTTTGATGGATGCATCGAGCACAATCAAGGCCGGCGCCGTATCACTGGGGTGTACGGCGTAACACCCACCTTCGACGCTGCCGCCGAAGATGGAATGATATCGATTGTCGCCCTCAATGGCGTAACACCGTCCGCCCCCTTTTCTAAGGCATGGAAACCGGTTCCGGGGGTTTCGGTAGTACCAGCATCGAATGTCCTGACAAATATTGCCGCCGAGGGTCGCCATCTGCCGGATATTGGGAGATGCGGTTTTCCCTGCTGCCAGAGAAAGGGCCGTGTAGTTTTCTTTAATCCCTTTATGGCCGGCAATATCATGCAGTCTTGTGGTGGCGCCGATTTTAAGGCCCTCAGGGTCTTCCCTGATGAAGTCAAGTTCTTTGATGCGTTTGATATTGATGAGGGCTTCCGGATATCGGGGCAGGATGTCCCCTTTCAGTTTCCCCAAAAGATCGGTCCCCCCCGCAAGAATAACCGCCCGGCCCTCATATCGTGACAGCCACGAAGCCGCCTCCTGCAGGGTCTCCGTATTTTTGTAATTAAAACCTCTCATGGCCATCCTCCTTAACCTTTCCCTAAAGCATTAAGAACCGCTGCCGGTGTAATGGGAAAATCATCCACCCACACGCCGATGGCATTATGGACAGCCGGCCCCAAAAGCGGCGGCACCACCGTGGCAATGTCTTCACCAATCCCCACGATGCCGTAGGGACCATACCCCATGCCGCTCTCCACAAGCTCCGTATGGATCGGGCCGATGTCGTTTAACGTGCTGATCTTGTAATCAATCAGGTTCCCATTCAGCATGACGCCGGTCACCGGATCATGGACAATCTCTTCATACAGCCCCCGGCCCACACCCATGTAGGTGCCGCCGTACTGCTGGCCTTCACACCCTTCCCAACTGACCACTTTGCCCACATCGTTTACGTTGGCCACTTGGGTTACAAAAACCCGGCCCGTATCCGGGTCCACCTCCACCTCCATAAAATGGGCCTGCCGACAGAAACGCAACCGATAACTGGCATAGGCCCCCTGCTGAACCTGATAGCTGTGGGCAAAAAGGGGCGGTGCAAAATTGCTCCTTTGGGCCCCTTTGCCCATTTCAGGGGAATGGCACATGGGACCTTCGGCCCCGCCGGGCTGAACCAGATCCGCCAGAGACAACCTATTTTGAGGATCCTCTTTCACAAATATCATACTCTCCCGGATGTCCAGGTCCTCGGGCCTAAAGCCTTCAAAGGGCGCCGGGAAACTTCCTCTCCGGCTCTGTCCCGTGGGACGGGTGGCGGCCTCCAGTATTTTACTTCTGAGTACCCTTGCCGCATTCCTCACGGCAAAACCGTTGACGCTCATGTTGGTGGAGGAATCGGGCGTCATGGCAAAAAAACCCGGATCGAAATGGGGTCGGTAGAACACATCTTCCACTTTCATCCCCAGCTCATCGGCTGCCACCTGACAATAGGCGGTTTCCGCATTCACACCATTATCGCAGCGCATGCCCAGGATGGTGGCCGTACCGTCGTTTCTTTCCAGCCGAATGGCAATCTCACTGGAACCGGCCGAGTCTTCCCATTCATGGGTCCAGGCAAATCCCAGTCCGTGCATTCTACCGTTTTGAAGCCTTCTTTTTCCGGGCGCGTGCCAATTCTTGTCCCACGAGACGGCGGCTTTTCCCTTTTCGAGACATTCCTTAAGGCTGTCACGGACGGTAAAGCCCAAGGTTTTCTTCTTCTCGTTCAGCCATTTACTATTATGACCGTCGGCGCCGTCATTTTTAAGCGCCACTTCCGTTGGGTCCATGTTAAGGGCCTCCGCCACGCGGCCAAAAACAAGGTTTAAACCCGAAACATTGGCGGCCTGCTCACACCGGGTGGGCACATTGATCCCTTTATTGATTTGAACGGCCTCGGTTTTTCCGTAAACATTGGGAATCCGGGTATTTTCAATAAAATGCCGGGCCACGCCGAACACGGGAAACAGGAGGTTGCTCATGATGGCGCACGCCTTGACGGCCGTAATTTCGCCATTTTTTCTAAAACCCACCTTGTAAGAATAGACACCTTCATCCATCTGCCCACCGTAGAAGTCCTCCCGCCGGTCAAACAACCACTTCACCGGCCTTTCGGTTCTTCTGGCCACCAGGGCCGCACAATAATGCCCTCCCATGTTCCAGGGCATCTGGCTCCACCCCCCGAAACTGGCCCCCTGATAGAGACAGTGAATCTGTATGCGGTTCATGGGAATTCCCCCGAACCAGGAAGAAATGACCCGTTTGCAGATGTGGGGCCGCTGCTGCTTGACCCATGCTTCAGGGTATTTGCCGTTCCAGCGAAACACGCCGCAGGGTCGTTCAGGCCCGACCCAGGTATGAAGCCGCCGCCGGCTTTTGAATTCGATCACCTTATCGGCTTCGGCAAACCCCTTCTCCACATCCCCCAGTTCATCGATATCCAGCATCCCCTGATTGTAGTAATTCCCATCAGGATACACATCGGGATTGGCAAGGGGGGCTTCCGGTTCCATGGCCTTTTCCGTATCAAGGATAAAGGGTTGTTCGACCCATTCCACCCGGATTTTCCGAAGGGCCTCCTCCGCAATGGCTTCGGTCTCCGCAGCCACCGCCGCCCCCATCTCCTCCCCTTCAAAATGGGCTACGGCCGAGAGAACGGGGATGGACGAAGGGGCATGCCCACCTAAATCCGCTTCCCGGGGCAGTTCCGGATCATCGTAGCGCAAAACGGCCCTGACACCGGGGATGACCTCCGCCTCGGTGGTATCCATGGACTTGATCCGTGCATGAGGAAAAGGGGAGGTCAAGAAGCGCATGTGAAGCATCCCCGGCAACTGCACGTCAACGGTATAAAGGGCTTTGCCGCTGGCCTTTTCATGGCCGTCCAGCCGACGGACCCCCCGTTTTCCGATATTTTCATACTGATCAAGGGGATATTTGTCTGAATTGAGGTTATCCATCGTCTCGAGGATTTTCTCTTCCACCGAATTACTCATGGTTCCGACCCTCCTTTCTGACTTGCGCGCCCAATTTACCGGCCGCATCCAGCACCGCCTTGGGATGCTGTGGATAGGTACCGCAGCGACAGAGATTTCCGGCCAAAGCATCCCTTACCTCCTTCTCGGAAGGGTCCGGAATTCGGTCCAGAAGCGCCTTTCCCGTCGCCACAAAGCCCGGCGTACAAAAACCGCACTGCATGGCGTGGTGGTTCACATAGCTTTCGATGAGCGGATGTTCGCCTGTGGCGATCCCTTCAACGGTTTCAATATGGTAGCCATCGCAATCAATGGCCAGGAGCATGCAGGACAAAACGGGCCGTCCTTCCATAATGATGGTGCACGCGCCACAGGCCCCACTGTCACAAAACAGTTTGGTCCCCGTAAAGCCTAAGCGATCATGGATCAAATAATGCAAGGTCCACTGGGGCTCGACCCTCAATCGATAGGTATCGCCATTAATCGTAAGAATAATTTCATCTTCTGGAGAAGGCAATTCTTCGTTCTTGTGTACCGACAGGACATGATCCTTAAGCGCATCATAACCGCCCAGGGCTTCTCCACAATAGGGACATGGATAAACCGTATTATTCGATTCCATTTTTCCAAGGACCTCCCAAATAACCTAGTTTCACCGTTCATACCCTCTTAAACCGAACAAAAGTCTGGATTGTGCCATACGGGATTCATAAGCGGATCTAAAATGTTCCAGACTATCCAGCAACGGTATTGGGGCCGCTTGACCCAGACCGCAGAGGGACGACATTTGCATGACCCGACCCAGGTCCGCCATCATCTGAATATCCCCCGATGCCCCTTTACCCTCGTAAATACGTTTAAATGTCGCAAGCAGTACTTTCGTCCCTTCACGACAGGGAGCACACTTGCCGCAGGATTCCTCCGCAAAAAATTCCAGGGCGGAATAGACCACGTCCATGACATCTCTGCTTTGATCCATGACCATGACGGCGCCGGACCCCAGGGCCGTCTCATAGGTCAGGGGAATGCCTAGATTTTCTTCGGGGATGATCCTTCCGGCCCCGCCCCCCACCTGAACCATTTGCACGGCCTCGGCCCCCGCTCGGTCGTAAACCAGCTCCTTGAGGGAGGTTCCCAACGGCAATTCGTAAACACCGGGCCGCGTAACATCTCCGCTCACACAAAAGACTTTTGTTCCCCGGTTTCCATTGGGTCCGATCTCACAAAACCGTTTTCCGCCGTTCATGAGTATCCAGGGGATATTCATCAACGTTTCAACATTGTTGATGATGGTGGGCTTGCCGAAAAGCCCTTCGTTTGTAGGAAAGGGCGGACGGATGCGGGGCTCCCCCCTTTTCCCTTCAATGGATTCCATAAGGGCACTCTCTTCACCGCACACATAGGCCCCGGCCCCCTGTACCAACTGGATATCAACACTTTTGGAGAATCCCCGTTCCACCATCTGCTCGATGGCTGAACGAACCCGCGGCGCCAGGAATGTATATTCCTCCCGCAGGTAGATAAAGGCCCGTTCGGCGCCCACGGCGTAACATGCGATAAGGATCCCTTCAATCAAACTGAAGGGGTCGTTTTCCAGCATATAACGGTCTTTAAAGGTTCCGATTTCCCCTTCATCGGCGTTGCAGATAATAAATTTATCTTTGCCTTCCGATGCCGCGGCCATTTCCCATTTAGCGCCGCAACCAAAACCGGCCCCGCCCCGGCCCCGCAATTCAGAAGTCTTGACTTCCCCGATCACCTCTTTGGGAGACATCTCCTTACGCGCCCGGTTCAACCCATCAAATCCACCGGCGGATATATAGGTGGAAATATCCGACGGATCAATCTTTTTGCAGTGTCTGAGCACAATCAACTTTTCAGGCATACCGTTTACTCCCTGCTTTAGTCATAGGACGCCAGAATTCCGGGGATATTTTCCGGTGTCAGCCCGCCATGCACCTGGTGGTTGACCATGATGGCCGGGGCCTCATCACATGCGCCGATACAGTTGGTCAGTTCCACGGAGTATCTTCCGTCTTCCGTGGTTTCCCCGGGGCCAATACCGATGGCCTTGTAAATGGCATCCAGAAGCCGTCGGCCGTTCTTCAGAAAACAGGGCAGGCTCTTGCACACCCGGATCACATTCCTTCCCAAAGGTTCCGTGGAAAGAAAGGAATAAAAGGAGGTTACGCCGTACAGGTGCCCCATTTCCCTTTGAAACCGATCCCCCAACCGTGTCATGGCGGCTTCACTCACAAAGCCCACCTGCATCTGCTCGTCTTTCAGCGCCGCCAGAATCCCTTCATGGGCAGCCGCTTTTTCAACGGGTTTTTGTTTTTTCCGGTTTTGCGCCATGTCGGGATCCACAACGTCATTTTTTTCGACTCTCCGTTGAAGGGCACTGGTGGGACAAAAATCGACACATATGCCGCAGTCACAGCACACTTCCAGATCCAGCGGCTGGTCCGCTCCCACAACGATTTTTGACTCGAAACCGCGATAGGCCACTGAAAAAACAGACTGCCCCGCGATCTCCTCGCAGGCTGCCACACAGCGTCTGCAAAGGATACATCTGGATAAATCCCTCACCACATAGGGATTGCCTTCTTCAACCGTGTATGCGCGCGGCCGGCTTGCATCAAACCGCGGGGGCCCCAGTTCCACTTGAGAGGCGATCCGATGCAGTTCGCAGGCATCGGCATGAGGGTCCATCACGCAGGGGCCGGTGTGTCCCGCCATGAGCAATTCCAGCGTAATTTTCCTAGACATGAGTACCTTGGGTGAGGCCGTATGAATCACCATGCCCTCAGCAACGGGTGTATGACACGATGCCACCAGCCGTGGTGCGCCTTCTACCTCCACCACGCAGATCCGGCAGACCCCCGTGGGTTTCAATTCTTCCTTGTGACACAAGGTGGGGATATCGATCCCCATGCGCCTTGAAACCGATAAAATGGTCTCCCCCGGTTCTCCCGGAACCTTCAGACCATCTATGACCACGTTAATCTTTTCCATCCCCTTCCTCCGGGTCCCGACAAGTCCTCAAATTTCAAAACAACCTCCAGCTCTGACAACTGATAACTGAAAACTGACAACTGCCTCTTACAACTTCATCTTTGGGTTGCGGGTATCCCACTTTAGTCTTATATGGCTGATATTAAAAAGCCAACAGCTAACGGCTCTTTTCAATACCGGCACGACCCAGAGCATCGGCCCCCCGGATAGCACCCAAGATCCGTTCCGGATTGATTTCAAGATATGAATTGTGGGTCGTAAGCCCTTCCATACACGCCACTTCAGCGGCTTTCATCACCGCTTCGGGCGACGTGTCTTTAACGCCCAGTTGTTCCAGGGTTACCGGCAGTCCCACACCTTTTAAAAAGCCCAACACCCGGTCGATTTCTTCCTTTGGGTAGTTCTCAAGAACCAGTTGGGAAAGGGTACCGAACGCCACCAGTTCCCCGTGAAGCTTGTCTTCCGCCCCTTCCAGCACATGCAGCCCTTCATGAATTCCGTGGGCCGCCGCCAAACCCGAACTCTCAAACCCCATACCGCTTAAAAGGGTGTTGGCCTCGATCACCCGTTCCACCGCCGGGGTCAGGGCATCCCCGTCAACGGCAATCTTTGCGGATAATCCATATTCCATCAGCGTATCGTAGCAGAGCCTGGCCAGACTGAGGGCCGCGGCCGTGCTGTTACCGCCGGGAAGATTCTTGGCCATGGATTTGGTGCAGGTGTTGGCCTCAAACCAAGTGGCCAGGGCATCCCCCATGCCCGCCACGAAGTAGCGGGTCGGAGACTTCACAATCACCCGGGAATCCACCAGAACCACATCGGGACTTCGCCTTAGAATCAGGAACCGGTCCAGCATATGGTTCTCATCATACTGAACGGAAAGCGCGCTGCAGGGAGCATCATTTGAAGCGATTGTGGGTGCAATCACCAGATTGCATTCCAATTCGTGGGACACGGCTTTGGCCGTATCAATGGCGCTGCCGCCCCCGGCGCCGACAATGATGTCCGCACCGAAACTTTTGGCCTTTTTTGAAAGCCCTTCCGCGCCGGCTCTGGTGCACGCGCCTTTGAAGGTCTCCATTTGGCATTGAATGTCGTTCTCTTTTAGATTTTCAGTAGCGCAATCCTTTACGATGGATATGGCCGTGGAACCGCCGATAAAAAAGGCTTTTTGCCCCAAATGCCGAATATGGTCCCCGATCTGGTTCAAAACACCCGGCCCCTGAATATACCGGTTTGGGGCGATCATAATGGTATGCATGATATTTTCGACTCCTTTCTAGGGAACTGGAAGAAAATAATATACGCATATCGTGCAGAATTTTTGTTCGTCTTCAAGGCACGATGGGAGGTGCATAGTGGGCTATGTGCCTGTTATCGCAAGTTAGAAGACGGGCAAAAAGGCAAACAGGATGCGTAGATTATTTTTTGGAAGTTCCCCTAAACCTATTGCGCGGTAAATCCGCCATCCACCATGAGTTCCGTTCCCGTGATGAAGGAAGACTCATGACATGCCAGAAAAAGCGATGCATAAGCCACCTCCAAAGGCGTACCCAGTCTTCCCAGAGGGTGGGCCGCTTCAGCACCCGCTCTGGCTTTCGGATCATCCAGATCCTCAAAAACCCGTCGCACCAACTCCGTATCAATATAGCCCGGATGAAGGGAATTGATCCTGATTCCGTAAGGCGCCAGTACAATGGCCATGGCTTTGGTAAAGGTTCGGACGCCCCCCTTGGAAGCATGATAGGGGGTGGAAAAAGGCGAACCGATGATGCCGAGCATACTTGACATGTTCACAATGGATCCGGATTTCCGTTCCTTCATATGCCGGCCCACGTATTTGGTACACAAATAGACGCCCGTGAGGTTAATATCGATCACCTTTCGCCAGAGTTCATCATCCACTTCCAAACCGTTATCCATGCCGCCGCTAATACCCGCGTTGTTAATGAGCACATCGATCCTGCCGAATCGATCCAGACTTTTGCTCACCATGTTTTGGACATCCGCCGCCTTTGAAACATCCGCCTGAACAAAGAGGGTTTCAGCCCCGTTTTCAGAAAGGGCCGAGGCAACCTCCAATCCCGCATCATCCTGGTCCACGAGAACAACCTGGGCGCCTTCCTTAATAAACAATTCCACTATGGCTTTTCCGATGCCCCTGGCAGCACCGGTCACAATACAGACCTGATCCTCTAAACGACTCATACTCCCTCCAATAATTCTCTCGTTCCCACGCTCTGCGTGGGAACGATTTTTTGGACGCTCTGCGTCCTGCTCCAATCTTGTAAAGATGTAGTCTAAAGTGGATAAAATTCATACTTTAGGGCGCAAAACGTCCAGCCGTAGGTTCCCACGCAGAGCGTGGGAACCAGCGCGGGAAATAACCATTTCAAAATGAGAATTTCGACTCATCCACCAAGATACGCCCGCTGAATAATCTCATTGCCTTTCAACTCACTCATGTCACCCTGAAGGATAATGGATCCCACCTCCAGAACATAGCCGCGATGGGCAAGCCCCAACGCCAATGACACGTTCTGCTCCACCAGTAAAATGTTGACGCCCTGGCCGTGAATTTGCAAAATGACGTTGCTCAGCTCATCCACGATGATGGGCGCCAGTCCCAGCGAAGGTTCGTCCAACATCAGCAGTTTGGGTTTGGCCATCACGGCGCGCCCGATGGCCAGCATCTGTTGCTCTCCGCCGCTCAGGCTGCCGGCCTTCTGATTCTGTTTCCTTTTTAATACGGGGAAGCGCTCAAAAACCTTTGAAAGATCTTTGCGGATCATGGCCCTGTCATTTTGAACACTTGCGCCCAGCTTCAGATTTTCGGAAACGGAGAGAAAGGGGAACAGCCGTCTCCCTTCGGGTACATGGACCAGGCCGAGCCGTACAATGTCAAAGGGCGCCATGCCGTCGATCCGTTTCCCTAAAAACCAGACCTCTCCCAAGGTCTGCTTCTTCAACCCTGAAATCACATTCAAAATGGTGGTTTTACCCGACCCGTTGCTGCCGATCAGGGTGACGATGTTCCCTTTCTCTACATCGAGAAAGACTTTTTCCACGGCAAGGGCCTTGCCGTAATGAACGGTCAGGTTATTAATGTGGAGTAGTTGCATGGCCAAAATACGCCCTCACGACATCTTGATGGTTTTTGACTTCTTCATAGGCGCCTTCCGCGATCTTCTTGCCGAAATGGATCACCACAACACGGTCGCAGAGGTGCATCAGCCGCATGTTGTGCTCCACCAAAACAATGGCCGTCCCCTGCCGGCGGATCCTTTCAATGACCGAAATGGCCATGTTGACCTCATCAAAGTACATCCCCCCCACCGGCTCATCCAGAAGCAGTATTTTGGGCCTGATGGCCATGGCCCTGGCCATGGTCAGGAGTTTCTGCAACCCGTGGGGCAGATTTTTACCCAAGGTATCCTTTTCCTTTAAAAGCCCCACCAGCTGAAGGATATCCATGGCCTGTTCCAGAATGACGGCTTCCTTTTTCCGGTAGGATTTGCTTTTAAAGACCCCTTCCCAGAATCCGCATTTCGGGTAGAGATAAAAGGATGCCATCACATTTTCCAACACGGTGAAATCCGGAAAAAGGTAAGCGAACTGAAATGTTCTTCCGATTCCCCAGCCGGCAATTAAATGCGGTTTTTTTCCGGAGATCTCCCGGTTTTGAAACTGAATCTTCCCTTCGGATGGTTTGATAAAACCGGTAATGAGATTGAAAACGGTTGTTTTGCCCGCCCCGTTGGGCCCCATGAGACCCACGATTTCCCCTTCCCCCACATGCATGCTCAGGTCTTCAACTGCGGCCAGGCCTCCGAAGTTTTTTGTGAGTCCGCTTATTTTAAGCACGGTGAACAACCTCTCCATTTTCGGAATTTCGATGGATGCGCTCTTTTATTTGCGTCGCCAGCCCGCTGATTCCCTGGGGCATCAGAAATGCAACGATGAGCATGATGCCGCCGAAAATAAACGGCACGTACTCCTTGAGCCATCTAAAGGTCTCCGGAATAATAACCAGAACCGCGGCGCCTAAAACAGGACCGAAAAAATTTCCGACCCCTCCCACCAGCACATAAATCAACAGATTGATGCTGGGCAGAAAACCGAAGGTGGAACTGGTCAATGTCATGGTATAATGGGCGTAACAGGCGCCGGAGATGCCCGCAAAAAAACACCCCACCGCCAGGGCCATCACCCGGTATTTGGCCTCATTGATACCGACGCTGGATGCCACGAGATAGGACTGGCTGATGGCGCTCCAATTGGTTCCGGTGCGGCTTTTCTCCACCCGATGGAGGAAGAACAGACAGGCCATGGTCAGCAGCAGAAAAAAGTAGTACTGATTGATTTTGCTGGTGACAAAAACGATTTTCGGAAGCCAGGGGAGATCAATGGCCGGTAGCGGTGGGATGCCGATCAGCCCCGCATCTCCGCCGGTATAGGTCTGGCACACCCCGATGAGCGCCACAATGGCCATTCCCGAAAAAAGGCTGACCATGGAAAAATAGACGGCCCGCACCCGGACCAGAGGATAGCCCACCAGAACCCCTGCCAGCATACCCGCAACCCCGCCCAGGGGAATGGTAACCCATGGGGTAACTCCTAGGTATTTGGCCAGAATCGCCGAAACATAGGCGCCCACGGCCATAAAAGCGGCATGGGCAATTGAGATTTGTCCGGAAAGGGCGATGGTTCGAAGACTGCTCGCGGCAATAATATAGATCAGGGTGATGTTGAGCGTATGGAAATAGTAGTGAGATCTGATCACGGCCGGCAGAAAAAACAGGCAGAGCAGAATGAAAGGCAGGGTCGCTTTTTTTAAATAGGTTCCATTCATTTGATTACACCAGCCTCACTTTGTCACGACCGAACAACCCCTGGGGCCGAAAGAGCAGGAAAACAATAATGATCCCCAGGCCCACCAGCTCGGTGGCATAGCCACTGACATAGAGCGGCAAAACCGCGTCAATTGCTCCCAGAACCAGACCTCCCAGCAGTACGCCCCCGATGCTGCCGATACCGCCTAAGATCACAATCTCAATGGCCTTTACCAGCATCAGATCCCCCATATATGGGCTTAAGCTCAAAACGGCGCCCATGAGGGAGCCGGCAACGCCGGCCAGAGCACAGCCGATGAATGTTGTCACGGCCGCGATCCTGTGGGTCCGAATCCCCTGCAGGGCCGCGGCCTCCATATCCTGTGCAATGGCCAGCATCTGAAGTCCCACCCGGGTCTTCTTGATGATGATCATGATGAGTGTCAACAGCAGCATGCCGATAAAAAAGGTCGCAAGCCTTTCACCGCTGATGGAAACACCCCCCACCTTCACGACGCCACTGACAAAACTTGGAATTCTCTTGATATAAGACCCCATGGTCACATTGATGCCGGCTGTCAGAATGACAATAAGGGCCAGGGTAATAACGATAATCCGGTTCATATCGGTAATAAAAGGCCTGAAACAGAATCTTTCCAGAAAAAGGCCGAAAGCCCCCACTGAGATCGTAGCGGCCAAAAGAGCAAGCCATTGGTTCATTCCCACAACCACCGTTAGATGATAGCAAATATATCCACCCACCGTATAAATGGCGGCATGGCTGAAATTGAGAACATCCAATACACTCAATATGAGCGCGAAACCCATAGCCACCATAATATACATGGAAGCGAGCATCAGTACGTTCACGCAGGTTTGAGCAATAAGCTGGGATCCCATGACTACCCTCTTCGGATCAGGCGCCTTTTCATCCGCGGCAAATACAGGGGCCTTCCGTTAAAAATTTCCGATGTTATGGCGGGGAGCAAAAACCCTGCTCCCCGCCTGAAGCAAGTGTTTATTGATCAACCGAAAATCTATTCAGTGTAAACATCCACCCACTTGACCCAGCTGACTTCTCCGTTTTTAAGCGCCTGAATGGGACAGGGATGGCATACGGTGTGGTTGATGCCATAGGTCTTGAGGCCGCCCATTTTTCCGGGGCCATAGACCGTGTCGATCTTCTCCATTTTTTCCCAGGTGTTCTTCACGACCGTAGGATCAAGACTCTGTGCTTTTTCAATGGCCTGAGCCAGCACATATATGGTCTGAAATCCCCAGATGGTGGTCACATAGCATTCCCCGTATTTCTTTTTAGCCCGCTTAACAATCATTTTAATCAACGGTGTCATCTCGGGGGAATCCAGCACCAGACTGTGAATGAAAAAGTCGGTGGACGCTTCCTTGCCGGCCACCTGAAGAATCTGGTAACCGTCGTCGTAGTTGCAGCCGAAAATCGGCCCCTTAAACCCCATCTCCCGCGCAATCTTCAGCATGCCGCCGGTAGCCTGGGGCCAACCGTTGGCAAAAGCGATGGCATCCGGCTTGGACCGCAGGATCTTCATGACGATCGGTGTAAAATCCTGGGTGTTCATGGCCCATTTCTCAATGGATGCCACCTTGTACCCTTTTTTCTTGGCTTTCTCGGTAAAAATGGGACCCAGAACCGGGGCTGAACCATCATCCGGAATCACGTAGGCGATGCTCTTTGCTTCGGGGTAGGCTTCCTTAAGATAGTCCAGGGAAGGGTCGATCCCTTCAACGGTTGCATCCTGCGCCACAAACATATAAGGGGTGTGGGCGCCGTATTCATTGGGCAAGCCGCAGTTATACATAACCACGCGAATCACCTGCGCCGGTTCGAGCACAGTCCCCGCCGCCTGCACCATAAAGGGCACCACCGTTCCCACGGTAAATTGCACCTTGTTGTCGTAAAGCAGTTTGTTGGCGGCCCCGGCTGCGCCATCCGCCGTACCTTTGATATCTTCCGGAATCAGTTCCAGTTTGTATTTTTGACCCTTGATGGTAATACCGCCCTTTTCATTATACCATTCCACCGCCAGTTCCGCGCCCTGAGCCGCAAAGGTTTCCGCGGCGGAACCAAACCCCGTCAACGCAAAAAGCCCTCCGATTTTGATGGTTTTGGCATCAGCCGCCATACAGGGCTGCACCAAAAAAGCAAGCCCCAACAATACGATGGAAAACAACACACTCAGTTTCTTTCTTTTCATGACTCCCCCTCTTTCTAATTTGGTGGACAAAAATGCGACAAAACAAAAAGACCCGGTCTGCCCCGAATCCGGCATGGTCTTTATCTTTGTGCAAGCAACATACCGAGAATCGGATTGGATCGAAAAAAGCATGTATAATGCGCATATTGAAGGGGTTTTGTCTGTTTATAAGAATACAATGCACTTTGAGGGGAGCATTAACTGTCCCAAAACCGGGACAGTGTTTCATATCCGGCACGTAACACATGACACATAAAAGCCTCATGCCTGGAAAACAACGGTTAAACGGAAATGTCGTGTTTTCTGATCTTGCGGTATAGGGTGCTTCTGGAAATATGCAAAGATTGAGCGGCACGCGTCATGTTCCCTTGTGCCGAATCAACGGCATTCATGATGACCTGCCGTTCACCCAGGCGGTTTGTCGCTTTCAGGCCCAGGATTGAAGCACTTTTTGAGGGGACTGAGATTTGTTCGGGCAGATTATCCGCGGAAATCATTCGATTTTGCGTCAGCGCCAGCGCATATTCAACGGCATTTCGCAACTCCCTGATGTTTCCGGGCCAGTCGTAGGATTCGAGCATTGCCTGCGCTTCGGGCGCAATGCTCAGTACGGTTTTCTCATGATCCAGTTGCAGCTTTTGAAGAAAATGCTCGGCAAGGAATCGGATATCTTCCTTTCTTTCCCGAAGGGGTGGGATATTGATGGTGATGGCGTTGATTCGGTACAGCAACTCCGGCAGAAATACCGCGGCAAGCACGTCTTCACGCAATTCAGCGGTGGAGGCCGCCACAATCCGCGTGTTCACCTTGAGGACTCTATGTCCGCCCAATGGGGTGATCTCTTGCGATTCCAAAACCCGCAAAAGCTTTTTCTGAATTTCCAGATTCAGGGAATTAACCTCATCCAGAAAGAGGGTCCCCCCATCCGCAAGCTCGAACTTTCCCTTCCGGCCTTTTGGACTCGCACCGGTAAAGGCGCCGGAAACATAGCCGAAAAGTTCGCTCTCCGCCAACTGGATCGGTATGGCGGCGCAATTGATGGCCACAAAGGGTCCATCCCGGCGTTTACTGTGTCTGTGAATGAATCCGGCGAATACCTCCTTGCCTGTTCCGGTCTCGCCCTGCAACAGAATATTGGATCTGGATTTGGACGTTATTTTGGCGATATGAATTGCCTTGCGGGAAGCATGGGAGGCTGCGATCAACCCATCGTGGACCACTTCTTGACCTTCGTCATTTCGCCTGCCAAGTTTCAATTTCGGCCTTATGGAAAACAGCCTCAGGACAGCCCCGATAGACTCCCTTCCCCGGAAAACGGGCATGATTTCCATATCATATTCAAAATCCCCGGTGGTTGTGGCCAGAACACCTGAACACAGACGCTTCTCATTGACGCTCTCTTCTTTTAAATAGGGAAAAACGTCGGAAACCGGGCGGCCCTTAATCTGCTCCTCCAACCGTCCCAATAGTCCAAAAAAAGGTTTGTTGCCCCCTTTTATAAGGCCGTCGGCATCCACCATGAGAATCCCTTCCCGCACCATATCAAGCGCGGATCTCATGAGATTCAACTTATCCGCGGAGTGAATTGCCCTTGCTTCCGATTCTATCGACATCGGGCCCTTGATCCTTCAATTTCAGGCCTTTTCCGCCCGAACTCTGCTCGGGTCTGAAATTCCCATTGTTATTACGACCACGTCGCCATATGCTGGAAATTGATTTTTGTATTCGAAAAAGATGAAGCTATCATATTTTCCGCCAGGATGGGTAAAAAAATAAGGAAAAAGCCTTTATCCTTGATCAAAATGGGGGAATTTGAAACACAAAATGGGATAGCAAATGCAAGGTACCGGAAATCATCAATCCAAAGACATGGCATATCGGTTATCGACACCCCCGGGCCAACCCTTTAAACGCCCTTGACTGGCATATTGCCTACGGTGATACGGATGTGGTGTGATGGGAAAGATTCTGCTCTACGAACCATAATTTTCATGTTGACATTAACACTTATTATGCGTACGATTCTGATTAAAAAGAGGGTGAAATGAAAAGCACGGTTCAAAACACAATCCGCCGCAGCATCGCGATCCCAAATGAATTGGTTGAAGAATTGCGCACCGTCGCTCCGCCCGAACTCAGGAATAATTTCAATCGCTTGGTCACCTATATCTTGATCGATTTCACGAAACGTCAAAAAAAATATCAATTTGAAACAGCCATGGCTGAAATGGCTGGAGACCCTGCAATCCGGGAAGTGTGTTCTGTTCTGTCAGAGGAGTTTACTGAAACGGAAAACGATGGTTTGTGAATTATGATCAAGCGTGGCGGAATTTATCTGGTAAATTTGAACCCTATCAAAGGCCGGGAGCAGGCGGGCCTCAGACCCGTTCTCGTGGTATCAAGCGACGCCATAAACAAACAACCGCTTGTTGTTTCAGTTGTAGTGGGCACGGATGCCCGGAAAGTACCGAAAGACTACCCCACAAACGTACGCGTGCCATCAGATGAGACGGGCCTTCCCAAAGACACGTTATTCCTCTGCTTCCAAATCCGATCCCTGGATCCTAAAAGATTTTACGATCCAAAGAAAAAGAAACCCCAGTTGGTTGGAACCATGCCGTTACACCGAATGAAAGAGGTTGCCGAAGCCCTTAAATTGGTGTTGGAGATCGATTAGATTTTACCCACCACCCTCACTCAGGCATCCTATGGCAGGCGGATGGTAAAAACACTCCCCTTTCCGAGGGTGCTTTCAACGGAGATGAGAACGCCGATCTGTTTCCCATCCGCATCACGCAGTATGGCGCCAATGCCGTTTACAAGCCCCTCACCAGAGGATAAAAAAATTAATTCTTAAAGGAATGAACGGGCGCCGGAATGCGGCCGCCGCAGCGGACAAAGGCACTGGAAGCGCCGGGGGCGCGGATGGCCATGATGGGAGAGGCCCCAAAGAGCCCGCCCCAGTGTACCCATTCCCCCGGTTTTTTTCCGGGGACGGGAATCAGGCGCGTGGCGGTGGTTTTGTTGTTGATGACGCCGATGGCCATTTCATCGGCGATGAGGGCGCTGATGGTGTCCGCATCCGTATCCCCCGGAATACAGACCATATCGAGCCCCACAGAACAGACGGACGTCATGGCTTCCAGCTTTTCAATGGAAAGGGTTCCGTCCGCCGCGGCCTGGGCCAGCGCACTGTCTTCGGCCACGGGAATAAAAGCGCCGCTCATTCCCCCCACGGAAGAAGAGGCGAACAACCCCCCTTTTTTGACCGCATCGTTCAGCATGGCAACCGCCGCGGTGCTGCCCGGCGCCCCGATTTTTGATATGCCCATGGCTTGCAGAATTTCACCCACGGAATCCCCCACCTTGGGGGTAGGTGCCAGGGAAAGGTCGATACCACCAAAGGCCGCACCCACACCTTGGGCCACCTCCCTCCCCAGCAGCTCACCCACCCGGGTCACCCGGAAGGCCGTCTGTTTGATCTCGCTGGCCAGCATCTGCAAATCCAGATCAGGGGTTGCGGCCCGCAACCGTTCAATGGCCCGTTTCACCACGCCTGGGCCGGAAATGCCCACATTGATCACGGCCTCCCCTTCTCCGAACCCCAGGTAGGCCCCGGCCATGAAGGGGTTGTCCTCGGGCATGTTGGCGAAGATGCAGAGTTTGGCGCAGGCAAAACCGCCCTGGTCCGCGCTCTTTTCCGCCGCAAGCTTGATGATATGTCCCAATCTCAAAATGGCATCCATATTGATGCCGGCCTTGCTGGTGGCCACGTTGATGGAAGCGCAAACCCGATTCGTTCGGGAAAGGACCTCTGGCAGGCTGTCCATGAGCCTCGTTTCCGAAGGCGTTGATCCTTTTTGCACCAGGGCCGTGAAGCCCCCCAGAAGGTCCACGCCCACGGACTGTGCGGCATGATCCAGGGCCATGGCCAGTTGCAGAAAACCAGGACCCGCCATCCTGCCGACAATGGACCCGACGGGCGAAATGGCCAGGCGTTTGTTCACCACCGGAATGCCGTAACGCTCCGAAATACGCTCGCAAACGGGTACCAGGGAACCCGCCACCCGCTTAATCTTTTCTTCCAGATTCTCACAAAACCTGGAAACATTCGAGGATATGCAGTCGGTGATGTTGATGCCGAGGGTCACCGTGCGCACATCCAGGTTTTCTTCCTGAAACATGCGAACCGTTGAGAGGATGTCTTCTTTTCTGTTCATAATAGACTTTCCGTATGACGTTTGGGCATTGCAATCCGGTTGGTGGCATCAAAAATGTCCGCGTGCATCAGGGAAACCTTCACTTCCCTGTCTGCCAAAAGGCGCGTCAGTTCCATTCTCACCGCTTTGGCGTCGACCTCATGGGGGACGGTAATCTCTCCAATGATGGTAAAGCGATTCTCTTCCGTTTGGCAGGTGAGTTCTTCCACATTAATGCGGTGTTGGGCCAGACAGGATGTCACCATTGAAAAATTACCCGGCACATCGATCCCCGCCATGGCCAGAACAAACGGCGCACCCTCTCCGACCGGGGGGATCAGCGCTTCGCGACGGGGGAGGACACTGACCGCCATGGCGCCGGTTTTATCAATTTTTTCCAGTCCCCCGCGAACGGCTTCGGCGGTGGCGCCCGTTTCAAATGTGGCCATCAGCGTAATGACAAAGTAACCCAGGCGCACATTTTGATCCAGCACCTCAATGTTGCCGCCAAGACGCGTGATGGCCCCGGTAAATCGACCCACCAGTCCCACCCGATCCTCACAGATGACGGTAATGGCATAACGGCTTGTATTTTCCAAGTGCTTTTCTCCAGAGGACTGCCGAAACACCGATTCTCAAGGTGTTTGCGAACCTCCCTAACTTATTTTTTTCTAAACTATTCCCATTGTCGCCGGATGTCAACATGCCTGCGAGGACAAAACATTTTGGAACTTGATTTTTTTAGCCTATTGGCGGAGAATGGCGGCGTTGAAACATTGAATCCTATTGACGAAACGGATACGGGGAGAATGGCATGGCGGTATGGAATGCGGGAAAACTGCTGGCATTATCGGGAAAATACTGGGAGACCTGCACCCTTCATGCGGGCGTAAAATTGGACGTGTTTTCGGAAATCGGCAACCGGGAAGTGGGGGCGAATGAACTGGCTCAACGGCTCGATTATGACTTGCACGGCATGGAAACCCTGTTAAATGCGCTTTCAGCCATGAAACTACTCGTCAAAAAAGCGGGTCGGTATGCCAATACACCGGAGGGTCTCACCTTTCTGGTCAAGGACTCTCCCCAGTATATCGGTTTCATGATCATGCACCACCATTACCTTGTTGAACCCTGGTCTCGTCTGGATGAGGCCGCCAGAACAGGACGGTCCGTCGGGCAAAACGTGGCTCGGGACGACAACACCCGGGAGAGTTTTCTCATGGGCATGTTCAATCTGGCCATGGCCATTGCCCCCCGGGTTTCAAAGGAAATTGATCTTCATGGAAAAACACGTTTTCTGGATTTGGGCGGCGGTCCCGGCACCTATGCCATCCATTTTTGCATCGCCAACCCGGAGTTGACGGCAACGGTGGCGGATCTTGCCGCCACCCGGCCCTTTGCGGAAAAAACCATCACCCGCTTCGGACTTTCAGACCGAATCCATTTTACGCCCTGCAATTATGTGAAAGAGGACATCAAAGGACATTACGACGTGGCATGGCTCTCCCATATCCTGCACGGCGAGGGACCGGGTGAGTGTGAGACGATCGTTCA
Source organism: Desulfatiglandales bacterium (assembly GCA_963664475.2). Classification (GTDB taxonomy): domain Bacteria; phylum Desulfobacterota; class DSM-4660; order Desulfatiglandales; family Desulfatiglandaceae; genus NaphS2. Next base: position 329,346 of record CAXXXE010000003.1, read on the forward strand.
AAAAGCGGTGTCTGCCCTTGATGACGGGGGAACCCTTTTGATACACGATTTCATTTTAAACAACATGTCCGACGGGCCCCTTTTTCCTGCCCTTTTTTCCCTGAACATGCTGATCAACACCAAAAGAGGACGATCCTATACCGAAGACCGGATTCATGAGATGATGAGAAAAGCCGGTTTACACCATATTGAGCGGCTACCCTTTAGGGGACCCACCGATTCAGGCATTATGGTGGGAACGAAATAGGTTTTAAGTTTTAAGTAAAAAAACGGTAACCATATCATCTAAATTCAAATTTTGACAATTTCTTCTTTGAAAAAGTCCCGGCCGCTGGTCCCGCCCCGTTTTTTGAAAGTTTCGATCCAGCCCTGAACCCGGATCTCTCCATAGGCGGCTTTCCAGCCCGCCACCAGCATCTCCACGGGAATATCCGCATAGGTCCCGTGATCTGCCACATACTCCATGAACTGCCGGTTTTCCAGGTTGTAGGGATGAAAGATGGAATCTTCCCGGCCATTGAATTCCAAAGGGGCCACATGGTGTCGTTCGCACAACTCCCGGTTAAAGGCGGGCGTGGCTTTGACCCATTTGCCCTCCAGGTAAAAATCCACGTAGCCATGATATACAAACAGGTTGCTCCCCAGAAATTCCAGCAACTGCCGTGTGGCCAGATGGTTCTTCACATCGGCGAAACCGATCCTGGCGGGAATTTGACAGGCTCTGCCAAGAGCACAGAGAAGCGATGCCTTGCAGACGCAGTATCCCCGGCCGCTTTTCAGGACATTGCTGGCGCGGTAGTGTTCGGGAAGATAGAACGGATAGTAAGGATCATACCAGATGCCGTCTCTCACACTATAGTAGAGCTTCACCGCCTTCTCCACGGGATCATCAATGCCATCGATGGTCTTTTCCGCATGGGCTTTTACATCGGGGTGGTCACTATCGAGAATGGCGGTGGGATTCAAGTACCGTGGGTCCATTTTTTGCATTATCATTCACTCCTTGCTCAATCGTCCAAATCAAACCCACGCATTAAAAAAAAATACATGAGAACGACGCAAACCCCTCATTTTCCTTGACAGATAGTTACGATGTAGCTATATTGTAACCACGCTATACAATTGTCATGTGCGTACTCTATCTAATGACTATTAAAATCAGCAGCTTGCTGCCTATTGCGGTTCCGAAGGGTACTACGGAAAAGTCTAACAAAATGCCGGATGAAAAGAAATCAAAAAACGAAGAGAACACCGCTCCGGTCAAGGGCAGGGGGAAAGTCAAGCTGGAGATCTATGGCGAGGAAATGGTCGAAAAGATCGTTAAGCTGAGCGGAAACAGTGGGCGGGTCTATCTTCCGCCGGATTGGGTGGGGTGCCGCGTAAAAATCGTCAGAGTAGATTAAAGGACTTGCTTCATGGATGATGTGTTGAATAAGTTGCTGATCAGAAAAATTCGGAGTGGATTAAAGGACTTGCTTCATGGATGATGTGTTGAATAAGTTGCTGATCAGAAAAATTAGGCCCGAAGACGCACCGGAGATCACAGCCATACATTCGACCATTACCAAGCCCCCGGCCGTTATCGATTTCAAGCAAATCATTGAGGACCAGGTTCAAAAAAACGAGGATGTCAGCTATTCAGCGGAATTGAACGGCAAGGTCGTGGGTTACATGATCAGCTATATTGTTTTCGGGGGGTTTGGCCTTAAAAAGAGCGCCTGGATCGCCACCCTGGGTGTTCACCCCAAATATATGGGGGAAGGCATCGGCCGTATACTGGCGGAAAAGCTGGTAACGGTTTATCGCGAAAAGGGTATCGACTATATTTTCACAACTGTTCGCTGGGACTCTGTTGATCTTCTCTCCTTTTTTAAAACGCTCGGATTTAATCGGAGTGATTTTATTCATCTCACCAAGAAATTGGAACTGTAGCCACCTGATCCGCTTTCAGAAGATTATTCCCATGGCACCCGATAGGTTTTTACGAGGCTGTGAATCCCTTTAACCTCAATATCCCCCATCTCTTTCACGGCTCCTGGGTATTTCATCAGACTGAGGGTTCGTCTACTGATGAGAATCTCTCCCGGTTTTGCCAGGTTTTCCAGTCGTGACGCCACATTAACCTGGTTGCCGATAATGGTATAGTCCCGGTGCATGTCGGATCCCACATTGCCGACGGTCACATAACCGGTATTGATCCCGATGCCTACCCCCAGATCATGTCCATAACGGCCCCACGCCTGTTTCAATTCCTTCACTTTCTTCTGCATGTGAATGGCCATTCGCACCGCCCGTTCAGCATGATCGTCCATGGGAACCGGATCACCGAAAAAAACCAGAAGACCATCTCCAATCATTTTATTTAAGGTACCGTCATATTGATGAACAATCTCGGTCATCACGGAAAAATAATGGCTCAGGAGTTGAAATAATTCTTCCGGTTCCAGACTGTCCGTCAAGTTTGAAAACCCACGAATATCCGAAAAAACAATGGTCAGCAGCTTTCTACGGGGTTCGGACCCCAGGCCCTTGTCATCGGCCAGGATGGTTTCCGCAAGCTTCGGGGAGAGGTAACGGCGCAGTTGGTCATATCGCTGCAACTTGATGACCTGTGCCGCGACTTTATTTTCCAATTCTTGCTGGGCCTGTTGGAGTTCCGCCGTTCTCGCTTCCACCTTGGCTTCCAAGTCCCGGTTGGCTGCATCCACCCTGTCCCTTGCTTCCCGGAGCTCCCGATTGGTATTCTGAAGCATCAGATTCGCTTGATTCTTTTCCTTGACGCTCTCACGGAGGCGGTCAATAGCCTCACTCACCTCGCTTCCCGTCTCTCCTTTTCGCTTCCCCAGTTTGAGCGCCTCGGAAATGCGGTGGGAAACGGACATGCGATCAAAGGACACCTGCAAAACGCAATAAGGGGCTTTAAAAAATTCCCCTTCCCGCAGGATGTTTCGTCCGTCTAACGAGAATGTTCGGGTAATCAAAATGGCTTTCCGCGTCCCGTTCCCATTCGCTTCGGAATTACCGTTAAGGGGGCGGTATTTTCCCAGATAAATGCTTTTACCGTTAACCGTTTCCGGTTCCAAAAGAACCGCTTCCCCCACCATAACCGTGTCGCCGGTAGCGGGATCCCGCAGAAACAAGCGGTCTTTTTTGACCTGTACCTTCAACCCGTAAGGGACAAATTCGGGGTCCCGATTCAGCACAATTTCGGGATCATATGGGGACAGGGGTTGCACAATGGTGGCGGGGGGCAGATTCCAGATGGTAGGAATAGAGGACAGGATGCCTCTCATAAAAGCATCTCCCATGTAGTCCAGGTTTGGATCGAAATTATCGTGAAAGGTTATTTTCAGGATTGTTCCGACCATTTTTGAGGCCGAATCGTAGGCGGGTGGGCGTATCATTTCGATTGTTTTTGTGTCATTGAAATTTTCATTGAAAAAGGGAAGCCGCTTGTAGCCATCTCCGGGAGAGGCAAAGACCCGCACAAAATAATGGAGTCGACCCCAGGACCGAAGGTGGGCTGAAGAAGCGCCGCAATCAAAAAAGAAATTCGGTTCCCCCACCAGTTCCCTGGCCCGCCGAAAAACCCGGTCAAAATTATCATAGGTGGTCCACTGATCCTCATTGAGGAAAAAACTTTCCGGGGAAGGATAGCCCTCGGGGCAGGGGAGACCTTTAAACAGATCATGTTCCCGGCCTAAACGACTCCTCACGTAGGCGTCAATAATCTTGAGATTTCTATTGCTGATGCAATCGGGACGCGTCATGGCGGCTCAATGTTAATAGGTTATGGCATTGTTTTGACTTCAGCATACTCTATATTTGAAAAATCCGGTTGTATCAATTTCCGTGTGGCATTTTTTTTAAACCATCATCATGGGTAAGAACCCAGCACCTTCATATGGATCTTGGCATCATCGGAGCACCATATGCCATACCTGATCCCCGATTTTACCGTCAATGTTACCGCATCCGTTTCAGCGTAGGGTTTGTCGGACCTCACTTTCCGCAATACCGGCTCCTGTATGGGAAAGCTGGATTGCCCAGGGTAAACCGTTGCATCCACAAGCCTGGCGCTTTCCTGATAACGGTAATGATACAAATAGCCCTTGAAGGTATAGACACCGGGCAAAACGATGACGCCCAGATTATCCACCCGTATTTCCGGTTCACCCTCTTTATTGAGGTTAAGCAGGTAAATGGGACGGGATTCCAGAGAATCCGTTTGTCTGATGAGGGCCAGATTGGTTTCAGGTTGGTCCGGACCGGAATACAATTTCCGGGGATGAAACGAACATCCACCCAAGAAAATAAGGGCCGAGAGCAGCGACATCAACATAAAGGGTTTTGCTTTCATGGACCCCTCCTCCAATTGACAAAATGGTTATGTTTGCAGCGCCTTCTTTCACCTACCCCCAAAGCATGTTTTCCAAAGCCTGCCAAAGGTCCCGGGACGGGAGTCCCGCTTGTGCTTTTGGTGGGGCGTTACCGGGTTAGGACAGTCTATGGAGTGTCCAGCCAGGATGGCAGCAGGTCGGGCGGATACCATGGCTTCAGCTTCGCGCTGATTCCCCAGTATCCTTGCCGCCTCCTCCAGGGCCTGGGCCAGCAGAGGTGGCCGGGTTCTTTGGGAATGTGCATCACTGGCGATAATCTGTACCAGGCGATTTTCCAGAAGGCGTTTAGCGCATTCCCCGGTTCCCGAGCCAAAGTCCCCCAATAAGCTCATGGCGGTCACCTGGGCCAGGGCGCCCATGTGAATGAGTTCCCGAAGGATATCGGCGTTATTCTGAATAACCGCATTTCGCTCAGGATGCGCAATGATGGGAGTAATACCGCCAAGCTTTAATTCAAACACTTCCTGCTTGACGCCGGCTGGGACGGACTGAGAAGGAAGCTCTACGAGTACATATTTTCCATTGTTGTTGAGGGTGCAGATTTCACCATTTCTTATTTTCAAAGCCATCCGGGTGACCAGATGGGCCTCAGACCCGGGATAAATGCTTAAAGGAATGCCGCCGGCCGAAAGGGCCTTTTGCAGCTGAGAAACGGCAAACAAAATATCAGAGACGGCGTTGGTGCTGACCCCGTTCAGGGTATGGGGAGTTGCCACAATGCCCTTGATGCCATCCGCCACAGCCAGGCCTGCCATGGCCAGGCTGGCTTCAAGAGAAGCGGCTCCGTCGTCCAGCCCGGGAAGGATATGGCAATGGATGTCAATCATGGGTTTTCAATGAAGGATCACGTCTCAATGGGTTTCTCGGTTTTTTCCTCATGGCCGTAATAGGCGCTCTTGGACCGCTTTTTCCGTTTCTTTCTGCTGCGGCGTTTCATTTTCTCACCGTCGTCGCCATAATAATAATGGTAGTACTGATAATAATAGTAATAGTAATATTTGTCCTTGCCGATATCCACCGCATTGAGGACGGCCCCGAGAATGTTGCCCCCCACCGATTGAAGTTGATGGACGCTGTTCTTGGCCACCTCACGGACAGTCTGGCCGGCCCGAATCACCATAACCACGCCGTCCACGGCCTTGGCCAGGATGGCCGCGTCGGTGACGGCGGTGATGGGGGGCGAATCGATGATGATGCGTGTATAGCGCTTCCGAAGCTCATTGATCAACTCCACCATCCGCTTGGACCCCAGCATTTCAGAAGGGTTGGGCGGGATGGGTCCCGAAAAAATGAGATCCAGATTGGGCACTTTGCTGTGAACAACCACCTCCTCAAAGGAAGCGTTTCCCACCAGAAGGTTGGTAACACCGGTCTCCTTGCTTAAACCGAACATGCGATGAAGTTTGGGCCTTCGAAGATCGCAGTCGAGCTGAACCACCTTGCTGCCGGATTGCGCCATGGTAATGGCCAGATTGGTGGAGGTCATGGTTTTACCCTCTCGGGGACCCGGGCTGGTGACGAGAATCACCTGGGGCGACGCCCCGGCGGACGAAAACAAAATATTGGTCCGAATGCCGCGGTACGATTCACTGGCCGTGGATTTGGGTGCATTCAGGCACACAAGATCGTTGAGCCGGTCACCGCTGCCTCCCCCACCGTCGTCCTCTTTTGATTCAACCAGCGGTGTGGGCCCCAGATAGGCAATGCCGAGATGCCGTTTCAAATCATCGGGAATTTTGATGGTGTTGTCCAGGTACTCAAAGAAGAACGCAAGCCCAATACCGGCTACCAGACCCACAATGATGGCCAGCAACAGGTTCAGCTTTTTTTTGGGTTTCACGGGTGCTCTGGGCACCTCCGCCCGATCCACCACGCGAATATTGCCGGTCCGCATATCTTCAGTGAGGGTAGCCTCCTTGAACCGTTTCACCAGAAGTTCGTACATATCCCTGGCACTCTGGGCCTCCCGATGGAGGACGCTGAACTGAATGGCCTTCTTGTTCAGATCCAGGGTCTCCTGTTTCTGCCGGTTAAAAGCCGCCTTAAGGGATTCTTCTTTGGCCAGCGCCACGAGATACTGGGTCTTGAGAGAATTAATAACCCGCTCCACCGCATTGGCCTTCCGCCTGGACAGGGTCTTGAGTTCCGATTCAATGGCCACCATCTGGGGATGATTTTTCCCGTATTTTTTGGACAGTTCGCTCATCCGTTTGTAGAGTTCCACTTCCATTTTACTGATTTCACGGATGAGTTCATTGTTGATGACCTCCGGGATAGACCCCAGCATATCGGGGGACCCTTTCAGGCTCAAGGCCTGGTTATAACGGGTCTCCGCCTCCACCCGCACAGACTCCGCATCCACCACCTGTGCGTTCAACTGGGCCAGCTTCTGAGCGGTCACCTGCTCTGTATCACTGGAAAAATCGGTAATAATACCCGCCTTCTCCTTATATTGGATGAGGGTCTGCTCAGCTTTCCCCACCTTTTTTCGTTCTTCTTCCACCCGCTTGTTCAACCACGCAACAGCATCTTTAACCGCGGTCAGTTTTATCTCCAGATTCTGGGCCATGTACGCCTGTGCGAGGGTATTGACGATTTTGGTGGCCAGAACCGGATTTGTAGCCTCAAAACTCAAATCCACAAGCCGGCTGTTTCGAATGGGGGATACCTCGATCCGGCTGATAAAGTTGGAAACAAGTTCCGAATCCGAATCACCATCTTCCGAATCAAAGGGTTTCTCCTTTTGGCCGGAGATGAGATCCTTGACGGCATCCTTCCATGATTGAATGGTTTCCCCAATGGAACGTTTCAGGTTTGCAAAAAAATTATCCTTTGGTTTGGGGAAAAACTCTTCACTATCCACCAGATGAAGACGATTGATAACATCGCGGGCCACGCCCCGGCTTTCGATAATTTTGTACTGGGTCTGATAGTAATCGCTACCCGAGGAATCGACAGCCATGACCTCTTCAATGGACACCACATTGGGATTTTCCTTTTCAATCACCAGCCGTGTGGTGGCCTGATAGATGGGGGTAGCCGTAAAGGTATGAATGGCCACCGTGATAAAAATAACGGCAAATACGGCAATAATGGTCCAACGGCGTTTGACCAGAACCCTGAGGTAATCCCTTAAATCGATGTGCTCTTCGTCACGACTGTATTCGTTGTTCATGGTTTCCCTTTAAAAAAAGCTTTCCGGCACCACAATAATATCTTCAGGTTTAATGACCACGTCCTGTATCTTTTTCCCGGCGTCGGTGATTTCATCCACCTTCACCTCAATGACCTTTTCAATTCCGTCTTCCACTCGAATGATGCGGGTGCTGTTTCGGGCGGCAATACGGGTGAATCCACCCGCCATGCCGATGGCCTCCACCAGGGTCAACTCATCTTCGGGCATGTCGTAAGAGCCAGGCCCCCTGACCTGTCCGATAATGTAGAATTGTTCAACGGGAAGAAAGTAAAGCACATCCCGATCCTCAAGCTGAATATTGGAAATCTGGTCTCCCTTCTTGAGCAGGTCCACAAGATTGATGTCAATCACCAGCTTGCTTTCCTCGGGAGTATCATGATTGAGGGTCCGAATCAGCATAACCCGGTTACTGGCCTTTTCTTCTTCCACCCCCCCTACTTTGGTCAGAGCATCCATGATGCGCTCCCGCGCCTGAATGGGGTGACTGCCCGGGGTGCCAACCTCCCCCAGCACAAAAAAATGCTTGCTGTTGTATTCGGTCACCTGAACGTCCACGTGAGCATTTAAAAGATACTGCTGCGCGGCCAGTTTTTCGGCGATGAGGTTTTCAATTGCCGAGGTGGTAAGGCCCGCTACTTTCAGCCGGCCGATCAATGGAAAGGAAATGGAGCCCTTTCCGGAGACACGGATGGCGTCCTTGGAAAGATCTTTCTCTTCATAAACAATAATGCTGAGCACATCGTTTCCGCCGACCGTATAGTCGGCCTTTTCTCCCATGGTCGGCGGATATTTGGCAAGGTATTCGGAGACCGTGTAATGAGGTGTTTTTTCAATAACGTTGGTGATACCCGAATCGACCTCCTTTTTGTCCTTGCCTTTTTTCAGCTCTTCCAGCATGGCCAAATCTTTCTCCTTGAGACCCTCCAGATTCTTCGCGCCGCCATGAGATGTTATCCGCACCACATCTCCTCCACCCATACAAGCCGTAAGACAGAGGAATAGGACAGCCAGGATTGCTGAACAAGTTAAAGCATGAAAAGGGGTTTTTCGGAAGAATTTAAACGGAAAAAAAGGGATCGGAAAAGTCTTCATCTTATCCTCGCGGTTGAAATTTCAAGTTTAATGCAATCTCTGATTCTAGGCTTGTAGCGATGAGAAATCAATAGAAAAAACAATCTGACACGCCAAACCGAAAAGGACCTCGATCCATTTCTTTTCTGGCCCGAAGACAAACGGCCGAAAAAAAGATTATGCAACCTCAGAAAAAAGGAAAAGGGAGCACCGCTCCCTTTTCCTTTTGAAATTGCATCTAAAAATAAGCTTGAATTCCCTCGCTTAATAGGCTGCACCCAGACTCAGCGCCACCTGATTATCGGTAAAGCTCTGGGTAATGTCATTGGAATCCTTTTTCATATATCGATAATTCAAGCTCGCATTGAGCCATGAACGAATCTTGTAGCTTACCCCGGCATAGAAGTTGTAATTATCGTCTACCCGGTCCTCGGTTCCCTGGTAATTCAGGGTATTGTAGTCGTTTTTGCCGTAAACAAACCCTCCGTTAGCACTAAATTTGTACGGAAGATCCTGAAACACGTTGATCCCCACCTGGGTGTCGTCATAATATTCGCGCCTTTGCGCCCCTGTACTCCTAATGGCCCGGGAAACATTCAGGGTCAGGGCTGTGGTTTGGGTGGCCCGGTAATCAATGGACGTATTGGCGGACCAGGTATTCCGGTCTTCATAAGTTTCACCGTTCACATCGACATTGTTGTCATAACTCAGCCATTGCCAGCCGAAATTCAACTCACCCCCGAGCTTCCCGCCCCCATCCCAGGCAAGACCGCCGCTGACCCGGTTGCGTTTGTTGCTGGCGTCGCGGGCGGAGCTGACCTGATCATCATCGTAACCCTGGGTACCGTAATGATACCGAACAAAGGCCCAGGTTTTGGGCAAAACCCGCGTGGCCAATTCCAGGCCAAACACATTATCGGTCCAGTTCTGGGTGGAGTTTCGATCATCTTTATATTTCTGTTTATAAAAGTTGTACAAACCGACCACTTTAAACCGGTTAAAAAAGTCCCAGCCCAGTTTGGCGTTTAAATCATTATTCCAGCGCCTCTGGGTATAACCCAGGCCAACCTGCGTGGGACTACCGTAGGGGTCGTTGCCGTTGTTATAAACATTGGTAAGGCCCGCGATAAGACCCGTAGGCGCGGTGTAGTCAAAATCAAACGAACCGCGCTGGTTGTTCCAGTTCTGGGCTGTAAATTCATTATAGAACGCCCAGTCCCCCTCATAGGCCAGGTTGACATGACCCCGTTCGGGAAGTTGGTAGTTCAACAGGAGCCCGGGCATGACATGGAAGATATAATCAGATTCCTTGGGTTTGGAAAGCATCCCATTTTGAACCTGATCCGGATTGTTGGGATTGTTGGTGTACCCGTTGCCCAGATAGATATTGCTGTCAAAAACCTCAGACAGCCTGATCCCGGGAGTTACCGTTAACTTGCCCACATGAATTCTTCCACCTTCTCCGGATAACTCATCTTCCACGGTAACAGCACCCTGTCGCCAGATAATTTCCGCCATGACCTGGGACGAAAAAAGCCCCAGGCATATTCCTGTTACACAAACCAAAAACAAAATTCTCTTTTTCATTCCTCTCTCCCCCTAAATTGAATGGATGAAAACCCTAAAAAAACCATATATACCCAAAAACAGCCTTCCCCCCTCACATTTTAACTGGCGGGACTTACAGTCGTCTCCTTACTGGTTGTGGTGGTGGTCGTGGTGGAACTGGTGGTTGTGGATGTGGTCGAACTGGTGGAACTCGTGGTTTCAGCACTTGTGGTAGTTTCAGCGGTGGTGGTGGTTTCCGCCGTCGTGACCTCGACAGTGGTCTCCTCCGTCGTTTCCGCCGTCGTGTTCGTAGTGGTCTCGGTAGCGCGTTGTGTAGACTCTGAAACCGCATCTTCAATTTGCTTTGCCTGGCCGGGCGGCGCAGCCGCCTTTGCAGCCTCAACAATATCGGCAGCCTTTTCCGGGGCCGCTGCCGCCGCCGCCGCCGCAATCTCAGGTGCAAATCCGCCCGCAGCCACCGTAACCGCAGCGGATGTTATGGCGCCTGCCTGATCTGGTGCTTTGGATACCGCCGCCGCGGTAATGCCCGCCGCCTGCTCAGGCCTGGCAGCGACTACGGCAGCGGTTGTAATGCCAACGGCCTGGGCCGGTACCGCTTCGACCAGTGCTGCCACCAATGCCGCGGGGTTAGAGACATCACCGGAAGCAATATCCCTAGCCAGCTTTTCTTCATCAACCGTTTGATCCTCTTTGATGTAATCAGCGACATTCTGAGCATAAACCACGGAAAACGCCAGGCAAAGCGCAGCTGTAATTACCAGTGTTATAATCCTTTTCATGGCCAAGTTCCTCCTCCTAAAAATGGGGTAACACAAAAAAAATGTTCTTTCCTATATTAATTAAACAAGGGGATCCAAGCAGACACCCCCTCATGTTAGCTGGATGGACTCACAGTGGTCTCCTTAGTTGTCGTCGTTGTCGTTGATGTGGTCGTTGTCGTGGACGTCGTTGATGATGTGGAACTGGTTGTCTCGCTACTGGAGGTTGTTTCCATACTGCTTGTGGTCGTTTCCGCACTGCTGGTGGTTTCCGCCGTGGTTTCCTGCGTCGTCTCTTCGGAGGTTTCCGTGGTCGTTTCCACACTGCTGGTGGTTTCCGCCGTGGTTGTCACAGGAGCTTCGGAATTTTTCTGGGCCGCCTCGGCAGCTTTTGCTGCGGCCTCGGCAGCGGCAAGATCGCCCGCATCAGCCGCCTTCTTCGCTTCCTCGGCAGCCGCAGCCGCTTCAGCAGCCGCTTTTTCCGCCTTCACCTTTGCTTCTTCCGCCTTTACCTTTGCTTCTTCCGCCTTTGCAACCTCTTCTTCGGCCTTTTTGATCTTTTCCTCGGCAGCCAAGGCAGCTTCCTCAGCTTTTTCCTTTTCCGCTTGATCTTTCGCTTTTTGTGCCTCTTCCTCCGCCTTTTTCTTTTCTTCCTCGGCCTCGGCTTTTTCCTTTTCCGCTTTTTCTTTCGCCTTCTGAGCGTCGTCTTCGATATTCTTGCTTTCCTCGGCGTTCACCTTTGTCTTAGCAGCCGAAATGGCGGCATCGGCAGCGGCGCCGGCAAGCAAGGCTTGGTTCTTGACCGTCGGATCGGCATTCTGCGTCAATTCCTTGGACGCCTCTTTCACCACTTGAAGGGCTTCCACCTGAGCCTTAGCCACCTCAACCGGGGTTTTGGCTTTCTGCATGGTGGTTTGCGCTCTGGTTAAGGCTTGAAAAACCGAGCTCTTCTGTGCCGCGCTAATACCGGGATCATCAAAAAAACCCTTGATGAATTGTCCGGTTACCGCCGCCTCGCCCTCGTACATATGGAGCAGGGAATTAATATTATTATACCCTAAATCCGCCTCGGATCCCCGCAACCCGCAAACGGAGGTGGGTGTTTGAAGATAATTTTTACGATCCGACGCGCCACTCTTAAAGCGCAACTTACCCACAAAACAGGTAATGCGTCTTACCGCCTTTTTGGACTTGAAAATAAGGCCGGCCTGTTCATCTCTCTCGTTCACAGATGCGTTTGTAAAGGGCCGCACCTTCATGACGGCCCCGTCCTTGAACACCACATCCACTTCACCGTCCCGGGTCTGGATAAAATCCCCCTCGTTCAGCGGCTGGCCGACTCGGTTTACTTTTAAGAATCGAGAATCGGATTTAATGACAACATCGCCCTTGAACTTTGTCACCTTGGCGATCGGCGTAGCGCCATAAGCCTGAGGCATCAGGAAAAAACTTATTAGAACCATAAGGAACAGGATGCATTTTAAACGGATTTTGTTCATGCTTTACAGCCTCCAGCAAAATCAACTTTCAAACACTAGATGTGGGGTAGATCAACCACAACCACAACCACAACCACAGTTGTTTATCAGAGATCATTTTGCATGAGGCCTCTTAAAAAAAGAAAACCCCAGACCTCAACAGACCCGAAAATTGAACACTTCTATACTGATAATGACCAATGGTATTAGAGGTAATCGATAGAACGATTTCGGCAATTTGTCAAGAGAAAAAAATACTGAGATTCTTTGCCGCAAAGCCTTAATAATGGATTTTTTTTCCATTTTTAGGGGTTATTTTATAAAGCCCGTAGACAAAATTCTGTTCCGTCGCTTCCGCCGTTTTTTCCAGATCGTACCGGTCCCTGATGCTCTGGCATAGCCTGATATTTCGTTTGTTTTGGGTGTTGCACCAGTAATTATAATGAAAATAAACGTTTCCCTGATATTTGGTCAAAAGGGTCTTGATAAGATCCGGATTATTGATACCCGCATAGGTCTGAATGGCATTTTGCTGCCAGAGGAGCAGCATGGTGGGATTCTGTGTCAGCACAATGGATCGTTCCGGCAGCATTTCAACAAACATTTTGGCGTATTGGTGATCATATCTTGACCCCCAGGCCTCCTGTCCCACCCGGCGCACGAGGGGCATGAATTGAAGAAAAGAAAAAGTCAGAATCAAGACCATAAGACCTGAAACCAGCATCTTTTTCCCGGCATTTTCCGTTGACCCCATACCGTTGGCGGGCCCCGCCTTCACCAGCTTATTTACAATCCAGCCGCCACCCATACCCGCCAGTATGGCAAGGGGCATGAAGGAAAGCAGAGCAAAACGCACATCAGCGCCATAGGTATAGCTGCCCGCGTAAAAAAAGAGGAAAATTCCCCAGAACGGCAGAAACCAAAAGAATATAAGCCACTGCCACTGCTTTCCCTTTTGGGAGCAGCAAAGGCCCACCAGGGCGAGGACCGTAATAAAGAGGGGAAACAACTTATTATTCAGGTAATAAATGCCGTTGGTATCAAGGTTGTGCGTCAGAAACTCAAGAGAGAACTTGCTCCCCGGAGCGCCCCAGGAATGACCGCTGACCGCATAGAAATGAAGGAAATGGGGCAGCAAAAAAACGCTGGTCAACAACCCAAAACTCCACATTTTCCGGTTAAAAAGCGATTTCGGAGCGACCCACAAAAATACCAGAAAAATCCATCCCAGAATGAGCATGGATTCCGGCCGCATCTGGCATGCCAGGGGAATCAGGGTGACCATCACATAGAGGTGCCGTGTCCGCCCGCTTCTGAGATAAATCACCAGGGCGAGAACACAAAATCCCGTGAGGACCGCCGCCGAAGGCTCGGCGGCGGCCGTATTGCACCAGATGAGGTTATGGGGAACCATCATATAGGCTAGGCCCGCCAGAAAAGACGCCAAAAAACCCTCGGTTACATACCAGGTGATGAAAAATACAACGAGCACCCCCAGGCTGAAAAGAAGATTGTTGAGGAAAAAGGCATAGGTTTCATCGACACCCAGGAGTTGGAAGGTGAGGCTGATGAGAAACGGCCAGCCGCTCGGTTCTTTGTTGTAACTGATCCAGTGAGGAAAGTATTCACCATATTCAAACGTACCGTAATTACAATAGCCGGTCTGGCTGGTTAAAGCGATGTTCTGTCCCACATTGGCGTAGATATCCTCATCATAATAAATACGATGGGTCTGGTGAGCCAGAAAGGAGACTAACCCAAAGGCCGCACAGAAAAGAATGACAAGAAGAATACCCTTTTTGTTAAAAAACTTTTCAGCCAGATGCCAGAGATCCCTGCAGCAGAGCAGAAGCGCCGTGAGAAGCAGAAAAAAATTGATTTTAAGGCCCCAGGGAATCCACTTTTTCAAAATTTCGGTAATTTGCCCCTTCTGAAGATGGTCCACCAGATAAACATCGACACCCAGCAGACAAAGGTAGGCAAACACCAGCAGCAAGGGATAAAAACGGTGTTTGTAGATTTTCGCTAAAGGCATTCAGGGTTTCCTTATTTTTTCTCAACCAAAAAATCTTCCATAAACAAATACGATATCCTTGTCCTCCGAAACATCTCCAAGGCATCATCCGGCGTACAGACAATGGGTTCTCCGTGAATATTGAAGCTGGTATTCAAGACAACGCCCAAGCCCAGTTCCTGTTTAAGGTGAAATAGCAAATCCCGGTAAGCGGGGTTTTCCTTTCCCACAAAATGGGGTCTGCAGGTACCATCCACATTGATAACCCCGGCCATCAGTGACAGATATTCTTTTCTGACCCTGAACCCGGTGGTCATGAAACGATTGTCGGCAATATCCCGGTTGTCCAGGTGAAGAAGGGCGTGGGCATCGTCCTCCAACAGGCTGGGGCAGAAGGGTTGGTACCAGACCCGCTTTTTCAGGACCAGATTCAGCCGGTCCTTGATATCCTGTTGATCCGGCCTGGCCAGAATGCTGCGATTCCCCAGTGCTCTGGGGCCCATTTCCATCCGTCCCCGAAACCACAAAATAATATCGCCATTCAGCAGGATTTCCGCGGCGCGTTTTGCCGGATCATCCAAAAGCGTGTAGGAAAAAGGGAATCTATTCAAAGACGTCAGGATGCTTTCCCTTGAAAATGCGGGCCCCAGGCAGGGGGTCGTAAAAGCGTATTGTGTTACCCCCGTACTTTCATAATTGGCTGCGACCGCGGCCCCCAGGGCAAGTCCACCATCCCCCATGTGGGGGAAGGCAAAGACATGTTTTGTGGTTTCCAAAGATTCGATTTTCATGTTGAGCTTGATGTTGGAAAAAATCCCGCCTGCCAGGGCCACATTTTTTTCTCCGGTGACCGAAAGGGCATTTTGAACCAGGGTCAGGACCTTTGTTTCCAGGGTTCGCTGGGCCATGAAGGCAAACTGTTCCGAAGGGAACTGCCACAGGATTTTTTTCATTTTTCGGTAAAGAGCCATTGAACCATAGGAGGAAACAAGGTCCAGGCCTCGGACTTCAATCAGGTTCATCAAAGGATTGTCCTGATCGTCGATGGGGTAGGCATAATTGGCCAGGGCCATGACCTTTCCTTCATCTTCCAGTTCCCGCATGTTCATGAGATGGGTCACATGTTCAAAAAAGATCCCAAGAGAAACCGTTGCCGGAATGCGCTTCACAAGCGCCAGCCGGGGACGTTGAAATCGCCAGATAGTGCCCGAAAGGCCATCTCCCACCCCATCCAGAGTGAGAACGAGACAGCGTTCAAAACCGCTGAACCGGGCCGCGGCCTCTGCGTGACAGCGATGATGATCCAACAGTAACAGTTGGAAATCACGGAACCCTTCGGCATTAAGCGCCTTTTGAATGTGGTTCCGTGTCAGACGGTGAGATAACCGGTTGGGTGGCAGCTCGGTAAACCGGTATTTGAAGCCCTTTTTAAAAGGGTCCAGAATCCCCGGTCTTTTTTTCCGTCGTCGGATAAGGTAATATTCCTCCTTAAGACGAGGCGCAAGCCGCGTCAGGGTTTTGGCGGGGTCTGTTGTGGAAAGCGCAATATGGTTAACCGCAGAGGGAGGAATGTCGGCATGAGCGAGACATGCCTGAATGGAAAGGCGGGGAAACCCCACCTCCAGCTTCCGGCGGGTCAACCTTTCCTCATTGATGGCGAAAACCACCTGTTTTTCCTTGATAAGGGCGGCACCTGCATCATGGCCATCCCAGAGACCTAAAATGTAGTCATTAGACATGATTTACCTTATTTGGTGAAGAGTGAAAAGTAACAAAATATAAGGCCCATCCCCCTAAACCGGCGGCATTTTGGTCCACCTAAAAAACTGAAAAAGGCTTTTTAAAATGTGTCGGATGGCCCTGGGTTCCACCATGGCAAGCAGGTTTAATAACGCTTTGGGCCTCCCATAAAAGGATCGATAGGCCTGTCGTCGAAACAAATCGACCTGGCCCGCGGAAAGACCGGGCAGGGCCATGATGGAACTGCTCTGGGAAAACAAAGATGCTGCATTCAGCCATCCCTCGCGGTGAGCCTCATCGAAAAGGCGTGTTCCGGGAAATGGGGCCGCCGCATAAAACTGTGCAATGTCAAGGGGAAGGGAAAGGGAAAAGGAGAGGGTGTCCGCCATACTGGCAGGCGTTTCCCCGGGAAGCCCCAGGATAAAATGCCCGGATGTTTTGATGCCCAGATCATGAGCCATACGCACCGCGGTTCTGGATTGGTTTACGGTAATGTGTTTTCCCGAGCGTTTCAGCACGGCGTCGTTTCCAGATTCAAGGCCGAAACTGATCATCCAGAGGCCTGCCTGCTTCATCAAAGCAAGCATTCCGCTGTCCACCGTATCCACACGGCTGTTGCAGGTCCAGGCAATATCCAGTTTTCGGGCGACCACCAATCTTGAAAACTGTTCGACATAAGCCTTGTCGGCGGTAAAGGTGTCTGCCCATACAAAATAGTCCCGCACCCCGAATCGATGAACATTGTCCTGAATTTCAACCACCACGTCTTCAACGGGACGTTTACGCAGCTTTTTTCCATAATACAAAGGCGCCGTACAGAAACTGCATGGGTAAGGACACCCCCGGACAGGGGCGACAATGAGAAACGGGGTCCCTTTGAGAGGCAGGCGGTAAGGCGTAAGATCGAGGTATCCCCAGGCCGGGGACGGAATGCTTTCAGGGGAAATGAACGCTCTGGGTTTATTGTGGCGGGTTTTTCCGGTTTTCGCATCTCTGTATGACAAGCCCGCAATGTCGTTCCATTTCCGGTTTCGTTGACGGCATACGGCTTGAACGGTTTCTTCCGGTTCCCAATGGATGACCATATCGACGGATGGATGGGTCAGCGCCGCATGGGGCATGGCGCTCACATGGGTGCCCATAACCCCGGTTATGACTTCAGGCACGGTTTTCTTCATCAATCCGGCCATGTCCAGATCGTGGGGCAAAGTGGGGGTAGCGGTGTTTAGAAAAACAAAGTCAGGCTGAAAAACGTGAACCGCAGCTTCAAGGTCTCTGGAATCCATGGCAATTGCCGGGCAATCCAGAACCCTGACCCCGTGCCCATCCTTTTCCAGAAGGGCGGCCGTGGTCGCCAGGGAAACGGGTGGCCATTGGGTGGCCCAGACCCCGGATTCCTGGGTACAGCGACCCTCCCGGGTAAATCCCTTTCCCGTGGGATGAGGGGGGTTAAGCAACAGGATTCTGTATTTTTGTTTTGGATTTTCCATTTTTCCTTCCTCGTCACTTTTCACTCGTCACTTACCATTATGAGCCTTGACAAACAAGTCTTTTTCGTAACATATTGGCCTTCGAGCAAGACATTTTCGCCGGTTCATCGAACCATCAAGTTCGAGGAAGGGAGACATCATTTGTTAAACGATCTTGTGAAAATGGACAACCCCATACTTGTCTTTGAGGAAGTCAGAAATATCGTTCTGGAGATGTTTTCCCGCTTTGATTTCAATCCTTTGGACGTCTTGCTCTCTGATACGATCCGACTGTTTAAAGGCCATTACCCCGGCTTCCAGCCGTGTGACACTGAATATCACGATCTCAAACACACCACGGATACCCTTCTTGCCATGGCCAGGGCGATGCACGGGGGCACCCTGAATGGGCTTCATTTTTCAAAAAACGGCGTTTTTCTGGGGCTGGCAAGCGCCATGCTTCACGACAGCGGATATATTCTGTCCCGTGACGAACCCGGTCCGGGCGCTCGATATACCCTGGTTCATATCGACCGCAGTATTGATTTTTTAAAAAAATATTTTTTTGAAAAAGGCTATTCAGATAAAGACATGGACGCCTGCGACGCCATATTGAAATGCACAGGACTCAATGTAAACATATCTCAAGTCAACTTTTTGTGCCCGGAAAATGAAATTCTGGGGAAAATGCTGGGAACCGCGGACCTTCTGGGACAAATGTCCGACCGTACCTACCTGGAAAAGCTGCCGTTTCTCTATCGTGAATTTAAACAGGCCGGAATTGAAAGTATCGGTACGGAACTCGATTTTCTAGACAGCACACCGGGATTTTACGAAATGACCCTGGAACGGCTGGCCGGCGACCTGGGAGGCGTGGAACGTCATATGCGCCATCACTTTCGTGCAAGGTGGAATATGGATGAAAACCTTTACGTCAACGCCGCCCAAAACAACATCCGTTATCTCAAATATATTCTGAAACATCACAGGGACGATGTTCATGCTTACCTGAGGCGCGGCGGACTGATGGCGAAACTGCTGAAACGATTTTCATAAGCCTACCCATCCGGGAGAAAGCGCAATGCTGAAAAAAACCATCATCGTTTTGCTGATCGGCCTGTCCATCTTTGCCGTGGTGCATTTCGTCTCTTCACAGACCCGGCTTTTTCTGGGAATGGAACGGAGCCTGCTCAACGGCCTTTTTTTCATGCGGGAGCCCGGTGTTCATGAACCCAACCCCCTGGTAAGCCAAGAGGTAATCCTGCTGGGCTTTGACGAAGATTCCATCGCTACCATTGGAAAATGGCCCTGGAAACGGGATGTTCATGCGCAAATGCTGGAAAATCTGGAAAAATTCTCCCCCAGGACAGTGCTGTTCGATGTGGTGTTTGTAAAGAATGAAACCGTCCCCCCGTTTCTGTCCGAAAAATTGACATCTGAACCGGAGCTTCTGAAAAAAGTGGAAAACGCCTTCAGTGAAATGGACAAGGCTTTTGCCAAAACCCTTGAGAGATACCACAATGTTTTTCTGGATGTCCAACTGGTGGAACATCCCCGAACGGATCTTCCCAAAGCCTACCTGAACCGCATTCTATTTAATGAAGAGATTCTAAAAAACCATTCACTCCCTTTAAAAAGCAACAGTAGCCTTTTGGTCTTTCATTCCCTTGAACCGGTGTTGAGCGAATTCATATCCAGCGCACAACCGGCCATCGTCAATGTGCTTTCAGACGACGATGGCGTAACCCGCATGTTCCCCCTTTATTATACCTACAAAATGAGCGATGGAACGACTCGAAACCTGTTTACAGCCGCCCTTGTCCTGGTAAAACAATATTATCGTGTCGCCAATGAAGATGTTTCAATAGAACGGGACAAAATCGTTTTTTCTTCGGCAAAAATTCCGATGCTTGATCCATCGACCCACCAGATCGAGATGTTGGAAAAGGATTTTAAATGGTTGGAAAATAAAATCCTGAACCCGGTTCCGCCCAAAGAACACCCATACAACCGGAACCTGTTTGCTTTGCTCTCAAACCGGCTTCGGATGGTCTCCAACCCAGGGGAAAAAATGCCGTCTTTTCCACTCCACGTACTGAAAGAAACCGGCGGTTTTGAAATCCTGGAGGGCTGGGAGATTTTTGACGCGGCTCAAAAAGGCGGAGCAGACCGAATTCATCTGGTTGTTTATGAAAAAGGGATCATTGAAATTAAAACCCCGGTGCCGGGATTCGGCTACATCAATTATTCCGGCACCGAAAAGCGGTATTATATCAATGCACGGACCGGGGCGCCTGAAATGTTCAACACCGTCCCCACAAAGAGCTATAGCAAAATGTATGCCATGGATGCCATGCCTGAAATTCCGGTGCTGGATGCTTCGGGCAACTTCGCTGCTGATTATGACACCGAGCCCCTGGAAAAATGGTTTTTTGCCTTTTGTGAAAAAAAATCTTACCACATCTTCAATCAAGCCGCCAGGGATCTGGGCGATGAGGCCCAGGATGATGCGCGTTTGCAGGAGTATCTGAACCGCCATCCTGAAAATGGGAAATATTTTTTTTATTCCTACTATTTCATGAACACAGGTGCCGCACCCGGCACTTTGCGAACCCTCATTGACCAATACCCCGATTTCGGTATGGAAGCAGGCCAGGACCCGCGCTATTTTCTGAGTGAAAAATCGGTTGTGCTGACCCTCATGGAGGCCTACAGGGAACAATTTGAACAGTATTACAATAAATTTGTTTTTGCCGGTGCAACGGCGCGGATACTGGGCGATATTCAACAAACGCCCTACGGCGCCATGAACGGCATTAACACCCTGGTCAACGCATTCAATACGGTCATTACCCGAAATGAGCTGACCCTTTCTCGGGATATTCCCCACTTTGATTTGCTGGTGCTTCTGGGACTTTCACTCTTCTGCTGTCTGGTTTACGGATTCACCAGTATTCGCATCGGCAGCGCCATCTTTTTCACGGTTTTACTCGGGACCCTGATCGTAAGCTTTGCCCTTTTCAGCATGTCAAATCTTTTTTTGACCACCACACCGCTCGTATTTTCCAATGTCATGATATTCGGGAGCATTATCGTATTTAAGGTTTTGACGGAACAGAAAGACAAAAAATTCCTTAAATCCACGTTTTCCAGCTACCTTGCCCCTGAGATTATCGACGAAATGTACAAAAACAAGACCATGCCCACCCTAGGCGGGGAAGCGCGGCCCATTACGGCCTATTTCACCGATATTCAGGGATTTTCCACTTTTTCAGAGAAATTGACCGCCGACCAGCTGGTGGAGCTCATCAACGAATACCTTTCCGCCATGACGGATATCCTCATCAATGAAATGGGAACCCTGGATAAGTACGAAGGAGATGCCATCATCGCATTTTTCGGCGCCCCTATGACGGTTCCCGACCACGCCCTCAGGGCCTGCCGGGTGGCGGTTTCCATGCAGCAACAACTCACGGCACTTTGCGAAAAATGGCAAAATGAAAAACAAAATCCCCAGGATCCGGACCGCAATACCAAAAACCTGAATCCGGAAGAGTGGAAACCGGGGGATAAATGGCCCTCGATCGTTCACACCATGAAGATGCGCATCGGCATCAATACGGGTGAGATCGTGGTGGGCAATATGGGGAGTGCCATGCGCATGAATTACACCATGATGGGGGACCCCGTAAACCTGGCGGCACGGCTGGAGGAGGCGGGCAAACAGTACGGCGTGTACATTCTGGTGAGCCACGACACCCTTAGGGGGGAAATCATAGATGAACACGGCAACACGAAACAGGTGTTTGACCTGGTGGAAGTCCGTTTTATTGACACCATTGCCGTCGTGGGAAAATCCGAACCGGTACGGGTCTATGAGCTTTGCGCCATGAAAGGGGGCCTCACCGACACGGAAAAAAACCTGATAGAGGTCTTTGACCAGGGGATGACCCATTATCGCCACATGGCGTGGGATGAAGCCATCGCCCATTTTGCACAAGCCCTGAAAATAGAACGGATACCCGATGGAAAAACCACACCTTCCCGGGTGTATATAGATCGATGCCGGGCCTTTAAGGAAAATCCCCCGGTAGGAGCGGGACAGGCGTGGGATGGTGTTTACCGGTTGACCAAGAAGTAGAGTGACAAATTTTAAAAATAGAGATATTTGACCATGGTCCAGACGTACCGAAAAGCGACTCTTTTCACTTCAATCTTGGAATATCCCGCCTTGCGTTTCTGCTCGTGAGTGGGCACTTCTCCCATTCGATACCCTTTTTTCAGGGTTTTGATAATCATTTCCTGCTCAATGGTGGTAATATCCTCCACAAGCCCCAGGGACCTGAGTACCGACGTGCGAATAGCCCTAAATCCGTTTTGGCTTTCAGAAAGAGACACGTTGAATCGATGGTTGATACAGGCAGTGATCAGAGAACTGCCCATGAGCCGAAAACATTCATCGAATCCGCCATGAAGTTCGCTTGACCCACCCAGGAGTCTTGAACCTGAAACATGATCCGCTTCGTTAGTGAGTATGGGCATCACCAGGCGGGGTATATCATTTGGATCGTGGGATCCGTCCGCGTCTACGAAGACCGTAACATTCCGGTTCAGGTGGGGAATAGCAGATCTGATGGCCTCCCCTTTGCCTTTACGGTTGTCAAAAATAACTGGAATATCCAGAGATTCAGCAATTTTTACGGTGTCATCCGTAGAATGACCATCAATAACCAGGATATCATCTGAATAATTCTTGCATTCCGTTATAATATCGGCGAGGGTGCCGGCCTCATTGAGCGCGGGAATGGCAATGGTGATTTCTTTTTTAATGATGCCTTCGGTTTGCATGATAAGGACTCCTTTGAGTGACAGGTAACGAGTGACGAGTGAAAAGCAGTTAACTTGTCACTTGACACGCGTCTCTTTCTTTTTAAAAACCAGCAACAGCCCCCATACGAGCATAAGAAGAACAGCACAAAACACCAGATATGCTTTAAAAAAAACCGGATTTTCTTCTATCCGGATCGTTTTTTCGAGGTGCGAAGCATAATGCAGTTCGTTGAATTCATAATTTGCGATCAGGTGAAGGGTTTTGTTTGACTTGGCATTTGCACTTCGATAAACGGGAATCATGATCACACGTTCATCTTCAGCCGGGAGTTGGGGGGAAACGCCGGCGCCGGGAGACGTGAATCCCTCGGGAAAATAGAATCTCAAATCAGGTGTGATGGCTGTTTTCCGGCGGTTTTTCAAAGTAAGCTTCAATGGCTTTTCCCTGTTCCAGAAAACCTTCCGGTTGAAAACAGGTGGATCTACCAGCAACTGGAGGGGGGCAGCAGGGAGTAATTTTTTGTTTTTCATGCGATATTTAACGGTAAAAAAATGGTAGGCAAGATGGGGGCTCCCGTTCTGCTCTTCAAAAGAGACCTCGACGACACCCACATATACCCCGGGTTTCCAGCCGGAACATTCGATTTCATCCTCCAGGACAATATCCCCACCCGGTGCGTTTTCCCCCAAATCGAGATAACGGCGTATTGAATCAAATATGATTAGCGTAACCGCCGTTTTGTGGGCCGAGACGTTGCCCTTATTCCGAATGTCAAAGTTTAATTCGAGATCGCCGGAAGGGGTGATGTTACAATGGCTGGTGACGGTCGTTCTAATAACCCCGGACCAGGCAGTCAGTGAAAATCCCATTACCAGCATGAAGGCCAGGAAATAAATAAATATATGCCTTTTAGCGGCGGCCCTATTTGGGTAGCACATAGACGCAGTACAGACGTTCCGCCTCATAATATCGGGGCTCAACCATGAAATCCAGCGAAGGGTTCAAATCCAGAACAATCCGAAGTTTTTCTTCCGTTTTGTGCAAATGAATTCGGACCTGCTCAATCTGGTTGCCGTTGACCTGGATTCGGGGCTTGCCATACCATTTCTGAACCCCTTTGACGTCTACGACAACCCTGGGTTTCTTCCCTGGAATAGAAGAGATCTCAGGAATGCAAAAACGGCTCAGTGAAAAACAAATTCGCTCGGCGCCATTTTCTTCTTTTACAAAATTCATATCTCCTACAAGGACTTTGTCCTGTTCATCGCTTTTCGCCCCACTTGTGAGACTCTCGCTTGAGGCGGTATATGACGGATAAGCCGCCATAACAAAAGCGAGCAGAACAAAGAGGCATATAGGCATAACTTTCACTTAAAAATTCCTCCGCTTCTAATGATAAACAGGCTGGCAAGCAATACATTTAAGACGCGTTTTCAACAATCGACCGATGATTGCGTGGCAGATAATCTAAATATTATAGAAGAACGGCTCCGGAATGTCAAAACCGGAAGCGTTTTTTTTCAGTCGAATGGCCACTGAATGCACTTGACAGTGAATAGTCGTTTTTCTACTATCCGTCAAATTAAATTCGGTTTCCCTGAACCATCATGGAGCCGTCCACACAAAAGCTTATATTCATGCAGACTATCAGGAATTGCGGGAACGCAGGGGGGAAGGACGAATGATTACATTAAAACAATATGAGGCCGGGGAAATCATTATCAAAGAAAACGACATGGGCGATGCGGTCTATATTCTGGAGCGGGGGCGTGCCCATGTGACGAAACAGATGGATGACCGACAGGTTCACCTGGGTTATGTTGAGGCGGGGGAGCCGTTTGGTGAAATGAGCATGATCGACGATAAACCGCGCAGCGCCACCGTAACGGCCATGGAAGAAACCATGGCCCGCGAGATTCACAGGAATGATTTTCTGACAAGCCTTCAGACCGACGCGGATGCCGCCGTGGCCGTTTTAAAGGTTATATTCGAACGTCTTCGTGACGCTCACATGAAAATACTGCAAATGCAGCATTCCGGAACGGGAGACCCGCAGCATGATGCCATGGCGGTAATCCAAGAAAAGGTGGAGGGGAATGCAGGAACGGTTTCAATGGAAGGGCTGACGCCCATTGCCTCACAGGCACTACCGGAAAACCCCTACCGGATCAGGAAATTTCCGTTTCTTATCGGGAGAAAAAGCAGGGATCCATTGTCCTACAATGACCTGAGAATTCCGGATTCCGTACCCCTTCAGATCTCAAGGCACCATCTGGAATTGATCCAGCAGGACGGTCGCATCGGGGTTTCCGATCGAGGAAGTCATCTGGGTTCCATCGTGGACGGTCGATTGCTCGGCGGTAAGGAAGGGTCACCCGGTCCCCTGTTTTTTAATGGTCCGGAGGGCGTTCTGGTCCTGGGAAACAACAATTCCCCTTTCAGGTTTAAGATCAGAATTGATTAGCGCAGAGCTTGGGGAATAAAATTGTCGTCCGGATAAACATTCCAGACATTCTCCCTGTTCATCCTTTTCATTTTCTTCAACGCCCCCGCTCGATCCCTGCTGATATCCGCTTCGCCAAGCCGCATAATACCGTAAATATCATCCGTCAAGGAAGGACCGGCAAACTCTTTCTTCACTTTTTTTTCCATAACTGATATTATGGGAAAAAGTGAGGGAGTTAATACCATAATGAGTATTGAATCGCCGTCCCCCCAGGGTTTGCCGAATGCCGATCATGGCGTCATAAGGAACAGACTTACAGCCGGGGATAAAAAAGCACGTCTCATCGCCGCACTGAAAAAGATGAACCCCCTGCTGGTGGCATTTTCGGGGGGCGTAGACAGTGCATTTCTTCTGGCGGCCGCTAATGAAACGCTGGGGAGGGAAGTAACGGCTGCCACGGCGGTGTCACCCATTCACCCTCTTAGGGAACGGATGGAAGCCATAACATTCGCACGTGAAAGAGATATACCACACTTGCTCTTTTCTTCCCATGAGTCCGATCTTCCAGAATTTCTGGCGAACGGTCCGAACAGGTGTTACCATTGCAAAAAATCCCTGTTCGAAACACTATGGGAAATTGCTCGGAAAATGGGGTTCCATTATATCGTCCATGGCGCCAATGTGGATGATCTGGATGATTATCGTCCGGGACTTCAGGCCGCCGTGGAAGCGGGCATCAGGGCGCCCCTGGTGGATGCAAGCTTGAATAAAGCAGAGATTCGTTTGTTGTCAAAAAAAATGGGGTTGCCCCAATGGGACAAACCCTCCATGGCATGCCTGGCCAGCAGACTTCCCTATGGCAGCGCCATCACCGAAAAAAAACTGAACATGATTGAAACAGCTGAAGAATTTCTCCTGAACAAAGGGTTCAAAACACTGCGGGTAAGGCATCACGGGGCCGTAGCCCGAATCGAAGCGGGGCCTGCGGAACGCGAATTGATACTAAATGATGCGATTCGAAAAGACATTATCAAGAAATTTCGTCACATCGGATTTAGTCATATCGCGTTGGACCTGGAAGAATTTACATCGGGAAAAATGAATCGAAGCATAAATACATAATTTGCAAACCACTAATGCTCATTCCATGGCGGTAAAGCGATGATACTGGGACTTGATGTAGGCGGAACACAAACGGACACGGTACTCATTGACGGGGATCGGATTTTAGCGGCAACCAAAATCCCCACAGGAGAAGATCTCCTTCTAACCCTTCGAAAAGCGCTTGAAAACACCTTGACCGGCGTTGATCCGGGACAAATTGAGCGCATGACTTTTTCCACTACCCTGGCAACCAATGCCGTCGTTCAAGATCAACTGGAACCAACCGGCATGATCGTATCCGCCGGTCCGGGCATAAACCCCACCTGGTTTTCCGTAGGACCGTCCTTTCATGTGGTTGAAGGCTGCCTGGATCATCAGGGATTTGAGGCTGTTCCTCTGAACATGGCCTCCGTTATGGACGCTGCGGCAAAGATTCACGAAGACGAGATAAAGGTCATCGGCGTCGTTGGGAAATTTTCCGTCCGAAACACCTTGCATGAACATCAGATCAGGGAATGGATCAACGGAAGATTCTCCCATGTGGCCATGGGACACACGGTTTCGGGCGCCCTCAATTTCCCTCGTCGAATTTTCACGACCTACCTGAATGCATCCCTTCATGGGTTACACAAAGCATTTTCCGATACCCTAAAACACATCCTGGATGAAAAAGGTCTTCACTCACCCAGATACCTTTTAAAACCTGATGGCGGCACAATAGATCTTAACACCAGCACGGGGTCCCCAGCCCAAACCGCACAATCCGGTCCGGCGGCCAGCGTCATGGGAGCACTGGCCTTGGATAGATGCCGGGGAACGACCCTGGTTCTGGACATCGGTGGCACCACCACGGACATGGCCGTGGTCCTGAACGGAAAACCCCTCCTCAATCCATCAGGCATTCGACTGGGACCTTATAAAACATTGATCCGATCCATGGTCACCCATTCGCTTGGAACCGGCGGAGACAGTACCATTCAAAAGAACACAGACGGCGCCTTAACCGTTGGACCTTTACGAAAAGGCCCCCCGGTCGCATTTGGGGGCACCGCGCCGACGCCCACGGATGCGATGATTACCCTCGGACTTTTAAAAATGGGCAATAAACATGCGGCAAGGGCCGCCATGGAAGCGCTGGGAAGCACTTTGGGCTGTGACGCCGAAAGCGCCGCCGAACAGTCCCTGGAGCGGATGGCCGAAACCATTGCTCAGTCGGCCATGGCTTTTGTTCATGATATCAATTCACACCCTGTTTACACCATATTCGATGTTTTAAATGAAGAAAAAATTTCGCCCACTTCCGTGCTCATCATGGGTGGACCCGCCCCTCAATTAACGCCTTATATGGAAAGAGCGCTGGGGTTGCCCTGCCGTATACCACCCCATTACAACGTGGCCAACGCCGTGGGGGCCGCCGTTGCCAGGGTCACGGCACAAATCACATTGCAGGCGGACACGGAAAGGGGCACGGTCATCATTCCTGAAGCCGGCCTGGAACAGAAAGCCGACCGGCACTTTGATATGGACCAGGCAATTGCCCTGGCCCGTGAAACCCTTTGCCGGCAGGCCATGATGATCGGGGCCCGAGACAATTCACTGGAAACCTCCATCACCGAAAAACAGATTTTCAATATGATTCGAGGCTACAGAACGGTGGGCCGGAACATCCGCCTCAAAATGAGTATCACGCCCGGCCTCATTCCCCAATGGAAAAGGAGCTTTTGACGCATGATACGCGCACAACGCAGGACCGGATTGGTCTTTTTCCCCGCTTTTGACTGGGCCATCAGCCCCGAACATCCCGAGCGTGAAGAACGTCTTCTCTATACCCAGGACCAGGTCATGGAAGAAGGCCTTCTGGATATTCCTGGAATTGTGGAATATCGTGTACGTCCGGCAGCCTATGAAGACATTCAGCGCACCCATTTCTGTGTTCCCAATGAAGCTTCCGTCACCACCGAAAGCCACCTGATATCCGCCGGCGGCTGCCTCGTGGCAGCGGACGCGGTATTAAAGGGTGAAGTGGAAAGTGCCTTCGCCCTGGTCCGTCCCCCGGGACACCATGCCATGCGCGTGGTTCACGGTAATCGCGGATTCTGCAATATTAACATTGAAGCGGTCATGATCGAATATATCAGAACCCACTACGGCATTCGAAAAGTGGCGATTGTGGATACCGACTGCCATCACGGGGATGGGACCCAGGATATTTACTGGCATGATCCCAACACTCTTTTCATCTCCATTCATCAGGACGGCCGAACCCTGTACCCGGGAACCGGTTTTCCCAGTGAATTCGGTGGGCCCAATGCTCAGGGGAAAACCGTCAATATCCCCCTGCCGCCCCAAACCGGTGAAAAGGGGTTTCTTTATGCCCTGGATGAACTGGTCATGCCGCTTCTTGAAAAATTCAAACCTGAACTCATCATCAATTCCGCGGGCCAGGATAACCATTTCAACGACCCCATCACCGATATGAACTTCTCAGCCCGCGGCTATTCAATCTTAAATGAGCGACTGAAACCGGACATCGCCGTGCTTGAAGGGGGATACGCCATTGAAAATGCACTGCCCTATGTCAACGTGGGCATTATCATGGCCATGGCCGGCATGGATACGTCTTTTGTAATGGAACCCAATTACAACAAAGACTATCGCCCGCAGTCCACAACCGTAACCCTGCAAATTGAGCAGCAGATCCAACAATTAAAGGATTTGTTTCTGCGAGGGGGTCTGCCCAAAAAGTCATATGACGAAGGAAGCATCCTGGAGCGGAGACGGGACATTTTTTATGATACGGACGGTATTCAGGAAAGACAGAATGAAAAAATAAGATGTTGTTCCCATTGTGCCGGAACCTTTGCCGTTTCGTCCACCGCCAGTACCGGCCAGCATATCATGGGCGTCCATATTCCCATGGAGGCCTGCCCGGCCTGTCGTAAAACCGGCCTGAACTGGTTTCAGGAGGGGAAGAAAGGCGCCTTCAGACATGTTTACCTGCAGGATCGGGACCGGGGGTCATATGATGAGGGCTGATTCTCAGTTTTAAGTTTTAAGTAATTCTGTCAATGAATTTTTTACTTTTCATGACAGGTTTTTTTAGGAAATAAGGCAATAAAGGAGCGAAATTCAGCAATGCGAGAGAACATGTTTTCAAAACGCGAGGATTTCATCAATCTCTCGGAAATCCTGGAAAAATGGACCCTGGATGAACTGGATATGAAAAGTGTCTTCCTCCGACTGACGCACCGGTTCTTGGAAAAAAATGAAGCCACCTTATCTTTTATTCCGAGGCCCGGCATCAGCTATTCCCTTCGCGCCAGAACCAGGGCAAAAGATGAAGAGGGAACGCTGATCACCATGATCGACATCGTGGATGACGACCCGGACAACCGGTGGCTGTCCGTATGCTTTTACGGCGACTGCGTAACGGATCCCGACGAAGAAGGGGATCTGGTACCGGGGGGGCTGCTGGGTGAAGACGGCTACTGTTTTGACCTTTACGAAAACAACGAAAGCGACATCGCCTATCTGGAACAAAGAATTGATGAAGCTTATGAGAATACCTTAAAAAAATAACGGCGCAACCAACTTTTTCCGACTCACGGTGTACGGTTAAAGAACCGTACACCGTGAGCTGTCATTCGCTTTCATCCTTGCGTTTTTTCAGCGGCGGGAGAATCTTGATCATGATATGCCCTCTTCACAAGGTCGTTGATAAATGACTCCATATCCGTGAGCGCCGCACTGTCAATGATAAACTCTGCCATACCGGCGCGATTTTTCACCAGCCTGAGCCCATACTCCAGCTGTTTGGCCAATTGAAAGGTCAGGTGCCTGGCATCCTGGCCCGATTCCACTGCCTGATGAATAATTTCGTCCACGGCGCTGTCGTCAAAGACAATTTTCACATCGAGATTTTGCCTCAGGGCGTCACTCTCGGCATGGATATGTTCGTACATGGTTCTGAATTTTTCAATGGCCATATCCACATCCGTGACATCCCGTAAATAGAGCCTCGCGATCAGTCCCCGCCTTCGATCATAAAAATCGAGACCCAATTTGTCGCTGAAATATTCAGACCGTTCCGCGATATACGCCTTGATCTCATCCATTTCACGATTTTTCGCCTTTTCAAAACGATCAATCCAGGCATCGTCATTGGACGCTTCCATCAAAAGCGACAATTGCGCATCAGGGTCGTCAACCACTTCCCTTGTCACAAGGAAGCGTTTGATGTTTGTTGAGGGCAACCGGGTTTCAAAAGGAATCAGAACTTTTTCAATGGCGCTCACCAACCCTCTGGCGCCGGTCTTTTCCGTTGCCGCCAATTCGGCAATGCGTTTCAGTGCATCATCTTCAAATTTAACATCAATCCCATAGGCTCTGAAATCCATCCGTTTGCTGATAATAATGGGATTATTGGGATTTTTGAGAATCTCAAACAGATCGTCCTTTGTCAGCTCGTCAAATACCACCACCACCGGCAGCCTTCCCACGAACTCCGACTCGAACCCGAATTCAACCAGATCCTGAGCACGCACCTCTTTTAATATTTCCCACGGAATCTCGGTGCTTCGCACATCGGCCTCAAACCCAATCCCCTGTCGTTGCAGCCTTTTTTTGACAATCTCGGTCAGATCGCCAAAAGCGCCACTCATAATAAAAAGGATGTTCTTGGTATTGACCACCTTTTTTTCCTTTTTTCCCGTGCGCCTGTAATGCTCGATGGCCTGAATCTGACTGATGGGATCGTGCGGAACCTTCATGTCGACATCGGTTTCCTCCATGGGCTTTAACAAGGCCCTCTGAACACCGGTTCGGGAGATATCGTGTCCGATCAAATTCCTGGAGGATGATATTTTATCAATCTCATCAATATAAACGATACCGTTCTCGGCCAATTCAATGTTGTCATCCGCCTCATAAACCAAATCCCGAATGAGATCTTCAACGTCCCCACCCACGTAACCGGTCTCGCTGAATTTGGTGGCATCCCCCTTGACAAAGGGAACGCCCAGCTTCTGCGCAATGAGTTTGATGATATAGGTCTTCCCCACGCCGGTGGGTCCGATCATCAACACATTATTTTTAATCATGCCGACGCCGGACCTTTTGCCGGCAATGCCGATGTTTTCAGCTTCCTTTTGGCGATTAAACCTGATTCGATTAAAGTGCGTACATATTTTTGTTCCCAGAACAGCCTTGACCTGATCCTGTTTCACCACAAAGCCATCCAGATAAGATGCCATCTCCTCCGGCATCATAAAAAAATCATCCATATCAGCGCCGGTGGGTCCCTTTTGGCCCTTTTGATCTGTCGGGTCCTTTTTGGGAAGAACAAAGGGAGAAATGATTTTGACGCGGTCACCATATTTTTTTGAAAGATAATCTCCCAATTCTTTTTCAAGCTCTCGCTGATTGGGAAGCCTTTCGGCACTCTTTTTCTCGGTCGCTTCTGTTTCCAGTTTTTCCATTACCAAGACGCTCCTTAACATTAACCTGTTATCCATACATTTTTAAAAAGATACGCATTGACATTTTAATTTCAAGTTCAGGCTGCCGGACCGGCATCGCACCCCGCAAAAAAATGGCAGTTGACGGCGCTCTTTGTTTCAAGTTACAAAGACGTGCAAACGTTCCTTAAAATTTTGATAAATACAGGTATATACCCATGACATTCAGACTGGAAATCAGATTGAAAGACGCACTCCCGGATGCATCGGGGGCCGGCATTCAAAAAAAATCGAAGGCCTACTTCGGGTTTAACGTGGATGAGGTTCGGGTCATCCGGGTTCTGACCATTGACGCCGATTTTTCAACCGATGAACTGCGCCGTATTCAAAACGACATATTTACGAACCCCATCACCGAGCAAAGCGCCTATTCGGCCACGCAAAGGGATTTTGACTGGCTGATCTGGGTCGGTTTTCGTCCGGGTGTGCGAGATACCGCGGGGAGCACCGCCCGTGAAGCCATCGAAGATCTTCTGGGGGTTACGTTTAAACCCGGGGAGGCGGTTTACACCTCAAAATGCTATGAAATCAGAGGAAACCTCACACGAGACCAGGCCCACCGCATGGCAGCGGAACTCCTGGCCAACGCGGCCATTCAACAATGGAAGATTTTTTCCACCGAGGACTGGCATCCAGACAAAGGCCTGGGATTTTTGATCCCCAAGGTCATCCTGACCCATGAACCGGAAGTCAAAACCTTGTCCATCGACAGTAATGAAGCGCTGAAACGCATTTCCAAAACGCGTAATCTGGCGCTTCAGGATCGTGACATCCCGGTCATCCGCAACTATTTCTTGCGGGAAGACATCAGGCGGGAGAGAAAAAAAGTGGGGCTGGACCTTCCCACCGATGTGGAGCTGGAGTATATTTCCCAAGCCCGAAGCGACCACTGCAACCACAACACCTTCCGGGGAAAATTTAAATACCACAACCTTTACACCGGAAACCGGGAAACCATCGACAGCCTCTTTAAAACCTGCATCGAAGCGCCGACGCTCAAAATCCAGAAAGAGAAAGACTGGGTGGTTTCCGTCTTGTGGGATAACGCGGGGGTGGCCCGCTTCGACCCGGACCATTACTACTGCATCACGGGTGAAACCCATAACAGCCCCTCCAACATGGAAGCCTATGGCGGTTCCATTACCGGAATCGTGGGGATCTACAGGGATCCCATGGGAACCGGAAAAGGATCAAAGCTCATCCTGGGCATGTATGGGTATTGTGTGGGAGAACGGGATTACCATGGCGCCCTCGAGCCCCACCTTCATCCGAGGCGTCTCCTGGACGGTATCATCGAAGGGGTCCGGGACGGCGGCAACAAAAGCGGCATCCCCACACCTTACGGCCTCCTTCTTTTTGACGAATCCTTTACCGGAAAATGTCTGGTTTTTGTGACGGCATTGGGCATTATGCCTTCAATGGTGGAAAACCAACCGTCACACGAAAAAACCACTTCTCCTGGGGACCTCATCATCATGAGCGGCGGAAGGGTGGGAAAGGACGGTATTCACGGGGTAACGGCGGCGTCTGAAACCTACTCCGAAAATACCCCGGCGGGGCACGTACAGATCGGGGACCCCTATACCCAGAAAAAAATGCACGATTTCCTCCTGGAAGCCCGGGATGAAGGCCTGATTCACTATATCACCGACAATGGGGGCGGGGGACTTTCTTCCTCCGTGGGCGAGTCGGCCCGTTTCAGCAACGGCTGCATCGTACACCTGGACAGGGTTCCCCTGAAATATGAAGGATTGAACCAGTGGGAAATCTGGATATCCGAATCCCAGGAACGGATGACCATTGCCGTAAAACCGGAACATCTGGACCGTTTCATGGCCCTCTCTCAAAAGCATGCGGTGTTGAGCACGGTCATCGGGGAATATACTGATTCCGGTTTTCTGCACCTGCAATATCACCAAAAGACCTGTGCCTACATTCGAATGGACCTCCTGGAATCCGATTTTCCCCAGTGGGAATTTGATGCCGAATGGATTCCCCCCGGCATCAGAGGCCTGACGGAACCGGTGATCACGGAACCCCGGGATCACGGCAAACTCCTTCACGCCATGCTGAAAAGACCCAACATCTGCTCCCGCAACTGGATTGCCAGGCAATATGATCATGAAGTTCAAGGAACCAGCGTCATCAAACCCCTGGTGGGAAAGGGCCGGGACGTTCCCTCGGATGCGGCGGTGATTCGTCCCGTGCTGAAGGCCCGGAAGGGAATTGCCGTATCCCAGGCCCTGAATCCCGTCTATTCCAAAATTGATACTTACCACATGACCGCCGCCACCATGGACGAAGCCGTCCGAAAGGTTCTGGCGGTGGGCGCCGATCCGAACCATCTGGCCGGCGTGGACAATTTCTGCTGGCCCACCATCGAGTATGACCCCATTCACAATCCCGACGGCAAATACAAAGCCGCTCAACTGGTCCGGTCCAACCGCGCCCTGCGGGACACCTGCCTTCAATATGGCATCCCCCTTCTTTCGGGAAAAGACAGCATGTATATTGACGGCAACCTCAAAGGACCCTTTGGGGAACGGCGCAAGGTATCCGGATTGCCGACCCTCCTTTTTACCGTTTCAAGCGTCATGGAAGATATCGCCAAAGCTGTTACCATGGACGTCAAATTCCCGGGGGACCTGGTCTATGTGCTGGGAAAGACCCGAAACGAGCTGGGCGGAGGCGAGTATTACCAGATGATGGAACAGATCGGCCTTAACGTCCCCAAAATTTTTCCGGAAGAATTTCTTCCCCCATACCTGGCCCTTCATCAGGCCATAAAGCGCGACCTGATCTCATCCTGCCACGCGGTGTCACGGGGAGGGCTGGTGGTCCACCTGGCGCTCGCCGCCATGGGCGGGGAATTGGGGATGACCATTTCGTTGCCGTTGATCCCCTGTGCAGAAAAACTTACAACCGCCCAGAAGCTCTACTCGGAATCATGCGGCAGGTTCATTTTAACGGTGGCGCCGGATAAAAAAGTGGCCTTTGAAAAACTTTTTCCCGGAATGACCCTGGCTAAGATCGGTGTTATCACTGAACATCAGGATTTTATCATCACCGGGGATGACGACGGAACCATTCTCAGTGAAGACATCATCCAATTAAAAGATTCATGGAAACAGCCTTTTGGAGATCTGATATGACAAAAGTAAAAGCGATGGTCCTCACCGGCTATGGGCTGAATTGCGATAACGAAACCGACTTTTCGCTGCAACAGGCCGGCGCCGATTCCCACAGGTTGCACATCAATGAACTGATCAGCGACACCACAAGCCATTCCTCAAGGTCCCTTGAAGGCTATCAAATCCTGGTCTTCGGGGGCGGTTTCAGCTGGGCCGACGACCACGGCGCAGGGGTCCTCATGGCCTCAAAAATGAAACGGCACCTGGGGCAGCAACTCAAAGACTTTGTTAGGGCGGGAAATCTGATCCTGGGCATATGCAATGGTTTCCAGGCCCTGGTCAACCTAGGGTTACTGCCGGCGTTTGACGGGCGATATGAGGATCGGCAGGTTGCCCTCACCCATAATGACTCGGGGAACTTTATCGATACCTGGGTAAATTTGAAGGTAAATCCCGTTTCTCCCAATGTCTTCACCCGGAAAATGACCCGTGTGGAACTCCCGGTTCGGCATGGGGAAGGAAAATTTTACGCAACAGATGAAACCATCGAAAGGCTTTTTCAAAACAACCAGGTGACGCTGCAATACGCCGGCCCCAATGGCAACCCCGCCAATGGCGCATGGCCCTCAAACCCCAATGGGTCCCTTTCCGATATCGCCGGTATCTGCGATCCAACGGGTCGCATCTTCGGGTTGATGCCGCATCCGGAGGCATTTAACCATTTCACCAATCACCCGGACTGGCCCCGGCGTAAACTTGCCCTTGCCCGTCAGGGGGAAAGCATCGAACAGGAAGAAGGGGGGGGATCAGCATCTTTCGAAATGCGGTGGACTATTTTGAATAAGAAAGGAAGGCTTTGATCATCGTTTTGGTCAACGTCGATATTGCTTGCAGGGGCAAGACCTGTGTGTCTGCCCGGTAAAAGGGCGGACACACAGGTCCGCCCCTACGGCCCGCTACTGCTGATGCGCTTTGATCTTGCTCAGCATAAAATCAAAAATTTCATTTCCGATTTTTTTGCGATATTTGTTCCATACAGGAACCATCGCCTGCTGAAACGCCTGACGCTCGCCCGGGGTCAACTCAATCACTTCCACCCCGTTCTTTTTGCAGTATTCCGCAATGCTGATGCCGCTTTTGGGCAGCTTCTGGTGCAGTTCCGCATTGACCTTCCGGTTGGTGTCAATGGCCACTTTGGCGGCTTCCCTGAAAATCTTCTGGTCCTCAGGTGAAAGGGTTTCCCAGTAATCGGGACTTACCACAATGATGCATTCCGTCAGGCAGTGGTTGGTGATGGTCACATTCTTGGTCACTTCGGTAAATTTCATGAGAACGGATGTGAGAAGGGGGTTTTCCTGAGCATCGATAACGCCGGTCTGGAGGGCATTATAAATTTCCGGAAACGGAATGCCCACGGGCGATGCGCCCAGTTGCTTGAAGGTATCCAGATAAACAGGGGAATTCATGACCCGAACCTTGAGGCCCTTGATATCTTCCGGTTTGCGCACCGGCCGCTTGTTGTTGGTGAAATCCCTGAATTCGTTTTCGGTCCAGCCGATGGCAATAAATCCTTTTTTCGGAAAGTAGGAAAAGATTTTTTTCTGCACTTCGGGATCATCCAGGGTCGCGTAAGCGGTTTTACGATCCGGAAAAATAAAGGGCATATCCAGGATGGCCGCCTCGGGAACGAAATTCTGAAGTACCGCCGTCGTAATGGAAGCCAGTTGCAGGGTTCCGCTCTGGGCCTGCTCCGCCATGGATCGTTCTCCCCCCAGTTGTCCCATGGGGAAGGTGGCGATATCGATTCTGCCGTTGGTTTTTTCCTTCACGTAGGCCGCAAAGGCATCCACGCCCTTGCTCTGCCCATGAAAGGGCGGCGCCACATGACCGAATTTGATTTTGTCCGAAGATCCGGCAACCGCCGCGACCGGAAACCCAGCCACAAAAGCAAGCAACCCGAACACCACAAGAATTCGCAATCCGATTTTCATAACCTACCTCCTTCATTTGAGTTGTTGTTTTACAAAAATCTCTCTGCTTTTTATAAACAATTCCGTCATAAGTCAAAGCATAATAGCAGCAATCTGTTTCGGGACTTTTGAAAATAAGCGTATCACCAGGTTTTGAAATTGCGGATATTTTGCTTTTTTTGGACAACCTTAAAAATCTGGAGGCTACTTTCCAGCTGTGAGATTACAATCATATGAAGTATCAAGTGCTGTTCCTTCTTGTGCTTCCCGAACCTCCAGTCATCGTGACAAGTGGCCACCTTATGGGCACCGTTGGGCAGCGCCAGGGTCACCTGGGCGTACAAGACCAGGATGAGTGTCACAATCAGGGTGATCAGGCGGTGTTTAGGGATCATCGGGTTTCCTCTCACGATTGTTTTATCGGCTTTTGATGACTTCGGCGATGATTTCAAAACCAGTTTCAACTCTTTGCAGTGCCGTATCATTAAATAAGAATACTTCCAGTGTTCCATCATCAGCGATCAACGCGCCAACAGAGGTGTTCTCTTCGATGTCTTCAGTCAACGTTAACGAATAGGCGTAACCGACATTTTGAACCTGCTCATTCATGGTCAATAATATGGACGCACCTTTGCTGGGATTGTCCAGGGCCACAATGCGCGCACTTGGATGGATTCTGTATCGGTAGGAAAAGCTAAAAGACGGGTCATAGAGTTGCTTGACCATGATGCCATTGACTTGATTATTGGTCACCGTCGTTTGCAGAAATGCCGTTATGCTGGTATCGGAGAAAAGTTTTCCTGCTGCAGCGGAAGTAATCGTATAAGACTCCGCCAAATAGGTATTGAGTGTTTGAATATCGGTAATGAGCGGCAGGTTGTTCATTGGGAGAGGATCGGCGATCGTGTAGCTGGGTTGATAACCGGAAAAGCCGCTGTCATCCTCGGTCGAATTGGGAATATTATTGACATTTTTTCCGGCGGCGAAGTCGTATCCCGATTTAAACCCTTGTGGGGTCTTGATATTGAGTTTCATAAACGCTGAATTGATTGCGTTTGTATTTGAAGCAAAAAAATTAAAAATATACGTTGTATTGACTTCCTGATGAACGATTTCCATGTTTTCCTGCATACTGAGAGGAATCGGACACATGGGGTTAGAAAGCCCGATCCCTTCATAAAGGTCCGTGGGCGCGCCTGAATTAATACTGGCATAATATTTCCAATGGTTATCGGCTGCATTGACTTCGACAAAACGGTTTGCGTTACCAGGATAATTGTTATCGTAGACATAAATGCGGTAGGTCTCATCATCTTCTTTAGTGATTGCGTATGGGGTGATGGCATGGCCCTCGACATCATTGGCATTGTTGATCTTCGAAATATTCAAAACGGCGATGGGATCGCCATCCATAAACCCTTGCCGGATGGCATGGATCGTATCCATTGCCGTCATTTGTGAACAGACTATATTCTGATAAGCATAGACTGTATGGCTATGCTGGTTGTTAAATTTAACGCCGATCAGGTTTGCAATATCGCTATTTTTAGGTAAGTTAATGGAAGCGGATGACCCCGGAACGTAGTCGCTAGGTACGCTTCGTCCTTTGTAAGGGACGCCTTTATGAAGCATCATCGATGCCATGGCATAACCGTAGCATGAACCCTTAATAAAATTGCCTGAATAACTCATGTCTACAAACTCACCAAAGGCATTCAATGTGCACGTATCGCTGTCAGGGTCAAAGCAGACGGTATTTTTCCCCCACATGCGGGCCATATCATTATCCTTAATCGCTCGGTAATCGTTATCAGGTGCATTTGTAAAGCCGAATCCATCAGGATTGGGCAAAAAGGCGCCATGACCGTTCTCAATCATATTGTTGGGTAGAATGCTGCTTTCAGTCTGATGTTGATTCAGATACGTCGAAGGAAAACGGTCACCGGGGTTGGTCACCGCGACTCCGGTGATCGGCATCAAATTCTCCCCGTTTATCTCTGTTGCCAGGAAAAATTCAAGCTGATGGCGCGTCGGCATATTCCCCATATCCAGGTCGAGCTCAAGTCCGGTCGTTGATGCTTTTGAGACAACCATTTCCGCGATTGGCCTTGAAATGCACGCATCAAGTGTGCTTACGGAAAACTGCCGCAGTGATCCTGTTGTATCATTTTTATCGATACAATATGTCGAATTACCATCTTGTGCCACGACATAAAGAGGGACCGTCGTACCGTCTTGCAGAAGCGCGGAGTCCGGATTGAAAAATACCTGATAGATCAAACGAAGCGGTGTATCGTAAATACTGTTTCCGTAAATGCCGGCAGGGTTGTCAATAATGGTCTGAATCCCGCCATAAGGGAAAAAGGGCTGATTCGCGGCATATTGTTGAGACGTCAGGGTAAAAGATTGGGTGTACCCGATAAATGGGAGGCCTTTAATATCTTCAGGGCTGACGGATGTTAGCGTCAGCCTGCCATAGGTTCCGCCATCCAGGAAGCTGGTTGCGTCAGACGCGTTGTTGTCCCCACTGTTACACCCTGCAATGAAAAAGGTTACGACAAAACCAAGAACAAAAGAACGAAAGACTAAAAGACCGGAATTTGGATTTAGCATGCATTTTTCCTCCACTTCGACGTGTGCTTTTGGTGGGTGAGGAGAGGTGATAAGACCTCGATTTTTTTCACAAGAAAGATAAAGAAAACGGGCTTGGGCGTCAAGGACAACGGAACCGCGGGAATCTTTGGTGGGGACAAGGCACCGCAAAATTCCGGGACCCTATACTTTTTCATTGCCATTTTATGAGACGCTTGTCATTATGGTTCGATCTACCATGAAGTTCAAGCGTTTTCGGGAATTGCGAGGAAAAGCAGATTTAATGGGGAGAAAAAAATGAAAAACAAGAAAATGGTATTACTTGCGAAGGCATTGGCTTTTCTTCTTCTAATCCCCTTCACGGCGTTGGCGGCGGAAGGCATTGACAAGAAGCCGAATATTCTTTTAATCGTTTCCGACGATACCGGGTATGGTGATCTCGGTGCTTATGGCGGTGGTGAGGGGCGCGGCATGCCCACGCCCAATTTCGATCGTTTATCGTCCGACGGCATGACCTTTTTCTCGTTTTATGCGCAGCCCAGTTGTACGCCGGGCCGCGCGGCCATGCAGACCGGGCGCATACCGAACCGCAGCGGCATGACCACGGTGGCGTTTCAGGGCCAGGGCGGGGGTCTGCCGGCGGCGGAGTGGACCCTGGCATCGCTGCTCAAACAGGCCGGATACAAAACCTATTTCACCGGCAAGTGGCATTTGGGAGAGTCCGACTATGCGCTCCCCAACGCCCAGGGGTATGATGTTATGGAGCACTGTTTCCTCTATCACCTGAATGCTTACACTTATGGCGACCCAAACTGGTTCCCCGCCATGGATCCGAAATTGCGGGAAATGTTTAACAGGATCACCAAGGGATCTCTGTCCGGCAAGGCCGGAGAAAAGCCCAGACAGGATTGGAAGGTCAACGGCGAATACGTGGACACACCGGAAAAAGGGGTTGTGGGCATTCCGTTTCTGGACAAATATGTGGAGCAGTCGGGTTTGAAATTCATCGAGGATGCCGCAAAAAAACCCGATCAACCCTTCTTCATCAACATCAACTTCATGAAGGTCCACCAGCCCAACCTTCCGGCCCCGAAGTTTGTGCACAAATCGATCTCCAAGACCCAGTACGCCGATTCCATGGTGGAACTGGACACCCGCGTGGGCAACATCATGGACAGACTGCGCGAGCTTGGCCTCGACAAAAACACTTTGGTGTTCTGGACCACCGACAACGGCGCCTGGCAGGATGTTTATCCGGATGCCGGCTATACGCCCTTTCGGGGGACCAAAGGCACGGTCCGCGAGGGGGGTAACCGGGTGCCGGCCATTGCTGTGTGGCCGGGTAAAATCAAGCCGGGCAAACGGAACCACGACATCTTGGGCGGACTCGACCTCATGGCGACTTTTGCAAGTGTGGCGGGATTGAAACTGCCTGCAAAGGATCGCGAAGGCCAGCCCATTATCTTTGACAGCTACGACATGACCCCCGTGCTCCTCGGCACCGGCAAGAGTACCCGCGATTCGTGGTTCTACTTCACCGAGAACGAGCTGTCCCCCGGTGCGGCCCGCGTCGGCCACTACAAGGCCGTCTTTAACCTGCGGGGCGACGACGGTGAACGGACCGGAGGGCTTGCGGTCGATACCAATCTCGGCTGGAAAGGAGCTGACAAGTACGTGGCCACGGTGCCCCAGGTGTTCGATCTGTTGCAGGATCCGCAGGAACGCTATGATATTTTCATGAACAATTTCACGGAACACACCTGGACGCTGGTTACCTTCAACGCGGCCATGCAGAAGTTGATGAAAACGTATATCTCGTATCCACCGCGAAAAATGCAAAGTGAAGTCTATACCGGTCCGATTACCCTGAGCCGGTATCAACGCTTCATAAACGTCCGGGAAGCTCTGAAAAAGGAAGGTTTCTCCTTTCCCATGCCCACCGGTAATTGATAATCGCAAGTTTTTAAAAACGCATCCATTAAACTGTTTTGAAACCGGTTATCTGAGCATGTTTTGATCGGGACGAAATAACGGCGGTCATCATTTCAACACCGTTTCACGGTTTGACATCCTCAGCCTATCCATAGAGCTCCATATGATTCTCATGGCACCCAATCGATGCCGGCCTCCTCAAACCCCCTTTTCCGCAACAGACAGCTATCGCAAAAACCGCAGGCTTTCCCGTCGGGCGTCGGATCATAACAACTGTGGGTCAAACGGTAATCAACCCCCAGCTTGATCCCTGTTTTGATGATCTCCGCCTTACTCATTTTAATGATGGGCGTCCTGATTCTAAGACGTGTTTGACCCGTCACGCCCGCTTTTGTGGCCAGATTCGCCATCCGCTCAAAAGCGTCGATGAATTCCGGCCGGCAATCGGGATACCCGCTGTAATCCACGGCATTGACCCCAATGAAGATATCCCAGGCCCCCAGCACTTCCGCCCAGGCCAGGGCGTATGACAGAAAGATAGTGTTGCGTGCGGGAACATAGGTCACCGGAATCTCATTTTTCATCAAATCCGGAGTACGGCCCTTGGGCACTGCAATGTGGTCGGTGAGCGCGGACCCCCCGATTTTCCCGAGATCCATATCGATCACCAGATGCTCCGCAACCCCCAAGCTTTGGGCCACCCGTTTCGCCGCTTCCAGCTCCACAACGTGACGCTGGCCATAACGAAAACTGAGACCGAAAACATCATAGCCATCGGAACGGGCCATGGCCGCTACGGTGGTTGAATCGAGCCCTCCGCTTAAAAGCACCACAGCCCTCTTTTTAGCCCCCGTCATCATTCACTTACACCCCTCTCGCATCCGGTCCCCAGATATATTTGTGGAGCTGGAGATGCAACCGGCACGCCAGGTGATCCGCCAGAATCCAGTCCGCCAGGATTTCCGGCGCCAGTTGCCCGAACACCGGCGAAAAATTAATGGTGTTGACCTTTAGCGATCGGGATACCGTATACCCCACCATCTCCCTGGCATATTCATAATCTTTTCGCGTTCCGATAACGAATTTGATTTCATCTCGAACCGAGAGCCGGTTCAGGTTTTCCATATCCGTATGATCGCTCATGCCGCTGGAAGGACATTTGAAATCTACAATTCTCACACAACGCTCATCCACCCGGCTGATGTCATGGGTTCCGTTGGTTTCCAACAAGACCTCATACCCGTCTTCAAGCAGGCCTTCAATCAGAACAGGGGTTTTTTCCTGAACAAGCGGTTCTCCACCGGTAATCTCCACCAGACGGCACTGCATGGGGGAAATCTGCTGGAAAACATGGTTGAGATCCATCATCCCCCCTTCTTCGTAAGCATACCGCGTATCGCAGTAGGAACACCGCAGATTGCAACCGGTCAATCGGACGAAGATGCAGGGACGTCCGG
Source organism: Desulfatiglandales bacterium (assembly GCA_963664475.2). Lineage (GTDB taxonomy): Bacteria > Desulfobacterota > DSM-4660 > Desulfatiglandales > Desulfatiglandaceae > NaphS2. The sequence goes on from CAXXXE010000003.1 coordinate 372,020, forward strand.
CATAGGATGACTCCCCCTGGATACTGTAGAAAATTTCATTGACGCGAAGGGTCATGTCTATTCCTCCCAGTAGAAGGCGCCGGCGCCGGGGGTTTCCGAAACCTTAATCCTGCTCACGGTGATATTTTCGGAGTTCAGCTTTCCACTCAACTCCCGGTATAAAAACCTGGCAATATTCTCGGAAGTGGGATTAACATGTTGAAATGGCGGCAGTTCATTCAGATTGAAATGGTCCAGATTTTTGAGGACATCCTTTACACCTTTTTTGATGTCCCTGAAATCAATCCCGATACCGATCTCGTCCAGTCCTCCGCAACGAACAAAGACATCGATAATCCAGTTGTGCCCGTGAATACGGGCGCAATCACCGGCATATCCCTTTAACGCATGTGCCGCGGAAAAGTGGGTCTGCACATATATCTCAAAAACACCTGCCATCATTCCTCCAAGATAACCCGCATGTTCAATCGGAAAGCCGTCATGCGCTACGCCCCTTTTCATTGGCGGCCACAACCAGCGCCGCGGCCCGCTCATTTGAGTCCTTAAGCCCCATAATCAAAGCCTTGATCAATAACCTTAACTCCAGGGAGAGGGATTCATAGTCCTCAAATAGTTGGGCCGCATCCAACACGCCAACCCGGGCATTGCCATCCGCAGCAATCACGGAAGCGCTCCGTGCCCCCGGCGCTTTTCCAAAAAGCGCCATTTCGCCAAAGACGGCTCCCTTTTTCAGGACATCGATGGTAAGCATTCCCACGGCGGTCCTTTTGGTGACTTTAGCCTGCCCTTCGAGAATGATGTACACCCATTCTCCCTTGCTCCCTTCCTCGATAATCACATCGCCTGATTTATAGATTTCATTACCGGCCAGATAAGGCGTCACCAGCGGTTCTATATCCATTTTCTTTCCCCCACACCCTACGGCATTAAAAAAAAGCCCAAGCATTTTCTCGAACCGGCTGAAATCTCGGCGATGGACATGCTCAACACGAGTTCTTCGGGCATTTCACTTCGTTGGACAGCCATCACTTCCGCTTCCAGTTCCAGGTTCTGCTGGTTGGGCAACATAACGTTTACCACAAAAATTTCCCCCTTTGCATGGGAAACGCCCGCCGTATCCCCGAGCATAACCGCCATGGCCAGCCCGCCGAGACTGATGTCTTTAATCCTTCCACCAAGACTGAATTTGCCGGATGCCCCCACCGGTCGATAGCGGCAGGGAAGATCCACCTTTTTCCGGTAAAACCGTCGTTCCGAAGCCAATGGATCAGATTGTTTCCTGGCCGCCCTTTCCTTCTGCTCCTTCGTAACCAATTGAACGATAAGCTTGTTCATTCGAGTGGACCTGACCAAAACCTGATCGATGATATATTTGATAATGGGCGGCACTTCTTTATATTCACTGGATAGTCTTGCCGTATGCCACACCTCCAGAGTCGTATGCTCCAGGGCCCGAACCGATGCCGAACGGCTTTCCTCAGCCATGCCGAGAAATGTCCGTTCACCAAATATATTTCCCGGTCCAAGGGTGGACAGCAAGATCTCTCGCCCTTCAGCCTCCTTGTAAACGCCTACTTTGCCGTTCGTGATTTTATAAATAGAAACACCATAGTCGCCTTCCTTGATGATGAGATCTCCTTTTCGGTACGACAGGTTTACAACGGGAGGTGCTTTTGAAAGGTCGCTGGTCATTATGGTTCATCCCCTCCATGTTTCATATTTTACAGTTCAACGTCTCTTAATCAGGAACATTTGCATGCAACTCGTCAAGCCATAGGGTGGCCTCCGAATCGCTGGGCGCCCGCCAGTCTCCACGGGGAGAAAGGGACCCCCCAGAGCCCACTTTGGGACCATTGGGAAGCGCGGATCTTTTGAACTGACTGGTTTTAAAAAAACGATAGAGAAATACCGCCAGCCATCGCTTGATGGTGGGCAAGTCATATTGATTCCGCTGGGCCGGCGGCAGAATTCCCGGCCAGGTCCCGCGGTTCCTGTCGCACCAGGCACAGTAACTCAAAAACGCCACCTTGCTGGGACGAAATCCGAACCGCGTAATATAATAAAGGTTGAAATCCTGAAGCGCATAGGGACCGATAACGGATTCGGTTTTCTGTGAAGGCTCCGCCTGATGGCCATTTTCGTCGGGTACCAGTTCCGGAGAGATTTCCGTACCGGCGATGGCCGTAAGGACATCATCGGTTTCCCTGCTGAACTGGCCGGTTTTCACCACCCAGCGAATGAGATGATGAATCAGTGTTTTGGGAACCGACCCATTGACGTTGTAATGGGACATCTGGTCTCCCACGCCATAGGTACTCCATCCCAAAGCCAGCTCGCTCAAATCACCGGTCCCCAGCACAATGGCCTTGTGAAAGTTAGCCAACCTGAAAAGATGTGCCGTGCGTTGGCCCGCCTGCACATTTTCAAAGGTAATATCATAGATCTTTTCCCCTCCGGCAAAGGGATGCTCGATATCCTTAAATACCTGTAAACACGCCGGTCGAATATCGATTTCCATGGCCGAAATGCCCAAAGCCTTCATCAACCCATGGGCATTGCTCAGCGTGGCGTCGCTGGTGGCAAATCCAGGCATGGTATAACCGAGAATGTGGGTGCGTGGAATACCCAGTCGATCCATGGTTTTGGCGGCAACAATCAACGCCTGTGTGGAGTCAAGCCCCCCGGAAACGCCGATGACAAGCTTTTTGACGCCGGCGGCCGACATGCGCTTCATCAAACCCTGGACCTGAATATTGTAGACCTCATAACAGCGATCATCGCGCACGGAGGATTCACCCGGCACATAGGGAAATCTGGAAACGTTTCTCATGAGCGGAATACTCCCTTCAGGAACCTTAAAATCAAAGGGAATCCGCCGCATTTTAGACACCCGTTCGCGATGATCGCATGCCGTGTCCTGGAAACTCGTAGTACGCATTCTGTCCTGCAACAACCGCTCCAAATCAATATCCCCGAAGATGATCTGTTCCTCCGTCTGGAAGCGCTCTGTTTCAGCCAGTAGGACATTGTTCTCGTAAATCATGGCGTACCCGTCCCAGGCCATATCCGTTGTGGATTCCCCATAACCGGCAGCGGAATAGAGGTAGGCGGAAATGCATTTGGCGGATTGGGAAGCACAAATGAGACGCCGGTAGTCGGTTTTGCCCACCGTAATGTTGCTGGCGGAAAGGTTTGCCAGCACCGTTGCGCCGGCAAGGGCCCCGTAGGTGCTGGGCGGAATGGGCACCCACATATCCTCACAAATTTCCACATGCAGCAAAAATCCTTGCACATTTTCCGCTTCAAAAATCAGGTCGTTACCGAATGGAACGGATTTCCCCTGAAACCGGACCTCCGGTTCCAGCCCATGACGAGCGGAAACAAACTGACGTTTTTCATAATATTCCCGGTAGTTGGGAAGATATGTTTTCGGCACGATCCCCAACACCTCTCCCCGGTAGATGGCCACGGCACAGTTGAACAGCTTTCCACGAAAACGAAGGGGAGCGCCCACCAGAAAGACGGGAGACAGGTTTTTGCTTTCATCGATGAACTTGCTCACGGCCTCTCGAACCGCTTCCAGCAACGCATCCTGGTGAAACAGGTCCTCATTGGAAAAGGCTGAAATCCCCAGTTCCGGAAAGAGCGCCATCGCGGCATGATGATCGGAAGCGCGGTGAGCAAGCGAAAGGGTATGTTTCAGATTATAGGCCGGATCGGCAACGCGCAGGGCCGGCACACAAACCGCCGAACGGATAAACCCATGGGAATAGATGGAATGAAACGACCGGACCATGTAAAACTCCAATGAGAATCAGATCTAATGGGATTCTTCACCCGCATCGAACCATTCGATGCCGAGCAATTCGTTTATATCACGGCATATTCCCAAAACGCAAGGGCAAGCACTTTTCTCGGTCGGATGAAAAGGCTGTTTTTTTTACAGCAATTTGATACTATACTACTTGAAAATTTTTTAGCATCGATAAAAAAACGAACGAAAAGGATTGAAGAATGGAACTGATGATTGTGGTCGGCTTGGCCTTTGTTTTGTTCTGGGTCAGCTTGTTTCTCTCCGACTTTATCTTGAAAAAAATTAAAAGGCCCAAAATCATAGGCCTTTTATTTATTTTACTGGCGGTTTTGATCGGAATTGAGTTTTATGATAAAAACCAGCTTGTGGCCGGATCATCCGTTTTCATCGCGTTCGCCGGCGCCAGGATATTAATGAAATAAGAGATAGGAAATCAGCATATTCATTGCCCGGCATGACGCATGGGCGTACTGTTGATGCCTGGACGAGGAGGGAAAAAACAAAGTGTCTCAGGACCAACCCCAAAAACACGCTCTCACCCCCTTTTTTGAACCTGAAGGCGTGGCGGTTGTCGGTTCTTTCAAGGAAGGGGTCTTCGGCGGATATGTGGTCGTCAAAAGCCTGTTGAAAGCCGGCTACAAGGGAAACGTCTATCCCGTCAATCCCGGCGCCTATAAAGAAGTTCTGGGCCTGACGGTCTATCCATCTCTTCGGGAAATTCCCCGAAAAGCCGATTTGGCCCTGCTGATGATCAACGCCCGTCATGTTCCAGGCGTTATCAGAAGTTGCGCCGAAGCGGGCATCAAGTCCATTATCCTGGTGGCGGACGGTTTTGCGGAAAGAGACACGGAAGGGGCCCGGCTGCAGGAGGAAGTGGTGCATCTTGCCAAAACATTGGGCGTTCGAATCGTCGGGCCCAACACCGCCGGTATTACCAATGCCATAAACGGTTTCAATCCCTGCCCCTATGATGCCGGGTACTATCAATTAAGAAAGGGGACCGTCTCCATCTGCTCGCAAACCGGAATGATCAATCCACAGGCCTATCCCTATGCGGATCTGGGTTATGGCATCAGCAAAATCTGCGATTTTGGAAACAAATGCGATCTGGATGAATGCGACTTCCTGGAATACCTGGAAAACGATGCCGACACCCGGGTTATCAGCGTTTATGTGGAGAGCATCAGGGATGGAAAACGGTTCCTGAACGTTTGCAAACGAGTGGTGGCAAAAAAGCCCATTCTGCTCCTGAAACTGGGCGCCACGGAGGAAGGCGCCCGGGCATCGGCCTCTCACACCGGAAGCCTGGCCATTGATGACGACGTCTTTGATGCGGTTTGCCGCCAGGCAGGGGTGCTGCGCCTGGATCAATTCAGCGAACTTTTCGAAATGCCAAGGTTTTTTGCATCCCAGCCCCTTCCCCGGGGAAACCGCTTCGGCATGGTGAGTTATACGGGAGCGGTGGGAGTCGCGGCACTGGATGAAGGGGCTAAACACGGCCTGGTTCGCGCCCGGCTCTCAAAAAAAACATCTCTAATGCTGGAAGAAATGTTTCCCGGCCTGGGTCACGTGCCAGTGGACATCGGCCCCATGATCCCTTCCGTAAAGGATTTTTCCAGCGTTTACACTAAAATACTGACCGCGGTTATGAACGACGAGAACGTGGACTGCCTTTTTAATGTCATTTGGGCGGATGCCGAAGGCAAGAATACAAAGGCCTACATCGAAGGGTATGAAGCGTTGAGAGAAAGCGCTCATAAACCCATGGCAACCTGGGTTTACGGTCCCAGCATGACCATGACGCGTGACATGACAACCAGATTAGAATCAATGGGTTACCCTGTATTCGCAGAGCCGGAACGGTGTATCAAGGCCCTGGGCCTGGCACTCACCGCGATGCGAAACAAGCAAAGGGTGGTTTTCACCCCCTGATAAAAGACGTTAAAGGAAAAGGAGAAAGTCAATGGAAAAACCCATTCGAAATTACTGGCAGCATCATCTCGAAAACCTGAAAGAAGCCTTAGAATCAAACAATTTCGAGGTCTTCATCGCGGAAAGCGCCCGCGAAGCAGGCCGAATGGTGATGGACAAAATCCTACCCAAGCTCGCGCCTAAAACCATTTCCTGGGGGGGATCCATGACGTTTGTGGCAACAGAACTCTATGATATGCTCAAAGCCTATCCCAACGCCGACATCCTGGATACCTTTGATAAAACCTTATCTCCGGAAAAAAGCCTGGAACGAAGAAGACAGGCGCTTCTGGTAGATCTGTTTATCACAGGAACCAATGCCGTGACCCGGACCGGAGAACTGGTTAACCTGGATATGATCGGAAATCGCGTATCGGGGATTACCTTCGGCCCCAAAAACGTGGTCATACTGGTCGGCAGAAATAAAATCGTAGAGGATCTGGAAGCCGCCATGGATCGCATCAAAGACTATGTGGCCCCCATAAATGCCATGCGACTGAATAAAAAAACACCCTGCTCCAAAACTGCGATATGTGAGGAATGCAAAAGCCCAGACCGTATCTGCAACTCATGGGTTATTACCCAGAAGTCCTTTCCGAAGGGCCGAATCAAGGTGGTTCTGATTAATGAAAATCTGGGGTTATAAGGGTTTCGACCTGTTCAAAAATTTGAGGAAGGATGTAACCCTCATGACAAGGGGATTTGCACCCCCGCGGATGAAAATAGCGATGTGTGAGCGGCGTCTCGCCGCGACGGTCGAGGCTGTAGAGACAAGGCATGCCTTGTCTCTACTCACAGCAGGCACCTGCGATATATTTTCATGGTAAAGGGTCACACCTTCCCAGAAAACCAGGAGTACCGGAATGTTTAAAACAGTCACCTTCAAAAAAGTCCTGACGGCACTGGGAATCCTGGTTTTCATCCTGGCCGCCGCGCCGTTAACGGCTCCAGCTAAAGAAAAAGCTCCGCCCTACACGGAATGGAAGCCCAAACCAGTACCGCAACCGTTGGAAAACGGTGCACCGACATCACCCAATTCAGCCGTGAAAGAGCAGGAACCGATAGTGGCGCATGAGGTGGAATTGCCAGCGGATACGATCGATTTTCAGACCGAGGAATACGTGGTCCAGGAAGGCGACTGGATTGCTAAAATTCTGAGAAAAAAAGGGGTCCTCAAGGAAAACAACCTTCCAAAGCTTCTTGAAATACTTCAGAAATTCAACAAGACCATGAAAGATTTCAACTTGATACAGCCGGGGGAAAGGATCGTCATCCTGGTAAAGGCGGCCCCTGAGACGTCAGAGAAAAACCAGCCACAAACAGAAAAACCATTTCCCTTGCAGATTACCACTCGTTCCACGAAGAAATCCCCTTCGTCCTCCACCGGGTTGAAATTCGAACCCTACCGAATTCAGAGGGGGGATATCCTCAGCCGGGTCGTCATCAAACGATACCCTCTTACAACCCAGATTTTCACAACAGAGTATCTGGATTTGTTCAAAAAATGTAATCCATCCATCAAAAATCCTGACAGAATCTTTCCCGGGCAAATGGTCAACTTGCCCCTCTACCCCCCGGTATGGCATGAATCGCCCGCCTCGCCGCCTGCCCAGCCCCCCATCACGAGGGACCTGGCCGATTCCAACAGGCTGTGGCTTCCGAACCCAAAGCCCGTTTCCGAAATACCAAAGCCCATAAAACAGATAACGTTACCGGTCATCGCTACCGATTTAGAACCCTACTCCCGCCAGAAGCAAGAAACCACGACCTCCGTTGCCGCGGGCCTGTGCGATATTGTTCCACAAATGGGCGAACAATGGATACATTCAGGCGAACACTTTATTCCGTTAAAATCGGGCGGGCATATCAACCTCAAAGCCGACGCCTATCCCATCGTCAAACTTCATGGGGGCACAACGCTGATCGTAGACCTTTATGATTCCCTTCCGGCAAGAATGAGCCGGGTCATTGAGTCCAGCTGGGGAACCTATCGAATTGTTCACCTTTCGCCCAAAGACGATTTGGCATCCGCCTTTAACAAAATCCTGAGAGCGTTTCAATACCCGAAAATTTTCAAAAAAGGAGACCCTCTTAAACTCTCGGGCGCCATCCCGGTCAGCATTACCGGGGACTGGATTGTCATTCCACCCGAAAGCCCAGCAGGCGGACAGCCCGGATTTTTGGTAATCAACCTTCTTGACAACCCAAACCAGGCGACCCCCCAAACCATAAAGACCTTTCTGAAACAACTCGATGTGGCGCTGATCGAATTCCCTTCAGCGGAAGAAACCCTCAAACCGCTTCCCAAAAAAGCACCGGAAACCGCATTGAATGCCGTATCCCTGATCGAAACGCTCTTGACCCTGACCGGGCGCCCCCATGGCAAAAAGGTCAAAATTTCGGCCTTTGAGAGCCGAAATGATGATTTCAAGCTAACCGTTACAGCGGATTTTCACTTTAAATCTCAGGGAAAGGAATGGGTGATTGATCTCAGCGGGCTGGATCCGGAAATTGTCGCCCTGCTAAAAGAGAATGGCGTTTCGGTTCTCTCCCTTTCAAAAGAACGGGATGCCCTGAACATGGCATCAAGAATCCTTGCTTTTCTGGGATGGCCACATAAAATGGGGCCCCATACCTTGGCCACAGCCCCTGACGACAAAAACAATATCAAGCTGACCCTCTCCGGCATTATCTTTTTCACGGAGCAAGGACATTCCGTCTTCATGACGCCAATTACCCTGCCGCCGGAAGTGGCCCTGTTTCTCTATCAAAAAGGGTACCGGGTGATAACGCTGGCGCCTTTCTCTCCTGAAACGGACCAGCAGGCCATATGGAAGCAACCGGGAAGGGGTGTCCGATGAAGAAATATTTCATATCAAGCCTGTGCATACTGTTGGCGAGCATCTGTTTTCTACCAGCGGGGGCCACTGCGGGAAAAGCCTACATATGGCACGACAAGGACGGCAACGTCCATTTTTCCGATCGGCTACCCCATCCGGACCAGACCGGAGGAGAAGTTGAGGAAAGAAAATTCAAGGAAGCGCCACCCCCGGAAGAAAATGCCATTGCCATTTCGGATAATCCCATAGATCACGCGGTCCAATGCACCTTCCGGCTTACCAACCGGCAAGGCGGCGGTTCCGGGTTTTTCATTAATAATAAGGGACTGGCCATAACGGCAAAGCATGTGGTTTCAGGGGCCACCTACAGTATGAAGGCAGAACTGGCTGGAGAAAAGAAAAAATATTCGGTGAAAATTCTAAAAAAAAGCCGAAAAAACGACCTGGCGCTGATCAGGGTCAACGTCGGAAAACCCACGCCCTATCTCGAAATTCGAGAAACCGACACGCTGGTTCGGGGAGAACAGGTCTGGGTTGTGGGCAACCCCCTGCTGGCTTTCAAAGAAACAGTTACCAGCGGCAACTTCAGCCGGATATTCCCCGAAAAGGATTTCAAAAAAGAACTGAAAATGAAAGCCCCTTACAAGGGGGATTGGATACAGTTTTCGGCCCCGGTGATCGGGGGCAACAGCGGCGGACCCGTTGTGGACAAGGAAGGCAAACTCATCGGCGTGGTGAGCCTTGGATTCAAGGCCTACAGTGCCATCAACCTGGCCGTTCCCGCCTCTTATATCCAGAAAAATTTTGCCACGGAAATCAAATAACGCCGATTTTCCGCTATCCGGCCTTCGGCCTAGCGCCCTTCAAACGCCCGAAGCACCTCCTCCACCTCCTCCATGGTATTTACCTTGAAAGCTGCTTCCAACTGATCATTCCCATAGGCGACAAAACAGACATCAGCGGCTCTAGCCGTTTCATAATCCACGGATGAATCTCCGATGTAAATGGCCTGAGCGCTCTCCAAACCAAAAAAATCCAGAATTTTGAAAACGGATTCCGGATGGGGCTTGGGGTTCTTCACGTCCAGGGAAGATACCACCATGTCAAAAAGCCCGGTCAGGTCATTTTGTGCCAACACATCCTGAATGGTATTACTCCGATTGGTGGCCACCGCCAGGCGAAATTGCGGCCGCAGCTTTATCAGGAGGTCCTTGAGCCCGGGGGCAATAACCATATCCCTGATGAATGGGGTGTAATCCATTTGCAGCCGGTATGCGTCGGCTTCCTCAAAATGGGGCGTTTTCCTGAAAATATGCGCCACGGAATCACGGCCTGTGGCCATGTGAACATAATCAATCTCTTCCGAGTCCATGGGCGGCAAATGAAAGCAGGCCAGCAGATGGTTATAAAAATTGATGTTGGCCTGGCGGGAGTCAAACATGACGCCGTCGCAATCGAATATGACGGCGCGTAGCGCTTGGTTATTAGCCATAAATAAGGGTGCCTCAATGGGATATCATTTCTTAATCCGAATGAATACGGGTTTAAAAGGTCTCACGCAAAGACTCTAAAAGCGTTTTGACAATGGTGTAACACGTATGGCATAAAAATAGAAGCCCTGCGTTTGGCGCCATTGACTTTTACCCTTTGAAACGACTAAACTTCATAAAAAAAGGCGACAAAAAAGCTTCACCCCGAGTAGGAGGTCATATGAAAAAGATTTTGCCGGGTCTCATTTGTATTGGTTTTTTTTTCTGGGCATCGGTATGTTCGGGGGCCTATCTGATCCATCTCAACGACGGCAGGGAAATCATTACCAACCAATATTGGGATGAAGGGGATCAAATCAAGCTTCACCGGTACGGAGGCGTTATCGGCATTCCGAAGGACCGAATCGTAAAAATCGAAGAAACTGATGAAATCCTTGAAGAAAAAAAAACGACACCCATAAAAGAGTTGCCCCATAAAGACGAAACCGAAACAACTGATAAAGAAAAGAGCCAGCCTCAATCCGTCGGCCAAAAAGAGGCACCTCCCCCCAAAACGGAAAATAAACTCCTCAAAGAATTCGATAGCCTCAAGGAAAGATTCAAAAACGTGGCATCCATGTCAAAGGAACAAATATACCAGTTTGACAAGGACCTGACCGGTTTGCGAAACAAGATCCTCAAAGCCGGTCTTGCGGGACCCTATGCGAACCAGTTGACGGAAATTCTGACCATGGGAAGTAAAGCTGAGGAAGTGCTCAAAAAAAGAGCTCAATAAACCTGCCGCCATCGGGAAACCTGCACGGTAGTGCTCTGCAGGGCTTCCTGAATGTAGCAACTATCGTAATATAGATCCACGGAGCCATTCATGGTGACGGTCTGGTTGGCCAGGACCGCGCCCATGATCTGGATGCGGTTGGGGCCTCCGCCGCCGTTGAATACCAGGGTGCCGCTGGCAAGCACCAGTCCGTACCAGGTAAAGCCGCCCCCCAGTTCCAGGTCCCCATCCACCGCCAGAAGCCCGTACCCGGTAACCCCTTGAAGTTTCAGGCCCTGCACATTGTAGGGATCCGCGGTATTGGAATAACAGATGACGCTGTTGCCGTTGCCATCGGCCCCATAGGTGGTTCCAGTTTGATCCTCCGTGATGATGATCGTGGCTGATCCCGGCAACCCCATGGCGGTCACATAGTCCGCAATGGGAATATCAACATCCCCGCTGACCTCGTGGGGTGGGTCTCCATCCAAAACGTTGCTGGTACCGTTCAGGGTCGTGACGGAACCCGAAGGGTAGGTATAAATGGGGGGCATGGAAGCGGAAGTGGCGCCGCCGCAGTTGACGCTGCCGCCGCTTCCCGCGTGGTCATGCCCGTTAACGGTCACGGTCCCGTTTGAGGTCACGTTGTTCTTGGCATATACGACCCCTTCTGAATTGATGTTCAGGGGAATCCGCTTTACCTCGATTTCGATTACGGAGAGTGCCCCGGCACTTTGTCCGTAGGCCCGTATGATTTCCACGGGTCTGGCTTCCCGCTGGGTCGGATTTCCGGCGGAGGTGAATTCAACCCAGTGATTGGTATTATCAGAGGGGTTGTCATCACCGTAATACACGATGCTGCCGGGGGATGCGGCCGTATGCGTCCCCGTGGAACCGTCCCCGTCAATATAGTGGGATATGGTGGTGGAATGTCCCGCCTGTTCGGCGTCAAATTCCCGCTTGTGACGGATTTTCACAAAATAGTCGACATCCACCGATGACTGAAGGGTGTTCGCCTGGGGGGAGGTACCGGTAAAGGTGGTGCCGGATGGAAAATAGTTCAGGTAAGCGCCGTCATAATTGGGATCATCCGCGGTGGTCCATGTGGCGGAAGTCAAAACATAGGCCGACCACAGGGGATTGGCGGTTACGGCCGTATCTCCCATGTACCCGGATGCCGAACTGGAACCTTTCAAGCGGCTTCTTGCTTCCGCAATGCCGGCTTGTGCGGCCGTGAATGCCTGGGTGCTGCGTTCATAATTTTCCCCGATCTTCATGTCCGTGGTGGTGAGCACCACGGCTGTGGATCCCAGCAGTGCCAGGATACACAGAAAGACCAGGGATAAAACAAGAACGATGCCCTTTTGGTTGCACCGACACTCACTGCCTTTTCTTATGTTTTTTTCGTAAACAGCATTTTTTTTCATGATTAATCCCACAAAACGCTTTTCACCCTAAAGTTTACATCGCCAGGTTGGGTGGCGACACCGTTGACGTTAGTGTATAAGTTTGATACCCATTGTTTAAGGGGTATTCCGGATTCCGATGCGCCGTCCTTGCGGTAATGGTGATCTGAACCATGCGAACATCCGCATCCGTGGTAGTAGACCCACCGTTTGCGTCCAGATAATCAAAGGTAAAGGCCGTAATATTTTCAGCCAGGGGTTGGGCGCCTGAACCCGTATTCCGATCAATTTCAAAATTGGTGCCGTCATAGGTGTAAATGATATTCTCGTTGGTATCGTCAGCGCTGCTTGATCCATCGGTTTCACCATCGCCGTTTAAGTCGGCACGAATTTCGAGCTGGCTCGCATTGTAAGGGATGCCGACCATTGTCGCGCCACCGGTGGGATTAAATCCTCCCATTTTTACTTCCCGCAAGATGATTTCCATTGCGGCGCGTGCCCCCTGGATCATTTCGGTGACCTGCTCCTGGGCATGGTAGGTTTTTTGCTGGCTGATAAAGGCGCTTGAAATGGAAGAAAGCACCACCAGGCTCAGGGCCAAAGCCACGAGCAGTTCAACAAGAGTGAATCCCCGAATATTTTGGTGACTTATTTTCACGATCCACCTCTTCTATTTGGCCAGAAAGGTTTTCAACTGTACCTGGTGATTGTCGGAATCCCAATAAACGGTCACCGTAATTTTTTTCATATCCGCTGACGGTGTATCCACGGCCGTGATGGTTTCCCTCTTGAAGCGGGGGTAATCCGTTATGGTATTGTAGGCTTCGGTGACCGTTCCACTGGCGGCCGGGGCTCCGGCATAACCGAGCCGTTCCATATCCTCCATTTTTTCCCTGGCGCAGGTAGTGGCACTGGATACCGACTTGCTGAAGTCATTCCCCTTGATAATGCCCACTGAAAGAGAAGCCATGCCCAAAAGGCCCATACAAAGGATCACCACTGCCACAAGGACCTCCAGCAGGGTAAATCCACCGTCTTTGGATTTGCAGGCCGTGCCTTTTGTTAAGCCCGATTTCTCCATTATTTTCTCTCCTTACAGATTGAAACAGTTATCCGGATCACGATATTTTGATGCTCCCAACGGGATTGATGATAATGCTCTTATATTTATTTTCAGCGTTTTTCAGCCAGAGGAAATATGCCAGAAAATTGCTGAGGTAGTAACTTCCGCTGACGGGCAACCCTCTTGAATTAAATCCCGCGGTATCGGAGGGATACCTGAAAGCAAAGGACACCCCGTCATCGGTAAACCCCTCAAAAATATAGGGTTCTCCGGCATCCTTGGCGCCGTTTCCCCTGGCGCTGCCGGGTCCATTGTCCAACCAGGCCCTGATGCTGTTGTCGTTGGTGTCGAATTTGACATAGGCATCCGCATTCCCGCTGACAGCCGCCTGTCGGGCCCGCGCCATGGCCATGAATACCTGCCTGGCCGAACTGTTTAAGCGCATCCCCGGCAGGAGGGTCATAAAACTGGGAATAACAATCATGGCGGCAACCGCCATAATGGCCAGGACGACCAATATTTCAGTAAGCGTGAATCCCGACGCCTTTTTGTTTCGCTCTCGCATTACCTTATCCTCCCAACTATCATTCAAGATGAAACATTACCGAGCAAATTATATGCCAACGATTCAGATATCCACCTATGTACTCGCGATGGTGACATATTTTACAGGATCGCAGTTTTTCGACAAGGTATTTCGGCCAGACGAAATGTTCTAAAAAATTACAGATGTAAAACAATTTTACGATTATCCGCTGGGTAAAAACACGAACGTTGGGTAATTTCAAGAAGGGTCACTGATAGGTCACTCGGAAAACTTCCTCAATGGTGGTAACCCCCTCAAGGACTTTCCGCGCGCCATCCCGGCGCAGCGTGGTCATTCCGCCCTCGATGGCCGCGCGTTTGAGGGCGTTGGCATCGGAGGTTTTCAAAATCATATTTTTGATCTTTTCATCCAGAACCATAAACTCAAAAATACCGGTTCTGCCCTTGAATCCGGTATCCAGACAGGCAGGGCATCCTCGGCCCCTATAGATGGTCGCGCCCTGGGCCATCTCGCGGGTGATACCGACTTTCCGGAGGGATTCCTCATCCGGTGTGTAGGCCTCCCGACATTGGGGGCAAATGACCCTCACCAACCGCTGGGCCAGAATGGCGGTGACCGAAGATGTTACCAGGAAAGGCTCAATGCCCATATCAATGAGGCGGGTTATGGCCCCGGCGGAATCATTGGTATGCAGGGTGGAAAAAACCAAATGTCCGGTGAGGGCTGATTGAATGGCGATTTCGGCGGTTTCAAGATCACGCACCTCCCCCACCAGAATCACGTCCGGGTCCTGACGGACAATGGAGCGCAGTCCCTTGGCAAAGGTGAGATCAATTTTGCTATTGGTCTGGATCTGACCGATACCGTCGATCTGGTACTCGATGGGATCCTCAATGGTAATAATATTGATATCGGTCTTATTGATGGTTGACAACGCCGCATAAAGCGTGGTGGTCTTTCCGCTTCCCGTGGGGCCGGTCACCAGGATAATGCCGTGGGGGGAGGTAATGAGCTGTTCAAAGGTCGTCAAATCTTTTTGGGGCATGCCCAAATCCGTTGCCTTGAGCAGCACGTTGGTCTTATCCAGTAACCGAAGGACCACCCGTTCTCCAAAGGCCACGGGAATGGTGGAAACGCGAATATCAACATTTTTGTCCGCGATACGGATCTTGATACGACCATCCTGGGGCAGTCTTTTCTCGGCAATGTTCATCTTGGCCATGATCTTAATGCGGGAAATCAGGGCCGACTGAATATGTTTTGGCGGGCTCAGCATGTCGTAAAGGATGCCGTCCACCCGGTATCGAATGCGCAGTTTGCGCTGGGAATGCTCGATATGGATGTCGCTGGCCCGGGCCTTAACCGCCCGACTCAGCATGAGATTGACCAGCTTCACCACGGGGGCGTCGCTGGTATCCTCCAGCAGATCCGTTGTTTCCTCGATTTCCGACAATATTCGACCCACCTCCCCCTCCTGCATATCCTCAATAACCCGCTCCGCGGAATCGCCGCTCACGTCGTAAGCCGCATTGATAACGGAGAAAATAACCGAAACAGGCGCCAGCACCACTGCCGCATTCTCAAGATCCAGCAGTCTTCGAACATCATCCAGGGCCTGAAACTCTAAAGGATCATTAACGGCGATGGTGGCGCCTTTACGGGTGACCACGGGGACCAGTTTAAATTTCTTGAGGAACTGGATGGGCGTATTTTCGGTAAACGCCGTATTCAGATCTTCAAAGGGCAGGGTCATGGAAACCGGCAAATCCCATTGCAATCCCAGGGCCGTAAGGAGATCGCCTTCCGTAATCAGCTTCAGGCGAATCAGGATTTCTCCCAGTCTTCCCCCTTTTTCTTCCTGAACCTGTAGCGCCCGATGAAGATCGGTTTCAGACAAACCACTGGTTTCAGAAAGGATTTCTCCCAGGGGACGCGTAGCGGCAAAACCTGAGGAGACAAGGCATGCCTTATCTCTACCATCACCATCATCATTATGCATTGTTTCGACCATGCCGATTTCTAATTTCCGGTTTCCGGCTTATCATCGGCCAGAGGTTTGGGCTTGGACCTATGGTACATTTTAATGACCCCTTCCTTGATCCGTTCGATCTGGTCCTTCTTATCCAGATAAATTTTTCTGGCCTCAGCCGGATTCTGGACGATACGAGGCGTCAGAAAAATAAAGAGGTTCGTCCGTTCACGATATTTACTGGTGCCTTTGAAAAGCCAGCCCACAAGGGGAATATTTCCCAGGCAGGGCACCTGGTAGTCGGTATTGGTGGTCTCATCTCCGATCAGTCCTCCGATCACCACCGTGTTGGCATCCTTGACGATCACCGTCGTCTGGGCCATACGCTTCCAGGTCTCGGGACGTGTCGCTGCATCCGAGGTCGAAACCGAATCTTTGACCAGCCGGGTCACCTCCTGATGAATATTGAGGCGAACGAAGCGTTCCTGGCTGATCTGCGGGGTGACTTTGAGGGTTACCCCCACGTCCTTATACTCATAGGAACTGTAGTTCAACTGCGCATCCGTGGTTTCCTGGCGCACCTGGTAAGGCACGTTTTTTCCCACCATGATCTCCGCCTCCTCATTGTCCGTGGTGAGGATCTGGGGGGTAGAAAGGATATGGACGTCCCGGTCCTGCTGGTAGGCGTTCACCACCGCCGCCAGGTTGGGGAATTTAACGCCTGCTATCTCGATGGTTTCGCTGATAATCCCCATGGAAAAGCCTTTCGGTAGGGCGCCTTTGCCAATGCCCGTCAGGGTTTCAAAAGTGCCGGAGCTGGATCCGCCAAAAACGCCGGCGTTTTTCCCATCGTATGAAAAGGTCTTGACCCCTTCCCACTCCACCCCCAGATTGAAATCCTTGTTGACATTCACTTCCATGATGAGGGCCTCGATAAAAACCATCATTCGCGGAATATCCAGCTTTTGGATGACCTCTTCCAGCACAAGATAGTCATCCTTCTCCGCCATGATCACCAGGGAATTGGTGGCCTGGTCCGCCACAACCCGGGCCTCCTTGGAAAGGATGGGGGTTTTTCCTTTATTTTCAGCACCTGTTTTCGTGGACGGAAGGGCGGTCAGCACCTTGGTCAGATCCTCGGCATTGGCGTGTTGCAGATAAAACACATGGATGTCTCCCTTGCCCCGGGGCGCTTCCTTGTCCAGGAGTTCCACCAGTTTCCGGATTCTGGCGGCATCGTCCTCGGATGCCACCACGATCAACGAATTGGTCCTTTCATCGGCCACAATCTTGGTGACGGTCTGCTCATCAGCGCTGCCCTTGCGCTTCATGGCCCGCCGCTCAAAAACCGTATTCAAAGACTTGGCCAAGGGCCCGGCGGTAGCATATTCCAGGGGGACCACGGATATCTCCTCACCCACGCCTTTCACATCAATGGCATGGGCAATGCTCAAAAGGCGCTTGATATTAGACTGCACATCCGTAACAATCAGGGTGCGTGTCGGGGAATAAGAAACCATGACGCTGCTTTTGCTGATAAACGGTGCAAACAGTTTTTTCAGCTCATCAGGGTCCGCATACCGCAGGGGAATCAACTGGGTAACCACTTTATCGCCCGGGTCCAGAGCGCCTTTCTTTAATCGGGTCTCCACGCTCATGGTACGCGCACTCACCGCGGGAACAATTTTGATGATGTTGCCTGAGGGCACAGTGGTATAACCATAAACCTCAAGCACCGATTCAAAGACTTTATAAGCCTCATCCACACTGATTTTATTGGGGGAAATAATGGTCACCTTGCCCCTGACGCCTTTGTCGATGACAAAATTCTTTCCGGTCAATTCACTGATAAATTTAATGAAAATGGGGATATCCACCTGATCGAAATCGATGGTCACAGCGGTTTCAGATTCCTCTGGTTCCGGATTAGATCCTTTTCGGTCCTCGACCGCAGCCTTCAGAGACGAAGGGGGAACTGAAACAGATTTTTCCTTTGCCGATGCACTCTGAGAAACTGCCGGGATAACCCCATCTTCCCCCGTCACGCGAGCGCCCAAAACCGGCGAGGCCATCAAAAAGCATCCGACTCCCATCAAAGCAACAAAAAAACAGCATAACCGTTTATGATATTTCATATTTACTCTCGTTTTTTTCACTCTTCACGTTTCACTCACCAACCATTTTCCGGAACAAAACCGATTCTTTCAACGGGTCCAGATCCGGATCTTTTCGCGCCCATTCCTTCACATTCGAGTCCAAGGCAATAGCCTTCTCTAAATATCGAAGCCCCTGATCCACCTGTCCCTCGACAGCGAAAACACAAGCCAGGTTGTAATAGGGATCAACGTAATCGGGTTTCAAGTGACTTGCTTTTTCAAAACACCTTCGGGCTGCAGGGTAGTCCTTTTTATGAAGGCGGAGCACCCCCAGATTATTGAGGGCCTGAACATGGCCCGGGTCAATGGCAATGACCTTTTCATACCATGCTCCGGCGTCCAGCAGACGACCTTCCCGGTTAAGCGCTTTCGCCTTTTCATAGCATGCCGCGGCACTTTCCGGTACGAGCGAATGATGATTTTGCTCTGACTTTTTCGACTTGGGCATCACGGCGGACAAAGTTTCCCTGGTCACTCCAGATGGAGAAAAAATGACCTTCCGGTTTTGCCAAGACCCCGCATCCCGCTTTTCATTTTTCAGATCCCACCATGAATAAACCGCAAAAGCAAGCAGAACCATCAAGACCAAAATGGTCCACAAAATGCTTTTGCGGAGTGCGATGCGAGGCTTTCTCAGATGGGGAGCCGTTATTCCGGCGTACGATCCTTTTCCCAGGTCCCGTTCATCTTGGGCTTTTTTCAGCGCCTCATGGATATAGCTCATATCGGTTTATCCGCCATCTGGTAAAGCAGGGCCAGCGTTCTCGAACCCACCACCCCGTCCGCCTTGAGACCAAAGTCATCCTGAAATTTTTTGACTTCCCCATGGGTCTGGTGATCAAAAATACCGTTGGGGGTCGCCAGATACCCCAAATCCCGCAACACTTCCTGAACGGCAAAGACATTCGAAGACCGCATTCCCTCTTTCAAAAAAAGGTTGCTGTCACCATATGGGTACACCCACGCAACCTGACCACCCCAGTGTTTCAAAATGAAATCCCGTGTAAGCTCCCGCTGATTGCCATCCGCATCCAAAGCAACGGCGCCGTCAGGCGTTACGTGATGAATCAGAAGATAACGAAACTGCCCATCGTCCCCACTGACGGACGTCTCAATTCTAAAAGGTTTTTTCAACATCATAAAATATTCGGCCGCCAGAGGAAATGACACCAGGCCCAGATGGGCGCCGCCGCCCTCACCTTCCTGAGACATGGCCCCTTCCGCCAGATCAAACAGAGCGGCGATGCTCTCTTTTTTCGTCAGAAAGAGGGAATGGGTTGAAGGGACCTCAACGGATTTAACGGAATGGGCCACTGACAGCCCTCTGGACGCCGACCAAAAAATATTTCCCCTGAAAGACCATAGGGCAATGCCGGCCGCCATCATAAAAACAAGCATCACAAGCGGAATCCATTTCCCCCATGACCATTGCATTCCAGCGGCTGGGCCGCGTCCGTCCCCATCCACGCCGCCGCGAAGATCCAGAATCGCCCTGGCCGCCATCTTTCCTGAAACATTCCGTTTTTCAGCGGTATAGGCCAGAAGGAGCGCCCGATCGCAAACCGCATTGATCCGCCTTGGATTGCCCCCCGAATAGGCGTAGATTCGTTTGAAGGCCCCATCGGAAAAATGGACATCTCCCCGCCCCCCCGCCACCACCAGACGATGTTCCACATACCCCTGAACGTCTTTTCGATCCAGGGGCTTCAAATGATAACGCACGGTGATGCGATCGTCCAGCTGTCTCATTGAATGGGCTGAGAGAACATTTTTCAGCTCCGATTGGCCCACCAGAACAATCTGAATGAGTTTATCCTTTTCCGTTTCCAGGTTGGAAAGCATTCGAATCTGCTCCAGGACCGTTCTCGACAGATTCTGGGCCTCATCGATCAAAAGAAGCGCGTTCCCCCCTTCCCTGAAAACCCGCAGCAAAAAATCGTTGATAGCGTCCAGCAGGGCGTTTTTGCTCTCCGTCTCAGAGGGAATGGCGATGCCGAACTCATGGGCGATGGACCTCAGAATTTCCATATCCGAGACAAAAGAGCTGAAAATGAGCGCACTTTTGCAAGACGCATCCAAATGATCCAACAGCGCCCGGCACAGCGTGGTTTTACCGGTGCCCACCCCCCCCGTAATGGCAATAAACCCCTTTCGCTGGTTAATGCCGTAGAGCAGGTGATCCAGCGCCTCCCGGTGGTACCGGCTCAAGTAGAGATACCGGGGGTCAGGCGTCAGGTTGAAGGGATGTTCCTTAAATCCAAAAAAAGTCGAATACATAGTCTATTTGAAACGGTAATTAAGAGTTTTCGTTTCGCTTCCCCGGGCAATTTCCAGCGAAAGCTCGGCGCCGGACTTGAGTCGGTTGTAAAACGCAAAAGCGTCATCGGGGCTTTTGATCAACTGGTTGTCTATTTTTTTGACCACATCCCCGTCCTTAAGACCCAGTTTGGAAAAAATCGAGTTGGCCTTTATCCTGGATAGAACCAGTCCGTCCGGCTGGCCGTTTTTGATGAGAGGGCGGATGCGAACCTGTGTCAGGAGGGCGTTGATGTTACCCAGTGACTTTTGAAGATCATCGTGAGCAACGGTAATGGTGTCCCCACGACTCCGGTTCCCGGCCCCCCTTCCGCCTTTCCCGGTTTTCGCCTGTTCCATCTCAAGAATTTCATCTTTTCCGTTAACCTCAAGAATCACCTTGCCCCTCAAGACTTTTTTAATCAGGGCCCCTTGAACCTTGTCTCCGGTATGGTAAAGGCCCTGCGACCTTTTCCCTTTTTCCTCCATCACGGCAAAGGCAACCCGTTCAGGACCGGAAACCGTCCCCAGCAAAACAATACCCAGACGGGTGGGTTTAAGGGCCGCGATCTGTTCCTCGCCCATTTCTTCCGTTTCCGCTTCGATGCCCCCTTTTACGGGACCGCCCAGCAGGCCCCGTTCGCTGATTTTTCCATAATGAGTAAGGAGCGGCAGCTTTTCCAAAACCCGGTCCGGAGCCACACCGACTGACGTTTCCACGGATTTTACAGGCATTAATTGGACATCCACAAACCGGTAGAAAACATCCACGCCGAGATAAACGGCAATGGACAGGGCCATAAGGTTGAACAGGATGTTGGCAGCTCTGGTCATAAGTTCTTATCAAAAATGGGTTATGGACTCGGGCGATGGGCTATGGGCTGTGGGCTATGAACCTATCGCCTATTTCGTAACCGTTCACGGTTGCCGGTTCACGGTTTTTCAATGAATCATGGGTTTCCTTCATACAGATTTACACTTTCTTGATGAATCTTTTTTCAATTTTAATGAAGGATGCGGAATTATGTTGGGATTGATAACCGCAATTTTTTAAATCTTCAAAAGAGGACCCCAGAATCTTTCGTTATCCTCTGTTTTTCAACCGTAAACCGGCAACCGTAAACCGTGAACGGTTACGCTATTTCCTATGTAAACCGAAATTTCGGCGACATAAAGGTGCCCTGAATGACAAAGGAACGTTTCAGGCCGTTTCGTCCCCCCTGAAAAAGGCTCAGCAGTGCCGGGCCCCCTTTCAAGGTTCCGAGGTAAGCCGCGAACGGTTCGATGGTCCCCTTCAAATTGAGCCGACTGCGGGCTATCATCCGGTTAAGATGGATGGTTCCGGAGAGAGTTCCCTGGAATCCTTTTCCATCAAGGGAAATCGAGGTCAAATTGACAATCCCTTTTTTCAGGGTCAGTTTGGCATGTAATTTTCCAAAAGGGATGGTTTCAAGCCCCAGAAACGGCTGGAAAAGATCAATTTTCCCTTCTGAAATAAGGATATCCCCGTTCCCATCTCCCATTATGGGCCGGTCCATGAGCCCACAATAGGTCACGTCCCCTTTGAGATTTCCCGTCAAATCACCAATGCCCAAGTCGGGCGGAACCCCATATTCATGTATACGCAAATCATTAAGGGACACGGAAAGACCGCTCATTTCATCGCGCTTCCCAAGCTGAATATGGCCTCTGATGCTGCCACCATAGGCGTCGGCGTCAAAAAACCAGGCAACTCTCCCCCCAAACAACGATCCGATTCCGGGAGTCACCAACAGATGTTCCGCTTTGAAAACAGCGGTTTCAGGACGTTCTTTCAGAGAAAAAACAGCGCCCACCAACTGCAATCCCGGTGGAAACGATGGATTAAGCGACCGGGCCGAAAGAATGACCCCGGGTTCCATCCGAGCGACCACTTGAATCAGGTGCTGTTTTACCGCATCCGATGGAAATCGGTAATAGAGCAACGCCACCGTCACCACAAAGGCATAAAGCCCATAACCCAGAAATTTAAAACTTTTTTTCACTTGTCACTCGTCACTTGTCGCTCGTTAAGGAGCCTCAAAGGCAACCACCTGCAAAACCACATCCAGTGCGCCGGCCAATCCTTTGTTTTCAGTTACGGCGCACCGTTTGATATCGATCGCTTTATTCGACAACTCAATAAGATACAGGTACTCCATGAGCCGTTTCAGAGAGATTTTATCCAGCTTCATCTCCACCATTGCTTCCTTCCACGGGCCTTCACCCTTTGAAGAAGAGGGTTTCATATATTTAATATGGCGTTTGACGCCGGCCTCCCCCGCGGCTTTTTCAAGAAAGGAGAAAAGGGTAAAACCGGATTCCCGCCCCTTAATAACGCTTTCCACAGTCTGGGATTGTCGCCCAAGAGCCGCATATTCTCCAGACAGCCGAACCATTTCCTTCAAACCGGCCTCTTTGGCCAGAATGCTCCGTTTCAGACGTTTACGATTTTCCGCCATGGGAAAGACGACAAACTGAAGAAGACAGAAAATTGTCAGCGCAAAGGCTGCCAGCCACAAAGAAAATTTTTCCCGTTTTCCTAACTGCATGATCTACCGACCCAGGTTAATTTCAAACAAAACCCTGTTCTTTCCCCGATCCAGGTTGGCGGAGCTGATGGTTGTTGTTTTGAAAAGGGAAGATTTTTCAAGGCCCTGCTTCACCCGGTCCACCGTATTATAGGTATCCGTATCGCCTTTGATCCTTACGGAAAGGGGATCGAGTACCAGACGAGACACCCGCAAATCCATGGAATCGGGAAGACGCTCGGAAATTTCCAGCAATAAATCAAGGGCCTTGCCCCTCATTCCGGCTACCTGGCCCGGAGCAGCGTTGCGTTTCATCCCATTCACTTCTATCTGCGCCTGTTTGACGGGGTCCACGATGCGGGAGACATGGGGAAATGTTTTTTTAAACACAGCCAGAATCCGTCCGTCAAGAACCGCCAGACGCTGTTTCAGCAAGTAGGCCTCCGCCCCCATGTCAACGGTCCAGAGCGCGAAGATCACCAAAGCCCAGACCCCTGCTTTTCGAAACCATTTTGAACGATAAAGAGATCGTTTTTTGATCTCAAATTCATTTCTCCTGAAATTTAGACCCAATCCCTTTGCGGAATTCATCAATGCCAGGGAAAGAGCGCCGTTCATGAGGGAAGGATTCCAACCCGGCGCCGCATGTTCCCCCAGTCGAACCCGAGTATCTTCGCACAAATCAAGCCTTTCGGTCGGAACGCCCAGAATTCCCGCTACAAACTGCGATACCGCCGTCAATGTCGCGCCCGCGCCCGTCAGAAACGCCTTTTCAGGAGACGCTACCCCATTTCGCCCAACGTCGAAGGCGTGAATCGTATGTCGTACAGTATCCAGAAGGGCCTGGAACCCAGACGCAGGTTCAGGAGAACTCATGAGATCGAGACCATGAACAAAACTGCGTATCAATACAATCCGCTGGTTTTCCCACAACACCATGGTCACTCTTTTTTCTCCCAGGTCCAACAAAACACCGCTGTTCGGCGCCCCCGCACGGCTTAGCAGCCACAGAACCATGGGAACACACCGAACGCACAGAAATTCAGGATCGATGCCCTGCTCCTGAAAGGCCCCCAACAACGCTCCGATCACCCGCTTCTCGGCAAAAGCCGCCAGAAGTTCCGGCTTATTGGACCGATTCGTGGAAAAAAAATCAACCACCAGATCATCGATGGGAAAGGGAACACAGGGTTCCAATTCAAAGGGAAGCACTTCCCGCTGTTTCTTTTTGTCCTTGAAGGGAACCACCAGATTTCGATAAAATGTTCCAGCCCCCGACATGGAAACAATACATTCTCCCCCCTTCAGGTTCATGGATGCGGAGAGAGACGTAAGCGCCGAATCCAGACCTTCGTCCCCGTTCATTTGAATCCGGGCGCAGGCCGTAAGTTCCCACCCTCCGAACCCCTTAATAACCTGGACGGCGGTCAAAAAATCATCGTTGATATCGATGCCCGTGATGTTCGGACGCATTATTTCAGATCCTCCGAACCGGATTTCCATTGCAGTATGTGAATGGGCTTTCCCGCCTCCCGAAATACCGACACGCTGAGATGCTGCTCCATGGCCCCCAGAACGCCCGTTGACCGGATTTCAAAATAATGGCTTTCGGTGGTCACCAAATCGTCGTCAAAAACAATGTGGCTCATCCCCGGCACCTTTTGATACCATGTGGGTTCAGCCAGATCATTTGTGGGATCCTCCCGATAGGCAATCATGTCTCGAACCATATCCTCGGTCATTTCCCCTGAAAGGGCTTGCAGGACCACAGGCCCCGCTGTATTGATGTTGATTTTACCATTCCCATGAGCACTTATATAGGGCAGAATTCCCTGCTTTTCGGTGGCACCGTAAACCAGTTCTTCCGTCATGCCTTTGATCAGGGTCAAGCGGCCCAACGACGTCACGGGGCCATTATTGCAGGCATATGGCGTCTCCAGGCTCTGATAATAGCTGGATTCGGCGCCGAAACGGGTTACGGCGTCATCCCGGTCAAGCCAGTCTTTGATAAAATCCATCAGATTTTCAACCTCATCTGATTCGAGACCAAAAGCTTTTGAAAGGAGAAACCGCTGAAACAGATCTCTCTGGGCCGGACGCCAGTTTCCCTTCTCATCAAGCAATGGGTTGATTTGAATCTTTCCGGAGAGGTCCGAAATATCCACCATAAAATGTCCTTCTTGAAACAAGGCGGCCGATTGCAGGGACAGTGACCTGGATTGGGCCCAGGGTTCCCGAAGGGTATCCACATTATTCTGTTTTCCGTCTTCTGAAAGCACCGCCATGGCGCATTCAACCCCTGAACGGGCAACCAGGCGAAGCCGAGTAATCTCCTTGAGGTTTGAAGCCCCATAGAGTCCAGACCACACAAAACGGTTGAATTGAAGGGTCGTCACCACCATCATGCTGATCATGAGGAGGGTAAGGATCAATGCAAACCCCTGCTGATTTCCAAACGTCGGAGATGGTTTCAAGCAAATCCCAGACATCGCCTAAACCGCCCTCATTCAACCGGCGGCAATGCAACGCCGGTCATGAATTGCAGCGGATTTTCAGGGTCAAGGGCATTTTCAAATCCCATGGAGATCTTTACCCGTGAAGGCAGTGCCTCTTTTCCGGCGTTATCCGTGGTGTCCCAGGCATTGCGGGCCTCGCCGTTGCTGTCGTAATAGACGAAATCGACCCATTTAAGACGATCACAGAGCAGGAAGCCTCCCTGTCCGTTTTCCGGTGTTTCCAGATAATCCAGGGTATCGGAACGGTACAGGCAGAGTTCCCCCGTATCTTCATTGCGCTGCAGGTCATAAACAATCTCCGCCGGCCCCTCATCCTGCCGGCCGGCCTTGAAAGACACATGCGCATAGGACATGAAACGGAGGGTATCGGCGCTCTGCCCATCCACGGTATGGTCTTCTCCCACAAAAAGAAACCGTCGTTGTGGGACGCCTGCTTCGAGTGCTTCCGTTGTTTCCGACAACCCGCTCACATAAACGGATGCCAGGTCTTCGGAAATCCTCTCCAGGGCTACCCGGGCCATGGTATAAATCTCCCCCTGGGACTCGGTTTCGTTCACGACCTTGAAAGTCCCTCTAAAAGCACCGAAAACCGTCGACACCACAACGGTCAGCATGAAAATCGCCAACAGAATCTCAAGAAGCGTAAACCCCCTGTCTTTTTCACTCGTCACCCGTCACCCTTCAATTGGGCAGACACTCCGGTCTGCCCCTACCCTTCACTTTTCACCGTTTCCACCGGAAAAAACCGGTACAGTCTGAGATCATATCGATAGATGTCCCCCTCGCCACAGGTCACTTCCAGGTCAATGCATTTGAGCCGGCCTTTGACCTTTTCAAGGCCCGGCAAATCGGCATTCTGAACAGACAGGCGCCAGGCATACCCTGAAAATTCATCACCGAAATCGCCTGAATCCGAGGACAAAGCCTTTAAATCAGCCACCGCCATCTCAGCCATTTTCCCCTGGGCCAGCAGGGCTGCCGTCGTATGAAACCGGGATTCCGCGGCCAGGGTCAGGGTCCGGGACTGGAGCCCCAGCACGGCCACCAGCGCAATCGCCAGCACCGCAACGGCAATCATGACCTCCAGAAGGGTAAACCCGTCGGGCGTCTTACGCATTCTCAAAATCAACGTACTTTTCCAGCACTTTAACGTTTCCCACGAAAGGGCTCAACACAATGGTGAATCGCCTGCCGTCATCCGCGCTCAGGTGAATGGCAGAAGGCTGAACATACCCTTGTTTAAAAAACAGGATGGCGGTCTCACCCTCGGTCACCTTGCCCCCCTCCTTGAACCATACGTCCAGGATTTGAATATCCGAAGGCAATTTCTCGGCATTTTCTCGCGCAAGGGCCTGTTCTTCTTCGGTCATGCGGGCAAACCCAATCCAGTATTGCCGCCTGGCCAAATCCAGATGAAGGGCATAGGTCCTTTGTTCACGTACCGCCTCGTCTCTCAGATTGGATGCCATTCCCACCATGCGCAGGGCGGTGCGTTTCAACCCATCACTCAACAGGGTGGTTCGAATTTTAGGCATGGCCAATCCGATCATCATGATGATGAGGCTCATCACCACCACCAGCTCAATCAAGGTAAAGCCTTTATGGTTCCGGGCCAAGATTCCGCGACGCCCTCCGGTTCCCGTGGTTATTCCTGGTCCCAGCTGTTGACATCCTGATTTTGATCTTCTCCCCCGGGCTGCCCATCGGCCCCGTAGCTCAGGAGATCAAAATCCCCGTGAAGACCGGGGCTGAGATAAACATATTCATTGCCCCATGGATCCTTGGGCACATTTCCCTTTTCAAGATAACCGCCCTTTCGCCAGGCCCTGGGCAGTTCGCCCGCGGTCGGCGCCTCCACCAGAGCCTGCAGTCCCTGCTCCGTGGACGGATAGACCCCATTATCCAGTTTGTAGAGCCTGAGAGAGGTTTCCATACTCTCCATCTGCACCCTGGCTTTCATTCTTCTGGCTTCCTCGGGTCTTCCCATGATCCGAGGTATAATCAAACCCGCGAGAATTCCCAGAATAACGATCACCACCATCAATTCAATCAAGGTGAAACCGCTAACATTCGAACGTTTCCTGCACATTTTGGATTCCTTTCCTGAGTTGCCCCTGCTCCCTTTCTCCGTTTTAATGGATCATCTGGTTTAAATCGAAGATCGGCAGCAACATCGAAATAACGATAAAGCCAACGGTAACGCCCATGAACAAAATCATCACCGGCTCCAGCATGGCGGTCATGGCCAAGACCTGTGATTCCACTTCCCTTTCATACATATCCGCAATTTTATCCAACATCTCTTCCAACCGGCCACTTTGCTCCCCAGCAGAAATCATCTGCACCGCAATAGGCGGAAAACAACGATTTCCCGAAATAGCGGCGGCAAGGGCATTGCCTTTCTCGACCGCACCCATGGCGGCATCGATGACTTCGGCAAAAAGGGTATTTCCCACCACATTTTTGACAATATTCAGAGCGGTCAAGAGCGGCACGCCATTTTGAATAAGGCTCCCCAGGGTTCGCGCAAAGCGTGCGGCCGCCGTCTTAATATTAAAAACGCCCATCAGGGGGATGGAAAGTTTCAGCCGATCCCAGGCGGAGCGACCCCGCTGGGTGTTTTTTAACCGCCAGAGCAAAACCGCGAGGCCCACCACCATGGCAAGCACCAGCCACCAGAACCTCATGAGAAAATCGCTTATCCCAATGAGGATAAGGGTCGGCAGCGGAAGCGCCTGATGCATCTCATGGAAAATCCGGGTGACATTGGGCACCACAAAGGCCACCAAAAAAAAAACCACCACCACCCCCACAAAAAACATGAGGACCGGGTATGCCATGGCCGCCTTCACCCGCCCCTTCAAAGCCTGCTCCTGCTCGCTCAGATCGGCCAGGCGATGCAGCACCAGTTCCAAAGAGCCTGACGCCTCTCCAGCCCGAACCATGTTGATATAAACGTTGGAAAAAACCTTTGGGTGATTGGAAAGAGAATGGGCCAGGCTATTGCCTTCATTCACCGATTCTTTAATCTGGGCCAATACACGCTTGAATGCCGGATTGGAAACCTGCAACAGCATGGCTTCAAGACACGCGACCAGGGTAATTCCGGCGCCCAGGAGGATCGCCAGTTGACGTGTCGCAACAGACAACTCAGACAGTTTGACCCGGTTAAAAAATGACCATCGAACCGTCTGGGTTGAAGATGATCCTTTGGCCGAGGAAGCGGATTCCTTCACGCTGACCGGATAGAGACCCGTTTCCCGCAGTTTCTGCCTTGCCGCGATGGGGCTGTCGGCATCCATAATCCCGTCCCTGCTTTTGCCGGCCCCATCGAGGGCCCGGTATTCATAAACGGGCATTTTTTACTTCGCTCCAGCTCAAATTGTACACCCAGGGAACGTATGCAGTCTGGATTTTCGCACATTAACCTAAAA
Source organism: Desulfatiglandales bacterium (assembly GCA_963664475.2). Classification (GTDB taxonomy): domain Bacteria; phylum Desulfobacterota; class DSM-4660; order Desulfatiglandales; family Desulfatiglandaceae; genus NaphS2. Next base: position 400,824 of record CAXXXE010000003.1, read on the forward strand.
CTTAAAAAAGTATCCTAACAACCCCCGCACACCCTGTCAATAACAACCCCGGTAGCGGCATTGCTTTCGTTTTCATGTGGGTTCCTTTTTACTTCAATTTTTTATATAAGGGGGATAATATTCGTAAAGAAAAATAAAGGAGGGTGATATCTGTTGGATTTAAAAGTAATGCTCACGACCTTTGGCATGATTTTTCTGGCTGAACTGGGGGACAAGACCCAACTGGCCACCTTTGCGTTTGCGACGGACAGCAAAACCCGCCTGGCGGTATTTCTGGGCGCTGCCGGGGCGCTGGTGTGTACGTCTTTACTGGCAGTTCTTTTCGGCGCCGCCATCAGCCGGCTGATCCCCCCCGTTTACATGAAAATGGGAGCGGCAATTCTGTTTATCCTGCTGGGAATCTGGATGCTGGTTTTTCCAGGTGCCAAATAGGCATGAATCAACCAACACCCGTATATCGACAAAATTGTCGATCAACACCCGTATTGTCGACCTTCCGAATGGATGATGATCGGCAACTGACCTATTTTGCTGTTTTTTTCAACCTGGCATTCTTCTTGCTTAACCATTCTGCCACAGGGGTTGCGGAAAGGCCGGAACCTGAAAACCAAGATTCAATGAACAAGGAGGAACAGCGGATGAAAAAGATTTTGACGGGAACGATGGCAGCACTTCTGATATTGTTTGTGGGGATGGGACTGAGTTTCGCGGGAAATGGAAAAGGCCCGGGAAATGGAACAGGCCCCATTCATGATATCCTGAGCGGCACGCCGTTTACTTACACGGGAACGGTGGTGGGCATTGTTCCGGGGCAGGGAATGGAAGTGGCCCTGGAGAGTGAAAATGTAACCCTCTACGGCATCGGCCCTATCTGGTACTGGGAAACCCAAGAGGTGGATCGTCCCATTGCGGGTGAAGTCATTACAGCGACCGGCTACACCGTGGACTTCAATGGGGAATTGAGAAATATCGTCATGACCATTACCGTTGATGGATCAACCATCGAACTTCGCGATGCCGAAAACGCGACACCACTCTGGCGCGGCGGCCGAAACCGTTAGGAATGGGCTTTGCCTGACATTGATCTTCCGGAAAGGTCCCGGCAAAGGGGCCTTTCTTCTTTAATTTTCCAGGCCTTCCTGGTCACTTTTTTCTGCTGTCAAACCATGGGACTTCCCCAGGCGGAGGCACTGGACGTTCTGGATCTTTCCGTGGAAGGAACCACTGGGTACGATTCCAACCCGGCCCTCGAAGCTGATGCCGACGGCTCAGGCTTTTCCGTATACACAGCAGGACTGGGAAAACAGTTTCGCTTCGAAAATCCATTGATCCTGGATACTTTCTTAAATGCCCGTTATCAGGACTACTGGCAGGTAGAAGACAATTATGATGTGCGAGGCGGCGTCGCCCTCTCATATCCGCCGGCCAACGGCCGCTTTATACCGGCCCTTTTGCTGGAAGCGGCAGTTTACCGGGACCATCTTGTAGAGGCGGCGGAGAGAAATGAGGTGATGGCAGGCCTCGCAGCGGACCTGATTGTCAGCAGTCGCATCAACCTGCGCCTGGAGAACACCTGGAATCGACAAAATTATCTGAATTGGGCTCAGCCCTTTTCAGGACGGGGGCAGGGCCGACCGATCCAGGGAAAGGGAAACGCCGGAGCGTCAGGGTCCTCATCCTTGTCAAATCTCATGCAGGAGAACCTGGGAAGCCTTTCATCCGGAAAAGGCCCCGGGGGCAAATACGGATGCGGTAAAAAGAGTATCCTCAATGAATACCTGCCCCCCAGAAACAACCTATTAATTCGGACGGTTTTAACCATGGATCTATTTTTGACGTCATCCCTTTCCGGATCTCTTTATGGGGGCTACACCGACCTGGATTCATCCGTGGATCTGGAGTCCTATGGACAGATTGAGGCGGGGTTTTCGCTGGGATGGGAACCCTTTGAAGAATGGCGGGTCATGGGGGACGTCAAGTGGTATCGGATGGATTATCATCATGTGCCTGACAGCATGCAAAAATGTGTCAGAGAAACAAACACCATCTATGCCTTGGGGCTGGAAGTGAGTCGTTTCTGGGGTTCCCTGGAAATTTTCGCCGCGGCGGCCATTACAAACGGCGAAGCGCCCCTGGATTATGAATCTTATTCACAAACGGTGCTTCAATGCGGACTTTCCTGGTCCTTCTAGTGGGGATTTTGCTTCACCCTTTCTTTTCCATGGCTTTCGGAGAAGAACCACCGCTGCTGGTGCGCATACTGAGCCTGGATCAGGCATCCGGAAAAATATCGGGACAGGTGCTGGGAGTCTCCCGGAAGGGGGCCGGGAATCAAGAGGCAACGGATATTATCGTCCAAACAACCTCCGGTTCCCTGCCGAAAGGACTCCATCCAGGAGACATCATCCGGGTTTGGGGTGAATTTTCAGGGAGTTACCGAAACTTTCTGGCCGGCAATTTATCATCAGCCGCCACGAGAGGCAACAAGGATCCCACCGGGGTACGCCGACGGCTGGGGAAGGGACGGGGAATGCCTGGAACGAAAGGAGGCGCCCGTGGCCATGGCCGAAAATAGACAACGGTTTCCTCTCTGGTTGACCAACCTTCTGCTTTTCACCCTGCTGACCCTTTCCGCCGTGGCCTATTTCATCTGGCAGATCCATGAGGCCAAAAAGGACTTTCTGACCCATGTTCGCGCCCATGTGCGGCAGGTGGCGGAGGTCATCCAATCCAGTGCTGGAAGCGCCATGGCCTCCCAAAAAGCGGCCGAAACACTCCTCGAAACTCTTTTGGGCAACACGGCCCGTTTTGTGAATTACTTAAACGACATTGAGCCCTTCAATCCGGAAGAATTGTCCGCTTTTGCCAAGGAATCCGGGCTGGCGGGGATTCTGATCTCAGAATCAACGGGGACCGCGGTGGATGGTTTTTCCAAATCCCAAGCCATCAGCGCATCTCCCTGCGAAAACAAACCCGTTCTGGAACATCGGGACAAAAAAAACCTGTATCTGTTTTCATGGCCCCGACCCGACAAAGCCGGATGCGTGGTGCTGGGGATCGAAGACAAAATGATTGCGGCTCTCCAGGAAAACCTGGGGCTGGACCATGTGATGAAAACCGTGTCCGAACTTCCCGGCATTCATTCGGTGCGCATGCAAACGCCAATTCCCGGAAAAACGCCATTCTCCAAAAATCCTTCCGTAACCTTTACGACCCTTGAAGAAAAGGATGTGGCCATAGCCCGACTGCCTTTTCAGTCCGGAATTCTTTCCGTGGGTGTGAACACGGCGCATCTGGATCGATCCATCCATCGCCTGTGGCGTGATTTTTTTGTTTTCGGCGCCGTTTTTGCGTTTTTAGGAATCTGTATTTCGTTCATCCTCTATCGAAACCAGTCGTCCCATCTGGCACAGGTCCAGTCCTATGAAAGACGCATCGCCAAAGAACGGGAAGACGCCGCTCTGGGGCGGGCAGCCGCGGCCATTGCCCACGAAATCAGAAATCCCCTGAATGCTCTGGGCATGGGACTTCAGCGTCTTGAACTGGAAGGGACGGAATTAACGCCGGATCACCGGTATCTGCTCACCCTTCTGACGGATGCGGTGGGTCGCGCCAACGCCAGTGTGAGCGGACTGCTCAATTACGCACGACCGCCCATGCCCAACCGGAAGCCCCTCCGCCTGGACCGATTGTTTGAAAAAATCCTGGTCCTTTATCTTCCCCGGTTGGCGGAATTGAACATTTCGCTTGACCAGCGCTTGAATTTCACGGAAACCATTTCCGGAGATCCCGAACTGCTGGGTCAGGTTATCGAAAACCTTTTGCGAAACGCCATGGAAGCCCAACCCCATGGAGGATTTATCCATGTGACGGTGGGCCGAAACAGCAAGGCGGCGTACTTCAAAATTCGAAACGGCGGGTTCGCCATACCCGAAGGAAGAACGACTCAAATTCTGGAGCCCTATTTCACCACAAAGGCCCGGGGGACGGGCCTTGGATTAACCATTGCACAACGGATTATTCAGGCTCACAACGGACGTCTGGAAACGACGGTTCCCGAACAGGGCACTCTGGAAATAACCGTTTATCTTCCTTTTGAAAACAACCCAAAGCCGTAGCTGTTCACAGGGGACAGGGGGCAGTTGTCAGGGGGCAGTGTGTTGTATCCTTGAACACCGATATTAAAAAAGAATGCCTCAAATATGCGGGTTGACTTCATTAGACCAAAGCTGTTTTTTTCTGCACCCTGTAAACGATTACACGAAAGGCGACCGGACCCATGAAAATTCTTATTGCCGATGACGACCACCTCCAGCGGGAACTGCTGAAAGGCTTCCTGGATCATCAGGGACACCATACGCTTTCGGCTTCCGACGGCCATGAGGCGCTGAAACTTTTCGAGAGCACACCGGTTCAACTGGTACTTCTGGACCAACGCATGCCCGGTATGGCGGGGGATGAGGTCCTTGCCAAAATGAAGGCCATTAACCCACTGGTTCAGGCCATCATGATCACCGCTTACAGCGACGTCGATACGGCGGTCAAAGTCATGAAACTGGGGGCGGGAGATTTCCTGGAAAAACCCGTGGACCTGTCCCGGTTGCTTGAAAAAATTGACCAGATCGAGCAACGAATCGCCGTGAATGAAGATGTGGCCCAGGTGGAAAAAGTGGTCGAAGAGGGGCCGCTCCCCCTGAAAATAATCGCACAAAGCACTGAAATGAAAGGGGTGATCTCCTTCATTCGGCGAGTCGCCCCATCCCCATGGCCGGTACTCATTTTCGGCGAAACCGGAACCGGCAAAGAGCTGGCCGCCCAGCTCATTCACCTGCTGAGCCCTCGGGGAAATTCGGGTCCTTTTTCGGATGTCAACTGCGCGGCCATACCCGAGAATCTCTTTGAAAGCGAACTGTTCGGACACATGAAAGGCGCTTTTACCGGCGCCGTTAAAAACCGGCGGGGGCGCTTTGAACTGGCGAGCGGCGGAACATTGCTGCTGGATGAAATCGGCGAAATGCCCCTGCTCCTGCAGTCCAAGCTGCTCCGGGTACTGCAACAGGGCCGGATTACGCCCGTGGGCGGCGAGGAAGACATTCAGGTGGATGTGCGTCTCGTCACCGCCACCAACCGGGACCTTAAAAAAATGGCGAAGAACGGCCGTTTTCGCGAGGACCTCTATTACCGCATCAAAGTCTTTGAAATTGAAATTCCGCCCCTGAGACATCGCCGGGAAGATATTCCTTTTCTCGCCAATTTTTTTCTGGAGCGATACGCCGCATCCCCCGTAACCTTTTCCGCGGATGCCATGGATATTCTCATCAAATACCCTTTTCCGGGAAACGTCCGGGAACTGGAGCATATAGTTCAGCGAACCGCCATCCTGGCAAGGGGGAAGACCATTTTGAAAAATGACCTTCCCGAAGAAATCAGGCATCACCGGGCCGCAACCCAGGGAACCCTTGCCGAGCGACTGTCCGCCGTGGAGGAGGAGATGATCCTGTCGGCGCTGGAAAAAAGCCGATGGGTGCAGACCCAGGCCGCCGAACGCCTGGGTATCAGCGAACGGGTGTTGCGGTACAAAATGAAAAAAGGGAAAATAAAAAGGAAAAACGAGTGAATCAGGCCCCCGGAGCCGCCGCATCATCGAAACCGGGCGCAAATCCGTTTTCCTCACCCCCATTTTCAGGAAGGTTGCCGTACCCGGGTCCGGGCTGGATGGAAAGCTGAAGCCCCTGGGCTTTACCCCGGACCCTGTAAGACCCTTCCGACAATCTAAGCGCCCCCATGGCAGTCACCACAATGGCCGCCCGGTTCTGCACCGGGCAGTAATGCTCGCAGTAGCCGCATCCGGCGCATTTGTTCTCATCCACCCGGGGAACAGGAACGGGATTGCCCGGTTCTTTTCGAAATGCCACAGCCTTGTAAGGGCAGACTTCATCGCAAACCATGCAGCTTTTCTGCTGTTCCCACGCCAGACATCGGCCGAAATCAATCACAGCCGTGCCCGTTTTGGCCCAGATTCGCTCCTTTGGGGACAGCGCCCGGATAGCATCCGTTGGACAAACCTCACCGCACATACGGCACTCAGGGCTGCAATAGCCACGCCGGGGAGTCAACGCCGGACTGAAAAGGGCCATGAAGCCGGCATCGAACCAAATGGGTTGGAGTGTATTGGTGGGGCAGGCCGCCATACACTCCCCACAGCGGACACACCGGGCAAGAAACGCAGACTCGGGGAGCGCCCCCGGCGGTCGGAGAAGCCCCGGCGGCAACACCTGACCCGCCCCGGGTTTACCTTGGGGCGCAAGGAGTCCGGTATGCCCGGTTGCGGCGACGACAACGCCCGCAATTCCAGAATAGACGAAATGACGTCGGCTTGATGAAAACGACCTCTTATAGCACGGCCCTACTCTTTTGACCCGGCCAAAGGAGATGGCCTGCTCCGGACACAGGGCTTCACAAGTGCGGCACGCCAGACACTCTTCATGACGGGTTTCCAGAGGATTTTCCGCTGTAATGGCATTCATGGGGCAGGCGCGAATGCATTTTCCGCAGGCAGTACAGGCATCGGAAACGCGCCTGCGGATAACCGGTTTTATGGAAAAAATGGCCATCAGCGCCCCGGAAGGGCAAAGATTACGACACCAGAAACGGGGAGAAATCCGGGCAAACGCAAAGAGCGTACAGAAAAACCCCAGGATAAACAACAGGGTAGAAAATCGCGGGGTTGCAACCTGAATAAAAAGGATGGCATTGAGGTTCAGCTGCTCGACCAGGGGATACAGAAGGCCGAGGCACCGATGGGCGAAAAAAGCGAGAATCGGATGCACCAGAAGTCCGTAGAAGCGGGTAATCAGGGACAGGGGCGCCGCCAGAAAGACCAGAGACACGCTCAGTAAAGCGCTACCCAGCAAAAAACAAAGGACCATGTATTTCAAACGCCGGGGGTTTTCGGCCGGCCGAGCAGGTTTTTTCTTCGGGCCAAACAGCTTATCCCCCCCATCCAGGGTCACCCCCATAGGGCAGAAATAGCCACAGAAAATGCGCCCGAAAAAAAACGTGGCCATCAGAACCAGCAACGCCGGAACAAACGCGGCCGTCAGTGTTCCGGTGCTGATGGCCGTCAGTAGCGTAAGCCCGGGATCCAACCGCAAAAAGAGATCCAGAGGGGCGGACGATTGGAGAGAAACAATGGCCATCACCAGCAACAGTAGAAAAAGCCCCAGGCTGAACACTTGAATGACCCGCCGAAACAGCATCATAAACGGACGGTCCTGATGGACAGATTTTCCACATCCATCCGGCCCAATCCCCTCTTATGGGCCTCACGGATATGCTTTACCTGTTCAGGCTTGAATCTTTTGCCATACCATTCAAAAGCGGAAACCGCATAGGCATCGGCGGCCACCATGTCTTTTGAAGCAATAATGGTGTCCTCTTTCAAAACCTTGCCGGGTCCTCGGGGGCCGTTGGTAGAAAGAACCCGGGTGCCGTCAATAACGGTCAGATCCGCCTTTAACACCGTGCACAGATCCACGATGGACCGATTGAGGTCAAATTGCCCGTGCATCACGTGGCGATTGTAAATGAGCCCCATCATCCCCTTCATGGAAAGGCTGACGCCGGTGCTCGAATGACTCTTGGCCACGGGAGCGGCAATGAGGACATCGCATTTAAGGACCTCTTTTGCGATATCCGTACGCATCATGCTTTTCCCCTGGGGGAGATCGGTTTCCTTGTAAAATCGCTGATCATTAATGGCAAACACCATATCACCACTAACAGACTTGCACCCTTTGACAATGCCCGAATTTTCAAGGCAAAGCGCTTCCGGGCCCAGGGTATGGTCCAGGACCAGCACGCTCCCGGCACCCGCCTCCCGGCACATGACAGCCAGTTCCCGAATCACTTCCGGATGCGTGTTGGAGGCCCTTTCAGGCGGCGATGGAAAACTCATATTGGGTTTGATGACCACGCGGTTTCCGGGTCTCACAAACTGTTTCATGCCGCCCAGGAGTTCTACGGCAGCCCGGGTAGCCGCAGCAGGCCCCCCCTTAACCACGGCAATATCCGGAAGCGGCCCGGCGAGGGTTTTCCCGGCAAACCATATTCCGGATCCACCGGCCATCAGGCAAAAAAGACCCTTTGCCTGAACCTTTAAAAATTCCCTTCGATTCATCATGAAGCCTCCTTTTGGCGATGTTTCCGCGATTACAGGCTGATGTGCGCTACGATTCGGACGTCTATATTAGATGCGTATTTAAGGCAAAATGTCAATATGATATGTTGCCGCCTCAGCGTTGATTTCCCGGGATATCTAGGTTATAACCCCGACGTTGCGTTGGCGTACGGTAACCGTTCACGGTTTACGGTTGCCGGTTTACGGTTGAAAAACAGAGGATAACGGAAAATTATGGGGTCCTCTTGTGAAGATTTAAAAAATTGCGGTCATCAATCCCAACATAATTCCGCATCCAACTTATTAAAATTGAAAAAACGATTCATCAAGAAAGTGTAAGTCTGTATGAAGGAAACCCATAATTCATTGAAAAACCGTGAACCGGCAACTGTAAACCGGCAACCGTGAACAGTTACGGCGTACCTTTCTGAGGAGGACAAATTTTTGAAATGGTTATACTGCTGTTGCATGCTCCTGTTTGTGCTGAATATCTGCGCGAAAACCGTATCGGCCAAGGTCACGATCGGCGGCAGGATTTATATGGACTGCTACTATTTGGAGAGAAACGAAGAAAATGCGAAATGGAAAAAGCTCGGTGACCATCCATTTACCAACACGGCCCTGCAAATCCCCAATATAACCCGGTTAAATGCCGAATGGACCAATGAGCAGAACGTGGGCATGTTCATTCAGATGGGCATCGGCCAGATCAGTGGCGGCACTGTCGACAGCACCAGCGACGGGGTTACACTCAGACATGCCTACGGCTGGTGGGACATCACCCGCGATTTTCAGATCCTGGCCGGAAAAACCACAACCCCCATCTCTCCCCTTGTGCCTTTCCAGATGATCGGCACCCGATCGGGAAGCCTGAATATTATCGGCGAGGGTTACGGCGAACTCTATTCCGGACGTTTTGCACAGATAAGAGGGACCTACCATTTTACCAATACCATACGCCTTGCCGTCGCTCTGGTAAACCCGAACGAAAGCGCGCTCGGTAATTATGCGCCGTATGGCAATGCAATGATACCCTATCAAAACGACACCAAACTGCCCCGGATCGACCTGGGTCTGCCCATTTATGCGGGGCCCGTCAGCATTTATCCCAGCTTCCTCTATCAACATCGGAAAGTTAATTTCCTCACCGAACACCCGGATTGCAATGGGATTGACAATCACATCGACACCTACATCGGTTCCCTGGGAATCATGGCCGCATTCGGTCCCTTTCAGGTGAGCGCCGAAGGCAACTGGGGGCAGAACTGGAGCAATACCGGTGGCGGCATGGGCGTCAGTCCACCGGCAAAAAACGCCGCCGCCACCATCTATAACCGTCAACTGGATGATACCAGGACCTACGCCTGGTGGGTGGATGGATCTTACCGCTTGGGAAGCGTAACGCCGCACCTGATGTATGGGCAGATGAAAAGCGAAGGCAACCAAAATCCCATGGCCTACAAGTCCTGGTTCTGGGGCATCAGCATTCCCATAAACATGGCCAAGGGTTTCCAGCTGGTCCCCGAGTTCATGTGGTATAATGACGGAGACGACAATCGGGATGCCTTGAACAACAGGGTAAACAACGGAAAATACGCCATCTACGGCGTGCAGTTTCAGTTCCGATTTTAACCACTTAAAATTCTTCATGGAGTTGCTAAAAGAACCTAAATCTTGCAACGTGGTTGCTTGATAAATGGGTCCAAATTTCATTGCTGGGTTCTTCCCACAATTTTGCTCAAGAGAAATAGGATAGATTTAAATCGCCTCTCAAAAAAATCGGGTACTTGACTTTCAGAGCACGCAGGCGTATATACAAATAGTGTGTACAATCAGTGAGGGAGCAACATGGAAACGGCAAAAGTATTTCAGAATGGGAATTCACAGGCAGTTAGACTACCGAAGGCATATAGGTTTTCAGGCAATGAGGTGAAAATCTACAAGAAAGGAAATCAGGTTATCCTGGAGCCGTTTGAACCCACATGGGATGCCCTATTTGAATCTCTAGACGAGTTTCCGGATGACTTTTTTGAAGACGGACGTCACCAGCCTCCCATGCAAGAAAGGGAATCCTTTTGATACACTACCTACTCGACACCAATATCTGTATTTACGTGATCAAAAGGCGGCCGCCTGAGGCCCTCAAACGTTTCCGGCTTCACGCCCCCGTAGAAGTCGGCACCTCGATCATCACCGTTTATGAGCTGGCGTATGGGGCTCAAAAGAGCCGATACCAGCAACGGTCCCGTGATGCAATGGCCAAATTTCTATCCCCTTTGCAGGTGATTAACCTGGATCGATCTTCTGTTCAGGAATCTGCTGCTATTCGAGCCAACCTCGATAAAAAAGGAATGCCCATCGGGCCTTACGATTTGCTCATAGCAGGCCTCGCCAGATCACGAGGAATGACTTTGGTAACCAATAATACAGATGAATTCGAAAGGGTTGAAGGTCTCAAACTCGAAAACTGGGTCCGGTAGCCGTTGGTCACAAAGGCCAAAAACCACAAAAAAACCGCCCCGAAGGGCGGTGTAAGTAGTTGATATTATGGTCGGGGCGAGAGGATTTGAACCTCCGACTCCCTGCTCCCAAAGCAGGTGCGCTACCAGGCTGCGCCACGCCCCGAATGATGTTCGATTTGCTACTTGGAAATCTACTCACTTGGGCTCATAAAATCAAGCAAATATTTGACATCCTTCATATCGGCCCAAAATCAGGCGCTTCATTGTTACGGAAGTGGTGTGATGGCAAAAAGAAATGAAATCTTACGCAAACAGAATTGAACGTTCAAACACGCTTCTCAAATGGGATGTGCTGGTTTAATCCGGATCCAGGTAGATTATTCATGGTCAAGGTCCATCATTATTTGCAAACTGATGGTTGAGTTCCGCGGAGTAGTCACTTTCTTCATTGGCGGCGTTATAGGCCTTGGCAGCAAAATAGTATTTTTTTCCAGGGGCAATGGTTAAAAAAGTATAACTTGTTTTATTGCCCACATCAACATGGGATGTATATTTTCCGCTCTCAAGCCCAAAGAAAATCCGATATCCGGCAAGGTCCGCTTCGGTATTCGGGTCCCAGACCAGCGTCACGCCAATGTTTTTTTCGGAAGGGGTGGGTTGATAGCCAATTTCCGAGGAGTAGCCACTTTCCTGGTTGGCGGCGTTATAGGCCTTGACCGCAAAATAGTATTTTTTTCCAGGGGCAATGGTTAAAAAAGTATAACTTGTTTTATTGCCCACATCAACATGGGATGTATATTTTCCGCTCTCAAGCCCAAAGAAGATCCGATATCCAGCAAGGTCCGCTTCAGGGTTTGGGTCCCACGCCAGCGTCAGTTCAGATGCGGCCGCTTCCAGAGAATCCACCACTTGAAAAAGGCCTGAACACGTCGGGGTCTGGATAACATGTCCAATGGGTCAGTGCCTGCCAGGATTTCGTCAAAATCGCTGTAGCCGTCGCCATCCGTATCTGCGCTTTTCGGATCCGTACCATAGCCGAATTCAAGACCATCCGCCAAGCCGTCTCCGTCGCTATCCGAACGGTTAGCCAGAAGTCCAAGCCTGGCCTCCTCTTCATCCGACAATCCGTCCTTGTCGCTGTCGTTATCCGCCAATATTCTGGAAAAGCGAATGGAAGGCCAGGTTTCCCCACTCACTTCGCCATCTTCCACCATGCCCACCTGCAGACTTCTCAGGAGTCGGTATTTCTGGGTGGCATCATCCAGCATATCGATCCAGCCATCCCCTCCCTTGCCCAGGCCAATAGCGATCTCGTCTTTTCCATCAAAGTCCACGTCTGCGCTTGAAGGATGCGTTTCCCCGTATAAATCCGCATAATCCTTCCATCCAATGGCGCCCCAATCCATGTGAACGATTTTTGCTGAAGATAACCTGAGGGTCTCAAATCCGGCTCCGCCTCCCTGCCCCAGGCCGATAATAAGTTCGTTTCTTCCGTCCCCATCGATGTCGCCGGTGCTGGGCCAGCTCTCTCCGTTGGTTTCATTGTAATCCGACCACCCGATTTCACCCCAGGCCAGATGGGTAAAATCATCATCGAGAACCTCGAAAACGCCTCCCGGCAGCGACGGATTCCCTTCCACGGGTCCAAGCCCGATCACAATTTCATCTTTTCCATCCCCATCGATATCTCCGGAAGCCACACGTGTCGCCCCGGACGCACGATTATAGTCTTCCCAGCTTACCGCTAGCCAGCACTTATGAATCAGACCGGCGGCGCTATAACTAAACACTTCAACCCTTCCGTCGCCTCCCTGCCCCAGGCCGATAATAATTTCGTTTTTTCCGTCCCCATCGATGTCGCCGGTGCCTGGCCAGCTTTCCCCGTTAATTTCATTGTAATCCGACCACCCGATTTCACCCCAGGCCAGATGGGTAAAATCATCATCGAGAACCTCGAAAACGCCTCCCGGCAGCGACGGATTCCCTTCCACGGGCCCAAGCCCGATAATGATTTCATCTTTTCCATCCCCATCGATATCCCCGGAAGCCAGCCGCGTTGCCCCGCCTGAGGCAGTGAAATCGGGCCAGTTGACCTGAATCCACCGTTCATGGGCATACCCGGCTCCCATAACTTCAATCCAGCCCTCATATTCTTTGTGAAAGCCGAAACCCACCAGCAAGTTTTGTATGGAAAAAAGCGGCGATTCGACGGGAATTGATTTTGGATTGCCGGGATTAGAGCCGGAACGTATCTCTTGGCCATCTGGAAATCCGTCGTTATCCGAATCCTGGTCGTGTAAAGCGTTGCGCCCGTCACCATCATGGTCAAGATGCCAGCTCTTTCGCCAGAAAGCCGCTTCGGTCCCATCGTTGACGCCATCTCCATCGGTATCCGCAATGCGTGGATCGGTATGGTAAAGGCCGGCTTCTTCCTGGTCGGAAAGCCCATCACCGTCGAAATCGGCGCCATAAGCATTCCAATGGGTCAGAAAAAGAATACATACAACGGTAATCAATGCAATTCCTGACCATCTTGAAAAAAAACCTGCCATAATATCAGCCTTACAAAGCCACTATCCAAGCTTTGCCAAAACAACGTAACATTGTTAGTGGCTTATTTCCTAAAAACCTGTCACAAAAAACAAGAAGATTTTTGTGCGAGACATTTTTGGTTGAGGCTATGCCGCGTTAGGATTTCATAACCCCCGCGATGCATTTGAGATTAGGAACCGCCCCTAAAATGGGAACTCTCAAGTATTGCGCAACGTGGCGTACCGACCTGAAAGAGGGCTTGAACCATTCAAGCAAAGCAATCAAAATCAGCAACACAACCCATGTGATCACGAAAAGATACAAGGCAGGCCACAAGCGTTTGTAGCGCCATGGCGAACGCTTTTCCTCAACCGTCATGGTACCTACCATTTTAGGGGCAACGGCCCCGTCTTTAACCGCGGAAGGGGTTATTGCCAGATAATCGCCGGCTTGCGTGATGAGCCTCCCGGCATAAAAGGCCACCATGGTTTCGCCCTGCTCACGATTGCTGCCTACATACACGATATTAACGCTGTTTTTTGCCGTCATCTCAAAAGTCAAACACTTTTCAACTTCACTGCTCAGATTGATCGGAAGATTACCGCTCTGCGCCGACGGCATCCCCTTATCCAGTTTTTTTGCCAGTAAAGACAGCGCAAATCGGTTCCTGAAGAAATGGTCGGGGGCTGAAATCAATTCCCCCAACGGCCGCAGATCCGCCGGTCTGGGAGACAGGGAAATCAAGGTGTCACCGGTAATGGATATTTTCTGTCGAACAACAAAGCGGTCGGGAATTGCAGCCGAAATCATCAAATAAATGATCACGGGCACAAATGCCCAGAGCAACCACTTGCGATGTATGGAAACGGCCTTAATAAAACGTTCCAGAAAAAATCCTATCATTTTGCTCTTGCTCCTTTCCGACCCGTAAACGATTCAAGCGTTTTTTTATCCATTTAGATTTTCACATTGGTTGACCACCACACCCAGGACATGTGCACCGGATGATTCAAGGGCCATAAGCGCCCGCTTTACGCTTTTGCGAGGTGTCATATGGGTCATAACCACCAGTACCACACCATCTGTTATATTTGAAAATACCGCGGGATCCAACATGCGACGGTTGGTGGGATACATGGCGGATGTATCGATGATGATGATATCATAGGCATCACGGGCTTGTTGAATGACCTTTTCCGCCAGTAAATTGAGCTGCCGACCCGCTTCCATGGTTTTTCCTTCCTGAAGAGGCGCCACCAAAACATCCAGGTTTTCTATCTCGGATTTTTGCACCAGAGAAGAAATCCCGTTGCCGTTGTTGAGACGGTCTATCCCAAAAGTCTGTTTCAGGCCAAAAACCGAATGCAATGCCGGCCTGAACCAATTCAGGTCGATGGCCAGAACCCTTTTTTCTTTCTCAGCCGCGGCTACGGCAGCAAGTCCGGCAGCAGAAAGGGTTTTCCCTTCCGAAGCGACAGCGCTGCTAATGACGATGGCCATGGAACTCGAATCCGAAAATGAGTTCTTAAGTGCCGCGTAAATTCGCCTCACTTCGGCAATTTCCCGCGTCACCTCTAATAAGGGACCAGGTTTCACTCTTTCAGCCATGGCATTTCGCTCCAAAAAAATTGAACGCCTGCGTCAAAAAATAATTAACAAGAAGAACCACCCTGTTTGTTCCCAATAAGGGTTTATCCTACGCATATTCTATTCTTTTGACTCTTTTTATGTCAAGACATATTCTTAAAAAATCACTAAAATCAAAATGACTATAACTGACGCGTCATAGTGACCATACCGCCTAGTCATTAGCAATATCTTTAATTCATAATGCACCTCCAGTTCAACTGACCATAAAACATCGTCACAAAAATCCCCCTTGTTTTCTTCTTCCCTAAATGCTTGTTTTGTGACATCCGCTGAATTTCCCTCACTTATACGATGATAAAAAACGAATCAAGCTCATACCCCTTAAATGACTATAACCCATAGTCCTTTATTACCCATAAAATTCATCCTTGTTTTTAGCTCCGAAATCCCATTTAATCCTTTACACTTAATTAAATTCTTACAGTGGCGAAACCTTTAAATGGGAACAATCAATGGACACTTCCATCGCAAACATTAGGGAAAGACGTAAATGCCGGCGCTACAGAGGCTGCGAAGACAAGGCGGCTTTCGTGGCGATAAGACCCGACTTCAGGAAATTGGGTAGACTGGAGGATGTGAGTCTGAGTGGTCTTCGCTTCAAATATACCATTATGGATGAACAGAACCCCCTCGAAGGAAACGGGACCCACCTAAGCATCGATCTGTTTGTTTCTAAACATGATTTCTATCTTCGAAACCTGAAATGCAGATTGGCCTATGACAAATTTGTCATGCACCAGTCGCCATTCACCAGCGATCTGCAATTCAGATATTGCGGGCTCAAGTTTGATTTTGATGAACTGACGGAGGACCAGAAAGATCAGATTGATCTGTTTTTGAAGAACTTTACAGCAGGGTACGCTTGAGGAGGTGATGCGGATGAAGGAAATCGGAGGATGGCAATGGGACTGCTTTGCGGATAAGTCTCATTTTAAAGATGGACTTTTCATCTTAAATAAAGGAGGTTCAAAAAAAAATGAAAAAGTTTAAGTTTCTTCTTGGTTTTGGCATTGCTTAGCGTATTTTGGGTGTTGCCTGGGGCGGCAAATGCCGCTGCATTCACTGCATATGACGGCTTCTGGAGCACAACTGACGGTGATGGGCAAACCGTTAGCGTTGACTTGATAATGTCCCTGGCCTTTACAGAATTTGGTGTATTTTACGATGACGAAAGTGTTGCTGTATTAAAAAACAATGATTTTAGCTCTAAGTTCACTGTCAGTTCTGACGGTAACACACTTACTAGCAAATATGGCTCTATTGGCCTTGACGGGACCAACACCTTTCAATTTTATTTCGTTTATGATGGTGTCAGGTATGAAACCTATGATATATTTACGGATGACATCGACACCAACGTATATCTATTATCTTTGAACAATATTGAGGTGTTAAGCATAGATTCCAGACCCTTTCTGCCCGTCCCCATCCCCCCAAGTGCTTTACTTCTGGGATCGGGAGTGATTGGGTTGCTAGGTGTTGGTGTGAGGCGCAGGAAGAATTCATAAGGGCGCATTTTAAGGAGCTGCTCTCAAAAGAACATCCGGGCCAAAGGATTTCTGGGATGATTGGGATACCGTAAGGCGTGTAACCGCTCACTTTTTTTGGAATTCTCTGGATAAAAAAAACGGCGATGCACAAACTCCGCGCATCGCCTTTTTTTATGATCCAAAATAATCCTGGCAGGGTTTTTACCCCCCCATATTGCCCCCTCCCTCAGCCTTCGATATTGTACATTTCCCTCTCGTCCTCCGTTGCATCTCCCCTCCTTTTTTCAAGCCTTGCCTGAAGGTAGGCTTTGAGGTTGCGACTGGAATGATTAAGGTTCAGTTTTTTTCGAATGCTTCTACGGTGTGATTTGACCGTGCAGGGTGAAATATACATGTGCTGTGCGATTTCATCGGTTGTAAGACCATTTTTGATAAGGGCTGCCACGCGGAGTTCCGTGGCGGAAAGAACACGGGCAATTTGAGGTTCCGCGCTCAACCCCGCAAGGAGATCATCCATAAAATTCATGAGGACATTCAGATCAACCCTGAAATCCTCGAGATGTTTGCTTTGGCTGAATTTCTCGATGAGCGGCAGAATGGACGTCCTGATTTGTTTGGAAACCTGAAATTGGGTTTCTTTTCGCGTCCGCTCGATATTCTGCGCCAGCACCGATAACGCGTTATTGGTTTCCATTAGTTGATTGTTGGCTTCCTTGAGCCTTGCCTCATTCAACAGGAGTTCCTGTTTCTTGCGCGCCAATTCCTCATAAGCCCGCCGAAATTCCAGTTCGGTTCGTTGGGTGTCAAGAGCGCGCTTAACGGCATGAAACAGGAATTCCTTGTCAAAGGGTTTCTCGAGAAAGTCAAATGCCCCCAACCGAAGCGCCTTGATCACCGTGTCCTTGTCAGCGTAGCCGGTCATGAAAATAATCCGGGTATCGGGGCTTCGCCTGCAAATATCCGGAATCAGTTCAATACCGGATTTTTCGGGCATCCGAATATCGAGAAGTACCACATTGTAAAACCGGCGATCCAGTTCCTTCGGAACATCCAGCGGGCTGTTGAGGGATTTGGGTTCAAACTCCCAACTGTATACGAATTGTTCAAGGACCGAACACAGTTTGGGTTTATCGTCAACAATAAGAATATGGGGGATTTGGTCGACTATTTGGGAGATATTCAACGGCTTCATGATGACGAAGACCTCTTGTTTTTCGGGGAATTTTTGAGGTGGTAAAACGCAGTGTTATGTTTTAAGTTTTAAGTGTTAAGTTTTAAGTGTTAAGTTTTAAGTGTTAAGTTTTGCGTTCTGATGTTCTTTAACCATCCGTCTATTTCACCCCGAAAACACATACAATGCCCCAAGGGTCACCGCCATTCCCGCGGCAACAATGGCAATGACGCTGCAGGCGATCTTTTTTGACCGAGAGCGCACAGGGGGGGGAGAAGGATGAACCTTGCCATCGTTTCCAGGTTCCGGATCTGACGCTTTACACTGCGCATTCAATGCCGTGAACCGTCCGACCATTTCCATGCGGCTTTCCATGTTCTCCTTGAGCATTTTGAACAAGGCCACCACCGTCTCGTCCCGCATGTTTTTGTTTTGGTGCAGAAGATCGATCCGCTTCTTCAGACCCACGGTGATGGCTTCAAGATTCCTCATCCGCTCCTCAAGCACCTGCACGGATGAGGACGTTGCACCGTGAGCAGAAAGGGTCTGGCGCACGGCACTCCCCGGCTCTTTCGGCGCCTTTTCCTTTTTATTTTGGGTCAGCAGCCCCCCAGCCTTCCTGGATGCCACCACCGCCTCGATAATGCCTTTATCGATCCGCGTCAATGCATCGGCATAACCGAAAACCAGGGCCGTATCGCAAAGGATATTGATGAGACGCGGTATCCCCCGGGAATACCGATGAACGGCCTCAATGGCATCTTTGGCAAAAATATCCACATGATTGGCGCCCGCTACCTTCAATCGATACCGGACGTAATGATCCAGTTCTTCCGGGTCCAGCCCTTCAAGGTGGCAATGCACGGTGATGCGCTGGGTAAACTGCTCCAGTTCCTTCAACTGCAGTTTGTTCTTCAGCTCCGGCTGTCCCACCAGAATAATCTGGATCAGATAATATTTTTCAGCTTCGAGATTGGAGAGCATCCGGATTTCTTCCAGGGCCTCAATCCCAAGATTCTGAGCCTCATCGATAATCAGGATCACCCGCTTCTTTTTCCCAAACTGCGCCAGCAGGTATTCGTGAAATCGACCCAGCATCCTGGCTTTGTCCGCGGAATCCAAAGGGTTCAGGGGAACCTCAAATTCCTGGCAGAGCATCATGATGAACTGCTCAGGCGAGAGGGAGGTATTGCTGATGAGGCCTACCTCGATGTTCTGGCGAATTTTGGTGAGAAGGAAGTTGATGAGGGTGGTTTTTCCGGAACCGATTTTTCCGGTTACCACCACAAACCCCTTGTTTTCCGCAATGGCATATTCAAGATGCGTATAAACATTCTCGTGGCCCCGGCTCATATACAAATAGTCAGGGTCGGGGTGCAGATCAAAAGGCTTTTCTCTTAGACCGTAAAAGGATTCGTACATGATTATCCATTGCTCGTTATGGTTTTTCGGGCCTTGATAGACGATAAACGGGGCTTGGTCATTATCTCGCCCATTAGCCCCGGGGTTGAAACCCCGGGCTATTTCCTGCCGTCCCTACAGGACTGTGAGAGCCCTGTAAGGGCGACAGACAATAGCCCGGCAATTCATTGCCGGGTGGGCGAAGTTAGGACCAAGCCCGATAAACGCAACTACTTCGCCTTGTTCAGAACCGTTCCGATAATGTTAGAGCCCGTCAGTAGTTCCATACTCCGTTTGAGGTCGGCGGCGGTGGTTTTTTCCGCTTCAATCACCAACAGAACACCATGGATGGCGCTGGTGAAAACCAGGGGATCCGCGCAAGTGAGCAGGGAGGGACTGTCAAAGATGACAATCCTGTCATCACAGTAGCGCTCCCGCATTTCTCTGATCAGGCCGTCCATCCTTGGAGAACCGAGGTGCTCCGCGGAGTTGGCCATGGGTCGGCCGGCGGGCAGGATGGTCAGTTTCTCAATGCCGGGATTGATCAGCAGATCCTGGATTTCGGCCTGGCCCGTAAGGTAATCCGAAAGCCCTCTCTCGGGTGTAATGCCGAAAAAGTCCTTTGAGAAATTGCAGTGATGTTTGGTGGGAATTCTCAGGTCGGCATCCACGACCAGGACGGTATGGTCCATTTCCTGGGCGATGCTTATCCCCAGGTTGAGGGCCATGAACGTCTTTCCCTCTCCGGGATTGGCACTGGTAATCAGCAGGGTATTGCCGCCCATCTTTTCAAGGCTTTTCAGAACCTGGGTCCGAAGGGTTTTCAGATGATCCGTCATCCTGTTTTCATGGAAAAGGGAGATGATCTTATTCCTTTTAAGAACATCCGGATCGACGGTTTGGATTTTGGTTCTGGAGTATGCCACGGAAACACTTTCAATACAGGCATCCACTTTTTTGGCGGGTTCACTTGGGGTCGGCGCCGGTGCCGACACCGGAAGCGATGCAAAAACATGTGGCGCCATTTCCCGTTCGGCCTTGGCTCTTTCCATGGCTTTCTTGAGTTTGCTCATGCGTTACCTCGATTAAAAAAAGAACCATTTTCCTCAGGTTTTTTGACAGGCTTTACATGATTTTCAGGATACTTACATCTATTATATTTTATCCTGTCAATCCTGTCAGAATATTGAGGTCTGGATTTAAGGGATAATGGATTTATAAACCGCAACCCTACCCTATCATCGGATTCACCATCATCAACCGGTGCTGAATCTTGATCCACAAAATATCGAGCGGCATCACATAGATGTTGACCAAAACAAGGCCCACACCCATGGCAACCAGCACCGTAAGGACCCAAACAACCTGTTTAACCCATCGGCGCCGGCGTTCCCCATCCGTTTCCATGAAGGGAATTTCAGAAAATACCGGCACATCGGTCACCCGATGCAATTCAATCGTGGTCTTGATCGAGCCGTCCAGGCTTTCTCCGATGGCGCCGACACCGACCCCCGCTCCCAGTCCCAGCACAAAACCGATGAGGATAATGGCGACCCGGTTGGGTTTGTAAGGCTTCTCGGGCAATTGGGCCGGATCAGTGATGGTAAACCGTTCCCCCTGCTGGGCCTCTTCCATCCCCTGGGACACCCTGGCTTCCATCAACTTTTGGGAAACATCATTGTACATGACTTTGGCGTTTTCATGATTCCGAATGAGGTTAAGGTATTCCTTTTCCACCGCCGGCGCCATTTCCAGCCGCTTCTCATAGGACTCCACCCGTTTTTTGAGCCCTTCCTTCTCTTCCATGAGGCTTTTCAGTTCCATCTCCGTAGTGGCAATCTGGGTCATCAAGTTGATGTAGGCGGGATTGTCCGGCGTCGCTCTTCCGTCCTTACTCCCGGAAGTTTTCCCTGCCGATGAATCAGGGACTTCCCTGAGGGCCGCGATTTTTTTTGAAAGACTCACCACATCGGGGTGTTTCGGCCCCAATCTTCCCTTTTTTTCGGCCAACTCCTTTTCCAGTGTTTCGATGGAACGGGCCCGGGCCTCCGGGTCTCCTTCCTGCCCCGTCTGCGCCTCCAGTTCTTTAATCTCCCGCTTGAGCCGCTTGATGTCGGGATGTTTTTCGGAGAGGGTGGTCTGAAGGCTGATCAGTTCCAGGCGACGGGCCTCCAGGTGCATTCTTTTCTGGGCCTCCGGATCATCTTTTTCCTCGACCTTCTCGAAGGGGTCCACCACCGCCAACTGTCCCCGGAGATAGATCTCTCTCTCCTTCAGGGTCCGGAGCTGGGTATTAATCTGATCCAGGTCCCGTTCCATTCGCGTGATGGCCTGAATGTTGAGGGCATTATTTTCCGGCAACTCTCCCGCATGGGCCTGTTTAAACAGACTCAGATTGTTTTCAAGGGCATCAATGCGCGCCTTCACGCTGTTCTGCTCCTGCTCCAGGAACTCCGTGGTGTTGGATGCCTGTTGCTCACGCGTCCTCATATTTTCCTCGAGATACAGGGAGGTGAGAACATTGGCAACTTTCTGGGTGACCGCGGGATTTTTACCCTGGTAGGATAAGGAAAAAGCGATGGTGGCAGTGGAAGGCCGGCCCGTCTTCCGGTCAATGACATCGGCGCTGATGGTCTCCAGTTTAATATCTTCGCGCATTTTATCCAGGATATCTTCCATGGTATAGCGATCCCGCATTTCGGGATAAAGATTGAACTGGTTCAGAATCTCAAGCAGTTTGGAGCGGCTCATAATCCGCTGGGTGATCCCCTGAAGGCGCTCCTCCACATAGCTGGTAATGGTGGACTTGACATAGTCGACTGGAATCTGCTGCTCTTCAATCAGAATGGTGGATTGGGAGATATAGATGGGAGGGAGCGCAAAGGCCACAATGATCGCCACTAAAAAAATCAGAAAAAAGACGATCAGAAATCCTTTCTTTCTTCTCCTTAAAATGCCGTATATGTCCTGGATATTGATGTTTTCAGCCATATAACGCTCCTTAACTATAAGTTTTAAAACTATAAGTTTTAAGTTTTAGGTTTTAAGTTTTAAGATTTGGGGGGTGAGGTTCAGATGTTTTTTTGTTCTTTTCCCCTACCATTCCATTGGAAATCGCCATGTAAAGGTCAGCCACACCCTGTTTCTGTCCTGATCAGGATCCGTATCCAGTCGTTTGTTGAACTGGCGGGAATAATTGTAGACCAGGCGCAGGGCATAATTCCGGGTGATCTCATAGTCCAGCGATGGCGCCAGTTCCATATACCGCGTATCTCGATTGCCAAAGGTGCTCGCTGATTCCGAGATGTAAAAACTGCCGGAGAATCCCAGTTTGAAACGGCTGGTAAGCCGGTAGGTTACACTGCAGAAAATTCGGTCCACGTTGACGGGTTCCGCATCGTCTCCGATGCTGGAGGAGTAGGTCAGATCGTGATTGTACCCCAGGGTCACGGAAGAGAGCGTCCACATCTTTTTCAGTTCGATATTGGCTGTACCTCCCCAGTTGCTGTCGGTCGCTTTCAACTCTTGGTTCTGTACCCTGAAGGAACCTGTGCCGGGATCAAAGACAATGGTGGGCTTCGTGTATATCCTTTCCGTTTGAGTGTAGCGTGCCCCCAGGAAGGCATCGAGGGTCAGGGTCTCGCTGAACCTGTGTGATAGGCCGAAGGAAAGGCCGGAGTTTTTTACGGTGGAGACATTCGAACGCCAGTAGCCGAAATAGGGGAGTACGGTGAACAGATCCAGACCGTCGTTAAACCGGTAGTCCCAAAAGAGCCTGCCATAGTCGTAGTCGTAATTTTCATACATCACAGAGCCATATCGTGTACTCTGATGGTTATACCCAAGCCCTGTATTGGACACATCCGTGAGCTGGTATGACAATTGCCCGCCGCCATCATATCTCTTTCGATCGGTACGAAAGGTGACGATGCCGGTCTCTTGAAGCTGTGAGTCAAGGGTCGTGTCATTGATGAAAGAGAAATTGCCCCGAAGGTTCCATCTCTCGGTCAGGTTCACCCCCCCATCGAAGTAGGCGTAATAGTTTTCCCGGTTCAGGGTTGAATTGTGCAGATACCTGAGAAAATCCACGGATCCCCTGGACCTGATATTGAATAACTCACTGTCATAATCCAATATAAACCCCGGCTTGACCGTGGCCACATAATCCGCTTCTCTATCGGTGCGGGTATAATAGACATTATCGTCATAGCCCCCGGTAACATCCACCAGGGGAATCAGGGTGATTTGTTCCGCCGCGGTCTTCCACGGCATCAGAAGGACCATCAACAGCAACCAGAACCCGAAAGCTACCCTATGAATTCGCCTATTTGTCATTTATCAATCATCCCGGCTTTCTCAAGGTACCACCACCACATCTCCCCGCCTCAGCAAGATATTCTGCTCAAGACTGTCACCATCCTCCACGTCGCCGTAGTCGAAGGGGATCTCAACGGTTTTCCCTTTCTCCTGGCGAAGGATAAGGATGTTCCCCTTGGAAGCGAAGGGGTTCAGGCCTCCTGCCATGGACAATATCTTCATGACATGGGTATCCATGGCGATGGGAAACTCACCGGGTTTGTTGACCTTTCCGATGACATAGGCCTTGAGGCTGTTGACGGCCAAGAGCATCACGGTGACCGTGGCATCGGGCACGTATTCCGACAGTTTCTTTTTGACCGTCTCCCGCAGTTCACTGACGGTCATTTGGGTGACGTCAATGTCACCCGCCAGTGGAAAGGATATGGTCCCATCCGGCGGCACCAGCACTTCCCGGCTCAGGCCCTCATCTTTCCACACGGAAATTTCGAGGATGTCCCCCGGGCCGATGTGATATCGGCTCTCCGCTGCCATGACGGACCCGCTCGCAACTGCTAATGCCAGCAACCCAAAAATACCCATCACCATCTTTCTCATCAGAACCCCCCATCAAAAGATCCGCCTGTCCCTTCGAGGCGTCAGTACTACCTGGACGAAAAACTCGTTCAGGCACGAAACCTGTCACAAAAAACAAGAAATTCATTGACAGAATAACTTAAAACTTAAAACCTAAAACTTAGGCATTTCCATGTGTTTTCCACCAGCCACCCGCAAGCATTTCCAATACCAATACCTATTCCAACACCTACAGCCCCGCAACCGTCTTTTCCGCCACATCCTTTCCCGGAAAATCACTGCCGCTGCCGAGGGCCGTTTTCAGACATTTTTCCGCCTTCCGCTTTTCCCCCAAACCCGAATAAATCATCCCCAAATGGTAATTAACCACCGGCTCCTGAAGCGCTTTTTCATCCATCCCCAACAGCAGATCTCTTCCCTTTTCAAATTCCCCTTTGCGGTAATACAACCAGGCGGAGGTATCCACGATCTGCGGGCTGTTCTGGTGTGTTTTCAAAAGCGGTTTGATGATCCGTTCCGCCTTGGAAAGTCCTTCCTTAGTGGGTTCATGCTCCACATAATAAAAGGCCAGGTTATTGCCGGCCACGGGGGAATCAGGTTTTTTGGCCAACACATCCTCATACATGGCCACCGCCTTTTCCGGTTCTCCCTTTTCCTCGTACAGAATGCCGGCAATGGTCGCAAACAGCGTATTGTTCGGGTTTTGACGCACCAGTTTTTCATATTTCGAAATAGCCGCGTCAATGGAACCCATGGCCTGTTCCACCCGGGCCAGGCCAAAAAGCGCATCCTGGCTTTCCGAATTGAGCGCCAAAGCCTTTTCAAAGCATTCCGTGGCCGCTTTAAAGGCCTTGTCCGTAGCATAAAGTCGCCCCAGCAACACATAATAGCGGTAATTGTCGGGCCTCTTTTTTACCTGCGCCGAACATCTTTTGATGGCGCCCTTCTTGTCTTTTTGTCTCATTTTGATGGCTAACACCTGAAACAGCGCCGGTTCAAAATCAGGGTTCAGGTTGAGTGCCTTTTCAAAAAGGTCCTCGGCCTCTGAGGGGTCCTTTTCCGCCAGTTTCATCAGTCCCTTTTGATAGTAGGTGTTTGCTTCGTCCGGTTCCACGTCTGTAAGATGTCCCACATAGGTTCTGGCGGCGGGCAGGTCCCCTTGACGCATGGCCAGATTCTGCAGGGCAGACAGGGCCCTTCGGTTGTCGGGTTCGATTTTTAAAACGGCTTCCAGCTCTCTGGCCGCTAGATCAGGTTTCCCTTTGCCGGCGTAGATATCGGCCAGGGCAAACCGAGCCGCCGCCACATCAGGTTGTCGTTTTAGTATCCCTTTGTAGGTCTGCTCCGCCAACAGGGGTTCCTGGTTTTTCAGGTGGGCATGGGCGAGATTCATGGCGGCCGACACGTTTCCGGGCTCCTCATTCAGCACATAGCGGTAGTCGGCAATGGCCGCCGTGTAATCTCCCCGGGTCGCTTCCAGATCCCCCTTGAGGGCATGGGCCTTTACATCCCGGGGATTATCATCCAGTATCTCCCGCACCAATTCAAGGGCGCCATCTACCTTCCGCTCCTTGAAATAGATCGTGGCCTTGATCAGCTTTGCCCGCAAAAATTCAGGGCCCGTTTTCACCCGATCCATAAACCGGTCCAGCACCTGAAGGGCATCATTGTATTCCCCGTCTTTAAGATAGTGCAGGGCCAGCATCTCACAGGGTCTGTAGGCTTCCGGATCATCCTTTATGCAACCTTCCAGGACCAGGATCATGGCGTCCTTCTTCTTTTTCTCCCCTAAAAACTGGGCCAGTTCCAGACGGTAACGCTGATCTTCCGGATGGGCACCCATGAGATCTCTCAGGGTTTTTTCCGCTGCGTCGTCCCTGTCGATCCGAGCATAAAATCGGGCAAGGAGGAGGGTTAACTGAGCATCCCCGGGCGTCTGGGACATCAGCATTCGATACTGGTCTTCAGCTTCCTTGAATTTTTTTTGCTGCTCCAGGATACCGGCCAGCATCAGTCGTGCCTGAATGTTCTTGCAGTCCTGCGCCAGCAGGCTCAAAAGTGCTTCACAAGCCGCTTCGAGATTCTTGTCGACGGTATAGAATTTGGCCATGATCAGATAAGGCTCAGCTATATGGGGATTTTTTTGAATGAGGGCTTTCAGTAACAACAGGCCCTCTTCGTGTTTGTCCGTTTTTAGGAAGCAGACGGCTTTCAAAAGAAGGGCCTCTTCATTTTCAGGATCCTTGGAAAGGACAAAATCGGCTTTCTCGAGGGCTTTCGCCGGCTCGTTTGCCGCAATAAAAATCCTTCCCAGGTCTATCTGGGCCGCCGTCAGCCCGGGGTCCAATGAGACTGCCCTGGAAAAGGCCTTGAATGCCCCTTTGGGGTTTTCCGCCTTCATTTCCACCCGGCCCAGCATGTAATACCCCTGAGCAAATTTTGAATCGATCTGAAGGGCATTTTTAAATTCAAGCCGGGCTTTGACATAGTCGCCCTTTTCAAACAGGGCTTTTCCCTTGTTGAAGAACTTCATTTTCTTCTCTTCAACCCCTCCGCAGGCTCCCAGCAACACGGCTAATCCCAGAATTAAAACCCTTTTCAAGAATCTTTTTGATTTTGCAGGCATATCTCGCTTCCTTTCGTGTCTTTCACCATTTTGCGGCAAAACGCGCAGTTGATTCGGTCGCACCAGGCATTAAAACGCCGAATTCGAGTAAAGCGTATACCGATGTTCATGTGTGCAGGGGTTTTGGATGAATGACGTACCCAGCATATTTTTCCGGTGGCTCTCAGGAAAAAATCACCCCGATAAAGCCGAATCTTGAGCTTTACGTCTTGATCCGGGTGATAAAAGCTGTCTTCATGAATCTTCAACCGCATGCCATGAAAACAAATGTCTTCGGTGATGCACTGGAAACGGCATTTTTTCCCGGAACCCGAGAACGCTTTGCCCTTAACCTCAAGGGTAAACGGAATACGATCATGAATGCGTTTTTCTTTTGCGTGTGTTTCCATCTTGAAATCCTCAAAAACCCTTTACCCCAACCAGCAGGAGAGCGGCCATGACACTTAGGCAAAGCCATTTCCGGTTTTTCCGCAATTCACCCATGAGTACGTCGAAGCTGAAAAAAAGCACAATGATCTTTGCCGCTACCAGGCCCATGTGGTAATTCCTGATGTCCGTGCCGGGGATATTCGGAACGACCAGGGCTAAAAACAGGATCAGGAAATCCATGGGAGTGGTTTGAAAACGGCTTTTTCTTCTCGTGAATCTGAGTGTAAGGATGCTGAACAGGGCGATGGCGGCAAAAGAAAGGTTGTAGATATATTTTGCTGTCGGGCCCACCCAGGCATGCCCATTCGTTGAACTGTGGTAAATGACGAAAGGGATAACAAGATAAAGGACAATGCGCAAAACAGTGCTCAGCCATTTTTTTTCAAACCCGCAAATGAAAATCAGAATGATAATCGCGCCCAGGGCAGACACCGAAAGATAGGGGTGAATGCCGGTTGCCAGAAGACAGGTGAAAACCATCAGGGCCGGCAGCCCAAATTGCAGGCTCTTGAAGGAGACCATGATCAGAATGTTTTTTTCTTTGATGACCCGAAGTCGCCCCTTGAGGTGCTTATCAATCAAATGGATCCGTTTTAGTTTCCAGTTAGCCCTTTCCGCACTGAAAAACAGGAGCAGGATCAGGAAGGAAAACAGGAGGTATGACAGAAGTAAAAACCATTCCGAGTAAAAACGGCATATAAAGGCAAAGGATACCAGCACGGCCTGGATCACATAGATCGCCAGAACCGCCTCGCTGTGATAAAGCCCCAGTTTCATGAGCTTGTGATGGAAATGGTTCTTGTCCGCCACAAAAGGCGATCGACCTTTTGTCAGGCGCTCCGTCATAACCGCCAATGTATCCAGGATGGGAAATCCCAGCAGAATCAGGGGCAACAACCGCGACAGGGGCGTGTTTCCCTGTGTCAGCTTGAGGGCCAGGGAAACCGCCACAAAACCGAGGAACTGGCTGCCGGCGTCTCCCATGAACAGCGTGGCGGGATGGGTGTTGAATCTGAGAAAGCCGAAGATACCGCCCACAACACCGATTGAGACCAGTGCAATCGTCATGTTCTCACTTCGATAGGCCAGGTAAGCCATGCAGATGAAGGAGAACAAGCAGATGCCGCCGGCGAGTCCGTCCAGGCCATCCGACAGGTTGATGGCGTTGATCACCCCCACCATGACAAAAAGTGTCAACGGAATCGATATCCAGACGGGCAGAACCATATCGGCCGGTAACAAAGTGCCCAGGTTGTTGATTCTGACGCCGCCATACAGGATCATGACCAACACGGCGCCACTTTGCGCTGCCAGTTTTTGCTTGAAGTCCAGCCCCTTGATATCATCCAGTATCCCGAAGGCCACAATGATGACCGTGCCGATCAGCAATGCCCTCAAAAATGGGCTTCCGAAAGTCTGCAAAAAAACCGGAATGAGGGCGCCCATGGCCATGGCCAGACCACCACTCCTGGGGATGGGAATGCGATGGACCTTTCGCTGATCCGGCAAATCCATGATGCTCATTCGTACCGCCAGCCACCGACACATGGGAACGAGGGCGATGGTGATGAGGGTGGAGATCAGTAATGTGGAAAGAAATATCATTTCAAATTCTTATGGGATATTGGGTTATAATTCTGAACTGACGTGGCCATTGTCGCCTCCCCCGGGAATAAAGCCCTCCAACACGGGCACAATCTCCCCCATAAACCCCTGAAGCCGTTTTTCCGCCTGTTCGGCTGTTTCTCCTTCATAAACCGGTGTAATCAGCCGCACCAGGGCACCGTCCGTCCGCTGACGCGTCAGGGCATCCCAGAAGGCATAGAACTTCAACTGGTATGCGTTGGTCAAAATCCTTCCCCGCTGCGAAAACCAGTAGTAGACCAGTTGATGTTGCTCCCCTTTCTGCATCAACGCCCGGTTCACCGGAAAGCCCCCTGATGTCCCGTTCACCATGGCCACATTCAACCGTCCCGCTTTTCTGAACAGCCACCCGCTTCCGGGAAGGCACGTTCCGGGTGTATGAATGGACTCCCCTTTCCGCTGACTCTCATAATAGGCCACATAAAAGTTCACCTGCCGACCCGAAGTATTTTGGTAGTTAACGATCACATAGTCACTCAAATCAAGAGACGTTACGAACCGTTTTTCCATGATCTCCCGAGTCCCGACCCACTCTCCCACCTGCAACGGAAACAGCTCAAAGGACTTGCTGATGGGCACCTTCTCCCGAAACTCAATCCCATGGGAAAGCCCTAAAGTGGCCCCCAGCAAAACCACCACCACCCAAAACCGGGCCTGCAACAACCCCTCCGACCTCTGACCTCCGACTTCCGACTTCCGACCCCCGCCCTCTGGCCTCCGACCTCCGACCTCCGACCTCAGTCCCAACCCTTTAAACCCCTGAAGCACCCACATCTCCAAGAGCAGCGCTCCCACGGAAACCACGAAAATGAACCACCCGGAAAAATCATGAAAGACCCCTTCCGCCAGTTCAGGCCCCCACTGCTCATATACCACTCCTGTCAGGGCAATCCGCAAGCCGTTGGTCCCAATGGAAAGGGGTATCGTGGAAACCACCACAAAGGCCCGTTTCCAGAATGCCGCCTTGTAGAAATAGGACAGCAGCAGCCCCAGGACAATCAGAGGGATCAGGTACCGAAGGCCGCTGCAGGCATCCACCACCTGCAGTTGTGTAAACCCCAGATCGATGACGTTCCCCTCCCGAAATGCGGACACGCCGAAGGCCTGCATGGCGAGCACACCCAGTTGAGAGGAGATGATCTTCAACTGCCAGGACACTTTGGTGTAAAGGAAATTGGGAAAGGGAAACAGGGTCAGCATCATGATGAGAGCAAAGCCCATTTCCTTGAGCTTGTTCCACCCCAGATGCAGCCAGCAAAGCCCCGTGATCATGAGCCACAGGGACATGTAAAGGCTGAAATATTCACCCGCCAGTTCCCCCACCCAGAAGAGGCAAAATGCCGGTAAAACAAGGAACAACCCCACCCAGGAAGGTTGAGTGGGAAGGGCGCTCAACCGCTCCCGTTTGTCCCATATGAGGTAAAGCACCAAAAGGGGGATCATGTACCCATAGGAGTAGTCATCCCGAGCCCAGTCCTTAAGGAACAGATATGTGGCTGTGGACCCATACATCCCCGCCAGCAGCACCCCATAAACAACCCCCTTAACCCAGCTCACGAACCCAATATTCAGCAACGCAACCCCCATACACTCAATTCAATGCGCTTCATCCCCCCGCCCTCCGACTCATGAGCATTATAAAAACAGTAGGCAGCAGCGGGCAGACGTTGGGCGCCACAATCATCCTCTCCCAAAAACCACCAAAGGTTTTGACAACGATTCATCAAGAAAGTGTAAATCTGTATGAAGGAATATAAAGGATATTTTGCAAGGGTTGAGTTTGATGATGAAGCCAGTATTTTTCATGGCGAAGTCATCAATTTGCGAGATGTAATCACCTTTGAAGGTGAATCGGTTGACCAACAACGGAAAACGTTTATTGACTCAGTAGAGGAAGACCTGGAATTCTGTGCCGAACGGGGTGAGAATCCTCAAAAAGTTTTATTCTGGAAAATTTTTAGTACGTGTTGAAAAATAGGGAATTGCCTTACCAAGAAAACCCTGATATCTTTCCATAATGATTCAGTCTTGGACAAATAGCCGTTCGCGGCGTTTTTATGAAGAGGGTAAGACATCAAAATTTGGAGGTATTGGACACGGAAGCTGCAGAGGAGCTACTCGCAACCCTTGATGCTGCTGAGGCCCTTTCCGACCTCAGTCGTCTTAGAAGCCTGGGATTGCACAAACTGAAAGGAAACACAGCCGGTCAGTGGGCAATGATTGTCAATGGGCTCTGGCGAATTTGTTTTCGCTTCATGGACGGAAATGCGTATGCCGTTGAAATCACCGATTATCATAAGGGGTAACACCATGAAACCAATTCATCCGGGACGAATCCTAAAACGTGAGATTGCAGCCCGTAATCTTTCAGCAAGCAAACTGGCATTTGCCATTTGTGTGCCATCCAGCCGTATTACAGAAATCCTTTTGAATTCCGAATGACAGCTTAATCCGTGCAGTCGAAGCAGCAGATCTCAAACTACACAGGGATCTCCGAAATCCCAGTCCCACCACAAGCAGGACCTTCTGTTTACTATTGACAGTCATGTAGCTCCATTTCCCCCTTCTGTCATCCGACTTCCGCCCTTCCCCGTCCGCCGCTAACAATAATCAATGCCCAAAAACTGCACCAAGAGTATCGGCTGTAAGAATATTCTCCGACCACAAAAGGATCTGCGTCTCATCAGCCTGCTCCAATTTGGCCAGAAGATCAGGAGAAATCACCCCAAATTTCTTTTCAAGCAGCCGCATCAAGAGTTGCAACGCACCCTTTTGCATTCCCTCTTGCATTCCCTTTTGCATTCCCTGCTGAACACCTTCCTGTCGTCCCTCTTCTCTGAGCACACTTGCCAGTCCCATAATGTCTCCTTCCCCGCTTAGATAGCGAGCGCGATAGCGCATGACTTCCTCGTCGCTCAAATCGGCATAAAAGTCGATGAAATCCGAATACTTTCGCTGCTTTTCCGGACTCGTCTCAAGCCGGGCCAGTCCGGTCTGCGCCGCGAGATACATCTCAATTCGAAGATGATATACCCATGCAGCCCTAAAAACAAGAAAGTTGTCAGTTGTCAGTTATCAGTTATCAGTAACGGCGTATTGATATCGATCTATTTTCAGCAGAGATTTGCTGAGTTTCACGAGCAGCGCGTTGTGAAATTCTCTTCCATACTCCCAAGTCCTCAAATTTCAAAACAACCTCCAGCTCTGACAACTGATAACTGAAAACTGATAACTGCCTCTTACAACTGCCCCTACAACTCTATTTTTGGGTTGCGGGTATCCCGCCTTAGCATTATACCGCCTCCGCCCTCTGCCTTCTGACGTCTGATCTCCGACCTCTTTCTTCCTCCCGCAATCCACACATGAAACAATCCCGGACTTGTTATTTTATCTTTGCCCCAGGATCTTACATGGGATACTATTTTGGGGCCAATATGCGATCCAGGAGGACATCTTTATGACAACTTTGACACAAAAAAAGATCTCGATTAGCTTCGAACAAAAACAATTCTTGGAAAATTACAGGCAGTGGGGCTTTACAGATCAAAGCAGCATTGTGCGTGAAGCTCTTACCCTGTTTATCAGGGAGTTAAAAACAAACCAACGAAGAACCCAAATGGCCCAAAAAGCGAAGGAGCTTGTTTCTGAGTATACAACAGATAAAGAACTAACCTGCTTTACTGATTTAGACGGAGAGGATTTTCTATGAAACAGGGAGAAATATGGGAAATAAACCTAAGTCCGACCGTCGGAGCTGAAATCAAGAAGAAACGGCCCGCTGTAATCATAAATGACGATGCAATCGGAATCTTACCGCTAAAAGTAATTGTCCCCATAACAAAATAGAAGGACCATTTTCAGGGGGCGATATGGCTGGTAAAAATAGAACCGGACAACAAGAATAAACTCATGAAGCCATCTGCCATCGACACATTTCAAATCAGATCCGTATCTACAAAACGCTTTTTAAGGAAGACCGGCGCGGTGTCCTCATCCGTATTAGATGAAATAAAAACAGCCATTAAAGCCGTCATAGCAACGGCGTAACCCTCTCTGCCCTCTGCCATCCGTCCTTATTTCCCCTTTGCGAAGTTGTTTACTTACTGATGAACGTCCCCCAGGGCAAAAACTCCCTTTTCTTTCAACGTCCAGCTTCTGGATAGGCAAAAACTCCCTTTTCTTTCAACTTGCGGAAGCGAAGGACCATAACCTGATTGGAAAGTATTCAGGTTTCAGAGAATTTCACCTCGGTGGAGATGTGTTGGTTGTATATTGCATTGAAGATGACATTCTCAGACTGACAAGAATTGGCTGTCATTCTCAGCTGTTTTATTGACCACCCGGATTTGCTGTATTATAATACAGATATTAACCACGCAAATGGAGAAAGGAGGAACGCATGGAACAGGTCAGGGTGAATCTAACCCTTGAAAGCCAAATATGGAAAAAGTTTGGCGAACTTGTGCCGAATCGCCAGAAAAGCAGGGTCGTCAATGAATTGTTAAAAAACGAAATTGCAAGAAAAATACGGCAAAATGAAGAAAAAACACTCGGGCTGGCGTTTGCCGAGGCTTCAGAAGACAAAGAACGTCAGGCCACGATCAGGGGGTGGGAATCTTTAGACGCAGAGGGGTGGGACTAAATGGATCAGGGAGACATATACCTTGTCAATTTGAACCCGACGCTACATACCGAAATCGGTAAAACCAGGCCAGGGATGATCATTTCGATAAATGCCATGAACCACAAGTCGCCACGTCTGATCGTTGCCCCCATTACCTCAACAATCCACAAAATATACCCCTTTGAGG
This sequence comes from Desulfatiglandales bacterium, assembly GCA_963664475.2. Classification (GTDB taxonomy): domain Bacteria; phylum Desulfobacterota; class DSM-4660; order Desulfatiglandales; family Desulfatiglandaceae; genus NaphS2. The sequence continues at coordinate 434,112 of CAXXXE010000003.1, forward strand.
TATTCATCCCTCGCGGTACAACCGGTCTTGACAAAGATTCAAAGATAATGGTGGATCAATTGAGGAGTTTGGACAAAAAGCGATTGGTGAAAAAAATCGGCAGCATTGACCAAAAGACTTTATCCAAGACTTGTGCCATAGCCCAACGGCTTCTTTCAGATTGAATACGACCCCTCAATTCTCATTTCTCCCACTATTTTGTCAGGAATCTTTTATCTTTAACCCCGCCCGCCGTCGCCCTGCCTCACTAATCACGCTTGACGTTATTCATGCCATGCGTTATCGTATAAAACATGATCAGGTCATTTAGATGCAAGAATACAGAGGCGGTTTCAAAAGGGAATTATGTCAGACAGTTTTCTAATATCTCCAAAATCGCGCGACGTAAGCTTAGGCAGCTTGACATCGCGGGTCGACTTGATGATCTGAGTGTACCGCCCGGCAACCATCTTGAAGCGTTGAAAGGTAGTCGTGCAGGTCAACATAGCATTCGAATTAACGATCAGTGGCGGGTTTGCTTTCGTTGGACCAAAGCCGGTCCCGAAGATGTCGAAATTGTAGATTACCATTGAGGAGTCTCTACCATGAAAAAGTTAGATCCCGTTACCCCCGGGGAATTACTATTAGAAGAATTTTTAAAGCCAATGGGACTGAGCCAATATCGATTGGCAAAGGAAATTGAAGTTCCGGCACAGCGTATCAGCGAAATTGTTGGCGGCAAGCGTTCAATCACAGCTGATACCGATTTGCGCTTGTGTCGCTTTTTTGGTCTATCCAACGGGTACTGGTTACGAGCTCAGGCCGCGCATGATGTTGAAGTTGCGGAGCGATCTCTTGGTGCATCCTTAAAAAAGATCAAACCCTGGACAAAGTATGCTGCCCGACAGAATGCTTCGGACAGTTCCCTTTCTTCTCACTCCAGCTAGTCGCCTTGCAGTAGACGGGCCAAAGGACAAGCAGGATTGTTTATTTATTTTTTGCCGAGGCCCTTAAAAGGATATCCCTGTATTCTGCTGCGAGTTCGGCGTTCTCCTCACGCAAGGGATGGACGAGAACCTCCAACAGGGTTACAGTGGAAGTGACGACCTCAAAGTCACCTCTTTCCATACCAACAAAAAATGGTTGAACCTTATTTATGTACGCAGGATTTTCTTCAATGAAGTATATCAATGGGGCCGTGTCCAAACCTACAACTTTTCCTTTTAGGTTTGCTATCCAGCCCATGATGACCTTTCTTCATCAATATACCTCTTAACATCGACCCTTTGCCAAATCCCCTTGCCTTTTCCCCTCAATTCCATAATGCTGCGAGAAGCTGAAGTACGAGTTGTCTTTTTCCTGACCAAAACCGAAATCTGTTCCAAAAGGCGCACTTGATCCGGCAAAGTCAGGGATTCTATCTTTGAAACGAGTTGATCATAGGCGACCTGAGACATATCTTTTCCTTTCTCAAAAGTTTATGATAAAAATATCACATATAATATACCCAGGCAGCCCTAAAATCAAAAAAATCGACTCAGATAGTCTCATTTCCCCTTCTGCCCTCCGCCCTCTCACTCCACCGTCACACTTTTGGCCAGGTTCCTGGGCTTGTCCACATCCCGTTTTAAAAAGCAGGCGCAGTGGTAGGCCAGCAGCTGGCAGCAGACAACCGCCAGGACGGGGTTCAAAAAATCCAGGGTGGGCGGAATGGGGATGGGCATTGGTCTCGGACGGTTCCCCGTGCGTGGCCCAACGGGTGTGGGCAATTCCGGTGGCCCCGGTAAAATGCGTGCCGTTGAGCTTCCTCTCCAGATGAACGATCTTTCCCACAGACCGGTGGCAGTGAATATGCCGGCTGTTCTGGATAGCGAGGCTGGCGGAATCGTACCCGCGGTACTCCAACCGCTTCAACCCTTCCAGCAAAAGCGGTCGGGCTTCTCTATCCCCCACATAACATACAATTCCGCGCATGTTTTCTTACCTTAGACTACTTCATCAAATTTTACACAATATCTGTACAATCAGCAAATGAGGTTTGAATGGGATCATGACGCCAGTGCCGCTTGATTTCTTAAACAGGCTTTTACTCACCTTAAACACTTCAGGCAATTACCGCTCTCCCACTTCCATCTTTTCAGTTTTGTGTGTTTGTCTTTGTCATTGGGATTTAGCATTTTGAATTTATTTCGTATTTCGATATTCGAATTTCGTGCTTAATCAAGGCTTCCGCTCTCCGAAATCTGTCCCTTCTTAATCCGTGAAATCCGCGTAATCCGTGCCAAAAATTCACCCAAGCACTACCCCCCAAATCCGCTCAGCCGCCTTTCCATCCCACTTAGGCGGCACCGAAGCCTTCTCCGCCTTAACCGTACTCTGCCGAACCCCTTCCAGTATCCCTTCCCGGCTCGTACCGGCCAGCACGTTGGTTCCCAACTCCACCAGACTGCCCAAAAACTTGACCCGCTCATCAAATAGAATCTCCACAAATAATTTTGACAATTAGAACATAAACAGGTATTACTTTAGGTAAGACTTTTTGGAGGTAAGAACCATGCCAAAAGTGACCAGCAAGGGCCAGGTAACAATTCCCCACCGGATCCGGTCAATTCTCTGCATTAAATCCGGGGATGAAATCAGTTTTGAGATAGATGGACCAAAAGTAGTTCTCAAAAGAAAGACCGCTTCTATGGAAAACCTGAAAAAATACGTTGGTTTTCTTGCCCACCTGGAGGGAGAGAAAAGCGACGACATCATTGATACGCTGCGTGGAGAGGCTGATGGTTCTGGCTGTTGATACGAATATGCTATTAGATGTTTTAATCCCGAACGCAGCATACCTCGAATCTTCTCTAAATTGCTTATTAAAAATGGGTAGGGATGACGAAATTGTCATTTGTGAGTCGGTATACGCCGAATTAGCTTCACAGTTCTTGTCTCAACATAAGCTCAATGACTTTTTGAACGATACGTCAATTAGACTGCTTTCTTCCAATGAAAAAACTCTCTTTGAGGCCAGTAATACCTGGAAAAAGTACGCTTTGCGAAAAAAAGAATTCATTGTCTGCCCTGCTTGCGGGAAACGACAAAAAGCAACATGTGATTTCTGCAACGAGATCATTCCACGTCGCCAGCATATCTTGTCTGATTTTCTCATTGGGGCTCACGCTAAAATGCAAACAGACAGCCTAATAACCCGGGATAGGGGCTTTTACCGTACATATTTCAAAGACCTCAATGTCCTGAATCCACTCAACCCAGACCTCTTATCTCCGCCTTCCGTCTTTTCAGTTTCGTCTGTTTCTTTCTGTCATTAAAATTTAGCATTTTGAATTTATTTTGTATTTCGAGATTCGTATTTCGTGCTTATCCTTAGGTCATCCGTCCTCTGTCCTCCGCCTTCCGCCCTCCTTGACAAATTCCAACACATAGAATAATCTGTTCTTAAATACATACACTGCAACATCAACTTTCCATGGAGAGCGACATGACCAGCTACACAACTAATGAACTCATGAGTTCCACTGAAATTGTACGTAATTTCAGTTCGGTATTAGACAGCATCAAGGAGCGCCGGAGAGACAAAGTGGCGATTCTGAGGAAAAACAAGCTCGAGGCAGTCATATTGCCCATCGAAGAATATGAAAAGATTCAAGACGCTATCGAACTGCTGGAGCACTTTCAAATCTTCCAAATATTGAAAGAAAGGAGTGAAACGAGCATGTCGGAATATATTGACTTCGAAAACCTTTTGGCGGAACAAGGTTTGTCAACAGATGACCTATAAAATAATTTTTCACCCTGAAGCCGCAAAAGAGATCTCCGCTCATGATCACAGTGTGAAGCTATTGGTTTTCAAACAGATAAAGAAAATTTCGCAAATGCCGGGATTGGGTGCCCAATTGGGCAAGAAAATGGGAATGGATTTGTCCGGATTTCGAAAGGTATATGTCGACAAAAAGAGAATCCGAATCGTGTATAAAATCGTTGAAGGACTCGTTCTGGTCCAGATCATCGCGGTCGGTAAACGTGAAGACATGCAAGTGTACCAAAAGGCTGCCAAACGTACCCAACCCAAAGCTGAATAAAAGAACTCAAAAAGGACCACATCACAAAATAATCCTGAACCGCCCTCTGACCTCCGTCCTCTGACCTCTGTCTTCCGCCCTCCGTCCTCCGTCCTCCGCATTGACACCTCTTTAAATTTCCTGTAGCGTGAAAGAAACCGTTTGATGAAAAGAGAAGAATAACAAAAAGTAAGGTTTGAGTGTAACAATGTTGGAACAGATGAAATCGGATTAGATGCAGACGCCGCGAACAGGCGCCTAAGGAGGATTAAGATGCCGAATACACAGATGCATCATGCCGATAACCAAGAAGATATTACTCAGATTTTGGATAAAGTGCTTAGCACGGGCGTTCCTGCTGAAATTGAGAGAAAAGGCAAACGTCTTCTGATTAGCCCTGCTAAGAAGCATAGAGAATTGGATTGTTTAGAAGAACATCCTGAATGCATGGTTGGAAATCCCGATGATCTTGTTCATATGGATTGGTTTTCAGAGTGGAGTCCAAAAGTATGATTTACCTTGATACTCATGTTGGTTTATGGCTATATCTCCCTTCCCCCCCTCAATTCTCATCTCTCCCATTATTTTGTTAGAAATGGATTACTTACATGAAATTGGGCGAACTAGAACCGGCTCAGAGCAAGTATTCAACTATCTTCATCAAAAAATTGACCTTCAGCTGTGCAAAAAATCTTTTGTCGATGTAGTACGAAAGGCGTCCAATTTGTCATGGACACGAGATCCTTTTGATCGCATTATTACGGCGCAATCAGCAATAGACCGAAACACATTGGTAACAAAAGACAAGATAATCAGGGACCACTATGAATATGCAGCTTGGTAAACGAAACAGGTCCTATTCATCCCCAGCTGCCCGTCCTCCGCCCTCCGTCATCTCACAGGATAGGACAGTAAATTATTTTAAGAAAAGGGAAAACTTTATTGCTGCGTCAATTTGTTGCAATCTTTCATTTCGGAGAAGGGTAATCCTTTGCTGTAATAAAGCCTTCCTTATGGTTGCTATCGTGTCTAAATTGGCCACACAGTCTTTTGCTAAACCATCTTCAGGACCAAGTGGGACCTCGACAGGAATGCCTCGAACCGTGGTTATCACTTCTGCGACAGTCACCGCATTCCTTACAGCATAAGCTTCATCTCGCGACAGTAGCACCACAGGTCGTCGACCGATCGGCTTTGGTAGATTTGCCCACCATACCTCTCCTCTGCGCATTACCACTCACCCTGTGAAAAAACATCCGAGGAAGCCTTTTCCCAGACCTCTGATTCTTTTGAGTTTTCAGGGAGCCTTTTGTAGCCTTCCAGATAAATATTTACAAGCCTTTCTTTCTCTTTTTCTTCCCGCCAGAACCGGAACGTTTTGAGGACGAACCGGCTTCGGCTTATCCCTTCCTTATCCCTGTGAATTTCCAATTCTCTAAAATCCTCTTGTGGAATGCTGATTGCGATTTTAACGGACTTACCCATATGCCCTCCTTGGTATGATCTCTTTCATACCAAAGTATTGAAGACATCCCTCTATGTCAACTTTTTTCTACTCCTCAATTATTTTGACAGAATTTTTTCTTGTTTACATTTTCAATTTCCGCCTCCAGCCCATAGGCTTCCTGCGTGGAGAGCATACAGCTCGGAGAGACCTACGTGCCGGTGGGACGAAATTGAAAATACTAAATCGCTTCTTGAGGGAGTCTGGGTTTCTGTTCCCCAAGATTTTCATCCAATCATTCCATTCATCCTATTCATCCATCCCAAGGTATTCCTGTCCCCAACCCCCGTCCGCTGACATCCAATCTCTGTCTTCCGTCCTCCGCCCTCCGCCCTCCGCCCTCCGCCCTCCGACCCCTGACCTCTGACCTCTGTCTTCTGACCTCTGACCTCCGACCTCTGACTTCTGACTTCCGACCTCTGGCCTTCGACCTCCGACATCTGTCCTCCTCACACTTAACCCGTTTTTTGACATTTAACTCATTAAGGGTGGAATCATGACCGTACGCTTTACCCACAGGCAGGGGAGCATCCGAATCATCGGAGCAGGATACTGGAGAAAAGGGAGGAAAATATATGACAAAAAGAATCAAATACACGGATGAGCCCATGCAGACGGGTAATATCGTATGGACTCCTTACCCAGGCCCAAAGACCTGAAATTCCGAAAGGAACGGGTGTTGACGCTCCGTCTCGACGAACCAACCCTTGATGATTTGAAACAAGTTGCGAATAGCAAGGGCCTTGGGATGTCCACCCTGGTTCGGATGTGGGTGAAAGAAAGGCTTGCTGCTGACCTCTGAATTCCACCCCAGCCGTGCTCCCCCATGCCTCAAATCCAGGTGTATTTGACCGTTATTGACATCACTTGCTATCCAGTGTATTTTGAAAAAAATTGATTTGACATTTAAAAACGGAGAACTAAAAGCGATGAACGATTCTCAGATCAAGGTAGACCGCATACGAGAAGATATTATGTCCTTGCCGCCAAGCAGACGGGGACATTTGCTCCAGTGGCTCATTGAGATGGACAAGCGCGAGTGGGATCACGAATTGGAGGAAGATTTTTCTGATAACGGTCCAGGTATGCCGTTGTTGGAACAGGTGAAAAAGGACTTCAGAGCCGGCAGATGTGCGCAATGGAAATAACTTCCTACACCCACCCTTCGTTTTGGAAATGCTACAAAAAACTTCCCAACGAGATCCAAGACCTTGCCGATAAGAAGTTCTCCCTGTTCCGCTCGAATCCTTTCCATCCATCTTTGAGTTTTGCACAAAAAGGCAAAGTCTGGACCGTTGATGTCGGTTTGCATTACCGGGCCATTTCATGGCGTGAAAAAGAAAACGTCATCTGGTTTTGGATCGGGTCTCACGAAGACTATAATACACTCATGAATCGATTCACTTAACGCTTTTAAGGAAGACCGGCGCGGTGTCCCCAAACGTATTAGATGAAATAAAAACAGCCATTAAAGCTGTCATAGCAATAGCGTAGATTTCTCTGCCACTCTGACATCTGCCCTCTGTCATCCGACCTCCGACATCTGTCCCTTCTTAATCCGTGAAATCCGCGTAATCCGCCTGCCCCGTAAAACCGTTGTTGCAGTTGTTTAACTGGGGTGCCAAAAACCCTCTGAATCACCCCCCAAATCCGCAAAGCCGCCTTCCCATCCCAAAGCGCCGGAACCGAAGCCTTTTCCGCCTTCACCATACTCTGCCGAACCGCCTTCAGAATCCCTTCCCGACTTGTCCCGGCCAGCACGTTGGTTCCCATCTCCACCGTAATCGGCCGCTCCGTGTTCTCCCGGATCGTCACGCACGGCACACCAAGCGCTGTCGTCTCCTCCCGGTTGATCTCTTCGGGCATGGATAGGTCAAAGCTGCGAAGCCCAGCCTCCACATGCGCCACCTGGATCTGGAGTTTTTTGGCGACGATGCTGCACGCCAGGGTCGAATTCACGTCCCCCACCACCATCACAAAATCAGGCCCTTCCTTTTCGCAGACCTCTTCAAAGGCCGCCATGATCTTTTCCGTCTGTACGGCGTGGGAACCGGAACCGGCTTCCAGAAAGAAGGCTGGAGTCGGGATTTCCAGGTCGTCGAAAAAAGACTGGGACATCTCCCGGTCATAGTGCTGACCGGTGTGAACAATCCGGCAATCCACTCCAGGAACCGCCAGAGACGCCAGGTAGATGGGGGCTATTTTCATGAAATTAGGCCGGGCACCAGCCACCAGCAGGACTTTAAATTTACCTTTGTCGGTCATGAAATCCCGATTAATGTTTAGATTTTTTAATTTTTGGTATTTTTTGGTTTGTTTCGGATTTCGACATTCGTATTTCGTGCTTTATCAAGCCCTCTGAGCTCTGACCTCCGTCCTCCGTCCTCCGTCCGTCCCCCCATCTGTGTCTGTCCGTGTGTCCGTGGCTAACAAAAGGCGAATAAATCAAAAACCACACAATTTTCAAATACTCACTTACGATATTCTCAAAATCTTTCCAGGACCGCAAACAACTGAATGCATCATAATTCTCAAAAGACGTCGGCGCAAAGCCAATCCGATAATCTCCATCTTCAAAAACCTTTCCTGCAATCCGCTTCAACCGGCGCATATGGTAGGGCGAACTGACAATCATGGCGGAATGGAAGCCCAGCTTGTCCATCATCCTTTTTCCAAGCAGCATCTCAAGATGGCTGTTTTCAACAACCCGGAAACTGTGACCGAAAATTGTTACCCGGTTGTTCATTCCAGGAGCCACTTGAATTTGCTCCCTTTTGCCCATTTCGGCCCCTTCCGCAAAAGAAACCTTACGGTAAGCCGGGATCAATAAGGCCTTGGCCCGCCCCTGTTTCACTAACTTTTCAGCACCTTGAATTCTCTTCCCCTGTTTTGATCCAATCATAACCATAACACAATCGACTTTATCAATTGGATACGAATAAACAAGAAAACCGGGAGCACACACAATTCCCAGCGCCACAATTGCCAAGCAACCCAAAAGAACTTTCATCCCCAATCACAACCATCCAGCGCAGTCATCCAGCCATCCGTTCCGTAGGAACCCATGCATTCGCAAAGCGAATTCATCCATCCCGAAGGGATTCATCCGTTCGTTGCAGCGCATACACGGCAGCACGCGTCCACCGGTTCCGAATAACCCAGACGATAGACCATCTGTAGCGCTTCGCTCTTTCTGCGATTGTGTTGCGTTGTACATAAAAATGGTTCACGCCAAGCAGAACAAGGCCACCGGCAGCCAGAAAGTCAGCGGCGGAAGAAAGAAAATGGTTGATGGTTTCCAACCCATATTTGCCGCCGCACCATCGCTGCTTTGCCGTTTCTGAATTCAGCAGACCCAGACGCGCACCGGAAGTGGCGTCAATGTATGGCGCGTTGAAAGCGATAATTTCGTAATATCCAGCGACGGATTCGAACAATGAACTTTCGCGCACTTCGATGTCAGCATGGGCAAGCCTAGCTGAGCGACCGGCACGCGTGACAATTTCCTTGATGTGGTCCACGGCACAAACATGCCCATAGTGAAGTGTATTCCGAGCGTAGATGCCAAGTACCGCGACAGGACCGGTTCCCATGTCAAGGAGACGAGCGCCAGGTCGAAAACAACGCCGGAGGGCAAGTCGAAGTACCAGCGTTGTCCAGTCCCAGAGGGGACCGTCAACATCGGAGAGGGGGGGGAAACCAAAAAGCGCACAAAACAGCGATCGATTATGCCTTATTGTGGTGAAAATAGATGAATATATTTGCATCGCAAAACGCGGTATCCATGACGCGGGCACAGTAAAAATCATTGGGTAAGTTCCCCAATATCTAGCAAGTCCGGTTCCGCTTCGCTCAGATACTGTTCAATACTAATGAAGGTGTAACGCGTTAGCAGGTCAATCAGCTTCTTTTTCATTGTTCGTAGTCCCGTGTAATGGCGGAACCGGAAGTCCAATCCGGATGAGAACCGTGGCTGATCTGGATCTATCTCCCACGGATGGCAGTAAATGACCAACGGGCTATCTTGTGTTGCAGCACGACGCAGTCCGAACCGGGTATAAGCCATCGGCAGGATGCGCAAGTATCCTCCTCCGGCAACCGGTAGGGTCCAACGACCGAATAAGCGGAAAGTGGCTGGAGGGAACTCCCATAGGCAACCTGCGGCGGTTTCAATTATATGCGGATCACGAGCCTCCCCCGGCCAGCCATAACTGTCGTGTACGACCGGAAAAATACTCGAGTCATACAAAAAGCCTTCTTCGCACAAAACTTCAAGTGTCCACGAGGATTTGGGTGTAATGGAAAAACATGGGGCACGGTACCCGTGCACCTCACATCCGACCGCTTGTTCGACCACGGAGCGCACGCAGCGCGTGTCTTCACGGAATTCGCTGGCGTTGAGGGTGTACAGCAAGCGGTGCCAGTAAGAGTGACATGCCACATCGTGTCCGCGACAAGCGATTTCACGGACAAGAGCCGCGTTACGTTCGGCGATCCAACCCACAACAAAAAAGGTCGCCATAGCCTGGTATTCGTCAAATAAGTCGAGAAGGAGCCGAGTCGAGTAGTCGATACGCGGTTGAAAAGAATCCCACCTCAAGGGGGGGGCTTGCGATTGGAAATACTCTTCACAATCGACGGTCAACAGATGCTTTTGCTTCATACCTACCTTCCGAGATCCGCCTTACTCAATAGAAAACTCCCGATGGCAAGCGCATCAAGGCCAGTGCTGTAGAAACAACGGATAGCATCTTGTGGCGTGCAAACAATGGGCTCACCTCGAACGTTGAAGGAAGTATTGAGCAGAACGGGCTCGCCTGTCTTTCGACCGACGGATTTCAGCAGACTGTGCCAGAGGGGAAGTATGTCGGCGCGCACAGTCTGTGGTCGGACTGTGCCGTCCACGTGAACCGCTGCAATCCCACGGCTGCGTAGCAATGGTGTAGCCTGACGGGCAAGAATCATGAAAGGCGCTTCTGAACATTTGACAAGATAATCATTGCGACTTTCCCAGGTGAGCGAGGGGCAATATGGTCGCCACTCCTCTCTGAACTTGACGTTACGGTTGAGGCGTGAGCGGGTATCGGCTCCCTGGGGACACCCTACAATGCTTCGTCCGCCCAGAGCTCGGGCTCCCATTTCCAACCCACCTTGGAACCAACCGCATAATAAACCGGAGGTGAGAAGTTCCGCCGTGCGCTCGGCTATGTTGTCGTGACGTTGGGATGGTAAACCCGCAAGTTGGAGCGCGCAATCGATTTGATCATCGGAAAAACACGGACCCAATTGGGCATGACTCAAAGAATTCGGGGCAAGTTTCCCGGTGTTTTCTGCCACATAAAATGCCGCGCCAATCGCCGCGCCATCGTCAGAAGACGCAGGATGAATAAACACTTCGTCGAATCCTGATTCATCGAGTAGTCGTCCGTTGGCTTTACAGTTCATCGCAACCCCGCCTGCCAGGCAAAGGTGCGGCGATTTGCACTCGCGTCGGAGTCTTTGCGCCAATGCGAGGAGTGCCCGTTCCAGGCGGTCTTGAACTGCGTAGGCCAGATCAATGTATCCCGGCAAAAGGTATTTCGGACGTGGAACCGGGTCACCAGCGGTAAGTTCGCCAATCCCAACCGGTTCCAATTGTTTATCGTGGGATAGAATCCAGCGCCGAAGTCGATCTGTAAAACGGGGGTGATATTCATTACCACCGAATTTCACAAATGTCGGATCAAGCTCAAATCCTTCTTTGTTAACATGTAAGATTTTGTCAAGCCGCTCCAGCCATGGGTTTTTCAAGCGACGTTCAAACCCGAGAGCAGCCAGACCCATGAGTTTTCCCTCATCGCGGTTGGCGTGGAAACCAAGATAAGCCGTGAAGGCTCCGTAAAACCATCCTATCGACTGCGGAACTTCAAAATCGAAGCATCGCCGCCATCCCAGAGAATGAAAGTGAAATGCACTGACGGTCTTCTCTTCACCGCTGCCATCCACCACGAGGACGCCGGCTTCCGAAAAAGGAGACTGGTGGAAGGCCTGATACGCGTGCGCCTCATGGTGTGGAACAAAGACAATTTGAGGAATGCGACCCTTATGCCCCGCATCGCGCAAATGATCACGAATCTTCTGTTCAAAAACGGCTGGCGAGTGATTCAGGAGATATAGAAATGCAGATCCGTGGCCGTTCGGCCGTGCGAGAGATGACGGGTCCGGGTTGATTCCTTTAGACAATCGGAATTTCATGCCCGCGAGATGCCGGAGCATCCGCCAGGGATATTTCGTGCAATCCCAACTGACAGCGATTCGATTGATGTCGTTTAGTCTCAGCCCGCAGCTGCTCAGCAACCAGTTGACGGTGTACGTGGGAAAATGGCCGGCAGAACCCTTAAGCCGTGTAAAACGTTCTTCCTGGCAAAAGGATTTGAGCATGCCGTCAATCACAAGGCATGCCGCAGGATTCTCACCGAACGTACTTAGTCCCAGTATGACCATGGTTTTAATAACTTTCTATGTTAAAACACGAAAGATCGACCTTGGATGCCAGATGCGATAGCTCAGTCTGTTCCAGAGCTTTTGGAAGCGCTTGGGCGAAGTATCGCTTGCTTTCGCCCAGTTGAAGCATCGCCTGATCGCGCTTGATAAGACCATATCTGATCTGGTTGCTTAGGAAGCCGTCAGTGTAAGAAACGCCCAGAATGCTCTGAAAGAGAAACTCTTTGAAAATGTTGAAGACACAGTCGGAATGCCAGTCGCTCGGAACATCCTGGGGTTTACGCCAGTTGGCTTCGTGAAACAAAGTCTCGTAGATTTCGGTCGGATTCCACGACCAATACTCGAAGAACGCGAGTTGTTCCACCGAAGGATATCGCAACCTGAGATAGGTGGAACTCGGCGCGAACGCTAGACAGCCTTTAAAAGTAAGTTCAAAATGGCGTGCTATGGTTGAGATCAAGTGTCTGGACCTCAGGATTTCGCCGACGAGCATTACCGCGCCTTTCAGAATACCTTCCCGTTGCGTCCCGGAACCTCGACTTTTCAGTGCAAGAAAGGGCGAGTCTTCCAGCGGGCACTTTGACCATACTACAAAGGGGGCTTGTTTTTTGATGGCAAGTTGCGTCCCGAAAACGTGAAGGTGTTTACAGGCGACGCATGTCATACCGGCGGTCACCAGGCTGGGGTGAGAGAGGAAAGCCCCAAAATAGTCCTGAAAGGAATTGAGGTGTTGATGTTTGCCAAGAGAGAAGACATGAAGTGGGACGTCGAGGGCCGAACAGACGTTGCAAACATTTTCGCGCGCTTGCTTGGTAACCCCGTCATGGTCGTAGGTAAAGGCCTCAATACGCAGTCCAAACTTCCTCTTGAGTGCCCAGAGAGCGAAGGCGCTATCCTTTCCACCACTGATTCCGACGATACAATCCGCCTCGGAATGGGGACTGAGGCGCGGGTGAAGGGTCTGCCACAATGCGTCAACCCCAAGTGGTCGGTAATTGGGGTAGCCGCTTCGGCACCATGAACATACCCCCTGTTCGTCGAAATCGCTCCCTGGAATCTGGTTTATCATGAGGCAACGCGTACACCGTATCGGGTCTCGTCCAAGCTTCCTCGATATATGAAGGGCGCTATCCTCAATTTTTGTCGTCTGCTCTTTCATAATTTCGGTCAGTGCAGCGGCAATGCTCATAAAGATGTATTTTTCATCCACATTGGAAGGCCGGTGGTGGGTCATGAAGGTATCGTTCTTTCTCCCTTCAATCCATACCTCACCTGTTTTCTACGCAAAACAATACACGAACAGCTATATGCTATTATTTTGGCTGCATGATTTGTTCAAACAACGCCTGGTACTGATTGATAATCTTTTCCCAAGTATAATGTTCCCTGATTCTCTCGACGGCCTTTTCCCGCATAGATTTGATTAGCTGAGGGTTCTTCAAAAGATGCTCAAAGACAGCAAGCAAACTTCCAGGCTCCTTTGAAAAGGACAGTCCGGCGTCGCCTATCACTTCAAGATTGTAAGGCACATCAAGGACTACGACACAATTGCCTGGTGCAAGAGCTTCGAGAAGTGCCGGATTTGTTCCGCCTACTTCATGGGCGTGTACATAACAAAAGGCATTACTCCTCAAAACGTTGTAATCATCACCATAAACAGCACCGAGGAATTTCACCCGTTCGTCTGCCATCCCATGGAGTTTCTGCTTATAATTATCGCTGTAGGGTGCATCGCCTACAATCACTAAAGGCATTTCAGTCTTCAGCTGCAAATATTCTCTGATAATTATATCGGAGTTATTCTCTGGTTCAAGGCGGCAGACTTGCAAGAAATAACCGTTCTTTTTCAGCCCATAACGTTTAAGGACTTCCTCGTTTTCAAAAACACCAATATCCGCACCATAAGCGATGAAAGAAGCAGTTTTGTTGTATTGTTTATAAACATATTTTTGGATAACCTGCGAATCGGCAATGATCCGGTGACAAAAAATGCTGGCAAGCCACTCTGAAAGTTTCAAATATGACGCACCCAATCCGCCCCATTTTTTCCGCTTCCACTCCAGCCCATCAAGGTTGACAATGAGTTTCTTACCTATAAGTCGTGGCAACCAGGCAAAGATAGCGGGAGCGACGCCAAGAAAGAGTATAATGTCACAATCGGAGAATGCAGCATGAAAGCAGGAAATTACAGAACTGCTGATTTTGTCCAGTGATTTAAAAGGGACGTTTGGGACAATAATCCTTTCTACCCCCTTATATTTTTTCTCCTTTGTTGTGCTTGATCCAGCAGGGCAATAAACAGCCACTCCATAACATCCTTTTGAAACGAGGCCAAGAGCAAGCTTTTCCGCAAATGTTTCGAACCCTCCGTAATTGCCGGGTATTCCACGAGTACCAACGATAACAATTCTCATTCGATTTCTATCTCATCCGCTTATTTTTGTTTATTTCAATAGCCTTTTGGTATATTTTCATGACAATTTCATAATTAATTTCAGATGTATATTTTTCTTCAAAAGTGGCCCTCGCGTTTTTCCCCATTATTACGGCTTCACCTGGATTTCCATTTATCAACTTCATCTTTTCCGCAAAACCTTCAACAGAACCTGCAGAGAAAACAAATCCATTATATCCGTCTCTTATCATTAACGGCAACACTCCAACATCTGAAACGATGGCGGGTTTCCCTGCCGACATGGCCTCAAGCAAAACCATAGGAACCCCTTCGTAGCATTGTGAGGGAAGGACAAGAAAACGAGCTTTTTTTAGGCAGTCCATACATTGGTTGTGATCAAGGGCACCCAGGTATTCTACGTTACGAAGCCCATACTCGCCGATTTTTCTTTGAAGGAAATCCTGAATGGGCCCGTTACCAATAACCTTGAAGGGTATTTCAGGACAATTTCTCAGGGCAGACAATAGAACTGCGATTCCTTTCTCTTCACCGATCCTGCCGATGTATAATCCGTATCCCATATCTGCATAAGAAGGTTTCACAGGATTCTGGAGAAAATTTGTTTTTACGGAAAAACTGTCTGAGGGGAAACCAAGCTCTCGGTATTTTGAAAGGGCAAAATCGCTGAGGGCAATGTAGAGGTCAACATATTTCCGCCAGGTTCCGATTAGCAGATGGAAATAAATGATAGCCGCCATTCCGGCAGTCTGGATACGCGAATCACGATAGCAGCCATGTTTTATCCCCGGAAGAAAACCCATGCCGGAACATTCCTTACAAACCCTGTTGTTCCTGAAAAGAAGCGCGCCCGGGCAGACGATTCGGTAATTATGGAGAGTTTGAACAACCGGCAATCCTTCTTTCGCGCATGCCAGATAAGCTGCTGGAGAGATGAGTGGGAATACATTATGAAAGTGTGCAATGTCGGGTCGTTGTTGACGGACTAGCTGGGAAATTGCGCTATATGCTTCCGATGACCACGCTGCATGGAAAGGAATAAGAGCCTTTGATGAGCTCTTCATATCGCCTATCTCGTCATTATGCCTGGCGTAAGTTATTACTTCATGGCCTTTTGACCGCAACAGCTCAGTCTCCTGCTCGAAAACGGTGTTTTCTCCGCTTGGCGGGCGCAGGTAATTGTGGACCAGCAATATTCTCATTTAAATTCTTTCTTCCCCTGTAAACCCTCTAGATTTGTTACTGAGATGAGCGTAACCTAAGGTGATTAAAAGCAAGAGAAATTCCCTGTCGTGCATAACAATATTTGTTCCCGTTAAAGCCCTAAAGGTTATCAGGGTCATAACACCTATCATCTGAATGTGAAATATTCTCACGTCCGGCGTCATTGATTGAGAATATTGGACGAATACTTTCAAAAGTAGAAACCAAGTTCCAAGAACAGATAAAAGCCATGGTATCAAACCAAGAAGGCCTACATTAACTATTACATCAAAAAACGACCCATGTAAGCCAACGCCATGAGAACCTAATGCATCCCTTGCGCCAGAAGCAAAACCATAGCCTAACATTGGTGCATCATTAAACATTTGCCATGCATGTGCCCACATCGTAGTTCGCCCAGTCATAGTAACGAGCATTTCTTCGCTTTCACCTCTTGACAAAAATTCCAAGACAAATGAACCTATAGTTCCGCCCAAAATAATTACAATCAATGAGATAACAAGAATTAGAAAATAAAATCTCTTTTTGTTTAAATAAAAAAAAATTGCCATTACTACAAAAAACCCTAACAGCGATGTCCTAGATTGGGCAACAACCAAGGTTATAAAAGACAAAAAAAGAATACTTTGATAAAATATTTTTTCCCCAATGTCTTTTGAGTACATCACGATATTAAAAGAGCATAGCGCGATCAACGCAGCTATAAATCCAACGGAATTTGCGTTAACTATAGGAAAGACTCCAAATAGGTTAAATCCTATTATTCCTTTCGATGGCTTCAGAGCTAAATCAGGTGCAAAGACAACTCCTAACCATATTAATAAGAGAAGGAGGCCCCAAAAAGCAAAATTTAAGTGAATGAAATCCCTTATGTCATCAAACTTATGACACTTTCCAAGAGTAGCAGCGGTAAGTAAAACTCCCGTCCCGGTTTCAAATGCCTTATAAATTGTGTAAATAGGCATTGAAGAGTAAAGCCCCGATAGTATACCAATAATAGAATAGATCAGTAAAAATCCTAACAAACCAAAAAACAGATGAGCAATAGTATCTCTTCTAAACAAAAATATAGCAATAAGGCATGCTATTGCCACCTCAGTAATTCTAAGAAAAGAAGTTGCATCAATGGGGTTTTGTGAAAGGTCACTAATTCCTCTAACTCGTAACCTCCATAGAAGAGCGCTCGCAAAAAGCATTACCCAAGCTAATTTGAGAAGCTTTTCTTTTCTCAATAATCTGAAACCATTTTTTATTAGCCGTACGCCAAATTGAAAATTTGGAATAATAAAGACGACTCCACCTAATATTGCAATTATTCTTATATCAAATCCGACAAAATAATGTATCCCTATTAAGCAAAAAATAAATGTTAATGAGACATAATATGTTATATATTGAATCATTTATTACATTATCCTGTCTTTTTCCTTAAAAAGGATGTTCTTATAAAATTTTTGAATCTCAAGGCCCTTATTCTCCCATAAGAAAAGATTTTGAAGCCGTCTTTTGGCCAATATTCCCATCTGTTTTCTTAAAGTTTTTGATGACAAAAGCCTAGTCAATGCCTCAGTAAAACCACACAATATTTCATTACGGGGTCCTACTGGGATCATTATTGCGCATGAATTATCAACAATTTCTGCAGGCCCCGCATAATCAAGACAGACTATCGCCAACCCTGCAGCGATAGCCTCAAAAAGCACCCACGTTCCGGCATCTTTCATGCTCGGAAGCAAAAATATGTCTGACTCTACCATATATTTCATTACCTTTTCTCTCGGTAGTTCGCCTGCAAATATTATCCTATTTTTCTCAGAAAATTCGTTTGAAATTCGTTCTAAATTGTTTTTTTCAGGCCCAGTCCCAATAATAATCAACTTCGCTTCACTGAATACTTCTGCAATTTTGGTGAACGCTTCGATACCAATGTCAAATCCCTTCCAATGTAGCAGCCTGCCTACCATCAATATCGTAAGTCCTGTTTCTTCATGATTATCAAACTTAAACCCATTCAAAAAAGTATCATCAATACCCGTTTCGAGCATGGTCGAAATTTTTTTTTGGTATTCATTGGAGAATGCATCAGTCGTAACTTTTGTCCTCGAAATAATTAACGCAGATTTCTTCATAGTTATCCTACTTAAAGGATTAATTTTAAAAGTCCAAAATATTAGGAAATCTCTGATTCTCTCATATAGTCTCCAGCGTAGAGTGAAATGTTTCCGCAATTTTTGCGGTATCAATTCGGCACCACCAACCGGACCCCAAATAAACGGGATATTTAAGAGCGGCATCAAAGTGGGCATCCATACATTACCAAAGGTAACATGATGCACTACATTAAGCTGAATAGACTTATGCAATCTGCGGGCTTCCAAATAGGCCCAGAGTTGCCATAAGCAGTAATAGAGGTATATTCCCTTTTGTCCTTTTTTCCAGAAAGAAACCCAGCGTGGCAAATCAACATAATGAAAATGTAAGTTTCGATCAGGATTCCTTGAAAGTTCATTTTCAATGGATTCTCGGTTATTTTCGCGAGTGAGCACCCATACTTCACTAAACCTGGCAATTTGTTTGGACCAGTGCCAGCCAACTCCTGGTTCAGACCCCTTATGAGGTTCACAGGCATAAGCGGAAACTAATACTTTCATCAAACTATCCTTAGTTCTTTGACATAATAATTTTCAAGAGTGCTTTCCATCCATTCAGTAGCATTTGTCCATTTGAATCAATTTCTTCACCCTGGGAACTGAAATTATCAAGGTAGACGGTAGCTATATCCAATAAATATAAGGTCATTAAAGTTAATATTGATGAATTTTTAACCTCAATATTTGCGCAAAGACGATTCAAGAAGGAGCCTTCTATGAAATTTTCATTGCTCACTTTTTCGAATATTTTTTCGGGCAACGCTTTGTCTACTAGAATAGCTTTCTGAATAATAAAGTGAAACGCGTCTGCCAATGGTGGCCATTCTTCTTTAGCAAATTCCCAGTCAAAAACGAAAAGTCGTCCTTTTGAAGTAAACGTATTCCACGGGGTAAAATCACGGTGTGCAAAGCCCAAAAAGACCCTATTTTCAACCATATTTTTTGTAGCCATATCAATACTACGCTTTAATAAGAAGGGCCATTCATCTGAATACTTTCGACTCAATTTATTTACACGTTTCTGTAGGCCATTTAAACAGGCCGACGCTCTAAAATCAGTCTTGACTCTTGTCTGCATAAAGAGTCGAACAAGAAAGTCATGATGAGACTTTTTGGGGGACATGTGTGATGAACTTAATCCTCTTTTACATGTGGATTGCAAAAGAATCTTTGATTTTTCGCCAATGTGGCCAAAAAAGAGAGCGGCAGGAACCAAGGCTCGACCGAGATCTATATTTTTCAGCAAAGAAAGAGCTTTCGCTTCATTCTCAAGCATATTTAAAGTTACTGGATTATGGGCAATTTTACCATAACTGAGAATATTTCCCATAAAATCCATCACCTGAACAGTTGGCTTTCGACGATACCCTGGAGTGCCTGAAAATAGGCTTATCTCTATCTCGGTTCCATGAATTATTGAAAGCAGTTGTTTGAGTCCTTTATCTTTTTCCCCGCCAGTTTTTTTTGCTACAGTAAAAATATAGGGTGTCCATATTTTTGCTAACCCACAATAACCAAGAAAATGGGCCATTAACTTCCTCAGTTTCGCTTTACGTAAACTTGGTTGATATAAAGCTAAAGACGTACTTGTCAAACGACGATTTATCAGTGGAACAGCCAATCGGAATTCATCAACAGAAGGGGTCAAGCCGTAATAACTTACATTCTCAAAGCCTGCTTTCCTTAATTCCGTTGTTAACAAGAAACCCCTTTGTTTTTTTTTCTTTGGATTCGAATTTTTTCTCAATTCTTCAATAGAGCAAAAAACGCCGCCAGGGGCAATCAAGCGGCTTATGAAATTCATTTCGTTAGAAAGCTTTGTTGTTACACATAACACTAAATCAGCTAAAGGATTTTCATTTTCTCTTTCCTCGTTGAGATTCACCAAAACGTTTTGAAACTTGGATTTAATTGCGCCGATAAGTTCATTCTCAACAGGGCCAAAAACCATGACCCGTCCTGGAGACTCAATTGGAGCTAGATAGAGCAGTTCTGCTAATCGAGGGTCCACAATACTATTTGCCAAGTCTTATGCGTAAACGTTTGCTCATTTCTGCGACTATTAAATCTTCAATTTCAGAGATCTCTTTTAAAAACGGCTGGTCAATTGTAATTTTGTAGATATTGGGAATTTTGGAAGAAAAAGTTTCCATTGCATTAAGTTGTCGCTTAATTTCTGATAAAGAAATCTCTTGCTTTCGTTCAAAAATAGTTTGTGCAGAACCAGTAAGAAGAATTGTTAAATCAGGCTTTGGAATAAGGTGTAGAAAAATTGAAGGCAACCACAATGGGAGATCGAGCCTAAATCTATTCAAATCTATGAGGAAGTCGTAATAATACCTTTCACAAATAACCAGTCCCGTACGGATTTTAGGCCATTGGATGCAGGGTAGAAATCCTATAACATAATCAGCCACGAAAAACAGAAAGCGGAAAATAGAACTTAGCCTTGAACGGGGCGGGAGTGCATGAGGGCTGTAGTTCGGAGGTTCAGGGTCGTTCCATTTGCTTGGATTAAAAAATTTTCTCGGGGTTCGGAGAAAATTTGGTCGCCAATGCATTCTATCAACTCTTCGAAAACCTGAGCGCATCCTAGCCGATAGTTCGTCTGCAACGGCAGATTTCCCCCCGCCATCAGGGGAAGTCAAGTTTACGACTATTCCTGTTGGCTCAAATATTCTTTTTATTGTCCTTTTTATCAGCCAATAAACTTTAGCAATGAGCAATTGAGGTTTTAATACTCGGTGCTTCAAAATAGCTGCTATCTTAAGATATTTAAGTTGTTCTTTATCTGAGTCATTACCATAAATTATTTTTTCAATTTTTGACAAGTGCCGTTTTCCAAAGAAAAATATAAACATTTTCTTTGCACCATCTTTATCCTCCAAAAATGCGTCCTTTATCATCATTTTTTGTTCAGGAGGCATCATTCCTTTTACACATTTTTTTATTAATAAATAACAGGCCACGACTGGTGCAGCGGGGATGTAGAATTCCTTAAATTGTCTTCTTCCAGCCAAAATCTGAGCCGTCTTCATTAGATATCTGCCTATCCCATTATCATCATTCATCAAATCAATCTGGATAAATCCAGGCGACCCGTTTGCATCTCTAAAAAATAGTACATAATAAAAACATTTTGGAACATCATAATAAAGCATTTGGATGACTTTATACTCCATGCTGTCAGCCAATTCATAAATGATATACTCTGCCTTGTTTAGGCTTTCCCCATCGATGGCAATATCAACATCCGACGGTGCAAATTCAGGCAATCTTTCATAAGAATGAAGGACACAGTAAGAAATACATTCCTCATTAAAGCGCTGGAACATGGCACGGAGAAATTCGCCAACTCTCGGGGAATCTCGAAATTTCTCTATAGGTCGAGAGGGTGATTTTTCTGTCACTGATTATTCTCCTTCTGACATATTTTGAAATTCAAGAAAAGTAAAATTAGCAAGATCAACTGACTTATAATCATACCAATACAGGCACCGCTAAGCCCCATGTATTTGACCAGAGGGGCAGAAATACAAAGTGAAATGACAGAGGTAACAACACTGCTAAAAAACAACACTCTAGCTTTTTGTACGGCCCTGATGCCATACTGAGGAACTCTGCTCATGAACAGAAAAACATATTGAACCGCAGACAGTATGACCAAATAACCATAGCCAGTGTATTTTGATCTGTAAAGAGTTTCTAAAATAACTTCAGGAAATATAGAAACTAAACAGCAATAACTAAAAATTATTAGGCCACCGTAAAATAACGTCTTCTTCAAGATGCTATTGAGGGCTTTAATGCCGCGTTCGTTGTAACTTTTTGACGCAATTGGGTTTACCAAATTATCCATCCCAAAAATAACGATATGGCTCATGCCCAAAATGTTTCGAGCTGCACCTAAAGCACCCACCATCTGAGATGAAAGGAATATAGCACTAATATAGATGTAAATTTGACTAGAACATTGTTGGCTAACAACATTAGCCAAAAGCCACCTTCCGAATTTCCAATGAGAATTTGCCGTTTCTTTTAAGCTCAAAGCCTTTAGTCGGAATAGGTGTTTACATTGACAGAATCCAAAAAGTGATCCTATCATTGAACCAAATCCAACTACGATAAAAGTATTCGTTCCAGACAACAGTTTGAATTTAGAAAGTATGATAATCCCTAATATTATAAGTCCATAAGATAACATATCATTTTGTAATGCCCTTTTGATATCGAGGCGTGTAAAAAGTATTTTTCTGAAATGGTCCTGCAACAAGTGAAATATTAAGGCGGAATCCATTGCCAAGAACATTTTTGAAATGTTCTGATGGCCTATAGTATAAAGTGCTGTTATGCCTACAAAACCCAAAATAAAAAAAGTTATTAATACAAAGTAGAATTGAAGCAATGTAATTGAAGAGAAATATAATTCAGTATCCTTTGGAAGAATTGAGGGACCTATAGTTGTCATGGGGCTTATAATGAGGGAACTGTTTATCGCGCTAGCAAATATGTAAATTGTCTGCAACACAATAAAGATGCCATATTCCGTTTGGCTAATTTCCCTTGCGAGTAAAATCGTGATAAAAAAGTTGGTGAAGGAAACGAGCCCCTGATCAAGTATTGCAAGACCCCCACTACGGGCAGCTTTGTTGTAAAAAAAAGCGATGTTCATGTTAATTCGTTTTTTTGCTGGTTTCGGAACATTGAAGGCTGATAGGGTCGGGAATTAAAGAGACTGTCTTCCGAATATGGTTATTGCCCAAACTAATCACAACTGTGAATCTGGTCAACTTCTTGCATTTTTATTTCTGAAGTCTGTCCTCTTTGACACAAGCATCTTATTATCCGAAGAACCGGAAGCAGCGCCAACCATAGAATGAATGGCTTGACCTGGTGTGAGCTTTTTAGGCGCAATGCGTGCCGATTTGTAGCTCTGAATACGGCCAAAAAAAAGTCGGAAGTCTCAGACTTTTTTAGCGAGCGCAGTGAGGTAGCTGTCAACAGCAACGTGAAATGGATTGTCCGAAATGCCCATCTCGGACGGAACAAGACTTGTTTCACGAACTCCACTGCTGAGGAGAACACCCAATAGCCTATATCTGCAGCCAGGAAACCATTCGGAGTATCCTCAGCAGTTTCATAAAAAAACCGGTTTGGGATCGTGGGGTCAATGAATCCTACTTGGCCAAGGTCGTCGAGTAGTATATTCTGTGCATGGAAATCAGCATACGGCTCAGAATTGCATTCGTGAAACATTTTCACCCCTTCAATGATTTGCCTCGCCACATCTGCTAGATTCGCTCTGTAGTATTGTCGTCCTTCAAGTACTTCATCAAGGCCTAATCCTTCCAGTTGCTCCATAACATAACCGTCTCCAGAGGTTAGGAGTCCCAATGGGCGGGCTGTTCTTACATGCGGATGGGAATTGCAGATTTTGCTGAATGACAATAGTGCTTCAAATTCTCTGCTGGCGTCAATTAGTGTGGCATGAACGTACTCATTCGTAAATCGTTTGACGACTAGTCTCGATCCCTGCCCGGAGTTAAAGAAATAGCATGTGCTCTGGGTAGACTCAATAATTCTGGTGAGCTCCATTTCGCCCACCAAATATTCCAGACCTAAACCTTCTACGTCAAGAGGTGACAAATTATTGAGCGAAGTCACGTTGTTTTCACTATTGCGAAAAGGTTTCGCTTACATATGCTTCCATCGGGCGCGAAGGCCCGGTGTTTGCCAAGATGTAAAACTTCAGCGCCTGTGCAGCTCTTCAGTAAATATTCTGTAATCCATGCTTTTGCATCTGGTCCGAAGTCTGGAAGATTAAACTTCAGAGGCATTTCATCCTCGCCAGTCTCGAAAAAGAGCACTCGGGCTGTCTTACGCCAAATGCATCGAAGCGTTTTTGTTGCCCCTTCTAAACCATGCAACCGTACGAGGTGGTGCCACACGGACATGAACAACACCGCGTCTGTCATTGGTAGAAGAGATACGTTCCTCGGGGACAGATCCAAAATCAGTACCCCCAAGTTAACCATATTCAATTTGTTGCGAGTAAAGATTAATGTACGGTAATTCTTTGGCATAATCTCAAGGCCGATTACTGAGATACCCATTTTGGCAGCGTTGATTGAGAACCAACCTACATTGCACCCGATATCTAGAAGAGTTTCGACTCCGTGATCTTGGAGCAGCGGAGCTATACGCTCCCACCTTGACTTAGTACCCACAGACCGCCTCGCCTTATTCAGCCCAATCCAAGGAAGTGGCTGATAGTCAAGAGCAGGAAACGTATCAATTTTAAGCCTAATCCAGTTCAGTACTCTATCAAGTTTTTCCCTGCGGTTTTTAATTCCCACAATGTCTCCCTCTATCCCTATCAAGGCCTCAAAAGGAGACCGAGACTTTTAAATATTTCAGAAAATACGTAAAGCTGTTCAAAAGCAAAACCATACAAAAAATCAGAATTTTTGGTTTCGCGATACCGAATTCTTCAAACTGAAAATCATGGCCATTCATTTGACGAAGTACGCTTTAGCCAGATAAATTATAAACGAAGATTTTACCTCTGATTTTCAGTATCCACCAAACCGCTATGCTGCGATTAGACCATCTGCATCTCTCCGATAAACAACCGTTTAAGTTGAGCGAATTACCGATGTTGCAAGAAGCATATCAGCTTAAAAAATTGATTATTGGTAGATTCTGAGGCTCTTTGGGGGCAGCATTTTTGGTTGGAATTCGAAGCAACCTATATCTACAGCATTTCCCATCGGTAGCGGAGTGCCCAAAAAATCCTTCTCCAATCCGACAGTCTTGCCTTTATCAATACAAGGCGAGCCTTTTCTTAGCTGAAGATTAAAATTTGGTTTATCTACAAAGAGAGGATCTCCGAAAATAAAGCCAATATCATTAGGTACACTTTTAGAGTAAACGCTCCCAGTTTCACCAATCATATCACCTGAATTATATGTTTTCCCACTAAAGTATACTACATTTCCTTCTGGCCTATAATAGCAGTTGTTTCCTATTTGCAAAAAATTGTTCGTTGCGCTAAAAAATAATTCAAATCCTTTTGTATCATTTTCAAACAAAATGTTATTAAATATTTTTACATTACCAGAATTCCCTCCAACATGGAGTGCACCAACTCCAGTTTTGAGGTTATTATTAAAAATGACATTGTTGTAAATTTCTGCACCACTTATATCATAGCCTAAACTTCCGCCGAGTCTAATCGCCATTTTGTTCTGCTCTGGATAGACCGATTTCCCATTATCCCAGAGCAAATTATAATGGATCCGGTTGTTTCTAGCGTTGTCAGCAATTGCAATTACATAAATACCGCCACCGTAATTGTTGTATATCTTATTATTTCTTACCGTGTTTCCGGATGCTTCATAAATTGATATTCCATAATCACACCGAGCAGTCTCAGACCCATATGAATTATCATAGATATCATTTCCTTCAATAACGCAATTGCTGTCTTCTCCATGGTGACTGGTGATTGTTATTCCCCCTTTATCCCCTCCAGCGAGAGTGTCACTAGGCAGGCCTGCTATGTCGTGTATCTTATTATTTGTTATGGTAATATTTTTGGTCTCAATCCCCCGTATATCAATTCCAACGCCTGCATGCCCGTAAATATCACAATTATTTATAACTATAAATGAAGGACCGCTTTCTAAACCTATGCCTGTAAATAGTCCCTCCTTAACAACACAGTTTTGGAGTGTAATGTAAGCACTGGCACCCGTTATCTTGACGGTACACGCTGATTCAGTATCTAGATCTCGACCGTTCCCTCCAATGAAGGTCAGGCTATCAATTGTCATGTATTGTTTGTCTTTTATAACAAGACAATGATTTCTGGTTCCTGATTCCAAGCTATAGTCTGCCGCCCTTCTCCCCAACACGGGCTTGAAATATAACTTACCGCTTGCATACCCCCATGATTCAGCAACAAGGGACCCGACAGTCTTCTTCACGATTCTCTTGCCGTTCATAAGGAAAATGCGTGTCGATGAAGGTCCAGTTATGGAGTACTCGCCATTTGAATCAGGTCCTGACCAACCAGAAGTCAAATCTGCTCCAGTTATAACAGGAGGGGTCCCAGTTCCATAGCTTGAAATGTGTAATGGGGCAGCAACACTTCCTGAAGAAGGTACAACAAGCTCTTCGCGCCATAGATCACCTTGGTTGAATAAAATTGAATCACCAGGAGCAAAGTTGCTCGAATTTATTTTCGCAATTGTTTTCCATGGCACGTCCTGAGATTTTCCAGCATTAGAATCATTTCCATTATTTGCAACATAATAGACTGCTGCATTGACTGATGTTACAAAAGAAAAAGTTTTCTGATTGCTAAAGATAATACAAACTGTAAATAACATAGCAAATAATGTTGCTTTGATAACACAATTTTTTATGTAAAATGCTTTCATTATTTACTCCAAATACAAGAAAATGGTCTTTCGCCCCCTCCCTTCCAAGACAGGGAAAAAAAGCTGGGGGTACTTTCGGCAGAGGTCGAATAAATTTGGTGACTTCCGGTGCCTAGCTAAAAAATGAAGTTGAATTCTATATTATGTTAACTCAGATGCTCTTTCAAAAATTCAATAAAAATGCAACTATTTTTTGTGAGCAATAACAAGAATACTAGGGGAAAATTTGGAAAAAAGTTTAGATCCACAGATTTTATAGTACAATAAACCAAATCTTCTTAAAGCTCTGGAAGATGGCAATACATTTAAAAATGTCACATTTACAGATACGAAATTGTTATCAAGTAAAAAACGGGCTATTTTTTTCGATGAATTTAGCCGGTAATAATGAACATGGTTCTTCGTTTCCAAACCAAAAACTTTTAGCAAAAGAACCTTTATTTTGTAAGGAATTGTAACTGCTAACAACCCATAAATTGAATAAAGATTCGGAACAATAAAAAATATTGTCCCCCCCATTTTGAGAACTCTATCTGCTTCAGAAATAAATCGTTCAGGGTATTGTATATGTTCAATAACATCATAGGAAGAAATTATGTGGAAGCTATTTGGGTGAAAAGGCAAATTTTCAAGAAAACATAAAACTTTGTTAGATACACACTTATTTTTTAATATGGAAATTTTGTCTATATCACATCCTGTAAATCTTTTTCCCCTTTGATTTGAAATAAGCCTGCTGTTTGCACCGCACCCCGCATCTAAAAATGAAAAATTAGTATCTGCAAATGAAAGGAATTTATTCTGCAAATAATCGATTTTTGCTTCATTCGAAAGTAAAGAAATGTAAGAGAATTTCACGTGGCTATAGTGAGACCGCATATTCTGATCCCTTTCTACACCGGTGAATCTAACCGGGCAAACAAATTCCACGGATTGATTTTGCACGGTTATGGCGAACATTCACGAAATGTTGGTTTTGGACTTTCTGAGACATCGGTTAAATGAGCCCAAATATCATAAAACTATGCTCCAGAAAGCTTTAATTTGAAAAAATCCTCCATCTCTTGAAGCAAGAAGGGGAGGTTTGGCTCCAAAAAGCTTAGACCAAGGGCAGGAACGCGGTGATGTTTGATATCAGGCGGTATGTGTTTGTGGTGTGGGCTCAATCGTAAGTAGCAGTGTGTCAGTGTGGGGTCGGACCACGCTAAGTGATTGGATTTCCATGATTAATATCCAAACAATAGGCGTTTTGACCCTCAATATCGCCATTTTCCATATCAGAATTGGCAGTATAGACTCCCATATCTTCCCGAAGCTGAAACTCTCCATCGTTTTCAAGAATTTTCCGTCCTTTGGCAAGTATGCCCAATTTCTCTTTGATTGTTTCGATGAAACTTTTACTTCCAACGGCTATACTTTGTGGGCCTGGGGTCATTATGATTTGTGAATTACGGGCATTTTCAGATTGAACCGCTAAGACAATTAAGCTCAAAGCTCAAAGGGTCGGTTTATTGAACATGAGTGAACTTGGCGGTCGTGGCGTCTTGTCGAAGATCCTGTCTTTAGCGGGGAACGGACGGTTAGGTTTTTTGAACCGCTCTGGATTCCGAAATCAGATTTCCGAGACATAACTTGACCAGTTTTGCAGTCGCAATTCTTCTATTCTATTGAAATGTCTCGTATTATTTGTGACCAGCGTTGCACTAGTTACCAAAGCACAGGCCGCTATAAACAAATCTGCATCATCGATGATCATGCCTTGCTTTTCCAGGAAGACCTTGAGTTTTCCAAAACGAGCACATATTTGATCATTCGACTCCACGACCGATACTTTTTCAGTCAGGAGACTGATAGCGGCCAGATTCTCCTCAACACGTTGCGACTTATGCGCGCCATAGTAGAGTTCACTCAGCGTCATGAAAGAAATTGCGATGTTTTCAAGGCCGACTGATATCGCATTTTGTTCGACGCGATCATCTTTTTTCAGCCAATACACACAGATGTCCGTATCTAAGAGATAGTTCACAGATCTACCTGTCGCTGTCCGAATCCCGTTCTCCGGGACCGGATATCTTCAATGATCTCCGCGGCACTTCGGTCATCCTTCCAAATACCACAGAGGCCGCTTGGCTGAGCCTCTTTGCCCTCTATCCTTCGAGTGATGGAAATGCCTTTCCTCACCGACTTTAGGATATGGATCACCTCGGGGATGGCTTCCTGAGGGAAGGCCCGCAACTCCTGCAAAATCATCTCTTCATATTCTGTCTCTGTTTGCATATTCACCCCCTATAACTCTACGGGCCGGTGCCCAAAGGTATGCATGGGCAGACAGCCTTCGATCTGTTTCTTGAGATCTTCATTGTACCAATCGCCGTCAAAATCGTCAACTCTCGGTTTTTCCCGTGGTTGGTGCAGTGTGGGGTCGGGGCACCCTAAGTAATTGAATTTCCATGATTCATATCATAATAATAGGCGTTTTGATCCCCAATATCGCCATTTTCCATATCAGAATTGGCAGTATAGGCTCCCATATCTTCCCGAAGCTGAAACTCTCCATCGTTTTCAAGAATTTTCCGTCCTTTGGCAAGTATGCCCAATTTCTCTTTGATTGTTTCGATAAAACTTTCACTTCCAACGGCTATACTTTGGGTCCATTGAGTTTGCCGGAAATTGTTACCATTCGCCAGTGATTCACTTACCCACTCTTTGTGGGCTTCCCGGAATGCATCGTAGGTTTTAAACCCTGTTAATTCAGCAAGTTTGTGATAAGCGACAAGCACACACTTTCTGCGAGGTTTTTGAATCTCATTATAACCACCGAACGGCCATTCGGACGGATGAGAGACCACGCCGGTGCGCACCATATTCAGGTCAATGTATACAAGACATCTCAGAAGATGTCGTTCGGATTCAATGGCTGTTGCGTGATAACGGTCTTCCCAGAAAGCACCTTTTCTGTTTTTTCTTAAATTGTATTCCTGAGCAGTTCTGCCGGCAACCAACTTAATTGAGCCTTTTTTGAAAGCACCCGCAGGTTCCGTTTGAATTCGGAGGTGTAAAGGTATCTGTTAGGTCATCCAAGTCGGCACAGGTGGCCGGGACGTCTCCCCTGGAAAGTTTTTTTGGCACCCCGGTTAAATAAGAGAAATTACAGATTTAACGGGGCAGTCGGATTTCGCTGATTTCACGGAACAGGCGCGGATGGCCCCAGTTCAAAAGGGCAGGCGGTTTTTTGTAGCTGCGATACGGATTCAGGCAACTGCGGCCAATTTTCCTTTTCGGACCTTGTCTTTGATGCGATTTATATGCCCGCGGCCAAGTCCCTTGACCTCGCAATCCAACTCGAAATATCTTCTTATCCTGTCATCATCCAGGATGGCGAAACAGTCCACAATGGCAAACGGCCCGCCAACCATCCTGACCATTTCTTCCGGTTCAAGTGTCAAATACAGTTTGTGCCGCACGGCCAGAACCACTGCATCAGCGCCCTTCAGCGCCTCTTCCAGATCCCGGGTCATTGAAAACTCCGAAAGACCCTCCTGATTGCGGAAAAAGCGGGACCAGCCGGCGCCGACGGCGGGATAGGATGCCTGTTTTTCCAGTTCCCACCAGTGCTGCACATACGGGTCATGCGCTTTCACATCGGCCCCCATCTCCGTCAATTTCCGGACGATCACTTCAGACCCACTATAACGTGTATCTCCCACATCCTCTCGATAGGATGCCCCCAGAACCGTTATCTGCGAAGCCGGGACAATCCGCCCCATGTTTCGCATGGCATCACGGACCAGTTGGGCCGCATGCAGCGCCCTCGTGTCATTTATATTGATGGCTTCAGGGGTGATCTTGAAGATGTCGTTCTCAAAACCCATCAGATGTTTGTAGGCCCAAAGTCCAAGGCCGCCGTCTTTGGGAAGACAGTAACCGCCGATGCCCGGGCCCGGGAAAATGATGTTGCTGTGGGTAGGCCTGATCTTGATGGCATTGACGACTTTTACAAGATCAACCCCGTTGGTCTCCGAAAACAGGCTCCATTCATGGAGGAAGGCCAGGATGGTGGCCCGGTAGCTATTCTCCACAATTTTGCATGTCTCGCTCTCAATGGGTCTGTCAAGAATGGTTAAGGGGAATTCTTTCACATTCAATATGCCGGACAAAAACGCTTCCACCCGTTCTCTGGATCGCTCGTTGATGCCGGAGCACACACGCCAGAAGTCGCGGATGGAGGCCACGTATTGCCGCCCCGGCATAACCCGCTCAAATGAGTGGGCCAAGAGCGGCTCAGCCGGTCTAAAATGGTCAGAAGGTTGCGCCTGGAGGCCAGTTGCAAGGGTGTCATTTTCCGACTTCCGATCTCCGACCTCCGACCTCTGACCTCTGACCTCCGACCTTTGCACCAGGTTTCGTTTTTTAAAGGCCTTTTTTATGATGGGGTATGCCACATACTCCGTGGTGCCGGGAGGAACGGTCGTTTCGATCAAGACCAGGCAATGGGGTTCAATCTTCTCTCCGATAATCTTGAGGCTCTCTTCAAGGGCTTCGATATCGGCATGCCCCTGCCGAACATTTCCCAGCGTCTCCTTTTGGTAATCACACTGAACATCCACCACCACCACGTCCGCAAGAGACAGGGCGTCGTAGGAGAAGGTGGCGGTGAGGGTCTGTTTCTCCTGTACACACCGTTGAATCAATGGCGCCACATCCGGGTCTTCGGCCTCCACAGGGGCAATCCCCCGGTTGAGGTACGGGATTTTCCAGAAAGATCGGGGGGAAGGCCGTTGCATGCCGATGACGAAGTACCTGGATTCCCCCGTTTCCCGATTCACTGAATCCGCCACCACACCCGCCATGACGGCGCCTACAAACCCCACACCCATGACAACGACGATTTCCCGTCCCTTAAGCCTTTGTTCATTCACCAGCTTCTTGAGCCGCTTGAATTCTATTTCGTAATCCTTCGGCCCGGGCAGAGAGAACACTTCTCCTTTCGGACAGGTTGAGATCACAGGCTCTGAAAGGTTCTTTTCAGTCCCTTTATCAGGTTGTGGCATTTTCATGGAATTTGTTTCCTATTTCGTGCCTGCACAAAAAAGCCGTTCAGACACGGTTTTAAGTTTTAAGTAAAAAAACGTAACAATAGAATATGGTTGAAACATCTAACGAAAATTAGAAAGCCATATTTCGAGGTTTTCGTTCAGGCACTATTTCAATCAATTATCATTTATGTGGGGGGCTGCCGTTGACTCCTGGTGATGTTTTACAATCTAAAACAGGTCGTATAGGAGGCACGGTGAAAAGATGAACGTCCAACACCCGCCTGCCATTCATCACAAATGATGGTGTTATGATCATTGTTACCGGGCCGAGAGAGAGGGCATTCTACCATAACCATCCAAAGGCATTGCGGGCAGGTCGAACATCAAACTTCCAGATAAGCGAAAACTCCGACTTCGAATGAAACGGTGTGAAGGGGGCGTTGTTTTACTATCGTACTGGCGGCACCAACATCCTTCATTCACTTCTGAAGGCTATCTTTCCGGCAAATCCTTTGATTCCCGTTCTTTTTCCCAAACGCTCAAAAACGCTTTCACTTTAAGAATCTCAATCCCCTCATAAGTTTCTATATCCAATATATGGTGATCACCAGAGACGATATAATCCGCTTCGCCTTCATAAGCGCATGCCAAATATTTGTTATCTGAAGGATCGTCTTTAATGATATCAACTATCCCCTCTCCTTCAACAATCCAGGCAAACATTAAGATATCTTCAAAGTATGCGTCTATTTCCTGAGAGGTTTTACGATGATATTTTTGAAGCTTGGGGTAGAGTAGGATACGTTTTATTTCCCTGATAATAGCCGGTGACAGAATCAATTCCACTTGATTCTGTTTAATCAAGTTAAGAATTTTGCCGGGATTTGAATTCGGTTTGATCAGAGCGCTGGCAAAAAGGTTGGCATCGACAACGATTTTCAAAACTTATCCTTGACGATGTTCGAGTTGTTTAGCTGCCTGCGTTGCTTCAAGCAAAATACCCTCAAGTTTTCCCAGGTCTTCGCCGACAAAAGAATCGCTAATTTTCGACATATTAGCAAAGAAACGCTGTCTGGCCTTATCCATTTGCTTGAATTTCTTGATCGGGATAATTGCCACCATAGGTATCCCCTTGCGCTCCACAACATACTGGTCGTTTTTGAATGACACAGCATTCATTATCGTGCCAAGCTGCTGCCGTGCCTCAAGTGCCGTAACTACCTTCAATGACATATTTTACCCTCTTTTTCAACTATATGAATTGATATAGTTTATATTTTATCTAAAAACAGAGGTATCGTCAAGCAACAACAGACATTACGTAACCGGGGTGTTAAGCGAAACGTTGGTAAGAAAGTATGTTTCTCCAGCAGAAACACATTTTTTTTGCGTTTCATCGGCCAATGGCAATCCTGTCCATCATTTAATCTTTCAAATCGTGTTCAAACATTTTGTCCCGACTTGCGACCGTAGCCCTGAAAAAGGGCAACATTATGAAATTTATCTCTTTTTCTGGCAAGTGCGATCAAGTAACCTGAGTCGATAAAAATGCTGAGACTCATTTCTTTGTTGTTCCATACAAGTAATGAACATGTTGTTCCGCCAGATCCGTGGAAAGATCGTCCTCAGTCGCATATCCTGCCAACTTTCCCAAAAGAGAAAGTGTTTTTTTCCGTTTTTTTAGCTCTTTTATGAATTTTTCTACCGCAATAAGCATCGAAGGCGGCAAACTGTCAATTTAATTTTTTAAGTGTTTTAATTTGTTCATGTTATTCGTCTCCCTTATCTATACATAGAAAGGAAATTTTTTTTATTGTATTCGCATCAATATCGCAAAGGTCAGTATGCGTGTCAAAAAATTCCAGGAATAATGGATGGGGAAATCTATCGCACATACCCCTGTTCTTCAAGATACAACAATATCTCCTGGGCCGCCTCATCTGGCGTCAACTCCGAGGTGTCGATGGTGATGTCCGGGTTGCTGGGTTCGATATAGGGATCATCGATGCCGGTGACGCCTTTGATCTTGTTGGCGCGGGCTTTGGCATAGAGCCCTTTGCGGTCCCGCTGCTCGCAGATCGCCAGGCGGGTTGAGAGATACACCTCGATATACCCGCCGTAGCGGCTGATGAGGTCCCGGTTGTGACGTCTGGATTCCTCGTAGGGCGCAATGGGCGCACAGATGGCGATGCCGCCGTTTTTGGTGATTTCGCCGGCTACGAAACCGATGCGGGTGATGTTGAGGTTCCGGTGCTCTTTTGAAAAGGTGAGTTCGCTGGAGAGGTTTTGCCGCACGATGTCGCCATCAAGGAGTGTCACGGGACGGTCCCGCATCTCCATGAATTTCACCACCAGCACCTTGGCCACGGTGGATTTGCCGGCGCCGGAGAGGCCCGTTAGAAAGATGGTAAATCCCTGTTTTGATCTGGGCGGATAGGCCCGCCGCAGTTCGGCAACCACCTCGGGGTAGGAGAACCACTCTGGGATATCCAGGCCTTTTTCAAGCCGCCGCCTAAGTTCCGAAGAAGAGATCCGCTTGACGTTCACATCCCGCTTTACCTCATCTTCCGGCAGATACTCGGCCTTGTCTTCCACATAAACCATTTTTTTGAGGGGGACCATCTCGATGCTCGTCTCTTCTTCATGGGCTTTCACCATCTCCTGAGCGGCGCGCAGGGGGTAAAATCGGCTGTTGCCGTTTTGATTGGCGAAGGGGTCGCTGTGATCATCGGATACCATGAAATGGCTGCAGCCGTAGTTCTTGCGGATGATGGCATGCCAGAGGGCTTCACGGGGCCCGGCCTGGCGTGTGGCAAGGGGAATCAGCCCCATGCTGATCATGCTTTTGGGATATTTCTTGACAATTTCCTGGTAGCAGCGCACCCGTGTGTAATGTTCCAGGTCCCCGGGATGGGTCAGCCCTACGACGGGTTGGAGCAGAATGCTGGCCCCTGCCTCCCGGGCAGCCCGAAGGGTCATCTCTCTGTGGGCGCAATGGAGGTTGTCCTCGCTTTGAAAGCCGATGACGTTTCGCCACCCGTTCCGGGAGAAAATCCGGTGGGTATCGGAGGGTGTCAACCGAAGTTCCCTGAAATCATAGTGAACCGGGAGTTGGATGCCTTCGAGAGTGCCGGCGACATAGCAGGGTCCCATTTTGTTGAGGAGCTGGTTGACGCCGGGATGCTTTGCCGGGTCGTCCGTGCCGTAGACGGCTTTTGCTTCCCGGGCTTTATCCGGTTCCCATATCTCTTCGACGGTGAGGATCGCCAGCATGAACCCTTCTTCATCGGTGAGGGCTACGGGCTCACCGGGCGTTAGCGTTTCGCCAAGTTTTCGGTTCACATCCAGGCAGACGGGGACCGGCCAGAGGGTGCCGTCGGCAAGGCGCATTGAATCGAGTACGGATTCGTAGTCCGCACGGTTCAGGTAGCCTCTTAACGGATAGAAGGCCCGGTTCAGCAGCAGTTCAAGGTCGCAGAGCTGCCTCTTGTTGAGACTGATGGCCCGGTAGTCCAGGGCGGCTTCTTTCAGGCTTTCAACGCGCCTGAAGTGGACGAGAAGGCTTTCCGAGTAGTCGGGGGTTGGCGCGGGTATTGTGTTAAGGGAATTTGGGATGCTTTTCATAATTTCAGTTGTCAGTCGTCAGTTGTCAGTCGTCAGTTATCAGTTGTCAGTTATCGGCGGTCAGTAAGTGCATATTGATATTGTTTTATTTTCCACAAGAACCTTTTGAATATTGCAGAAACCTGGCAAAATCTTTTTTGAATCTCGTTCCACACCTTCCGCAATATTGCTCGGTATTGATAACGCAGACCGGGTAATCTGATCTCGAAACCCAAAATCCTTAATATCCCGAAGATATTTATATAAATCTGCACATAATCGTGAAGATCTCTTCCATACTTCCAAATCTTCAAATTTCAAAATAAGCTCCAGAACTGACAACTGACAACTGAAAACTGATAACTTCCTCCTACATCCCGCCCAGGGTGTTAATTGAGGGTTAAATCTTCAGGGGTGCATATTTCGATTTCGGTTACCGGCTCAAAAGATCTATCGCCGGTTGCCAAAAGTCTGATCCGGTCCTGCTTCATGCCGGCAACGATCAGCGAGTCATTGATCGTCAATCCTGAGGTCAGCCGGACCATATGACTGTTGGTGATGCTGTCAAAGGTAAGCGGCGTGACGGCAACGCCCATGTCCTGAATCTTTTCAGTATTGACGGAGTATTCATTCAGAAGTTTCAAGGTTCGGGGCGAGTCGTTGAGTTTTTGGGCAACGTTGGGCGGTTTTACCAGCTTTTTCTTAACCGCCTCCACCATCATGAGACAGTGGAGGACATCCAGAATCACGCTGACGGTGGTTGTGGCGTGCAGTTTCCCGTGTTCGCACCTTTCCAGAAAATCACTGCATTCGTTGCCGGCGCCGGTAAAATGGTAGATGAAGATATCGGAATTGACAAACACCCTTGATCCGGTTTCGATTTCAGAAAGTCGCACAGGTCTTTTTTTCTTCCAGGATGGCTTTCAAGGTTTTTATGGATAATTTCATGGCCCCTCGTGTGCTGGCACATACGTCATTTGGCGCTATATCTTTTTTCTTCTCTAAAGACTGTAGATACATTTTGAGGGCGTTGGTCAGAAAATGGCTCAGGGCCTGGCGCTCGGACAGGGCTGCCTGCTTTGCTTTGAAGATCAACTCCTCATCCAGCATGGTGCCGATTTTCTTTTTCATGGCGCTTACCTTTCCGTCAGGATTGGTTTTGAACCTTGGTGCTTTTCGAGAAAACAGGGCAGAATTCTTGAAATCTTTGGATAAAAAAAACCCACAAGGGATCTCTGAAGCGTTTCAATTTCCCAAAAAAAAGTACGGTGTAAACACAGCTCCGCCCCTTGAATTACATGATGTGACCTTTAAAAAACTTCCGGGCTTTGTCATTATCTCGCCCATTAGCCCCGGGGTTGAAACCCCGGGCTATTTCCTGCCGTCCCTACGGGACTGTGAGAGCCCTGTAAGGGCGACAGACAATTGCCCGGCAATTCATTGCCGGGTGGGCGAAGTGAGGACCAAGCCCAAACTTCCGGCTCAGGACCGGAGCCCCAATTTCGAACAACAGAGACCATTCTTCAATGGTCCCAGGTTGTTGTGTTAAAACTGGGAAGTGACTACGCTCATATCGTCACTTTGGTGGCAACTGAAGCATAAGCCATACCAAATTCTTTATTATTCCGGATCATTTTTAAGAATGCGGTGTATCTTACCGATATCGTTCTTTTATTTTTTTTGAATTCGCTGAAAGAAAATTTCGAAGATTGGAAGCTTTGAAAAAAAGTAACGGTTCTGACTAAGGATTGTCGTCACTTTTTATCCAGCGTTAAAAAAGCGCGGTCAGGGGTCCAACCAAGCTATCCTGCTGATTATTCAACATTTAGGTTTAGGAAATAGGGGTATCGGGTTTGAAGCCCACGGCCTTGGTCAAGTCATCCACATCGGCATAGGCGGC
Organism: Desulfatiglandales bacterium; assembly: GCA_963664475.2. Taxonomy (GTDB): domain Bacteria; phylum Desulfobacterota; class DSM-4660; order Desulfatiglandales; family Desulfatiglandaceae; genus NaphS2. Next base: position 470,915 of record CAXXXE010000003.1, read on the forward strand.
GGGGACGTCGCCTTTCTGCATGGGGAGATCCTTTAAACACGAAATTCGAATATCGAAATACGAAACCCGGGTTAAATGCTCCGCGCCACTTCGTGAATTTAACCGGGCAGGCCCCGGTGAAGAGGTATCACGCAAAATACACGAATTGGGGGCTGGGGGACGGTCATCAGAACATAAGGAACTCGTTCTCTAAGTTGTGTAAGGGAGGACGTAGTTCTCATATGCATTAATGGGGGACGGAGGAGAATTTCAATTTTATTGTTTTTTTGCGGTTTGACTTTTGCCGGCTTTAGAGTAAAGCTTGATTCCTTCAATAAACTTGAAATCTTTGAGGTTGAAGGTGAGGAGTTCCATCCCGCTGCAAATCGCAGTTGACGCAATCAACGCATCGGGGATATGAAGACCATGGCTTTTAGCATATCTTTCAACCAGATTTACTGCTGTTCCGGTAATTTTTTTATCCATATCAACTATTTCCAGTTCCTGAAGCCGATTCTTTATCTTAGACAATTCTCTTTTGTTCAACGCCCCAAAATACAGTTCCATTAAGGTAATGGCGCTCAATGCAATATTGTCAAAACCGATGCGTCTGAGCAAATCGGTTGCCAACGTGCTATTTTTAAAGGCTTCAATAAAAACATCCGTATCACATAGTACCATGGTTTCTTATCCAGGCTTTTTTTCGGATAGCACCAAGGGTGACCTCTCTATTCTCCCATAGACCAAACAGGTCAGCTAGACTGCCACTTCCTTTTCTCACAACCCTTCCAGATACTTTTTCTGCATCGCTTTCGATTTCAACGAAAGGCAGCTCCCTTAACAAATTCAAAACAATAGCAGTCTTATCATCATCTTTTATATTGATATGTAGCCTATTCATCGCCGTTCTCCTGTTTAAATGGGGCATATACCCATCTACCATGATCTTTTGAAAGGTCTCAAATTTTCTGATGGTTGTCAATCAATTCGTTGCAGGAAATCTATAGTATGGGGGTATCGGGTTTGAAGCCCACGGCCTTGGTCAGGTCATCCACATCGGCACAGGTGGCGGGGACGTCTCCTTTCTGCATGGGGAGAAGGTTTTTCCGGGCTTTTTCCCAAGGCACTGTTCAAGGGTTTCGAGGGCTTGGTTCTAATGTCGAACAAGGGATATCGAATGTCGAAGTATAATGCTCTGTTTTGGGCATCCTTCATAACAGCTCAAAAGTAGTTTCCACTTTTGAAAAGTGAAAGGTAAAAGGTGAAAAGTTGAAGACTCTTCACTTTTCAGGGCTACGGTCGCAAGCCGGGACAAAATGTTTGAACACGATTTGAAAGATTAAATGATGAACAGGATTGCCATTGGCCGATGAAACACAAACAAGAGGGTGTAAAGGGAGGTGAATCCCGAGATGCATCTGTTGAAACCAAATGGTCATGCGGTTTTGGCGGCAGAGATGGCTCATAGTCCGTAGCCTAAAGAAAGGACTCGCGCAAAGAAAAAGACTATGTTTTAAAAACTTTGCGCCTTGGCGTCTTTGCGCGAGAAATAAAAAAAGGATGCTCTGTTTTGATTTCATAATTCAACATTCCCTGTTCGACATTCGAAATTCAAAACATATGGGGTTCAGACCTGCGGCTGAGATTTTTCCCGCTTGCTGCAGCTTTTGACGGCCTACCGCACATACCCCTGCTCCTCAAGGTACAGCAGAATCTCCTGGGCCGCCTCGTCGGGCGTCAATTCCGAAGTATCGATGGTAATATCCGGGTTGCTGGGTTCGATATAGGGGTCATCGATTCCGGTGACGCCTTTGATCTTGTTGGCGCGGGCCTTGGCATAGAGCCCTTTGCGGTCCCGCTGCTCACAGATCTCCAGACGGGTGGAAAGATAGACCTCGATGTACCCGCCGTAGCGGCTGATGAGGTCCCGGTTGTGACGTCTCGACTCCTCGTAGGGGGCGATGGGCGCACAGATGGCAATGCCGCCGTTCTTGGTGATCTCGCCGGCCACGAAACCGATGCGGGTGATGTTGAGGTTCCGATGCTCTTTTGAAAAGGTGAGTTCGCTTGAGAGATTCTGCCTCACGATGTCGCCGTCGAGGAGTGTCACGGGACGGTCTCGCATTTCCATGAATTTCACCACCAGGACCTTGGCCACGGTGGATTTGCCGGCGCCGGAGAGACCTGTCAAGAAGATGGTAAACCCCTGTTTGGATCGTGGGGGATAGGCCCGCCGCAGTTCGGCGACCACCTCGGGGTAGGAGAACCACTCTGGGATATCGAGCCCTTTTTCCAGGCGCCTTCGCAGTTCGGCCGATGAGATACGTTTGACTTTTAAATCCGGTTTCACCTCATCTTCCGGCAGATATTCGGCCCTGTCTTCCACATAGACCATCTTTTTGAGGGGGACCATCTCGATGCCGGTCTCTTTTTCATGGGCTTTCACCATCTCCTGGGCTGTGTGTCGGGGATAGAATCTCTCTTCCCCGTTGCCGTCGACAAAAGGGTCCCCATGATCGTCCGACACCATGAAATGGCTGCAGCCGTAGTTCTTGCGGATGATGGCATGCCAGAGGGCTTCACGGGGCCCGGCCTGGCGTGTGGCAAGGGGGATCAGCCCCATGCTGATCATGCTTTTGGGATATTTCTTGACAATTTCCTGGTAGCACCGCACCCGTGTGTAATGTTCCAGGTCCCCGGGATGGGTCAGGCCTACGACGGGTTGGAGCAGAATGCTGGCCCCTGCCTCCCGGGCGGCTCGAAGGGTCATCTCTCGGTGGGCGCAGTGGAGGTTATCCTCGCTTTGAAAACCGATGACATTGCGCCACCCGTTGCGGGAGAAGAGCCGGTGGGTGTCGGAGGGGGTGAGCCGAAGTTCCCTGAAATCATAGTGTACCGGGAGTTGGATGCCTTCGAGAGTGCCTGCGACATAGCAGTGCCCCATTTTGTAGAGGAGCTGGTTGACGCCGGGATGCTTTGCCGGGTCGTCCGTGCCGTAGACGGCTTTTGCTTCCCGGTCTTTATCCGGTTCCCATATCTCTTCGACGGTGAGGATCGCCAGCATGAACCCTTCTTCATCGGTGAGCGCTACGGGCTCACCGGGCGTTAGCGTTTCCCCAAGTTTTTGGTTCACATCCAGGCAAACGGGGATGGGCCAGAGGGTGCCGTCGGCAAGGCGCATTGAATCGAGTACGGATTCGTAGTCCGCACGGTTCAGGTAGCCTCTTAACGGATAGAAGGCCCGGTTCAGCAGGAGTTCCAGGTCGCAGAGTTGCCTTTTATTGAGACTGATGGCCGGGTAGTCCAGGGCGGCCTCTTTCAGGCTTTCAACGCGCCTGAAGTGGACGAGAAGGCTTTCCGAGTAGTCGGGAGTTGCGGAAGGTAACATATTTGCTATGACCCTAGTGCTAGTAAACGATTCGAAATGATTTCCGGCGGCAAATGCCTCTTTTTGGCAGAAACTGTCCCGTTTGGCTTCTTCGAAACTGAATGCGACCCATTCAGCAACCCTTCTGGGGAACTCCTGAACCGGGCCGTAGCACTCCGAAGCCGAGGCTTTTACAATACGCCGAGTGATTTTAAAAAGGCCCCGAGAACTCCGAGGATGGAGATGCCGATGGCAATGGTGAACATTCGCAAAGTGAAGGACCTTTGTTTTTCATCCCGATAGTCCAATTTGTCCCCTAATCGGTCAATGGATGCAATAATTTGCTCAAAGCGCTTATCGACCTGATCAAAGCGTTTGTCCACCTGCTCAAAGCGCTTGTCCACTTGCTCAAAACGCTTGTCTACCTGCTCAAAGCGCTTGTTGACCTGCTCAAAGCGCTCGTTAAAATCTGCTTTGGTTTCATCAAAACGTTTGTCGACATCACCCCGAAACTCTTTGATATTATGGTTGATATCATCAATCTGACGCTGCATGTGGTCAAAGCGGACTTCGAAGTATTTGGATGTGGGGATGATATTGGCAACCAGAACATCCATTGTTCTTTTGTCTAAAGTCAGGCCTTCTTCATTGTTGCTTTCATTCATTTTGTACGCCGAATTGGGGTGGACAGCTATATTTCTCGTCAATTGTAGGAAATTTGGAAGGACATATCAACTAAAATGCGCGAAGCAAGGCGACAACATGGACTCCCTTTTCTATGCAGGGAAAGGAAACTTTTTTATTGTATTCGCACCAATATCGCAAAGGTCAGTATGCTTGTCAGACAATTTCAAGAATAATGGAAGGGGAAATCTATCGCACATCCCCCTGTTTTTCAAGGGGCTCAGGTCGTTCTGTTGAAAATCCCAGGTCAGAGACTGAATTAGTTTCAACCACCATGAAAGGGATTAAGGATTATAGTCATATGATAGTCATAAAATTACCCCTTTACACCCCCCTGTTTTTAGATGAAAATTTAGAAGAGAATTAAGTCATCTTGCATTGTCGGTTATTTGCCAATTGGGTCGGAAAAGAAGATTTGAATAAACTATCGCAAATAAGTTCGGTTACAGACCGCCTTCTATCCTTGGTTTTGCAATTATCCGAGGCGGAGAAAAAAAATCTTCTGAGCGAACTTAAATTAAAGTTGTCCGACAAAAGAAGGCGCCAGGCCAGAAAACCCTTCCTGACAGTCGTAGATTTCGCCACTCAAGGACGTGCTTACAGGGAATTTATAAGGGATTTAAGTACCGGTGGCGTTTACATTCAGACTTCGGGCGCCTTTGCCGTGGGTCAGGAGATTGCCATGACATTTTCTTTTCCGGGCGGCCGCAAACAGGTAAGAATCAGGGGCCATGTCGTCAGGGTCGATGATACGGGAATCGGCGTAGAATTCAGCATGAAAAGCGATTCTGACGACCAGCTACGCTTGAAATCATTTCTTGAGATGATATAGACATAAAGCCAGCCGCACCCAACATACCGAGAATCATGCCGATAATTTTCATTCCTTATCTACTTTTTTCAAGTTCTTCCTTAACAGCGACCCCTAAGGTTTCCAACAAAAACGGTTTTTTGACATAAGCCCCCGCGCCGAGGCGTTGAAGCGCTTTGACACGGTTTGTTTCAGAATATCCACTAACGATGATCGCCCGCTGTTCGGGATGGCGTTCCAGGATTTTTTGGTAGGTGTCGAGGCCATCCATACCCGGATACATGATCATATCCAGGACCACCAGATCAACACTGTGGGTTTGCAGATATTCAACCGCATCTTCGCCGCTGGCCATGACCTGGGTTGAATAGCCCAGTTGCGTCAGCATCATGGACGCAAGGATCCGCTGATCTTCCACATCATCAACGATCAGAATGGTTTCCCCGTTGCCATAATAGGATCCTTGGGACTTAAATGAACCGATTTCAGGTAAGGTTTCGCGAACCAGCGGAAAGAAAAGCCTGAATACGGTTCCTTTTCCTTCAGCACTTTTCACATCGATATATCCGTTGTGATCCTGAACTGTTCCCCATACCACAGACATGCCCAGACCGGTGCCGTTCATCCCCATTTTCTTTTTGGTATAGAAAGGTTCAAAGATTTTTTCCATATCGTGGAGCGAAATACGGCTGCCGTTATCGGCCACGGTGAGCACGACGTAATCGCCCTCCCTGATATCGGTATAACCTTTCAAGGGCCTGTCAAGGTATTGGTTCTCAGTGGAAACCGTAATGGTCCCTCTACCCTCGGGCATGGCCTCGCCCGCGTTGGAAATAAGGTTAATAATGGCTTTTGACAGGTGCGTCGCTGAGCCGGATATTTTAAGCATATCATTTTCCAGAAAGGTTTTTATCTCAACCCATGGAAATTGCTGTTTAAATTTTTCATGTTCCGGGCTCTTCAAATAGGCAGTTATCAGGTCGTTGAGATTTAGCGGACTGGAAACCAGAACACCCCGCCGAGATAAGGTTAAGAGATCCTGCACGACTTCGGCAGCCCTTTCCCCCGCATTTTGGATGGTTTGAATGGGTTTTCGCAGCGGGTTGTCTTTAGGGAGCTGCAAGAGCAGCAGTTCAGGGTAACTTACCAGGCCCGAAAGAATGTTGTTGAGGTCGTGAGCTACGCCTCCGGCAAGAGTGCCGATGGCCTCCATCCTTTCAGCCCGCTGTATCTGCGCTTTCATTCGCAATTGCTCGCTAAGATCATTTAGTATGACAAGCTCCGATTTACGCCCTGCTTTATCAATAGACAAACCGTTTAAGGAGATGCATTTATCGTTTGTGGCGGTCGTAATACAAAGCGCTGAGTTTTTTAGCGACACACCCTCTTTTTCATTGCGCCACTGCTGAATTTTATCTCGGTCTCCGTCAGAAGCAATTTCAGATAAATTTGATCCCAGCAATTTATCCTTTGAAACACCGGTGATGGAGACGGCTGCTGGATTCGCATAAACGATTTCACCGGCAGGGTTCAATTCCAGAACGCCTTCAGCGATAATGTTCAGTATGATGGCATGATGCTCATTTGCACCACCTGGGTCATTTAAGTTTTTGCCGTAAATCATATTATTTGATCTCCATGTTTTTTTCAAACAGGGGTTTTGTGGGGTCACGACACTGTGCCAAAAAGCTGTTCAGCGCATTTGTCATTTTCTGCCCGAATTCCACAAACTCGATGCCGCATCGTTTTTTGGGAACAACGGAATGGGTGTACAAACCCAATAACTGGTTTTCTACCCGAACGACCTTACATGGAAATGTCATCGGAGAAAAATCCTCCCCCAGAATGAAGACATCTATCTGGCGTTTCTTGCCGATTTCAGGGACAGCGTCACTTTCAGCGGAAAAGGCCAAATATTCAAAGGACAGCCCGCCTTTACTGATATCCTTGATGAGTCCGAACTCTTCAAAAGGCTTGAGGGTTGCGATAGCACCATCCAGCGGGCAATACCGCTTAAACCGCCTTTGTTCCGTATCTTGCATTAAGTCTCCTTCCCGCTTCAGGAAATGAGCCGGCGCCTCTACCGAGTCTTCATATTTGACGATCTTCTATTCCCGCGCATTTTTTCAAGTCATTTTGATGTTGGGGCATCCTTTTCTCATTGCGCCACAAGTGCGCCATGATCAAGGGCCATGGCTCTTTTTAGACGCCGGCTCAAAATATTCAGTAATTCTCCCGATGTTTTGCCATCATCGGGAAAGGAGGAGATGGAACAACGCATATCCAGGAACCCTTCCAAATCAAGGCCACATCGGGTGACGGCTTTGATGGCGTTTGCTTTGCTGGTCTTTCCCATGAGTACGATAACATTGTCCCTGTAAAAGGACACCGCATCACTTTGGCGAAAATCTTCACGAAGCAGTTCCACCACTTCTTGGGAGGCATCCTTCAAGCAAAACATCACCACCGACATGTACCGGCAATGGCGAACTGACTGGTTCAGCTCATAATCCAGCAAATGTTTAAATGAGTCCATTTCGAAATTCAACTTTCGATTGCCTTTTTAAGTCGCATTAGGGGCAAAATCGCTGTCAAAATTCAATAACCGGGTCTAGCTTAAGCACGAGGTATGCCAAGGTTTTCGATTTATTAGAATGGGACGCAAGAAGATTTAACGGTTTGATAATATGGCGAAATATAATATCATATGGAAGATGAAAAATATTGGGTTGGGTCGAATACGTATGATAGTGTCGATTTTGAATAAAAGTTGGCGACAGATGTTGACCATCGCCAAACCCACATCTACATTCCGTTGGGTCATGCTACCCGTGTCAGATTGTATTTTGTGATTCGGCGTCTCAGGGAACTATAACTCATCCCAAGCAATTCCGATGCTTTCCGCCTATTCCATCTGGTTTGGTTCAGGGCGGCCAGAAGAACATCGGTTTCAGTTTTGCGAAGGGCTTCGGCAGCCCCTCCGACAACGGTTTCGGGTGAAGTATTCGGACTCAACCTTTCGATGGTATGATCGGTATCGCCTTCCAGAACGAATCGCCTGACAAATGACGCCAGTTCACGGACATTTCCGGGCCATTCCTGTTCCGTAAGAAGCGACAGAACATCTGTCGACATCTCGATATCAGGACGTTTGAATTTCCTTCCATAAACACCGCGGAAATACTCGACGAGAAGGGGGATATCTTCTTTTCTATCCCGCAGGGGGGGGAGAATGATAGCGTAGTCATCCAGACGATAGAAGAGGTCCGACCTGAATCGCTTCTCGGCAATCAATTTCTGAAGGGGTGCGTTTGTGGCGGCAATAATGCGAAAGTCCACATTGATGGCCTCGGTGCTTCCGAGGGGCGTAAAGCATTTGTCTTCGATGGCTTGAAGCAGTTTGGCCTGTAGTCTTAGGGGAAGATCGCCGATCTCGTCGAGAAATACCGTTCCGCCGGAAGCCATCTTGAAACGACCCGGCTTGGCGGATTCCGCGCCGGTAAATGCACCGGGTTCGTGCCCGAAGAGTTCGGATTCGAGAAGGGTTTCCGGGATGGCGGGGCAGTTAATCTTCACAAATGCATTCGGGTCCCGGCCTGATGATTCGTGGATGAGACGGGCCACGACGTCTTTGCCTGTACCACTCTCCCCCAGGATCAAAACCGCCAGATCCGTGGGGGCCACCTGGGCCACAAAATGTCTGACCTTTCTGATACCCTCACTTTTGCCGATAAAGGAGTCCGATGCTTCAAGGCGACGTTCAATCACCCGTTTGGCGGCGCCCACTTCGTCCTTGAGTCTGTCTCGCTCAATTCGAAGTTGTTCTACAAGTGAACGGTTTTCGACGATCAGGCGGCGGCGTTCCAATGCCCGCTCAACCATCCGGAGAAGCATATAGCGATCGGTAGGTTTGGAAAGATAGGCGAAAACATGATTTTCGATGGCAGCAAGGGAGGATTCAAGGGAGGGGTATCCGGTAAACACAATCACTTCCATGTCAGGATCGATTATTTTTAATCGCCGAATTGTTTCAGTGCCGTTGAGTCCCGGCATTTTCAGGTCCACAATTGCAGCTGAACATTGTTCGGATTCGGCAATGCTCAGGGCTTCAAGACCAGTGCCGGCAGTTCGTACCGCAAGGCCCGCACGGGAAATGATTTCAGCAAGGAATGTGGATACTTTTTTTTCGTCATCCACCACCAGAATTTTGTCTTGGGTCATATAGATAGATACCCCTATTTTCTCTTTTTATCCCCCAGCACCGCCCTGATAGTGCCTGCCAGCTCTTCCAATATGATGGGCTTCGTCAAAAAAGCTTTGATGCCACTCTTGCCGATCTCATTGTTTTCCGCCAAACCTCTATGCCCGGAATAGAGGATGACCGGCAAATCCGGCCGAACTTCCATTATATTTTTTGCAAGCGTCAGCCCTGTCATATCGGGCATGGTCATGTCCGTATAAACCAGATCAAAGCTATCCGGATGCTCCTGAAACATCTTCAGGGCCTCCACGGCGCTCGTTGTCCCCAGAACTTCGTAACCGAGACGCTCCAGAATATCCATTTCAGCCTCGAGCAGGGCTTTTTCATCATCCACCACGAGGATTCTTTCGTTACCTGTTAAAATGACCCCGGGACTTTCAATTTCCGGAACAAATTCGGTTTCAACGGCCGGAAACAGCACATGGAACGTGGATCCTTTTCCCGATTCGCTATCGACCCACAGGGTGCCCCCATGGCTTTCAACAATTCCATGGACAACAGCGAGACCCATACCTGAGCCTTCGCCTTCATTCTTTGTGGTGAAATAGGGATCGAAAACCCGGGACATAACCGCGGACGACATACCGTGTCCCGTATCCCTAACCGTCAACTTCACATATTTTCCATCATTAGAAATTCGAAAACGGTCTTCATGCTCATGACCAATGGTAATATTCTCCAGGCTTATCTCGATCACACCCGGGCCATTACCCATGGCATGAGCCGCGTTAGTGCCAAAATTCATGATGACCTGACCAATTTGTGTCGGGTCGGCATTGACAAAATCAATGTCCTGAATGTTGTCGCGAATTTCCAGCGTCGAAGGGATCGTGGATCTCAGGAACTTGATGGATTCCTTAACAACCGGGACCAGGCTGATAGGCCTGAGTTCTTGATCTCCTTCACGAGAAAAAGTGAGAATCTGTTTTACGATGTCTCTGGCACGCAAACATGAATCGTATATTTCGTCAAGGTTTTTTCGGGTTCGAGTACCCTTTGAAACATCATCCATTGCCAGTTGGACGTTCCCGAGAATAACGGCAACAATATTGTTGAAATCATGGGCAATCCCAGCCGAAAGTGTGCCGATGGCCTCTAATTTCTGCGTACGCCTGCGCCATTTGTCCTGTTCGGCATTTTCGTTTTGCCTTTTCCTTTCCTCGGTAATGTCACGACCCACAGCCTGATATTCAATCAGGGAACCGTCATCATCGAAAAGGCCGTGGCAGGACCAGTGTATCCAGCAAATAGACCCGTCGGGCCTGCACATCCGTTTGTCGGACAACAGGAAAGAAGCCTTTTTAGTGGCGGCTTTCACCTCTTTCTTGGCCAAATCAGCACCATTGGGTGAAATCCACTCAAAGAAGTTTTTCCCGTATACGTCATTGGCGTCATCACCCATTTGAGAACGGCAGGCCCGATTCGCGAAGGTAATGGCCCCGTGAGGAAAAAAACAACAGACCAGTTCAGGCATGTTCTCTACCATTTCACGATACCGCAATTCACCAGCCTGAAAGTTCTTTGTCCGAATTTTAACCATTTCTTCAAGGTGATCCCCGCAATTCGCGATATCCGCTTCATCTGTTTTCTGGATGGCAGTGTCCACCCTGATGGCACTTTCCATCAGGTCACTGGGGCCATTTTCATCTCCTGCAACCCCTCGATGGCTTAACGTATCATCCATTTGCGAATCTCTCCTGCAAAAAAACCTCGTCTATCCCCAACGGGTTGAAAAGGCCAAGAACTGAATAAATGTAAATATTTGACAATCGAAATGGTAAATTTAGTGCTGCCGACTTTCCCCTTAAAAATACCTTTATCGCATAAAGTATCATATGAAACTAACAAGGTCAAATCCATTTCCATATCACTATTACAGGAAGCTTTTGGCTATAAATTGTGATTAAAAAAAGTGCATTAGTAGTTGACATTATACTTAAAAAATGGTTCTTTCAAGAATCAAAAGAGTAATAGAAAGCTGAGATAGATAAATTATGGGTAAAGCTATCGCTAGAATTCTGATTGTGGATGACGATTGGCTCATAAGGCTTGAGCTGGAACAAATTCTGACAGACATGGGACACAATGTGATCGGGAAAGCTGAATCAGCGAGACAGTGCTTTGAAATGGCGCGTGATCTGATGCCTGATCTCATCCTTATGGATATTGTGATGCCGGGAGGTATGGACGGCATAGAGGCAGCCGAGAAAGTCCATAAGCACTTGGATATCCCCATTATTTTTATTTCCGGTTACAGTGACCCCAAGTATGTTGAAAGGGCCAAGCAGGTAAACCCCTTCGGCTATATCTTGAAGCCCTTTGATGAAAGGGAGATAAAGACCACCATTGAAATCGCTATTCATAATCGGGCGATGGAATTGAAGCTGAGACAAGCGCATGAAGCGCTTAAGAATGCAAACCAGAAGTTGGAACAGGAGATAAAAGAGCGAAAAGAAAACCTTGAACGTTTCCTCTTGCTGATGGACAGCCTGGACGCCTCCGTATATGCGGTTGACATTCAAACCCATGAGGTCGTCTTTATGAATCAGTATATGAAAAACCTTTTTGGGGACTGTTTAGGGAAAGTATGCTGGAAGTCTATTCATTCCGGTCAATCGGGCCCCTGTGAATTCTGCAACAGAGATCTGCTGATTGAAACGTCGGGGAATCCGGGCAAACCCATTGTCTGGGACCATTACAGTTCGCGAACAAAACGGTGGTTTGAAATTCGAGATCAGGCACTGATCTGGCCCGACGGTCGCACGGTATTGGTCAAAATAGCATACGACATCACAATACGCAAAGAGGCGGAAGAAGCCTTGCGCCAGAGTGAAGAGAAATATCGTGAGTTTGTGGAAGGGACGGATGACCTGATTGCACAGCTAGATAAAAACGGGCATTTCATTTATGCGAATCCTGCCATGAAACGGGCTCTTGGCAAAACCCTTGACCAGCTTACCGGCATGTCCATTTTCCGTTTTCTGGATCCCGAAGATGTGAAAAATATTCAGGCGTCAGTTTCAAAATGCACGCGTGATCGAGAACCCGGCATTGCCTTTGAAAGCCGACTGGGGAAGGACGAAAATGGCGAGCGCTGCTACATCAACTGGATGCTCAATTTCCATTACGACGACAGGGGAGAAGTGGTAATCTGTGACATGATTGGCCGAAATTTGACGGAGCAAAAGAAACTTAAAGATGCCACCTTTAAGTTGATGCAGCTCGAGGCGCTCGGCGTTCTTGCGGGAGGCATTGCCCATGATTTTAACAATCTTATGGCATCGGTTCTGGGCAATATCGGCGTTGCCAAAATGGAGATGTCACCAGAGAGTGCCGCCTTTCTAAAATTGTGCAAGGCGGAAATGGCATGCCTTCAAACCAAAAAACTGACATCCCAGTTGATTACCTTTTCTGAAGGGGGCGGACCCATTACGAAAACTGTTATCATCGGCACTTTTCTAAAGGATTTTGTAAGTACTTCGCTGAAATGCGATGATATTGATTACCGCTTTTCCATTCACAATGACATTTTACCCGTGAAAGTCGACGCGGAGCAGATAAAACAGGTTGTCTGGAATATTGTTGCCAACGCTCAGGAGGCCATGGATGGTAAAGGTACCATCCTTGTATCATGTGAAAATGTCGAGAACTTAGGCAATAACCCGAACACCTTCAATGAGGCAAAATATGTCAAAATATCCATAAAAGACCATGGCCGCGGGATACCTGAAAAAAACCTTAAAAAGATATTTGACCCCTATTTTTCAACCAAAAAAATGTGTTCCAGGAAGGGGGTGGGGCTTGGCCTGTCCATATCCGATTCAATTGTAAAAAAGCATAATGGGTTCATCACGGTTGACTCCCAATTGGGGCAGGGGACAACCCTTTCGGTATGCCTCCCCGCCATCAGAGTGGAACGTAAAGGTTTAAATGACCCCGTGAAACGGTCTTCTTTTTCCCCGAGGCTTAATATCATTGAAACCCCATCAAAAACCGATGACCCGGCATCGACCATTCACACTGTTCTGGTCATGGACGACGAGGAACAACTGCGTGAGATATGCCATTCCATACTGACCCGATTCGGATATGAGGTGGACGTTGCCATAGACGGTGTTGAGGCAATTGAAAAGTACCAACAGGCAAAGGAATCCGCCAGGCCTTTTGATACCGTCATCCTTGATTTAACGAATAAGGTCGGTATGGGAGGCATGGAAACCATCCAAAAGTTATTGAAAATCGACCCAGCGGTTAAAGCCATCCTTAGTACCGGTCATTCCAAAAACCCGGTCCTGAACAATTTTCGAGGCTGCGGGTTCCGCGCCTGCCTGATCAAACCCTTCACTTTTGATGAACTAAAGGCTGCATTTCGTGACGTCATGACAGACGGATAATCATGTTTCCCGGTTCGCCCCATAACGAACACACGCTCCCACCCTGCTAATGCTCGATATTTTCAGGCAAGGGTTTTTCCTTTTTTCCCTCTCCGCATTTTCCTGACATCTTCTTTCCATCCCTTTCGCTTTTTTCCCTTGGCTTTTCTGAAAAGATCCGGATCCCTTCCAGGATCCAGGGAGAATGTACCCGGGGTTGGGGGTTTAAGATCGGCGTGCGGTTTGTGGCTTTTGGCTTCCTTTTTCTCCTTTCCTTCCAGAAGGTTTTTCGGCGGTATAGGGCCTGCAATACATTCAGGCGGAATTTCGGGACTCAGGAAAAGATCGCCAAAGGGAAAGATGAGCACCCCCCTTTTTTCCGCCGAAGCAGCGGGAATTTCCAGCAACACCGGGTGTTGATCCTGACGGCGGCCGATTCGCAGGGCCATTTCCCGGTCGGAAGACAAAACCACATTTTTTCCCACTGCCTTCAACCCCCTTTCCATGGCCACGGCATGGGCCTTTTTTCTGACAGGTGCATAAAGCAGGCCCGGCAATGGAAGATCGCTATGGGTATTTAAGGTCCAATGCCTTTTCTGAGATCTGATCCGATCGTCAAACGCCTCAAAGAGTTCCCGATCCGCTCCAAGCAGCACCTCGTTGATATGGGAGCGCCGCACATGACGCCACCCTTCTTCCTCGTGAAAGGCTTTGAGCAGGTCTTTGTAAAACACAAAACCTTCCTCATCGGGGACCAGGCCAAATTCATCGGGTCGGTAGGCCAGGATATAGGTCAGCATGCGACTCAGTTCCGTGACTTTTCTTTGTTGACGCTGTTTGCCCAGAATTTACCTCCTACAGATCCAGTTTGCTGATCTGCGCCAGCACGTGATTGCGAATCTCACGGGGCGTGGGCAGTGGGGTCTTCATTTTCCCCCGGGAAAGGAAAGGCGCCAGAATTTCAACCATCTCTCCGCCACAGAAGCAGGGTTTCACGGTTTTTCCTTTGGGTACAACCACCGTCCGCAGGCAGTCTTTGCAGCGCATGACGCCTTTTGATCCGGAACGTTTCCCCCGCTTGGCCAGAGGCTTGCCGTCCACTTCCACGATATCCATGGAAAAATCAATGACCGGGGCGGCACTGATGGCCGTTCCCACACCAAAGGCATCGGCCAGGTCCCGGTATTCCTGAATCCGGTATTCATCCAGCCCCCCGCTGATGAAGATTTTGACATGTTCAAATCCGCGCAGATCCAGTTCCCAGCGTACCTCCTCCATGATTTTCCTGAGATCCCCCCGTCTTGATTTTGGGGTATCCAGACGAACCGCATAAAGGTTTTTCCCCAGGGCCTTTGCCACGTTCAGGGCTTCAATTTTTTCATCATTGAAGGTGTCTATGAGACTCACCCGTTTCACATGCGGTTCAATAATGTCGTGAAAGGCCTGGGTCGCCGCCACGGTATCGCCCATGATCAGCATGAGCGCATGGGGCATGGTGCCGGATGGCGCAATACCCACCAGGTTTGCGCCAAGACCCATGGCAACGCCGTCGCATCCACCGATATAGGCGTTTCGTTCCACCATGGGAGCAATAGCGGGATGCATACGACGGGCGCCAAAACTGGTGAGGGGTCGGTCTCCCGCGGCCTTACGGCAGCGGGCCGCCATGGTGGCGACCCCGGATGCCTGGCAGAGAAATCCCAATAGGATGGTTTCGTATCGACCGAAATCAAGGTATTTTCCGCGGATTTCCAAAACCGGCTGGAAGGGATTTATAACCGTTCCCTCTTGAATCACGCGAACATCCACCGGCAAATCCTTGAGCAGGGCCACAGATTCTTCCAAACCCGCAAAAACGCCCCATGGGTAATCTCGAGGAAGACCCTTGGCCAGAAATTCAGCCGTCACCTCTCGATCAATCCCCTTGGCCCTTAGAATTTTTTCGGTCCTTTCAAAATATACATCGGTTACGAGACCATCCCGTATTTGCTGCGCGTTGGCTGTATGAATCAAGACTGACCTCCTTATGGCAGTGTGGTTGAGGTTCCATGATACGGAGAATTAATTTTTTCGGCCTTGGTCATCGTTTCGGCCACCCGGCAATAAATTGCCGGGCTATTGTCTGCCGCCCCGATGGGGCTTTTACCGTCCTGTAGGGACGGTGGATAATAGCCAGGGGTTTCAACCCCTGGTGGCAAATGGCCGAAACGATAATCAAGGCCATTTTTTCACAAGGGGAAGGGATCATGAAAATGAATGATCATCAAACAGGAAATCATGCAGTTCCTGGATGCTTCCGATACCGTGGGGTTTCAGGCGGGGCGGCGGATTTGATCCCTCCAGACTGCTTCTGGGAAGGAGGCATTCGGAAAAACCCATTTTTTCGATTTCCCGCATTCGCAGGTCCGGCTGGCTTACCCCGCGGATTTCGCCGGCCAGACCCACTTCGCCAAAAACCGCCAGATTTCGGTTAACGGGTCTTTCCAGAAAACTACTCATCATGGCGGACACGATCCCCAGATCCGCGGCCGGCTCATCGATTTTCAAGCCGCCGGCCACATTGACAAAAATATCCTGGTCCCCCAGTTCAATACCCAGCCGTTTGCTCAGCACCGCCACCAGCAGGGAAATGCGATTCTGGTCAATGCCCCTGGCAGTCCTCCTGGGCATGCCCAAAGGACTCGGGCAAACCAGCGCCTGGATCTCCACCAGCAGGGGACGGGTCCCCTCCATGCATGAAATGATGGCGGATCCCGGTACATCCTCGGGCCTTTCCGCCAGAAAAATGCCGGAAGGGTTGCCCACCTCCACCAGTCCGGAGCCTTTCATTTCAAAAACGCCGATTTCATTGGTGGAACCGTAACGGTTCTTGACGGCCCGCAATATCCGGAAAGCATGGCCCCGGTCTCCCTCGAAATAGAGTACCGTATCCACCAGATGTTCCAGTACCTTGGGGCCTGCAATGGCCCCGTCTTTGGTGACGTGTCCCACCAGGAAAACGGGCGTCCCCGAACCCTTGGCATAGGCCATGAGCCTGGCGGCGGTTTCCTTGACCTGTCCCACGCTTCCCGGCGGCGAGGCAATATCCTGAGTATAGAAGGTTTGAATGGAGTCCACGGCCACCAGGTCCGGTTTGAGCCTGGCGACGCGATCGAAAAAATCCTCGATGCAGGTGCCGGTCATAACATAAAGATCATCTGCCTGAATACCCAGTCGATCCGCCCTCATCTTGACCTGCTGGGCGGATTCTTCGCCGGAAAGGTACAGGGACCGAAGCCCCTGCCGGGCAAACCCGTCCAGGACCTGAAGAATCATGGTGGATTTGCCGATGCCGGGATCCCCCCCGATCAAAACCAGGGAGCCGGGAACCAGACCGCCCCCGAGGGTACGATCAAACTCGGCAATCCCGGTATGCCATCTCATCTCGGGCGAAAGGGAGATGACGCCGATACTTTCAGGCCGGCTCATGTTGGGTAAGCCGCGATTTTTTCGCAGGGGCGAATCATCATTCACCCCTACGCGCTCCTCCAGAAAGCTGCTCCACTGATCACACTCCGGACACCGACCCAGCCATTTCAGGGCCTCATGTCCGCAGTTCTGACAAATGTATCGTGATTTTTCTTTTCCGGCCATTGCGGATTGAATGTTTATTTGAATTTTTCCACGGTCTTGTGGTAAACATCCTTGGTTTTGTCCCACAAATCCTTAATGTCCTTACTGAAATCAGCACGGCTTTCCGCTGTTTCTTTCTCCAGTTCGTCGATTTTCAGGTTCAACTTGGCAAGGGCTTCCTTTGTTTTTTCATCCGCCTGCCTGGCTGCCATCTTCAAAAAAACCTTGGCATCGGAAAGGGACCGGCGTGCCGCGTCGTATTTCCCCAGCGCATACTCCTTGGTGGCCTGCCACAGGCTTTCCTGAGCGAGAATCATGGGGCCGTAGGATGCAACTGAAATCACCTGAACACCGTCTTCAGCATCTTTCAAAGCGGCGTCGGCTTCCTTTTCCTTGCCGTCAGCCAGAAGGTGCATCGCCATCGCCACTTTTCGTTCCGTAAAGCTCAACGGCAGATCGATTTCCACATAGACCAGGGACTCGTCCGCCAGTTCTAATGCCTGAGCGCCCTTTTCCTTGTCATTGTCTTTCAGGGCTTTTTTGGCCTCATCCAGATGGGCTCTGGTTTTATCCACGGTGACAAAGCTCTGTATCTCATCCAGGGACGCATAAATGGGAACCAAATCGGGAATCACCTCTTCCGAAGCTTCATAGGACAGATGTTTTTTGGCCACCCAGATATGGTCTTTGATTCGGGTGGTGGGAAGTAACCCGCGAATGGTTTCCATGAGTTCCTGGGCTTTTGAGAGTTCCCGGTTGGCATCGCCGATATTTTTTTCATGAATAAAACCGCGCGCCTTGGCGATATGTTTCAGGGCTTTAACCGCCTGGTTGGCAATCACTTCCTGCTGGGGAAATGAAAGGGGTTTCCCAGTTGAAACGGTGACGTCTTCATTGACCGTTTCGCCCAGGGCGGCCTGAGAAAAACAGACACCCAGAATTAATGCAAACGATAAAAGGAAAGCAAAATATCTTTTCTTCATGCCAATACCTCCTGATTTAATGTTAAATCATTTAAAAAAAGGGAATCGCCCATTCAGAGCTTTTCCATCAACAACCGTTATCATTTGTACCAGGAAAGGGTTTTCAATTTGTTGATATCCCCTTCAGTCCCGGTCACCCTGCCATTTTTGAAAAATACAAAATACACAAATTTTTCCCTGGGCTGGTAGTCTCCCACCATAATCGCATACCCCCACTTTTCCGTGTCTCCCTGGCGTGAGATGTTGTCCGGCAAACCAATGGCCGTCCTCACCATATCACCGGTCATGTCGGGTTCCACCTGGCGTTTGGCGACCTTCCGGATGACGTCGTCATCCCAGTTGCGATATTGAAGGCGGATCTTGGATTCCCGGTACTGGGTTTCGGCACAGCCGCCCAAAAGAAACGCACCCAGAAAAACACACATCAGAATTTTTTTCTTCATCGGTTCAGACCCCTTTTTTTGTTTGTTGAAATGCCCCCCTGTTCCGGTCAAATGTCATTGGAAGGGCAGTGGCGAAAAACAGCACATCTGACGTGATCCGGTTTCCTGGCGTTGCATATGGCGCGACCGTGGTAAATCAGGATGTCCGAAAAACGGCGCCAGCGTTCCTCGGGCAGAAGTTTTTCAAGATCCTTTTCAATCTTGTCCGGATTTTTGTTTTCCGTAAGTCCCAGTCGAATGGAAAGTCTTTTGACATGGGTATCCACTACCACCCCCGGTACATCAAAGACGGCGCCCAAAACACAGTTTGCCGTTTTCCTTCCCACCCCCGGTAATTTAATCAGTTCCGCCATTGTCGATGGAACTTCCCCGCCGTATCGATCCACCAGACCCTGGCAGCACCCCTTGATGGACTTGGCCTTATTCCTGAAAAACCCGGTGGGGCGAATATCGGCTTCCAGTTCAGCAATGGGGGCCGAGAGAAAATCAGAAGGGGACACATATTTTTCAAACAGGAACTCTGTAACGGCGTTCACCTGTTTATCGGTACATTGGGCAGAGAGGATGGTGCTGATGAGCAATTGAAAGGGGGTATGGTATTTGAGAGCGGTTTTTTCCTGCGTATACAGGGGGTCAAGCAGCTCGTAAATAATATTTACCCGCTTTATTTTCTGATTTGGGGTTTCCAAAGTTGGTGTTTTCTCCAGAAAATGATCTTTAGACAAAACTACAAAAACAGACTTTTAATCTCCAGTCCATCGCTCCGCAAATACTACGATACGATGCCGATTGTCAATCTCATTTACCATGAAAACAGGCAATGGGCCATGAGTGACAGGCCATTGGGTTCGGCCGCCATTTGCATCCGCGGGAATGAAAAAAACCCCTTGTCATGGGGGTTTACTATGGTTTATGCTATAAGCTCTTGATTCCATGGAAACAGGTCTGAAAAATGAAAAACCGTAAGATTAATCCTGGTGGTACCGTTATCTTCTTTATCCTTTTGATTCCGCTGACATTTCTAATTCAACCGGTCATAGCGGCATCAAACGGGTATGGAGCAAAGGAGAAAGGCATGACGGAACAAAGGCATCTGACCGAAGCTGAAGGCAAATATCTGCTTGAAGAGGCACGAAAAACCATTGAGGCATCCATCACGGGCAAAAAGGCAACCGCCTCAAAAGAAGCGGGCCTTCCCGAACCATTTAAAGAACAACGGGGCACCTTCGTGACCCTGACCATCCGGGGCAACCTGAGGGGATGCATCGGACACATCATTCCTCAGGAATCCCTCATTGAGGGCATCAGGGCCAATGCCGTCAATGCCGCATTTCGGGACCCCAGATTTCGGCCCCTTTCCGAGGATGAATGGAAGAATGTCAAAATTGAAATCAGCATTCTAACCGAACCAAAGCCCCTGGTCTACACCGATGGCAATGATCTTTTGGCCAAACTTCGGCCGGATATTGACGGCGTGATTCTCAAGAAAGGATTTCATCAGTCCACCTTTCTGCCCCAGGTATGGGAACAGTTGCCGGATAAAAAAGCGTTTTTGAATCACCTCTGTCTCAAAGCGGGTCTCGATGGCGACGCCTGGAAAAAAGGTGATCTCGAAGTTTCCACCTATCAGGTCCAGGCCTTTGAGGAATAATGCCCCTTCATGGAAGATTCGCCACCCGGCGTTTCCGTTCATTAGTGGTCGCATCCATCATCGGGATCGGCATATCTTCCGTTACCACTCAGATTCTGACCATTCGAGAGTTTTTGACCCAGTTTCACGGCAATGAAATCACCATCAGCCTGGTCATCTTCTGTTGGCTGGTGCTGACGGGAACCGGAACCCTCGGCGCAAAATTTTTTAAAACCGCATCTCTCGAAGCTTACCTGGTTCTCACCCTCCTCATTGCCGTCTGGCCCCTTTTTCAGATCATCGGCATCCGGATTTTCAGGGAACTTTTTTTTACCCATGGGGTTTCCCCGGGATTCTACCCCATCCTGTTCTATATCCTGATGGCCATAGCGCCCTACTGTCTTCTCACCGGCTTCATCCTCCCCTATACGCAAAAACTCTTGCATGCCGCCCATATTCCCTTTGAAAGTGGAGAACTCTACATCACCGACAGCATGGGCGACATTACGGGCGGGATGCTGTTCAGTTTTCTGCTGGTGTACTGGTTTAAACCCTTTGCCGTCATCGCCCTGACCTCGTCTTTTCTGCTCCTGGCGGTATTTTTCCTGACGGGTTCATTTCGAAAATGGGCGCTGATGGGTCTTGCCATTTGCCTGGCGATCGTTTTTTATGGAATGGCCTTGATCTCTTCACTGGAAACACACACCCTCGAAACCCAGTATGGGAATATCGCGGGATACATTGAATCCCCCTTTGGACGGATTGTGGTCTCAAAAGAAGGCCATCAATATACCTTCTGGGAGTCGGGGCTTCCCCTTTATTCGGATGCCAACATCATTGAGGCCGAAGAAAAGGTACACTATCCCCTGAGCCAGTTAAACAATGTGAAAAACCTGCTCCTGGTGTCGGGGGGTCTGGGAGAAACCCTCGCGGAAATCGCCAAATACCGCCCTCATCGTGTGGATTATGTGGAGTTGGACCCGGCGGTGACCCGAACGGCTATCAAATTGGGGATCATCAAAACAGCCCCTTTTGTCAACATCATCAACACGGATGCCGGACGGTATATAAAATCCGCCGGATCATCCTACGATGCCGTCATTTTGGATCTTCCGGAACCCGATACCTTTCAGATCAACCGCTTTTTCACTGACGAATTTTTTGCCATGGCAAAGGGCGTTTTGAACCCAAACGGCATCCTTTCCATGAGCATGACCTATTCTCCCAATTACCTCAGCGACCTTCGAAAGAAGAAATTATCCACCCTTTATCATACGGCGGGAAGGCATTTTAAACATATTCTGGTTCTTCCCGGTGAGCAGGCCTGTTTTCTGCTGAGCGACGGTCCCCTTTCCGCCCGTATCCCCGAACGGCTGAAGTCGAAGGGGATTTCGACCGCCTATATCGATGGTTTTTTCCATGGCAACGTGACGGAAGAACGCATTCTGAAACTCAGGGAACAACTGGATCAAAACAAAACCCTCAACACCGATTTTAACCCCAGGCTCATGCACCTTGTTTTCCGGGAATGGTTTACCCAATATGGCGCCACGCCGGCCTATTTCATCTGGAGCGTGGCGGGGCTCCTGCTGTTTTATTTTATCTTCATGAAAAAGGAGGAATATATCCTTTTTTCAACCGGTTTTTCCGCCATGGGCCTGGAAATGGCCATTATTTTTGCATTTCAGATCATTTATGGTTATATTTACATGGCCATTGGCGCCATTATCACGGTATTCCTGTTGGGTTTGTTGCCGGGGGCCATGGTCGGAAAAAAATGGAAGGCCGGCAACCGCATCAAGATGGGACTGTCGGAGGCAGCCCTGCTGGCCCTGCTGGCGTCTTTTTTCAGTTGGTCCTGGTGGTTCAAGGCGCCCCTTCACCCGTCATGGTTTCTCGTGTTCTCTTTTGTGTTCTCATTTTTCTGCGGATTTCAGTTTCCCGTGGTTGCAAACATGATCGGCGAAGCCCGGAGTCCCGCGGCCGGTTGTCTGGCCGCGGATTTGTGCGGCGCGGCCGTGGGCACCCTGGCCGTGGGGACCCTGCTCATCCCTTTGTGGGGAATGGGAGCGGCGGTTTTGGGGTTAATGCTGGTGAAGGGGTCCAGTACCCTGCTGTGGATGGTCGGTCGGAAGGTCTGGAGCTGAAATGTTCAAAAAGGTCAATGCGGGTAATGATCATGGATAAATTGATGACGCGCAAGGAATTTCTAAAATCAGCGGCCCTGGGGGCGTCAGCCCTTCTCTGTGCGGGAACGGGGTATGGTTTTTGGGGGAATCCTCCCCATTGCACCGGCAGCATCAAAGGGCGGATCACCCATAATGACGCCCCCCAAAAACCGTGGAAATGGTCCATCGAGGGTTTCTGCTATGCCACGGACGAAAAAACCGTACAGTGCCAGGTCTGCCCCAACCGTTGCATCCTGGAACCGGGGGACCGCGGCATCTGCCGCTCCAAGGTGAATATCGGGGGAAAACTCTATTCCCTGGCTTACGGAAACCCCTGCGCCGTCCATTTGGACCCCATCGAAAAAAAGCCCCTGGCCCACTTTTATCCACGATCCAAAGCTTTTTCAATTGCCACCACCGGCTGCAATTTCAGGTGCCTGAACTGCCAGAACTGGGAAATTTCCCAGAAAAAACCGGAAGAGGTGGAACATATGACCCTCTTTCCCAAAGAGGTGGCGGCGGCGGCTTTGGAAAAAGGCGCCCTCTCCATTGCCTATACCTATTCGGAACCCACCACCTTTTATGAATATATGTTGGATACAGCCAGGATAGCGCGTTCGGCCGGTCTCAAAAATGTACTCATCAGCAACGGCTACATCAATCGGGAGCCGCTTCTGGCGCTTTGTAAATACCTGGATGGGGCCAATGTAAACCTCAAGTCTTTTGATGATGCCATTTATGGCTGCCTCAACGGCGGAACGCTCGAACCGGTATTAAACACCTTCAAGACCCTTCATCAACAAGGGGTCTGGTTTGAAATGACCACCCTGGTGGTTCCCTCCTACGTGGACAAACCGGAGATGATCAAGCGCATGTGCGGGTGGATTTTAAAGGAACTCGGACCGGATTATCCCCTCCATTTTTTGCGGTTTTTTCCCCAATACAAACTGAACCGCCTTCCGGCCACCCCCGTTTCGACCCTCGAAGCATTGCGAAAAATTGCCATTCAGGAGGGCATCCGCTATGTATACCTGGGCAATGTGCCGGGCCATGCGGGCACACAGACCTATTGTCACCAGTGCCAAAAGGTGATTGTTGCGCGAAACGGCTATTGGATTAAGGACATTCACATAAAGAACGGCAAGTGTGTCTATTGCGGAACGCCCATTCCCGGACGGTGGGGATGAGGATCAGTGGCTGACGCTTCTTCAAAAGCGTTGCAATGGTGCTGAAACATGGCCCACTGCCCCCGGCTGCCATCCCAGGGCCGGTCTTTGCATTCCCCAAGGGCATGGGGGCTGTTGTGCCCGGCACGGTTTTCAAAAAACCTGAAGTGGCGACACATGTGACAGCAAATCAGGTCTTCCGAATTATGTTTTGTTTGATGGTTTTCGCCAGGCATGGTTGTCTCCCTAATAAATGCTTTGGCAACGGTTTACCCTGACCCCGGGTGCCTGATGGGGCGCACCTGATATTCCGGCGTCAGCAGACCCAGTATCAATCTCAGGGTTTTATAATCAAACGGGTTGAAAGCGCCCCGATAGGCCGCAACGGCGGCGCATCCGCACCGGGAACAATCGGCCTGCGCGCCATAGGTGCAGGCCTTGGGCAGGCCATCTGACCTGAAACAGCGAACCCGGCGGCTCACCGGGCAGGTTGACAGGCTGTTCCATTGATTGAAAGCCCCTTGAGTAAGCAACTGTCGGGCCATGGCTGGCGTAAAACCCACTTTTTCGCCGTATTTTTCCCTGAGCCGGAGCAGTTTTTTCAGCAGATGATCCCGTTGGTTCAAGGGAATAAAGAGATTTTCGTTTGCCTCTTCCCGATTGGGCGTAAAAAAAGAAAACCCCATGCCCTTGATGGGCAGCGTCATCATTTCCCTTACAAATGGTTCCAGGCTGTCCCGGTTCAGATTGGAAATGGTCATGTGGACGATGGGGGGACGGGAGGCATGTTCCAGGTTTTCAACCGCCTTTCGGTATACCCCCCTCCCGCGAATATGGTCATTTTCCTTCTCGGGGCCATCCAGGGATAGGATCCACTGTCCGTTTTCCAGCTCCGGAAATCCGTTCACGCCATTGGTAAAGGCCAGGGTGGCATCAAAAATTCGGGCGGCAGCCCGGCAAATATCCGGGCGAAGGGTGGGTTCCCCACCATATAGGATAGCGGCCCGCAGACCTTGCCGCCGCAAATTTTTCATAAATGCAATCATGTGCCGGTCATCCAGCTCCGGGAAATGTTCCTGTTTCCACCAGTAACAGTGAAGACACTTCAAATTGCATTTATGGGTAATGTCTATGGCAACGGATGTGGGTTGGCTCGTAAAAAGCCACCTGCCAAGGATCGCAAGTTTTCCCAAGGTTAAGCGCATGGATGGGGAATTATCCCATTCTTTTTGAAATCGCAAGGGAAATCTTGATATTCTGTTGGGCTCGGGCTATAAGGTCCATAGGGACGGTTTCAAGTTTTACGTTTTAAGTTTTAAGTAAAAAAATAAAACCATATCATCTAATCGTGAATCTCTAACGAAAATTGGAAAATCCGACATGACCCTGGCCAACAAGATTACCCTTTTTAGGATTCTGCTCATTCCCGTTTTTATCATTTTCACCATTCCCGCCGCCACCTGGACGAAATTCGTGGCCGCGTCCATCTTTGTCATTGCCTGCGCCACGGACCCGCTGGACGGCTATTTCGCCCGCAGCCGAAGCGAGGTCAGTACGCTGGGCATCTTCCTGGATCCCCTGGCCGACAAGCTTCTCATCATGAGTGCTTTTGTGATTCTGGTGAAATACCAGGTGGTGGCCGCCTGGATGGTGATCATTATTATTGCCAGGGAGGTTTCCATTACCGGGTTGCGGGCCATTGTGTCCCAGCAGGCCGGAATTGCCATCTCGGCCAGTCGGTGGGGAAAGATCAAGACCATCACCCAAATGGTGGGGGGCACTGTTTTGCTGTACATGATCCCATCCGGAGACTATAGCCGTCAGGTGAGCCTGCTGCTCCCCCCGGTGGCCAATATTATCATGACGATTATTCTGGGTGCCACCGTTTGGTCGGGGTGGAAATATTTTCAAAGCTATTGGGACCGACTCAAGGAATGTTGAAAAATGACAGCGCCCGCGGAAAGCACTTCTTCACATTCCTCTAAGCCGGAAAATGCCGCCGATTCCCCCTGCGTTCGGCCTGAAGCGTTCAAAACGCCGGGGCTGACGGCCAACGGTCTTGAAATCCCCGCGCTGGCGAAAAATATCCTCAGACGCTTTTCCATCCTTTCGTACAAGCGGACCCATCCTTGCTTCTGGGTTGTTTTTATCGGCGGCACTGGAACGGGAAAATCCACACTCTTTAACGCCTTTTGCGGCAAGCCACTGAGTGCCACAGGCGTTGAACGGCCCAAAACCGCGGGTCCCATCGCCCACGCGCACCGCCAATGTTTACTTGAGCAGGCTTTTCCCTTTCCGGAAATTAATGTGGAACAGATGGTCTTCGAAGCGGTCGGCCTTCCCTGTGCCGGAAAACCCGGACAGTTGGCGATTCTCGGGCCGGATGAACCGGCTGGGTCACAGTCACATCTGGTCCTGGTGGACACGCCCGATCTGGACAGCGTCCAAGAGGAAAACCACCGCATTGCAAAAGATCTCTATGATCTGTCCGATGCGGTTGTCTTTGTGGCCAGCCAGGAAAAATATGCGGACGAGGTGCTGCACGACTTTTTCAGACAGGTGCTTCAGGACGAAAGACCCTACTTTTTTGTTCTCAACAAGGCGTCATCGGAAACCACCCGTGAAGAGGTATTGAAGGCGCTTCAGGGGCAGGGATTGGATATTCACGGGGCAAGATTGTGGTTGATCCCCTACACGTCGCCCGGCGTTTATGACAGCATTCGAGAACAAAAAGCCTTCATTCGATTGACGGACGCTTTTTTTCAGGCATTTTCAGAAAAACAGGCGCGGAGTTTGAGGATCGGCGCGGATGCCGGGGCGGCAAAACTTCTGAAGAAAGATATTTCAAGGATTCGGGAACTTCTGGACCAGGAAGCCCGCGCCGCGGATGGATGGTTGCACCAACTTCAGGACATGACCCACCAGGCGTCACTGGCATATATTCACAACCAGAAGGAAATATTTTCAAAAACCAGCGGCCAATACCTGGGGACGGAGATTCGAAAACTCTTCTCACGATACGATCTTCTGGCCAGACCACGCCGGTTTGTACGAGAGGTCATGGTAGCGCCATTGCGCTTGTTCGGTTTTAACACCCGGAAAAAAAGAGCGGATCGGCAGGCCGGATTGTTGAAGGTGCGGGAAAACGTGGCGTTTGTTCCGGTTCAGGAGGCCCTTGCAAAATACAATCGTTCGGTTTTGGAAAATCTTTCCCCCCCTGACGAAAACTCCCCTCTTTTTAAAGCGTTAAGGGAACCGGATCGGGTGCTTACGGAACAGGAAGTCCGGCAATACATTCATGAGGCACAGGAGAATCTGGCCCAATGGCTGGAAGAAACCTTCGAGGCATTGGCAAAAGGAATCCCCAAGGGAAAAAAGGTGGGCATTTATTCCACGTCCATTCTTTGGGGAATTCTTATTTTAACCTTTGAGGTAACTGTGGGGGGTGGCTTTACGATGATAGATGCAGCCCTTGATTCCGCTCTGGCCCCATTTGTGACCAAAGGGGCCGTGGAAGTTTTTGCCTATCATGAAATTCGAAAAATTGCCGGAGAACTGGCCACCCGCTATCAGGAGGGCCTTTTGTCTATTTTGCGCCGACAGGAAGACCGGTATGTTGCCGGCCTCAAGCACCTGATGACCACGGAAGAAACAAAGGCAGGTATCCTAAGGCTTTCAAAGGGCCTTTAACGCCTTATTTCCTAAAAAACCTGTCACGAAAAACAAAAAATTCATTGACGGAACAACTTAAAACTTAAAACTTAAAACTTATAAAGATGACAAATCCCATTGAACAACACCAGGACCGTTTGGAAAAGGTTCTTGAACTGCTTCGAAAGGGGGGGCTTTTTTCACTTTCCCCTGAGAAACGGGAAACCCTGGAAACTGAAGCAGGCCTGCTTTCCCGGAAACTGGAGGACATGGAAGCCCGGTACCTGACCATCGGTCTGGTGGGGGGAACGGGAGTGGGCAAATCAACCCTGATGAATGCCCTGGCAGGGGAGTCCATCGCCTCTACCAGTCACCGCCGGCCCCATACGGACAGAGTCCTCATCTACCGGCATGCGTCAACCCAGCCGACCCTGCCGGGCCCCGTGGACGTGCCCCGGCAGGAGATTCTGCATCAGGGTGAGCGCATTCGGCACATCCTGCTCTGCGACCTTCCGGATTTTGACAGCCTTGAGGGCGAACACCGTGAACGGGTGATCCGGTTCATGGGGCACCTGGATCTGGTTCTCTGGGTCACTTCCCCCGAGAAATATGCGGATAGAAAATTCTACGAGTTCCTGCGGCAGGCCCCCAAGGCCAAAGAAAATTTCACCTTTGTCCTGAACAAGGCGGATTTGCTGTTTAACGGAGAAACCCCGGAAAAAGGGTATGCGCAGCTGACCCTGGTCATGACCCGGTTTAATGAACTCCTCAAGGAGAAGGGGATTGCCGAACCGATCCTGTTTGCCCTGGCTTCCGAGGAAGCCTTTCGAGGAGACACCCTCTCCCCGTGGAACCAGTTTCCGGCCTTTCGGCAACATGTTTTCAGGGAACGCAATGCCAAACAGATTTCCGCCATTAAGGCCATGAACCTGGATGTGGAGATTCAAGCCCTCACCGCTGTTTTCGAAAAAGAGATCCACCATCTGGATCATGCCGGTGGTATCCTGGATGATGCCGTAAAGGACCTTGAGGCCCAGCGATCCGAATGGGTTCAAACCGGGAAAGAGATCATCGATCGCTGGTTCGGAGACCGGGTCCAGGAAAAAATTTCGCTTTATCAGGGTGATATTTCCCGGTTGGTGGGACCGGGGTATGCCCTGGCCATGGTGTTTCCTTCCTTTGGAAAAGGGTTTGAACAAAACGCTGAAAAACAGAGCGATATCGCTATTTTTAACCCCCCGGAGCCAATTTCAGACGCCTTTCATCACCGATTGGCGTGGGTGGAAGACCGGCTCAGTCACCGCTTTCTCAATGAAAATCTTCCCGCTTCACTTCAATCACGGCTCGGGGAAACCCTTTGCGTGTCGCGTCGCTTTGAAAATCTGGGAGAAGCGTTTTTTCAAAGGGCGACGGCCTATGCGGCGGAAAAACGCCGTTCTCCCCTATGGGGATTTCGCTTTTCACAGTGGGTGGTCTATGGGGTTGCACTGGTGGCCTTTCTTCTCTCCGTGGGGGGCGAGGATAAATGGCGACATCTTTTCTTGACGCCTTCAGCCGGTGTTGTCATGGACCTGTTCCTCTCCATGACCCACACCCTTTTCAGCACCCGGGGCCTTGCGGCCCTGGGAAGTTTCGCCGTCATTAGCCTGTGCGTCGGATGGGCCTTTTACCGGCGCTACCGGACGATCCTGATCGCCGATACCCGTAAGCACATCGGCCGCCTGAAGACGTCCCTGAACCGTGTCTGGGCCGACAGTCTGACGGAAATGGCGTCGGATCTTGCGGCGTTCAGGGAGGAGATGCACACCCGGCGGGAAACCTTGTCGCGGCTTCACCATCAAACCCTGGATTGATGTCAGGTGAGCGTAAATTTGGACCCAACGCTGTTCAGAATAAAGGCATCTGGGAAGGCTTTCCGGAATTGTTCGATGGCCTTCCAGCCGGTGCAGTGCATGGGAACAATCATCTTCAAATCCATCTTCTTGAATTCCTCGATGGTTGCCTCGATGATGGGTTCAAAGGCCGGACCGGACAGGTGAAAGCCACCGATAACCCCGTATATTTTTTCTATGCCGGTTATTTTTTTCGCATGGTTCACCGTATTGACGATGCCCGCGTGGGCGCACCCTGAAATCACCACCAGGCCCTTTCCCTTCAAATGGACCACCAGGGACTGGTCGTCCCGTATGGGGTCGGGTTCTTCTTTTCCATCCCGGAACAGAAAGGCGTTGGGCATCCCTTTTTCAAATGGGGTTGTCCGTTCCACCTGGCCGGTGACCAGCAGTCCGTTGCCGCAAAGGAAAACCGGCGCTTTTGATTCAAGAATTTCACCCCCGAGGGAAACCAGTTCATCCCGCTTCAAGGTACAGGGAAATCGAAGTTTTTTCCCCTCACCGATACCCAGATATCGGGGAGAAAGAAACGCTTCGGGATGAACCACCAGGGGCATGGGCTTGTTCAGGTCTTCGAGAATGGCATGGAGAGAACCCGTATGATCCATGTGGCCGTGACTTAATACGATGGCCTCAATTTCCTTCAGGTCGATACCCAGAAATTCAAGATTGTGCGGCACACCGATAGGGCTGTAGCCCGTATCGAAGAGAATGCCGCGAATTTCCTTCTCTCGCCGCACCCTTACCAGTTGGGAAAGTCCGTGTTCAGCCAGGAGGGTGTCGGTGGGGATTTCTTCACCCCTTGTCAAAGGGGGCCGGGTGACCGGCCCTTCGCTTTGAAGCAGAACGTCCGAATAGTTGTCCATCAAGGTGACGATTTCAATTTCATCAACCGGGTCCAATTTTAAGTGCTTTTGTTCCATCAGGATTGCCTCCGTTGTTTGATCGGTCCATGGATATATCTTTTAGTCCGCTTCTCCGTGAATTCTATACCGTCTCGGAAATGCACTGTACAGCACAAACCAAAAGGGCTATATATTTTAGCAAAATCATTGATGGAGGGACATGAAAAATTTGGCGAATTTCAGGCAGGCCCAAAAGGGTCATGCGGTAAAAACCATGTTTGACCGGTTGTCCGGTCACTATGATCTGCTCAACCGATTGATTACTTTCGGTTTTGATAAAATATGGCGGCGCCGGGTCGTGCAATTGACCCTGCTGCGCCCCGGGGGTCGCTTGCTGGATCTGGGCACGGGCACCGGAGACATTGCCGTTGCCGCCGCCAGAAAACACCCCACCGTTGAAGTTACAGCCGCGGATTTTTCCTATGGCATGATGAAGAAGGGGAAAACCCGTCCCGGGGGCCGGCTGGTTCGGTGGTGCTCGGCGGACGCTTTGGAATTGCCCTTCCCCGACCAAACCTTTGATGCGGTGACGTCAGGGTATCTGATTAGAAATGTGGCAAACCCCATTCGGGCCTTTGAGGAACAGTTGCGGGTGGTCAAGCCGGGAGGGGTTGTGGTGTGTCTTGAAACGTCCCCGCCCAAAAAAAATGTGCTGCGGCCTTTGATCCTTTTTCACTTTAAGGTGGTCATACCCCTGTTGGGGCGCCTTATCGGCGGCAACAAAGCCGCCTACACCTATTTACCCGATACCACCAGGGGATTTATGCTTCCTGAACAACTGACGGCCACCATGAAAACCGCGGGCCTGGAATCCGTCAGATACCATCTGTTCATGTTGGGGACCATGACCATCCACCAGGGACGGCGTCCTGAGCGGAATTGATGTGAAGACAAAAATGCCGATTTCCCTCTTTGAAAAATACTTTTTTATATTGGTCCGAAAGGAATAAAAATGATCAAATCCATGAACATCGCCTGGTGGGTGCAACGGTGGAGTGAATTGCACCCGGATAAGGCCGCCATCCTGTTTGAAGGGGCAACCATATCCTATCTCGAACTTCATGAGAGGGCCAACCGGGTCAGTTGCTGGCTTCAGTCCCTGAGCATTCAAAAGGGGGACAGGGTAGCGGTCATGATGCGGAACTGTGTCGCCTTTATTGACCTTTACCTCGCATGCGCACGGCTGGGCGCTATTTTTGTGCCTATCAATTTCAGACTGACGGGTCATGAACTGGCGTACATCCTGAAAAATGCTCACCCCAGACTTTTCGTATTCGGTAATTCATTTTGCAAAAGCGTATGCGAACTAAACCTTGACGGCGGAATGCCCCCCATGCTCCTGGCATGTCTGGAAGGCCGGCAGCACGGAAAAGAGATTCTTTCATTCGAATCCGAATCAAAAAAATTTGACGGGCAAAAACCTTTTGTGACGAAATCACTGGGTCCCACGGATCCTGAAGAACCCCATGTGATCATGTATACCTCCGGAACAACGGGCGCCCCTAAGGGGGCGGTGCTTTCTTATCGGAAAACACTCTTTAACTGCCTCAACGCGGATATATTTTTCAAGCTCCATTTTGATGACGTGATGCTCATTCTCCTGCCCCTTTTCCATTCGGGAGGATTGTTTATTCAGGCCTCTCCCATTTTGTATAAAGGGGGCACCATGATCATACACCCTCAATTCGACGCCGTCAGGACCTATGAAGATATCAGGCGGTACAGGGTAACCAAATTTCTTGGGGTACCCACGATTTACAGAGCGCTTTTGCATCAGGATCTTCCGGTTCAAAAGGATGTCTCCACCCTTAAGGTTTCAGCCATCGGCGGCGAGAAGGTCACGCCGGAGCTGCAGGCATTGTGTCGTAAGGCCGGTTTTCCCGTTCGGCAAATCATGGGGCAGACGGAAACATCGATTCTTTTCTGGGCTTCCGAAGAGGATTCCATTCGAAAACCCGGAACCGTGGGTCGCCCCGTATTTCATTCGGAAGTGATCCTCCTGGATGACACGGGCCGCTCCGTCAAGACGGGCGAGGTGGGGGAAATCGCGGTCCGGGGTTCCATCATGATGAAAGAGTACTGGCAGGACCCCGTGAGAACGGAAGAAACCATCCGAAACGGCTGGCTGCACACGGGGGATCTGGCCCGTATGGACGAAGACGGCTATTTTTTCCTGGTGGACCGGGTCAAAAATATGTACATATCGGGTGGGGAGAATGTTTATCCCGTTGAAGTGGAAACGGTCCTGAAAACCCATAAAGCCGTGAAAGACGCTGCCGTGGTGGGTGTGCCGGATGAGAGATGGGGTGAAACGGGAAAGGCCTTTGTTGTGTTGAAAAAAGGCATACATACTACCTCTGAATCGCTTCTGGCACACTGCGAGGGGCAGTTGGCCCGCTATAAATGGCCAGTGGAAATTGTTTTCTGTGAGGAGTTTCCAAGAACGGCTCTGGGGAAGGTTAAAAAGACAATGATCGGTCGGTAGCTACCGCCTGATCTGTCCCCTGACCCCTGTCTTGTACCACTTTGCCAAAGTGCCGATAAAGATCGCAATTACGAAGACAGCGCCGGGTTTCCCTTGATTTTTTTCAGAATCAAGGGAATGAAAAATGAGAAACCATAAAGAAAAACCCCAAACAATACTTTTAGGGAAACCAGATCGCTCCACCGGCCGGAAATCCAGGCATCTCTGATCATACCGCTTAAGAAGGTAATGGCGAAAACAGATACCATGACGCCCAGTCCCGTCCCCAGAAAAAAATCCTTGAAATGGACTTTGGTAAGGCTCAATCCGTAATTCATGGGGGTAAAAGGCGCATTGAGCAACCGGATATAAAGCACTGCCGTGAAACCGTTTTTTTCGATGGCATCATCATACTTTTTCAGCCGGTCACCGATAGTGGATTTAATAAAATCCCGGCCCAGCGTCCTTCCCACAAAAAAGGCGCATCCTGCCCCTGCCCATACGCCGAGCCAACCATACAAAAAACCCCAATAGGCGCCGAAAAGACCTGCCGCGAGAACAATCAGGATGCTTGCTGGAACAAAAAGGGTTATTGCCAGGGCTTCCAGGAGCATAAAGACCGCAGGCGCCCAAAGCCCGGAGGCATCAAGAATTGACGCCAGGGTTTCCGGGGTCATCAAGGCCTTGATGCTGGTAAAACGATAGAGGCAAAGGGCGCCGGCGGCAAAAACGATCAGACCCAGGAATTTGATCAATGCGCTTTTTGAAAGACCTTTTTGAAAATACCCCATATTAAATCTGTCCTTTCAACCTGCCCCATATAATTCCGAAATATTCATGGACGGCCCGTGTAGCATCATCCAGAGCGCTGACGCTTGGGAAAAGATCTTCAGGGGAAAAAGACATTTTTGCCCGTGATGTAGAGCCCGCTGGCCCGGGGATGGGAAACATCCCAAGCTTCTCAAAAAGAGCCATGGATCGCGGCATGTGCGCGGCGGAGGTCACCAACACAAAAGGCGCCTTCCCAACGATCGGTTTGATTAAACAAGCCTGGTCTTTTGTATCATTGGAAGTGGATTCAAGGATCATGTCGCCTGCCGGGACCCCCAAAAATTCGCTGACTTCAGCCATAACCATTGCTTCAGGGACAGGACCCGCGCCGCCGCCCCCCGACAGGATTAATTTGGCCCCGGGGCTCCGTCGCAGTATTCGAATCCCTTCCAGTAGTCGAATCAGTGAATCTCCTGACATCCAGCCGGTTACCGGAACGAGCGGATCGGATTTATGGCCACCCGCCAGCACCACCACATATTTTACCGAAGGTTTAGGTTTTGCGTCGGATTTGGCCCGTCGGCTTGTTGAATAGGATTCATATCGGCAATCAAGGGGGGCGTTTAACGCTCTTGCCACAGGACCATAGCTCATCACCAAGAGCCCCATGAGGCCCAGGGTGGTCAGGATTTTTCCAGCAAAAGCCCTTTTACCGCACCAAAGAAAGAACAACCCTGAAAAAGATATCAGAAGACACAAGGGTAACGGCATCAGAAGTGACCCCAATAATTTTTTAATAATGAACACCCAAAAACCTCCGAAAAAGCGAACCATTCACCATGATTATATTATTGAAGCAATCCGTCCCCCCCGCATGGCCTGCCGCCGATTGTAACCAATCCATTGCACGGGGTCAAAAAAACATTGTAAAAAGGGATGGAAAAGTATAAAAGGGGTTCTTTGAAATGATGACGCATATGCTTTGTTTTGATTAACTATCTGAAATAATGTTTAAAAAATCTTGTCGTAACCTTGCTTAAGGTTTAGGGGCGTGTGTTTTGGGCAGCATTGTTTTTTTTGGGAGATTCTGATGGGTGACATCCTGGACTACTTTTTATGTGATAATTGCAACGGTAAGGACTTCAAACTTGTTTATAATTTTTGTCTTCGGTTTCATGGGGTCAACTTCTCCGATGATCTCATCTACGATAAGGTCGTAGATGAACAGTTTCAGTGTACAAAATGTGAGAAAACTTTTTCCAGGGAGGAAATAGAATCTGGATTGACCCAGCTGCGAAAAGCACGCATCAAAAGGGATTAGAGTTCGATGGAATACTGTTCCAAATGAAATTTTTCTTTTCCGATAATGATGATTCTTTTACCCGTTCTTTTTTCCAGATCAATCACCGACCCCTGTTCCTCTTCCCTCAAAATCTTGTCTACTTCAGGGTTAACAAGGATGTGAATGCTGCCGCCTTCTTCAAGATGAGTGCAATCTCTTTCCAGCTCCCTGAATATTTCATAGCAGATGGTTTTGGGAGATTTTAAAACGCCTCGCCCGTCGCAGTAAGCGCAGGGTTCGCTCAGCAGTCGATTCAAACTGGCCCGGGTTCTCTTTCGGGTCATCTCAATGAGCCCCAGGTCAGACATGGGAAGGATGTTTGTTTTGGCTTTGTCTTTATTTAATGCCTCTTTCAGGGCCATGAACACCCGTTCCCGGTTTGTGGGCTTTTCCATGTCGATGAAATCAATAACGATAAGCCCTCCGATGTTCCTGAAGCGAAGCTGATAGGCGATCTCTTTTACGGCTTCAAGATTTGTCTTTAGAATGGTTTCTTCAAGATTCCGCTTTCCCACATAGCTTCCGGTGTTAACGTCTATTGACGTAAGCGCCTCGGTGAGTTCAATGACAATGTAGCCCCCCGATTTCAACCAGGTTTTGTTGCCGATGGCTCGGGAAATTTCTATTTCGATGCCAAAGGCATCAAAAATGGGACCGGGACCTTCATAAAGTTCAACGGAATATTTCAGTCTGGGGGCGAAGGTCTCTATAAATGCCATGACATTTTCGTACTCTTCGTCCGAATCGATAATCAGGCGATCCACCTCCCGTGTAAACAGGTCCCGGACCGCCCGCAATGTAATGGTGAGGTCTTTATAAAGGAGTCCTGGATTATTGCCTTTCTCCATTTTGCCCCTGATATTGTCCCAGAGCTTCAGCAAAAAATCCATTTCGGCTTCCAGTTTTTCTTTAGAAGTATTTTCCGCTACCGTTCTGACAATAAAACCAAAGGATCCGGGATTAATATCCTTTATAATGCCTTTGAGCCGCTCTCGCTCGTCCTTGTCCTCAATTTTTCGAGATATCCCGATATGATTCACAGTGGGCATGAGTACCAAATGCCTTCCGGGCAAGGATACATGGCTTGTCAGCCGTGCCCCTTTATTTCCAAGAGGCTCTTTTGAAACCTGCACCATAATGCTTTGCCCTTCATGGAGAAGGTCCTCTATCTGGAAGCCGTTATGGTACGATTGCTTTGCCGGTGAGTCCTCAAAATCATCAGCATCCAGCGCCACTTTGCCATCGCCGTTTTTAAGCATCATCTGCTCAAGATCTGAAAAATCCCTGTAAACATCCGAAACATAGAGAAAGGCGGTTCTCCCGAGGCTGATATCCACAAACGCCGCCTGCATGCCGGGCAAAACCCGGACCACCCTACCGCGATAGATGTTTCCCATCAATTCCCGGCCGCTGCCCCTCTCGATGTGCAGTTCAACAACAACGCCGTTTTCAACCAGTGCAACCCGGGTTTCATAAGATCTGGAATTGATGATCAGTTCGCTTGACATAAAGTGGGCTCCCCTGGATTTTCCCGTCTTATTGGTGAACCTGTTCGGTTTTGAGTATTTTCATATTGAGAAGATCGTCTTCCGTCAAGCGAAATACGCCTTTTACGATTTCGGCCGGTTTCAAAGCCAACCTGTCTGTCTGCTTGAGGGTCAAATCAATTTGCCTGGGAGAGACAAGCCCCATGGCCATCACAGGGTCCCTAGCGTCGAGGACATGTTCCCCTTTTTTATTGATTTTGACAACCTCAAAATGCTTTGAATCGAGGAATTCAGCGAGATATGCCTCGTTGAATGTCGCATCCATCAAGGTAATGAGAAATCGAGAAGCTTTGATCCGAAGTTTTTTCCCTGAAAAAGGAATTTTTGAAATGTGTAATACATCCATGCCGCTGGGAAGTTCCCGGTTAATTTTGGCTTTAAGGGAATCAATATCCACGACTTCAGCCAGCTCGATTTCCGCCAATTCCATCATGCTTTCCGTACCTACCGGCAAAGCGGAAAAGAATGAAACCTTGGGCATGGGATGAAATCCTTGGGAGTAGACCAGTTTAACTTCAGCGCGCCTGAAAGCGCGTGTCAAAACGCGCCCCAATTCCAGGTGACTGAGATGCCTGGCACTAGCCAATTTTGTAAAAGTGAGACGAAATTTGCTCACGGGCTGTACCGCTGGTTGTTCCGGCGCGAATGCTTTTGGTGAGAAAGATACGTCCTTATAGAGGACGGGATCGATTGTTTTATGGTCGCATACACCACATTCATAACATTTTTCACGGCAATCGGGGGTAAACTGTTCGCTTTCGGCTTTTTTTCGTTCTTTTCTAAGGAAGGCCTTTGTAACGCCCGATCGAATATGGTCCCATGGCAAAATCTCATGAGAACCTCTTTCCCTGTGATAAAACACCGGTCTAATTTGGGACCGCTCAAAGGCGTCCTGCCATATCCCCAGTTTGAAATGCTCGCCCCATGCGTCAAACCTTGCCCCGAGCTTCCATGCCTCAATGATGGCGCCGGCCAGTTTCCGGTCCCCCCTGGCCATGACGCCTTCCAGCCAGCTCAACTCCGGTTGATTCCATTTAACCCGCACACGACTCTTTCTAAGGCCGTCTCGAATCAATTTAATCCTTCGCTGACTCTCTTCCAGGGATATTTGAGGCATCCACATAAAGGGGGTATGGCTCTTGGGCACAAAGGTGGAAATACCGACATTCACGTTTTCACGTCGTCCCTTTTGGCCTGACACTCTCGTGACTTGTTCCGCAAGACCGACAATATCCTGAAGATCCTCATCTTCTTCGGACGGCAATCCAATCATAAAATAAAGTTTAATCAGCTTCCACCCTGATTTGTACACGATGCGTGCCATTTCAAGAACATCAGATTGGGTTAACCCCTTGTTAATGACCCTCCTGAGACGGTTGTTTCCCGCTTCGGGGGCGAGGGTAAACCCCGTTTTCCGGACTCTTTTAATCTGTTCAATCATTTGCTCATCCAGGCTGTCAACCCTGAGAGAGGGCAGACTGACGCCGATATGGTCGGGGGAAAGCCGGTCCATGAGGGCACGAAGAAGGGGCCCGATATGGCTGTAATCACCGGAACTGAGTGACAGAAGCGATAGATCTTCGTATCCCGTCAAACGCAAGGTATTTTCCGCAATGTTGATAATGGATTCCGGGTTTCTCTCCCGAACAGGCCTGTAGATCATCCCGGCCTGGCAGAACCGGCAGCCTCGGGTACAGCCCCGTGAAATTTCAACGGCAACGCGATCATGAACCAGTTCCGTAAAAGGGACAATTTGGCGTATCGGGTAGGGGTATGCATCAAGATGGGGTAAAATAGCCTTATTTACCATTTTATAATCGTCATGTTTTGGCATAATCTCAGCTATTTTTCCGTCCGCATCATACCGGATCTGGAAGAAGGAAGGGACGTAGATGCCTTGTATCTGAGAGAGGCGATTCAGGATATCGTGTTTTTGAACACCACCAGCCTGTTTTGCCTTTCGAACAGCTCTGCAGATCTCTAAAGAAGCGGTTTCGCCATCCCCAATCACCATGACATCAAAAAAATCGGCAATAGGCTCCGGGTTAAAACAGGCAGGCCCCCCCGCAATGATAAGGGGATGGTCATTCCCCCTGTCTTTGGCTAGAAACGGAATTCCCGAAAGATCAAGGGCATTTAAGATGTTCGTATAGGAGAGTTCATGTTGAAGGCTGAATCCGATGAGATCAAAATCGGCCAGGGGTTGTCCTGACTCCCAGGAGGTAAGAGGAACGTTGTTTTCCCTGAGGACACTTTCCAGGTCCGGCCAGGGAGAAAAAGCCCTTTCGGCGGCAAGCCAGTCCCGGCTGTTCAAAAGGTGATAGATAATCTTCAATCCCAAATGGCTCATGCCCACTTCAAAAACGTCTGGAAAAACAAGCGCAATGGATACATCGGCTTGTGAAAGATCTTTTCGAATGACGTTAATTTCATTGTCTATATAACGGCTGGGACGGCTAAGCTTAGAAAACCAGCCTTGTTCACATATTTTCATGGTATTGTCATTTTCCTTTTTCAAAATTTCGACTGATGCGATTACCGGTGTTTTACGGGCAACACAATAACAATTTCAGCACCGCCTTCAGGGCGATTGCCCCCCGAAACCCTCCCTTCAAGTTGATCGATGATCCGTTTTACGGTGGCCAGACCCAAACCGCTTCCCCCCTCTTTGGTGGTGAAAAATGGTGTAAAAATTCCGGCAAGAGCCTTTTTGTCAAATCCGTCCCCTGTGTCGCGGATCAGGACCACCACATTGTCGGTTTTTGATTCCGAGCTTTCCGGCGCCAATTTCGTGATAACATCAAGTGTACCGCCATTGGGCATGGCATCGCAGGCATTCAGAAAAAGGTTCCATAAAACCTGTTTGATTTGGTCCGGATCAGACTCGATAAACAAAGTGTCAATAAAATGGGTCAGAATAATAATTTTCTCATTCCAGTGCTGACCGTTTTTTAACAGTTCCAGAGATTCCAGGATAATCTGATGCAGGTCAAAGGTTACCCATTTTGCTTCTTTAGGCCGCGCAAAGATCAAAAAATCACTGATCAACTGGTTCAACCGGTCAATTTCCCGGCTTACGATGGCCATTAATCGGCTTTCAATGGTATCCCAGGCAAGTCCTTCTTTCAATACCTCAATGGAACCGCTGATGGAGGCCATGGGATTCCTGATTTCATGGGCAATGCCCGCGGCCATCTCCCCCACAAGCGCCAATCCTTCCACTTTTTTCATATTTTCTTCAATTCGTTTTATCTCCGTTACATCCTGAAAAACCATAATTTTGCCGCCACTGTCGCCCAATGAGTAACGAAGGGGAGATATGGAAAGCCGAAGATTAATACTGATGCCCCCTGGCTGCATATAAGGGATGTCCATAAAGGGCGGGGAGTTGACCGAAGTGCCTTTGCCATGGGCGGTTTGTAAATATTGCCGAAGGACGGGAAGGACGGTCTTCAGCGAACGGCCGATAATTTGATCCGAATGAATTTTAAAAAGTTGTTCCGCCGTGGGGTTAAACAATATGACACGTTCAGCGTTGTCTAAGACAATCAGTCCAGAATCAATGCTATTGAGAATGCTTTCATGAAGAATTTCAAGTTTATCAAGATCCAGTTGGGTTTCTTTTAGTTCCGCACGGCTTTTTTTGATCTGTTCTGCAAGAAAACCGCTAAGATACCCCACCAGATAAAATCCGATCATATTGACCAGTATCGTATAGAACAGATAGGCGCTGTTATAGGTATCGGGAGCGTAACTCACCCGGCTGCCCAATGGGTGAATCAGGCCGTAATAATGAAGATCCAGCAATAAGCCATAAAAGATGCTGCTCGCCGAAGCGATGAGGATGCCCCCTTTTCGCGAAAGGATAATACCGCCGCTGATGATATTTAAGATGAAAAGAAAAGAAAATATGCTGTCTATTCCGCCAGTGGCGTATATGAAAAAGGTGATAAAAATGGTGTCGAAAAATATCTGAAAATAGGCCTGGAGCCTGATTCTTCGGAAATGTTTAATGAGAAAAATATAAATTGTATTGGTGAGGTATATGACCGCAAGGAGAATGTAGGGTGCACTCTGAGCATCGGCGAAATAAACGTGCGTTTCCTTGAAACGAATAAAAATGAGGGCACCCAGAATCACGGAAACAAACAGCACCCGCAAAAGCATCAGGGTTTGAAGCCGTTTTTGGAGCTCTGAATCCCTGTTCATTCGCCTTTGTTCGGTCATCTTTGCGTCATGAACCCATGGCCGCGGCCATCTGAAATATGGGCAGATACATGGCAACGACAAGACCACCGATAGCGCCGCCGAGAAATACCATGAGCAAGGGCTCCAGCATGGATGTCAAGGCGTCAACCGCCGCATCCACTTCATCGTCATAAAAGTCGGCGATTTTTTCCAGCATGGTTTCCAGAGCGCCGGTGGCCTCTCCCACGCCGATCATCTGAACAACCATGTTGGGAAAAATGCCGCTTTCAGAGAGTGGTTCCGCGATGGGTTGTCCTTCGGCAATGCTTGAGCGAACATCGAGGATTACTTCTTCCAGAACCATGTTTCCCGAGGTCTTGGCCACAATCTCCATCGCCGAAATAATCGGAACACCACTTCCGATCATGGTTCCCAGGGTCCTGGTGAAACTGGCCACGGCGACTTTCCTGAGAAGGTTTCCGAACACCGGGAGTTTGAGCATCAAAATGTCTAGTTTTTTCCTTCCATACTTGGTACCCTTGAATTTCTTGAAAATAATCACAAAAACAATGATGGCCCCGATCATGTAATGCACGTTTCCCTTGATAAAACGGCTCATGTTGACAACGATTTGCGTGGGCATGGGGAGTGCGGAGCCGAAATCGGCAAACATGGCTTCAAAGACGGGGATCACGAAAATCATGATAACGGCGATGACCAGAACGGCGATGGACACAACGATGGCCGGGTATGTCATGGCGCTCTTGATTTTTGATTTCAGTTTTTGCGCTTTTTCGATATGGGTTGCCAGTCGCTGCAGAATTGTGTCCAGGATACCCCCAACCTCGCCTGCGGCCACCAGATTCACGAAAAGGCCATCAAACACCTTAGGATGCTTCTGGAGTGACTCAGCCAGGCTGGCGCCTCCCTCCACATCCGTGACGACCTCTTTCAAAATACCTTTGAAGGTTTTGTTTTCCATCTGGTCGGCCAATATGGTAAGCCCCTGTACCAGCGGAAGGCCGGCATCGATCATGGTCGAAAACTGCCGGGTGAAAATAACGAGGTCCTTGCTGGTTATTTTCG
The DNA here is from genome assembly GCA_963664475.2 of Desulfatiglandales bacterium. Taxonomy (GTDB): domain Bacteria; phylum Desulfobacterota; class DSM-4660; order Desulfatiglandales; family Desulfatiglandaceae; genus NaphS2. The sequence continues at coordinate 512,238 of CAXXXE010000003.1, forward strand.
GCTGCATGAACGAGAGGCTTGCAAAAAGATCTTTTGGCTTTTGTTTGATCTTTTTGATTGTAAGGTTGCGACGTTTCAGCTGCAGTCTGGCCATCTTTTCATCCGCGGCTTCAACTTCTCCGCGAAGGGTTTTACCCTTTTTGTTCTCGGCAACCCATTTAAATTCCGGCATTTCGACGCTCCCAAAAAAGAAAAAACAGATTCATTTGCTTTCAGGTTTGATAATTTTTTAATTTTAATAACCAGTTATCGGAAGATAGATAATTTGATCGTTTCTGTCAAGGGCGCTGTTTTGTTTGAATCACCTGGATATTGTTCTTGACAAGAAGTGGAGATACCATGTTATATGTATTTGTTGTTGGAGCGTCATGAAGATCCGCACTGTTCAATGCTTTCTGAAAAGTTTGATCCGTATTGATTTGCACGCTCTTTTTAGGTGAAATAGTTTGTAGTACACGTAATCAATTGAAATAATGATTAAGGAGGTGTTGGCTGTGAGTGAGATTATTGCCCCCATGGGGGGAAAGGTTCTTGATGTGAAGGTAAAGCCGGGAGATGCAGTAAACGACGGTGATGAAGTGGTAATCCTCGAAGCGATGAAAATGGAACTGCCGGTTGTGGCGGAAGCATCGGGTACGGTTAAAGAGGTGAAATGCAATAAAGGGGATACAGTTGAAGCGGAAGGCGTCCTGATCACGCTGGAGTAGCGAATTCTTATGCGCTTACCGGGCACAACGCCGTTCCACTTGGAAGCAGGTTGTCTGCCCCAAATAAAGTCATAGCCCAAATAAAAGGCCTCCATATATTCAATATGGGGGCCTTTTATTTTTTGATGGGTTTCTTCTAAATTTCACTAAGCTGCGGCTTTTTTTGCCTCCGCCCGTCCGACAAACGCGGAGATGATTTTCCCGGAAACAACCATCCCCACAAAAACAATCATCAAGACCACAAATACACCGATATACCGCAAAACAAGGGTTCCGATAATCCACGTCCAGTTGTCTTTGATAATAACGATGGTGGCCCCGTCTTTTTCATCCTTTGAGATGGTAATGGAATGCCAGGGGCGCGCCCCATCATCTTCAATATAGGTGGCGTCCTTCCAGTCTCGAAACTTGATGTTCGGCTCGTTCTTCAGTTGTTCCCTGTAAAATAAAACCACCGCATCGTGGGAAAGAGATGATTTCACCTCAAGCCGGATATCGGTTCTCAATTTTTCCTTGCCCTGGCTTACGACGGGCGCACCCAGGAAGTCTTCCGCATTTGAAACCACGGGAAACATCAATAAAATCAATAGTAAGAGTGCTGTTTTTTTCATTTGCTTACCCTTTGTAAATCGAGTTTTTAGCATCATTGCCTTACCGCATGGCTTTACTACGCCAAATGTTAATCAAACATTGCGATGAACATGCCGGCCGCCGCCGCGGAACCAATAACGCCCGCAAGATTCGGCCCCACGGCGTGCATCAACAAATGGTTTGACCTGTCATATCTGAGCCCCTGCATTTGCGAAACCCTTGCCGCCATGGGCACTGCGGAAACACCCGCGGAACCAATCAGGGGATTAATTTTGTCCTTCAGGAAAAGATTCATAATTTTAACCGTGACGATGCCACCGATGGTGCAAACGGCAAAATCCACCAGACCGAGGCTGAAGATAAAGAGCGGTTTCCAGCTCAGAAACTTATCCGCCTGCATGGTGGCGCCCACCGAAACACCCAGGAATATGGTAACGATGTTCATCAGGGAGTCCTTGGCCGTTCCGACCAGCCGTTCCACCACCCCGCTCTCTTTCATGAGGTTTCCAAGCATGAACATACCCATGAGGGGAATCACGGAGGGTACCAGAAGTGCGATAATGCCGGAGGTAACAAGGGGAAAAAGAATTTTTTCCTGACGCGAAACCGGCCTTAACTGACGCATGCGGATCTTTCTTTCTTCCGGATTCGTCATCATTCTCATGAGCGGCGGCTGAATCAGGGGTACCATGGCCATATATGAATAGGCCGCCAGCGCATTGGCGCCGAGCAGCTGCGGCGCCAGATGCTGCGTTAGATAGATGGTGGTGGGGCCATCGGCGCCACCAATGATGCTGACGGAGGCGGCCTCCTTCAGGGTAAAGCCCACCAACACCGTACCGGTAAAGGTAATGAAGACGCCCAATTGTGCGCCGGCGCCGATGAGAAGCGTCTTGGGATTGGCAATGAGGGGACCAAAGTCGGTCATGGCGCCCAACCCCAGAAAAATAACGCAGGGAATGACTTCCCATTTGAGTCCGTACTTGTAAAATACTTCCAGAAGAAGCGGATGACCATTTGACGAATAGCCCATCAGGGGAACCAGGGGAAAGTTGACGATAAAAATTCCGAAACCGATGGGGAGCAACAGAAGGGGTTCAAATTTTTTAACAATGGCCAGATATATGAACAAACTCCCCACGCCCCACATAATCACAATGTTCCATTGAAAATTATAAATTCCGGTTGTGTGGAGAGTTCCATACAACATGTCGAGTATTTCATTGGCGGTCATGACAAAATCCTTTGCAAAAACTTAAGTGAATTTTCTCGCGATACAATCGCGATATTCCAAGCGTCCTATCCAACGCGAAAAAGAAGGCATAATATAGCCACATGCCTTTTGTCAACCAAAAACCTCAGGTCAGAAAACTAAGCAGCAAAACCGTTAAGGGATGAAAAAGATCAGGGGCTTTTCGAGGGCATCAAATCGGGAAGTGCATACCTGGCTAACGTCCTTGGGGCGCCCGTTTGAGGGGACCTGTCCCGGTTAAACATGTCCCCCGGCGCTTTTTTATCGAAATCGATGATCCGGATTATCCATGTTATTCGTTTTTCCATACCGGTTTTCGTTTTTCCAGAAAAGCATTCAGACCTTCCTGCGCATCCGCCGTGGGCATGAGTTCGTTTAAGTAGATATCTTCAATTAATTTGAGAGAAGGCTCGAAATCGTCCATCAACCCTGCGGTAATGGCCTTTTTTGTTTTTCTGAGAACTTCAGCACTCAATCTGAGATAGGGCTTTAAAAAGTCCTCCGTGGCGGCGCCCAAGTCGTCTTTTGAGACCACTTTGTTGATCAACCCCATACCAAAGGCTTCTTCAGCCGAGATGATCCTTCCTGACAGTATCAGATCCATGGCGGCTTTTCGACCGATGATGCGGGGCATGATCTGAGCGGCTATGGGGGGAAACACCCCCACCTGGACTTCCGGCTGGCCATATTTGGCATCCTGGGAAGAGATAACCAGATCGCAGAAAATGGCCAGTTCGCATCCACCCCCCAGACAAGATCCGTATACGGAAGCAATGGTCGGAATGCCTAAAGTCTCCATGAGGCGAAACATCTTGTGAAAAGCGCCGATCATTTTCGGCGCCATATCTCCCATGTGTTCTCCCACATCCACGCCCGCGGAAAAGCATTTCCCTTTGGCATCAAAAAGCACCGCCTTCAGATCCTTTTCGCCCTGCCATGACGCGAGCACCCCATTAATTTCTTCCATCATGGCGATGTTTAAAATATTCACCGGGGGCCTGTTTAGCGTGATGGTCCCCAAACCATTTTCAACCTGAACTTCTATATGCTGGTATCCCATAGAACACGCGCTCCTTATAATAAAAAAGAACGGCAGGCGGGCCTGTTCATGGACCTGCCTGCCGTTTATGATTCGTGTTTTTTGGAGAAACTACTCCTTGGGCGTCCCCATGGCGTTGGCAAACATATCCATGTCCCAAGTCTTACATTCCGCGATGTCCTGGCGGAATTTCAGGAAATTGATGGTATCCTGACCGGTGATCCGCTTGGTATTGAAAGCGCCGAAACCGAGGAAGGCTTCTCCGCCCATATTGGCCGCCAGCCAGTGCCGGTTGTAGTTCTTGGAGTAATCCCAGAAGAATTTCTTCTTGGCGCGGATGCTGTCAATGGATTTGATCAGGCAACCGGGAAACAGATTGGCAAAGGTCCATACGATCTTGTCAACTTCTTTGTCCAGCAGTTCAAAATCCGCATTGGGCTGATGCTCTTTTACAAAGGCACGGGCTTCTTTGGCTTCGGGACCGGTCTTGTACTCACCGTAGACCACTTCGCCATTGTCCACATACCGATCGGTAATGATCATGGGATTTCTGACCCATTCGCCATTGACTTTCAAAACCGGAACCACCTTGCTGATAAGGGTTTTGGCTTTCATTTTATAGGCGGACCACATTTCGCAGGAGACACAGTTCCACATGGCGTCTTCAATTCCCAGATACCATGGCAGGAAGTCCGAAGAACCGCCGTCGGGCGCCGAACCGTGTTTGGGTCCCGCCTGGCCGAAAATAGCCAGATCTGATGAAATGGCGAGGTCGCAGGCCATGCCGATTTCCTGGCCACCCGCCACGCGCATGCCGTTAACCCTGCTGATAACCGGTTTTTTGCACGCCAGAATGGCATCCACCATATGGTTGAACAGTTCCATGTACTGACCGTATTCATCGGATCTCAGGCTGTAAAACTCGCTGTATTCCTTGGTATTGCCGCCGGTACAGAATGAATAGGGACCTGTTCCGGTGAATACGACGGCAACGACGCTGCGATCAAGGGATGCATTTTCAAAACCCGCGATGACCCCTTTGACCATCTCCGTCGTATAGGAGTTGTACTGTTTGGGGTTATTCAAGCGAATCCAGGACACATAAAGGCCATCCACCACATTGCCCTTGGGATCGGTCAGGGGGCGTTTCTCATAGACCACGCTGGGGGCGTCCGTGCCCCAGTGAACATCCGTGTGCAGTGCGTGATCCTTCATTTCATTGTCTCTCGGCATCCATTCTAAAGCCATGTTTGTTTTCTCCTTTATTTTTTCTTTTGATGTTGTTTGGTTTTGTACGGTTGACTAAAGACCATCCTTAAAAATCAGGGGTCAGAACGATCCGCTTCATGGGTGGTGTTTTATGGGCCTCGGCAAACGTCTCGGCAATGGTACTCATGGGGCGGACTTCAACAAATTCTTCCATGTTGATCTTGCCGCTCAGAACCATATTCAGCACAATTGGATAATACTCGGGAAGACATCCCCAGGTACCAATCATCTCGGCATCAAAGGCCATCAGACGGCCAATGGCATATTCCGTCTTGGCCATGCCGAATCCCACCACAATCAATTTGCCGGTGAATCCGAGGAGGGTCAAGGCAATCTCCTGACCCCCCTTCGACCCGGTTACTTCAAAGATCTTCCATCCAAAATTGGGCAGGCTGTTTTCCTTACACAATCCCTTGAATTCCTTGGACACGCTCCTGGCATCCTTGTCACTGGAATTGATGACGAAATCGGCCCCAAAGTTAAGGGCCCGATCCAATTTTTCCTGATTTCTGGCGATCCCAACGACGGTTTTTGCCCCCAATGCCTTGGCCACCTGCCCCATATACTGACCCACACCGCCGGTAATGCCGACCACTACGACATTATCGCCCGGCTGCAAATCAGCCCTTTTGGCCGCCTGGTAAGGCGTGGTCGCGGCATCGGCGACGACAGCCAAATGAGAAAGGGGCATGTCTCCCCGCTTCCCCACTTCGCAAAGATCAATGCTCGGAACCGGGATATGGCTTGAAAAACCACCATAGAGTCCGATACTGTTCCCCGGCATTTTCTGGGCGAGACACCTGTTTCCCCTGCCGGTCTTGCACAGAATGCACTTCCGACAGGGCATTACTGCGGGGATAATAACCTCTTTTCCCAGCCATTTTTTATCGCCGTCCACGACGGTGCCGGAAATTTCGTGCCCCAATGTCAATGGGGGTTTGGAAACCGTGGGTACGCCGTCAAAAAAGTATCCAAGGTCTGTGTGACAAACGCCGCAACCGGCCACTTCCACCAGTACCTCATCGGGCTGAAGCGCGGGAACGGGTATCTCCGTCTTTTCAAGCTTTCCGGGGGTTACTTCGCCTGTTTCCCGGTTGCGAATGGTGGGCTGAACCATCTGCCAGGTTTGGATTTTATCGGGTATTGCCATTGTAATCCTCCTCATTGGTTATCGTAAATGGTTATGCTGCCGGTCTCGACTAGATCATGCCATAGCCCCCGTCAACACACAGCAGCTGGCCGGTAATGTAATCGCTGTCATCGGAAGCCAGAAACACGAAAGCCGGCGCAATGTCTTTGGGTTCGGCAAAACGTTTCAAAAGGATCCGGTTCATATAAATCTCGTTTAATTTTTCATCGGATCGAATCTTCTCCGTCATATCGGTAGCCACAATCCCGAGGCTGATGACATTGCAGCAAACGTTATATCGTGCCAGTTCCCGCGCAATGGACTTGGTCATGCTGAGAAGGCCGCCCTTTGCCGCGCTGTAATTGACCTGCCCCACAGTTCCCACGAGACCTGCCACGGAGGTGACGTTGATAATCTTTCCGTTTTTCTGTTCTTTCATTTGGATGCCGGCGGCCTGGGCACAGAGGAATGCACCTTTCAGGTGGATATCCACCACCTGGTCCCATTGGTCCTCGGTCATCTTCAGCATCAGCGAGGGCCTGGTGAATCCCGCGTTGTTCACGAGAATATCCAGCCTTCCAAAGGCCTTTACACCAGCCTGAACAAGGTTTTCCGCCTCTTCCTTTTTTGCAACGTCCGCTTTGACGGCGATGGCGTCGCTTCCCAGCGCCTGAATGGCTTCCACCACCTCTATGGCGGCCTTTTCATTGGAGGTATAGTTTACCACCACCTTTGCGCCTTCCGCTGCAAATCCAAGGGCAACGGCTCTTCCAACGCCGCGGCTACTGCCGGTTACCAAAGCGACTTTATCTTTAAGTTTCATTATGTTTTCCCTCTTTTCCAAAGTATGATCCAACGATATGGAGATTCATCGACATGCATCAGCGCTATATTATAGCCACATTATAATTACGGAAGGAATTTAGTGAAAATCGATTTCCCTGTCAAGAAAAATCGAAAATAGCCCCACCTTAGATAAGGCCGCCAGCCCATACTGAATGCTCAATATTCGAAAAAAGCGGTGAAGTCAATTTGTTTTATCGCATTTTCATGCTTGATTGATGATATGAATTTGGATATACTAAACCTTTTTATTTTTTAAAGTGACATGTCGCTCCACAAGAAAGGTTTTTATATGAAAAAAAGACTTTTGGAAATGCTGGTCTGCCCCTTATGCCTTCCCGAAGAACGGAAATTGCAGCCAAATATCAAAGCGGAAAAGGACGACGATATTATTGAAGGATCCTTATCATGTGTATACTGCGGCAGAGAATATTCCATAAAAAACGGCATTGCCTTCCTGGATCCGACTTCATCTTATGAAAATTTGCAGACCCCTTCAAAATATGAAGCGGCATCGGTTCTCTCATCCTACATGTGGAGTCATTACGGAGATCTTCTGCAGGACGAAAATGTTTCTGCCGCCTATCATGACTGGAACGAATTGATGCGACCCTCGCCCGGAATCGCTATGGATGCGGGTTCCGCCGTAGGCCGTTTCACCTTTGAACTGAGCCAAAAGCATGAGTTTGCCATCGGCATCGATAATTCCCATTCCTTTATTCAAACGGCCAGGGAATTGATGCTCAAACGGGAAAAAGAAATCCAATTGCAGCAGGAAGGCTTTGTGACCCAAAAAACAAAAGTGGTTCTGCCTGAACAATGGAAAAATGGAAATATGGAATTCCTGGTGGCAGACGCCATGGCATTGCCCTTCAGATCCGGGATATTTTCGTCCCTTGCTTCTCTGAATCTTGTGGATAAAGTTCCCATGCCCTTGAAACATCTCAAGGAAATGAACCGTGTGGCAACACCCGCGGATAGTCAATTCCTCTTTTCCGATCCCTTTTCATGGTCGGAAGAGGCCGCCAAGCCGGAAAACTGGCTGGGGGGCACCCACGACGGCCCCTATTCGGGAAGCGGCATGGACAATGTGAGGGGCATCTTGAACGGTCGTAAGGACGGATTGCGTCCTCAATGGAATGTCGAGAAATATGGCCATGTCTGGTGGAAAATCAGAACCCATCAAAACCATTTTGAACTAATTCGAAGTTGTTACGTGAAAGCCAACCGGTGAATAAAATGGTTCACGGATGATATTCCATTTTCCCTTCAACACCACCTTTCCCGCCACAATTCCCAACAGAGAAGGGCCCAGAGCCGATAACAGTGGTTGGTCCGCCCGGAAAGGTGCTCCTTGCGCTGTGCATCAACGAGGTCCGGATCGAAGATCCCTTCTTTTTTCAATCGATCCACGGACAGGTAATCCGAAAGCATTTCTTTCAACTCGCCTCGAAACCATCTTTCAATAGGCACACCGAATCCCATCTTGGGTCGTTCAAAAAGAGTCTCCGGCACATAGCGCGACAGTAGTTTTCTAAGGAGATATTTGCCCCTGCCCTTCCGGTATTTCAGGTGATCCGGCAGAGAAGACGTGAATTCCACCACCCGGTGGTCCAGGAGCGGCACACGAACCTCCAGACCAACGGCCATGCTGGCCCGGTCCACCTTGGTCAGCATGGCATCCGGGAGGTAGGTTTTCTGGTCTACCCGCATGAGCCGACTGAGGATGGGCCAACCTTTTGTTTCTTTGAACGCTTCTTCATATTGACTTGCCACAAAATTCCCATGAACAAGATCCCACAACATATCTTGCGGCCAGAGTTGGATGGTCATCCGGTAGAGGGACTGGATGTCCCCCCCCTGCATGAGATCCACCAGCTTCCGCCATTTGTCGGGGAAATTGGCCACGCTGAACCGTTGGGGAAGAAAGTGCCGCCAGGGCATGTAGCATCGTTCCACCCAGGAAACGGGGATTTTCGCCAGTGCTGATCCCAGAGGATTCCTGATCCGCTCCGGCATTCGTTGAAACGTCTCAGCCATGGCCCGGGTACTCCAGTAGCGGACATATCCCGCGAACTGTTCGTCCCCCCCATCCCCTGAAAGGGCCACCGTTACGCGGGAACGGGCCAGTTTTGAAACCAGTAAGGTGGGGATCGCGGATGAATCGGCAAAGGGTTCATCATAGATTTCCGGTAAGCAGGGGATGACGGCTAAAGCGTCCCCGGGGGTCACATAAAATGCGGTGTGATCCGTCTTCAGGTGTTCGGCCACTTTGGCGGCCCAGGGCGCCTCATTAAACCCGGGCTCATTGAAACCGATGCTGAAGGTCTTGACGGGGGCATTGCTGACCTTTTGCATCAGGGCCACGACCATGGACGAATCGATTCCCCCACTTAAAAGTCCCCCCAGCGGCACATCACTGATCAATCGATCGGACACCGCATCCGTCAAAAGGTGGTCCAGCTCTTCCATGGCATCCGTTTCCCGTTGAATGGGCATCGGCGCGTTCCCTGGATGGTCAGGCAGGGTCCAGTAGGATTTTATGGCCGGAGCGCTCTGTTGAAACCGGACAAAATGACCGGGCAAAAGCTTGAAGGTATTTTTAAAGACCGTTCGGGGGGCGGGGATATACTGGTAATGTAAAAAAAGGGGGATCGCATCGGTATCCAGGTCTCTGGGGAATCCGGAAAGTCCCATGAGTGCTTTCAATTCCGATGCAAAAAACAGAGTCCCTGACGCGTAATAATAGAACAGGGGTTTGATTCCCAGCCGATCCCTGGCCAGAAAAAGGCATTTTTCCGTTTCATCCCACAGGGCAAAGGCAAACATGCCCCTAAATCGCTTCAGGCAATCGATGCCCCATTGACGGTAAGCACTCAGAAGGACCTCCGTGTCCGTATCGGTTCGAAAGGAATGCCCCAGACTTTTCAGGGTCTTTCGAATTTCCTTGAAGTTATACACCTCGCCATTATAGACGATTCGAACCCGGCCATCGTCGCTTGCCATGGGCTGGCGGCCGGCTTCGGAAAGGTCGATCACCGACAATCGCCTGTGTCCCAACCCCACACCATGATTTTCATCCCAAAAGAGGCCCGCATCATTCGGTCCCCGATGAGCGAGCCTTGCCGTCGCTTCAGGAAGCGATTCACACAACGTTTTGAAATCACGATTTGTTTTAAACCCAACAATACCACACATGGCCATCGAATCCTTACGTTTTGTTTTCCTTCACCTTTTGGTATAACGCTTCATACTGCCCGGCGATTTTTGAAATTTCAAAGTTTTCAAGTATCCGCCTTCGCGCGGCCAGGCCGAGTTTTACCCTTTCCGCCCTGCCCTTCCTGATGAGCTTATCCCACCCATTTTTCAATGCCTCCGGATCATTTGCCGGAACCACAATTCCGGTTTTATCCACAAGCCGCCCGCAATCGCCGACATCCGTCACCACGCAGGGAACACCACAAGCCATGGCTTCTCCGATGGCATTGGGAAACCCCTCACCGTAGGCAGATGACAAGGATGCAATATCGAGGGCCGCATCATAAGATTCGACATCAGTACGTTCACCCAGACACGTCACCCTGCCCGTTAAACCCAAGGTTTCAATTTTCCCCAATAACCCCGATGCCTGTTTATCCACATCTCTACCGAGAACAAGAAACCGTACATTTGCCCTCTCTTTTGCCATCAAGGATGCAGCCTCAAGAAAATTGGCATGATCTTTCATGGGATGATAACGTGCAATCAAGCCTATCAGAATCTCATCTTCCAAAACATTCAGTTCAAAACGCAATTTTTGCCTGACATGTTCGTTCGGTTGGAACCGCATCAAATCGAAACCATTTGGAATGATATGGGCTTTCCCGGAGAAATAACCGATGGCGGCATGTTGCTCGGCGCTGATATAAGAATTATAAATAATTCCCGCAACGTTTCCGGAAAAATGAGACCCCGCCCGAATAACCCGTTGTGTCAAGGGTTTCTCCTGTTTCAGGCTGTTCAGTGAACATCGAATATTCCAGATAACAGGTCGCTTGCACACATTCAGGAAACGAAATAAACAGGCAGCCAGATTCCCGTGGTACATCCATCCTTGAATGAGGTCGGGACGCTGTTGTGAAAAAAGGACCCGTAATCTGGAAACAGCACGGATAATGGAAAATGGCCGATGCAAATTGAGTTCATGGACCGGGATCCCCAGTTTTTCAATTTGAGCGCCGATGGGGCCTTTGTCCTGTAAGGATAAAACGACATGGTTGAACCGGCCGGAGTCCATGGCGGCAAGCAGTTTTGCCAGCATTATTTCCGCCCCACCCACATCCAGCTCGGTAATCACGTGCATCACGTTAATCACGACAGCTCTCCCGCCATTATTCCATTTTGATGCCGATATAGAGCAATGAAGCCTTTTTTTGGGGAAATAGTTTGAGAAAATATTTCACGAGTCTTTGGTGTTTTGAGGCGAAATTGCTTTCCAGAATATGGACGGTTTTGAACCCTTTTGTTTCCATATAATCTTGAAGGGTAGATGCCGTCCACGTTCTCACATGTTGCCATCGGTGAAAAATAGTCCCGCATTCGGGACATATGACCTTGCTTTTGGCAAGATTTTCCCGATTGGGCGTTGTAATGGCCACATAACCGTGCGGCGTCAGGATTCGGTATATTTCCCTGAGCATGCTCGATAGTTTCTCATCATCGAGATGCTCAATAACCTCTAGGGAAATGACCAGATCCATGCTGCCATCCGGGTAACATGAGGGAAGATTCTCGGCCCAGACCGTTCTGCCGTAATGGGGAGATCCGGAAAATTTATTCTCCACCAACTCCACTGAGTTTTTTGAAAAATCAAGTCCATAGCATTTTTGGCCCATCTTCAAACGTCCCAGGATTGCTTCGATTAAAAAACCGGGACCACAGCCATAATCAAGAATGGCGGACAAATTTCCGAGGGGCACGAACTTTCTGATAAGGCTCAGGACGATCTTCCCTGCCTGGTAGCTGAAATATTCTTCTTGGTATGCGGCATTCCCGGAATAGTATTCCCATAACCGGTCAATTCTTCCATTAGACCATGTGATTTCATGGGGACGATATTCATTTTCATCTTTTAGGCGGTTACTTTTGGGCGTCATTGTTAAGGTTTCTTTTCATTTCAAATATCGCTGTTTAAATGGCAGCGCCGGTTCCCGCTGGACCCGGGCATCTCCTTGAACACCCTGAAGGCAATAATCGCACACCACACGGCATAAAGAACACCGGAAATGCTCAGCGCCCATACGACGCCTTGCACACCGATTTCCGAGGAAAGGAAAAAGGCGCCAAAGGCGGCAAGGGTTGCGGACATCAATTTTGGAAAAATATACATTTTAGGCTTTTTGGCGATAAGTCCAAAGGCGGCAAGGGTTTCGCCCAGGTAGAAAAACGCCCATGAAAGGGTCAAAGCCGGCAAAAGATATGAAAACCTGACATATTCCGCATTGCTCATTAGGAGAACGATGGCCTCGTGAAAAAAGGCAAAGAAACCGACAAGCGCCACTGCGCCCAATATGTACACCGCAATCATTGCAAGGATTAGTCTATAAGCCGATTTAAGCGCATGGCAGGCGCTAAGATCTCCCGCCCGCTCATAGGCCACCGGCATAAAAAGATTGAGCAGGAAGCCTGATGAAAAAATCAGGGGGTACGCGGCTAAAAGCGCCACGACGGAAAAGGCGCCCACAACATCGGCGCCGTGAAATGCTAGCAAAGACCATCGATCGCAAGACTGGTGAACCCAAACAAATATTCCCCAAACGCAAAAAGGCCATGAGAAAGAAAGAATTTCTTTTCCCATCCGATGGGTCGTAATCTTAGACTTGCAATTATTTGATGAGCGTTTCAAATCGTCTTTGACGATGTTTTTGTAATAGCATTCAACAACAAACAGGATTGCCAATGTTGTCACGAGATAGCCCACCATGGCCCAGTCCGCGGTGGAAACAAAAACCACCACCAAAACAGTCGCTCCCAACGGCTTGCAAATTGCGGCAGCAGCATTCGCAAGGGCCACGATTTTTCTTTTTCGCGCACCCAGCAACACTGCAACCCTGAGTTCAAAATAACCTCTTAAGGCGCCAACCGTCAAAGCAACAACTATCAACCCTTGATGTTCCAGCCGCTCGGTAAAAAAACAAAAAACAAAATAAATCAGACTAACGGCCAAAACAAAAAGCACCAACCCCCGAGCATAACGATTCGCCGTAGAAATAAATTCTTCGACCCGGCATCTGTCATGAGAGATTGACCAGAATCGCATAAAACCGTGGCCAAGGGGTCCAAACAAACCAATAGAAATTAACAGTACAACCGTATTTGCGATGGACAGCCTGCCGAATTCAAAGGGATCAAGGACCTGAGTCAGAACTTTCATGCCCAGCAAAATGCCTAAAGCATTGCCGGTCTGGCCCATAAACACCCACAGCGCCTCGGACCGGAACCTGAAGAGGCGGCGCACCCATAATGTGAGTTCCAAATCCATGGGCTGTTCGATCTAGTTGGGCAAACGCACAGGTCGACCCCCACCCGGCACGTCATTTTTGCCGGAAGGGTGTTCCATTATTTTCATGTAAAGGGTTTCCATATCCTGGAGCAGGCGCTTCTCCGAAAAGGTTTGGGATACAAAAGCTCTGGCGTTTTCGACCATTGCGTCCTTTTGCCATTTATCCATCTCCACCAGGTATTTCAGGCCCCTTGCAAAGCCTTCCGCATCATTCTTACGACAAAGAATGCCCCTTTCACAGACAACGAATCCTCCTTGGCCGGATGCTTCGTTCCCAGACCCCAGAAGATCCTGAACCCCCCCCGCATCCGTGGAGATTACCGGCGTACCGGCGGCCATGGCCTCGATAATGGAAACGGGCGTTCCCTCATTTTCAGAGGTCAACGCCAGAACATCCAGATCAGCGTAGACATTCGGCAAATCCCGCCGCCAGCCGCAAAAATGAACGTGTTGCGTCAAACCTTTCCTTTCGGCACGGGCTTTCAATGCATCCCGAAGTTCTCCATCCCCTACCAGAACAAACTTCACATCAATATCGGGGTATTCATCAAGGAAAATTCCGGCCATGTTCAAAAAAAGATCATGGTGTTTAATGGGAACCAGGCGACCGACAATTCCTACCAGAAGGGCATTACGGCAAGCCCCCAATGATTTTTTAAACCGCCCCTTTTCTGATGAATTCTTCAGGAAAGGGCTCAAATCAAAACCGAGGGGAATGACCTCGATCTTAGCCGCCGGCGCAATGCGGAATTTGTAACTGAGATCTTCTTTCTGGCTTCGGCTGATGGCCACAATAACATCTGTCGACCTGGCCAAAAAACGCTCGATCCAGATAAACACCAACGATTTGGCTGGAGAAAAATAACCTGCAAACACATGGCCGTGAAACGTATGTACCGTATGGGTGCAGGCATGGGTAAAGCGATTATACACCATGACGGCCAGTCTGGCGCTGGTTCCCGCCTTGGCCGTATGGGTATGCACGATATCAGGCATTTCGCGGCGCAGGAGTCTCAAAATTCGCAGGAATGCCTTGATATCCATCAGAGGACTGATTTCGCGCTGCAGCTCTTCAATAATAATCGGTTTTTCCCCCAAAGATTGAAAGAGATAACCCATATCTCCTTCCCGGGGAGAAATTCTTCCCGTAACCAGGGTTGAATGGAACTTTTTTTTGTCAAGTCCGGTGGTCAATAAATGCACATGAATGGAAGGACCTCCAATATTAAGCCGTGCAATAAACCGTAACACTCTGATGCTCTGATCATTTGCCTTCCGAACGTCAAACACGCGTTTCCGTGGCTTATGTTTTTTGGGTCTTCGAAAGTGCTTACGGCCCAATTGAGAAGTAAAAACAAAGAAAAAACGATAAATAATGCCCCAAAAAACAAACGGTTTCAGGAGTGAGTAAGGGGCACTGGCATGCTTCTCGAAAAGGAGATAGATGCTTCTGTGAAATTCAAAAACAGACCGAAATATGTTTGTTTCGCTGCTGACACCCACATAGTGCATTACGGAAGAACGCGGAAAATAGACCACCTTCCAGCCCTTTTGCCACATCCGCCGGCACCAGTCGGCATCCTCCCAGTACATGAAGAATTTCTCATCCAGAGGCCCCACATGGTTAAAAGCCTCTCTTCGCACCAACATGCATGCGCCTGAAACCCAATCCACTTCCATCGGGGTCATGCCGTCGCTTCTGGCAGTCAGGATATTTTCCCTTGTAATCGCATTGTTTGGGAAAATTTTGGAAAGAATGGATTTTCGCCCGAAAAATGCCGTGAGGAGATTTGGAAAGGCCCTTGCGGACCCCTGAATGGCGCCGTCGGCGTCAAAAATCATGGGGCCCAGGATACCCACATCCGGATGTTCTTCCATGTGTTCCATAGCATCTGAAAGAAGACCGGGCTGAACAAGGGTATCGGGATTCAGAATCAAAATGTAAGGGGCCGATCCCTGCTTCAGGGCGTTGTTGACGGCCTTTGCAAATCCCAGGTTTCGGTGGTTTTTTATGAGCCGCACTTCCGGAAAATCCCTTGTTATGCAACTCACGTCCTCGTTTTTTGAAGCATTGTCCTGAACGTGAATCAAAAAGGGTACACCGGGCGAACAATCGTACAGGGACCTGATGCAACATAGCAGTTCTTCAGTACTGTTATAATTGACAATAATAATATCTAAAGGGTTCATTCGATAGGCTGTTGGCGAGATACATACCAATGATAAGTGTTTTTAATCCCTTCCTCCAGCGGCATTTTCGCTTGCCAGCCCAGGGCCGTCAGTTTGGCGATATCCAATAACTTGAGGGGAGTTCCATCCGGTTTAGCCGGATTAAACCGGATTTCCCCTTGGAATTGTACGACCTTGGCGACCATTTCGGCCAAGTCCCGAACGGTCAAATCCTTACCGACCCCCACATTGACGATTTGGGTTTCTTCATAATGGTTCATCAAAAAAAGACAGGCATCAGCCAAATCGTCCACGTACAAAAACTCACGTCTGGGGTTTCCCGTTCCCCATATTTCCACGAAGGCATTACCGGCACTTTTTGCTTCATGAAATTTCCGAATCAACGCCGGGAGTACATGCGATGTTTTCAGATCAAAATTGTCGCCCGGACCATAAAGGTTGGTGGGCATCAGGCTGATGAAATGGGCGCCATATTGCCGATTATAGGACTGGCACAGCTTGATGCCGGCGATCTTTGCGACGGCATAGGCCTCGTTGGACGGTTCCAGATACCCGGAAAGTAAATGTTCCTCTCTCATGGGTTGCGGACAATGCTTGGGATAGATACAGGAACTGCCCAAAAAAAGCAATTTTTTCACATCGTAGACATGGGCGGCATGAATAATATTGGTTTCCATGACCAGATTTTCATATATAAAATCCGCTGGAAAAGAGGCATTGGCCAGGATTCCCCCGACCTTTGCCGCAGCCAGAAAAACATAATCGGGCCGCTCCTTTTCAAAAAAAGCTTCCACCGATGCCTGTCGGGTCAGATCCAGTTCAGCGTGGGTCCTGAACATAACGTGTTCGTACCCTGCGCCCTTAAGACGCCGCATGATGGCGGATCCCACCAGACCTCGATGCCCCGCAACGTAAATTTTAGATTTTTTATCCATAATCAAACCTCAAGACCCGTTGATGTCTTACCCAATTCCGGCCCATGGCGATTTACTGGAGAATCATAGACTCCAGTGCAACAGACCCTTTTTCAATGGTCAAGGAGGACATAACCGTGTCTGATGTTCGGACGGAAAATTCAGAATTCCATCCCCCCTGGAGCGTAAGCGCTTTAGCGGTATTCAAATTCAGCGCTTGTGCCTGAACATCCTGGGAAATTTTTATGGTTTCGCCGGACCCGGCGGCATTGACCGCATCTTGAACCCCGGCGTAGCAAGGCGTATTCCCGCCGCAAATTCCGGAAGGTTCCACATAGATGACCTTGTTTGCCTCCAATGATGCCACGGCGTTTCCCAGATTCACCCTGGGTTTGGTAATAGAGACTTTCGAATCCGTAATGCCATCACCCGTACGCATCAAAACCGATTGTACCTGATCCGGCGTCAAAAAGTCACCGGTTATGGCCTTGGCGGCATTCTGCAAACAGGCGGCTGCACCGGCGGCATAGGGACTGGCTGCCGAAGTGCCGCCAAAACCATAGGCGGCATTCCAGTACCCTCCGCCCGTATCCGTTGTTGTGGCCCAGTTTGACGGCGCCAGCAGCGACAAAGATGTCGCGGTATTCGAATAAACCACAACGTCATCCGCTTCGGGGATCCTCGGCGCGTAATATCCGGTGGAACACCCAACTGTCGAATATTTTTCGACACAAGATCCTTCCGCAACACACCAACCAATAGCCGTTCCACTGAAGGGGGCATCATAGACCGCACCCACGGAAATCACATGGGAAAGACAGGCGGGAGCCCCTATGGCATTGCAATAACCGTCATTTCCGGAAGAGACAAACAGGGTCATGCCGGCGGCCTTGGCATTGGCGGCAGCCCTTGCCATGGCGGTAAAATTCGCATCGCAATACCCACTGTAGCTACCGCCCCCAAAGCTCGTGCTGACAATCATGATGGGATTACCCGGGTCATCATACTGATGATCAATACACCACTCCCAGGCTTCAATCATGTCTGAAGTATAAGCGCCGCCCCCACTGCCATTGGTAATTTTGAGGGCATAAAGCCTGGCCCCCCAGGCAACGCCACCAATATAATCGCCATCAAACCCGAGGTCGCCGGCGGCAATGCCGGCACAGGCTGTGCCATGGCCATTCAGGTCCATGGGATCTTTGTCGTTATCCCCCGTGTCAAAACCCCCAATCACCTTGCTGTTGGGAAAACCGCCGTTTCCCAAACGAATATGGGTATAATCGATACCCGTGTCGCAAATGGCCACAGCCAATCCTTCGCCATTGTAGCGGTTTCTGACGGTTGATGCGTTCATGAGGGGAATTCCCTGGGCCAGGTTGGGATAGAGCAGGCTGTCCTTTTCAACCGAAAGTACATCGACGTCCGCAACCAGCGCCGCCAGACCTTCGAGGGTGACCTGGGCGGAAAAACCGGCCATATACTTAAACCGACAGGTTGTTTGAACCTGCGCGGGGCTAAAGGCTTGAAGAACTCTTTCCAGCAACGCATGGACACGGTTGGCCGCCCGTTCCCGATGATCCGGCTGCTTAAAGAGGCTGAGCGCATCAAGTGTTTCGGTCTCCCGCAGGTTCACAATTACCCGCGTCGTCAGGGTGTCCTTTTCCATAAAATCATTTAAAACGGTTTGAGGCGCTATGATCCTGGAACTCTTAAGCAGACGGTTTATAATCTTTGTTGACAAATTTTCCACTGCAATCTCAACTTCATCCGCCCCTTTCGCCGAAAAACCAAGCGCGAATACAAGGAAAAAACAAAAGATGATCCCCGTTAGAGAAAATGTCCGTCTCATTCTGAACAACCCCCCACGACCTTTCAGCAACGCAATCCGTTATTTTTCTTCAAGCGCCGCCACTTTTCTGGATAATTCCGAAATGGTTTTCTGCTGGTCCTGAACCACTTTTGTCAGCACAGCCACCACATCCATGGCGCTCATCCCTTTTCGGTCCGTTGATGCAACAAGATCGGGGACATCTTCAGCGATAAAACCCACATGCTTTTCCTTGGGATCCGCCTTGTAAGAGAATTGTACGGGTTGAAGCGCCGCCAATGCCCCTACAGCTTCGTCCTTTGTGAGGGATTTGATATCCTGTTTATATTCCCGACTCGAAGCGTTGGTCCATACCCCGCCGGCTGTGACATGGGCGCCGCTGGCCATCTGCAGTGGATGAATGGCATCAGCGCCCAAACCCACGTAACCGTTGGGCGCGACAAAAATGGAAAGACTCGGGGCATCGATACTGACGAAAACGGGTGATGCTTCATAATCGCCGAACCCCTGACCTCTCCGCTGTATTTGCAGCCATCGATTATCCAGGACCAAAAATGCGCTTTTATTTCCCGAACCCGTTTCATCCAGCCAGAATCCGGGCGTTTCGCTCTGAGACTCATAGTACGCCTTCGTATAAACAAATCCAACATCTTCAACACGGAATGTTGCGCTTCCCGATGCATCCTTAACCACCAGTCGATCCTCGGCAAATGCTGAATCTGAAACGAAAATATATGGAAGGAGCATTAAAACCACACCGATTGATACATGGGCAAACAGACAAAAAAGAATCTGATTCCCTTTTTCAAACATCCTCAAAACAGATACGAACGCTTTCATGTTTTTCCCTCCAGTTCATGCCTAAGCAAAAAACGCTTTCACAGTATTTAAAAAACCTCATAGCACAAATACGATGCCATAATCAATCAGGATGCCGCTGAATCAGGATTCTCCTTTTTTGGAGTGACGTAGTGTCTTCGGAAAGGCAACTCATTTGCTCGAATTTTTCCACCCGCGCAAAAAACTCACACGTGCCAGAGACCGGTAGCAATTGATCGGCCACGGTCGCTTGCTGTTTTGGTCCAAGGCATTCAGGAGCGGAAGAACCCGCGGCAGCAATGCCCCTCCCACCATGCTGGCCAGCGGGTAGTCCTGTCTTGGCATGAAGGGAGAATCCATCATTTCAGGATGAATTTTCAGTAGCATTTCCAAGCTTTCGCCCACCTGCTCCTGACGCCTGCAAAAAGAAGTCAACGTCATGGGATGTGCATGGACGGCCCGGGCGCCGGGGCAGTAAACGATCCGCATCCCTTGGCGGGTCATGCGGTATCCGACTTCCGCGTCTTCCCATCCATAGGCGGTAAAAAGGGGACTGAAGGGCTCACTGCCCAGTGTTTTCAAAGGCAAGGAAATATGGGAAGTGTAAAAACAGGTGAATGGAACATCATCGCCTTCTTTCAAATGACCATATCCAAATTGAGGGCCATCACTATTGATGAACTCAAGGAATCGGGTCGTTTGAACCGTCTCCCGATCCCAGTCGGTAAATCCAAGGACCGCCGCATCCCCATGGGCATTCCATTTTTGGTGGGTATCCAGATGATGGGCCAGACAGTCCGGGGCCAGTAAAATGTCGTCGCCGATAAACATGGCCAGGCGACCGCGCGCCATCTTCAGGCCCCTGTTTCGAGCCCTCCCTTGAAGCAGATTGGCCTGTCTTGTCATATCCAATCGAAATCGGAGATCCGGATTCGCCGCCTTCCATCGGTGCATCGCCTCCCACGTGTCGTCTGTGCTGCCGTCATCCACCACAATGACCTGAAAACCGCTGATGGTTTGAGCGGCCAAGGCGGATAAGGCCCGAGCAAGGGTCGCCCACCGGTTAAAGGTCGGAATAATCACGGAGATATCCTCGGGTTTCCAGCCGGGGTCGGATGGGCTTGACGATTCTTCAGCATCCTCAAACACAACGCGATCAACGGCACAACCAAACCATCGATAGTCCGGCCAGTTGTAACGAGGGGCAGGCGACCAGAGGGGAGAATCAAAAACTATTTTTAAAACGCCGTCTGCGTCCGCCTGAACCGGCATGGACCATTCTTTCCATTCCCCCTCCGCGCCCGTTTCAACGTGCGTGCGGCTCCGGTTGCAGGCAATCTCAACCCGATAAACGTCATGACCCTCAAAAGCCTCGGGCAACAGACATGTGCCCGTCAGGCGCCCCCGCCCATGGGGCGCCACTTTCAGAAAACAGACCGCGCGGCCACAAATCAACCTGGACAATTTCCCATACGCTGACTCCGGTGCATACCATCCCGCGCCCAAACGCCCCGTACTCGACTCTTTCCCTAGCACCAGCTCGGGGGACAGCACCGTCCAGGACGCAATATCCGCCGGTCGACCAGCTTGCGAAACGGGGGGGGGAGACGGATAATCGGACTTTGCAATCAACCCCCGATCCAGCAATGCTTCGTCGTCAATTTTGCGGCGGCGCTGAATATAACCCCGCTCTTTGAGGGTGACCGGAAGATGCATGAGGTTCCATGCCAGGACTTCCGCCATTTCAGCAAACGCACGCCGTCGGATCCATAAGGACAGGTGACGATACAGAACCCGCAACACCCTCCGTTTTCGATAACACTTGATTAAGGCACGGATATTGTGGCGCATCCCCAAACGACTTCGAAATGATTCGTTCTGTTCCCGACGGGTGGTGCCACCGAACAGATGGTAAACAACGGAATGAATACTGACGTGTACTTCTCCACCTCGCAGCCAGATTCGCCAACCCAGATCCACATCTTCATGATACATGAAAAATGCGGAATCAAACCCCCCAAGGGCATCAAAATCATCGCGACGCATCAACATGGCCGCCGCCGTTGGAAAAAAGACGGGCAGTGTTTCTCGATTTTTATACCGATCCAAAAAGGCTTTTTTGGGGCATCTAAAAAACCGGTCATAGCCGTATCCCAAAAAAGACATGCCCCCGCCGCCCGCATTGAGCAGGTGGGGCGTCTCCAGCAGGCAGAGCAGAGAACATACGGCCATGACGCGAGGTCTTTTCCGCAACACCCGCACCATCGGCGCCAACCAGCTCGCTGTAACAACGGTATCGCTGTTCAGAAATGCGATGTATTGACCCCTCGCTTTTTGTACCCCCAGTTCGTTGGCCCTTCCGAACCCCACATTGGAAGAAAGGGGATATAAGCGAACCTGGGAATAATTTTCTCGTATCCAGGAACAACTCTTGTCCCGGCTTCCGTTATCCACAACGATGACCTCAAAGGAATCGTATCGCGTCTTGAACAGGGCCGGCAGACAACGCTTCAAATGGTGTATGCCATTGTAATTGACAATAATAATTGAAACCACTGAAAACACCTTTAAGATGGGGTTTATAAGCCGAAACCGGTTGTCTCAGCCTCTCTTTCCCGACCGGTTATTGCGACGAAGCCTTAGACTCAATCGGGGGAAAAAACGTTCTTTGTCAAGCAGTTGCCATATATAAGCTTCATCCACGATACAACTGCCCTGGATGTTCCGGCGTTTTTGAAGCACCGTTTTCAAGCCTCTAAGGGCGTGATGTTTGGCTTTCACGAATTCCAATATGCGACCGCTCCCCAAAAAATACAGGCACGCCGCAACATTGTATATCATGTGGGGAATAATGGTTTTTGGAATCAAGCCCGCGGGCATGTTTTTCAAATAGACCCACTCCAGATTCCGATGACTGTAATACACCGAAGTCGGTGAATCATGGACAATACTGCTGCTGGCTTTATGGTAAACCCTTGCCTCCGGCACATAGAGACACCGATGGTTTCTCAACTGCGCCCTGAAACTCAGATCCACGTCTTCATACAACAAAAAAAAATCTTCATCAAAAAGGCCTATCTCCTTAAGCATGCCGAGACGATACAGCCCCGCGGCCGCACAAGCGCCGAAAACCCATTCTCTTTTGTCATAGTTGCCCGCGACCGCCCCCCGCCCACGCAGAAGGCCTGTTCCCGCAGTGGTATAACTGTCGCCCACACGATCAATAACGCCCGGATCCCCATACAGGAGGATTTTGGATGCCGCAAAACCTGCTTCGGGCGTCGATGCCAGTGCGGCCACAAGATTCTTCAGCCAAAGGGGATCAGCGACCGCATCATTGTTCAACAAGGCCACATACCGGCTGTTGACGGACCGTATTGCCATATTGTTGGCAACGGAAAATCCCGTATTCTCGGGAAGGGCCATAATCCTGACTTCCGGAAAATTTTTTCTAACAAAACCAACAGAACCATCCGTTGAGCCATTATCCACCAGGACCGTGGAAAAATGGGGATATGCCTGCTTTTTCAAACTTTCCAGGCACTCCGAAAGCAATGCCCTTCCATTCCAATTGACAACAATTACGGAAACTTGATCCAAAGACTGTTCCTTTCAAAACCGGCAACACATGGAGATCATCGGTTTAAAACTTTGCTTTCAAATGAAGTGCCTTATTTTCGACAAAGTGCCATGACATCATGGACAGAATCAGCGTTATCACAAATGACATAATAAACATTTTATAAACGCCTATTCCGGGAACCGATGCCGCGATTGATTGTTGGACCGGAAATGCATAAATATACAAACCGTAAGAATAATCCCCCACAAGATTGAAGTTAAGCGTAAAACCTCTGGGCCCATAAGCCAGCCACACAATGAAATAAGAAATAAACAAATTATACATAATCAAAAATAATTTTACTTCATAAGTCGAACAACACAATATCAATATGATTAACAACCATATTTTTAAAGAAAAAAATATCTTTTCCTTTAAGACCCAAAACGAAGACCCCATAAAAAACATAGATGAAAATCTTAAAAGATGATGCGGCAACCCCCATTCATTATAGTTATAAAAAAGAAA
Source organism: Desulfatiglandales bacterium (assembly GCA_963664475.2). Classification (GTDB taxonomy): domain Bacteria; phylum Desulfobacterota; class DSM-4660; order Desulfatiglandales; family Desulfatiglandaceae; genus NaphS2. The sequence continues at coordinate 535,453 of CAXXXE010000003.1, forward strand.
AAATGTTGTAGAAACAACAGCAATGGAAACAATCAAAATTTTGACGAGAATTTCATTGATAATTTTGTTTCTAAAAAAATATAAGGCCTTGATCAATATCAAAGTTGCATACATCTTTATTTCCCATGGCAAGGTCCACAGGGATCCATTCACCGCAAATTGATATGGGTTATGGCCAAATACGCCGGGAAGAAAATACTGAATAGGTTTATATATAAGCGCTGTATTGAAAAAAATAAAATCATAAATGCTTCTATTTTTTAAATACAAATTGATTGGCATATCCGTATATATCAATCCGACAATGAACACACAAAACAAAATACAAACGATGAGACCGGGAAATATACGCAAAAATCTTGCCAGTATAAAAGACAAAAATTTTTTCCTGGCAAAAAAACTACCGGTAACCAAAAATCCACTCGTAATAAAAAAGACATCTACCGCAATACGACCAAAAGACAATCCAAATGAAAAAAGAGGTTCACCCTGGGTTCCGGTCAACGCATAGCTGTGACCGAAAATAACAAGGGTGGACGCCAAAAATCGTATCAGCTTGAAATTATTATTACGGTCACCCGTACGTTCCGAAAGTAAAAAAGACAAAAAGGCCTTCCAAATAAAAATTACACGTGAATACAATAAAATCATTGAAATAACCAACAAAATATTGCATTTACTATTCTTTTCACAAAGTAAAAATTACCATTCGCATCCCGTACGTTAATATTTTAAAATTTAAATTTTAATTTAACAACCCAAACTTTGTAAAAATGGAATCAAACGATTTTACCTATCCGTTTGAAGAAATCAAAAGCGACCTTGCGCAATTGAATCTTGACACGCCACGGTCCATTTGAAATACTCGGCTCCTATTACCGCTTAATAAGAAAGGGAATTCACAACGTGATTCAGGAAGATGCGCTTATTCCTTACCGAACATCCCCACTGCCGGAAGGCCCCTGGGTAGTATTTGCGCCCCATCCCGATGACGAAACATTCGGGATGGGAGGCTCCTTGGCCTTGGCCGCGAAAAAAGAAATTGGGGTAACGCTGGTGGTGCTGACTGACGGTTCAATGGGTGGTGGAGAAATGGGATCAGGCAATATTATTTCAACCCGGGAAAAGGAGGTCCAAGAAATTTCGAAGCGACTGCACCTGAAATCCGTTCTATTTTGGCGGCAGCGGGATCGGAACCTGAGGGCTTCACAAGATCTCATAACCCGGGTAGCTGCACTCATCCGAAAAATAAAGCCGGCCAGCGTGTTTTTTCCATCCCCAATGGAATTACATCCGGACCATAGAACGGCCGCAACCCTTGTATGGGAGGGGCTCAGGAGTTGTCCGGAATTCCAGGGAAAGGCTTACGCTTACGAAATCAGTGTCCAATGCCCGACCAATCAATTGATCGACATCACGGCCGTTGCCGATGAAAAAACGGCTCTGGCAACCCTTTACCAAAGCCAGATGGGGGAAAGAGACTACCTGACGCTTATATTGGCCTTAAACAGAACACGTTCCTACACACTCCCTCCGGAAGTCCATTTCGCGGAGGCTTTTTTTGCCTATGAGAACATCGGCGACACAGACCTCGCGCTCCACACCCTCAACAATCTTCGTCCTTATTGGTCTGAAGACGCCGTTTCCCAGGAGGAAAAACATCGCAGGGAAAACCTGCAAGTGGCGCTGGATCTGGCTCAAACCGAGAGAACCAAATGGCGTCAACGCTGCGAGGATCTGGAAAACAGCCGCCTTTGGCGTTATACGAAACCAATGCGAAATGCTGCAACCAAAATTAAAATCGCTAACCAACGCATTCGTAAAACAAATGGTCAATGGAAACGCCATTGATCGAAAAAGCCTGAAAATTCGGCGTCATAAGGATGCATCGTCCCTGTAGCGGATGCGGCGCATAGATGTCAGTCCGTGACGGATGCCACGGTAACAGGCTCAAAACCTTAAGAGACAATAACATGAACGATTTAAGCGTCGCCATCATTGTAAGAACGAAAAACCGCCCCAAACAATTGGGAGAGGCACTCGCGAGCATCAACAATGCCCACATCCCCAATCTGGAAGTCGTCGTTGTCAATGATGGGGGGATGGATGTGCAACAGGTTGTATCAGCCGCCTCAGCCAACGGGACGTCCATACCTACCTGCCGTTAGAAACCAATCAGGGGCGATCGCAAGCGGGGAATCTGGGCGCTGAAGCCTCCCGAGCGCCCTATATCTTTTTCTTGGACGATGACGACCTGTTAGCGTCGGATTTTCTGTCGCTACTGAAACGCTTTGATGAGCAACATGGTCCCCGGGACAACCTGGTTTTATACGGAAAGGTCGAAGCGTTTCACTGCCATCCGGATGGTTCGAAAAGGGAAACGTATCGCTTTTTTGGAAAAGACTTTGACCCCGTCGCGCTTCTGTGGGAAAATTTTATCCCTTTTAACGCCGCCATCATTCCCCGAGATCTTTTCCTTCAGGTAGGCGGTCTCGACTCGCAATTGAAAGTTTTTGAAGACTGGGACCTTTTTCTGAAACTGAGTGAAAAGGCGAAAATCGTATACCATCCCATTCTGGTGGCCTATTACCGGCTTTTCGAGAATGCGTTTATCCTCGGCGGCCATGCAAAACTTCAATCGGACTGTCGCATCAGAATACTGGAAAAACACTGGGAAAAATATACACCCCAATCCCTTACCGGAATATACGACCTGGTAAAACGAGATCTGCGCCATGAATTTGTGCCGGAAGCTGCCCGGCTTGAGGCTGAACGAAAACGCTGGTCGAAAATGGACCTGGAACGTAAAACGTTCATCGACGAGTTGACGGATCAAATTTCCCGAAAGGATCTTTATATTGCTGAGCTGACAATGGAAATCGAGAGAAAAGGAGACTATATTGACGAACTGGCCATGGAAATCGACCGTAAGGCAAAATACATCGAGAAGCTGGAACATGAAAGGATTGGTTGGCATTCAATGAATTCCGAACGATCGGTTTTCGTTCGCGGTTTACAGCAAAAAATTAAGGGTCTGAAAAATATGCTTGAGAAATCCAACGTAAACCCCTAGAAATAAATAGTCCAATTCCAATTATCGGAAATAAAAGAAATGAAGACATGGCATGACATTGGCGGATTTGTAAAAAAAATAATCCCAGGACTCAACTCAAATGGTTCGTTGCCGGCTATTGACACTGTCGTTCGCCCTGAAGGGGAAACTTCCGAGCTGTTGTTGCAGAAAAAGAAACCGCCTCGCACCGAAAACAAGATCATCTCAAAATGGAATCAGTCAGATACGATCTATGTGGCCAGGGACGGTTTCAAAAGATACTGGGAAACCCTTCACGAAGTCTGGCGATATCAGGTCATGATGATCAGCGGGGGAAAATGCTACCTGGAGCATACCTTCTCGTTTTTCCCCGAAAACAAAAGATTATCGGATCTGACAGGATTGATTATCGGCTGTAATTATGGAAAAGACACTTCGCAAACCGCGATTATCCGATCCAATATTTTCAAGGAATTGACTGTCCTAGATATTGCTGACGACTTGCTGGCGCGTCAGAAAGCCCTGACCAATGACTTGGGGTTTGGGCATATGGTGAATTTTGAATGTTTGGACCTTAACAAAGAATCTCTGCCGAAAAAAGACGGCTACGATTTTATTCATGCCTGGGGAACAATCCATCACATTGAGCGGCTGGAGGGACTTTTCTCCGAAATCAACCACGCGCTCCGTCCGAATGGCATATTCTCCATGAGAGAATATGTCGGCCCTTCTTATCTTCAATTTAAAGATCAAACGGTAGGCCTTGTCAACCGAATCCTGTCCGCCATCCCTGATGATTTAAAGATTAATGAACACGGCAAAATAAAAAATAAGGCATGGCAGCCAACACGAAAAGAAATCGTAGAGGATGATCCTTCAGAAGCGGTTAAAAGCGACCAGATATTGCCCATCGCCGAGAAGCACCTGAAGGTTCTGGCCTGCGCAATGACCGGAGGAACCTTACTCAACCCGCTTCTACACGGGATTGCCGGAAATTTTGAAAAGACTGAAGAAGCCCGAAATATCCTGAAAATGATCATACTGCTGGAGCAAACCCTTATTGATGCCGGAGTAATCGAAAGCGACTATGTTTATTTAATAGCCGCAAAGAAATAAAACCATTATGTCATATTGTACTTTCTAATGTGGACGTCCCATGACCGTAAGAGAAAAAAAAGCAAGTTATTCATTGCCTCCTCGCCTTATAAACATCTCAAACACCCTGGAACGCGACGGAGAACAGATCCATGAACACTTAGCAGGCCGGTTTGATGAATCAAATGGAGAAATCGCACTCTTAGAATCGACACTCAGGGATAAAGACTTGAAAATCACGCAATTGACCACCACCCTGAGACAAAGAGAATTCGAACAGATAAACCAGGATGCCAAGCTGATAACCCTGACCCAAAAACTGAACTACAAAGAAAAGCGGATTCAGTCCCTTGAAAATGAGTTAACCCTGATTCATGGGGCCAGATTCTGGAAATGTCTTCTCTTCTATGCCAAGCTGAAATCACTTTTTCGAACAAATCCCCGCGTTGCCATAAAACGAACTTCACAAAAAATCCAAATGGATGGTCTGTTTGCCACCCTCATGCAGGGTGGAACATATCTCCTGGGAAAGAGCAGAACCAACACCCTCCATAACCCTCTGAAGCTACCCCTGCCCGACGATTATGAGGCCTATCTTTCCGCTCATCAGCCTTGTTTGCAGCAATTGCTTTCCCAGCGCCAGGAAATTTTGGAATGGAAAGACCGTCCCCTGATCAGTTTGATCATACCCGTTTATAATACCCGTATTAAATGGTTGAAAGACCTGCTGTCGTCCATCTCAAGCCAGACCTACGATCGGTGGGAAACCATTCTGGTGGATGACCGTTCCACATCCTTTCAAACGGTTGTTTTGTTGCGGGAACAAGCCCAAAAGGACCCACGGTTCAAACTCATCGAACGATCCGAAAACGGAGGGGTGGCAGCAGCATGTCAGGAGGGTCTGGAAGCAACCTCCGGCCTGTTTGTCGCTGTTGTGGATCATGACGACGTCCTGGAACCCGATGCCCTCTACCATGTGGTATCCAAACTGAGAACAGAAACGAATGTGGACGTCGTTTACTCGGACGAAATTCTGATGGATGTAAATGGAAAGGTCAAACAAGCGGTTTTTCGGCCGGATTATTCCTACCATCGCCTCTTAAGCCATCCCTACATTGTTCATCTGACCGTATTTCGCAGGACCCTGGCGCTCCAGGTCGGTGGGTTTGACCGATCCTATGAGACCAGCCAGGACTACGACCTGCTGCTTCGCCTGGCGGCGGCAACGGATCATTTCGCCCATATTCCGAGAGTTCTCTACCGATGGCGCCAGCATGCGGAAAGCATGGGGCATCAGAAAATAACGAAGACCATGGGCAGCTCGATCCGCGCTCTTCAAAACCATCTAAAGCTCAAGAATGAACCGGAGTCGATCGTTAAGCCGGGACTGTCATATAACTTCTTCAGGGTGCATCGCCCCATTCGAAAGGCACTGGTTTCCATCATCATCCCCACCCGTGACCGGGTGGACCTGTTGAAACGCTGTGTGACTTCCCTCCAAAAGAAGACTCGCACGCCGCACAATGTTCAATATGAACTCATCATCGCGGACAATGGGTCAACGGCGGGAGAAACCCATTTATATTTCAGAGAACTGGAAAAGAACGGCCATCGCGTGGTCAATTGCGAGGGCCCATTCAACTTCTCCAGAATCAATAATATGGCCGTTCGACACAGCCGGGGAAACATTCTTCTTTTCCTGAACAATGATATGGAAATCGTTAATACCGAGTGGCTCACAGCCCTTCTGGAACATTCGCAGCGACCGGAAATCGGCGCAGTTGGCGCTAAACTCCTCTATCCCGATGGCCTCATTCAACATGCAGGCGTCATTCTCGGCATTAACGGTTGTGCCGGGCACAGCCACCAATTTTTTTCTGAAAACGAACACTGGCGTCCCTGCGGAGGCCACCTGGACGAACTGCTCTGCGTACGGGAGTGTGCGGCAGTTACCGCCGCCTGTATGATGGTACGACGTGAAGTATTCGAAAAAGCGGGGGCATTCGATGAGGATTTCGCGGTGGGTTTCGGCGACACGGACCTTTGCCTTCGGATTCTGAAAGCAGGATATGCAAACCTCTGGACCCCTTATGCACGCCTTATCCATTACGAGTCGGCATCGCGGGGGAAGCGGGACGACGACCTGCACCTTCATCCTGAAGATGTGATCCGATTTAAGAACAGGTGGAAAGAAGTCCTTGAAACGGGAGATCCTTATTACAATCCCTGCCTCTCCCTTGACAGCAACAACTTCCTTCCAAAAAGCTGATCTTTCTTTTATACGGGGTGCCAAAGCCTGCCATTCGGCGGGCCATGGCGCCTGTTCATTTCGGAACAGCGTTTTTCGATTCCTGCATTTGTCAGGGAATACAAAAATGTTCGATATTCGAATAACCGCTGTCCCCGGTTCCGCCATAGGCTTTCACCGCCACATAGAAACAGGTTCCCGACCCCAGGCCAGCCGAAATTTCCGTTTTAGTTCCCATATCAATGCTTCCAATGTAGGCAATATCCGGGTAAGGGGCATAATAGAGGGTGTAGCCGTCCGCGAGGGATGAGGCCGTCCAGGAAAGGGTCAGTTGGTTGCCTGCCACAGCGACAGTCAGTGCAGGCGCTGACAAAGAGTTGCCCGGAGCTGGAATATATCCGGCGCCGGGCCCCCCATAGGCCCCCATGTCGTTCCGACTCCCATCCGAATTGTTAAAAGAGGGATCCGGATTTCCAGCGTTGGTACAGGGGGAAATCAATCCGAGCCGGTAGGTATTCGTGCTGCTGAACCCGGAAAGCGAGGAAATGGAACCCATGCCGGCGCTGGCCCCATAATATTCTCCCTTACCATTGCTGTATACATTATTATAACTGTCGCTCACGGTACTGTTTTCCGCAAAAACCCCATAATTGGGATTGCCCGTTATGATGGAGTTCATAATCGCAAAAGCATTGCCGTAGCTGTGAACGCCGCCGCCCCAGATCCCGGCGGTATTCCCCACCACCGTGTTGTTGATAAATTCCGGTACGCCGTTTTCAAAAACCGACACGCCGCCGCCATAGCCCGCCGCGGAATTTTCTACAATAAGGTTGTTTCGAAGTGAAAATGAGGCCGCATTGGAGACAAAGAGTCCACCACCGGATTGGGTGGTCGCCTGGTTGCCCTTGATGTAATTTCTTTCAATCGTCGGGCTCGCATCTTGCACCGTTATGCCGCCACCGAACCGGGCAAGGTTTCCGGTAAACACATTTTCCTGAACCACGGCGGCGGCCTTATAGACTTCCAGGCCGCCGCCATAATCCACGGCGGCATTGGATGAAAAAATATTGCCGCGAATGGTGGGACTGTAACGCTCGTCGCACAGCACGCCGCCGCCACCCGTATTGAGTCCGGTGCGAATCGTAACCGCATGATTGCCGTCAAAGGTGTTGTTTAAAATAATTCCGGCGCCGGAAAATCCATAAAGGCCGCCCCCCCAATGAGCGCTGTTTTGGGTGATCGTATTGTGCTTGATGGTGGGGGAACAATTAATCACCGCAATCCCCCCCCCATCCAACCCCTGGTTGCCGGAAATAACATTATTTTCAATGGTAATGGTATTGCTCAGCGCATTGCTTGCCTGATAACAGTAAATGCCGCCACCGTAATATTGGGAACCCGTTGACGTATTGCCGTTGACCCGGTTTCCGCTGACATTGACATCCCCCACATTCTTGGAAAAAACCATACAGATTCCGCCGCCTGGCGCCATATGGCCATTGGGATCCACGCGGGTGGGATCCTGAGGGCCCGATGACGCCAGATTGTTTAAAATCTCGCTGTTTTCCAATGATCCCTTGGAATCATAAAGATAGATGCCGCCCCCCATGTTGGTGGCCGCGGCATTAACAGCGTCGGCACAGTTGGAATCAATGGTATTGCCGGACATATGAAAATGACTGTTCATGAGCGCCACGCCGCCGCCAAATTGCGCATAATTTCCTGAAATACGATTGTTTCCGATGGACAGTACGGACTGGTCCGCAAAAATACCGCCCCCCATAATACGGTTTTCGCTCCAGGACACCTGATACCCGGACCCACCGGTAATGGTAAATCCGTAAAGGGCGGCAGACTGTGTAATGCCGTTGGCAAAAACAACGCTTGTGGCGCCGTTTCCTTGAAGGATACAGGTTTCAGCGCCGCTCCCCTGAACCGTAATCCCGTTTTTCAAAGTGATATTTTCAGAATAGGTTCCCGCCGCAACCTGGACAACATCGCCGGAACCCGCGGCATCAATGGCAGCCTGAATGGTGGCGTACTGCCCCGGTACATTTAAGACCGCTGCCCGGGCCATCGAAACGGTGAGTAAGAAGAAACAGCAGATGCCAAAACAGCGGAGGGTATTTTTGGCGCTCATTCTCATTGTACAAGCCTCCCATATCCGTTTTATTTTAATTTGAGGGCCGCATTTTAAAACCGGATGCCATAAAACCAGACAGGATCAAGTTTATGGCAATAGACGGCTACTGTGCCGGTTTAATGGTCAACATCTCAAAGGTAAGAGAACTGTTCGGCTCCTTCGCCTCGGGTGAGCCGTAAATGACGGTCTTATTTGCTTCTTGGTTCTGGTAGGTTTGATCCCAACCACCCGTAAGGGTTAATTCTTTAGGCTGTTCAAGACTTAGCACTTCATAATAATCGCCCTGTGATATCTTCAGGGTATAGCCTGTTTTTGTTTTTTCGGCATCGATCGCTTTTTGAATTGTGTCATAGCAGGGGGAGTTTCCGTTGCATGAAGAATCGCTTTTGCTGACGTATACAATCGTTGATATGGCGGCAAGACGAACAACAGCGACTGCGCTTTGCTTCCGGCCGTCATAAGAGCCACCCCATGTCATGGAATGGTTGTCGTAATCCCATGTATCATGAAGGTACACGGTCGATCCGGCGTCATCATATCCATAGCCCAACATGGAATGGCCTTCCAGATGTATTATTACGGGACGGCCCGCATCAATTTCATTCTTGAAATCCGTAAACGTAAATCCCTTGGTGTTCCCTTTATACCCATAAATATACTGTGAAAAATTTGTTTCCACCGTATAGCCCCTGGACTCGGCAAAAAGACGCATGCCGTGGCAACCGTCTCGGACTTCGGGTTCCAAAGCTTTAAAATCATAAAGGGGACTGCCGTCCTCATTGTAATAGAAAGTCGTACTGCCATCTGGATTATTGAGCAAAGACTGGTTGGATCCCATATAGTCGCCGGTACACTCCCCATAGGCATGTTGCGTCCACCCACCAACAAGGAAGGGGTCGGGTCCCGGATTGTTCAATGTTATATAGTAATCATCCACATGCCCTTTGGTGGTTCTGCCATCCAGGCCGTTACGCGTCGCGCTGAGTGGGCACAAGTGAAGCGTTACGCCATTAATCACCGCTGTACCCCATGTCTCATTGGTCATGGGAAACACACCCCCATTGGTGGGACCGGCGTACATGTTGGGATATCCGCTTCTGTCGTAATGCCCGAACATCATGGCTGTGGCAGTAGGCACACATCCAAAACTCCACGTTAAGGCAGGGACATCGGAAATGGTGTTTGTGCCGGCGCGGCTGTCGGCTTCAGGAAGGCTGGGCGCCAAGGGTCTGTCAACACCCGGCGAAGGATTGGGGCTCCCGGGTACAATCACCACATCCAAAAGTCTACCGTTATGCATAAGGCGATCGACCAGATACGGGTTGGTTGAACGGATACCGTATGGATTTAGAGGAATCGATGTATCGTCGGGCTCGTCCGAAAAAGCAGGAGAAATGAAAAGGATGCATGCCAGAAAACATAACAAAAAACAGGAAAAAACGACCCTCAAGGTATTATTCATGATCCATTCTCCATTCCAAATGGGGCTATTGAGAAACAGGCAAAACAGGTGAGACTACTTCCACCATCCGATTTTTTTTTCTATATTCTTAAACTTGGATATCTTGACATCTAACCTGTCGGCTATAAAAGCCATAACACTGTCAAAATCCGCCAAAACATCATCATATTTGACACTGATAATGTTCGGGCGCTTCTTCGCTTTTTCCCGCCACATCCGGTTATAATACGCCCAGAACTCATGAGGCGTCATATTAAACGGTTTAAAAAAATCGCTGACACCGGAAAACCGGGCCTGTCCGTTCAAGGTTCTGACGTTTGTCATCACCGCCTGCGGGGTTTCCATTCGCCACATATCGCAATAACGGCGGATCAAAAACGCCTCATAGCTTTCCACCGTCAAGCCGAATCTTTCTTTCAAGGAATATATGGACTTGGCAATTGCCTCAAAGTCCCTCCAGATATGAAAATAGACGGTATCCGAATCTGTGACGATATTTGGAAACTCATGATTTCGATATATTTTGAGATAATCGGGATCATTCAGAAAGTTGGTACTAATCAATCCCGTCATGTAGTGGGTGCCCGATCTTGGGTGTCCTGTACATTGAATTTGCCGAAACTTCATGTTTCCACCGTGAAATAATTTCTATTCTTCGTGCCTTATAGGATAAAGAAAACAGGCTTTTGTGTCAAAGAAAAAACTGAAATCATTCATAAGCCATTTTTCCAAGTCCTTCAATGATATTGCAGTCGCAATACATGGGTTGGGAACACCGAAAAAGATTATCTTTCACGGTAATGCTTCGTTCCTTAAGGTTTCCGCAATGCGCCAAACCGGGAATCATTGGACATCCTTGCACATCCCCGCTATTCCAGATTCGAAAATAGGAGTGTCCGGCGGGACACAGAACATGACTCAGATTCCTAAACTTTTCAGAAAAATCTTCCTGATAGACCAATTCTACCATAGCGGAAAACCTTGTTTGAAGAGAATTAAGAAACAATTCGTCCTCTGCCTTGAATTCTCCCTTAATATCCCTGACCAACGTGAGCTTTTTTCCGGTTGTTTTAAATATTTCCTCTTCATAAAAAGCAAGCGATTCTTCCCAACAGTCTCTAAGGGCAGGCGAAAGAATCGTTCCCAAAAGCATATCAGGTCCTTTTTTTTCGATCAGAATCCGGGCATTTTCCACCCACGGGCGTTGTAAAGATCGTTGTTTTATTTGTTGATAATGCATTGTAAGGTTCATAAATCTGATTTTCGCCAATTCACTTTTAGAGAGTTCGGGAAACTCATGAATTAAAACCCCATTGATATCGAGTCCCACTTCCAGATCCCGCGCCAACAGAAATTTTAAAAACTTATCTGACTTTTTGTAACCCGCAAAAAAATCACCCTTTCCGGAAAAAGTCAAAAATGCTTTTTTCTTGAATGTACCGAGCAAAAATGCCATATCGCTTAAATCCAGAGAGGGTTCCATTTTAGCCACAGGATCAATAATACAATAAGGGCATTCCAATGTGCAATGTCCCGACGAGGAAACAAAAAAAACAACTTCACAATCAGTATCCATTTTCATATGAATTAAAACTCCATATTAAAAGAATTTAACATCATTCTCACGATGGTTCATGTGGGCCGATGCACAGCCATCTTGACGTTGTGACCTCTTTCCGCTTATACTCCCAATGCGGTTTGCGGGCCTATAAGACACAAGCAGACAGCACCCCTGACCCCATGAAATCCAAGGCCCTAAACCCGGCCGTAACAAATGAGGACAAAAGTCAAACCGTGAAAGCCATTGAAGTCCAAAATCTTTCGAAAGTCTATCGTATTTATAAAAAACCCGCACATCGTCTCAAGGAGGTTTTTGTTCGCAGACCCCTACATGAAAGATCTGAAGTCATCAGCAATATGACGTTTTCCATACAACATGGGGAATGTGTGGGCATTGTAGGGGAAAACGGCGCCGGCAAGAGTACCCTTCTCAAAATTTTAGCACGGACACTCGCTCCCAGCAGCGGGCGGGTCAGCATCATGGGTCGCGTGGCCGCCCTGCTTGAACTCGGCGCCGGCTTCCATCCTGAATTTACCGGTCGTCAGAATATTTATCTCAACGCGGCGTTGCTGGGGTTGGAACAATCGCAAATTGAAAAAGAAGAAGCAAGCATGATTGAATTCGCCGAATTGGGTGCCTTCATCGATCGTCCCATCAAAACCTATTCATCGGGTATGGCCATGAGGTTGGCTTTTTCAATTGCCACAAGTGTTAATCCCGACATTCTCATCATTGACGAAGCCCTCAGCGTAGGGGATCAATATTTTCAACAGAAATGCATCGATAGAATGATTTCCTTTCGGGAACAGGGAAAAACAATCCTTTTCTGCAGTCACAGTACATATTCCGTTAACCTTTTGTGTACCCGAGCCCTATGGCTTGACCGGGGTCGGATTCACCAGGATGGCCTCGCCACACAGGTAACCTCGTCCTATATGAATTTCATGGGAAAAAAAACAGATACGGAAACGCAACAAAGCCAATCGGAATTACCGAAAGTCGCTGCTCAGATACCGATAATCATCAAATCCATCAGCTTAAATGGACAAACCGGTCCAATAAACATAAATTACCAAGAAACACTCGATATTCTACTAACATTTCACAGCCAGGAAAATTTAAAATTTTGCATTGGAATGGGAATCCGGCGAACCGGTGAAAAGTACTGGCATGCGGTCAACATGACCCGCGACGGCCACAAACCATTCCATGGCAAGGGACCGGGAAAAGTGCTGCTGAGATACCCATCGCTGCCGCTGCTGCAAGGCTGCTATTCCGTTGTGGGGTTTATCCTTGACGCCTCGGGCCTTCTTTGTCACCATAAAAAAGAATCATCCACTTTTACCATCATGCCCCCTCCACAATGGAACAATGAATTGGGCCTTCTGGCACTTGATCATGAATGGCATTTTTTTTAAGCGGCGACCTATGAAAATTGCCTACCTGGCGGCATCCAGCGATATCAGCGGCGGACAGCGCGTTATTTTTCAACAGGCGGAAGGACTGGCAAAGCGCGGCCACGAAGTTACCGTGGTATGTCCGGAACCGCCCCCCATCTGGTTTCCATTACGATCAACGCGATGGGAAACAAGGCCTTTTTCCGAATCAAAGGCCCTCCGCGATGCCCATATCCGTGTCGCCACATACTGGACCACGGTCCCGCATGCCGTGCGAGACTTCAACGGGCCTGTCTTTCATCTTTGCCAGGGATATGAAGCGGATTTTTCATTTAACCAACCCCTTCTGGAAGAGATCAAAGCCGTCTACGCCAGACAAACCATTAAATTGGCCGTTTCCCGGCATGTTGCGGTGCGGCTCAAATCGGTCGGTTACCCTCACGTCGCTTTTGTGGGGCAAACCTTTGATTGTCGTGAGTTTCCCCCTGCAAAACACCGAGATTTCAATAAGGATTCACCGATCATAATTCTCGCGGGCATTTTCGAAGCCGATGTAAAGGGCATCCGTGAAACCTTGCAGGCCTTGAACCGATTGCACGCTGCGGGCGTTCCATTTCACCTGCGTAGAATTTCCACCTGGCCGCAATCCACGGAAGAGAAAACTATTTTTTCCGCCCAGACCTACGACCTTCGCCTCATGCCCGACCAAATGGCCCTCGCATACCGCGAATCGGATCTTTTAATTGGCCCCTCGCATCCCGAAGAGGGGTTTGGCCTTCATGTGTTGGAAGCGCTTTCCTCAGGACTGCCGACGCTCCTTTCCAATACTCCCGCGCATCGCCATATTGCCGCAGATGCCGCTGAGTATTTTCAGTGGGGGGCTTCAGAGAGCATACATCAAAAATTAAAAGAGATATTGCCGAATCGCTCTCGCCTTCAGGAACTCTCCCGTAGGGGTCCGATGCAAGCAAATCGATTTCGCACGGAAAACGTCGTCGACAACTTAATTACACTCTTTTCCCGTTCCCTTGCTTAAGAAACCGGGTTTTAACGACATTATCAAACCCAAAAAAACGAAAGGAAAGCATTTCATGCCCGTTGACTTCACGATTTTATGGCCCCAGGTTCCCGCACCCGAAATTCAAGAGATTCGTTTTTCCTATGACTTTTGTCGAAAAATGAGTCAAACCTTTTGCAGAAAAATTTATCCCGGCGTCTGCTGGATTGATTATGCCGATACAATGGAAATTAAACAGGCGATGGAAAAGGCAAAAGGCGATTCAGTCATCCTGATAACGGCACCGGAGACAGTGATTTCACCGCCCGGGCTTTACGCCCTCCTCAACTGCGCAACCGCCGGGCACGACATATGCGCCCCGGTTTATAATTTGACGCCGTTTCCCCATCAAACAGCAGCACTTCCCGCGCAATATGTGGACATGGACACCTTTCTGGAAATAGCGGAACGTCTATCCGAATTGCAAAGCGGCAAATATCTTACCGTTAATGAATCGGACAACGCCTGTATTTGCTTCAAACTCGACGTGTTAAATAAATGCCACCCTTCAACCCGTCTTTCCACCCTCTTGCCGGAAGCGTTGAAACACCACCGGGGAGACATCACGCTGGCAACCGATGCTCTGGTTCATCTGGGCTTTCAAAAAGCATTCAGTACGGAAAGAGATGATCTGGTCCGGCTGGTTCCCACGAGTGTTACCCGGTTGCTGGACGTGGGTTGCGCCATGGGCGGCTATGGAAAGCGGCTTAAACAGGTAAGACCCGAGATATTTCTGACGGGTGTGGAGCTAAACCGGGCAATGGCGGAAAAGGCAAGGCCCTTTTATGATGAAATCCATGTGCGCCCCATGGAAGACGTTCAGTTCCAACAAAAATTTGATCTCATCAACTGCGGCGATATTCTGGAACATCTGGTGGATCCATGGGAGATGTTGCGTCGGTTATCCACGCTCCTCGAGCAGGGGGGACGTCTCGTTCTGAGCGTACCCAACGTGGGCCATTGGTCGATTGTCAAGGCATTGCTCCAGGGAAAATTTCAGTATATCCCACTGGGACTCTTATGTATCGGTCATATCCGGTGGTTTACCGAATCATCCATTCGAGACAGCCTTCTCAATGCCGGCTTTACCATTGAGGTATTTGAAAGGCAGCAGATCCCGCCCACTCCGGATGGTGAGGCATTCATTCGCCATATGTGCCAGGAGGGTTTCGGAGACAAGCAATCCCTTGAAACGAATGAGTTTATCATCCGGGCCGCCAAAAATAAGCATCCAGCGATCAACCCTTAATATTGACAAGATTTAAGGCACCGGATCTAATTCTTTGGCAGGAGATGCTTCCACTGGTTCTTATGCACCACCCAGTGGTCTTTAATGGTAAGGGGTACCGGTTTAGGTACGGGAGCAATATTGCACATGACTTTAACCGTTAGATCTCCTTTATCCTGATCCACTTTCACATCCTCTATTTTGATGCTTAAATAGCCAATCTCCCCTGCATTCTCAACCCGTTTCAGATAAGCTTCATAGGGCAACCCCTCTTTTTCCATTTCCATCGGGTAGGTAGCCTTGTAATCCTTTTTCATCAGGCGCTGGTTCCAGTATTCAGCGGCAACGCTTTCAAGCGATCCTTTAGGATCAACCATTTTTTCGGCCTCACAGGCCGCGGCGGCAGCGATAAAAAAAAGCAGCAATCCGGCAAAAAACGCCCGAAGGTTTTTACGATGAATGGTCATCATTCCTTTGTCCTTTTAAAATTTCCCTGAGATTTATTCAGAAATACCTGTATCCCGCCCGTATCGAATTTTTCAGAGGCATGGTTGAATACAATATCTTTCTTCCCATCGTTATTCACATCCACGCAATAAATACTGTAAATTCGAATCTGGCTGGCATCCGGAAGACCGGAAACCATCTGTTTTTTCCAAAGATCGCCTTCTTGAGAATAAACGGTGATGGCGCCCTGGACCGTGGCGCAAATTATTTCAATGTCGTTATCCCCATCCAGGTCTCCGGCGGCCACAGCGACGACATACTCTTTTTCAGGCAGGCCCTTGGACATCTCAGTAAACCCCTCGCTTCCACTCAGGAAGACGCGTGGTCCGAATAGAGCATCCTTCCCATAGCCCGAAATGGAAGCAATAAGGTCATCACGGCCATCGCTGTTGACATCGGCTAAAGCGACATTGTAATAGAGTTTTCCCTGAGGAAGGCCCTTGCTAAACGGCTCAAATGAACCTTTCCCATCCCCAAGCCAGATAATTTCATTTCGGGAACCCACGAGGGAAGCCACAGCAATGTCCTTGTTGCCGTCCCCGTTTATATCGCCGATGAGTATCTGGTCCGAAAAAAGACCCTTCACTTCATTTTCACGGCCGATGGGACCACAACTCCATCCGGCAATGGATTGTAAACAGGCCCACACACCTTCCGGAGTATACCCTTTTCGACCGAAATCCGCCTCGGCACAAGCAATGATATCGGGTCTGCCGTCATCGTTGAGATCCGCGGTACATACAGACCTTGAAGTTAAAGACGTCTTTGAAGGAAGGCCTTTGGGTGCGTTCGTGTATCCCCGGTTTTTGGTTCCAAGGAGAACCGTTAGCGGGTTCATGTGCATACCCAGAACCAAGTCAGGGATGCCGTCGCCATTGAGATCATTAACGGAAATGTCTCCATAGTCATAGGAAACATCGGCAGGAACATCAAGGGGCATTTCAGCCCATGATCCATCTGTTTTTTGTTCCCACAAAAATGGCCGATGATCCGGCTCTTTCGCCTTCCGGGCAGGCGGCGCAAAAATATCCAAAAGACCATCTCCGTTGGCATCGTACAGCGCGAGGCCGTTGCGCCACATCCCGCTGGTCGGGAGGCCCGTTGATGACTCACGGAAGAGGACCTCCGCTTTTTTTTCAGGGGGGATGGTCTGGTTGCAACAGGGGAGAAAACAGAGAAGAATAAATGCTGCGGTCTTTATAAAAAATCGGCAATTAACTATCGGCATCGGCATAACCTGTCTGTCATCCGGCGAGATGACCTTAGATGAAAAAAAGTGGAAAACTCCAACAAAAACAGGCGAACCTTAGAGGTCCGCCTGTTTTTTTAACTTTACTTAGAGATTAACTACTTACCAGGATAAGACACCTCTCTGGCCACCTGGAACAGGGCACCCCAGTTCACACCAGCGTCGGCGCTGCTTGCAAGCTGCCAGTTGTAGGCCAAAAAGTCCACACCAGCCCATCCAGCAGTATAATTCTCAAGAGGGATGTTAATCCAGCCAGCAGTCGGGTAACTGGCCATGAAATAAGGCGGCAACCATTCCACTACATCAATGTAATTGAGTTCATAGGGAATATCGAGCGTTGATGAAACACCATTCTCTTCAGTGTCATAAACCACCACGTTAACGAACGCGTTCGCATCATTCTGTGATTTCCATACAAAAATGAAGTTCTCTGCGGTCGCATCATAAAGGTAAAAACGGGGCATCAGTCTGAAGCTATCGGGAGCGACAAACGGAACGGCCCATCCTGCTTCACGTTGCTCTGAAGTAGCAAGAGCGTTTGCGGAAAAACCTTCGAGATTAGCACTGCCTGAAGCGGCGAGAGCAACAAATTCGCCTTCACTGGTATCGGTCGTATAAGCCTGATACTGGGTTGCGGCCCAATTGTAGTTGTTACCCACAGCTGGTATGGTCAAAAACTCTTTTGCCGCCAGGTTGACGCCGGCTGCCTTTCCCTTTGCCGTGTTGACCAGGTACATCTTGGCAACAAAGTTATTATTATCAGTGCTGTTTTCCCAGTTGAAATATCCCATGTAGACGTCAACACCGGCCAGGGTTGTCTGCAAGAGAGCTTTATCGGCAGTAGTGAGATAGTTGGCAATCACGTCCCTTACGGAAACGGCCACGACATCATTTGTCGTATACGGAATGTTTGCGTCTTTCAAGTGTTTCGACTTCTTATCGCGAATCACCCAGTGAAGGAATTTGTTTGCCGCAGTCGGTGTAACGCCAACTCCGGTTACTTCCTGAAAAATTACCAGAGAATCCAGTCCGGTATCGCCCACTTCCACAACAAAAAATCCCTGAAGAATATCGCATCCCGGAACATCATCGGGCATACCAACCAGCGCCTGTGACGGAACCACGCTCAAGGCCAGAGCCGCCAATACTGAAAGTGCAATAAAAAACTTTTTCATACTCATCTTCCTCCTTCAAATTTTTGAACTGACTTTTCAAAAAATATTTAACACCCAATTACAACCCAACGCTCAAGATACGCCCCTCAATCATCACCTCCTTAAAAAAACGAATTCTTGATCCTTCCCAATATTACCTAACCTCTGTGATTTCACCCAAAAAAACCGAGCCTTCTTCTACGAGATTAAGGGCCATTATACGAAACCGCCCCTTTTTGTCAAGCCCTTATTCATCAATTCAACGAAAAATACGTACCACCCTTGTTTATGCCAAAAACCTTCTTAATGAAACATCCCCAGAACTACAAAATACTCTCAAAACCCCGGCAAAATAACAACTTTTTTCTCGGTACGGTAGCAGGTCCTTGCCTATTTGGCTACTGATACTAAGGGCCATAGCTTGTTTTGGGCGTTTTTAGCACGATGTTTTTATTCTGTCAAGCCATTTATTTCTCACTTTTTTCATGGTATTATAAAAAATTTATCGAATGGTTTCCATTTCTGACGTCCACATCGGGCAAAAGGATCAAAAAAGGTCACTGTCGCCCCATGTGTAATAAAAGGAATGGTGAAGCCGCTCTGTTACAGTTTCGGCCTCCATAAAAGAATTGTTGAAGCTTTTGTAGCAAAGGGTCAAACCATCGGGATCCGGTACGGCTTTAAAATCCGTGGCCAAAAGATGATTCTTCCACCACTCCGGATTCTCTGAAAACCACGCTTTCATGGTTTTCATGCCGGGAAAAACCCGTGTCGCCACATGGCAGAGCAGGCTGGAGACACCCTTGAGCCGGCGACGATCGAAGAGGGCATCCCCCCACAAAATATGACTGTCTTTCACCGAAAAAACGCTCCACCCAACCAGAGCACCTTTCCTTCGAACCGCAAAGATCCGATGACTTTTGTCAGGACATTTGAGATATCGCCAGTTGACGTAATTCGCATCCCGGGCCACAAGGAATGAATAATCTGAACAAACCCGATCAAAGAACGTATCCCAGGTCTTGTCCACTAGCAGCACTTCTTCGACGACGTACTCAGAAAAAAGCCTGGAAAACAAACCCGGGCGTTTGAATCCACGAACGGAAAGATCTTTTTCCCAACAGTGAACAGGATCGGCGAATTGGTAGCCCATATAGCGCTCTCCCAGTTTTTTGACGGCTGCCGTGTTGAAACCGAATGCAAAAGGAACGACGCCATCAAGGAAAGCTGCATAAAAATAGAAAGTCGTCCTCGCCAAAAGCCCCGTTTTTCCCAAACCGATTCTTCGAACACTAGGGTGTGTGAAGGTATCGCCGGCATGCAGGGTTCTAAAACGCATGGCATGATCCGGATCTTCCAGGGTGGAACAAAAAGGCAGTGGATAGCCCGCATACTGAGAAACCAGATCTCCTTTATCGGATTGGCCCAGAGCAATGCGGTAGGCGCCAAAAGGGTTGTCCCTGAATTTCCACTGCCAGTGTTCCATGCTCCGACGGGTATGGAACACCTCGTTGAACATAGCGACAATTTCCGATTCATCGCCTATTCTATAGGGACGAACCAGGAAGCTGTCTTTTCTCGCAACGAAAACCCCATAATCGATTGAATATTTTATAGAATCCGTTTCACCCCCCTTCAACTCGAATTGATCCAGAATGCGAAATCCACTCTCAAATAAAACGATGGTCGTTTTTCTTGAAAGATAGGACGGCGGTTGTGCATAAACAGGGCTTTTTTCGGAAAGAGCATCGCATAGGATCACCAGACCTCGGTCGGTCAAAACTCGTCGAATCCCCTTCAAAGTCTGCTGCAACGGGGAAAGGCTTTCGGCGCTTTGATAAAAAACAACGGCATCAAAGGCCGCCCCTTCGAATGTTTTGACCGCTTTCTCCCCGAAAGATGCCGTGGTCACCTGAAAATCCGATGACGCCGGCAAGAGAGACACTTCATCCCCATCCGGTCCAAACAAAAGAATTTTCGACGGGGCTTCCGGCAAATAGGGTATCAACGCTTCAAACACGGCAATTCCAGATCAAGGGTTTTTTTCAAAGGTGGCAACAGAACTCAAACGCGGCAAAAAAGCGTCCGGGTCGCCAAACCTGAAAAAATAACGACTCGGCGAAAGGAGATCCCGGCACTCCTCCGGAAAATCCATGTGGGGACCGGCCCCCATACAACCCGCGGCAGGAATAAAGCCTGGATCTGGGCTCAGTTCAAACAACCATTTTTTCTGAAGATTCAACGGAACGGATATCCCCTTGACAAGATCCCCTCCAAATCGATTCGCCGGGATATTTCCGCCAACCCCCAGGGGTCTCAAATTTAAATAGCCTTCCAGCCGCTTCACCACGAATTTCCATGGCTTACGATATTTGTGAATGAAAAGTCGGCGGGAGTGCAGCATGTGACGCCGCTTTTCCACCGGATTCTCTTTGCCGCACTGGTCGTAATGATGCACGGCGCCGGCCCGAGGCTCCATCAACAGGGAAAACCCGGCCTTTCTCAAACGAACAAAGAGATCCGTATCCTCGAAGTAAAGGAAAAACCGGGGGTCAAAAAGCCCCCCCGCCGCCCTGATGGCGGAGGATTTCAATAACACCGCCCCCCCTGAAAGATTCCCCACCCGAATGGGCGAACGGGCTTTCCAGACCCTGACCGCGTGGCGCCGCCAGAGCCAACCCTTTAAACCTGAAAAAAAAGCCAAGGCACCAATGGTCTGAAGAAGAAAATCAAACTCAAACAGGGTCGGCGGCAGGGAAGGGGGAAGTTGAAATCGAAGCCCGCTGTCCCAGAAAATGCGGGGCGAAACCGCGCCGATGTGTTCCCGCGAAAAGAGTGTTGCCTGCATTCGCGCCAAAGCACCGGACAATAATCGCGCGTCCGGGTTGAGCAAAAGGATGGCTTCCGCGGGAAACCGTTCAAACGCCAGATTGCAAGCGCTCCCGAAACCAATATTTTCAGGCATCGCCAGGAGAATGACATCCGGCGGCAACCCACGGCGCAATATTTCCAGTTCACTGCCATCCCCGCTGTTGTCCACCACCACGCGGCGCACCCCCCCCGCCCTTCCATCCGGAATAGAGCGAACCGCCCGCAGGGTCAACGGCGCACTGTGGTAATTGACAATGATCGCCAGGGTCTTCAAAAGATTATGCAACCTGAAAAAATTCGTTTACAGAACATCGGCAAAGGCATTCTTGGACCTGTGAAAAAAAAGGGCGCCCCCCGCAAAGGAAAAAACCGCAAGGCCCATAACGCAACCCAAAAGCCCCAGGGGAAGAGAGTGAAACAACAACACCTGATGGTACAGTTCAACAAAGGGATACATGGGGTTTAGCTTCATCATCCAGCGCAAATTCTCGGGCACCATGCTCAGGGGATAGATGATGGGCGTCAAAAAAAACCAGAGAGAGAGAACCGTTCCCATAAACTGCCGCACATCGCGAAGAAAAACGCTCAACGCTGAAATCAGCGCCACAAGCCCCAGGGTGAACATCATATGAGACGAAATGACCACCGGCAGCCATAGCCACGCCATATGAAAATAGCCTTTCCAGATCAAATAGATCAGAAACATCGCAAAACCGAGGGCATTAAGACAAAACGACACCATAACCCCCGTCATGGGCAAAATTTCCAGGGGGAAAGCCACCTTTGTGATGAGGTTGGCCCGGCCTAACAACGCCTCCGTTGCATTGGTCAACGCTTCTGAAAAAGCGGTCCATGGCAGGAGTCCGGTCAAAAAGTATACGGCGAAACTGTCGGTGCCCGTTTCCATGGGTTTCATCCTGATCTTCAAAACCAGGGAAAATACAAAAATATAGATGAGCAGATTGGCCAAAGGCGTCAGAAGGCTCCACAAAAAACCCCCGATGGATCCGGCAAAACGCCCTTTGATTTCGTTTCGGACGAATCCCCAGAACAGGGTTCGATGACGAAAAGGGATTTTAAACCAGCGTATTAGAATAAAAAAAAGATTCATGTATAAATTTTATGGCTGGGGGTAGAACTGCTTCATCACGCTCTGCACTTTTTGTTTGAACTCGTTGGTCACCGCTTCCACATCGTCCATGTCGTCCACCACCCGGGGCGTAATCAGAACAATCAGTTCAATTTTCTCCGTTTCTTTTCCCCAACTCCCTGTCAAATACCGGATAACGGGGATGTCAATCAAACAGGGAAGCCCCTTACTCGTCTCCTTTTCCCTGTCCTTGATCAACCCGCCAATGGCAATGGTCTGACCGTGCCCCACGGTGAGGGTGGTTTTGACCACCCGCTTGGAAAAAACGGGGTATTCATACCCCTCTTTTCCCACGGCCATATTGCCATCGTAATTGCTCACCTCCTCACTGATATCCATGGTCACCAGTCCCCGCTCGTTGATATGGGGCGTAACAGACAGGATCACGCCCGTGTCCCGGTATTCAATGGTGGTTTCACTGAGGGTCGTACCGCTTGAAACGTTTGTGGTACCGCTTGCCAGGGGAATTTCCCGGGATACATCGATCTTGGCCTCCTGGTTGTCGGAAGCCAGCACATGGGGAGATGAAATGACGTTCAGCTTTCCCTTTGTTGCCAGAGCGTTCAGTTCCACAAACCATTTGTCGGTGACGCCAATGGAATATTTAAGCCCTCCCGCTCCTACCGTGGCCATAAAACCGGCATTGCCCAGAGCAGCCCCCTGACCCAGAGCATACTCCACCCCGAACGAAGTGGAAGAATCCAGGGTAATCTCGGCGATGGTCGCCTCAATCAATACCTGACGAGGCATAATATCAATATGTTGCAATATCCCGCTAATAATTTTGTAATCCGAGGGGGTTGCCTCGATAATAAGCGCATTTCTAATCTCGTCCGGCGTAATGGTCACATCACCCATGAGAGTGCCGGACCCTTCCCCTGAGGCGCCGGAAGCTTTTTTCCCTTCCGTGATTTTCCGGGTGGATTCCCCGGCCTTGGCCGCGGCCTTTTCAGCTTTCTTTTCCGCCATCTTGGCCTTTGAAAAGGGATTTCCTTTGACATCGCTTGACCCGCCGGCTTTCTTTTCAGCTTGTTTCTGAGTTTCCTTGCCGGTCAGCACGTTGTTCAATAACGTTGCAAGCTCGTTGGCGGAACCGTTTTTGACAAAATAGACAAAAATTCTAGCGGCAACCGTTTCATCCACAATGTCGATTTGACGTACCAATTCTTCAATTTTATCGAAAACATCGGGTATCGTACTCACCGCCAGGAGTGTATTCAGCCGCTCCAGCGCAATGAATTTAACGATTCCGGTGGGATCCTTGGCGTAAGAGGTGGTAAATTCCTTCATAATTTCAGACACTTCCTTTGCGTCAAGGTACTCCAGGGGATAAAAACGATAGTACACCCGATCCAGCACATTGATGTCAAAAGTTCCCACCAGTTGCAGGATTTTCAAGATATTGGCGCCTTTATCCACCACCACCAGGGTATTGGTGGAGGCACTCACAACAATGGTTCCACCGGAAGAAAGAAAGGGGGTTAGCAGTTTTGTCATCTCCTCCGCGGACATATATTTGAGGGGGATAATCTGAATAATCACCCGATCCATGGGAGGGACTCCTTTCTGCCCCAGCGTAAACAGCGCATCCATCGGCATTCTGGGAGTGTCTTTCATGGGGATGATTTTATAAATGTTCCCCTCCTTCATAACCGCCAACCCGTTAAGTTCCAGAATCTGCGAGAAAACCGGAAAAAGGTCGGCTTTCTTCAATTTTCGCGCCGTGTGAATGGTCACCTTTCCTTGAATCCCCGGGTCAACGATATAATTGATTTCGAGAAGCTCCGCCATGGTTTTGACGACTTCATAAAGGTCCGCATCGTCAAAGTTGAAAATAATCTGCCCTTCTTCTTCGGGTCCGCTCCCTGCACTGGAAAGTGAAGCCGATCTCGATATGTTTTGCTTTGCGGCGCCCTCTTTTCCGAATACTTTGGCAGCCCCGTATCGGTCCCTGGAAAATCCCGTCGACGCTCTTCCGGAAACCGGAGAAGGCGCTTTTCCAATCACGGGCGTCGCCGTTTTCGCCTGCTCTTCCGAGGGCGTCGCCGATCCTTTTGCACCCGGATGCGTTTTTTCATAATTTCTGGCAGCCTCCTCAATAATACCGGCTTCAAGGGGCGCCTTGCCGGATGCCTTCCCCCGCTCGCCCATCGGCGCACTGCCCGCACAACCGACCAAAAAAACTGCCGCCATTATCATGACAATGATAAACAGGTTTGTGTTGATAAAGCATTTTCGCATACGATTACAATACCTTAACTTCCTTGGGATGCATTTTGAAAAAAAAAGGGGGACAATGGCCTATTGCCCCAACAAAAACACCCTAAATTCAAAAGTCTTCAAGTGTTGAATTCACATACCCGTCAAAACCGCTACTGAGGCTGAGGAATCCCGAATCCGCTCGTTTGCCGCTTCTTCAGATCACGTTTAATATTCTCCTGTATCGCCGGAGGACGACCACCGCCTGACGGCACACTCGCTTCAGGCACCTTAGTCACCTGACTTGCGGTCGGGGGTTTGGCGGTCTTTTTTACGTTGACATTCGGAACCGGTGCGTTAACGGACGCGCCCACCACTGTAGGACCGGGTTTGGGCTTTGCGGACCCACGGCTTTTTACTTGTTCATTGTCATACAACAGCAAATCATAAGACCGACCACCAGCCTCCAGGAGAACCCTGTCGGGTTTGATGGCCACCACCTTAAAATTATCCAGAGCATCGCCGGCTTTAACCCATTTTGTTTGTTTAACGACTGGGGCCCTCTTTCGTCTTGTTCCCCGTTTGAAAACGGGCGGCGTCGTCGGGCAGGATACAAGCGCCTCAGCGGAATCATCGGTAATCACCATGCCATAGAGGGTAAATTTACTGAAATTTTGTTCAATGTTTTTTTGGTCCACGGAACTCAGCGTTTTTGCTTGTTCATCCGGCGTTGTTTCATCGGGAAGTACTTCAGTCCGTTCCGGTGAAAAAAGATTCAAGGTCATCAACGCATCATATTCGGATTCAGGGGGGACCTTTCTTTCATCGAGCGTTCCCAGGGGTTTTACGACCCGCGCAACCGGTCTTTCCACCATCTCAGGGATTTCACTATTTTCCCGAGACCACACCCCGTATGCCTTCAAACCCAAAAAGACGACCAACACGGCGAGGATGACGTTAACAAACCATATCCTTGAAACCATCTAAACAACCCTTCTATTCAAGTTTAGTCATCCGACCGTTTTAAAAAACCGTTGATCGTAATATCGGCGTTAACGCTTTCCGCCGTCTTTGTCGTCCCACGTCGCAATCGCCTTCGGCTGACAGTAATTCCCACCTTTTCCACTGTCAAGTATTTTGAAGAGATCATGATCTGGTACAGAAATTCCTTTAACTGCCGGACGGCGCCGGTGACGGACAATTGAACGGGAATGCTCAAATAGTGGTTTCCGCCCACATCCTCCGGCTTCAAGACCCGGACCGTTTTGATCTCCATTTGACATTTATCCGCCATCTCACGCACAACTTTCTGAATATCCGCGGCAGCCAATGCGGGTGTTTTTCCGGTCAATAGTCCGGACTCTCCCTTCTTTAGGGTTGCCTTTAACACCGCGATATCCTTTTCCAGATTTTCGCCGGACTGAAACATCCGACGGTATTTGACAAGCTGTTTTTCCTTAAGGGCGATATTGCTGTCAGCGCCGGCAATATCCTGTATTTGGGGCCATAGCCGGTATAGGGCCCCTACCATCAAAAGGAAGGCCATCGCCGTCAAAAAATATTTTCTTTTCTTGTCTAGTTTCAACATGCTGTCTTCATTTAAGGCTCAGGCCTATTCGAAATCTTTCCTTACCATCGCGGACCCTGGTAATGGCGGAGAGAAAAGCAACGCCGCCAAACATGGGCGACGCTTCCAGAAGCGGAATGAGTTCCGAAGCCGATGTCGCCTCTCCTTCGATCTGAACGTCTTTATCCGAAAAGTTGAATCGACTCACCCAGGCATCCTCGGGGATCCTTTCAGACAATTCTTTCAATACGCTCAGAACGGGCGGGCCACCCCGGCGAAGGGTATTCAGATAATGGATGCGATCCTCAATTTTCTGTTTTTCTGTTTTAACCCGCTCAATTTTTTTCAACTGAGACCCCAGCCTTTGGATCTCACCCTCCAGTCGATCCAGAGCCCATTGACGTTGGAGAAAGACGCCGCCCCCCCAGGCAAGCCCCCCCAGAAGTATCAGGAACGACAGCCCAAACATGGCATAAAACTTGAACTTGCTAGGTTTTTTCCGTAGCCCGGACGGGAGCAGATTAATATTGATGGAAGTCTTCCGAATCCCTTTCAATGCAAGGCCGTAGGCTGTCATCACTGTAACGGAAGGAATTTGCGCCTTGGAGAGATCCGGCAAACGAAGATTGATGCCATCTGCCCCGTCAAGCGCTTTCAGCAGGGGCACATCCGTTTCCATTCCGCAGAATACCATATCGAGAGGATCATCACCCGCTACAAAATCTTGGCGCATTCTTGAAAGCGCCGCCGAAATAACCGCCGGCAGCTTATCGTTTCTTGACAGATGCCTGGAATACCGGAGCATGCCGTCTTTGACAAGCCCCAATTCAAGGTCGCCGCCACGCATGTGGATAAATGACATCACATTGCCTTTTTCTCGACGGCGAAAAAAATAGTTCGCCAGCGCCGTTGAGCTGATCTCGACACCTGAAATACCGACGTTCAATCGTCTCGCAAGGTCCAGAATGGGCGCCAGAGTCTGTTTTTTCACCACCACAAGAAGCAATTGCAACCGTCCGACGGCTTTATCCTCTGAAATAATCTGGAAATCGAAATATACATCCTCCGGGTTGAACGGCACGTGCTTTTCCAATTCATAGCCCAGGCTTTCTCGGAGATTTTCTTTAACGGCAATGGGGAATTCCAGATATCTCAGAATGGCAGTGTTGCGCGGGATGCCTAAAAACATAGAGGTAGGGGAAATCCGGTTTTCCCGTAGAAACCCTTGGATCAATTCAGAAATACCCTTGGCCTTTTCCTCATCCGCGACACCTTCTTCAAGTGGATAAACAGCATGCGCCACCAGTTGAACATCCCTGGATGAAGCCTTCAGGCAAACCAGGCAAAGCGCCCCTTCCTGAATGTCAACGCCGAGGCTTGTCTGAAAGAGCATGAATAGTCCCTCTGAAAAAGGTCATTCGGTTGGTTTTGCCCATTGATCTTCCGGCAATGTCGCACGGTCGTTCCACTGAACCACGCGGTAACCCTTTTTAAGGGTTCGATTGATCTCCACCACAGCCTCTACCCCTTGCCGCGTTCTGCTGTCGGCAATCTTTCCCTCGGACACAATCCGATAATAGGCACTTGGGGTCAGGGTAATATAGCGAGATATGGCCCCATATACTTCGGCGCCCAGAAGCGCGGCAACTTCGCCCAGGGATTTAAAATCCGCCTCTTCTCTAAAAACCATAATCGATTGGACCAGGTCGTCGGTCATTTGCGGCAAAGCAAGCAACATGCCCCTGGATGCGGCATTAATGCAGATTTTGGACCCGCCGACCTTGGCTGACACCCTTCTGACTTTCCCCCGCCTGGAACCGCCGTCCTTAAAAACCGTCACCATTCGGTTGAGGCCGCCGTAAAATATTTCCGGTGTGATCCCCCGAACCATGAGAAGCTCTTCTATGGCGTCAAAATCACCATTCTTGCAGTCATAGGGTGTTGGAAGAGATTGATAATAGTCATTCTCCGCGCCGTTCATGCCATGAAGATCGTTTTCGTCCCGCCAGTCGATAATGGAATCAACCATAATACTTTTTTCCTGTTCCTCAAGGTCAAATCCGTTCAACATCATCTTCAAAAGCGATTCATCCGCGTCGTTAAGATTGATCTTTCCCGCTTCATTTCCGATGCGCACTAAAAACTGCCCCTGTGCAAAAGGAACCGGCGGAATATCGGTATTCATCCGCCAGCGGGGCGATATTTCAGCCGCCGCTTCATCATCTTTTCCAAACAGTTTATTTTTTTCGGGGGAAAATTCATTTCGGATCAATTCCGTTACGGCACGGTTCAAACCCGCCAGAGCAATGTAATAGGCCTCGGTTTGTTCCTTGAAATTACGGACCATATTGACCTCGGTCCGCATGGCAAAACAAAACTCCGTTGCAATGGCCGATAGGAGAATCAACACCCACAGCACCATAAAAAGCGCCATCCCCTTCTCATGGATCAACTCTTTTTTCACGATACGTCGGTTACTCCTTCCGGCACCGAATCGGTACGATCACATCAATGGGCGAAGCGTCTTTACTTTGCTGAAGGACAATTTTCACGGCAAGGGGCATCCCTTTATCTTCAGGAGGATGCCAAGCGGTTTGCCAGTCCGTTTTGCTTTCCTCCTGAGTCTCTTTCAGGTATTCAAACTGAAGATTTTGAATGCCTGAAATCAAGGCAACGAAATCTTCATCTTTCCGACCCTCAAGGTCTTCCTCTTTCAAAAAACCCGCATCTTTCTCGTAGAGCATAAGCCGCATTTTTCCTTTCTTGCCGGTTTCCTGAATCATGTATTTCACGAAAACCACGCCGGTAAGCGCTCCCGGCACAATGGGGTTGCGGGAAACAAATGTCATGGTCCCTTCGGAACCGCTAAAAACCAGGGGTTCATCTCCCACTTTTATCTCATGGATGAAGGCGCTTGCAATCTGTTGTGCCATGAGGCCCAAAACGGCCCGCTGCCGCTGTTCGATGTCCACATCTTTTTCGCCCTTTTCCCACGCCCGCGTGCCGATCCGGAGAGCACCGAAAATAATCAGCAGAACAACCCCCAAAATGGTTAGCGACAGCATGAGTTCCAAAAGCGTAAAGCCGGAAGAACCCGAAGTTAAATATGGGATACGGAATATGAAACGTTGACGGGCCATTGTTTAGAAAAAACCGTTCACGGTTTGAAGGGAACAGGCGGCATTACCCCTCCTTTTTCTTTTCAACCGCTTTCAAGGTGCTAACGGTAAAGTTTTTTTCCTTTTCGCCTTCACGCCAGGCAATGTTGACCTCTATGTTCAGCAAATCAAAGGGTAGATTCTCTTCCGCCTCTTCAGGGACAATTCGGGTGATAACGGTTCGCCACTGATAAGCATCCTCAAATTCCCCTTGGGTTTCTCCTTCCATATAGTCCGGGGCAAGCTGCATTTCCGCCATTTTTTCCCTGGCATGAAATATGCCCCGCGTGTATTGTTCCGACAATTTGCGTGATTTGAGGGCGCCTGAAAAAAGCTGTAAAATGACAACCAGGGAAATGGCCAAGACGGAAGTGGCCACAAGAATTTCAATGAGAGCAAACCCTCCGGTTATCCCGGGGGACCTTGTCCCCGCCATCTGATCCGACTTCATGACGCCTCCACTCGCACCATGCCGGTAATAAAGTCGATTTTGATAGTGAATTCATGCTTGCGATTATTTTCTAAAAAAATAGTTCCCCCGCTGCTGCAGCCGCTGGGCATAAATACAACGGCAAAAAAACGAGAATCGCTTTCACTGCCGTCAAAGGCCCGTGCATCCTTAAATTTCACATCCCCCGGCAAGATATAGCGCTTTATCCGATTTTCGCCCGGTTTCAAAGGGGGATCATCGGGTTCATCTTCCTTGTCCATGGAATTCATATCGGGTTTGATGGTCATCCGATTTTTATTGAGATCCAAAAGGGCGACGTAGGGCACGCTTTCCGTTACGGCCCGACTCCTGGCGTATCTCAGGGAGGCCGCCACCTTTTTGGAAGCGGTTTTTAATGCCGCATTGCTCAGGGTGCCGGCCACCTTGGGGACCACAAATGCCGAAAAGACACTGATGATCACCAGCACCACCAACAACTCAATCAGTGAAAATCCCTTTTTCATCCCAAGGCGGGCGATGCCCGCAACCCCAAGGTATTTAAAACCCGCAATTCTCTAAGAACCGCCGTCTTCCGCATCCCCGTCCCGACTGGAAATATCCTTATCTTCGCCCTCTCCGCCTTCGGTTCCATCAGCCCCCAGAGAAATCATCTCAACTTCACCGTTGTCTGCTCGCTTGTACACGTAAGGATGACCCCATGGGTCCTTGGGCACCGATTTCGGCAGATAGGGCCCGTCCCATTTATCTTCATCACCCGGGTTGGTTCTGAGGGCCTGTAAACCCTGTTCCGTTGTGGGATATTTGCCCACATCGAGCCGGTAGGTATCCAGCGCGGTTTCAAAAAGGGCCATCTGCGATCGGGCCGCGTTCTGCTTTGACTTGCCCACCTTTCCAAACATTCGAGGCCCCACCAGGGCCGCCAGAAGCCCCATAATAACCATAACAATCAATAGTTCAATCAGACTGAATCCCATTTCATTTTTTTTGCGCTTTTTCATCACAACTCCTTTCACGTTCCCGTCAAAAAGGCATTTCATTCATACTGAATACGGCCATAAGCATGGAAACCACCACAAACCCAACGACGAGCCCCATCAGCAGAATCATGGTCGGTTCCAACAGGCTGATGAGCCGTTTGACCATGTTTCGAACCATTTTTTCATAACTCTCCGCCACTCGCAAAAGCATGCGGTCCAGTTTTCCCGTCTCTTCGCCCACGGTAATCATCTGAATGGCGAGGGGCGGAAAAATTCCCGTATCCCGCAACGGTTTTGACAAGCGATCCCCCTCCTTCACCCGGGCATAGACATTTTCCATTGCCGCTGAAATGACCCTGTTCCCCACAATGTCTTTGACCAGCATGAGGGCCTGCAAAATAGGAACACCGCTTTTTGTCAATGTTCCGAGAGTTCTGGCAAACCGGGCCACCTCAATTTTTTTGATGAGTTCCCCCACCACGGGAAATTTCATTTTTTTGCGGTCAAATTTTAAACGTCCCGCGGGCGTTTTCAAATACTTTCTCAAGAAAAAATAGGCCGCTCCCAACACGACCAGAATAACCCACCAGTAGGATTGCAACAGCTCGCTAATCCCCAGCAAAATCTGGGTACTGAGGGGAATGGATTGACCCATGTCCGAGAAAATAATCGAGAATTTTGGAATAACAAAGGTCAGGAGTATAATAATGGACAACCCTCCCACACCCACCAGAAAAATGGGGTACACCATGGCCGATTTGATGTAATCCCTAAGTTCCTGGGAGCTTTCCATGAACTCCCCCAACCGGCTCAGAACCGCTTCCAAAACACCTCCGGCCTCTCCGGCCCGCACCATGCTGACGTAAAATGAGGTGAAAGCCCTTGGGTGCTTTGCCAGGGCATCCGATAGATATCCGCCGCCCTGAACGGTTTTAAGAATATCGCCCACTACCATTTTGAATGGTTTTTTTTCAGCGGATTCAATCAACAGGGAAAGCGCCCGATCGACCGGCAAACCGGCTTCCAGCAAGGTGGCAAGATCCTGGGTGAAAACCATAACGTCTTTGGAAGAAACGCCATTCAGGAGATTGAGAAACTGCTCGCCAAGATTCGATGCCAGTCCCTTGCCGTTCCCTTTGGCCTGAACAATCCGCATGGGAATCAGACCAAGGGCCTGCAGTTGGGCTGCCGCCTTCTTTTCTTCATCCGCTTCAAGAATTCCGGCAACAATTTTGCCGGTGCTGTCAGCGGCTTTGTATGAGTATGTGGTCATGCCTAATTTTCAAGGGTGACTTTCAATATCTCGGGAATAGTGGTGACCCCTTCCCTCACTTTCCGCCATCCGTCCTGCCGGAGCGTCAACATTCCCGATTTGACGGCCACTTCCTTGATTTGCTCGGCGCTTGATTTCCGGATAATCTCTTTTCGAATCCGCCCGGTCACGGGCAGATATTCGAAAATAGCGGTTCTGCCTTTGAACCCTGTGTATCGGCACGCTTCACAGCCCTTGCCCCCAAAAAACCCTATTTCATTTGCTTCGTCGGGGTTTATTTCCATGGCCTTCAAAAGCCTTTCTTCCGGTTGAATCGGTCGTTTGCATTCAGGGCAGATAACCCTGACAAGCCGCTGAGCCAAGACCCCCAGAAGGGTCGAACTCAGGAGAAAACTCTCCACGCCCATGTCCAGAAGCCTTGTAATGGCCCCCGCCGCATCGTTGGTATGGAGCGTACTGAACAGCAAATGCCCGGTTAAAGCCGATTGAATGGCAATCTCCGCGGTTTCCCTGTCTCGAATCTCCCCAACCAGGATGATATCCGGATCCTGCCGCACAATGGAGCGAAGTCCACTGGCAAAGGACATGCCGATTTTCTGGTTCACCTGAATCTGGTTCACACCGTTAAGCTGATACTCAACCGGCTCCTCCAGGGTGATGATTTTGTTTTGCGGTGAATTAATTTTGGCAAGGGTGGTGTAGAGAGTGGATGTTTTACCGCTCCCCGTGGGTCCGGTCACCAGAATCATACCGTAAGGCTGGGTGGTCAGTTCCTTATACTGCACCAATACATTGTCGGGAAATCCCAGCTTGTCAAGGTCCAGGATCAGGGTGTCTCGATCCAGGATTCGCATCACCAGGCTTTCGCCGAAAAGGGTGGGAATGGTTGAAATCCTGAAATCAATTTCCTTGTCCGAAATCCGCAACTTGATTCTGCCGTCCTGGGGAAGTCTTCTCTCCGCAATATCCAGCTTGGCCATGATTTTAACCCTGCTAATAATGGCGGCCTGCAGGCGATGGGGTGGCGACTCCACATCATGAAGGACCCCATCTATTCGGTATCGCGCTTTAAATTCATTTTCAAAAGGCTCAAAATGGATGTCGCTGGCTTTCTGTTCCACCGCATTAAAAATCAATCGGTTCACCAACCGGATGATGGGCGCTTCCGACGCCAGATCTCTTAAATGGTCCTCATCCTCAACGTCGCCGGCGGAAATATCGTAAATATCCTTTCCCGCTTCCTCTATGATGGTTTCAAGAGATTGACTGCCCGCCCCGTACAACCGCTCAACGGCGTCAAGAATGTCGCCTTCTTTTCCCTGACAAACCCGAATGTTCAGGCCGTATGTGACCTTCAGTGCGTCAATGGTATAAAAATCTTCCGGATCGACCATGGCGATTTCAAGAAAATCATCCCCCATGGCCAGTGGAACGAACAGGGATTCCCGCATCATCTTGTCGGAAAGATTGTCTAATACCACAGGCTCTTTAGGATAATCTTTGAAAGTGATAGAGGTCATGCTAATTTCACGTCTTCATCAGAGCACATCGAAAAAAATTCTTCTCCCTCCCAGGCTCGGGCATTACTGGAAACCTCGGGCTATTCCTTAAAATAGTCAATGACGCTTTGGATGATGCTTTCCAGATCATGGGACGGCTCAAACCCGATGATTTTTTTCAGTTTGCTGATATTGGGACATCGCCTTTCCATGTCCTCAAAACCCGGACCGTACGCTTTTTCGTAGGACATATAGTCAATTTCCGACTGACTCCCGGTCATCTCTTTAACTTTGAGCGCCAGATCGTTAATGGTCACTTCCTCATTGTTGCCCACATTGAAGACATCGCCTTCCGCCGCGGGTTCATCCATCAATCGGGTGATGGCCTCCACCACATCGTTGACATGGGTGAAACTTCGACTCTGGGTTCCATCCCCATAGACGGTGATGGGCTTTCCAAACAAGGCACTCTGAACAAAAGTGGGCAAAACCATGCCATACTGTCCGGTTTGCCTGGGACCTACGGTGTTAAACAATCGACCGATTAATATGGGCAGTTTTTTTTCGTCAAAGTACGCGAGGGCTTGAAATTCATCCAGTGTTTTTGAGCAGGCATAGGCCCATCGACGCTTTTTGACCGTCCCCATGACCCGATTGTCGTCCTCCGACAAATCGTGCGCCACATGTTTGCCATAAATCTCGGAAGTGGACGCGATAAACACCTTTTTCTTGAATCGATTGGCCAGTCTCAATACCACTTCAGTCCCTTTGACGTTGGTATCCAGCGTCTCCACGGGATGGTCCATGATATTCCTGACACCCACCGCGGCCGCCAGGTGGTATATCTGATCCACCTTAAAAATCAGCTCGTTCATAACGGATTCATTTAAAATGGTGTCAATGACCAGATGAACCCGATCATGGCTCTGGATCTTCGAAATATTGGCCAGTTTTCCGGTCCATAAATTGTCAATAACAAACACCTCGTCTCCATTTTTCAGCAAATGCTCCGCCAAATGAGACCCGATAAAACCGGCGCCCCCTGTGATTAAAATCTTCATATTGTCCTCCGTCATCCCCCGACCATAATTCGGACACACAAACGCCCGAAACTCATCCATTACAGCTCCGCCCCTTCGGTCACAGGCGATGAACCGTCTATATGTTTAATTTAATTGCAAAAGATATTACCCTAAGCCGTCAGAAGACATGCTATTCCGCAATCCTCTCAAGGGACCAGCCTTCAATTTCCACCTCCAGGGATCTGTGCAACAGTTCAACTGATACCACAACCTGATCGGTTTTGTTCTTGTGCCGAACATAAAAACCTTCCAGGCCCTTGAGGGGCCCCTCCATGATCATCACGCGGTCTCCGTTCCGCATGTAGGCGCGGTTTTGCACCGTTCGGTCAGTGCCGTCCAAGATCATCAAGGAAGAGATCTCTTGATCATTGGCGGGAACGGGTTTCCCTTTGAAAGCCACCATCCGAACCACGCCAACCGTTTGGATGATGCGATAGTATTCCTCGGGTGCAAGGACCGACCGGACAAAAACATAACCCGGAATCAGGGGCACCAATATCTTTTTCCGCCGGTCTTTTCGACGGCTCATCACCTCAATTCGCGGAAGAAAAGCCTCAAGGGATTTCCCACAAAGCCCGGCATGGACTTTTTGCTCAAAACGGCTTCGCGTATGCAGCGCCCACCATCTGGCGGACACAGCCGTTGAATCGGTTAGGGTTTCAGTTTCCAAAATAAACTTTACGCTCCTGTTCACCGGCTATTCCCCATCAATTCTTCCGATGGCGGAAATGTTGAGTAATTGATGGATTTTGTCAAGCAAAAATTGGCGACGTCATCTTACGAACGCGTACAATGCTATCCCATATTTTTTTTGGAAATACCATGGCCTGTTCAAACGGAGTCTGCCAGAGATCGCTCCTTCGAACATTTCCCACCTCTGGTTCAACAGGGGGAAAATCCGACGGCAAAAATGATGAGGACCTACCTTTTAAACGCTATGAAGGGGGGGGTGGTCGGGACGACTGGATTTGAACCAGCGGCCCCCGCGTCCCGAACGCGGTGCTCTACCAGACTGAGCCACGTCCCGACTGGAAGAGACCATACCTTATTTTTTTCCCTGAAGCAAGTCTATTTTATCCCCGACTATCTCCACGACATTCTTCATCCTTCAAAACACCGTAGGTATTCAAATAAAGGTCGAATTCAGCTTTTGTCGCTTCATCCATGGGAACCCGCTTTCCCCTCACCAGAACCGGAATGCCTTCCTCATAAAGATATTGAACCACTTCTCTGATGCCGGCAACGGCAAAAACTTCAATGCCGCTTTTTGAAACGAAATCGTTAATGGCACTGTTTCCTTTACGTCCCGGAATCACCTTTTTGTCTTTATCATAAACCGCCGTCGTCTGTTCCCTGTCAATTGCGATGCCGATCCCTTCCACATGGAATGTCATTTTTCTTAATCGTGCTTCAGCATTGATTTTTTCAAGAAGATCATATTTGGTGCCCATGGTGGTGGCCACATCATCCACAATAAACAGACGGCAACCGTCAAAAAAACTGCCATTGACAAACATGCCCTTTTTCCCACTGGCCTCTCCATGGGTTTTAGCCTCCTTACGGTCATACTCAAAAAACATTTCCTTTTGGTATTCCCGCCACAGGGCGATGCTGGTTGCCAGGGCAATGGTGCTGCCCTTATAGGAGGGCCCCAGAATGACGTCCACACGTTCCAGAAGATTCCTGGCCGCCATCATCTCCGCAAAAAAGGATCCCATCAAGAGACTCAGCCGTCCGGTCTTGAACATGGCCATATTGACGAAATAAGGCGTTGGACGTCCATCCTTGAGTACCAGATCCGCATCAAAAAAAAGCGCCCCGGTTTCAGCCAGTGTCATCGCCAGTCGTTTTACATGATTTTCCATAAAAATTTTATCCTGATCCATTTATTATTTGTTAAAATATCCATAAAATTAATTCCGTCACCGCCGAAAATGAAAAATTTTCCGAGGAACAAACCATCACTTTTCAGTTTGTTTTCCCGGTTCCCCCGCGTCTTCTGGTTTAAACGCCTGTTTCAACCGGATTGCTTCTGAAAGATGCTGATGGGCCTTTTCCTCTTGCCCCAGCTGGATTAAAGCCTGGCCCAGATTCCCGTGAATCATGCTACTCTCCGGTTCAAGACGTACGGCTTCCGAAAAATATTTCACGGCCTCTTCAAGCTTCCCTTGTTTGAGAAAGACCGTCCCCAGATTGCTGAGGGTTTCTCCGGATTTCGGTTTGATCGCCAACGCTTTTTTAAAATGGCGAATGGCGTTGTCAAAATCCCCCCTGATGCCCAGGATTATCCCCATATTGTTGTGAGCACCGGTCATATTCGGTTTCAGCCTCAACGCTTCCTTCAACTGTATAATGGCGTCGTCATACCTTCCCTGGCGCAGCAGGGCGTTTCCCAGATTGTTGCGCGCAATGGCAAAATCCGGTTTGATCCGCAATGCCTCGGTAAATTCCCGAATCGCCCCCACGCGGTCCCCCTGATCGTTGAGCAGGGTCCCCAGGTTATTGTGAGCCCGATAATTTTGGGAACTCTTTTTTACAACGTCTCGCCATAAGATCAGGGGGTCTTCCCAGACCTTGTTCCTTGAATAAGCCAGTGCGCCGAGAGTCGCGATGCCGATGATCAGAAAAAGAACCGCCCAGCGCCTTGGGACCACCGGTAAATCAAACGTCAGATAGACCACTGAGATGGCAAAGCCGAACGTGGGCAGGTAAAGGCGATGTTCAAACATGGCGTCGCTGATGGTAAAAACGCTTGATTCAATGGATAGGGTAATAAAAAACCAGAAAATGCCGAAACTGACGGCAGGTCTCTTTTTAATATTCCAAACCCCCACCAAAAAAACAACCCCTAAAAAAAGAAAGGCCAAAGGTGTCGCCCCGTCAAAAAAACCTGTTTTGAAAGGGTACAGATAATCTACATTTTGCCCCACCGGAAAGAAAAGCAAGCGAATATAAATCACGATAACGTTAAATTGAGTGCAAAGATAACGCCAACGGTCGACATCTCTCGTCTCCCGGGTCAGAATGGAAACGTCCTCCAGAAGATTTCCGAATCTTAACCCACGGGTTGTTGCAAAAAAATATAAAACCAGGAAGGCCAGCACAAAGGCCGCGGGCGTCAGCCAGATCAACTTCCTTTTCCAGCCCCGCCAGGTTCTGTCGAAAAGAAAATATTCAACCAGAACAATCACGCCAAACAGCGTTGCCGCATTCTCTTTGCAAAACAGGGCAAATACACCGAAGCAAAGAGACAATGAATACAAAAACAACACTTTTGGACCAAAGCTGGAGGATTTCTCAATCGAAGCACGATTTTCCTGGGCTTCCGTCACGGCAACCTGGAATTTTCTGGCCCATATATATGATAGAAGCGACGTCATATAAAACATGGCCGACATGGATGTATATCGCTGGCCAATATAGGCAACCCCCTGTGTCTGGATGGGATGCGCCGAAAAAATCAAGGCCGCCAGCAATGCCATTATCGGTATGGTTGTTTGGGATGGGATTTTTTTCAGTTTATCGACGCCCTTCCGTTGTTTAGTGAAAGCCTTTGAACCGGCAATATTTTCGACTTCCTGGATTGGAAAAAATGACAACCGACTAAAAATCTGTAAAGCAAGGAAATAAGCAAGAACTCCGTTCACCAAATGTATGAGGTTGTTTACCAGATGGTATCCAAAGGTATCCAGTCCGCCCAAGCGATAGTTGAT
Source organism: Desulfatiglandales bacterium (assembly GCA_963664475.2). Classification (GTDB taxonomy): domain Bacteria; phylum Desulfobacterota; class DSM-4660; order Desulfatiglandales; family Desulfatiglandaceae; genus NaphS2. Next base: position 573,546 of record CAXXXE010000003.1, read on the forward strand.
CGCATAGGAAAAGGAAACGAGGGGCCTGTTGGAAAAAAACCCCTTTAACGACAAATAGTTTTGCAGGTCCCTTATTTTCTCCTGATGTTGAATCTGCGTTTGGCCATCAAAGACAAAGGGACCATTCATAGCATTGCTATAGATCACAAGAACCGTCGCGGCGATCAGTATCATTGCCAACCACGGGTTTGCCAATCCTTTTTCAAGAGACTTAAATTTCATGGACAACCGCCTCTTTCGTTCATTGCCGCCATAGCCCTTTCGCCATCCTAAAAGGTCGTCCTCCAATCTTCAGACTCGAAGATGAAAGTTTTTCATATTTTGCTAAAACCCCTTATCCTTCCGGCCCCCTATAGCACATAAGAAATATTGTTTCAAAACAAAACCCTTGCTTTTTCACTCTTTTTCTTGACAGCGCATTCAAAAGCATGAAACAATCCCATAGATTTTCCGGTTTCATATAAATTGCTGAAGTAAAAATGAAAAACCTCAAATTACTTATCTTGGTACCCGTTTTCAATGAGTGGCCCCATCTTTTGCCGGTTATACAGAATCTGAGAAAATATTTTCCCAACATTCTGGTTATTGACGACGGAAGCCACGATAAATCCTACCTGGATCTTCTGAAAAAGGAGGGATTTGAATATCTGGACCTTCCCTTTAATATGGGGCACTGGTGCGCCATTCAAACCGGCTTCAAATACGCCCTGGCGAATGACTTTGATGGCGTTGTCACCTTTGACGGCGACGGGCAACACCTGCCCGAAGGTGCGATGCGGATCATCCCCTACTTTGGCCAAGGTTACGACGTAATTATCGGAAAGGACAATAACCGCGGCGGGTTGTCGAAAAAGTTTTGCTGGGGAATCCTGAACCGCTTGTCGGGACTTGACATCAGCGATTTCACTTCAGGACTGAGAGGATACAGCCGACCCGCCATGAGCCAATTGACCCATGGATCCTTTTTAAACCTGGATTACCAGGATCTGGGCGTTTTGTTTATTGCCAAAAAAAAAGGACTCAGATTAATCGAAGTGCCCGTAAAAATGGAAACCCGTATGATGGAAAAATCCAAAGTTTTTCCAAATCTAACAAGCATCGTAAGATACCTCTTTATTACCCTGACCTTCATTCTTGCGAGAAAACTATGATTTCATATAAAATTACCACGGGCGTTATCGGCGCCGTCATTTTTCTAATCATACTGCTTCTGGTTCGCCGGGGAAAACTACAAGAAAAATACTCTTTGACCTGGTTCGCCATTGGCATCACGGTGGCGGTGCTGGGGATATTTCCAGTAATCCTGGATAAAACAGCTAAATTTACCGGTGTTTCCTACGCCCCGGCGTTACTGTTTGTGATTGCCGTCGGCGTGCTGTTAATCCAGAGCCTGTACCTCTTCATTTTTGCGTCGCAAAACGAGGTGAGGATTAAAAAACTTCTTCAGGACGTGGCGGTACTGAACAAACTGGTCGAAGAATTGCGGGAATCTGCTGATTCGAATTCTGAATCCAACACATCCTCATAAACCTTTTTGGTTTGCCGGGCCACGGACTGTATATGAAATTTCTTCATAAAATTTTTCCGCCCTTTTTCTCCCAAAACCCGACATTGAAGCGGCGCAGCCGCTAAACTCGCCAGGCATTTTGCGAGGCTCTTTTCATCCCCGGGCGCCGCCAAAAGCCCACACTCTCCTTCCCGAACCACCCAACCCGTTCCCGATCCGGGAATATCGCTGACCACAAGGGCTTTGCCATACCGCATGGCCTCCAGCAACACCACGCCGAATGCCTCAGTCCTTTCCAGAGAAGGCAAACAGAGTGCGTCGCAGGTGGCAAGTAGCCCTTGAAGCATCTCATTGGAAAGGCCTCCTCTTAGCAAAACGCGGTTTTCCAAACCACTTTGGCAAATTTCCCTTTGCAAGGTCGCCATGAGAGCGCCCTCTCCCACAATCTGTACGGCAACACCCTGAATTTTCCCTGTGGCGCGAATCAGAACATCGAATCCTTTATAGTAGGTCAAACGACCTACGGCCAGAACCCTCAAGCAGTTAGGCTTCCAACTCTTTTCCGCCTGTCTAAGTGCTGTCTCCCGGGGCTCGGGAAGACGTTCCGGATCTACGCCCAGAGGAATAACGGCACATTTTGAAACCCACTGTTTTAAAGGCGCACTATGGTGAAGATAAGGCTTTGAAGCCACCAAAATCTTTTTTGACCGCTTGAGAGTACATTGCTCCAATGGTCGATAACATTGATAAGCCGGCTTCAGACGGCGGTCAATGGCGGAAGGCGTCACATCGGCTTGCCATTGAATCACCCATGGAATATCACGCGCCCCCGAAAAGGCCCAACTCCAGAAGGCCGAAGGATTGGGGAAATGCAAATGAAGAAGATGGGGGCGAAACGACAAAAGCGCCTGCCTCAAAACCAGCGGGAAGGACAAACTGATGGGCGCATACAAAAGCTGACCCAGGATTGACGCTCGAAAAATTTGTGTTCCCTCAACGTCTTCCCTGAGAGATTCTTTCCCCGGCAGATGATTGTGAACCAGGCCTGAAACATCCACGCCTTCATTTCCGAGGGCCTTCAGGAGATCCCGCAAGAAGTTTTCCATACCCCCGGCATAAGGAGGATAATATTTTCCGATGTGAAGGATTCGCATGCCCGGCACTTAAAATCACTGGAGGGTTTCGTCCAGACGTTTAGAAAGGAAGTCCACCTGATGTTTCATACTGCGGTCCGTTTTCATTTTTTTCTCTACCAGTTCAGTGGCATACACAACTGTCGAATGGCTGCGCTTGATGGTTTTGCCGATGGCCTCCAGGGTTTCATCCGAATGCCTGCGACAAAGATACGCATAGATGTTTCGGGGATAAGAATACGCTTTTTTTCGAGATTTGGAACTGAGCATCTCGGTGTCCACCTTATAATACTCACACACCAGCGCCCTTATTTTTTCGGTGGTAATAGACGTCTCTCCAGATACCAGGGCGCTGACCACCTCTTTGGCCAGATCCATGTCGATTTTCGCTCCCACCAGTTCGGATCTTGCCTTGAGACACTTCAATGCACTTTCCATTTGTCGAACATCAGGTTTCAACTGATCTGCCAGAAAACAAACCACTTCTTTTGAAAGCAACACGTCGTACTCAGAGGCTTTTTCAGTAAGGATTTGCACTCGGGTATGATAGTCCGGTCCTCCGATGGTGGTCACCAGACCGGACGTCAGACGGGAGGACAGCTCCTTTGACATATGCGGAATATCTTTTGGCGGAAGAGAACTGGTAAAAATAATTTTCTTGCGGTCTTGCGCCAACGCATCCAAGGTGTAACCCAGCTCCGCCTGTATCTTTTCCTTTCCTCCCAGAAAATGGATCTCCTCCAGCAGGAGGACATCGCATGAACGACGATACCGGTTTTTAAACGCCTCGATGCGATGGGTCCGCAATGACGCAATCATTTCATTCGTAAAGTCCTCAGCGGTCATGTAGAACAGGCGGGTTTGCGGGTTTGCCTTCAGAATCGTATGGCCGATGGCCTGGGAAAGATGGGTTTTTCCCAAACCGGTATTGGACAGCATCAGCAAAGAATGGTAGTTACAGGGGTTTCCCATCGCAATATCTTTAGAGGCCGAATAGGCGAATTCATTGGATTGCCCCACGATGAAACGATCAAAAGTAAACTGACTGTTCAGCAAAAATGTGGAACGTTTTTTTTCAGGCATACCCGGAAGGGTCAACTGGTTCGGGTCGGGAGGCTGAGAAACAGGGGATGGCATCCTTTCTTGACGCTGAACCTTGAACTGAACATCCGTAGGGCCGTCGACCATGGCATTAAACTTTTCTTCAATCAGATCCAAATAATTTTCGACGACCCAATCTTTGGAAAATCGATTCGGGCACCCCAAGACCACAGTACCCTTTTTGACCTGCAAGCATTCAATCGGCTTTATCCAAAGAGAAAACGTGTTTTCCGGAACCCGCGTTTTAAGCTGGTTCTTGATTTCACCCCAAGCGGTTTTCATGTGTTGCTCCCAGCTAAATGAAAAATGAGAATCAATGAATCATGTGCAAAAATGAATGTTGAACTTCTACAGCAAAACAAAGGGAGCTGTCAAAGAGGCTTGGGCGTGATCAATACTTAGGGGTGAAGTGATTTTCGACAATGGATAACCTATTCCGTTTACAGGCAAAAAAGAATATTATTTTATAAGGTGCTGAGAAAGCGGAGCATTTTAGATGATTAAAATTGCCCATATTATTATATACTTACAAAGCATACACTATTTGTGGAAAAAACTTTCCACAAGCATATTCTTTCCGTTAATCTTATTTTCATTCTTTATCTACGATTTTCATTTTTTTATGGGCGTTTTTTTCAGGAATCGATTTTATTCAGTGTCTAAAAGCCTTTAGGCGCCTTCGCAACCCTTAGCCCACCAAGCCTTGGATTTCGGGTGCGGAAAAATGATTTCAGGAACTCGAATTACCGAACCGGCTGGTTGAAATAACCCAGCTCCAAATCCGGAAAAGCGGTATTGACACGGGCGGCCATTTGCCTCATTCCGATACCCTCATCGCCTGTGTCGGGCATTTTGTTCAGGTAGAAGGCAGGATCAATGCAAAGATTTTTTAAATGAAGAAAGTTCACTCCGGTTTTGGCAATTAGCGCCATTAAGGCATCCATCTCCGCTTCCTGATCCGAAATTCCGGGGAACACCAAATAGTTCAACATGGTATACAAACCCAGGTCCCGGGACAAGGCCACGGAAGCAATCACATCATCAAATTTATAGGTTTTGGGTCGATAATAGGCCTGATAAAAATCGGACCGTGCACTATTCAAGCTGATGCGAATGGAATCCAGCCCGCTTTGTGCGATCAAGCGAATCCGTTCGGGAAAACTACCGTTGGTATTCAGGTTAATGGTGCCGTTTTGAGTCTGCCTTCGAATTTCGGCAGTGCTTTCAGCGATCAACCGATATTCCGTAAGAGGTTCGCCCTCGCAACCCTGGCCAAAACTCACAATAGCGCCCTGTGCATGGTTCAGGTGCGCCACAGCCAGAGTTACGATTTCATCTTTGGACGGAGTAAATCCGATCCGTTCATGAGACGCTTCAAAGGAAGACCCCGACTGAAGAGAAAGACACCCCAGACAGGCCGCATTGCACTTCCGACTAACCGGCAACGGGGCTTCCCATCTTTCCAAAAAGAGATTTTTGGCGGCAAAACAATGGTTTTCCGTGGCACAATGGGTTAAATGTTCCACAAGGGGACCTGCCGGGTACTTCTTCATGTAATCCGCAATGGCGGGGGTCAGTTCCCGGTCGTCATAATGACGGGGATCCCACCGCTCGTTATACTCCACCTCAAACCCAGTGGCCCAGTAATGGTCGTCTCCATACCCCACGGCCCCATAGGCCCATGACGGCAATACAAACGATTTTCCGCCGTAGTCCGCCGCGGGGAGATGGGTCCTGACAAATCCCGGTTCAAGAAAAACGGCGACGGCAAAACAGGCTGTCGGTTCACCGTCCACTTCCATTTCATAAACGGTTTCCACTTGCCCCGTATAGGGATCAAGGCCCAAAGGAGGGCAGGAAGGAAGATAGAAGAGCTTGCTGAAATCAGGCATGACAATCAGATCTTCGGGTTCAATGGCAAATAGGGTTGATCCGGAAAAACCCGCCATTCTGAGGTATGGATGGTCATAAATCCGGCCTTTACCGTCCGCGTAAAGCATAAACGGCAGGTGTTTTAAATCATGGTCTGTCATGTCGATTCCTTTTCTAATCCTACGGGTTGACGCCAGACTGTCAGAGCGCTTAAGATAGCAGAAATTTGACACTCAGACAAGGACGCGGGCTTACCGCTAAAACAAACATTACAACCCGGTGAAAAAATGTCGCCCTCAAACAAGAGTACTCAAACAAAGGAAAAACAATTCAGGCTCGTAAAGTTTTTCGCCTATGCGAGCTTTATCGTTCTTATTATCTTCAGCCTCCCCTATTCCATGGTCATCTCCCAAAGAGCCAAGGATATCCTGATGAAAAACCATGAAACTTACGCCCTGTTGCTGGGCCAAAACCTGAATCACCAGGTGTTTCAAAATTTCGTATTGCCCGTCACCCGCCAGTTCGGGAAAATGCGATTGCGAGAACAACAACAGCAGGCACTGATGGACCGAATTGTGCGAAATACCACGCACAGCTTCAAAATAGATCTGGTCAACATGTATGACATTAACCAGGGAGTTATCGCCTACAGTACAGATCCCACCCTCATTGGAAAAAAAGTGCGCGAAAGCCTCGGCTACAAGAAAGCGGTAATGGGACAAAATTCTTCCAGGCTGGTATCCGGAGGTGACAGTATCCTGGAAACCGGCATTCAACGAATGGGGGGAGAAAAAAAACTCAGAACTTACATCCCCTTCATGGGAGCAGGGCCTTTTCTAGGGGATACCGGGCATGTGTTGGGAGTTTTTGAACTGATACAGGATCTCACGGAGGAATATGGATCGCTGGTTCGATTTCAGTATCTCATCTTTGGTCTGTCAATTCTGATTATGGGAATGATTTTTGTAGCGCTTCTCTTCATTGTGCATAAAGCGGAAAAAACCATTTCTGAAAGAGCCAAAGAGCAAAGAGAACTGGAGGCCCAACTGAATCAGGCGGAAAAGCTGGCGACCCTTGGCCAAATGATCGCCGGGGTATCCCATGAAATCAGGAACCCTCTGGGAATCATTCGAAGCACTGCCGAGTTGCTGGGCAGCATGTCGGGGACCAACGAAAACCAGGCCAAGCTGTCGGGGCTGATTGTCGAAGAATCCAGTCGGCTCAATAATATTGTTACGGAGTTTCTCGACTTTGCCAGACCACAAACGCCCCATTTTCAAAACTGTGATTTGAACGAAATTTTAAATAAGAACATGCAGTTTTTGCAACCGGATCTTGAGATGAAAGGAATCTCCCTGAAAGACGGCTTGACCCATCGCCCCCTGCCTCTCAGGGCAGATCCCCAATTGCTCTACCGGTCCTTTTTAAACATTTTCATGAACGCCATTCAAGCCATTGAGGGCACGGGGACGCTTTCAGTCAGCGTGTTAGCCGAAAAGGACCATTACCAGGTGACCATTGAAGACGATGGAAACGGCATTTGCGAAAAAGATCTGAAAAAGATCTTCGACCCTTTTTTCAGTACCAAGGACAAAGGAAGCGGCCTGGGGCTCGCCATTGTCCGCAATATCATGGAAGGCCATCACGGCCGCATATGGATTGAGAGCCGGCATAAAGAATCCTCCCCCGAAAAAACGGGGACCAGGGTCTTTATCCGACTGCCAAAAGAATAAAACGGAGCCCAATATCAATGGAAACCATCCTGATTGTTGATGATGAAAAAAACTATCTCGTTGTACTGGAAGCCCTTCTAGGCGGGGAAGGATATGAAATCGTAACGGCCAGGGATGCTAAAATGGCCATCAGCATCATTCGTGAAGCGGATCTCGACCTTGTCGTCACCGACATGAAAATGCCTGGAATGAGCGGCATGGAACTTCTGGAAAGCTGCAAAAGAATTAAGCCCGAAATACCCGTCATCATGATGACCGCCTTTGGTACCATTGAAATGGCGGTTGAGGCCATGAAAAAACATGCCTATGACTATATTCAGAAACCCTTTGAAAATGAACAGCTTAAACTGACGGTTAAAAAGGCTCTGGAGAATTACAAACTGATCAAGGAGAACAGGCGACTGACGGAGGCCCTTACCGATCGATTCAGATACGGCAATATGGTGGGCAAGAGCAAACCGATGATCAAAGTATATGACCTCATCGACAAGGTTTCCAGTTCCAAGGCATCGGTCCTCATCACCGGACCGTCGGGTACCGGAAAGGAACTCATTGCCAAAGCCATTCATTACCAGGGACCTAGAAAAGAACAGCCTCTTATTTCCATCAATTGCGGCGCCTTGACGGAAACCCTTCTGGCCAGTGAATTGTTCGGGCATGAAAAGGGCGCGTTTACCGGCGCCATCGCCTTAAAAAAAGGCCGGTTTGAATTGGCGGATGGGGGCACCATTTTCCTGGACGAGGTGGGCGAGATGCCGCCCTCGCTTCAGGTCAAACTTCTGCGGGTTCTTCAGGAGATGGAGCTGGAACGGGTGGGGGGAACCCGGACCATCAAGGTGGATGTTCGCGTGCTCTCTGCCTCGAATCGGAATATCAAAGAGGATGTGGACGAAGGCATATTTCGCGAAGACCTCTATTACCGTTTGAATGTCATCCACATCGATGCGCCGTCCCTTCAGGAACGGACAGACGATATCCCGCTGCTGGTAAAGCATTTTATTGAAAAATTTCAAGAGGGAAAACCCCTTAAAACAATCACGTTGCGGCCCGAGGTGTGGAAGGCGCTCTATTCACACCCCTGGCCGGGAAATGTCAGGGAGCTGGAAAACGTCATTGAAAGAGCGCTGGTGTTGCATTCGGGCGACATCATTACGCTGGATGATCTACCGAAGACACTCATGGAAACGGAAACCGATTTCGATGTGGAGCGATTTGTCCCTCCCCACATCCCCCTGCAAAAGGCAATGGAAGAAATCGAAGAACGGCTGGTGCGGAGAGCCCTGGCCCAATCCAACAATGTTCAGTCCCATGCGGCCAAGCGTCTGGGGATAACCAAAAGTCTGATTCAACACAAAATGAAGAAGTACAATATCATCCTGTAGCGGTAAAAAGTTTTGTACCGAAATATCACATGTGATTTCGGACTGTTACATTAGGATTCTTATCTTTACCTGTTTTCAGGTACAAAATTTTGTACTATCTAGGGCGCTCATGAGAAATCTGAAATGATCGATGATCCGGAGTCAATCCTTACAAAACAATAGGTTACAAAAAAGTTGCCGCCGTATGTTTTTTTTGGCAAGCTTATTGCAGTAAAGAAGCGCCATATAGAGTTTAAAAATTACTCTTTCCTCCTAAGAAACCAACCTCGCTTTGCGGGGTTGGTTTTTTTATGCCTCCTGAAATCTGCAATCATTGCTCAATACCCCAACCGTTTCAATGCGCGGGTATCCTTGCTCCAGTTTTTCTCCAGGCGGACCGCCAGATCAAGATAAACCCTTGCGCCAAGCAATGATTCCAGCTCAAGCCGGGCGGAACGGCCGATGGCCTTGATCATCTTCCCCCCCCGCCCAATGAAGATGCCCTTTTGGGAATCGCTTTCAACATGGATCCCGGCTACAATGGATACCAGATTTTTTTCAGGCACATCTTCAATGTTTTCAACGGTTACCGCACATGAATAGGGAAGTTCCTGTTGAAGGTAATGATAAATTTTCTCCCGAATGATTTCAGAAACCAGAAAAGCCTCGGATTGATCGGTGTTCATATCAGACGGAAAAAACCGGGGACCGGGCTTCAAGCGTAATTTCAACTCCTTAAGCAACCCATCCATACCGTCGCCCTTGAGCGCCGAAATGGGAATCATGGCATCAAAGGGAAATCTTGCCCCATAATTGGCCAGCATGGGGAGAATCTTTTCTTTTTCAACCTTATCGATTTTGTTGATGGCCAGTAATCGCGGTTTTGCCATAACCTTGAGGTTTTCCATAATGGATGGAATGGCGGGGTCTTCACGGACGCCAGCCTCAACCATCATCAGAATGACATCCACTTCATGAAAAGCGGCAAGAGCGGCTTTAACCATGCTTTTGTGCAACGCCGTCCGTGTCCTGTGAATCCCCGGGGTATCCATAAACACCATCTGGCAGTCATCCTGATGGAAAACACCCAGGATACGATTTCTAGTGGTTTGCGGCTTAGGGGATACTATGGCCAATTTCGTTCCCATAATGCGGTTTAACAATGTGGACTTTCCCACGTTCGGTGGGCCGATAATGCCGATAAAACCGGATTTAAAACTCATAATCTCTCGAACCTAATCCTTCCCACGGGAACCGTGTCGTCCGGTACAACACCGATAACACTGGCGCCTGTTTTATGTTCAATGGTTTTAATCCCCTGATTTTTGTAGCCCCTTACGAGGGAAATTTCCCGTTTCGGCGCATAGAGTCTTATCCGGGTAGCCTCTCCGGAGGTTGGCAAATCAGGGATAATGTTTTGGTAATGGATGGCGGAACGCACCAGGAATCCAAAGGCGGGATGCCAGGGACCCGATAAGATACGACCTTTTTCAAGGAGCGACGGCGAACTCATGAGCCCGACCCTGATAACCGGAATCCCATTTTTTTCCAACAGGACGACGCCTTCCACGCACACATTGACGGCCTCCTTAAGAGAAAAAGGCTCGTATGCACCTGCCCCATACATACGGGCAAGCCCGGTCCCCTTTAAAACCAGCGCCGGATACAACCTGGCCATGTGAGGGGATAACGCCAGGACTTTTTTCAGGGTAGCCGAAAATATCTCTCGTGAATCACCGGGGAGCCCCGGCATTAGCTGGATACCCACCTTGAACCCGTGATCTTTCAGCATTTGAACGGCCGTTACGACATCCCCCGCTGTATGTCCCCTCCGAGAAATAGACAGAACATGGTCATCCATGGACTGGACTCCCAGTTCAACCGTGGCAACACCGTATGCCTTTAAAATGCGCAGACGCTCCTCATCCAGAGAATCGGGTCGGGTGGAAATCCTTATGGAGCCAATAGCGCCGGAACGAATATAAGGCACCGCGGCCTCCAGAAGGGATTCCATGCGGGCTTTATGAAGCCCGGTGAATGTGCCGCCATAAAAAGCCAACTCGGCATTTCGGGTCGGGTCAAACCCATTGGATTGAATGGCCGCATCCAGCGTTTCGCGCACCTGTTGAGGACCGATCGAAAAGGCCGGCTGGTCGGTAATCTTTTCCTGGTCGCAGAAAAGACATCGGTGCGGACATCCGGCGTGGGAAATAAAAATGGGAATAATCAGGAATTTCAATCTTCTTTCAGGCGGAAATATGCCTCCCTTGCCGCATGCTGTTCGGCCTCTTTTTTGCTTTTTCCTTCCCCCTCGGCCAACACGATGCCATTAACGGCCAGGGCGATGCGAAATACTTTATCATGTGCCGGTCCCGTCTCTTCCATGAGCCGGTATTTGGGAAGGCTTTTGAATGCCTGCTGGGTAAATTCCTGCAGCATACTTTTAAAATCCTGAACCAGATCGTCTGTTCGCACTTTCTTGAGAAGAGGTTCAAACAATTTTTGAATGATCCTTTTGACCACATCAAATCCGCCATCCAGATAAATGGCCCCAATAAGGGCTTCGGCGACGTCCGCAAGGATTGAAGGCTTTTGTCTGCCGCCGCTTTGTTCTTCGCCTTTGCCCAAAAGCAGATAACTTCCCAGATCAAGCCTCGCGGCAACATCATAAAGCCCCGCTTCGTCCACCACCATGGCCCTGAACTTGGATAGATCGCCCTCGGTCGCGGTTTTATAATGTTCCATGAGCAAATGGCTGATGGCCAGGTCCAGGACTGCATCTCCCAGGAATTCAAGGCGCTCGTTGTCCTCAAGGTCGACCCCCGACTGCTCATTGACATAGGAGGAATGTCGAAATGCCTGAAGCGCCAATTCAGAATCCCTGAAACGATATCCCAGTTCCCTGTGAAGATTTTCAAATCCGTAGTCTTGAAATGGATCGGCCATAATATTCCTGATGTCTAAGATATGGATCCTTTTAGTTTTCATATAAGCTCAAGCCCTTTTCTAAGTCAAGAAAATCCCTTTGTACCTTCATTTGGCCAAAAGGATGATAGGGCGCCACGCGAGCCATGCGTCTTCGGGTTTGTCATGGAGGATGAATCGGGCGCCTTTTTTGACGGTCATTCCCGATGGAAAAGACGGCTTTGAACTCTTTTTGGCCGGCATCTTTTTTTCCGTTCCGTATTCGTTTAGTTCCACGCCCCTTTCTTTATGCGTTGATTCGACCTTCGCCGGCTGATTTTCGGGGGTGGCAAAGGCGACCCCCCCTGCCAGCATGGCTTCAAGGGATTCGGTTTTCACCTGTGCCCCGCTGAAAAGGCCGAAACTCATATTGATGCCCGATGCTTTCCAGAATTTTGAATCGGTTCGCACCAGGGGCGCGTAATAACGTTCGATATCCAGATCCACCAGAGCGGAAGCGGCGTCCGGTGAGAGACGGCATTGGGTCACTTTTCCAACCTTGATTTGACGAAAGTAGACCGGGTCCCCCGGCTTGAGGGAACCGGCCCGTTCCGCTTCCACGGTAATTTGGAGACCTTCTCCGGATTCGATTTTTTCAGGCGTGACCCGGCTTCCCACCTGCAGGGCCGCATCCCTGTTTTCAAAAAGTGGAAACACATCGCCGTTTCGAGCGTCCTTAAACCCTTTTCCATCACCCGGTGTAAAAAAAGCGATGCCGCCCTTGACCAGGGCGCTGAGGGCCTCCGTACGAATTTTAAAACCGGAAAGTCCCCCCTCCAGGGTAATGCCGCTCACGCTGTAAAACCGGGAACTTTTTTTCAGCAGATGGGCATATTCTTTTTGAATGAAGACATCAATGGCCACATTGTTGTCTTTTCCCAAAGCGCATCTTTCGATTTTACCCACCTCGATCCCCTTAAAATAAACCATGCTGCCGGTATCGAGGGACCCCTGGTTGCCTGCCGTGAGCTGAATCTGAAGTCCGGGCTCGGTGGATGTCATGGGCGGGGGCTCTGAAAGGGCTGTAAATTGAAAGGCCTCTTCCCCCTTTCCCGGTTGCAGTGCAATGTAGTTACCTCTCAAAATGGTTTCCAGTCCGGTAATCCCCTGAGCGGAGATGCGAGGTTCCACCATCCAGAATTTGGCGCCTTTGGTGAGAAGGCTTCGAGCGCTTTTCACGAATTCCACCTGAACATCAACGCCGTTAAAATCCTTATTGATGGTCAGGCTCTGCACCAGTCCGATGGGCATACCGCGAAACATGACCCGGGTCTTTCCTTTTTCGATCCCCTGGGCCGTAGCGAATGTCATCACCACTTTTATGCCGGCATCCACAACGCTTTTATAGATCAGCCAACCGGCAATAAGAAGGGCCACGATGGGCAGAATCCAGATGGGTGAAATGCCTTTTCGCTGTTTCAGGTCAGGTTGGCCGATATTTGCATTTACCGAAAGATCGTCCGTCATGGTTCAGCATCCTCCCATATGAGTCGGGTATCAAAGGTATTGGCTGCCAGCATGGTACACACCACCACCGCTGCAAAATAGGTGGCCGCGGGCGCCGCATGGATGGAATTCAAGGTCCCGAATTCCACAATGGCCACCATGAGGGCGATGACAAAAATATCCAGCATGGACCAACGCCCGATGAAGCGGATGATTCGAAACATCAGGGTCTTGTGCCTGAGCCACCCTTCCCACTTTCGCCGGATGGACAACAGGACCAGCATGATGCCGATTACCTTGAATATGGGTACCAGAACGCTGGCGAAAAAAATCAAAAATGCGATCAGATAGTCACCCGACTGTATGAAGAATTGGATTCCCTCCATAATGGTATTGGGCGCCGTATCGCCAAGTGTAATCACTGTCATGATGGGCAGAAAATTGGCGGGAAACAGAAAAATCACACTGGTGATCAACAGGGCCCAGGTCCTTGTCAGACTTTCGGGCTTTCGGGAATGCAGCCTGGCGCCACATCGGGGGCAATGGTTTTTTGTTGCCGTCTCTTTTTGAACCGTCAGCATACGGCATTCCCGGCACAGAACAAATCCCGCCCGGCGTGCGGTAAATGGGGATATCTCATGCATGGGGTTTTCTCCTGTTTTCGTCCATGAGAACCCAGTACCGATGTTCGTCCAGGCTGACGGCGGCGCAAATGGTAATCATTAAAAGTGCCACAAAACAAAAAAGGCCTAAGTCAAAGGAGAGCTGCGCCAGATCCTTCAACTTTATAATGGAAACCAGAATTCCCAGCATATAGATTTCAAGCATTCCCCACTCATCCAAGAAATGGTAGGCTCTGAAAACGAGGATGGGAAGGCGTCGGCTGGACTTTAATGAGATGGCAAGTGAGACGGTGAACAGCACCAGCAATTTGATAAAGGGCACGGCCACCCCGGTCACGAGTACCAGAATGGATACCATATGAAAACCGGACTGAAAAAGGACACTGATACCGTGGACCAGATTTGTTGCCTGTTCCAGGCCCATGGCGTTCAAGGTCATAATGGGCAGCAGCATGGCGGGGAAAAAAAGAATCAACCCCGTTAAACTCAGGGCCAGGGTTCGTTCAACGGGATTCTTTTTGGGCATGAAAAGGACGCTGCCGCAACGAGGGCAACGGCTTTTAAACCCTACGCCCACCCCAATATCCTTTAACAACAGGTCACATTCCGGGCAGGCGGTTAACCCCTTTAGGTTCTGTCGTTTCAGGTCCTGTGGGTTCAGCTGGGGAACAAACCCGTCGAGGGTTGATTTTCTCATGACGCGAATCGATGTCAGGGTTCCGTCTCCAGTATAAATTCCAGCACGTTTTGGTTAAACACCTGATGGTTTTCAATCATGACCATATGACCCGCTGACGGAATGATCTCACACCGGCTTCCCTGAATGGATACATTGAGTTTTCTGGAAAGGGAGGGGGGCGTTAGTTGATCCTTTTCCCCGCAAAGGATCAGTGTGGGAAGAGCGATTTTTGATATGCGGTCTCGCAGGTCAAACCGGTTGCAGGCCAGAAAATCCCCATGGACAAGGGTGGGTCCGGCCTCCCGCATAAGGGCCGCGCCTTCCGTGATGAATCGGCTGTCGGCTTGTGGTGCGTAGGCGTACCCCATGATGGTATCGATGGTTTGTTCAAAATTGTGTAACAGCCCCTCCAGAAATGCAGGGGCCACAATGAGGCGGGGGCCCGTGCCCGCCAGGATGATCCCTTTCATCAAAGAGGGGTTCGTAATGGCCGCCTGTTGAACAATGGCCCCCCCCATGGAATGGCCCATGAGGAAGGGGGGGAAGGAAAAATAGGCTTCAAGGATTTCCATCAACCATTGGGCATACCCATCGATGGTATCTTGCGGGTTTCCGGCGGATTCGCCATGGCCCGGCAGATCGAGTGCCAGGGTATTGAATTTTGATTTCAACAGGTAGACCTGGTTGCGCCAGTTTTGCGCCCCTCCTCCGGCCCCATGGATCATGAGAAGCGTCGGACGGTTTTCCTTGAAATCTTCAGCACCGGCTTCGAATCCGATGCCGGCCTTTTTGAGCGCTTTAAGGTTCATTCGTCAAACTCCATATTTTTTGTTACCAGCGAATCAGCGCACTGCCCCAGGTAAGTCCCCCACCGAAAACCGGAAGGCAGACCAGATGACCCTTCTGAATACTGCCGTCCCGAACCGCTTCATCAAGAGCGATGGCGCAGGAGGCCGAGGAGATGTTGCCGTATTTGTTGAGGGTGACATAGAATTTTTCCATTGGGAGCTTCAACATCCTGGCCATGGATTGAAACATGCGTAAATTGGCCTGATGAGGAATGAACCAGTCAATATCCTGAACATCCACCTGGTTATGCCGGGCCCCTTCCTGGATGGAGTCAACGAAATGCCTGACCGCCACCCTGAAACTGTTGCTGGCTTCAATCAATTGAAGACAATGGCGCTTTTCATCCACACTGTCGTGTGAAATGGGGGTGGTTTTGCTTCCGCCGCCGGGCATAAGAAGATCCCGGCCATTGTGGCCGTCCGTATGAAGGTGAGTGGACAATATTTCCGGGCCCACATCTCCCATCTGCAACACGGCGGCGCCGGCCCCATCGCCCCAGAGGATACAGGACGTTCGGTCCGTCCAGTCCAGGGTGCGGGTCATCACCTCGGATGCCACCACCAGAACCCGTTTGGCGGCGCCCGTTTTCAGATATTGTTCCGCCACATTGAGCGCAAAAATAAAACCGGAACAGGCCGCCGTAATATCAAATGTTATGGCCTGAGGGGCATCCAGTTTGGCCTGGAGCCAGTTGGCGGCGGAAGGACAGCAGGTATCCGGCGTAATAGTGGCCACGATCATGAGATCGATCTCCCGGGCAGTGATGCCGGCCATATCAAAGGCGTGAAGTGCCGCTTCGCGGGCAAGGTCGGCGGTGGTAACGTCCGGATCGGCGATTCTTCGCTGGCTGACGCCGGTTCTCTTGACGATCCACTCATCGGAGGTTTCCAGCCCCATTTTCTGAAGGTCGAAGTTGGACAAAATCTTTGGCGGCACGTAGGAACCGGTCCCCAGAATTCTTATGGTTTGCATGGTTTATTTTTCCTTCACACCAAAACTTGAAAATTGAAAATGATACCTATCATTTGTGTAATATGTTGTCAATTGGCAATAAAAAGCGTAGAAAATGTCAGGGACCAGGGTTCTCTACAGGATATGAAGACGCTTAATATTTATTGAAAGGCGGTATTGATGATGGAAGCGGCGCTAAACCATATGATTTACCTGGATCACAACGGGACAACCCCCATTGCCACGGAAGCCGTTTCGGCAATGACACCCTTCATGGCAACGCATTTCGGCAATCCTTCCAGCGCTCATGCATTGGGCCTCAAGGCAAAGCAGGGCGTGACGCGTGCCCGGGAAGAGGTGGCGGCGCTTTTGGGTTGTCAACCGGATGAAATCCTTTTTACATCCGGTGGCACCGAGAGCAACAATATGGTGATCAAGGGACTGCTTGATTTCAGGCATCCGGAAAATTTTCATTTGATGACATCCGCTATCGAGCACCCGGCAATTCTGAATCCCGCCCTGTTTTTAAGTGAACTGGGGGCCGGAGTTACCATCCTTCCCGTGGATGCGAAAGGACGGGTCGATCCGGATCAGGTTCAAAAAGCCATTTTGCCCAATACCCGGCTGATCAGTCTCATGCTGGCCAACAACGAAACCGGAACCCTTCAGCCCATCAGAGAAGTGGCGGACATCGCTCATCATCACAACGTTTTGCTCCATACGGATGCGGCCCAGGCGGTGGGAAAAATCCCCGTTCGGGTCAAAGAACTGGGGGTGGATTTTCTGAGCGTGGCAGGCCACAAGCTTTATGGCCCCAAGGGCGTGGGGGCCCTTTATATACGCGAGGGCCTTTCGCTGACGCCGCTGGTTCACGGGGCCGGTCAGGAAAACGGACGGCGGGCCGGGACGGAAAATACCATCCTGACGGTGGGTCTCGGGGCCGCATGCCGGGTGGCCCGGGAGCGGCTTTCCGAAGATGGGGAAGACATCGCCCGGTTGAGGAACCATCTACAGACCCTTCTCTTTGAGGGTATCGAAGGACTTGTATTAAACGGCCATGAAACCTTGAGGTTGCCCAATACGCTGAACGTCTCCGTCCCGGGTCTTGAAGGGGGGCGTATTCTGGAGGGGGTTCCCACGGTCCTGGCTTCCACCGGCGCCGCATGTCACGACCAACGGGTGACCCTGTCCCATGTGCTGTCCGCCATGGGTGTTTCTTCCCGGGTGGGCATGGGAGCACTGCGATTCAGTTTGGGCAGAAGCAATACCCTGGAAGAAATTGAAGCCGCCGCCCGGGCTGTCATCCATCAGGTCGGAAGGATGCGGGATGATCAAACCCCCTGAACCGTTTTCCTGTGTCAAAATTGCGGTATCGGCGCCCGTCAAGGAATCCTTTTTCTATGCCGTTCCGGAAAGCCTCAAGCCTCTGGTTCGCATCGGCAGCCGCGTTCTGGTGACCTTCAATGGCCGTCGGGTAACGGGTTACGTGGTGGGAAAGGTCTTTGAAATGCCTGAATACAACCTTAAGGACATCAAGGATCTGTTGGATCCGGCCCCCCTCTTTCACCCACAAATGGTGCCCTTTTTTGAATGGATCGCCGATTATTACCGTCATCCCCTTGGCATGGTCATCCATTCTTCACTGCCCGGCGATCCCTATAAGGGGGCGGTGCTGACGGAAAAGGGAAAGGCATTTCTCGACGGCAGGCTCTTTGATTCCGAAGATGCCCGCATGTTAAGCTGGATCGGTAAAAATCCCGAAAAAAAACTTCCCTGGCCCATGAAAACGGTCTATCCCCTTCAGGCGGAAGGATGGATCAGGGTGCAACGCCACACCAAGAAATGTGGAAAAAAGAGCGTTTTGGGCCGCCCTTTAGTGTCGGTCCTCGAAAACCGGGCAGAATCCGCGACCTTGTCTTCCCCGAGGCCGCACCACTTGAACCCCTATCAACGTCAGGCCCTGACACAAATCAGTGAGCATCTTGACCAGGGTGCCTTTGCTTCCTTTTTGCTCTACGGGGTAACGGGAAGCGGCAAGACCGAGGTCTATGCCGGAGCCGTTGAACACGCGGTGCGGCTGGGCCGACAGGCGATTCTCATGGCGCCTGAAATTCTTTTGGCGGGCTACCTGGAAGAGGTCTTCAGGGATCGACTGGGAGACCGGGTCGCCCTTTATCACAGCGGCCTGAGCAAAAAGGAGCGCACTTACGAGTGGTTGCGAATGGCGGCGGGAGAAGTGGATCTGGTGATCGGTGCCCGCTCCGCCCTGTTTGCACCCCTGCCCCGCCTGGGGTTGATGATTGTGGATGAAGAGCATGATGCCGCCTATGTACAGACCGGAAGCGGCGGTCCCCACTATTCCGCCAGAGACGCCGCCGTGGTCAGGGCACGGATGGAACACGCCGTGGTCGTGCTGGGTTCAGGCACCCCGTCGGTCCAATCTTTTCAAAATGCCGGGAATCGACGTTACCATCTCCTCAGCATGCCTACGCGGGTTGAACAGCGGCCCCTGCCCCGCATGGAAATTGTGGACATGCGAAAGGTAAAAGATGCCCACGGCAAGGAACCCATGATCAGCCCCAGGCTAGAAAAGGCCCTCCGGGAAAATCTGGCTGCCGGCAACCAGGCAATTTTGTTTCTGAACCGAAGGGGATTTCATCGAATTTTTCTGTGTCGATCATGCGGCCAGGCCCTGCGCTGTCCCAACTGTGATGTATCGCTCACCTTTCATCTCAATGAAAACCGCCTGGCCTGCCATTATTGCGGATTCAAATCCCCATCGAACGTGCCGTGCGCATCCTGCGGGGGCCACAGCCTGAAACCTTTCGGATTCGGAACTGAAAAGATGGAAGTTGAGTTGAACGCCCTTTTTCCCGAAGCGGAAGTCTCTCGAATGGATACGGATTCCACACGAAAAAAGGGAGCGGCCCTGAAAATTCTAAGACAGTTTGACCGCCGCAAGATCGATATTCTGGTGGGGACCCAGATGATCACCAAGGGGTATGATTTTCCCAATGTAACCCTGGTGGGCATTATCGCGGCGGATCTGACCTTGGGGTTTCCGGATTTCAGGGCGGGGGAAAGGACCTTTCAACTGCTCTGTCAGGTGGCCGGCAGGGCTGGACGGGGCGATCATGAAGGCGAGGTGATTGTTCAGACCTTCAATCCGAACCATTATGTAATTCAAACGGCCGTGAATCACGATTTTGACCTGTTCTTTAAAAAGGAAAAGGACCTCAGACAACAGCTTCGGTATCCTCCCTTTTCCAATCTGGCCTGTCTGAAATTTCAGGGAGACGATGCCGTAAAAGCCGGAGCGGCGGTACGCGAACTGGGCATGCAGCTGAGACGGATGCTCCAAAGCTGGCCCACCCGGGGAAAGGAAATTCAACTGCTGGGTCCGGTTTCCGCCCCCATGGCCCGCCTAAAAGGAAAATTTCGCTGGCAATTGCTGGTCAAATGCGGAAACGGTTCTCTGCTGAAACATTTCCTTCAGGAGGCGGAGAGGGTTGCCGCACGGATACTGAGCGCAGGTCGAGTCCGGTTGCTGGTGGAAGTGGATCCCTATGATATGCTTTAGCCCCTTATTCCCTGGCTTTCCGTCATAAAAAAAACAAGGAAATTATGTTGACAACCGCAACTCGATTTGTGATCGTTCATCATGTACTTGGGGTTTCGGAATGGTTTTGAGAAGGGAGGCATTGCATATCATGGCGAAATATTTTGTATGGGCGCTACTGACCTTTTTTGTTTTCATGCTGAGCTTGTGCTTTGGACAGGAAGGCGCTTCCGGGAAGCCCCCGGACATTACATTGAGCCCTGCCGACCAGTTGATCTTAAAGAGTATTGATAAGCTCAGCGATCGGATGGATAAGACGGGAAAGGAATTAAGCGGTCGCATTGGCAACCTGTGGATTACCATGCTGGGGGGATTTCTGGGGGTGATGGCCTTTATCGGCGCCCTGGTATTCTGGGACCGCCGCACCTTCCTACGCCGTGCCCGGGAAGGGTTTCGTGCGGAGCTGGCGCAAGAGACGAACAAGATTGAGGGGCTTCTGGCTGCCATGAAAAAACTCGGAGCGCAATTCCCCCAGGTACAGGAGGCACTGCGCAGCTTTGGGCTGTTGTAACCCCAATTCTTTAAACGGTGGAGGTGGTGCTCAAATGATGATCGATTTCCATACCCATATCTTTCCTCCCGTAATCAGAGAGAACCGGGAGGATTTTTTTGAAGGAGAGCAGGCGTTTAAAAGCCTGTACAATTCGCCTGGGGCCAAACTCGCAAGCGCCGAGGACTTGATTGCCGGCATGGACGAAGCAGGCGTTCAAACGTCCGTGGTTTTTGGCTTTCCCTGGGAAAAAGCCGAATATGTCAAGCTGAACAACGATTATGTGATTGAGGCTATAAGGCGGTATCCCCATCGACTGGTGGGCCTAGCCTGTTTCTCCCCCCTTTCCCCCATGGGGGCAACGGAGGCAAAACGGTGTTTTAATCAAGGCCTCTCGGGCGTGGGCGAACTGGCGGTTTACGGCGCGGGCATAACCGCCCAGGTGGTTCAAGCCCTAGCGCCGGTCATGGCCGTATGCCGAGAGCAAAACGGTCTTTTCATGCTGCACACCAACGAGCCGGTGGGCCATCAATATCCCGGTAAAACACCCAACACCCTTCGTCAGATCTATGATTTTGTCAAGACCTATCCGGAAAACCGCATTGTTCTGGCCCACTGGGGGGGAGGCCTTCTGTTTTATGCCTTGATGAAGAAAGAAGTGAAAAAAGTGCTTGAAAACGTGTGGTTTGATACGGCCGCATCGCCATTTCTCTACCAACCGGAAATGTACAGGATCGCCGGTGAAGTGGTGGGGTTTGACAAGATACTGTTCGGCAGCGATTTTCCCCTGTTAAAACCCCAGCGCTATGTCAAGGAGATCGCCACGGCAGGCCTTACCCCTGAACAAAGGAACCGGATCATGGGATTGAACGCCGAGACTTTGCTGCAAATTCCGTAATCCACAATCCAACTACCCCCCGATGGCCGACATTCTTCCCGAGAGTGCGTCGGCATCTTCCGAATGAACATGATGCGAACGGGGTTTTCGATCGGCCGCTTCTGAAAAAATTTGCACCAGATCACGGTCTGTAGCCCCTGCCCTCATGGGTCCTTTCAGGTCCAATTCCTGGTCGGAAAGCAGGCAGGGCCGCAAATGTCCGTTGGCGGTAAGCCTCAGGCGGTTGCAGACTTGACAGAAATGGTGGGTCAGCGGACTGATGAAACCGATTTCCCCCGGCGCCCCTTCAAAACGGTATCGCACCGTGGGACCATCAATGGCGGTCCTGGGAATCTGGATCAGCGGTTCTGCCGCTTCAAGCGCTTCCCGAATGACGGTATTGGATACAAAATGCAAAGGTTCGTTGTGGTGAAGAAGGCCGCTGGGCATATATTCGATGTATCTCACATGAAAAGGATAGCGTACGGAGAGCCGAGCAAAATCCGCAACCTCATCGTCATTAATGCCTTTCAGCACAACCATATTGATTTTGATGGGATGAAAATTCAGTTTATGGGCCATTTGAATGCCTTCCCAAACCCGGTCAAACCCGTCGTAGCCGGTAATTCGCCGATACCGGTCCCGATGCAGGCTGTCGAGGCTGACGTTGATCCGTTTGACGCCGGCCTCGCGAATATTTTCCAAATGTTCTTTCAGGAAAATTCCATTGGTGGTAATGGACAGGTCTTTGAGCCCCGGAAGGGCCATCAACTCGGGCAATAAACGGGGAAAGTCTTTTCTGACGAGGGGTTCACCCCCGGTCAGACGGATTTTATCCACCCCCAGGTTAACGGCAATTTTGGCCAGACGAAGAATCTCTTCATAGGTCAGAATATCTTCATGCCTCAATTTGTCGAAGCCCTCGCGGGGCATACAGTAGAGGCATCGAAGGTTGCATCGGTCCGTGATGGAGATACGAAGGTAATTGAGGCGTCTCTCGTAGTGATCAATTAAGCAGGTTCGTTTGGTTTCCATTGAAATCGCTTTTTGTTTGGGATATGTTTCACCAGGGTGCTTGCGCGCCTTTTTGGATTAAGTGTTGTTATCCATATAGGAATGCAGGGACGGAGTCAACCATAATCCCCGTTTTTATGATTCGGAAGTGGCAGGCACCATAATGGAAAAGACAACCCGAATGTAACCGCATAACGTTTCGTTTCGATTGGAAAGCCATGTATACTTCGTATTTCGGACTTACGGAAAACCCTTTTGCACTGACCCCTGATCCCCGTTTTCTCTTTTTGAGCCGGCGCCACCGGGAAGCGTTGGCCCATCTGCTGTTCGGGATGGGCGACAAGGGGGGGTTCGTATTGCTGACCGGCGAGGTGGGAACGGGTAAGACCACCTTGTGTCGCAGCCTTCTGGAACAGGTTCCCGACGGGGTCGAAATTGCGCTGGTTTTGAATCCCAAACAGACCTCCCTGGAGCTTGTGGCCTCTATCTGCGACGAACTGAAAATCTCCTATCCAAACCCGGCACGGAGTCTCAAGGTGCTGATCGATCACTTGAATCGTCATCTACTGGAGATCCATGCCAAAGGGCAACGGACCGTGGTCATTATTGACGAAGCCCAGAATCTCAGTACGGAGGTATTGGAACAGGTACGATTGCTGACCAACCTGGAAACCACGACCCGCAAGCTGCTCCAGATTCTGCTCATCGGCCAGCCTGAGCTTCAGGGCAAAATGGCCAGACCGGAATTGCGGCAGTTGGGTCAGCGGATTACGGCTCGCTATCATCTTACGCCCCTGCTGCCGGAAGAAACCGCCGCATATATCGAGCATCGGCTTGAGGTGGCGGGGTGTAAGCGCCCACTGTTCACGCGAAGCACCCTCCATCTCATGCATCGATTGTCCGGAGGGATTCCCCGGCTGATCAATACCATCTGCGACCGCGCCCTGCTGGGGGCCTACGGCCAAAAACGCATGGTCGTCAATCGGAGGTTGGCACGCCGGGCCGCTGCCGAAGTAATGGGTAAAAAAATGCTGATTCAGAGGAAAGGTATCAGGATGTGGGTGATGGCGTTTCTGCTATTCATCCTCCTGGGGGCGGGAGCGGTTTTTCTTCAGGGACCGAAACCCTATCCATGGAAATCGCCATGGGACAGGATTTCGGAAAAGGCTACAAATCGGAACACCCACAGCATCCCTAAAACCTTTGAGGATGTGTTTAAGGGGAAAGATGTCGAGACCCACAAGCAAAGCGCCCTTCAATCCCTGCTGAAGTACTGGGGATTGACTTATCCGCCCCTATCCGGCATGAGCATTTGCGAATGGGCGCCCAGGGTCGGTTATCGCTGCTACAGCGACCGGGGAAACTGGACCACCTTGAAACATTTGAACCGCCCTGCTGTTCTGGAGCTGATCGACGACAAGGGACGCAGGCATTATGCGGCGGCCATGCGGATGGAAGGTCGGAAAATCCTCCTGGACTTAGGGGATCGGCAACTCTCTTTGCCGGGATCTGATCTGGACCCCTTCTGGTTCGGAGATTTCACCTTGCTCTGGGAACCGCCGCCCATTAAAGGTGCGATCCTCAAAAAAGGAGATTCAGGCCCTGATGTGCGCTGGTTGAAGGACCAGCTAAATCGCGTGGAAGGCGTATCTCCTCTGTCTGGGGAAACGGATAAGGCTGTTTTTGACGATCTTCTGGAACAACGGGTCATGAATTTTCAACGCTCCTGTGCCGTGAAAGCGGATGGCATTGTGGGAGAGCAGACCCTGATTCAGTTGACAAAAGTGGAGCGGGATGCCCTCCCGCCGATTTTGAACCATTGAGACCATAGTGCCGGAAGGAACTCTCATGTCATTGATTCTTGACGCTTTGAAACGCGCCGACCGGGAGCGAAAACTTGAGCAGGCCCCTGATTTGAGCGCCATCTATCAGGAAGAACAGTTGAACCGCCGCAAATTCTATTCCTGGTTTGCCGGCGCATTGATGGTCGCCCTCGTGGTTCTGGCCTTTATATTCTGGCCGAAAGACCCCCTGAGCGAGAAAGCCAAAAATAAAACGCCGGAAAATACCATGAAAGCTTCTACCCAGGCACGGCAGTTTTCGCCCGTAAACCCGCCCAGACAACTGCCGGTTGGTGAAAAATCCGTCATTCCACCACCCGTGTCCAATGGTCAAAGCAAACGACCAGAGGCAAAACAAAAGAGTGATTTTCCCAATGAACAAGCTCCGAAACCTCCGGAAAACGGCAAGGAGACTCCCTCAACAGAAATTTCCCCGGTAAAAGATTTCGAAACAGCCATTGTCGTCAGTCCCCCACCCGATAACGGAGGTGGGCGAAAAAAGCTTGCGGCGCAACCGGTGAAACAATTTGTGACACCTGGACAAACAAAAGATCATTCAACCGTTTCCGAGGCGCCCCCAAAAGAGGCGCCTCCCTCAATCGATACGCTTCCGGAAGAAATTAAAGCGCTTCTGGAACCATTGGAGATCAATGTCCACATGTATTCCATCAAACCCTCGGAACGCCGGGTTTTTATCAACATGCACGGCTACCGGGAAGGAGACGCCATTGAAGAAACCGGTTTTCGGTTGACGGAAATCACATCAAACGGGGTTATCATCGATTACGGGGAAGGAAAAGCGGTGCTTCATACCAAGCGGAAATAGAATCCCACTACGCCTGATCATAATGGCTGAACTGCATGGAAAAGGTCCCTCTCCCCTGGGAAGCGGATCGCAGGGCCGTTGAATAGCCGAACATTTTTGACAGGGGGACATTTGCCGTCAAAACCTGGGTGGTTCCCTTGCTTACAATCTGGGTGATTTTTCCCTGACGCGCATTTAAATCGCCGATCACCTCCCCCATGAATGCCTCGGGCACCAGCACTTCCGTTTTCATGATCGGTTCGAGAAGTATAGGTGCCGCTTTCAGAAAAGCCTGTTTGAAAGCCATGTTGGCGGCAACCCTGAAGGCCATGGCATCAGAGGACTGGTCCTTTATCTGGATGTCCAGCAGGGTAGCCCGCACGTCAATCACAGGATAACCCATCAGGGCGCCGCCGGCTTCAGCTTCGGTAATGCCCTGACTGATGGCCTTCAGAAATTCCTCGGTGAGGCCCTCTGTCTTGCAATGGTCTATAAATTCGTTGCTGCTTCCTCTGTTAAGGGGTGATACTTCGATTTTAACCCCCGCAAAGTGCTGTTGACCTCCCAGTTCTCTTTGGAATATTTCCTCATGGATTACAGGGATAGTCACGGTTTCCCGATAGACCACCTGGGGTTTCCCCTGGTTGATTTCAACTGAAAATTCCCGTTTGAGTCTTTCGGTCAGAATTTCAAGGTGCAATTCACCCATGCCTGAAATGAGGGTTTGTCCCGTATCTTCGTCTATTCTGGTTTTGAAGGTCGGATCTTCATCCGCAAGTTTTTGCAATGCATCCAGAAGCCGGTCCTGACCTTGAACATTTTTGGGTTCTACCGCCACGCTGATGACCGGTTCGTTAAACTGTATGGGTTCAAGCAGAATCGGGGCCTGCTCCGTGCAGAGGGTATCTCCGGTGGTTGTGAGTTTAAGGCCCATTGATGCCACAATATCCCCGGCTGACGCCTGATCGACGCGTTCCCGTTTATTGGCGTGCATCTTCAAAAGACGCGCCGGTTTTTCTTTAATGTTTTTTCCAGGGTTAAAAACCGTTTCCCCGGCTTTCAAGGTCCCGGAATAAATCCGGAGATAGGTCATCTTTCTGCCCTGATCCATCATGACTTTAAACGCCAGGGCCGAAAGGGGACCCTTTGCCCTGGCCGGGCGCGTTTCCGGCTCGCCGGTAACCGGATGAATGCCCGCGATGGGGGGGACATCCAGGGGTGAAGGGAGGTAGTCCACGATGCCGTCCAAAAGGGGTTGAATCCCCTTGTTTCGCAGGGCTGTTCCGCAAAAAACGGGAACCAGTGCCATTTTCATGGCGGCATTCCGAATGGCCTCTTTCAGCTCCTGAACCGGGATTTCTTCTTCGGAAAGGTACTTTTCCATGACCCGATCATCGTTGTCCGCCAAGGTTTCCAGAAGCTGTTCCCTGTACCTGGAAGCCTCTTCGGCCATTTCTTCAGGAATGGGGATGGTGTGGTGTTCCGCGCCAAGGGTGTCATCTTCCCACAGAATAGCCTCCATTCCAATGAGATCAATAATGCCTTTGAATTGGTCCTCGGCGCCCCAGGGGATCTGAAGGACAAGGGGATTGGCATCAAGCCGCGTTTCCATCATCTCCACGACCCTGGAAAAATCAGCGCCCACCCGGTCTAGTTTATTAACAAAAGCAATTTTGGGCACCCGGTAGCGATCCGCCTGCCGCCAGACCGTCTCGGATTGGGGTTCAACCCCGCCCACGGCGCAAAAAACACCCACGGCGCCGTCCAGTACTCGGAGAGAGCGCTCAACCTCAATGGTAAAGTCCACATGTCCGGGCGTATCGATGATATTGACGGTGCATCCACGCCACTGGCAGGATGTGACGGCGGAGGTAATGGTAATCCCTCTTTCCTTTTCTTCCGCCATCCAGTCCATGGTGGCCTCACCGTCATGGACTTCACCCATTTTATGGACACGACCGGAATAATAAAGAATACGCTCCGTTACGGTGGTTTTGCCCGCATCAATGTGGGCGATAATCCCCAGGTTTCGGGTTTTGCTCAATTTTATAGCTTGCGGCGTCGGCATGGATGTGGTCACCATTCAAAAGCATTCTTGTTAACAGCAGGTTCACGGGCCTACCCCAAATGATACGAGCGAAATCTAAGTGATATAGACTCAGGTGTCAAGATATAAGATATCCGCTCACGGTTTTTCCACCAGCAGAAAACGGTTCGGTTTCAGCCGCGCAAATATGGTGGCGCCGGGACAAGGCGCCACCAGTTTTTTCTTGAAGTCACTTCCCAGAATCTGAAACAGTTCGATGCAGCAGGAACACAGATGGGCGCTTTGGTCAATGGAGTAGGGAATCATGCCATCGGATGTTTCAATGAAAAATTTCGGCGCTATAAAGTTAGCATGGTTGGCGGTGTGGGTCAGGTAAAGGTGTTCATAATCCCGGACGGATGAACCTAACCTCTTGGCCCATCGCAGATATATCCTTTTTTCAACATCTTCCACCTGTGACCACCGGGCGGGCATTCTTTCCTTAAGACGGAAATCATCCAAAAGACCCTGTTTTTCAGCCAGTGACGCTGGTTGCGGGAGTCGAAACTCGGACTCGGTAATTACAGCTGCTTTTTCGGTTTCAAAGCCGGCCAGTTCAAATGCGCTGATGATCAGGTATAACCCGTTTTTTTCAGAGGTTCGATACCAACTCCCTTGTCTGCCACAGGTGTCATTCCAGACTTCGGGCGCAACGCTCGTGATTTTATTGATCCTGTCAAGTGGGGTACACACAATTCCTTTGGCGTGTTTTAATTTGAATCCTCGACCTTCAAGATCGGTTTTCAGTTGGGATTCCCGGTCCTGGGTTAACCAGTATATATGTTTTTGATAGGGGCCACTTGGTTTTGACATGGTTTAAACTCCTGAGGCTGTAAGCCGCAATTTAAGATTTGTATTTTACGTTTTTCCCCACCGGCGAATTGACGGTGAAAAAAATATATCGTGGACTTTTTTTAATCCTCCGGTATAATGAGGAAAAAATAAATGAAGGCGTTTCCGCTATCCTGCCAAATTCAGCAAAAAAAATCAAAGTCCGATTTATCTTGTCAACCATAACAATTTTACTTTTAATAACCCGTTGCGAGATTATGACAAACCCATCAAAATTGAAAAACAGGAGAATAGAAAGATGGGGGAAAAACTGATTCGAAAATTCCATTTGAAGCAATTCAAGGCCATCAGTGAGGCCATTTCAACCTACGACGACCTGAATTTGCTCGTCAATCATCTGGCTGAAGGGACAACCCTCACCTTTGAGGCAAAAGGGTGCTGCATTATGGTCCTGGACGAAAGAGAAAAACAGCTTTTTCCCCTGGGCAGTTTTGGGATCAGTGAAAAATATCTGGAAAAAGGCCCCTTGTTTGTCAGTGAAAAATGGTCCGCCTTCGTCACCGGAAAGCCTGAAATCATCCATGATTTGAGCCACAATCCCCGTATCCAGTATCCCCAATACGCTGCGGAAGAAGGGATTGTCGCCATGTTGACAGCGCCCATTATTTCGCGTGTCTCGGTGACAGGCCTTATCAGAATTTATTTTGGGGAACCCAAACATGTCCACGAAGAAGACGTGGATTCATTGCTTGTTCTGGGCAAGCTGCTGGGCCTTGCCATAGAGAACCATGGCATCCAGAATTTTGTAGAAGGGGTCAAAACTGCCATGGGAAGTCTTCCCCTGAGGATGCTGGAAGGACTCTAGTCCATGACGATTCGGCAATTTGAGGACACAACGGATTTTTTCCAGATTGACAGCGGTGATGAGATTCATATTGGGGGCAGATGTTTTTCGGTTATCCGCAATGAACGCGAACGGCGGTTCGCCATGGATGATCCCAAGTATTGGGTGAAAAGGGTGGTGGACCGGGAAACGGGCGCACGGATGATACTAAAGCTGACCTTTTTTGAATCGTTTACCACCACCATCGGAAGCGTTAAAATCGACCGTTTCAGGAATCCCAAAAAGGAAGGGGATATCCTTGAACTGGTGAAAGGCCATCCGCATTTCATGCAGGGGACCGTCTTTCACGACATTAAGGGGAATAATGTGCGCGCCTTGAATATCGTGAACGGACCGAATCTTTTTGTATACCTGGATGCCCTGAATATCGGCCATGAAGAATATTTTCGCAATATCGTCCCGGGAGTCCTGGCCAAGCTTCTGGATGCCTTCAAGGCCATTTTGTTTTTGCATCAGAACGGATTTAAACATGGCGACATTCGAAACGACCACCTGATCATTGAAAAGGAAACGGGAAATTACGTGTGGATTGATTTTGATTATGATTATGAGACCAAGGAAAATCCCTTCAGTCTGGATATTTTCGGCGTCGGCAATATTTTGCTCTATGCCATCGGCAAGGGCATTCACACCTACTCGATGATTTCCCACTGTCCCAATGTGTATGGGGATGCTAAAACCAGGATTAATTCCGAAGATTATTCGATTCTGGATAAAGGGAGGTTGGTGAATCTTCGAAAAATATACCCCTATATCCCCCCCTTGCTCAATGAGATTCTGCTGCACTTTTCAAGGGGCGCCAATGTGTATTACGAATCCGTCAACGAAATCATTGATAATGTCAACTGGTATCTTTTGTCGCTATAATCTTGAGGCGCATATCCACTTTTTGCGGTACATATAAAATTCAGGGAGGATTGCCTTGGACAAATCCATACTGGTCGCAATAAGCGATTCGATAGGTTCCCGCGCTGTGTTGAAAGGTATAGAGGCCATATTCCTTCATGACAAGAACGTTAAAATAACCCTCTTTCACATTTTCAGACAGCCCTCCGCAAGTTCGGAACTGATGGGGAAAAAATTCACGGAAAAAGAGGCAAAACGGAGAAAAGCCATCCTTGTACAGGCCAAAGAACGTCTGGAAAAAAACGGCTTTCACCCGAACAAAATTAAAACTTTGCTGGCTTCCGAGCCCTATCCCACAGTGGCCGACGGCATTATCGACCAGCAAAAAAAAGGCCATTACGACATAATCGTCATCGGCAGAAAAAAGATGTCCAAAGCCGAGGAATTTGTCATGGGAGATGTCAGCGTAAAACTGGTGAGGACCATTGAAGACGCTTCCATCCTGGTGATAAAATCCGGGCAAAAAAAAAGCAGGCATCAGAGGAGAAAATAGATAAGTTGGATGTCGAACATTTGAAAGAGTTCGAGGACGGTCAATATTATGATATGGCGCGGAGGGTGGTTTTCCCGCCCTGCCTGTTTATCATCTATTTTCCGCCGATCTTCAAATAATCATTCATGGTTGCAGCGCCGCCATGTCTCATTTTGTGGACCAGGTATATGAAAAGATAGGCGGTCTGGAGTGCATCTTGAAGGGCATTGTGTTCCCCAAACCTCGGCAAATGAAATTCTTCACTCAATGACGAAAGCCTGTAGGAATTCTGTTTTTCGTGATGATTGAAATAGGGGCCGTTTATAGACGCTTTGTAAGCCATGGCAAGCCTCATGGTGTCCAGGCTCGAACTCCGGATGACGCCCCCAAGATAATTTTGACATGCGCGATTGACAAATCCCAAATCCAAAGACACATGATGCCCTACCAAAAAGGCGCCGCCGCAAAAGTCAATAAACCCGGGCAAAACGTCGACAATACTCTTGGCCCCCAGCAATTCGCGAGGCGTAATGCGATGGATGAGGGTACTGGGCGTATGCAGCTTTCCCCGCGGCTTGATGAGTGCATAAAACGTATCCCCGCAACAGATTCGCAAATTCCTGATGCGTACGGCCCCAATGGCAATAATTTCATCCTTGCGCGGATTAAGTCCTGTCAATTCGGTGTCAAAAACCACAAATTCACAGTTTTGAATGGGTAGATACCTGTCGGAAGCAACGCTGATCAGGTTATTTGCAACAATAGCGGGATGCGTTGGTTGTTTGGATGAAAAAAGATTCTTTATGAAATTTAGGATCAGCATGAATCATCAAAAACGGGAGATAACGCAAGGTGTTTGAGTTCAAATATTGTATTCAATGGATCACCGTTTTTCCAAAAGCCCGAACTCATGTCGCGCAAAGTCCTGCAAGCGCCTGATAACCTCAAATACTTCCTTTAGTGTCTGTTTTTCCAGATTAGAGAGATCATCGGGCTTGACCTTATTGTTTAATTCCCCCCCCTTTTCCAGTGAATGGAGTTGATGAACCAGTTTTATATGCATTAACAATTCATAGGCCTTGATAAGCTCAACCCCCAGGTCCCCTGGGATATGCCGGTTCTCCCGCAGGAGGCGAAGTCTTTCCAGGGTGTTGGTTTCGCAGATCCCGTATTTCAATGACATGGCCCGGGAAAAATCAACAAAAAAAACCAGACCTTTACTTTCTAAATCCAGGGTATCTCCATACCGGCCGTCCTTTTCAACCACGGAATTTTCATAAAAAGAGAGTGGCGGCTTCAATGCGGTGCATTGTCGCGCCAGATGACGCAGGAATGGCTCATTTTCCCGGGTCAAGGCATGGACTTGCTCTTTCAAATTATCCGCCAGCGAAACGTTTCCAACCCCGAACCTGAAATCAAAAAAAATGGCGGGGTCAAAATTTTCTTTTCGGTCCGGAAATCCGCACCAATCTCGAAAGTATCGGCCCCACACGGATTGAGGTTGTCGCCATTTTACATTTGCGGCAGTAATATTCACTGGATCCGATGGATACCCGCATGCTGTCAAATGTCTGGTGGCTCGTTCAGATAAAGCTCTGAAATATTCTTCAGCTTCCCCGGCGCTCTTTTCATCAGGGCAGTTCCCATACACGACGGCGTTGGTCAGGCGGCTCTTGAAAATCTGCTCATGACGTCCCTCACTACCCAGTAACAACCAGGCGAAAGGCAGATCGCTTTTCCCGAGTTCCTCCTGAAGAAGCGTGAGCAACCGATCCAAGACATGGTCATTCAAAATGGAAATCATCCGGGTCACATTGCAGGCCTTTGCCCCTTCTTCAATGAGCGGGCGCACGACCATGGGAATCTTTTTGCTGAGGTCATACAGCCCGCTGATCCTTCGCTGCGCCTGGATTTCCCTGAAAAGGAAGTAGGGTGAGCTGCCCTGAGCCACCATGATGTCGTGGGTGGTGAGCATTTTTGAGATCTTCCCGTTTTCTAGAACGGCAAGATGGTGTATTCGATTTTTTATCATGGCCAGCAACGCATCAAAACAGACGGCATCACCGGAAATTGTTTGAACCGGCGACGCCATGATTTCCGATACCGCTGTACAATAATTCAGCCCCCTTGCCACAACCTTGCCGCGAATATCCTTGTCGGTAACAATTCCGACGATTTCTCCCAGATCATCGGTCAGCAAAATAGACCCGATCCTTTTTTCCGACATCAGCAGGGATACCTGCTGAACCGTAGCATGTGCCGATGCCGTAAAAAGGTTTCCTTTGGAAATTTCTCCGACACCGGCATTAAAAAGGAACAGCGCCCCTTCCGCACGGGGCGAGATTTTCCGCTGCCGAAGCGCAGAATACACCGGCTCGATATTCTCCGAAATGGCGCTCAGATAATACCGCTTTACATTGGGATTTGTTTCAAGAAGTTTTAGAAAATCTTTTTTATCAAAAAGAAAACAGAAGGTATCATCCAGGGTTTCAATATTAAGATTTGCCGTGGTATTCTGAATAATGGGAAGAGCGCCAAAATGTTCCCCTTCACCCCGAAAATCTTTTAAGGTCATATTTCCCAGAACGTCCAGTCTGTAACTGCGCACACCACCCTTCTGAATAACATAAAAGTGGTTAACGTCACTCTCTCCCTGCCTGAGAATAAGCGTGCCTTTCGGAAAAAAATCAATGGTAGCTTTTTGAACAAACTTTTTTAAATGTAATGGATCAAGTTTGCTGAAAGGCAATTTGTTGCCGAGGAATTCCAGAACAACCCCATGGGAAACAAGATTTTCGTTCATGAAACCGCCCAAATCAAAAAATTTGAGGATTAATGCCGGATGAAAATGAACGTTTCCGCGGCGCCTTAGAATTACTTGTTAATCGGCGCCGGAATGAGTGATTCTTTTGAAAACAGCTTAAAGTACAAAAATGCGGCAATCGCGATTATTGCAAGAATAAACAGAAATTCAGGAAAATATCGATTCTCCTGATGAATGAATGACATGGCGCTCAGAATGCAAAGAAAAAGATAGCCACTGCGCCGAAAAAAAAGTATCTCTTTCAGTATGTACATATTGATCATTGGAACGACAAGGGCGGTAATAAAATAGATGCCTTTTTCAGTATCAACCGTTAATAGAATCTTGCTGATGGTCACGAAAAGAAGGATCAAAAATAGAAAGATGTTCAAATACCGGTATGTATTTTTATCCTTCAAAAGCGCCTTGTTGTTCAAATGCTGCCTCAGGGAACTTTCGTTTTCGCTGTTTTTGAGCCGTTTCCAGATTTGGAATCTGTCGTTGCCTTTTGAAAGCAGCAAATCAATTTGGTTGCTCAATTCATCTTTCATGGGATCACACTCAACCGTCCATCCGTTTTTGACTTAGATTTTGATAACATTGTCATGTTTTCAAGCGCTGCCGAGCTTTTCTTTTACGGACCCTGTTTCCCCATTCGGCAAATAGAAATATCATAGAATCACAAAAAAGTACAACTTTTCTTCTTTTTCTGGTAATTGTACTGGTAGGGGTAGCCCTGTGTGTCTGCCCAGGTAAAGGGCGAACACACAGGTTCGTCCCTACACTGGTGGCTGAAAGGATCATCAAGACCCAATTTTCCAACCGTTGAAGCGACGTAAAACCGGACACCCATTCAACAGGCAGGTAAAGACATGGCATCAAGAACACACTGGGCCGATCAATATGTGGAGAAGAAAAAAAACGCTGTTGATGCCGTACGGCTCATCAGAGGAGGTCAGCGGGTTTTTATCGGCTCTACTTGCGGTGAACCGCAGCACCTCGTCAAAGCCCTTTCGGAAACCTCCAATTGCTTCTCCGATATTGAAATTGTCAGGTTGATGGCCCTGGAGAGCGCACCCTTGGCTCTCATTGCGGATAAAACCATGTGCAGGGCCATGAATATCAGATCCTTTTATCTCGGTTCCGCAAAAACAAGCGGCATCCGCCGGAACATGAGATTCATCACGCCGATCAATCTTTCCGAGATTCCGCGGCTTTTCAAGAGCCGGCAGTTACCCATTCACGTGGCCCTGATCCAGGTTTCCCCTCCGGATGACTTCGGCTGGATGAGTCTGGGGGTTTCCGTGGATATCACACAGGCGGCCGCCCTTTCGGCGGATATGGTTATCGCCCAGGTCAATTCCAGAATGCCGCGGGTCCTGGGCCAGAGTTTCATCCATGTGGACGACGTGGATGTAATTGTTGAACATGATGAGGCACTTTTAACCATCGATCAAATGCCCGAAATGGCAACAGCCGACGCAATCGGTGAGTTAACAGCCAGATTGATCGACGATGGCTCAACCATACAGATTGGACCGGGTGTCACATCCCAGGCAACTTTGCTGGCGCTTTCCGATAAAAATGATTTGGGCGTCCACAGCCAGTATATCACAGATGATGTCATGCATCTGGTGGCCAGGGGGGCCATCACAAACCGGAAAAAGGGCTTCAATGACGGAAAACTGGTGGCCAGCAGCGCCATCGGCAGCGAGTTGCTTTACGAGTATATTCACGACAACCCTTCCATCGATTTTTACCCTTCCGACTATGTCAATGATCCGGGAATCATCGCAAGACACAATAAAATGGTGTGTATCAATGTGGGCATGTCCATGGATCTAACGGGACAGATAGCTGCTGATGCACTCTCTCATAATTATTATTCCGGCGTAACCGGCACCCTTGATTTTATGAGAGGGGCATCCCGTTCACCGGGCGGCAAATCCATCGTGTTATTGACCTCAACATTTTCAAAAGGAACCCAGAGCAGAATCGTTCCCATGCTCGAAAATACGGCGGTCGTCGTCCCCAGAGGGGATGTCCATTATGTGGTAAGTGAATATGGTGTCGTAAACCTTTTCGGAAAAAGCTTACAGGAACGGGCCATGGCCATGATCAGCATCGCACACCCTGATTTCAGGGAAGAGCTGTTTTTTCGGGCAAAAGAAATGGGCCTGCTGGGCCCGGAGCGCACGCTAAAGGAGTCCATTCATGGCATTTATCCCGCCAGACTGGAAGAAACCCGAAAAATAAACGGTGAAAATGTCGTTTTCCGGCCTGCAAAACCTGTGGATGAAAGACGAATTCAGGAACACTTCTACAATCTGAACCAAGATGATGTGGTCGCCAGATTCTTTCATAAGAAGCACAGCTTTTTCAAAGACGACCTTGTCGACATGCTTCAGATCGATTACGTCAATGATATGACCATGGTGGCCGTAGTGGGAGAAGTCGGGTTTGGAAAGGTCATCGGCATTGGGGAATACCTGCTCGTTCCGTCAACCAACATGGCGGAAGTCGCCTTTTCCGTAAGCCGTGAATATCAGGGTAAAAAAATCGGAAAAATCCTCCTGCTCAAACTGACCCAGGCCGCACTTGAAAACGGCGTTTCCGGTTTGTTTGCCATGACTTCCCCGAGCAACATGGGAATGATTCGGCTTTTTAAAACCCTTCCGTATAAAGTAAAGAGCGTGTTTGAGGACGATATGGTCGCGCTGAGTTGCCGCTTCGATGAACCACGATTGAAAACCTCATAAAGAAATTTTTCCTCCCCACATTTTATACCCCCTGCTTTTATTCGACTTTCTGCCGGATAACGAGTGTTTCCAAAAAACGTGGACTAATTTTCACTTTTAAGTCCTCCTGATTTTAATGGATGACACGCCATTTGCACCAGGATTAAAAAAAGCCTCAATGCGTCTAAAATTGAGCAACCTTGTTATTTTTTTCACAATATCCATAAGATACTGACGAAAATTTTTAATTGACAAATTGAACAGATTCAATTTAAAACGTAAAAGGCCTAGAGAAGTCCTTGAAAAATGTTGAGGAAAAACGCCGCTGTTTTTGACGATTTTCAGACTTCAAAGAGCAACCGTTTTTTTTCAACTAAACCTGTTTTAATTGAACTAAGGAGGACACAAGCATGTCGGAAAAAGAAAGTGTGGAAACTTCTGAAGCGCAGATTGCTGTTCACTGGCAGGACGAGGGTTACTACTATCCTTCAACGAAATTCATTGCCCAGGCCAACATGACGGACGAAACGATTTATGAACGGTTCGGCCTGGATAATTTTCCCAACTGCTTCAAGGAATATGCGGACCTCCTGGAATGGTATGAGTACTGGCATACTATCCTTGATACCAGTGACGCGCCTTGTTGGAAATGGTTTGTGGGCGGCAAGATCAACGCAAGTTATAACTGCATTGACCGGCATCTCAAAGATCACAAAAACAAAACTGCCATCCACTTCGTTCCGGAACTGGAGAATGAGAAAACCGAGCATATTACCTACCAGGAACTGTATGTGCGGGTAAATGAGTTTGCCGCCATTCTCAGAGACTTCGCCGGACTCAAAAAGGGGGACCGGGTAACGCTTCACATGCCCATGTGTGCGGAGCTGCCCATCACCATGCTGGCCTGTGCCCGCTTAGGCATTATTCATTCGGAAGTATTCGGTGGATTTAGCGGCCGTGCCTGCGCCGACAGGATTGTGGATTCCCAGAGCAATGTTCTAATCACCATAGACAGCTATTACCGCGGCGGCAAGCTTCTGGACCATAAACAAAATGCGGATATCGCCCTGAAACTGGCGAAAGCGGACGGCCAGATTGTGGATAAGGTTCTGGTGTGGCAACGCTATCCAGGGAAAAATTCCAGCCCGACACCCATGGTTAAAAACCGAGACTATTTCATCAATGACCTGCTGAAAAATCATTACGGCGCAAGGGTGGCGCCGGTACCGATTCCGGCGGAAGATCCCCTGTTTTTGATGTATACCAGCGGTACCACGGGAAAGCCGAAAGGATGTCAGCACAGCACGGGGGGGTATCTTGCGTATGTGACCGGAACATCAAAGTATATTTTGGATATTCACCCCGAGGACGTTTACTGGTGCATGGCGGATATCGGCTGGATAACAGGCCACTCCTATATTGTTTACGGACCTCTTTCCCTTGGGGCCTCGACCGTAATCTATGAGGGCGTTCCCACTTACCCCGATGCCGGAAGATCGTGGCGAATTGCTCAGGAATTGGACATCAATATTTTCCATACGGCGCCCACCGCCATCCGGGCACTGCGAAAGCTCGGGCCGGACGAACCCGCCAAATATAAGTATCACTTCAAACATATGACCACCGTTGGGGAGCCTATCGAACCCGAAGTGTGGAAATGGTACCACAAAGATGTGGGCAAGGGAGAGGCCATCATCGTCGATACCTGGTGGCAGACGGAAACCGGTGGATTTCTCTGCAGCACCATGCCGGCTGTAACGCCCATGAAACCCGGCAGCGCAGGACCGGCGGTTCCGGGCATTCATCCCGTGATCTACGATGAAGAAGGGGATATCCTTGCGGCAGGGTCCGGAAAAGCGGGCAACATCTGCATTCAAAATCCCTGGCCGGGCGCTTTTCAGACCATCTGGGGAGACCGGGACCGGTTCGTGAGTACCTATTACGCCAGATACTGCAAGGATCCCAACAGTAAAGACTGGCGCGACTGGCCTTATCTGACGGGAGACGCGGCCGTCCAGGCCGAGGACGGCTACTATCGAATCCTGGGAAGAATCGATGATGTAATCAATGTGTCGGGCCATAGACTCGGCACGAAAGAGATCGAATCCGCGGCAATGGTCGTCCCGGAAGTGGCGGAGGCTGCCGTAGTTCCCGTGGCCCATGACATCAAAGGCAAGGAACCGGATCTGTATATTGCCTTGAAACCCGGCATTGAGCCATCCGATGCATTGGCCAAAAAGATTTCCGATGCTATTTGCGATGAAATTGGAAAAATCGCAAAACCGAGATGCGTATGGCTGGTGAAGGATATGCCGAAGACCCGCTCCGGGAAGATCATGCGAAGGGTTCTGGCGTCCATCTCCAATGACAAGGATGTGGGAGATGTCACCACCCTGGCCAATCCGGAGATCGTTACGGAAATCCAGGAGATGCTGAAAAAAAAGTAAGCTTCGTGTGAAACCTCATGAAAAAGGAAGGGGCCTATGACCAACGGATATCTTGCGCAATATAAACAGTCAATTGAGGATCCCAATGGCTTCTGGAGCGTACCGGCGGAGGATTGCCATTGGAATAAAAAATGGGACAGGGTTTTAGACGATTCAAACAAACCGTTTTACAGGTGGTTTACAGGCGGAATACTCAATACCTGTTACAATGCCCTTGACCGTCACGTGGAAAACGGCATCGGGGATCAAACCGCCCTTATTTACGACAGCCCGGTTACCGACACCATCAAAAAATTCACCTACCGTCAACTGAGAGATGAAGTTGCCCGGTTTGCCGGGGTTCTTTCTTCCAAAGGCGTTCAAAAGGGAGATCGCGTCCTTTTGTATGTGCCCATGGTTCCGGAGGCGGCCATTGCCATGCTGGCCTGTGCTCGGCTTGGCGCGGTTCATTCCGTGGTTTTCGGTGGATTTGCCTCTAAGGAACTGGCCATTCGAATCAATGACGCAAAACCGAAAGTCATCGTTTCCGCATCCTGCGGCATTGAAGGATCAAGGGTCATTCCGTACAAACCGCTCCTCGAAGAGGCGCTGAATATTGCGGATGCAAAACCGGATGCCTGCATCATCCTGCAAAGACCCCAGGAAACCGCTTCCATGACGGCAGGGTTCGACTACGACTGGCATGAGGAGATGAAAAAAGCGACTCCGGCAGATTGTGTTCCGGTAGCCGCCACGGATCCCCTGTACATCCTGTACACATCCGGCACCACCGGTATTCCCAAGGGCGTTGTTCGGGATAATGGCGGGCATATGGTTGCCCTGAAATGGACCATGGGCGCCGTTTACAATCTGCGGCAGGGAGACGTTTTCTGGACTGCTTCGGATGTGGGTTGGGTCGTTGGACACTCCTACATCGTTTACGGCCCCTTACTCAAAGGGTGCACCACCATCCTTTTTGAAGGTAAACCCGTCGGCACTCCCGATGCGGGTGTGTTTTGGCGCGTCATAAACGAACATAAGGTCAAAACCATGTTTACGGCCCCCACCGCATTTCGAGCCATCAAGCGGGAGGACCCTGAAGGCAAGTTGATTGAAAATTATGATCTGTCAAACTTCAAAGCGCTTTTTCTCGCAGGGGAAAGGTTGGATCCCGATACGTTGCACTGGGCCGAAAATAAGCTGAAAGTCCCGGTCATCGATCACTGGTGGCAGACGGAAACCGGCTGGGCCATCGCGGCCAACTGCCTTGGCATCGAGCAGTTTCCCGTGAAGCAGGGATCTCCCACAAAGGCGGCGCCCGGCTGGAACATTCAGGTGGTTAATCCCGCCTGTGAGCAGGTAAAGCCGGGGGAAATTGGGGCTCTTGTGGTAAAACTGCCGCTTCCTCCGGGAACGCTGCCGACCCTCTGGAACAATGATGAAGGGTTTATCCGATCCTACCTGGAAGAATTTCCCGGCTACTATAAAACGGCGGATGCTGGATATATCGATGAGGATGGCTACGTATTCGTCATGTCAAGGACCGATGACATTATCAACGTAGCGGGACACAGGTTGTCCACGGGCGGCATGGAGGAAGTCCTTTCCGACCACCCGGACGTGGCGGAATGTGCAGTGCTGGGTGTTGAAGATAAACTCAAAGGGCAAACCCCAATCGGTTTTCTGGTTCTCAATGCCGGGGTGACGCGGGATCCTGAAGAAATCGAAAAAGAAGTGATTCAGATGGTTCGACAACGCATCGGTCCCGTGGCCTCGTTCAAAATCGCCACCATCGTAAAACGCCTCCCCAAAACAAGATCCGGGAAAATATTAAGAGGCGCCATGCGGAAGATCGCGGACAATGAAACCTTCCAGATGCCGGCAACCATCGATGACCCGGCCATTTTGAAGGAAATCGAAGAAGCGCTCGTTCATAAAGGGTATGCAGGAGCAAAAAAAGAACAATAAACAAGGTTTGAATGGAAAGGGGGGATGCATAAAAAATACACAAAAGGTGAGATGGCAAAGAAATCCAATTAAAACGAACTTTTAATTAGGAGGATAGATTATGACTAACGGTGAAGCGTACTGGCAGAAAAACCTCAAGCTTATGGTTGGCTGTTTAATCGTTTGGTTCGTTGTTTCATTCGGGTTTGGAATCTTCCTGGTTCATCCACTTAATAACATTATGCTCGCCGGCTATCCGCTGGGATTCTGGTTTGCCCAACAGGGATCCATGTATGTCTTCGTAATCCTGATTTTTTTCTACGCCAATACGATGTCAAAATATGACCGTGAATTCGGGATGGAGGAATAACCATGACCTTGCAAGGCACCACTTATCTCGTTGTCGGATTAACCTTTTGTGTTTACATCGCCATCGCCATCATTGCTCGTGCAAAAAGCACGTCGGATTTCTATGTTGCCGGCAAGGGCATTCATCCGGTACTCAATGGCATGGCCACGGGCGCCGACTGGATGTCGGCGGCATCCTTTATTTCCATGGCGGGTCTAATCGCCTTTATGGGATATGATGCCTGCGTCTACCTCATGGGCTGGACAGGCGGCTACGTACTCCTTGCCATGATGCTGGCGCCCTACCTTCGTAAATTCGGAAAATTCACAGTACCGGAATTTATCGGCGATCGGTACTATTCTCATGCCGCTCGGCTCACTGCGGTTGTCTGCCTGATTATCTGCTCCATCACCTACGTTATCGGGCAGATGAAGGGGATCGGCGTTGCCTTTTCCCGGTTTCTCGAGGTGGAGTTTGCAACGGGTCTTTACTTCGGCATGGGCATCGTGTTTGTTTATGCGGTCCTTGGGGGAATGAAAGGCATTACCTATACCCAGATCGCCCAATACTGCGTACTGATCTTCGCCTATACGGTGCCGGCGGTCTTCATCGGTCTTCAGTTGACGGGAAACCCGATTCCACAGCTCGCCCTGGGCAGTCACCTTTCGGACGGCAATGGCATGTATCTGCTGGCAAAGTTGAATACCATCTGCACTGAACTCGGTTTTGCCGAATACACGGCCCAGAAGTGGTCAACCTGGAACATATTCCTGCTGACCATCTCGCTGATGGTGGGTACGGCGGGACTCCCCCATGTGATCATTCGCTTCTTTACGGTGCCGAAGGTTCGGGATGCCCGTTTTTCAACGGGTTGGGCCCTGGTATTTATTTCCCTGCTATACACCACCGCCCCCGCGGTGGGCGCCATGGCGCGTACCAACCTGATGCACACCTTTCAGATCGGACCGGTAGGCTCCCCCACGGGAAATCTGCTCTATGCAGACAGGCCGAGTTGGTTCACCAACTGGGAAAAAACCGGACTGCTCAAATGGGTGGACAAGAATGGGGACGGCAGAATTCAGTATTACAACGATAAAAACAAGGCCTTTGACAAAAAAGCCGCATCATACGGGTGGAAAGGCAACGAGATGGTAAAGGTCGACAGGGATATCATGGTGCTGGCCAACCCGGAAATCGCCAACCTGCCCTTCTGGGTGATTGCCCTTGTTGCCGCAGGCGGTATTGCGGCGGCCCTTTCAACGGCTGCCGGTCTCCTGCTGGCCATCTCCTCCGCCATCTCCCATGATCTGTTGAAAAGTGTTTTCATGAAAAACATCAATGAAAAACAGGAACTGCTGGCAAGCCGCATCGCCATGGCCTTCGCCATTGTTGTGGCCGGGATACTGGGTCTGCATCCACCCGGATTCGCGGCACAGGTGGTAGCCCTGGCCTTTGGTCTGGCCGCCTCCTCCATCTTTCCGGCATTGATGATGGGCATTTTCTCCAAAAAAGTCAACCGAACAGGCGCCATCGCCGGGATGCTCACCGGTATCGGCTCCACCCTCCTTTACATCTTTTTGTACAAGGGATGGTTTTTCATCAAAGGCACGGCGCCCCTGGTCGACAATGCGGACGGCTGGATGCTGGGGATTAATCCCCAGGCCTTTGGTGCAGTGGGTGCTCTTTTGAATTTCGTGGTGGCCTTCGCGGTATCCAGTGCAACGGAACCGGTACCGGATCATATCCAGCATCTCGTGGAAGATATCCGAGTTCCGAAAGGTGCGGGATCTGCTGTAAGCCACTGATTTAAACAAAACCGTTCAAAAAAAACGGTGTGCCTGCTCTGGCAGGCACACCGTTTTTTGAACCATGAGGAATAGAAGAGTTAATGATGAATTCTGAAAAGCATTACGATGAAGAAACATTCGCCTTTATATCGCACACGCCTGTATTTGCGTCTTTACCCAAGAAAGAACTGGAGAATATTTGCCGTAACATAACAAAAGAACCGTACCGGAAAGGTTTTATTTTATGCCGGCAGGATAAGACCCCTCTCGACAAGATTTATATTATAGAAAGTGGATCCCTGGAGCTTTTTTTTGACGAAGGGGGAAAAAAGCGCCTGAGGGGAACACTCGGCATCGGGGACGTTTTCGGCGGCATTGCCATTTTGATGAACGGTGGGAAGTCGGCCAGAACCGTCATGGTGCAGGAAGATGCAACCCTTTACATCATGAGCAAAGAGAATTTCATAGACATCTGCACCCGCAACCAGTCTTTTTACACGTTCTTTGTGGAAACATTTCACGACCGAATGCTTGACAAATCCTACGCCTCCATTTTCCAATCAAGCCAAATCAGCAATTTTCTCTCAGGAATCGAACCATTTACATTTCTTCCGGAAAACAAACTCAAAGAAATTTCAAAAACGTTTTCCATTGTACACTATTCAAACGGCACCCGGCTTTTTTTCCAGGGCAAATCAAGGGTCGAATACCTGTATATCATTCAGAAAGGCGCGGCTGAACGATACTACGAAGAGGGTGAAAATAAGATATTGCGCGGCCTCCTGGGAGAAGGGGATATGTATGGCGGGATTTCCATGTTGATAAACAACGGGATATCCGTCCGTTCTATCCGTATTCTCGAAAATACCTATTTTTACATCCTTCCAAAAGCGGTTTTTTTGGAACTCTGCGGGGAATACGAAACCTTTGCGGAATATTTTACGGATGCCTTTGGAAAAAAGATGGTGGACAGGTCCTATGCCGCCATCATCAAAAATCACGCCGGTTCCGTTGATTCAGAAACACAGTTTTTCAACCTGCAGGTGGAGAATATTTTGCATAAAAATATTCTTTCCTGCAGTGAAAATACCACCATTCAAAAAGCAGCATCGCTTATGAGCGATGAGAAGTGCAGTTCCATCTTTATAAAAAACCTGGAAGGGAATTATACCGGTGTTGTCACGGATACGGATCTTCGCAAAAAAGTGATCGCAAAAGGGCATGACATTACCGCCCCCATCGCAGACATCATGAGTTCCCCCCTGCGCTGCGTTCAGATGGATTCAATGGTATCGGAAGTCCTGCTGGAAATGATGGAGACCAACATCAAACACCTTGCCGTCAGGGATCGGCAAAGCAAGGTTGTGGGAATTGTAACCAACCGGGATCTGCTCACGGCCCAGGAACAGTCGCCTTTTTTTGTGGTCCGGGAACTGGCTGGTGCATCCGGTATGGATGAGATTATCGACAAGCAGACCCGAATCCCCAGGTTAATTCAGAACATGCTCAACAGTGGTGCGAAAGCAAAGACCATCACCCGGCTGATCAGTTCCATATCCGATGCCATTCTGGACAAACTGGTGGGGTTTGCGTTAAAAGAACTGGGAGCGGCCCCCGCGCCATTTGTTTTCCTGATCGTGGGCAGTGAAGGGAGGAACGAGCAGACCCTTAAAACGGATCAGGACAATGCCATCATTTATGCGGATGTGCCGAAATCCGAATCCGGCGCCGCAAAGGCGTATTTCCTGGAATTCGGGGAACGGGTTTGCACATGGCTAGATCAGGCCGGATACGATTTCTGCAAGGGGGACGTCATGGCAAAAAATCCCAAATGGTGTCAACCCCTCTCCATTTGGAAACGATACTTTTATTCATGGATTCGCGTTTCAACACCGAAAGACCTGATGCAGTCCAACATCTTTTTTGATTTGAGGGGCGGGTGCGGCAATATGGCGCTGGTTGATGAATTGCGGTTGTTCCTCTTCGAATCCCTGGAAGGCTGGACAAGATTTTTCAGGGACCTTGCCGTCAACGCCCTTGGCTTCAAACCCCCTTTAGGATTTTTCAGGAATTTTGTGGTGGAATCCAAAGGTGAACACCGCCATAAGCTTGACATCAAGAAATCCATGACACCCATTGTAGATATTGCGAGAACCTATGCCCTCAATCATAACATCTCCGAAACCAATACCCAGGAAAGGCTGTATCGCCTTTATCTGGAAAAAGTGCTGAACGAAGAAACGTACAACGATCTTGATCAAGCCTACAGTTACCTAATGCATC
Organism: Desulfatiglandales bacterium; assembly: GCA_963664475.2. Taxonomy (GTDB): domain Bacteria; phylum Desulfobacterota; class DSM-4660; order Desulfatiglandales; family Desulfatiglandaceae; genus NaphS2. Next base: position 617,904 of record CAXXXE010000003.1, read on the forward strand.
AAAGGCTGAGTTGTCAGATCAAAAACATCCTGGACGGAAAAAAACCGAATAACTATATCGATCCCAGTAAACTTTCACGCATGGACCAGACCATGCTCAAAGAAATATTCAAACGAATTGAGGGCATGCAAACCAAGTTACGCTTGGATTTTACCGGTGCGGCGTAGCGGCGTAAGCTGAATCCCGGGTTTTTAATTCCCACCCGGCCCCACCGTGACCAAAACGTACCGGTCGGGAAGCATGATGTCCTTCACCGCCCTGTTGACATCCGTCCGGGTCACGGACTCGATCTGTTGGATGTACTGGGTCATGTGGTCATAGCCCAGGCCGTAAAGCTCGTCCAAACCCATCTGCATCGCCTGACTGCCGTTGGTCTGCATGCCGATTTTAAGGTTGCCCAGAAGATACCGCTTGCTGGATGCCAGTTCTTTGTCGGTCAGACCTTCCTCCCTGAGAAGTTCCAGTTCATGAAAAACGGCCTCTTGAGCCAGCGGCAGTTTGCCCGGATCACAAGCCAGATAGACACCGAATGCCCCTGTTTCAAGCCCCGGACTTCTGAAAGCGGTGATGGTATAGGCCAAACTCCGGTCGTCCCTGAGCCTGGAAAAAAGCCTCCCCCCCATGCCCGAAAGGGCCGTATCCACCAAGGCCATGGGGGCATTGAGATTACTTTTGAGATCGGCGCCGAGGTATCCCACGGATAGGTGTGTCTGAGCTCCCGGTCGCTCCAGGTGCGCTTTTCTGGGGCCGGTCAGGGGAAGCACGGGATTAATGGCGGGCAGGATTTTGTGAGAAGGCTGAAGAGGTTCAAAGAGTGTTTTCAGGAAAGGGATCAACGGGTCCCGGTCCAGATCACCCACAATGGTCAATACAAAATTTGAAGGGATACGGATGGACTCATACCAGTTTTCAAGGTTCTTCCGGGTGATGGCGGAAATGGTTTCCACAGTCCCCGTTGTGGGATGGCCATAGGGGTAATGAGGATACAGGGTCTTGTAAAACAGTTCAAAGAGCTGGCCCGTGGGCCGATCCTTTTTGGCCTTGATGGCCGCCAGGATGTCTTCCCTGACTTTTTCAATTTCCGCCGGCGGAAAATTCGCATGCAGAATCAGGTCGGAGAAAAGTTCCAGGCCCGCGTAAAGGTCCTTACTCAGAAATTTCCCGGAGATACCCAGACTGTTTCTCCCGGAAAATCCTTCCAGACTTCCAGCCCAGGATTCCACGGTGCCGGCGATCTGGGCCGCGGTTCGCTTGTTTGTTCCCCGGTTCAGCATCTCAGCCACAAATCCTGAGATGCCCCACTCTCCGGTCTTTTCAAATCGTTTTCCTCCCAGAAAGGCCCCCAGAATGGACACTTCCGGTAAACTGTTGTTTTCTTTTATAATGATGCGCATGCCGTTTTTTAAAACAAGCATTTCAGCAGGGTGCCGCGCCTCTAAAACGGATTCTCTCCGAGGTTGTTCTTTGAGGCTACCGTCTTTTAAAAGAGACAAAACCACGTCCGTCTCCAGATCAATCTTCACACCCTCCGGAGCCATGAGACCGATGGAAAGGTTTTCCGGTCTCAAATAGGTTTTTGAAACACGAAGAACGTCATCGGCGGTAACCTTTTTCACATTCGACAGATACTGGTCGGCATTAAACATATCACCGGTCATGGTTTGGAAAAACCCCAGGGTCTTCGCCTGCCCCGCCATGTCCTCCATATTAAAGATAAACGAAGCTTCGGCTATGGTTTTGGCTTTGCTGAGTTCCTGCTGAGGCACCGGGTGATGGGCCAACCCGGAAATTTCCTTCCCGATGGCGGCAAGTGCCGGGTCCAGATTTTCGGGATGGAGGGTCGCATCCACGGAGAAGAGACTGGGATCTGCAAGGGCGTAGGCGCCGCCGCTGACATTGTAGACCAGATTGGCATCCATCTTAAGGCTTCGGTAAAGCCGAGAGGTCTTCCCCTGCCCCAGAATAATTTCCAGTATATCCAGCGCATATACGTCTTTATGGGTTAAAGAGGGAATGTGCCAGGAAAGATTTAGATAAAGCTGTTGAACCCGGCGGTTCAGAATGGTTTTCCTCAGTTCCGTCTGAGGCGGTTCCTGGATTCTGGATGGCGTGGCGCCGGTTCTTTGTGGAAAGTTTGAAACGAGGGCCTTGATAGACGCAAGGGCTTTTGACGCTTGAAAATCTCCCACTGCAACCACAACCATGTTCCGGGGGGTATACCATTTGTCCATGTACTTCATTATCATCGGTCGGTTAAAGGACCGGATGGTTTTTTCATAGCCGATAATGGGCCTGCCATAGGGATGTTTCTCATAACACAGGGCCATCATGGCCCAGCTAAGTTGGTTTTCCGGAATATCCAGAGAACGTCGGTACTCCTCGAGAACCACCTCTTTTTCTTTTTTCAGCTCCTCCGGATCAAAAAGGGAATGCTGGACCGCGTCAAGCAGTACATCGAGACCTTTGTCAAATTGGGCGCTGTCGATTTCCAAATAGTAGACCGTGCGATCAAATGAGGTATAAGCGTTGATTCGACCGCCCGATGTTTCGATGATTCGGGCTATTTCACCGGTTTTTTTGGTTGGCGTTCCCTTGAAAATCATGTGTTCGATCTGATGGGTAATCCCTGCCTCTTCGGGGGTTTCATTTGCGCTTCCCGTTTTGACCCAGACCTGTATAGCCGCCACGGGGGCATGATGGTCTTCCTTGAGGATTACGGTTAAACCGTTTTCAAGGGTGATCCTTTGAGTCCCTTCGGTGACGGATTCAGCGTGGCCGTGGACGACAAAAATCATGTTCAAGACGATCCACAGCAACAGAAAAGAAACTGCAAAGGGAAAATTAATCGCTGCCTTTTTTTTATTAAAGACTTTCAAGGCATTAGCCTCCATGTGGGTTTTTTGGCAGATATTGCATTCGTTTTTAACTTGACACACAACATGTGGTGCATGTAAAAAGGTGTTCCCATCAAACAGGGTATTTACTTTCATCATCCACATTGTCGCTTAATTCCAGTTTTTGGATTATAAACGGCTATAAAACTATAAACATGAACAGGAGAAAGTCCATGGGTCAGGGAAGCAAGATTGTTTTTACGGAAGGGGAAGCCTTTGATCTGGGTGCTTACAGTTGGGATGACCACCGATTTTCCGATCTCCTGATTAAAGAACACCCCATCAATCCGGATCAGGCCATGGATGTCAGCCGGTTTATCAGGCGGGAGATTGCCAAGCTTGAACTGCAGACCATCACCATGGAGATGATTGAACAGATGATTGATGCCAAACTGCGTGATTTCGGGTTTTCCAAATCGACGCCCGTTCGATTGGACAAGTCGTTTTTTATCAAGAGAGATCTGGCTCTTTCGGAAAACGCTGTTCGCGTTTTGGAAAGACGATATCTGAAACGGGATAGAGAAGGACAGGTCATTGAAAGCCCGGAACAGATGTTTGCCCGTGTGGCGGCCTATATCGCCAAAGCGGAGAAGCGATACGGAGGAGAAGAGCGGGTAGACGAGGTTGAAGCCGTTTTTTATCGTTTGATGACGGAGTTCAAGTTTCTGCCCAATTCTCCCACCTTGATGAACGCGGATCGTGAGTTGGGGCAACTGGCGGCATGTTTCGTGCTGCCCATTGAAGACAGTATGGATGGCATCTTTGATTCACTCAAAAACGCCGCTTTGATCCACAAGTCCGGCGGCGGCACCGGCTTCTCTTTTTCCCGTCTGAGGCCCAAAAGAAGCCGTGTGGGGACCACCGGCGGCGTTGCCTCGGGTCCCGTGTCTTTCATGAAGATTTTTAATACGGCCACGGAACAGGTCAAGCAGGGCGGTACGCGAAGGGGCGCCAACATGGCCATTCTCAGGGTTGACCATCCGGATATTATGGAATTTATTCAGTGTAAGGAAAAAGGCGACGATCTGAACAATTTCAATATTTCGGTGGGTGTTACCGATGTTTTTATGGAAAGCGTCAGAACCGGATCAAATTATGATCTGATCGATCCCCGCGATGGCCGCACCGCGGGGCAACTGAATGCAGCGGACGTCTATGGCGCCCTTATCGAGCGGGCCTGGAAAAACGGGGATCCCGGCATCGTTTTCCTGGATAAGGTCAATCAGGACAATCCCACCCCCGGCCTGGGGGAGATCGAGAGCACGAACCCCTGTGGTGAACAGCCCCTTCTGCCCATGGAGGCATGCAATCTGGGGTCAATTAATCTGGCCAAGTTCGCCATTGAAACCGATGGGAGGCCAACCATTGATTATGATGCGCTTAAGGAAGTGGTATGGGAAAGTGTTCATTTTTTGGACAATACCATCGACATGAGCCAATATCCCCTGCCGGAAATCGGTGAAATGGTGCGGGGAAACCGAAAGATCGGACTGGGCGTCATGGGGTTTGCGGATCTGCTTTACCAACTGAGCATTCCCTATGATTCCGAGAAGGCCCTTGAAACGGCCGAGGCGGTCATGGCATTTATCCAGAAGGAATCTCACCGGGCATCCCAACATCTGGCGGAAGAACGGGGGGTTTTCGGCAATTTTGACAAAAGCGTTTTTAAAGGGCGAACGGAATGCGCTTACCGGAATGCCACCACGACCACCATCGCACCCACCGGAACCTTGAGCATCATCGCCGGCTGTTCCAGCGGTATCGAGCCCTTGTTTGCCCTCAGTTTTGCCAGGAACGTCATGGATAATGATCGTTTGGTGGAAACCAATCCATATTTTGAACGAAGGGCCAGAGAAAAGGGTTACTACAGTGGGGAATTGATGGATGCGGTCGCCCGAAAGGGGTCTATCCGGGGGCTTAAAGAGATCCCCGAAGAAGACCGGGCCATTTTCGTGACCGCCCATGACGTGGTGCCGGAGTGGCATGTGCGAATGCAGGCGGCTTTTCAAAAATATACGGACAATGCCGTGAGTAAAACCGTCAACCTGCCCCGGGATGCGACCATTGACGATGTAAAAAAGGTCTATGATCTGGCCTATTCCCTGTCATGCAAAGGCGTTACCATATACCGGGACGGCAGCAAGGAAAATCAGGTCCTTTCCTTTACGGAAAAGGAGAAACAGCCCCATGGCCGCTTCATGACCGCCGTGGAAGAACGGCCCGAAACACTCTTCGGGTTTACCACCAAAATGACCACGGGCATGGGGGCACTCTATGTGACGGTGACCGAGTTCGAAGAACGGCCCTTTGAAGTGTTTGCCACCATCGGAAAATCCGGCCGGTCCACCACCGCCAAGACCGAAGCCATCGGCAGGCTGGTTTCCCTGGCGCTTCGGTCCGGGGTTCGGGTGGAAAAAATTGTGGAACAATTGAAAGGCATCGGCGGTGAACATCCCATTTTCCAGAAGGATGGCCTCGTGTTATCTATCCCCGATGCTATCAGCCGGGTGCTGGAAAAAAGGTACATGCAGGAACAGCCCGCCAACGGACGGAGCAAAAATGAAAAAAGCCTGTTGGGAGAAACTTGCCCCGAATGCGGTCAAACCATCAGTTTTGAAGAAGGCTGCATGACCTGTCACTTTTGCGGTTTTACCAAATGCGGTTGAATTAGGCGTAGCCGTTCACAGGGGGCAGGGTGCAGTTGTCAGGGGGCACAGTGTTGTATCCTTGAACACCGATATTCAATAAAGAATGCCTCAAATATGCAGGTTGACTTCATTCATTAGATCAATGCTGTTTTTTCTGCACTCTGACAACTGCACCCTTCCCCCTCCCCCCTCCCCTGTAAACGGTTATGTCTATTTTTCTCTGCTAATAGCCCTGTAACCGATGTCCCGTCGGTAATAAATACCGTTCCAATGGATTTTTCCGGCCAGATCATAGGCTCTGGACTGGGCTTCGCTCACGGTTTTTCCCAGGGCCGTGGCACAAAGCACCCTGCCGCCGCTGGTGACAATCCGACCATCTTTCAGGGCTGTGCCCGCATGAAAGATTTTGGTCCCGTCCGCTTCCCCTTCGGAAAGCCCCGTAATGACATCACCTTTGTTGTAATGTACCGGGTATCCGCCGGCAGCCATTACGACCCCCAAAGCGGCCCGGTTATCCCATTTTATCTGGATTTGATCCAGACGTCGTTCCATGGCTGCCAGGCACATTTCCGCCAGATCCGACTGGAGCCGTAAAATGATGGGCTGAGTTTCCGGGTCCCCGAACCGGCAGTTGTATTCAAGGACATTGGGGGTGCCGTCGCCGGCAATCATCACCCCCGCATACAGGAACCCCCTATAGGGATTTCCTTCCCCGGCCATGCCTTTCACCGTGGGTTCAATGACCTCCCTCATGATGCGCTCATGAAGTGCGGGCGTTACCACCGGCGCCGGTGAATAAGCGCCCATCCCCCCGGTATTGGGCCCAAGGTCCCCGTCGTCGCGGGCTTTGTGGTCCTGGCTGGTGGCCAGGGGTAAAATGTGTTCGCCATCCACCATCACGATGAAACTGGCCTCTTCCCCTTCCAGACATTCTTCCACGATGATGCGCTTGCCTGCATCCCCAAAGGATTCACCCGACAGCATGCCTTTCGCTGCATCAACGGCTTCAGCTTCGGACGAGGCGATAATCACCCCCTTGCCTGCCGCCAGGCCGTCGGCTTTCACCACCAGGGGGGCGCCCTTTCGCCGGATATAGGCCGTGGCCGATGCCGGATCCGTAAACGTTTGATAAGGGGCCGTGGGGATGTGATGGCGGGCGAGAAAATCCTTACAGAAAATCTTTGATCCTTCCAGTTGGGCGGCACTCTTGGTGGGACCAAAGCATTTCAGCTTCGCGTGGTCGAATCGATCCACAATCCCCTCAACCAGAGGTGCTTCCGGCCCCACCATCGTAAATCCAACATTATTTTTTCGGGCAAAGTTCAGAAGGCCCTCTATGTCATCTGAACCGACCGGGATATTTTCCACCCCGGGTTCCCGGGCTGTTCCCGCATTGCCCGGCGCCGCAAACACTTTTTTCACTTTATTTGATTGGGCCAGTTTCCAAGCCAGGGCATGCTCTCTGCCCCCGCTGCCCACTACCAGCACTTTCATGATATGGTTCCTTTCCGAAGCAAATGTATGACTCCGTTAGCTAACAGCTGCTTTTCAACAATACCTCTTTCAGCTTTTGGGATAAATCTGAAATGGAAAAAGGTTTTTGAACAAACCCATCGGCGCCGGCGTCCAAAATTTCCCGGGCAGGGCCATCCAACGCATATCCGCTGAAAACGACGACCTTGAGATCAGGGCGTGCGTTCATGATCTGTGGATACAGCTGGTTTCCACTCATATCCGGCAATTTGATATCCAGAAGCGCCAAATCAATGGCCCCCTCGAAGGAAAGGGCTTTTTGGATGGCTTCCTTGCCGGTGACGGCTTCAATCACGATATAGCCGAGCCTTTTCAGGGTTTCACGCGTGATCTCCATGACGTCCGGTTCGTCTTCAATGACCAGGATTGTTCCTTCTCCCCGCACCGGCGCCTCAGCCCCCATTTCACCGGATGTTTTTGTGGCAATGGTTTCAACCTGAATCGCCGGCAGAATCATGCGGACTCGGGTTCCCTTGCCCCTCTTGGATTCCACCCATATGGATCCGCCATGATTGGTTACGATGCCGTAGACAGCGGCCATGCCCAATCCCCGGCCGATAAAATGGGTGGTAAAAAAGGGCTCGAAAATACGGCTTCGGGTTTCCTGATCCATCCCCTTGCCATCATCGCTGATGGTGAGTTGGACATAGGGTCCCGGTTTCATGTCTTCTATGCAGGGTACGGCATCCATTTCCACATTTTCGGCGGAAACCCTGATGCGGCCTTTTTTTTCAATGGCCTCGTTGGCGTTGGCCACGATGGCCGATATGACCATCTGCATCTGGGTGCGATCCACTTTGACCCGCATCAGGTCCAAGGGGAAATCCGTTTCCAGACGGACGGAGGGCTTCAGGGTATGTTCGATGAGCGAAAGCGTGGTTTCCAGAAAATCCCGGATGGGGGTCGTCTGTAAATGGTAACGACCCCCTCGGGCATAGGCCAGCAACTGGCTGGTCAGGTGCGCCATTCGATGGGCCGAAGTCTTCATGTCCGCAATATTTTGAGAAAACCGTTGATCGTTGGGAAGATCCATTTCCAGCAGTCCGATATTTCCGGTAATGGCCGTGAGGGCATTGTTGAACTGGTGCGCAATTCCACCGGCGAGAGTGCCGAGGGCATCCATTTTTCGCGCCTGCTGGAGTTGTTCCATCTGCCGCTTTTTTTCGCTGATATCTCTTATGACCGCCAGGAGATGCGGGTTGCCCTTATGAGCGAAAAGGCTGCCGCTGACGTTGACATGGAAGAAGGTGCCATCCTTTCGGATATCCATTGATTCCGCTTCAAATGAGCCGCTTTTTTGGACCTTTCGCTTGAAATCATCAAAAATATTATAGAAATCGGGATGTACGATATCCTGGCCCGACAAGCCGACCAGTTCATCATGCGCATAGCCGTACATGTGGCAAGCGGCTGGATTGGCTTCCACAATGCGGCCGTCCATATCGAAAATAAGAAATGAATCGGTTGCGGCATTGACGATGCGGCGATATTGCGCGTCCCGTTCGCGAAGGATTTTTTCCGCCCGTTTCTGTTCCGTGACGTCCTGACCGAAGGCCGCCAGTTTCACCCCATGATCATTTTCAGGAAAAACCGGATAAATGTTCCAGTTAAAGAAGGTTTCGTGGGTTTTCTCCGAAAAACGAACGGGTTGCTTTTTCGAGGCGGCCTTCAGGCTTTGTTCTTTTCTAACGGTCGCTATTTTTTCCGGGAGCAAGTCATAGATGTTTTTGCCGACAATGTCGTGCGGCTCTTTTCCCAATCCGTGAGCTGCCGCGGCGTTAATGGCCAGTACCGTTCCATTCAATTCCAGCAACAGGGCATTGTCGTGGGTGGCATCAAACATGACCCGCAGAATTCCCTCTGCTTTTTCAATAGCGCTCCGGTTGGAGTCCTTTTCAAATTGACGGCAACGGGTTACCTCTTTTTCAAGGTGCGCTATTTTTTTGACCAGTTCTTCATAGGTTGGCTTATGGCGCATTAAAAAATGGCCTCCAGTTCATTTGATTTTTGGTAAATTCTCCATTTTATGAAGTACCGCTAAACAGCAAATCCGGCAAAGTTATGAACGGATGATTGCAAATCCGAGGCGTTTGTCATATGGTATCGAACTCAAGGGGGATAAGGTTACAGGTTCTTTGAAGGCCCTGGCAAATGTTCAGTATCAGGGGGGTGAGCTTGAGCCGTTTCAGCACGCAATATAGGACCGGCATAAAGAGACACGAACGCCGATCCAATACTTGTGATTAAAGGAATTAATTGTATTTGTCAATTACTTCCATTTCGGAAGAAATTGTGAAGTGGAATTGAAATGAGGGAACAAGGCCATGGCAACGCATTATGAAAAAATAATTCAAGAGAATCTGAATTCTTTTTTTGGCGATCTTCCACGGGATACGGAACAACGTCTGGGCGCAAAAAAAAAGGGTCAAGGCTTTTCTCTTCGGGCTTTTGGGGAAGAAGCCTGGTTCGATCACAGCCAGGTGATGTTTTCCGGTATAAAAAGCGTTGATCCCAAGGCACTTCTGGTCTCCCTTTATGCCATACACGCCAGCCTGGAAAAGATTCAGCTTACACCTTACAAGGCCTTCAAAGATTTCCCGGGGAGTATGCCCTATCACGGCGCCTTCAGTGCCAACAGCGAGCGGGTGCTGATCCCACATGTGTCAAAAATTATGAAAAAAAAGAGGGAAATTATTTCCTGCTTTGATGGAGAAGAGGTGCAAAACGGCGATTTTTCCATGCTGCTTTATCCGCTTCCGAAGATTGCACTCTGCACCATCTTCTATCTGGCGGATGACGAGTTTCCGGCATCGGCTACCTGTCTTTTTTCAGCCAATGCCCTCGATTTCATGCCCCTGGACGGCCTGGCCGATGTGGCGGAATACACCTCCAAAAACCTGATTCGGATGGTTTTGGAATCTGGACCGGGACGTTCCGGTCATGAATGAAAAACCCCTGAAAAGTGAAAAGCCCCCGTGGAAACGTCTGCTTTCGGAAAGTGTCGTGACCCTGGATGCATTGCCTCGGCCCCCGGCCCACCGGGAAAAACTGGCGCAGGTGGTTTCCCGGTATCCCATGCGCATCAATCCCTACTATCTCGGACTCATTCAAGAAGAGAATGACCCTATCTATCGACAATGCGTGCCGGATATTCGAGAGATTGAAGACATTGGGGGCGTGGTGGATCCCCTGCATGAAGAAGGGCATTCTCCGGTTTACGGTCTGACCCATCGCTATCCGGACCGGGTTCTATTTCTGATATCCGCGGAGTGCGCCATGTACTGCCGGTTCTGTAACCGGAAAAGAAAGGTGGGACGTCCTTCAATGGTAACCGATGCGTCCATTGCGCAGGGGATTGACTATATAAAGGCGCACGGGGAAGTGCGGGATGTGCTTCTTTCCGGCGGGGATCCGCTGTTGCTGGAAGATGCCCGCCTGTGGGAAATTATGAGCGCCATCCGTGCCATTTCGCATGTGGAAATCATACGGATCGGGACCCGGATTCCCTGTACGCTGCCGCAGCGGGTCACGCCGGAACTGGCCCGGTTGCTTCAAAAATTTCATCCCCTCTTTATGAATGTTCACTTTAATCATCCTCTTGAAATTACGTCCGAAGCCGCCCTGGCATGCAATCGCCTGGCCGATGCGGGTATCCCCCTTGGCTGCCAGACGGTTTTGCTGAAAGGGGTAAACGATGACCTCAAGGTCATGGGGGCCCTGATGCGGAAACTCTTGACAATCAGGGTTAAACCCTATTATCTCTTTCATGGGGATCCGGCCCGGGGAACAAGCCACTTCAGAACTTCCTTGAACCGGGGCTTGAATATCATGCGGGGCCTGCAAGGCCATACCTCCGGTCTCTCAGTCCCCCATTTTGCCATCGATCTTCTGGGCGGCGGCGGCAAGGTGCCGCTTCTGCCGGAATACCTTACGGGGCGGGACGGTGATGTTCTGCTGGCAACCAATTATGCGGGAGAACAGTACCGCCATCCCGATGGAAATGATGATTGATGCACCACAATAAGGAAGGAGATTCACATATGGTCAGAATTACGTGTTTGGGTGCAGCGGGAAGCGTTACCGGTTCCTGCTATCTGGTGGAATCGCCCAGTATGAAAAAAACCCTGGTGGACTGTGGGCTTTTTCAGGGGGGGAAACAGATGGAAAGCCGCAACTGGGAGCCGTGGGGGTTTGACCCAAAGGAAATTGAAATTCTCTTCCTTACCCATGCTCACGTGGACCATTGCGGTCGGATTCCAAAGCTGGTAAAGGACGGATTTCAGGGGAAAATCATTACCTCTCCGCCAACCGCGGAATTATGTGAGATCATGCTGCTGGATGCGGCCCACATTCAGGAGATGGACGCCGAATGGCAGACCCGCAAAAATTCTCGCCAGGCCAAATCGGGGATTGAGCCCCTATACACCGCCGCGGATGCGGAAGCCAGTTTCAAGTATTTTAAGCCCATGGAGAGAGACCAGATCTTAACCCTTGAGCCGGGGGTAAAGGCCCGGCTGCGGAATGCGGGACATATCCTGGGATCTTCCATTCTGGAACTGTGGATCGAGGAAGACGGTGAAACCATTAAGATCGTTTTTTCAGGAGATCTGGGCAAGAAAGATCAGTTGATCGTAAAGGATCCCCATGAAGTGTTTGACGCCGACTATCTCTTTGTGGAGTCTACCTATGGGAATCGTCTCCACCGCAGCTTTGAAGACAGCAAGTTGGAGTTGGTGGAAGCCATCAAATACAGTGTCAGCCATAACGAGAAGATTATCATTCCCGCTTTTGCCGTGGAGCGAACCCAGGAAATTCTCTATGTTCTGGGGGAATTTTATCGTGAGGGACTCGTGCCGGATATTCCCATCTACCTGGATAGCCCGCTCGCCATAAAAGCGACTGAAATATTTAGAAAAAATAAAAAATATTATGATGAAGAGGCGAGGGCCATTGTGGATGCGGGTTATGACCCTTTTGACATGCCCAATCTCAAGTTTACCCCCTCCACCCGGGAATCCATGGCTATCAATGAAAAGCCGGGGTCCGCCATCATTATTGCCGGCAGCGGCATGTGTACGGCAGGGAGGATCAAGCACCACCTGAAGCACAATCTGTGGCGAACCGGCGCCAGCATCGTCATCGTGGGATTTCAGGCCAAAGGGACCACGGGAAGAAAAATTGTGGAGGGTGAAAAGCAGGTCAAGATCTTCCGGGAAAACGTGGCGGTCAGAGCCAAGGTTTTTTCCATCGGGGGATTTTCGGCCCACGCCGACCAGGCGGACCTCATTGAATGGATTTCCCATTTTGAATCCAACCCAAAAGTTTTCACGGTGCATGGTGAAGCCACGGCCAGCGAAACCCTGGCGCAGGTCATTCAGGAAAAGCTCAACCTGATTACCCATATCCCCAAGTGGAAAGAACGTTTGATTCTCAAATCAAAAGCGCTTTCGGTGGATGAACCGGCACCCGAAAAAGAAGGGCCCGACATTAAAACAACCTTGCTCAACAATATCATCGATCTGGAAAATGAACTCAAGATTTTGCGGAAAAAACTGAAATCCGGAGAAATTGACAAAAAGATCGGAGAGGAGCAGATCGATCAGTTCCAGTATATTCAGGAAGAACTCAAATCTGTTCTCATATGAGGAGGGTGCAGCACAAAAAAGTGATGCACGCGGCCCAAACAGAAGGGCGGACACATAGGTCCGCCCCTACGGGCATATTGCGAATCAAAAGATGGGGTGTATAGGGGCAGACCTTTGTGTCTGCCCGGTTGCCGGGCAATGCTATAGATATTGCTCCCTGTTTTCCAGAAAACCTTTGAAAATTCGGTAATATTGGGTCTCCTCGTAATCAATAGGCGTTACGGGACAATGATCGAAACTGAGAATGACGGCGCGGGGGCAAGCCAGAAGGATGGGGGAATGGGTGGCCACAATAAACTGGGCGTGGCCCGCTTCCCCCATGTCTCTCAATATGCGAACCAATTCCAGTTGGCTTTTGGGAGAGAGGGCTGTTTCCGGTTCATCCAGGAAGTAAAGCCCCCTGATTTGATACCTGGCCCTGAAAAATGACATGAGGGATTGCCCGTGGGATTGGGTTATCAATGATTTCCCGCCGAAATATTTCAGGGTTTCCGGATCTGCGGCGGCCCATTCATCCACGCATTCAGCAAAATTTCGAAAATTTTCGGATCCAAAAAATGACCCGGGCACAATGCCGTTTGTCCATTTAACATCCATATACCGGTACAGGATCTCTTCGTAAGGATTTGATTCAACACGCCTTCCCAGTGTGTTTTGCCAGATATGAACCCCACATTTTCGGCACAGGGCCTTTAACAGTGTGGATTTTCCGGCGCCGTTTTCCCCCACCAGAAAGGTCACTGGTGATTGGAATGTCATCCGCCCGGTTTCATGAAATATTTTCAAATTAAATGGGTAACGGCTGGTAGTGGGATACCTTTCAGGGAAAAACAGGATTTGTGCAAGGTGCATCTTAAAGCCTCCCGAAACATTCATGGCGGTTCCATGCTTGACTTTGTGGACCAAAAACACTAGCCTTTTGCATTAATTCCAAACGCCTTTAGATACTTTTGCGAATAAGCATTTTCAAAGCCATATGCGTGTGCATCCTGAATGCAGCGAACCAAATTGGGAACAACCCGTGGTATTGGCACTGCGGTTGAATAGATTAATTAAGATATCAGGAGCAGAAAAACCATGAAACAAAAAAAAATCGTTTTACCCGAATCGGAGATGCCTCGTCAATGGTACAATATCGCGGCGGATATGCCCACGCCCATGGAACCCCCATTACACCCGGGAACCGGTGAGCCCGTTGGTCCCGACGATCTGGCGCCTATTTTCCCCATGAATCTCATTGAGCAGGAAGTGAGTCAGGAACGGTGGATTGACATTCCGGAGGAGGTGCTGGAAAAATACCTGATCTGGCGGCCGACCCCCCTTTACAGAGCCTACAACCTGGAAAAATTTCTCGATACACCGGCTAAAATCTATTACAAGAACGAAGGCGTCAGCCCGGCCGGCAGTCATAAACCCAATACGGCCATTGCCCAAGCCTACTATAACAAGGTAGCCGGAACCAAAAAGATCGTCACCGAAACAGGGGCCGGCCAGTGGGGAAGCGCACTGTCAATGGCATGCGCTTTTTTTGGCCTGGAATGCAAGGTTTATATGGTCAAAATCTCTTTTAACCAGAAGCCTTACCGGCGTCTCATGATGGAGACCTGGGGGGCCCAGTGTGTTGCCAGCCCCAGTACCGAAACAAATGCCGGTCGCACCATCCTGGAGCAAAACCCCGAATCCCCCGGAAGCCTGGGGATTGCCATCAGCGAAGCCGTGGAAGAAGCTGTAACCACCGATGGCGCCAAATACTCTTTGGGCAGTGTTCTAAACCATGTGATGTTGCACCAGACCATCAATGGACTGGAAACCCAGAAGCAGATGGCCATTGCCGGGGATTACCCGGATGTGGTGATCGGATGCGCCGGTGGCGGGAGCAACTTCGCCGGCAATTGCACCCCCTTTGTACGGGACAAAATCTTTGGAAAAGAAATCGATATCATCGGCGTGGAACCCAGTTCATGCCCGACCATGACCAAGGGACCCTTTGCCTACGACTTCGGCGATACGGTTCAGATGACCCCGCTGCTGCCCATGCATACCCTGGGACACAATTTTGTACCGGCGCCCATTCATGCGGGGGGATTGCGGTATCATGGCATGGCCCCCATCATCAGCCAACTACTCATGGACAAATTGATCCGGGCGGAGGCCGTAAGTCAACTGGAGACGTTCCAGGCCGGCATCACCTTTGCGCGAACCGAAGGATTTATCAGCGCACCGGAGTGCAATCATGCCATCGCCATGGCCATTCGTGAGGCGAAAAAAGCCAAGGAAGAGGGGAAGGAAAAGGTCATCCTGTTCAACTGGAGCGGGCATGGCCTCGTGGACATGGCTGCCTATCAGGCTTATTTTCAGGGCAGTCTCAAAGATCATCCCCTGCCGGAAGAAGACATCAAACGCGCCCTGGAAGACATTGCGCCGCTTCCCAAACCCAAACAATATCACGCCGGCGGTTTTGAGTAGGCGTTTAAAACATGACAAAGATTATCCCTCCAACGGACGACCAAACCATTCGATGCCCCAGGCTGGGGCATCAGATATCTTTTTCATTCTGTCGTTATGAGAACAAAGGGTTGCCATGCTTTAAGGCCCTGGATTGCTGGCATACCCATTTTCCGGTGGAAACCCATCTGCGGGCGACATTGACGTCCGAACAATGGGACAAAGCGTTTAATCGGCCGTTGGAACCCAAAATGGCATCGCTGCTGGAGCTGATTGAACGGGCCAAAAAAATCAATGACCAAAAAATGTAAGGTGTGATGGAGACCTATGATCAGAAAGTGGCGGGCATTGTCCTTGCCGCCGGGGCATCCACGCGCATGGGCACGGCGAAACAACTTTTGCCCGTTGCCGGCGTAACGCTTGTAGAGAGGGCTCTGACCGCGGCCCTTGAGTCCCGATTGGATCGACTGGTTCTGGTTCTGGGGCATCATGCCCATGAAATAGAAACAGCGTTGGGCCCAATGATTCGGGAACCGAAATTAACCCTGGTCCATAATCACCGCTATAAGGAGGGTATCAGCTCTTCCCTCGTTGCGGGTGTGGGCAAAATTGATGAAAGCCACGATCATGCGATGATTCTGCTGGCCGATATGCCTTTTATCGATCGGCAGGTGATTAATTTTTTGATGGAGCGGTATTTAGCATCCCAATTGCCCATTGGGGCGATTCGTGCCGGTGGACGCGCTGCGCACCCGGTTATTTTCAGACGGGATCTTTATCCGGAATTAAAGCATCTTACAGGGGACGTAGGGGCCAGGTCTCTTCTTGAGAAATACCGCGACCGGGTCTGTCTGGCGACGCCCGGAACGGGCTATGATGGTCGGGATATTGATGACCGAGAGGATTATCGAAGTTTTCAACTAGTTCTGGAAGAAAGGAATAAAACATGCCCAATATCGTAGTGGTGGGGACCCAGTGGGGGGATGAGGGAAAAGGGAAAGTCGTTGATCTTTTGACGGCCCAAGTGGAATTTGTTGTGAGATTTCAGGGGGGAAACAATGCCGGTCACACCCTGGAAGTGGATGGTCGGCAATTTATTTTTCATATTGTTCCTTCCGGCATCCTGTATGACAATAAGAAATGCCTGATTGGCAACGGCCTGGTGGTGGATCCGGAGGTGCTTCTGGAAGAAATGGAGGGTTTGAAAAAGGCCGGCATATCGGTGGGACCCGAGCGGCTTTCGCTCAGCGAAAAGGCGCACATGATCATGCCCTACCACAAGGCGCTGGATGCCGCCAGAGAGGTGGCAAAAGGGAAGGATAAAATCGGCACCACGGGTCGCGGCATCGGTCCCTGTTACGAAGATAAAGTGACAAGAACGGGCGTTCGCGCCATCGACCTGACGGAACCCGATGTCCTGGAAGAAAAGATTCGACTAAATCTGAAGGAAAAGAATTTTTTCCTGGAAAAATTCCTGGGGGCGGCGCCTTTGGAAGTTCAGCCCATCCTGGATCATTATCTTGCCATGGGTCAAAAACTGGCGCCGTTTATCACCGATGTTTCCGTGGAACTGGATCAGGCCGTCAAAGCCCATAAAGCGGTCTTGTTTGAAGGCGCACAGGGGACGCACCTGGATATTGACCATGGCACCTATCCTTTTGTGACGTCCTCCAACCCCGTTGCAGGCTATGCGTGCGCCGGAGCGGGGATAGGCCCTAAACAGATCCATCATGTTTTGGGAATTGTCAAAGCCTACACCACAAGGGTGGGGGCGGGGCCCTTCGTGACCGAGCTGGAAGATGACACCGGCAATTTTATTCAGGAAAAAGGAAAAGAATTCGGCGCCACCACCGGCAGAAGACGGCGTTGCGGATGGCTGGACCTGGTGGTGGTGGGGGACTCCGTAAGATTAAACGGTCTGGATAGCATGGCCATCACCAAGCTGGATGTTCTCACCGGCCTTGAAACCCTGAAAATTTGCGTCGGGTACAAAATAAACGGCCAAACCGTTTATCAAAGACCGGCGAGCCTCAAGAAAATGACCCTATGTAAACCAGTCTACAAAGAAATGCCCGGCTGGAAGGAAGACATCACATGCGCCAGGGAAAAGAAAGATCTTCCTAAGGCGGCCCTTGATTATCTTTCCGCCATTGAGGACATTACCGGGATCCCGGTTTCCATTATTTCCGTGGGGCCGGGTCGTGAGGATACCATTGTTGTCAAAACACCCGGATCCAGGACACAGGGGTCTTAAATTTCAAACGCCTTGATATCAGATGACTGCCATGTATTTAGACACCTTGATGGATTTATTAAAGAAAGCAGCCGAGGCCCGGGTGTTTCCGTGCATCCGGGAGTTGATCTCGGAAGGCCTTCATTCGGAACGATTTTCTTCGGATGATTTGGTTCCTTCCCGGCAGGATATTACCCAGTTCGTGGCTGCCTGGTTCCGGCATATCGGCATTCCAAAAGACCTTTGTCGGGAATGGATGATTCCCTACTGCACCGAACGTCTTTCCGCCATGAGTTCCAGTTCCATATCGCGGATTCGGCACAGCACCAAATCCAACGTCAAATATATCTATAGGTCCGAAGTGCCTTTTGAGTGCGGGGCCAAAAACAACCTTTTCAAGGCATCATGTGCCGAAACCTGTCCCCTTTTCGATGAAATGACCGAGAAGCATCAACAGAGACTGGCGAAACAAGCGGAACAGGTAGAACGACGCTATGAACCCGAGCGACTCGATCCAAAAGCGATTGAGGCCGGTAACGTCGCCGTTGGTTCGCTAAAGGAACAATACCAGGAACAGCTTGTCAAAGCCATGGAATTTGCGTGCGAAGAAGTGGCGAAAGGCGTCACCAAAAAACATATTGTCAACATGTTGAATGAAAAGGGCTTCAAGACCCGAACCGGAAGAAAATGGACACAGGCAATCCTGGCTTCCGAATTAAAAAGGATCAGAGAAAAATCATCAAACCCGTGAGCGGAACAATGAATTCTCATCATGAACACCTATAACAAACCATACGATGTGATTGTGGTGGGCGCTGGTCATGCCGGTTGCGAAGCGGCCCTTGTCGCCGCGAGAATGGGACATCCGACCCTGCTGTTGACCATCAACCTGGATCATGTGGCGGCCATGAGCTGCAATCCAGCCATTGGCGGCTTGGCCAAGGGACATCTGGTCAAGGAGATCGATGCCCTTGGTGGTGAAATGGCTCGAAATACCGATGAAACGGGCATTCAGTTCCGGCGGCTTAATACACGGAAAGGTCTGGCGGTACAGGGATCCCGTTCCCAGAATGACCGCGATCTGTACCGAAAACGAATGAAGCGAGTGGTTGAAAGTACGCCGAACCTGGATATTCGGCAAGCCATGGTGGACCATTTGCTGGTCAAAGACGGAAAGGTTTACGGTATTGAAACCCGAATTCACGAAAAATTCCTGGGCCGCACGGTCATCCTTACCAGCGGCACTTTTCTGCGCGGTTTGATACACATCGGTCTGGATCATTTTTCAGGCGGGCGCCTGGGAGATCCCGCCTCCACCCGATTGCCCCTGCAACTGATGGCACTAGGGTTTGAACTGGGTCGGCTGAAAACCGGCACCACCCCTCGGCTTAACGGCAGAACCATCGATTACAGGGGGTTGGAAGCACAGCCGGGGGATGAAAACCCCAAACCCTTTTCTTTTACAACCACCCATATCCCTTTGCCCCAGGTTCCCTGTTATATAACCTATACCAACGCCAAAACCCACGATATCATTCGTGAGGGACTGGATCGTTCCCCCCTCTACAGCGGCATCATCGAAGGAACCGGCGCCCGGTATTGCCCCTCCATTGAAGACAAAATCGTGCGGTTTGCCGATAAAGAGCGGCATCAGGTTTTTCTTGAACCGGAAGGTCTGGATACCCTTGAAATCTATCCCAACGGCCTACCCACTAGCCTTCCCGTCGATATCCAGATCCGGATGATTCGCTCCATTCCGGGCCTTGAAAAGGCGGAAATCTTACGCCCTGGCTATGCCATTGAATATGACTATATCGATCCGCTTCAGCTGAAACCCACCCAGGAAACCAAACGGGTGTCCGGCCTGTTTCATGCCGGTCAGATCAATGGGACCTCGGGGTACGAGGAAGCAGCGGCCCAGGGACTTTTGGCGGGCATCAATGCCGTCAAGAAGGTTCGTGGCGAGGCGCCGCTGATTCTTTCCCGGTCCGAGGCCTATACCGGTGTCCTCATTGACGATCTGGTGACAAAGGGCACCAAGGAACCCTACCGGATGTTTACCTCACGGGCGGAGTACCGTCTCCTTCTCAGAGAAGACAATGCCGATTTCAGGCTGCGGGATCTGGGTTATGACCTGGGACTGGTGTCGCCGGAGGTTTACGCGAACTTTTGTCGAAAAAGAGAATGGGTGCAAAACCTGCTGGAACGATTGAAGAAAACCCAGTTGAAACCCAGCCCCGGGATTCAGGATAAACTGAAAGAATTGGGAACGGCGCCCATCAAAAAAGCCACGACCCTTGAACAACTGCTGAAACGGCCCGATGTCTTTTTTGAACACCTTCGTTTTTTTGACCCGGCACTGTCCAATGAAGACGAGGCCGTGACAATGGAGGTGGAAACATCCGTAAAATATGACGGGTATATTCAGCGGCAGGAAAAACAGGTTGAAAAGATGAAGCATTTGGAAGCGGAGAGGCTTCCCGAGGGAATTGATTACGCGGCCGTTCACGGATTGACAAACGAGGTGAGGGAGAAGCTCGGCAGGGTCAGACCCAGGTCCCTGGGGCAGGCCGCCAGGATTTCGGGGATAACCCCGGCCGCCATCATGGCCATCCAGGTACACCTGAAACGATGATGGTAACCGCGGTTATCGATTTACGGTTGCCGATGATGAAAAATCCTATGCGCAATATCTTATTTTGTTGGGGAATATCCTTACTTTTGATCATTGGCGGATGTGGGGATGAACCGGTTTCCTCAAAGGAGCCCAATGCACCTGGGAAAAAGATGTCGGAGGTGGGGAATCGGAGCGTTACCGTCCAAATGGTTGAGGCGATTCCTCCTAAGGGGCATATCGAATATGTGGGGGTACTCGAAGCCTACCTTAAGGTAAAGGTTTCCAATGAAATCGGCGGAATGATTGAGCGGATTTACTTTGAGAAAGGGGATCGGGTTCAAAAGGGCGACCGTCTGGCAGAAATCGGGAGCAGCAGCATGCGCCTTCAGGTACGTGAAGCCAACGCCTTAAGGGAGGCCGCGAAAAGCAATCTGAAAAAAATGGAAACCGGCAGCCGACCCCAGGAAATTCAAATTGCGGCAGCGACTGTGACGGAAGCGGAAGCGGCCCTCTCTGAAGCGAAAAAAAATTTCAAAAGGATTGCCCGGCTTCATGAAATTCGCGCTGTTTCCAACAGCGACTACGACTCGGCGGAACGGCAGATGAATACCGCCAAGGCAAGGATGGCATCAGCGAAGCAACAGCTTTCCCTGGCGCGGCAGGGTCCGCGCAAGGAAGATGTGGCCTCGGCCCGGGCCCAACTGGAACACGCGAAAGCCGCCATGGCACTGGCGGAGGACCGATTGAAAAAGTCCATCATTTGCGCCCCCTGCAACGGGACCATTGCCTATCGAAGGGTGGAAGAGGGGGAGGTCATCCCAGCGGGGACCGCCATTACATCCGTGATTGGGCTGGATCGCCTTAAAATAAAGGTTTCCCTGAACGAAAAGGACCTTCACATCCTCCAAAACAAGAAAAAGTTCGATTTTACGGTAGATGCGATTCCCGGTGAGCATTTTTCCGCCCGAGTTTTTTTCGTATCTCCCACGGCCGAATCCAACACCCGGTTTTTTCCATTGGAACTGATGGTGGACCAAATCGACCCCCGCATGGCGGATGGGATGACGGCGAGAATAAAATTTTCCATTGCGGGTAAACGGAAATCCGTCAAAATTCCCGCAAGCTGGTTGGCAGAGGAAAACAGAGCTGTGGGTATCTTTGTTCTAAATGATGGAAAAGCCATTTTCAAACCGGTTCGTTTGGGGTCCTATTATGACAACCGGGTGGAGATCCTTTCGGGTCTGGGAAACAGAGAACAGGTGATCACCAATCCCGCCGGGCTCAGAAATGGAGACCCGGTGGAAGTCAGTCAATGATGAAACGATAGGTGTCATCTCGTTCAATTACGATGTGGTTCTAAGAGAGTGGAGGCAAGGTCATGAAGATTAGCAACATGGGCCGGAAAATGGATTTTATCGTGGTTGCGGTTGAAGGGCGGATGGATGCGGTGTCAGCGCCGGAATTTGAAAGATTTTTAAATGGCCTCATTGCGGATGACGTCCTAAGGATCATCGTTGATTTAGAAGCCCTGGACTACATCAGCAGTGCGGGTCTTAGAAGTGTTTTGATTACCGCCAAAAAAGTACAAAGCAAGAACGGGAAAATTCTGATAGCGTCCCTTCGAGACACGGTCAAGGAGATATTTGAAATATCGGGCTTCAGCACCATTATTCCCATCTATGAGTCTGTGGATGCTGCCCTTAAAACCCCCTGATGCAATGCATATCACCAGGCTTTGTTGGTCCCAAATACCTTGTTTTTTTATTTGAACATCCTTGATGTTGGAGGAACCATTTTTCGGGATCGTCCCGTGTCTTCGAAGAACATGGTCCGTTAACGGCTGCTGCCGGATCGATCTTTCAGATACTTCCTGTATTCTCCAATCAGGATATCGGCGTACTCTCCGCGGACACGTTCAGACGAGGGAATGAAGTTCTTTTTTGCCTCCAGCCTGTCGATGACCTTTATAGCGGCCTCATCTTCCCTCCGCTGGAGATTTCACAAAGTACGCCTCCACTTCCACATGATCCGGTCTCGAACTGGAGTATGGGATGATCAATACCGAAATGATGGAAGAGTTCATGGCGGATTGTGTTGCCAAGCTTTTCTGTCTGGCTCACCCGCTGATCCAACACTTCAACATGACAAGAAAAGCCTATACTGGAAGTGGAGATATTCCAGGCGTGGAAATAATGAACGCCGGATACGCCGGGGATCTGTTCCATACGGTTTTTGACCTCCTCAAGATCCAACCCTTCGGGAGTGGCGTTCATCAGTATGCCGGTACTCACCTTGAGAATGGACCAGCAGTTTTTCAGGATAAAAAGGACGATGAGCATTGAAAGCAAGGGGTCCAGCCAGTACCAGGGTCTGAAGAGGAGGACCGTTCCGCTGATCAACACCATAGCGGAAGTCAGAAGATCTCCTATCATGTGAAGAAAGGCGCCCCGGACATTGAGGCTGTGTTTTGAATCCCTGTGGAGCAACCAGGCAGACAGGCCGTTGCCCAAAATACCGACACCGGCCAGGAGGATAACCACGTTGCCCAAAACGGATTGGGGATGATAAAACCGTTCCACTGCGCCGTAAACGATGAAGGCCGAAGCGCCTGTGAGAATAGCCACGTTGATTGTGGCGGCCAGGATCTCCGCCCTTTTGTAGCCGAACGTATTTTGAAAAGAAGCGCCTCTCCGTCCGATGCGATGGGCAATGTAGGAAAGCAGAATGGCCACGAAGTCGCTGAAATTATGGGTTGCATCGGAGATGAGGGCCATGCTGTGGGCGTAAACCCCTCCGATGATCTGGGCTACGGGAATCATGAAGTTGAGTGCCAATGTCAACAAGAGCCGGGATCCGCTGGTATCTTTGATGTCCACGCGATGATGCGAACAGGCGCCGGTCGAACCGTGCACATGCTCCACCACTCTCAGCCTTTCAGGTCCATCCGCCTTCTTATGAGGCATTTCCATTGTTATTCTTTCCAGCTATTTGGAATTCCGTTATTTCTTGACCGCCTTCCATCACAGGAAAAGCTTCCATAAGAGCTTGACGGCAACCGCCAGCAACACCACCGCGAACATCTGTTTGATCCAGCGGGCCTTCATTTTCTCTTTCATTACTCTGGCGCCGATTTGGGAGGCGATGATAACAGCTATTGACGTGGCGATCATCAGCGGCCAGTTGAAATGCCCCTCCGCAATATGACCGGCGAATCCCGAAAAAGAGGAAAAGATCACAACAAAGGCGCTTGTTGCAGCGGCCTCTTTGGTGGCATATCCCATGGCAATCATCATCGGGACGAACAGGAAACCTCCTCCCACCCCCAAAAGTCCGGCAATGAAGCCGATAAAAAATCCACCCAAGCTCATCAGGACCATCCGGGGCCCCAATGCCATCATCTTTTCCTTGTCGGCCCGCGCCGAAGTCATGAGCATTCGGCCTCCCGCAAAGACCATGGAAATGGCGAAGAGGAGAATAAGTGTCCGAGTCGGAACCCATTTCGTGAAATAGGCACCCACCGGGGCCCCGATAAAAGAGGAGATAATGAGTGGAATTGACCCTTTAATATCCACCATCTTTGATCGAAGATAGAACACGGCGGCGGACAATGCCGTAATCCCGT
Organism: Desulfatiglandales bacterium; assembly: GCA_963664475.2. GTDB lineage: Bacteria > Desulfobacterota > DSM-4660 > Desulfatiglandales > Desulfatiglandaceae > NaphS2. Next base: position 641,541 of record CAXXXE010000003.1, read on the forward strand.
TGAGAAGCAGTCCTGTCGGAATGGCCACGGATTTGAAGTCATAGCCGAACCAGTGAAATACGGGGATATAGAGCATTGCACCCCCCAGTCCCAGCATGGAGAAAATAAACGCAAGGATCAGAATGGCGCCTGTCACCAGAGCAATAATCATTTGTACACCCTCCCCATTACAGGAGTGAACTACCCACGGCCTACCGAAAGAGGATCACCCCGTTTTTTCTCGCTGGGCTACTCGCCATATTTGGAGCACGGGATGCAGAGCATCTTTCCATCGACCCCCATCCGCAGTTTGTTGACGAATGTAATTTCTCCACAGCCTTCACAGGGTTTGGCTTCGAAAACGCCCTTGCCGGACTTGAAATCCACAGTGTGAACTTCTCCCATATCCAAAAACCGGGTTTCAGGCAAACCTTTAATACGTTCCACTAATGGATCGGTGATCTCCGGTTCAATGTCCTGGGGCGATACCCCGGCCTTGCGTTTTTGTACAAAGGGGGATTTGAGCGCCATTTCAAAAAAATCCGGTTTGAGAGACACTCTCACTGCTTTCCCGGTCTTGGTATCGATCAGGGTAAAGGCCATCTTATTATAATAGAGCTTTTCGATATTGGATTTGCCGTAGGTGCAGCCGGTGGCGGTCATTACGCCATCCAAAAAACATCCGGCAGCGTGTCCCTTTCCGGTTTCTGATTTAACATAAAGCTCTTTGTCCTGGGATCGTTCCACCCCCAGCGCTTTCATGGCCGCCAACCCGGCCCTAAGTCCCATGGGCATGGCTGGGCACTTGTGCCCATGAAATTTCAAACCGGTTTCAAAAATTTCCTGAAAATCTTCCATAATAATATCTCCTTGAAGTGGTTGATAAAGCTACAATAATGCCACAGAAGGCCACCATCTTTTTGGCTCCCATGATCCCCCATGACTAGGGAGCTGCTTAATGGGTGGCCGGGTAGTCTTTTTGGAATATACGGATTGCCATATGTAAATATATTAAACGTAAAAAAATCAGGAAGAGCTTTTATAACCTAGATGATTTTTTTTATCTGGAACATCATATTCTTTTTTGGGAATATAATCTTGCCTATTTAGGATGTCAAGAAAATTTGGTCAAAATCTCAATTTGCTCATAACGAAATTTTGATAGAGTGAACCCTCGAATGCATCCTAACGTATCTCCCAGGTGTGTTGTTTTTTGGTGAATTTGGTCATTTCAGCTATTTATTCCCACCGATAAAAATATATGATATTATCATTGATAGAATCGGGTCAAGGATTGAAAAAAGGCATCGCCTTGGCCCCCCGCTCATCCTGTACGTTAGAGCGCTAAATTCACGGATAAACTTTGCGGCAGAGGAAAGGCGTTTGAAGGACGGCATCAAACCATGACAAAAATTGTGTTACCGGCAAAAATGGAAAACCTCGAAACGTCGCTTGAATTTATTACCGACCAGGCACGGTCTTCAGGGTTTCTCCATCGACGGATCGGGGAAATTCGGTTGGTCGCCGAAGAGATACTGGTCAATATCTTTTGCTACGCTTACCCGGAGAGGGACGGTGATGTTTCCCTCTATTGTCATGGGAAAAATGATGTTTTCATTCTTGAGATTATCGATCGAGGCATTCCGTTTAACATTCTGGCAGCGCCCGGTCCGGACGTCCAATCCTGCCTGGATGACCGTTGCGTGGGGGGGTTGGGGATTCATTTTGTAAAGCAGATGACAACCGAAGCCCGGTATGTAAGGGAGAAAGGGCAAAATCGGCTAACCCTGATTTTTGGAAAGTATCGTTAAAAATAGCACCCTTTATGAAAGGATAGAAAAAATGGCATTGGTAGAATGGACCCTGGATGGAAAAGTAGCGATGGTCACCTTAAATGATGGCGAGAATCGTTTTAACCCGAATTTTCTGGAAGGCTTTTTAGGCGTGCTGGATCGGATTGAAATGGAAACAGATGCCAACGCGCTGGTGGTGACTTCGTCCCATGAAAAGATTTTTTCAAACGGGATTGATCTGGATTGGCTGGTCCCCCATATCCAAAAGGGGGATCTGGAAACGGCAAAGGGTTTTTTTTATACCATGAATCGTCTTTTCAGGCGGCTCCTGCTTTATCCCATGCCCACGGTTTGCGCCATTTCCGGTCATGCTTTTGCCGGGGGCGCCATCATGAGTTGCGCTTTTGATTTTCGGTTCATGCGCTCGGACCGGGGGTTTTTCTGTTTTCCGGAGGTGGATTTAGGGATTCCATTTCTGCCCGGCATGATTGCATTGATCCTGAAAGCCATTCCCCAATACAAATTCGAGGAACTCCAGTACTCGGGTAAACGGGCCACGGCAGACGAATGTGAAGCCCATCATATTATCAGGAAAGCCTGCCATATGGATGATTTAATGAATGAGGCTTTAGATTTTGCCAAGGGGCTCAATAAGCGGCGGGAGATCATTTCCGAAATGAAAAAGCGGATGTACCAACATATTGTTCATGCTTTTGATGTGGAAGATCCCCCGGTCATCGATTCCGGGCAGTTCAATGTTTGAGTCAAAAATCCGTAAAATAAGGGTTTGTTTCTTTTTCATGGGCCAGGCTGGAAACGGGGGTTTCGCCATAGTCGTGCCCCGGCCATACCTTTGTTTCCGGAGGAAGGGTGAGGAGCTTTCTAAGGGAGGCCGGCAGGATATCAAATGAACCACCCTTGAGATCCGTTCTTAAACGGATTTGATGAACGGCTCAAGTTCCTGCATAAGCCTGGGGATCAGTTTTCTAACCACCCCTTCTTTTTCGAAAGTGCCGACGGAGAAAAATTCTTTGGAACCCGCATAATCCGGATTCATCATGGGGATTTGCCCCTGAAGATTAGGGGCCAAGGCTTGAAATTGCGTAATGAGTTCCACTATCGGGATCTCCTCTCCGGGGTAACCCGCAAGCCATTTTAAACGTTTCATGCATTCAAAACGAATTCGGTCCAGCAAAAAAAGGTACTGGTCGATGACCACCATTTTGTTTTTGGGTGATAGCCCGTTAAACTCGAACCCTGATCCCAGGTGGTTGAGCCCCATAATCAGGTCATAGAGATAAAAAGTGCCGTCATCTTTGCCCTGGGCCAGAAACGAAAGGGTTGCCAGGGAAATATGGCTCAAACAGGTTTCCGGTTCGAACACGTCCTTAAACCGGTTTTTCCAGTTTCGGAATGCCTTTTTCACCAGCACACGGTGTTTTCCCGTTTCCAAATCAATGATGTGGCTCATGGGTCACCTGCCATTAAAGCGGGGTTTTCGTTTTTCCATGAATGCCCGCTTTCCTTCATTAAAATCCTCGCTCTGCAGGGAGTTCGTAAACAGGGCCGTCAGGCGGTCTTCTTCCCGTTTGCAGAGAGCAGTGTTTTCCACTATTTTGTAAAGCGCGGTTTTGGTGCCTCTCAATGCCAAAGGGGCATTTTCAGAAATTTCCATGGCCAGATCATGGGTAAAGGTTTCCAGACGATCGGCTTCCGCCACATAATTCAACAGGCCCATATTCAAGCAGCTGCGGCTGTCATATTGACGGCCCGTCAAAAACATCTCAAGGGTACGACTGAAACCCAAAACCGTCAAAAACCGCCGAAAGCCCGCCGGTGGATAGACCAGTCCCAGTCGTGCCGGCGGCATTCCCATGGTAATGCCGTTTCGGCCGATCCGGATATCACAGGCAACCGCCAGCTCACACCCCCCGCCGAAAGCATGGCCGTTAATCATGGCGATAACGGGATAAGGAAAGTTCCGAATGGCTTGAAGTGCACGTTCCAGGGGCGATATATCCTGAATTGGCGCGTTACTTCCGGGGTCTGTCTTAAGGGGCAAGGCCGTGATGTCATAGCCGGCGGAAAACACCTCGCAACCAGCGCCCCGAATCACAATGGTTTTGACATTCGTATCCGATCCCAGCGCCAGAAGGGTATCACTCATTTCCCCAAGAAACCCCGGTGTTAGAAAATTGTGTTTTTCCGGACGGTTGATGATCAGGGTCCGGATATTTCCCGCTTCTTTGACGAGCAATTGCGCTGCTTTTGGATCTTTTATGTCCAATGGTTTTGGGTTACGGATGAGGCCATCCGTTTATTCAATTGTTTTTCAAGGATTAATGCCGTGATGGTTCGTCCCCATTTGCTTCCAGCGGAATGGTGAGTTCGTAAATACCGCTGTCCATGACCGCTTGTATAGGGAGTTCCGAAGCGGATTCAAATACCTTGAGCATCGGCTTGTTGGTGGCCAGTACGTCCGCCTTGAAATCACGGATACCATTTTCCTTGGCAATTTTTTTGAGGGCTCGAAAAAGAAAAGAAGCGATGCCCTTTCCCTGATAATCTTCGTCCACTACGAAAGCCACGTCCGCCACCGGTTTATCGGGAAGGCGAACATACCTCGCTTCCGCAACAATGCGCCCCGCCCCCGGTTCTCCCATGAGTCCAACGATGGACATGGTCTTCGTGTAGTCTATATTGGTGTAATCCTGCATCTTAGCGTGGGGCATGGTCTTGATGGGAGAAAAATACCGATAATAAACCGATTTGTCCGAGAATCGATAGAAAAGACGTCGCATCTCATCCACATCAGACGGTTTGATGGCTCGAAACCGAATGGTAATGTCTCCTCTAAAGACTTTTTCACAGGCAAGATCCGTGGGGTAGAGAGAGCCCGATTCTGAGAGGTAGATCTGGTCCGCATACAGAATATTTTTTTCCTTGGCAAGACGAACCAGCTCCGCACGATCGTCCGGGTGAGCGATGTCAATCAAAGCCAGTGCCCTTTCCCGAATGGTGCGCCCTTTCATGGCGGCTACGCCGTACTCGGTTACCACCAGGTCCAAAAATTCTCGAATGGAAAACTGGTCCGGATAATCCTCCACTGAAATCAAAATGTTGGGCTGGTTTTTCAAATTGCGGCTGGGCAGGGCGATAATGGTCCGTCCCTTTTTAGAAAAGCGTACGCCTTTAAAAAATTCCTGTGCTTCACTGGGGCCATCCCCCACATTACCCTTGCCGTAATGCAGCGCAACGCCGCCGGTAAGATCCACCTTGCGTACGGGGAGTACCACCATGGTGCGGTCGTTGTGCCCGATCCGTTTGGGGTCTGCCACCACGTCAATGCTTTGAAATTCAACCAGCGGATTTCGATGAAGCCAGTACAGTAATTCCGGGGTACCGATGGCATAGGCGGTTAACGATTTTCCTAAAAAATGCCCTTTTTTCCTGTTGGAAACGGCGCCGCTTTTCACCAGATCCATAACCGCGTCGGTAAAAAACGGGGAATGAATGCCCAAATCCCGCTTGTTCTGCAAATGACGCGCCAGAGCGTCAAACAGGTGGCCCGCTGAAAAGGCGAGACAACTGCCGTCTTCGATGAGGGAAGCCACATTGGCCCCCAGTCTGTCAAAAATGGGGTCGAAGGGAGCGCGATCAAAGTAGATGGGATGTTCTTCGGATTCTACCAAAAAATCGAAATCATCCACATGTACAAAAGTATCGCCCATGGTCCTGGGCGCATCATGGTTGATTTCACCTACTACCAGGGAAGCCTGCTCCATGGCATGGCGGGCCACATCGATGGCGGGCCCGAGGCTGCAAAAGCCCGATCGGTCCGGCGGGGTGATCTGAATGAACGCGACGTCAATCTCGATGATGCCGGATTGAATCAGTCTGGGAATTTCGGAAAAAGGACTCGGGACCATATCGACACGGCCGGAGGTAATTTCTTCACTGGCCACCCACCCTGCAAAAAAGGTTTTCAGTCGATATTTATGATTCTGATCCCGGGTAATGGAAATAGCAGGTCCAAAGCTCATCAACTGAATAAACTCCAGATCCCTGAGATTTCCCGCATCGGAATTCAGCAGACTTTTGACCAGGGTACAGGGTTCCGCGACACCGGTTCCCAGAAAAATGCTCATTCCGGGTTTGATCTTGGAAAGGACTTTTCGGGGATCGACCAATTTGGCTTTCCATTCTTTAGGTTCGTTAATCGACATGAATGACGTCTCTCTTTTCACTCCTTCAGTTGGGCAATAACAACCCTTTGGCGATGACTGTAATCTTCAACATTTGCTTCGTTTTGATAAACACCTGTTTGCCCTATGACAAAAAGCGCTTTTTCCACTTGATAGGGTGACATCTCCAACAAAAGCCAGCCACCCGGGTGCAAAAATTCAGGCGCCCCGCAAATGATCTTTTTTAGAAAAAGCATGCCGTCTTTTCCACCGTCCAAAGCCAGTCTGGGCTCATGCAGGGCGACCTCCGGGGAAAGATCCTTGAATTCCTGGGTGCAGACATAGGGCGGGTTGGAGGCAATCAGATGGAATAACGGTTTTTGGGCTCTGAAGGGTTCAAAAAGGTCCCCCCGAAGAAACTGTATTCGGTCTATTACACCCTGATTCGCGGCATTTTCTCGCGCTATCCCTAGTGCTTCCTCGCTGACGTCCGTGGCAAAAAAGAGGGCGCTGGGAAGCTCTTTTGCCATAGAGACAGAGATGACGCCGCTGCCGGTTCCCAAATCCAAGACCCGCAGGGGCGTTTCGTTTAATTTCCCGGCAAGTGTTATGGCCTGATCCACGAGAATCTCGGTTTCGGGCCTGGGAATCAGGACATGAGAATTGACCCTGAACGTCAGGGACCAGAATTCCTGAACGCCGGTAATGTATTGCAGGGGTTCCCGTTTCAGACGACGTCTGATAAGATCGCGGTAGCCGGAGACTTCTTTTTCGGTCAGGGGTTGATCAAAATTGAGATAGAGAGTTATCCGTTTGACGCCAAGCTGAAAAGCCAGAAGCACCTCGGCGTTCAGGCGCGCACTCTCAATCCCCTTTTCCACCAGATAATCCGTTGACGCCTTAAGAAGTGCTTTTATGCACCACACTTTGGGGATCATGGCAAAGTTTGCACCGGGGCTAATTGCCGCCGGTTTTTTTAAGGGCTTCTGTCTGGAAATGGGTGATCAACGGGTCAAGAACGAGATTAAGATTCCCCTGAAGAAAATCCTCGAGTTTGTAAAGCGTCAAGCCGATTCGGTGATCAGTGACCCGGCCCTGAGGAAAATTATAGGTCCTGATCCGCTCACTCCGGTCGCCGGAACCCACCATGGTTTTGCGCTCTTCCGAAATGCGTGAGTGTTGCTGAGCAGTTTCAAGATCCAGCATGCGGCTTCTTAAAACTTTCATGGCTTTTGCTTTGTTCTTATGCTGCGATTTTTCATCCTGACAGGTGACCACCAGACCCGTGGGAAGGTGGGTAATGCGAACGGCTGAGTCTGTGGTGTTCACGTGCTGACCCCCATGTCCCGACGAGCGATACACATCGATCCGAAGGTCTTCAGCCTTGATTTCCACATCGACCTCCTCCGCCTCGGGAAGTACGGCCACAGTTACCGCGGAGGTGTGAATACGCCCCTGAGCCTCGGTCTCGGGTACACGCTGCACCCTGTGGACCCCACTTTCATATTTCAGCCGGCTGAAAACCATGTCTCCCTCTACCAGGAGAATCACTTCCTTCAGCCCACCGATGCCCGTCATATTTTGCGAGAGCACTTCGGTTTTCCAGTGCCGCAATTCCGCATAGCGGCTGTACATCCTGAAAAGATCCGCTGCGAAAAGGGCCGCTTCGTCTCCTCCGGTTCCGGCCCTGATTTCAAGCAGGGTATTTTTTTCATCGTTTGGATCCTTGGGAAGGAGCAGCAACCTCAGTTCATCTTCCACGTTCTCCAGCCGTTCCTCCAGTGCATCAATTTCTTCTTTGGCCAGTTTCCTCATTTCAGGGTCTGCGTCTTCCAGAAGCGATTGATTTCCGGCAATCTCTTTCTGAAGGGATTGATGTTTACGCAAAACCATGATGATCGGGGTAAGGACGCTATGTTCCTTTGCATACCGCTGGTATCGTTTCTGATCCTGAATAACCTCTGCCTGCCCAAGAAGGGTTTCCAGTTCATGGTATCGTTCTTCTGTTTCTTTTATTTTTTCAAACATTACCATGAACCCGGCAACTTTTTTTCACCTAACACCTTTAAGATGCCTCTTTATTGTACTTGGCGTATTTTTGTTTAAACCGTTCTATTCGACCGGCCGAGTCAACCAGCTTTTGTTTTCCCGTAAAGAATGGATGACACTCGGAACATATTTCGATGTTAATTTTTTCAACCGTGGAACCGGTTTCGAATTCATTTCCACATGCGCAATGCACTGTGGCTTTATAATATTTCGGGTGAATACCGCTTTTCATTTTACTCTCCTCTATTTTTTTAGCAATGTTATAACAAAGGTCTACTCACTCATGGAATCAAGGAAAGCCTTATTATCTCTTGTTCCTTTTATTTTATCAAGCAGGAATTCCATACTGTCAACCGGGGTCAAAGGCGCCAGCAATTTACGAAGAATCCATATGCGGTGAAGGTCGGCCTGTTCCAGCAGGAGTTCTTCCTTTCGGGTTCCGGAACGGTTTATATCGATGGACGGAAACACACGGCGGTCGCTGAGTTTTCGATCAAGATGGATTTCCATGTTCCCCGTGCCCTTGAATTCTTCAAATATCACCTCATCCATTCGGCTTCCGGTATCAATCAATGCCGTGGCGATAATGGTCAGGCTCCCACCTTCTTCGATGTTTCTGGCCGCCCCGAAAAACCGTTTGGGTTTATGAAGGGCATTGGAATCCAAACCGCCGGATAGAATTTTTCCACTGGGGGGTACCACGGAGTTGTAAGCCCTTGCCAGTCGGGTAATGCTGTCCAACAGGATTAAAACGTCCCGCTTGTGTTCAACCAGGCGCTTTGCCTTTTCAATCACCATCTCAGCGACCTGAACATGACGTTGAGGGGGCTCATCAAAAGTTGAACTGATCACCTCGGCGTCAACGGATCTCGCCATATCGGTCACTTCTTCGGGTCGTTCATCGATCAGCAATACGATTTTATGGATTGACTTGTCGTTAGCGGTAACGCTGTTGGCGATATTTTGAAGAAGCATGGTCTTCCCGGTCCGGGGCGGCGCCACAATCAGACCGCGCTGACCTTTTCCGATGGGTGTCATGAGGTCCATGACCCGTGTGGAATAATTGTCTGCCTCAACCTCCATCTTGATTCTTTCATCAGGATAAAGGGGGGTTAAATTGTCGAAAAGAATTTTTTCTCTGGCAACTTCAGGATCTTCATGGTTGACCTTTTCCACTTTTAAAAGGGCGAAATAACGTTCGGATTCCTTGGGGGGTCGAATCTGACCTGAAATGGTATCCCCCTTTCGCAGGTTAAACCGCCGAATCTGCGAAGGCGAAATATAGATGTCATCGGGGCCTGGCAGGTAATTGGCGTCGGGGGCCCTCAGGAAACCGAATCCGTCCGGAAGAATTTCCAGAACCCCTTCACCGTATATAAGGCCGTTTCGTGCTGAATGGGCCTGAAGCAAGGAGAAAGTGAGGTCCTGCTTTCGCATGCCGGAGGCGCCCTCAATTTTAAACTCCTTTGCCATTTCAGTCAATTGACTGATTCTCATCATTTTCAATTCTACAAGATTCATTCTTGATCTCCATTGGGTAGGGTTTATAATCTTTAATAAATTATTTCGGGGTGGTCGTATAATAATTGTGAGTTATTGAAGGTTTCTCAGCAGAGCAGTAATGGAGTTCAGTCGAACGTCCGGTCTGTACCGAATCTCCCAAAGAAAGGAACTCATTTGTTTGTAGGCCTATATCGTTTTTCATCCTCCATGTCAAGAATTTGTTTGGAAAAATTTAGGATTTAAGTTCAGAGCACTAAAAACCCGTTTCATGTCGTCAGGAAAAGGCGACTCAAATTCCATATAATTTTTTTTTCCAGGATGGATAAATCCAATACGTGCGGCATGAAGCATTTGCCGCTTTACGGCGGATACCAATTTCGGATTCAACTTAAAAAACTGCCTTTTTAAGGCATCCTGACCACGACCGTAAACCGGATCACCCACCACAGGGTGGCCCAGGTGCGAAAAATGAACCCGAATCTGATGGGTTCGCCCTGTTTTGATGGCAATGGACAAAAGAGAAAATCCTTCTTCACATTCAGCAATCTTTTTCCACAGGGTCAGAGCGTTCCGGCCACCGTTTGTGGCGACGGTCATCTCTTTTCGCCGTATGGGGTGCCGGCAAATCGGCAAGTCAATGCTGCCGCTTGTTTTTGACAGAATGCCATGAACCAGAGCAATATATTCCTTTTTGATGGTTCCATTTTTAAATTGCCGGGCCAGGAATTGATGGGCCATGTCATTTTTTGCAACAACCATAATGCCCGACGTATCTTTATCGAGCCTATGAACAATACCGGGTCTGAGAATTCCACCAATGCCTGAAAGGTCCCTGCAATGTTTCAGTAGACCGTGAACCAACGTGCCGGATGAATGCCCGGGAGCGGGATGAACCACAATGCCCGGCGGTTTATAAATAACGATGAGGTAAGCATCCTCAAAAACAACGGAAAAAGAAACATCCTCGGGAACAAGCGACAACGGGGATGGTTTCGGAACGACAACCCAAACCAGATCTTTGGTTTTAAGCTGATAACTCGGCTTTACATGGGCGCCATTGACGGAAACCAATCCTTTGCGAATCAGGGACTGTATTCTAGATCGGGATAATTCCCCATGGATACGCGCGAGAAACATATCCAATCGGATACAATTGGCGCTATCAAGAATCGTATGGGAAAAAGCACTGTCATGGGTATCGTTGTTCACGGTTAATCTGGCATGAAGAACATGAATAATAGGAGCGCAACTAGAAAAAAAAATTCGGTTTCAGGTTTAGCAGCATCCGTTTTGCGACATCAAGAAAAAATACTGTCCAGATCGTTTTCCACCTGGGACTCAGTGATTTCTTTTGCCAGGGATATTTCTTTGACCAAAAGGGTCCGAGCCGTATCCAGCATTTTCCGCTCGCCGAAAGAGAGTTCTTTATCAAACCTAAGAATCAGCAGGTCACGATAGACTTCAGCAACCTCAAAAACCGATCCGGTCTTTATTTTTTCCATATAGTCCCGGTAACGGCGGTTCCAGGTCTGGCTGTCGAGAATGACGTCTCGTTTTTTGAGAATAGAAAACAGTTTGGGAAGTTCAGCCTTGGCAATGATGTCTCTTAGACCCACATGATCCACATTGGTGGTCGGGATCATAATAAGCATGTTATTGTCGAGTATGCGCATGACATAAAAATCCTGTCTGCATCCCGATATTTCCTGGGATTCTATTTTTTCAATGACGCCGACGCCATGGGCGGGGTAAACGGCCAAATCACCTACCTGGAACATCTAAACCTCCGTAGTGAGACTAAGACAAGGCCACTCCCGAAGCCGCGCTATTTTAACGCCGCGGCAAAAGTAGGGACACTTTATGCACATTCAGCCCATTGCCGTAGCCCCATCGGGTAAAAGTAAATCACTTTTACCCGGAAAGGCTGTCGGCAATGGGCTTTTCTGGTTTACGGGTTAACGGTTACGTTTCGATCAACCGAAGATCAAAGAAACGGCCGGAAGCGTGGGTGCGATCACCAGAGACACCACCGACATCAATTTGATCAGAATATTCATGGCCGGTCCGGAAGTATCCTTGAATGGATCACCAACGGTATCGCCCACAACGGCCGCTTTGTGGTTATTGGAACCTTTGCCGCCGAAGTGACCTTCTTCGATGTATTTTTTGGCGTTATCCCAGGCGCCGCCGCCGTTGGACATGAACAGCGCCAGAAAGGCACCCATGATCGTGGCGCCGATGAGGACGCCAGCTAAAGTCTCCTTGCCCAGGAGAAAGCCTACCAAAACGGGAGTCAGCACGGCGATGAGGCCGGGTTTAACCATCTCTTTCAGAGCGGAGGTGGTGGCAATGGACACGCAGGTGGCGGAGTCCGGCTTGGCGCCCGGTTTTCCTTCCAAAAGCCCCGGAATTTCCCTGAACTGACGCCGGATTTCCTCCACAATGGAAAATGCCGCTTTTCCGACGGAGGTCATGGTGAGGGCCGCACAGGTCATGGGCACCATGCCGCCGATAAACAGGCCGATGATGACCTTTGGATTATCCAGGAGGACATCCCCCAGTTTGGCGGCCTGTGAATAGGCCACAAACAGGGCCAGAGCCGTAAGGGCTGCGCTTCCGATGGCAAATCCCTTGCCGATGGCGGCCGTCGTGTTGCCCAAGGCATCCAGACCGTCCGTAATTTTTCGCGTTTCAGGTCCCAGACCCGCCATTTCCGAGATACCGCCGGCGTTGTCCACAATGGGACCATAGGCGTCCACGGTCATGGTAGCGCCGACAGTGGCGAGCATGCCAACAGCTGAAAGGCCGATGCCGTAAATGCCGGCACTTTCATATCCCACGTATGTGGCGACGCAAATACCCATAATGGGAAGCCAGGTGGACTGCATACCAACTGCGAGACCGGCGATAATAACCGTGGCGGAACCTGTTTCCGACTGACCGGCAATCCGTTTCACCGGAGGCCCGGAGGTGTAGTATTCGGCCAAAAGACCGATGGCGATGCCGCAGAGCAATCCGGAAAAGATGGCCCAGAAACAACCGAAAGGCATGCCTAAGGATTTGGTGACGATGATGGTGAGGATAATGAAGATAATAGCGGCCACAAAGGTTGTGTATCTCAAGGCGCCCGCGGGTTCGCCTTTCTGGAAGATTTTGATGGAGAATACGCCGAAAAAAGAACTAATCAATCCGGCCGTGACGATCAGGATGGGCATGGCCATATATTTCAGTTTAATGGCGGTTTCTTCCAACCCTTGTAGGATAGGAAATTCTTTGATGAACTCAGGGGTAACGGCCATGGTAGCGCCAATGGCGATAGTGGCGATGACGGACCCCACAAAGGATTCAAAAATATCCGCGCCCATACCCGCGATATCACCCACATTGTCGCCCACGTTGTCGGCGATGACGCCGGGATTCCGGGGATCATCTTCGGGAATGCCCGCTTCCACTTTACCCACCAGGTCGGCGCCCACATCCGCCGCCTTGGTATATACGCCGCCGCCCACACGCGCGAAAAGCGCAATGGAGCTGGCGCCCATGGCAAAACCGTTGATATATTCGGCGGTGGCGGGATCTCCACCATACACCCAGAACCAGAACCCCACGCCCAGAAGCCCGAGGCCTGCCACGGCCAGACCCATGACGGAACCTGAAAAGTAGGAAATATTCAGGGCCGCGGCCTGTCCATGCTTATTGGCCGCTTCCGCGGTTCGCGAGTTTCCCCGGGTGGCGGCCGTCATACCCGAAAAACCGGCCATCATGGAAGCCAATGCGCCGGTAATGAAGGAAATGGCGGTCTTCCAGGCAACACCCCAGCCCAGAAGGATAAATACGATGCCGATAAAAACGATCAAAACGGTATATTCCCTTTTCAAGAATGTCATGGCGCCGGTGTGGATGGCATCTTCCAACTCCACCATAAGCGCATTGCCGTTCGGTTGTTTCTTGACATAATTGTAAATCAGCCAAGCAATAATTAAACTTAGAATTCCTACAAAGGGAGCTAATTTAGTTAATCCCTGCATCACTTCTTCCTCCTTGAATTGTTAATCTCCGGCAATTGATAAAATTCATTGCCGCTTCAACCCCTTCCAAAACAAACAGTTCGGATGCCATTACAGCCATCCGCATGACGTCTTCCGCGAGCTTTTTTTCGTCATTATCAAAACGACTGAGAACATAGTCGACCACAGCCTCCCCATGGCGCGGTCGGCCGATGCCCATTTTGACCCGCGAAAAGTCTGAACTACCCAAAAGGTGAATAATGGATGAAACACCTTTATGGCCACCTGGCCCCCCATTCCTAACGACCTTGACCCTTCCCAATGGCAGATCCAGATCATCGTGTATGACCAACAATTTCGTTGTTTCCAGGTCATAGTGGTGGAGACAGTCCCTGACCGATTCGCCACTCTTGTTCATGAAAGTCAGGGGGCAAAGAAGAACGATCGGGTTGCCCCGGAAATCAACCAAGGCATGCTTTGCGCAAAATCGACGGTCTTTGAGGATCGCCCCAAGCGATTTTCCCCATTGCTCAACAGCTTCCTGCCCTATATTATGCCTGGTATGTTCGAATTGTTGCCCAGGATTGCCGAGGCCTGCAATTAGGTACAAATTTCCCCTTCGAGGTTCACCCCCTTTCCTTTATTCATTCGATTCTTCGGCGGTTTTCTTAGCTGAGCCGACCGTTTCTTCTGTTGTTTCCGCTTCTTCACCTTCGACTTCCTCTTCAGCGACCTCTTCCGCGGCACCCTTGATATTGATAACCGCGACGGTCAAGTGCCCTTCATCCACGGCCCGAACACCCTCGGGAAGCGGGAGATCCCGAATACGCACTTTCTCCCCGACGTCCAAATTGGTAATATCCACATCCAGGCTTTCGATGAGCTTGTCCGGAAAACAGCAAATAACGAGTTCTCGCCTGATCTGCTGCAAAATACCGCCACCATCCGTAACCCCTTTGGGAACACCCTGGAGTCGAACGTGAATGGGCAGCGTCAATTCCCGGTCATTGGAAATTTCATAAAAGTCCGCATGTATGAAATTGTTTTTGATGGGATCGATCACCAGTTCTTTCACCATGACCTTTTTGGTCATTTCCCCCTGGTCGGTTTCAATCTTAAGGTCGAGAATGGCGTTTTCTCCTTTGCCGGCCTTTTCAAGCCGTAAAAGGTGTGCTTCTTCAAGGGTTAGCATGACAGGGTCTGCACCCGGTCCATAGAAAATCGCGGGAACCTGTTTGTTCTGCCTTAATCTTCTGGCGGCGCCTTTTCCTGTTTCGGTTCTGACGCGGGCAGCAAGCGCTAGTTGATTCATTGGTTCTTATTACCTCCGGCATTAATAAAATTTTTCACAAAGTAACGCAGCCTGGCATCCCAGGCCTATTTTCCGGACTACACAAACAGCGTGCTGACCGAGTTGGAATGATGAATTCTTTTGATGGTTTCTCCCAGAAGCTCGGCGATGGAAAGAGCGATTATCTTTGAACAGGCCTCAGCCTCCTTGTTCAAGGGAATGGTGTTGGTAATGACCAGACTGTCAATGGGAGAGTCCACGATTCTTCCTATGGCGGGGCCCGAGAGTATCGGATGGGTGCAACAGGCATGTACCGCAACGGCGCCCCTTTCCTTAAGTGCGCCGGCGGCCTGGGTCAGCGTCCCCGCGGTATCAACCATGTCATCGAGGATAATCGCCGTTTTGCCTTTAACTTCGCCGATGATGTTCATGGCTTCGGCAATATTCGGCGAAACCCGGCGTTTATCAATAATGGCCAGCGATGCCGAGAGTCGTTTGGCAAAAGCACGCGCCCTTTCAACGCCGCCTGCATCAGGGGAAACAATTACCGGGTCTCCCCGTGTGTTGTTCTGGATGTATTTCAGCAAAATGGGCGCTGCAAAAATATTATCCACAGGAATGTTAAAATATCCCTGAATCTGTCCCGCATGGAGATCCATGGCCACCACCCGATTGGCGCCTGCCGTGGTAATGAGATCCGCAACAAGCTTGGCGCTGATGGGTACTCGCGGCTTTACTTTTCTGTCCTGACGGCTGTACCCGTAATAGGGGATCACGGCTGTGATCCGTTCGGCGGAAGCCCGTCTCATGGCGTCCATAATGATGAGAAGCTGCATCAGGTTGTCGTTTACCGGTGTAGAAGTGGACTGAATGACAAAAACATCGCGCCCCCTGATATTTTCGCCCAATTCAACCCGGGTTTCGCCATCGCTGAATGTTTCAGCAAGAATCTTACCGGGACTAATACCGAGATAATTGCATACTTCGAGGGTTAATGCAGGATTGGAGGTTCCACCAAATAATTTTATATCATGGTCCAACACAGGGTCCTCATTGTTTTTTTATAAACGGTCATCTTCTTTATGAATGGCTGGGGTGGGAGGATTCGAACCCCCGAATGCGGGCGCCAAAGGCCCGTGTCTTACCGCTTGACGACACCCCAGCAACTCCTTCAACCACAAAAACCCGGCCCAAAGTTGCGGCGTTCAAAATCGACTTTGCATGGAAAGCCTTACTTTTTGATTCAAAAACACCAAAAACACTGGGACCGCTCCCTGACATCAAGGCGCCGACAGCGCCGGCATCCATCAAGGATCGCTTTATTTCCCTGATAATTGGAAATCTGGAAACCGTGACGCGTTCCAGATCATTTTCTAAAAGATGACCAATATCCATCGGCATGGTCTTTAAATTCCTAATAATAAAGTAATACTCGTTCGTTGTCAACTCAAATTCCCGTTTCTCTTCTTTCTCCGACTTAGATGGCCGTTCGTTCAGGGCCCCATAGGCCCAGGCTGTGGAAACGGAGATATCAGGCATGACGATAACATAGCACAACGGAGGCCATTTTCCAATGGGTTCGAGTACCTCACCGATTCCGCGAGCGATACAAGGCCCTTGTTGCAGAAAAAAAGGTACGTCGGCCCCTAGTTTTACAGCCAAACCCGCCATTTCTTCCGGGGAAAGGGGGTTAGAGGCGCAAAGCATTTCATTCAAAACCATGAGTACGGCAGCCGCATCGCTGCTGCCCCCACCTAAGCCCGCGGCCACGGGAATCCTTTTGGTGAGCGTTATGGAAAGCCCCTGTTTCCAACCGATGCGGGAAAAAAAAGACTGTGCTGCGCGAAAGGCTAGATTATCGGCGTTCGCCGGCGCCTGAAAACCGCGGCAAACAATGTTAATTCCCGGCGCTTCGGTGAATCTTAGTTCAAGGCGGTCAAATAAATCAACAGGCACCATAACGGAAACCAGGCTATGGTATCCGTCAGGCCGACGTCCTGTGATTTTCAGCCGAATATTTAATTTTGCTGGCGCATCGGCAACGAAAGGCCGGTTAAATTCAATGGTTGACATGTCTTTTGGCCGAAGGCCTTTATTATGGTAGCATTTACGGTTGTCGGTTCACGATTATCAGGTGGGAACTCCTCCAACCGGAAACCGCAAGCAGGTTCATCTCTTTTCCTTCACATACCGCAACCGGAGGTCAGCCAAGACGTTTTCAATAAACTTTTCCTCTTCACCGGTCAGGTTGCCCGCTGTCTTTTCTTTTAGCATGGCAATGGTGTCAATGGTATGCTTGGCCAGTGGAAGATCCTTCTTTTTTTCATGGGTTTGGGGATCAGGCAACTCCCCTAGGTGAAACAGAGCCGTTGAACTCAGGCTGAAAATAAGCGATGGAAAGCTGATTTCCGGCAGCGGCATTTCCGTGGTTTCCCGGGACGCTTTTTTCCGGGCACTTTCTTTTGGGGTTTCAGCTTTGCCGGCATCCGTTTTAGGAGTACCGGTCTCATCAAAAGAGCGTTTGTCTTTAATCACGAATCCTTTCTCGGTTTCTTCCGGCATGGTCCCACTCCTCCAGATTGTATGCTAAAAACGTATAACACGATTTGCGTCGCTGGGTTACAGATCGATCCTGCGCGCTGAAATGATGTGTTTCAAATTCAACAGTTTTACGATAATATCATCATCAACCATTTCATTGATAGAGAGAAAAATCACATTTTCCTTATTCTCCCTTTCTTCACCCACCTGCATCCGATTGATATTGATTCCGCTTTCGCCAAGGGTGGAGGCAATAGCGCCGATGACCCCGGGTACATTTTCGTTCTGGATCAATAAATTATGTCCTTCGGGAATCGCTTCGAGATAAAAATTATTGATTCGCAGAATTCTGACCAGTTTCTTGCCAAAGATGGTTCCTGAAACGATATGCTCACTCTCCAGGGTCTTTACGGTAAGTTTAGCGAGACTGGCAAAATCATCAGACGTTTGGGTTTTGGATTCTACCACCTTGATACCCCTTTCAGCGGCAATATAGGGGGCGTTAACGAAATTGACGTCGTATTTGAGGATCGGCGTGAGCAATCCCTTGAGCATGGCGGTGGTCAGAGGGGCAGTGTCATATTGCGTGATAACGCCGGAATAATCAATCCTGACCTCCACCAGGGCGCTGTCGGACAACTGGGACTGCAGAGCGCCCATCCGTTCCAGCAAAATGGCGTAGGGCCTCAAGGTGGTCATCAATTCAGCGCTGATACCGGGAACATTAACCGCGTTTTTGACGGAGCCATGCAGCAGGTAGGCAACAATCTGTTCAGCAACTTCAGCAGCCACATTATCCTGTGCTTCCCGGGTAGAGGCCCCCAGGTGAGGGGTACAGATAAAATTGGCTAGGGACATCAGTTTGTGATCCCCGGGAGGCTCTGTGCTGAACACATCAAAAGCAGCGCCCCCAAGTCGCCCGGATTTCAGCGCCTCATAGACGTCATCCTCGTTAACGATGCCTCCTCGGGCACAATTGAGGAGCATGGCCCCCTTTTTCATTTTAGCAAGGGTTTCCCGGTTAATCATGCCGGCGGTTTCTTCGGTTTTGGGCGTATGGATGGTGACATAATCCGCCCGCGCAAGAAGCTCATCCAGGGAAACGGGCTCCAAATCAAGCTTTTCAACGGTTTCCGGCTTGATATAGGGGTCAAAGACGATGACTTTCATCTTCATGGCGCGTGCCCGATCCGCAACAATGCGACCGATATGCCCGGCCCCGATAAGACCGAGGGTTTTATTAAAGAGTTCCCGCCCTTTGAACTCTTTTTTTTCCCACTTGCCCGCCTTGAGGGATGCCGTTGCCTGGGGGATGTTTCGTGAAAGCGCCATCATCAGGGCAACGGTGTGTTCAGCAGTGGTGATGGTGTTCCCCTCCGGGGTATTCATCACCACGATACCCCGACGACTGGCCTCGGCAATGTCCACATTGTCAAGGCCGATGCCGGCCCGGCCGATGACCTTCAGGCGTTTTGCCGATGCCAGAATCTCGGCCGTAACTTGGGTAGCACTGCGAATAACAAGCCCGTCGTAATTTCCGATGATTTCCTTCAGCGCTTGCGGGGCAAGGCCGATGTTCACATCCGTGTCGATGCCCGGGGTTTCCTGGAAAAGCTGGATGCCCACGGGGGAAAGTGGATCACTTACAAGAACTTTCATGGGGTTTCTCCTACGTTCTTTTTACCTTCAGAATTTACAAATTAAGGACTCGGGTTCCGGCTTCGACATGCATCGGCTGCTTCTTCCCGCACCCTATTCCGCCGGTAATTCTGGCGCCTTCTTAGATCCGCAACCTTTTGGAGCTGCAATGCCAATTCTAAAACAGGTGAAACAGTTTACCGAGCATGCCCACCATGGAAATGGCGGAAAAGGTCATGGCAAAGCTGAAGAGACGGAATGTCTGACTGCGGTTCTCCCGCAGCCCTTCGTCGATGCGGCGGTCAATACGTTCAATGATTTTATCAAGCTTTAAATCAATCTGTTCAAACCGTTTGTCCACCTGTTCAAACCGTTTGTCCACCTGTTCAAACCGTTTGTCTATGTCGTTCTTCAGGTTGTCTTGAGATCTGGAAAGTTGGTCAAACTTATCGTTCAAGCCTTCGAACTTATCATTCAATCCTTCGAATTTATAATCAAATTTTTGCTCAAGATTATCAAACCGGACCTCGAAATATTGAGATGTGGGGATCAACCTGGCAATGAGGATTTCAATGGTCTTCTCATTGATGCTGATTTCCGATTTTTTCTCGCTGTTTTTGTCGTCCTCGCTCATACCTTCACCCCCTTTGAAGGCTCAATCCAAACATCCGCTAACGCCTGGCATTTCCTCAACCCGGCCATAGCAGCATTGCCCATCTTGTTTACCATGAAAATACAGCTGTTAGCAGTTAGCTTAAAAGCGGTAGATGTC
Organism: Desulfatiglandales bacterium; assembly: GCA_963664475.2. Classification (GTDB taxonomy): domain Bacteria; phylum Desulfobacterota; class DSM-4660; order Desulfatiglandales; family Desulfatiglandaceae; genus NaphS2. The sequence goes on from CAXXXE010000003.1 coordinate 661,298, forward strand.
ATTTTCATGGGTGGGAATGTCAAATCCCTTCTCATGAGAATTTACTCAGGCAGCGTCGTCTTGCATTGATTGCCTCAACCTAAGGCAACTTAAACTCAAAAAGATTGATAAAAAATGCAATTGTTTAAGCAGTCAAAACCCTTTCTGACACTAATAAAGTACACCTTATCAAAAAAACGGACTTAATACTATCGCCATCTGCCCTCAATATGTCAAGTAGGATGTCGCGTAAAGTCGACGTTATCTTCACTTGCGTGCCGACCTTCCAGCTTCTGTTCTTTTCCGACTCCTGGCTTCTTCTGATCAAAGATTTTGAAATACGGTTTATCAGAACATTAAGATATCCCATAAGCAAGTGACTTTTTCTTTTTCATTTGGGAAGACTTGAAAAATGCTTGACATTTTCTTCATAACTTGCTAGTTCCCTGTGACAAAGGATCAGCATCGATATTTATGATTAAAAGACGGCTTCCTTGGGAGCCATATTCTATTGAAGAAAGGGGGCGATATTCAAGACGATCTTTCAGAATGCGGTTTTTTTTACAGTTTAACCCGGAATAATTCTTTTTTTAGGAGGAGAGAGTAATGAAGAAGCTATTTATTGTTGGGATCGCAGCGCTGTTGTTGGTTGCCTTTACAGTTCCCGCCATGGCCAAAGTGAAGATTGGCGGTATCATTTTTACGGATTTTTATTATCTGGACAGGGACAAGGCTAACTCCCAGGCCTGGGGATACGGTGATGACGCCTATCAGCTTACCGCCATTCAGGTGCCTTACATTACCCGTCTTTACGGTCGTTGGACCAATGAAGACAATGTGGGCATGTACATCGAGTTTGGTATCGGCCAGACTTCCCAGGGTATTGAGGACCAAAGCTCCAATGGCGTTATTCTGAGACATGCCTACGGTTGGTGGGATGTAACTCCCGATTTCCAGATCATGGCTGGTAAGAGCACCACGCCCTTTTCACCCCTGGACCCCAGCCAGTTGTTGGGTACCAATTCAGGATCCGTAAACATCATCGGCGTAGGTTACGGTAACTTCTACAGCGGTCGTTTTGCACAGGTGAGGGGTGAGTTCAAGTTCGGGAAATGGGGCCGCGTGGCCTTGGCCCTGGTGGATCCCAATGCCTCCGCTCGAATCGTGAGTACATACGCAAAATATTTCCCCTGGGATGCGGCCGGCGCCGTACAGGGCGTTGATTACCAGACCAACACCAAGCTGCCCCGGATTGACATCGGCGTTCCCCTGTATTTCGGTCCCGTTAGCGTTTATCCCGGTTTCCTGTATCAGCATCGAACCGTGGATACCCTGAAACCTGAGTGGAGCAGGTTTGACGATTCCGTTGATACCTATATCGGATCTCTCGGCGTCAAAGCCGGTTTCGGTCCCTTCAGTGTTTCAGCGGAAGGAAACTGGGGTAAAAACTGGGCCAACACACAGGCTCTGATCGGAACTTCCGGTCCCGCCATGTTCGCCGCCGCACTGATCAATCCCAGCGGAAAAATCTGTGATTCCACAACCTATGGCTACTGGATTGATGCAGCCTACAAAATTGGTCCTGTTACACCGCACGTCATGTTCGGCCAGATGCACAGTGAAGTGGATTTTAATTACAGCAACATTGATACCACCTCTACATTCTGGGGATTCAGCATTCCCATCGATCTGGCCAAAGGGTTCAGGGTTCGTCCTGAGTTGATGTGGTATGATGACGGTGAATATCAGTTTGCCGGTACCGATGAAATTGATCTCGGAAAATATGCCATCTACGGTGTGCAGTTCCAGATCACTTTCTAAGATTTTTTAATTGTTTTTTATGCCCTAGGTTCAATCGGGTGCATAAGTTTTTTTTCCAACCCCTTTCCCATCGTTATTTGGGAAAGGGGTTTTTTTGCGGAACCAGTCGCCGTAGGGTGTAATTCATGGCTGTTGGTTAACCGGGAGCGATCCATTCCTTATCGCCGGAATCTGTGAAGATAAGGTTTTAGGTGTTAGGCTAAGCATTAAAGGATGTCTTGTTTGCTTTAGCGCCAAAGGAGCGTGACATACCAGCCCAGGGCAACGCCCTGGGAACAGGTTGCAAGGATTTTTGAGCCCTGTAAGGGCGTGAGACATTATACAAATAAGCATAAGCCAGCCCTGCAAATTGTATGAAAACTACAGGGCTGATGTGTGGATGTGTCATTCCGGAACGTGAGGGGAAGGGTCGTTGAGAAAATGTCAACACCAAGCTAAGGAAAAGGGGTACGCCATTCAAAGGAGGGAAAAAGAACGAAGGACTTTTGCCACCTTGTCCTCAAAAAGGGCGGATCATGGTCCTTCGGTCCCAGAGGGCAAATGAAATGGCTACCGCGACAATTCCGCCAAAGGTAGCCAAAATGCCCACAATGAGTTAAAACATGTCGCTGAGCCTGTCTTCCACTTGCTCAAAATGTTTATCCAGTTGCTCAAACCGTTTATCCACCTGCTCGAACCGGTTATTCATATCCGATCGAAACTCCACGAATCGATTATCTATTTGCTCAAACCGTTGATCTACTCTCTTTTCCAATTCCTGCATTTTTATATTCAGTTGTATGAGCATTTCCCGGTCCTGCTGTGAAAAACCATTTTCAGCTCGGACAGCACAAGGCATAAAACAGGCAAAACTCAAAAGATAGATCAGAAAAGCCCTTTTATTCATGGAAAAGGCCTCCTCATTTGAAGGACGCAATGTTGCTTTTATTCCAGATCGTACACCACGAGGCGGCTTTTAGGCAGCCCAATAAAATAACTCTCGCTCGTCACATTGGCCACAATCAGTTCATCTAAACCGTCGTTATCCACATCCGCCACCTGGTACCCCACAACCGTTCCGGAAAGCTTCTGGCTCGTCCACTGGGAAACGAGGCCGGCTTCATCCCAATCCATGAAATGGACCCGCCCGCTTCCGAACCAACGGAAATCCGTAAATATCCGTGCCGTTTTTGATTCGTTTTTACAAATAACCACTTCCTTTTTTCCGTCTTTGTTGACATCGTAAGTGAGAATGGGGGACGCAATAAAAAGCCTTTGGGCCGTTTTGGCCATGCGGTTCACATCCGGATCCATGAATTCCATATAGCAAAGGCTTCCACCATAAAAATCGTCGCTTTTCCACAACGCTTCACCTGTCGGATTGTAAACCTGCAAATGCTCCCAGGGCCCCAGCAAAATGGTAAAAATAGACCCTTTTCCGGAAAGATCACACTGAACAAAATTGAACGCGTTGGCGAAACGAGGAAGGCTGAGCGCCCCTACTGAAACAAAGTCACCACCCTGGCGTTTCAGGAGTTCAACTCCCCCCAAATAATTCCCTTCGGCGTTTCGTCTCTGGCCAACGACAACTTTTCCCTTGCCGGGAAGGTCCACCACGCGAATCAACCATGTCTGGCCATGAATAATCTCGTTGAATTTTGTCCCGTCCCATTCAAGAACCAAAGACCCGGCATTGGTTGCGGTGAGATTGCAGACGTAGATCTCAGCCTTGCCGTTTCCGTCAATATCGGCCACATTCACATAAATATAATCGGGGGACCAGGTACCTTCGATGATTTTAAAAAGATAAGGGCCTTTCTTCTGCCACTTGTAAACGAAAACGTTCTTTTTATCGATCACAACCAGTTCCTTTTTTCCGTCTCCGTCCAGGTCCCCCACGTCCAGACCTCTGATTTCAATTTTAAGCCGCTGAACGAAAGACGGCTTCTTATGGGAACCTTCCGCATCTTTGCCAATGTTGATAAGCGCGCCGGCATCACCTTCTGAATGTGCAAATTCACCGGGCCTGTGTTCCTGAACAGGGATATCCTTTCCCATAATTTTGGCGTTAATGTTCTCTGCAAACTGGTTGACCGTTGGAATAACCCCGTCCATACCCTTTGACTGGTCGTAGGCCGTGACCAGGACTTCCGATTTGTTGACATCCAGGATTTTGGCATCCAGACTCAGGCTTTCCCCAAATACGGTAAGGCTGCCGAAAATAACATAATCCGCCCCCAGCGCTTTGCCCACTTGCAGGGCTTTTTTTTCATCCATGGGCCCCGGTATGGTGGTTAATTCCTTTTTGATGAGCCCCTTTTCAATAATTTCCAGCTTGTCTTTCCAGGCAAGTCTGGAACTCAGCATGTCCATGATGCCTTCCTGAAGGAAATTAAGGTCGCGGTCGGCGTTCATGGTGAAGGGGAGAATGGCAAGTTTTTGAGGTTCCTCGGAAAAAGAAGGCGCAAGGCTAAACAGAACCAGTATGGATGAAACAACGAGGGTTAAGGCACGAACAATTATTTTGGTTTTCATTATCTTCCTTTCCAGATTAATCAGTCATTGTTGATAAGGCCATTGAACCATTGCTTTTTTATCCTGCTCCCTGACAACTGTCCCCTGCCCCCTTTGATATGAACGGTTACAATATTTCTTTCTTTCAATTCAGTGCAGTGAAGGATATAATAATGGTGTCGAAGCTCAAAGGCAAGGTCTTATTCAGTTTGCAAGAATCCTTCAGGAGGAAAATAACATGAGAATCAAAAACATCGATCACATCGGAATTGCAGTCAAAAGCATTGAACAGGCGGGCAAATTTTATACGGATATCCTGGGGCTTCATATCGAAGATATCGAAACCGTGGTGGAACAGAAAGTCAATGTAGCCTTCATTCCCATTACCGACAGTGAGGTTGAATTGCTCGAATCGGTGGAACCCGATGGTCCGGTGGCGAAGTATATCGAAAATCGGGGCGAGGGAATACAACATATCGCTTTTCGCGTGGACGATATCAAAGCGTGCCTTCAGGAACTCAAGGAAAAAGGCGTTCGACTCATTGATCAGGCGCCACGCCACGGTGCCGGGGGCGCAAAAATCGCATTTATCCATCCCAAAGAAACCAACGGCGTTTTGGTAGAAATCTGTGAACGGGATTAATGCCAGCAGGGGTGTCGCCTAAAAGCGGTAGGTAATCAAACCATGGGTTGTATCATAAGGAGATACGCTGACCTGAACACGGTCGCCGACCATCACTTTGATCCGGTGCTTTTTCATTCTACCCGAAAGAACGCCTCTTACCGTGATGTCATTTTTGCAATGAATTTCCATGGAACCACCGCCAAGAACCTTGGCAACGACGCCTTCCAGCTGAATTAAATCGTTTCGACTCAAAATGCTCCTTTCCCGGCAGTAGCGCCTGAGTTGGATAAAATGCGCGTGCCCGGTCCCTTATAAGGGAACTTTTGCACGGCTTGACAAAACATCTAACCATATCATTTTATGGGCGGATGTCAATCAAAATTAAGGAATATCAGCAATCCTCATTATGGCCGCTGTTTATTTCAAAACGCTGCGGGTGCGGCATTCCCCCACGACTTTTCGAGGATGGAAAATCGCTCCCACAAGCATTCCAAGAATGAAAACTGCTGAAGGAATTTTTATATGGACGACGGGATTATAAATGGCGTATCAGGGGTTATCCTTGCGGGGGGAAAGAGCCGTCGTTATGGCAAGAACAAGGCCTTGGTGGATATTGACGGCATTCCCCTGATTCAAAGGGTGTTAGGGGTTATGAAAAGCCTGTTTCCGTCTGTTATTCTCATCACCAACACCCCTGAAACCTATACCTTTCTTGATATTCCCATGTATGAGGACCGCATTAAAGGATTGGGGCCTCTGGGGGGTATTTTTACGGCTTTAGACGTTATTCCTGAAACCGCGGGCTTTTTTGTGGCTTGCGATATGCCCTTTCTCAACCGCGATTTAATTCGATACCTGGTGGCGGTTCGACAGGGTTTTGATGTGGTGGTGCCTAACCTGTCAGGAATGTTTGAAACGCTTCATGCGCTCTATACCAGGGAATGCCTGCCGGCAATTGAAAAATTGATTTTTTCCGGCACGTACCAGACCATTCAGTTGTTCCAAAAGGTTTCCGTTCGCTATGTGGATGGCAGTGAAATTCGAAGGTTCGATCCTGAACTCATATCCTTTTCCAATATCAACAGACCGGAAGAACTGGTGAAGATAAAGACCCATTTGTTTCAATAAGTGAGGAGAACCCGTGTTACAATTGATCCTTGCCGTTGGTTTTGCCATTTTGATATCCGCCGTATGCTCTCTTTTTGAGGCCGTCCTTTACTCAGTTCCCTTGCGCCAGGTAGAGGCCATGATCCAAGGAAAAAAGTTCGGCGGTAGAACCTTTAAGCGTCTTCGCCGAAACATAGAGCGCCCCATCGCCGCCATTTTATCCCTCAATACCATTGCCAATACGGCGGGGGCGGCATTTGCAGGCGCCGCGGCCACGGCGGTCTTCGGTCAGCAGTGGTTGGGGTATTTTTCGGCTGCCTTTACCCTGGCTATTTTGATCCTTTCGGAAATTCTTCCCAAGACAGCAGGGGTTGTGTATGCCAGGTCCCTGGTAGGACCTGTCGCCTATGCCCTCAAGGGGCTGGTCTGGATTATGACGCCGGTCATATGGCTGAGCGGCCAAATGACCCGCCTTATCGGTCGGGGAAGTAAAAATGAGGCTGTAACGGCTGAAGAAATCCAGGTGATGGCCCGGTTAAGTCGACAGAGTGGCGGCATTAAAGTCTTTCAAGAACAGGCCATTGAACGGGTGCTGACCCTGCAGGAAAAAGCGGCCAAGGATGTCATGACCCCAAGGACCGTCATCTTTTCCCTGAACCGGCATCTTAAAATATCAGATGCCGTGAAAGCCGCCGGCAAATGGGAACACAGCCGTATTCCCTTGTTTGGCAAAAGCCCCGAGGATGTGGTGGGGATTGTTCACACTCGAGATATTCTGATCTCCCTTGCTAAAGAACACACGGAGGATCCACTGGAAAATCTCATGCGTCCCATCCATTTTGTGGCTGAAACCGCCAGGCTGAATATGGTTTTGGGGGAGTTCCTGGAGCTGAAACAACATCTTTTTGCGGTCATCGACGAGTATGGAGGTCTGGCCGGGTTAATTTCTCTTGAAGATATTCTCGAAGAAATTCTGGGGCGGGAAATCGTGGACGAGTCGGACCAGGTAGCGGACAAACAGGAACTGGCGCGAAAACGCCGATCAACGAGCTTCGGATCTAACTGATGGTGAGTTTCATTTCTCGAACATCCACTTCAGCGCCGATACCCTCCAACAAACGCTTAATTTCTTTCTTTTTATCCGAACTGCCCTCCCTGAAGGAAATGATGATTTCCTTGACGGGATGCTCTTTAAGGATTTGCTCCAGATCTTTGAACCCTCCCAACACCGGATAGCCGTGGATTCTTTTTCGAACCATATCTCGATTATCGTCCATAAATCCCTTGATGGTCATGCAAAGGATTTTGTTGGTTTCAATTTCTCTAAGGAGCAACTGCCCGCCGAGTCCGGCGCCGTAAACAAGAACAGGCTTGCCCTTTTGATTCCCTTGTCGGACACCCTCTTCCAGCAAACGAAAGGAAAGCCGGGTAAGGCTTATGAGCATCAACATAAGCCCCCAGTAAATCACAAAAACGGCCCGTGAGAAGCTGTAGAACCGGTATAGGAACAAAAGGAGCAGAATCGGCGCAATAGTCCCCGCGGTAATGGCTTTTCCATAGGTGATCAGGTCCCGGATACTGGTGTCTTCCCATATACCGCGGTAAACGCCGAAAAGAAAAAAAAACAGGATCTGACAGGCAATGACCATTGGAAGTGATTTCAGGAAAAAATCAAAATTCGGACCGGGAATCCCCTCAAAACGGAGAAGATAGGCCGTATAATAGGCAACGGTAATCAAAACAACGTCGAGAAGCACTTCAAAAAGCCTTCTTCGGTAGGTAATTTCAATGAGCAACGGCGTCATCATACCGGAGTGTTCAGAGACAATGGATTTTTCAGAGTAAACTTTTACCTTTGCCAGATAAATCCAGAAAAAAAGGATAAACAGCAGATACATCACAATCAGGACCACACTGGTGCCGATGTTCAGATGGTTTATGGCAAGGGCCAGCAAACCGGAGGCCACGGAAAATGCGTAAAGTACCAGGACCGCTTTTCTCTCGGAAAAACCGATGGCGACCAGGCGATGAGAAGAATGATCGCGTCCTCCTTGAGAAATGGGGCGACGAAAAAGTTTGCGCATCAAGCTTACGAAGCCCGTATCCAGTATGGGAATAAAGAGGATCAGTACCGGTATCACAATCACCGAGAGCAGGTGAAAAAAACCGGCTTCTCCGCCTGATGTTGAGGCATTCCCCGTCATGGTCAGGCAAGCCAGAAGAAAACCGATGAAAAGGCTCCCCGCATCTCCCATGAAAATGGAGGCGGGATTAAAGTTGTAAACCAGAAAACCGAGGATACTCCCCAGATAAGAGCAGAGAATCAAAAGGCCGGGACCGGCAAGGTGACCCGAGGTCGGATTCAGATAGTGATAAAGGAAAAGAAACACCCCCGCAATAAAAGCGATGCCGCATGAGAGGCCGTCCATGTTGTCCAAGAGATTGAAGGCATTGGTGATGCCCACAATCCAGAGAATAGACAAGCATAAGTCGAGGGTTTTAGAATCGGTCCAACCCAAACGAAAACCGAAAAATAAAAGGATCGCCGTGATGATGACCTGACCAGCCAACTTGTGTTGGGGGTCCATATTGAAAATATCATCAATAAGCCCCAGTGCAAATATGCCGGAGGCACAAAGCATCATGGGTAAATAAGGCTGACCGGAAGTCGTCCAACCCGCATAAAGTGCCCCTGAAATCCATGTCATCACCATGGCCGAAAAAATTCCGACGCCGCCCAGAAGGGCCGTTTCTTTTCTGTGCCATCGGTTGTCCCTGGGCACTGCGACCTGCCCTGACTTCACAGCCAGTTTTTTGACCAGCGGCGTGAATATGAGCGCAAGCGCAAAGCTTATACCAAAGAAAGATAGATAAAGCGGCATGGTTCATCCTTGTTTATGTTACGGTCCGGTTTTCTTCCGCAGAAATGAAAGCCGGGGCAGAAGATGGATCGGACGTTCATCCGAGGCGCGGCGGAGAAGGTAAATAACGGCAAAAACGAGAAAGATATCCGGAATCCATACGCCGATCACTGGAGAAAGAGCGCCCGTTGAGCAGACGCTTCGAATAATCATCAAAAACAGATAAAACATGGCAAACACCATAAGACTGACTCCGATTCCGGCGGAACGTCCTCGACCCCGAATTTGGGCCCCAAGGGGAACGCCGATGATGCCCATCAGCAATACGGCCAAAGGAATGGACAGTTTCTCCAAAAGTTCCCGCATGATCCGGTTATATGCCGCTTCTGTTTCGGGAGTGCCTTTCAATTGGGCGATCAGTTGCCCAAGGGAGAGTTCATGGGGCGCTTTTCTCCTGGATGCCAGATCAGCCAAAACATCTTTGAGGCCGATATTCAACGCATAGGTGTTGAATTTGATGGTTCGAGAAGCGCTCAGATTTTTTTCCACCAGAAAAATGGTGCCTCGTAAAAACAGCAACGTGATGATTCTTTCATCCGGTCTCATGATAACCTGCGCTTCATCCGAAACGATGGTGTTGGTCATTTCCCGATCTCGTCGGTCGACCACAAAAACGTCTTTCAAGATCCGTTTTTCCCGGGAAAAGCTGTTAACATAGAAGACCAGATTTCCAAAAGGTTCACAGAATACCCGCTCTTTGATACCGAGATCCGCTTTGGTCTCAGCGATTTTGAACAATAGATCTTTGAACGACCGGTTTCCCCATGGAGCAGCAACCGTGCTGATGGCAAGACACGCCAAAAAAGCCGCAAAGGAAAAAACAATCACCGGTGGCAACATCTGGTAAAGACTGATACCGGAAGACTTCATGGCAATGATCTCGCTGTCCGCGGAAAGGCGCAGAAAGGCCACCACCACGCTCATGAGAGTAACCGCCGGAAGGGCAAAAGTCAGGATATCGGGTAGCAGGAAAAGCACCATCCCCGCCACCTGTGATGCACGAACGCCCCTTGTTACAATCAACTCGGTGATGGAAAGCATTCGGGCCGCCATCATGATGAAGATAAACACAAAAAGGCTTGCCAGAAATGTGGGCCATATTTCCCTGAGAATATATCGATACAGCGTCATTTGGATTTCGGATTTCGGATTTCGGAATGCGGATTTGTACCACGGCATTAAGGAATAACTCAAGATGTTTGAAGTACCCTATCGCCGCAAGGACTAACCCCCTATTTAAAAATTCCATATTTAACAATGGTGTAAACGGCTTTAAATCCATCTTTCCAGCCGATCTTTTTTCCCTCGTCGTAGCCCCTGCCGTAATAGGAAATGCCGACCTCATAGATACGACATTTTTTTCGGGCTATTTTAGCGGTCAATTCGGGTTCTATCCCGAAGCGGTTCTGTTCAAGGGTAATATTTTTGATGACTTCGGTCTTGAATGCCTTATAGCAGGTTTCCATGTCGGTTAAATTCAGGTTTGTAAACATATTTGAAAAAAGTGTGAGCATTCTGTTCCCCACATAATGCCAAAACAAATGAACCCTGTGGGGACCGTCACCCATGAATCGGGAACCATAAACCACATCGGCTTTTCCCTCTATAATGGGTTCCAGCAGTTTGGGGTACTCCATGGGGTCATATTCCAGATCTGCATCTTGAATTACCACCACCTCACCGGTGACAAAAGCAAGCCCGGACCTGATGGCTGCGCCCTTACCCATATTCCGAGGATGATAAATGGTTTTGGCAACCGTTTTTTCCAGGGTTTCCCGGATAAGTTCCGCCGTTCCGTCGCTGGAACCGTCATCCACCAGAATAATTTCCTTGTCCTTGATGGGCGCTTCCATAACCCGTTGAAGCAATGTTAGAATATGTGTTTTTTCATTATAGCAGGGAATGATAATGGATAGTTTCATGACAGGTATTCTCCGAATGTCCTTTTTCAATTTAAAATCCAAACCGGTTTTGTTCAGCTTTCCCTGATTTGGACCCATCCCCAATGGCCAAGTCCCACAACCGATACCACTACCAGGATCGGATCCACCAAATAATCCCAGAGGTTGCCCGATTCCAACAGATGACAATCATAGGCCAGAATGGTGGCCAGAAGGACCAGTGCGAATCGGTTGTTTAACATCAGCAAGAGCAGGGTTGCGATAAAGAGACTAATAAACAGCCAGGAGAAATGCCACCCGGCGCCATAAGGATCAAATGGCCCGAGGCCCAAGGCCATTGGGTAAAGTGCCATACCGGCCAACAGGGCCCCTCCCTGGCATGTTCGGACCGCCGTTTTGTTTAAAAGATTATATTGAAATGCATTTTTCAGGACCCAGGTCAAAAGAAAAGCCGTTAGCGGAATGCTGGGATTGGCGTAAAGACTGATCAACCAGCGCCCAACCGGCAAGCCCCCGACGGGGAGGATAACGATCAGCGCCGCAGCGGAAGCAATCATCAGCGTCGCGACCCATCCCCGGGGCGGCTTTCCGCATACCAGCAGTCCCCCCTGGCAAATGCCCATAATGAGAAGAAAAGGGAACACAAAAGAGAATATCATTATCATTTTCCGGATGCCTGCTTCAATTGATGGTCAACCCAGGCCTCGTTAAAGGCCATGTGCTTGATGCGTTTTCTTTTCCATGTATAGACCAGATGGATTAACCCGTTTCGTCCCCTCGTCATGTAAGGATAAGAGAATTCCTGATCCGGACTGTTTTCAAGGGTATGGATACGGATCCAATTAAGACCTTGATCGCTGGAAACCGCCAGGCGAAGTGTTTCCCTGGTTTGCCGGCTGTCGTTAAAGGCCAGGAGTATGCGCTCCCCGGACAAGGGCAACGCGTCCACCGCCGAATCCGGGTTGGGCAAATGGAGAAGGCGTGGTGAAGACCAGGTCCTGCCGCCGTTTTGGGTCCGTGCCATGGCGATTTGCCTGTCCCGGGAAAGGCATCGGTAAAAAGCCAGGGCCTGTTGGGCGCCGCCCGGTGCAATGGAAGGTTGAATGAAGGATGTCCCCCCATCCATTCGACTTTTCCAATAGTTGATTTCATAATTTTCGGGGGAAAAGGATATCCACAGAATCTCGGGAAAATCGCCAAGGCATTCGTGATAGATGGGGACGGCAAAGCCGTTTCTACCCTCATGCGACATGACCGGTAGCGGCCTGCCTTTGACCAGTTCGCTGATATTGAAAAAAGGGCTGAGGGTAAGTCTTTGGCTGTCAGACCAGGTATGCCCTGCATCCCGGGAAATTTTAATATTGAGAGAACTACCGGACCAGCCACCCATGGTGATGGTCACATAAATAAGATAGAGCTCATCCCCCGGTCCTTTAAAAAGAACGGGATTGCCCACTTTGCGAATATACCGGTTGAGTTCCCTGGCGGCGGACGTTCGATCCACAAGAATTTTGGGACTTGACCAGGACGCATCGAAACCCTGGGGTTTTTCCGCAAAGAAGATCGCCACATCCTTGGCCCCTTCCCTGGTTCCCCCATACCAGGTTGCCGCAAGCCCACCGTCGGGCATTTCACTAATGGAGCCCACATGGACGATGCCCGATGGAGAAGCCGGACTGATAAATTCCTGGGCCATGAAAGGAATTTGATTTCCCGAAAGATCAGAATCGAGAAAAAGAGAAAATGATGTGTTCGCCGCCGGAGCGGCGGAAAACCAGGTCCACGCCGGCCATCCATAGGCCAAAAACGTCAAAATGCTCAAGATGGTGATGAGGCGTTTACTCATGCTGTTAACAGATTCTGGGAAGCTGCTCACCGGTTAGCATGGCAAGGATACGGTTGCCGCCGATCTTTGTTTTAAGCAGCACTCTTCCGGCATTATTGGATGTAACCTTTCCAATAATGTGGGCTTTTTTTCCATAAGGGCTCTTTTTCATGGATGAAAGAAGCATTTGGGCATCTTCCGGGGCGACGATGATCAGACATTTCCCTTCATTGGCCAGGTAAAGGGGGTCAAGACCCAGAATTTCCGAGGCCGCCAAGGTCGGATTTGAAATGGGAAGATCTGCTTCAAAAATCTGAATGCCCACACCGGATTGACCGGCAATCTCATTTAAAGCCGTGGCCACCCCCCCCCTTGTGGGGTCCCGCAAAACATGAACGCGTTTGCTGATTTTCAGGATGGAAGCCACCAGGGTATTGAGGGGGGCGCTGTCGCTTTTAATTTGCGTTTTAAAAGAAAGGCCTTCACGGCTGGTCAGGATGGCAATGCCGTGATCACCGATATCGCCGTTGATCATCACCAGATCTCCGGGTCGGGCATTCCGGCTGCTCACATCGACACCGTCGGGAATCATGCCGATGCCCGCGGTATTGATGAAGATTTTGTCGGCATTTCCCTTTGGCACCACCTTGGTATCGCCAGCCACAATTTTTATGCCCGCTTCAACAGATGCCTGTGCCGCAGCATCAATAATTCTTTCAAGGTCTTTGACCGGGAAGCCTTCTTCAAGAATGAGCCCCAGGGTTAAATAGAGGGGTTGAGCCCCTTGCATGGACAAGTCGTTGACGGTGCCGTGAATGGACAGGCTGCCGATGTTGCCGCCCGGGAAAAAAATAGGATCCACCACATAAGAATCCGTGGTCATGGCCAGGTTTCGACCGCACAACCGGATGACGGCACTATCGTCCATCCGATCCAGGATATCATTTTGAAACCGCGACAGAAAAACAGTCTCAACCAGTTCTCGGGAGGCTTCCCCGCCACTGCCATGATCAAGGGTAATTTGTTTAAGGCTCATGCTTGAAGCTTCTCCGAAATTGGGACAGCGCTCTAAAGCCCATCCATGTGAGGTTCAATAATCACTTTGATGCAGTCATGCTCAGTAGGGGCGCAAACATTCCGGAATCCTGAAGGTCCCTCCGCCAGAGACAACCGGTGCGTAACCGTATTAAGAACGGGGACGGCCTTTTCCTTAACGAGCGATAGTGCGGTTTTGCAGTCAGCGGGAGCGCCGGCATAGGTGCTGGTAAGTGTAATTTCCTTTCGCCAGAAAAGGTCGTTAAGGGGCGCGGGAAGCATCGCGCCCTCGGGGGCGCCGGCAAAAAACAGCACCGTTCCGCCCTTTTCAACGGCTTTCATGGCCAAGGGAATAAATCCGTCGAAACAGATAATGACCAGATCCGCCAGGCGGCCTTCGTTGGCCCGGCGAAGGGAGGCCAGGATATCGTCGTCCCCATGAAGGGTCAAATCAGCGCCCATTTCCCCTGCCTTCAACAGTCGGTAGGGGATGGTGTCAACGGCCACAACCAGACCCGCCCCGAGGGCGCGGGCAAGGGCCACATGAAGCAGGCCGGATATGCCGCTTCCCAGTACCAGGACCGTTTGCCCCGGCTTTAAGTGAGCATTCTTTTGTCCGCGCAAAACGCAGGCCAGCGGTTCCATGAATGAGGCTTCGTTATAGGTCACCGCATCGGGAATCGGAAAGGTCCCACGGTCCACGTTAATGCCGGGAACCCTCAGGTATTCGGCAAATCCTCCCGGGTCAAAATGGGTACCACTGAGTAAGGTATCGCAAACCGTATGATGCCCCGAAAGACAGTAATGGCACGTGTTGCAGGGAACATGATGGGTGACGGCCACCCGGTCGCCGGGCTTGAATTTTTCGACCTTGGCCCCGGTTGACACCACAACGCCTGCCACCTCATGGCCCAGAACGAGAGGGACCTTGTCGCGCCGATACCATTCCATCACATCGCTCCCGCAGATACCGCTGGCGATAACTTTCAAAAGCAATTCATCCGGGCCGATTTCAGGGATAGGCATTGTTTCAACACGAACATCATGATTCGCGTAATACATCAAGACACGCATGGTTTTGGGAATTATGGCACTGTTTGATAGGGTATTCACAATGTCTCCCGCCGGGTGGTTTCAAAAAGATCAAGGGCCTGTTCCGGTGTGGCGCCGGCGTGAATGACAGCATTCAACGCTTTCATGACAGCGAGGGGATTAGGATGCTGCCACACGTTCCTTCCCAAATTGACGCCAATAGCCCCTTTTTGGAGCCCGTCGTACACAAATTCAAACACTTCCAGTGCTGATTCACATTTGGGTCCACCGGCAATAACCACAGGGACGGGACATCCCATGGTGACCTTTTCAAAGCCGTCACCGCAATAATAGGTTTTGACGATTTTGGCACCCAGCTCCGCTGCAATCCGGCAGGAAAGCGCCAGATACCGGGCCGTCCGTTTTTCCATCTCCTTGCCAACGGCAGTGACCGCCATTACGGGAATGCCGAAGTTTTCGCATTCATTGACGAGTTCCGCCAGATTTTCCAGGGTTTCCCGTTCGTACTCGCTTCCGACAAAAATGGAAACACCCACGGCCGAAACATTCAGCCGCACCATCTCTTCAATGGATGTGGTAATCACCTCATTGGCCAAATCTTCCCCGATGACACTGGTGCCGCCGGAAACACGCAGGATAATGGGCGTATCGATTCCAAAATCGATTGCGGCCCTCAACACGCCGCGGGTGACAAAAAGACCATCCGCATAGGGCGCTAGGTCTTGGATGGTTTCAGCCGGTTTTTCCAGACAGCGCGTGGGTCCTTGAAAGTAGCCGTGGTCAATGGGAAGAAACTGACAATGTCCGTCCGTTCCAATAAGGCGGGAGAGCCTGTTCTTCATTCCCCAATCCAGATTGTCGGCCCCTTTCAGCCATTCCGTGCGAGCCTCTTTTTTTTCCGGCGGCATCTCATTAATTTCCCTGGCCTCCAGAATTCCTTCCGCATCCGGCATATCATGTCCTCCCGAAAGAAGTTAAATTTGCATTTCTATTCCATTACAAAAAGGTGGATTCTACATGGTTAAGCCATGGGATGCAACCGGATATTCTCTTGACGTCGTCACGACAGGCGATGTATAGGCTCATAAACATCGTTAAGGAAAGGATATGACATGACCATAAAAGAGGGTATTCCACCGTGTCTGATACACATTGACAAGGAAGGACAATGGTTTCACAAAGGGGTAGAGATGGTTCGACGCGAATTTGTTCGGTCGTTTTACAAACAAATGGAGATGGACGATGCGGGTCGATACCTTATTCGTCAGAATGCTGATCTCTGCTATGTGGATGTGGAAGATACCGCGTTTGTGGTCAGGCGCGTATCAGCCACCAGTAAAGGAAGCGACAAAGGAGCTGGATTCATACTAAACCTGAGTGATGATGCCGAAGAAGAACTGATGCCGGACACCCTGTACCTGGGAGAAAAGAACATTCTCTACTGCAAGGTGAAAGACCGAACTTTCCCCGCACGCTTCAATCGCGCGGCATATTACCAATTGGCATCGCATATTGAAGCGGAGGGAAATGACTATGTTTTGCCCATCAACGGCAGAAAGTTCAAAATTGCCTCTGTCCCCCACAAAGGGGGGAGATGCCTTTAGCCGGTATTCTTCCACTACTACTTTGAAAATATACTGAACCACTTTGTTGTCTTAATTTGAATTTATGATTCATTCGCCGTAATTTTTTTCCATTTCTATTTATGCCGCCTGTTTCATGCCGCCTCTTAGCTTGAAGCGTTGAATCTTGCCGGTTGCCGTTTTCGGCAGCTCGTCTGTAAAAAAAACCTGCCATGGACATTTGAATTTCGGAAGTCTGTCGGCGGCGTATTCAAGAATGGCTTTGCTTAACCCGATTCTCTCTTTTTCCGTGGCGGCATAGGCTTTTTCCGGTGACACATAAGCAAACGGTTTGACAAGTCCTTCGATTTCATGACCCACAACCGCGCATTCATTGACTGCCTCATGGGCCATCAGGACGTTTTCGATCTCCACGGGGGAAACCCATATTCCGCCTACCTTGAGCATATCGTCGCCCCGTCCCTGGTAGGTAAAATATCCCTCTGATTGACTGTACATATCTCCGGTCCTGAACCAGCCGTCGGCTGCCATTTTGGAGAGATTTTCTTCCGGCCTGTTCCAGTAACCCGGGGTCAGACTTTGCCCCCTGATCAGAAGCTGTCCTGTTTCACCGTCCGGCACGGGATTTTCCGAATTGTCGACAATCTTGGCTTCAAAGCCTGGAACCAGTTTCCCCGAGCATCCTTCTTTTACATCATCCTGACGGTTTGAGATGAAAATATGAAGTGCTTCGGTGGAACCGATGCCGTCCAGAATGTTAAGGCCGGTTTTTTCCCTCCATCTCCGGAATACCTCGGAGGGGAGCGCCTCTCCCGCGGAAGCGCATGCGCGAATGGAAGGGAAGCGCGTTCCGTTCATTTTTTTCAACAGGGAATTGTATTGCGTGGGCACCCCAAAAAACAAGGTGGGTTGATAGTCTGAGATGATATTCATGATCCTTTCAGGAGATGGCGGCTCGGAAAGCAGCACCGAAGAGGCCCCATGGCTGAAGGGCAGGGAAAGACTGTTTCCAAGTCCGTAGGCAAAGAAAAGTTTGCTCACGGAGAAAACCGTGTCATTCTCGGTGATCTTGGCGATATGTTGTCCATAAGCTTTTGCGGTGAAAAGCATGTCAATGTGTTTGTGGGGGGTGCCTTTTGGTTTTCCGGTGCTTCCGGAACTGTAAAGCCAGAAAGCGATGTCGTCCTCATGGGCGGGATGGGTGTCCGCTTGTTCCGAGGATCGCGCAAGCCAGTCATCGAGCCCATCATCAGAAAAAATCCGGTAACAGAGGTGGCGGGTTTTGGCCTGAGCTGCTTCGCTTTTTTTCTCCGTAACCAGAACTCTGGCTTCACTGTCGTCTAAGAGATATTCGTAGTCTCTTTTTCCCAGCATGGTGTTAATGGGAACCGGCCATGCGCCATACTTGATGCTGCCTAAGAATGCATAAACGAATGTCGGGGAATCCGGGAGATGGATCATGACCCGATCCGTCGGCATTACATTCAGTTCAGCCAGTATATTGGCAAATCTGTTCACATTTTCAAGCACTGCGGCATAGGTGATTTTCTCGCTGCCGCAATGCAGGGCGACCTTGTCCCCGCGCTGGTCGGCATTGTGATGGAGTAGCTCAGCAGCAATGTTAAACGTGTCTTTTGTGGCAGATTGGTTCATGATATTACCCCCCTTTTAATTGAACATTATTTAGAAAGGGTAACAGCAAAAAACGTGCCACTAAGCGTAGTTGGGATGAAATCATAATGATAGCAGACTGTTGCAATATTTATTGGGATGGAGCCCGGAGAAAGGGACTTTCAATGATAAAAAGCTTTTTAAAAGGGGTTTTAAAAATTGAAAGGGGGGGGTTACGGGGTGTGCAGGCGGCGTTTGCTGGGGATCTTGTAGTTTTTCATCTTTTTGGTCAAGGTGGGGCGTGAAATACCCAGGTACTCACAGGCCCGGCCGTAATGCCAGTGTACGTCGTTTAAAACCCGAAAAATGAGATCTTTCTCCGTCTGGGGCACTTCAGCCGGGTCCGCTTCCGATTCCCACCCGGTCTTTCTATCCGCCCCGGGTAGAAGAGAAGTGACCTCATCCGCCGCGATGATGTCTCCTTTGGTTTTAAGGGCCGCTTTGGTAAGAATGTTTTCCAGCTCACGGACATTCCCCGGCCACGGGTAATCGGTCATCCTCCGAACAGCCCCGGCATCCACCCCCGCAATCCGGTTATGAAGCTCGGCATTGATCTTGGCCACAAGATATTCAATGATCAGCGGAATATCACTTTTTCGTTTCCTGAGGGGTGGGATATGGATCGTAGCCACGCTCAGGCGGTAAAAGAGATCCTCCCTGAACCGCCCCTCCCGGACCATGGAAAGAAGATCCCTGTTTGTGGCGGCGATCACCCTTGCCTTCAGAAATATGATCTTTTCTCCACCGACCCGCTGAAATTCCCGTTCCTGCAAGACCCTTAACAGCTTCGCCTGGAGTTCCATCGGCATTTCCCCCACCTCGTCGAGGAATACGGTCCCCTGTTCGGCATTCTCAAACAGCCCTTTTTTTGGGGAAACGGCACCGGTAAAAGCGCCTTTTTCGTGGCCGAAGAGTTCGCTTTCCAGAAGATTTTCGACGATGGCTGAACAGTTAATGGCCACAAAGGGCTGATCCCTGTGTGAACCGTGAAAATGAATGGCCTTTGCCACCAGTTCCTTGCCGGTTCCGGTTTCTCCCTGAATCAGAACCGTTACCCGGTTCTGGGAAAGGACGCCCATGGTTTTGAAGATTTCATTCATTTCCCTGGTCTTACCGATAATTTCGCCTTTTTGAAAATTCTTGGCAGGGCGCCCCGCCTTAGGATAATGGGTTTGTTGCATTTTTGAGAGTTCCAGGGCCCTCGTAATGGCCCCTTCCAGCTCGTCCACGTCAATGGGTTTGGGGATGTATTCGAAGGCGCCCGCCCGGATGGCCTTGATGGTGGTGCCCATGTCGTGAAAAGCGGTCACAATGATCACATGAGGAGGATTTTTGCCGTCCCGCAGCTCTTCCAGGATTTCAATTCCGTTTCCATCCGGCAGCCGGACGTCAAGGATTACCAGATGAGGCGTAAAGGAAGAGACCTTTTCGATGCACTCCTTTCCGTTGACGGCGCAGGCGATGTCAAACCCCTTGTCCCGCAGATAGACTTCCAGCAACTCCAGAGAGGAAGGCTCGTCATCCACAATCAGGATTTTCGCTTTTTCGGCCTCCGGCATGACTTATGGCCTCCCGGTCCTGTCCGGATCCAGCAGCAAAGGTAAGCGCATGGTGAAGCGCATGCCCTCGTCTGTATCGTAAGAGGCCTGTATCGTGCCCCCGTGGGCTTCGATAATCCGTCTGGCGTTGGAGAGTCCCAGGCCCGTGCCTTTGGCCTTCTTGCTGAAAAACGGGTCGAAAATGGAGGGTAGATCCTCAGGGCTCACACCGCACCCATCGTCTGTAATAGTCGTCTCCACCGCTTTCATCTTCCGCCTGTATCGGGCGGAGATGTGGATGTTGCCTTCTTTTTCCACCGCCTCGATGGCGTTTTGGAGAAGATTAATCACCGCCTGTTCCATTTTCTCCCGGTCCATGGATATGGATGGGAGATTTTTTGAAAATAATCGCGCCACATGAATCCCTTTTTGATGGATCTTCGCATCCAGAACCTCCAAACAATCGTCAATCACGCTGGTGACGGCGCCGGGCATAAACACGAACTGGATGGGCCTTGCCAGGTCCAGCATTTCGGTTACAATCCTTTCCAGCCGGGAAATCTGCTGGGACAGAATCTCCAGTCGACGTCTGTCCGTACCTTCATACACGGCATTTTTGAGGATCATCTGGATGCTCATCTTGGCGGAAGAAAGGGGGTTTCGGATCTCATGGGCAAGGGATGTGGTCACTTGACCGATGCGGGCGAGACTCTCGGCTTCCCGAACCCGCTTTTCTATGCTCATACGCTCCGTGATATCCCGGCATATCCCGATGAAGGCCGTCTTTCCCTGGTAGGATACGAGGGTCGCGGTGTTTTCCGTGGGAAGCGCCGTTCCGTCTCTGTGCAGACGGAAATAAACATAACGGTCTTTCAAACCCCTTTCTTCGCTTCCCCCTTCACAGATCTGCCGAACTTCCTGTCTGGACTCCGGGGCGATGAAATCCATAAACGCTCTGCCGATCACCTCTTTTTTCGTGTACCCGTGCATAACACAAAATGCTTTGTTGGCAAAGAGAATCCTTCCCTGCTGATTCACAAAGTAGCCGTCTCTAATCTTTTCCACCAGGGTTCGATATTTTGACTCCGATTCGGCCAGTTGTTGGGTGCGCGTTGCCACCTTGACCTCAAGCGCCTGAGAATACGCTCTGATCTCCGCCTCGTGCAATGCCTGGAAATAGTCGCTGAATCGATAAAGGGTGTAACAGAGACACGAATTAATCTGCTCCA
This sequence comes from Desulfatiglandales bacterium, assembly GCA_963664475.2. GTDB lineage: Bacteria > Desulfobacterota > DSM-4660 > Desulfatiglandales > Desulfatiglandaceae > NaphS2. The sequence goes on from CAXXXE010000003.1 coordinate 682,079, forward strand.
TGGCGGGTATAAGGCTTTGTGCATCCAGCTCACAAGCAAGAATCGGCAGCAGGATGGTTCTGTAGAGTTCAAAGGCTTTTTGGACTTCGGACAGGGAAAATCCCTCTTTTGAACGGATCCGGCTGATCCACTCGATGACCGCATCGATTTTGGAATAATCATGGTAAGCGATCACCGCGAAATTGGCGTCGGCAGCAGCCGAACAGGTTCGGTAAAGCACCTCAGGGGACTGGGCCGAATAAGTGGGACTAACATCTTTGTGAAGGTTCTCCACCCACTGGCCGATGATTTGGTCCCTGTTGTGAATCAGAATTCCTGAAATGTCCATGGGGTGCAATACAAAAAAGTTGTGCGGGCAAGTCCAAGCATAAAGGCGGACACGCAGGTCCGCCCCTACCAGCATATTGCAAACCAAAAGATGGGGGGTGGGTAAGAGTCAAAAACCGAGCAACGAATTTGAGCGTTTTTGGCCCTTTTTAGACACCGTACCTTTAACCATCTGATCCATCAGGACTTTCCGTCTACTGGGGTAAGGATCTCTATTTCCGCTTTCTTGCGAAGATTTTTGATCCAGCTTTCAAAAACACGCTGGTGTTTCGTCTGGGTCAGCGAAGTGCGATAATTATCTTTCTCTTCCTGAAATTTATTTTCGTCAATCCCCTCATTGGCCTCCCACCGAATGACAAAAGCGCCCTTATTGTTCACAAAGGGTTTATCAGCATATGGGTTATCTTGCCCCAATTTAAAAGCCATTTCACTTAACGCCGGCGCATTGCCGATGTTGGGTATGGGGTCGCGTCGGGTGAAAAATTCGGTTTCCTGAATCTTCAGGTCTTTTTCCTTTGCGAGAGTTTGCCAGTCTTTCCCTTCCTTAAGGACCTTTAAATAATCTTCCGCGGCCGATTTAGCCGCGACTTCAGCCTCGTGAGCAACAAATCTTTTCGTTACCGCTTCTTTGACCTCTTTTAGTTCTGGAAGATAGCTTGCTTTGCTTTCAGCAGTTTGGAAGATATAAAACTTGCCACCCAGCTCCATAAGGCCGCTGGTTTCGTTTTCTTCCAGAGCAAAGAGCGAAGGCCCTAACTTTTCACTGCCCGCGATGGCGGGTATCGGCTCATTCTTGGCAAAGTGTTCGGATTTTTTTGCCGCAATGCCGTGTTGATTCCCATAAGCAGGCAAATCCGCATCATAGGGCATCTGATCCAGCAGGGTTAATCCTTTTTCATGGGCCAGCTCCGTTGCGACATTTCCGGTTAACGTGGCCACAATCTCCTCCCTGACTTTTTCCAGAGGGGTTGTGTCCGCCTCTTTGATGTCTTCCACCAGAATGATGTGATATCCAAACCGGGTTTGGACGAGGTCGCTGATCTCACCTTTTTTTAGTGCAAACGCCGCTTCTTCAAAAGGCGTCTCCATCTGTCCCGCTCCAAAATAACCCAGATCTCCACCCTGTGATTTTGAAGGGCCTTCGGAATATTCTTTTGCGAGGCCGGCAAAGTCTTCACCCTTACGCACCTTTTCCAATACGGTTAACGCCCGCTTTTTGGCGTCATTTTTGACTTCATCAGAATCATTCTGGTCAAACTTGAACAGGATATGTCTTGCTTTAACCTGTTTTGGCTGATTGTATTTATCGGCGTTGTATTCGTAAAAGGATTGAATTTCCTTTTCCGAAATTTTAATGCCACTCTCGAAATTCTTGGGATCAATCTCAAGATAGGACACGCTTATTTTTTCAGGCACCCGGTATTGTTCTTTGTTTTTCTCAAAGTATTTTTCCAGTTCGGCATCATTAACCTTTACGGATTTCTTAAAACTTTCCGGAACAAATTCAACAAACGCAATTTTAACCTTTTCGTTGGCAAAGGTGTAATACTCCAGAACTTCCCGGTCGGTGACGTTCAAAAAGGCAAACAGAAACTGCTTGAGTTTTTTATCCAGCAATTCCGATGTGAAACCTGTTTCAAAATCTTCCGGCTTCATGTGGTTGTTGCTGAGAAGCGCCTGGTATCGTCGCAAGTCAAACTGACCGTTGATCTGAAATGCGGGGTAAGCCATGATCGCTTTCTGAACTTCCGCTTCCGTTACATCAAGCCCCAATTCCTTGGCGGCCTGGCTCATGAGCCGCTGTGTGATCAGCGATTCCAGCGCCCTGTTTTTAAGATTAAACATTTTGATCATATTGTCGTTCCACATGCTTTTATATCTTGATTGAAGCGCCGTCAACATATCCCGGTACGCTTTTTCGTACTCCGGTCCATTGATCAACTCTCCGTTTACATAGGCAATTTTAAGGGCCTGGTCAGATGTAAAGGAATATCCAAAATAGAAAACGAAAACGACGGCAATAATCGCAATCAAGGCTTTGATCAACCAGGATTTGGCATGTTTTCTCATGAGGCTCAATAACATTCAGCACTTCCTCCCATTGTCATTTCCCGTAATTGTGCCGTTAAACACAATCCTCCATTTATACAGAATCCGTGAAAATAGCACGTTTTTTAAAAGAAGTCCATGACAATCTTCAAGACACCTCACCCGCAGGATTGCCGTGTTTGTTGAAATCGGCTTGTCAAAGGCATTTTCGTGTGGTAATAGTCCGAAGAAGAACGGTGTTGCATAGACGATCGAAATTCGGCGTCTTATGCTCTTAATAGGCGCTTACCTCAGAATGTCAGGGTGTTTTTATGATGACAAAAGAATACTGGAGTATCACGGAAGTGGTGGAGTTTCTTCAGGTTGATGAGGCGTTTCTGCGCAATCTGGAAGAAGAAGATATTGTGTGTCCTTCTTGTGGCGAAGGGCTTTCGGACAAATTGTTTTCTTCCAGTGAGCTGGAAAAGGTGCGGTTTGCGAAAATCCTGATGAAGGAAATGGATGTCAACCTGGCCGGTGTCGAGGTGGCGTTGCAAATGCGAAAAAGCATCATTGCCATGAGAAAACAGTTCGACGCGATTCTGGAAGACCTGGCCCGGGAAGTGGAGGAAAAGCTGAAACGCCTTTCCTGATTGACCATTATCATATCCTGATGGTGCTTCTAACGTCTTCCCCGTACATTCCATCCATTTTGCGGACTGCCGCAAGGATTTCAGGATCATCCGTCTGAGGAACCTTGACCACCAGCTTGACCATGAGATTGCCCCTTGTTTTGGTCTTAAGATTGGTGGCCCCCTTTCCCTTCAATCGAAGTACTTTTCCGGTTTGACTGCCGGGGGGCACCTTCATTTTGATCGGTCCATCCACCGTCGGAACATCGATAGCGCCGCCCGCCATGGCTTCTCTTACGGTTACGGGAACATCCATATGAAGGTCATCGCCCATTCTTGTCAAAAAAGGATGGGGTTTCAGGTGAATGATCAGGTAAAGGTCCCCAGGCCCGCCCCCATTGGGTCCGGGTTCGCCTTTTCCCGCAATGCGCACCTTGGACCCTTCCTTGACGCCCTTTGGGACGACAATCCGTATTTTTTCAGTTCCCAGGACCTGCCCGGAGCCGCCGCATGCAGTGCAGGGTTTTCCGGTTTGGCCATGGCCCTGGCAATGGGGGCAGGGTTTGGTGAAATGCATGGGACCCTCCGCCACATCCAATCTGCCGGAGCCGCCGCAATAGGTGCAGGGACTCAGGGTGGAATGGGGGTCTTTCCCAGACCCTCCGCAGATGTCGCAGGCTTTGGCTTTCTGCATGCTCAGTTCCGTTTCAAAACCTCTCAGCGCCGAAATAAGGTCAATGGTCATGTCATGCTGAAGATCCCGTCCGCGCACCGGAGCCTGGGTTCGGAAACCGCCTGATCCCATACCGGCGCCGAAAATATCTCCGAAAATATCTTCATAGCTCTGGTATCGACCAAACCCTTCGCTGCCCGCACGCTGTCGGCTCTCCTGAAACCCACCCCACTGTGAGTGTTGCCTGGCTTTTTCGGCGTCAAATCCGGATTGAAGGCCATCCCTTCCAAATTCATCGTAAAGCGCCCTTTTCTCTTTATTGCCAAGACAGTCGTAAGCCTGGGATATTTCCTTGAATTTTTTTTCCGCTTCATTGTCGCCCGGATTGATGTCAGGATGCCATTTTCGGGCCAGTTTGCGATAAGCCTTCTTGATTTTTTCCTGGGAATCATCCTTGGAAACCCCAAGGATCTTATAGAAATCTGTTTCCATGGCACGGTCCCGCTCAGAATTAAAAATTGAAGTTTATTTTGTATAAAAAAACATTTTGGTACTGTATATACTGAAATTTCACCGTAATTGCCACTGATTTTTCACGCGGACATATTTGTTCTAACGCGGCAGAGCCGCAGTTGTCAGTTATCAGTTGTCAGCACTGGAGGTTATTTTGAAATTTGAGGATTTTGAAGTATGGAAGAGGTCTTCAAGATTATGTGCAGATTTGTACAAACACTTTCAAGATGTTATGGGTATGCTTTTACTGACAACTGATGCATGAACACTTGCTCATGAGGGGAATGCAATTTAATGCCGTCAAAATTATTACATAAGTTTTCCGGCGAGATCGTTACGGAAAATCAATTTAAGGAAATTATAGAGATCATAGAAACATTTCCCAATCTCAGTCGGACTGAACTGGCGAACACCCTTTGTGAGCTGTTCTCCTGGAAAAGGCCCACAGGGAAGTTGAAGGGCATTGAATGCCGTCAATTCCTCGAACGCCTGGAGGCAAAAGGCGTTATCCGTCTTCCCGCATACCAGGCGCCGTCCGGCAAAAAGAATAAAACAAAGATTCCCCGAAGCAGCGAAACCGATTCACAGGCCATTATTTCAACAAAGCTGCGGGACCTGAAGCCCATCGTGTTGACAAGGGTCAAAACGCTGGAGCAACGGCAGCTTTGGTATCAATATGTAGACCGATACCATTATCGGGGATATCACTTGCCCTTTGGCGCCCAACTTCGCTATTTTATTAAATCCGGCGCAACGGATGCGTTGCTGGGATGTTTTCAGTTTTCCAGCCCTGCCTGGCGGATGATGCCGAGAGACCGGTGGATTTCCTGGAATGACGAGCAGCGCCAACGCAACCTGCAAAAGATTGTGAACAACAGCCGGTTTCTGATATTTCCCTGGGTCCAGGTGAAAAACCTTGCCAGCGCGACCCTGGCCGTGGCTGTACGAACCGTTCCCGATGATTGGGAGCATTGCTATGGTCTCCGGCCTGTCTTAATGGAAACACTGGTGGATGAAAACCGGTTCTCAGGCGCTTGCTATAAAGCCGCCAACTGGTCTTTTGTGGGCAAAACAACCGGCCGCGGGCGGATGGACGAGGGGATTATCCGTGATGGCATGGCCATTAAGTCGATCTACCTATACCCCCTTTCAGACGGTTTTCGGGACGAACTGCTTAAATAAATGACTTGACTCAGTGATGAACCGTACTAATATTGGGCCTGCTTTATCGTCATACCCATTTGTCAATATTTTCAGGAGATTTTTCCATGACCCGCTATCTCCCCCTGATCCTGCTGGGGGTGCTGTTAAATGCCACGGCTCAGTTATGTTTGAAACAGGGGATGCGCCAGGTGGGCCATTTCACTTTTTCCCTGGAAAACATCCTGCCCATCGGCTTCAAAGTTGCGATCAACCCATTTGTATTTACGGGGCTTATGTGTTATGTGATCAGCGTATTGGTATGGCTGATGGCCCTTTCCAGGGTGGAGGTCAGTTTTGCCTATCCTCTTTTGAGCGTGGGTTATATCGTTACCGCTTTTGCGGGACAGTTTTTTTTCGGCGAGACCTTGGGACCGGTGCGTTGGGCCGGGATACTCGTTATTTGTTTCGGGGTCTACCTTATCACCCGGAGTGCCTGATGCGAAAAGATTTTTTGCCCTTTTCAAGACCGTCCATCACGGAAGAAGATATTTTGGCCGTGGGAGAAGTCCTTCGTTCGGGATGGATCACAACCGGCCCCAATGCCGCCGCTTTTGAGCGTAACTTTTGTGAATATGTGGGATGCTCCCACGGGGTGGCCCTGGGATCGGCCACCGCCGGCATGCATCTTCTTCTGAAGGCCCTGGGCATCGGGCCTGGGGATGAAGTGATTACCCCGTCCATGACATGGGTATCCACTGTGAATCTCATCGTTCTGGCCGGCGCCATCCCCGTATTTGCCGACGTTGACCGGGACACCCTGATGATTACCCCCGATACGGTGGCGCCCTGTTTTTCATCGAAAACCAGGGCGGTCATTCCCGTGCATTTTGCCGGTGCGGCGGCGGATATTCAGGCGCTGAGGGAACAGGCGGCTGAAAAGGGCGTGCCGCTGGTGGAAGATGCGGCCCATGCACTGGGTACCCACCATCAGGGGTGTCATGTGGGGAAAACGGGGACATCCATATTCTCGTTCCATCCCATCAAAAATATCACCACCGGCGAAGGGGGCATGTTCTGCACCGACAACAATACCCTGGCGGAACAAATCAGCCGGCTGAAGTTTCATGGACTCGGCGTGGATGCTTACGACCGGCAAACCCAGGGCCGCTCACCCCAAGCCCAGGTACTGGAACCGGGATACAAATACAACATGACCGACATATCGGCAGTTCTGGGCCTGAGACAGCTTCATCGGGTAAATCAGTTCAACCGCAAAAGAAGCCAGCTGGCAGCCAGATACCATGAATGGCTGGCAGGTATTGACGCGCTTTTGCCCCTCTCCATTCCGCGGGATACCACGCGGCATGCCTGGCATTTGTTCATTGTACGCCTTGACACAGACCGTGCCGGGATGAGCCGGGATGAATTTATGGAACGGTTGAAGGCCAAAAACATCGGCACCGGCCTTCATTTCCGCGCTGCGCATTTGCAGAAATACTACCGGGAATCCATGGGCGTAACACCCGGTGCGCTTCCCAATACCGAATGGAATTCCGACCGGATCTGTTCGCTTCCCCTTTTTCCCGATATGACCTATGAAGATGTGGACTCCGTGGTGGAAGCCATTAAGGAAGTCCTGGTGCATTAATTCGGTAGAGGCCGGCCCCCGTGCCTGCCCATTAGAAACCATTATGGAACATCAACAATCGACAATCGACAATCGACAATCAACAATTTCCATCGTCATTCCCGTATTCAACGAAGCGGCAAACCTGAGCGAACTTCTCGTCCGTTGTCTTACAACCTGCAACCGGATGGGCAGGGCCTTTGAAATTATTCTGGTGGATGACGGCAGTACGGACGGAAGCCGCGAAATGATTGAAGCGGCTGCAAACCAAACCCCGGGCGTTATTGTCGGCCTCCTTCTGAACCGGAATTACGGTCAGCATTCCGCCATTATGGCCGGATTTGCACAGGCCGGAGGGGACATCATCGTTACCCTGGATGCGGATCTTCAGAATCCACCCGAAGAAATCATCAAACTGGTGCAAAAGGCCGAAGAAGGGTTTGATGTGGTGGGAAGCGTTCGCGTTCCCCGGCGGGACACTTTCTTCAGAAGGGCGGCGTCCCATATGGTCAACAAGGTGGTTCAAATGTCCACCGGCGTTCACATGCATGATTACGGGTGTATGCTGAGGGCTTATCGCCGCCATATCGTGTCGGCCATGCTTCAGTGCGACGAGCGGAGCACCTTTATTCCCGTGCTGGCCAACAGCTTTGCCGGGCATACGGCCGAAGTGGAGGTTCAGCATGCCGAGCGGTCCGCCGGGGATTCCAAATATAGCCTCTGGAAACTCATCAACCTTCAGTTTGATCTACTGACCGGCATGACCACCTTTCCCCTTCGCCTGCTGAACGTTCTGGGCGTTATTATTTCCGCTTTTGGCGTGGGTTTCGGGCTCTTTTTGTTTTTGATGCGACTGATTTATGGCGCCGAGTGGGCAGCGGCAGGGGTATTTACCCTCTTTGCCATCCTGTTTATTTTTATCGGCGCCCAATTTCTCGCCATGGGCCTGCTGGGAGAATATATCGGACGAATCTACAGCGATGTGCGGGCCCGTCCACGGTATTTTATCGAGCGGGTCGTGGGGACTGGCCCCCATGCCACAGAGGGCAAAGGTCTGAGGACAGAGGACAGAGATCGGAAATCGGGGATCGAAAAATGCAGCGCGTAGGGGCAGACCTGTGTGTCTGCCTTTTGGCCCTGCACCCGTTTATTATATAAGGACATATTTATGAAAACAATAGTTCTGGCCTATCACAATATCGGCTGTACCGGCATCAAGGCCCTTTTGCGCAACGGTTTTGACATTGCGGCCGTGTTTACCCACAAAGATGATCCAAAAGAGAACATCTGGTTTGATTCAGTGGCTGAACTGGCGGCAAGGGAAAATATTCCGGTGTATGCACCGGAAGATATCAACCATCCCCTCTGGGTTCAAAAGATTCGTGACCTCGCCCCTCGGATGATATTTTCATTTTATTATCGGCGCCTGGTACGCGCCCCCATTCTGGATATCCCCAGCAAGGGATGCCTGAACCTTCATGGAAGCCTGCTGCCGAAATATCGAGGCAAATGTCCCATCAACTGGGTGCTGGTCAACGGTGAAAAGGAGACGGGGGTTACGCTCCACTACATGACCACCAGGCCCGATGAAGGCGATATCGTGGGGCAGGCCAAAATTGAAATCGCTGAGGATGATACGGCCTACACCCTCCACGCCAAAGCGGCAACGGCGGCATCTGAAATGCTGGATGAGATGCTTCCGGAATTGCGAACCGGCAAAGCACCGAGAATTCCCCAGGAACAGTCCCTGGCCTCCTACTTCGGTGGACGCACCCCCGCTGACGGAGAGATTGACTGGACCATGCCCGCGGTCAAAATCCGGAATCTGGTGCGGGCGGTGACGCGACCTTTTCCGGGGGCCTTCAGCCATATGGGTGATCGAAAATGCCTTTTTTGGGCTGCAACGGCGGTTTCCCGGGAAGAAGACGCCAAACCGGGTACGGTGCTTTCGGTGGATCCTCTGGTGGTTGCCTGCGGAAAAGACGCCCTTAAACTTGAGGCCGGCCAGCGGGATGGGGACGTGTTCATGGGTGGCGCCCAGCTGGCAGCCGATATGGGTCTTGTGGAAGGCATGGTTTTTGGAAAACGGGCCAGTGACCGAATCAGGTCTTCCAGAAAGAAACGGGTGCTGATTCTGGGGGTGGACGGCTTCATCGGGAATGCCCTGAGCGAACGTCTGCTGGAAAGCGGGCGGTATGAAGTGCATGGGATGGATCTGCATTCCAAGTACATTCAGCGCCTTTTGGGCAGCCCCGGTTTTTATTTCGATGAGGGGGACATTTCCATCCACAGGGAGTGGATCGAATACCATATTCGAAAATGCGACATCGTTCTTCCCCTGGTGGCCATCGCCACCCCCATCGAATATACGCGGAACCCGCTTCGAGTGTTTGAGCTGGACTTTGAAGAAAACCTGCGCGTGGTACGGTATTGCGTCAAATATGACAAACGTGTTATTTTTCCGTCCACCTCCGAAGTCTACGGCATGTGCGATGACATGGATTTTGACGAGGATAACTCCAGGTTAATCCTGGGACCCATTCGCATGCAGCGATGGATCTATTCCTGCTGCAAGCAATTGCTGGACCGGGTCATCTGGGCCTATGGTCAGCAAAAAGGGCTGAAATTCACTCTTTTCAGACCCTTCAACTGGATCGGTCCCCGGCTGGACAGTCTCATGTCTGCCCGCATCGGCAGTTCCAGGGCCATTACCCAGCTGATTTTAAATCTGGTTGAGGGAACCCCCATCCAACTGGTGGATTCCGGAAACCAGAAAAGATGTTTTACGGACGTCACGGATGGGGTGGAATGCCTCTACCGAATTATCGAAAACAAAGGAAACGTTTGTGACGGTCGGATTATCAACATCGGAAACCCCGACAACGAAGCCAGCATTCGCGCTCTGGCGGAACTCCTGGTATCCAAATTCAACCAGCACCCGCTGAAAGAACGATTTCCGCCCTTTGCCGGCTTGCGGGAGGTGGAGAGCCGCGCCTATTACGGCGAGGGATATCAGGATATGGAACACCGAAAACCCAGTATCCGCAATGCCAAGAGACTGTTGAACTGGGAACCTTCCGTTCCCCTCGAAGCATCCGTCGCGGAAACCCTGGATTATTTCCTACGGCAGGCGATCCGTTCCGGGGATTTTGATATCATCGGGGATAACAAAGACGGCCATCAGGATCTGTAGGGTTTAGAACGGTTGGGTTCAATGGAAATCGGCCTGCGTATTGATGTGGATACTTTGAGAGGAACCCGCTTTGGGGTTCCCGCTCTTTGCGGCCTTCTGTCAAAACACGGCATTTTTGCGTCATTTTTCTTTTCCGTGGGACCGGATAACATGGGTCGTCACCTGTGGCGGTTGATGCGACCACAATTCTTGCGGAAAATGCTGAGAACCAGGGCAGCCGGCCTCTACGGATGGGATATCCTTTTACGGGGGACGGCCTGGCCGGGGCCGGTAATCGACCGAAAGCTGCCCCACCTGATTGCCGCAACCGCCCGTGCCGGACATGAAGTGGGGCTTCACGCATGGGATCATCATGCCTGGCAGGCAAAGATCGACACAATGACGACCGGGGATATTTCACGCTCCCTGAACCGGGGGGTGGACGCCCTGACCCGAATCCTGGGAAAAATGCCGGTTTGTTCCGCCGTTCCCGGATGGAAATGCCGGGACCGGGTCCTTCTTAAAAAAACCGATTTCCCCTTTGCCTACAACAGCGATTGCCGGGGACGGAGTATCTTCTATCCGGTGGTGGCGGGAAAAACCCTTTCTCAGCCCCAGATTCCAGTGACCCTGCCCACCTATGACGAGGCGGTGGGCCGGGGGGGGGTCGACGATGGCAATTTCAATGAGTACATCCTGTCGCTTATTAACACGGCCCGACTGAATGTCCTGACCATCCATGCCGAGGTGGAAGGGATCAAATGTCTGAATATGTTTGATCGCTTTTTGAAATCCGCCCGATCCATGGACGCCGACCTGGTCCCCTTAGGATCATTGTTGAACAGTTCCCAACCCATTGAAACAGCCGCCATAGAGCCCCGGGAGATTTCCGGCCGAGAGGGTTGGGTTGCCTGCCAGACGTCTTGAAAAAAGGGGTTGCAATGGCAACCCCTTTTTTTGCTCTGTAAATTTAAAATGAACGGCTACCCGTAGGTGAACCCTTCAGGCAAATCTTCCGCGGGAACGCCTTCCTTCACCCAAGACAGGTCCGTGATCGTGTAGGTGGGGTTTACGGTCCTGAAAATGGGAACGACCTTCATGCCGATTTTGGGCTCTCCAATGGACAGATAGCTCATCAGAATGGTGCTGATGCCGTCGAATTCCACATTGATGAACTTAATGGGCTTGTCCAGGGTATTGAACGCACCCGATCGTTCACAGACCATAAAAGTATGGATTTTAGCGGTATTCTTGCAAATATCCGTAAAGTCCACGATGGTGTTTCGGGTCAGACAGTCCGGGCAGTGGATGCGAAAGGGGATATAAGTGGTTCCTTTGAATTCGCAGTCCGGATCATCGCACCGGGTGCCCAGAATTTTTCCCTGAGAAAGGCTTTCAAAAAACGGCGCTTCCCCGCCGTAGCTGTGGATGTAAATCATTTCCCTGGGATTGGTGACACCCATGAGTTTCCACCCATCCTCTTCGTTTCGAATGGGCGTGTTGGGGGTGATGTGGTGGAAGTCCCCTTTAATCTTATATTGTCCGTTTTTGACCCTTACGGTTCCGAATATGCTCATTATAGTCCTCCCTCTAGGCGTCTTCTTTCAACAGATGATCGGGGTCCATTAAAATGGTAGCCGTTACATGGCTTCCCACACCGGCATGGCTGATGGCCAGTGCCCGTTTGGCGTCTTTCACCTGCAAATCGGTCCAGTCGTCGGGTTTTTCTCGTCCGAATTCTTCCATATTTTGGCATCCCCATGGACCTCCCCCCACCGGTTCCATAAATGGGTTGCAACTTCCAGTACTTGCATGATGCCCGTGGCGCCCACGGCATGCATGCACCCGATGAGTCCACCCGAAAGGTTGCTCGGCAGTTTGCCGGGTTTCCCCGTGTGAGGGTTGGTATGGTAGCAGTCACCCGATTCGACGAAATCCCGACCATATCCGTAAGGCCGGAGTCCCACATCTTCATAGGTCTGCACGTCACTGATGGTAAAGGCGTCATGCAGTTCAATGACATCCAGATCTTCCATGGGGTCCACGATACCGGCCATGCGATACCCGTAATAGGGCACTCATCCTCGCGCCCAGAAAACCTGTAAAACCGGGATAACGATCGCCACCGGGGAATTTTTCCGCGAGATCTGCATACTGGTCCGCCGTCTCATTGGGTAACAAAGGGATCTCCATGTCTCGGCGACAGGCCGGCCTGAGGGTATGGCTTCCGGCCGCTACCCAAATTCTGAGGGGCTTGTTTTTGGTATTTCTTTGTTAATTTAACGGCGGTGTCTTCATCGCAGATGATGGCGCAGGCGGCTCCCACGCTCATGAGACAGCAATCCAGTGCCCGCAGAGGATAAGCGACCACGGGAGATTTTAGCACATCATCCACGGTAATTTTCATGGGGGCCTGAGCATAAGGATTAAAGCGGGCATAACCGTGGTGTTTGACGGAAATTTCAGCTAAGGTTCGGCGGAAGGATTCTTCTTCCTTGCCGAATACCTGCCAGTATTTCTGCGCCATGACCGCGTAATAGCCGGTGTAAATGTGGCCCAGGGGTGTTTCCCAGTCCTTGTCCGCGGCACAGGAAATCAAGTGATTGCCTTCATCGGTGGGGACTTCATCCATGCGTTCCCAGCCCATGGCCAGGGTGCAATCCGAGTACCCGGAGGCCACGGCCTTGACCGCTTCCCAAAGGGTACTGCCCCCCGTGGCGCCACCGGTTTTAACCCCGATATTGCCTAAGGGGTCCAGGCCAAGACGATCATGAATCACGGCCTCACCCAGGAGCTGGTCCCCGAAATGGTCCGCAAAATGGCCGTAGTAGCAGGAGTGAATGTAACTTTTCAGCTCCGCGGGACTTTTGTCAATGAGTCGCGCCGCCATGGTCAGGGCATCGACGCAGAGTTCCTCCGTCCTTTTTTCCGGTATGGCGCGGTCAAATTTTGACTGACCTGCCGTTACCAGATAAACCGGACGCATGAGTTTGGGGGTTTTGAGTTGTCGATCACTAAATTTAATCATGCCTTACCCTCCCTAATTTACAGGTTGTCAGTTTGGCTTCCTGTTTTCGAAGCCCGTATTCATGGCCTGAATCAGAGTGTTCCGATCCAAAGCGCAATGGCTTGTTTTTTATTGCGGTTTACGATTTTTTGTTTTTCTTTGTCCGACCAGTAATGAATAATGTCTCCTTCAAACAGCGTCACCGTTTCTTCGCTGCGCACCAATTCCAGGGACCCTTTGAGAATACAGAGCAGTTCCTGACCGTTATTGATTTCTTCTCTGACCGGAATGGATTTGTTGGGCATCAGAACTAGGATGGCGCTGTCGATGACGGTTCTGTTCTCGGGTGGAAAAAACCGCCGGGTGATAAATCCGGTATGGGGCAGATCCACATCGTCCCATTCCTGCTTTCGAATGACGGCCAAACGTTCCTGTTCTTTCATCTGATTCAAAATATCCCCGGCATTGACACCGATGGCATTGCAAATTTTCATGAGGGTGTCCACGGAGGGGGATTTGACATTGTTTTCCACCTGGCTCATAAACCCTTCGGAAATACCTGCTTTTTCCGCTATGGCCTTCAGGGTTAGCTTTCTGTCTTTTCGGTGTCTTCGAATCAAGGGGCCGAGGTTCATAGTGAAAATGCCTTCAATTAGGAGTTGAAGAATTCCGAACACAATATTTACTATAGGTTAACATTATTTATAGATTAACATTAACCTGAATGTCAATATCTTTTTGAATTTCCGAGTCATATTTTCCTATACTAAACACAAGTCTTTATTATTCCAACTACAAATACGAGCCTATGACTTCATGGAATGACTTAAAAATTGACCTTTGCTAAAACATTACCTTCAAGATGAATCCTTTTTTGTTGACAGGTTTTGGCTCCTGTCTGTACATTAAAAAATTATGTCGTTAGCAGGAAGGATACCTTAACTGTTACGGTTTAGACTGGAGGGCAGTGTAAGGTGGAACGTTTTGTCTCTGTTTTCTCATGAAACGGCGTTAAGCCAAAAGAAGATGAAGGAGAACAAATGGATTTTAGTCTTTCGATGGAACAAGAGATTTTACGTAATTCGGTACGCGATTTTGCCGAAAATGAGATTAAACCTGTTGCCGGAGAATTAGATGAAAAAGAGACGTTTTCCTATGAAACCATGAAGAAAATGGCGGAACTGGGGCTTTTTGGTATGTTCGTATCCGAAAAGTATGGTGGACAGGGAATGGATTATGTCTCTTACATCATCGCCACCGAAGAGATCGCACGTATCGATGGTTCCCATGCCGCCACCGTGGCCGCCGGAAATTCCCTGGGCATTGGCCCCCTTTACTATTTTGGGAATGAAGAGCAGAAACAGCGGTATCTTCCCAAACTGTGCCGTGGCGAGGCCCTTTGGGGATTTGGCCTGACGGAACCGGATGCCGGGTCGGACGCGGCCAATTCTAAAACAACCGCTGTTTTGGATGGAGACGAATGGGTTGTCAACGGCAGTAAAATCTTTATCACCAATGCCTCCACCGATATTACATCGGGCGTCACCGCCCTTTGCCGAACGGGTACTCGTAAAGATGGCAGGCCCGAGCTTTCCTGCATTCTCATTGAAGCGGGCACCCCCGGGTTTGAATCGCGGGAAATGCATGGTAAACTCATGTGGCGCGCCTCCAACACCAGTGAACTCTATTTTGACGATTGCCGGGTGCCCAAAGAGAACCTGCTGGGTCCCAGGGGCGACGGTTTCCATCAAATGATGCAGACCCTGGACGGCGGTCGGTTATCCATCGGCGCCATGGGCTTGGGGGGGGCCCAAGGGTGTTTCGAAATGGCCCTGAAATACAGCAAAGAACGGTCCCAATTTGGAAAACCCATCTCCCATTTTCAGGTAAACGCGTTTAAATTGGCGGATATGGCACTGGAAATTGAATGCGCTCGCCTGATTCTCTATAAAGCCTGCTGGCTCAGGGACCAGCAAAAATCTTTTTCCAAGGAAGCGGCCATGGCCAAGCTACACTGCTCCGAAGTGATGTACCGATGCGCCAACCATGCTGTCCAACTCCATGGGGGATACGGGCTCATGAAGGAATACGACGTGGAACGTTTCTACCGGGACCAAAAACTCCTGGAAATCGGAGAAGGAACTTCAGAAGTGCAACGGATTGTCATTTCAAGACTCATAGGCGCACTTTAAACCCTTGAACCAAGAAAGACGAACGAAACACAACCTCATGTTAGATTATATTCTGGGCAAAGAGATTGCCGCCTATGTAAAACGCCATCGAGGCATGGTCATCTGTGCCCTGGCGCTCATGATCGTAGCCTCCCTTTTTCAGGTGGTTCCGGTTTATCTACTGCAACCATTTGTGGACGAAGGAATGAAAACAGGCGCCGCGCCCGTGGCATGGAAGATCCCATGGTTCGCCTTTGACGGCGATTCATTGTTTTCCATCACGCGAACCGATGTAACGGTGGTAAAAGATATCTCGCCGAACCGGCTTCTGGTCTTACTGACCCTGGTGGCGTTTATTTCGATTTTCATCAAGTCCGTTACCACGTACCTGGCCGGCCTGGCGGCGGCCTCTTTTTCCAATAAAGCCGTGAAATCCGTACGCATCGACCTGTTTGACAAATTTATTGCCCTTCCCCAAGGATTCCATCACAAAACAAAAGCAGGTGAACTCATTGCCCGGTCCACCGCGGATTTGTCCGTATTGCAGGGCCTGATTTCGGAAATTCTTCTGGGCCTTATCGAATACCCCCTGACCGCGCTGGTTTTTCTGATGTACCTGTTTGTCATGAACCTCAAGATGACCCTGCTGGTGTTTTTTATGGTTCCCTTAATCGCCCTTCTGATCCGGTTGTTCGGCCGGAAGGTGAAAAAGAACTCCACGCTGGTTCAGACCGCCACCGCGGATGTAACCTCCACCTACCATGAAACCCTTCTCTGCCTCAAACTCGTACAGGGATTTTTCATGGGAAAACGGGAATCTGAGCGTTTCAGCGGCCTGGCGGAAAATCTCTATCAAAAAATTATGCGGTGGAACCGATGGCACCTGGGGCTGGGGCCTTTGATGGATACTGTGGTCTTTCTGGTGATGCCCGCGATTCTAATCGTTGGAAAGGTCTATTTTCATCATACACTGGGGGAACTGCTGGCCATGGCCTATGCCTTTTCCCGGGTATATCGGCCCATCAAGCGACTGGCCCTGGTCAACAACCACATCAAGACCCTTCAGGGCGCCACGGACCGGGTTTTCCGAATCATGGAAACCGTGCCCGATATTCGAGATAAAACCGACGCAAAGACCCTTTCCCACAAAAAGGGAACCATTGAGTTTGATCACGTGAACTTCGCCTATGCCCCCACAGAACCGGTGCTCAGGGATGTTTCCTTTAAACTGAAGGAAGGGGAGATGGCGGCCTTTGTGGGGTCCACCGGGGCCGGAAAAAGCACCCTGCTGGATTTGATCCCCCGATTCTATGATGTCACCGGCGGCGCTATTCTCATTGATGGAAACGATGTGCGCGATGTAACGCTGAAATCCCTTCGAAGACGCATCGGGATTGTGAACCAGGATATTCTGCTTTTTAATGAAACCATTGCCTATAACATCAGCTACGGAGATCCGGGGAAAAGCACCCAGGAGATCGAAGCCGCGGCGAAAGCGGCTTACGCCCATGACTTCATCATGGCCCAGTCCAAGGGATATGATACCACAGTGGGGGATATGGGGAGCCTGTTGTCCGGAGGGCAACGTCAACGCATTGCCATTGCCAGGGCCATCCTGGTGGATCCGGCCATTCTCATGCTGGACGAGGCGGCATCGGCCCTGGACGCAGAGAGTGAAGGGCACGTTCAACGCGCCATTGAAGGGCTCAAGGGGACGCGAACCATCCTGACGGTGGCCCACAGGCTCAGCACCATTCGAAAAGCAGACCGAATTTTTGTGCTGGAAGCGGGCCGGATTGTGGAATCCGGAACGCTTTCGGAGCTGTTGCACCTGAACGGACGATTCAAACAGCTCCATGATATGCAATTCAAGGTGTAGGGAAAAACGCCCGGCCTGCACTCACGCCATTTCGGCGTCATATCCTGCCTACAATTTTCCCCTGACATATTCGGCAATCCGGTTAATGGTGGTGAGCTTCGTGTAATCGTCTTCATCGATCCGGATGCCGTATTCATCCTGCAACACGAGCGCTACCGTGGCCAGGTCCATGCTGTCAATACCCACCTCATCCACCAGATCGATTTCCGGATCAAATGTTTCGGGGGTGACATCCTCAAGTTTCAGTTCATCGATCATAATTTTCGCAATATGAACGACGATGTCCTTTAAATCATTTTTCATCCTTTTCTTCCTCCTTCATAGGGCCTGAGCCCAAATCTTTCACCAAAAGCACGCCATTGCATGCCAGTTCATCTTCAACCAGGATCCGAAACGCGTAAGACCCCTCCTCTGATTTCCGGGACGTGGCAATGATTTGCAATTTTCGGTTGGGTCGTATTATTTTTTTAAACCGCACCTTTTTGAATCCTGCAAGCATAAGATTTTGTTTGCTGCACATTTTGATCACATCAAAGGCCATTTCCAGTTGTGCGATCGCCGGGAGTATCGGATCTTCTGGAAAATGACCGTCAAACCAGGGGGAATCGGACAACACTTCAGCCTTCAAAATCATTTGATCTGAGCCGGAACACGTCAGACCCAACATGGAATACCATTTTCTTACGCTCATCCTTGCCGGTAGTCCCCCCTTCTTAACGAATTAAATGTTCCCACAGGGGGCCCGAGTGTCCCCTTTCATAAAGCCGGGTTACAATGCCTGCCGTCTTATCGCCGCCGGAACCCACCACCCAATTGGGACGTTTCCGGGCGTGGTTCCGAAGCCGCTGAAGGATTTCTTCCCGGCAAATCTTTTTGGATGCGTAGAAGCAGGGCTCAAGAAGATTTTGAGCTTGGGATATTTGTCCTTCAGCCACGGCCATATCATAAAGATCCGTATGCGGATAAATCCGCAAGGCAGGGAAAAAAAAGAAAACACCGCGGGTTAATTTCTCTACATTGTTAAGGGTTTCATCCACGGAATCCCCATCTTCACCCGGACCTCCCAGCAGAAAAAAATGTGAAACATATAACCCGCGGTCAACGGCGGCCTTGTGTGCACGAAAAACGTGCGCCGTCTGAAACGGTTTTCCGTAGGATTTGAGCATGGGGTCACTTAAGGACTCCGTACCGAATTCCGCATGCGTCAGCCCTGCCCGCCCCATGAGGTCAAAGTATCCGTCCGGCGGATTCACGGGGGCAAAAAAGGCGCCCCAGGGAATCTTGACACCGGCGTCCATAAAGGCTTCCGCCACCGCCATACTGTGTTCCGCATGGGAATTGAATACGGAATCGGTTACAAAAAAGTATTTCGCGCCGATGCTCTGGAGGCGCAAGGCCTCTTCCGCCACTGCTTGCGGGGGGATTAGTCGCAGTCTTTTTCCCTCAATATGGGGGTAGGTACAGTAGATGCACCTGAAGGGACAGCCTCGCTTGGACTGAAGGTTCAGCATCCCCCCGTTTTTGAGATAATATTGCAGGTGCGGACTGTCAGGCAAATGCTTTCCGCCCCATGGCGTCATCAACGGAGGAGGGATAATTTTCGGCCCGGTTAAGGTCACAACGCCGGGAATCGTGTTTATCGGCGCATTGTTTTCCATTGCTCCCAGCAAATCGGCCAGTCGCTCTCCTTCGCCCACAATGCCGTATTCCGCGCCGATAGCCGCCATCATCTCTTTCGGAAAGAGGGTAAAACCGCTGCCTCCCAAAACCAGGGGCGCCCGGGTGTGGGTTCGAATGGCATTTGCAACTTTTTGGTATTCCGCCACAAAGCTGCGTTGATCCGTCTGATCGGTGTTGTCGATATTTCTTAAAGACATGCCCATGATA
Source organism: Desulfatiglandales bacterium (assembly GCA_963664475.2). Lineage (GTDB taxonomy): Bacteria > Desulfobacterota > DSM-4660 > Desulfatiglandales > Desulfatiglandaceae > NaphS2. The sequence continues at coordinate 701,138 of CAXXXE010000003.1, forward strand.
TCCGGGGCAAAGGACTCGATCATCCGGATCAATGGATCAATACCCCCCAGCGCGTTGACGTCCGCAATCCCCACCTCGTGATGGGGTGAAATGGCCTTCGCCACATGGTCAAGGCCCAAAGGGTATACCGGATAGGGTGTGGTCAGCGTATTGGCTGAAATCAGCAGAACCTTCATGGGGCGCCTTCCGGTGGATAAACCGCAACGGCCGTGACAAAGGAGCCCAGCCCCAACAACAGAATCCCTTTTCCGTCCAGGTGTAATTTCTCTTTTCCAGTCAGGTGTGGCGGGATCACACCTGTTTTCACCCATGCCACCGCAAGGACCACCGCCACGGCCGAGGCCGAAGCGAATTGGCCTACCAGGCGCCTGTAATCAATGGCAGACCCCTTAAACCTGGTCTCCTGGATAAACAAGCGCAACTGTTTGAGGCTTTCCGGATAAATTCCGGCGGGCAGGCCCGCTAAAACAGCCCCGAAGTCTCGGTTTATGGTTTCAGGCCCTCCCAAACGGTCAATCAGCGATGCCATAATATTCGGGTTTCCATTTGTATTTTCATAGAATAGGAGCGCCAATCTCAGTCCCGAACATGTCTTTTTACGCTGCAACAGCAGGGCGCCACCGCCATCTGAAGGGACCTTTGTCCGGGCCGCAGAAGGATCAAACAGCCGGGAAAATACGGGATGAAATTCATCGGCCCCCATCACCAGAAACGGTTTATCCACCTCCTTTGCCAGAAGATGGGCCGTCATCAATGCCTGTTCAAAAGAATAGTCGCCCCCGGTGGTGGTCATATTAGGTCCCCCGGCGTTAAATCTTACGGCAATTCGACCGGCGGCGGCATTGTGTACGGAGCCGATAAAGTCAGTGGGACTGGAAAATCGTTCGCCGGTTTCGTACAAATGGCTCAAAAAATCGTGGGTTTCCGAAAGGGCGCCCCACCCCGTACCCAAAAAAACAGCCCCCGGCTTTGGGCCTGCGCCTGCGTCCTCACAAGCGGCCACGGCCAGGGAAAGGCCCATTCGGGAAAACCGCTTGAGACGCCGGACCGTTTTGGAAGAAAGAGACCGAACCATCTCCTTTTCCAAAAGCAACCCCTCACAGCTCAACCCCTTTGAAAAAGCGGTCAGCGTTGGGTCCGTATGCCCTGCCCCCGTCAGGCAGGCGCTTCCCATTACCGCCAGATGCAAGGGCGATTCACGGGAGAGCGACCGTTGTGCGCCCCTTGATTTTCCGATAATAAGGCTCGCGTTGCTGCCACCAAAACCGAAGGAATTGGAGAGTACGGTTTTGATGGGCGCCCGGGTCGATTCCCTTACCGGGTTCATTTTTAACCGGGGGTCGGGTTCGCGGCATCCCACACCGGCGGGCGCAACGCCTTCTTCAATACACTTGACGGCAATGACCGCTTCAATGGCGCCCGCCGCCGAGAGACTGTGGCCAAAGGTTCCCTTCACCGACGAAACAAGGGGCCCCTGTTGATCAAACAGACCATTGAAGGCCTTGGCTTCGGCCACATCATTATCGATGGTGCCGGTGCCATGAAGGTTGACATAATCAATGTCCGATGGGGTCATGCCCGCATCGCCCAGGGCCCCTTCCATAGCGCCCAGTGCGCCCAGGCCCTCGGGGTCCGGAGAGGCGGGATGATAGGCGTCGCACGTAAGGCCCGCCCCCAAAACCTCTATGGCGTCGGGGTCGATGATGCGATTTTCCACCGACATGTCCCATCCTTCCAGGAGCAGCATCCCGGCGCCCTCTGAAACGGTGAGTCCCCGCCGGTCCCGGTCCAGGGGGCGGGCCCCCCGGGGATCGATCAATTGCAGGGAGTGAAAGCCAAAATAGGTAAGGCGGCACAAAGATTCGGCCCCCCCCGCAAGTACCCGTTTGAACCGGCCGCTTTTTAACAGGGCCGCGGCGATGGCAATGGCCGCTGCGCCCGATGAACAGGCCGTTGAAACCGTGATCACAGGTCCTTTGCAGTTCAGTTTCAGGGCGAGGTGCTCGGCGACGGACCCGGCGCCATGGTATGAAAACCGCAATGGGTCCGACTGCTTCCCTTTCAACAGGTTTTCGGTTCGACTCATCCCGCCCGTGGTGCTGCCCATGACAATGGCGTCCGGCGGGCCATCACAACCGTCCATGGCCTCGTTTGCCGCAATGAGGGCCATCCGGTGCGTTCTGGGCGGCCCCTCCGGGGGACACCTCAATCCGCTGACTTCTCCCACGGGAAAAGACAAATCCGCCGCTGTGGGAAAGAGGGTGAGATTTCCGATGCCGGTTTCATGCCTCTTCAATGCACCCCAGTTTTGGGCCACACCCATTGCCACGGGCGTGATCAGCCCCATGCCGGTAATTATGACACGAATGTCCGTCAATCAGGTTCCCGCCGGTCTATTTTCTTGAATATAGGCGGCAAGGGCTTTCACGCTGGCGAAAACACGGGCCCCCAACTCTTTGTTGTCTATTTTCAGGCCGTAATCCTTTTCAATCATGATGACCAGTTCCAGCACATCAATGGAATCCAGTCCCAGATCTCCGCCCACCAGTTGATCTTCTTCGCCGATATCTTCCGGTAAAACATCTTCGAGCTTCAGGGTGTCGATTATTTTAATTCGCAGTTCATCAATCAGGTTATGCATAAATTTTTTCCCGTAAAAGGTCCGCCTTTCAGCCCGAAATTTAAAAATATGGGATTGCCGCTTTACAGAAGCGGCAAAGTATCGTAAAAAAACTCTTTAAAATATCATGATCCTCTGTTGCGGTCAATGTCAATTTCGAAAACATAATACTGTATGATTTTAATAGGTTAGGAGGATAACCCATGCCGATTGATGATGTGGAGCGGTTCATTCCCCACCGAAACCGCATGAAGCTCATTGATGAAATCCTTTCCGTGGATGAACGCATGGCCGTTACAGCATCCACCATCACCGAAGCCTGGCCCATGATTGAAAATGGCGCCGTCAATCCCCTTGTTCTGGTGGAACTGGTGGCGCAGACCGCGGGGGTATGCATCGGATGGACGGAACGTCAAAAAAAGGGAAATGACCGGGATGGAACCGGATGGATTGTGGGAATCAAGGAATCGGTTTTCCACTGGGATCATATCCCGGTGAACCATCGCATCATAACGGAGATCAAAAAAGCGTTCCAGCTTGACCATTACAGCGAAATCATGGGAACAACGCGCATGGGAGATAAAATCGTCGCTGAAATAAAGCTGCAGGTGGTGCAATCGGATACCGAATAACCGGGGTTTTAAGTTTTAAGTTTTTCTACCCATAAATTCCTGTCGTTATATTGAAGAGGGTTTGGTGATGGACAAAAATGACAAAGGCGTTGCGGTGGTAACGGGGGGGAGCCGGGGTATCGGACGCGCCATATGCCTCGAACTGGCAGGCCAAAAATACGGTGTGGTAATCAATTTTCATTCCAATTTAAAAGCCGCGGAAGAAACCCTTGAAATGGTCGAATCCCGAGGGGGGAAAGGCGAAATCAGCCGATTTGACGTTTCCAGCGCCAAAGAAACCCGGGAAGCCATTCAAGATATTATCCGTCGGCACGGCCGCATTCAGATTCTGGTCAACAATGCCGGCATTACCTCGGACGGACTCTTTGTTTTCATGACGGAGGATGAATGGGACAGCGTCATCAACACCCACCTGAAAGGATTTTACAATGTCACCCGGCCTGTTCTTGAAAATATGGTGGCCCACAAACGGGGCAGCATCGTGAGTATATCGTCCGTGTCGGGAATCGTGGGACACCGGGGACAGGCCAACTATTCAGCGGCCAAGGCCGGGCTGATCGGCGCCGGCCGCGCCATCGCCGCCGAAGTGGCACGCCTGGGTGTCAGGGTCAACGTGGTGGCGCCGGGGTTGATTCAAACGGAAATGATCGAAGATATCCCAAAGGGGCAGATCAAAAATCTGATTCCCATGGCCCGGGTGGGTCGGCCCGAAGAGGTGGCCGCCGTAGTGCGGTTCCTCTGTTCCGAGGATGCATCCTATGTGACCGGCCAGGTAATTTCCGTCAATGGCGGGATGGTTTGATATGGAAAAACATAAGATATGGCCGTTCATACTGGCAGTCTCCTTTTTCATGGCGATTCCCTGGGCCCAGGCCGGGGATTGGGATCAAATCCGAAAGGAAGCGGGCAACATCCAAACCATCAGTGCTCAGTTTGTTCAGGAAAAACACCTTGAAATTTTGATAAGGCCATTGATATCCAAGGGCGCCTTCTATTTTTCGGCGCCCGGGTCTCTTAGATGGGAGTACTTTTCTCCCATCAAGAGCATTCTGTTGATGCATAATGGAAAAATCCGCCGATTCATTGGAACCGAAAACGGGTTTAAGGAAGACGCCGGTCCCGGACTTCAAGCCATGGAAATGGTGCTTGAAGAAATTGCGCTGTGGCTGAAGGGACAATTTTCCGATAACCCCAATTATGTCGCAACGCTTACGGGGAACCATAAAATCGTGATGAGGCCGAAAAACAAGGCGTTTTTAAAAATTATTCAAAAAATTGAAATTCTGCTTTCCAACCGGCCAGGCGTCATCGAATCCGTAACCATATATGAAGGAACAAATTCTTTTACCAAGATCATATTTCAGGATGTCAACATCAATCAAGGCCTGGCGGACATCCTCTTTGAATCCATCCCATAGGAACGTTATGTGAAAATGCCAGCCACAAGAAAAAAAGGCCAAAGCCGGATTTTCCTTTTTATGGGAATCCTGCTTCTGACAGCCTGCGGGGGCATGCCGGAGATCAAGTCCTTGGACGGTTCCCGGGTTGCGGAAACGCTGATGCGTTGCGAAAACGTATTTCCCGGGGGAAAATGGCAGTTCGTCCATGGCATCGAGGCGGAGCTGGGGGGAGGACGGGAGGCGCGGTTGATCGGTGTTACCAAGTTGTCGTCCAATCCGGAACGGATTCATGCCGTTATGATGACCATCGAGGGTCTGGTTCTTTTTGATGGCCTTTATGACGGAACATTAACCATCAATCGGGCCGTTGCGCCCTTTGACTCCCGGGAATTCGCCAAAGGGTTAATGGCAGATATCCGGTTGATATTTTTTAAACCCCATGGCGATTCCATTGGTGTGGGCTTTATCGACGAGGGATGTGACGTGTGCCGCTACCGGGTTTCGGGCAGCGCGATGGTTGACGTAATGGTTCGTCCGGATCACCTGTTTGAAATCCGCCAATACGAAAATGAACGATTGACCCGTACGGTTTCAGCCCCTTTGAACCCCAAGGGCATTGGGAATGCGGGAAAATCTTTTCCGGAAAAATTAACGCTGACGGCACGGGGTCCAGCCCACTATCGCCTGACCCTGCGGTTGATCAGTGCGGAACAGATCCATACCGGCAAAGAATGATCCGCCCTTGACAGGATGTTTTAATGAAATTTACATTGATCTACCCGAAATGGGAAAAACTTGACCAACAAACCGAGTTTCATTTGCCGCCCCACGGACCCGTTGTTTTTGCCGCTGCCCTTCCCGACCATGTGGAAGTTGAATTTATCGATGAAAACCTTGAAGCAATTCCCTTTGACGACCCGGTGGATTTTGTGGGCATCAGCATGATGCTGACCATTCAGGTGAAAAGGGGATGGGAAATTGCCGATACCTACCGTAAAAAAGGCGTTAAAGTCATCTTCGGCGGTATCGCTGCCATGCTGCATGCTGAAGAAACCCGGGTTCACGGGGACGCGGTGTTCCTGGGAGAAGCGGAAGGCCGCATGGAAAAGGTTTTTTCGGACTTTGAACGAAACCGGCTGCAGCCGGTCTATGACTATCTTGATGATCGTCCCCCCATCGACCGGGTGGGAACCGCCCGGCGGGATCTCCTGAAACGGGATCTCTACAATTACAAAGGGGTTCAGATGGTGGATCTGGTCCATGCGTCGCGAGGGTGTCGCTTCCATTGCTACCCCTGCGCCGTGGCCTATCTGGGGGGCCGCGCGTTCAGACCCCGCCCCATTGACAAGGCCATCGCCGAAATGGAAAGCATCGACAACAACCGCCTGTTCATTGTGGACAATTCACTGGCCCAGGACACCCAATGGGAGCTGGACCTTTTCCGGGAAATGATCCCCCTCAAAAAGAAATGGTGCAGCCACCCCATCGAGGATAAACCGGAAGTTCTGGATCTGGCGGCGCAAGCCGGCGCCTGGTACGTGTATCAGGCGGTTTTTGACACTTCCGACTACATCAGGGACCGCATCAGGCGGTACCACGATCATGGCATTTTGGTGGAAGGGACCATTCTTCTGGGGCTGGATCATCACACGGAGGATTATATCCGAAAATTGATCGACTTCCTCCTCGAGATTGAGCTGGACCTGGCGGAGTTTACCGTCCTGACCCCTTTTCCCCACACCCGGGCGTTTAATGATCTGAAAAAGCAAAACCGAATTTTTTCTGATAACTGGAATGATTATTCAGCGGACCGGGTGGTCTATCACCCCAAGCACATGTCCGCCGAGAAATTGCAGGAACTGTTCCATTATGCCTGGAATGCTTTTTACCGGGACGAATCCCAACAGATGAAAATGTTTAAACTGCTTCAAACAGTCGTTGAAAGGGAAAAGCAGGATAACACTTTCAGGCTCAGAAAGCGGGCGTTGGCAAAACAGGCCTTTGGCAAAAAATCCCGTTAGAAAAACACGCTTTTTTCTTACCGGAAAGCCGGTTATTTCTTGGGGGCCGACGGTTTTCTGAAAAAATTCGCCCTGACCCAGTTCCAGTTCAGGATTACGTGCAGCACCGCCACGATGGCAAAAACGATACCGCCTCCTTCGTGCATAACTTCGAATACCCTGTGGGGCAACATATGGTGCAAAAGCCCCACAAGGACCTGGTTGATCAGAAGAACCCCGAGTAAAAGGTTGATGATCTTCAGAATGAATTTTTTCATAAATTTCTCCTTCCCATGCGTCATTGATTGAACATCAAACATAAGCATTTATAACTATCATGCCTCATCATGGATGTGAAGTTCAAATGGGGGTCTCAATCAAAACATTTCCTTCAAAAAAAAGTTGACAATAGAATTTTCATTTGATAAAAGCCAATCAAACGTTTGTTGGAATTTTATAAAAATGAGCAAAAAAACTGATAAAATTAAAGAAATTCATAGTGTTGTTACCCGGCTATTTGCCCAAAAGGGGTATCATAATACCTCCATGCGGGAAATCGCCAGGGAACTCGGCATGAACCAATCCTCCCTTTACCATTATTTTGACAGTAAGGAGGATATTCTGTTCACCCTGATCAACGATGCCATGGACGATGCGCTGGGCACACTGGAAGTAATATGCAAAACCGATTTGTCGCCCCACGGGAAACTCGACCAGGTTCTCAGTTTTTACACCCACTACTATACAGGAGATCTAGATCGTCTTGTGTTGCTGGTAAACGAACAGGGCAATCTGGGGAAGGATTACCGCGGGATGCTTATCAAAAAGGAACGACGTTATGTGCATCTTGTTCAATCCATTTTGAAGGCGTTGGCCGATGAGGGCCGAATGAAACCCATTCCCCCGGCAGTGGCAGCCTTTGCCTTTTTCGGCATGGTTCACTACACCATCAAGTGGTATGACAAGGATGGTCCGGTAAAGTCCGGCGAACTGGCGGATTATTTTCTGGAAATTTTCACGAAAGGCATTTTCTTATAAAGGAGTAAACACAATGCTAACTTTTCCTTCACTTGCGGTTCAGGGAGACTTTGGAATTCTCGGTTATGTCGCTGCGTGGGTCATCGCCATTGCGGCCCTGACAATATTTGCCTTCATTATCCGAACCCGTATCCATCTCCTTCTGGTCAGCCAGCAAGATCCTCGCTTTTCAAACTGGAAAGAGCGCTTCCTGGGGCTGATCGATTACGGATTCATTCAAAAACGGCAACCCCGATACCCGTCGGCGGGTGTCATTCACATCATGATATTCTGGGGGTTTATGGTCTTGGGGTTAAGGTCCCTGGACCTGGTAACCGAAGGTTTGGGAATCCCCATTTTTCGGCCCTTCATGCACAGCCCCTTCGGCGCATTTTACAACTCCATGAAGGATATTTTTGAGTTAATCGTTCTGGTTGCCTGCACATGGGCCATTCTTAGACGGGCCATTGTCAAACCCAAGCGATACGAAGGAAGTCACATCGTTGAAGCTTATCTGGTGCTGGGGCTCATCAGTTTTCTCATGATTACGGATATGTTCTTTGAAGGAAGCGGGATTTTGCTCACCGGTGAAGCACGGGGATGGCTTCCGGCGGCATGGTTGGCAACGCTTTTTCTCCCGACCAGTCACCCCGGCGCCCTATCCGTGATCCTTTTCGTCACCTACTGGCTTCATATCATGGCCTTCTTTCTTTTCTTGAACCTGCTCCCCCTGTCCAAACACTTTCACATCATCACGGCCCTTCCCAATGTTTTCTTCAGAAAACTCAAAAAAGGCGCGATCAAACCGGCCAAATACGGTGTGGATGACATCTTTGAACTGGATAGTCTGGGGGTTGAAAAAGTCGAGGATTTCACCTGGAAACACATTCTCGATCTCTACACCTGTACGGAATGCGGCCGCTGTACGGACAACTGTCCGGCCAACGCCATTGGAAGGCCCCTTTCTCCCAAGCAGCTTACCATCAAACTCAGGGACCATGCCTATGAAAAATACCCTATTCTGCCCTTCCTTGGGCAGAGCAAACCTGAAGCGGCGGAAGTGCCCATGGTGGGAGGCATCATCGGACTGGATGAACTATGGTCCTGCACCACCTGCGGCGCCTGCGAGGAAGAATGTCCCGTATTCATCGAATATATCAATAAAATTATCGATATGCGGCGGCATGTGCTGGAGACGTCACAGAACCCCACCACCTTCAACCAGATTCTCATGTATGTGGAAAAAACGGGCAACCCCTTCGGCAAACCCGCCGCCAAACGGGCCGACTGGATAAAGGAACAGGAAGTCCCCGATGTGAAAATCCTGAAAGAAGGAGACAGCGTGGATATTCTGTACTATGTGGACGGGTACGCCTCCTTCGATCCCCAATCCCAGAAAATCGCCGCCGCCATTTGCAGGGGATTCAATCTTGCGGGCATGGACTTCGGCATTCTCGGAAAACTGGAAAAGGATACGGGTCACCAGGTGCGACGCATGGGCGAAGAGGGATTGTTTCAGATGCTGGTGGAGGAAAACACGGAGACCCTTTCAAGCATCGATTTCAAGTGGATCGTCACCACGGATCCCCATGCGTACAACGCGCTTAAAAAAGATTATCCCACCAACTATACGGTTTTCCACTATGCGCAGTTTTTTCTGTCCCTGGTGGAAACGGGTCATTTACGGCCCAATAAATCCGTGGATAGCAACGATCTCTATACTTACCATGATCCCTGTTACCTGGGCAGACACAGCGGCATTTACGAAGAACCCAGACGACTGCTCACCGCCATTCCGGGGCTTCGGTTGGTGGAGATGGAACGCAACAGGGACCGCAGTTTCTGTTGCGGCGGCGGCGACGTGATGCTGTGGCACGAAATTGAACAGGAAGAGATGCGCATGGCGGAAAAAAGGATACACATGGCCCTTGAAGCAGGGGCAACGGTGATGGTTACGGCCTGCCCGTTCTGTCTCATTCATTTTGAAGATGCCATCAAAACCGCGGGTCTTGAAGATAAGATCAGAGTGGTGGACTTAATGGAACTTTTCATGTCGGCGTTTTAACCTTAATTATTCATTCCGGCTTGTCCGGGCTAGGAGGTAAATACATGAACATCATTGTTTGCGTTAAACGGGTTCCCCTCACCCAGGAAGTGGATCTGGAAATTGACGGCACCCGAAAAGGGATTAAAAAGGATGCCCTGGCCTACGTTATCAACGATTGGGATAACTACGCCATTGAAGCGGCGGTGCAGCTTCAGGAAGCCCTGGGCGGAGAAGTGACCGCCGTCACCATCGGAGACGAAGATGATGAAGAGGTGCTCAGAAGGGCACTGGCCATGGGGGCGGACCGGGCCATTCGAATCGATCCGGGCGATCTTGTTCCGGATGGTTATCTTAACGCCAAAATTCTGGCCAAAGCCATTTCCGATCTGGATTACGACCTGGTTTTTGCCAGGGTGCAATCGGAAGACCTCAACACGGGCATGGTGGGAATCATGCTGGCGGAACAGTTGGGCCTGGCCCATGCGGCCATTGCCAACGGTATTGAACCGGAAGACGGAACCGTCAAGGTCCGGGTGGAGCTGGAGGGGGGCATAGATGAAGTTTCCCGGATCCAGTTGCCGGCCCTCTTAACCGTTCAGACCGGCATCAACGAACCCAGATATGTGTCCATCATGGGCATTCGAAAGGCCAAAAAGAAAGAACTGAAGGTGGTCCCCTTAAACGATCTGGGATTTTTAGCCGATGACTTGATGCCGCAAACCCTCATCGAAGAGGTTTTTCTGCCCCCTGAAACCGAGGGCGCTGAAATGATCGAGGGAGATTCCGCCACAGTGGCAGAAACCATTATCCGCATTATGGGAGAAAAGGGGGTGACGATTTAAATGGGCGATATATTCGTGATTGCAGAACACCGAAACGGGGAACTCCGGGAAATTACCTTTGAAATGCTGAAAAAAGCGGACGCGCTGGCCCAGGCCATGTCCTGCAACGTAACGGCCGTATTGTTGGCGGGGCCGGGCGAGGATTTTGCGGATGATCTGGCAAAATGGGCCGACCGGGTCCTTGTCTTTGAAGATGAAAAGCTGAAAACCTACAATTCAGATCTTTATGTCGGCATCCTGGCGGCAACGGTGCAGGCGCACCAACCCTTTCTAACCCTCATGGGCCACACCTCCTGGGGTATGGATTACGCCCCGGCGCTTGCCGTGAGGACCGGCTATCCACTGAGCACCGATGCATCCGACATTCTTCTGGAAGAAGCGCGTCCCCAGGTGATTCGCCAGATGTACAGCGGTAAATTGTTTTCGAGGATTTCCTTCAAACCGTCGCCGGGTTATCTGGTGACCGTAAGGCCCGGAGCCTTCAAGGCGGAACCCGCCGGCAACAAAAAGGGCGATGTGGTTCGGGAAAATCTTCCCGAGGGCCTTCCGAGTCCCCGCCGGGAATTTCTGGAGTTTGAAGATACGGCTGCCGGTGATGTGGACATTACTCAGGCGGACCTGCTGGTATCGGTGGGTCGGGGGGTCGGTGAAGCGGATAGCATAGAAACGGTCCGGGAACTGGCCGACCTTCTGGGCGGGACCCTTTCCTGTTCCAGACCGGTGGTGGACAAGAACTGGCTTCCCAAGTTTCACCAGGTGGGTACCTCCGGCAAAAGCGTCAAACCCAAAGTCTATCTGGCCCTGGGCATCAGCGGCGCCTTTCAGCATGTGGCGGGCATCACGGGCGCCGGCTGCGTAATCGCCGTCAACAAGGACAAAAAAGCCCCCATTTTCAGGGTAGCGGATTACGGCATTGCCGATGATCTGTTTAACGTTGTGAACGCCCTCAAAGAAAAAGCCAAAAGCGCATAATTCAATACATCAATCGTCGCCTGGAACGGACATGCGGTGCGAACCCGTTTCAGGCGCGAATATTTTATATCATCCCCGATGAAATCGGTTTCAGGAGGAAACCCATGGATTTTGGTTTAAATAAAGAACAACAGGACATTGTGACCGCCGCAAAGGAGTTTGCCCGGGGGGAATTTCCGGACCGGGCCCAGGAATTCGACCGGAACGAAACATTTGACCAGGATCTATGGCGAAAAGCCTGCGAATTGGGTTTTGTGGGCGTCTTTATCCCCGAAGAATATGACGGGGCCGGTTACGGGTTTCTGGAACATTGCCTCATCACCGAAGAATTCTGGGCCGCAGATCCAGGCATCGGGCAGGCTATTCTATCATGCACCTTCGGCGCCGAGTTGCTGATACTGTTTGGAACCGAAGCGCAAAAACAGGAGGTGCTGCCGAAGCTGGTGGAAGGCGAAGCGGTGCTGGCCACGGCCATCACCGAACCTGATGCGGGCAGTGATCCGACGGGCGCCGTAACCACGGCGGTCAAGGATGGCGACAGCTGGGTCATTAACGGCAGCAAGATGTTTGCCACCAACGGCGATCTGGCAGACTACATGATGACCTTTTGTATGACGGATCCCGACAACCCTTCCCGGCATCGTCGGCACAGTTTCATCCTTATCCCCACCCACACCAAGGGGTATGAATCCAACAAGCTGCACGGTAAAATGGGGATCCGTGCTTCCGATACGGCCGAATTGAGCCTGAACGACCTTCGGGTTCCTCTTGAAAACCTGGTGGGAAAGGAAGGGGAAGGATTCCATGAACTCATGGCCTTTTTTAACCGAACCCGGCTTCACATCTGCGCGCAGGGCGTGGGCCTGGCCAGGGCCGCCCTTGAAGAAGCCGTTCGCCACACCAAAGAAAGGAATCAGTTCGGCGCCCCTCTGGCCTCCTTTCAGAATACCCAGTTCAAGCTGGCGGAAATGGCCACCTGGACCAAAGCCGCCAGGAACCTCTATTACGAAGCCGCCTGGCAGATGGACCAGGGAAAAATAGACCATGCGCTCATCGCCATGGCCAAGTGGTATTCCGCGGAAAATGCCGTCCGCTGCGCGGACATGGCCCTTCAGATGCATGGGGGGTATGGTTACATAGACGAATACAAGGTGCAGCGGCTTTATCGGGACGCCAAAATCCTGGAGATTTACGAGGGAACCAAAGAGATGGAAAAAACCATTATTGCGGGAACTCTGGTTAGGTGAGAGAGCGGCCTCCATGTTTTACTAAAGAGACACAGAGAACACAGCGGAAAAGCCATTCAATCCCTCACGTTTGCACATTAAAGTCGGTTGAAGTAAGCATATATAATGAAGCTTTCTCTGTGTTCGCTGTGTTTCTAAAGGCATAAAAAAGACCCCCGTCACAGCCTTTTCATTTTTAGTGTTGACAACTTATTATTTTCACAACTATTTTTCCTTATTTCTGCCGTTTGAACCCGCAAAGAGAGAAACTCATGGCCTTCTTCCAGCAAGATGGCGATGTTGTGGTTTCCTTCCCTCCCTTTTTTATTTTTTTGTAGATAAAAGAAGTGTCTCATTCTACATATCCATTGACACCATCCCCCGTTTATGTTACCGAATTTACGCGATTTGGAGTCTTTTTTTGCGATCACTGCCCAGGTTCGAGGCACCATGGCGAGCCACTGAAAGCCGCTTCGCTTCTTTCGCGGTCAATGGGGACGACCCCCCTTGGCGAATCATTCGGCATGAAAATCGTATGATCTCAATCGCCTTTCAGCGACCCAGCGCCGTATGACGGCTCCGAAGATATCGATCACAATTCAGACGAGGGAGATGGGGTACGTTGATTTTGAGGATATTCCGAACACACCTGAATGCCGTTTTTGCACTCGGCATCACCCTCATTTTTTTATGCCTTTCTTTTTCCGGGGTCGGGAATCCGGGCAGGGTGGATCTGGGTCTTTACGATCTGATGATGAATTGGAAACCGGTTCCCCCTGGCAAAAACGATATCGTGCTTGTAGAAATCGATGATCATGCCATAGAGCGTATCGGGCCATGGCCCTGGTCGCGGGCCTTGATCGCCCGGGGTCTCGAAAAAATAGGGTTGGATCACCCCAAGGCTGTCGGGCTTGACTTTGTATTTGAAATGCCGGAGATCAACACGGCATTAAACGAACTCGAGGGTCTGGAAGAATTGTTCAAAAAGAGCTTCTCAGAGGAGAAAGGCGTTAAGGAAACCGCATTTCTGGAATCCATAAACCGGGCGAAAAACAAATTGGAGGGGGACCGGAAGCTGGCGGCGGTGATACAGCAGTCAAATACGGTCATTCTACCGATACTTTTAAGGCCATCGGACCCACTTGAACTTACAGGAAAAAGCACAACAATTCCACGGTCGGAACACGCCCTTAAAAACATCCGCAAAGACAGATTATTGGAAACACGAACCGATCGTGCATCCTTTCCGCAAGCCGCTTTTCTTGGCGCTTCAAAGGGCATAGGGGTCAGAAGCGAAAATAAGGATGACATCCGCAGGCGGGAGATGATCCTTTATTCATATAAAGAGATGGTCTTGCCGTCCTATGCTCTGGCACTGGCGATTCAGTATTTAGGCATTCCCCGGGATCAAATAGAGGATTCAGAAACAGGTCTGCGACTTGCTGAATTTCAGGTTCCGACGGATCGATCGGCGGAAATGCTCATCAACTTTAAAGGTCCCAGGGGATCATTTCAAAAATACTCTTTTGTCGATGTTCTTGAGAGAAAGGTGCCCGACGGCATTTTTAAAGATAAGATCGTCTTGATCAGCCTTTCTTCACCGATGGACATCCATTCGGTTCAAACGCCGATGGGTTCCATGTTGGAGGGGGAGCTTACGGCCAATGTCTTATGGACCATCACCCAAAAGCAATTTATAGAACAACCCCGGTGGGGTATTTATGCGGAGGCCCTGGCGATAGTAGTGATTGGTGGCGTAATTGCTTTTCTTCTGCCGGGACTTGGAACACCAATTGCCGGAATCGTTTGTGTGATTCTCCTTTTTGTGATTTGGGGGGGGAGCTTCTGGATGTTCAGTTCGAAAGGCCTCTTCATCGCGACCACCTGCCCCTTTTTCCAACTCATCCTGGGATATATGGGCGTGGTGGTCCTCAAGCGCTATCAACCTGAGACCGCGGGGAGAAAAACGACCCAGGATTCTCCGGAAACGAGTCGTCTGCTTGCTGAAACCTTCCACAGGGAAGGAATGCTCGATATGGCATTTGATAAACTGCAACGTATTCCGGCAGATGAGGATGCCAAGAAGCTTCTTTACGACATCGCCTTGGACTATGAGAAGAAAAGTCAGTTCCCCAAAGCGGTCTCCGTTTATGAATACATTGAGGAACACGATCCCGAGTACCGTGACATTCAGCTGAGAAAACGGAATCTGGTGAAGGCCGGTGAAACCATCGTGTTGGGGGATAAATCCGCCGGCAGCGGTTTATCCGATACGAGTTCTTTGCCCCTCCATGGCGATCGTCTGCAAATGCTGGGAAGATATGAAATTATAAAAGAGATCGGCAGAGGGGCCATGGGCAGGGTTTATCTCGGTAAGGATCCCCGTATCAATCGAACCACCGCCATCAAGACATTTCGATTCTCGGATGATTTCGAACCGGAAGAAATTCAGAAGATGAAGGACATGTTTTTCAGGGAGGCAGAAAGCGCCGGAACCCTGTCCCACGCCAATATCGTGACCATCTATGATGCCGGTGAAGAGGAAGGATTGGCCTATATTGCCATGGAGTATTTAGACGGCGTCAATCTCGAAAAATTTATCAAGAAAGGGGATCTACTGCCGATTCGGAAGGCTATCGACTATCTGTTTCACGTCGCCGATGCGTTGGATTACGCGCATCAAAAAGGGATTGTCCATAGAGATATCAAACCAGCCAACATTATGCTGTTAAAAAACGGAACTTTGAAGATCACGGATTTTGGTATCGCCAGAATCTCATCCACATCTCAAACCCAGACAGGGGTTGTGAAGGGTACGCCTTTTTACATGTCGCCCGAGCAGTTTTCCGGAGAAAGAGTCGATGGAAGGTCGGATATTTTCTCTCTTGGGGTAATGATGTTTCAACTGTTGACGGGAAGTCTGCCCTTTTCCAGCAGAACGCCCATTGAACTGATGCGGAAGATTATGAAAGAGCCACACCCTGATCCCAAAACCCTGAACCCCAAAATTATTGCGCCTTTAGTGAAAATAATGGATAAAGCGCTTGAGAAGGATCGAAAAAAACGGTATCAAAGAGCTTCTCAGATGGCGATACATTTGCTGGAAATCGGGAAGAGGATCGATGCGGCAGTGGCGGAGTGGAAAGCAAAGCAGAAAGAATCGGCATAGGACCATAATGATCAATTGACACCCAACGTCTCCTTATCAGATCACGAACGATGACGGAAATCGAATCAGCGGGCATTACAGATGTGGGCAAAAAAAGGAAGGGCAACGAAGATGCCCTCTTCCTCAATGACGCAATGGGCCTTTATGTCGTTGCCGACGGAATGGGAGGACACCAGGCCGGTGAAGTGGCAAGCAAGCTCGTGGTGGATACCATTCGGGACTATATGTCAAGATTTACGGAAAATGCCGTTGTAGAAGAATTGGCGGATTCCGATGAAACCCTGTCCAAAGAGGCGAACCGGTTGCTTTCCGGAATTCTTTTGACCAACAGGGGGGTATATAATGTTTCCAGGAGCAACTTGTCCTACCAGGGTATGGGATCAACCGTTTCCGCCCTTTATCTCAAAGACGGAATGCTCGTCGCCGCCAACGTGGGTGACAGCCCTATATTTTTGATTCACAATGATAAAATCGAACTTTTGTCTGTGATTCATACCGTATTCGCGGAGCATGCGGCACTAGACCCCGCCGGCGCGGGAAGGCTGGGCAGGCGGTTCCAGCATATGCTGACCCGGGCCATCGGCATAAACGAAGTCGTACAACCCGATATTTGTGAAATCCAGGTCTTTGAAGGTGATCGCCTCGCCATCTGCTCCGATGGGTTGACGGATAAGGTCTCCGCTGAAGAAATTCTTGAGGTCGTCCGGAATGAGCGCCCTGAAAAGGCCTGCCATTTGCTCGTGGAAATGGCCAATGAGCGCGGAGGAGACGATAATATTACCGTGATTGTAATCAAAATAAAATCCCTTAAACGTGAAAAGTCAGGAATTATGGGGATTATTTCGAGAATAATGGAGTGGTTGTTGAAATTCCCTTTGAGAAACAAAACTATTTAAGGGCAGGGGTTTACGATGCCGACTTTAACCTTGAAATATAAAGACAATGTGATCAAAGCGTACGATTTTCAAAAGGAAAAGCCTTTAACCATCGGACGACATGACAGCAATGACGTCGTCATCGATAATCTGGCGGTTTCAGGGTCTCAAGCGAAAATAGACCAGATGGCGGGAGGCTTTTTGCTCACTGATCTAAAAAGTACCAATGGTACTTTTGTGAACGAGGAACTAGTTTCTTCCTGCTGGTTGAAAAACGGGGATGTCATTTTAGTCGGCAAGCACACCCTTGTCTTCGCTTATCGTGAGGGAGAAACCATACCCGAGTCCCCCATGGAAGACATGGACCAGACCATGATTATGGACACGGAAGAATACCGATCCCTCTTGAAGAAAAATATTCCTCAGCCCATCATTCAGCCGAAAGCGCCTGAGCCATCGGGCAGTTTGTCTTTCCTGGCCGGGGGTGAAGGGGAAGTGGAACTTTCAAAAAAATTGACCAAGATCGGTAAAAATCCCACCTGCGACATCGTCATCAGCGGCCTTACTGTGGGAAAAATGGCTGCTACCATCAGCAAAAGGCCGGCTGGGTATTATTTGAGTTATGTGAGCGGAATGGCCAAACCCAAAATTAACGGCAAGACAATCAAAGAGTCCGCCAAACTGAACGAATTTGATGTGATTGAACTCGGCTCTCTCAAGGCTGAGTTCCTTTTTCAGAAATAGATGTTTTCTCTCCCCATTTCCAAACCGGTTCTATGGCTTTGTGGTTCCGTGGAAGTATCACACCGTTTTGTTTTGTCAGAGGAATAGAAAATGACGGAAGATCGTGCTCAGGCGAGGTTATCCAGCGGCATCGGCAGCATGACGACTGTCGGACGCTACCGGCTTCTCCGCAAGCTTGGGCAGGGGAGTTCCGGGATTGTTTTTCTCGCAAAAGACCCATATATCGAAAGAAATGTGGCCATCAAAATTTCCCAACCGGGCTCTGTTTCCGCCAGAAAACGTTTCTTCATAGAAGCACAATCCGCCGGGAGATTCAGCCATCCCAATATCGTAACCATTTTTGATGCAGGTGAGCACAGGGATTTCTGTTATCTGACCATGGAGTACATTGAAGGGCCGACCCTCAGCAGGTTCTGCCGCGAAGGTTCTCTTTTGCCTGTCTCTGAAGTCATCAGACTCATGTTCAATGTATGCCTCGGTTTGGATTATGCACACAAAAAAGGCGTTATTCACAGGGACATCAAACCCTCCAATATTCTGCTGAGTAAAACCATGTCCCCGAAAATTTCCGACTTTGGTATTGCACGAATCGCGGAACAGAGTGATGCGCTGGGTATTTATGGAACACCCAGCTACATGTCCCCTGAGCAGCTGAGTGAGCAGGGGGTGGGAACTCAGGGCGATATATTTGGGTTGGGATGTGTTTTTTATGAGCTTTTGACGGGCAAGAAGGCCTTCCTGGGTGAAAACAGTTTTGCGACCATCTATAAAATTATCAATGAAGAACCGAAATCCGTGTTAGCCCTGCGGCCGAATTTGCCCAAAATTTTGGAAACCATTATACTGAAGGCGTTGCATAAGATGCCCCTTGAACGTTATCAGGGGTGCCTGGAACTGGCCCATGATCTCAGAGAAACATTGATGGGCATGAAGAAATCCAAAAAAACTCCGGGGGAGGGGTTTATCGAATTTCTACGAAACATCCCGTTCTTTCAAAATTTTACGAAGTCGCAGATAGAAGAACTCCTTCCGACGGCCAGAATCTTTGATGCTCCCGAAGGAAAGGAAATCATTAACGAGGGGGATACGGACACCTGCTTTTACATCATCTTAAGCGGCAAATGCAAAGTGCAGCGCGATAACAGGGAAATCGCTTCACTGGGCAGCGGGGAATGTTTCGGCGAAATGGCACTTTTGGCCAATCAGCCGAGATCCGCGACGGTGGTGGCCAAGAGTAATTGCCTGTTTATTGAAATCAGCGCCACTTTGTTGCAGAAACTGCCGTATTTGACCCAACTCCTTTTTTACAAAAATTTTTCCTGTCGTCTGGCGACACGTCTCGCAAAGAATTCCCAGAAGAGTGCTCAGTCTACACCCTGATCCACCTTCTTTTCCTTTTCACTTACTATTTCTGTAACCTTTTTTGAGCTTTCTGCCAAAAAAGACTCTTATTCCCGGATGATAGTCCGAGACAACTGTTTTTTACGGCACAACATTTAAATTCTGAAGCGTCAATGTACCCCTTGTGGCCCTGGGGGCCTTGATGACGGTTTTTTCTCCATTTTGATTCGTAAATCCGGCATTCCACTGACCGGATAAGATCAAACATTTGGCAGCATTCAATTCAACTGTTTCTTCATAGGTTCCCCCGGCGATTTTTATGATAACACCGTCGGCGGCCACATTGACGGCTGCCTGAATGGTGGTGTAGCACGGGCTGTTCCCTCCGCACAACGGATCGTCTCTGCTTACAAAAAAAACCGGTAATGTGGTGAGAACGGCGTCTTCGCCTAGTGCGGTACCGGAACTGTTGTTTGCGGTAATCCGGTAATGGTAAATTGTATTGGGGGTGAGACCGGTAATGACAGCTGACAGGGAAATCGTTGTTGTACCAAAAGTTGTTCTCTGTTCCGTCATAGATCCGTAATCCGTGCCGGTGCCGTATTCAAAGGTCCAGGTGGTGTTTGCGCCGTTGGGATTGATTTCGGCATTTAACCGGGCCGAAGTGGTGCTTACGGAATCGACTGATCCGGTGGAAACAATGGGGGCACCAATTTCATGCCCCGCCCCCTGGGTAACGGTCGTTTCCACAGGCATGGACACATTGCCGTTTTGATCCATGGCGTAAACAGCCACGCCGTAAGTGCCGCTGGTGCCGAATCCGTCGTAGGTTCCTTCGTAGCCCCCATCCGCTTTATGGGTCAACACCACGGTGGGGAGATATGCCTCAGGGGTTTCGCACAGACCCGGGCCGTACCCGGGCGGTGTAATGACGGCCCAGACCTTTTCGATGCTTCCGGTGGTGGTGACATGATCAGCCCGGATGGTGGCGGTGGTTTCACCGGACAATGCCTGAGCAGGGGAAACGGAATTAACAATGGGATTGTCTCCCCCCAGCATGACCCCCATACCGATGGTGTAGTTTTTTGCCAGGTTGCCATCTGCCTTTTCATTGCCGATGCCATTGCCATTATCGTCCAGTTGTGGATTCTGCTTTCGACAGGAGGGGTTAATGGCATCTTTACTCTGGATAAAGGCATTTCTCACATTGGCCCCGTTTGCCACCTGGCTCCAGAAAAATTTTGAAAAGCTGATATCCCCCTGAGAAAGAAAATAGGCGGATTCGGAATCGGATGTACTAGCGATAACCATCCGCTCTTTTCCGAAAACGGGTGTCAGCAGCGGGACAAGACTTCCTGATCCACAGGCATCGCAAACCACCGTCACCTTCCCGGGAATGCTCTCCTGCAATGAATTCAGCCATGCATTTAACTGCGCTCCTTGAACGATTTCCCCCGTATCCATCTGAAATATCCGATATCCCCCTTTACCCACCATGTAGAGAACCAGATCGTAGGTATCGGTTTTATAATGATCCAGGGCAAATTGCAGATTACTTACTGTTGATGAAGCATCATGGCCGGTTGAAAAGGCGACAGGGCTCATAAAATATATATCCTGATTTGTGTACCCCTGAAAGGTCAGGGCTTCGTAGGCTGCGCGTGCATTTTTTTCGATTGCGGGCCACAAAGGGTCTGATTCGGGTCCCCCGGCCACGATAATGGCGCGGCGTCTCAAGGGGTTGCCCACAGAAACGGTGGTCAGTTTTGGAATACAGGTATTGAGTTGCCTGTCTCTGGCATAGATGGCAATCTGGTAAGTGCCGGCCGCATGGAAGCCGTTGTAGGTTCCCTCGTATCTGTTTTCTCCCACAGGAGCCAGTTCAATGGAGGGAAGGGATGTGACCGGATTGTCGGCGGCCCCCTGGCTGTAATCCGGAGGCCGAATGACGGCCCAGACCCGTTCAATGCCGTCATTGTCAGTTACCGATTCCGCAAAAAGCGAACCTGAGCTGACACCCGTAATGGTTTGAGCAGGAGAGATGCTTCCGATGACCGGACCGTCGCCACTAATGACCGTACCATTTCCGATATAGGTGTTTTCGATTAGTGCATAGTCTTCGTCTTCGTTGCCGATTCCGTTGCCGTTGGCATCCAGCATGGACGTCTGTCCCCCCAGGGAAATGCCGATGGCTTCCTGGACCAGGTCAAGGGCATCCTTCACGCTCACGCCGTTGAAGATGTGGGTCCAGAAATAATTTGAAAAGGACATGGAACCCTGATTCATAAACACGGCTGGCTCAGCCGGTGAGGTACTGGTGATCACGACCCTTTCCTTACCTGAGGGCGGCGTCAGTGAAGAGAGAAAACTCCCGGATTCGCAGGCATCGTAGATGACGGTGACTTTTCCTGGAAGGATTTCTTGCAGCTCATCCAGCCACGCGTCCAGGTCTGAAGCCATCAGGGTTTCGTTTTCGCTCATGCCGAAGGTGCCGTTTCCGCCGTGGTCCGTCAGATAGAGCAAAACGCTGTCAGCATCCTTTGCCCATTCGGTGACGGCCTGCCGGAGGTTGCTGTTGGTGGCATCCCCGTCCACATCGTCCGCCACGCCGTTGTTGTCCAAATCCAGGTTGATATCTGAGGTGAGATAAAAGATGGATTCTTTGGTGAAGCCCTGGTAGGTGAGGGTCCTATAGGCAAAATTGGCGCACATCTGAGTGGAATCCCATAGGGTGTTGGCGGAATAATCGCCGCCTCCGGCCAGGATGATGGCTTTGTTGTTAGATCCTGTTGTTACCTTTTTAAACACTTGGATACGATTGTTGTAACTGTCTGCAACATATATTTTTCCCGTTGAGGTTACCGCAAGATCTGTGGGGGCATTCATAAACCCGGGCCCGGAACCGAATGCGCCGATTGTTTTAATAAAGACCCCATCGGGGCTGAATTTCTGAATACGGTGGTTGTTTCTGTCCGCCACGTACACATTTTCCTCGCTGTCCGTGGTCATTCCGTTGGGATATTGAAACTCCCCATCCTCCGTTCCTTTACTTCCCCACTTCGTTATGAACTCGCCGGAGGATGTAAATTTCTGAATGCGATGATTATTCGTATCCGCCACATAAACATTCCCTGCTGTGTCCACCGCTATTCCTTCGGGATAATCAAAACCTCCATCTTCTGAACCTTTATTTCCCCACTTTGTTATAAAGTCGCCTGAGGACGTGAATTTCTGGATACGCTGATTGCTCTTGTCCAACACATAGACGTATCCCGCAGGGTTTATCGCAATTTTACAGGGAGAATCAAACTGTCCATCTTCTGAACCTTTTGATCCCCATTCAGTAATAAATTCTCCCGTGGAGGTGAACTTCTGAATGCGGTCATTATCCGTATCCGCCACATAAGCATTTCCTTCGCCGTCCATCACAATGCCATTGGCATTACGAAACTGACCATCCCCAACCCCTCTGTTACCCCACTTGGTGATAAATGTCCCTGATGAGGTAAACTTCTGGATTCGATCGTTGCCACTGCAAATAAGCCCCAAACCTTCCGCCACATAAACATTCCCGGCGCCATCCATGGCGATCCCCTGGGGATTGTCAAACTCGCCGTCCCTTGCCCCCAAACTGCCCCACTGGGTCAAAACTTCGAGGGAAGACGTGAACTTCAGAATGCGATCATTGGCTGAATCCGCCACATAAACATATCCAGCTTTATCCACCGCCAAGCCGTAGGCTGCTAAAATTCCTCCATCCCCTGAACCCCCGCTTTCCCAGTGTGCCAACAGCATTCCTGAAGGACTGAATTTTTTGATGCTATAGGAATAGAGAAGCGATTGGGCCACATACACATTCCCCGATCCGTCTATGGCGATGGCATATGTATATTTCGACGTGCCACTCTCCCACTTGGTGATAAGTTCTCCAGAGGCGGTGAACTTCTGAAGTCGCTCGTTGCTTATGGATACCACATAAACATCCCCCGCAGGGTCTATGGCGATCCCGCAGGGGGCTCCGATACTTTGCCACTGGGTCGTAAACTCTCCGGAAGCCGTAAACTTCTGGATGCGGTTGTTCGCTGAATCCGCCACATAAACATACCCCTCGTGGTCTATGGCGATCCCTCTCGGGGTATTTAACTGCCCATCTTCGGTCCCTTTTCGCCCCCACCGGGTGATGAATACGCCGGAGTTCGTAAATTTCTGGATAGAATGGCTGTTGGAGTCCGTTACATACACATTTCCTGATCCGTCTGTGGCGATACCGAAAGCGAAGGCAAATTGTCCGTCACCGGTTCCTTTGCTTCCCCATTTGGTCAGGAATTCCCCTGAAGATGTGAATTTCTGGATCTGGTAATTATCTGTATCCACCACAAAAATGTTCCCCTGGAGGTCTGTTGCAATACCGAAGGGCATAGTGAAATACCACGGTTGCTGAAGTGCCGGCCACAACCGTTCGAAGACGTACTCGTCTGTCTGAACGGATCCACCGGTTTGTTTAATGGTGCATGCCGACCCGCCGATGGTGACGGTGGATGTACGAGAACTCTCTCTGTAATTTGGCAACACCGAATACGCAACCGTCCCGTTCCCGTGACCGGAATCGCCCGAACTGATCATCACCCAATCGGAATCGGCTATGGCATGCCAGTAGCAGTTATCCGGAACGGTCACATCGATGCTTCCCGATCCGCCAGATGATGTATAGGTATCGCCGCAGGGGGAAATGCCGCAGCTGCAGGTTGATCCTCCTGCCTGAGTTATGGTAAAGGTTTCGTCGGCAATGGTGATGATGCCCGTGCGGGTATTTTCGGTCCAATTCGATGAAACCAGATATCCAACGGTTCCGTCGCCGCTCCCGCAATCATTGGATGTTATGCTTACCCAACTGCTGTCGCTTTCGGCTTCCCATCCACATCCGCCGCTGCTTGTGACATTAATGCTCCCCGAACCACCGGATGGATCTAGAGTGTCGCTCATGGGTGAAATGCCGTAGGAACAGATCACAGTGAGGGCGGAAGCTCCTTTGAATGTATTTGACTCGCTCGATTCTTCTACGGTCTTTTGGCTGTCCACTACGAAAACGACCCAGAAAGAATAGTTTCCAGATCCAATGTGCGGCATTAAAAATTCCCACCGCGCAACCTCGTAGCCTTCCGGTTCCAGTGAACCGACTGGAGCTTCACCTACATAGTAGTCGTCGGTAACATCCCAATCATTGTCAGTGGATAAATACAGCCTGGCATGGCTGGGACCGGCAGACGCGCCACCGCTGTTTTTCACGTTTGCACTTATCCAAAAAGGTTGTCCTTCGGCTATTCCCCAGGATTGGATTGAATATGTTCCCACTACGAGATCTGGCAAATCGCTATCCGTAGTTAGGTCGGGTTCTGCATTTTTTCGCGGTACAGGTTGCACACTGTCGGTGGATGACTGCTCTGTACTATGTACATTTTCTGACTGCGCGATATCGGCACTGAATGCAAACGCGCCTTTGCGCATGTCGGGCTTGGCATAATTGAAAGCACCGGTGAGATCCCAAATGCCATTGATCAGAAAAACGACAATTAGGAATCGCAGTATTTTGAAAGCACCCGCCATTTTTTATACCTCTCAGTTGAGTTACCATGATTTCGATGGGGAATCACAATATTCCGAATGAACCAAATCGTGTACTTCATCCCCAACACAAAATGTTGTTATTTTACCCGGGTTGACCATTTGTTGATGGGTCTGATGGTTTTGGCTGAAAGACGATGCGTTTTGAAAAGTCAATCGAATAACAGCAACCTAAAGGGTTGCTAGTTTCCACAACCCCACAAAACGCATACTGACCTTGCCCCAACCCCGAATCTTTTACACGTTGCAACCCCTGTTGGTCACATCTTTTTACTCCTGAACGATTTTGACCACTGCTCCTTTTTCCACATGCATCCCGCTCTGGAGTGTTACCTTGGGCGCCTTGAAGGTAACGGCGGCCCCACTTTCGATTCTTACCCCGCTGCCGAGAGTGATGGCGGTCATGGCGATACGCACACGGTTGTTCCCGCTGTCCGCAATGTACAAAAAGTGTTCATGTTTATGTGTAAATTGTAGCCATGGAATTATTTTCCGGGGAACACATTATTTTTCCTAATTATAAACCGGTAATTGCGAGACAGAGCATCTGTTTCAGGGTCGCTTCAAAAGCATCCCGGTCGTCATAGTATTGTTACGGCTTTATGTTTACATTTTGTAGCGTCAACGCGCCTTTTGCAGCCCTGGGGGCCTTGATGACGGTTTTTTCTCCATTTTGATTTGTAAAGCCGGCATTCCACTGACCGGATAAGGTCAAGTATTTGGCAGCATTCAATTCAACTGTTTCTTCATAGGTTCCCCCGGCGATTTTTATGATAACGCCGCCGGCGGCCACATTGACGGCTGCCTGAATGGTGGTGTAGCACGGGTTGTTCCCTCCGCACAACGGATCGTCTCTGCTTACAAAAAAAACCGGTAATGTGGTGAGAACGGCGTCTTCGCCTAGTGCGGTACCGGAACTGTTGGTTGCGGTAATCCGGTAATGGTAAATTGTGTTGGGGGTGAGACCGGTAATGACAGCTGACAGGGAAATCGTTGTTGTACCAAAAGTTGTTCTCTGTTCCGTCATAGATCCGTAATCCGTGCCGGTGCCGTATTCAAAGGTCCAGGTGGTGTTTGCGCCGTTGGGATTGATTTCGGCATTTAACCGGGCGGAAGTGGTGCTTACGGAATCGACTGATCCGGTGGAAACAATGGGGGCACCGATTTCATGCCCGGTTCCCTGGGTAACGGTCGTTTCCTCAGGCATCGATATATTGCCGTTTTGATCCATCGCATAGACAGCCACACCGTAGGTACCGCTGGTGTCGAATCCGTCATAGGTTCCTTCGTAGCTCCCATCCGCTTTTTGGGTCAACACCACGGTGGGGAGATATGCCTCAGGGGTTTCGCACAGCCCCGGGCCGTAGCCGGGAGGCGTAATGACGGCCCAGACCTTTTCGATGGTTCCGGTGGTGGTGACCTGTTCAGCCCGGATGGCGGCAATGGTTTCGCCGGACAATGTCTGAGCAGGGGAAACGGCATTGACAATGGGATTGTCTCCCCCCAGCATGACGCCCATGCCGATGGTGTAGTTTTTTGCCAGGTTCCCATCCGTCTTTTCATTACCGATGCCGTTCCCGTTGTCGTCCATCAGAGGGTTTTGATTCCGACAGGAGGGGTGAATTGCGTCTTTGCTCTGAACAAAGGCATTTCTCACATTGACCCCGTTGGCCACCTGACTCCAGAAGAATTTTGAAAAGCTGATATCCCCTCCAGACAGAAAATAGGCGGATTCAGCATTGGAGGAACTCCCAATAACGATCCTCTCCTTTCCGGAAAAGGGGGTGAGCAGCGGCAAAAGACTTCCCGACCCGCAGGCATCGCAAATCACCGTCACCTTCCCGGGGATGCTTTCCTGCAGTGAATCGAGCCATGCATTTAACTGCGCTCCCTGGACGATTTCCCCCGTATTCATCTGAAATATCCCATATCCCCCTTTACCCACCATGTAGAGAACCAGATCGTAGGTATCGGTTTTATAATGATCCAGGGCGAATTGCAAATTGCTCACCGTTGGTGAAGCGTCATGGCCCGTTGAAAAGGCGACCGGGCTCATGAAATAGATATCCTCATTCGTGTACCCCTGAAAGGTCAGGGCTTCGTAGGCCGCCCCTGCATTTTTTTCGATTGCCGGCCACAAAGGGTCCGATTCGGGCCCCCCGGCTATGATAATGGCGCGGCGTCTCAAGGGGTTGCCCACGGAAATGGTGGTCAGTTTTGGAATACAGGTATTGAGTTGCCGGTCTCTGGCATAGATGGCGATCTGGTAAGTGCCGGCCGCATGAAAACCGTTATAGGTTCCCTCGTACCTGTTTTCTCCCACAGGAGTCAGTTCAATGGAGGGAAGAGACGTGACCGGGTTGTCCGCCGAGCCCTGGCTGTAATCCGGGGGCCGTATGACCGCCCAAACCCGTTCGATGCCGTCATTGTCGATAACCGATTCCGCAAAAAGCGAACCTGAGCTGATACCGGTAATGGTCTGAGCAGGGGAGACACTTCCGATGACCGGCGCATCCCCGCTGATGACGGTACCGTTTCCGATATAGGTGTTTTCGATTAGCGCATAGTCTTCGGCTTCGTTGCCGATTCCGTTGCCGTCGGCATCCAGCATGGACGTCTGTCCCCCCAGGGAAATGCCGATGGCTTCCTGGACCAAATCAAGGGCATCCTTCACGCTCACGCCGTTAAAGATGTGGGACCAGAAATAATTTGAAAAGGACATGGAACCCTGATTCATGAATACGGCCGGCTCAGCCGGTGAGGTACTGGTGATCACGACCCTTTCCTTCCCTGAGGGCGGCGTCAGTGAAGAGAGAAAACTCCCGGATTCACAGGCATCGTAGATGACGGTGACTTTTCCTGGAAGGGTTTCTTGAAGCTCATCCAGCCACGTATCCAGGTCTGAGGCCGTCAAGGTTTCGTTTTCGCTCATGCCGAAGGTGCCGTTTCCGCCGTGGTCCGTCAGATAGAGCAAAACGCTGTCGGCATCCTTTGCCCATTCGGTGATGGCTTGTTGGAGATTGCTGTTGGTGGCATCACCATCCACGTCGTCCGCCACGCCGTTGCTGTCAAGATCCAGGTCTGTATCCGATGTGAGGTAGTAGATGCTTTCTTTTGTGAAGCCCTGGTAGGTGAGGGTCCGGTAAGCGAAATTGGCGCACATTTGAGTGGATTCCCAGAGGGTGTTAGCGGAATAAGGGCCGCCTCCTGCAAGGATGATGGCCTTGTTGTTGGAACCTGTTGTGACCTCTTTGAAGATTTGAATTCGATTGTTTGTATCTTCTAAAACATATATTCTTCCTGTTGCGCTTACAGCGAGATCGCAGGGTAAGTTCAATAAACCGGGGGCAGAGCCGAACTTACCGAATTTGGTTGAGAAATCTCCATCCAAACTAAATTTCTGGATGCGATGGTTCGAGGTATCCGCCACATATACGTTCCCCTGGCCGTCTATTGCGATACCTTGCGGATATTTAAATTCCCCATCACCGCTACCGTCGCTTCCCCACTTGGTGATAAACGTCCCTGACGAACTGAATTTCTGGATGCGATCGTTATTGGTATCCGCTACGTATACGTTCCCTTGGCCGTCTATTGCGATACCTTGCGGAGAATAAAATTCCCCATCACCGCTACCTTTGTTTCCCCACTTGGTGATAAACATCCCTGACGAACTGAATTTCTGGATGCGATGGTTCGAGGTATCCGCCACATATACGTTCCCCTGGCCGTCTATTGCAATACCTTGCGGATCATCAAATTCCCCATTACCGGTACCTTTGCTTCCCCACTTGGTGATAAACGTCCCTGATGAACTGAATTTCTGGATGCGACCGTCCCAGTAGTCCACCACATATACGTTCCCTTGGCCGTCTATTGCGATACCATAAGGAAAATTAAATTCTCCATCACCACCACCCTTGCTTTCAGACTTGGTGATAAACGTCCCTGACGAACTGAATTTCTGGATGCGACGGTTCGAGGAATCCACCACATATACGTTCCCTTGGCCGTCTATTGCGATACCTTGCGGAGAATAAAATTCCCCATCACCGCTACCTTTGCTTCCCCACTTGGTGATAAACGTCCCTGACGAACTGAATTTCTGGATGCGATCGTTCCAGGAATCCACTACATATACGTTCCCTTGGCCGTCTGTTGCGATACCATCCGGAATGTAAAATTCCCCATCATCGATTCCTTCGCTTCCCCCCCACTTGGTGATAAACGTCCCTGACGAACTGAATTTCTGGATGCGATTGTTAATGGAATCCGCCACATATACGTTCCCTTGACCGTCTATTGTGATACCTTGTGGATTATTTAATTCCCCATCACCGCTACCTTCGCTCCCCCCCCACTTGGTGATAAACGTCCCTGACGAAGTGAATTTCTGGATGCGATCGTTATGGGTATCGGCCACATATACGTTCCCTTGGCCGTCTGTTGCAATACCTCGCGGAGAATAAAATTCTCCATCACCGCTACCTTTGCTTCCCCACTTGGTGATAAACGTCCCTGACGAAGTGAATTTCTGGATGCGATTGTTGAGTTCGTCCACCACAAATACGTTCCCTTGGCCGTCTATTGCGATACCATCCGGCCGACTAAATTCCCCGTCACCGATACCCCAGCTTCCCCACTTGGTGATAAACGTCCCTGACGAAGTGAATTTCTGGATGCGATTGTTCCAGGAATCCACCACAAATACGTTCCCTTGGCCGTCTGTTGTGATACCTTTCGGCAAATTTAATTCCCCATCACCGCTACCTTCGCTTCCCCACTCTGTGATAAACGTCCCTGACGAAGTGAATTTCTGGATGCGATTATTATAGGAATCCACCACAAATACGTTCCCTTGGCCGTTTATTGCAATACCAGCCGGATAATAAAAATACCAGGGCTGCTGGATGCTGGGCCACATACGGTCAAACACGTATCTTTCTGGTTCGGCTGGACCGGGATTCTGGGTCACGGTGAATGCCTTCCCGCCAATCGTTAAAATGCCTGAGCGAGAACTCTCGGTATAATTTGCAAAGACTGAATAGCTCACGCATTCCTCGCCATGACCCCAGTTATCCGATGTTATTGTTATCCAACTGCTATCGCCAACGACATCCCAATAACATTCTTCCGGGCCAGTCACATTGACGCTCCCTGAACCTCCGGATGATGGATAGGTATCGCTTTCTGGGGAAATACTGTAAGAGCAGTTTGAACCACCTGCCTGGGTTATGGTGAAAGTTTCTCCTGAAATGGTTACGGCCGCTGTACGGCTTTCTCCGTTCGAGTTCGATGAAACTGAATAATCAACTTTGCCATCTCCGCTGCCACAATCATTGGATGTTATGCTTACCCAATTGCTGTCGCTTTCGGCTTCCCATCCACATCCCTCATCCGCTGTCACATTGATGCTCCCCAAGCCGCCTGATGGGTTTAATGTGCCGCTCATTGGTGAAATGCCATAGGAACAGTTCACATTGAGTGCGGAAGTTCCTATAAAGGTATTTCTCTCGTCCGATTCTGCCACAGCTTTTTGGCTGTCCACTACGAAAACGACCCAGAAAGAATAGCGTCCAGATCCAATGTCCGGCATTATAAAATCCCACTGTGGAGTTTCGGTATCGCCAGAGTTAAGAGCGCTGACAGGCTTTTCACCCACGTAGTAGTCGTCGGAAATATCCCCATCCTTGTCAGTGGACAAATACAGCCTGACATGGCTTGGCCCGGCAGACACTCCGCCGCTGTTTTTCACGTCGGCACTGATCCAAAAAGGTGCTCCTTCAGATATTTCCCAGGATTTGAATGAATATGTTCCCACTACGAGATCGGGCAAATCGCTATCCGCAGTTAGGGCCTGTTCCGCATTTTTTCGCGGTACGGTTTGCACACTGTCGGTGAATGGCTGCCTTGTACTATCCTGGATATTCTCTGCCTGCTCGATACCAGCGCTGGAGGCAAACGCCTCTTTGTACAGGTTAGGCTTGGTAGAATTGAAAGAACCAGTGAGTCCCCAAACACCACTGATCAGAAAAACGACAATCACGAATCGCACCATCTTGAAAACAAACACCATTTTTTTCCTCGCAGTTGAGTTAACAAAATTTCGATGGGGGATCATGATATCCCGGATGAACCAAATCGTGTACCTCATTCCCCAACACCAAACGGTTTTATTTTATCCGGGTTGACCATTTGTTGATGGGTCTGATGGTTTTGGCTGAAAGACGATGCGTTTTGAAAAGTTAATCGAATAACAGCAGCCTAAAGGGTTGCTAGTTTCCACAATCCCGCAAAACGCATACTGACCTTGCCCCAACCCCGACTCTTTTACACGTTTCAACCCCTTTTGGTCACATCTTTTTACTCCTGAACGATTTTGACCACTGCTCCTTTTTCCACATGCAGCCCGCTCTGAAGTGTTACCTTGGGCGCCTTGAAGGTAACGGCGGCCCCACTTTCGATTGTTACCCCCCTGCCGAGAGTGATGGCGGTCATGGCGATGCATACGCAGTTTGTAGCGGCATCGAATGTTATGTCTTTCAAGATCACCGGGTCAGTAGTGCATTGTGGGCATTTGGGGCAAACAGTTACGGTGGTCCTGACGGGGAAAGACAGGTTTCCATCCGAGTCCATGGCATGAAAGGCGACTTCGTATGTCCCTTCTGAAGAAAAACCATCGTAGGCGCCTTCGTATCGATTTCCACCCGTGTGCGTCAGGGACAGTGCCGGCATATTCGTGACAGGGGTATCGGGATTGCTGCCGGCATAGCCGGGGGGCGTAATGGCCGCCCATACCCTGTTGATGGTGCCGGTGGTGGTGACATCCGCCGCCCACAGGGTGGCTTTGGTATTTCCGGACAGGGAGAGGGCAGGACATACGGAGCCGATGATCGGGTCATCACCGGCCAGAATGATGCCTGAGCCGATGGTATAGCTCCGTGCAAGAATCCCATCCGATTTTTCATTGCCTATACCATTGCCGTTGTCGTCCATTTGAGGCGTCTGGCCCCTGCAGGCATAGGCCATGGCGTCTTTGCCATGGAGAAAGGCGTTTCGCACATCGGCGCCGTTGGCCACCTGATTCCAGAAAAACGTTGAGAAGCTGATATGGCCCTCCGATAGAAAAAAGGCGGATTCAGCTTCGGACGAACCGCATATGATAATGCGCTTTTTCCCCGCGGGAGGTTTCAGAAAAGGGATGAAACTCCCGGAGCGGCAGGCGTCATAGATCAGTGTAATGTTGCCGGAAATGGATGTTTGGAGTAAATCCAGCCATTCGCTTAGAGCGGTTGGATCAAGGGTCTCCGTTTCATTGAGGGCAAAGGTTTTGTTGCCGCCGTTTCCGATCAGGTACACCACCAGGTCCTGGGTGTCGGTTCCGATCCATGAGGGAACACCGATCCGGATATTGCTGAGGGTCGGCAGGGCGTCCACGCCTGTTATAAAGGTCACCGGGCTCATGAAATAAATATCATCATCGGTATACCCCTGAAATGTCAAGGCCTCGCAGGCAGCGCCGGCATTGTTCTGAATTGCCGGCCAGAGCGTGCTTGACGGGGGGCCGCCGGCCACGATCACCGCTTTTCGGCTGAGGGGGTTGTTTACGGAAACCGAGGTCAGCTTGGGGATCGATGTGTTCCCGGCTCTGTCCCTGGCATAGATGGCCACCTGATAGGTGCCGGTCCTGTTGAAACCGGTGTATGAGCCTTCGTAGCGGTCGGCGCCCACCGGCATCAGGTCAATAGAGGGAAGTGATGTGACGGGATTGCCAGAGGATTCCAGGGTAAAATCGGGGGCGCGGATAACACCCCACACCCGGGCGATGCCGTCGGAATCCGTTACCGATTGGGCGTAGAGGGCGGCGGAACTTTTGCCGGTGATGGTTTGAGCAGGGGATACACTCCCGATTTCCGGGGCATCTCCTTCGATTATGGCACCGTTTCCAATATAGGTATTGATGCTCAAAGCATCGTCTTCCGCCTCATTTCCCACCCCGTTGCCATTGGCATCCAGGAGAGGCATCTGATCATCAAAGGAAGTGGAAATGGCATCTCGGGCAAGGCCGAAGGCATCTCCCACATTGATGCCGTTAAAGATATGCGTCCAGAAGTAGCTGGAAAAGGAGATAGCGCCCTGGGTTACGAACTTGGCGGATTCATCGGGAGAAGTGCTGGTGACAACAATTCGTTTTTTTCCGGATGGAGGCGTGAGACGGGAGACGAAACTCCCGGATTCACAGGCGTCATAAACAACCACCACCTCTCCGGGGAGGGTTTCCTGAAGGGAATCCAGCCAGGAGTCGAGATCTGAAACAGAAAGGGTCTCGGCGCCGCTCATGCGGAAAATGCCTCCGCCGCCATGATCCGAAAGGTAGAGTACGAGGCTGTCGGCATCTTTGGCCCAGGTGGTAATGGCTGCCTGCAAATCGGCGTTGGTGGCATCTGCGTCCACGTCATCGGCAACCCCGTTGTTGTCCAGGTCCAGCGCCATGTTTGCGCTTAAGTATTGGATATACTCCTTGGTGAACCCCTGGTAGGTCAGGGCACGATACGCAAAATTCGCACACATCTGAGTGGCATCCCAAAGATTGTTGCCGGGAAAGGGGCCGCCGCCTGCGACCACAATCGCCTTGGTTTTTCCCGCCATTGTGGTGTTGGGGTGAAATACTTGAACCCGGTGATTTTGAGTATCTGAAACAACCAGTGCGCCGTCCGCACCAATGGCGATATCGCCCGGAATGCTGAACTGAAAGGGATTTGAGCCCGGTTCCCCTAAAATATCCAGCAATTCGCCGTCCTGGTCATATTTTCGGATGAAACTGGAAAAGTAATCCGCCACAAAAAGATGCCCGCAGTCATCCGCCGCTATTCGCCCCTTGGCAAACCAGCTTCGCACAAATTGGCCCTCGGAAGTAAATTTCTGAGTACCGAAATAGTCCACCACATAAACATTTCCCTCTCTATCCGCCGCGATTGAAAAGGGGTCGTCGAACCGCCCGTCGCCGGAGCCCTTGCTGCCCCACTTCGTCAAAAAGGTCCCATCCGATGCGAATTTCTGTACCCGGTGATTTCCGCTGTCCGCCACGTAGATATTTCCTTCGAAATCCACTTCAATACCCCTGGGTTCAAAAAATTGTCCATCACCCGATCCCCGGCTGCCCCACTGGGAGAGAAAGGTCCCATCAGAGGTGTACTTTTCGATTTGATGCAGGCCGGGGTTCGCCACGTAAACATGATCAGAGGCATCCGTGGCAATCCCTCCGCTTGCCTGCCATTTACAGATGAAACGCCCCGCGCTATCGAATTTCTGGATCCGTTGATTTTCACTTTCGGCCACATAAACATTTCCCTTTGTATCCAGTGCCACCTGAGCAGGCAGATTAAAGTGCCCGTCCCCATCGCCCCAGGCTGTCCAACTGGTGATGAACGCACCATCCGGGGCAAATTTCTGGACCCGATGATTCCAGGCATCGGCCACATATACATTTCCATGGTGATCCGCGACGATTCCAGATGGGTAATCAAAGAGACCATCTCCCACACCCGGGCCGCCCCACTGCTTTAGAAATGACCCTTTGGAATTGAATTTCAGGATACGATCACTTTTTCCATCCGACACATAAATGTTTCCGTCCCTGGCAACCGAAATTCCCATGGGAAAATCAAAGTTCCCCTCCCCGTCGCCCCGTTGGCCAAACTGATCGATAAATTCCCCGGCACCGCTGAATCTCTGGATTCTGGCGTTTCCGCTGTCGGCAACACAAACCCGTCCCTCGGCGTCTACAGCGATACCACGGGGGTAGGCCAATTGGCCTTTTTCGGACCCGGCCGTGCCCCATTTCAACATAAAGGTCCCGTTTGCGGCAAATTTCTGAATCCTGTGGTTGCTGCCGTCCGCCACATAGACATCGCCCGCATCATCTACGGCAATCCCCCAAGGGGAGCTGAACAAACCGTCCGCCGATCCCAGGCCGCCCCATTCGGCAACAATGTCACCTGAGGAATTTATCTTTTGAATACGATGGAATACATAGTCCACGACGTAAACATTGCCATCGCCGTCAACTGCCATGGACCGGGGTTCAAAAAGATCCCGGCTACCCAGACTTTTGACAAACATGCCGTCGAATGTAAATTTCCGAATACGGTTGTTCCCGCTGTCCGCTACGTACAAAAAGCC
Source organism: Desulfatiglandales bacterium (assembly GCA_963664475.2). Classification (GTDB taxonomy): domain Bacteria; phylum Desulfobacterota; class DSM-4660; order Desulfatiglandales; family Desulfatiglandaceae; genus NaphS2. Next base: position 735,827 of record CAXXXE010000003.1, read on the forward strand.
CTTTTTATCCACCGTTATGCCGAAGGGAACGGCAAAATACCAGGGTTGCTGGAGTGTCGGCCACAACCGTTCAAATCGGTAGGTTTCGTTCGATGAGGCCGTGTGGGGAAGCAGCAGGAAGAGGGTGAGAAAGAGAACCCCTGTTCTTTTAGATCTCAAAAAATGAATGATGGTTGATCTCATTTGAACTTTCCCAGACGAAGATTCTTTACTCCTTCTAATTGGTCCGCTGTTAAAAAGATCAAAATTTTCATGTCGTTATTACGCCATATCATCAAAAGTGTCCCGCTTCATGGCGAAGTCGGTCACGCAGCCTGTCGGTTCGGGTGATGGCGGGGCGATCGTCATCGCCGATCAGGGAACCACCGGTGTCAAACAAAAATTGAGTATGGTCCTTTGCCCTTCATAGATTACAACGCCGGATACGCTCTCTGTATTGTACCCGGTCGCCATCACTGTAACCGTAACAGTCCCTGGATAATGGAATATGGAGTAGGCACCGCTGCGTCTGCTCAAGGCAGAGCCTCCCTCGTCCGTCAAAACCACCGCCATGGGAATGATGCCTTCACAATTCAGCCCCTTTATCAACCCGGCCAGTGATCCTATGAAGGGCGCTTCTGGTTTGTAAACACGAAGCTCATATTCGGTATTCTCTCCGAAATCACTATAATACTCATGAACCTTCACATAATAGATGCCGTTTTTTGCACAGTCAAAATTGAAACTTTCTCCCTCACCTTTACCATAGGCATCCTTAGAAGCCAGTAATGTGGCACCGTCTCCTTCATAAAGGTCAATTACCGTATCGCAATTCGAACCCGGGTTTTGTGTTTTGAGTACATAGGTTTCTCCGGAAAGGCCATAAAACGCTGTCCAATCCGGATCTCCTTCGTAGTAAAAGTTGTGACTTTGCACTTCCGGATCATCAATGTCAATAACGCTTGCCTGGCTGTAGGTGTCATCTATTTCATATGGGTCCGGTTCAATGGCGGGGGAGATAATATTTACCTCTGAACCGGATTTTGCGTTAAAATAAGACTGGATTTTAACCTCGGGGGCAATAAACCGCACCTTTGCTTTCCCCTCGATCACCACGCCGCTTTTGATGGTAATGGATTTGGTTGCGACGCATTGGCAGTCAGCCAGGTCGGAGAAGGTGACATCCTGGAGCTCCACATCAGTGCCGCAGCAACTGTGGCAGGGGTCAGTATCTGTTGCCGCGGCTGTTGCTGTGGATACAAACTGTATGCTGAGACTCAAACACAACAGAATGACCATGATTCCTTTGATGGCATATCGTGAAAGAACTATTTGCAACATTATGACCTCCTTGGCATTGACTCCGGCAAAATAGAATTTGAAACTGAAGCTCCCGCGAAAAAAGAAGTGGGGTGTTGTCAAAAAAAAGATATACACCTTATCCCTAACGGTAGGTACCTAAATTTTCCCTTCACTTAAATGCCCCAAGGGCTAAAAATGAATAATAATGGATGAATAAACCGTATGTTCGTACACATCTTTGGCATAGTTGAAATCCTGTAACATATATTGTCCCACATTTTTTCCAAACCGATACTGGTAGGCCACATCGAAGACAAACCATTTGTAGGCAATACCCGACCCGATGCTGGCGCCATAATAAGTATCAGGACTACCCTGTGCAGGAGCGGGATCATAAAACAGGCCCGCACGCAGAGGAATCGCGAAATCTTCGCTAATAAAGAGATATTCCGCGCCCAGCCGCACCTGATTGGTGGCATCTACGTCGGATTGTCCCTGGGGCAGACCCGTGATGGGGCATGTCTTGTTGCCCTTGGAATCCCTGTAGATATAGTCTCCCCACTCAGTCCGGTAAACATCCGCGGCCATGGTAAACTGATCCGAAAACCGGTAGGCCAGCCCGATACCGTACGACATGGGCATATCCATTTCTCCGTAGTCAGTAAAGGATTCCGCCTGTTCGGAATCAAACGCTGGCTCTGAAAATCGCTGGGTTGTTCGAGTCGCGAATTCCCTTTTTACATCGGCTGTGAATGGGGTTTTGAACACGGCGCCAAAAGTGAAATTACTCGTGATGTTCCATAGTATGCCTATATTGGCATTGTATCCGGTGAAAGTATACTGATCGGTGGTATTGGATTCGTATACAAACGGATCCCCAAAATCAAAACCCGTTCCATGGGAAGTTTCCGTCCTTTTCCACTTATTGTCATAAATGCCGTTTTGCCATAGGTTCAGGGTGAACCCAAATGAAAGTGAAGGATGGACTTGTATGGAATAGGCGAGCCCGTAAGCCGAGAGACTCCCGTCCTGTTGGATATCGAGATTTTGGTCCAGAGAATAGGTTTCCAGTGTCTGGTTGAGGGGAAGCTGCCACGACATATCAAAATCATAAAGATTCTGAAAGTTTACAGAAACTACCATATTGAAGTCGAAAGCCGAAAAAGGATAGGTGGCACTCAGGTAATTCAACTGTGCGTTCGAAACGCTTTGGTCTCCCGACGCCTCCGGATTGGTTCCGAAAGTGTTGTCGTCTGTTCGATGGAAATAGGCCCCCACTGCCGAAATTTCCGGGGTTTCCAACTGGGTAAGGCCGCCGGGGTTCCATGAAGCCGCTGTGGCGTCATCGGCAATGGCGATAAAGGCCCCCCCCATTCCAAGCGCCCGTGCGCCTGATCCGACGGGATTCGGGGATGAGGGGATCTCGACCCGCTTCAGCAGATTTTCAGCAAGCGTCACTTGAAAAGGCGCCTGAATGAAAACAAAAACGATGCTCAAAACAAGGGTCGTGAGGCATTCCACCATTATGTTACCTTTTTTCATTACAAACTCTCTCTTTCCTTATTCCTGTTACGGTTTTGCAGCTGTCTCTTCAAAAATCTCCACCCGCATTCCTCCGGATAGGAGGAAATTCCCTTTCACGATTCTTGAAATGGAGGCCTCCGCCTGGTCCGAAACAATTTCAAGTATAATATTCTGTCCCACCACTTCAAATTTCTGCCCCTTTCGGGCACCGACCCTCTGCCCGATGTTTAACACCACATCTTCACCTTTTACAGTTTCGATTTTTCCCCGAAGGGGATAGGATTCCTTCAGTTTTTCCAGAAGTTTTAGGGATAGTTTTTCGGCCAATACCGACGCGGGAACGGCGCTCCCGAAGGTATCGTTGACCGCCGCTGTGATGCGGCCGGTTTCCGTCTCGATCAATCGCATGGAGACATGAACGTCGGGACCGGCATAGACCACTTTCCCCACCAGAAGAAGCTTCGCCGCCAGGATTCTCCCTAAAGAGAGCATGGTCCGCTTGTCCACCAGTTCGGATCTCCCGAATTTCAACTCCTGAAGCAATTTGTCCAAAACGGCCCGCTCCACCACCCGGGCCCGGCTGTGCCCAATGAGCTGATTCTGTATGCCGCTCATGATGAGCTTCTCTTTTCCTTCCTGAAGGGCGTACCCCTCGGTGCTGAATTCCGTGACCCAGAGGGTGAGGGGCTGGGAACTCCAGCCGTCGTCGGTAACGGGGGCCGGGGGAGCCTTCATGGTGTCCACCAGTTCTTTCACCATCTGATCGATGCGATCCTGCTTTTCCCGATCTCCGGCCAAATCGACCTTTTGCCTGATTTCGCCCGTGAGTGCGGTGAGCCCCGGGTCTTTGGGAGCATACTCCCGGGCTTTGGTGAGAAGGTTCAGGGCCTTTTGATAATCCCCCCGACCATCCAGAAGCAACGCCTGGGCCAGGTATGGGGCACTGCTTTCCGGGGCTGCCTGGGCCGCTGCCTGGTAGTATTTCAGCGATTCATCCGTCTTCTTTTGAATGGAGGCGATGCGGCCGAGGCCCATGAGGGCTTTTGCCCGTTCAACGCCCCCGCCCTTTTTTGCATCCAGGGCTTTTGTAAAAGCCGTTGCCGCCGCATTCAGATCCCCCTTTCTGAAATACACATCTCCCTGGACCAGGTAGGCCAGCGCCATATCGGGGGCTTTGTCCGCCAGGGTCCGGCTCACCGCCAGGGCTTTGTCGAAATCGCCATGGTTGAGATACGCGATGGCCGATTGCTCATATTCAGTGGTGTCATTTTTGAAGAATCCGAAATACCCCCAGATCAGTGCGGCGCCGATGAGGAGCACAGCTAAAACAGCGCCTATCCATTTGCGACTTTTGACGGGGGGAATTTCCAGTTGAGAAAAATCAAGGGTTTCCGCCTGTGACCGGGTTTCCCCCGGCTGTATTTTACCGGATAAGTCCGGCGGAGGAAGTTTCGGTGCATCGGGCGGCACATACCCCATGATTTGATCCATGTAGTTGGCGGAAGGATCTCCGTAGAGCAGATAACTGGCCCACACGATATTTTCCTCACCGAATTCCTGAATCAACGTCTCCCTTGCCTTTCGGACGGCTTCCCCCATGGTCATGCCGGACATGAAGCATTTATAGAATTCCGTGGCGAACCGGCTGCTGGGTTCGTCCATGATTTCCCAGAAGGTTCCGATGAAATGCCGGACTCCCGTCAGCAGAAACACGTTGGCCAGGCCAAAGATATCTTCCTGAAAAGACTCCCTCAACCCCCATTCCTCGGTCCGAGCCGACTGACAGGCGTTTGAAAAGATGAGCGCCGGCATGGCCCCTGAACCGGCCATGTTTTTCACATCCGTTGCCTTCAGGATGCCGCCGGTGAGACGCCAGCCGCTTTCAGCGGGATTCCGGGGATCGTAATCGGAATGTCCCGCAAAATGAATCAAATCAAAATTCCGGATTTTCTTCTTGATGAAATCCGGGGTGATATCACCGGATCTCAAGGTGGTGTTTACCAGGTCCTTGTTCAGATCCATGGTGTCACGGATCCATGCCCCTTCGATATTGGCGCCTTTCAGGTCACCCCCCGGATCCGCCAGTACCAGCATTTTCAGGGGTCGGCCCAGGACGCGGCCCCTCTCTTTGCTCACCGCCTGCCGGGTTCTGACCAGGCGCCCCATGCTGAATTTTCGGCAGAGAAACCGGCGACCGTCATAAAGAAGCTCCCAGGGGACATGAACCAGTTGATCATCCAGATGCATGATCAGATGTTCCGCCTCGGAATCCCTCAGTTTTTCCTTGATATCCCGTGTAAACAACTCGTCGGAAAGGAGCTGGCCGATCTCTTTCAGCTTCGTCAAAATTTCCCTGGAGACCAGACCCTTGCGGTTGACCTTGTTGAGGGCATCCACCATTTCCCGGCAACGGGACTTGATCCGGTCCATGGACACATTGGTTTCTTCATACTGCTGAATGGTGGTGGCTTCCCCCGGCGGCTGTTCATAGGCGCAGAGCTTGATGCGATCCCCTTCCCTGGCGACCTCAATATGGAGAATTTCGGGCCTGGCTGCGTGTTTCTTCAGCGTTTCATCGGACCCGGCCCTTACCCTGACAAGCTTGTCGGGAACCACATCGTCGTCTTTCCATACGACCCTGTACAACTTAATGGGATCGGCCTTTCCCTTGACCTTCACATTGTCGTGCAACCGGCAGAGAACATCTTCGCATCCACGCACGTCGTCGTAAACCTGTGGGGAGATCAGAATCTGATCGTTTCCGGCCGCGGACTGTATGCGGGCGGCGACGTTTACGGCATCACCGAATATGTCACCCGCATCCAGCAGCGCTTTTCCGGTATTGATGCCGATTTTGACATGAATTCCGTCTTCGATTCTTGTATTGGAATTATACTGATAAAGGCCCTGTTGAATCTCCGAGGCGCTCATGACGGCGGCGAGCGATTCCGGAAACGTGGCCATAACCGCATCGCCGATGGTTTTGATCACCTCTCCCCCATGCTTTGCAATCAGGGGGAGTACAATATCGTTGTGTCGCTGAAGCATGGCCCGGCTGGATAGATCCCCTCTTCTCTCCGTATATTCGGTATATCCGCAAATATCGGTAAAAAGGATGGTGGTTTCCTTCATGAACTCCGTCTGAAGGGTGGCGTCGATACGTTCCCGTTCCTGCAAGAGTTGGTTAATGGTTCCAATGTCCTTATCTTCCATTACGGCTCTCCCTGATTTCAAATGGACAGGTGGCGAGGGTTGCACCTTCTATTTCAAATTGTTACTGACTGATCACCTTATCCAGAGGCGCTACCGAGGCCGCTGCACCCTCCACCAACTCCGCCTTGGACATGCCCGGCATGACCTGAACCACGCGAGCCCTTCCCAGGATTTCATTATCGGTGCCGAGAATCTTTCCGGTTACCGGATGTTTCACCTCTTCTTCGCGATAGACGATCAATCTCCCCTGGAGGTCGATTTTTCCTTCTCCCAGATCCGTAAGAATGGAGTTCCCTTTCTGTTTGATGACCGTTCCGTTCAATATGGGGAACCTGCGGTGGAGCCGGATGGCCATGCCTTCCGCCAGGGTTTTCAAACCCTGGAAATCCTTTACTTCATCATAAACATCTTCACATGCCAGAATTTCGGAGGTTTCCGTATCGATAACGCGGCCTACAATCTCGATTCCCATTCCGGATTTAACGATCTTTCCGGCGACAATGGTATTGGCGGCCACCAGTTTCCCCAGTTTGAGCGCCGTTTTTTGGTCAATAAGCTTGGAGCGGCTGAGTTGCTGTTCCCGCAGGATGAGGTCCAGTTTATCTCTTTCCACCAAACGAAATCGATTTCGATTCAGCAGTGCATCCGTCAGATTTTCCTGAAATGCGAGACTTTCTTTCAGAACTTCCCCTTTCTCCTCAAAGGGAAAGACCGACATGCTGAGGCGTTCCTCCAACTTCAGGGCTTTGGGGATATGCCGGGTGATCACCAGTTCCCGGGTGGTGATATTACCGGCATCATCTTTGGCTTCGAGGGTGATGGTATTTTTTCCCTCTTTCAAAAGGATCACCTGATTGAAAAAAACCTGCTTTCCCTTGTGCCGCAGAATGGGATTCCGGTTCAGGGTGAGCGCCGCCACCCGGGTATTGTCCGCCGCATGCCCGTCCACATACACCCTGTCCATGTAGACCCCTTGGTCATCGGCCCAGTCATTGAGGGAGATCCTCGGGGGTTCCTCATCTTTGGGCCCGAAAATCCCGGCGATCATCAGGTCCGTTACCTGAGAACCCGCACATGCCAGCAGTACCGGCTTTGCCCTCATGGAAAGGCTGCCCACATCCATGCGAGCGGAAGTCCGGTTCCCCAGTCGGTCAACGGCAACAAGTTCTACAGTATCGGCAGCAGCGGGAAGTTGCTCCCTAAAGGAAACTTCCATGCCTTTTTTGATGGGGACTGCCGTTCCGTTAATGGTCAGCTTGGACACCCCGGCCTCATCGTACAGGAATCCTTTCAGGGTGGGGGCTTTTTCAGTAGAAGCGGGGTCAACGTTCAGGTCTTCTATGGCGATCATGGGCCCCTGCCGGTCCACATGGATGACAACACTCTGTTTGGTAATTTTGCCCACGAGATTCCGGGCTTCCACTTCAACCGTATGCCGGCCCTGGGCCAGCACCAGCGATTCGCGAAATGATACCTGCTCCTTTGCGCTCTCCATGAAGAGGGGCACGCCCTCGATCGTAACGGCCGATACGAAGTTTTCGTCCCGGGCGGTTCCTGAAATCAATACGGAATCTTCCCGGGTCCATAGGTCTTTCTTTGGAAAATCGATGGAAAGAACGGGGGCTTTGACCTGGGCGCCTTTTTGAGTGACCAGTTCTTTTCTGACGCGATCCAGATAGTATCTGGCTTTGGAGGTGGGGTACTGGCTTAAAGAGAGTGATAATTCCTTTTTGGCATCCTCCAGATGCCCCATTTGATAATAAACAATGCCCAGTTCCCGGTGCGGGAAATAATCCACGAAGTGCATGCCGTAGGTTCTGGCCATTCGCTGGTCTTCATCCCTGCCTTTGATGGCGGTTTGGAAATCATTGGCCGCTTCATCAAAAAACCGGCCGTCCCCAAACGACATTCCCCGTTCATAGTAATTCCACCATTTATGCCGGAAGGTCCCTCGAACCTGGCCATAGGTGTTCCCGTTTCTGGTGTATGCCGCGG